>OZ241323.1:0-2878237 GCA_965199685.1 uncultured candidatus Poriferisulfidus sp.
GATAGTGGTGATGGCAGTAGCTTGTCGCATCGTTTCAATTTCCAGCTTAGATTTTTTGACGCGTAATTTGTCCAGCAACACACGTATATCAGCATAATGGCTAGGTATGAGGTTTCTCCGCTGAAGACGAGTTTGTCGGCATAGTGCGGCGAGTTGTGAGAATCTATCGATGTCAAAGGTATCACAATATAGATATTGTCTGTTGTCGATCAATAGAGGAAAGACCTCGTTGAATGCGTCTATGGGAAAAATCTTATCGGCACCGAATATGCGTTTTGCACGACTCAGACCAATGCGCGCACCTTCCCATATAGTAGTGTGTTCATCGTTTGGGGTACAGAACAAAACATAATCACCCAAGTAATGACCGGGTGCCAACACCATAATCATTTGATCTTCGATACTGCCGTTTAGATAATAGAAGTTACTATCTTGGCGATACGGATGATGAACATCGTTTGAATAGCTTTTTTGTTCTGCGGCAAACATGCACACGATGGCATTGGTGCCCGCAGATCGTAGAACGCGCTTGCGACGATTTTCCAGTTCCTTTAGAAAAATATTTTTTTTAGCCAAATTTCTTTACCGTGTAAATTTATTTCAATTCCAAACGTCTATTATAGTGTTTGAACGTAGTTCTACACCATTTTTGTTTTTCATATAAAAGTTTTACCACGCTTATCTAATAGAGGTTTAAGTCCTTGATAAACAGCCATTATTACATTATCTTTTCATGTTTTTGCATTACTATAGTAGATAGTTGCCACCCAAAATTTTATAAAACTTTTTTGATTTGTGCTTGTATAAAACCGTACTTTCACATTGCAACATTAGAAACCATCACGTATAAAAATCAATAAAAAAACTTGACGTAGAAAAAAAAAGTTATATCATCTTTACCTAATATGGATGAACTAATTTCTAACCAAGCCAATTTGGATTCTATATCGGAACTTGAAACGCAAGTTTCAAGGTTGCTTGATAGTCACGACAAATTAAAAGAAGAAAACAAATTGCTCCATCAACAAAACCAAGCCTTAGTTTCCGAGAACTCGGCATTAACTGAGAAAAGTCGGCAGGTGAAAAGCAAAATAGAATCCCTTTTAGATCGTCTTAAAAATATGGACGGAAGCGACTCTAATGAATGACGATAAGCAAAAAGTTGAAGTAAGCATTATGGGCAAACTTTACTCCGTCTTATGCCCACAGCAACAACAGGAAGAACTAAAAAAAGCGGTTTCGTTTCTTAATCATCAAGTAGAAGATCTCAAGCATAAAACCAAAGGCATGAAATCTTCAGAAGCGACTTGGAATCGAGACAACCTGTTGGCAATTATAGCCTTAAATCTAAGCTATGAGCTAATAAAGCTGAATACCACTGTTTCTGGCAAAGCAATGGAGGCTGAAAAGCTGGTTGAGCGAATCAAAAATAGTTTTGCGCAATCAGATGCCGACAATGCAGCGCATAAGATTTCTGAGATATCCCTGTGATGTACGTGAATCATCCACATAATCCTTTACCGTATTTAATGCTTAAAGCGTGTTGTAATGATGCCGGTGTGCATGCTCAACCTAATGAGAAGCCTAAAGGTATTAGATGCAACACCACTCCTATACCTAAGGGACTAGGATTTCGGGTGAAAACGGCATTGTCGGGGGTGTCTCGCTTACTAAGAGCGGCGACGGCAGTCGTGCCATATATTGAAAGATATTTGACAAGACGGTTTAGCCGATTAACATTCTACATGACTTTATAAGGGGGTAGAAATGGCTACCAAACGTAGAACTATAAAAAGGCTGGTAAAGAAAAAGTCGGATGCTACTACAAAGCGTTCGGTGCTAGCCAAACGCAAGGCGGCAAGTGCCGCTCTGAAGAAGGCGGCTCCTAAGAAAAAGGCGGCAGTCAAAAAGAAGGCGGCTCCCAAGAAAAAGGCCGCAGTCAAAAAGAAGGCGGCTCCCAAGAAAAAGGCCGCAGTCAAAAAGAAGGCGGCTCCCAAGAAAAAGGCCGCAGTCAAGAAGAAGGCGGCTCCTAAGAAAAAGGCAGTAGCCAAGAAGAAGGCGGCTCCTAAGAAAAAGGCGGCGGTCAAGAAGAAGGCGGCTCCTAAGAAAAAGGCAGTAGCCAAGAAGAAGGCGGCTCCCAAGAAAAAGGCAGTAGCCAAGAAGAAGGCGGCTCCCAAGAAAAAGGCAGTAGCCAAGAAGAAGGCGGCAGTCAAGAAGAAAGCTGCTCCTAAGAAAAAGGCCGCAGTCAAGAAAGGAGAATAACATCTCTATTGTGATAAGTCCTGATGTAAGTCAGGGCTTGTTACATATCAAATAGAACCGCCGTTTGTTGCAAATAACCGTTCCTTGTTGCAGTAGCA
This sequence comes from uncultured candidatus Poriferisulfidus sp., assembly GCA_965199685.1. Classification (GTDB taxonomy): domain Bacteria; phylum Pseudomonadota; class Gammaproteobacteria; order Poriferisulfidales; family Oxydemutatoraceae; genus SP5GCR1. The sequence continues at coordinate 2,361 of OZ241323.1, forward strand.
CAAGGAACGTTAGGTTATACAAGATTTAGCTATTTATGACTGTTAGAAATAACACGAATAGCAAAGACAAACGGCGTGACATTGTGCAGAACCTTAGCATGGGTATATAGGTCGGACAAGCTAAGGCTTGTCCTAAATGGTGGGTACGCAAAACACCACCCCTTAATTCCCCTCCTGTGGAGGGATGGCAGGCGCAGCCTGACGGGGTGGTTGTGCCGTATCTGCACAATTTAATTGGGAACTATAGCGATTAGTTGACAAAGTTTCTTTATATTTTCTTTATCTTTCCCTTGCCACTTCTAGACACCTCTATTCGATTGCTCTGCAACGACTACAGCAATGCCTATTTCCCTAACGCATACGCTCTATATACCTTATCCCATCTAACTTAGTGGGATACTGCTTCATCAGGTCAAACAGACTTAAGGTCTTTGTCAATCGCTTCGCCATGACTTTCTCCTAATGGTGCTGCTATTATAGGAATTATTGTATTAAATAAAAGGATTTCTTGTCTAATAATAGTTTGAGTAATTATGGTTTGTCAACTAATCGCTATAAGTCCCATTTAATTCCCCTCCTGTGGAGGGGTGGCAGGCGCAGCCTGACGGGGTGGTTGTGCCGTATCTGCACAATTTAATTCCCCTCCTGTGGAGGGGTGGCAGGCATAAGCATTTTGTAATGCATGCTTTTAACAATCATGTTAAGGTTCTGCACGATGTCACGCCGATTGACCTACTGGTTCAATCGGCGGTTCTATCTGACGGGGTGTTTGTGCCGTATCTGCACAATTTAATTCCCCTCCTGTGGAGGGGTGGCAGGCCTATGCATTTTGTAATGCATGCTTTTAACAATCATGTTAAGGTTCTGCACGATGTCACGCCGATTGACCTACTGGTTCAATCGGCGGTTCTATCTGACGGGGTGTTTGTGCCGTATCTGCACAATTTAATTCCCCTCCTGTGGAGGGATGTCAGGCCTATGCATTTTGTAATGCATGCTTTTAACAATCATGTTAAGGTTCTGCACGATGTCACGCCGATTGACCTACTGGTTCAATCGGCGGTTCTATCTGACGGGGTGGTTGTGCCGTATCTGCACAATTTAATTCCCCTCCTGTGGAGGGGTGGCAGGCGCAGCCTGACGGGGTGGTGTTTTGCGTACCCACCATCTCTACACCAACCAACCGCATGCGCCACCTGATTACGTAAAACCACCCTCAACGTGTTGTACTTGCACAACTCCAACCATTACATTCCATTGAATTCACGTAAACCGTAGGGGCGGATAATTGAAATGCCGATTGATTTTGATATGTGGGGCTGTTGAAAAAGTACCATCATGCATCGTAGGGGGTAATTGTCTAGTGCAGAACCACCACAACCACCCCGTCGGGCTTCGCCCGCCACCCCTCCAGAGGAGGGGAATGTACTAATGCAGACACTTTTTCAACAGCCCCATGTTTATTGTTTTTAACGAACACAATATTAGATTTTGTACAAAGTTACGCCACTTGACCTACTGGCTCAAGTGGCGGGTACACTCGGCGATAATCGGCGGTTCTATCTGACGGGGTGGTTGTGCCGTATCTGCACGATTTAATTCCCCTCCTTTGGAGGGGTGTCAGGCGCAGCCTGACGGGGTGGTGTTTTGCGTACCCACCATCTCTACACCAACCAACCGCATGCGCCACCTGATTACGTAAACCACCCTCAACGTGTTGTACTTGCACAACTCCAACCATTACATTCCATTGAATTCACGTAAACCGTAGGGGCGGATAATTGAAATGCCGATTGATTTTGATATGTGAGGCTGTTGAAAAAGTACCATCATGCATCGTAGGAGGTAATTGTCTAGTGCAGAACCACCACAACCACCCCGTCGGGCTTCGCCCGCCACCCCTCCAAAGGAGGGGAATACCACTTTTTCAACAGCCCCATGTGTATTGTTTTTAACGATCGCAGTATTTAGATTGTGTACAAAGTTACGCCACTTGACCTACTGGCTCAAGTGGTGGGTACACTCGGCGATAATCGGCGGCTTTATTCTGCCCGAACGTGTCGTGTCTGCACAATCAATACATTTATCCATTTGATTCATGGAAACCATAATTTGGTGGCGCGTCGTGGTTGAGATGGTACAAGTACAATACTTTTTCAACAGCCCCGCCGTATCTGCACGATGTCACGCCGATTGATTTTGATATACGTACTGTTTTTAACGAACACAATATTAGATTGTGTACAAAGTTACGCCACTTGACCTACTGGTTCAATCGGCGGTTCTATCTGACGGGGTGGTTTTTCGAGTACCCACCATCCTTAAATCGGCGGTTCTATTTTTCAGTAGCCTCACGCCCAGTTATGAAAAGAACCACCCTAAAACGTTGCTTGCCAGCCTAGGGTGTAAGCATAGTCAACTTCAAGCTGAGGTCCGTCTAAATGCTGGTAAAAAGGTAGTGAAAATTCTGCCGCTAGGCGATGACCTTTGAACATCCCGTCAGGTTTTATAAAGTTGATGCCGATACCAAGTTCGGCGCGTTCGCCGCCGCGTAAATCGCTACGCGCAGTCGGAACCATTGCCGGATTTAACCTTCTATCTCGTCCCGATATATCATTCCAAGACTTGCCGTTAATTCGCACCGAAGCACTCAAATAATCGGAATGTTGATATGCCGCCCATGTGCTCGCCATGTATTCATCTCCCAAACGATAGCCTTCGTCGTTTTTGCCTAATCGCTGTGTGGTTTTTAATTGCAACCCCCATGACCACTGTGGATGATGGTTGGTATAAGTTATGCCTAACATTGGGTCGTATGTGCCAGAGCCGAGTTGCATCGGATAAGGCAGGCGTATGTTCCCAACTGGTGTATCATCCCTTTTGTTAGTATCTCCGGTCGGCAAACTCAAGCCTAAATTTAGGTTTAGAGTGTGAGACGATTTCTCATCAAATTTTTCATGATAGAGTTTGTATATTCCCAATATTTTGATATCACCTAAACCTCTAGCACGAGTTGTGAACCTTCTGCCCATACGATTTACCAAATCCATAGATTTATCCACATAAGGTACCATCGCCATTAGGGTTAGGTTATTATCAATGCCGTACATAGCACCGAACATGTGCATTTCCATCGTCATTTCCAGCGGCGATACGGGGAATGAGTTTAATACTTCGGCAGTGCTTATATTGCTGGAACCTGAACGATTGCCGTCCATTTCCATACGCCTGTATCGGTAAGACAACATCAGTTCTCCCGTTTTATGTCCGTGATCTCCCATGACCCCAATAGGTGCATGGGCATCAGGACGCATCATCGCACCGTCTGCATAAACAATCTGTCCTGCACATATAGCAAGCAGGAATGTAGTAAAAAGTAATTTCATTAAGTAGCTCCTTTTTTAGAACGAGGGGAATGCTCTATAAATAGTCTGCTATTATACACACGAAATGGAATTTAGTAGTGCGTTGTATGAGTCCTTATTGCGTTTGGTGAGCTTGGATCCCGACCTGCTGGAAATTATTTTATTATCGTTGCGCGTCAGCCTGACTTCAGTGTTGATTGCCTCCTTAATCGGTTGTCCGTTGGGTGCGTTGCTTGCCGTCGCCCGTTTTCCGACGCGGCACTTTTGGGTTAATTTGATAAATGCTTTTATGGGGCTGCCGCCGGTTGTCGTCGGCTTGGTCGTCTACCTGCTATTGTCTCGTTCTGGTGCGTTGGGAGTGTTGGAACTGATATACACGCCGACTGCGATGATTATTGCCCAGACACTTTTGATATTGCCTATCATCACTGCACTGGTGCGCCAAACCATAGATGATTTGTGGAGGCTCTACAGAGATCAATTGCTATCGTTGGGAAGTACCACAGTGGCATCTATTCGCACCTTATTATGGGAGGCGCGTTTCAGCCTAATAACAGCAGTGTTGGCAGGCTTCGGACGTGGTATAGCAGAAGTTGGCGCGGTACTTATAGTCGGTGGCAACATCAACCATTCTACCCGAGTAATGACAACCACGATTGCACTGGAGACCAGCAAGGGCAATTTATCGTTGGCATTGGCGTTGGGGATAATCCTTATAGTTCTATCGCTGTTGATTACGTCGGTTGCGCAGATCGTTAAGCGTTTTGAGCCGATGTATCGTTAATCACCAAAAGAGATGGAACTACGATTACGCCGCCTCAGTTATGATATCAATAATCGCCGTTTAATAGACGATGTTGATCTGCATAGTGCTACGCAACACTGTACCGCTTTATTAGGTGAGAATGGTTCGGGCAAGACCTTGCTACTTTACTTATGCCACGGCTTGCTCAAGCCGAGTGGTGGAGAAGTTTTATGGGATGTGCGTCCGCCGAGTGCTTGGCGCGGTGCAATTACCATGGTGTTCCAAAAACCGGTTTTGTTGCGGCGCAGTGCTTATAACAATATAGATCACGCTTTGCATTTACAAGGTTTAACCAGGGCAGCGCGTGTCACACGTGCACTGGAAGCTCTAGAGCAGGTCGGCATGACCGAATACAAGGAATGTCAGGCGCATGTGTTATCGGGTGGACAACAGCGACGTCTTGCTATCGCACGCGCTTGGGCGTTGCGCCCGTCGGTGATACTGATGGACGAGCCGACTGCCGATCTTGATATACATTCGGCAACGGCAGTCGAAGGCATCATCAAAAATATGCAGCGCAGCGGCATAAAAATAATGATTGCAACGCATAATTTGGCGCAAGTAAAACGATTATGCGACGAGGTGGTGTTTATGGATAAGGGCAAATTGTTATGCCATTTAGGCAAGGATGATTTTTTTGCAAAAGCAACTGAGCAGAAGATATGCACATTCATCAAATCACAAGAATTTTAGTCATTGTTTTAGCCTTGAATGCTTTCGCACCAGCCGAAGCGCGTCGCGTCGTGCTGGCTTCTACAACATCTACTGATAATTCCGGTTTGTACGAATATTTGCTTCCTAAATTTACTGCCGAGACCGGCATCAAAGTGGACGTGGTTGCGGTCGGCACCGGCCGCGCCATCAAAATTGCCGAGCAAGGCGATGCCGATTTGTTAATCGTACACGACGAACAGTCGGAATTGGTTTTCGTAGACTCCGGCTACGGTATAGATCGGTACACCTTTATGTATAACGACTACATACTCGTAGGTCCCGAACTAGACACCATAGGAATAAGCCGTAGCGCGACGACTCGTATCGCCCAAGCGATGCAAATGATTGCTGGTAACGCCGCACCTTTTATCTCACGAGGCGACGACAGCGGCACGCATAAAAAGGAGTTGTCTCTGTGGGACTTGTCGGGTGTGGACTTGAGCGCACCTGGTAGATGGTATCGAGAAGTTGGTGCTGGCATGGGTGCGACATTGAATATCGCAAACGAGTTATCCGCTTACACTTTGGCCGATCGTTCTACATGGATTAGCTTCAACAACCGCGACAATCTAGTAATCGTTAAAGAAAACGATCCGTTGTTGTATAACTTTTATAGCATTATATTGGTCAATCCTGAACGATGGCCAGAAATCAACCTCCAAGATGCGCGCCGTTTTTACCAATGGTTGCTTTCGCCGCGAGGTTTTGCGCTGATAGCATCCTTTCGTGTTAAAGGAAAGCAGCTTTTTTATCCGATAAAATAGCCTGTTCGTCGGAAATTTTTCACGGCAAAGATGCAAGGAATGTATAGTTAGCTTAAGCAAACTGCTTTGATAAATTATATGTTATCGTTTGCGGTTTAATATGATAAACTTTATAAGTTAAAACCCACCGAAGATTGTATATGAGAGCTGAGATATGAGTGATTTTTTGAAAAACCTGGTTTTGTGGATTATCATCTCCGCCGTAATGATGGCGGTCTTTAATACCTTTATTGTCAAGAGAGATCCAACATCGGATATCTCTTACTCTAGGTTTATTGCAGATGTAGAAAACCAGCAAGTGCGCAGTGCAGAGATCGATCCCGACAACCGCACGATTACCGGATATTATGTAGACAACCGACGCTTTGTCACATATATGCCCCAAGACCCAGAGCTGGTAACCCAATTACTGGAAAACAACGTAGAGGTGATGACCAAGCCTATAGAGAAACCCTCTTTGTTGGTTGACATTTTGATCAGTTGGTTCCCAATGTTGTTGCTGATTGGGGTGTGGATTTTCTTTATGCGTCAAATGCAAGGCAGTATTGGGCGCGGTGGTGCGATGTCTTTTGGAAAGAGCCGGGCGCGTTTGATGGAAGAAGATCAGATCAAGGTGACATTCAAGGATGTCGCTGGTGTGGAGGAAGCCAAAGAGGAAGTCCTGGAATTGGTTGATTTCTTAAAAGACCCCGACAAGTTCCAGAAATTGGGTGGTCGCATTCCTAGAGGTGTGATGATGGTGGGGTCGCCGGGTACTGGAAAAACGCTTTTAGCAAGGGCTATTGCGGGAGAAGCTAAAGTTCCATATTTCTCTATTTCAGGTTCGGATTTTGTCGAGATGTTCGTAGGTGTGGGTGCCTCTAGAGTTAGAGATATGTTTGCACAAGCTAAGAAACAGGCACCTTGCATTATATTCATTGACGAGATTGATGCGGTTGGTCGTCATCGCGGCACTGGTTTAGGCGGCGGACACGACGAGCGCGAACAAACCCTCAACCAGTTGCTGGTTGAGATGGACGGCTTTGAAGGTAACGAAGGCATCATCGTTATTGCTGCCACAAACCGTCCCGACGTACTAGATCCGGCCTTGCTGAGACCAGGACGTTTTGATAGACAAGTCGTAGTGCCGTTGCCTGATGTACGCGGTCGCGAGCAGATTCTAAAAGTACACATGCGCAAAGTGCCGGTAGCCGACGATGTAAAGTCGGATTACTTGGCGCGCGGCACGCCGGGTTTTTCGGGTGCCGATCTTGCCAACCTAGTTAACGAGGCATCTTTGTTTGCAGCCCGTTATGACAAAGAATACGTTGAGATGGACGATTTTGAGCGTGCCAAAGATAAAATCATGATGGGGGCAGAACGCAGGTCTATGGTGATGAGCGAAGAGGAAAAGAAATTAACTGCGTATCACGAGTCGGGTCATGCCATCGTAGGTCGGGTGGTGCCGTCGCACGATCCAGTCTATAAGGTAACGATTATCCCTAGAGGCAGAGCCTTAGGTGTGACGATGTTTTTGCCAGAAGAAGACCGCTATAGCCACACGCGCCAGCGTCTCAATAGCCAAATATCAAGCCTGTTTGGTGGTCGCGTTGCAGAAGAATTGATTTTCGGTTCGGAGTCGGTGACTACGGGTGCCGCAAACGATATAGAACGAGCAACTGATATCGCGCGTAATATGGTCACTCGGTGGGGCTTATCCGACCGTATGGGTCCCTTAAACTATGGAGAGGAAGATGGGCATCCGTTTTTAGGAAACAGAATGGCACAACAACCGAAAGTGTTTTCGGATCAAACCGCTAAGATGATAGACGAAGAGACTTCGCGCATCGTCTCCGAAAACTACGAGCGTACCAAGACCATCCTTGAGGAGAATGTGGACAAATTACACTTGATGGCAGAAGCACTCATGAAATACGAGACCATAGACAGCAATCAAATCGACGATATTATGGAAGGCAAGGCACCCCGTCCGCCGGCAGGATGGTCGGATGACGGCGATATAGATAGACCGCCGCCTAGAAAGGCGCGGCGAAGTGGTCGGCAAAGCGAAGGTGAAATTGGAGGGCCGGCAAGTTCTCACTAGAACGGCTTTATCTTAACCATCTAAGATTTCTAAATTACTTTGATGAGCGAAGTGTATGGCTTCGGCAACTAGGTTTTTCGGTACCGATGGCATTCGCGGACGAGTAGGTCAGCCACCAATGGATCCCAACACCGTACTTAAATTGGGTTGGGCAATTGGTAAAACATTAGGTGCCAAACATAACGCAAAAGTATTGGTAGGCAAGGACACCCGTATTTCCGGTTATATGTTTGAGTCCGCATTGGAATCGGGCTTATCGTCTGCCGGTGCCGATATCGGATTGTTAGGCCCCTTTCCTACTCCCGGTATCGCGTATTTGACCCAAGCACTAAAAGCCTGCGCAAGCATTGTCATCAGTGCATCGCATAATCCGTATCACGATAACGGGATCAAGATATTTTCCAATCGGGCAACCAAACTTTCCGACGCTCAGGAACATCAAATAGAGCATTGTTTGAGGCAGCCGTTGGAAGATATAGATATATCAAGTTTAGGGAAAGCCTTTCGTGTTTTGGAGGCGGAAGATCTCTACGTAGATTTTTGTAAGCATACGTTGGCACCTAAAGTGAACTTGGAAGGAGTCAAAATGGTGGTTGACTGTGCTCATGGCGCAAGCTATCACATTGCGCCCAGAGTTTATTCTGAGCTGGGTGCCGATTTAGAAGTGATAGGTGCGAAGCCTAATGGTTTTAACATCAACGACGGCGTGGGAACCATGCATCCACAAATGTTGCAACATCAGGTTGTTGAAAATGAAGCCGATTTGGGTATCGCGTTTGACGGCGACGGCGATCGTTTGGTGATGGTAGATGCTTTGGGTAACCTTATAGACGGTGATCAACTGTTATTCTTGCTCGCTAAGCACGCACACCAAAACAATCATCTAAATGGCGGAGTGGTAGGTACCACAATGAGTAACCTAGGGTTGGAGCTTGCGCTAGCCGAATGTCACATTCCGTTTGTACGCGCTGAGGTAGGCGACCGACATGTGTTGCAAATGCTGGAGCAGAAACAGTGGTCCTTGGGTGGCGAGACCTCGGGTCATATCGTATGTTTGGATAAGATGACTACTGGTGATGCGATTATTGCCTCGCTACTGGTGATGCAAGCATTGATATTGGACGATTGCACTCTGGCGGATGCGGTCGCGCCTATGGAAAAATACCCGCAAGCACTGATTAATGTATCAATTGACAAACCCCACAACGGTGATATGCCAAAAATTGATTCGGAAATTGAACGCATTATTGATCAGGCATGCAAAGCCTTGGATAATGAAGGGCGGGTGTTGATTAGACCGTCGGGTACCGAGCCGGTGTTGCGCATTATGGTTGAATCGCATACCGAAGATACGAGCCGATTATGGGCTGATCGTATTGCTGATGCTGCACGCCGACATTTACCAAGCACCCTCTAATGCAATCGGCGGTTAAACCCATAGCGATTGCTAATTGGAAGTCGCACGGTGGCCTAAAAGAGAACGAAATATGGGCTAAACACTTTTTGTCTAGTCGGCTGCCTGAAGACACACAGTTGGTGATTTGCCCGCCGTTTCCCTACATTCCACAACTGCTTAAACTGTGCGCAGAAACGCAAGTTGGGGTGGGAGCTCAAAACCTGAGTGCCTATGGACTCGGTGCCTATACCGGAGAAATTTCTGCCGAGATGCTTAGAGATTTGGGCTGTCTATATGTTATTATCGGACATTCCGAACGGCGTGCTCTGTATGCGGAAGATGATTTGCAGCTTGTTAGGAAGCTACAAAGGGCTGTAGCTTGTGGTTTGACACCTATATTTTGTGTAGGAGAAACTTTGCAACAACGCGAAAGTTTGCAAACCGAAACGGTGTTGAGCCGGCAGTTATCGGCTGTTGCATCAGTTCTTGATAACCGATCGTTTGTGCTAGCATACGAACCAGTTTGGGCTATAGGTACGGGAAAGAATGCCACGCCTGAGCAAGCGCAGCAAACGCATAGTTTTTTGCGCAAGCAATTAACTGATTGCCTAGGTAAGGCGGCGGACGGTATTAGGATTATATACGGCGGTAGCGTCAATCCAAATAATGCAAAGGCGTTATTCTTGGGGCGCGATATAGACGGAGGATTAGTCGGTGGCGCGTCGCTTAAAGCCGAAGATTTTTTACAAATATGTAAAGTTTTAGAAGAAGTAAAGGAACAGACTTACTAGGTGTATTTATGCTATACAATTTTTTACTCGGATTAGAGACCATACTTTCAATTATTATCGTGGTGTTGATTTTGTTGCATCGCGGACGAGGTTCCGAAGCAGGTGCCGTTTTCACCGGCAGTGCTTCTGCGACCATGTCCGGCTCCAGAAGTTCCACATCCTTTTTGACCAAGTTGATTGCGTCGCTTTCATTCGTGTTTATACTGAATAGCCTCAGTTTGGCTTATATTGCCAATCGTGATTTCGGAAGCGGTAGCGTGATACTGGAGGAGGTCACTGAGACTGAGGATCCGGCTATGGACGATATTTTTATTGACGGCGAAGATGATTTACCCATAGACGACGAGGTATTCGTTGACGAATTGATAGACGACATACCCGACGAGACCATAGAAACGGAACTTGAGGGCGACACCTCCGACATCCCTACTTTGGAAGAACCTGTTCAAGAAACGGAAATTGAGATCGAAACTGGGCTGCCTTCGGATATTCCAACCGACGATAAACCCTGATGTTTGAGAAAACTTTAAGTGTTTTAGTATGAAATAACGATGCCGATGTGGTGGAACTGGTAGACACGCTGTCTTGAGGGGGCAGTGGCAATAGCCGTGCCGGTTCGAGTCCGGCCATCGGCACCATTGAACCGTCGATTATCGCCGAGTGTACCCGCCACTTGAGCCAGTAGGTCAAGTGGCGTAACTTTGTACGAAATCTAATATTGTGTTCGTTAAAAACAGTTCGTACATCAAAATCAATCGGCGTGACATTGTGCAGAACCACAGCATGATTGCTAAACGCATACATTACAAAATGCACAAGCCTGCCGGGGTGGTTGCATCATGTTTGCACCGGTTAATTTCCCTCACCATTGGTAGGGGTGGATTTATATATCCGCCTGAACGCGTTGTGTCTGCACAACCTTAACCGCCCTGCGCCACCAAATAATCATGCAAACCGTAGGGGCGGATTTATACCGAAACTTGTCAATAGAGAATAAAAATCGTACGCAATGGACAATTTCCGACCCAATGATCGGGTCAATCAGCTAAAACTGAGACTGGATGGCTAAATTAGGGTCAGATGTAATGAAAAAATCATCATTGACACCCAAATAGACTGGAAAAATGCTCTCACCTCTGGTCTTAGAGTAGGCGGAGCTAGCACCGCAACTGCGGCTTAAGTGGATGCGTGTTAAAAACTGAACTGCTAGTCTGGTTGTAGCAGGGGGGAGTGCAGATCCGGCAACACCCCACCCAGATGATCGCGCATGGTTGCCAAGGCGCGGCTCAACAAGCTCAAATAGCCGCCGGGTAGTTTGAGTTGCCATTGCCGACCATGGCAGACAATCTTCCCGGCCAAAGCAAACAAATCCACGCGCAGTGTTGACGCTCTAGCACGACGCATCCCAACAGGTAAACCAAGGCGCATCAGTACGAACACATTGAAAGCTAACATACACACCGCAACATACAGCGCATTGGCAGCAAAATCACTACACGGTGGACGACTGGCGGCAAAGTCCGATTTCAACTCTTTAATCCGGTTCTCGGAATGCTCGCCGCGTTGATTATAGAAGTGGACAATTTCCGAGTTGTCTAGTGCTTTGATATTGGTGGCAATGACACGATAGCCGTAGTGAACCGTGTCATCAACAAACAGATCTAATATCCGTTGCCGACGCAGCAACTGAATAGCCATTTTTTCTTGAGCCGGCAACGGCTTGAGGGTGCGTTGGATGACCAGGTCAAATACTTTGTCGCTACGATACATGAAATGCGAGCAACGCGCCACCCACTCATGTTGCGATAAACTGCCGTCTTTATATCGCAACGGTTGCCAATCCGACCCCGACAGTGCGCCAATGGCGCGACTAATCGACGGGTTCATTGCCGCACGAATAACGAACTTGATGCCATGGCGGATGAGATAATCAATCACTTTGTGTTGATAGCCGGCTGCATCAATGCGCACGCACTTGAGGAGGATACCCTTCGGCAACAGCTTTCGGCACAGCTTGATGAAGCCGATATTGTCGGTGCGCGGCGACACACAGCCATCGCGCAACTGGGCGGCAATCACTTGCCTGACCTCAGCTAGGGTGCCGACCATCACCGTATAGCCCGGGCAGTTCTGATAGGTGTATGTGGCACTGGATTTCTCCGTCTCTATCACTGTCGCATCAATATCCAAGGTCACCTCGGTGACCTGTAGACACTTCAAGGTGACAGCAATCACCTTCTGATTGAGTTTGTTAATTAAACGCACACCGGCGTGACCATGACGATGCAACCACCGCGATAAGGTATTGACACCCGGTATCTTGCGAATACCCACCCGCTTGAGCAATGCGCTCTCCGTGTGCAAACGCGACACTCCGCTCAAACTCCTCGCACCGTCGGTTTGCATCGCTACCAGGGTCGTTAGAATGTCGCCGTTGAGGTAGCCACGATTGCTTCCCGGTCGCCTAAATAAGATATCAGCGAGTTTCTTAAGGCGCAGTGATTTGAACACTTGAAGAACTAGCAACAAGCCGCCGCGAGAAGTTAAGTTATCAGTCGTGGTACCTAGACCATCGGATGCGTTTTGGTGCTCATCGTCGGTCTTTTTTGAGCTTCGTTTGTTCATAATGTCCGCTACATTTTAGGTTAATAAATGATTACTAAAGTAACATAAAAACAGGGTTTTGTACAGATCTTTAGGTAATAAATTAATAAAAAAGATTAATAGATTTTGTTTGCGCATTATATACAATAATCCCCATAGCTAGCTTATTCCCGCTGCTCTAATTTCCACTGGGTATTGAGCTCTTTCTGCACCGGCTTGTGGTTCTCATACTTCGCCTTACTGAAACAGGCTTTAGTCATATCTCTTTTGTTGCTCTCTCAAAATCGTCACCAGTGATTTCTTTGTTAAGTGAGGATTAAAGTATATAGTTCCCTTTTGTTTCACCCAATGGGTGATGCAGTAATTTGCTTGAGCGTATTGTCATATAAGGGTTTGCGACCTTTTACTGTTTTGTATTGCAAAGTCGGGGTTATATATCCGCCCAAACGCGTTGTGTCTGCACAACCTTAACCGCCCTGCGCTACATAACGATCATTTCCATGAATCAAATGGCAAACAATATTGTATGCTAGTACAATACATTGCGGGCGGATATATAAATCCGCCCCTACCCATGTAGTTTACGTTGTGGTTCTGGACAGTGGAAATACCACTTGACCTACTGGCTCAAGTGGCGGTTTCACTTGGTGATAATCGGCGGTTGTATTATCCCTCAAAGTCCGAACCTAGATAAATATCGCGAACTGTTTTGTTTTTCAGGATATCGTCGGGTGTCCCCTGGGTGAGCACTTCGCCGGAGTGGATGATATAGGCGCGGTCGCAAATCTTTAATGTTTCTCGCACATTGTGATCGGTAATCAACAAGCCGATTCCCTGCTCCTTGAATCGCAAAGTTAGTTTTTGTACTTCGCTGATGGATATCGGGTCTATGCCGGCAAAGGGTTCGTCCAGTAACATAAGGGTGGGTTCTATCGCGAGCAACCGCGCAATCTCGACGCGTCGTCGTTCCCCTCCTGATAGCGATATTGCCGCCTGCTTGCGCACTGTGTGTAGCTGCAATTCGTTGATCAGCCTTTCGACTCTATTCACTTTTTCTCGATGACTTAAATGCGGCTGAATTTCTATAGCTGCCATGATGTTTTCTTCTACGCTTAACTTTCTAAACACTGAGGCGGCTTGCGGCAGATAGCCTATGCCTAATTGGGCGCGCTTATGTACTGGTAATCCGGAGATATCCGATCCGTTTAATTTAATATGGCCGCGGTCTGCCTTGAGCAACCCCACGATGATATGAAAAGTAGTTGTTTTCCCTGATCCGTTAGGTCCTAGTAGCCCGACTATCTCTTGGCTACGGAGTTCTAAGGAAACTGATTTGACTGCGCGTAGCTGCTTATATTTCTTAGCTAAATTTATTAACTCCAGTCGATCCTTATCGTTTGTAAGACTCATATTGGGAGGGCGGCGGTCGTCTAGGGTGTTTTTGCTTTGGGCTGGATGATGAGTTTGACGCGATTTTCCTTTTTTTCCATGTTAACGGTTTTTTTTTGGATGTCGTATATAGCATGATCTCCGGTTAGCAATTTGCCGGCATCCTTGATTTTAACTTTACCCAAAAAATCGACTATACCTTCTGCCATTTTGTATTCGATGCGTTGTGCCTCAGCTTCTATCGCATGTTGCTCGTCTCGGCGTATCAATCGGCTTGGGTTGGCAGTGGCAATCAGTTTGCTAACCTCGTCATCAACAGTATGCACTTCAACCACATCGCCTTTCAATACGATATTCCCTTGAGAGATTTTAACGTTGCCGTGATAGATGGCAACGCCGGTTTCGTTGTTGTAGCTCGCACTATCGGCTTCCAGCTCCAATGCCTCGTCGGCATCGCTAATATCCCCGGCAGACACCAACACCAAACACAGCATTGCTATGACGATAGTATTTGTTCCAACCCGCATTGTTGCTTTGAATTTAGGGAACATTTAACACCTTGATATTGGATTTGAGTTTAATCGTTTGCGTCTCTAAGTCTGCTACCATTCCGACACCTTCGGTTATTCTTTTGTGTCTGCGGAAAGTCGCTTTGTTGTCGGTATATGCTTTCTTTTGTCTAAGATCGATCGTTGTATCGTTGGTGTGTAGATACTCAGGCATGTCGCTATCCGGGTTAATGTGGAAGAGATCGACATCTCCCAACAATTCAATAAGTACGGAGTCATTTTCCATATATCCTTTTTCTGCTGAAAGCTGCAGCGGCACTTTTGCAGAAGTTTGATAGCTAAACTTGGGTTGTTCAAACTCAAAGCCGGTGTTTTGACGATAATGTATTATCGGACTACTTAGGCGGTAGAGCAGATTTGCCTTATTATCATAGGCATTAATCGTTGCGGCTTCAAATTGGCTGTAGTTTTGATTTTCGGATATAGATCTTTCGTCTATCTTAAAGTCGGATTGCAACGAGGTGCCAAGCATGGCGAGCGAAATTAATAAGACGCAATATACGATAAACGATAGTGATCTATACAATGTTTTTGGGTGTTGGTTCATTGTCGGTAAAGGCGATACGCAGTCAAACTGGTCTTGTTTTAGCACTTAGTATGTCGTAAGAATTGAACACCTCACAAAAGATGTTTGCCGTAACTTGTGCATCGTAGAGTGCCGAATGTGCCGAACCAGAGTCCCAATTATAACCGGCAGCCTCCGCAATCCTGGATAGTACGGTGTTTTGATATGCGAGTGCGCCTAAGGTGACTGTGTCCAGACTGCTGAATTTATGAAAAGGATTGTTGTTAATTTTGCAGCGTGCTACCGCCTCATTAATAAATTTTAGGTCAAAGGAAGAATTATGACCGACGAGAATTGCTCGCGTACATTGATAATGCTTGAGTGATTCTCGTATTTTCTTAAAAGTTGTATTCAGTACTTCGCACTCGTCAAGTGCTAGGCGCAAGGCACTATAGGGGTTGATGCCGTTAACCTTCAATGCTTCACTATCTATGTTGGCACCTTCAAACGGCTGCACATGGTAATGTATGGTTTTCTCTTTGTACAGATTAAAATTTCGATCAACTCCAATGACGATAGCCGAGAGTTCCAATAAAGCATCAGTTTTTTCGTTGCACCCCCCGGTTTCTATGTCAACCACTACCGGCAGAAAGGAGCGGAATCTTTCCTGCATCCAATTTATTCGCTCAATGCGCTTGGTATCTATGTTCACTTTCACCAATGTTGGGTTATCCATTTTCAATGTTCCATTCAAGCGTTTGTCCTGCCAACATAGGCACGATTTCTTCGTTGCCGATAGTTTCCGCAACGCGTTCGGTTTTTTTGACCAGCCTAATTTTATTTTTATTAATCGGTAGCTTATAAAAACGCGGTCCGTTAATACATGCGAATTGTTCCAGTTCATCCAGTTTTTGATTTTCTTCAAATATAGATGCGTAAACCCCCATTGCGACTGGTGCGTTGAAAATGCCTGCACAACCACAGCTACTTTCCTTTGCCGAGCGTGTGTGCGGTGCGCTATCGGTGCCTAAGAAAAAGCACTTTTGACCGCTACATGCAGCCTGTATTAAGGTTGTGCGATGTTTCTCGCGTTGTGGAAGTGGCAAGCAATAACGATGCGGTCGCAGACCACCGTCAAATAGATCACTGCGCGTGTAGAGCAAATGATGCGGTGTAATCGTTGCCGCCATGTGTGCGTCGTTGTCTTCTACATACTGTACGGCATCACTCGTCGTGATGTGTTCAAACACCATTCTCAATTCAGGGAATTGTTTTCTTATAGGCATAAAACTATGCTCTATAAAATGTTTCTCGCGATCAAACACATCTAAGGATGTATCGGTACTTTCTCCGTGTACCAACAACGGCATATCAAATTGTTGCATCGCTTCTAGGACATGATATATTGCCTCAACTGATGTAACGCCTTGATCAGAATGTGTTGTTACCCCTCTAGGGTACAATTTAACACCATGAATAAAACCGCAAGTTTTAGCATCCTTGATTGTCTGCGCCGATAGCTCGTCGGTCATATAGAGCGTCATCAAAGGTTCGAAGTTCAGGGTACTGCTTCTATAATTCTATTTCTATAAGCTCGGCACTGCTCAACCGTCGTGATTGGTGGCACTAGATTAGGCATGATAATCGCCCGCTTGAATATCTTGGCACTAATCGGCGCAACCGTTTGCATCGTGCGCCCGTCTCTTAAGTGCAAATGCCAATCGTCGGGTTGCAGAATCGTTAATTCGGATAATTTTTGAGTAACCATGGTTACATTATATAACTACAGCTTATGGGAATTATATACTATTCTGCACACTTGCAATTTAATCTACTTTCCCTACAATAAAACTATCTGTATTAAAAGCTAGCGATAACCAAGCTAGTAGCAGATCGGCGGTCGGGAATACCGCAGCTGGACATGGAGATTGCAATAATGGTCGGTGAAGTGTCAAAAAATAGCAACAAGTGCGAGAAAAAGAACTCTTGCGTATGTATATAATTCCCCAGCTTATAATATGCGGATTGAAATTAACTTAATCGCTTTCTACGAATAATTTTGAGCAACATCCATGACAGATATATCTAAAATAGTATTGGCTTATTCCGGTGGTCTAGACACGTCCATTATACTCAAGTGGTTGCAGGAGGAATACCGTGCTGAAGTTTATGCCTTCATTGCAGATGTGGGACAGGGCGAGGAACTTGAACCGGCAGTGCAAAAAGCAAAGATGTTGGGGGCTGCCGATGTTTTCGTGGAAGACTTGAGGGAGATTTTCGTGCGAGATTTTGTGTTTCCTATGTTCCGAGCAAATACGGTCTACGAAGGTGAATACTTGTTAGGAACTTCTATTGCTCGTCCGCTGATTGCACAGTATTTGGTCAAAGCTGCCGATGCGGTTGGTGCAGACGCTATTGCGCACGGGGCAACCGGCAAAGGCAACGATCAAGTACGCTTTGAGTTGGCTGCCTATGCACTAAAACCTGATATTCGGATTATTGCACCTTGGCGGCAATGGCAACTTAATTCACGCAGTGCCTTACTTGATTATGCTACACAACACAGCATTGCCGTAGACAAAGACGCGAGCGGTGAACCACCTTATTCTATGGATGCAAACTTGTTACACACCTCTTACGAGGGAGGTATATTAGAAGATCCATGGTGCGAACCTCGGCAAACAATGTGGCAAAGAACTGTTAGCCCGCAGACCGCCCCGGATATACCGGAGACCATTGTCTTGGATTTTGAAAAAGGCGACCCATACGCAATAGACGGTGAAACACTGGCTCCTGCAGAAATGTTGATGCGCCTAAACGAATTGGCAGGCAAGCATGGCATAGGCAGAACTGATCTGGTTGAAAATCGTTATGTAGGTATGAAATCTAGGGGCTGTTATGAAACACCTGGCGGCACGCTACTGTTGAAAGCACATAGAGCAATGGAATCGCTCACCTTGGATAGAGAACTGGCGCACTTAAAAGATGAACTGATGCCACGGTATGCCAAGTTAATTTATAACGGCTATTGGTGGAGCGAGGAACGTAGAGCGTTGCAACAGTTGATTGATTATAGTCAATCTAATGTAACCGGCAAGATACAGATGAGACTCTATAAAGCGAATCTAGAGGTCACCGGCAGACAGGCACCGAATAGTTTGTTTGATAGTACGGTTGCGAGCTTTGAAGACGACCAAGGCGCGTATGACCCGCGCGACGCAGAAGGCTTTATTAAACTCAACGCGTTACGCTTGCGTACTTCGGGCCCGATTAAACCGTAGAGACAAACAATTCCCCTCCTGTGGATGGGTGGCAGGCTTGTGCATTTTGTAATGTATGCTTTTAGCAATCATGCTGTGGTTCTGCACAATGTCACGCCGATTGATTTTGATGTACGAACTGTTTTTAACGAACACAATATTTAGATTTTGCAAAAAGTTACGCCACTTGACCTACTGTCTTAAGTGGCGGGTACACTCGGCGATAATCGGTGGTTTTATCTGACGGGGTAGCCTATGCGCTTTGTAATCCATGCGTTTAACAATACTGTTGAGGTTCTGCACAATGTCACACCAATTGATTTTGATGTACGAACTGTTTTTAACGAACACAATATTTAGATTTTGCACAAAGTTACGCCACTTGACCTACTGGCTCAAGTGGCGGGTACACTCGGCGATAATCGGTGGTTTTATGGCGTACCCACCATTTAGGACAAGCCTTAGCTTGTCCGACCTATATATCCATGCTAAGGTTCTGCACAATGTTACGCCGTTTGTGCCACTGCAACAAACGGCGGTTCTATTTTTTAACAGCTCAATGTGGTACTATAGCTTGACATTAGTAACATAGTATTTAATATATAACCCTTTTAGAGATGCCATAATGAATAAAACAAAGCAATTTTTATGTTTGTGTATCGTTATTTTGCTAAGTGGTTGCGCTGTGCAGCCAAAAAACTTTAGCGATTCATCGGACACTGTCGATCCATGGGAAGGTTATAACCGCTCTATTTTTGCGTTCAATGAAAGCGTAGACAAAGTTGTACTAAAACCTGTTAGTACCGCATATACTACAGTATTGCCTTCTTTCGTACGTGACCGCATAACTAGTTTTTTTGCAAACATTGAAGACATCCCAATTGCTGCGAATAATTTTCTGCAAGGCAATGCCAAAGCGGGAATCAATGATTTGATGCGAGTATTAGTCAATTCAACGATTGGCATCGCAGGTTTATTTGATGTGGCTTCCACAGTAGACGGGCTTGAAAAGCACGATGAGGATTTTGGACAAACGTTGGCTGTGTGGGGAGTGGAATCTGGCCCCTATGTAATGATTCCGCTTCTTAGGACCTAGTACTGCTCGTGATTTTCCATCTCGTGTCGTAGATATGTTTATGAACCCGCTGGTTTATGTAGAGGATGATGAGTGGCGTGAGGGTTTGATGATGACGGATGTCGTTGATGCTCGTGCCAATTTTATACCTTTGGAAGATATCATAAAGGGTATGTCACCTGATTATTATGTTGCGATTAGAGATTTCTATTTGAAACGCCGGCAGAATCTGATTGACAATAACGAAGGCGACGGAGATTCCGATGAACTCTACCAAGAACTTCTCTCGCAGTCCGAGTAAGCACGCCAACAGAAAGTATTTCGATTTTGATTATATAAGTTGGTTTTTAGGAGAACAATTATGACGAATGAATCTAAAAACATCTTCACTCTATAGAGATGGATAAGACGGACGATGACCATGATCGCATTATTGGATTGGTTAGGGAGTTATTGTCCGAATTGGGCGAGGATGTCAATCGTGAAGGTTTAGTTAAAACCCCGAAACGTGTTGCCGAATCATTTAGATTTTTAGTTGCCGGCTACGACGAGGATGTTCCAAACAACGATAGATAAGGCACTATTTCGAGTGGAATGCAACGAAATGGTGATCGTTAAAGACATTGAATTTTACTCTCTGTGCGAACACCACTTATTACCCATCACTGGCAAGGCGCATATTGGTTACCTGCCCAATGGTCAGGTGATTGGTCTTAGTAAGATGGCAAGAGTTGTAGATATTTTGCGCGTCGTCTACAGGTGCAAGAGCGGATGACCAACCAAATTGCTGACAGCTTGATGAAATACCTAAATGCAACGGGGGTTGGCGTAGTGGTGGAAGCTGTCCACTACTGCATGGTGATGCGCGGCGTACAAAAGCAAAATAGCAAGACGGTGACTAGCGCGATGCTTGGTTCTTTCAGAGAAGATCAGCGGACCCGGACGGAGTTTATGGAACTCATCAAAAAAACCTTATGAAACACAAGTGAAAGTAGCTGTAAATAAGGGGAATCAATATCTGTGTGTGCTGAATTTAACTGTCGGGAGGCACAAGCGGATATATTTATATGTGACTGGTTCAGAAATGTAGTGTATAATCCCCAATATGGTTTATAATGACATTCGTATATAATAATGAAGCACATGTCTGATTTATACTCATTTTTTAGCTAAGATATTATCAAACTGGAGAGATAGCATGTACAAAGCAGTATCAACCTTTTATAAATATGGTAAAGTATGCGTACCTACAATAAAGTGGGAGGGAAATTGATTTATGAGAACTAAAGAGATATTAATAAACATTTTTTTCGTATTACTAGTAGCAATACTAGCACTTGGTATTAGTAACGTACAAGCGCAAGACTTAAAAGGGAATAGTGACCAAAGAATCCCTTTGAGTGATCCTTATTGTGGAGATGGAGGTTACCTTGAAATTGCCGGGATAAAAAATACTGATACTCCTTCCTGTACCCCTATTACGAAAACTACGATACCAGAGGACGTTGCCGATTGGGTGTTGATTGAACTGCGTTCAGTAACCACAAATACCACAGTGGATTCTGTAACGACAGAAACGGTGATTGCATTGCAACCTGCTTGGTTGTTGAGCAATGGGCATGTGGTAAATGCCGATTCATATACGGGTGGTTGCACTACTTTTAATCCTAATAATAGTGCTACCTGTCCTCTAGTAGAGTTTAGTTTTGGGGATAGCACGCCGGTTGACGATAGGAATCTGTATGTGGTCGTCCGTCATATAAATCATCTGGACATTATTTCTAATGCTCCTATGGAAACGACTCAAAATAGATATGTCTACGATTTTACCGGTTTAACCGACGAAATGGGAAGGCCGCGTGCTAGAGGAGGTTCTCTTGCCGTGAAGGCAATAAACGAGATGCAAGCAGCGATGTATGTGGGTGATGTGAACCGCGACGCGAACATAAATGCCGCCGATTATTTGCAAATCTTTACTAATATAGGTGCCTCAACGACTCCCACGCAATTTGATATTAATTTTGATGGTGTAGTGAACGACGACGATGCACGCGAGCAGTCGTTAGGTGAAAATCTAGGTCGAACAACGCAGTTACCTTAGTACGATGATTACGAAGCAGGGAAATCCAATGAAAAAATTTTTTACGATATTATTGTTATTGCTAGTTGGTAGTGCATACGCGCAAACAGCTCTAGCCCAAATCCCATTTGTCCAGAGTCGGTTTTTCGGGATGCCTCAGGGCATAGCCGACACATGCCAGACTTGTGCACCAAGCACGGACGGCGTATTGGAGTATAGACTTGCCTATCCGACACTTGAAGGAATTACTACTGCTACTTATACCGTACAACTGAGGGTAAGCGGAGGCAATCCAGCCGCTAAAGACATGACCAGACTGGCATTCGCCTCAGTCAGATTGACATACAACATTAGTCAAATAGGTGATGGATTTACACAAAGGGTTGTAGACGAAGGGGCATGTACATACGAACCCGACGATTCTTTCATAGGCAAATATGATTATACCTTTAACGATACGACTGTTAACAGTTTCACCATTACTGCGTCTACTCCTGATCAAACAACCACAGCATCTAGCTTGGTGATGCTCAGCGATACATTTCAAGATTTTGTGGAAATCACATGTTCTATCATAAGCCGAAATGCAGGCATCGCAATCAGTGGAACTGATATCACATCAAACATGATATATGTTTATGCAAGCGATGCTCTTGATGAAACATTGATAACTGAAAGGCGTAACATATTCCCGTTAGCCCATAACAATTTTCGTTACTTTGACAATCCATCCTATCCTTTAGATTATGCTTCTTATAGTAATGGCATGGGATTACGGATCACATTTCCTCAGCCTTTAAGTACGACATTGACTTCATCCAGCTTTAATTCTCCGATTGGTCAAGATCTATTTAATGATGTTAAGCACACTGCGGGCGATAATGTGGCTCTTGTTGAGTTTAATCAGATACCTCCTGCCAGTTCTTTCATAGTATTGGGCTCAGACACTAATAGTCTTGGTAGTTTTATGCCAGCTTTACCAAGTTATGATGAAAATGCCCCTCGTGCGACTGGTATCAGTGTGACTGATATGAGAATGAGTTCTCTTAATGCTCAGTCAACCTGGGTTATAGAAACAAATAAACCACTAGACCCCACCACCGTAAACGCAGACAATATTTGTTTAACCGAAACCCCCGGAATTTGTCCTGAGACTGCACTTACAGACCCTACTATTGAATCAGTGAACTATGCCATGAATACCACTGAAGTGACGGTTGTGATTGAAGAAGATAACCCTGGACAGAGTAAAACCTTGACCCTAGCGTTTAAGCGCAACTCTGTTCGTGGCACCGACCAAAGAGCTATGGAAGAATATCAAGTTGAGCTGATAAATAATCCCGTGGATTTGCCGGACATAGTCAAACCGGAGATTTCGGTTGAGGCGGTGACGGATGCAACCGGCAACACCCCTTTATCAGGAAACCTTTCGCCGACAGCCGAAGGAAATAACGAATACGAATATGAAATATTTTTCAAGGTGACTGCCAACGAAAATGTGCCGACTTTGAATTCCACAAGTTCGTATTCGTTGCTAAGCGTGACCGGCAGTGCTGCCCCAGCAAATGTTGCTGATGCCACCTTAGAAATTACTCCAACCTCAGGAGCGCAAGAAGCGATACTTCAATATACCGTTCCAGTGAGCAGTGCTCTGGCTGCTGTAGATTACTTTACGGTGGCGCGTCGTGGTGAAAGTCTAAAAGATGAGACAGGCAATGACCCGACTGATTCTGAAGATCCGCCAAACGATATAGCCGCTGATGGCATCATAACGGATGCTGCAACTGCGCGGGCAACAAGAGATAAGACTCCGCCTGAAATCTGGGTGCCAATGGCAAGTCTCACACCAAGCAATGACGGTAAAACATATCGAATAGAGTTTTTGGTTCGCTCCGATGAAGCTGTTCCGAGCATAGGGAGTGCCGCTTCGTATTCGTTGCTACATCTAGTTAATAGCGGAACAGCGGAAGATCTTTCATCCATGACTCCGTTGTCGATTCTGCCCGACGGTGCTACCACTATGGTGACGGTGATTTATACCGTGATCATAAATGACTATACCATTGTAGAACGGACGGCAGGCTTTACACTGGGTCGCGGTGCCGGAGCAGAAGCATTGCGAGATGCAGATGGCAATGCCCCTGTCAAGGAGGTTGACGGCACGCCCATACCCAATCCTGATAATACAAACACAGGTCGCATAGACGATAGGCCTGCCGCAGTAGCAAGCAGAGGCGTGGACTCACCAGAAATTTGGGTGCCATCAGCAAGTCTTACACCAACAAGCAACGACGGTAAAACATATGAAATAGAGTTTGTGGTGCGCTCTGATGAAGCTGTTCCAACCATAGGGAGTGCCGATTCGTATTCGTTGTACCGAATAATTGATGGTGGTGCAGACCCGGTAGAATTTACTGGAGGTACGCTCTCAATTAATGCCAATAGTGCTACCACCATGTCGACGGTGACTTATACCAACGTGACCATAAATGACTATGCCGATGTAATACTCACGACCGGCTTCACACTGTATCGCAGTGCTGTGGTAGAAGCATTGCGAGATGCAGATGGCAATGCTCCAGTCAAGGAGGCTGACGGCACGACACCCATAGCTAATTCTGCTCGCATAGACGATAGGCCTGCCGCAGTAGCAGACAGGGAGGTGGTCTCGCCAAAAATCACAGTGCCATCGGCAAGTCTTACGCCAAGCAATGACGGCAAAACATATCAAATAGAGTTTTTGGTTAATTCGCCTGATGAACCTGTTCCGAGCATAGGGAGTGACAGTTCGTATTCGTTGATCCGAATAATTAGTAATGGAACAACAGAAACAGTTACTGGGGCTACGCTCTCAGTTAATGCCAATGACGACAACACTACAGCAACGGTTACTTATACTACGACCATAAATGACTATGCCGATGTAAGACTAACGACTGGTTTCACACTGTATCGCAGTGCTAATGAAGAGGCGTTGCGAGATGCAGTCGGCAATGCCCCTGTCATGGCTGACGGCACGACACTCATAAATAATTCCGCTCGCATAGACGATGGCGATGACGCAGTAGCAGACAGAGACACGGCCTCGCCGGTAATCACAGTAGACGAAGAAACCCTAGTCATTGGACTTGAGGATGGAACAACTGCTACTTACAGTATAACCTTTGGGCTCAGTGTTGATAGTGTTGATAAGGAAGTTTCAACATTGAATGATACGAGTTCGTATAATCTAATACAAGAAAAGTCGGACAATACTACGGAAACCGTAAGTACACAGCCGACCATAACTGTTGTTGATTCAATGAGTGTGACAATTAGTTATGCAATAATGACCAGAGACTTGTCCTCAGTGGCTGAGACCACAGGCTTTAACCTAGTGCGTTCTAATCTTGAGACTGCCCTATTAGATACATCAGGAAATCTTCCCACCATTGGTGGTAGCGAGATAAATGCCGGGGACACAATAGCCCGCGTAGTTAGAGATCCAGATGGTCCTGAGATTACGATATCAGTAATAGATTTAGTTCCAGAAGACGACGCTGTTGAAGCAATGCCGCTTGACGACGGCAATAGTTATCAGGTTGCGTTTAAGGTCGTGAACACACAACACGCCGAGCAGCCGATTCTTAACATTGGTATGCAGGATCAGTATCGGCTACTACGCAAACTGGAGGGAATTGACACACCAGTTTCTACTACGCACACAGCGACATTTCTTGTTGATGAATCCTTTGTGAATGAGGGCGAGACGACTCTAACTTATACGGTGCGGATAGATAATCCGGAAGATAGTTTGACAGATACTCAGCAAACCGAAGGTTTTGTGCTGGCACGCGCTGCAGGAGGCTTATTGAGCAATTTCTTGAACGCTCCAAAATTAGATGATGGTGTTGCTGACACCACCCCAGTAGACAACATAGCAGAGGATGCGCCGATTGATCCAGATGCAGTGTCGCGTAGGGACACAACTCCCCCGACAATTGGTGTAGACGGAAGCGTAGAATTGACCGGCGAAAACCAATATCTAATTTCGTTTGAGGTAACTCGTAGCGAAGCAGTCCGGGGATTTGCAACAGGGTCAACGGAATCTTTTGTTTTGTTAGTTGTAGAGAGCGAAGGTAGTACTCCAACGGTGTCTACTATACAACCTACCCCTGACACGGTAACCGTTGTTGGGAATGTTGCAACTATTTCGTATAATCAGGTGACCTTTAGCGGGCCTCAGTTTGGTTTCACTCTAGGCCGTGGCGGCAACAATCTACGAGACTTGTCAAACAACGACCCGGTAGATCATTCAACTAACACGGTCACAGTGCTTGAGAATGCGCCGTTAGATTCGGATGAAATACTTCGCGACATTACGCCAGCAGAAATTACGGTGGTGGCAGATGGCGGCATGGCGCGCGCAGGTGGTTTAAGCAATCTATCTGTATATCAATATAGTGTGACTTTCAACGTGACCGCAGATAAAGGAGTCACAAATCTTGCCAACCCTGATAGCTACACGATATTCCGCATACTTAATAATGGCACCCCAGAACTGATTCCCTCTGGGATGGCAACAATAACTGACCCCAATAGTGATGCTAACCCTGATTACACTGCTCGTTCAAGGGCGGGACAGATTCAAGCTGATGTCACATTTGCCGATTTGGCAGCAGTACAAGGCACTCGTGGACTTACGCTAGGGAGCGGCGTAAATCTAAATGATGACCAACTACCTAAGGACGGTGGAGACAGGACGGCAGTGAAAGACGGTGGTGATCCTCTTTATCCCAGTGACGCATCCGACACGGCAAGAGTGATAGCCCCGCTAGCAGATGGACAGATTGTCGCTGGATCAGGCAATGCAATAGCATCAAGAGATGACACTGCTCCAGAGCTTAATGTGACTGCCGGCGTGTTGACGGAAGCAAGCGATAGCGATCACACCTACAGCGGTAGCTTCACGGTCACAGTGGATTCAAGAGAGCAAGTTGTGGGTATCGATACCGTCGCCTATCAATTACAACGTGTACCGTTGAGCAATGGTGGCGCAGGAACTCCAGTGGATATAACCGCAACACTAACCCCGTCCAGCATAACAAACAACAGCGTGGTAATCAGCTTTAGTGATGTTGATCTTGATGATTTCGCACAAGCACAGGATACCTATGGTTTTACATTAGCACTTCCTTCTCCCATCCCTGCCGATAGTTTAATAGATTTATTCGGTAATGATGTTAATACCATTGCAGATACTGGAGATGACGCGATTGCTAGAATAAACAAAGATTCGCCCGTGATTGGTATCAGTACGAGCGATAGCGACATCAGTGGTGGCACTAATGGTACATACAGCATGAGCTTTGCAACAACGGCAAACCAAGTCGTGCCAACCTTAAACTCAGCGGATTCCTATCAACTGGTGCAAGTGATGGATAGCGATGATGATGCGGATACATTGGAAGCAATAGCCGCCGGGAATATTACCGCAACCCCTTCAGGTGATACTGAGGCAACAACGATTAGCTATACAGTTGATCTCTCCGATCTTTCAGGGACGCAAAGAGCCAATATTGAAGGATTCACACTCATTCGTAATGGAGCTGACACATTGATAGATAGAAGTGGCAACCAGCCTGCTAAAGCCGATGGTACTACGCTGATAGCCGGAACTGGTGCCGACTTGCTACCCCGATTGATATCCGAAGTGAGTAGTGGCGGCGAGATTTCGGTAGTAGCGACAATAGAGCGTACTCCACCTGCGATTACGGTGCTTGCACTTGGAGAAGAGGCTGTTCCCTCAGATGACGATGTCAATGAATATACACTGCGCTTTGAGGTGGAATCTAGCGAACCTGTTCCTGATCTAGACGATCCATCATCGTATGTTGTGATGCGCCGCCTAATCAGCAATGGAATGCTGGAACCCCTCGCTACAGCTTCTGTTACTCCAGGAGATGTTGATGCTGGAAATCAGAATACGACATTAAGTTTTACTGTCACATTGGACTTAATAGATATAACGCGAGACACTAATGGCTTTACATTAGGTCGTGCAGGAGTTGATGCCGACTGCCATTTATGCGATGCCTCAGGTAATGCGCCAGTCAAAGGTGGTGATGATGATCATGGTTCAGGTGCTATAGCGGTTGATATGCGTATAGATGATGCGCCAGAAGCATTACTCGCAAGAGATACAACTAAACCGCAAATCACAGTAGCAGCCGGTGCTGATGGTGCCGTTCCACAAGGAGCCGAGGGAAGTGGGAGTTATCAGATGACATTCACGGTAACATCTGCGAATGATGATGCTGTGCCAACCCTGGACATGGACTCTTCTTATCAATTGGTGCGTATATTCAAGAATAGTACTGCCACTGAGGTAATTACTAATCTTATGGTAGATGTTAGCGATGATGCCAGTGATACAGTAACGGAACTCACATATACGACAACTCTGACGACACAAATTCTGGATACGGCAGGCTTTACACTTGCTCGTTCTACCGACACGATTAGCTTGTTGGATGCGTCTGGTAATATACCTGTTAAAAGTGACGGAACTACCATAACCGCTGGTAGTTTTATAGCTTCAGTAAATAACGACGGACAAGTTGATGATGAAAATGCAATAGCAGAATTACCACTGAGTAACGTTGACACCCTGGCAAGCCTGGAACTGACAGCCATGATAAATTCGGTCTCAACAAACATAACCCTTGATCCCAATCCCTTCGACAGAGACCAACTAGATTATACAGCAAGTGTGATATTTAGTGTGGACAGTGTGGACGTGAGACCAACGGCGAATAGTGATTATGTCACCTCTATCACGGTTAATAGCAACGATGTGGAAAGCGGTGATGCAAGTAATGTGGTATTAAACGACCCAGGAACGGATGTAGAAACGGAGGTTGAGGTTAAAGTGACCGCAGAAGACGGCATAACATCTCGAACTTATACTATAACGATTACGCGTGCAACGGAGGCAAGCAATGTTGCAACACTCAGTGACTTAACACTAGAAGGTATCCCATCTGAATTGTTCACCTTTGATCCTACAACGACTACTCAAGCTGTACCGGTTCCTTTCCGCATAAATCAAACGACGGTGATGGCAATGACAACTCATCCGGGAGCAACGATTGCGATTGCGTTGGACGGAAACCCACTGCCTGATCCTATTAGATTGGCAGAGGGTGATAATGTGATTACGATTGATGTTATGCCAGAAGATCGCTCTACAACGAATACCTACACCATAACCATCACGCGTGGGGCGGCGAGCAACGATGCAACACTCAGTAGCTTAACATTAGACGGTATCCCGTTTACCTTTAATCCTTCAACGACTACTTATACTCTAACGGTTCCCTTTGAAATATCCGCAACGACGGTGACGGCAGTGGTGAACCATCCAGGAGCGAGCGAAGCGATTAGGGTGGGTGATTCTGACAGTGATGGTCGCAATATTAGTTTGGATGTGAGAAGTGAAAATGTAATTACGATTGCCGTTACTCCAGAAGATCTGTCTATGCCGACTACCTATACCATAACCATAACGCGTCTGGCAAACACTGTTGCAACACTTGGCAGCTTATCGTTAGCGGGTATCCAGTTTGACTTTGATTCTTCAACATTTACTTATGATGATATAGTAATCGGCTATATAACTCAGACAACGGTGACGGCAATGGTATCTGTTCCTGGTGGGGCAGAGATTACAGCACTTACGATAAATGGTAATGCAGAGGATGTCACTGCCGCCGGTTCAAATATAGAAACCGTTATCCAATTAGGTACTACGGAAACCATGGTTGAGATTACAGTGACTGCGGCGGCCGGTAATGAACAGCCCTATACCCTAACCATCACGCGTAACGACGATGCAACACTCGCCAGCTTATCGTTAGCAGATATCCCGTTTGAGTTTAATTCTTCAACTACTACTTATACGGTAATGGCAGGTGAGACAACTCAGACGATGCTGATGGCAACGGTATCTGTTCCTGATGGAGCAATGGTTACAACACTTACGGTAGTAAACGGTACTGCAGAACCTATCACTCCTAGTACGAGTATAGAAACTGACATTGAATTGAACGAAGATGGTGATACCGTAATTGGGATTGAGGTGACTGCGGCGGATGGCAGCACACAAACCTACGACATAACTGTTCAAGTTTCAAGAGGCATTCGTCTCCGCATCAAGGTATTCCTTGAAGGCCCCTTACAATAACGCCTACGCCATCAAATTAACCAACTATTGGTGCTGGACATCTCCCCTCCTGTGGAGGAGAGATGTCTAGTACAGACACACTGCTGCGATTGCATTATATCTGCTCTTGGCAATTCCCCTCCTGTGGAGGGGTGTCAGGCTTTGCCTGACGGGGTGGTTGTGTCATTTCTGCACCCGCTAATTCCTCTCCTCTGGAGGGGTGGCGGGCGAAGCCCGACGGGGTGGTTGTGTGGGTTCTGTACCAGCTAATTCCCCTCCTCTGGAGGGGTGTCAGGCTTTGCCTGACAGGGTGGTTTTGTAGGTTCTGCACCAGCTAATTCCCCTCCTGTGGAGGGGTGTCAGGCTTTGCCTGACGGGGTGGTTGTGTCATTTCTGCACCCGCTAATTCCCCTCCTCTGGAGGGGTGGCGGGCGAAGCCCGACGGGGTGGTTGTATGGGTTCTGTACCAGCTAATTCCCCTCCTGTGGAGGGGTGGCGGGCGAAGCCTGACGGGGTGGTTGTGTCATTTCTGCACCCGCTAATTCCCCTCCTCTGGAGGGGTGGCGGGCGAAGCCCGACGGGGTGGTTTTGTAGGTTCTGCACCCGCTAATTCCCCTCCTGTGGAGGGGTGGCGGGCGAAGCCTGACGGGGTGGTTTTTTGTGTCATTTCTGCACTCGCTAATTCCCCTCCTCTGGAGGGGTGGCGGGCGAAGCCCGACGGGGTGGTTGTGTGGTTTTTTGGTTGCCTAGTACAGACACACTGCTGCGATTGCCTCATATCTGCTCTTGGCAATTCCTCTCCTGTGGAGGGGTGTCAGGCTTTGCCTGACGGGGTGGTTTTTTGTGTACCCAACAAATCTACGATGCCTAGTACAAATACACTGCTGCGATTGCATCATATCTGCTCTCGGCAATTCCCCTCCTGTGGAGGGGTGTCAGGCTTTGCCTGACGGGGTGGTTTTTTTGTGTACCCAACAAATCTACGATGCCTAGTACAGACACACTGCTGCGATTGCCTCATATCTGCTCTTGGCAATTCCCCTCCTGTGGAGGGGTGTCAGGCTTTGCCTGACGGGGTGGTTTTTTGTGTACCCAACAAATCTACGATGCCTAGTACAAATACACTGCTGCGATTGCATCATATCTGCTCTCGGCAATTCCCCTCCTGTGGAGGGGTGTCAGGCTTTGCCTGACGGGGTGGTTGTGTAGGTTCTGTACCAGCTAATTCCCCTCCTCTGGAGGGGTGGCGGGCGAAGCCTGACGGGGTGGTTGTGTAGGTTCTGCACCAGCTAATTCCCCTCCTGTGGAGGGGTGTCAGGCTTTGCCTGACGGGGTGGTTGTGTAGGTTCTGCACCAGCTAATTCCCCTCCTGTGGAGGGGTGTCAGGCTTTGCCTGACGGGGTGGTTTTTTGTGTACCCAACAAATCTACGATGCCTAGTACAAATACACTGCTGCGATTGCCTCATATCTGCTCTTGGCAATTCCCCTCCTGTGGAGGGGTGTCAGGCTTTGCCTGACGGGGTGGTTTTTTGTGTACCCAACAAATCTACGATGCCTAGTACAAATACACTGCTGCGATTGCATCATATCTGCTCTTGGCAATTCCCCTCCTGTGGAGGGGTGTCAGGCTTTGCCTGACGGGGTGGTTTTTTGTGTACCCAACAAATCTACGATGTCTAGTACAAATACACTGCTGCGATTGCCTCATATCTGCTCTTGGCAATTCCCCTCCTGTGGAGGGGTGTCAGGCTTTGCCTGACGGGGTGGTTTTTTGTGTACCCAACAAATCTACGATGCCTAGTACAGACACACTGCTGCGATTGCCTCATATCTGCTCTTGGCAATTCCCCTCCTGTGGAGGGGTGTCAGGCTTTGCCTGACGGGGTGGTTTTTTGTGTACCCAACAAATCTACGATGCCTAGTACAAATACACTGCTGCGATTGCATCATATCTGCTCCCGGCAATTCCTCTCTATAGAAGGGGAATAGTTTGCCTTTACCGCTCGCGTAAATTCAATGGCATATAATGGTTTGATTTGTGCAATGACGATACTTGTGCAATGACGATACTTTTTCAACACCACTCCCTTTGTTTTTATGTTATAATGCTTTTTCATTAACCGAATACACATAGAATGATGCCCCTGAACAAAGAAAAGAAAACCAAAGTAGTTAAGGAATATGCCCGCTCTGAGAAAGACACAGGTTCGGTTGAAGTACAGGTTGCCTTATTGACAGAGCGCATTAATGGACTTCAGAGCCACTTTGCAGAGCATAAGAAAGATACACACTCTAGAAGAGGTTTGCTTAAGATGGTGAACTCGCGTCGCCAGCTTCTTGATTACTTAAAATCCAAAGATAAAGATCGCTACCAAGTTCTAATATCATCTCTGGGACTACGCCGCTAAAAAGCGTTTGATCAGACGAGAAAAATATGCCTATAGTTAGGAAAACTTTCCAATATGGTAGCTATACCGTTTCAATGGAGACTGGCAAAATCGCCCGACAAGCCGATAGCGCGGTGCTGGTGAACATTGAGGATACGGTTGTTTTAGCCAGTGTCACCAGCAAAAGCGATCCATCCGTTTATAGAGATTTCTTACCGCTTTCCGTTCATTATCAGGAACGCACTTATGCTGCAGGAAAAATACCAGGTGGTTTTTTCAAGCGTGAGGGGCGTCCGTCTGAGAAAGAAACCTTAATATCTAGATTAATAGATAGACCCATACGACCCTTATTCCCGGAAGGTTTCTCGGATGAAATACAAATTATTGCAACAGTTTTATCCTTAAACCCCGAAGTTGATGCGGATATTCCCGCTTTAATAGCGGCATCGGCTGCGGTTTCTATTTCGGGTATACCGTTTAACGGACCTATTGGTGCGGCTCGCATAGGTTTTCAAGATGGAAACTATCTGCTCAACCCTACCCTAGATCAATTAGACGCTTCGGATTTAGATTTAGTTGTAGCAGGCACTGATAAAGCAGTACTGATGGTGGAGTCGCAAGCCAAAGAATTGAGCGAACAGCAGATGCTAGAGGCGGTGACCTTCGGACACGAACAAATGCAATCAGTGATTGAGGCGATTAAGGAAATGGCCGATGAAGTCGGCAACCCAAAGTGGGAGTGGCAACCTTCGGTAAACCTTGATGCACTAAATGAAAAATTAGAAGCACATCTAGGTTCTGAGTTGCGCGTGGCTTATACCATTCCAGATAAAATTGAACGTCAATCAACGGTTACAACATTACGCGATAAAGCACTTAGCTTATTGATGGAGGAAGGCGAGGACGAAGATAAAGAAAGTCGTGAAATGCAGATATTGAACGCATTTTCTTTACTGGAGAAAAAGATTGTCCGGAACAAAATCATCAACGGAGAATCACGCATAGACGGTCGTGGCACGCGTACGGTTAGACCTATCACTATTGAGGTCGGACAATTACCGCGAGTGCATGGGGATGCTTTATTCACAAGAGGCGAAACCCAAGCGATAGTTACCGCAACACTAGGGACTGATAGAGATGCCCAGATCATTGATGGCATAGAAAAGGAGTATAAAGACCGCTTTATGCTACATTATAATTTTCCGTCATATTGTGTGGGTGAAGTCGGGTTTATGGGGTCTCCTAAACGCCGTGAAATAGGTCATGGTCGTTTGGCAAAGCGAGGTTTGTTGGCAGTGATGCCCGACGAGAGCGAGTTCCCCTATGTAATACGCGTTGTTTCGGAAATCACTGAGTCAAATGGTTCTAGTTCTATGGCATCAGTTTGCGGCACCAGCTTGGCGTTAATGGATGCCGGTGTGCCGCTTAAATCCCATGTGAGTGGGATTGCGATGGGATTGATATTGCAAGGCGATCGTTATGCGGTATTGAGCGATATTATGGGAGACGAAGACCATTTTGGTGATATGGATTTCAAGGTGGCAGGTACTGCCAAAGGTGTTACTGCGCTTCAAATGGATATAAAAATAGAAGGTGTCACTCCTGAAATCATGGATGCTGCTTTAGAACAAGCAAAAGAAGGACGGCTGCATATTCTTGCCAAAATGAACGCAGCACTTGATAACCCTAATCCGTTTTCTAAATATGCCCCCAAACTTCTAACCTTAAAGGTTAATCA
Source organism: uncultured candidatus Poriferisulfidus sp. (assembly GCA_965199685.1). GTDB lineage: Bacteria > Pseudomonadota > Gammaproteobacteria > Poriferisulfidales > Oxydemutatoraceae > SP5GCR1. The sequence continues at coordinate 36,090 of OZ241323.1, forward strand.
GAATAAAATTCGTGACATTATAGGTAAAGGTGGTGCGACAATCCGTGCATTGACCGAGGAGACCGGCACCGTTATCAATGTGGAGGATGACGGGACTGTCGTTATCGCCTCCCCGGACGGAGAATCAGCCAATGAAGCTAAGCGTCGTATTGAGGAGCTTACTGCCGATGTAGAAATAGGACATGTCTATAACGGTAAAGTGGTGCGTATTATGGATTTCGGTGCTTTCGTAACCATTTTGCCAGGTAGAGATGGCTTACTTCATGTTTCTCAAATTTGCAAGGAGCATGTAAAGGATGTTAGAGATAAGCTAAACGAGGGTGACGAAGTTAGCGTGAAAGTATTGGATATAGATAAACAAGGGCGAATTCGACTGAGTATGAAAGCAGTCTAAGTTGTAGTTTTTCACACTGCGGTAGAAACTAAAATCTTCGTTCCAATTAGACCTTATGAAAAAGCTAATTAAGAGCGATCAAGAATGGCGCGAACAGCTTAACCACGAGCAGTATCGTGTGTGCCGGCAGAAAGGTACCGAACCTCCGTTTAGCGGACAGTATTACGCCAACCGGAGCGAAGGAATTTATTACTGCGTCTGTTGTGGCACACCAATATTTTCATCACAAACCAAATTTGATTCAGGTAGTGGTTGGCCTAGCTTTTATGCTCCGATAGATGAAAAGGTGATAGAAAACCGAGAGGACTACTCGCTAGGCATGAAGCGTACCGAGGTTTTGTGCGCGGTTTGCGATGCCCACTTAGGTCATGTATTTGAAGACGGCCCACAACCCACAAACTTGCGTTATTGCATTAATTCCGTAGCACTTCGTTTTCGGGCCGAAGCCAAGTAATGGTTTCCCGAAATACTCAGGAAACAAAAACATGAGGCTATTTTGGTGTCAAGATTCTTTGAGATATTTACTTATGAAACTTTCTAAACCTTAATTCCCTTGTTTATGATATAATATAGGGTTATACGAGTAATACCCCCCCAAGGGTATTTGATTTCCAAATTTTATTAAAGGAGATAATTATGCAAGTTAAATGGAATGAGAATACCTGTATACATGCAGGAAATTGTGTTAAGGGTTTGCCTTCTGTTTTCAAGATAGTAGATGGTGAATTCGTTATTGATGAATCTGGTGCGAGTGAGGAAGCGATACGAGACCAAGTGTCAGAATGCCCTTCGGGTGCTTTGACTATTGAAGAATAAACTTTAACCCGAAAGGAGGTAATAAGATGATTGGGGATCAATTAAGAAACCGTATGGTTTTATATGGTCATCCTAAATGTATAGACACTGCCAAATGTTTACAGATGGCAGCCGAGAAAGGAGTTGATATAGAAGCTAAAGTGATAGATATAGACGGGGGGGGATTGGATAGTTCCGAAATACGAGCGTTGTCTCCTTTAGGCATCACTCCTATACTGAAAGATATAGACTTTGTCATATACGGCACATGGTGTGCACTTTCTTATTTAGACGATAAGGGTTTTGGTCCCTCGCTGGTTCCTAGAAACGGCGTTGCCAGGGCACTTATGTATCAATGGATTGGTGTAGCCACAAACTTAGTTCAACCTAAAATCGTAGCAGATGATACATCTGGCTTAAGTGATGCTTTGAGTCAACTGAACTCTCAAATTACTAATCCGCCTAAAAAAGGTGATTATATTTGTGGGGATTTTTCTATGGCAGATGTACACTGGTCCGCCTGTATTAATACACTGATGATCAAGGGACATGGTGATTTGATTGGGCAGCACGGGAAAGTGCAGGAATGGTTTAACAAAGTTAAACAGCATCCGAGCACGAGTAAGGAGAATATTATTCCCTATACTGTCGTGCCGACATCAGAGGATATGCAGAACGGTACAATTAGAGATATTTCTATCAACGTCTGAAATATCCGAATAAGATTAAGCCTGCTGCTTATAAAGCACTTTGCTTTATATATGTTAATCGCATAGTATTATGTCTATATTTGATTTATTTAAGCCGAGCAAAGAGCATAAAGCAACTATCAATCAGTCGGCAACGGTTACCGTAAAACCCAAGGAAAACCTGTTGGCGGCTGGTTTGACGGCAGGCTTAGCCTGGCCTCACGACTGTCGAGTCGGGAGTTGTGGCACCTGTCGCTGTTACCTGAAAAGCGGGAAAATCAAACCGCTCAACGATTTCTCTTATGTGTTGACACCCGAACAGCTGGATGCAGGGATGATTCTTGCTTGCCAGACTGCTCTAAAATCGGATGTTGAGATAGAGGTAGAACTGAATGCCGAGGACAGCACAACAGAAATTATTAATTGTGAAGGCACTTTAACTCGGGTACGTAATCTAACGCATGATATTATTGAGATGCTAATTAATTGTGATAGCGATATGCCCGCTGATATGAAGGCCGGACAATACGCAGAGATATCGCATAAAGATTTAGAAAAGCCTAGATCTTATTCTTTTGCAAGTTCTCCGCAGCAAGGCAATCCTCGAGAATTGCTATTTTTCGTTCGTCATGTGCCGGGAGGAGAGTTTACGGACTGGTTGTTTGAACGCGACCAAACGGGTACCCGTTTTAATATTGGTGTACCGTATGGCAATTTCTGGTTGCGTGATAGCGAAAAACCTATGATTTGTATCGCCGGCGGTAGCGGCATGAGTGCGCTTAAAGCAATTTTGGAATATGCCGCGCATAACAAGGTGAAGCGAGATGCGTACTTCTTTTTCGGAGCACGCGCACAGCGCGACTTATATTGTAAATCGGAGATGGAGAAGGTTCGTGAAAACTGGACGAACGGACAAACCTTCAAATTCGTAGAGGTACTATCCGACGAACCCGACGATAGTGGCTGGGATGGGCCACAAGGCTTTGTCACCCAACACCTGAAAGAAGAATATATAGATAAAGGTGTGATAGACGCAAGCCAATGTCAAGCGTATCTTTGCGGCCCTCCACCAATGATAGATGCAGCCATCGCAGTACTTGTTGAAAACAGTATGTCCGAGGATCATATTTTCTACGACAAATTCTTGGATGCTTCAAGTATTCCCGGCGGTCGCTGATTAATGGGGCTGTTGAAAAAGTATTCCATGCTGCACTGGTTAATTCCCCTCCTGTGGAGGGGTGGCAGGCCTATGCATTTTGTAATGCATGCGTCTAGTAATCATGTTGAGGTTCTGCACAATGTCACGCCGTTTGTGCAACTGCAACAAACGGCGGTTCTATCTGACGGGGTGGTTGTGGTGGTTCTGCACAATGTCACGCCGATTGATTTTGATATACAGGGCTGTTGAAAAAGTATTCCATGCTGCACTGGTTAATTCCCCTCCTGTGGCGGGGTGGCAGGCCTATGCATTTTGTAATGCATGCGTCTAGTAATCATGTTGAGGTTCTGCACAATGTCACGCCGTTTGTGCAACTGCAACAAACGGCGGTTCTATCTGACGGGGTGGTTGTGGTGGTTCTGCACAATGTCACGCCGATTGATTTTGATATACAGGGCTGTTGAAAAAGTATTCCATGCTGCACTGGTTAATTCCCCTCCTGTGGAGGGGTGGCAGGCCTATGCATTTTGTAATGCATGCGTCTAGTAATCATGTTGAGGTTCTGCACAATGTCACGCCGTTTGTGCAACTGCAACAAACGGCGGTTCTATCTGACGGGGTGGTTGTGGTGGTTCTGCACAATGTCACGCCGATTGATTTTGATATACAGGGCTGTTGAAAAAGTATTCCATGCTGCACTGGTTAATTCCCCTCCTGTGGCGGGGTGGCAGGCCTATGCATTTTGTAATGCATGCGTCTAGTAATCATGTTGAGGTTCTGCACAATGTCACGCCGTTTGTGCAACTGCAACAAACGGCGGTTCTATCTGACGGGGTGGTTGTGGTGGTTCTGCACAATGTCACGCCGATTGATTTTGATATACAGGGCTGTTGAAAAAGTGCTCCATGCTGCACTGGTTAATTCCCCTCCTGTGGAGGGGTGTCAGGCCTATGCATTTTGTAATGCATGCGTCTAGTAATCATGTTGAGGTTCTGCACAATGTCACGCCGTTTGTGCAACTGCAACAAACGGCGGTTCTATCTGACGGGGTGGTTGTGGTGGTTCTGCACAATGTCACGCCGATTGATTTTGATATACAGGGCTGTTGAAAAAGTATTCCATGCTGCACTGGTTAATTCCCCTCCTGTGGAGGGGTGGCAGGCCTATGCATTTTGTAATGCATGCGTCTAGTAATCATGTTGAGGTTCTGCACAATGTCACGCCGTTTGTGCAACTGCAACAAACGGCGGTTCTATCTGACGGGGTGGTTGTGGTGGTTCTGCACAATGTCACGCCGATTGATTTTGATATACAGGGCTGTTGAAAAAGTATTCCATGCTGCACTGGTTAATTCCCCTCCTGTGGAGGGGTGGCAGGCCTATGCATTTTGTAATGCATGCGTCTAGTAATCATGTTGAGGTTCTGCACAATGTCACGCCGTTTGTGCAACTGCAACAAACGGCGGTTCTATCTGACGGGGTGGTTGTGGTGGTTCTGCACAATGTCACGCCGATTGATTTTGATATACAGGGCTGTTGAAAAAGTATTCCATGCTGCACTGGTTAATTCCCCTCCTGTGGAGGGGTGGCAGGCCTATGCATTTTGTAATGCATGCGTCTAGTAATCATGTTGAGGTTCTGCACAATGTCACGCCGTTTGATATGCAACTGCAACAAACGGCGGTTCTATCTGAGCTATAAAGTGGTGGCAGGCCTATGCATTTTGTAATGTGGTGGTTCTGCACAATGTCACGCCGTTTGTGCAACTGCAACAAACGGCGGTTCTATCTGACGGGGTGGTTGTGGTGGTTCTGCACAATGTCACGCCGATTGATTTTGATATACAGGGCTGTTGAAAAAGTATTCCATGCTGCACTGGTTAATTCCCCTCCTGTGGAGGGGTGGCAGGCCTATGCATTTTGTAATGCATGCGTCTAGTAATCATGTTGAGGTTCTGCACAATGTCACGCCGTTTGTGCAACTGCAACAAACGGCGGTTCTATCTGACGGGGTGGTTGTGGTGGTTCTGCACAATGTCACGCCGATTGATTTTGATATACAGGGCTGTTGAAAAAGTATTCCATGCTGCACTGGTTAATTCCCTTCCTGTGGAGGGGTGGCAGGCCTATGCATTTTGTAATGCATGCGTCTAGTAATCATGTTGAGGTTCTGCACAATGTCACGCCGTTTGTGCAACTGCAACAAACGGCGGTTCTATCTGACGGTGGTGGTTTGTGTCGTGTCTCACTATAGTCTGCAAAGAGTTATAAACTCCTTGCATGTTATGGAGACATTGATATAATGCTACTTTAATATGAAATAACTATTGGGGTAAAATATGAAATTATTGATTACTATAGGATTGATGGTCGTGTGGTCATTGTTCATTGCCTATGTCATGAATACGGCTTCATTCTCCGACCCTGACCATTTGCATCACCCTCTGTGGAGTTTAGGTGCTGCCGTCTTTTTATTGATTGGCTTGGTCGGTAATGTATGGATATTTTTCTTGATGATGAAAAATCGTCCCTGGTTGTGGCACACCGACACCAAAGAATAGAGGAAACTAAACCAAAATATCTATTGGTTCTGGTGCCGCAAAGCCACCAGACGGGCATTATGATTATGTCTTTCTGCAAAAAGCCGGTGCCTATATCAGTGTAAAAGAGAGCGACTATGCAACAGGAATTTGAGATTAAAGCACAACCGCGCGATCAATCTAGTAGCAGCGCGAACCGCCGTATGCGAAAAGTAGGACAAGTGCCCGCGGTAGTCTACGGTGGTAGTCGCCCGCCGGTATTACTCTCGATTAATCACAACGAACTAATACGGCATTTAGAAAACGAAGCTTTTTATTCGCATATTTTGACCTTAAAAGCATCAGGAAAGAATGAAAAGGTTATTTTGCGTGATATACAACGCCATCCCAGCAAGGCGCAAGTACTACATATAGACTTCTTTAGAATTAGCGAAGACCAGCAGATTAAAGTGAATGTGCCGCTACATTTTATTAATGAAGATACATGCGCGGGTGTCAAGCAACAAGGAGGGATTATCAGCCATATGCAGACTGATGTAGAAGTATCCTGTCTGCCTAAAGATCTGCCTGAATATCTGGAGGTAGATGTTGCCGATTTAGGTTTAGGTCATTCTCTGCATTTATCCGACCTTGAATTACCGGAGGGTATTAGTTTGGTGGCATTGTCGCACGGAGAGGCCAACGACTATGCGCTTGTTTCGGTGGTTATGCCTCGTGTAACCGAAGCGGAAGGAGTTATAGCGCAAGCAGGCGCAGAAGAAGCAGGGAAAGAAGCTCAGGACGACAAAGAATAATTGCTTTGGTTTATTCATTATCGTCGTTTATAAGTTTGTGGCTAATCGTGCAAGCATCAGTCTGATTGCAGGGTTGGGTAATCCGGGAGTCAAATACCAAAATAATCGACACAATGCAGGTTTCTGGTTCATAGATTATTTAGCGGACACACACCAAGCGCAATTCAAATCGCACACTAGACTCAAAAGTGCAATCTGTAATATCACGCTTTCCGGCCGCCTCGTAAGACTGATAAAACCGAATATGTTTATGAATGTTAGTGGTCAGGCACTTGCTGCCGTTGTCCATTTTTATAAGTTAAACATGGAACAAGTTTTAGTAGTCCACGACGAGATAGATTTTGAAACCGCGAAGATACGAATCAAATACGGCGGCGGACACGGGGGGCATAACGGATTATTGGATATCATTAGGCATCTGGGAAAGGATTTTTGGCGTCTACGCCTTGGTGTAGGACATCCTGGCTCTAAAGATAAAGTTGCGTCTTATGTTTTAGCAGACCCCAATACGGACGAACGCCTTGCGATAGTCTCGTGTTTTTCGAGGCTTTCTACCCTAGTTGAAGATATGGTGGCAGGAGAGTTTCAAAAAGCGATGGAAATTCTACACACGGAAGTGTAGCCGTGTGTACAACAACAGGCTAATGGGATTTAAGTGTGGTATTGTGGGCTTGCCCAATGTGGGCAAATCAACCTTGTTTAATGCCTTAACTGGTACGGATATTCCGGCGGAGAATTATCCCTTTTGCACGATAGATCCAAACATCGGCGTTGTGGAAGTTCCGGACGAGCGGCTAGATCAATTAGCAAAGTTGGCATTGTCTGCTAAAAAAGTACCGACTACGATTGAATTCGTAGATATTGCAGGTCTTGTTAAAGGGGCTTCAAAAGGTGAGGGACTCGGCAACCAATTCTTGTCCCACATCCGAGGCACCCACGCCATTGCCCAGGTTCTAAGATGTTTTCAAGGTGAAGTAAGCCATGTAGAGGGAAAGGTTGCTCCGCTGTCCGACGTAGAGACCATCAATACCGAATTACTGCTCTCCGATTTAGAAATAGTTGATCGCGCGTGTCGTCGTATTGCCAAAAATGCAAAATCAGGAAATAAGGAAGAAATCTTAAAAAAGCAGACATTAGAACAATTATACGAACACCTAGCCGAAGGGAATAGTATTCGTGGCTTAAAGTTGAACGAAGCACAGCAAATGCAAGTGAAGGAATTAGACCTACTGAGTTCCAAGCCGATGATGCTAATCGCTAACATAGACGATCAGAATCTGAAAGAAAATGTGTATCGTGAGCAATTGACCCAATACGCAGCCGAACAAAACATAGTCCTCGTTGAGGTTTGCGCGAAATTCGAAGCGGAATTAGTCGGTTTAGATAGAGCCGAGCAACAAGAATTTATAGCAGATATGGGTCTGGAAAAAACTGGTTTGGAACGTGTTGCACAAGCAGGTTATCGCCTACTCAATTTACTCACATTTTTTACCGCAGGCCCCAAAGAAGCTAGGGCATGGACGGTTGTCCAAGGTGCGACCGCACCGCGTGCAGCAGCTTGCATACACAGTGATTTTGAGAAAGGCTTTATCCGCGCCGAGATTATCGCCTACGACGATTATATAAATCATGCCGGAGAACAAGGTGCTAAGGATGCCGGTAAATGGCATCTTGAAGGCAAAGAGTATGTGATGCAAGAAGCCGACATTGTTCACTTCCGATTTAATGTTTAAGAATGTTTGCTTAATATAGCAAGCTATGGTTTGCTACTATTTAGAAGCTGCGTGTTGTTTCTTTGCTAAGAGTATTCTTTGATTACAGTATTTGTTTGGCATAAGATATTTTTTTATCCTTTCGCGCTCAAAACGTACTAATGTAATTGCAAACTTTAACATCATTTTTATTCTTTTAAATTTGGCAAGCTGCATTATTATGGTTGTCCATTTATTTCGCATAAAAAAATTCAGTAACTCTTCGTCCGGAAGTCTACCTGGGTTCGGCAAAGTACCTCTTGGCTCAATTAAACTATGTCTAAAATAAGTGATATTTGGTCTTATACAAGGAGGCGTTATTAGTTTAGTGTCAATTCCAGATACACTCTGATCGCCGACGAGATCATCTATATAAACGTAATCTTTGTACGCAAGAGCGATTTCTTTCAACTTCTTTGCCGCCGAGGGTCTTATTAGATAGCTCAATGTGGATTTTGTGTGTTCTGTAGTTTTGCTGAGGTAATGTCCTTTGCATATTTGTTTGGAGAAATTACCAGGTAGGGCACCTAATGTATAAGTATTATAGAGGGGAAATTGTTGCTCCTTGATTTTAGTATAGGCGTAGTATAGGTTGAGAAACTTGGAAACCGTATCTGAGTGATGGGCTAGAAGTAAAATTCCCCATTCTTTTTGTTGCAATTTTTCGGAGTTTAAGACATCAAGGAAAGAAGGCAATAATTGTGCATCATCTTCCAACACGCAAGCTATCTTGTGGTTATTTTGAATGACTTGGTCATAGAATTTTATATGACTTAATAGGCAACCAAGAGCACTGAGTGGATTAGTATCACCTGATTGGTGTGGATTTTCTATATCAAGCACTTTCAATTCAGCTTCCTGAAGATTATAAGCATCTACGGCTTCTATTACCTGATATTTTAAGTTGTAGGCATCGAATTGTCTCTGTATTTGTAGCCTACGCTCAGGTGTTCGCCTTAGGCTTATAATATAAATAGGGATGGTCTGCATGCTTTTGAAATTTCAATCTTTAGATAAGAACACTGCATACTATTTTATAGTAAATTATCTCTTATAAAGTATAATTGTTTTCTCTGGTGGCTATGTAGCTCAGTTGGTTAGAGCACGGCATTCATAATGCCGGGGTCGCTGGTTCAAGTCCAGCCATAGCCATTTCACGATTAGCCTTGTCGTTATAGATCCTAGACGACCGTGGTATATTCACGACGAATCAAAACTTATCAACCTTGAAAACCATGAGCGAGGCTTCATTGAGCAGTTGGCAATTTGTTTTCGGTAAGTCGCTGCGCGTTGTTTGACTTTGGTTGCTACTTTAAGTAGCCAAGATTTTTGGTTATAAGTTTTGCGCTTAAATCCTCCTCGGCCTTCGTGATACGCCAGATAGAGCGAATAGGCATCGTTGGGCGACAGCCCAAGTTCTCGTACGCTCTTGTTGTTATACCAACCAATGAAATCAGTAGAATGTTTGAAACTATTGCGGCGAGCGTACCAACGACCAGTTTCTTTTTTGTATTCGTCCCAACTTGCGTCTATAGCCTGGGAATAACCGGAAGCTGAAGACACTCTGCCGAACCACGGAATAAATCCGAATAGTTTTGTCCTAGGCGGTTTTGCATTGGCTTTGAAAGATGACTCTTGATGTACGAATGCCAAGGTAACTTCCATAGGGATATTCCAACGTTCCTGAGAGGCGATGGCAGCTTCGCGCCACGCCTTCTTTTCTTCAAATATCTCGCAAGCATTGTTGATATTTTGTGGCTGAGGTGTGGCGCAGGCTGATAACAGTGCTGTGACAATTATCAAGTAGCTGTATTTATGATAAATGAGGTTGTCGAAAAGTGGTATTCCTCTCCTTTGGGGGGGTGGCCTAGGCATTTTGTAATGCATGCGTTTAGCAATCATATTGAGGTTCTGCACAATGTCACGCTGGTTGATTTTGATATACGAACTGTTTTTAATGAACACAACATTTAGATTTCGTACAAAGTCACGCCACTTGACCTACTGGCTCAAGTGGCGGTTTCACTTGGTGATAATCGGCGGTTCTATTGTGCCTGACGGGGTGGTGTTTTGCATACCCACCATTTAGGACAAGCCTTAGCGTGTCCGACCTATATACCCATGCTAAGGTTCTGCACGATGTTACGCTGTTTGTGCCACTGCAACAAACAGCGGTTCTATTTTTCAACAGCCTCATTTTAGTAATTTTTTATTGCTTTGCTCTTAGCAAAATACGGTCAAACATACGATCGCTTAGCAATTTTTTTATATACCAAAGTACGATTACTGGAAATGTGATACGGTAGCGCGCACGTGGATGCTTGCTTTCAAGCGCATGTATCAATTTTTTGACTACAGCCTCAGGCGGAAGCGTAAACGAAGCCGCCGGCCCTACTACTTCCAATCGCTCGATCATTTTGCTATAACGATTAGTATGAAAACTTCCTTGCTTGTTAATAATACTCTCTAAAGTTTTTAAGCTATTTTGTCTAAAGGGTGTATCTATAGGGCCCGGTTCCAAAATTGATATTTTGATGTTCGTGTCGGCGATTTCCAAACGCAAGGTATCGGCCCATCCTTCTATCGCGTGCTTGCTGGCGGTATAAGCTCCGCGTAGTGGTAATGCGAATAAACCCAAGCCCGACCCGTTTTGTACTATACGTCCGTGTTGTTGACGACGCATTACCGGAATCACCAAGCAGGTCAATTCGTGCCAACCGAAAAGATTGGTTTCAAACTGTAGCCGTAATTGTTCACGGCTCAAGTCTTCAATGGCTCCGACTTGACCGTAACCGCCATTATTGAATAGTGCATCAAGGGTGCCGCCGCTTTGTTGCATTACCCAATCAAAGCCTTCTCGAATGCTGTCCGATGAGTTCAGGTCAAGTTTCGCAGCTTCAAAACCTTGCTCGCAAAGGCGTGTCACATCGTTGTCTTTTCGTGCAGTTGCAAAGACTCTGTATCCGCGTTTTTTCAATTCAACGGCGGCACTATAGCCTATGCCTGAGGAACATCCGGTTATTAAAATAGAAGATGTAGGCATTTACTCTGAGCTCCGCTTTAGTTATCAAAGAGTGGGCAATTATAAATCTTGAAAGATTGTTTGCCTTCTTCAAGGACCCCGACAGGCAATATCATATTACCACCGATTCTTGCTGCAAAGTTGCGCGCCTCAATGATTAATTGTTCTTTCATTTGCTCTTCTTTCATCCATCTAATGCGTGTCGAAGAAAGCGATAGACGCGTGCTTCCCAGCACTTGGCATTGCTTGAGATCGGATTCATTGCCCACATTTACTTTGCTTCCTTGTAAAGTAAGTTCGGGAGAGGCGCAACCGACTATAACGAGTAGCAACCCGAATAACAAAACGATATTTTTTATGGTATTCATTACATCAGCTTGGTTTAATTCTTTCTATTATAGATTGAGCAGTTGTTTTTGCATCAGTATATTTTAATACGTTTTTTGCTTGATTTCGCCGTTCAATCAATTCAATTTCACCTCGTGCGAGACCGCGTTCGCTTATTACCACGCGCCACGGCAGACCCAATAGTTCGCTATCGGAGAACATCACCCCGGCGCGCGCATCGCGGTCGTCTAAAAGGACTTCAATCTCCATATCGCGTAAAGCGTTATATAGATTTTCACTTTCCTGTTTCACTTTCGGATCACGGTGATATTGTATAGGAGTGAGAGATAGCATAAAGGGTGCCATCGCCGCTGGCCAAATAATTCCTGCTTCGTCGTGGTTTTGTTCTATTGCCGCAGCGACAATGCGTGACACACCGATTCCGTAGCATCCCATAATCATGGTCATGGGTTGGTCGTTTTCATCCAATACTGTTGCATTCATCGCCTCGCTATATTTAGTACCGAGCTTGAAGATATGTCCAACCTCTATGCCGCGTCGAATACGTATATGCCCGCATCCACTCGGACTGGGATCGCCTTCCTCTATGTTCCGCAAATCGTATGTCTGTGGTTCCGGCACATCGCGTCCCCAATTCATACCAGTATAGTGATAACCTTGTTCGTTGGCACCAGCAATGAAGTCGGTCATTTGAGCTACCGCATAATCAGCGATAATCGGGATGTCCATGCCTAGAGGACCAAGCGAACCAGGAGGACATTTGATATGTTCCACAATTTCTGTATCTTCGGCAAATTCTGCAGGATCCTTGATAGCGGGATGCTTCGCTGCTTTGCTGACATTCAGCGTATGATCGCCGCGTAAGAACAGTGCTAGCAAAGGGTCTTTGGTGCCTTTAAGAATCAGTGTTTTTAAGCATTTTTTCTCGTCAACTTTCACAAATTGTGCAAGCTCAGTGATGCTTTCAATACCGGGTGTTGCGATTTTATTTAAGTTCTCTTTTGCCACAAGTCGTTCTTCTTCTCCTTCATTCAGAGTCGGTGCAAGCTCTACATTGGCCGCATAGTCGTCGTTGTCTGAAAATGCGATGGCATCTTCCCCTGAATTTGCAAGCACATGGAATTCATGCGAGGCACTACCGCCGATGCTACCGGTATCTGCTAATACCGACCGGCAATCTAATCCGAGCCGTTTGAATATAGCATGATACGCACGATACATCGTTTGATAACATTCGTCCAACGATTCCTCGTCGGCATGGAATGAATAAGCATCTTTCATAATGAATTCCCGGGCACGCATCACTCCAAAACGTGGTCGGATTTCATCGCGAAATTTGGTTTGAATTTGATAGTAATTAACGGGTAGCTGACGATAGCTGCGTAATTCGCGCCGGGCGAGATCTGTAATCACTTCCTCGTGCGTAGGTCCGAACACAAAATCGTTTTGATGACGGTCAGTGATGCGTAACAGTTCGGCCCCGTAGTGTTCCCAACGTTGCGATTCTTGCCATAGTTCCGCAGGCTGTATTGCAGGCATTAGCAATTCAACAGCACCTGCGGCATCCATCTCTTCGCGAACGACGGCAGCGACCTTATGCAATACCCGCAACCCTATCGGCAGCCATGTGTAAAGCCCTGACGAGAGCTTACGTATCATTCCTGCCCGCAGCATCAGTTGGTGGCTGATTATTTCTGCATCGGCAGGTGTCTCTTTTAGAGTGTTTATAGGGAATAGAGAAATGCGCATAAACTATACTTTAAGTGATTTTGCTATATTTTTTGCTTGGTATCTGCATATAATACATCATTCTTGCACATCTTTATATGAGGCTTCTATTATATCGTGTATGATATGTGTTTTTATTGAATAGCACATGGCTTCGTTAGTAACACAATGGTTTAATAAAGTTTTCTCCAACGCACAGTTGGTGGTACTGATTGTATTGCTGGTAGCAGCTGTCATCGTACTGAATGTAGCGAGCGATATATTAACGCCGCTAATCATCGCGTTAGTTTTGGCTTATATCCTTGACGGTGCGGTTGATTTGCTCAAACAATGGAATCTCTCCTCGACGCTAGCACTTACTGCCGTTTATCTTTTATTTATCGGCATCGTGTTATTTATTTTAGTGGTATTGTTGCCGTTGATGACGGTAGAGATTACCGACTTCTTGCGCGACCTGCCAGCGATTGCCAGCAGAGGCCAGACTTTGCTATTACAGCTGCCCCAAACCTATCCTGAGTTTATAGAGGAACAACAAATCACTAATTTTATTGCCAGTCTACGTGAAGAAATTGCCGATGTGGGACAAAGTGTATTGAGTACCTTGCTTGTTTCGATTCAAGGCTTCATTACGGTTTTGGTTTATTTGGTATTGGTGCCTTTGTTGGTCTTTTTCTTTTTGAAGGATAAAGATTTATTGCTCGGCTGGGTTGCCAAACTTTTACCGCGTAAGGAAAACCGTGCATTGACCACACAAGTGTGGCAAGAGGCCAACCAAAAGGTTTCAAACTATATACGCGGCAAGCTCTTGGAGATATTGATAGTTTGGGTGGTTTCGTGGATAGTCTTTGCGGCACTGGGTTTGAACTATGCGCCGTTGCTCTCCTTTTTGGTCGGCATTTCGGTCATCGTTCCTTTTTTGGGTGCTGCAGTTATTACGCTACCTGTGGCAATGGTCGCTTATGCACAATGGGGTCTTTCTGCAGAGTTCGTCTATCTGATGATTGCCTATACCATTATTCAATTTCTGGACGGCAACCTGCTTGTTCCCTTTCTGTTTTCGGAAGTAGTCAACCTGCATCCGGTGGCAATTATTTCGGCAATACTCATCTTTGGTGGTATCTGGGGCGTATGGGGTGTCTTCTTTGCTATCCCTCTGGCAACGGTAGTCAACGCGGTACTAAAGGCTTGGCCGCGTGAACCCCAGCTGGCATCCTAAATGTGAGGCTGTTGAAAAAGTGTTATTCCCCTCCTTTGGAGGGGTGTCAGGCGTATGCATTTTGTAATGCATACGTTTAGCAATCATGCTGTGGTTCTGCAAAACGTCACGCCGATTGACCTACTGGTTCAAACGGCGGTTCTATTTTCAACAGCTCCAGGATGATTTCTAGGCAACTAGATCTCCTCAACACCTCTTCTTTGTCCATACCGCGTACAGAGGGAATAAAATATGCCGGCTCAAAGTTAAAAATCCTCCCTCATATATTAAAGCTAAGTTCTAAGTTGTCTGAGGTTAATACAATATTGGATGGTTTTAGTGGGTCAACTAGAGTTTCCCAAGCGTTTGCACAACTGGGCTATCAAGTGACCGCAAACGATATTGCGGTATGGTCGGAAGTCTTTGCTGTTTGTTATCTTCAATCAAAAAAGGACGATGCTTTTTATCAAGATATATTAGACCATTTGAATAACTTAAAAGGCTACGACGGCTGGTATACCGAGAGATACGGAGGCGAATCGGTCGATGGCAAAAGACCCTTTCAAGCAAAAAATACCCGAAAGTTAGATGCCATCCGTGATGAAATTGAAAAACTAAACTTGGTATGGGAAGACAAATGTGTAGTTTTGACGAGTTTAATTTATGCGCTCGATACCGTTGACAGTACCTTGGGGCATTATGTGTCGTACTTATCAAAATGGTCACCGCGCTCATATCGAGATTTGTTTCTGAGGTTGCCTAGACGATTTAAGCATCAAGGCGAACATCAAGTAATACGCAGCGATATTTTTGAGCTTGTAAAAAGCGATAAGTTTGACTTTGCATATTTTGATCCACCTTATGGTTCAAACAATGAGAAAATGCCTCCGAGTCGGGTTAGATATGCCGCTTACTATCATATATGGACAACGATTATCAAACACGACAAGCCCAATGTCTTCGGCAAAGTAAATCGGAGAATTGATAGTAGGGATTTGAAATGTGCATCGCTATTTGAGGAATTTAGAAAAGATAAAGACGGTGAATATATAGCGATGAAAGCATTGAACGAACTCATCAAAAAAACAAAGGCTGGCTATATTCTGTTGTCTTACAGCTCTGGCGGTAGAACTACAAAAAAAGAACTGAGTAATATAATAGATGGAATAGGCACCCTACTTGAATTTGTTGAAATAGACTACAAGAGAAACGTGATGTCCGATATGTGCTGGTCTAAAGAATGGGTGAACGATAACGCTAAGCATAAAGAATATTTATTTTTGATCACCAAATGATAACCGCCACTTGTTGCAGTAGCACAAGTGGCGTGACATTGTGCAGAACCTTGGCATGGGTATGTAGGTCAAACAAGCTAGGGCTTGTTTTCGTAAGTGCAAAATGGTGGAAGTGTGGGCTGTTGAAAGTATTTCATATGCCGTAGGGGTGGAACATTCCCCTCCTCTGGAGGGGTGGCAGGCGTAGCCTGACGGGGTGGTTGTGTTGTATCTGTATAATCTTTGGCATGGGTATGTAGGTCAAACAAGCTAGGGCTTGTTTTCGTAAGTGCAAAATGGTGGAAGTGTGGGCTGTTGAAAGTATTTCATATGCCGTAGGGGTGGAACATTCCCCTCCTCTGGAGGGGTGGCAGGCGTAGCCTGACGGGGTGGTTTTCTGTGTAGTATATAAAAAAGGGCATATATATAAAAATATAAGTGGCAGGCGTAGCCTGACGGGGTGGTTGTGTTGTATCTGTATAATCTTTGGCATGGGTATGTAGGTCAAACAAGCTAGGGCTTGTTTTCGTAAGTGCAAAATGGTGGAAGTGTGGGCTGTTGAAAGTATTTCATATGCCGTAGGGGTGGAACATTCCCCTCCTCTGGAGGGGTGGCAGGCGTAGCCTGACGGGGTGGTTGTGTTGTATCTGTATAATCTTTGGCATGGGTATGTAGGTCAAACAAGCTAGGGCTTGTTTTCGTAAGTGCAAAATAGTGGAAGTGTGGGCTGTTGAAAGTATTTCATATGCCGTAGGGGTGGAACATTCCCCTCCTCTGGAGGGGTGGCAGGCGTAGCCTGACGGGGTGGTTTTCTGTGTACCCACTATCTTTACACCAACCAACCGCTTGCGCCACTTTTTGAAGAGCCCTGACGACTGTGTTCACACAAATAGCAGTATAATAGCCCTAATGAGTTGCCTTAACGAGTGATAAACTTATAGAGCACAAATCCTGATTTAGAAATTGATATATTTAAGTAAGCGATGACGACAAAATTTCAAGGCAGTATGGTTGCGATTGCAACCCCAATGGTAGGAAGCGGCATAGATTATAAGTCGTTTAGGAATCTAATAGAGTTCCATATACAAAACGGAACTGATGCTATAGTGGCAGCCGGCACCACAGGTGAGTCGGCGACAATGAACTATAGCGATCACTGCGAAGTAATACGCGTTTCTGTTGAGCAAGCCCGAAATCGTGTGCCGATAATCGCCGGCACTGGTTCCAATTCTTCTACCGAAGCTACGGGACTAACCCTATACGCCCAAAAAGCCGGTGCTGATGCCTGTCTCTTGGTGACACCTTATTACAACAAACCGACTCAAGAAGGACTTTATCAGCACTTCGAAATGATTGCCTGCACAACTCGAATTCCTCTGATACTCTACAATGTTCCAGGTAGGACTGCATGTGATATGCTCCCCGAAACCGTCAAGCGTTTGTCAGAAATCGACAGCATCATCGGTATCAAGGAGACCGTATCGTTGGAGCGTATGCAAGAGATTCGTGATTTATGCGGTGATGAATTCGTGATTTATAGCGGTGAGGACGCACTTGCGGCGGAGGCGATATTGCAAGGTGCCGAAGGGGTCATTTCGGTGACTGCCAATGTGGCACCGGCGTTGATGCACCAATTATGCGAAGCTGCCTTAGCCGGTGATCGCGAGCGTGCCGAGGAGATAGACCAAGCATTACAGCCTCTGCACAAAGCACTATTTCTTGAATCAAACCCTATTCCCGTTAAATGGGCATTGACACAAATGGGTTTAATTTCCGAGCAGATACGCCTGCCGCTGACTACTTTGTCTGAAGTATATCATCAGGCGGTAAGCGATGCGATGAAGCACGCAGGTATTGAATAATGCGAATCAAGAATCGCGTCTTAACCGTTTGTTGTTGTTTATTATTGATCGGTTGTTCATCCGACGGTTCCTCTTTTATGGACGACATAGAGTTTGGTTTACCGGGCTTAGGCGAAGGAGTTTATATGGGGGAGGATAACGATGCTTTGGAAGTGCCTCCTGATCTGGCTTCTTTGGATGCTTCACAGAACCTAGGTGTGCCGGGTAGCGATAATATCAGTATGTCCGATATGGCGTTTGACAGCTATGTGTTGCCCGAACGATTGGATTTACGGATCCAACGCGAAGGCGATGTGGTATGGCTCTCAGTAGATGTAGACCCAGTGACCCTGTGGCCCGAATTACAGAGCTTTTTGCAACGCGGCGGATTTGAGCTGAGTGCGAGTGACCCCAATGCCGGCACTATGGAGACCGCTTGGCGAGAACGTCAATTAAACATAGACCACAAACGCGCTGGTTCAATCAGAGTGCGAAATCAACTACGAGTTAATTTAGAGCGCGAGCCTAATGCAATCACCAACGTTTTTTTCTCGATACGCGAAGCAGGTTATGTGGGGAGCGCGTGGCGGATGTTGCCCCCCGACCCGTATTTGGAAAGATTGCTGCTGTTTAAGTTTAGAGATTATCTTGCGCGCAACAGAGAAATAGCCAATCCTCAAATGGCATCTTTGGACGATGTCAAAACACTGCTCCGTATTCGCAATGCGCAAGGAGTGGCAATCCTTGAAATAGGTCAATCGTTTAGCAAAGTATGGCGGCGTCTAAACGCGTCGCTGAGACGCTCAGGAATGAATGTGCGCGCGAGCGATCGTAGCCGAGGTGTTTATTTGGTTGAATATCAGGCAACTTCTGCTGACCGCAACGGTGCAATAGATAACATCAACATCAATAGAGCTTTGGTGCAGCTGCATGTTTTAGGTAGCGACAACCGTACGATTGTAACCGTGCATCCGAATCGAGATCAACAGAAAATACCCTATGCACTTGCTCAGCGTGTATTACAACGAGTTGTGATGGCATATCAACCGTCTTTGGGGTCTTGATGGAAGAGTACAGATGCCCTTTTCAGGTGCCTCAAATCAAGAAAGACTTCGCTTGCACATTGGGTGTTGAAGTGACACGACGCGACGGTGTGGCAGTTGCCTGCCAATCGGACTCTGCCAGTCGGCATTGTTGCGAACTCTACGAACGCCTAAAGCAAGTGGGTTTAGAGGGTTTGGGCATGAGAGACGATTTAACGAAAGTGCCACAAAGCCTCTATATTAAGGTACAATACGGAGGTCTTTTAGGTCTACAAAGGCTACTCGGCGATGATGAACGGCAGGATATTGTAGACATTTCATCGTTGCTCACGCAGTTGCACGCACGATACGGTGGAATTGATAACATACCTTGCGAGCAGGTAAAAGCTGACATTGAGTCGCACAAAGTACGGCGCAAGAGATAAACTGCATCGGACAAAAGAGTAAATTTGAATATGAACAACAAAGATAACGGAGTACAAAATGGAAGATACCTTACATCACAAAAATGACGAGCACGGTTTCGTGATAGGTTGGAGATATAAATACAAATTTGAAGCCGGTTATTACGACGAAGAAATGACCTTTGGTGAAGCTAAAAAACGAGTGGAAGAATTGCACGAAAAACACCTCGATATGACTTTTTGGCCTAAGAAAAAATCAATAAAAGCAGCCTTTTATAATGATGCCCACCCTGATGCGCCACTGACCATAAATATTCCGCCCGTAAAGGTTGTGGACCATTCCCCTCCTTTGGAGGGGTGTCAGGCCTATTCATTTTGTAATGCATGCATCTAGCAATCATGATGTGGTTCTGCACAATGTCACGCCACTTGACCTACTGGCTCAAGTGGCGGTTCTATCTGACGGGGTGGTTGCCTCGTGTCTCTATAAGTATAGTGCTGGACCATTCCTCTCCTTTGGAGGGGTGTCAGGCTCCGCCTGACGGGGTGGTTTTTTGCATACCCACCAGCTTTACATAAAATTGTAGGGGTGGACTATTCCTCTCCTTTGGAGGGGTGTCCTATGCATTTTGTAATGCATGCGTTTAGCAATCATGTTGAGGTTCTGCACAATGTCGCGCCGATTGATTTTGATATACGGGGCTGTTGAAAAAGTACCGCTATGCACTCGTAGAGGGTAATTGTCTAGTGCAGAACCACCACAACCACCCCGTCAGGCTTCGCCTGCCACCCCTCCAAAGGAGGGGAATGTACTAATGCAGACACTTTTTCAACAGCCCCATACGTATTGTTTTTAACGAACACAATATTTAGATTTCGTACAAAGTTACGTCACTTGTGCTACTGCAACAAGTGGCGGTTTCACTCGTTTTGAGTTTATGGGTTAGCCCAGTTTACTCGCAATGTGAGATTGTGAGCAACGATCAGGCTACAACTGTAGAATGTGATATTTCGTTTTCGATGCAGCCAGCTGATCCTGCGCAGTGGCAAGGCGAAAACAGAGATATTGCCAACCAAACGCTTATGGATTTTGCAGATGCTTGGTGCCAATCCTCTTTGGAAAATTCAAGGATACGCAGAATTTCTGTTTATACCGATGGACGACGTTCTGCCGATATTGATATGCGAAGACAATCAGATCCTATTTCTAATCAAAGAGGGATAGCAGGGGTTGCCTTTATAGGAGCGTTTACTTATGTGCAACCATCTATCACAATATTTAATGATCAGACCCGAAGAGTTCCTAGAACTATAGCCCACGAACTAGCGCATAGTCTATGGAGTATATACGATGAATACAGCGGTGCTCTTTCATGTAGACCCACAAACACAACTACTTATTCTTCACTGTTTACCCTAATGGGGTCCTCAACGATAAGAGATGAGATTCCCAGATTTAGTCATCCTAGAGATTATCCTAAGGAAGATAGAATTCTGACTGCGCACTCAGACTGTTATGGGGGGTCGGCGTGGGAAGTTCTTGTGCAACCCGCCTACCGTGATGCTATTAGAGCAACTAGACAGAGAGCGCAATACCCAAGACAAGACCATTTATTTCAAGCTGGTGTTGTTTTGCCGGATTTTGATCAGCTAACCGAGTCATATACCTGCACGCTGCCGACGATTGATTGGGTTTCGAGTGCTAACACCGTTGTTATGATGATGGATGATTCTGCGAGTATGGCAGATAATCAACGGTTGGCGGTGGCAAAGCAAGCTGCCAAAAATGCAGTACAGGTACTCTATGCAGAGGCACCCTTGATAGAACTGGGAATTATCAGTTTTGACGACACTGCCAGAACCGAAGTTATGCCGAGCCGACTGGATACTATAGAAAACCTTAGGATGATCGAGTCGGTCATTGACTCTTTGGTAGCTGACGGTGGCACCGACTATGCAGCGGCTCTGGAGGAAGCACAAAGACTTTTTGCGGATGCGCCAAGCGACAGTCACCAAGCGCTGATTATAGTTTCCGACGGTGAGACTGAGCAGTCGGACTACGGATATTTCAAGGACAATGGCATATCAGTCTATACGGTGGAACTAGACACCGAAGGGCAAGTGGTTTTGCAGGATGCCACGCTAAAGACGAGGAACCGATTTAAGATGGAAGTAGATTCACAAAGATTGTCTAGTTTTTTGCCTAGTATATTCAGGAACGAGTCGCTAATCCGCAATGCCCAGTTGGTCAAATCAGTATCTTTGCATAATCGCGTCTTTGAGGATGTGGTGACGACCAATACGGTGATATCGGAGATGACCGAGTCGGCAAGTTTTATTTTGAGGTGGGATGGTGATGCTTACTTTGACAGCTTTACGCTACGAGACCCGGCTGGTGTGATTATAGATCAAGCGTATGCCGAGAGCTTGGTAACTGATAAGGCAACCAAAGTGGTGCATTATCTAGAGAGCGACACACAAGCGATCTATTATGTTGGTTCCCCGATGCCAGGTACATGGAAGGTGCGGATCACGGGCACTGGAAACTTTGAATATGAGGCGGCAATAAATAGTGACATTGTTGTTGGCATCAATGCCGGTGCCGAGATTATTGTTCAGGAGCATCCGAGCGAGGTAGTCATCTATCCGGAACCGATACCAATTTTGGTTAATGTCAGCAATGAGTTTCCGATAACCCGTGCCGATGTGAGAGCAGATATTACGATGCCTGATGATTCTACAATGTCTGTGATACTGACCGACGATGGTAATGCCCCGGATAAGACTGCAGCCGATGGTTTATATTCGGCGATGTTGGCAGATTATTCTCAAGATGGGATATGCGAGATTAAGGTGACCGTAAGCAACCTTGACGGTGATGCACTGATCGACGATACGAATGTGTTTTATCATCCGGTGTTGTCGCCGGGTGAATCTCCGATTTTCAATTTGCCGACGGTGCCGCAGCAAGCACCGATATTTCAGCGGGTTGTTTATGACCAAGTGGATGTAGTCAATACTGAAAAGAAGATGATGCCACCGCCGTTGTCGGTTCAACCAACGACGATTACGAGCATACCGTACTTGGATAAAGGTTCAATTGAACATGCTGGTCAGGTGAATTGGTATGTGTTTAATGCGATGAGCGAGGGTGAAACCTACTATCTACAAACGAGTCATTTGGTGGGCTACGATGATACCCAAATGGCAACAGAGTTGAGCCTATACGAGCCTGACGGGACAAATTTAATAGAGCAGAGTGTGCGTCATCGTGGCAGCGATGTATCGAGCATTGAATGGACAGCCCCTAGAGCGGATGATTATTTGGTGTCGGTTGCACATGCCGAAGGGAATAGAGGGTATTATGAGTTCACGGTCAGCAACGAGAACCTGTTATCGGAGGGTGAGATGAGAGAAGCGGAAAGGCGCAGTAGCAGTGGTGGTTTTGTAGGCTATTCGCTATTGCTACTCTTATTGCTTGCGATTTTTTGCAATGGCAACAGATGGCGGAACATGATGCAAAACTCTGTGCGCCACATAAATTATGTAAACCACCCGTAGGGGAGGGCTAACATGAGGCTGCTGAAAAAATATTCCATAGAATTGTAGGGGCGGATTTGCATATCCGCCCTAACGCTTTGTGTCTGTACGGACAATCCATTCTATCCATTTCGTTTACGGTAACCATGATTTGGTGGCGCGGAGCGGGTAGATTTGTGCGAGGACTCAACTTTAGGGCGGATATGCAAATCCGCCCCTACCGTTTTCATAAATTTGATGGGCAGAGCGGTTAAGTTCATGCAATGTGGCTACTTTTTCAACAGCCCCATATTTATTCTATTGGTGTTTTTGCTGTGTGTTATGCCATGGCAGTTTGCTACGGCACAGACATCGCCGTTATCCCCTTGCTCGTTTACTGATATAGACAAGGATAACGATGGACTAATAGATATTTGTGATCTGGAGGGGTTGGATGCCATTCGCTATCAGTTGGATGGTACGGGTTATAGGGAAAGTAGGGAGACCTCTAAAACCACGGTAGGTTGTCCCGATAAGGGTTGTAATGGTTATGAGCTGATGAGAGATTTAGATTTTCTAGATGCTAGCAGCTATCGTGTTGGAAGAGTTCAGCTGGATTGGGTGTTAGATTCCGGCTGGCTACCAATTGAGAGCATAGTAATATCTATGGTGAGCACACCAACATCTACCGTTAGTACGCCAACATCTACCGTTAGTACGCCAACGTCTACCGTTAGTACGCCAACGTCTATTACGGTTACGGCAACTTTCGAGGGCACGTTCCATGGTAATGGTCATGCTATCCGCAATTTGATGATCAATAGGCCTAGTAGTGAGAATGTCGGTCTATTTATTACTAATTCTGGGGAAATCAGAGATATTCGGTTACTGGACGTGAATATTGAAGGAGCATCAACCGTAGGGGCTTTAGTTGCCACTAATGATGGCGGAACAATTAAAAATAGTCATGTCAGCGGCAGTATAAGAGGTGTTTCTCGGATAGGTGCACTGGTTGGTGTTCATGGTGTCTCAAATAATCCATCTTTCTTTCTTGAGAACAGTTCTGCAACCGGCGTTGTGATAGGAACAGGCAACCAAGTGGGTGGTTTAGTGGGTATAAATTTTTCCACAATTAGAAATAGTCAGGCATTCAACACCGTATCGGGGGCTAATGATGTAGGAGGCTTAGTTGGGGCGATTGCAGAAACTAATACTATGAGCGGTCAAATTATTAATAGTTATGCCACTGGGAATGTGACAGGAAATAGAACCGTAGGTGGATTAATAGGTAATGCTGGCACTATTCACGTTGAAAATAGTTCTGCTCATGGTGAGGTGATTGGAACAAGATGGATAGGTGGTCTAGTAGGTTTTATTAATTTCAGAGGCGGGATTATTGAAAAAAGTCACGCAACTGGGAATGTGACAGGAGACAATACTGTTGGTGGTCTACTAGGTGCAGCTAATGCAAGAACGAACATTAATAACAGCTACGCAACTGGTAATGTGCAGGGAGGTCAAGGAAGCTTTGATATGGGTGGTTTTGCTGGTGCGCATTTTCGGGCAAATATTACAAACAGCTATGCGACTGGTAATGTGCAAGGAGGTGACGCAAGCGTATCATTGGGTGGTTTTATCGGACAAAATTTGTCAGATATTACAAACAGCCATGCGACTGGTAATGTGCGAGTAGGTCAAAGAAGCAGACAAGTTGGCGGTTTTATTGGTATTGTGTTTCAAGGAAGTATTACAAACAGCTATGCGACTGGTAATGTGCAGGGAGATGAAGAAAGCCACAGAGTGGGTGGTTTTATCGGATACAATCGGGCAGATATAGGAGATGTCATTACAAATAGCTACGCCACAGGTGATGTGCAAGGACAACTAACAGTTGGCGGTTTTATCGGAGAAAATGAGGAGGGACGTGTTACCGACAGCTATGCGACTGGTGATGTGACAGGAGCAGTTCGTGTAGGTGGCTTTATCGGAGGCAATGGTGTTGCTGATTTTTTCGGCTTTGTTAGTCCAGTCAATCGTAATATTACAAATAGCTATGCTATCGGCAATGTGTCAGGGTTCCAATTTGTTGGTGGTTTCATCGGGCAAAGTGCAGTGACAGATATTACGAATAGCTATGCAACTGGTAATGTGCGAGGAGGTCTATATGGTCTTGGTATTGGTGGTTTCATCGGGGCGCATGTTAGTCGTGGTAGTATTACTAACAGCTATGCTATTGGCAAGGTAGAAGGAGGTCAACAAAGCCCACAAGTTGGTGGTTTTATTGGGTCGAATACTGCAACGATTACGAATAGTTATTGGGATGAGTCAACCAGCGGTAGAACAGAGAGTGCCGGCGGCGAAGGCAAGACGACTTTAGAGTTACAAGCACCTATTGAAGCGGGAAGTGCTCAGACCGATATTTATTATGATTGGGATGAACAGATATGGGATTTCGGCACATCCGAACAATATCCTGCCCTCAAATATAGCGATGGCACATTGCGACCGAACCAGCGTCTTGGGTTGCTTCGATTAGGTTTGCCAAGTGGCTTGATAGTGTCGCCGTCTTTTAAGTCTGAAGTATTAAGTTATCGTATCATAGACGAAACCCAGATAAGACGATTACGTCTGACTCCAGTTGCCGCTAATCCTGATGCCAATATTATTATTGAAAGTAGTGGGGATTTCAGAGAGCAGGTGTCAAGTGGCACGACGAGTTCCGAGATTTTGTTGAACACCGCCGGTGTTAGCACAGCTACTGTTGAAGTACTAACACTCTATGATGCACCGATCGAATATACACTAGCCTTTAACGATAGAACTTTTAACGAAGGTGAGCATATCATACTGCAGAGAGCAACCAGTCAGGGTGTAGATCAAAGTACATTGCGTTATAAATGGACACAAATATCAGGAATGCCTCGCGTACTACCAATAGGAGGAATTAGTGAAGCGGTGTTGGATGTAGCGATACTTGAGGCTTCTTTAGGTAAAACCGAAGCCGATAGTGAGATCACGATTAGATTGGAAACCAGCGATGGCACAACGACAGGGACTAAAGATCTAAGATTGACAATCGTTAGGACAGATAATGGCACGGTGGTACAGTCAGATTCTATTATTACGCTATCGGATAGAACATTAACTGCCCCCGAAATAAACCTATCAACAGATCCGGATGGTGTTGGCACGATAAATAGTTATTTATGGCAACGGCGTGGGGATAAGGGTGCCGGTTGGATAGATATAGAAAGTACCACTGCTAATACCTATCGTATTCCCGAAGATACAGCACTCTACACTGAGTATCGTGTGCAATATGGTTATACCGATGGGCAAGGTTATACACAAACATTTCTATCCGAAGTGCTTATTTTCATAGCAAATGTTGATACAAACAACAACGGCTTGATAGAAATAAATGATTTGGAAGGTTTGGATGCGATTCGCTATCAGTTGGACGGTAGCGGCTATAGACAAAATGAGACCGCGAGTAAGATTACCGCAGGTTGTCCCGATGAGGGTTGCAAGGGCTATGAACTAACACGGAGTTTAGATTTTGAGCAAGGCGCAAGTTATCGTAGTGGAATTATCAGGGCTGCTTGGACATCAGGCTCAGGTTGGCAACCCATTGGCACTCCAGGAATACCTTTTGTTACTCCAGAAGCACCTTTTGGTACTCCAGAAGCACCTTTTGATGCCATATTCAATGCAAACGGTCATACGATTGCTAACTTACGAATAGATCGGGGTGATGCTGAGAGAGGTGTGGGTTTATTCGGTGTTACGGCAAGTAATGCCGAGATAGAAAATGTCGGCTTATTAGACGTGGACATTTTAGGTAATCAAGGTGTAGGCGGATTAGTTGGGTATAAACAAGGCGGTTCTATTGTCAATAGTTATGTGACAGGACAAGTGAGAGGTCGCGGCGCACACGATGTCGGTGGATTAGTCGGCTGGCATCGTGGTGGGACGATTTCTGATAGCCATTCAAGCAGTACGGTAGTAGGATTTCGTCGGAATACTGGTGGTTTGGTAGGTGATAACGATGGTGGCACAATCACCAATAGCTATGCAAGAGGAAGTGTGAACGGCAGTGAAAAAGTTGGTGGTCTGGTTGGCAAGAATAGCAACACGAGTAACACGGGGGTTATCATGCGCAGCTGGGCGGAAGTCAAGGTCACCGGAGGTGCAGTAGTCGGTGGTTTGGTTGGTGAAAATAATGGTATTATCACAAACAGTTATACCAAAGAGCACATCATAGGCACAGCCGATGTGGGTGGTTTCGTCGGTTGGAACTTAGGGGATATTACGAATAGTTATGCCCTCGGATTCGTAAGAGGCAATAACGGAGTCGGAGGTTTTATTGGTAATAATCTTGGTGGTACGATTACGAATAGCTATGCTGGAGGTAATGTAGATAGTGGGGGTCGCTATATTGGTGGCTTAGTCGGATGGAATGCAAGAGGCGCGATTGTAAACAGCTATGCTCAAGGTAATGTGAGCGGCAATGATGGGGTCGGTGGATTAGTCGGGGTTAATCGAGGTTTGTTTCACAACCCAAGCATTAGTAGAGTTAGTAAAAGCTATGCGACAGGGCGTGTGAGAGGAGATCGGAATAGCGGTGGATTAGTCGGAGAGAATAGGGACGGTCGTATTGAAAAAAGTTATTGGAATAGAACCAATAATCCTACTGTGGTAAGTGCTGGTGGCACTTCTAAGACCCGTGTAGAAATGCAAACCCCTGAGATGCCGGGCGATAATGCAACAGAGATTTATTACGATTGGGAAACTGCCGATTGGGACTTTGGCGGAACCGATCAATACCCGATACTCAAATATGCGTTAGGATCTAATCAAGGTCAACCAGCATGTGGTACTGCCGGAGATCCAGTTTGTGGCGAACCGTTGGCTGGTCAACTTGAAATGGTACGCACAGCGTCTATAGAACCCATATCAGATATCAGTTTATTAACAAGGATCACGAGAGAGTTGAATGTTGTATTAAGTGTCGGGATTGGTGTTGATCCGACCAAACTTATGACCAGTGTTAGATCCAGCAACCACGATATCGCAACGGCGAGCATACCCGAAGGAGGTGGTTCGGTCCGTACACTTCGCATTAGAACTGGTTCGGATATCGGAAGATCTGAGATTACGGTGTTGGTGGATGATGGTGAAGGTTTGGCTGACTCTATAAGTAGTACGACATTTGTGGTGACCACAATAGCGACGAATAGTGCGCCACAGATTACAATCACACCACTACCCGAATCAATATCAGTGGGTGAAAGCACAGTGGTCTCAGTCGAAGTGATGGATGATGATTTTGATGCCGGCGACAGGGTGTTCTTAACATCATCTTTAGTGCCAGAAGTATTGGTGGAACCAAGGCAGATTATTAGGATAAGAAGTAATACTAAGGAGCGCATTACACTAAAGGGTGTTAGGGGAGGTAATGCGATGATTGAGTTTACTGTATTGGATAGCAGAGGAGCGACCAATAGTGTAACTATGTCGGTGCGTGTTGATGCCGAGCTGATTGGGAGCGTGCGCATAGAACCGGATAGCGGTGATAAGTGGCTGCTGCGTGCGACCTCAATGATAGAGGATGCAAACAATATAGTTGAAGCGAGTTATCAGTGGTATAGAAATGGTGTTGCTATAGCGAGTGCGACCAGTCCAACCTATACGATACCGAACAATAGAGACGGGCGTGCTGTAGACACAAGCTATAGTGTAGAACTGACGGTTATGAATGATATAGGAGAAACGGTAGTTATTCAATCCGATCCGTATAGGGTTCCAAATGAACGACCAGTTATCACCGGCATTACTCCAGCGGAGATCAACGAAGGCGATACGCAGAACATTAGTGTGAGTGCGAGTGACCCGAACTATGACGACTTAATGTATCGCTGGAGCGGGGATGATTCTGGTGTGCTGAGCAATGAGAATAGCAATTCGGTAACACTAAGCATTCCACCCGACTATATAAAAGATGCTGCATTCACCCAGACGACACTCAATCTGGAAGTAGCAGTGGACGACGGGGAGCTTTCTACGACAAGAGCGTTATTGGTTCAGGTGGAAAAAGAAAACAATGGTTCTGCGAGATTAAGAACCTCCATAGAAATAGCAAGCAGAGGGACGACATTAACGGCGATAGTATTGTTCGAAGATCCTGACGGAGGCACCAGTGGGACTGTGGTGTATCAATGGCAAGTCTGTTCAAGGGATGAAGGGGATTGTTCCTCGGAGAATGATTGGATAGATATTGATGAGGCTAACGGGAAACAGTACATCATATCGGGTTCTGATATTATGTTGGAAAATGGCAGTACATTTTCTCCAGTAGAGGGTGAAAGTATATTTCGCGTCGAGGGGACTTATACCGATCGTCAAGGTTATGAGGAAGAGGTTTATTCGCAAGAGTATGTTTATTCATTACGTGTAAATAATTCGCCGACGATTATTGGTTTACCATTGGGACGTATCAGGCTGTTAGCAGGAACAGAAACCACATTGAATGTGACTATAAACGATGCCGACAGTGACGATCTAATATTCGGTATTCAATCGAACACGCCAGAAGTTGCAAGGCTAAGTGTAGAAGGTGACGGTGCAACCCGCACGGTTAAAATTACCGTTATTGGTGTCGGTATTGCGACAATCACTGCGACGGTGAACGATGGCAGGGGTGTGTCAAACTCCGAAGTCTCAGAACGGTTTGAGGTGGAAGTTGAGGGGAACGAAGCCCCAATGCTTGAGGTGATTGCTTACCCACAGGAACTAATAGAGCTGGGCAACACCACACAGATAGTGGTGTTGGTGTCGGATAATAATTTTGATGCCAACGATAATGTCGTTGTGGAGGTGATGTCGTCAAACCAATCTATGGTATCGGTGATACCGATGCAAACCAACTCTATAACGACTGATACGCGCATAGCCTTCATGCTAACTGCCGAGCAAAGTGGGGAAGCGATAATTATGTTCACCGCAACAGATAGTCAGAATGTCAGTACTAATACAGAGGTTGTGGTGCGGGTCAACACACCTCCGCATGTGTTGTCCGGCAACGTGCCGTCGCAAGTTGTGGCAACGGTAGGAGAAGCATTTGAGCTAGAAATAAGCGAGTTTTTTGCCGATGTTGACGGTGATCTATTAAGGTATAGAGTAGTCGGGTTGCCGGCAAGCATCGTAATCGCTACAACAGGAACTTTGGTTGGTGTGCCGACGATTGAAGATGCAAGCAAGAACAGAGCAGGTTTAATGGTGACCGTGTTTGCCGATGACGGTAGAGGAGGTAGCACACAGACGGCTTTTGTTCTATTGATTGATGCAAAACCGACCGCTAGTGTGCGTATAGACCCCAATGATAAATGGCAGTTGACTGCAATGGCAGAGGATGCGAACGGTATCGTTGGGGTGGATTATCAGTGGTATAGAAATGATGTTGCCATAGCCAATGATGCCAATAACCAAAGCTATACGATACCGGACAATAGAGCAGGGCGTGCTAGCGGCATAAGCTATAGTGTAGAACCGACGATTATGGATAGTATAGGACAATCGGTCGTTATCCAATCCGACTCGTATACGATTGCGAATGAACCACCAGTTATTACCGTTGCTGTAGCGGAGATGATTGATGAGGGTGATACACGGGACATTAGCGTGAGTGCAAGTGACCCAAACTATGATGACTTAACATATCGCTGGGTTGGGGATTTAGAGTTATTGAGCAATGAAAATAGCAATCCGGCAACATTAAGCATCCCACCCGACTATATAAAAGATGTCGCATCCATGCAAACAACACTCAATCTGGAGGTGGAAGTAAACGATGGGATATTCTCTACTTCAAGAACGTTATCGGTAGTGATTGATAAGAAAAACAATGGTTTTGCAACTTTAGGAACCTCTATAGAAATAGTAAGTGTAGGGACAACACTGACAACGATGGTATTATCCGACGATCCTGACGGAGGCATTAGTGGAGCTGTGGAGTATCAATGGCAAGTCTGTGCCGGAAATGAATCGGGTTGTCCCTCGGCGAATGATTGGATGAATATTATTGAGGCTACCGGAACACAGTATATGATATCGGGTTCTAGTATTTTGGTGGAGAGTGGCAGCAGATTTCCGTTAGTAGAGGGTGGCAGTCTGTTTCGCGTTGAAGGGACTTATAGCGATGGTCAAGGTTATGGTGAAGAGGTTTATTCGCAAGGCTATAGCTATTCAAGGCGTGTGAATGCGCCGCCGACGGTTAGTGGCATACCTGTGCGGCGAGTCAGGTTGTTGGAAGGAACAGCGACTGAGTTTGATGTGGAGTTAGGCGATGCCGATGCCGACGATATATCTAGCAATCTAGTGTTTGGTGCTGAATCCGATAAACTCGAAGTTGCAAGGGTTAGTGCAGAGGGAGAGGGTACGACCCGTACGATCAAGATCACTGGTGTTAGTGGAGGTATTGCGACCATCACTGCGACGGTGAACGATGGTAGAGGTGTGTCAAACTCCGAAGTCTCGGAACAGTTTGAGGTGGAAGTTGAAGAGAACCAGGCCTCAATGCTTGAGGTGATTACTTCGTCGCCGCAATTAATAGAGCAAGGTAACACCACGCAGGTAATGGTGTTGATATCGGATAATAATTTTGATGTGGATGACAGTGTCGTTTTGGAGGCGATGTCATCAGACCAATCCATCGTATCAGTGATACCGACACAACCCGATACTATAACAACCAATGCGAGTAGAACCTTCACACTAAACGGTATTAAAGCAGGAATAGCGACTATCGTATTCACCGCAACGGATAAAGGAAGGTCAACCGATAGTGTATCTTTGCTGGTGTCTGTTGATGCAAAGCCGACCGGGAGTGTGCGTGTAGACCCCAATGATAAATGGCTGTTGACTGCAATCGCAGCGGATGCGAATGGTATCGCTGGGGTAAATTATCAGTGGTATAGAAATGATACTGTTATAGCAAATGCCACCAGCCCAACCTATACGATACCGGACAACAGACTGGGACGCGCCGCAGATACAAGCTATAGTGTAGAACTAACGGTCATGGATAGTATAGGCCAATCAGTGGTTATTCAATCCGACTCGTATACGATAGCGAATGAACGACCGGTTATTACCGTTCCCGTAGCAGAGATGATCAGTGAAGGCAACACACAGGACATTAGCGTGACTGCGAGTGACCCGAACCATGACGACTTGACGTATCGCTGGAGTGGGGATTCAGAGGTATTGAGCAATGAGAATAGCAATCCAGCAAGATTAAGTATTCCATCGTACTATATCAAAGACGCTGTAGCTGACCAAACAACACTCAATCTAGTGGTGGAAGTAAGCGACGAGAGGCTCTCTACGACAAGAACGGTATCGGTAGTAGTGAACAAGAGAGATAATGGTTTTGTTCGTTTAGGACTCAGTCTAGATTTCATAAACGGAGATACGGCAATAATGACGCCCATAACCATCGATGATCCTGACGAGGCATCAGTAGGGCGGAGTATCAATGGCAGGTATGTGCAGCGAACG
Organism: uncultured candidatus Poriferisulfidus sp.; assembly: GCA_965199685.1. Classification (GTDB taxonomy): domain Bacteria; phylum Pseudomonadota; class Gammaproteobacteria; order Poriferisulfidales; family Oxydemutatoraceae; genus SP5GCR1. Next base: position 68,142 of record OZ241323.1, read on the forward strand.
ATGGTCCTTGTTTCTTAGAGAATGCTTGGATGAATATTGATGGGGCTACCGAAGCACAGTACGTCATATCAGGTTCTAGTATTTCGGTGGAAGGAGGCAGTAGATTTCAGATAATACGAAATAGCAGTGTATTTCGTGCACTAGTGACTTATACCGATGCTCAGGGTTATAGGGTAGTGATTGATTCGCTGGGGTACACTCTTGATTCTCGTGTGAATAATTCACCGATGATTAGCGGTCTACCTGAGGGGCGTGTCAGGCTGAGGGCAGGAACAGAAACCACATTGCATGTGACTATAAACGATGTTGATACCGACGATACCCCGGCTGGCTTAACGCTCGGCGTTCAATCTGATAATGCCGATGTTGCCGGCGTGATTGTAGAAGGGAATGGTGCAACCCGCACAATCAAGATTACAGGTATCAGTGCCGGTATTACGACAATCACGGCGACAGTGAACGACGGCAGAAATGTGTCGAACTCCGCAGTCTCGGAACATTTCAGGGTCGAAGTAGAAGGCAACGCAGCTCCGCGGCTTGAGGTTGCCACTGCGCAGCAAGTAATAGAGCTGGGCAGCACCACACAAGTTATGGTTTTAGTATCGGACAATGATTTCGATATGGGCGATAGTGTGGTTTTGGAGGCGATGTCATCTAGCCCCTCTATCGTATCGGTGACACCGACACAACCTGACACGATAACGACTAATGTAAGTGGAACCTTTGTACTCACTGGTGTTAAAGCAGGAACAGCCACGATCGTATTCACCGCAACTTATAGCAAAGAGTCAACCGATAGTGTATCTTTATTGGTGTCTGTTGATGCAAAGCCGACTGGGAGTGTGCGCATAGAACCGGATAGCAGTGATAAATGGCTGTTGCGTGCGACTTCTACGATAGCAGATGCGAACGGTATTGATGAGGTAAATTATCGCTGGTATAGAAATGACATCGCAATAGCCGATGCTACCAGTCAAACCTATATGATCCCAGACAATAGAGAGGGACGTACTGGCGGCACAAGCTATAGATTAAAACTGACAGTTGTGGATGGTATAGGGCAATCAGTGGTTATTCCATCCAACTCGTTTGTGGTTGCGAATGAACGACCAGTTATCACAAGCATTACTGCAGCGGAGATGATAAGCGAAGGCGACACGCAGGCCATTAGCGTGAATGCGAGTGACCCGAACCATGATGACTTAATGTATCGCTGGGTTGGGGATTTAGAGGTATTGAGCAATGAAACTAGTAAATCGGCAACACTAAGCATTCCAGCGGATTATATAAAAGATGCCGCAACTACCCGAACAATACTCAATCTGGAAGTAGAGGTGGACGATGGGGATCTTGCTACGACCATGGCGTTATTGGTTCAGGTTAACAAGGAAAATAATGGTTCTGCAACTTTAGGAACCTCTATAGAAATAGGAAGCAGGGGGACGACATTAACGGCGATGATATTATCCGCTGATCCTGACGGAAGCAATGGTGAGAATGTGGGGTATAAATGGCAGGTCTGTGCAGGGGTTGAAGGGCGTTGTCCCTCGGCGAATGCCTGGATGGATATTGATGAGGCTAATGGAGCACAGTACATCATATCAGGTTCTAGTATTTTGGTGGAAGGTGACAACAGATTTCCCTTAGTACGAGATGGAAGTATATTTCGTGCACAAGTGTCTTATACCGATGGTCAAGGCTATAGCGAAGAGGTTGACTCACCAGTGCATGTTTATACAACCCGCCCAGTGCTTAGGATCCGTGCCAAAGTATTTTTAGAAGGCTCCCTCCAATAAGCGATATCAAGGTTTCTACATATACCGGCTAGGCACATGGCATTTATGGTTAATGAATATACTGTATTCATCCAATTAGCTGTATAATTTGTTGTGGTGCGCATTGCACCTAATCCCTTTCTGACAAAGATTAACACGATGGCAGCATTAACGCTTTACGACAAACTATGGCAAGACCACTTGGTTTTTGAGGATGCCGGTGGCGATGCCTTGATCTATATAGACAGACATTTGGTGCATGAGGTAACATCACCTCAAGCGTTTGAAGGCTTGGCACTGTCTAATCGCAATCTATGGCGCAAGGACGCAATCATCGCAGTGCCGGATCATAATGTACCGACCCGCAACCAACACGCTGTTATCGCCGACCCGATTTCTCGTCTACAGCTGGAGACTCTCGCACAAAATTGCGCTAAGCATGATGTTAAGTATTATCCGCTTGGTGATATGCGCCAGGGCATTGTTCATGTAATCGGTCCAGAGCAAGGTGCTACGCTACCGGGGATGACGGTCGTCTGCGGTGACTCGCATACTTCAACGCACGGAGCTTTTGCGACTTTGGCAATGGGTATAGGCACCTCCGATGTTGAGCATGTATTTGCGACCCAGTGCTTAAAGACCGCTAAGCTCAAGAACATGCGTATCAATATAGAGGGTTCTTTGCCTGTGGGCATCAATGCCAAAGACTTGATATTGGCTATTATCGGTCGCATCGGCACTGCCGGCGGTAGCGGTTATGCAATCGAATACAGCGGTGATACGATTGGCAACTTATCGATGGAGAGTCGTATGACGATTTGTAATATGACGATAGAAGCCGGTGCGCGCGCCGGCTTGATCGCCTTTGACGGTTGCACTGAGGCTTATCTGAAAGATCGCCCGTTTGCACCGCAAGGCGCATTATGGGAACGAGCACTCAATAGTTGGGAAACGCTACACTCCGATGGCAATGCGATGTTTGATACCGAACACACGATAGATGCGAGCACCGTGCCGCCGCAGGTGACTTGGGGGACATCGCCGGAAATGGTGGTCTCTGTCAACGACGCGGTGCCAGATCCGAGTGAGCAGAGCGATCCGAATAAAGCGAAGAATTGGCAACAAGCATTGACTTATATGGATTTACACCCCGGCACACCAATGCAAGACATTAAGCTGGATAAGATATTTATAGGTTCGTGTACGAATTCCAGAATCGAAGATTTACGCATCGCTGCGCAAGTTGTCAATGGTAAGAAACTTGCGAGCAATATCAAACAAGCAATCGTCGTTCCGGGGTCAGGCTTGGTCAAACACCAAGCTGAGGAGGAAGGTCTTGATACTATTTTTACACAAGCCGGCTTTGAGTGGCGCGAGCCGGGTTGTTCAATGTGTTTGGGCATGAACGACGACCGTCTGAATCGCGGAGAGCGATGCGCTTCTACTTCCAACCGAAACTTTGAAGGTCGTCAAGGTCAAGGTGGTCGCACCCACTTGCTTAGCCCGGCGATGGCAGCGGCAGCAGCTATCAGGGGACATTTTACCGACATACGTGATTGGGATATGGGTTAATGCAGAAATTCGAGCGTATTGAGAGCATCGTGATACCGTTGGATCGAACCAACGTAGATACCGATTTCGTCATTCCTAAGCAATACTTGAAATCTGTTAAGCGTACTGGCTTGGGTCCCTATCTATTTGACGATTGGCGATACCTAGACCCCGGTGACCTAACACTAGACAATTCCCAAAGACGCCTCAACCCCGACTGCATATTCAACGAGCCTCACTATAAGCAAGCTCAAATTTTATTAACTGGTGCCAACTTCGGTTGTGGTTCGTCACGCGAACACGCAGTCTGGGCAATGATGGACTATGGTCTAAAAGTAGCTGTTGCACCCAGTTTTGCCGATATTTTTTATAGCAATGCCATTAAAAACGGCTTTCTACCCGTAGTATTAGATAGCGATGCAATCACAACCTTGTTCCAAAACACAACAAACGATCCCGATTATCGCCTGACGATAGATCTCTACAATCAAACCGTGAGCGATACACATTCGCAATGGCATTTTGACATCGCCGATTTTGACAAACATTGCTTGCTGGAGGGGTTAGATCAAATAGCTCTGACCTTAAAGCATGCTGAAAAAATTCGCACCTTTGAAGCAAAACGCAAAGAGAGCGCACCTTGGCTATTCGGCGAATAAATAGATATCATCTTTAGAGGCATACCATTCCCCTCCTCTGGAGGGGTGTCAGGCCTATGCATTTTGTAATGCACGCGTTTAACAATCATGTTAAGGTTCTGCACAATGTCACGCCGATTGATTTTGATATACGTACTGTTTCTAGCGAACACAATATTTAGATTTTGCACAAAGTTACGCCACTTGACCTACTGGCTCAAGTGGCGGGTTCACTTGGTTCAATCGGCGGTTCTATCTGACGGGGTGGTTGTGGCGGTTCTGCACAATGTTACGCCGTTTGTGCAACTGCAACAAACGGCGATTCAATTTTAAGTTTTTAAGGTATAATGAATATTAACTTTGACTTATCCAAGATACTTGACGCGAATGAATATAAAATTGATGACTAAAGGAGCAAAGTCTCTAGTAATACCAAGAGCATATCCTCGCCCTAAGAGTGCTGAGGAACTACATTATTTGGTGTGGAATTCCGTGGGGCGTGCGCTTTATGATGCAATAGGGGACTATGAGCAAGAGCAAGAAGAAAAAGAGCATAGCGCAAGTTCACAACAATAAAAGCGTATCTCCTTCCACTAAACTCATTGGACAGATCCATCAGGGACCATTGCCGTCTGCTGATCAACTAGCTAAATATGAAGAGTATATACCTGGTTCTGCAGAGCGCATTATAAAAATGGCCGAGAATAAGCTCAACCATGCACGCGAAATAGACAAAGAAACCTTAAAAGTTGTTAGTCAAGAAAGACGCCGTGGACAATATATGGCATTTTTCATAGGGATACTCGGTATATCGGGTGCCTGTTATCTTGCGTTAGAAGGACACAGCTATGCGGGCATAGGTATTGGGCTGGCAGGTATTGGTGTTAATCACGGCACAAGCTATCATGGATCGGGCTAAAAACTAGCGATTAGCCCTATAATTCATTGTGGTGTGCACCGCACCTAATCTTTATCTCAAACGGCGATTCAATATTATCTTTGACAGCTATAAATAGCTGAGTCTCCCCTACGACATGCCGTTCCTTGTGGCGGATTCTATGCAACAAGCAGCGGTTCTACTTTCAACAGGATCAATGTTTCAATATGAGCTTGTTAAAAAGGTAGTTTTTTGTGGTGGAAAGTAGTTTTTTGTGGTATATTATTCCCTGAAAATAGATTATTTAATGCTGGGAGGGATATTTAGTATGTCCGCAACAAAATGCTTGAGGGGTGTCAATAATGTCACGGTAGATACCAAAGGTCGTGTTGGCATTCCTTCCAAATATCGCCAGGAATTACACGAGTTGTGTAACAGCAATCTAGTTGTTACTGCGAATATAGGCAACAGATCTATATTGATCTATCCAAAGCTCTATTGGTTACCAGTTGAAGAGCAATTACAACAATTATCGTCAACCGATATAAAAGGTTATATGCAGCGCATGATGTTGAGCCATGCCACAGAATGTGAACCTGATAATAACGGGCGCATTTTACTCCCCCCACCTCTGCGCAAAGATATGAGAATTAAAAAATCTTGTGTGTTACTTGGTTTAGGTAACAGGTTTGAGTTATGGGATCAAAAGATATGGGATGAATACAGGGAACGAAAGATGAAAGAAATAGATACCGAAGGTGCAGATTCCGTGCTCAAAGACTTTTATCTGTAACGATGCAATGGATCAGCACGAACCGGTTATGTTGAAAGAGATGTTGGAAGCCATGAACATAGACAAAGATGGTTGGTATATAGATGCAACTTATGGACGAGGTGGTCATAGTGCCGCGGTATTAGCCTGTTTGAGCGAAAGAGGGCGGCTTTTCGCTTATGATAAGGATTTGGAGGCGGAAAAACATGCAAAATCACACTGGATGGGTGATGCGCGCTTTGAATTCAGGAGAGAGTCTCATGCAAATATCGGACAATTATTAAGCAAATCTAATATTAAGAACAAAATTAGTGGAATTTTTTTTGATTTAGGCGTATCATCACCTCAATTAAGAACAAAAGAAAGAGGGTTTAGCTTTGATTTAGACGGCCCCCTTGATATGCGAATGGACACCTCCGAAGATATCACTGCCGCACAGTGGATAAATCAAGCAACCGTAGAAGAAATAGAACATGTATTGAGGTTTTATGGAGAGGAACCTCACGCTAGAAGATTTGCCCGAGCGATCGTTAGTGGTCGCCCCCTCCTGACCACTGCTGAGCTAGCTCGGACAATTGCAGGTCCGGCCGGAAGGAATCATCATCCGGCCACCTGCACCTTTCTTGCGATACGCCTTTTTATCAATCGGGAACTTGAAGATTTATCTAAAGCACTGGATAGTGTTTTGGATTTGTTGCGTAGTGGCGGTCGGCTTGCGGTGATTGCATTTCACTCTTTGGAAGATCGCATCGTCAAGCAGTTTATCAAAAAACATAGTCAAGCACCTGCAACGGTACGCGGTCTGCCGCATTTGCGAGACCCTGCAGAGACCTTAAAACTTCGTAAAATTAATCACTTGATCAGGCCTGACACCAAGGAAATTGAACGAAATCCAAGTGCGCGCAGCGCACGGCTTAGAGTTGCGGAGAAATTATGATTTGGTCACGCAACGAAAGATTAATCATTGTGTTTCTAGTTGTATTGATATTTTTATCCGCATTTGCAGTTGTAACCGTTAAGAACCAAACTCGCATAGCGTTTGAGGAATCCGAAGACCTGCAACAAGAACGGCGTATTTTGGATTTGGAGTGGAACCGCCTGCAGGCCGAGAACAGCACTTTGCGTATGCCCGGCTATGTAGAAAAGTCAGTGGCAAAACTGGGGATGATTTATCCGTATCAAGAAATCCTGATTATGGTGCAATGAAATATATAAACGCTAAGTACTCAAGACGCAAGGAACCGTCTGAGTTTGATAATCGTTTTAGACGCTTGTTCCTGATGACGTTGTTTTTTATAGCATCGTTGGGTTTGATCGGACGCGCAGTATATTGGCAGCACGACCCGCGCCTTGAATCGGCAAGCAAAGACAATGCGCGTTATTTGCAAACCAATAAAATACCTGCCTATCGTGGTTCTATTATGGATCGGAACGGCATTTTGCTTGCGACCAGCGCACCAGCTGATTCGGCATGGATAGACCCTTCAGAGTTTGACAATAAACACATAACAGCGATAGCCGAAGTGGTGAAAATAGATGCCGATGAATTGCGAGCAAAAGTTGCAGCGGCAAAGGACAAACAGCATCTATACCTCAAGCGATATATCAAGCCACAGATAGCGGATGATCTAAGAGCTTTGAAGATAGACGGACTGTATTTAGATCTAGTTGATAAACGTTTTTATCCGGCCGGTGAGATTACTGCGCATATTGTCGGTTCAACTGATGTTGACGGCAAGGGCGTAGAAGGCATAGAGATGCAGGCCGACGAACATTTACGAGCGACACCGGGATCGAAGCAGATCATGATAGACGCAAAACGGAATAGAGTGCATGATATTAAGCTACTTAAAGAACCTAAAAATGGAGAAAATTTGACATTGAGCATAGACCAGCGTGTTCAGTATGATGCGTATCGTGTGCTGAGAAATGCGATTGCGAAACACAAAGCGGAGTCGGGTTCAGTTGTTGTAGTCAATGCACAAACGGGTGAGATTATCGCCGCTGTCAATTATCCTTCGTTTAATCCCAACGGTCGTAGATATAACTTTGCGGATAGACATCGCAACCGATTGGTGACCGACACCTTTGAACTTGGTTCTACGATAAAACCGATAATCATGGCGGCGGCTATAGACGGAGGTTATTTGCAAGAGAATACGGTAATAGATACGTCACCGGGTTATTATCGAATGACTGGTGGCAAGCAAATAAGGGATATACAAAATTACGGCAAGCTCAATATAACCAGTGTTATCGTCAAGTCCAGCAATGTGGCAATTAGTAAGATCGCGCAGAGGGTGCCGCGCGAAGTTTTATGGAAGTATTTATTCGATGTTGGTTTCGGAGAAACGCCCGGTACGATTTTTCCCGGAGAGGTAATAGGCAAACTTAGATATCATGACAAGTGGAGTCCTACCGACCATGCCGTAATATCGTACGGCTACGGTGTGTCGGTTTCGTTGTTGCAACTAGCGATGGCGTATACGACTTTTGCCAACGACGGTTGGCGGCCGAACCCCACCTTTCTAAAGGACAATCCTTATTTTAGGAAGCGGCAAGTTTTCAATCCCGAAACCGCAAGATCGATTAGACAGATGTTACACAGTGCAATATCTAAAGAAGGCACCGGCAGCCTTGCCAAAGTTAAAGGTTTCACGACCGCAGGTAAAACCGGCACAACTAGAAAGTCAGTTGAAGATAAAGGCGACAATAACGAATATACCTCAGTGTTCGCAGGCTTCGCTCCGCTACAGCAACCCAATTTTGTCTGCGTGGTGGTGATAGACAAGCCGAGTGCAGGCGAATATTATGGAGGCAGGGTGGCAGCACCGGTATTCTCCAAAGTCATGTCGGCAACATTGCGTTTTATGAATTTCAACTACGACGAATTACCGGACTTAAATAGATCAAATGCTTTGTTGTCCACTAAGCATGTCAATTGATGAAGAGATGTAGATTATCAGTGTTGATGGAGGATCTGGTGCAGATAAAGAATATAGACGATGTGGAGGTGACTGGTATAGCGAACCATAGTGAAAACGTGCAGCAAGGTGATTTATACATGGCTGTGGAAGGAGAGCACAAACACGGCTTGAATTTCCTATCCGATGTCATAGAACGTGGTGCTAAAGCAGTTGTTTGGGACGGCTATAAGAACTCAATTTATCCGTCTACGATACCAATGATTAGAATACCGAATCTGCGTGAGAACATCGGTATCATTGCCAGCCGCTTTTACGATTGTCCTTCCGATGCGATGGAGGTTATTGCGGTAACCGGCACCGACGGTAAATCTTCGGTGAGCCATTATATTGCCGAGTGTTTATCGGTTGCCGGAAAATCGTGCGGTTTGATAGGAACGTTGGGTTATGGTTGCTTCGGCGATTTGCAGGCATCTACCCATACCACACCCGATGCTTTGATTACCCACAAAATCATCAACGAATTAAGACAGCGTGATATAGACAAGGTTGTGATTGAGGCTTCTTCGCATGGCTTGGCACAGGGAAGACTGAACGGCTTGATGATAGATACCGCAGTGTTTACCAACCTGGGACATGATCATTTAGATTATCACGGCTCACGCATCAAATATATGCTTGCGAAACGCAAGCTCTTTGAGTACAACAGCCTCAAGACGGCAGTAATCAATGCCGATGACGAACATGCCGAAGCGATGATCAATGCATGTCACAAAAAGGTGAAAGTTTTGAGTTATTCAAAGCAATCCTCCACGGCCGCCGCTTATCTCATCAAAGCCGAGAACCGTGAACAAGGCCTGGCTTTGCGGGTTTCTCTTTTGGGCAAAGTTATAGATATAGAGACCCATCTGTTCGGCAACTTTAATATCTATAATCTGTTGGCGACTTTGTTGGTGCTAATTAATCATGGGTTTGAATTAGCCGATGCAGCCGAGCGGTTATCCGAGATTCACCCAGTGGACGGTCGCATGCAACGTTTCGGCAGCGGTGATGTGCCGATGGTATTCTTAGACTATGCACACACACCGCAGGCATTAAAGCAAGTTTTGACATCGTGCAGGGATTATACCGCCGCCGATCTGATTTGCGTATTCGGATGTGGCGGTGAACGAGATGCAAGCAAGCGTCCATTGATGGGAAAAATAGCACAACATTATGCCGACCGCATAGTAATTTGTGACGATAACCCCAGAGGTGAAGATCCTGAACAAATTTGCAATGACATTCTAAAAGGTATGACGAATACCCGATCGTATTGTGTTATACACAATCGCGCAAAGGCAATAAGCAAGGCAATCAAAGAGGCGGCACCGGGTGATGTGGTTTTAGTTGCCGGTAAAGGGCACGAGCGTTATCAAATTGTTAAGGGTGTGAAAAAGCCGTTTAACGACGCGGACTTCATACAAAAAGCACTAGAGGACTACCGATGGCATGGTTGAGTCTGTGTGAGATTGCAGAGATGGTGCAAGGTGCAACAAGCGGTGCTGATATGCCAATAGAAGGTATCAGCATTGATAGCCGTACGACCAAGCCGGGAGATTTATTCGTAGCGATTAAAGGGGAACGTTTTAACGGTCATGATTTCGTAGAGGCAGCCGCCGCATCGGGTGCAACTGCGGTGATGGTCTCCGAAGCTATTACCTCGCCTTTGGCACAAATACGTGTGCCAGACACACTACAAGCATTGAGCGAATTAGCCGCACAATGGTGTCGTCGCCTTAAGATCACGATTTTGGCATTGACCGGCAGCAACGGCAAGACGACGACCAAAGAAATCATTGCAAGTATTTTACGCCGTTGCCGGCAAGTTGTTGCAACACCGGGTAATTTCAATAACCATATCGGTGTACCGTTGACCGTGTTGTCCATAAGGGCGCAACACGATGCTGCAGTCGTAGAAATGGGGGCTAATCATCACGGTGAAATCCGTAAACTCTGCGATATCGCAAAACCCGACATCGCGTTGTTGCTCAACGCCTCTGCTGCGCATATAGGTGGTTTCGGTAGTCTGGATGGCGTTGCCGAAGCAAAAGGTGAGATATTTGAATCTCTGAGTGAATCGGGTACGGCAATATTAAACAAGGATGATGCTTACTACGACTATTGGTTACAGAAAATCAAAAAGCAACGCGTCGTAGAATTTAGTTTATCCACCAAAGCCGATTTTTATTTACTTTCTCATCACAGACAGACTGTGGAATTGAGTCTGGCAGGTGAGTCTCGCACTTGTAACATGCAGTTATTGGGACGGCATAATATATCCAATGCATTGGCAGCTGCTGCGGCGAGCTATGCAGTAGGTGCTGGTATAGACGATATTGTTGCTGGCATAGAGTCGGTTTCTCCGGTGCCCGGGCGTTTGGTGGTGCACAATGGTATAAACGGTTCTCGTCTAATAGACGATAGTTATAACGCAAACCCTGCCTCCTTAGCGGTGGCTTTGGAGGTGCTCAAACAAACACCAGGAGAGCATTGGCTGGCATTAGGCAATATGGCAGAATTAGGCGACGAATCCGCCGACCTCCACGCACGTGCCGGCAAGCAAGCAAAGTCCATGGACGTACACCGTCTCTTCGCGGTTGGAGACGATGCCCGAATAGCGGCTGAAAACTTTGGTGAGGAAGGTGAGTCTTTTGATAGTATTGCCGCACTAGTACCACAGCTCAAAGCACAGCTGAAGCCCGGAGTGAGTTTGTTGGTTAAGGGTTCGCGCTCAGCGAAAATGGATCAATTAGTGGCAGCATTGCTGCCGACCGACGAAACTGTTTCTTAGCAGAGGCGATCGTGTACCATTTATCGGATTTTTTATCGGAGTTGCACAGCGGTTTTAACGTTCTGCAATATATCACGCTACGCACCGTTTTTGCTGCGATAACCGCGTTGTTAATCAGCACCATTGCCGGCCCGAGCGTTATTCGCTATCTAAGCCACTTGAAAATAGGTGAGACCATACGCGAAGTAGGTCCTCGCTCGCATTATAAAAAGCAAGGTACCCCGACGATGGGCGGTATATTGATTATCATCACGATTATATTTTCTACTTTGCTATGGGTGGATATCCTTAACTATTATGTGATAATCGCACTCGCAACGATGCTGGCTTTCGGCATCTTGGGAGGCATAGACGATTATTTGAAGATGAAGAATGGTGAGGGCATGTCTATAAAAACCAAGTTTTTATGGCAATCGTTGCTTGCTTTTATCATTGCGTATACGGTGTATAGCAGTGCGCAGTACCCTGCCGAATTAGAACTGATAGTACCGTTTTTCAAGGATATCGTGTGGGATATAGGAGCGTGGTTTATATTGCTTGCCTATCTAACCATCGTCGGTGCAAGCAATGCAGTCAATTTAAGCGACGGCTTAGACGGCTTGGCAGTTTTGCCCGTTGCCTTAATAGCTTCGGCTTTGGGTATCTTTGCTTATGTTAGCGGTCATACCAATTTTGCCGATTATTTGAATTTTCCTTATTTACCTCAAGCTGCCGAGTTGACCGTATTTTGCGGTGCATTAGCAGGAACTGCGTTAGGTTTTCTATGGTTCAACACCTACCCGGCGAAAGTCTTTATGGGCGATGTAGGTGCACTTTCTCTGGGTTCGGCACTTGCGATTATTGCGATCTTGGTCAGGCAGGAATTCTTGCTCCTTATTATGGGTGGCATATTCGTTGCCGAAGCGGTTTCGGTGATTTTACAAGTCGCGTCGTATCGCCTAACCGGCAAGCGTATTTTTCGCATGGCACCGCTACATCATCATTTTGAATTGAAAGGTTGGCCCGAACCTACCGTGATAGTGCGTTTTTGGATCATTACTTTGCTTTTGGTGTTGGTCGGCTTGGCAACATTGAAGATCAGGTAGTCAGGAAACAAGATGTATCAAACGATGGTTCAAGCGTATCAATTTCTGATTATTGGTTTAGGTGTAACAGGGTTGTCGGTTGCCCGGTTTCTACATCGGCGCGGTATCTCGTTTGCGGTTGCCGATAATAGCGAACATCCTTCGCAACATCAGGCATTATTGGAATTCGCTCCCGAAACACAAGTTTATACCGGTGATATAAAAGCGGCTTATCTCGAACAAGCCGAGCAGGTCGTCGTGAGTCCTGGGGTTTCCCTAAAAACCTTGCAAGCGGTTCAGGCGAATACAAAAAGAGATAAATTTATCGGCGATATAGAATTGTTTGCGCGTTATGCACCACAGTGTCCGATTGCTACCATCACCGGCACCAACGGCAAAAGCACCGTCGCTTCGCTATTGGCAGACGCAGCGAGGTGCGCAGGACTTAATGTCGCGAGCGGTGGCAATCTAGCTGGCGAGAATTCGCACAGCATGCCGGCCTTGGATTTAATAGAACAATACAAGGATGTTGAATTGTATGTTTTGGAGCTATCTAGCTTTCAATTGGAGACGATTTATAGTCTGCAGCCCAGCGTGTCGGTAATCTTGAACATAAAGCCTGATCATTTAGATCGTTACGAATCTTTTGGCGATTATCGTGATGCGAAATTGCGTATCCATAGAAATAGTGCGGTTGTAGTCGTCAATAGAGAAGAAGATATCGCACTGCAAATAAACGAATCGGTAAGACAGCTGAGCTTCGGGCTCGATCAAGGTCTAGCCGGTCATTTCGGAGTTATAAAAAAAGAAGGGATCAGACATATTGCTTTTGGTGACGAGCTATTAATTTCCGAATCCGATATTGCTCTGGTCGGTGATGTGGGTCTGCTGAATACCCAAGCGATGTTTGCGATGGGGCATAGTTTAGGCTTACCCTTTGATGCGATGTGTAGTGCAGCTAGAAATTTTGATGGTTTGGCGCACCGTTTGCAGCATATCGGATGTCGCAACGGTGTAGATTGGTACGACGACTCTAAGGCGACCAATGTTTCGGCAACTTGTGCGGCACTAAACGCTATTGATAGACCCATCGTGTTGATTGCCGGCGGTCTCGGCAAAGGCGCAGACTTTAAGCTACTTGCGGATTTAGCCGAATCTAAGGTGCGTGCCGCAGTGTTGTTGGGAAAAGATGCCGAACAAGTTGCCGCAGCACTGGAAGGTCGCGTTCCTTACACCCAAGTTGAGAATATGGAGCAAGCCGTGCTTTATGCTGCCGACACTGCCTGTCCCAGTGATTGCGTGTTGTTGTCGCCGGCGTGCGCCAGTTTGGATATGTATCGCAATTATAAAGAACGCGGCGATGCTTTTAAGTCCGCGTATAAAAAACTATCGTGATAAGAATATGGCAAGTGCAACTATCAAATACGATTTTTGGGTGGACTATAACAAGTCTATGCTTTGGTACATAGCAATCTTGTTGGGTTTGGGTGTGGTGATGGTCACATCCGCCTCGTTTGGACTTGCTGGCGACGATGCGTTTCATTACACGATTAAGAAACTGTCTTATATTGTGTTGTCGCTGATCCTAGCTGCGATTATATGTTGTGTACCGGCAACCACGATTTTCAACCGCGGTGGCTCTCTATTCTTCGTATCTATTATCTTACTCATTTTGGTCTTACTTCCTATGATAGGTAAAGAAGTTAAAGGGAGCTACCGCTGGTTGGACTTTCAATTTTTCACCGTACAACCTTCCGAGTTCGTAAAACTTTTTATGATCATTTTTGCCGCGGACTATATCGGGCGGCATTTCATGAGGCTTCCGACCAACCCATGGAAGGAGCTCTGGAAGCTCTTATTAGTCTTAGTCCCCGTCGCTGTATTACTCATAAAACAGCCCGATTATGGCACTGCGGTGGTAATCGTTGTGATTATGTTCGGTATGCTATTTTTAGCGCCAGTGCGTTTGATACCTTTCTCGATACTTGCGCTTGCAAGCGGTCTCGCGTTGGTGGCAATGATGATGGCAGAGCCGTATAGAATGAAGCGCATACTCACTTTTATGGATCCTTGGCAAGACCGATCCGATGCTGGGTTTCAAATGATAGAGTCGTTGATTGCGATTAAAAAGGGTGGGTGGTTTGGTGTCGGATTGGGCGATAGTGTCCAGAAACTATCGTATTTACCCGAAGCACATACCGATTTTATATTGGCGATCATTGCCGAAGAACTCGGCATTATAAGTGTTTGTCTTTTGATTTTGTTGTTTTGTTTTTTAACGCGATGTTGCTTTTTGACCGCGAAAAAAGCATACCAACGAGGATTTCTCACTTATACTTTTTATGCGTACGGTGTCGGTCTATGGATACTCGTACAGTTTTTAATCAACGCTGGTGTCGTTTTTGGAGGTTTGCCCACTAAGGGCATCACTTTGCCTTTTGTAAGTGCCGGTGGTAGCAGTTTGATGGCGTTGATTCTTGCCGTGGCAATATTAATGCGCATCAACTACGAGGTTTCTAAATCTGCATTGCTTATGAAAAGTAGGATACGATATGGCCACTAAAACCCCGTTAATCGTGATCATGGCAGGCGGAACTGGTGGTCATATTTTTTCCGGTATTGCCGTCGGTCGTCGCCTGAAAGAGCGGCACATAGACGTGCTGTGGCTCGGAACCTTAGACGGGCTTGAAGGTCGCGTCGTGCCTGATGAAGATATCAACTTTATAGGAGTGCGGGTAAAAGCCTTGAGAGGCAAGGGTTTATTGAATTGGCTGACGGCACCGTGGATTTTGAGCATGGCATTTTGGAAGATATTATTGCAATTTATCAGACAGCGTCCGTCTTTGGTCTTGGGCATGGGTGGTTTTGTGACCGGCCCCGGCGGTGTCGTTGCCTATTTGCTGGGTATTCCTTTAATCATACACGAGCAAAATGCGATTGCCGGTTTAACCAATAAGTGTTTAGCATTTTTGAGTCGACGAATTCTTTGCGGATTTCCTGAGTCGTTTAAGTCCAAGAATGTCGTGTGGGTGGGAAATCCGGTGCGAGCCGAGATGGCAGCTGATGCTTTTGATACTTTAGACCAAAGGTCGGTTGAACACGACAGATTGCACCTGCTTGTCGTCGGTGGCAGTCTAGGTGCAAGTTTTTTCAACGAAGTTGTCCCCCAGGCGATTGCGTTGATAGACGAGATGCAGCGCCCTGAAGTGAAACATCAAACCGGCAAAGGACATTTGCAAGAAACCTCATCACGCACAGAGGCATTAAAAGCACACTACAAAGCCTTTGAGTTTGAAGAGAAAATGCACGAACTCTACCGCTGGGCCGATTTAATTTTGTGCCGAGCCGGTGCGATGACTTTGGCAGAAATCTCTGCGGCAGGATGCCCGGCAATTTTGGTGCCGTATCCTCATGCGGTTGACGATCATCAATCTGCGAATGCTCGTCATTTGGTTGCCAAGAACGCGGCGATTTTAGTGCAGCAAAATCAACTAACGGCTGCCAAGCTCGCCGATTTATTACTGGGTTTTATCAACAACAGAAAAACTCTACTTGAGATGTCCAAAGCGATTAAGGCAGCAGCGATACTTGATGCCGATTGCAAGATTGCCGATATATGTATTGCGGAGATGGCAGCGTGAAAACGAATAACAACCTAAGACAAGTCTACGACAGCATGGGTACGATACATTTAGTAGGCATTGGTGGTATCGGCATGAGTGGAATCGCAGAAGTGTTATCCAATATGGGTTGTAAGGTACAGGGTTCGGATATTGTGCATAGCACGGCGACATCAAAACTAGAAGCACTCGGCATCCGAGTTTTTATAGGTCACCATGCAGACCACGTTAAAGGATGTAATGTCGTGGTTATATCTTCTGCGATTGCTTCTGATAATCCGGAGGTGTCCGCGGCACGGGAACATAATGTGCCAGTCATCAAACGCGCAGAGATGCTTGCCGAACTAATGCGCTTTCATTTCGGTATTGCGGTTTCTGGCACGCATGGCAAAACTACGACGACGAGTTTGATTGCAGCGATTCTGACCAAAGCCGATTTGGATCCAACCTTTGTTATCGGTGGCAAGGTGAACAGTCATGGTGGCAATGCGCGTTTGGGTGAAAGTCATTATATGGTTGCTGAAGCCGACGAGAGCGATGTTTCTTTTCTACATTTGCAGCCGATGATGTCGGTTATTACCAACATCGATGCCGATCACTTGGTGGCGTATAAGAATAACTTTGAACTTTTACAAAATGCGTTCGTAGATTTTGTACATAATTTGCCGTTTTATGGTGTTGTAATCGCTTGCAACGAAGACTCAGTGGTACGAGAGCTGGTACCTCGACTCAGTCGTCGCTGCTTGACTTACGGTTTTGACAAAGACAATGATTTTGTTGCTGAGGATATTCGCTTTGAAAATATGACGAGCCACTTTCAATTAAACATTGCCGATGGGAATAAAGCACATAAATTCATGCTGAACTTACCAGGTCGGCACAATGTATTGAATGCGCTTGCGGCGATTGCAGTGGGAATTAAATTAGGCGTGACCATAGAAATAGTTGCCGAGGCTTTAGCGGAATTTCAAGGTATACGACGCCGCATGCAAAATCACGGCGTGCTACAAACGACACACGGTAATGCTCATTTGATAGACGATTACGGACACCATCCGAACGAGATAAAAGCGGTGCTACATACTATCAGCGATATATGGCGTGGGCGGCGTAAAGTACTGATATTTCAACCGCATCGTTACACCCGCACACATGCTTTATTCAACGATTTTTGTGATGTCCTAAACGAAGTTGAAGAATTGATTTTATTGGATGTCTATGCTGCCGGCGAAGAACCGATTAAAGGTGCGGACTGCGATGCATTGAGTCGTGCGATACGCGCACGAGGCAATCTAATTCCTATTTATCTTGATGATATAGCAAAAGTGCCTGAGGTACTCAATGCGGTTGTGCGCGACGGCGATGTGGTACTGACAATGGGAGCCGGGTCTATTTCCAAGTTGCCCAAGGATTTGGTTGGTCGCTTTGCTATAAAAAATCTTTCGTCCGAGGAGATGCCGTTATGATGTTACAGTGCGATACCGAAAATCTCAAAGGTTCTTTACATTTTGATCATAGCCTGAAACGTCTGAACACATGGCGTGTCGGTGGAGCTGCCGACTGTTTCTTCAAAGCCGACGATGTTGATGCACTAAGCTATTTTCTAAGATATTGTGCTGCCGATTATCCGATTTTCTATTTGGGTTTAGGTAGCAATGTGTTGGTTCGAGACGGCGGTATTAGGGGAATCGTACTCAGCTTGGGTTATGGTTTTAATTGGATAGAACAACGTGGTGAAGATGTTGTAGGTGTCGGCGCAGGCACGAGCTGTGCACAACTGGCGCGTTTTTATGTCAATAACGGTTTACCGGGTTTGGAGTTTATGGTTGGCATCCCTGGCACTGTGGGAGGCGCACTCAGAATGAATGCCGGTGCTTTCGGTGGTGAGATTTGGGATTATGCGGTTGCAATCGAGACCATCGACCGACAAGGAACCAGCAAAAAACGAGTGCTCAACGAGATGGATGTCGGCTATAGGTTTGTAGATCTGCCTGAGGACGAATGTATTATTTCGGGAGAATTCCAACGACCTCAAAAAATAGAAGCCAAAGATAAGCTGAAAGAGCAGCTCAAAACATATCTTGAGATGCGTAATCGCACTCAACCGATCAATGAGCCAAGTTGTGGTTCTGTTTTCAAAAATCTACAAGGTAGTTCCGCCGGACGACTTATAGAAGAGTGTGGTTTGAAGTCGCATACCGTAGGTGATGCAATGGTCTCGGAAAAACACGCCAATTTCATAGTCAACAAAGGTTCGGCAACGGCAAAAGATATAGAAGAACTGATTGTGCATGTTCAAGCTGTCGTGAAGGAATACAGTGGTGTGCATCTGCAGCCAGAAGTCATCATCGTAGGAGACCATCATGTCTGAGGTTGGTATGCCTGAGTTTGGGAAAGTTGCGGTATTTATGGGTGGATGGTCGTCGGAGAGGACTATCTCTTTAGATAGCGGAAATGCAGTGGTTGCCGCATTGCAAGACTCGCAAGTAGATGCAACCGCCTATGACCTAAGACCGCAAACCGTATCGCCTTTGTCGATCGGTTGTTATGATCATGTCTTTATTGCAATACACGGGCGAGGCGGAGAGGATGGCACTTTACAAGGTATGCTTGAAATGCTCAACATACCTTACACTGGTAGTGGTGTACTCGCTTCGGCTTTATCTATGAACAAGGTTTCCACTAAGCGTATTTGGGCATCGCAACAACTGTCTACACCACCTTTTGTTATCGTTGATCAGCACTCGGATATAGAGGCTATTGCCGCACAAATTGGTCTACCTTTTGCGCTTAAACCAGTATGCGAAGGCTCAAGCATAGGTGTCTATAAGGTAGAAAATTCAGACGATTTTGATAAGGCAATGTCCGCCGCGATGCAGGTTTCCAAAACACTGTTTGCAGAGGCTTGGGTGACCGGCGATGAGTACGCAGTGACCTTATTAGAAGACAAAATCTTGCCGCCCATACGTCTACAAACGCAGCGCGTATTTTATGACTATGCAGCAAAATACGAAGACGAGGGGACCCTTTACCATTGCCCTTGTGGCTTGCCGCCGCAAGCCCTTGAGGAATTGGAAAACCTATGTTTGCATGCGTGCCAATCTCTAGGCATTGAAGGATGGGGACGGGTTGATGTCGTACGCGACACCGAAGGTAAGTTTTGGCTACTTGAGGTCAACACGGTACCTGGTCTTACCAGTCACAGTTTAGTGCCGATGTCGGCCAAGGCAGCAGGAATAGACTTCAAGCAATTGATATTGAAGATATTAGGAACAGCAACAAAGAAGAAATCATGAACCACTCAATGTCTTATATGCAATATCGCAAACATCAATCTTCAAGGTATAAACGACAACGATATCTTCAATATGGCACATTGATCTTTGCTACTATTGCAATTTTGGTTGTGGCAAAGCAACTGGACATAGACTGGGATAGATTGTTGTTTAAGGAGATTAGCTCTGTACGTTTGGAAGGTGAATATGGACGGGTAGATCACTACGAAATAGAGCAACATTTGTCTGACTTTGTGGGCCAACCCATAAGCAGGAATGATATGGATTCCATAGAAAAAGAATTAAAAGATTTACCGTGGGTTAAGGATGTGTTGATAAGGCGTAGTTGGCAGGACGACACATTGATTCTGAAAATACAAGAACGCGAAGCGGTTGCTTATTGGGGAGGGCAGGCTCTGTTGGATAAGAGTGGTGTGGTATTTAGACCGTATTTAATCGATAACGATAATTTGCCTATATTGGATGCAGCAGCGGGTCGTGAGAAAGATCTACTTGCATCTTATCGGCAGTTGACTGATTGGTTAGCCCCCGTCGGTTTGCGCGTAATTCACCTGAAAGAAGATCAAAGCCGAACTTACACCGTTCAGTTGGAGAATGCACCGCGCTTAATTTTAGGAAGGCATCCTTTTGAACAGCGTATTAAAAGATTTATAGCTGCTTATCAAGCCGGTTTTACCGATTATATGCATCGCGCTGGATGCATAGACCTGAGGTACTTAGACGGCTTCGCAGTACGCTGGAAAAAAGACGGAGGGGTGCAATCATGCTAGCGGCGATCGATATAGGCACCAACAAAATTGCAACTTTGGTTGCCGATGTGGAAACGGATGGCTCGCTTAAAATCCTTGCTTCCGGGGTTTGTCCGTCTAAGGGTATGAGAAAGGGAATAGTAATTGATATAGAACAGATGGTCGATTCTATACAAAGCTCTATACAGGCAGCCGAACTGATGTTTGACGAGAAGATAATCTCCGCTTATGTTGGCATTTCCGGTGAACATATCCGAGGTATGCTGAGCGAGGATGCAGCACCTATACTTGACGGAGAGGTTTCGGAATTTGATATGAACAACGCGGTTGAAACCGCTAAATCAATACCCGTTGCCGGTAATCAAGAGATTTTGCATGCTTTCCCTAGAGAATTTAAGATAGACGGCGAGTCCGGAATCAGAAATCCTGAAGGCATGGCAGGCCGTCGCCTAGAAGCCAAAGTGTATATGATTACTGGTGGTAAATATCAGATACGCAATATCAAAAACTGTGTAGAACAGTGTGGGATCAACATAGAAGACATGGTGCTTGAGCCGGTTGCTTCGGGGATGGCGGTGTTGACTAGCGACGAACGTGAATTGGGTGTTTGCATGATAGATATAGGCGGCGGCACTACTGATATTGCGATCTATACGAAGGGAGAAATCATAGATATCGGGGTGATTCCGGTTGCCGGCGACCATGTAAGCAACGATATTGCGAAAGTCTTGCGCACGCCTCCCAACTACGCCGAGGAAATAAAGCTCAAATACGGATGTACTAGAGCGTGTATTAAAAACACCAGTGAGACCATAGAAGTGCATGCATTGTCCGATGCCAATCAAGCAGTAAATTGTAAACGGCAAATTTTGGCAGAAGTTATAGAAGCTCGCTACGATGAAATTTTCAGATTAACACAGGAACATATACAGAAAAATTTCAAGCAAGATGCAGTTTCCGGTATCGTGCTAACCGGCGGTGGTTCTAAATTGGAGGGGGTTTGCGACTTAGCTAAAGATTTTTTTGATATGCCGGTGCGTGTGGGTAGTCCACTACAACTTCAAGACACCGTTGGCAATCTCAAAGACCCGATTTATGCGACTGGTTTCGGTTTATTACTCTATGCAAAAGACTCAACCGTGCATATAGAGATCAATAAGTCGGTACGTAGTCGTCTTAAAACCGCTTTCTTAAAAGCGAAGCACTGGTTTCAACACCAGTATTAATATAATCTTTTTAACTTATAGGAGGAACTAAAATGTTTGAACTTGTAGAAAATAAAAAACCCGAAGGTGCCGTTATCAAAGTAATCGGTGTCGGCGGTTGCGGCGGTAATACCGTCAACTACATGATGTCCAAGAATCTCGAGGGTGTCGAGTTTATTTGTGCCAATACCGATATGCAGGCTTTGTCTAGTAGCAAGGCAACTTGCTTACAGTTGGGAGCTGACTTAACCAAAGGTCTGGGTGCCGGTGGCAAGCCTGAGGTGGGACGCGATGCAGCAAAAGAAAATGCTGATCAAATACGCCAAATCGTTGAGAAAACCGATATGGTGTTTATTACTGCAGGTATGGGTGGTGGCACTGGTAGCGGTGCTGCGCCGGTGATTGCGGAAATTGCAAAAGGGCTCGGTGCATTGACCATAGCAGTGGTGATTAAACCTTTTGGATATGAGCAAATCCGACGTATGGATATCGCCGAGCAAAGCATCAAAGAGTTAAGCAAGTATGTTGATTCGCTGATTGTCGTATCAAATGAAAAACTCTGTTCGGTATTCGGCTCTGACACTCCAATGCAAGTTACTATGGATAAAGCACATGACGTACTTTATAGTGCAGTGCAGGGTATTGCTGAGTTGATTACTCGTAAAGGCTCTATGAATCTAGATTTTGCAGATATCAAAACCGTGATGTCCGAGCCTGGTAGAGCAATGATTAGCTCAGGTACAGCTGAAGGCGAAGACCGTGCGGCTGAGGCGATGTCCGCTGCAATTCAAAATCCCTTACTAGAAGATATGGATTTGAATAATGTTCGCGGGCTGCTTGTCAATATCAGCAGTGCTAATATTACAGTTGGAGAGGTGAATGAAATAGGAAGGAGTTTTCAGGAATTAACCATTCCCAATGCCAACTTCAAAACGGGACTTGTGGAAGATGAATCTATGGGTGATGCCCTGCGCATTACGGTGATTGCAACTGGTATAGAAGCCGATACTGAGGTAGAAAGTGACCCTGTGGCAGATGTCGATTTAGAGATGGATGCCAAGCCGTTACCGCTCAAGACCATAAAAGGTGGTGGCGTATCATCTCCCGAAGCACCGCAATCACCAGCATCGTCCGAGCCCGAATCCGAAGACGATAAATATAATAATTTGCTTGACATTCCAGCATTCTTACGCAAGCAAGTAGATTAGAATATTGAGTCTTGAAACTTAAAGATGAGAGGATAATCATGTATAAATCGTATTTAGTAAATATTTTCCCAACAAACATTTTTGTGTTGTTGTTGTTCACCGTACTTTTAAGTGCTTGTGCAGGTACTACACAAGTAGAGTTTGAAGCTGCCCCAGAACCAGAACTAGAGATGGTCCCGGAAGAAACTAAGGAACCACCTGAGGAAGCACCTGCCGAAGCACCCGTTGAAGCACCTGCCGAAGAGGAGACTCCCGAACCTACCACTCAGCCGGTCGAGATTAAACCGTATAGTACCGATATTGTCGGTACTGTGGAACAACTATACGGCACCGACGACCCAGTTAGTTTTGCAAATGATGCTTACTTACAAGCGGCAGAAGCTGATTCAAGGCTCAAATATACGGTCATCTATTTTGATTTCAATAAGTCGGAAGTCAAACCCAATGCTCGAGAATTGCTCTCCCACCATGCTCGTTTTATGCAAGCACGCCCTGAGGTTGTGCTGCGCATAGAAGGACACGCGGATCAACGCGGCACTAGTGGTTACAATCTAGCACTGGGAGAATATCGGGGAAATGCAGTGCGTACTATACTGGAGGCGTATGGTGTTGACAGTTCGCGTATTTCGGTGATTAGTTTCGGGGAGGAACAACCAGCGGTTGACGGCAATACCGAAGAAGCATTCAAGTTAAATCGTAGAGCGGAACTCATCTATCCGTAGCATGGTGCGGAACCACAACGCAAACGTAACCGCTTGCGCCATCAAATTTATGATAACCAACCGTAGGGGAGGGCTAACATGGGGCTGTTGAAAAAGTGTCTGCATTAGTACATTCCCCTCCTGTGGAGGGGTGGCAGGCGTATGCATTTTGTAATGCATGCGTTTAAAAATCATGTTAAGGTTCTGCACAGTGTCACGCCGATTGACCTACTGGCTCAATCGGCGGCTCTATCTGACGGGGTGGTTGCAAAGGTTCTGCACAAAGTCACGCCGTTTGTGCTACTGCAACAAACGGCAGTTCTATTTTTCAATAGCCCCACATGCCCTCCCTACGGTACCGTCCTGCACAAACCCAACCGTTTGCGCCATCAATTTACGCAAACCACCTCAACGCGTTGCGTCTGTACAAACCTCACCGCTTGCGCCACTTGGTTTTGGTTCCCATAAATTGGACAGCGTACCACTTTATTTGTGCAGACGCAACGCGTTTCGGGAGGGCATGTTAGCCCTCCCCTACCGTTTGCGTAAATTTATGGATGAATGGATTAATTGTGCAGGCATGACGCGTTAGGGTGGATATATAAATCCGCCCCTACGGCGCATGAAATACTTTTCCAACAGCCCCATGTTAACCCTCCCCTACGGTTCAAGGATACTTCTTCAACAGCCTCTATACCTATGTACATATGCCGAATTGCCTTGCTCTCATTTACCAATCAGCTTCAATTAGACTTTTCCCTATTGTTTGCTTAAATTTTTTTTAGGCAAGGGCATATTCCCTTATCGCCGATAAGCGATTATCCTATATAGTTCTTAGAGGTTAAGCAATCTGCTTTATTGCATCGCTTAACCTTGGAAGGTCTGCTGCAACATTCTGTGCATCTGCCTTAT
This sequence comes from uncultured candidatus Poriferisulfidus sp., assembly GCA_965199685.1. Lineage (GTDB taxonomy): Bacteria > Pseudomonadota > Gammaproteobacteria > Poriferisulfidales > Oxydemutatoraceae > SP5GCR1. The sequence goes on from OZ241323.1 coordinate 92,267, forward strand.
AGATACCGAATAACTATTTAGTTAGGAGAAGGGTCATGAGGGGGGGTAAAACGAATGAAAATAAGACATATTCAAATATACATGTTATTGTTGGCTTATTCTGCATAGTGGCGTTATTTGAAACAGCCTTTCTAGGCTTAACAATACAAGATTGGAGCGTCAATAATATCGTCGTTTATTTGGCTTTAGTCTTGGCTCTACAGATTACAGCTTGCTTGAAAGCCGTTTGTGTCTGGTATATAAACCGCCACCCTCTACAAGTCATAGTCTACGTAAGCTGTGTTGTTATCACCGGCTTATTTACATATTCGGTAGTTGAGACTTTTATCGTTTTGACAACGATTTTTGCATCTACGCCACTGATGCACCTAAACTCTGTTGCCGTAGCCTCTATAGATGGACTAATGAGCCTTGTATTACTGCATGGTTTCAGAAGTTGGTTGAAGACGATACTGGAGAATGAACCGCTTCAATTATTCAACCAAATACGCCACCATTTTCTATTCAACACCCTAAATACTACCGTTTGTCGGATTCCAGAAAATCCTGAACTAGCTCAGGTTAATCTAGAGAAACTCGCAATTTTATTAAGGAAAATGTTGTTCCTGAAGACATATATTAGTTTGCAAGAGGAGGTAGATTCGGTGAAGTGTTATTTAGAAATAGAAAAATACCGGCTTGAAGAGCGACTGCAGGTTAGCTGGTTTGTTGATCGCAATATGAATGTTGCAATCAAGGTGCCGGCATTCATTTTGCAACCGCTCGTTGAGAATGCAATTTATCATGGCATAGAGAATATTCTAGGCGGCGGCACTGTGGCGATATCTTTATATACCGTAGGGAGTCGCTTGATCATTCAAGTCTGTAACCCTATCGCTAATTCCCGACCTTCAAATTTACCGCATAGCGATAGCTCACGCGTTAATAACTCGCGCAAAAGTAATCGTGTTGCACAAACAAATATAGAACGTCGTTTGGCACTTGTCTACGGAAATGACTTCAGCTTCAGGAGGGAGCAATGCGAAACCGAATATCGAGTAACAATTAATATACCAAAAGGAGGTTTAATATAATGAACATTATGATAGTTGACGACGAAAAATACGCATGCGATAGACTAATTCAACTTGTATCAGAGATACCAGGTTGTTATGTCAGAGCTTGTGCGTACAACGGTCTTGAGGCAGTCGAAAAAGTAAATGCCTTGGATATAGACGTGGTACTAATGGATATCCACATGCCGGTAATGGATGGTCTTGAGGCGGCGCGGCACATGAACAAAAACACCAACTCGCCGCAGATCGTTTTCACTACAGCATATCGTGAGCACGCGCTTTCTGCTTTTGAGGTGAACGCTAGAGGATTTCTATTGAAGCCCATAGCGCGTCATCAGCTCAAAGAAAAACTGGAGCAGTTGCGGCGACCCGATATCACTAGAGGTGTTAAGGAGGTAGGAATATACCATCGAGGTCGCCGCAGTCATATCTATTGCCGCATTGCCAATCAATTGGAATTGGTATCGTTGGCAGATATTATTTATTTCAAGAGCGAACAAAAATATACTATGGTAAAACACGTTGATGGGTCGCATTTGATAACCGAAACGCTAAAAAATCTGGAGCAGGAGTTTAGTGATATTCTGATGAGAGTGCATCGTAGCACTTTGGTCAATAAGGTTTATATGAAAAGCTTAAGTCGAGACGACAACCATCAGTTGCGGTTATACCTTAAATGTACGGACGACACATTACATCTGAGCAGACGCTATATTACCAGGGTAAGAGCCTATCTAAAGCGATTTTCTATCGGCTTGATCGATATGTGAACTGCAGCACTGATAGGGGCGGACCATTCCCCTCCTTGGGAGGGGTGTCAGGCGTATGCATTTTATAATGCATGCGTTTAGCAGTCATGTTGAGGTTCTGCACAATGTCACGCCGATTGACCTACTGGCTCAATCGGCAGTTCTATCTGACGAGGTTGTTTTTTGTATGCCTACTATTTAGGACAAGCCCTATCGCCATCTCTAATGTATCTAGGGTCAGGTTCGCATGCAGTGAACTTTGGATGCTGTAGCCGGTAATCTTACGCGTCGCAATATCTAGCAAGACTGAGAGATAACAATATTTATTATTAGAAAGGCGAATATAGGTAATATCTCCTGCCCAGACTTGGTTAGATTTCAGACCATGCGCTTGGCTAGTCTCGGTTTTGAACAGACGCTCGGCTACTGGGCGTGCTGCTGTGGAAGTGGTCGTTTTCCATTTGCGAGGCTTCCTGCCGGCACCTGCGATACTTAGCTTTTTCATTAGCTTTGCTACTCGTTTCCGGCTAATCTTGATGCCTTGTGCACGCAACTCCTGATAGATACGCGGTGAACCAAAAGCCTTGCCACTGGCTTCCCACACCTGCCTAATCAGCAGACATTCCCGACGCTCCTGAGCAACCTTATCAGCCACTTGACTACGCCATTTGTAGTAGCCACTACGGCTCACTCCAGCAGCTTACAAATCGCCTCTATACTCAAGCCCTTATCACGATGCTGTTCTATTTTCTGATACTTCACTTGTTTCTCTGTTGACAAAAAAAATTGTCGTGTCGGTCAGGAGCCTGACTTGTTTTTCAAGCTCCCGTATCTGTTTATGCTGGCGACGGATGAGGTCATCTTTCTCCAACTGCTTAGCCTGCTTTAAGCCACTGACCGAAGTCGGTTTGTTGCGCTGCTGCGCCCAGCGTCGCAGTGTCTGTTCATCAATACTCAGCTCTCTTGCAGTGTCTTTTAATGAACCATTAAGCCTCACTAACTCTAGCGCATCGCGCTTGAACTCTTCGGTGTATTGTTGTCTTTTCATAATATCTTCTCCTACTAATAGTAATTAATCTAAGTGCGCTTAATTATATAAGCCGACCACCAACTTTTTTTGTCCATTTTTTGGAGTAAGATCAAGCGATGAAGGTTTATCTATTGAGTTGAGCTGATATTAGCATTGATATTCTATCCAAATTGAGTATCAATGTGACAGAGAGTTTTTACGATACACTAGAGAAATTAACAACATTAAAGGAGAACTTAAAATGGCAAGAAAACGTTTTAGTGAAGAACAAATCATCAAAGCATTAAAGTCAAACGAGGCAGGAGCGAAAGTTGCAGACATCTGTCGTGAGCTAGGCATCGCCGAGCAGACCTTCTATCGCTGGCGCAGCAAGTATCGTGGCATGGAAGTAGCGGAAGCCAAACATCTGCGAGGGCCTGAGGCTGAGAATGCTAAGTCCGAGGAGTTATCGATTGAATCCGACCCGGATGATGCTCGTGCTTATAATGACCAAGGGGTTGCTAAGTACGAATTAGGAGATTATGCGGATGCAATCGCTGATTATAATGAAGCGATTAAGTTGGACCCGGATGATGCTGTTGCCTACCATAACCGAGGGGCTGCTAAGGACGAATTGGGAGATTATGAGGGTGCGATTGCAGATTACGACAAAGCAATTAAGTTAGATCCGGATAATGCTGATTTCTACAATAACCGAGGACTTGCTAAGAGAAAATCAGGGGATTATGAAGGAGCAATTGCTGACTATAACAAGGCAATTAAGCTAGATCCCAACAATGCTACTGTCTATAATAACCGAGGGTTTGCTAAGGTGGGATCCGGAGATTATGCGGGTGCGATTGTAGATTATGATGAAGCGATTAAGTTGGATCCAGATGATGCTGTTGTCTACCATAACCGAGGGGAAGCTAAGAATGAGTTAGAGGATTATGCGGGTGCGATTGCAGATTTTGATGAAGCGATTAAGTTGGACCCGGATGATGCTGTTGCCTACTATAACCGAGGGGCTGCTAAGTACGGATTAGGGGACTATGAGGGTGCGATTACTGATTATGATGAAGCGATTAAGTTGAACTGGGATGATGTGGGTGCCTGCAATAACCGAGGAGCTGCTAAGTTCGGATTAGGGGACTATGAGGGTGCGATTGCAGATTTTGATGAAGCGATTAAGTCAGACCCGGATAATGCTGTTGCCTACTATAACCGAGCGGCTGCTAAGGACACATTAAAGGATTATGCAGGTGCAATTGCTGATTTTGATGAGGTGATCAAGTTGGATCCAAATGATGCGTATGCCTACAATAACCGAGGGGCTATTAAGTTCGGATTAGGGGACTATGAGGGTGCGATTACTGATTATGATCAAGCGATTAAGTTGAACCCGGATAATGCTAATTTCTACAAGAACCGAGGGTATGCTAAAGGAAAGTTAGGGGATCATGAAGGAGCAATTACTGACTATAACAAGGTAATTAAGTTGGACCTGGATAATGTAGATGTCTTCTATCATCAAGAGATTGCTATGAAAAATTTAAATAATGCCCACATTTATCAAGGGGTTGTTAAAGGAAAGTTAGGGGATCATGCGGGTGCAATTGCAGATTTTAATGAAGCGATTAAGTCAGACCCGGATAATGCTACTGTCTATGTTGTCCGAGGGTTTGCTAAGGTGGGATGCGGAGATTATGCGGGTGCGATCTCTGATTTTGATGAAGCGATTGAGTTAGACCCGAATGATGCTCACGCCTATCATGGTCGAGGGGATGCTAAGCACAAATTAGGAGATTATGCAGGTGCGATTACTGATTATGACAAAGCGATTGAGTTAGACCCGGATAATGCTGATGCCCACTGTAGCCGAGGAACTGCTAGGGCTGGATTAGGGGATTATGAAGATGCAATCGCTGATTTTGATGAAGTGATTAAGTCGAACCCGGATAATGCTACTGTCTATGCTGTCCGAGGGTTTGCTAAGGTGGGATGCGGAGATTATGCGGGTGCGATTACTGATTATGATGAGGCGATTAAGTTGAGCCCAGATAATGCTATTGTCTACTATAACCGAGGGGGTGTTAAGTGCGAATTAGGGGGTTATGAAGATGCGATCTCTGATTTTGATGAGGCGATTAAGTTAAACCCTAATTTTGTTGAGGCCTACTGTAAACGAGGGACTGCTAAAGATGACCTGGAGGATTATGCGGGTGCGATAGCTGATTTTGATGAAGCGATAGAGTTAGACCCGGATAATGCGGATGCCCGAGAGAGCCGAGAAGCATTACTTAAAAAAATATCTATGCACTAGAGAAGTTAAAAACATCAGAGGAGAACTTGGGGCTATTGAGAAAGTATTGTCATTGCACAATCGAACCACTATGTGCCATTTAATTTACGATAACCTCCTGTATGGGCAGACTATCATCTCTGCCTGCAACGTGTAGTGTCAGCAAACACAAATATCAGGCTGGTGAAAAAGTATCTATGCACCGTAGGGGAGGGCTAACATGGGACTGTTGAAAAAGTGTTTCGTAGAATTGTAGGGGCGGACTTATATGTCCGCCCTACGGTACCGTCCTGCACAAACCCAATCGCCACGCGCCATCAAATCATGGTTACCATAAATAAAATGAATGAATGTATTGATTGTGCAGACGCAACGCGTTAGGGTGGACAAATCAAATCGCCGTTTGACCTACTGGCTTAAACGGCGGCTTTATTCTGCCTCTACCGTTTTCTTAAATTCAATGGCGCAAGCGGTTGAGTTTTCACAACGACGGTATTTTTTCAGCAACCTCATGTGGGACTGCTGAAAAAGTACCATCATCGCACAAGCAGAACCACCGACTGCTCAGCCAGTTTGATCAGCAGTTCTATCTGACAGGGTAGTTTTTGTGTACCCACTATTTAGGACAAGCCCTAGCTTGTCCGACCTACATACCCATGTTAAGGTTCTGCACAATGTTACGCCGTTTGTCTTTGCTATTCGCGTTATTTCTAGCAGCCATAAATAGCTAAATTTTGTATAATGTAACGTTCCTTGTGCTACTGCAACAAGGAACGGTTATTTGCAACAAATGGCGGCTACATTTCCACTATTTTATTGATATTTTTTCAAGTAATGCTTCTCGGTTTTCGCAAGCCTCAGCATCATTCGGGTTCAACTTAATCGCTTGGTTGTAATCAGCAATCGCACCCGCATAATCCTCTAACTCTCTCTTAGTATCCCCTCGGCTATGATAGGCAAAAGCATAATTCGGGTTCAACTTAATTGCTTGATCGTAATCAGCGATTGCAGCCGTATAATCCTTTAATTTTCTCTTAGTCGTCCCCCGGTTATTGTAGGCATCCACATGATTTGGATTCAACTTAATTGCTTGATCGTAATCAGCGATTGCACCCGTATAATCTTTTAATTTTCTCTTAGTCGTCCCTCGGTTATTGTAGGCATCTGCACGATTTGGATTCAACTTAATCATCTCATCAAAATCAGCGATTGCAGCCACATAATCTTTTAATTTTCTCTTAGTCATCCCTCGGTTATTGTAGGCATCCGCATGATTTGGATTCAACTTAATTGCTTCATCAAAATCAGCAATCGCACTCGAATAATCCCCTAATCTGTTCTTAGAATACCCTCGGTTATTGTAGGCATTCGCATAATTAGGGTTCAACTTAATTGCTTGGTCGTAATCAGCAATCGCACTTGTATAATCCCCTAATCTGTTCTTAGCATACCCTCGGTTATAGTAAGCGATAGCATAATTCGGGTTCAATTTAATTGCTTGGTCGTAATCAGCAATCGCACCTTTATAATTCTTTAATTGTTTCTTAGCCTCCCCTCGGTTATTATAGGCAAAAGCAAAATTAGGGTTCAACTTAATTGCTTGGTCGTAATCAGCAATCGCATCTGCATAATTCTTGAAGTGTCTCTTAGTTATCCCGCGGTTACGATAGGCAAAAGCAAAATTAGGGTTCAACTTAATTGCTTGGTCGTAATCATCGATCGCACCCTCATAATCCTTCAACTTTCTCTTAGCATCTCCTCGGTTATTGTAGGCATCTGCCTGATTTGGCTTAAACTTAATCACCTCATCAAAATCAGAAATTGCGCCAGCATAATCTCCTAATTTGTTTTTAGCAATCCCTCGGACATAGTAAGCAGTAGCATAATCTGGGTTCAGTTTAATTGCTTGACCGTAATCAGCAATCGCGCCTGCATAATCCCCTAATTTGTTCTTAACATACCCTCGGCTATTGTAGGCGGTAATATAATTCGGGTCCAACTTAATCACCTCATCATAATCAGCGATCGCGCCTGTATAATCCTTTAATCTACTCTTAGCACTCCCTCGGTTATGATAGGCAAAAGCATAATTCGGGTTTAACTTAATTGCTTCATCAAAATCAGCGATCGCACTCGCATAATCCTCTAATTTGTTCTTAGCATACCCTCGGTTATTGTAGGCATCCGCATGATTTGGATCCAACTTAATCACCTCATCAAAATCAGCGATCGCACCTACATAATCCTCTAATTTTCTCTTAGCATATCCTCGGATGTAGTAAGCAGTAGCATAACCTGGGTTCAACTTAATTGCTTGGTCGTAATCAGCAATTGCACTCGCATAATCCTCTAATTTTCTCTTAGCCATCCCTCGGTTACAATAGGCAAAAACATAATTTGGGTTCAGCTTGATTGCTTCATCAAAATCAGTAATTGCACTCGCATGATCCCCTAATTCGCTCTTAGCATACCCTCGGTTACAATAGGCAAAAACATAATTTGGGTTCAGCTTGATTGCTTCATTAAAATCGGTAATTGCACTCGCATGATCTCCTAATTCGCTCTTAGCATACCCTCGGTTATGATAGGCAAAAGCATAATCTGGGTTCAGCTTGATTGCTTCATTAAAATCAGTAATTGCACTTGCATAATCCCTTAATTTGCTCTTAGCCATCCCTCGGTTATTGTAGGCATCCGCATGATTTGGATCCAACTTAATCGCTTCATCGTAGTCGGCTATCGCGCCCACATAATCCTCTAACTTATTCTTAGCATCTTCTCGGTCAATGTATCTACTAGATAATCCTCCTTTAGCAAGCAGCCCTTGGGAAAGGGCTGCTTCATCCGGGTCGGATTCAACCGATAACTTCTTAGAGTTAGCATTCTCGGCTTTAGGCCCTCGCATACGCTTGGCCTTTGCTACTTCCATACCACTATATTTCGTGCGCCAACGATAGAATGTCTGCTCGGCGATACCTAGCTCATGACAGATGTCTGCAACTTTTGCTCCTTCCTCATTTGACCTTAATGCTTTGATAATTTGCTCTTCACTAAAACGTTTTCCTTTCATGCTAATTTCTCCTTTAATGTTTCTAATTTCACTATTTTATTGATATTTTTTCAAGTAATTCTTCTCAGTTTTCGCAGGCATCAGCATCATTCGGGTTCAACTTAATCGCTTGGTTGCAATCAGTGACATTAGTCCATTTTTAAGACTGCCTGCAAAGTTAGTTTTCATGCTATTGTTGAAATCCAATCATCAAGAGAGTTAATATTTCAATGCGGATGGGCTTCATTATAATCTATGCGCCAGCTCTATATACTCTCTCTTGCATTTTCATCATCTATGTCTGTCCGCAACAGGATTTTATGTTACAATAACAATCAAACATAATTCTAAACAACTATCAAAGGAGGGGGATAACGATGCCTAAAATTGAGGGAAACAAAGCAGCGCCTATCACACCGCACGACAATGCAAGTGATAGTGGACAAGTTCAAAGTGGTACTTTTCAAGATAAAGCGGTTAGCCAACCAAAACCGCAACAAGCCGAAAGATTTATATCAGCTAGCGAAACGAAGCAGGCTTCGCCTATAAAGCAAGGCAATTCTGCGTTACTATCAGGCAAAGTAAAAGATACAAAGTTGGTGGATGATCCCTTCAGTCCTGATTTTGTCGGGCGACCTCGTAGTGGCGCGTTCATAGGACGACCCCATATACCCGATTGGGAAACGCCCAGCGCGCGACCTCAAACACCAGACTCCCCGCCACCATTGGGACCTAAACCGATACAGCATACCTCGTTGCCGTCGGATGTAAAAAAATCCACTTTGGCAATGTTAGAGCAGGGTAAACAACTCGTGGATAAGACCCAAGCATACATCGGCGAATTTCAGAGCGATGCAATGGCAGTAATGCAATACGAGCAGGAGCAAGAGGAAGGAAAAAAAGAGACAGTATTTAGCAATGCTTCCGATGCGGCTTTAGGCACCTTAAAAAGAAGGGTAACCGAAATGCATCAAGCAAGCGTAGATTCGCTTGACGCACAACTTCTGAAATTATCAAGAGGGCTTGATGAGGCCAGGAGTACCAACATGTTATCAGGCAGGCTTGCCGAGGATGTAGATAAACAAATAGCAGAGCTTCAAAGTACAAAAAGCTCTTTGTTTAGGATGAGTAAAAGTTTGCGCGATATAAAAACACAGGTTGAAACCAGTCCACATTTTATTATGGAAAAAATTGACGAAAACGAAGCCGATACAATGATAGTAAGCCTATCCAATGCTCACAATAAGGGCGATGAAATGTCCAAGGAACTTAGCAGTATAAATAACCGGATTGTATCGTTAAAAAAAGATATTGGTGGACTATCTGAATATATGTCAATAGGGGATTATGAGCGTGCTGTTTATGAGATTAAGGGAGGCATCAACGACCTAGGAAAAAGATTTCAAGAACTGCAGCAAAACGCAGAAGACTCCAAGAAATTAATGGGAAGGCTTCGTCAGAGTATTGATGAATATGTGGAATCAAAGGCTGGTAGTGAATCTTTTACCGACCCTCAGGCTACTACAGGTTCGTCTTCGATATCTTTCGGGGCAACACCAATTACCGAAGCTACATCTCTGCATCATATTTATGATAAGACGGTTGAGCAAAACGATAAAATTCTTGGTGAAATTAAAGGATACGAAGGGCGATTAACAGAATTAGTAAGGCAATTGAGATTGACTCAGAGGTAAAAGGGAATTCAGGTAGCCTCAGATTTGAGATTGGATAAAGTGAAATATAAGCCCATTGAAAAAGCAATATTCCCCTCCTGTGGAGGGGTGTCAGGTCTATGCATTTTGTAATGCATGCGTTTAACAATCATGTTGGGATTCTGCACAATGTCACGCCGATTGACCTACTGGGTCAATCGGCGGTTCTATTTTTCAACAGCTCCAAATGGTTTGGAATTATCATGATTTTAGATTATTATATGCGTCTTTAATCCTAATCACCTCATCAAAATGAAAATAGCAGTCCTAAAGGAAATTCAGGCCGGGGAACGTCGCGTCGCTGCATCTCCGGACAGCATACGCCATTTCATCAAATTGGGCTATGAGGTGGTTGTAGAGCAGGGTGCCGGTGAAGCAGCCGACTTCAGCGACGATGTTTACAAAGAAGCCGGTGCCGAGATAGCATCCGATACGAATGCACTCTGGCAACAAAGCGACATCATATTAAAAGTCAAAGGACCTACGCCGCAAGAAGCCGAATTAATCAGTGCCAATACGGTGCTGATTTGCTTCATCTGGCCGGCGCAAAACAAAGCATTGCTGGAAAAACTTAAAGCTCAAGGTGCGACGGTATTAGCGATGGATCAGGTGCCGCGCATCACCCGTGCACAGAAGCTTGATGCATTGAGCTCAATGGCAAATATCGGGGGTTATCGCGCGGTGGTGGAGGCAGCAAACCACTTCACTCGGTTTTTCAGTGGTCAAAGCACCGCAGCGGGTCGGGCAGCCCCCGCCAAAGTATTGGTCATTGGGGCTGGTGTTGCCGGCCTTGCCGCAATAGGTGCGGCGCGTTCTATGGGGGCTATCGTGCGTGCCTTTGATACGCGCCCTGAAGTCGCACAGCAAATAGAAAGTATGGGGGGAGAATTCTTAACCATCAATATGGAAGAGTTGGGTAGCGGTAGCGGCGGTTATGCCAAACAAATGAGTGATGCATTTCTGGAAGCTGAGCGTGAACTCTTCTTAGAGCAAGCCAAAGAAGTTGATATCATCATCACCACCGCATTGATTCCCGGTAAACTGGCACCGCAGTTGATTAGCGAAGATGCGGTTAAAGCACTGAAAGCCGGTAGCGTGATCGTTGACCTTGCCGCCGAGCAGGGTGGTAATTGCGAGTTGACTGAAGCTGATAAAGCGTTAGTCAAACACGAAGTTACGATCATTGGATACACCAACCTCCCAAGTCGTATGGCATCTCAATCAAGCCGTTTTTACGCAGCTAATTTACAACACTTGCTAAACGATATGACTCCGGAAAAGGACGGCAAATTGGTAATTGACTTGGAAGATCAAATCGCACGCAACATGATAATAACGCATAAAGCCGAGATACTCTGGCCGCCACCTGAGAGTGCACGACCGGCACCCCCTCCGCCACCTAAACCCAAAGCGGCTGAAGTTGTTGCCGAGCAACCCACTGAACCGCCGCGTAAAAGGTTATTCAAGAATTTGCTGTATTTGGTCATCGGCGGAGGTGCTTTGCTGGCTCTGGGGCAGGTAGCCCCCGACTCGTTTATGGCTCATTTCACCGTATTTGTGCTTGCCTGTTTCGTAGGCTGGCAGGTGATTTGGAATGTCACACCGGCACTGCATACGCCATTGATGAGTGTTACCAATGCGATTAGCGGCATCATCATCATTGGGGCTTTGGTTCAAACCGTCAGCACAACTTCGGTTGTTCTATGGTTGGCGATCATTGCAGTTTTTGTTGCGATGATCAATGTTGCCGGCGGATTTTTGGTTACCTACCGAATGTTGAAGATGTTCCGCAAGAGTTAAGAGATTTGTAGACGATGATTAGTCAAGGATTGATTACTATGTCGTACGTCATCGCCGGCGTATTTTTTATTTTGAGCTTGGGTGGATTGAGCCATCAAGAAACCGCTCGGCGTGGAAATTTCTTCGGCATTGCCGGGATGCTCATCGCCTTGACGATGACCTTGCTGGCCTTACAACTGATACGCTGGGAGTATCTGCTACCAGTAATGCTTGTTGGTGCCGCGATAGGTGCCTTTGTTGCCAGTCGCGTGGAAATGGTGCAGATGCCGCAACTGGTTGCTTTGTTGCACAGCTTTGTCGGGATTGCAGCGGTATTGGTGGGCTATGCGAATCACTTGGATCCGACGATTCAATATACTGGTGTTGAACGCACCATACACTCAGTGGAAATATATTTGGGTGTATTCATCGGTGCGATAACCTTCACTGGTTCGGTCGTTGCTTTCGGAAAACTGCAAGGTGTTTTTTCAAGCAAACCGTTGATGTTGCCGGGGCGACATATGATAAACCTTGCCATTGTTATTGTTTCGGTTATTTTGTGTTATCTGTTTTTAGCTACCGATAGCAATATCGCATGGATCAGTTTGTTGATAATGACTGCGCTGGCTTTGTTGTTGGGTGTCTTTTTGATCGCTGCAATCGGCGGTGCCGACATGCCCATAGTCGTATCCATGTTGAATAGCTATTCGGGCTGGGCAGCTGCGGTTACCGGCTTTATGCTGAACAACGATTTGCTGATTATCACTGGTGCTTTGGTAGGTTCCAGCGGTGCTATTCTGAGTTACATCATGTGCCGTGCGATGAACCGCAGTTTTATTAGCGTAATACTCGGCGGCTTCGGTGGTAGTCCAGTTGCCGGTAGCGATGTAGGGGGCGACGTTAAGGAAATACTTGCCGACGAAACCGCCCGAGTACTCAACGAGGCATCTACGGTTGTGATCGTCCCCGGCTACGGCATGGCGGTGGCACGCGCACAAAATGCGGTTAGTGAGCTTGTCAGATTGTTGCGCGAAAAAAACATCAATGTGCGGTTTGCAATACATCCGGTTGCTGGCCGTCTACCCGGACACATGAATATCTTGCTTGCCGAAGCCGATGTGCCGTACGATATCGTCCTGGAGATGGATGAAATCAACCCTGATATGCCCAACACTGATGTGGTTATGGTCGTAGGCGCCAACGATATCGTCAACCCGCTTTCCGAAGACCCCGACAGCCTTATCGCCGGGATGCCGGTTATAGAAGTCTGGAAAGCGTCAACCGTCATCGTGTTCAAGCGTAGTATGGCAACCGGCTATGCGGGCATAGACAACCCACTATTCTTTAACGACAACACGCGTATGCAATTCGGCGATGCCGAAGCCAGCGTACGAGCGATCCTCCAAAACATCTAACCATTCCCCATTTGTAGGGGCGCGGATCATTCCCCTCCTCTGGAGGGGTGGCAGGCTTATGCATTTTGTAATGTATGCGTTTAGCAATCATGTTGGTGTTCTGCATAATGTCACGCTGATTGACCTGCTGGATCAATTGGCGGTTCTATCTGACGGGGTGGTTGCTAAGTATCTGCACAAACGAAATCGTACACCACCTAATTCACGCAAACGGTAGGGGAGGGCTAGCATGCCCTCCCTAAAGTACCGTTCTGCACAAATCCAACCGCTACGCGCCATCAAATTTAGGATAACCCATGTCGGGTACTCGTACCGTCCCAACCGCTTGCACCACTTGGTTTTGGTTCCCATAAATTGGATGGCGTACGAAGGATAATGTACGAATCTAGCAATCAAGTTAAAGTTCTGCATGATGTCACGCCGATTGACCTACTGGCTCAATCGGCGGTTCTACTTGTGCAGACGCAACGCGTTTTGGGAGGGCATGTGGGGCTGTTGAAAAAGTACCTGCATTAGTACATTCCCCTCCTGTGGAGGGGTGGCAGGCGAAGCCTGACGGGGTGGTTGTGGTGGTTCTGCACTAGACAATTATCCCTTACGAGTGCATGAAACACTTTTTCAACAGCCCCATGTTAGCCCTCCCCTACGGCTCAAGGATACTTTTTCCACAGCCTCAACCAAAAATTTTGTATAATGTGAGAGTAGGTTCATACGATTAACTTAGCATAGTGATATAAATCAAGGAGATTAGAAATGTTCAAACATAGCTTTTACATTGTACCGGTTATCGCCATTTTAGCTGCTCTCAGTTGGAAATACGCAACGACGATGACACCAGCGGACAAAGAGATTCCCGAGCAGAGAGCTGAAATACTCGCTCCCGGCTGGGGTGAGTTAGATTTCACACCGCCTGAGGTTGGCACTTATGGATTGCCGCGTCTCAAAAAAGCAAGCGGTGGCAAGATTTTGTTAAGCAATGGCGACGAGGCAAATCTGGATGAGTTCATAGGAGACAAAGCTGTGTTGCTATCTTTTATCTATACCAGTTGTTCGGATGTCAACGGCTGTCCTTTGACAACCTTCGTGATGCATAAAATGAACAAGGCCTTAAAAGAAAATCAGGCAATGAACGACGACATACGTCTGATCACATTGAGCTTTGACCCGGAGCGGGATACCCCTGATGCGATGAAATCCTATGGCGAAGATTTCAAGAGAGACAGTGCCGTGGAGTGGGTATTTGCGACGACCCATTCGCAAGAACAACTAGACCCTATACTCAATGAATACGGACAGTTTGTATTCAAAACCGTTGAAAAAGAGGGCGATACCGAAAAAGTAAACTTTGCCCATGTATTAAAGTCCTTTTTAATAGACAAACAAGGCTATATACGAAACATCTATAGCGTTAGTTATCTACACCCTACTATTGTCCTAAACGATATCAAAACCATACTGCAAGAAAGTGGTCCGCAAGCGAGCGGATGAATAGGCGTGTTCTTGTCTTAAACACGCTCGGCGGCATCGCCGCCGTTACATTACTCTCAGTAGCTTGGTCGGCAGACCAGAGATTGCCGCGCTCAGGTGATGTGCGCGACGGCTATGAGTCATCCGATTATGTAAGCCAAACCCAGAGCCTGATGGAACGGGTTGGTGTGGCAGCCGATCTTTACAAAATAGCCACTGCACCGCAACTCGGCATACCTTCGCTACAACATCCGACTGACAATCCGCTCAGCCGTGCTGCGATTGAACTCGGCAGGCGATTATTTTTTGACAGACGGTTGTCAATCAACGACACGATGTCGTGTGCTGGTTGTCATGTGCCCGAAATGGGTTTTGCCAATAACGAACATCAAACCTCGGTTGGTGTAGAAGGACGCAGTGTGCGGCGCAACGCTCCGACGATACTCAATGTTGCCTATAAGACGATGCTATTCCACGACGGAAGAGAATCCACACTGGAAAACCAAGTATGGATACCACTGTTGAAACGCAACGAAATGGCAAATCCTTCCATAGGTTATGTGATACAAAAAATCAACAACATCAAAGATTATGATGGTTTGTTTGAAAAGGCATTCGGTCGCTCGGCTTCTATGGAGACGATAGGCATGGCACTCGCCCAATATCAGCGCACGCTGATCTCGGCAAACTCCCGTTTTGATCGCTGGCACTACGGCGATGAAAAAGCGTTGTTGGACGAAGAAGAACAACTTGGCTTTGAGGTGTTCACCGGCAAAGGACTTTGCTCTGCGTGTCATTTAATTGGTGAGGAATACGCATTGTTCACCGACAACTTACTGCATAATACTGGTCTGGGTTACGATATTGCGATGAGTAAGGAACCTCCGACGCATCGTGTGCAACTAGCCCCTGGCGTTTTCGTAGATGTCAAAAGCGAGTTAATCAATGCGGTATCACAAACCCGGCAAACGATGAGAAACGATTTAGGACGCTACGAAGTGACCGAAGACCCTGATGATTTGTGGAAATATCTAACACCTACACTGCGTAATATAGAACTCAGCGCACCGTATATGCACAACGGTCAACTGGCAACCTTAGAAGAGGTTATTGACTTTTACGATAAAGGCGGCATACAAAACCCTAGGTTGAGTCCGCTGATTAAGGCATTAGCACTTAATCAACAAGAAAAGCAGGGGTTGGTTGCGTTTCTTAAAACTTTAACTGGTGCCAACGTGGCCGAACTCACCCACGACGCATTCGCCGCACCAATCGGCGACACACAATGACATTGTGAAGAACCGCAACATAACTTATGAAATGTAGGGGTGGATCATTCCCCTCCTGTGGAGGAGTGGCAGGCCTATGCACTTTGTGATGCACGCGTTTAGCAATTATGTTAAGGTTCTGCACGGTGTCACGCCGATTGACCCACTGGCTCAATCGGCGGTTCTATCTGACGGGGTGGTTTTTTGCGTACCTACCATTTGACCGTATTCCCAAATTTAGCACTCATCTTAAAGTCAATTTTCCTGATGAGCATTTTTATGTAAAATCACGACCGCCGAAGTTCTGAGACTATTTTAGAGGAATTTAATCACTCCGACGGCAATGCTAACAACAATTACAATCAGCCAACGTAAGTACTTCAACTCAGTTCGTATCTCTCGTATGTCGGCCTTTACTTCCGCTATATCAGTCTTTACCTCTGCTACCTCTGCTTTTACCCCCGCTATATCAGCTTTGGTTGCCATATCTTTGATATCAGCTTTCGTTTCGGCTTTTAGTTCTATGATATCTGTCTTAGTTGCTATGTTCTTTGAACTCGCAACATCGGCTACGGCTTCTTTTGCCTCGTCATGATTGAGTCCTAATTTAGTAAGTGCATTGTATAGTGCGATTTCTGACATCTCCATTTACTCCTATGTTTATATATGTGCAGCATATCACATACCGACACTTGGTTACCCCGCAAGTACCCAAAGTCATCAGTGGCTGTCGCCGGGGTGACCTTGAGCTATCTGCGTTCGCAAAGTCGCTTGGTATGGATGAACAAGCGGAACCAGTTTACGGATAGATCTGCTGAAATTGACTGGTTTGGTTTCAAAGAGGCAGTGAAAACTACATTTTTAGACATCTTCAAAGTGAAAGTGACCAGAAGTGGCAAGACAAAAATAGAGGAGATATGTATCTGGCATTATTCAGCAGGTGCTTTAAGTAAGGTGTCTGGGCTTCTATCTTCTTCTCCTGCTTGCAGTTCTTCTGGCTTATCAAGAAGTTTAAAACTTCCTCCCATTTCTATAAATACTGGCCCACGCCAATTCCCATCCTTAGCTAAAAATATAGCTTCGACATACGTTGCTGCAGGAGCAGTAATGAGGCTACATCTTTCTAGTGCATTCCAAGGGCAATTCTCTTCTCCATTTTCATGAGAAATTAGTCTTTCTCTAATTGGTAAGGTATATTCTTCTGCTATTTTATGAAATATGACCTCTGTATTTTCAAAATAGCACCCTTCTTCATTAGAAACGAGTTCAAGAACCCTAGGAGTTCCGGTGTATATTACTTTTTTATTTTCTACTTGAGAGCACCGAATCCTATGAAGCTTTTCTATTCCTTCTTTGGTGCAAATAATAAATCCATCACCACTTTCAATTGGGTATTTATATCTTGTGTTTTTATGCTCTGCTATAGCACTAAGAGAGAAGAGTAGAAGAGAAAGAGCTAGTAAAGTGCTTTTAAAAAAATTTAATGAAAACAAGTAGTTAAGCATAATTCCGCTTTTCTCCTAATGGATAACAATAGCAATGTAGTTAGAATACGATATTTGATGTGAATAGTCAATTTATTGTACGATGCTTGTCAACCCAAAGTTGAAATATGGGACTGTTGAGAAAGTATTCTTGAGCCGTAGGGGAGGGCTAACATGCCCTCCCGAAACGCGATGCGCTTGCACAAGTAGAATCGCCGATTGAACCAGTAGGTCAATCGGCGTGACATTGTTCAGAACCTTAACAACCACCCCGTCAGGCTTCGCCTGCCACCCCTCCACAGGAGGGGAATGTACTAATGCAGACACTTTTTCAACAGCCCGATGTTAGCCCTCCCCTACAGTTGGTTACCATAAGTTTAATGGCGCAAGCGGTTACGTTTGAGCCAGTAGGTTAATCGGCAATTTAATAAGTCTGCCCCTACAGGGGGTTGAGGGGAATTAACTGATGCAGACACAACGCGTTAGGGTAGACATGCAAGTCTGCCCCTACTGGTGTAGGTTACGTTGCGATTCTGATGGGTTTGACACCTTGAAGGTGCGGTCTTATGCTGTTATTATGTGTGGAAATTAATAGCTTTCGGGTTGCTAGAACCTATAAGCTGGGCAAGATTTTGAGAAATGCAATTTTAGAGTGACCGAATAGACCATAGAAGTACGGTGATCTCAAGCGAGTAGTGATTGCTAAAATCATATGTTTAATGGAGGAAAAATGAACAGAGAAAACATGATGGCCGATATACAAAAAGACTGGGATGAAAACCCTCACTGGGAAAACATCAAACGCACCTGCGGTGTGGCAGATGTCGCCCGCTTGAGTGGTTCGCTACATCAAGCGTATGCTGATGCGCGTTTGGGGTTGGAGAAATTATGGAACTTGTTAAAGGAAGGATCCAAAACAAACGGAGTTGTCAGGCTGTCTTTGATTACCATTATTTTGACTTTGGTCGTAGCGATAGGTGGTTGTAGCACTGCTTCCCAATATCAATACAATGAAAGGGAGGAGTATAACGATGAGGAAGGAGTAGAGCAAGACCAGGAAGAGGAATCTAAGCAGGATCAGAAAGCAGCTGAGCAAGGAGATGCAGCGGCTCAAAAAAAAGATATAGCGGTTTACAAAAACACAAAGTATATAAGTCCAGACGGTGGATTTGTTATTTGCACTAAATCAGGAATAGAAAAGCTTTATAAGAAAAGGCTCTCTCAAATAGAAAAGGGAGAAGTAATATACACCGGAGTTCCTAGGGTTCTTGAGCTAGTTTCTAATGAAGAAGGGTGCTATTTTGAAGATAGAACGGTCGTATTTATTAGAATGGCAGAGGAATATGCCTTACCAATTAGAAAAAGACCAGTTACCCATGAAGAAGGAGAAGAGCCTTGCCCTTGGAATGCACTAGAAAGATGTAAACGAGTTATTGCTCCTGCAGCAACGTATGTCGAAGCTGAATTTCTATATGACAATGGCAAATGGTATGGAGGCGTATTTATAGAAATGGGATGGAATTTTGAGCTTCTTGATAGGCCAGAGGATACGCAAGCTGGAGAAGATAGAACTCCCAATAATACTCTATCTCAATAACTACCAAACTGCACTTTTAGCTAGCCTTACAGAACTCCAAGAAGCCCTTGATAGGCTAAAAGGTGCCAAAGCTCAATTCCCCGGACACTGCGTAGCCATGGATACCATCCATCATTTTGCTAAGCAGACGCGCTACTATGTGTTTACTGCGATTGATCACTACAGCCGTTTCTCCATGGCGATTACCTGCCGACGCACCAGCAGTAAAAATGCTACAGCATTTGCAAAGTGGGTGCATACGGTATTCCCCGGCAACATCTCTCAAGTACTGACCGATAACGGCAGCGAGTTTCAGGGAGACTTCGATGCTTCTCTACAGCAACAACATATCAAACACTGCTATACTTATCCTCGTTGCCCGAAAATGAATGCCATAGACGACTTGTCTAATATGTCATGGCATCGTACAATAAATTGACTATTTGCATCAAATAATATATTCTCTATATTGTTATCCATTAGGAGAAAAAGTGAAATGATGCTTAAGTATTTGTTTTTGTTAAATTTTTTTAAAAGCTCTTTACTAGCTCTTTCTCTCCTACTCTTCTCTTTTAATGCTCTATCAGCAGACAAGGACACAATATATATAAGTCCAGACGGTGGATATGTTATTTGCACCAAAGAAGGAGTAAAAAAGCTTTACGATAAAAGGCTCTCTCAAATAGAGGCTAGAGAGACAATATACACCGGAACTCCTAGGGTTCTTGAGCTAGTTTCTAATGAAGAAGGGTGCTATTTTGAAAATAGAAAGGTCGTATTTCTTAGAATAGCAGAAGAATATGCCCTACCAATTAGAGAAAGACTAGTTACCCATGAAAATGGAGACGAGCCTTGTCCTTGGGCTCCAGAAAAAAAATGCAAACGAGTTATTGAGCCCGCAGCAAAGTATGTCGAAGCTGCGTTTTTAGGTGAGGATGGGGATTGGCGTGGGCCAGTATTTATAGAAATGGGAGGGAATTTTAAACTGCTTGATAGGCCAGAAGAACTGCAAGCTGGAGAACAAGATAGAGCCCCCTGACCTTACCCCACTGTGAGGGCCATCACTTAAATGAGAGCTGTATTATAAATCGTCTTTGTTCCTCATACTAATAAAATCTTAAATAAACTAGACTCCGATGTCGCATTTCGATATTGGCTAGTCATTCTTCCTAAGTGGCAAATTAGACAAAATCTCATGTTTTTACCTAATCTTAAGTCTTGCCACTAAAAAACCAGCTCCATAGCGTGCCATTAAGCGACGATCTCTAGTTGAGATGACCTCTACTACCAGCGGATTTTCAACTTGTCTCATAAACACTAAACAAGATCTCCACTATACGATGCGTGTAGCATATGCTACTGGGGTCATATAATCTAGTGAGCAGTGCGGGCGTTCATGGTTATAGTGGTATCGCCATTGTTCAATAATGTGGCATGCATCAGCAAGGCTGCGGAACAAGTGCTGACTGAGACAGTTGTCTCTAAACTTGCCGTTTAAGCTCTCTACAAAGGCATTTTGTGTCGGTTTGCCGGGTTGAATATAGTGTAGTTTGACCCTGCTATCCTGTGACCACAGATGCATCTTTTTACTCGTGAACTCAGGTCCGTTATCGCAGACAATGCTTTGCGGGCAGGAGTGCTCGGCGATGAGTTGCTCTAACAGCCTGATCACTTGTTGACTGCCAATCGAAAAACCAATGTATTGCCCCACCAGTTCACGACTACAATCGTCCATCACATTGAGATCCTAAACCGCCTGCCATCGTTTAACCAGTCGCTGACAAAGTCCATTGACCAGCGGCAATTCACCTGTTCCGGCAGGGTCTGCCGTTGCCGGGTGCGGATGAGCTTGTTGCGCTTTCTCTTGGGCACTTGCAGTCCCTCTTCCTTATAGATGCGATAGACCCGCTTTTTATTCACCATCAAGCCTTCTGCTCTGAGCAAACGGCAAAGTAGTAAATAGCCATAGCGTGGATATTGGCTTGCCAACTCGCACATGCGACTTCTAATCTCCGCATCATCACGGGGGTGTGCTTGGTAGTGATAACTACTGCAGCTGATCCCGACCAGCTCGCAACTGCGCCTCTCACTTAACATGCTTGGTCTTTAAGTCTTGCACAACGCTTCTTTTGCTTGCCGGGGTCACCACTTTTTTGACAGCACGTCCTTGAGGGCTGTGATGTCAAGGACTTGCTCACCGACTACTTTCTTGAGTTGGTTGTTCTCTAATTCAAGGCTCTTTAACCGCTTCACCTCATTGACTTCTAGCCTCGCATATCTGCTACGCCAGCTGTAAAAGGTGCCGTGAGCTATACCCAGTTCTCGGCAGATGTCGTCTATCGTGCGACCCGCCTCGTGTGATTTGATCGCCCTGATGTTGCTCTTGCGTATATCGTTTCTTCATGTTGAAACCTCCTATTGTTTACTAATTTAACCGGAAATCTCATTTTGGCATGGCCCAGTATAGAGGAGCAAGTAGCACTGCCCCAATATCTATACAAGTCCGTATGAGGTAGTAAGACAATACGAGCAGGATCAGGAATTGAAGCGATATCGGAGAGCAGCCGAGCAAGGACATGCGGATGCTCAATCTGCACTGTCATCCTATCAATAAATAGGGGAATTGGGGCTGTTGAAAAGTAGTGTCATTGCATGAATTTGATGGCGCAAGCGGTTGGGTTTGTGCAATGAGGATATTTTTTCAACAGTACGTATATCAAAATCAATCAGCATAACTCTGTGTAGACCCTTGACAACCACCCCGTCAGGCTGCGCCTGCCACCCCTCCAAAGGAGGGGAATGGGGGGCTGTTGAAAAAGTATCACCCCTGCACAAATTGAACCACTGTGTGCCATCGAATTTACGAAAACGGTAGGGGCAGAATAGAACCGCCGATTGAGCCAGTAGGTTAATCGGCAATTTAATAAGTCCGCCCCTACAGGGGGTTCATGTAAAGATGGTGGGTACGCAAAAAACCACCCCGTCAGGCTTCGCCTGCCACCCCTCCACAGGAGGGGAATTAACTGATGCAGACACAACGCGTTAGGGTAGACATGCAAGTCTGCCCCTACTGGTGTAGGTTACGTTGTGATTCTGATGGGTTTGACACCTTGAAGGTGCGGTCTTATGCTGTTATTATGTGTGGAAATTAATAGCTTTCGGGTTGCTAGAACCTATAAGCTGGGCAAGATTTTGAGAAATCCGATTAGACCATAGAAGTGCGGTGATCTCAAGCGAGTAGTGATTGTTAAATTCATATGTTTAATGGAGGAAAAATGAACAGAGAAAACATGATGGCCGATATACAAAAAGACTGGGATGAAAACCCTCACTGGGAAAACATCAAACGCACCTGCAGTGTGGCAGATGTCGTCCGCTTGAGTGGTTTGCTACACCAAGCGTATGCTGATGCGCGTTTAGGGTTGGAGAAATTATGGAACTTGTTAAAGGAAGGATCCAAAACAAACGGAGTTGTCAGGCTGTCTTTGATTACCATTATTTTGACTTTGGTCGTAGCGATAGGTGGTTGTAGCACTGCTTCCCAATATCAATACAATGAAAGGGAGGAGTATAACGATGAGGAAGGAGTAGAGCAAGACCAGGAAGAGGAGGTTAAGCAGGATCAGAAAGCAGCTGAGCAAGGAGATGCAGCGGCTCAAAAAAAAGATATAGCGGCTTACAAAAACACAAAGTATATAAGTAAAGACGGTGGATTTATTATTTGCACCAAAGAAGGAGTAGAAAAGCTTTATAAGAAAAGGCTCTCTCAAATAGAGGCTAGAGAGACAGTACACACGGGAAGCTCTAAGGTTCTTGAACTCGTTTCTAATGAAGAAGGGTGCTATTTTGAAGATAGAAAGGTCGTATTTCTTAAAATATCAGAACAATATGCCTTAAAAGCTAGAGAAAGCCTAGTTACTGATGAAAATGGAGAAGAGAATTGTCCTTCAAATCCATTAGAGAGGTGCAAGCGAGTTACTGTTCCCCCAGCAACGTATGTCGAAGCTGCATTTTTAGGTAAGGATGGGCGTTGGCGTGGAGGCGTATTTATAGAAATGGGAGCTACTTTTGAGCTTCTTGATAAGCCAGAGGATACGCAAGCAACAGAAGAAGAAGAAGATAGAACCCCCAATAATACTCTATCTCAATAACTACCAAGCTGCACTTTTAGCTAGCCTTACAGAACTCCAAGAAGCCCTTGATAGGCTAAAAGGTGCCAAAGCCCAATTCTCCGAACACTGCGTAGCCATGGATACCATCCATTATTTTGCTAAGCAGACGCGCTACTATCTGTTCACTGCGATTGATCACTACAGCCGTTTCTCCATGGCGATCACCTGCCGACGCACCACCAGTAAAAATGCTGCGGCACTCGCAAAGTTAGTGCATACGGTATTCCCCGGCAACATCTCTCAAGTACTGACCGATAACGGCAGCGAGTTTCAAGGAGACTTCGATGCTTCTCTACAGCAACACAATATCAAACACTGCTATACTTATCCTCGTTGTCCTAAAATGAATGCGATAGACGAGTTGTCCAATATGTCATGGCATCGTACAACAAATTGACTATTTGCATCAAATAATATATTCTCTATATTGTTATCCATTAGGAGAAAAGCGGAATTATGCTTAACTACTTGTTTTCATTAAATTTTTTTAAAAGCGCTTTACTAGCTCTTTCTCTTCTACTCTTCTCTCTTAGTGCTATAGCAGAGCATAAAAACACAAGATATAAATACCCAATTGAAAGTGGTGATGGATTTATTATTTGCACCAAAGAAGGAATAGAAAAGCTTCATAGGATTCGGCACTCTCAAGTAGAAAATAAAAAAGTAATATACACCGGAACTCCTAGGGTTCTTGAACTCGTTTCTAATGAAGAAGGGTGCTATTTTGAAAATACAGAGGTCATATTTCATAAAATAGCAGAAGAATATGCCCTACCAATTAGAGAAAGACTAATTTCTCATGAAAATGGAGAAGAGAATTGCCCTTGGAATGCACTAGAAAGATGCAAGCTAGTTATTGCTCCCGCAGCAACGTATGTAGAGGCTGAATTTTTAGGTGAGGATGGGATCTGGCGTGGAGGCGCATTTATAGAGATGGGAGGGAATTTTGAGCTTCTTGATAGGCCAGAGGATACGCAGGCTGGAGAACAAGATAGAAACCCCTGACCTTACCCCACTGTGAGGGCCATCACTTAAATGAGAGCTGTATTATAAATCGTCTTTGTTCCTCATACTAATAAAATCTTAAATAAACTAGACTCCGATGTCGCATTTCGATATTTGCTAGTTATTCTTCCTAAGTGGCAAATTAGACAAAATCTCATGTTTTTACCTAATCTTAAGTCTTGCCACTAAAAAACCAGCTCCATAGCGTGCCATTAAGCGACGATCTCTAGTTGAGATGACCTCTACTACCAGCGGATTTTCAACTTGTCTCATAAACACTAAACAAGATCTCCACTATACGATGCGTGTAGCATATGCTACTGGGGTCATATAATCTAGTGAGCAGTGCGGGCGTTCATGGTTATAGTGGTATCGCCATTGTTCAATAATGTGGCATGCATCAGCAAGGCTGCGGAACAAGTGCTGATTGAGGCAGTTGTCTCTAAACTTGCCGTTTAAGCTCTCTACAAAGGCATTTTGTGTCGGTTTGCCGGGTTGAATAAAGTGTAGTTTGACCCCGCTATCCTGTGACCACAGATGCATCTTTTTACTCGTGAACTCAGGTCCGTTATCGCAGACAATGCCTTGCGGACAGGAGTGCTCGGCGATGAGTTGCTCTAACAGCCTGATCACTTGTTGACTGCCAATCGAAAAACCGATGTATTGACCAACCAGTTCACGACTACAATCGTCCATCACATTGAGTATCCTAAACGCCCTGCCATCGCTTAACCGATCGCTAACAAAGTCCATTGACCAGCGGCAATTCACCTGTTCCGGCAAGGAATGCGGTTGTCGGGTGCGGATGAGCTTGTTGCGCTTTCTCTTTGGCACTTGCAGTCCCTCTTCCTTATAGATGCGATAGACCCGCTTTTTATTCACCATCAAGCCTTCTGCTCTGAGCAAATGGCAGATGAGTAAATAACCATAGCGTGGATATTGGCTTGCCAACTCGCACACGCGACTTCTAATCTCCGCATCATCACGGAGGTGTGCTTGGTAGTGATAACTACTACGGCTGATCCCGACTAGCTGGCAACTGCACCTCTCACTTAAATGATGCTGGGTCTTTAAGTCTTGCACAACGCTTTTCTTGCTGGTCGAGGTCACCACTTTTTTGACAGCACGTCCTTGAGGGCTTTGATTTCAAGGACTTACTCACTGACTACTTTCTTGAGTTGGTTGTTCTCTAATTCAAGGCTCTTTAACCGCTTTGCCTCATTGACTTCTAGCCTCGCATATCTGCTACGCCAGCTGTAAAAGGTGCCGTGGGCTATACCCAGTTCTCGGCAGATGTCGTCTATCGTGCGACCGGCCTCGTGTGATTTGATCGCCCTGATGTTGCTCTTGTGTATATCGTTTCTTCATATTGAAACCTCCTGTTGTTTACTAATTTAACCGGAAATCTCATTTTGTCATGGCCCAGTATAGAGGAGCAAGTAGCACTGCCCCAATATCTATACAAGTCCGTATGAGGTAGTAAGACAATACGAGCAGGATCAGGAATTGAAGCGATATCGGAGAGCAGCCGAGCAAGGACATGCGGATGCTCAATCTGCACTGTCATCCTATCAATAAATAGGGGAATTGGGGCTGTTGAAAAGTAGTGTCATTGCATGAATTTGATGGCGCAAGCGGTTGGGTTTGTGCAATGAGGATATTTTTTCAACAGTACGTATATCAAAATCAATCGGCATAACTCTGTGTAGACCCTTGACAACCACCCCGTCAGGCTGCGCCTGCCACCCCTCCACAGGAGGGGAATAGTCTGCCCCTACTGGTGTAGGTTACGTTGTGATTCTGATGGGTTTGACACCTTGAAGGTGCGGTCTTATGCTGTTATTATGTGTGGAAATTAATAGCTTTCGGGTTGCCAAAACCTATAAGCTGGGCAAGATTTTGAGAAATCCAATTTTAGAGTGTTAGAGTAGCCGAATAGACCATAGAAGTACGGTGCGCTCAAGCGAGTAGTGATTGCTAAATTCATATGTTAAACGGAGGAAAAATGAACAGAGAAAACATGATGGCCGATATACAAAAAGACTGGGACGAGAACCCTCACTGGGAAAACATCAAACGCACCTGCAGTGTGGCAGATGTCGTCCGCTTGAGTGGTTCGCTACATCAAGCGTATGCTGATGCGCGTTTGGGGTTGGAGAAATTATGGAACTTATCAAAGAAAGGATCTAAAACAAACGGAGTTGTCAGGCTGTCTTTGATCATCATTATTTTGACTTTAGTCTTAGCGATAGGTGGTTGTAGCACTGCTTCTCAATATCAATACAATGAAAGGGAGAAGTATAACTATGAGGAAGGCGTAGAGCAAGACCAGGAAGAGGAGGTTAAGCAGGATCAGAAAGCAGCTGAGCAAGGAGATGCCACGGCTAGAGAATGGTTTACAAATACAAAGTACAAAATTAGAGACGGTGGATTTGTTATTTGCACCAAAGAAGGAGTAGAAAAGCTTTATAAGAAAAGGCTCTCTCAAATAGAAAAGAGAGAAGTAATGTACACCGGAGTTCCTAGGGTTCTTGAACTCGTTTCTAATGAAGAAGGGTGCTATTTTGAAAATACAGAGGTCGTATTTCTTAGAATGGCAGAGGAATATGCCTTAAAAGCTAGAGAAAGCCTAGTTACCCATGAAGAAGGAGAAGAGCCTTGCCCTTGGAATGCACTAGAAAGATGTAAACGAGTTATTGCTCCTCCAGCAACGTATGTAGAGGCTGAATTTTTAGGTGAGGATGGGGATTGGCGTGGAGGCGCATTTATAGAAATGGGACCTAGTTTTAAGCTTCTTGATAGGCCAGAGGATACGCAGGCTGGAGAAGATAGAACCCCCGATAATACTCTATCTCAATAACTACCAAGCTGCACTTTTAGCTAGCCTTACAGAACTCCAAGAAGCCTTTGATAGAATAAATAGTACGAAAGAAGAGAGTAGAGTAGGTTTATCTATGCTACAAAATGCTGATGCTAACCCTAAACGTATTCTTCCAACAAAACCTAGAATTCCTGCTAATGAAGTAGAGTCAGGGAAATAACTCAACTAAGTTTCCCCATATTCTTAAAGGTACTTGGGGCTGTTGAAAAAGTGGTATTCCCCTCCTTTGGAGGGGTGGCAGGCGCAATAGAACCGCCGATTGACGGGCGGATATGCAAATCCGCCCCTACAACTCAATCGGCGGTTCTACTCGTGCAGACACAACGCGTTAGGGTAGACATGCAAGTCTGCCCCTACTGGTGTAGGTTACTTTGCGATTCTGATGGGTTTGACATGATGGGTTTGACACCTTGAAGGTGCCGTCTTGTGCTGTTATTATGTGTGGAAATTAATAGCTTTCGGGTTGCCAAAACCTATAAGCTGAGCAAGATTTTGAGAAATCTAATTTTAGAGTATCCGAATAGACCATAGAAGTGTGGTGCTGCCAAGCGATTAGTGATTGCTAAATTCATATGCTTAACGGAGGAAAAAATGAACAGAAAAGAAATGATAGTCAATATACAAAAAGACTGGAACGAGAACCCCCACTGGGAAAACATCAAGCGCACCTGCGGTGTGGGAGATGCCGTCTGCGTGAATGGTTTGGTGCACAGAGCGTATGCTGATGCGCGTTTGGGGTTGGAGAAATTATGGAACTTATTAAAGGAAGGATCTAAAACAAACGAAGTTTTCAGGCTGTCTTTGATTACCATTATTTTGACTTTGGTCGTAGCGATAGGTGGTTGCTATGCTCAGAAAGGAACTATCCCTCAATATCAAGACAATCAAAGTGATAGGTATAACGATGAGGAAGGCGTAGAGCAAGAAGACCAGGAAGAGGAATTTAAGCAGTATCAGAAAGCAGCTGAGCAAGGAGATGCGTCTGCTCAATACAGACTCGGGGAGATGTATGCCGAAGGTGAAGGCGTGGCACAAGATGATCAGCAGGCGGTTGAATGGTTTAGAAAAGCAGCTGAGCAAGGAGATGCGGCTGCTCAAACCGAACTTGGGGAGATGTATTACTATGGCAGGGGCGTGGCACAAGATGATCAGCAGGCGGTTGAATGGTTTAGAAAAGCAGCTGAGCAAGGATATGCGTCTGCTCAAAACAACCTTGGGTGGATGTATGACGAAGGCAGAGGCGTGGCAGAAGATGATTGGCAGGCGGTTGAATGGTATAGAAAAGCAGCTGAGCAAGGACATGCATTTGCTCAAGACAACCTTGGGGAGATGTATAAAGAAGGCAGAGGCGTGGCACAAGATGATCAGCAGGCGATTGAATGGTTTAGAAAAGCAGCTGAGCAAGGAGATGCATCTGCTCAATTCAACCTTGGGCTGATGTATTACAAAGGCAGAGGCGTGGAACAAGGTGATGAGCAAGCGGTTGAATGGTATAGAAAAGCAGCTGAGCAAGGAGATGTGCGTGCTCAAAACAACCTTGGGGCGATGTATCAAGAAGGCAGAGGCGTGGTACAAGATGATCGGCAGGCGGTTGAATGGTTTAGAAAAGCAGCTGAGCAAGGAGAGGCATATGCCCAAGGCTGGCTTGGGATGATGTATCAAGAAGGCAGAGGCGTGGCACAAGATGATTGGCAGGCGGTTGAATGGTATAGAAAAGCAGCTGAGCAAGGACATGCACCTGCTCAAAGCAGCCTTGGGTGGATGTATCAAGAAGGCAGAGGCGTGGCACAAGATGATTGGCAGGCGGTTGAATGGTATAGAAAAGCAGCTGAGCAAGGAGATGCGTCTGCTCAAAGCAACCTTGGGTGGATGTATCAAGAAGGTAGAGGCGTGGCACAAGATGATTGGCAGGCGGTTGAATGGTATAGAAAAGCAGCTGAGCAAGAAAATGCATATGCTCAAAGCAACCTTGGGTGGATGTATGGTGAAGGCAGAGGCGTGGCAGAAGATGATCGGCAGGCGGTTGAATGGTATAGAAAAGCAGCTGAGCAAGGACTTGCACAAGCTCAATACAACCTTGGGGTGATGTATAGAGAAGGTAGAGGCGTGGCACAAGATGATTGGCAGGCGATTGAATGGTTTAGAAAAGCAGCTGCGCAAGGACATGCGGATGCTCAATCTAAGCTGTCATCCTATCAATGAATAGCCCCCCATTTCAACTTTGCGCTTACAGAGAACGCCAAATTTATTGACATTGGTTTCTATTTAGGGTAGCTTATACCGCTACAAAGTATTCTTAAAGACACAGGAGGATTAGAATGGCTAAAGATCGTAGACAAGAAAGTTATCGTATTCGCGAAGAAGCTGCAGAACTTGCGCGCAGTCGTGTTCACCCTATCCATCGGGCTAACGGCGACGAACAGCGTTATGCGGATGAACACTACCCGATGAGTTTCACAAAAGGGTTGGAACACGATGAAGAGACTGGGCTGGTAAAAGACCCTGCTCACTTTGAGGCATTTCGCAAAGCGATTAACGAAGGTTTTATTGATGCGTTTACTGAAAACGTGCCTGTTCCGCCTGTTGCTAAGAGAAGGCAATGGGAAGCTCCGACTGCAGGTTTTGTGTTTGATCTTGAGGGTCCGGACGCACAAGCTGTCACCATGCCGCCGGCACCTGAGTTGGGTTCAAAAGAACTGACTTTTGAGATGGCAGAAGTCTACGAGTTGGCACTTGTGCGCGATGTGCCTTTTGCAGTTTTCACAGACAATTCTATTGACGATGATGACCTTGATGATTCTGAAAAGCAAAAGTTAAATGACGCTAAGCAAAAGTTAATTCCTTATATTGAGCGTCTTAACGCACTATACGGAAAGCATAAAAGCGATCTGAGTCGTCCTCGTATTGATGACGAGGGTGAAATAACGCTGCAAACCGCTTTTCGCGGTTCGTCTCCTGGTGTTGAAGTAGGTCCTTATCTTTCACAGTTCTTGCTAATAGGAACACAAAGCCCTCGTTTCCCTGGTATTGCACCTGGTGATGGGAAAATCGTATACGGTGCTCAGCAAATCGACCAAAAAGTTGCTAAGGCGGCAGAAGTAGATTTCATGACGATCTGGGATGAGTGGTTGTGTGTTCAAAATGGGGAGGACACATCAGAAGATCAAAAATTTATTTTAGGTGGAGCAAGGTTTATTGCAACTCCCCGTGATTTAACAGCCTATGTGCATTTTGATGCTCTATATCAAGCATATCTAAATGCCTGTCTCATTTTGCTGGAGATGCAAGCACCGTTTGACCCTGATTTTGGGGCATTGTCTGGCAGCTCTAACTATGAGCATTTTGGTAGATCTATCCCAAGGAATGCGAATGGTTTTGCATTGTTTGGAGGTCCGCATATTCTAACTTTGGTGACAGAAGTTGCGACACGTGCGTTGAAAGCGGTGCGCTATCAAAAATTCAATAATCATTTAAGACTTCGTCCTGAGGCTTTGGCGGCGCGCCTTCAAGCACAAGAACAGATTTCTGATAACCATTCTCGTGCTGGGGAGTTACTTAAAAACATGCTTTCCGAGCTTAATGCAACAACCGAAGACATTAAAAAGAAAAATGAGCCTGGTATATTGCCCTTAACCGAAGACATTAAAGAGAAAAATAGGCTTGGTATATTGTCCTTTGAAGAATTATATAAGGAAGAACTAGAAGCTATTAAAGGTGTTGTTGATTCTGTTATAGATGAAGAGCATGACTCTAATGATACCATTTGCAGCCGAATCATTGAGAATATCCGAGAGCCGATACAATCTATTATTGGGGTTATTAACGAAAATATTGGGGAATATCTATCTGATCCAGGGGATATCCTTGAAGTTGTTGGTGATCTAATAAAGGGTTTTATCGGCGTTAACATCAACATTAATATTGGCAATTGTTGTAAGGATAAAAAAGCTAATGAGCAAAAGGCTAATGGTATTTATGAAGTAATACGCAAAGCTATACGCCAATTTATTAGAAAGGAATTATCACCTCATATTGAGGAAATCGATCAAGACAAAAAAGATAAATTGCCTTCCTCTATACTCCTACCCATGGCTTTCCCGGAAGGTTCACCCATGCATCCTGCTTACGGGGCTGGTCATGCCGTTGTTGCAGGAGCCTGTGTAACTATTCTGAAAGCGTTTTTCGACACTAGTGCTACTTTTGTAAATGATGGAAAAGTAAATGGGATTTTTAAGCGCAAGGGACCAGGAGATATACCAATAGCATATGCTCCTGCACCCAATGGTAATCGCCTTATACCTAACTTACAGGAAACAGAACCTCTTACTCTTGAGGGCGAATTAAACAAACTCGCGGCAAACATTTCTATAGGTCGTAATATGGCAGGAGTGCACTTCTTCTCAGATTACTACGATAGCCTGCGCATGGGTGAGGAAATCGCAATTGGAATACTTGAGGAACAGGCACTGACATACCCGAAAGATGATTTTGTGTTTTCAGTGCCGACTTTTGATGGTCCAGTACGACGCATTGGTGTCAAATAACTTAAACATGAGGCTGTTGAAAAAGTACCGACATTGCCCAAATGTAACCGCTTGCGCCCTCAAATTTACGCAAATGGTAGGGGCGGGACTATTCCCCTCCTTTGGAGGGGTGGCAGGCGTATGCATTTTGTAATGCATGTGTTTAACAATCATGTTAAAGTTCTGCACGATGTCACGCCGTTTGTTGCTATTGCAACAAACGACGGTTCTATCTGACGGGGTGGTTGTCAAGGGTCTGGATAAACTCAATCGGCGGTGCCACTCGGCGATAATCGGCGGTTCTATGTGTTAGCTAGCCACGCCTAAACTGATAAGCTGGGCAAGATTTTGAGAAATGCAATTTTAGAATAACCAAGTAGACCATTTAGCTTATCAAGCACTTTTTGGAACTCTTTTGTAAGACGAGCTGAGAATGTACCTTGGTAGGTACTTTGAGAAAGAGCGTCTGGGGCTTTATCTTTTTCTACTCTTTTTCATCATCTCTTGGCTTATCAAGAAGTTTAAAACTTCCTCCCATTTCTATGAATACTGGCCCACGCCAATTCCCATCCTTAGATAAAAATTCAGCTTCGACATACGTTGCTGGAGGAGCATTAACCTCTCTACAGTTTTTTAATGGATTTGAAGGACAAGGCTCGTCTCCATCTTCATCGGAAACAAATCCTTCTGTAGCTTCTAAGGCATATTCTTCTGCTATTTTAAGAAATACGACCTCTGTATTTTCAAAATAGCACCCTTCTTCATTAGAAACTAGCTCAAGAACCTTAGGGCTTTGAGTAGTTATTGTCTCTCTAGCTTCTACTTGAGAGAGCCTTTTCTTATAAAGCTTTTCTATTCCTGATTTAGTGCAAATAATAAATCCACCATCTTCTGCTATATTTTTGTACCTTGTATTTGTATACCAGTCCCTAGCCGAGGCATTAGAAGAGAAGAGGAGTAGTAAAAGAGAGAAGCCGCACAGAGCAATTCTAAAAAAATCTAGTGAAAATAAATAGTTAAACATAATTTCCTTTTTCTCCTAATGGATAACAATAGCAATGTAGTGAGAATACGATATTTGATGTGAATAGTCAATTTATTGTACGATGCTTGTCAACCCAAAGTGAAATATGGGGCTGTTGAGAAAGCATTCTTGAGCCGTAGGGGAGGGCTAACATGCCCTCCCGAAACGCGATGCGCTTGCACAAGTAGAATCGCCGATTGAACCAGTAGGTTAATCGGCGTAACATTGTTCAGAACCTTAACAACCACCCCGTCAGGCTTCGCCTGCCACCCCTCCACAGGAGGGGAATGTACTAATGCAGACACTTTTTCAACAGCCCGATGTTAGCCCTCCCCTACAGTTGGTTACCATAAGTTTAATGGCGCAAGCGGTTACGTTTGAGCCAGTAGGTTAATCGGCAATTTAATAAGTCTGCCCCTACAGGGGGTTCATGTAAAGATGGTGGGTACGCAAAAAACCACCCTGTCAGGCTTCGCCTGCCACCCCTCCACAGGAGGGGAATAGTCTGCCCCTACTGGTATAGGTTACGTTGTGATTCTGATGGGTTTGACACCTTGAAGGTGCGGTCTTATGCTGTTATTATGTGTGGAAATTAATAGCTTTCGGGTTGCCAAAACCTATAAGCTGGGCAAGATTTTGAGAAATGCAATTTTAGAGTGTTAGAGTAGCCGAATAGACCATAAAAGTACGGTGATCTCAAGCGAATAGTGATTGCTAAATTCATATGCTTAATGGAGGAAAAATGAACAGAGAAAACATGATGGCCAATATACAAAAAGACTGGAACGAGAACCCTCACTGGGAAAACATCAAACGCACCTGCAGTGTGGCAGATGTCGTCCGCTTGAGTGGTTCGCTACATCAAGCGTATGCTGATGCGCGTTTGGGGTTGGAGAAATTATGGAACTTATCAAAGGAAGGATCCAAAACAAACGGAGTTGTCAGGCTGTCTTTGATTACCATTATTTTGACTCTGGTCGTAGCGATAGGTGGTTGTAGCACTGCTTCTCAATATCAATACAATGAAAGAGAGGAGTATAATTATGAGGAAGGAGTAGAGCAAGACCAGGAAGAGGAGGTTAAGCAGGATCAGAAAGCAGCTGAGCAAGGAGATGCAGCGGCTCAAAAAAAAGATATAGCGGTTTACAAAAACACAAGGTATATAAGTAAAGACGGTGGATTTATTATTTGCACCAAAGAAGGAGTAGAAAAGCTTTATAAGAAAAGGCTCTCTCAAATAGAAAAGAGAGAAGTAATGTACACCGGAGTTCCTAGGGTTCTTGAACTCGTTTCTAATGAAGAAGGGTGCTATTTTAGAAATACAGAGGTCATATTTCATAAAATAGCAGAAGAATATGTCATAGAAGCTAGAGAAAGACTAGTTTCCGATGAAGATGGAGAGGAGAACTGCCCTTGGAATGCACTAGAAAGATGCAAACTAGTTATTGCTCCTCCAGCAACGTATGTCGAAGCTGAGGCTCTAGGTGCAGATGGTAAATGGTATAGTCCATTATTTATAGAAATGGGATATGATTTTGAGCTTCTTGATAGGCAAGAAGATACGCAAGCTGGAGAAGATAGAACTCTTGATAATACTCTATCTCAATAACTACCAAGCTGCACTTTTAGCTAGCCTTACAGAACTCCAAGAAGCCCTTGATAGGCTAAAAGGTGCTAAAGCTCAATTTTCCGGAGACTGCGTAGCCATGGATACCATCCATTATTTCGTTAATCAAACCCGCTATTATCTGTTCACTGCGATTGATCGCTACAGCCGTTTCGCTGTTGCCATCACCTGCCGA
This sequence comes from uncultured candidatus Poriferisulfidus sp., assembly GCA_965199685.1. Classification (GTDB taxonomy): domain Bacteria; phylum Pseudomonadota; class Gammaproteobacteria; order Poriferisulfidales; family Oxydemutatoraceae; genus SP5GCR1. The sequence continues at coordinate 126,539 of OZ241323.1, forward strand.
CGCGCCAGCAGTAAAAATGCTACAGCATTTGTAAAATTGGTGCATACGGTATTCCCTGGCAACCTCTCTCAAGTATTGATCGATAACGGCAGCGAGTTTCAGGGAGACTTTGATGCTTCTCTACAGCAACAACATATTAAACACTGCTATACTTATCCTCGTTGTCCTAAAATGAATGCGATAGACGAGTTGTCCAATATGTCATGGCATCGTACATTGACTTTTCTTTCTAAAAGCATAGGATATTGAGTTAATTATCCTAAATTTAATTAAAGAATAAAAAGGGGATATGCTAAATGTTGGAAAACACAACTCTGGAGATTTTAGCGGAGGAGTAGAAAATGCTTAATGTTAAAAAACAACTTAAGAAATTTTTGAATAGAGATAGTAGCATACTATCTGCTACTAATCGGATACCTAATACTGACCCATTCTATGGGTAACCAAATATTGCAGGGCGCATTCAAATACTGAGGAAACAATTCTCCCCCTCAAAACAAATGTCTCAGCTATTCCGAAATATATTTATGGTCGCCGCAGACGTTGTAAATCAAACTTCAGCTTAATTGAAATAAAGTTAAGGTTCGCTAAAAAATCATTCAAGTTATAAGGAGAAACAGATTAATGGCAACAAAAAAATATACTATCAGAGCCAAGCAGTATATTAAAACAATAAAAAAAGAATATGCTAAGTTAGAGCAATGGACTTAATTAAAACTAGAATGATTCTTAAAAACCTCCTTAAAGCAGTAAAGCAAAAAACATATCCGAGAATTAGAAAAATTCTTGATAATAAATATATAAAAGCACTAAATCGATACATCAAGTATCATCCTATAACCTTAAAAGTATCTCACTACCTGAGGGCATTCGCTGGTGTAAGCAAAGAAAAATTTCTAAAAATAAATCAGCTACTAAAACTTGAGTGATTTATGCAAATGTTAAAAGGATGGCTATCAGAAGCAGGCCGAGAGCTTATCAAAACAATAGAAGAGGGGTTTTCATCGCTATGTCAAATTCTTATGAAGATACTAAAAAGACTCTGTAACATAATAGTCAACATAGGTATTTGGTTCAGAAAAACATGGCAGGCAATAAAAAGGGCAGTACGAAAAACATGGCGGGTGATAAAAAGAGTGGCGCGAAAAACATGGCGGGCAATACAAAAGGCAGTACGAAAAACATGGCGGGTGATAAAAAGAGTGGCACGAAAAACATGGAGGAAATGCACACAGTTAATAAAAAAACTCCTAGGATGGATCACAACAATAGGTGTGTTTGCATTTCTAATCATTGCTGCACTAATAGCATACCCATTCTTTTTATTTTATATAGACAGAGTAACATGGGAGATAATATTGTGGCTGTTATGGATAGTCTTCTCATATTTTGGTATATACAAAGTTAAATCAGCTCCTAGTGCTAAAGTAAAAATAAATCCCAATAATTTAATAAGGGAAATTATTCAATATCCTATAGAGTCAATCCTCAAACTAGAAATCTCAAAACTTGTAACATCAGGTTCCCCTTATTTACTATCAACAGCAGCCGGAACTTGGGGCTTATGCATTTTTGTTTCTTGTGGTTTTTCAATGAATAATGATGTTGGTATAGTTAGCAATTCGGGAGAGGAATCAGTAAAATGCGAACAAGAGTGCATAGTATCGACTCCAAGTGACGACCTACCGGAACAGACTCAAAAAAATACCGGAATTTCACTAAACTTAGATGAACATCTTTCTACGCAAACAGAAGTTCTACTAAACATAAATAGGCATCTTTCTACTCTACTAGAAATTTCATTAAACCTAGATAAGCAACTCTCTACACAAACAGGAATTTTACGCGACCTAAAGGAACACTCTTCTACGCAAGAAGGAGTTTTACGCGACCTAGATAGGCACCTTTCTACGCAGACGGGAATTTTACTCAGCGTAGATGATCGCCTGTCTACGCAGACAGAAATTTTACTCAGCGTAGATGAACGTCTTTCTACACAAACAGGAATTTTACTCAGCGTGGATGAACAACTTTCTGCGCAAACAGAAACTTTACGAGACGTAGATAAGCATCTTTCTACACAAACAGGAATTTTACTCAGCGTGGATGAACAACTTTCTGCGCAAACAGAAACTTTACGAGACGTAGATAAGCATCTTTCTACACAAACAGGAATTTTACTCAGCATGGATAAGCATCTTTCTACACAAACAGGAATTTTACTCAGCGTAGATGAACAACTTTCTGCGCAAACAGAAACTTTACGAGACGTAGATAAGCATCTTTCTACACAGACAGGAATTTTACTCAGCATGGATAAGCATCTTTCTACACAGACAGGAATTTTACTCAGCGTGGATGAGAGTCTTTCTACGCAGACGGGAATTTTACTCAGCGTAGATGAGAGTCTTTCTACGCAGACGGGAATTTTACTCAGCGTAGATGAGCGTCTTTCTACGCAGACGGGAATTTTACTCAGCGTAGATAGGCACCTCTCTACGCAGACAGGCATTTTACTAAGCGTAGATAAACACCTTTCTACACAAACAAAAGTGCTACTAAACCTAGATGAGCGTCTTACTACGGGGACAGAAATTTTACTAAACCTACATGAGCATAATATAGACGAACTAATTCACAGACATGAGAAATTTATTTATAATAATAATCCCTGTCTTTACCATGCCTTATTCACAGGTGGTGAGATAAATACTGCCAAAGCAAAAATTTTAGAGAAAGAAGCACACTCCGTATGTGGCAGTAAAAAGAGTGTCATGGCAACAACCCATAAAATACTTGATAATCTTAAGGTTTTACGCAGTGAGGATGAATTTAATAAATTCCAATTTGGAGAGTGTGGAATAAAGATCAAAGAAATATTGAAACATATGGAACGTGAAAGGTGTCCAGATTGACCTTTCCCCTCAATTTAGTACTCATCTTAAAGTCAGTTTTTACGATAGGCATGTTTATGTAAAATCACGATCGCCGAAGTTCTGAGACTATTTTAGAGGTATTTAATCATTCCGACGGCAAGGCTAACAACAATTACAATCAGCCAACGTAAGTACTTCAACTCAGTTCGTATCTCTCGTATGTCGGCCTTTACTTCCGCTATTTCCGTCTTTACCTCCACCTTTAGCTCTGCTATATCGGCCTTGGTTGCCATATCTTTGATATCGGCTTTCGTTTCCGCTTTTAGTTCTATGATATCTGTCTTAGTTGCTATGTCCTTTGAACTCACAACATCGGCTACGGCTTCTTTTGCCTCGTCATGATTGAGTCCTAATTTAGTAAGTGCATTGTATAGTGCGATTTCTGACATTTCCATTTACTCATATATATATGTGCAGCATATCACATACTGACACTGGGTTACCCTGCAACTACCCAAAGTCATCATTGGTCGTCGCTGGGGTGACCTTGAGCTATCTGCGTTTGCAAAGTCGCTTGGTATGGATGAACAAGCGGAACCAGTTTACGGATATATCTGCCGAAATTGACTGGTTTGGTTTCAAGGAGGCGTTGGAAACTACATTTTTAGACATATTCAAAATGAAAGTGCCTAGAAGTGGCAAGACAAAAATAGAGGAGATGTGGGGTTGTTGAAAAAGTGTCTGCATTAGTACATTCCCCTCCTTTGGAGGGGTGGCAGGCGAAGCCTGACGGGGTGGTTGTGGTGGTTCTGCACTAGACAATTACCCTCTACGGGTGCATGGCGGTACTTTTTCAACAGTCCCATGTGTATCTGGCATTATTCAGCAGGTGCTTTGAGTAAGGTGTCTGGGCTTCTATCTTCTTCTCCTGCTTGCAGTTCTTCTGGCTTATCAAGAAGTTTAAAACTTCCTCCCATTTCTATAAATGCGCCTCCACGCCAGATCCCATCCTCACCTAAAAATTCAGCTTCGACATACGTTGCTGCAGGAGCAGTAATGAGGCTACATCTTTCTAGTGCATTCCAAGGGCAATTCTCTTCTCCATTTTCATGAGAAATTAGTCTTTCTCTAATTGGTAAGGTATATTCTTCTGCTATTTTATGAAATATGACCTCTGTATTTTCAAAATAGCACCCTTCTTCATTAGAAACGAGTTCAAGAACCCTAGGAGTTCCGGTGTATATTACTTTTTTATTTTCTACTTGAGAGTGCCGAATCCTATGAAGCTTTTCTATTCCTTCTTTGGTGCAAATAATAAATCCATCACCACTTTCAATTGGGTATTTATATCTTGTGTTTTTATGCTCTGCTATAGCACTAAGAGAGAAGAGTAGAAGAGAAAGAGCTAGTAAAGCGCTTTTTAAAAAGTTTATTGAAAATAAATAGTTAAACATAATTTCCTTTTTCTCCTCATGGATAACAATAACAATGCAGTGAGAATACGATATTTGATGTGAATAGTGTACGATGCCATGACATATTAGACAAATAAGGGCAAAAAGAAGCAAGCTGTTTTACCGGTGTTTTATAGCCTAAGCCCCAGTGCGGTCTTCTGAAGTTATACCGCCCAAGATATTCAAATAATACGTCATTAAAAAGCACTAAATCTTCCTCCAAAATATCCACATTATGTGCCACAAACTCCTCTTGAATAGTGCGGTTAAATCTTTCGTCTATGGCATTCATTTTCGGGCAACGAGGATAAGTATAGCAGTGTTTAATGTTGTGTTGTTGTAGATACGCATCAAAGTCTCCCTGAAACTCGCTGCCGTTATCAGTCAGTACTTGAGAGATGTTGCCGGGGAATACCGTATGCACTAACTTTGCGAGTGCCGCAGCATTTTTACTGCTGGCGCGTCGGCATGTGATAGCCATAGCGAAACGGCTGTAGTGATCGATCGCAGTAAACAGATAATAGCGGGTTTGATTAACGAAATAATGGATGGTGTCCATAGCCATGCAGTGTCCGGGGAATTCGGCTTTAGCACCTTTGGCGATACGAGCGCGTGGTGTAGCAGCCTTGCTTTTGCGTGTTTTGCCAGAGATGGTCGGCGGTGAGCAGCGCATGTTATCAGGTGCATCAGCAATCAATCTTGCAATAATGCGAGGTTTCGGACATTGCAGTCCTCGTTGCTCACACCACGGCTTTAAGAAGTAATAAATCTTCGGTGCACCCATATTGGGATAGCTGTGTCGCAGTCGCCTAATCTCGTCAGTGATGCGAGTAGACCAATTACGACGGCGACGCTGGTGAGGTGCTCTACTTGCATCCTGCAAAGCCGACACGCCGCACTCATTAAAGTGCTTTCTCCACAGATATAGGGTCGCACGGCTCACCTTATAAAAGTCTAGTGTCGCAATTAAACCGTGTTTTTCGCAGAGTTCTAAAGCCTCAAGTTTTTGTTTAGCATCAGTAGCCATCATAGCCTCCCACTTATTAGAAAAAGAGGCTATTTTATAAAATCCTTTAATGCGATAGCCGAGGTGTTGATATTTCATGTTGTCTAGCTTGATTTTTTGAGGATTTTCCCGCTAGAAAAAGTACTTTTTCTAGCGGGAAGATTAGGTTCTAAAGAGTCCAATATGTATCTGGCATTATTCAAATCAGGTGGTGCAAGCAGTTGTAAACTGCCTCATCAGGCTAGCCTGCACTCCCCTACAGGAGGAAAATACTTTTATCACCTCTGGTTCAGTGGTTAAATCTTCATTTTTGCCATCTGTAACCTTGCTTTTTTTGATAAACGGCTGAAAGTTGCCACTGTATCTGACCTCATAAGGCAGGTCCATATAGATACATTGCACCTTCTCTACCATATTTTCCTTTTGTAGCAACGAATTGGGGATTATATAGTTAACTTGACAAAACCACAATTACACAATAACGAAACTTTACAAACTATCCATATATTATAATAAATAATACCTTTTTAATAATCAAACTACGTGAGCCATAAAGCACAATTAGAGAAAAAGTTTATAATGCGCATAGGTGGAAAACAGCAAGCCTATGATTGAGGAAATGAAATAGCCATTAGTTTGTCAAGTTACCTATATAGTTCCCAACGAATTAATTATTAGTGAGGAATCATTGGCGATCAGACGACTGCTCCAATTACAGGCATGCTTAAAACTCTATTGCCTGCCGAAGCGGTATATCTGCGTCATTGTCAAACAAACTGCCTTGCTTATTGTTGCCGTTGGTTTTTCTCACCGCTTCTATAATTGTCCGTATTCGGATCGTTCTGAGGATTTACCAAACCTACTCGTGAATTGTTTTTTCTCTCCTCTTTATCGTGTGGAATAAGCCTTTATTTCTCGCTTTGATTTCTTTCTGGGAAGCAAAGTTCTACCCTTTTTCCAATTTGATAATGAGCATTACACACATCGGCAAGCAAAATTTCTATTCTTGTTCGTCGGGTTTGTAAATCATACCCGCTTCGTCACGACTTGCCTTGCTATCATCAAGCCGGGTTTTGTAAAATTTAGTTTTGGTACTATAAATAGCACCCTTCCATTTAGTTTTTTCATTATCAATAGATTCTCTCAAGTCGGCTCCTCTCAAATCAGCATCACTCAAATCAGCATCATTTAAGTTAGTTCCACTTAAAAAAGCATTAGTCAATTTAACTCCGTTCAAATAGGCATTATTCAAATCAGCTTGTACCAATCTGGCTCCAGATAAATTCAAACCACTTAAGCGAGCACCTTTTAAATGTATCCTATCTAAGTCTATTTTCTGAGTAATAAGGTCTATTCTTTCCTCTCTTTCCTTGTCAAGGTCGGGGTCTCTTTTTAGATATGCGAGTTGTTCAAGTGCTATTTTTGCCAATAAATATCTTTTTTGCTTGTCTTCTCCTTCCTGTGTTGCTTCTGTCAACATTCGCGTACATTCAAACAGAGTACTATTATTCGTATTTTCTTTGGTTTTATCTATTTGTCTCTGAACATCGTGGGTTCTAAATAACCAAAGTATAAAAAAAGTGGGTAGACCTAGAGCTAGAATAGTTAGGCTACTGTGCAGGACAGAATTGTCGGAAAAGAGTTTATCAAAAAAAAGATTATACACACCAGACGCTAATACCATTCCTAAAATACCTGCCAAAATTAAAAAGATTTTTCGATATTCTAGGATCCATTTGATAACATTAGTTCTATATAACAAAAAAACAAAAAGCAAAGAAGAAACTATAAAACTAGCTGAGATATGGAAGGAAATTACAATATCATCTGAAATCCTATCAAATAGGTATACTAACGATAATATAAACCAAATTATTATAAATATGCCAAAAGTAATCTTTTTTCTCTGCATCAATGCCTCCCTGGGTTTTAATTCCCGTTGTTGATTGTGGTTCGTAATAAGCGTGCAATGCTACGCTGAATGTCTGATAGTATAAACCATTTGGCCTGAAAAACCATAATTAAGTGGCGCAAGCGATTGAAAACCACCCCGTCAGGCGAAGCCTGACACTAATGGTTGCTAAATTCATATATTTAATGGAGGAAAAAATGAACAGAGAAAACATGATGGCCGATATACAAAAAGACTGGAGCGAAAACCTCCACTGGGAAAATATCAAACGCACCTGCAGTGTGGCAGATGTCGTCCGCTTGAGTGGTTTGGTGCACAGAGCGTATACTGATGCGCGTTTGGGGTCGGAGAGATTATGGAACATATTGAAGGAAGGATCTCAAACAAACAAAGTTGTCAGGCTGTCTTTGATTATTATTATTTTTACCCTAGTCGTAGCGATAGGTGGTTGTAGCACTACCTCCCAATATCAATACAATCAAAGAGAGAGGTATAACTATGAGGAAGGAGTAGAGCAAGACCAGGAAGAGGAATCTAAGCAGGATCAGAAAGCAGCTGAGCAAGGAGATGCGTCTGCTCAAGATAATCAAAGTGATAGGTATAACGATACAAATACACTTTACACCAGTGGAAAAGGTGGATTTATTATTTGTACTAAGAAAGGAGTAGAAGAGCTTCGTAATATCCGCCTCTCTCAAATAGAAAATAGAAAAACAATAGATCCTGCGGATCCTAGTATTCTCGAGCATATTTCTGAAGACGAATGCATTTTTAGAGATACAAAAGTTCTATTTGACAGAATAGCCACCGAGTATAACCTTCCAGCTAGTGAAGGGATGGTTTTTGATCCAGCAGGGGATGAGCCTTGCCTTTCAAATCCAGCAAAAAGATGTAGCCTAGTCAATACTTCTCTCGTGCAATATGTGGAGTCTTCATTTTTAGGTGATGATGGAAGTTGGTATAATGGATTTGTAGAAATGGGAGCTAGTTTTAAGCTTCTTGATAAGCCAGAAGATACGCAAGCTGGAGATGGAACTCCCAATAATACTCTATCTCAATAACTACCAAGCTGCACTTTTAGCTAGCCTTACAGAACTCCAAGAAGTGCTTGATAGGCTAAATAGTATTAAAGAGAAAACTAGAGTAGAGCTATCCATGCTACCAAATAATGCCACTCCCAAGCTAGCTATTATTCCACCTACAAAGCCTGTAATTCCAGTCCATGAAAGTCAGGGCTGTTATTGCAAAATGCAATATCCACTATGCGCCATAAAATTTATGAAGACGGTAGGGTGGAATAGAACCTTGAGCTAGTAGGTCAAATGGTGGGTGTGCAAAACACCACTCCGTCAGATAGAACCGCCGATTGAACCAGTAGATCAATCGGCGTGACATTGTGCAGAACCTCAACATGATTGCTAAAAGCATACATTACAAAATGCATAGACCACCCCTCCACAGGAGGGGAATGGGGGTGCGAGGTGGTTAGACGAGTGGTTTGTGTGAATTGGGTGGCACTTGGTGGTTGAGGTTGTGCAAGCATGACGCGCTCAGGCGGATAATGGAAATGTCAATTGACGTGCGGGCGGATATGCAAATCCACCCCTACAACTCAATCGGCGGCTTTATTCTGCCCCTACCAGTTATGGTAAATTTGGCGGTAAACCCACATATTAATCAGGTTATTGACCAATGATTTTAAGATACGATGAGCAAGATAATCGCTCTATGCAAACCTAACCAATAAGCTAACTACCGACACAATAATGGCAACATTTATTACTAGTAATGAACCTAACATCCGCTTCATAGCCCTGTTGTCTGCCTTTAGTTCTGTTATATCAGCCTTCGTTTCTGCCTTTAGCTCCGCTATATCAGCCTTCGTTTCCGCCTTTAGCTCCGCTATATCAGCCTTCGTAGCTACTTCCCTTGAATTCGCAATATCCGCAACGGCTTCCTTTGCTTCTTGATCGGATACCTCTGGTATCTTTCTTAATGTGTCATATAACGCGATCTCAGTCATTTCTATTTACTTCCTCTATTGTTTATCGTAGAACTCTCAGTCTATCACAAAACTAGAATACTGTACGATGCTGTACGATGCCATGACATATTAGACAAATAGGGGCAAAAAGAAGCAAGCTGTTTTACCGGTGTTTTATAGTCTAGGCTTTGGTGCGGCCTTCTGAAGTTATACCGCCCAAGATATTCAAATAATACGTCATTAAACAGTGCCAAATGAGCCTGTAATCTAAATTGTGTAAGTTTGAATTAAGATAAACTAAGTGGCAACACTTAACTAATAAAGGAGAACTTATGAAAAATATAGAAAGCATCGGGAAAGAGTTATCCCGCAATATAAAGACCCAACAGGAGATGAGCGATGTGCTCGGTCAGTTGGTTAAATCGATGATGGAAGGCATTCTCAATGCCGAGCTAGATAGTCATCTCGGCTACAAGAAAAACGAGAAGGCAGTGCAACGCAGAAAGAACACCCGCAATGGGCATAGTGCCAAGACCCTAAAGACCGAATATGGGGATTTGATAATACAGACCCCCTGAGATCGGGATGCGTCGTTTGAACCACAGATTGTGCCGAAGGGAAAAACCCGTTTAGAGGGATTTGAGAATACCATATTGACCCTGTATGCGAAAGGGATGACGGTGCGACAGATACAACAGACCCTCAAACAACTCTATCATGGTGCGGAGATTTCTACTGAGGTCATCTCTAATGTCACTGATGCGGTGATAGACGAGGTGCGTGTTTGGCAGAGCCGGCCATTAGAAAGCGTCTATGCGGTGATGTATCTGGATTGCATCGTTGTCAAAGTACGAGAGCAAGGGCGCGTCATTAACAAGTCGGTGTATATTGCACTGGGTATAGATTGCGCTGGACATAAGCACTTACTTGGGCTTTGGGTTTCAGAGACCGAAAGTGCTAAGTTCTGGTTAGCGATATTAACTGAGCTACAAAATCGCGGTGTGAAAGATATTTTTATCTGTTGCGTAGATGGTCTCAAAGGGTTCGCAGAAGCGATTGCGACGGTCTATCCGAAGACCAAAGTACAGCTGTGTATAGTACACATGATGAGAAACTCACTGCGCTATGTAGCGACTAAAGATAAAAAGGCCGTGTCGGCAGACTTAAAGAAGATATATAATAGCCCGACGGCACAGGCTGCCGAGCATGCGTTAGATGAGTTTGGCGGTCAGTGGTCGGGGCAATATCCGAGTATAGAGCGGTCGTGGCGTAATCACTGGGACAACCTGATTACGTTATTTGATTACCCGGCGGAGATTAGAAAAATTATCTATACGACCAATGCGATAGAGAGTCTCAACAGCGTGATTAGAAAATCGATCCGCAATCGGAAGATATTTCCGAGCGACCAATCGGCATTAAAGATAATCTATTTGGCGATTAAAGAAGCCTCTGCTCATTGGACGCTGCCAATACGGGATTGGATACCGGCGATGAACCGATTCGCTATTGAGTACGAAGATAGATTTGATATTGAAGAGAACAAAGTTACACAAAATAAATGACAGTCTCTGTGGTTCTAAAAATGGGGTAACGTCAGTTTGATCTTATCCCAAATAGTAGACATATTTTTATGCCCGCTTTGTGATAGATTTTTCATAATCTACGGGACACATATAACCTAGTGCAGAATGTATGCGCTTCCTATTGTACCAAACAATGTACTGAAATATGGTTACCCGTGCCTCTTCTATTGACCTAAAGGTGCAACGGTTGACTAACTCCACTTTGAGGCTGCGAAACAGGCTTTCAACAAAGGCATTATCATAGCAGTTTCCCTTGCGAGACATGCTCATATTAAAGTCCTGTTGCGACACCAATTCACGATAGCTCTGGCACGTGTATTGTGTGCCTCTATCGGTGTGAATAATCAATCCTGGCTGCGGTCTTTCCTGTGCGATCGCCATCTCTAATGTATCAAGGGTGAGGCTCGCATGCAGTGAACTTTGGATGCTGTAGCCGGTAATCTTACGCGTCGCAATATCTAGCAAGACTGAGAGATAACAACACTTATTATTGGTGAGACGAATATAGGTAATATCTCCGGCCCAGACTTGATTAGGTTTCAGATCGTGCGCTTGGCTAGTCTCAGTTTTGAACAGACGCTCAGCCACTGGGTGCGTTGCTGTGGAAGTGGTTGTTTTCCATTTGCGAGGCTTCTTGCCGGCTCCTGCGATACCGAGCTTTTTCATTAGCTTTGCTACTCGTTTGTGGCTAATCTTGATGCCTTGTGCACGCAACTCCTGATAGATACGCGGTGAACCATAGGCCTTGCCACTGGCTTCCCACACTTGTCTAATCAGCAGGCATTCCTGATGCACCTGAGCAATCTTGTCAGCCATTTGACTACGCCATTTGTAGTAGCCACTACGGCTCACTCCAAGCAGCTTACAGAGTGCCTCTAAACTCAAGCCCTTATCACGATGCTGTTCTATATACTGATACTTCACTTGTTTCTCTGTTGGCAAAAAAAAATCGTCGCGTCGGTCAACAGCTTGACATCTTTTTCCAGCTCGCGAATCCGCTTGTTCTGGCGACGGATGAGTTCCTCTTTCTCCAACTGCTCAGCCTGCTGGTATTCCCCTCCTGTGGAGGGGTGGCAGGCTTCGCCTGACAGGGTGGTTTTTTGTGTACCCACCATTTAGGACAAGCCTTAGTTTGTCCGACCTACATACACACGTTAAAGTTCTGCACAATGTTACGCCGTTTGTTGCCGTTGCAACAAACGGCGGTTCTATTTTTCAACAGCCCCACGTTTCTTCATTTTGAAACCTCCTGTTGTTTACTAATTTAACTGGAAATCTTATCTTTTTGATGGTTCATTTTGGGGGATAGTGTCAGGGGGTTGGGTCATACAAGTATCAATTGCATCTAAAGTAGCCTTGTTTATATTATCTAGTTTTAATGATTTTACGCACTCTAATACTCTATCAATATTTTTTTTGCACTCTTGAAGTTTTTGTTTGTTAAGTTTATCCTCACCGGGAACAGCCATGCCTTTATGAAATATTTTATGGGCTGCTACCATGAAATAATTGTTGCCACATATAGGTATAGCTTTTTCCTCTAAAATACTTATCGTCGTAGTATTTATTTCACCATTCTTAAATAATATACTGCCTTTACTAATGAGGAGCTTGTGTCTATGAATTAGTTCACCTATTGTATGATTATCTACCGTATGCCCATGCCTATTTTCTAGATGAATATAGGTTTTTATGTCTAGTAAAACTTCTGTTTGAGTAGAAAGTTTTTTATCTAATTCAGAGAGAGCAGGTGCATATTCTCCTTTAGGAGGTATCTGGTTTTTTATGTCTAGTAAAACTTCTGTTTGAGTAGAAAGTTTTTTATCTAATTCAGAGAGAGCAGGCGCGTATTCTCCTGTAGGAGGTATCTGGTTTTTTATGTCTAGTAAAACTTCTGTTTGAGTAGAAAGTCGTTTATCTAATTCAGAGAGAACAGGTGCGTATTCTCCTGTAGGAGGTATCTGGTTTTTTATGCCTAGTAAAACTTCTGTTTGAGTAGAAAGTTTTTTATCTAATTCAGAGAGAGCAGGTGCATATTCTCCTTTAGGAGGTATCTGGTTTTTTATGTCTAGTAAAACTTCTGTTTGAGTAGAAAGTCGTTTATCTAATTCAGAGAGAACAGGTGCGTATTCTCCTTTAGGAGGTATCTGGTTTTTTATGTCTAGTAAAACTTCTGTTTGAGTAGAAAGTCGTTTATCTAATTCAGAGAGAACAGGTGCGTATTCTCCTTTAGGAGGTATCTGGTTTTTTATGTCTAGTAAAACTTCTGTTTGAGTAGAAAGTCGTTTATCTAATTCAGAGAGAACAGGTGCGTATTCTCCTGTAGGAGGTATCTGGTTTTTTATGTCTAGTAAAACTTCTGTTTGAGTAGAAAGTCGTTTATCTAATTCAGAGAGAACAGGTGCGTATTCTCCTGTAGGAGGTATCTGGTTTTTTATGTCTAGTAAAACTTCTGTTTGAGTAGAAAGTTTTTTATCTAATTCAGAGAGAGCAGGTGCGTATTCTCCTTTAGGAGGTATCTGGTTTTTTATGTCTAGTAAAACTTCTGTTTGAGTAGAAAGTCGTTTATCTAGGTTTAGTAAAATTTTCGTTTGAGTAGAAAGTCGCTCATCTATGTCAGGGAGAGCAGACACATATTCTTTTGTAGAATAAATCTGGTTTTTTATTTCTGATAAAACTTTTGTTTGAATAGTAAGTTGTTCAGTTAAGCTAGAGAGATCAGGCACATAATCTTTTAGAGAAACAGGCCGGTCTTTTGTGGCTGATAAAATTTCCGTTTGAGCATCAAGTTTTTTATCTAATTCAGAGAGAGCAAGTGCATATTCTCCTGTAGGAGGAATCTGGTTTTTTATTTCTGATAAAACTTTTGTTTGAGCAGAAAGTTGTTCTAAAACTTTTTCCTCTATGTCAATGTCACCAGACATTGGAGCAACGAAAGGTAAAATTGTTGTTGGTACTGCAGTAAGCAATTTAACGAACGAATCAACAAATTTTTCAAATATTTTGAAGAATAAAAATAATATGAATAGCCATATTAACAATACTATTAAAATTGCCAGTTCTTTTTCAATAATGACCCAAAGTGCTAATACAACAAATAATAAAAATAAAGGACGACCTATTGTTTCTATTACTTTTATTATTAACAACTTGTAGACTATATATATTCCTTTTATTGTTATATGCCTGATTTTTTTCAACTGAATGAGAACATTAGGCACTGTTTTGCAGAACTGTTCTAGTATTTCCGCAATAAGTTGACGTAGCCCTAAAAGTCCTTCTCTTATCGTTTTAATAAATTGTTTACGCAGGTGATTTATCCTTGAAAGTTTTTCTTTGCCTGCACTGGCGAGTGCCTTTAGATAGTTAGATACTTTTAATGTCGCAGGATGATATTTCATGTGTTGGATTGGTATTTTTATATATCGCATATCAAGAATTTTTCTAATTCCCGGATATGTTTTTTGCTTTACCTTTTTAAGGATATGAACAGGTACTTTTATTAAGTAGTAGTGGATTATTAAAAGGAATGTCCACACAAGACATATAGCTACTGCTATTAAGTAATAGGCTACTAATAGGAATACCCATAATAAGGCTAGGTATATGATTTTGCCCAATAGCTTTATTGAGTGCCAAATTAATGGAGGAATTTTTTTTACTATGCTCTCTGCTTTTTCAAGAAACCATTTTAGCTTTAATATAGTCCACCCCCCCAACAGTTCTTTAATATGTCGCTTAAACTTAAGAGTAGATTCTTTCTCTGCCATTGATCTGTTCCCCCTCAAACCTCCAGTTATTTTTTAGCCAATGGCATCGCTGTATTTTTAGAGGGGAACCGTATCAATTTTCTGAAAATAAAAGTTGATGATTCCGCTCAGGCGGATCCACTCGCCCGGTTTCAAGTGCAGTTGCTATGTGTTGAATAATCGGACTTGGTCTAGATAAATCCTCATTCTTAGCTAGAAAATACGTATGGCCTGCGGGATCATCAAAAGTATTATTGAAGTCATCGCAATCAACAGCGTAGACATTTTTAGGTACTTTATTCATATCCTCTGGTCCTGTCATGCCTAAGCGACGAGACAGACCAGAACGGACAATATTCGCTATCTTGCTTGCCGGCATTGCATAATCATCGTTTGCATAATAAACCACAACATTTCGTGCAGCTTGGGGAATATATCGCCCTTTTTCTCTTTTTTCTAATGTTTCATTTACAACGTCCGCGGCTACCATAAATATATTTCGGAATAGCTGGGGCATTTGCCTTGACGAGGAAATACCACCTGCCCAATATCTGAGTGCCTCTCGTAACACACGGTTTCCCATAGAATGAGCCAAAACATTAATGCGTTTATAACACTTTTCGTCTTGCTTATGACGCCAGGTATCAAATTTACCAAGCATTCGAGCAAATGCTTCCGCACTTATATTGGCAGTACTTCGGTCATCGTAGTAATCATTTAGTTTAGCAAAAGTACCATCGTCGTCACATGGCCAAATCAATGGTATAACGCGAACATAATCTTCACCTAAATCTGCATTTCTATCAAGCAGTTTCTGAAGGTCTATAGCTTTTTGGAAAGCACCATCCTCCATACGATTATTAAATCCATGAATAAAAAGTAGGATTTGTTTACAGTCTCTGTCTTTACTTAGTTTTGTGAAAAAACTATCGTTCCCTATTTCTATATAATCATCCTGAGATTTTCGTTCACAAAAAAACATGTGCTGACTGGCCGTAATGTTTTGTGGATTAAAGCTAACATTTCTACCAATTGCTGTGTTTTCGCCTTCGTTAGGCATCCGATTAGTAGCAAATAACATATTACCTCCTAAAAATTTCCAAAATTGTTTTCTAACATTCAGCATACCCTCTTGTTATTCTTTAATTCAAATTGAGGATAATTAACTAAGTAGCTTACACATCTAAAAAGCAAAGTCAACCCCCTTAAGTGTATTTGCGCAGTCAATAGTATGAAAACTAACTTTGTAGTTGGTAATAATAATGGGGTAACGTCACCTTGTGCACGCAACTCCTGATAGATGCGCGGTGAACCATAGTCCTTGCCACTGGCTTCCCACACCTACCTAATCAGCAGGCATTCCCAGTGCTCCTGAGCAACCTTGTCAGCCACTTGACTACGCCATTTGGGACTGTTGAAAAAGTGTTTGCATTGGTACATTCCCCTCCTGTGGAGGGGTGGCAGGCGAAGCCTGACGGGGTGGTTGTGGTGGTTCTGCACTAGACAATTACCCTCTACGATGCATGATGGTACTTTTTCAACAGTCCCATTTGTAGTAGCCACTACGGCTCACTCCAAGCAGCTTACAAGTCGCATCTATACTCAAGCCTTTATTACGATACTGTTCTAAAATGTCTATTTTTCGTTGTCATTACTAGTTATTTTACCGAATCTTGGTCACTTAACTAGTCAAGTGCCTAATACAATATGGGGCTGTTGAAAAAGTATCATCTCTGCACAAATTGAACCACTGTGTGCCATCGAATTTACGAAAACGGTAGGGGCAAGTAGAGCCGCCGATTGAGCCAGTAGGTCAATCGGCAATTTGATTTATCCGCCCTAACGCGTTGTATCTACAAAAATAAAGTCGTAAGCCATCCAATTTATGGGAACCAAAACCAAGTGGCGCAGGCGGTTCTGTTCGTGCAAAGCGGTACTTTAGGGCAGACATACGAGTCCGCCCCTACAGGGGGTTCATGTAAAGATGGTGGATGTGCAAAAAACCACCCCGTCAGGCTGCGCCTGCCACCCCTCCGAAGAAGGGGAATGGTCCGCCCCTACAGGCGGTTCTAATTTTCAAAAGCTCCCCAAATTTATCAGGATTGGCAAAAAAATCAGGGTTTTTCCTTGCACATTTGCGCATTTCCTATTATAATTCCTTATCCTTCCCCTAAAGGCTCATTCCGCCGATAAGGCGGGTAGGATTATTTACGCTTGTATATTGCTGAAAAGGAGTATTTTAATTACATGACAACGATTAACCAATTAGTACGCAAACCAAGGAAACCTAAGGTTGCGAAAAGCAATGTGGTGGCATTGGAGAGATGTCCTCAAAAGCGTGGCGTTTGCACTCGTGTTTATACCACCACACCCAAGAAGCCTAATTCGGCATTGCGCAAGGTTGCGCGTGTTCGCTTGACAAACGGCTATGAGGTGACGACCTATATAGGTGGTGAAGGGCACAACCTGCAAGAGCACTCAGTTGTGTTAATACGCGGCGGGCGAGTAAAAGATTTGCCGGGAGTGCGCTACCATACGATTCGTGGTAGCTTGGATACTCAAGGTGTGGAAGGAAGAAAAAAAGGTCGTTCCAAATATGGAACCAAACGTGCCAAAGCGTAATAGGAGAATAGAGACATGCCACGCCGCCGTGAAATACAGCCTAGGGAGATATTAGTAGATCCCAAATACCACGACCAGACCCTAGCCAAGTTCATCAACTTAGTGATGCAGCGAGGCAAAAAATCCGTTGCCGAAGGCATCGTTTATGGTGCATTAAACAAAATCGATAAAAAACCCGATAAAGCACTAGATATATTCAAGAAGGCTTTGGATGCCGCCAAGCCTCGTGTAGAAGTTAAATCCCGTAGAGTAGGCGGAGCAAACTATCAGGTGCCTGTAGAAGTGCGTCCGGTAAGGCAGCAAACCTTAGCGATGCGCTGGATTATAGATGCGGCGAGCAAGCGCAAAGCAGACTCTATGGTCAACAAGCTCGCGGCAGAGATACGAGACGCTGCAGACAATCGCGGTGGTGCCGTCAAAAAACGTGAAGATACGATGAAGATGGCAGAAGCGAACAAAGCCTTTTCACATTACAGGTGGTAAAAAGATGCCTCGTAAGACACCTTTGCAACGTTATCGCAACATCGGCATCATGGCACATATAGATGCCGGCAAGACGACGACAACCGAAAGAATTTTATTCTACACTGGCATCTCGCACAAAATGGGCGAGGTGCACGAAGGCTCGGCGGTTATGGACTGGATGGAGCAGGAACAGGAACGCGGAATCACCATTACCTCAGCAGCAACCACATGCTTTTGGCAAGGCATGGACCAGCAGTTTGACGAACATCGCATCAACATCATAGACACCCCTGGTCATGTTGACTTCACCATAGAGGTGGAACGTTCTTTGCGCGTATTGGACGGTGCCGTTGCGGTGTTTTGTGCGGTCGGCGGTGTCGAGCCACAATCGGAGACGGTGTGGCGGCAAGCCAATCGCTATAAAGTTCCGCGCATCGCATTCGTCAACAAGATGGATAGGGCAGGTGCCGATTTCTTCAGAGTTGTATCTCAGATAAAGGATCGTCTGGGAGCAAAAGCAATACCGCTACAAGTCCCGATAGGAAGTGAGGACAAGTTTGAAGGTGTCATAGATTTAATCACCCAAACCGCAATACGCTGGAACAGCGAAGATAAAGGTGTCACCTATCAAGCGAGCGACATCCCTGACGATATGAAGGAGCAATGTGAAACCTTGCGTCATCAATTAATTGAGAGTGCTGGCGAAGCTAGCGAAGAGCTGATGGAGAAATATCTGGAAAGCGAACTGCAAGTGGACGATATACGCAAAGGTATACGCATTCGTACCCTCGCCAACGAGATCGTGCCGGTATTGTGTGGAACCGCATTTAAGAATAAGGGTGTGCAAGCACTGCTCGATGCATCGATTTATTATCTGCCGTCGCCATCGGAGGTGCCCGATATCGTCGGTTTGTGCGAAGACGGCAAGGAACCGCCGCGCCGTAAAGCATCCGACGACGAACCATTTTCGGCTTTGGCTTTCAAAGTTGCCACCGACCCGTATGTCGGCGTATTGACCTTTTTCCGTGTCTATTCCGGAGTGTTGAATTCCGGCGACAGTATTATGAATGCTTCAACCGACAAAAAAGAACGTGCTGGAAGATTGTTGCAAATGCATTCTAATTCTCGTGAAGAGATCAAAGAAGTGAGGGCAGGAGATATTGCTGCAGGTGTCGGTTTCAAAGGTGTGGTCACTGGTCATACTCTATGCGACGGCAATAACCCGATTGCGCTGGAGAGTATGAATTTTCCGGAACCAGTCATCGCAGTGGCAGTAGAACCGAAGACCAAAGTAGACCAAGAAAAAATGGGTTTGGCTTTGCAGAAATTATCTACCGAAGACCCGTCCTTTAAGGTCAAGACCGACGAGGAGTCGGGTCAAACGATTATTTCGGGAATGGGTGAGTTGCATCTAGAGATCATTGTAGATCGTTTGCGCCGTGAGTTTAATGTTGATGCAAACGTAGGTGAACCGCAGGTTGCATATCGCGAAACCGCGCTTCAAATGATTCAGCAAGAAGGCAAGTATATCAAGCAAACCGGCGGACGAGGGCAATACGGGCATGTTTGGTTGAAGATAGAGCCGGCTGAGGCGGGTAGCGGCTACACCTTCGTCAATGAAATAGTAGGCGGTGTTGTGCCTAAGGAATATATCCCAGCGGTTGATAAAGGTATTCAAGAGCAGATGCAAAATGGCGTGATTGCCGGGTATCCGGTGGTTGATGTTAAAGTGACCTTATACGACGGTTCGTATCACGATGTGGATTCGTCGGAAATTGCGTTTAAGACCGCAGCCTCGCGTTGTTTTAGAGAAGGATTTAACAACGCCTCACCAGTACTACTCGAACCTATGATGAAAGTGGAAGTCGTAACCCCAGAGGATTATATGGGTGATGTCGTGGGTGATTTGAATAGGCGTCGCGGCATCATAGAGGCTATGGAAGAGGGTGTATTGGGTAAGACGATACGCGCCGAAGTGCCGCTTAAGGAGATGTTTGGTTACGCAACCGATTTACGTTCGGCTACGCAAGGTCGGGCAACGTATACTATGGAGTTTCTGAAGTATACACAAGTGCCGAACAACGTAGCCGATGATATTATTAAGAAACAATAAACCATAGGAATAACATGTCTAAAGAAAAATTTGAAAGAACGAAACCGCATGTCAATGTGGGAACCATAGGACACGTAGATCACGGCAAGACGACACTGACGGCAGCGATGACCAAGGTGATGTCGGATCAGCGAGGAGCTGGTGAGTATCGCTCGTATGAACAGATAGACAATGCACCAGAGGAGCGAGAGCGAGGGATAACGATAGCAACAGCCCATGTGGAGTATGAATCCGACGCCCGGCACTATGCGCATGTAGATTGTCCAGGTCACGCCGACTATATCAAGAACATGATAACCGGTGCGGCACAGATGGATGGTGCGATATTGGTGGTGAGTGCAGCCGATGGTCCGATGCCACAGACCCGAGAGCATATTTTGTTGGCGCGCCAAGTGGGAGTGCCGCATATCGTCGTGTATTTGAACAAAGCGGACATGGTGGACGATAAGGAGTTGATGGAGTTGGTCGAGATGGAAGTGCGCGAGTTGTTGTCTAACTACGAGTTTCCGGGAGACGATATACCGATAGTGACGGGTTCGGCACTGAAAGCGTTGGAAGGGGACAGCTCGGAGATGGGTGTGTCGTCTATAGAGCAGTTGATTGCCGAGATGGATCAGTATATCCCGGAGCCGGAGCGGGCGATAGACGGAGACTATCTGATGCCGGTGGAAGATGTATTTTCAATATCGGGTCGTGGCACGGTGGTGACCGGTCGTATAGAGCGAGGGATAGTGAAGGTAGGAGACGAGATAGAGATCGTAGGAATAAGAGACACCAGCAAGACGACCTGCACGGGCGTAGAGATGTTCAGAAAGCTGTTGGACGAAGGTCGTGCTGGAGACAATGTCGGTGTGTTATTGCGTGGGACGAAGCGAGAGGAAGTAGAGCGAGGTCAGGTGTTGTGCAAGCCGAGGTCAATCACACCGCACAAGAAGTTTGAAGCTGAGGTGTATATATTGTCAAAAGAGGAAGGCGGTCGGCACACGCCATTTTTCAAAGGCTACAGACCGCAGTTTTATTTTCGGACGACGGATGTGACTGGCGCGGTAGAGTTGGAGTCTGGTGTAGAGATGGTGATGCCGGGTGATAATGTAAAGATGGTGGTGAGTTTGATCGGACCTATTGCGATGGAAGAAGGTTTGCGTTTTGCGATTAGGGAAGGTGGTCGCACGGTAGGCGCAGGCGTGGTAGCTAAAATCATAGAATAAAAAAGTACTACACAGAGGATCAGAAAATGGCTAAGCAAATGTTAGAAACGGGCAGCAAAATAAGAATTAGATTAAAAGCCTTTGACCATCGTTTGCTTGATAAATCCGCAAGTGAGATTGCCGAAGCCGTTAAACGTACCGGTGCAAGCATTAAAGGCCCTATTCCGCTACCGACCAAGATAGAACACTTCACGGTATTGATCTCGCCTCATGTAGACAAAGATGCTCGCGATCAATACGAGATTAGAACCCATAAACGCATTATGGATATCGTCAATTCGACCGAAAAGACGGTAGATGCACTAATGAATTTGGATTTAGCCGCAGGCGTAGACGTACAGATAAAGTTGAATTGACGGAACGGGGCAATGGCAATAGGTGTAATCGGACAAAAAGAAGGAATGAGTAGGCTCTTTAAGGAAGAGGGCACCTCAATACCATGCACGATTATCCGCGTCATTCCTAATCGCATAGCCCAAGTTAAGACAACTGAGAAAGACGGTTATAGTGCGATGCAGTTGGTCGGTGGTGACAACAAAAAAGCATCTCGGATTACGCGTCCGATGAAAGGACATTTTAGGAAAACAAGCGTACTGGCAGGTAAAGAAATACACGAATTTCGTACTGCCGACAGCGAAGTCAAAAAGGTCGGCGGACAAATCGGTGTGGAAATATTCAGCGAAGGACAGAAAGTACGAGTCACGGGAATCAGCAAAGGTAAAGGGTTTGCCGGCACCATCAAACGGCATAACTTTCGCGGCCAAGACAATAGCCACGGCAACTCGTTATCTCACCGAGTCATGGGTTCGGTAGGGCAATGCCAGTTTCCAGGGCGAGTGTTCAAAGGCAAGAAAATGCCCGGGCAAATGGGTAATGAACGTGTGACCGTCAAAAATTTGGAAATCGTCAAAGTAGATGAAGAACGACAATTATTATGGATTAAGGGCGCAGTACCCGGTAGTCGCAATAACACGGTATTGATACGACATTTATCCGACATAGACATACAAGCCGTATCTCCCGATATAGAACCACAACAATCCGACCAAACAACACCAACATCCGAACCAGCCACCGAAATAAAACAAGAAGCACAACCTGAACCAGCCCCCGAAGCAAAACAAGAAGCACAACCTGAGCAGGTATCGGATACAACTCAAAAACCTGACCCCGAATCCAAACAAGCGCAACCACCGAAAGAAGGAAACAAAGATGGAGCTTAAACAAGCAGACGGTGGCACTATGTCGGTTGATGCAGGTGTCTTTGATTGTAAATACAATGCCGCCCTGATACATCAGGCAGCGGTAGCATTTCAAGCACGCGCCCGAAGCGGCACCAAAGCTCAGAAAAACCGTTCCAGAGTTGCAGGTGGAGGAAGCAAGCCATGGCGTCAAAAGGGTATGGGGCGTGCGCGTGCCGGAACCATAAGAAGCCCGTTATGGCGAGGTGGCGGTCGTACTTTCGCTTCCCAACCGCGTAGCTTTAATCAAAAATTGAATAAAAAGATGCACCGTGGCGCGCTAAAGTCTTTGCTATCCGAACTCAATCGCTCAAACCGCTTAATCGTCGTAGACGAATTGACGATAGAAAAGCCCAAAACCAAGCTATTGGTAGAGAAACTAAAGGCGATGTCTCTCACTTCGGTTTTAATCGTGTTGGCGGAAGCCGACGAGACGCTCTTTATGGCAAGTAGCAATATCCCATGGGTGGGTGTATTGCTGGCGCACGAAATAGACCCGGTGAATTTGATGCGCTTTGATAAGGTTTTGATGACCAAGCAAGCGATCGAAAAAATACAGGAAAACCTGCGATGAAAGATTTATTGCCGATAGAGAAAACCGCTCGCGTATTAATCCGCCCGCATATTTCTGAAAAATCAACCCGGGTGATGCAGTCTAATCAGCACACATTCAGGGTGGCACCCAAAGCCACCAAGCATGCGATTAAAAAGGCAATCGAGTCGCATTACGAAGTCAAGGTTGAGAGAGTGCGTGTGGTGAATGTCAAGGGCAAGCGTAAAGGAAGGATTAAAGGCAAACTCGGACGTTGCAAGGACTGGAAAAAAGCCTATGTCACCCTGGCTGAAGGTTCCACTATCGTTGTCACGGGGAATGAATAGGGGAACGAATAATGGCACTAAATAAATACAGACCGACATCGCCAGGCACTCGCTTCAGGGTGTCGACCAAACGCAACGATTTACACAAAGGCAACCCGCACGGACCCTTGGTGCAAGGCAAAAGAACCAGCAGCGGGCGCGGTTCCAATGGCAGAATCACGGTGAGGCATATCGGCGGTGGACATAAACGTCGTTATCGCCATATTGACTTTAAGCGCGACAAAGATGGAATTCAGTGTCGTGTAGAGCGTATAGAATATGACCCAAACCGGAGCGCAAACATCGCTTTGGTGTTATATGCCGACGGCGAACGACGCTACATTATTGCCCCTGAGAATGTTGCACCTGGGGATAAACTCATGTCGGGCAGCGATGCGCCTATCAAACGAGGCAACGCACTTTCACTCAAAGATATTCCAGTTGGCACAACCGTACATTGTGTAGAGATGAAGCCCAAGAAGGGTGCCCAGCTTGCACGAGCGGCAGGCACCTCGTTGCAATATGTGGCGCGGGAAGGCAACTATGCGATGTTGCGACTGGTGTCGGGAGAAATGCGTCGCATAGAATTAGAATGTCGTGCGACGATAGGCATAGTTTCTAATAACGAACACGGTTTAAGAAAACTGGGCAAAGCCGGTGCTAAGAGATGGCGAGGCGTGAGACCTACAGTGAGAGGTGTGGCAATGAATCCTATAGACCATCCGCACGGTGGTGGTGAGGGCAAAACTTCCGGTGGCCGTCATCCGGTAAGTCCGTGGGGAATGCCGACCAAAGGTTTTAGAACCAGAAAGAATAGAAGCACCGATAAATACATCGTGCGTCGTCGTAGCAATAGAAGATAAGGAGATTAAGAATATGCCACGTTCTATAAAAAAAGGCCCTTTTGTTGATGACCATTTGATGAAAAAGGTGAAGAGAGCAGCCGAAGCCAGAGACAAACGCCCGATTAAGACATGGTCTAGGCGGTCTATGGTAGTACCGGAAATGGTCGGCTTGAATATAGCAGTACATAACGGACGTGCGCATGTGCCAATTTATATCTCTGAACATATGGTTGGTCATAAACTGGGTGAGTTTGCTCCGACGCGCACCTTCAAGGAACATTCGGGCGATCGCAAGGCTCGTTAAGGACAAGTATGATGGAAATCTCGGCAACATTGAAAAGATGCAGAATATCGCCACAAAAATGCCGGTTGGTTGCAAATCAACTACGCGGGTTGTCGGTTGAAAGCGCGCTTGAAAACTTACGATTTAGCCGCACTAAGTCGGCGGGTTTAGTCCTGAAACTGTTAGAATCGGCAGTTGCAAATGCCGAGAACAATGAAGGTGCCGATATAGACGAACTCAAAGTTCGCAAGATACAGGTTGATCAAGGGGCAACGCTAAACCGCTTTAGAGCACGCGCCAGAGGCCGTGCCTCTGCGATTAAAAAGAGAACGAGTCATATTAGTATTACATTGAGTGATGAATAAGGAATTATAGTTTTATGGGACAGAAAGTACATCCCACTGGTTTTAGAGTGGGCATCGTGATGGATTGGGAATCAAAATGGTTGGTTCCCCGCAACGAGTATTGCGAAACCTTACATAGCGATATAAAAATACGTAGCTATTTGCTGAAAAAACTGGCGCATGCTTCGGTGAGCCGTGTGACGATAGAGCGCACTGATAAGGCTGTGTATATTGCCATACACACTGCGCGTCCGGGTATTGTGATCGGTAAAAAAGGCGGGGATATAGAGGCTTTACGCCATGAGATTGCTGCAATCAACGGTACATCAGTTAATAATGTGCAGATTAGCATACAAGAAATACGTAAGCCGGAAACCGACGCGATGTTGGTTGCCTCCGGCATTGCACTGCAATTGGAACGACGTATCATGTTTCGTCGTGCGATGAAACGTGCGGTGCAAAACACGATGCGTTTGGGTGCTCTAGGCATTAAGATTTGCGTGTCGGGACGGTTAAACGGTGCAGAAATCGCTCGCTCCGAATGGGCCAAGGACGGACGCACACCTCTGCACACTCTTGATGCCAATATAGACTACGGACTTGCCGAAGCCAAAACCACATACGGGATTATAGGTGTGAAGGTCTGGATCTATAAGGGTAATTTTAGCGATCAAAAAGATAAGGAGATAGGCGTAGTTGGTTGACCAATCAAAGCCATAAAGAAAGATGTTACAACCGAATAAAACCAAATACAGAAAACAGCAAAAAGGTCGAAACAGAGGCTTAGCAATCAACGGCAACAAAGTCAGCTTTGGTGAGTTTGGGCTCAAAGCAACCACCAGAGGACGCATCACATCGCGGCAAATAGAAGCTGCACGTCGAGCGATGACTCGCTATGTAAAACGTAGAGGCAAGATTTGGATTCGTATATTTCCCGATAAACCGATTACCAAAAAGCCTTTAGAAGTAAGACAAGGTAAAGGCAAAGGAAATGTTGAATATTGGGTGGCACTCATCAAGCCCGGCAAGATGCTCTATGAAATAGAAGGTGTTCCCGAGGATATTGCACGCGAGGCATTTAAGCTGGCAGGATCCAAGTTGCCTGTGAAAACCACTTTTATCAGTCGGGTGATTATGTGATGAAATACTCTAAATTACTCAACAAGACTCCGGAAGATTTGCAAGTAGATTTAAGAGAACTGGTAGAGAAAAAGCTCAAGTTAGAGCTACAAGGGCGCGACCGTAATAGTGCCCAATGCAGTCGCTTCAAGAGTTATAGGCGCGATATTGCGCGTATCAAAACATTGCTAAGGCAAAAAGAGAGGGAGCAGTCGTGAGTAGCGAACAGAAAAAAGAACATTTTATAACTTGCAACATCGTCAAAAAAAGTTCCGATAAGACGGTGATCGTGATGATCGAACGCCAGTTGCGCCATCCGACCTACGGAAAATACATTACCCGATCCAGTAAATTACATGTACACGACGAAGCCAACGAAGGACAGGTCGGGGATTTGGTTAAAATTATCGCATGCCCGCGTAAATCTAAAACGAAGGCGTGGCGTCTCGTAGAGGTTCTGCAACCTAGTTCCAGCGACAGCGACACTACTGAGGCATTACCGGAGCAAGGTGCGGAGGCTGAAGCATGATACAAGTTGAGACTTTTCTGAAAGTAGCGGATAATAGTGGTGCAAGAAAGCTACAATGTATCAAGGTACTGGGAGGATCGCGTCGCCGATATGCGAATGTGGGCGATGTAGTCAAGGTAAGCGTAAAGGAAGCGATTCCACGCGGCCGAGCAAAAAAAGGCGAAGTTTATAGCGCAGTTATAGTACGCACTCGCAAAGGTGTGCGGCGTCGCGACGGTTCTTTGGTGCGCTTTGACACCAACGCAGCAGTGCTTTTGGACAATCAATTGCAACTGATAGGAACGCGTATCTTCGGGCCGGTGACCCGAGAATTGCGCACCGAAAAATTTATGAAGATTATTTCTTTGGCACCGGAAGTTTTGTGAGTATAGAGAATGAAAAAAATACGCAAAGGAGATCAAGTGACCGTGATTTCCGGTAGAAGTAAAGGTCAACAAGGAAGAGTATTACGCATCATGTCGGCGGACGACACGATATTGGTGGAAAATGTTAACATCGTTAAGAAAATGGTGCGACCGAATCCCGATAAAGGAGAGCAGGGAGGCATCGTAGAGAAAGAAAGCCCCTTGCATATATCTAATGTGATGCTGTATAACGCAAAAACCAACAAAGGCGAACGTGTCGGTTTCAAGGTTAAGGAAGATGGCAAAAAAGTGCGCTATTTCAAGCAAAGCGACCAGGAGATAGATTGATGTCGAGCATGGGTCAGTTTTATAAAGAGACGGTTGTCAAACAGCTGATGGAAACTCCAGGTTATACAAATCTTATGGCAGTCCCCCGATTAGTCAAAATCACTCTGAATATGGGGTTGGGTGATTCGGCTAAAGATAAGAATAACCTCAAAGTCGCACAAGAAGAGATGGCATTGATTGCCGGGCAACGTCCGGTGGTAACGAATGCGCGCAAGGCAATTGCTGGTTTCAACATACGCGAGGGGTGGCCTATAGGTTGCATGGTGACACTGCGTCGCAACATGATGTATGATTTTTTTGAACGCTTGGTTAATATCGCAATTCCTAGAATCAGAGATTTTAGAGGCTTCAGCTCCAAGTCTTTTGACGGGCGCGGCAACTTTAATATGGGGATTAAAGAGCAGATTATTTTCCCCGAGATTGATTTTGACAAAATCAGCAAAATTAGCGGTCTAGACATCGCAATCACGACGAGTGCCAATACCGACGAAGAAGCCAAGCATCTGCTTTCGGCGTTTAATTTTCCCTTCAAGGACTAGAGGGGACTAGAGAGGATTAGAGACAATGGCTAAAGTGTGTATGATAGAACGAGAGAAAAAACGTCGGCTCACGGTGCAGAAATATAAGGAACGGCGTGACGCATTGAGGCAAAAAATCAAAAGCCCACATACACCTGCGGACGAGAAAGCTGAAGCAGTCATTGCGATGCAGAAATTGCCACGCAACTCCAGTCCGTCCAGAATGCGCAACCGTTGCCGTATAACCGGTCGTCCCAAGGGTTACTATCGCAAATTCGGTTTAGGGCGTAACAAACTGCGCGAATACGCAATGCTGGGTTATATACCCGGTTTAATGAAATCCAGTTGGTGATATAGCGAGGTTGATGTAATGAGTATGAGTGATCCAGTTGCCGATATGCTGAGCCGCATCAGGAACGCACAGGCGAGAACCAAAGCAACGGTGAGCATGCCGAGTTCCAAATTGAAATGTGCTATTGCCAAGGTATTGCACGAAGAGGGCTATATCAAAGGATATCGTGAAGAAACTCAAGCCACCGATAAAAAGGAACTAACGATAGAACTTAAGTACTATAAAGGCAAACCGGTAATATCGTCGATACGGCGTGCTAGCCGTCCAGGGCTTAGGCTTTATAGAGGGGTTGACGACCTCCCTCAAATAATGGGTGGTATGGGAACGGTTATTTGTTCTACTTCTAAAGGTGTTATCAGCGGTAAGAAAGCCAAAGAAATTAAATGTGGCGGCGAAATTTTATGCGTGGTGGAATGAAATGTCTAGGCTAATTAAAAAACCAGTAGCCGTGCCAGCAGGTGTGGAAATCAAAGTGGAAGGACAAAAAATACACGCCAAAGGCAAAAAAGGTGCAAACACATTAGAGATACACGAAACGGTTCAATTTGAATTAAAAGACGAAGGCATTATGTTTAATGCTAATAGCGATAGCAAAGCACTCGCCGGGACAATGCATGCGTTGACGACCAACTTGCTCCAAGGCGTGTCAGAAGGTTTTGAGCGTAAGCTCGAACTAGTCGGAGTAGGATATAGAGCGCAAGCTAAAGGCAAAGATAAATTGAATTTGCAAATAGGTTATTCGCACCCTGTGGATTATCAGGTTATTGAGGGTGTTACGGTAGAGACACCCAGTGCCACTGAGATTGTGGTCAAAGGCATAGACAAGCAAAAAGTAGGACAGGTTGCAACCGAAATCCGTGCTTTTCGCCCGCCTGAACCCTATAAGGGCAAAGGCGTGCGTTATGCTGGCGAGCAAATACTCAGAAAAGAAGCGAAGAAAAAATAGGGATATACAGATGAGAGCAAAACACACCGCATCGTCCGTCAAACGCGTAAGCAGAACACGTGCAAGAATTGCGCGCCTCAAAGATACGCATCGCATATCCATCCATAAAACCCCACAGCACATTTATGCACAGTTGATCGAACCAAGCGGCAAGACCTTAGCTTCAGCTTCTACTGTCGGCAAGTCTTTTGATGATAGCGGTGACAAAAAAGCGGCTGCCCGCAAAGTCGGTGAGATGATGGCTGCTAAAGCCAAAGAATGTGGCATCACGCGTATCGCCTTTGATCGCTCAGGCTTTAAGTATCACGGACGTATTCAATCTTTAGCCGATGCGATGCGCGAAAACGGCATGGAATTTTAAGTTGGAAGCAAACAGATGTCTAATATAGAAATAGCAGAATCAACCGACGGCTTGCTGGAAAAGCTCGTTGCGGTAAATCGCGTTGCCAAAGTTATCAAAGGCGGCAGGCAATTCGGTTTTACTGCGCTGACCGTCGTCGGTAATGGTGCTGGCAAAATCGGCATAGGCTACGGCAAAGCCAAAGAAGTGCCAGCAGCAATCCATAAAGCGATGGGAAGCGCGCGTCAAGAAATGGTAGAAGTCTCTTTGAACAAGAACACGCTTTATTATCCTATCGTAGGGAAGTATGGGGCCGCTAGAGTCTATATGTCGCCAGCATCCGAAGGTACCGGAATCATCGCCGGTGGCGCAATGCGAGCGGTGTTTGAAGTGATCGGCGTACACAACGTACTCGCCAAGTGCATAGGGTCTAGAAACCCAATCAACATTGTTAAAGCGACCTTAAACGGTCTACAAAACATCCACTCACCACAAGACATCGCAGCAAAACGAGGTCTCAATGTTAAGGACATAATGCCATGAGTGATAAACGAATCAAATTGACTCTAGTCAAAAGCCTAAATGGACGATTGAAAAAGCACAAAGCATGTGCGCAAGGCTTAGGTATTAGGCGCATGCATAATCCGGTGTGGGTTATAGATACACCGGAAAATCGTGGAATGATCAACAAGATTAATTACTTACTACGGGTGGAGGAAAATGTCTGAACATCAATCTTTAACCTTAAATACTATGAAGGGAAGTCGGCAAAAAACCGCACGCAAGCGAGTCGGGCGCGGCAACGGCTCAGGCTTTGGAACAACATGTGGGCGAGGTTATAAAGGTCAAAAATCCCGCTCTGGTGGCTATCACAAAGTTGGTTTTGAAGGCGGGCAGATGCCTTTGCAAAGACGATTGCCCAAGATCGGATTCTCTTCCAGAGTTGTAGCATGTGCCGAAGTAAAACTGCACGAACTGAATAAATTATCCGGCGATGTGTGCGACATAAAAGCATTGCAAGAAGCAAAGATTATTTCTAAGCAAACCGAAAAAGCGAAAATAATCGTCTCTGGCAGTTTAGAAAAAACTTTGATCGTCAAAGGTGTGAAGCTCAGCAAAGGTGCGCGGGCGCAAATAGAGTCGCTCGGCGGGGAGGTAGAATAAGATGGTTGCAGCAACGGCACAAATGGCAAACCTTGCCGGCAGCAAATACGGCGAGCTAAAAAGACGTATTGGTTTCGTGCTAATGGCTCTGGTGATTTTCCGCTTGGGTAGCTTTATTCCGGTGCCGGGCATAGACCCGGTTCAAATGGCACAATTTTTTGAGCAGCAAAGTGGCACTATCTTGGCGATGTTCAACATGTTTTCCGGCGGTGCGCTGGAAAGGTTGAGTCTGTTTGCGTTGGGCGTGATGCCTTATATCTCTTCGGCGATTATTATGCAGCTGATGTCGGCGATCATACCCTACCTCAAAGAGCTAAAGAAGGAAGGCGAGCAAGGCCGCCGCACGATTACCAAATATACCCGCTACGGCACGGTTGTGCTTGCGACTTTTCAAGCAATTGGTGTTGCCATCGCCCTGCAAACTCAAAATGTATCTTATATTACCGGCTTTGGTTTTATCGCTGTGGTTGCCATTTCTCTGGTTACTGGGACAATGTTTTTGATGTGGCTGGGGGAGCAGATCAACGAGAGAGGGATAGGCAACGGCATCTCTATATTGATCTTTGCCGGCATCGTTGCCGGACTGCCTTCTGCATTTGGTGGCACCTTAGAGTTGGCCAACACCGGCGAACTAGCCCCACCTTTGGTTATGTTGATTTTGTTTTTGGCAGTTGCAGTGACTGCTTTTGTGGTATTTGCCGAAAAAGGACAACGACGAGTGACCATCAACTATGCGAGACAACAGCGCGGACAAAGGCTATTTTCTGCGCCGTCTAGCCATCTCCCGCTCAAGCTCAACATGGCAGGCGTGATTCCACCAATCTTTGCCTCCAGTATTATTTTGTTTCCGGCAACCCTAGGTCAGTGGTTTGGTCGCGCCGAAGGGATGGGATGGTTGTCGGAAATATCCAATGCGATGGCACCCGGTCAGCCGCTTTATATCGCTTTTTATGCTTTTGCGATTATGTTCTTTTGCTTTTTCTATACTGCGATCGTGTTTGATGCCAGAGAAACGGCAGACAACTTAAAGCGCGGCGGTGCGTTTATTCCGGGCATACGCCCCGGCGAGCAAACCGCAACCTTCATAGATGGTATACTCAGCCGTTTGACGGTGATGGGGGCTATTTATATCACTTTGGTTTGTTTGTTGCCTGAGTTTTTGATTTTATCGTGGAATGTGCCGTTTTATTTCGGTGGCACATCCTTGTTGATTATCGTTGTTGTCATTATGGATTTTATGTCACAATTACAGACCCACCTAATGTCTCATCAATATGAGGGCTTGCTTAAGAAAGCAAACCTAAAACAACGCCGCGGCGCAAGCCGTAGATTAGTATGACGGAGGTATTATGAAAGTAGGTGCATCGGTTAAGAAAATATGTCGCAACTGCAAGTTGGTGCGCAGAAAAGGTGTGTTGCGAGTGATTTGCAAAGATCCTCGCCATAAGCAACGGCAAGGTTAAATAAAGCTAGTGAAACAGTCGCAAGCAGTTTATAATAATGCCCCTTTTCAGAGCCTTTCAACAACTAAAACAGGAAATTTTTAGAGTATGGCACGTATAGCAGGGGTTAATATACCTGATAATAAGCACGCTGAGATTGCCTTAACCGCCATATTCGGTATAGGCAGAACTCGCGCACGCGAAATTTGTGCGAATACGAAAATCAAACCCAGCCGTAAGATCAAAGAGCTGTCCGATAGCGATTTGGACAAGTTGCGTCAGGAGGTTACGAATTACACGATAGAGGGCGATTTGCGCCGCGATATCAGCCTCAATATCAAACGGCTTAGAGATTTAGGATGCTATAGAGGCATACGACACAGACGAGGATTGCCGGTACGCGGTCAACGCACCAAGACCAATGCGCGTACTCGCAAAGGACCCAGACGACAAATGAAGAAGTAAAGTAGTAATATGGCAAAAGCAAAGACTAAAGCGAAGACGCGTAAGAAAGTAAAGAAAGAAGTGCCTGAGGCGGTTGCCCACATTAACTCTTCTTTCAACAATACTATCGTCACCATTTCCGACCCCGAAGGCAAGACCCTGTGCTGGTCTAGTGCGGGTGCTGCAGGATTCAAGGGTTCGCGCAAAAGCACGCCGTTTGCCGCACAGATTGCCGCTACTCAGGCGGCGGAACGAGCACAGCAATACGGTGTGAAGAGGGTCAAAGTGCAAGTGAGAGGTCCTGGACCCGGCCGAGAGTCGGCTATACGCGCATTGCATGCAGTTGGTTTTAGTGTCACCAGCATTACTGATGTGACACCACTTCCGCACAACGGGTGCAGACCTCCCAAGAAACGCAGGATTTAAGGAGACGATAACAATGGCACGCTATTTAGGCCCTACATGCAAACTCAGCAGACGCGAAGGCACAGACCTGTTTCTAAAAGGGCGCGGTCGTCCATTGGACGGGAAGAAGTGCAATATGTCGAGATCACCCGGACTACAGCTAGAAAGACGTCCGCGCCAAACCGATTATGGTATACAGCTACGAGAAAAACAAAAATTGCGTCGTATTTACGGCGTGCTGGAAAGACAGTTCAGAAACTACTATAAGAAAGCCGCTAAAGAACGCGGTTCTACTGGCGAGAATTTATTACGATTACTGGAGAGCAGATTAGACAATGTGGTATATCGTTCGGGATTCGGTTCTACCCGTGCGGAATGTCGCCAACTGGTGAGTCATAAGGCGGTTATGGTCAACGGTACCGTAGTCAATATACCCTCGTATCAAGTCAAACCATCCGATAAGATCGCAATCACCGACAAGGCAAAAGCACAGCTTAGAATCAAAGACGCAATAGATATTGCCGAGCAGCTTGGCTTTGTAGAGTGGATTAAGGTTGATACCAAAGCCTTTGAAGCGGAATTCAAATCTTATCCGCAACGTTCAGATTTACCCCAAGAAATTAACGAGTCGCTCGTAGTAGAGTTGTACTCTAAGTAAACTCAATCATAAGGAGGCAAGCGTGAGCTATACTAATTTATTAAGACCCGGTTCGGTTGAAATACAGAGATTTTCCGACAATCATGTGCGGGTTTCTATACAGCCGTTGGAGCGTGGTTTTGGGCATACCTTAGGCAATGCCATGCGTCGCGTTTTGTTTTCGGCAATGGAAGGAGCTTCCGTTGTGGAAGCAAAAATCGCTAATGTGTTGCACGAATATTCTACCCTTGAAGGGGTGCAGGAGGATGTTGTAGATATACTGCTCAATTTGAAAGGATTGGCAATTAGGCTATACGAGAAAGACTCAACGATGGTGCATGTGCATAAAAAAGGCAAGGGTGTGGTTACTGGTGCCGATATACAAGTGGAAGAAACGGTTGAAATTGCCAACAAGAACCATGTTATCGCACATCTGAGCGATAGGGGTGAGTTGGAAATGGATCTGTGGATTGAAAAAGGACGAGGCTACCAGCCGGCAGTTGTGCGCAAAGAGAAAAAAGAAAATCAGGTCGTAGGTAGCTTATTACTTGATGCCAGTTTCAGCCCGATTAAAAAGGTATCGTATAACGTTGAAAGCACCCGCGTGGGCGACCGTACCGATTTGGATAAACTGATATTAGAATTAGAGACCAACGGCACGGTCAGCGCAGAGGAGCTTGTTAGCCAAGCAGCAATCACACTACATTCGCAACTGAACGTTTTCGTTAATCTTGAAGAAATTGAAATCACTGAGCAGGAGAGTGCCAAAAACGAAATAGATGAACTCTTGATGAAGCCGGTGGAGGAAGTTGACCTGACCGTCCGCTCGGCAAATTGTTTGAAATCTGAGAAAATATACTATCTAGGTGATTTGGTGGTTAGATCAGAAATGGACTTAATGAGAACACCCAATCTGGGCAAGAAGTCTTTAACCGAGATCAAAAACATGCTTGCCGATTTCGGCTTGCGCTTGGGTATGGAAGTTGAGAACTGGCCGCCGGCTAAATTGACTTCTAGCTGGACGGCAGGTCGCCCGGGTAGAGAATAGCAGAGTTAGCAGAGTTAGAAGAGATTAAACTGAGGAAACCATGCGCCATCTTAATTCGGGTAGAAAACTCAATGTCACTCCGTCACATCGCAAAGCCCTCTTTGCAAATATGTCGGTATCGCTGATTGAACACGAGAAAATACACACAACGCTTACCCGAGCGAAAGAACTGAGACGGGTTATAGAACCTATCATCACGCTCGCTAAGAACGATAATGTTGCCGCACGCAGGCGCGCCTTTGCCAAACTGCGCGATAACGCGGCAGTCAATAAATTATTCACCGACCTCGGCCCCTATTATCGTGAACGCCCCGGTGGCTATCTGCGAATCCTCAAACACGGCTTTCGCAAAGGAGATAATGCCCCAATGGCTTATGTATGCCTGGTCGGTCGTGAAGAACAAGAACCAGAACAAACACCACCCACCACATAACCACGCAAACCACCCTGACGCGTTGTGAGGGTGTTGAAAAAGTATCTGCATTAGTACATTCCCCTCCTTTGGAGGGGTGGCAGGCGAAGCCTGACGGGGTGGTTGTTGATAACTAGATGAATAAGTATTTGTAATCATCTAGATTTTTCAGCAGTCTCAATATGTTATATAATTGTATATAAATAAAAATCGGTTAAAGGAAAATGAAATGAATTTACTATCTATATTAGACACCACTATGTCTGTCTTGTCTGCAGGAATCCTCGTTTACATAATCGCGTGGTATGCTACAACAAAATCAAAATTGAAAGATTTAGAAGAAATTAGAAAAAACGCGCCAGGTCTTCTCAGAGGACTTAAGTTAATAGAAGAAATTCGTGAAAAAATAAGTGGTCTTATTGGAAGAGTAGATACTCTTTCTGATCAAGTGGCTGCCTCTAGAGGTAAAGAAATATATAAAAACAAAAGCCCTGTGTCATTGAGTGAATATGGGGAATCACTGTCTAAAAAGATAGATGTAAAGTCTGTTACTGATAGATATAGAGAGCAACTTACTAAGAGAGCTAAAAAACGAAAGATGAATGCTTATCAAATACAGCAAAGTTGTTTTGATTTTGCACAAAATCAAATCGCAAAAGACTTAGAAGAAAATAGTAAAGAACAATATGATCAGCTAGCTAGTGTAGCTTTTAACGAAGGTATTCAAATAGGAGATTTAATGCGGGTTTTAGGACTAATACTAAGAGATCAAGTATTGAAAGCCTGTGACATATCCGTTAGTGATATTGATTCAAAAACTCAGAAATCTGAGGTAGGTGTTGCAGATACAAATCCTCCGAATAACTATTAAAAGAACTTTGCTCACTGGAGCAGAGAATGAAATCTATGTGAAATAGTGAGTGGCGAAGTTATGCACTGGTCTTATAATAGTATTTTGATCACAACAAACTAAGATTATCTATGTCAAAAATAGCACTTTATAACGCACTAACAAAGTTAGGATTAGACCATGATGAGGCAAAGGAAGCGGTTGCCGATGTCGCTAGTAATAAAGATGCTGTAACAAAGGTGGATTTAGCGAACCTAGAAACAAGATTAGTAAAACATATGTATGCAGCAGCTGGAATAATAATCATAGTCAATGTAGCAGCGACTGGATTGATGCTAAGACTTTTTATGATGTGATAGATTTTCATAGCCAACCTTTTTATTCCCCTCCTGCGGAGAGGTGGCCTATGAATTTCGTAAGGTATGTGTTTAACAATCATGATGTCGGCATTTTCTGACAGAATGTCCGTGCCCTGTATCCACTTAATTGATAATCTGCGCTACGCCTGCAACAGCATTGTGTGAACCACACAGACTTATATGCAGAAAACAGGCTACTGGTATTTCCTAAATGTATCAATAAGACCTTGAAAGTCAACAGGTCTATATCTTTCAAAGCCTTCTTGGTCTACAAACACAAAGCCATATTTTGCTCTGAATCCTTGGTTATTCATATCTTTACACCATTGTTTCAAACGATGAAGTTTTAAGGAGTCATTCTCATCTACACGCCCTTTAGTCTCAACGACATACACTTCATTTTCGGATTTTTGTACGAGAAAGTCCGGATAGTAATTTTTGATATCTCCGTCCACATTTTTGTAGTCTAAATACTGACCTATATTGATATAGTTTTTGGTGTAAGAAATAATGTCATCGCAATTTTCTAAAAATGCTATAAATTCCTTTTCTAAATTATTATCTCCGATACTTTTATTGAAAACACTCTTTTTAGGAAGAATAATCATATTCTCTTTCCCTTTTACAATAAAAGGTTTGGTGTCGGTCAGCTTAATGGAGGAATCTTTAGGGCTTACCTGTTCATGCTGTTTGATTGTCAGAATATTAATTTCTTTGATGAAAGTCTCAATAATGAGTCTAGTGACATCGGATTTTGATAGATTTAAGATTGTGTTGATGTCATCTAGCTTAACGGGCTTTTCAAATAAGTGATCTCGTATGAACTCTTTGACCTTTCCGTATATAACATTGTACCCGCTGGGATACCTTAGCTCTCTTATGATTGTGCCTGCGAAAAAACCTATAATATTTCTGTAATCCAAAACTTCCGCATCATCTAGTGTAGTTGTATGCGAATAAGAGGGTTGCTCCTCTTTAACCGCCATGTAATTAAAATGAATTTTTCTTTTGCCTTTTGATTCCATTTTTTTCAACGAAAGTTTTTTCATATTGAATTTTCCGGGATCTAAAAGAGATAGATCTTCGTACTCTCTGTAATTTCTAGGTTTTAGAACGGGTATTGTTATGTTAAGTTTTGCTATGTCCTTTGACTTATTTTCCCTATCAACTGCTACGATTATCGGAGTTTTAGGAGGAGTATCATCTCCCATCCCTTCGTATTCAAGTTCAACACCTTCTTGCTCAACGCCTTTTACAAATTTCATAAAGTTTTTAGTGCCGATAACGCTCACTTTTTCTTCAGCACCACTGCCTCCATCTGCATACATAAGCCGCAGTCCTCTTCCCAAGGTTTGTTCCGGGAGAATCTCTGATTCATATTCTCTCAAGCCTACGATGGTGGTAACATTTTTAACATCCCAGCCTTCCTTCAAAACTAGAACGGAAACAATAGCCTTATAGGGATTATCAAATTTATCAATTTCGTTCGCTTGCTTTCTTAATTTATCTAATTCTTTTTTTTTCTTACCTGTTTGCGACTCACTAATCTCTCCGTTTTTCTTTGTATGAATTGATAGAACGGCATCTTTTAATTCAGGAAATGTGGTTTCAAGGTAGTTGGCAACTTCGTCGCAATTTTTTGTGTCATCAGTCATAACGAAAAGAATGGACTTTTTATCTAGTTTAAGGTTTTCATCGTAAGTCTTTTTCCATTCCTTAAATCCGAGGTGGATATAGTCTTCGTATTTCTCTGTATATCTAGAGGACTTTTTTTCTATTAGTTTTTTGTAGCTATCATCATCTGGCAACACCGGATGTTTGACGATATTTTGGGCGATGGCTTCTACCAGAGGATAATCGGATATGGTTTGCACAAAGATAGCTCCATTATTGTGTTTGGGGGTAGCGGTAACATCAATCTGCAAAGATAAAAATTTATCTTTTTGTATTAGATGGTTATGTATATCTTGAATAGACTGAAACCAAATTAACTTTTCATCGTGAATATGATGCGCTTCATCATTAAAAACTACAAGTTCGTCGACACCTCGCACAATGTCTCCTAAATCTATCTTGGAATCTGTAGTTTTAGCCACAGGTTTATTCCCTAAAAAGTACTCTGTTGTATCGTTGTCTTCGTAAGAGGGCGGCAAGTCGTTTCTGGAGTAGACTCGGTGAATGTTAGTAAGAAAAATGTTGCCTAAAGGTTGCACTATGTTTAATTCGTCTTGTATATGCAAAGTCATCTGAAAGTCGCTTCGCCAATTTCTACCACCATAACCATCCACTGGCAAGATAGGGTCGCTATGGAAGATCTTAAGCCCATCAAAGTCTGCTCTCAATCTATCTAAGACGATGATGTTGGGGGCAACGATAAGAAAGTTTCTTGAAAGTTGCGAGTTTTCCTCGTATGTTTTATGGAAATAAGACCACGCTAGAAGCAGGCTTATTACTTTGGTTTTTCCCGACCCTGTTGCCATCTTGATCACATATCGCGTCCATGTTTCCTTAAACATATCAGGAATTAAATCTTCCCATGAACTAAATCTCGCTATCAAGGTGTTAGGGTCTCTAGCCTTTACTACATCGTATAAGTAAATGATTGTTTCAACGGCTTCTCTCTGGGCAAAGTAATATTGAAAATAGCTGTTATCGCCATTGGATTCTAATGTGTGTTCGTTTCCAAACCACCAATCAAGAAGAAACCTACTGGTATCGCTGGCTCCTTCATAATTGCATTTTCGCCATTCATAAACTTCTTTTCTGATACTCTGAACCAGTGGGGGAAACTTACTGTATTCCTCTGCACTGGGAGACCATCTCATTTCCGGAGGAATTATCTCATGCGGTGACTTTGGGAATTTTTTGTTTAGAGCCATGATTAGTTATTTATTTGGAGTCTCTGTTTTCAATCCCTGCTTTTTTAGCTTTTTGCAAGATAGCTTTTAATTCCTTTGCTTTTTTATTTTCGGTTATAGTTTTCTCAACTATCGTATTTACAAGCATAAATAATCCGTCTAATACATATTCATTATCCTTATTCTCTAGATCAATTATTCCTGCATGTGCACCTCCCTCGTTTCCATATTCTTTAATTATGTCTAGATTTTCAATAACCTGCGAGGGCAGTCCTTTCTTTTTTAAGTTTTCAATTCTTTTATATAAGCTACCCTTCGTTTCTCCTAGATGTGCGGTTAGTTGTTCCAGAGAGACTCGCAATAGCGCAGCGGAAGCTCTAACTGAGTAAGGCTGTACTTGGCGTGCCTCTTCATAAGTTT
This sequence comes from uncultured candidatus Poriferisulfidus sp., assembly GCA_965199685.1. Classification (GTDB taxonomy): domain Bacteria; phylum Pseudomonadota; class Gammaproteobacteria; order Poriferisulfidales; family Oxydemutatoraceae; genus SP5GCR1. The sequence continues at coordinate 165,620 of OZ241323.1, forward strand.
TCTTTACATTTTCGGGCATATCTTCGTGAGGAGGTGGGGCTGTGGAAACCGAAGGATAAACCATTTTTTGGTCTACCCAAAAGGAAAATTTACCACAATCTGTGTTTGAGCATGTTGCTAAAAAATAAGGTCTATTAATAGCACTCAAAAATTCGGGTTTAATCTCATTGAGAAATTTGCTAATACATCTTTGATCATAGCTATCTATTTTCCCTCTGTAATCCAGAAACATCTGATACTGATGATTAAACAGGCTGTTAAGCAGGTTCTTATCATTACTCCATATCTGAGTTGTTACTATCCTGCAATAAGGGCAAGTGAAAGAATTTGCTAGAAACTTCGGTGGCTTATATTGGTTCTCTGTCATGGCTTATATAGTAACCTTTATGACTTTCATCGAGTCATTGCCGAAGAGGTCAACGACCTTAATGGCAATTTTACGTTCACCCGATTTACATTCATGCTCAGTGCTTTTCAGTTCAAGTGAGCGGTCTGTTTTAGTACGAAAACTTTGCCATTCGTTTTCAAAGATGTAATCGCCTGTCCAGTGCCCTTCAATTTCTCCGTCATCATTTTGGAAACGTTCAATTTCTTTCTTGCTTTCAAAGCCAAAGTCCACCGCCCAGTAGTCGATCCAATCAGTCCATTTTTTTGTTAGCAATTCACGCTTCATAGTGCCGTCTTTGTCTTTGCTGATTTTTATAATGTTACCTTGTTCCACAATTAATTTGGACTTATTCTTTTTCAATTTTTCAACAACATTGTCTACGAAGTCTTGATTATAGAAAACAGAAAAATCGACAAGTTCTACAGCAACAATGCCGGGGCGACCCTTAGCAGGTGGTTTGACATGCGCTTTCACTTCAATATACGACACATCATGAAATATCACCTGATTTTTCTCAACCGCTTGCTTATCAAAAACCTCTTTAGGAATGTACTTGAGGGCTAAGTTGATTCCTTTGTTTTTTGCTTCTTCCTGAATCTTAGGGAATAACCCCATCTCAAACTCAAAAGAGAGGATATCCACTTTGGTAATTTTGTTTTCAAGACATTCGTTTATTACCGTTTCTACGAAGAGTCTTGATGTAGGTAGATTAATCGGCCCGATTGCAATCAAGCGATCTGCTCTTTTTGCTACGAATGTCTTGAAATTATTGATGCTTTCAGCTTTGTATGCTTTGATGATAAGCCTTATGAAATCAGCCTCTTTTTGAGCAAGTTGCTTTGCTTGTTGCTCTTCGCGTAAATTAGGGTTGACACCAATATAATATTGCCGTTCGTACTTGCCAAGATTTAATATCTCAAATGCACGAAAATCTTTACCCGAACTTTTCATCTCTCGCTGCACACCAATCATCCGTTTGCGGCTGGTATGAATAGCAAACTTGCCGAGGTCGGAACCAATCCATTTCCTACCAAGTTTTTCTGCAACCGCCAATGTCGTGCCGCTTCCACAGAAAAAGTCGGCAACTAAATCTCCCTCGTTGGAAGAGGCATTGATGATGCGTTCAAGGAGGGCTTCAGGCTTTTGGGTGGGGTAATCAACACGCTCGGATGATGTCCTACCAACCATATTAAAAGACCATACGTCACGTGCATTAACTAGTGTATACCAGCCTATCTCGTCCTCAAACTCCTCAATATTGTCAAATCCATATGGCCTAAAGTCTCGGTTATATGATTTCTCTTTTGGTATATTGAAAATAAAGTTGTTTGTTTTTGAATAGAAATGTATGGTGTCATGCTTTCTTCCATATCTGGTTTTTGTCGCACCGCCGGATTTATAAGACCACACGACTTCATTGACAAAAGAATCCTTACCAAATATCTCATCAAGTACCATTCTAAGAAACTGAGTTACTCGCCAATCACAATGCACATAAATACTGCCATCTTCTGCTAATAAATCATGCATCAGCACTAACCGTTCATATATCATCGCAATAAAGGAATCTGCCCCTTTGCCCCATGTATCGCGGTAAGCAATTTCCTCTAGAACATTGGGCTTTTTAATGAATTCATCTTCGTCATTGCCGACTTCCAATTTCATACTGAAATCCGCTCCCACATCAAATGGGGGGTCAATATAGATAAGTTTAAGCCCACCGGCTTTTTCTATTTCCTCACGAAGCACACCGCTTTTGAGACTGGAAAGTATGAGTTTGTTATCCCCCCAGATGAGCTTGTTTGTCCACCCAGCGATTTGACGCCCTCGTTCATCAATATCAAGGGTTAATTGCATCTTTGTATCTGCCTTTTTTTCGGCACGTGGTTCATCCACTACCTCAATGGTTTGAAATGATAGAGCCGTTTTTGTCACATCTGTGGTCTTACCGTTCCATACCAACTCCACCTGTTTTTTGTCTTCAAATAAAAGCCAACGATATTTTTCCGGCAATGGCTTGCCAGTTTCAATATATTGAATGATATCGCGCTTTTCGTTATCAGTGAGTTCCATTTACAGGTATTTGCTAGCTATTCAAAATAATCAAGGTCAATCTTTTTTATTTCAAAGGTGAGGTCTTTAGACACACCGACATTATTTTCAATCATGAGCCTTAACAATTCATCGCCATCAATCAAGATAATTTTTTGCCGGATATTTTTAACACATTCTCTAGCTTGTGTTGTATAGCTGGTGGTTGTTATAAAAATACCTTTTTGAGCATGTTTTTCAGTTAATGCGCCTATGAAATGTCGAATTTGAGGTGATCCGATTGTACCGCTGTCGTATCGTTTGGCTTGGAGATAAATAATATCAAGCCCTAACTTATCCTCTTTGATGATGCCGTCAATGCCGCCATCATGACTTTTGCCTATCGCCTCTCCCGCTTCTTTGCGAGAACCGCCGTAGCCCATAGCAATTAATAGATCTATTACTAATTTTTCAAAAAAGCCTGGGTCTCTCTTTTTAATATTCCGAAGCAATTCATTCGACAAAGAATTTTTTAATACTTGGTAGTTTTCTTCTATCAGTTCTATTGGTGTTTGAGATGACTCTAAATTTTTATCTGATTCATATTCGTTGTTGATTGGTTTTTTATCTTTTTTTGGAGGGTGGAAAAACTTGCTATCGGCAGGAGCATATCGGAGAAGGATCTCTTTGCTAATGATGCTTGGTTTTTCCTTTAACACTTCCTGCCCTTTCTCAGTAATTTTGTAGTACCCCCACGCTGTACTTTCCAGCAAGTCGGCATTTTTTAGGATTGATAATGCCCAAACCATTCGTTTAACTAAGCGAAAGTCGTCACTTGCTGTTTTTTGTCTTTTATCCTCTTCCGAAAACTGGAATTTTTTATCAAGACAATCAAAGATTTCTGTTCTATGGCGTTCCTTACCATCTGCCATTGCTTCTAGTGCAGGGAGCCGGAGTTCTTTATCTGCTGGAATACTCATGGTTTATATTTTGTATAAAGCATTGTTTGGGTTCATAGTTATGTGCGTGACCACTTCGCCTTTCGTTCATCTCTATCCAATTTATATAGACTTTTTATCAAACTGATATATTTCTGATAATCTTTATTTTTTAGTAGCCTGTTGACTATACTCCAGTCAATTTCTTTTTTTTCTTGAGCAGGAATTATAATTTGGCTATTTTGGTATTTTTCAATGTCTAACTTAATAAAGCCAATTCCATGAAGGTTACTCAATATTCGTAATTCTTTCAGGCTCTCATTATCTATTTCACAAGCAACTAGATAACCAAGGTTTGCCCACGATGAATTGCTGACCGCCTGAAAAAAATATTCCCGAACATTAGAAGGAGTGATTGCTTTTTTAAGTTCAAATGACCATAACTTGGACATTTTGTCTGAGTGTATTTTCACACAGTCTATAACTTTGTCGTCCCATTCTCTGCTTAAATCTTCTAGTCCAACTAAATCTGGGTACAACCACATATCCCCACCTCGCTTAGTTTTTTTTGCATTTCTATGTTCTATGGGCATACTTTCAATTTCATATTCTTGAAGCAAAAAATTTCTGAGAGGATCATACATATCGTCTTCAGCAAACTTTTCGCTCGTTTTTTGTTTAGAGGGAATAGTTGAAACTCTTGTAGCCGCCCGGACACGGAATCCCCAGCGACCATTTACTTTTACGCTTTCAAGTCCTTCTTTTAAGTATATATGTGGATGCCCATGCTTTTTGTAATAACTGCAAGTATGACTTGTCAGTTCAATTTGAATTGCGTTTCTCAAACCATTTTCATCATTAATTCTTTTAGAATCATCTATTTTTTGCTTGCAATCATCGGGATATGTTTTAACAATCCATCTGGCAATTTCTGTGTTGGTAGCTTCTTTTTTCGGGTGGTTTTCCTGAAAAAATGCGATTACCTTTCCTCTTAAGTTGAACTTAGCCATGATTCTTTCGAATTTATCTAATTTTTGTGATGATTACTATATTGGTTTAGGTGAAATATTGCAAATTATAGCAGGCTTGCAGGCACAAGCGGTAATGTCATGCGTTGGAAAAGGGAGGCATTTGTGCTTTTATTTTCAAATGGTCGTATGGTCTATGTACTGGATTCGGAATCATCAAGTTTTTTTTGAACCTCATGTATTACCTGTTTATAGTAATTTGCATTGGTTGGATCTAGTTCACTTGCTTTTTCAAAGTCTGCAATCGCTCCTCTATAGTCTTCTTTATTCTCTTTCGCAACACCTCTGTTATGGTGAGCAAAAGCATCTTTTGGATTTAGTTCAATAGCTTTGTCAAAGTCTACGATTGCTCCCTCGTAGTCTTTTATACTCTTCTTAGCAATACCTCTATTATTGTAAGCACTAGCTAATTTCGGGTCTATTTCAATAGCTTTATCATAGTCTACAATCGCCTCTGTGTATTTTTCTAATGCGGCTTTACTATTACCTCTATTAATGTGAGCAAAAATAAACTTAGGATCTAATTCAATGGCTTTGTCAAAGTCTACAATTGCTTCATCATATTTCTTTTGGTTATGTTTAGCATAGCCTCTATTGCAATATGCAAAGGTATCCTTTGGATCTATTTCAAGCACTTTGTTAAAATCTGCAATCGCTCCCTCATAGTCTCCTAATCCATCTTTCGCAGCACCTCTATTGTTGTAGGCAAAAATAAACTCTGGGTTTAGTCTAATGGCTTTATCAAAGTCTTTGATTGCCTCTTCGCATTGCTTTTTTTCATAGTTAGCGAGCCCTCTGTTATAGTGAGCCATAGCATCCCTTGGGTTTAGTTCAATAGCTTTGTCAAAGTCTGCGATTGCTTCTGTGTAGTCGTGGTCTTCTGATCTCTTTTTGGCATTACCTCTATTATTGTATGCGGTAGCGTTTTCCGGATCTAGCTCAATTACTTCGTCGTAGTCTGCAATCGCTCTCTCATAATCTCCTAATTGATCCCTAGCAAGACCTCTGTTATTGTGGGCAGCAATATTATTTTTGTCTAGTTCAATGGCTTTGTCAAAGTCTTTGATCGCCTCCTCATGTTTGCCTGATTGATCCTTAGCAACACCTCTGTTATTGTAAACGTCAATAAATATGTTTGTATTACGTAACATATATTCGGCTAATTTAGAAATATAGAGATATTTTTGTTCAGAGAGAATACTACTCGGATGTGTTTGGCTATCTCTACTAGCTAGTGCACTATGTTCCATATTAACTGGTATATCCAAACTAGTTTTAGGGTTAAGGCTTAGGATTAAGTTTAAGATTTTGAGAAGGGGATAAATGTACCGAGAGGCTTCAATCACATCATCATAATCTCTGATTGCTTCTTTATGCTTTCCTTTTTGTTGCTTCTCCAGTCCTTGAATAAACTTATTGATTACATAGAATACCGCAACTATGAGAAGCAACACTAAAAAGACGATAATGAGATCAATACCCAAAGCAATGATGATGCAAGCCAGCACAAAGCAAGTGATGAGAATCACAATTAAGCGGTCACGAAATTCCAATGAGCCATAAAAGCAAATTACAGGTTTCACCAGACGGCATATAAGTTGCTTACCTGAGCTGTAAGACCTTTGCAAAATATTAACTAGTTTCTCAGATTTCATAATTAAATTCCTTGCTTCGGTTTAACCTCTTATATAACCTTCGGAGATTTCGTCTTTGAGAAAATCTGCAATTTGCCGCAGTGATTGTTATCCCGTATGCTGTAATTTTTTATGGACGGATTCTTACTCACTGCTTGTTGCTCCTTTGAGGGTTGTCATCTCTGTTAGTTTAGGTAGAATAGTGCAGATTATAGCAGGCTTGCCCGCATTGGATGTTTTATATAGGCCGGATGATGTAGAAAAGCCTGATTAATGTCATGAAAATATATACGAAAAATGACTCAACCAAATGTTTTAATAAAATTACTGGAGAACACAAGCTATGAAAGAAATCCGTGGTGATGCCAAAAATCTCCGCGCCTTATTAGGTGGTGCTAAGTTTGCGATAGATTACTATCAGCGAGAATATCGCTGGCAAAAGAAACAAGTTGAAGAGTTGATTGATGATCTTGCAGATAAATTTTTTGAAAACTACAAGCCAGACCATGAGCGTGATGCAGTTAAGAATTATGGACATTATTTTCTGGGTTCTATCATCATTAGCGACAAGGAAGGCAAAAAATTCATCATTGATGGTCAGCAACGATTGACGACACTTTCCCTTCTTCTTATTTACATCTATAGACTACTTGATGACGAACAACGAAAAGAACGACTTACTGAGGCACAGCTTGACGAAGAACAAAGTACCCAAAGACAACTTGCTGATTTAATTTGTTCTACAAAGTATGGCAGACACTCATTCAATATTGATGTAAAAGAGAGGGAAGCGTGTATGGATGCACTTTTCAGAGTCCGCACTATTGACACGGACGGGCAACCCGAATCAATCGTAAACATTGTTAATCGATTTGAGGATATAGAGGATCTTTTCCCTGATGATATTAGTAATGAAGCACTTCCGTATTTTTCGGATTGGCTCATAGAGAACGTACATCTAGTTGAGATTACCGCTTACTCCGATGATGATGCGTATACTATTTTTGAAACTATGAATGATCGTGGTTTATCACTCACACCTACAGATATGCTCAAGGGGTATATTCTTGCAAACATTACAGATTTAGAGCATCGCAATAGAGCTAATCAACTTTGGCGGCAACAGATAGCTAATCTTCAAAACATTCGTAAAACGGAAGATGCAGATGCCATCAAAGCATGGTTGCGTAGTCAATATGCGGAAACCATTCGTGAGTCAAGGCGAGGAGCTGTTCCGCGTGACTTTGAGCTTATCGGTACGGAGTTTCATCGCTGGGTGCGCGACCAAAGAAAGGTTATTGGTTTGTCGTCGAGTTCTGATTTTTCTCGTTTCATTGAAGAAGACTTCAAATTCTATAGTTCATGGTATATTCGTCTGCGTGAAGCGGCAGAGACAATAGAGCCAGATTTGGAGGCAGTTCACTATTGCGCTCAGAATAATGTCACACTGCAATATCCTCTTCTTTTAGCACCTTTGCAACGCGAAGATAGTGAACAGGATATTCAACGTAAACTACGCATAGTATCCGCGTATCTGGATATTCTGATTACACGACGGATTTGGAACGGACGCTCAATAGGTTACTCAACCATAAGATACTCTATGTTTCAGACAATGCGTGATATACGTGGCAAGGACACTGCAACTCTTGTGGACATACTCACTAAGCACCTTAATGAGGAAGATGAAACGTTTGCTACGAATGACCGGTTTCGGCTACACGTACTCAATAGACCTAAAATTCATATATTGCTTGCGCGCATAACTGATTATGTGGAAACTGAATCAGGACTACCCTCTCGCTATCAAGAGTACATACAACGTGGTAGCAAAAAAGGATACGAAATAGAGCATATTTGGGCAGACCACTTTGAAAATCATTCTGATGAATTCGGACATCCTTCAGACTTTGCCGAGTATCGCAATCGTATTGGGTGTTTATTGCTCCTGCCTAAAAGTTTTAATGCGAGCTATGGGGATAGCCCTTATGAAAAGAAACGGGAACATTATCTTAAGAATAACTTACTGGCTCAGAGCCTTCATGAAAAGGCATACGAACACAACCCTGGTTTCAAGCGATTTATTGATTCTAGCGGTATTCCTTTTAAGCCGCACCCTCAGTTTCGGAAGGAAGACCTAGACGAGCGACAAAATCTTTATACTCGCCTTGCTAAGGAAATCTGGAATCCCGAACGGCTGAAACGCGCAGCCGAGTTATAGAAACAGTGCAAATTGCCAGAAACCGAGGAATTTTCTATCGGCGGTGATATGGCGTATCACCTATGTGCTGGATTGGGAGTCATCAAGTTTTTTTTGCGCCTGTAGTCTTGCTTCTTGATAAATCTTATTGGATGGGTCAAGTTCAGTGGCTTTGTCGTAGTCTATAATCGCCTCTTCGTGTTTTCCTAATGAGGCTTTGTTAACACCTCTATTATAGTAAGCAGTAGCATCTCTTGGGTCTAGTTCAATGGCTTTGTCGTAGTCTGCGGTCGCTCCCTCAACATCTCCTAATTTTTTCTTAGTGACACCTCTGTTACTGTAGGCAGTAGCATCTTTTGGGTCTAGTTCAATGGCTTTGGTGTAGTCTGCAATGGCACCCTTGAAATCTTCTAATTTTTTCTTAGCGACACCCCTGTTATTGTAGGCAGTAGCATCTCTTGGGTCTAGTTCAATGGCTTTGTCGTAGTCTGCAATGGCTCCCTGTACATCTCCAAATTTTTTCTTAGCGACACCTCTGTTACCGTAGGCAGTAGGATGCTTTGGGTCTAGTTTAATGGCTTTGTCGTAGTCTGCAATGGCTTCCGCGTAGTCTTTTAGTTCTTCTTTAGCGAACCCTCTATTGTTGTATGCATCTACATACTCTGGGTCTAGTTCAATGGCTTTGTCAAAGTCTGCAATGGCTTCCTCGTAGTCTTTTAGTTCTTCTTTAGCTAACCCTCTATTATTGTGTGCATCTACATACTCTGGGTCTAGTTCAATCGCTCTGCTATAGTCTGCAATCGCTTCTTTGTGGTTTTCTAAAACATCCTTGGTAATACCTCTATTATTATATGCGTATCTGAACCCTGGGTTTAGTTCAATCGCCATGTTAAAATCCGCAATTGCTCCCACATAGTCTTTTATTGCAGCTCTGCTATTACCTCTATTATTGTATGCGTATGCATCCTTCGGATCTATAGTTATTTCTTTGCTATAGTCCTCAATCGCTGCGTTATAGCTTTCTAAAGCATCTTTGCTATTGCCTCTGCTATAGTAAGCAGAAGCATACATAGGGTCTATTTCGATCGCTTTGTCAAAGTCATCAATTGCCCTGTTATGCTTTTCCCGTTTAGCATTAATATTACCTCTGCTGTAGTAGGCAGCAGTAAATATATTCGTATTACGTGACATATACTCAGTTAATTCATAAGTATAAGAATAGCCTTGTACAGATATGTTGCTACTTTGCATGGACAAATTTTTATCTTGATGTGTCAGGTTAACCCTAGCCCTATTAGCTGTTGCACTACGTGATTTATTAGCTGGCATGCTCAACCCGGTTCTAGGATTAAGGCCTAGAATTAAGTTTAAAATTGGGAGAAGGAGATAGATATGCTGATAAGCCCAAATAACATTATCGTAATACTTGATTGCTGCTTCATATTTTTCTTCTTGTTGTTTCTTAGAACCATTAGAAAAGTTATGACTGATAACTAATGCTGTAGCTATGAGCGACAACACTAAAAAAACGATAATAAGTTCAATTAAACTAAAAAAAGTAATCATATAAGCTACCGCTGAGAAAATTGTAAAAAGCAAAGTGAAAATGATGCGGTACTTCCATGAGCTATAAAAGCAAATTACAGGTTCCACTAAACGACATCTAAGTCGCTCACTAAAACTGTAAAAGCGCATGGCTAGACGACCTGTAAGCTGCTTACCTGAGCCGTGAAGTTTTTTCAAAATATTAACCAGTTTTTCAGATTTCATAATTATTCCTTATTTCGGTTTTACTTTATTATATTCTCCAAGCATTCCTTTTGATATGCCATGATAGCTTCGGCACAATTTTTATACGGTGGTTTTATTGTTGTTTGATAGTTTAATGAAACTATATATGGTTTTCAATAAATTGTGCTTGTGAACCACTCCGTCAGGCTAACGCCTGCCACCCCTCCAGAGGAGGGGAATGTACTAGTGCAGAAACTTTTGGGGCTGTTGAAAAGTATTCCATAGAATTGATCTTCCTTATGAAAAAAAACGTGAACATTATCTTAAGAATAACTTGTTGGCTCAGAGCCTTCATGAGAAGGCATACGAACGCAACTCCGGTTTCAAGAAATTCATTCAATCTAGCGGCATTCCTTTTGAGCCGCACCCTCAGTTTCGGAAGGAAGACCTAGACGAGCGACAAAATCTTTATACTCGCCTTGCCAAGGAAATCTGGAATCCCGAGAGGCTGAAACGCGTAGCTGAGTCATAGAAACAGTGCAAATTGTAAGGCACTGCCGAGTTTTCTATCGGCAGTGATGTGGCGTATCATCTATGTGTTTTGATCGGGAGTCATCAAGTTTTTTTGTGCTTTCTGTCTTGCCTCTTTATAAATCTCATTAGATGGTTCTAGCCTTATTGTTTTGTCGTAGTCCGCAATCGCTTCTTCGCATTTTCCTAATGAGACTTTTCTATTGCCTCTATTATAGTAAGCATCAGTAAATTCCGGGTTTAGTTCAATGGTTCTGTCGTAGTCCGCAATCGCTTCTGTGTGTTTTCCTAATGCGGCTTTGCTATTACCTCTATTATTGTAAGCATGAGCAAATTCTGGGTCTAGTTCAATGGTTCTGTTGAAGTCTGCAACTGCCGCTTCGTATTTTCCTAATGCGGCTTTGCTATTACCTCTATCATAGTAAGCAAGAGAAAATTTAGGGTCTAGTTCAATGGCTTTGTCGTAGTCTGCAATCGCTTCTTTGTATTTTCCTAATGCGGCTTTGTTATTACCTCTATTATAGTAGGCGGGAGAAAATTCAGGGTCTAGTTCAATGGCTTTGTTGTAGTCTATGCCTGCCCCCTTAGAGTCTTTTATATCCCTCTTAGCAGTACCTCTGTTATTATAAGCAACAGCAGATTTGGGGTTTATTTTAATGGCTTCATCGTAGTCTGCGATAGCTCCCTCGTAGTCTCCTAAATTTCTTTTGACAATGCCTCTGTTATTATAAGGAGTGGCATTTTCTTTATCTAGTTCAATAGCTTGGTTAAAGTCTGAAATTGCTCCTTCATAGTCTCCTAATTCACACTTAGCAATACCTCTTTTGTTATAAGTGAGAGCAAATTCGGGGTTTAGTTCAATAGCTTTGTTGAAGTCTGCAATTGCTCCCTCGTAGTCTCCCGATTCATATCTAGCGAGACCTCTGTTACTATAAGCCATGTTTATGTCCCGGGTTTAGTTCAATCGCTTTGTCAAAATCTTTAAGTGCCCCCTCATAGTCTTTTATTGCAGTTCTGCTATTACCTCTATTTTTATATGCGTACGCATCCGTCGGATCTATGGCTATTGCTTTGTTCAAACAGAGTACTATCCTTATGCATAACTTTATTATATGTTGTACTGGTTGGTATCTTCGTTGTTGCTTTCAAAACAGTTTCAGGATTAATGCCTAGAATTAAGTTTAAGACTGGGAATATGAATCGGTTATTTTGGTGAATCCGAATCACACTATCGTAATATTTGATCGCGTTGTCATACTTTTTCTTTTCTTGCCTCTCCGACCCTTTATTGAACTTGTGAGTTATATACAATGCCATAACTATGAGATATACCACAAAGATTACAATAAAAAGGCTGACGAATATATCAAAAAAATTAGTTAAATTATTTTCAGGAACCATGTAATATAAAACTACACTAATAAGCAATATTAAAAGGGCATGAAATTTGCCTGAACTACAAAAATCTTTGAAAGTATTAACTAGTTTTTTAGATTCCATAATTAATTCCTTACTTTGGGTTTAACCTTTTATATTTTCCGAGCATTCCTTTTGGTATGCCTTGATATTATAGCTCCGGCACAATTTTTTATGTGATGGTGTTATTGCTATTTATTTTTGATAGTTTAACGAAATCGTATATGGTTTTCAATGAATTGGGGTTGGGAATCACCCCGTCAGATAGAACCGCCGATTAATCCAGCAGGTCAATCGGCGTGACATTGTGCAGAACCTCAACATAATTGCTAAACGCATAAATTACAAAATGCATAGGCTTGTCACCCTTCCAGAGGAGGGGAATAATACCTTGTAATTTGTATAAAAATAATGCAATATGCAAGGTATGTTAGCACGATGGATTAAGAATAGACTGAAAAAGGCTATCATACGGACTCCTGCTGTGTTGTTGCTGGGATCCCGTCAAGTGGGTAAAACTACGCTTGCCAAGATGGTAATGGAGGGTCAAAGTTCAATCTATCTTGACCTAGAAACACCAGAGGATGTTTTGAAGCTCAGGGATCCGAGCGGTTATTTGAGCAATCACGGCGATAAGCTAATCATTTTAGATGAGATTCAGTGTGCGCCTGATTTGTTTATGGTGTTGCGTGGTCTGATTGATAAGAATAAAGAACGCGGACACAAGCACGGACAGTTTTTATTGTTGGGTTCCGCTTCGCTGGATTTATTACGGCAATCATCGGAGAGTTTGGCTGGTCGTATTAGTTATATTGAGATGGGTGGTTTCAATGCTTTGGAAACTGAAGCGGACAGCGATAACCTTAGACGGCTTTGGCTTAGGGGTGGTTTTCCGATTAGTTATTTAGCATCCGACGATGACTTGGCTATGGATTGGTTGGAGGATTTGATTCGCACCTACCTAGAACGCGATGTGCCGCAAATGGGTTTTAGGGTGTCGGCAAGCAAGTTACGCCGCCTGTGGACTATGCTAGCGCACTTACAGGGTGAAGTGGTGAATGTCTCTAAACTGGCGAGCAACTTGGAAGTCCAACGGGCGGCAATCAATCATTACATTGATATCTTGGTTGATTTGCTATTGGTCAGACGGCTGCAACCGTGGTATGTCAATGTCAAAAAACGGTTGGTAAAATCGCCGCGCTACTATATCCGAGATAGCGGTATTCAACATCGGCTATTAGGCATTGACACTTATGATGCGTTGTTGTCGTATCCGGCATTGGGCAAAAGTTGGGAGGGTTTTGTAATTGAGAACATACATTCGGTGCTACCGCGTCGTGCTGAGACTTACTTTTATCATACTGCGGCGGGAGCTGAAATAGATTTGGTGATCAAACTTTCGTTTTCGGAAATATGGGCAGTTGAGATTAAGTACGGTGTTGCTCCCAAGCCGAGCAAACATTACAGCCGAACCTGTGAAGATGTGGGGGCGACTAAAAAATATATCGTATATGGAGGAAGCGAAGAGTTTTCAATCGGCGATGATGTGGTAGTTATTTCACTGAGCAAGTTGATGCAAAAATTAGCGGGGTATCGGTAGAGAGGGAGATGAGGGGTAAGGAAAGAACCACCCCGTCAGATAGAACCGCCGATTGAACCGGTAGGTCAATCGGCGTGACATCGTGCAGAACCTTAACATGATTGTTAAACGCATGCATTACAAAATGCATATGCCTGCCACCCCTCCAGAGGAGGGGAATTGCCTAGTGCAGACACAACACGTTCAAGCGAAAATGCAAGTCTGCCCCTACAATAATCGCCTTGCTAAGGAACCGGCAAGTTTCCTATTGGTAATGATATGGCGTATCAGCTATGTTCTGGATTGAGAGTCATCAAGTTTTTTTTGGGCTTGTTGTCTTGCTTTTATATACTTCTCATTGGATGGATTTTGTTCAATGGCCTCGTCGTAGTCTACAAGTGCCTCTTTATATTTTCCTAATGAGGCTTTGCTATCACCTCTAAAACAGTAAACATTAGAAATCTTGAAGCCCAGTTCAATAGCTCTGTCGTAGTCCGAAATCGCTGCTTCATGTTCTCCTAATTTAGCTTTACTATTACCTCTAAAACAGTAAACAATAGTATTTTCGGTGCCTAGTTCAACGGCCTTATCGTAGTCTGCAATCGCTGCTTCGTACTCTCCTAACATAGCTTTGCAATGACCTCTATTAATGTGAGGAACAGTATATTCAGGATCTAGTTTGATTGCTTTGTCGTAGTCTGCAATTGCCTCTTTATATTTTCCTAGTGATTTTTTGCAACCACCTCTATTGTTGTAAGAAGGAGCATAATCAGACTTTAGTTTAATGGTTCTGTTGTAGTCTGCCATCGCCTCTTTGTGTTTTCCTAATGTGGCTTTGGCAAAACCTCTATTATAGTAAGCATGAGCATCTTTAGAGTCTAGTTTGAGCACTTTGTCATAGTTTTTAATTGCCCCCTCAAAGTCTCCTGATTCAAGCTTAGCATCGCCTTTTTCATTGTAAGCGTCTGTAGCTATGTTCTTATTATGTGACATTTATTCGCTCAACTGATAAATACAGGGATACTCATGTTCAGAGAGAATACCACTTGGGTATGTCTGACTCCCTCTACTAGCTGGTGTATCAGGCTTCATATTAGCTAATATGCTCAAATTAGTTTTCGGGTTAAGGCATAAGATTAAGTTTAAGATTGGAAGGAGGGAATATAAACGACAGATGAGTCGCTTACTTGAACCATAAGAGTTTTTCAAAATATTAACCAGTTTGTCAGAGTTCATAATTAAATTCTTTGCTTTGGGTTTAACCTTTTATATTTTCCAAACATTCCTTTTGATGTGCCTTGATACGATAGCTCCAGTACAATTTTTATACGGTGGTGCTAGTTTGTATCTGATAGTTTAATGAAATCTTATATGGTTTTCAATAAATTGTGGTTGGGGTTTACGGATGTTTGTGGTGCAAGCGGTTGGAAACCACCTCGTCAGATAGAACTGCCGATTGAACCGGTAGGTCAATCGGCGTGACATCGTGCAGAACCTTAATATGATTGCTAAACACATGCATTACAAAATGCATAGAGCACCCCTCCAAAGGAGGGGAATTGCTTAGTGCAGACGCTTGGGGTTGTTGAAAAATAAAACCGCTACGCACGAACAAATTATGGTTTCCATAAATCAAATGGATGAATGGATTGATTGTGCGAGGACAGCGCGTTTTGGGT
Source organism: uncultured candidatus Poriferisulfidus sp. (assembly GCA_965199685.1). Lineage (GTDB taxonomy): Bacteria > Pseudomonadota > Gammaproteobacteria > Poriferisulfidales > Oxydemutatoraceae > SP5GCR1. Next base: position 180,775 of record OZ241323.1, read on the forward strand.
GGTTACCATAAGTTTAGTGGCGCAGGCGGTTGAGTTCGTGCGATGACGGTACTTTTTCAATAGGGTTATTTCAATAAATCAAAAACGGAAAAAATCACTGCAGATAATCCTAGAAATAATGCGATGCCTACACCCACGACCCATACAATCATTGTGTTTTTTGTGTCGCTTATTTTTTCTATTAGTTTGGTTTCTTGCTCTGCTAAACCTACTTTCAGGTCTGCCTTAGTTGCCATATCTTTTTGAAGTGTACATAATTTTCTTTGCCATTTACTAGAGAGTATATTTAGTGGATTAATAAAAATACTCTTGCATCAGAGGATACTATAGCATTACTGTTGGTTTGAGTACGCGTTGTATCAACACAAAATATTGTACAAGTATCCGGTGAATAGTTTGCATAATTATGTGGCGCAGGCGGTTGAGGTTGTGCGAGTGCAACGCGTTAGGGAGGGCATGTTAGCCCTCCCCTACGGTAGGTAACCGTAAATTTGATGGATGAATGGATTGTTTGTGCGAGGACGGCGCGTTTTGGGTGGTTACCGTAAGTTTAATGGTGCAAGCGGTTGTGAACCACCCCGTCAGGCTTCGCCTGCCACCCCTCCAGAGGAGGGGAATTGTTTGGTGCAGAAATGACAAGGCTATTGAAAAATAAAACTGCTACGCGCGAACAAGTTATGGTTTCCATGAATCAAATGGATGAATGGATTGATTGTGCGAGGACGGCGCGTTTGGGTGGTTACCGTAAGTTTGATGGCGCAGGCGGTTGAGGTTGTGCGAGTGCAACGCGTTAGGGCGGATATGCAAATCCGCCCCTACGTTTGCATGATTATGTGGCGCAAGCGGTTGAGATTGTGCAGACACGACGCAACCACCCCGTCAGATAGAACCGCCGATTGAACCAGTAGGTCAATCGGCGTGACATCGTGCAGAACCTTAACATGATTGTTAAACGCATGCATTACAAAATGCATATGCCTGCCACCCCTCCAGAGGAGGGGAATTGTTTAGTGCAGGCGCATTACATTCCGGAGATGGCCATTTCTCCTATCAGTATGGAACCACAGCGGATATTGTGGCGTTGGTCTACATCATTGCCTAGTGCTACGATGCCTGAATACATCGCCTTCAAGTTGCCGGCGATGGTGATTTCCTCCACTGGATGGTCTATCTTTCCGTCCTCCACCCAAAAGCCCGAAGCACCTCGCGAGTAATCGCCGGTTATTGGGTTCACCCCCATGCCGATGAGTTCTGTGACCACTAACCCCTTGTCCATATCACTCAGTAATTCCTCAAAACTTTTTTGTTTGCCGGATAAAATCACGTTCCTCAAGCCACCGGCGTTTGCGGTTGTTTTCATAGACAGGCGGCGCGCAGCATAGCTGTTGAGTATATAGTTCTGCACCACACCGTCGGCAACGATAACTTGATCGCGCGTGGCAACGCCTTCGCCGTCAAACGGCGCGCTGTATAACCCACACGGCAGGCGAGGTTGTTCGGAGAGTTGCACAAAAACAGGGAATATCGCTTTGTTTAAGGAATCCAGCAAGAACGAGGTTCCTTTATATAATGCACTACCGCTGATGGCAGAGGTGAAATGCCCGATCAAAGAAGCTGCTGTTTCCGGAACAAATAAAACCGGCACTTTGCAACTTTGTACTTTGCTTGCCCCCAATCTCTGCACGGCGCGTTCTGAGGCGCGCCGACCTATGGTCTTCACCGACTGCAGTGCTTTAGCAGTGCGATTGTTATCAAACCACATGTCGCGTTGCATTGCACCGTTTTTCCCGGCAACCACTGAGCACAAGACACTATGCCGTGTGCCTCGGTAGGCAGCATTAAAACCATGCGTGTTGCCATAGCAATAAGTGCCTTGGGTTGTCGATACTTGCGCGCCTTCGGAATTAACTATCAAGGGTTCGGCACGCGCCGCATCTTCACATTCGGTTGCCAATTCAATCGCACCGGCAGTATCAATCGTCCACGGATGATGAAGCTGTAAATCGGGTATTTCGGTTGCCATGTCGTCGGCATCGGCAAGACCTGCATAGTCATCCTCGCCGGTATATTTTGCGATGTTCACGGCTTCCTCTACGAGCTTTGCGATATCCGCTTGCGTCAAGCCGGTTGCAGCGGAACTTCCGCTACGTTTCCCTAAATAGACGGTCAGGTCCATGCCTTGATCGCTACCGCGCTCTAATATGTCTATGTCTCCCATGCGTACTGAGACCGACAGGTTCTGGCTTACTGATGCCGATACCTCGGCTGCACTCACGCCACATCTTCGTGCTTTTTCTAGAATTTCGGCTACTATTTCTTTTAGTTGCTCAGGCGTTTTTGTTGCCACCAAATCGGTGGAGTGTTCAGGTTTCAAATATCGGTTCCTCCCACCGTCATACCGTCCACGCGCAACGTCGGTTGACCTACGCCGACCGGCACCAACTGACCGTGCTTGCCGCAAGAACCTATTCCGTTGTCCAGTTTCATATCGTCGCCGACCATTGCAACCTTAGTGAGTATATCGGGACCGTGTCCTATCAGCGATACACCTTTGACCGGCGCACCGACAGAGCCGTTTTCTATGCGGTAGGCTTCGCTTGCCGAGAAAACGAATTTGCCGGAGGTGATGTCAACTTGCCCGCCGCCGAAGTTGGCTGCGTAGATGCCTTTATCTACTGAGCCGATAATCTCGTCGGGGCTGTGTTGTCCGTTTAGCATATAAGTGTTGGTCATGCGCGGCATTGGTAGGTGTGCATACGATTGCCTGCGTCCGTTGCCGGTGGGTTGGACATTCATCAGGCGGGCGTTGGTTTTATCCTGCATATAATTTTTGAGGATGCCGTTTTCTATTAATGTGGTGCATTGCGTGGTAGTGCCTTCGTCGTCTATGTTGAGGGAACCCCGTCGTCCGTCAAGCGTGCCGTCGTCCACAACCGTCACTTCCGAAGCTGCAACGCGCTCGCCGATGCGGTTTGAAAACGCCGAGGTGCCTTTGCGGCAGAAATCGCCTTCTAGTCCATGCCCGATTGCTTCGTGCAACAATACGCCCGGCCAACCTGGTCCTAAAACGACGACCATCTCGCCGACTGGTGCCGGCACCGCTTCAAGGTTGAGTAGCGCAAGCCTGACCGCTTCGTCAACCACGCTTTTAGATGTGTGCTTTTGCAATAACTGTTGGTAGCTGAAACGCCCGCCGGCACCGGCATACCCCGATTCTCTTTTCTCTTTATCGGCAACCACGACTGCGACATTGAGCCTCACCAAAGGTCGTATATCGGCTGCGAAAGTGCCGTCGGAAGAGACGACCAAAACCACATCATAGGTCGCTAATAAAGATGCCATCACTTGCTTGATGCGAGGATCCGATTGCCGTGCTTGTGTATCTATGGCATAGAGCAAATCGGTTTTGTCTTGTGCCTCCATGCCTGCCAGTGGGTCGTCAAAGTCATAGAGCCTTTGCATGCTATGGGGTTGCCAGCCTTGCAGTACATTGGTGTTGCCGGAACGAGCGATATATCGTACCGTTTCGCTCGCCGTGGTCAATGCTGGCATGACGATTTCGTTGGCGTAAGCAAAACCCGTCTTCTCGCCGCTGACTGCCCGAACACCAACCCCTCTATCCAAACTAAAATCTGCTTCTTTGACAATGCCGTCCTCTAAAGACCATGCTTCTCGGCGACCGTGTTGGAAATAAAGTTCGGCATCGTCCACACCCGGAACCATCAGGGAGGATAAAACTTTTTGTAAATGATGTTCGTCTATTTCGGCGGGCGCGAGCAAGTCGCTTTTTGCAATATCAAGTGCTTTTTCCATGTACAATATATTAGCACACATATGGGAACTATATACTTCTTTCACCGAAGCTACTCAAAGCTATTTTTTGACGCTTCCTAGGTCGGGCAACCCCGCTACCTCCACGTCCAGTTGCGGTATTCCCGGCCGCCAAAATGTTTAACGCAGCATTTACATCTGCATTGTCCTCGTGTCCGCAATACTGACACTTGAAAATTGATTGGGTCTTGCGGTTCGCTTTATCCGCTATACCGCACTTATTACAGGTCTGACTGGTGTATTGAGGTGCAACTTTTTCTACCCGTGCCTTATAACTTAAGCATTGCTCTAGCTTACCCCAACTGCTCTTTAGTATCTCCCTATTCAATCCCGACTTGGCTTTGACATTCTTGCCTGGATTGTCTAGTGTCCCTTTGGCACTCGCAGTCATGCCTTGTGCATTTAAGTCCTCCATATACACAATGTCATACTGGTCTGCTATGAGCTTACTGGTGTGATGACACCAGTTTGCTCGTGCCGAACGCTCGGCGCGGTATGCCTTTTGCAGTTGGTGCTTTGCTCGCTTGCGCCTGTTGCTACCTTTAACTTTACGCGCCACTATGCGCTGATACCGCCGCCTCCGTGCCTCCTTACGCATTAAGTCGGGTAGGTGATACATCGTCCCGTCCGATAGGGCAATCTGTCCTACATTCCTATCCAATCCTACTGCCGTTGCTGTGTGTGGTTTATTTGCCACCTCTACCTCATAACAGAGATACGCATACCACTTGCCACATTCATACTTCACTTGACCCGATAAAAACTTCTCACCTTTGTATCTATCACCTCCAGCAAACTTCATCCAGCCTACTTTTTGTATATACAAGTGAGAACCTGCTATTTTTGCGGATTGATAGTTAATCGGAAAAGTGGGGCTGTGTGTATGTTTTCCATGAAACTTCGGCAACGCATTGTTGCCTCTGAAAAAGCCTTTGTAGACCTGCTCTATGGGTTGCAATGATGATTTCACTATATAAGCAGAATAATCCTGCAACCACTTATCGCGATGCCTGCGCAACATCGTAAATTGTTTGCCTAAGGTATAGTAGCTAAACTCGCATTTGCCGCATGTCTCGTATTCGTCCCGCAGCTTTGCTACAAAGTGGTTCCATACATAACGACAGGCACCTGCTGTTCCGTGTAGCTTCTGATGCTTTGCCTGCGTTGCTGGATACAGCCTATATCTGATTGTTCTATGTGTTTTCATTCATTTATCATTTTAGCACTTGTAGAAAAAAGTATATAATTCCCATATATTTTAATCAAAAGGTTGCTATCTTAGAATCCATAACATGCTAATCCAATTAACTGCTTTTTTTGCCGGCTTGGCTTTAATCATTTGGTCTGCAAACCTGCTCATCACGGGTGCCATAGGCATTGCCCAACGCTATAGAATATCGCAGTTGATTATCGGCATGGTTATCGTCGGCTTGGGCACATCGGCACCTGAGTTGTTTGTCTCTATGCTGGCAGCACTGCAAGGCTCCACTGAGGCGGCATGGGGTAATGCCATTGGTTCCAACATTGCCAACATAGGTTTGGGATTGGGGCTGGCAGCGTTGGTCATCCCCATCCACATCAAACACCATATCTTATGCAAGAAGTTTAGTATGTTGGGAATCGCCATCTTGGCAGTATGGTTGTTGGCAATGGATTGGCAACTTGATTTCCAAGATGTCCTTGCATTGTTAAGCACGCTGGGACAAACGACGCAAGTGCAAACAAACTTTGAGCTTGGTTTCGTAGATGGATTGCTTTTGTTATTGGTTTTGCTTGCGTTGATGTACTGGATGGTACGCACCGCCGACGAATACGAAGATGATGGGCAAGAACGTCATCGGGAAGGGTGGCCACACATATTGATAGGCATTGCGGTCTTGGTCGGTGCAGCCGAATTAATTGTTTGGTCGGCGATTGGTATCGCCAATCGTTTTGGGGTTAGCGAATTATTGGTCGGTTTGACATTGACCGCATTGGGCACCAGTCTGCCCGAGATAGTTACATCGTTGGTGAGTGCATGGAAAAAGCGTCAGGATATCGCAGTCGGTAATATCTTAGGCTCTAATTTGTTCAACGGCTTGGGTGTTATCGGTGCGATTGCAATGGTCGGCGATTCATATATGAGAAGCGAAGTCCTGTATAGAGACTTTTTGGTTAATGCGATGATTACCTTATTGTTGCTGATACTGTTTTTAATCCCACAACGCTACTGTCTGTATCGAGTCAAAGGCGTTTTGATCTTGCTCTTTTTCTCTGCCTATATAGTTCTGCTCTACCAGCAAGAAGTAAGCGCCGTCCTAAGATAATTCCCCTCCTTTGGAGGGGTGGCAGGCGAAGCCTGACGGGGTGGTTGTGGTGGTTCTGCACTAGACAATTCCCCTCCTTTGGAGGGGTGGCAGGCGAAGCCTGACGGGGTGGTTGTGGTGGTTCTGCACTAGACAATTCCCCTCCCTTGGAGGGGTGGCAGGCGAAGCCTGACGGGGTGGTTGTGGTGGTTCTGCACTAGACAATTCCCCTCCCTTGGAGGGGTGTTCTATGCATTTTGTAATGCATGCGTTTAGCAATCATGTTGAGGTTCTGCACAGTGTTACGCCGATTGACCTGCTGGCTCAATCGGCGGTTCTATCTGACGGGGTGGTTGTGGAAATTCTGCACAAGTACATTACTCTCCTGTGGAGGGGCGGCAATGGGAACTATATACTATTCTGCACACTTGACAGTACTGCACAAAATATATAAGGTTTTATATTTATCACACATGGAGAATTGACAATGAAAAAACGAGTTGCTGAAGTATTAAGTCTATTTGACTTGTCAAAAATGTTTTCTACGGAAGATGAAGCTGTAGCATGGTTTGAGAAATATCGTTGGGGCGGTAAGCCGGTCTGCCCTCATTGTAGCAGTAGCCAGCGAATAGAGCGTAATAGTCAAGGTAAGTATTATTATCGCTGTGCGAGTTGCAGAAAAAGATTTACCGTAAAGGTTGGTACGGTTATGGAAAACAGCAACCTACCTATTAGGAAGTGGCTATATGCAATGTATTTAGTCGTCACCTCTAGAAAGGGAATATCCAGTTTGCAGTTATCCAAAGAGCTTAAGATTACGCAAAAGTCGGCATGGTTTCTATTGCACAGGATCAGAGAATTATGCGACATAACGGGATATAAACTATCCGGTGAAGTAGAAATAGACGAAACCTATATAGGCGGTAAAGAGACGAATAAACACGAAAAAAAGAAACTCAAGAGAGCTACAGGTGGCGTAGGTAAAACAGCCGTCTTTGGTCTGCGTGAGCGTGGCGGTAAAACAAAAGCCATGACCATACCAGACACAAAAAAACAGACATTTCACCCCATCATACGAGGCACTATCCGTGCCGGTAGCACGATCTACACAGACGACAACCCGTCATACACAGGAGCTTACAGACGGCATAAAGTCGTTAATCATTCTGCAAAACAATATGTCAATGGTATGGCGCACACGAATAGCATTGAATCGGTATGGGCTTTGCTTAAAAGAGGCTACAACGGCACATACCATAACTGGAGCATGAAGCACTGCGAGAGATATGTAAATGAGTTTGCTTTTAGATTGAACGAGGGGAATTGTGAGAGAGATACGATAGATAGGTTAGCAGATATGGTGAGTGCAAGTGTGGGGAAGCGCATAACCTATAAGGAATTAACGAAGTGATTGAAAACACAGCCTATCAACAGCTATCCATCACCCAAGGGAAGTATAGTATTTATGAAATATCACAATCTCTTGGGCTACATTTTGGCACTATCAAAATGAAAAAACTTAACAAAAAGCAGGCAGAAACTGCATTTAGAAGAATAATGACAACCAGACCACGCAATAAAATAGGAAGGGATGAAGTGTCCAAACCTGACAGGGGAAACACTATTTACACAAGATACAGAATTTTTCCTAAATAATGGCTTGTGCAGAATAGTATATAGTTCCCGCGGCAATAAACATCTGCCTTATTATGATAAAATCCAGCGATAACGATAAACATAGAAACTTGTTTGATGGAAAAAAGGAAACTGCCGACTGTGCGATAGGACAAATGGCAGTATCCCACAACAACACGGCAAAATAGGTAAATCAAATGGAACTCAACTCGGACAAAATTAAACAACTTGCCTTAGAGGTGTTGGATATAGAGGCGGGCGCAATACAAAAACTTCGCGCACAAATTGACCAAAAATTTGTCGCTGCGTGTCGCTGTTTAATAGAATGTCGTGGGCGCATTATTTTAATCGGTATCGGGAAATCCGGTCATATCGCAAACAAAATCAGTTCCACTTTGTCCAGCACTGGTAGCAAAGCATTTTATCTGCATCCTGCCGAAGCAAGCCACGGTGACTTGGGCATGATTGATAGCCAAGATGTTGCCATCATCATTTCCTATTCGGGAGAGACCGAAGAAATCAATAGTTTGCTACCTTCGTTCAAGCACATCGCAATCAAAACGATTGCATTGACTGGTACGCCGGACTCCACACTGGGGCGCACCGTTGATGTTTGTTTGAATACACGCGTAGAACAAGAAGCGTGTCCGTTGGGTTTGGCTCCCACCGCAAGTACCGCCGCCGCACTTGCGATGGGTGATGCGCTTGCAATAGCACTATTGCAGAATAAGGGCTTTACCACCGAAGATTTTGCCCGCTCTCATCCGGGTGGTCAGTTAGGTAGAAAACTACTGCTCAAAGTCAGCGATCTAGTCCGCACTGGCGATGCTGTTCCTAAAGTCGCTTCGTCAACGCTGTTGCTGGATGCCCTATACGAAATATCGGCTAAAGGTATGGGTATGACGCTCGTTATCGGCGAGGCAGACCAAGTAGTCGGTGTTTTTACCGACGGTGATCTAAGGCGCACGCTAAACCGCAACACCGAACTCTTGAAAACCCCGATAGACCAACTGATGACCCATCCCTACCAATCAGTCACACTAGACACCCTCGCAATAGAAGCCCTGCAACTGATGCAACAAAAGAAAGTAAATGCCCTGCCGGTCTTTGATCAAGAAGCCAAACTCGTCGGAGCTATCAACATGCACGACCTAATACAAGCAGGGTTGTAAATAAAGGTGAGGAAGTTACTTGCTCTATTTTTACGATAAAGTCTAAGGAAAAACAATGCCGGGATATAACCCCCCTAAAATTCTTGACGAAGAACATCTTCTAGAGTCGGCGAACGATAGTGCGCGACATTTTCGCAATATCTATGCTGTATATTTAACGGTGATGATTTATATCTTTATCATCGTTTTATCTACAGATCAAGAACTCCTCTTTCGTGCGGGTGACAAACAACTACCCCTTGTTCATATTAGTGTGCCTATTGTAGAATTCTTTACCTGGATGCCGTTGGCTTTTCTGTTTTTGCATTTTTATTTGTTCATTCAAGCAAAATTTCTCTCTGATAAAGTGCTTCTTTATAAGCAGGAAATAAGCTATTGTCTAATATCTAAGGAAGATATTCGCAAAGCGAAAATGCTGTTAGCATCTTTGCCGCTTGTCCACATTCTTGTAGAAGAAAAACTCATAGAAGAAAAAGCGAAGTTGGAGCGTAAAATGCTTTATCTAATAGTTTTTGTTTCTTTAGTCGTATTTCCGCTAATAGTGCTGATAGTCACACAAATAAAATTTCTCCCGTATCAAGGTGGGTTAATTACTTGGTCACATCGTATAGTTATACTGATTGATGTATTAATGTTGTGGGGCTTTGGGCGTCATATTCTTGAGTCTCACGAAGGGAAAACGATATGGATTAATAGCATTGCTGGGCTCTTATTGGTACTAACACCAGCATTCGTTGTTATTGTTATATTTATAAATTTTCCGGGCAGTAAAATTTATAACCCTGTCACTGCTAGTTTTTATGAATTAGAATGGGTAAAGAAAATAATACCTAACCGTTTTGTTTTACCTGATCGTAAATTAGTAGAGAGAGAACCTGCGCCTGAGCTACTGGCGGTTCATTTAGAGGGACAAACGGATAATGAAAATTTAATTAACCAGAGTTCGTCTATATGGTGTCGATACGCTGATTCACTTGATTTGGAAGGTCGAAACTTTAGAGAAGCAGAATTGCAAGGTGCCACATTATGTAAAGCAACCCTGCAAAATGCCAATCTCACAGAAGCATTTCTTTTCCTTGCCAATCTCACAGGTGCGATTTTTGAGGATGCAGATCTCACAGACGCGAATCTTAGTCGTACCGATCTCACGTCTGCTGATATTATGAATGCCAACCTCACATCTGCGAATCTTATTGGTGCCAATCTCACAGATGCGTATCTTGCGGATGCCAATCTCACAGATGCGAGTCTTTGGAGAGCCAATCTTACATTGGCCAATATTAGGGATGCCAATCTCACATCTGCGTATCTTAGGGAAGCTAATCTCACATCTACGGATCTTAGGGAAGCCGATTTTACAGGCGCGGATCTTGGGAGAGCCAACCTTACAGATGCGTATCTTGCGAATGCCAATCTCACAGATGCAAATCTTATTTATTCAAACCTTACAGCAGCAAATCTTTCGAAGGCAGACTTCTCTAAAGCACTTTTAGGTGATAGAACAATTTTAGATTTCACTTGGGTTTGGGGGTTGTCTTTCCCAAAAGGTATTCCTAGAGGTTGGGATGATACACTTAAACCCGAATACTTGTGTCCAGAAGGTTTTAATGTTTCAGATCATATTGATATTTCTGAATATATTGATGAATATGGTCGATCAGAACAAAAAAAACTAACAAAACGATTGAAACAGATAATAGAAGAGAATTGTGAACCATACAATCCTTAAAGCACTCGTTAACTTGTTTCCCTAAAAGGTCATTTTCAGAAAGTCGGCAAGCGGGATACTTTCTCCTCCTACGACAAGTGTTTCGTCGGGCGTATGTTTTTTGTGGAAGGCCTCTAAACTTTTGAGGTGTCGGGTTTTGTGTCTGCTTTTCACTTCAATGGCGATTACTTTGTTGTTTTTCTTTAGGACGAAGTCAACCTCTTTTGATTGCTCGTTCCAATAATAGAGTTCCCCACCTTCCTGAAAGCATAGGTTCCAAAGGTATGCCCCCACGCAAGACTCTACTATCTGCCCCCAGTGTGTGGCAAGAGCGTATAGTTGTCTCAACAAAGCGGGTTTATTGATCTGATGACTCAATAGGATGTCTTTCAATAAAACGGTTTCGGCTAAGGCATTGACGATATAGTCTCGCCATCGTGCTTCGTCGTGAATCAAGATAGCAGCACCCGGATAGGCTCCATGAGATGTATTCGTCAATATCGAAGCCAAAGGCTTTTTTCATTAGAGAGAATCGTACCTGCTCATTGTGATACAATCCAGCGATAAGGTGAGAGGATTACCTGCTCTATTTTTGCGATAAAGCCTAAGGAGAAAGTAATGCTGGGAGACAAAACACATAAAATTCTTGATAAAGAACATTTATTGGAATCGGCGAACGATAGTGCAAGGCATTTTCGCAATGTATATCTTGCATATTTAACGGTGATGATTTACATCTTTATCATCGTTCTATCTACAGAGCAAGAACTTCTTTTTCGTGCGGGTGGCAAACAACTACCCCTTATTCATATTAGCGTGCCGATTGTGGCATTTTTTACCTGGATGCCATGGGCTTTGCTGGTTTTACACTTTTATCTGCTCATTCAAGTAACATTTCTCTCTGATAAAGTGCGTCTTTACAGGCAGGAAATAAACGATCGCCTAATATCTAAGGAAGATATTCGCAAAGCGAAAATGCTATTAGCACCTGTACCGCTTGTCCACATCCTCGTAGAAGAGAAAGCGAAGTCAATATTATATGCAATACTGCTGTATCTAATAGTTTTTGTTTCTTTGGTCGTATTTCCGCTGATAGTGCTGATAGTTGCGCAAATGAAATTTCTCCCATATCAGAATGAGGATATTACTCTGGCACATAGTATTGCGGTGATGATTGACATATTTCTGTTATGGTGCTTTGGGCTTTATGTTTTCAGATCACACAAAGAAAAAAGGTTTAAGAATATATGGAAGAGTGCTTATGACATTGCGCGTGTCATAACTTCTAGACAATACCTAGCAAAGTGGTTTAAGAATATATGGAAGAAAGTGATTTTATTATTAGTAATAGTAATATTAGCTATTATGTCGATATTCACAATAATTTTTATTTTCGGATGTCTCTATATTCCGAATGACAAAATTAATACTACCTTAATGATTTCTGAATGTCCTTACAATTGGTATCAGGTAGTTGAAGAAACACTTAATTTTCCTAGTTATTTTAATCTACCTCGTTCCAAATTAGTAAAAAAAGAACCCGCACCTGAACTATTGGCAGCTTACATTAAAGAAGAAAAGGATTTAATTGAACCGGGATCATCTATATGGTGTCAATACGCTGATCCTCTTGATTTGAAAAGGCGAAACTTTAGAAAGGCACAATTGGAAGGAGCTGCATTATGTGAAGCAATCCTACCAAACGCAGATTTCACAGATGCATCTCTTAAGAATGCATCCCTTATATCTACGGATCTTAGGGATGCCAATCTCACAGAAGCGGGTCTTAGACAGGCGAATCTTACAAAGGCGGTTCTCACAGAGGCGGATCTTATACGGTCGGATCTTAGACAGGCGATTCTCACAGAAGCGGATCTTAGACAGGCGAATCTTACAAAGGCGGTTCTCACAGAAGCGGATCTCAGACAGATGAATCTTACAAAAGCGAATTTTACAAAGGCGGTTCTCATAGAAGCGGATCTCAGGCAGGCGGATCTCACAGAAGCGAATTTTACAAAGGCGGTTCTCACAGAAGCGGATCTCAGGCAGGCGGATCTCACAGAAGCGAATTTTACAAAAGCGGTTCTCACAAAAGCAGATCTCAGACAGGCGGATATCAAAGAAGTGGATCTCAGTCAGGCGATTCTTATAGAGGCGGATCTTAGACAGACGACTTTTACAGAGGCGGTTCTTGAAGAGGCGGATCTTAGACGAGCGGTTCTTACAGAGGCGGTTCTTATAGAGGCGGATCTTAGACGAGCAGTTCTTACAAAGGCGGATCTTAGACGAGCAGTTCTTACAAAAGCAGAGCTTGACGAGGCACAGCTTAACGAGGCAAAGCTTAACGAGGCAGAGCTTACAGAGGCAGATCTCAGACAGGCGGTTCTTACGGAGGCGGTTCTTACAGAGGCGGTTCTTAGACAGGCGAAGCTTAGGGAGGCAGACTTTAGACAAGCGGACCTTACAAAGACGGATCTTAGACGGGCGGATCTTAGACAAGCGGTTCTTACAGAGGCAGACCTTAACGAGGCAGATCTTATACAGGCACGTCTTGAGGAGGCAGATCTTAGCGAGACAGATCTTAGCAGAGCAGATCTCACAGCAGTAAATCTTTCGGAGACAGATTTCTATAATGCAACTTTAAAGGAAACAATTCTAGATTTGATTTGGGTTTGGGAGTCCTCTGATTCAATAGAAAAAGAATACTTTCCGAGAGGTAACCCTAAAGGTTGGGATGATACGCTTAAACCCGAATACTTGTGTCCAGAGGATTTTAATATTTCAAAATATATTGATAGGGATGACAAGGTAGAACGAAAACAACTAAAAGCTCGATTGAAAGAGGTAATAGGAGAGAATTGCAAACGGTACTATCCTTAAAGCATCCGCTAACTTGGTTCCCTAAAAGGTCATTTTTAGAAGTCAGTAAGTGGGATTCCCTATCTTCCTACGACGAGTGTTTCGTCGGGGGTATGTTTTTTGCGAAAGGTCTCTAGACTTTTGAGATGCCCAGTTTTGTGTCCGCTTTTGACTTTAATAGCGATTATTTTGTTGTTTTTCTTTAGGACGAAGTCAACCTCTTTTGATTGCTCGTTCCAATAATAGAGTTCTCCGCCTTCCTGAAAGCATAGGTTCCAAAGGTATGCCTCCACGCAAGACTCTACTATCCGTCCCCAGTGTGTGGCAATAGCGTATAGTTGTCTCAACAAAGCAGGCTTATTGATCTGATGATTCAATAGGATGTCTTTCAATAAAACGGTTTCGGATAAGGCATTGACAATATAGTCTCGCCATCGTGCTTCGTCGTGAATCAACGCGGCAGCACCCGGATAGGCTCCATGAGATGTATTCGTCGATGCCAAAGCCAAAGGCTTTTTTCATTAGAGAGAATCGTACCTGCTCATTGTGATACAATCTAGCTATAGGGCAAGAGGATTACTTGCTCTATTTTCACGGTAAAGCATAAGGGAAAAATAATGAGTGCGCGACATTTTCGCAATATATACCTCGTATATTTAACGGTGATGATTTATATCTTTGTCATCGTTCTATCTACAGATCAAGAACTCCTTTTTCGTGCGGGTTATAAACAACTACCTCTTGTTCATATTAGTGTGCCGATTGTGGCATTCTTTACCTGGATACCGTGGGCTTTGCTAGTTTTACACTTTTATTTGCTCATTCAAGTAACGTTTCTCTCTGATAAAGTGCGTCTTTATAGGCAGGCAATAAAAGATCACCTAGAATCTGAGGAAGATATTCGCGACGCAAAAATGCTATTAGCATCTGTGCCGCTTGTCCACATCCTCGTAGAAGAGAAGGGTAGGTCTATATATTCAACACTACTGTATCTAATAGTTTTTGTTTCTTTAGCCGTATTTCCGCTTATGCTGCTGATAATGGCGCAAATAACATTTCTCCCATACCAAAGTGAGCTAATTACTTGGTTACATCGTATAGTTATACTGATTGATGCATTAATGTTGTGGGTCTTTGGGCGTAATATTCTCAGATCTAACAAAGGGAAAACAATATGGATTAATAGCGTTGCTGGGCTCTTAGTGATACTAGTACCAGTGTTCGTTGTTATCGTTATATTTATAAATTTTCCAGGTAACAAAATTTATAGTTCTGCTACAGCTAGTCTTTATGAATTAGAATGGGCAAATGAAATAATGCCCGCCAACCGTTTTGTTTTACCTAATCGTAGATTAGTAAAAAAAGAACCTGCGCCTGAGCTACTGGCAACTCACATCAAGGGGCAAATGGGTGATGAAACTTCAATTGAACCGGGGTCACCTATATGGTGTCAATACGCTGATCCACTTGACTTGAAAGGTCGAAACTTCCGGGAAGTACAATTGCAAAATGCCATATTATGTAAAGCAACCCTACAAAGTGCAGATCTTACAGATGCGGATATTTTAGCGTCGAATCTTAGAAGGGCGGATCTTGGTGGAGCGGATCTTAGCGGGGCGGATCTTAGCGGAGCGAATCTTATAGCATCGGGTCTTAAAGAGGCGGATCTTGCAAAGGCGGATCTTACAAAGGCGGCTCTTAGTGGGGCAGATCTTAAATGGGCGAATCTTGCAGAGGTGGATCTTAAATGGACGGACCTTAGCGGAGCGGATATCACGGAGGCAAATCTTAGCAAGGCGGATCTAACAGTGGCAAATCTTTCGAGGGCAAACTTTTCTAATGCAATTCTAGATGATAAAACAATTCTAGACTTCACCTGGGTTTGGGAATCCTATGATTCAGAAGAAGCAAATTTACCGATAGGCATTCCTAGAGGTTGGAGTGATACGCTTAAACCTGAATACTTATGTCCATATGGTTTTGATGTTTCATATTATATTGATGTTTTCGAATATATTGATAAAGATAACAAAGTAAAACGAGAACAACTAAAAGCTCGATTGAAAGAGGTAATAGGAGAGAATTGCAAACGGTACTATCCTTAAAGCATCCGCTAACTTGGTTCCCTAAAAGGTTATTTTTAGAAAGTCAGTAAGCGGGATTCCCTCTCCTCCTACGACGAGTGTTTCGGCAGGCGTATGTTTTTTACGAAAGGTCTCTAAACTTTTGAGATGCCCGGTTTTCCGTCCGCTTTTGACTTCAATGGCGATTATTTTGTTGTTTTTCTTTAGGATAAAGTCAACCTCTTTTGATTGCTCGTTCCAATAACAAAGTTCTCCGCCTTCCTGAAAGCATAGGTTCCAGAGGTATGCCCTCACGCAAGACTCTACTATCCGTCCCCGGTGTGTGGTTTCCTTTATGTTGCTAAAACTTTCTCCCAGCGAGCTTGTCATGAGGGCAGTATTTTGAACTTGAAGTTTGGGGATTGAGAGTCTTTTTCTCAATGTGTTGGCAGAGAATTTTTGCAGTCCTGAGATGAGACCTGCCATAGAAAGTAGCTCCAAGTAGTGTGCAAGAGTTGTGGTATTTCCTGCGTCATGAATCAAGGCGGCAGCACCCGGATAGGCTCCATGAGATGTATTCATCAATACCGAAGCCAAAGGCTTTTTTTATTAGAGCGAATCGTACCTGCTCATTGTGATATAATTAACCGTTAGGCAAAAGAGTTACTTGCTCTATTTTCACAATAAAATTTAAGGAGAAAATAATGCTGAAAAACACAACACCTAAAATTCCTGCTGCAGAATATCTTTTGGAGTCTGCAAACGATAGTGCGCGACATTTTCGCAACGTATACCTTGCATATTTAACGGTGATGATTTATATCTTTATTATCGTTTTATCTACAGAGCAAGAACTTCTCTTTCGTGCGGGTGACAAACCACTACCCCTTGTTCATATCAGTGTGCCGATTGTGGCATTTTTTACTTGGATGCCGTGGATTTTGCTGGTTTTACACTTTTATTTGCTCATTCAAGCAACGTTTCTCTCTGAAAAAGTGCGTCTTTATAATCAAAGACTAAACAATCAAATAGAATCTGAAGAAGATATTTGCGAAGCGAGAATGCTATTAGCATCTGTGCCGCTTGTCCACATCCTCGTAGAAGAGAAGGGGAAGTCTATATATTCAACACTATTGTATCTAATAGTTTTTGTTTCTTTAGCCGTATTTCCGCTTATGGTGCTGATAATGGCACAAATAACATTTCTCCCATATCAAAGTGAAGTAATTACTTGGTCACACCGTATAGTTATACTGGTTGATTTATTAATGTTGTGGTACTTTGGGCGTTATATTCTTGAGTCTCACGAAGGAAAAACAATATGGATTTATAGCGTTGCTAGATTCTTAGTCGTACTAGCACCAATGTTTTTTATTATTGTAGTATTTATAAATTTTCCGGGTAACAAAATTTATAGCTCCTCTACAGCTAGCCTTCATGAATTAGAATGGGTAAAGGAAATGATGCCTACTAACCATTTTGATTTACCTAATCGTAAATTAGTGGGGAAAGAACCCTCACCTGAGCTATTAGCGGTTCATTTAGAGAGACAAATGGACGATAAAAATTCAATTGAACAGAGTTTATCTAGATGGTGTCAATATGCTGATCCGCTTGATTTGAAAAATAGAAACTTCAGAGAGGCACAATTGCAAGGAGCTACATTATGTAAAGCAATCCTACAAGACGCGGATCTCACATCTGTGAATCTTAACAATGCAATTCTCATATCTGCGAATTTCACATCTGCAACTCTTACTTATGCGAACCTTACAGAGTCGAATCTTGAGAGGGCAATTCTTACATCTGCGAGTCTTAGGGATGCAGATCTTACAGATGCATGGCTTAAAAAAGCAGATCTTAGCAGAGCAGATCTTAGGCAGGCAGATCTTAGTGAGGCACATCTTGACGAGGCAGATCTTGACGAAGCAGATCTTAGCAGGGCGGATCTTAGTGGGGCGGATCTTGACGAGGCAGATCTTAAAGAGGCAGATCTTAGAGAGGCAAATCTTAGCGGGGCGGATCTTAAAAAAGCAAATCTTGATGGAGCAAATCTTAGTGAGGCAAATCTTAGCAGAGCGGATCTTGACGAGGCGGATCTTGACGAGGCGGATCTTGACGAAGCAGATCTTAGCAGGGCGGATCTTAGTGGGGCGGATCTTGACGAGGCAGATCTTAGCCGGGCAGATCTTAGCAGGGCGGATCTTAGTGGGGCGGATCTTGACGAGGCAGATCTTAGAGAGGCAGATCTTAGAGAGGCAGATCTTAGCAGGGCAGATCTCATGGAGGCAGATCTTAGCATAGCGAATCTTAATGAAGCAAATCTTAGCGGGGCTAATCTTATGGAGGCAGATCTCAGCGGAGCGGATCTTAGACAAACGGATCTCACAGCGGCAAATCTCTCGAGAGTAAACTTTTTTAATGCAGTTTTAGATGAAAGAACAACTCTAGATTTCACTTGGGTTTGGGAGTTATCTGACTCAAACGAAGACTATTTCCCGATAGGTATTCCTGTAGGTTGGATTAATAAGCCCAAACCTAAGTACCTGTGTCCAGAGGATTTTGATATTTCAGATTATATTGATAAAGATGAAGAGGTAGAACGAGAAAAACTAAAAAGCCAATTGCAGCAGCTAATAAAACGTAAGTGTCGACGGTATTATTTTTAAAGCACTCGATAACTTATTTCCTTAAAAGGTCATTTTCAGAAAGTTGGCAAGCGGGATTCCTTCTCCTCTTACGACGAGTGTTTCGTCGGGTGTATGTTTTTTTCGGAGGATTTCTAAACTTTTGAAGTTCCTAGTTTTGTTTCCGCTTTTCACTTCAATAGCGATTACTTTGTTGTTTTTACTTAGAACAAAGTCAATCTCTTTTGATTGCTCTTTCCAATAATAGAGTTCTCCACCTTCCTGAAAGCATAGGTTCCAAAGGTACGCCCTCACGCAAGACCCTACTATCCGTTCCCAGTGTATGGTTTCTTTTATGTTGCTAAAACTTTCTCCCAGCGAGCTTGCCATAAGGGCAGTATTTTGGACTTGAAGTTTGGGATTTGAGAGTCTTTTTCTCAATGTATTGGCAGAGAATTTTTGCAGTCCCGAGACGAGGCCTGCCATAGAAAGTAGCTTCAAATAGTGTGTGAGAGTTGTGGTATTTCCTGCGTCGTCAATCAAGGTGGCAGCCCCCGGGTAGGCTCCATGAGATGTATTCGTCAATGCCAAAGCCAAAGGCTCCTTTTCATTAGAGAGAATCGTACCTGCTCATTGTGATACAATCCAGCGATAGGGCGAGAGGGTTACTTGCTTTATTTTTACGGTAAAATCTAAGGAGAAAATAATGTCGGAAAACAGAATACCTAAAATTCTTGACGAAGAGCATCTCTTAGAGTCTGCGAACAATAGTGCGCGGCACTTTCGCAATATTTATGCTATATATTTAACGGTGATGATTTATACCCTTATCATCGTTCTATCTACAAATCAACTATCTCTTTTCCTGGACGAAGAGCAACTCTACATGGTTGACAAGCAACTACCCTTTATCCATATCAGTGTGCCGATTGTGGTATTTTTCACCTGGATACCGTGGGCTTTGCTGGTTTTACACTTTTATTTACTCATTCAAGCAAAATTTCTCTTTGAAAAAGTCTATCTTTATAAGCAAGGGCTATATGCTCGCCTAAGATCTAGGGAGGATATTCGCAAGGCGCAAATACTGTTGGAGTCTGTGCCGCTTGTCCACATCCTCGTAGAAGAGAAAGCTAAGTTGTATCTGATAGTTTTTTTCCTCTTAGCCGCACTCCCGCTTATAGTATTGATAATTACGTCAATAACATTTCTTCCATATCAGGATGAAGTTATCACTATGACACATCGTACAGTTATACTGATTTATCTATTCATGTTGTGGTACTTTGGGTTTTATATTTTGGGATCTCACAAAAGAAAAACAATATGGATTAATAGTATTGCTGGAGTTTTAGGGATATTAATACTTGCGTTTGTTTTTATATTTATAAATTTTCCGGGGAGCAAAACTTATAGCTATGATATGGCTGATTTTTATGAATCAGAATGGATAAAAAGAATAATGCCTACTAACTATTTTGTTTTATCTAATCTTATTTTAGTGAGAAAAGAACCTGCACCTGAACTACTGGCAGCTGAGCTATTGGCAGCTCAGATCAAAGATCAAATGGATGATGAAACTGTAATTGAACCAGGGTCACCTATATGGTGTCAATATGCTGATCCACTTGATTTGAGAGGTCGAAACTTCCGAAAAGCAGAATTGCAGCGTACTATACTATGTAAAGCAACCCTACAAGGTGCCGATCTCACCTCTGCCGATCTTAGTCATGCCAATCTCACAAATGCGTATCTTTGGGATGCTAACCTCACAAATACGTATCTTTGGAGGGCCAATCTCACGGATGCGTACCTTAGTTATGCCGATCTCACATCTGCGGATCTTGGGAGTGCCGATCTCACATCTGCGGATCTTGGGAGTGCCGATCTCACATCTGCGAATCTTGGGAGTGCTAATCTCATATCTGCGGATCTTGGGAGTGCCGATCTCACATCTGCGAATCTTGGGAGTGCTAATCTCATATCTGCAGATCTTGGGAGTGCCGATCTCACATCTGCGAATCTTAGATTTGCCGATCTCATATCTGCGAATCTTAGTTATGCCAATCTCATATTTGCGGATCTTGGGAGTGCTAATTTCATATCTGCAGATTTTGGGAATGCCGATCTCACATCTGCGAATCTTGGGAGTGCCGATCTCACATCTGCGAATCTTGGGAGTGCCAATCTCACAGCAGCAAATCTTTCGAGGGCAGACTTCTCTAACGCAATTTTAGATGGAACAACACTAGATCTCACCTGGGTTTGGGAGTCGTCTGGTTCAGAAGAAGAGGAAAATTTTCCGAGAGGTATTCCTAGAGGTCGGAGTGATACGCTTAAACCTGAATACTTGTGTCCGTTGGGTTTTGACATTTCAGGATTACCATCCCCAGATATTTTGAAACAGCGAATAGAAGAGAATTGCAAACTGTACCAGCCTTAAAGCACCCGCTAACTTGTTTCCCTAAAAGGTCATTTTCAGAAAGTCGGCAAGCGGGATTCCCTCTCCTCCTACGACGAGTGTTTCATCGGGCGTATGTTTTTTGCGGAAGGTCTCTAAACTTTTGAGGTGCCTGGTTTTGTGTCTTCTTCTCACTTCAATGGCGATTACTTTGTTGTTTTTCTTTAGGACAAAGTCAACTTCTTTTGATTGCTCGTTCCAATAATAGAGTTCTACACCTTCCTGAAAGCATAGGTTCCAGAGGTATGCTCCCACGCATGACTCTACTATCCGTCCCCAGTATGTGGTTTCCTTTATGTTGCTAAAACTTTCTCCGAGTGAGCTTGTCATAAGGAGTCGTTGGAAAATAAACTTTACTTATATATCTAATAGTGCTATCCTTAATGCATGAGTGATGAGAAAAGAGATAGTGATCTTAAAAAGAAGTTATCGGCTGTACTACCCCACTTAAATGAAAAGCAACGCCGCATTCTGATCGCTGCTGAGGCTTGTAATTTAGGCTATGGTGGAATAGCAAAGTTGTCAAAAATAACCGGTGTCTCTAGACCGACGATTCATCGTGGCATCAAGGATCTCAATGAAGCGAAAGGCCAAGAAACAGCTTCGTTAAGTAGGGTGAGAAAAAAAGGCGGTGGCAGAAAAAAGCTCATTGATAAGTTTCCTGGTATCGTTGAGGCAATAGAAAACTTAATGGAACCGGGGGTGCGCGGTGATCCTGAGTCGCCTTTGCGTT
Organism: uncultured candidatus Poriferisulfidus sp.; assembly: GCA_965199685.1. Classification (GTDB taxonomy): domain Bacteria; phylum Pseudomonadota; class Gammaproteobacteria; order Poriferisulfidales; family Oxydemutatoraceae; genus SP5GCR1. The sequence goes on from OZ241323.1 coordinate 202,146, forward strand.
GGACTTGCAAAAGCGTGCGTATGCTAGAGAAGGAGTTAAGAGCAAGAGGCTATCAGATCAGTTATTCAACTGTCGCTTGTTTATTAAAAGAGCTTGGGTTTAGCCTGCAGGCAAATCAAAAGACTTTAGAAGGTGCAACGCACCCGGATAGAAATCAGCAGTTTGAGTTTATCAATAAAAGAGCGAAGTGGTTTTTAGCCAGAGGCTATCCGGTGCTTTCTATAGATACAAAAAAGAAAGAGCTGATAGGTAATTATAAGAACGCAGGGAAGCAATGGCGTAAGAAGCAAAACCCTGAGCGAGTGAATGTGCATGATTTTCCTGATGCAGAATGTCCCAAAGCCGTTCCCTATGGGGTTTATGATGTGGGCAACAATGAAGCTTGGGTTAATGTCGGTATCAGTGCCGATACGGCCGAGTTTTCGGTAGAAAGTATCCGTCAATGGTGGAACAAGATGGGCAAAAAAAGATATCCCAAGACTTCTAAATTGTTGTTGTGTGCAGATAGTGGAGGAAGTAATAGCTATCGTTCTCATCTGTGGAAGTGGGAGTTATATCAGTTCGCAAAACAAGAAGGTCTTTCGATTACCGTGTGTCACTACCCGCCGGGGACGAGCAAATGGAACAAAATCGAGCATCGTTTGTTCTCGTATATCAGCATAAACTGGAGAGGACAACCGCTAAGAAATTATCAAACAGTGGTTAATCTTATCACTGCTACAACAACTCAAGCTGGTTTAACAGTTGAATCTAGGATTGACAAAAGGAAGTACGAAAAAGGGATCAAAGTGCCTAAAGAAAAAATGAAACAAATCAAAATGAGAAAAGAATCATTTCATGGGGAATGGAATTATACGATATTAAGTCTGTAAAGGTTATTTATAAACGATTACTAAGGGCAGTATTTTGGACTTGAAGTTTGGGGATTGAGAGTCTTTTCCTCAATGTGTTGGCAGAGAATTTTTGAAGTCCTGAGACCAGACCTGCCATAGAAAGTAGTTCCAAGTAGTGTGCGAGGGTTGTGGTGTTTCCTGCGTCGTGAATCAAGGCAGCAGCACCCGGATAGGCTCCGTAATAGATGTATTCGTCGATGCCAAAGCCAAAGGCTTTTTTCATTAGAGAGAGTCGTACCTACCTCATTGTGATACAATCCAGCGATAGGGTGCGAGGGCTACTTGCTCTATTTTTACGATAAAGCCTAAGGAGAAAATAATGCTGGCAGAAAAAACACCTAAAATTCTTGATGCGGAACATCTCTTGGAGTCGGCCAACAATAGTGCGCGACACTTTCGGACTGCATACTTCGCATATTTAACGGTGATGATTTATATCTTTATCATCGTTCTATCTACAGATCAAGAACTTCTTTTTCGTGCTGGCGACAAACCACTGCCTCTTGTTCATATTAGTGTGCCGATTGTGGCATTCTTCACCTGGATGCCGTGGACTTTGCTGGTTTTACACTTTTATTTACTCATTCAAGTAAGATTTCTCTCTAATAAAGTGCATTTTTATAGGCAGGAAATAAATAATTACCTAAAATCTAGAAATATTCGCAAGGCGAAAATGCTATTAGCACCTATACCACTTGTCCACATCCTCGTAGAAGGAAAAGCGGGATTTAAGCAGCATAAAATGCTGTATCTAATAGTTTTTGTTTCTTTAGTTGTATTTCCGCTGATAGTGCTGATAGTTGCGCAAATGAAATTTCTTCCATATCAGGATGAGATAATCACTTGGTCACATCGTGCAGTCATACTGATTGATGTATTAGTATTGTCGCACTTTTGGCGTGATATTTTCGGGTCTCACAAAGGAAAAATGATATGGATTAGAAGTATTGTTGGACTCTTAGTAATACTATTAGTAGTGTTTGTTTTTATATTTATAGATTTTCCGAGCAACAAAATTTATAACCACTTCACTGCTAGTTTTTATAAATTAGAGGCGACAAATAAAATAATGCCTAATCGGTTTGTTTTACTTAATCGTAAATTAGTAGAAAGAGAGCCTGCACCTGAGTTACTGGCAGTTCATTTAGAAGGACAAACGGATAATGCAAATTTAATTGGCCAGAGTTCCTCCACATGGTGTCAATACGCTGATTCACTTGATTTGAAGAATCGAAACTTTAGAAAAGCACAGTTGAAGCGAACCGCATTATGTAAAGTAACCCTACAGGATGCAGATCTCACAGATGCAGATCTTAGTGATGCCAACCTCATGGGTGCGAATCTTGAGGATGCCGATCTCACATCTGCAAATCTTCAGGGTGCCAATCTTACATCTGCGGATATCAGAGGTGCCAATCTTACATCTGCGATTCTTTTCGATGCCGACATCACATCTGCGAGTCTTTTAGCTGCCAATCTCACATCTGCATATCTTAATTCTGCCAATCTCACGTCTGCCAATCTTAATTCTGTCAATCTCATAAATGCGGATCTTAGAGGTGCCAATTTCACAGGTGCGGATCTTAGAGGTGCCAGTCTCACATCTGCAAATCTTCAGGGTGCCAATCTTACACATACGAATCTGGGGGCTGCTAATTTCATAGATGCGAATCTTCTCTCTGCTTCTCTCATATCTGCCAATCTTCAAGTTGTTGATCTCACGTCTGCGAATCTTAGCTCAACAAATTTTTCTGATGCAATTTTAGAGGGAGCAACTTTAGATTTCACTTGGTTTTGGGAGTCGTTTGATTTAGAAGAAAGGGCATATTTCCCAATAGGTATTCCTAGAGGTGGAGATGATATACTTAAACCTGAGTACTTATGTCCATGGAGTTTTCACCCGTCAAGTTATTATGATATTCCCGAATATATTAATGAAGATGGCGAAGTAGAACAAGAAAAACTAAAAGAACGATTGAAACAGATAATAGAAAAGAATTGCAAACGGTACGAGCTTAAAAGCACCCGCTAACTTGTTTCCCTAAAAGGTCATTTTCAGAAAGTCAGTAAGCGGGATTCCCTCTCCTCCTACGACGAGTATTTCATCGGGCGTATGTTTTTTGCGGAAGGTTTCTAAACTTTTGAGATGCCCGGTTTTCCGTCCGCTTTTGACTTCAATGGCGATTATTTTGTTGTTTTTCTTTAGGACAAAGTCAACCTCTTTTGATTGCTCGTTCCAATAATAGAGTTCCCCGCCTTCCTGAAAGCATAGGTTCCAGAGATAGGCTCCCACGCAAGATTCTACTATTCGTCCCTAGTATGTGGCAATAGCGTATAGTTATCTTAACAAAGCGGGCTTATTGATCTGATGATTCAATAGGATGGGGCTGTTGAAAAATAGAACCGCTGTTTGAACCAGTAGATCAAACAGCGTGAAGCTATGCAGAACCATAACATGGGTATGTAGGTCGGATAAGCTAAGGCTTGTCCTAAATGGTGGGTACACAAAAAACCACCCCGTCAGGCTACGCCTGACACCCCTCCAAAGGAGGGGAATATCACTTTTTTCAACAACCCCGGATGTCTTTCAATAAAACGGTTTCGGCTAAGGCATTGACGATATAGTCTCGCCATCGTGCCTCGTCGTTAATCAACGCGGCAGCACCCGGATAGGCACCATGAGATGTATTCATCGATGCCAAAGGCAAAGGCTTTTTCATTTCGGCAAAAGACCAATGCTCCAGTCTTAAAACTTCAAAGCCTCCAACCATTTTTGGCGAATCCATTCATGGCTTTGCATGGCAGGGTCGTCGGCACTGAAATATGAAAATACTCAATGTATTGAGTAAAATTACTCAGCAAATTGAGTAAATCTGTGACTTGTTTAGCACTTATGAAGCAAATTCAAAATTAGCTGGTAGTAGTGTCCATCTCAACTAGAGATTGTCTCTTAATGGCGCGCTATGGGACTTGTTTTTAGTTGCAAGACTTAAACTTAGGCAGAAACATGGGATTTTGTCTAACTTGCCACTTGCAAAAATAACCAACCGATATCAAAATGCGATCTTGGAAAGCTAGCTTATTTAAGATTTTATTAGCATCAGGCACGGAGATAACTTATAATGCACCCATTGGAGTTTTGCTACTGAAAAGGAGGGAGGGGCAGTTTTAGGAGGTGTTATGAAGTTAGTTAAATTCATTATTGTTGTTCTTGTTTTAAGTTTGCTTGTTTCTTCTTTAAGCTATGCGGAACAAAAATATAAAAGAGGGCGATATGTTTGCTCAGATGAGACAGAAGAGCTATTTAACCGATATAGTGAAGATCTGCATTATCGTTACTTACATTTTTCATGTGAGGTCATTAAAGGAAATGATAGTGTGGGCTTACCAGAGCTTTATATCTTAGCAGATAGACACAGTAACTTACTTGCGAACGATTTTTTAGCTAATTATTTACAAACTAATGGAGAGCTTGATAACTCCTTTATAGAAATTACAACAGTAGATGAAGCCATTAAATACCGTATGAGAACTCAAGCTCTTATAAAGCTTATTCCCAATTATCCCTATTCAACACTTTATGAGTTTATTGAGCGAGATGATCAAATAGAACTGGATTCGGCTTATAAACTTCCTCATTTGTATCTTTTAAAATATAACTTAGGTATCATTGGGGATTATAGAGTAGTTCTTATTAATTCTCCAAACTATGAGGGAGATAAAAATTTAGAGACTTACCCAGATTATAATACGAAAATGTATGACAGTTTAGAAAATGTTGTTAAATATGCGGGAGAGTGCGCTAACTTGCCTCAAAAACCACACTTTAATTTGGAACGCTATCAAGCGACTATAAAAGCTTGTGCTTTAATGAGGGAATTGGCTTTAAATATAGACCCTTTAGAAGCAAAAAGAAAGAATATTTTAAAAACATGTGATAATCTCACAGAAGATGAAGAAAGTTGCCCTGAATATTATAAAGCTCATTACGAAATTAGTAAATTTATGTCAGATTATATGGATAAATATGATGAACTTTTGGTAGAATTTCTATAATACAAAAAGCCCACAAACCGCTTTTCTACTGATGGGGGATTTTGACCTTTCCCCACTTTCAGTGTCATCTTCAAAGTTAGTTTTTATGCTGTTGCCTGTTCAGGCAGCCGTCTTGCGACTTGCCGTTTAAGCCTTCTACAAAGGCACTCTTGGTCGGTTTGCCGGGTTGGATAAAATCCAATTCCACCTGCTGGTTGTAGCTCCAATAGAACACGGTCTTGCATCTAAACTCCGTGCCATTGTCGCAGACTATGCTTGCCGGCTTTGCATCTATGGTGGGTAAGCTCACTGCCGCCCCTCCCAAGGAGAGGAATACCACTTTTTCAACAGCCCTATTCATTTATTAATTTGTGGAAGTTTGGTTTTGGTTTTCTTAAAAGGTCATTTTTAGAAAGTCGGCAAGCGGGATTCCCTTCCCTCCTACGACGAGTGTTTCATCGGGGGTATGTTTTTTGCGGAAGGTCTCTAAACTTTTGAGGTTCCCAGTTTTGTGTCCGCTTTTCACTTCAATGGCGATTACTTTGTTGTTTTTCTTTAGAACGAAGTCAACCTCTTTTGATTGCTCGTTCCAATAATAGAGTTCTCCGCCTTCCTCAAAGCATAGGTTCCAGAGGTAGGCCCCCACGCAAGATTCTACTATTCGTCCCCAGTGTGTGGTTCCCTTTATGTTGCTAAAACTTTCTCCCAGCGAACTTGTCATAAGCGCAGTATTTTGGACTTGAAGTTTGGGGCTTGAGAGTCTTTTTCTCAATGTGTTAGAAGAGAATTTTTGGAGTCCTGAGACGAGGCCCGCCATAGAAAGTAGCTCCAAGTAGTGTGCGAGGGTTGTGGTATTTCCTGCATCGTGAAGTTGTCCTAGCATTTTTTGGAAAGAAAGAATTTGTCCCGAGTATTGGGTGGCAAGAGCGTATAGTTGTCTCAGCAAAGCAGGCTTATTGATTTGATGATTCAATAGGATGTCTTTCAATAAAACAGTTTCGGCTAAGGCATTGACGATATAATCTCGCCATCGTGCTTCGTCGTTAATCAACGCGGCAGCACCCGGATAGGCTCCGTAATAGATGTATTCGTCAATGCCGAAGCCAAAGGCTTTTTTCATTTCGACAAAAGACCAATGTCCTAGCCTTAAAACTTCAAAGCGTCCGGCAAGGCTTTCGGTTAGACCTTTTTGCAATAGTAAAGGAGATGAACCTAAGATGGCAACTTTGATTTTTGTCCGTGTTCGCGTGTCTTCGTCCCAGAGAGATTTCACCACATCCGACCACGAAGCGATTTTTTGAATCTCGTCAAAGACGAGGAATATATCTTTTTTTTGTTGTTTTTCTAAAAGTCTAGCTTCCAGCCATTTTTGACGAATCCACTCGTGGCTTTGCATGGCGGGGTCGTCGGCACTGAAATAAAGAGAGCTTTTAGAGGGGAAGGTTTCTAGGATTTGCTGAATGAGCGTAGTTTTCCCTATTTGTCTAGGACCTAAAAGGCACTGTATAAATCGTCTGGGCTCTTTGAGGCGGTTTTTCAAGGTCTTAAATTGGGGTCTTTTATGTTTGAATCCTTCCATAAGTTAAGGATAGCATAGGAATACAGAAATACTCAATGTGTTGAGTAATTTTGCTCAGTATATTGAGTAAAGTAGAATTGCTGATTGATCCAGTAGGTCAATCGGCGTGACATTGTGCAGAACCTCAGCATGTTTGCTTGTCGTACATTATCCTTCGTACACTGCCCAATTCATGGGAGCCAAAACCAAGTGGCGCAAGCGGTTGAGGTTGTGCAGGACGGTATTTTAGGGAGGGCATGTGGGACTGTTGAAAAAGTCGTCTTATCCCTGAAAACTATACCGCAATAATAAAAATCTTTGTGTAAACCAAAATCTGATCCAGCGAAAATAAAAATCTAAAGAAACCGCTAGCCTCTTTAGGTTCTGAACAGTCCCAGTTAGGTAGGCTTGGATCTGCATTTTCTTCGTACCTCTATATTTCGCCCGCCTCAACCCATGCCGCTCCTTTGCCTCAGCAAATAAGCCCTCTATCTTCCAGCTTCTCTCAATCATTCTTTGCTTAAAGACTTGACTGCTTTGTCGCCGCCTCACTCGTTCGATCGCCGCATTATGCTCATTTCGGCATAGACCGGTATGATGCTTACCTATATAACAACTCGCCTGCCATTGACAGCTATTACAATGGGCTTCCTTGATATGATAATACTTCGTTGCACCCACTGCAGGTTTGGGATATAACGCATGACCCGCCTGACAGGTATAGATGTCTTTATTGGGGTCATACTTGAAACTGCCTTCATCGGCTACTTGTTTACCAGGTGTCAGACGAAACTTCGCAGTCGGGATATAGCTGCGGATCTGGTGTTCTTCAAAAAACTGATAATTCTTGCCACTGCTGTAGCCGACATCGGCTATCACTTCTTCGACCGGCAATCCAAAACGTTCTTGTTGATATTGGATTCTCTGTGTGATGACATTGGTCTCATGACAGGCACCCGTGGTCACATAACAATCGGTTATCACTCGACTCTTTGCGTCAACACAATAGTGCGCCTTGTGATATAACTTTCTTGGATACCCTTGACGATTGACTAAAGTCGCATCGCCGTCTACTTTACTCACATGCGTGCGGTTGCTGACTGGTTTTCTTTTTACTGCTTCCTTGCTTTGTTGCTTCTCATCCTTAACTTCTACTGCTGGTGTTGGCTCCTCTCGTCTCTCCAATTTCTGTGCCGATGCATTCGCCTCGCCTGAACTCGCATCATCATCTACTTTACCGGCATCGGTACGGTTGCTGACTTTGTCTCTTTTCACTGCCACAGTTTGTGACACTGCTTCCTTGCTTTGTTGCTTCTCATCTGTGACTTCTAGTGCCTCTGCCGGCTGCTCTCGTCTCTCCAGTTTCCTCGCCGACGCATTCGCCTCAACTAAACTCGCATCTGTTATAATCCGTTTCCCTTCAACTAATCCAGCCTCACGGCATTGTTCTACTACATGCTCAAATACCGCCTCAAAACAGCCGACACCCAAGCGGTCCCGTATACGAGTTAAGGATGAGTGATCCGGCACCGCATCGCTCATCGTTAATCCGACGAACCAACGATAGCCGATGTTCATGCCGATCTCATCGCACAATTGACGATCCGATTTAATCCCATAGAGGTATCCTAATATACAGATACGAAAAAATACCTCCGGGTCTATTGACGGTCTACCTTGCGTATCACTATAGAAACTTTGGGTTAATTGTTTGACAAAGCTCAAGTCTAAAACTTTATCAATACGCCTTAATATGTGATAGCTGGGAATGAGTGCCTGATAGTCTATTTGGACAAAGAGTTCAGGTTGAAAATTGTGAGTGCCTTGCATAAAAACCTCCGGTTGAATCAGTTGTCTATTTTCGCTTATATCAAATACTTTTTCAACAGTCCCATGTTAGCCCTCCCCTACCGTTATCGTAAATTTAGTGGCACATAGTGGTTTGGTTTGTGCAGAACCGTAACGTTAGGGTGGTTTGCGTAATTTGATGGCGCAGGGCGGTTAAGGTTGTGCAGGACGGTATTTTAGGGAGGGCATGTGGGACTGTTGAAAAATAGAACCGCCGATTGAGCCAGTAGGTCAATCGGCGTGACATTGTGCAGAACCCCAACATGATTGCTAAGCGCATGCATTGCAAAATGCATAGGCCTGCCACCCCTCCACAGGAGGGGAATGTACTAATGCAGACACTTTTTCAACAGCCCCATGTTAGCCCTCCCCTACCATTTGCGTAATTTGGTGGCGCAAGCGGTTACGTTTGGGAGGGGAAATGTTTTAGAGGTGGATGCCGGTGCCGCCTAAGCCGCAATAGCCGCCGGGGTTTTTGGCTAGATATTGTTGGTGGTAATCTTCTGCGTAGTAAAAGTTTGCGGTGCGAATGATTTCGGTTGTAATCTGTCCATAGCCCGATTGATTGAGACGAGCCTGGTAGGCTTCGCATGTTTGCAAGGCGAGTTGGTATTGGAAATCGTCAGAACAAAATATTGCCGAGCGATATTGGCTGCCGACATCGTTGCCTTGTCGCATACCTTGGGTCGGGTCGTGAGTCTCCCAAAAAGTCTTGAGCAGTTTTTCGTAGACACTGACATTGACATTATGTGCATCAGTGTCTTGGTTGTCGCGATATACGACCAACACGCTTTCGGTGTGGCCGGTATTGCCACTACAGACTGCCCTATAGCTGGGGTCAGCAGTTGCACCGCCGGCATAGCCGACGGCGGTTAGATAAACTTCGGCTTGTTGCCAGAAGCAACGCTCTGCCCCCCAAAAGCACCCGAGTGCGAAAATCGCGGTTCGGGTATCTGCCGGGAAAGGCGGATACAAGGCATATCCTTTAACGAAATGATTGCTTAAATTTTTTAAGGGAATAATTTTTATCATAACTCACACCAATAACCATAGAATGTATTATAATTTAATTTCCATCCGAAACTTTTTATAGAATACTTTTACTTGTTATGTTAAACCAATTTATCATTATTATCACATCGTTTGTACTATTCCCCGCCGCGTTTGTCAGCTTAGGAATTAACATCGGCTATTCTGCATCTACTGGCTTGGGAGTAGGTCTAGCGATCGCTTTATTGTCTGGTTCCGCACTGATGTTAAAGAAACAGACTATGCTCAAGGTGTTGAGCTTTTTAATATTATTGTCTTTGATTGCCATCAGCCTAATCGTTACTTATCAGGTGTTCATCCCGTTGCTCAATAATCAGGTTTTGCTATCCGATGGTTATACGCCTGAGAAGTCTTTGCCGTTATTGAGTGCGGTGATGGCTTTGTATATATTTTATATACTACTCAATCATAGCACCTCTTCGGAATATCAGCAGGACATGATACGCAAACTTGAATCGATACTTTCGGGTCCTCCGTTGGTGCTGACGCTGGCGGTTGCGATTATTTTATCTACAACGATATTGCTGATGATCTACAACACTGCGGTTCGTTATCCGGATATGATAACGGTAACGGATAAGTTTTTAGCCCGTGGATTTATACCGCCGCTCACCATTCTATTGTTCTGCTGGGGGCTGATCCTGTTGCTGAGCAAAAGCTATACGCTGTGGAACGAGAAGCGGTTGATCAACAAACCCGACCGCTCGTTATTGATGCAAACTTACCATCGTTTATTGGACGATCAAAACGCCATACCGAAGGATACCTACATTGATTTAATCTGGAAAAAATCGGCAGATTTCTATATTTTGCCTCGCTATTTCAATTGGTCTATTCCCATTTTGGGTTTTATCGGCACGGTCTATGGTATCTCGCTTGCATCCGACGGCATACAAAAGATTATTGGCGAGCAGCAGGGCTTAGCCAATCTCTCCAACCAGCTGGGCGATGCGATAGCTCCACTAGGAATTGCCTTTGATACGACTTTGATTGCGTTGTCTTTGAGCATCGTGTTGACCTTGTTGCAAACCATCATACAGCGATGGGAGAACAACCTGCTGACCAATTACGAAAACCAGATAATCGCTGTTAGAACTTAAATTAGAACGATGCGTCGTCATGATAGCTTAAAGGATCAAGAGAAAAACAACGCACCGATGGTTGAGATTTTCGGTGGTGTTTTTGCTCTGCTTTTGGTTTTATTCATATTGATAAACACTTTTTCTCAGCTCTCGTTGCAGGAGCGTTTGGAGGGGATAAACAACGAGGGTGATTACAAAGTGAGTTGGGGTGTGCAAGGCACTGGTTATTCGATACTGACTTTTCCCGACGAATTGCGCATCGTAGAGAGCGGCGATGTCTTAAAACACGACCAGATTTGTGCGCCCAATAGTCCGTTTGCGAGCTACGCCAGAAAGATTTACGGCAAACCCAAGCAGCAGCTCATCTTTATCATCATGGAAGGGAGTGTTAGAACGATGGCAATAGCCCGGGAATGTATGCGCCTCACAATGCCTACGATACGTGATAGATTGACCATAGGTTGGATCATGGCCGATCGAGAATTGTTAAAGTCGGTCTCGCTGGACGACATCCCGCCTTATATAGACCGAGTCATCAAGAGGCAGTAGAGAGATGGCAACGGCAGCAGCGCAATCACGAAAAGGAGGCTTGCTTCCGGGCTTTGCCGGCATTGCGTTGGCAGATATTTTGGCAAACAGCGTTGCGATGATCATCATTTTGATCGTGCTTACGATGATGATCAAGCACGATCAAGAGCAAGCGCGTATCAGTGAGGTAGAAGATATATCGGTGTTGCTCAGCCGCGATTTAGCAACTTCGGTGGTGATGAACGGACTGCCTACCTCTAGACCGGCTAGGCTACACGACTATATCAATAGTCCTATGGATGCCAATCCGCAGCCGTCTATTATGCCGATTATTGAACTGCACTCTAATTATATAAAGGACTATTACACCAAACAGAGCTTCAGCCGTGATGAGTTGTTGCAACCTGACAATGCGTTTGATGCATTTTTGGCAAAGATGAACCCCATACAAAAAAATTATATACGCATAGATATTTATGATATTCGCATGTTTTATTTGACTATGTCTATCATTGGTGATCACGGCCCGATGCCTCGCCATTGGCATTTCATTGGCTACGACGGCAATCCTTTAGCGGATGACAACGACAGCGAACCCGGTCCAGGAGAAGAAATTACCGAGTCCGATGAGACAAGCGAAGAGGAATCGGAAGGACCTGGGAACTCAGAGCAGTTTAGAGAAAACGAAGGCGAGGGGGGAAGTAATAACGAGAATATATGGGAGGATATGCCTGCCGATATCTCGCTGGGTGCGGTGACCAGCGATGAAAATTATCCCTTTGACGATCTTGCTTACGATGCAGAGAGTGCCGAGCCTCAAAATGAGGAGTATAGTGGAGGAGGAGAAAACGAACCTGCCGATGAGATGTTTGATGCTTTAACCAAAATGATGGCAGAGAGCATGGGGCGAGCCAACCAAAGCAGTGATTTCCCAAGCGTAATGCGGTTTAGAACCGCAACGCCGTCTTCGGCAAAGTCGTCTGCGGAGAAAGAGCAGGAATATGTGTATCTGAATACGGAGGAGGGCGACGAGAGCGGTGAGCAACTGGACTACGCAGACATTTTGGCGGCACTCTTTCAGTTTATGGAAAGAGCACAACGTGCTGTCAGCGAAGGAAATTACTTAATGTTGCAAAATTTCAAGTTTGCAGACGATATATTGTTACCTGCCTCAATGATGCCGCCGTTGTCTGATGAGGAGCTCAACTTCTATGAGTATCTTAAAAGCGTGATGTTTCCGGCATCAAGTGCCGATGAAAACACTCTGTATGTTGAACAGCAAGTTGAGGACAACAACGCAACCGCACTGGCAGTGCATCCGAATCAACTGCTGGAAGACGCTTTGCTGTTGAATAATCCTGAACAAACGCCTTTCCCTGACTTGCCTGCGGATGCCGTCGTCAGAATGCATGTGGGACTTTATCCGGCGATTTATAAGGGGTTAAAAATAAACCTAGACAAGGACAGTATTATTTTGTTGCCTCGTAAACAGGCCGACCCCGATCAATATCAGTGGCGTATCGCAACCATCGTATCACCGCAAAGAGACGATTACCTACTCGCTTTTGTTTATGCGGCGATCAATCGAAACGGTAGCTTGCGGTTTGCCGCCGATCAAAACAGCGTAACTGTTGCCCAAACGCAAGTGATGACGCATTATCCGAGTGTTCCCTACAGAAAGGAAAACGAAGCACTCATATTCTACGGTCTTGCTGCGATGTTACTATTGTTCGGCGTGTTGCGCAGATTTATCGGAACTACCACATAGATCCCCAGTGTAAACTACATGTGTAGGAGCAGACCATTCCCCTCCTGTGGAGGGGTGGCAGGCGAAGCCTGACGGGGTGGTTGTGGCGTGTCTGCACTAGTACATCCCTCTCCTACAGTTGATATAACAGGTAAAAAATTGGAGATGATACAATTATCTTTTTATAATAGGGTGCAATGGATAATCAAGATTTAGAAAAATTAGCCAAATTAGCTCGTTTGAAAATAGCAGACGGTGAACACGAAGCGTTGGTAAATTCTTTGAACGAGATATTGGTTTTTGTCGAACGTTTGAACGAGGCAGATATAGAAGACATAGCACCGCTTTCTCATCCTTTGGATATGCAGCAGAGATTGCGGCCGGATGAGGTTGCAGAACCCGACGAGTCCGAGCGGTTGCAAGAAATCGCACCCGATTGGCACGATAGCTTCTATACGGTTCCCAAAGTATTGGATTAGGATTTCAATGTTGGGCTATACACTAACCGAACTTGCCCAAGGACTACGCAAGGGTGATTTTTCAAGCACCGAATTGACCCGTTTTTTTCTTGATCGCATTGAAAATCACAACACCACCTTAAATGCGTTCATCACGGTGACCGCCGATCAAGCGTTGCAATGCGCTGAGCAAGCTGATCGGCAATCGTACGACGAGCAAACTCACCCCTTACACGGCATCCCGTTTGCGCACAAAGATTTATTTTGCACTCAGGGCGTGCGTACCAGCTGTGCTTCTAAAATGTTGGATAATTTCGTTGCCCCCTACGATGCAACCGTGACGACCAAACTAAAACAGCTTTGCATGCCGATGCTGGGCAAGACCAACATGGATGAATTTGCCATGGGTTCTTCAACTGAAACTGGGTTTTACGGTGCGGTGCATAATCCTTGGGACGAGAGCTGTGTGCCGGGTGGCTCTTCGGGTGGTTCGGCAGTAGCGATTGCCGCCGCGCTGGCACCGTGTGCGACAGCAACCGATACCGGAGGGTCAATCAGACTGCCAGCAGCGTTTTGCGGTGTCACCGGCATCAAACCAACCTACGGGCGGGTATCGCGCTACGGCATGGTTGCTTATGCCTCTAGTTTGGATCAAGGCGGTGTGCTGGCGCGCAGTGCTGAGGATTGTGCGTTAATGCTACAAGCCATCGCCGGTTTTGACGAGAGAGACTCTACCAGTACATCGCACCCAGTGCCCGATTATGCACAGGCTTTGGGCGATGCTCCGAAAGGTTTGCGTATTGGTGTGCCACAGGAGTATCTGTCCGAAGATTTGGCACCACAAATTGCCGATAATGTCTTGCAAGCGATAGAGGTATTCAAAGATTTGGGATGTGAGATCGTGGACTTGAATCTACCGGCATTGGATTATGCGGTAGCCGCCTACTATATCATTGCGCCTGCTGAGTGTTCGTCTAATCTGGCGCGCTTTGACGGAGTGCGTTACGGTTATAGATGCAAGGATGCGCATGATTTATCGGATATGTATACCCGTTCACGCGCCGAAGGTTTCGGAGACGAGACCAAGCGTCGTATTCTAATCGGCACCTATGTGTTGTCGGCAGGTTATTACGATGCGTATTACCTGAAAGCGCAAAAGGTGCGTCGCTTAATCAGAGACGATTTTATGAAGGCTTTGGAGAAAGCGGATGCGTTGATCGCTCCGATATCCCCGACCACCGCATTCAAGATAGGAGAAAAAATATCCGATCCGGTGACGATGTATTTGTCTGATATCTATACGATTGCGGTGAACTTGGCTGGGGTGCCAGCTATCGCTTTGCCTTCCGGCTTCATCAACAGCAAACCGTTGGGCATACAACTAATAGGCAGGCATTTTGACGAACTGACTTTGTTCAAGCTGGCGCATCGCTATCAACAACAAACCGACTGGCATCGGATGATGCCCGAACAATATCAAAACACATGAGTAATCGTCACTGGCAAGCGACCATTGGTCTGGAAATACACATGCAGCTCAATACTCATAGCAAGCTGTTCTCCGGTGCCGAAGTGCGCTACGGCGGCAAAGCGAATACGCGTACGTGCATGATTGACGCAGCATTGCCCGGGGTATTGCCGGTTGCCAACGAGGCTGCGATAGAAATGGCAATTGCTTTCGGCTTGGCAGTTGAAGGGAATATCGCTGCCACGACCGTGTTCGCCCGCAAAAATTATTTTTATCCAGATTTACCTAAAGGTTATCAGATTAGTCAATACGAAAACCCTATCGTTTCTGGAGGACGTGTTCCGATTGAACTGGAGGACGGCAGCGTTCGCTATATTTTGTTGGAGCGCGCACATTTGGAAGAAGATGCCGGTAAATTGATTCACGGCACTTACGATGAACTCAGTTGTGTAGATCTAAATCGGGCCGGGACTGTCTTGATAGAAATAGTTTCCAAGCCAGTGATGACGAGTGCTACCGAAGCGGTTGCGTATATGAAGCAAATACATGCGATAGGGTGTTATCTGGATATATGCGACGGCAATATGCAGGAAGGTTCGCTGCGCTGCGATGCCAATGTGTCTATTAAGGCAAAAGGAGACGACAAGCTAGGTATTCGCACCGAGACCAAAAATCTAAACTCGTTCCGCTTTATAGAAAAAGCCATATTGTATGAGATTGATCGCCAGATTGAGGTATTGGAACACGGCGGACAAGTCGTGCAGGAGACCCGACTATACGACCCCCACTTGGACGAGACGCGAGTACTACGTAGTAAAGAAGAAGCCGAAGACTATCGCTATTTCCCCGACCCTGATCTGTTGCCAGTACGGTTAAGCGATGAGCGAATTGAAGCGATGCGCGAGCGTCTTCCGGAATTAAAACATATTCGCTGCCGAAGGTTTAGCGAAGATTACGGCTTGAGCAAAGAAGATGCCGAACAGCTGACCAAAACAAAAGCAATGGCAGATTATTTTGAACGATGCGTTGATCTATCCGTTGCCGAGCCTAAATTGATAGCGAATTGGATGACCACCCGATTTGCTGCACTATTAAACCGAGATAAACTCGGCGTAGAAGATGCACCTATCACACCCGAACGCTTAAGCGAACTTTTAGATAACATAGCCGAACAGAAGATATCCACTAATAATGCAAAGGCCGTACTGGAAAAAATGTGGACGGAAAAACGTTCTGCCGAAGATGTGATAACCGAACTGGGATTAGAACAAATCGGCGATGATGCACAACTCGACGATATAGTAGATGAAATACTACGAGATAATCCTGAACAGGTGCAACAATACTTATCGGGTAAGGAGAAAGTATTTGCTTATTTTATCGGCCAGGCGATGAAAGCCAGTAAGGGCAAAGCCAACCCCAGCAGATTGTCCGAGTTATTCAAGAAACGCTTGAATCATAAAACCGCCGATTGAGCCAGTAGGTCAATCGGCGTGACATTGTGCAGATACTCAGCATTGGAATGTGGGTCGGACAAGCTAGGGCTTGTCCTCATAGTTGCATGTCTGCCCTAACGCGTTGCACTCGCACAAATCTAACCGCTTTGCGCCATTGAATTTACGCAAACGGTAGGGGAGGGCTAACATGGGGCTGTTGAAAAAGTGTCTGCATTAGTACATTCCCCTCCTTTGGAGGGGTGGCAGGCGTAGCCTGACGGGGTGGTTGTGGCGTGTCTGCAAAATTTAATCCTCCTCTTGTGTAGAGGAATAGGCTGTACTTCAAAGGGATTTTTTAATTACCCTGTATAATTGCGTCATGCTTGTCTTCCATAGTTATGAACCGCAGTCATACGAACCTCGTCTATTGAAACAACTACGGTCTATAGATCGCAACATCATCGGTATAGAAGTTGCCGAACTTTATTTCCTGCTATTCAGAGATGATGCTACTAAAGCATCGGAAGAACAAACCGAAACCATAGATATAGCGAAGGCATATAGTTTGTTGGATATTCAAGATACCCACGTTGGGCAAGGGTGGCCGTGGCAGCCCAAGATAGATAATTTGCTGTATGTGGTCCCGAGGCCGGGAACGATTTCGTCTTGGTCCAGCAAAGCGACCGATATTTTCAATATATGCAATATGGATTCTATCGCTCGGGTAGAGCGCGGGTTTTGTTATCGTTTGCAGTTGGATGCCGCTTTAGATGCACAGAAATTTATATATAACGATGCGATAAAAGAGCAGTTGCACGACCGTATGGTAGAGACGGTTTATTTCACCAAAAAAGAGATTGAGACTTGGTGGACTGCTATACAATTACATGGGGATACGCCTCAAAACAAAAAGGTTGGTAATTCAGAGACACCAGCTACCCGACATCATCAAACATCAGTTTCGGCACAGAGTATATCAACTTTTGTCAGTGAGAACGGGAAAGGTTTAGGTCTTTCGGAAGCGGAGCTGTCCCGATTTGCAAAATACTATATCAAGGTAAAGCGTATGCCTACCGATACTGAGTTGATGATGTATGCACAAGTTAATTCGGAACATTGTAGACACAAGCTGTTCAATGCACATTGGCTATTGGATTCAAAACTGCAAGAGCAAACCTTGTTTGAAATGATAAAGAGTACTCGCCACTCTCTAGACAGCGTGGTATCAGCTTACGAAGACAATGCTTCCGTCATTCGGCATGACGCGAATGTGAATCGTTTGCAAATAGATTCTTCTTATCGGCACTATGTTCACGGCAAAGAGAAGGAGTTTTATTTGATCAAGGTGGAGACGCATAATCATCCGACGGCGATATCTCCGTTTCCGGGTGCCGCAACTGGGTCGGGTGGTGAAATCAGGGATGAGAGTGCAACCGGACAAGGTGGGTGTCCGCGCATGGGCTTGGTCGGTTTTAGTTTGTCAAACCTTCATATTCCTGGTTTTGAACAACCGTGGGAAGATCCGCCGGCATATCCGGCACAAATCGCATCATCGCTGCAAATAATTAGCGAGGGTTCGCTTGGTGCTGCCCGTTTCAACAACGAGTTTGGTCGTCCTTGTGTGTGCGGCTATTTTAGAACCTATGAGCGACAAGCCGAGGCATACAGATGGGGATATCACAAGCCGATCATGATTGCCGGTGGCTTGGGGAGTATCCGCAAAGCGCATGTCGCTAAGAGGCGTTTTGGTTCTGGCACGCCGTTGGTTGTTTTCGGTGGTCCGGCGATGCGTATCGGCTTAGGCGGCGGGTCGGCATCTTCGGTCGGTGGCGGCAGTGCTTCGCATGAGCTGGATTTTGCATCGGTACAACGCGATAACGCCGAAATGCAGCGTCGCTGCCAAGGCGTGATAGAACAATGTATGGAAGAGTTAGATAATCCGATACTCTCTATACACGATGTGGGTGCCGGCGGGCTTGCCAACGCGCTACCTGAGTTGGCACACGGCGCGGGGAGAGGGGCGCGTATAGATTTGCGTGCGATTCCTTGTGCCGACGACACCTTATCGCCGATGGAGATTTGGTGCAACGAATCGCAGGAGCGATATGTTGCCGCAATAGATAAGCATCTGCTGGATAGGTTCAAGGCGTTTTGTGAACGTGAGCGATGCCCCATGGCGGTGGTCGGAGAAGCAACCGGAGAGCAGACTCTGATATTGGAAGATCGCTTTTATCCCGAAGGTACTGCGCAGCGTAGACCAGTGGATATACCTATGGCAGTGTTGTTTGAAAAGCCATCCGACGATAAACGTCCGTTAAAGAAAACAACCCGCGCTCCTATGGTTTCTTGTGAATGGCAAGATATAGACCTCAACGATGCGGTTGAGCGAGTACTCAAGATGCCTGCGGTTGCATCAAAATCTTTTTTAATTACAATCGGCGATCGCACTGTGACTGGTCTGATACATCGCGACCAAATGGTAGGGCCGTGGCAAGTGCCGGTTTCCGATGTTGCGGTATCGCTGATTGATTATATAGGCGATGGCGGCGAGGCAATGGCGGTGGGAGAACGCACACCTGTTGCTACACTCAACGCAGCAGCATCCGGGCGGCTTGCGGTTGCCGAGGCGATATTGAACATATCGGCTGCCGACATACGCGAATTAAATCATATCTACTTTTCGGCAAACTGGATGGCAGCGTGCGATTTGGCAGAACAGAGATTTGCTCTCTATAACACGGTGAAGGCAGTGACAGATCTATGTAAAGCACTTCGCATCGCAATACCAGTCGGTAAAGACTCTCTATCAATGCAAACCCAATGGCAAGATGCCGGACAACATCACCAAGTCAACTCACCGTTATCGCTTATAGTCTCTGCTTTTGCACAAGTCACATCGGTAAAAGAAACTTTGACTCCGCAGTTGGATATCCAATCTCCGGGACATCGCATTTTTCTAATCGATGTGTCGGGCGGTGACCATCGCTTGGGTGGTTCGTGCTTAATGCAAGCATATAAGCGGGAAGGAGTGCCACCCGATTTGGATAACCCGCAACGGCTGATTGATTTTTTTGAGTTTATGCGCGAGCTACGTGATTACCGTATTGGCAATCATGAGGATTGTCCCATATTGGCTTACCACGACCGCTCGGATGGTGGTTTGCTGGTGGCATTGATGGAGATGGCTTTTGCCGCAAATTGTGGTGTGTGTTGCGAGTTGAGCGAGCAAGACGAATTGTTACCAACATTATTTAGCGAGGCACCTGGGGTGCTGGTGCAGATCCACAAAGAAGGCATCGAGCAGATGCACAAACTTATGGAACAATATAAAGATACGTTGAAGGTTCGCGAGATAGCTCATATTTTGGAAAATAAAAACTTTGAAGTGCATCACAAAGGGCAATCGTGGGTTTGGGATTTGATGGAACTTAAACGGTGGTGGTGCGAGACTGGCGTGCGCATACAAGCACTTCGCGACGACCCGCAATGCGCCAAAGAAGAAATGGCTATACTATGCGATGCGCATAATCCAGGTCTGAGTGCAGAATGGGATTTTGCTCTGCCCGATGATTTGAACCATGAGCCTACGACCCTATCTAATGCACAGAGTTTTGCTATCAAAGCTAAGAAACCCAAAGTTGCTATCCTCAGAGAGCAAGGTGTCAACGGTCATAAGGAGATGGCAGCGGCATTTGAGCGGGCAGGTTTTGCCGCCTACGATGTACACATGAACGATTTAATCAACGGCGAGGCAGACTTGAGGTGTTTTCAGGGTTTGGCTGCCTGTGGTGGTTTCTCTTACGGAGATGTGTTGGGTGCAGGTGCAGGTTGGTCACATTCTATATTGATGCACGACCGTACCCGAGAAACCTTTGAAGAGTTTTTCAACCGCACCGATACTTTTACATTTGGTGTGTGCAACGGCTGTCAAATGCTATCACGCATCAAGGACATCATTCCCGGAGCCTCACATTGGCCGCTATTTGTGCGCAACCGTTCAAAGCAATTTGAAGCGCGTCTAGTGAAAGTGGAGATAACACCCTCACCGTCGGTATTATTGGCGGAGATGGTCGATGCCCGTTTGCCGATAGTTGTCTCTCATGGAGAAGGGCGAGCAATATTCACGGCAGAGCAAACACTGGAGCATGCAACCCCGTACACATGTCTGCGTTATATAGATAACTACGACCGTACCACCGAACATTACCCTGCCAACCCCAACGGTAGTTCACAAGGCATGACATCGTTTTGCAATACCGACGGCCGTGTAACGATTATGATGCCTCATCCCGAACGTTTATTTAGAACCGACCAATACTCGTGGCACGATCCTCAATGGAAACACCTTGCCCCGTGGTTCAGGTTGTTCCATAATGCGTATAAATTCTGTAACTGATTAACTATTGCTATGTCTTGTCCCATATACATTATTGGTCTGAGGCGTAGTCCGGAGAGGCGGCTTTATATGCAAAGACAGCTAGATGCCTTCGGCTTAGATTACCGTTTTGTAGAGGTAGATTTTTTTGATAAATATGAATTGGAATCCAAGGCCTACCGCACTCGTGTTGCCCGAATGTTGGGGATTGACAAACACGCTCTAGAAAATAAATATGCTGCGGTAATCAATGCTGTGAAAAAGAATTCTAACCTTAAATACTATGAATTAGCGGCACTTGCTATCGGGTTGAGTCATATGAAAGTCTACAGCTTGATGATAGAAAATAATCACGAGATGGCTTGTATATTAGAAGATGATGCCAAATTATTACCGACTTTTCCCAAGGTTCTTAAAACTGCACCTGATCTAGAGTGGGATATATTACAGTTTTGTCACCAGCCTGAAGGGTCTCTCTTTGCTCCGTTTTTTGTCCGTTATTTTGATATTTTCACCAGCTATTATCGTAGGGTAGGCTTCCTCAAATTTTCTAATCTTCGGTTACTCTTTCCAAAGAACTACAACAAGATAGATAAACGAATAATACAAGAATATGGTTTTGATAATTCCCAATATTCAAAGCTGACGAAATATATAAAAAAAACCATAAAACTACATCATAATAGATACGAAAGCATCATGCGCCCTCTAACTCGTGCAACCATTATAAGTATTTTCATCCCTGGCGTAATTAGAAAATTCTTGATTCCTAAAAGTTATGTAGCACTTATGAAAAAAGATTGGGATAGGGATACTATACATTTATTAGAGCTAAATACTGAAATTGAACTGGGTATGGTTCCTCAAGGACCTACCCCAACCCTTATAACCGAAGATCATTGTATTGCCAAGCCTAGAGGAGAAATTGTGTCAACTACGGCTTATTTAGTAAGACAATCAACTATAGCTAAATGGAAACAAGAATTACTTTCCGAAAATTCTCTAGCTATAGATCAGATTCCTTGGGAGTTATACAAGAATAGGCAGGTAAAACTACGCATTATTAGCCCACCCTGTGTCACAGCCACATATCATTATCTAAAATATACGATGCGTCGCTCAGACATTCACTTTGACATAAGTAAAACAAATTTTTAGGTTTAACCTATAGGTGGCTGTTGAAGAAGTATCTGCATTAGTAAATTCCCCTCCTGTGGAGGGGTGGCAGGCGCAGCCTGACGGCGGTTGTGCCTTGTCTGCACGGAGTAAACTACATGTGTAGGGGCAAAATAGAGCTGCCGATTGATCCAGTAAGTCAATCGGCATTTCTATTGTCTGCCCTAACGCGATGTACTTGCACAATTTATACAAACCATAATCTTATGGCGCAAGCGGTTACGTTTGGGTGATGACGGCACCTTTTCAACAGCCATTTATGGTGCATTATCTCCATTTGATAGAGCAGCCGACACTGGGGGTTTGGTGTTCGGGACCGCGCCCAGTTTCAGCAATCAAAATCATTGCTTCCAGTAGTTCTTGTTTTAAGTCGTCGTTGCTCCGTGAAGGACCGCTTGCATCAAGCCGCCCTCTATATTGAAGTTCAAAATCTCTGTTATAGCCGAAGAAATCAGGTGTGCAAACCGCTCCATAGGTCTTAGCGACCGCTTGGCTTTGGTCGTATAAATAAGGGAAAGGATAGGCAAATTTTTGGGCTATTTTTTTCATATTATCAAATGAATCCTCGTTATAGTCGGCGGGGTCGTTGGACATAACCGCAACCGAATTGATGCCGTGATCAAGCAACTGTCCGGTTTGGGTGCTTAGTTTTTTCTGGATTGCTTTAACAAAGGGGCAGTGGTTGCATATAAACATGACCAGCAAGCCGTTTGCTCCCATGCAGTCGCGTGCATTGTATGTTTCACCGTCGGTTGCCGGCAAGGTAAAGTCGTGCATCGCTTCTCCAAAATTGCAAACTGGTGTTGTTTTTGCTACCATATGTGTCTATTTACTCAATGTGCTTGATCGCATGAGTATATTACCTGATTTTTTTGCATTATCAAATCTTAAATAAATAAATTTCGCAAAACGAGAGCTTAATGACACGATTTTTTACTTCCGAATCGGTATCCGAAGGTCACCCTGACAAGGTCTGCGACCAGATATCCGACGGTATTTTGGATGCTTTGATAGCCGAAGATCGCAACAGTCGCGTCGCCTGTGAGGCGATGGTCAAGAATAACCATGTTGTTGTCGGAGGTGAGGTTTCTAGTGTTGCCGATATTTGTTATGAGAAGCATATTCGTAGCATTATTGCCGAAATAGGCTACGACGATCCCAGCTTGGGTTTTGATGCCGAACACTGTGGCATATCAATTTTACTGGGTTTGCAGTCGTCCGATATCAGTCAAGGCCTAGATCGAAACGAGTCGCAGGGAGCAGGAGATCAAGGTTTGATGTTCGGTTATGCCAGCAACGAGACCAAAGAATTAATGCCTGCTCCGATTACTTATGCGCATCGTTTGCTCAGGCGACATTCCGAATTGAGGCGAGCAAAAACATTGCCGTGGCTGCGTCCCGATGCTAAAAGCCAACTTAGTTTTCGCTACGAAGACGACAAGCCGGTTGGCATATCGGCAATTGTTTTTTCTACCCAGCACGATGAATCGGTATCGCTTGCCGAGATTGAAGAAGCGGTGAGAGAGCAGATTATCAAAGAAGTATTGCCGCAAGAATGGTTGTCTGCCGATACCCATTACCATATTAACCCGACCGGACGTTTCGTGGTTGGTGGGCCAGTCGGCGATTGCGGGCTGACCGGGCGTAAGATTATCGTCGATACTTACGGCGGTATGGCACGACACGGTGGTGGTGCTTTCTCAGGTAAGGATCCATCCAAGGTAGATCGCTCGGCAGCTTATGCCGCACGCTATGTTGCCAAAAACATCGTTGCAGCGGGTCTAGCCGATCGTTGTGAGGTTCAATTATCTTATGCTATTGGTGTTCCTGAACCGGTGTCAATTTCGGTGGATACTTTTGCAACCGGCAATTTAGCAGACTCGGAGATCGTGTCGTTGGTGAAAACGCATTTTGATTTGCGACCTGTGGCAATCATTGAAGGTTTGGATTTGTTAAACCCGATATACAAGCAGACTGCAGCATACGGACATTTCGGTAGAGACGATATACAATTACCGTGGGAAAGATGCGATAAGGTAGAATTATTAAAGTGAACACAACTGATAAAAGGAGATTTACATATGAGTGTTACAGCAGAACAGATGGAACAAGATTATAGAGTTGCCGATCTAAGCCTTGCCGAATGGGGGGCTAAAGAGATCGCGATTGCAGAGACCGAAATGCCGGGCTTGATGGCATTGCGAGAACAATACGCCGGGCAACAACCGCTTGCCGGGGCGCGTATTGCCGGTTGCTTGCACATGACCGTGCAGACTGCGGTGTTGATACAGACTTTGGTTGCATTGGGTGCATCGCTTAGATGGGCTTCGTGCAATATCTTTTCCACCCAAGACCATGCGGCTGCGGCGATGGCAGCAGCTGGGATACCAGTCTTTGCATGGAAGGGTGAAAGCGAATCCGAATATTGGTGGTGTATAGAGCAAACGATTAAAGGCAAAGACGGATGGACACCCAATTTATTGCTCGATGACGGCGGCGATTTAACCAAAGTGATGCACGAGGAGTTTCCTGAGTTGCTCCCAGAGGTGAAGGGGGTTTCTGAGGAGACCACCACTGGTGTCAGACGGCTATACGATATGTACGAAAAGGGCGAGTTAGCGACAGTTGCGTTTAATGTCAACGACTCAGTCACGAAATCAAAGTTTGATAATATCTACGGTTGCCGAGAGTCGTTGATAGACGGGATCAAGCGTGCCACTGATGTAATGATTTCTGGAAAAGTTGCGGTAGTTTGTGGCTACGGTGATGTCGGCAAAGGATGTGCGCAATCTCTGCGCAGTCAAAGTTGCAGAGTATGGGTGACCGAAATAGACCCGATTTGCGCATTGCAAGCAGCGATGGAAGGCTATCGGGTTGTGACGATGGAGGAGGCTGCACCTCAAGCAGATATATTCATTACCGCAACCGGCAACTATCATGTAATCAATCGTAAGCATATTTCGATGATGAGAGATCAAGCGATTGTTTGTAATATTGGTCATTTTGATGATGAGATAGATGTGGCAAGCCTAAAAGATTATCGGTGGATAAACATCAAGCCACAGGTCGATCAAATTGAATTACCCAACGGCAGACGCATCACTTTGTTGGCAGAAGGGCGGTTGGTTAATTTAGGGTGTGCGACTGGGCATCCGAGTTTCGTTATGTCTAATTCGTTCACCAATCAGGTACTTGCGCAAATAGAAATTTGGCAACATAGCGAACGCTATAGCTTGGGTGTGCATACGCTACCTAAGGTGCTTGACGAAGAAGTTGCACGATTGCACTTGGCTAAGGTGGGTGCACAATTAACGAAATTGAATCCCGAACAGGCGGAATATATCGGAGTGCCTGTGAAAGGACCTTACAAGCCTGAGCATTACCGTTACTAAAAATATCGCAAGACACTGATGAGAGTGTCTAGAGTTTATTACCCGATAGAGATGAAGCCTCAACGAAGGTTTGAGGTAGACGGCAAGGTTCACCATTATCTAAACCGAGTGTTACGCCTTAATACCGGGGCTGCGGTGCGTTTTTTCAACGATAAAGGACGCGAATTTCTATGCACACTAACGGACAAAAGTAGGCATGCGAGTGCCTTTATCTGTGAGCGCGAGATTGAAGTATTAGCGGAAAGCGGACCTAAAGTTAAACTCTATTTGGCAGTTTGCAAAAACGATAGCATGGATTTTTCGGTACAGAAAGCAACCGAACTGGGTGTGCAAGAACTACAGCCGCTGATTAGCGAGCGTAGTTTGACGCAAAGCATTGCCGATAAGCGACGATTGCATTGGCAAGGCGTTGCAGAAAGTGCCTGCGAGCAATGTGGCAGAGCGATTGTTCCGCAAATAGCAGATCCAATCGCGTTGCAAGAAATCACAAAAATTGAGGGAGATGATAAAGCAATTATCTGCTGTCTCAATACCCGAATATCCATCAAAGAACAAGCCGATAAGATTTTGACAAAGTTACTTGAGCTCAAAGCTACGTTACATTTGATGATCGGCCCGGAAGGTGATTTTAGTGGCGACGAAATTGCTCATGCGATATCACTCGGTTTTGAACCTGCCGGTTTGGGGGATTATGTGCTGCGAAGCGATACTGCCGTTGTTGCTGCGCTAAGCGTTATACGCTTTTTGCATTAGCCTTATTCGGGACTGTTGGAAAAGTACTGTCATCGCTCAAACGTAACCGCTTGCGCCATTGAATTTATGATAACCACCTGTAGGGGAGGGCTAACATGGGACTGTTGAAAAAGTACCATCATGCACCGTAGAAGGTAATCGTCTAGTGCAGAACCACCACAACCACCCCGTCAGGCTTCGCCTGCCACCCCTCCGAAGGAGGGGAATGTACTAATGCAGACACTTTTTCAACAGTCCCACATGTCCTCCCTAAAGTACCGTTCTGCACGAACAGAACCGCTTGCGCCACTTGGGTTTTGGTTCCCATAAATTGGATGGCGTACGAAGGATAATGTACGAATTCAGCAATCAAGTTAAAGTTCTGCACAATGTCACGCCGATTGATCTACTGGTTCAATCGGTGGTTCTACTTGTGCAGACGCAACGCGTTTCGGGAGGGCATGTTAGCCCTCCCCTACGGTGAATAAAATACTTCTTCAATAGCCTCCCATGGGTGGTTCACACGGAGTAGGGCATCTCTTCTTTTTGCAATGTGATGGTTTGGTTGTCTTCGGTTTTGATATGTAGATGAGGAGTGCTCAAGGTTTTAACTTGTACGCTGATAAGGGTGAAGGAATTATTAGGGGCTGTTGCATAACTGTCTACTACTAACCCACAGGCTTCATCGTAATCGGGATGATAGACAGGGTCTCCGATTTTTATGTTGTCGCTTGCGGCGGAAAATAAATAGCAACGGCGTTTTACCTTCCCTAGATAATGCGTGCGTGCAACAACTTCTTGCCCGGGATAGCATCCTTTGGAAAAACTCACCGCATCTATCAGGTCTAGGTTAGCCATTTGTGGTGTCAGTTTTTCGATTGTCTGCGGATAGATGTTCGGTATTCCGCAAGCGATACTCGCGTAGTGCCATGCGTCGTACGAGGCAGGCGCATAGCCGATATCCAATGCGTGTTGCCATGCCGATTGTATTTGGTCTGTGCTTACATACATAAAATAACGAGGCAGATGACCTGGTGCTTGTAGCATCGTGCTGTCGTCTTCTATTTTTGGGCGAATGAAACCAATATAGCCTATGCCTGATAAATCGGCACTGACATCGTCAAGTTCAACTTTTGCCATCAACATATACATCTTTAGACGTTGGATTGTAGGTTCCACTAGTTCGGAAGGCATTTGTAGGTAGATTGCGTCGTCTTGATAAAAAACGGTAAAACAAGCGAGGATGCGGCCTTTGGGATTGCATAGCGAACACAGCTGGGGTTGGTTCTCTTGCGGTTCCAGTTTGCAGCTGACTAGTTTGTTTAGAAATTCCTCTGCTTCTGGTCCGCCGACACGCAACAGACCTAATTGGTCTAAGAGGCAAACCGTCTTGGGCAGGTTTTGCAGCCATGCACGGTCAAGTGTTTTTAATTTGTCATTATTCATCGTAGATTATGGGCTGTTGAATAAGTATTGGCATCGCATGAACCCAACCGCTTGCGCCATCAGATTTACGCAAACGGCGGTTCTATTTTTCAACAGTCCCATTATATCCTTGCTAGTTATTATCCTCTAACGAGGCAAGTTGAGCATCGTATTTTTCTAATTGCATTTTCATTGTTTGCAGCGTCTCTTTTTGTTTTCTGACGACCTCAGGAGGTGCGTTGTTGATAAAGTTCTCATCATTAATTCGTGTTTGTAGTTTTACTATAGCTTGAGAAATTTTGATGCTTTCGTTTTTTAACCGTGTCTGTTCCGCTTTAACATCGATTAATCCTTCTATGGGGATTAACACCTTCACCGTATTGACCAGCATTGTAGCACTGGGTGGTGGTTGTGCAGTGTCGTCTAGATATTCTACGGTGGTTATTTTTGCTAACGCGTTGATGATTTCTCCGTATTGTTGAAAGAGCAGACGATCGAGTTCGGTATATCCTTGTATTAGAACCGGCACCTTGATCGCCGGTGAGATATTCATCTCAGAGCGTACTTGGCGTATAGAGCTTACATAGCTCTGTAGCAAAGTTATGGTTTGTTCTGCCGATTCACCTTGATAATCCGGTAATTCGGGATAGCTTTGCGTTTGTATGCTGTCGCCGATGTCGCCGGTCAACGGTTTGATCTGATGCCATATTTCTTCGGTGATAAAAGGAATAATCGGGTG
Organism: uncultured candidatus Poriferisulfidus sp.; assembly: GCA_965199685.1. Lineage (GTDB taxonomy): Bacteria > Pseudomonadota > Gammaproteobacteria > Poriferisulfidales > Oxydemutatoraceae > SP5GCR1. Next base: position 230,088 of record OZ241323.1, read on the forward strand.
TAGTGCTTTGAGTATATGGTTGAGCGTTGTAATCAGACAAGCGAGGTTTTGCTCTTTGATTTCGGGTTTTGCATCGCTTGCCTGCATCAGTTTGACTATTTCTAAATACCAATCGCAAAAATCGTGCCATACAAACTCGTACAGCAGCGAGGCTATTAAATCAAAACGGCAAGTTTTATAGTGTTGCTTAATCTTTTGCAGTGTTTGCGCCAGGCGTATTTGTATCCATTGATCTGGCTTCGAGTATTGCTCAAAACGATAAGCATCGTGTGTGTTCGGATTCGGAGTGTTGTTTTCGCAAAGCATGGTCGTAAATCGTGCTGCGTTCCACAGCTTATTGCAGAAGTTGCGGTAGCCTTCTAGACGTTTGGTATCAAACCTAATATCGCGCCCAGTTGATGCCATTGCGGTGAACATAAAGCGCAACGCGTCGGTGCCGTATGCCTTGATGCCTTGCGGATATTGCTTTTTGGTGTCGCGTTCTATCTGACCGGCGAGTTTGGGTTGCATCAAGTTGGCAGTGCGCTTGTCAATCAGTTCATCTAATGAAATGCCTGCTATCAGGTCGATAGGGTCTAGTATATTGCCTTTGGATTTAGACATTTTTTGACCTTTGGCATCTCGAACCAGCCCGTGAACATAAACTTCCTTAAAGGGGATTTGCTCTGTGAGTTCTATGCTTGCCATGACCATGCGCGCAACCCAAAAGAAAATAATATCAAAGCCAGTGACCAATATATTGGTCGGGAAGTAGTGCTTGAGTTCGGCACTTTTATGCGGCCACCCTAAGGTGGAAAACGGCCATAGAGCGGATGAGAACCAGGTATCCAATACATCCTCGTCTTGCTTTAGTGGCAATCCGGCTTCTAAGTTATAGCGTTTGCGCACATCGGCTTCTGAGTGTCCTACATAGATAGAGCCATCTTCGTCGTACCAAACCGGAATACGATGTCCCCACCAAAGTTGGCGGCTGATACACCAATCTTGTATCTGTTCCAACCATGAGAAATAGGTTTGTTGCCATCGCTCAGGGATAAATTGTATTTTCTTCGTTTGCACTGCGTCAACGGCAGCTTGTGCCATGCTATCAGTGCTTACAAACCACTGTTCAGTCAACAACGGTTCAATGACACTATGGCTACGATCGCCGCGTGGTATATGCATGCGATAGTCCTTTACTTGCGCAAGCAAGTTTAGTTTTTCAAGGTCGGCGAGGACTTTGGCGCGCCCGTCGTAGCGTTCTAAGCCTTGATATGCTTCGGGCACTTGGTCGTTCAGATAAGCTCGTTTGTCAAATATATTGATTGCATCAAAGGTTTGTTCGTCGCCGGTTTCTATGGTATCTGGATCCGAGGATCTATGTAACCCGTGTTTTTTGCCTATTTCGTAGTCGTTGAAATCGTGCGCTGGGGTGATTTTCACGCAACCTGACCCGAACTCCGGGTCTACATGTGCATCGGCAATAATCGGAATCTTGCGGGATGTTAATGGTAGATTGATGAGGTGTCCGATTAGGTGCTGGTAGCGTGGATCTTCGGGATTGACGGCAACTGCCATATCACCCAGCATGGTTTCCGGACGAGTAGTAGCAACGATGACATGGTCATTTTTATCCGCCGGCTTGCTCAATGGGTATTTTAGATACCAGAGCTTTCCTGCTTCTTCTTCGGTGACGACTTCAAGGTCAGAGACTGCGGTTTGTAGCACCGGATCCCAGTTAACCAAACGTTTTCCTTTATAGATTAGACCTCTTTCGTAAAGGGTGATAAAGGCTTCGCGAACTGCATAGGATAGATTGTCGTCCATCGTAAAACATTCTCGCGACCAATCGGGTGATGCTCCGAGTCTTCTGAGTTGTTGTGTGATTTGGTTACCCGATTCGCGTTTCCATTCCCATACCTTTGATATGAATTCCTCGCGTGTTAGTTCATTGCGCTTGACACCTAGCTTTTCCAATCTCCGTTCTACGACCATTTGGGTGGCAATTCCGGCGTGGTCGGTGCCGACTTGCCAAAGCACATTTTTACCCAACATGCGGTGGTAGCGTACGAGGTTGTCCATCAGGCTGATTTGGAATGCATGTCCCATATGCAACACACCAGTTACATTGGGCGGCGGTATCATGATGCAATAGGGTTTGCCTTCGCCTTGTGGTTCAAAGATACCGGACACCTCCCATTGTTGGTACCAGTATTGTTCAATTTGTTGTGGATTGTATATTTTTTCCATATAACGGTAAGTTAGTGAGGGTGTCCGAGAGTGGGTAAGATTGATGGGTGAACGCGTTGGTTTGTGCAATTACGGTATTGGTGCATTCCCCTCCTTTGGAGGGGTGGCAGGCGCAGCCTGACGGGGTGGTTTTTTGGTTACCCACCATTTAGGACAAGCCTTAGCTTGTCCGACCTACATGCCCGTGTTAAGGTTCTGCACAATGTTACGCCGTTTGTGCAACCGCAACAAACGGCGGTTCTATTTTTCAATAGTCCCAAGTGACATTTCATTATTGGGGCTAATTGGATTTGCTATGGGAAATTAAAAATTGGGTGAGTAGCGGCACTGGACGACCAGTTGATCCTTTTTTAGCACCAGTGAACCATGCCACACCAGCAACATCCATATGCGCCCATCGGTGTTCTTTGGTGAAGCGCGATAAAAAGCACGCTGCGGTAATCGTTCCTGCCCATCGTCCGCCTATGTTTGCCATATCGGCAAAATTGCTGTCCAGTTGGGATTGGTATTCATCCCACATTGGTAGTTGCCAAGTAGAATCTCCCGATTCCTTGCCTGCTTCAATTAATTCATCGGCAAGGGCTTGGTCGTTTGCCATCAGACCACTGGTTACTTTTCCCAAAGCGACTACACATGCCCCAGTTAGCGTTGCAACATCTACGATACATTCGGGTTTATATTCTTGTTGCACATAGGTCAAGGCATCGCATAATACCAACCTGCCTTCGGCATCAGTATTCAAAATCTCGACGGTTTGTCCAGACATCGTTTTGACTATGTCACCGGGTTTGCTCGCCTTGCCGCCCGGCATATTTTCGGCACATGCGAGTACGCCTACGACATTGATTGGCAAGCCTAAGCGGACGCAAAAAGCCATCGTGCCCAAAACACTGCCGGCACCGCTCATATCAAATTTCATCTCGTCCATCGCAGAACTCGGCTTGATGGAGATACCGCCGGTATCAAAAGTGATTCCTTTGCCTACGATGGCTACGGGTGCTTTGGTTTTGGCGGCACCGCAATACTCTATGCAGATGATATAGCCGGGCTCAACACTCCCTTGGCTCACCGATAAAAATGCACCCATTTCCATACTCCTCATTTTCTTTTCATCTAAGACCTTTATATGCAGTTTTTTTGAACTGCTTGCCAGCTTTTTCGCTTGTTTCGTTATATAGGTCGGAGTACAGATATTCGGAGGCAGGTCACCCAGCTCACGGGCAAGGTCCATACCGTGCGCTATGGCATCGGCTTCTTTGACCGCTCGCCTTGTTTCGGTGTTTTCCTCAAGAACTTGAAAAGTACAACGTTCTAGATTGATTTTTTTAGTTTTGTCGGAACTTCGCGTTGTGGTGTAACGATAGCAAGCCTGATGCAGTGCAAGTGCCAACTGGCGTAAGCACCATGCGTCGTTAAGACTGCGGCTATTTATTTCCGATAAACAATATAGAACTGATTTGAGATTAAGTTTAAAAACTTGTTCGGCGACACTTGAAGCGATTTGGTTCAAGCGATTTCGATTAAACTTAGCTTTGGTTCCCAATCCCACTAAGATAATCGTTTTGTGGCGAGTTTGGGGCGCATGCACAATCAGGTGTTTTTTGAATTTAGGCACAAAATCCGTGTGGGCTACGGTTTTTTTCAGAAAGCCGTCGCTCAACTCGTCTATTTGGGCGTATACTTTAGATTTACTTTTCTCAAAAAGTGGTATAACAGTACATTGACTAGATAATTTACTGATATCTTTGGAAGTAGTAATAATTTGCATTTTTGACCTCTCTATGTTGATTGATATTCCGACTATTCTACCCTATGAATGCATAGGCTTTATAGTAATTTGTGATGAAAGTTTTTGATTATTATCTATTTCGCAGTCTGCTCAAAAACCTACTTTTGGTTATTTTCATTTTGGTATTGATTATCGGCGGGCGTTTGCTTATCGAATTATCGTCTAAAGCCGCACAGGGTTCTTATCCTGCCGATATCGTATCAGTACTCCTAACTTTAGGGCTTGCCGATACGATGATTCATCTACTTCCCTTTTGTGCATTGCTTGCAATTATTCTTACCCTCGGAAATCTATACCAAAATAATGAAATCTATGCAGCTTATACGATTTGTATTAGCAAGTCCGATATTTATCGGGTATTACTGCGATTCGTGGTGCCGCTGAGTGCATTATTGTTTTATCTAGTGCTTGAAATAGTGCCTGTTATACAACAGCACATTGATTTCACTAAACAAGAGGCTCGCCAACGCACTGATTTGAGCGTAGTCAAGGAGGGTTATCTGAGCCGTATAGATGGGGGCGTGCTGTTTGTAGAGCGAGCGCGAAATAACGAGCTTGAGGGTGTATTCGTTGCGCTTGAAGACGAAGAACAATTGACTATAACGACGGCAGAGCAAGGGAAGCAGATACTAGACAAGACCGGGACTAAGCAGTTATATTTGGAAAGCGGCGATTTTTATAGAAGCTATGCGAGCACTGCCCATGAAGTTTCTTTTTACACCATTGATTATAAAAGCCACCGCATACAATTGCCCGAACAGGAGATACAGCCGAGAAATTATGATCCCGAGAGTTTCGATTTTTTGACACTTTGGCATGCAGATAGTTTGGAGGCACAAGCCGAATTACAAATGCGCTTATCGATACCTTTGGTTCTGCTGGTGTTGCTACCGTTTGTAGAGTGGTTGAGCCGTTCTTCGCCCAAGCGTTATAGACAACAAGCCAAACTTGCATTGGGAATCGTCGTGTTTTTGGTTTATTCAAATTTGGCAATACTAATGAGTAGTTTTATAGAAAGCGGGCAGTTGCCGGCGGCAATTGGTGTTTGGCCCTTACACCTCACGGTTTTTCTTATTGCCGTTGTCTTAGCAGCACGGCGAGATGTTTATTGATGCGATGCGAACTATGAGATTATACATCGTAGATTTTTATTTGGCGCGTCAGCTGTTGACAGGTATCGTAGTGGCTTTGCTCGCTCTGCTTGCCATAGACGGCGTGATAGATTTTCTTGATGAAATAGATAAAGTTGATGCCGACTATCCCATAGGGACAATGTTGTTTTACAGTCTATTGGAGATTGCCATCAGTGCTTATGAATTATTGCCCATAGCCGTTTTATTGGGTTGTTTGGTGGGTTTGGGAAGCATGGCCGTTAATTTTGAGTTTTTGGCGTTGCGCGCCTGCGGTTATACCCGTATGCGTATTGCCTACTCTATTTTAGCGGTGGGTGCTTTGCTAATGATTGGCACCTTTATCTACGGAGATCTCGTCGTGCCTAAAGCACAGTATCGGCAGTATGAAATCAAGCATTGTTGCGAACAACAGTCGCATTTTTTTGAATCGGATGCTGGTTATTGGCTGCGTGAAGGGGACTATTTCGTTAACTTCAAAACCTTATTAAACGATGATGAATATCTGGATGTCAATGTGTTTGAACTCAATCAAGACTATCGTCTACTACGACATATCAAGGCGAGGTGGGCGGTTGCTTCAATTGATGAAAGGATATTGGTTTTGCACGATGCCGAACTTTTTCTATTCGAGGAGGAAAATCGTATCCAAAAGCGTATTGCCGAGCGACTGCAAATCCCTTTTACAATATCGGAACTGACTCACACTATGCCCGAGACCCTAAGGCAAGAGCATATGAACTTCCGTCAGCTGTATGCTTATATCCAATTTCTGAAACGCTCCGAGCTAAATACTGATGTTCACGAACTGGCTTTGTGGACGCGTTTTAGTACGATGCTGTCTATCTTGGTTGTGATATTGCTTGCTATACCATGGATATTCGGATCAGTGCAAAGTGCCACGATGGGAAAACGGTTTTTCACTGCCATTCTATTGGGTTTGTCGTATATCATCGTGAGCCAAATTTTTGGCAATTTATCAATCAGCTACCATTTTCCGGCGTGGTTGGGAGCATTTTTGCCGGTTATCCTTTTTTCGCTGTTGGGTTTTTATCTGTTGAGGGTGATACGCTGATCAATCGGGTCTTTGACAGTATGTCGTGCCAAGCACGATTTTGGTCATCAAAAAGCGCATGGATAAACCCAAAGCCCAACACTATTGACGAGAAAACAGCACAAACAATACGCAACGATGCTTTTTCCCATCCTATTGAGCAACCTTCCAAGTCTACGATGCGTATTTTCCATGTTTTCATACCGAGTGTTTGACCGCCGTAGACCCAGAAGCCTACATAGTACAGAGGAATTAGTGCATAGATAAAAAACACATAGAATGAATATCCTGCTTGACCTTGTTGTATGCCTGAGATCACCCACGGCAAACTTGCAATGAGCAGAACTGCAAACAATAAAATCAAGTCATACACTATTGCGCCTAAGCGTCTGGCTAATCCGATATTATTCATAGAAGCAATGGGCATTCAAAAAATACTAATGTGGTGTTGTTGAAAAAGTGTCTGCATTGGTACATTCCCCTCCTTTGGAGGGGTGGCAGGCCTATGCACTTTGTAATGTATGCGTTTAGCAATCATGCTATGGTTCTGCACAACGTTACGCCGATTGACCTACTGGCTCAATCGGCGATTCCATCTGACGGGGTGGTTGTGGTGGTTCTGCACTATTTTTCAACCCTGATAAATGGTTATTCGTATCTGGCAAGATAGGGCTTTACGCATTGGTATCGTTTAGAGGCAAGGAATGCCTGAAAAACATTTTTCCTGACCGTTATATCTCGCTTGGTTGATTTTTTTTGATAATCTCTGGCACTTTTGGCTAAGTGATGACTATAAAACCACTCTCTACTTTCCCCTTGTTTCGAGAGTCCTGTATAGTAATCATAGTTATCCATGAAAGCCCTGTAACGTTCATCGGATGCGTTCAAAAAATATCTGAGGCGGGATATTTCTCTTTCCGGGCATGTCAGTAAATCTTCATAGTATATAACCATTTTGTTTCCACTAAAACAATCGTAGGTAGCTATTAATTCTAAATAAACGATAGCCTCATAAAAAAATTGATTGGAAATTTGATAATTACCTAGGTTTTTAAGATGTGTATGATAATCTCTAATCAGCAACACAATAGCTGAAGTGGAAGTCGTTTTATAAACATCATGGGATTTATAAAGAATGAAAGGATTTTCAGGATTTACATGAGCCAGGGGGTGTTCTTCACTAGGGAAAGTATTTAAGTAAATAGGAACATCTCTAGGGTTATCTTTGCAACCATGAGTAGGGCAACCGCTAAGATATTCAGATATAAAACGAACCCAATGATTGCCGCTTCTAGGGAATGACCATAGTGCATCGTGATTAAAAACATAAAATTGTTTATCATGGTCACGGGCTTCTTTTTCCATAATCAACTTATCTAAGCATGTATTTAATGATAAGTCTGAGAGTGCCATATGAAAAAATGAGTCACTATCGCTTCTATCGGCTGATAACAAAATTGAACAGAGCAATCTGTTAGCTGTTGTAGAAAAAAATGAGTCACTATCGCTTCTACCTAACAGATTAATTGATCTTGATATAAAATAATCTTTAGGTAATTTGCAAGGCATTGATAGTATCAGATAAGTAGTATTAAACGTTATTTTAGCATCTATACGAAAAAGAAGTTATGCGTCATCTTTATTCTGCAATCAAACCTTATAAGCAATACACATTTAATGTGGATAATGACCACGCATTATATATAGAAGAGAGCGGCAACCCTAACGGGTTGCCGGTTGTTTTTCTGCATGGCGGACCAGGGGCTGGTTGCGAGCCGAGTCATCGTTGTTTCTTTAATCCCGCACTCTATCGTATCGTTTTATTCGATCAGCGAGGCTGCGGTCGCTCCACACCGCATGCTGAGTTGCGTCACAACACGACCTCGCATTTGATAGACGACATGGAGCGGATACGCATAGATTTAGGGATTGAGCAGTGGGTTGTGTTCGGTGGTTCGTGGGGATCTACTTTGGCTCTTGCGTATGCCCAAACCTATCCTGCACGCTGCTTAGGACTTATTTTGCGAGGTATATTTTTATGTAGGGAAAGAGATATATCATGGTTTTATCAAGATGGTGCAAGTTATATATTTCCAGACCTTTGGAAAGATTATCAGAGCATCATTCCACCTGAAGAACGAAAAGATATGGTCGGTGCGTATTATCGCCGCCTCATTAATGAAGATGCAGATGTGCGACTGCAAGCGGCAAGAGCATGGGCACAATGGGAAGCATGTACATCTAATCTCAATTCTAATGCGAAAGTGATTGACTTCTTCACCCAAGATAAAGTTGCGTTGAGCCTTGCGAGAATAGAGTGCCATTATTTTGTTAACCATGTTTTTCTAAAGGATCGACCGCTGTTAAATCGCATGGATAACCTTTCCAATATACCGGGAGTAATTGTCCACGGACGTTACGATGTTGTATGTCCGATGGAACAAGCATGGTTATTGCATCAGCATTGGCAGAAAGCCGAATTGCATATCGTTGCAGAGGCAGGACATTCGGCTTTTGAACACGGCATCACCGACCGTTTGGTGCGAAGCACTGATGCAATGGCAGAGCATATCGGCGGACAGCGTTCGTGAAACAGAGATGATTGCTTTGCTACAAAGGGTTAGTTATGGTTCGGTGCGGATAGAAGGCAATGCCGTTGCCGAGATTGATCACGGGGTACTGGTATTAGTTGCGGTACAACCTGATGACGACGAGCGATGTGCCATGCGTATGGGGGAACGCATCTTAGGTTATCGTATTTTTTCTGATAAAGCAGGAAAAATGAACCTATCGGTTATGGACATAGGCGGCGAAGTATTATTGGTGCCGCAATTCACCTTAGCTGCGGAGACAGGCAAGGGTATGCGTCCTAGTTTCACAAAAGCCGCCAAACCTGAAACTGCTCGCTCGCTGTTTGAACATCTATATAAAAACATGCTTAGCCTATATCCCAAACTCAGCTGTGGGAAATTCGGTGCAACGATGCAGGTGAAGCTGGTCAACGAAGGTCCGGTTACTTTTATGTTGCAAACACGATGATATGGGACTGTTGAAAAATAGAACCGCCGTTTGTTGCAAATAACCGTTCCTTGTTGCAGTAGCACAAGGAACGTTACGTTATACAAGATTTAGTTATTTATGGCTGTTAGAAATAACGCGAATAGCAAAGACAAACGGCGTGACATTGTGCAGAACCCCAACATGATTGCTAAACGCATACATTACAAAATGCATGCGCCTGCCACCCCTCCAAAGGAGGGGAATATCACTTTTTCAACAGCTTCACATTTCTACTTGGGTTTGGCAGACATAAGATTTTATTGGCATTGGGCATGAAGGTTACTTATAATAAAAATATCGTTTAAGTTTTGACCCTAAAAATGAGGGGGGAGGTCAACATGATTAAACCAATTTTAGTTGTTGGTACCAGATGGGTTGGAGATAGTGTAATTGCACAAAGCCTCTATAAGCGTATCAAACAACTTGATGCTACTGCTATCATTGATGTTATCGCACCTAAATATCTACATAGCTTAATAAAGCGGATGCCAGAGATTAGGGATGCGATTGACATGCCCTTAGCACGCAAACAGCTAGGTTTGAGAGAACGCAGACAAATAGGGCTTAGATTGAGGGGCCGTTACAACCGAGCAATTATTTTAACTCGTTCATTAAAAGCAGCTTTGATTCCATGGTTTGCCGAGATTCCGATACGTAGCGGTTTTCGTGGTGAGATGCGCTATGGATTGATCAACGATATGCGTCCACTAAACAGCAATGCAATGCCCCGTCTTGTTGACAGATTAGTGTATTTAGGGCAACCCAAACAAACACCCTTACCTAAGAATATAATGCCACCTTGTCTGATTGTTAAACCGGCTAATGCGCAAATATGTATGGAACGTTTGGGCGTGGATAACACGCTTCCTATTATTATATTAGCACCTGGGGCAGCCTACGGACCTTCTAAACAATGGCCTGCACGCTACTTTGCTAAACTTGCAGAACACTATGGAAACGAAGGGTATCAAATTTGGATTTTGGGTTCTAAAAAAGATCGAGATATTTGTTGCCAAATCACCAAGTTGGCTAATATACCTGTCCGTAATCTGTGTGGGCGTACTACTCTGGAAGATTCAATTGATTTACTCGCACAAGCAGAACAGGTCGTATCGAACGATTCTGGCTTAATGCATATTGCTGCGGCTGTTGGATGTTCCGTGGTTGGAATTTTCGGTGCCACTCCCCCCGAATACGCTCTTCCGATATCGGATCGTGTTAGATATTCCTGGGCTAATTTGTCGTGTAGTCCTTGCTGGCAACGGACTTGTTGCTATGGTCATTACCATTGTTTAACTCGAATAATTCCTGAGGAGGTTATATCTATCGTGGATCTTTTAGCAAGGCATACTGGTAAGAGAATCAAAGCATTGTAGGTGTTTCTACATCGTAGAAGAAAATTGCGCTCTCCATCTCTCTATATTTTCAACTGGCATTTTTATAGTGTGCAGAGAATGAGAATGTATTGCTTTCTCCAAGCGATTCAATATTCGGGTGTAAGGGATAACGTTTAAGCTGGTATCTTTTGAAATTTCAATTGCGCGATTATCCACGCCTATAATAATAGCCCTTCGTTTACAGTTCAGTGCTAAAATCCCGGCATGCAATCGCAAACCAATGCTATCTAGAGATAAATCCGACTTTAGAAGATTTTTATAGGCATCCAAATGAGGATTTACTATTGTGATAAGGTGCTTCCAGTCAAAGTCACAGGTCAATTTTTCCAAATAATTCATGTCAGTGTCGGATTGTGCCCAAAAGAATATTTTCCCGTAGTAATCTTTGATAATCTCAAGTATCTTTTTGTCTGTATGTTCGTTCGTGTGTTTGCCTTTATACAAAGTGATCACAACATTCTGCGCTTTAGTTGTAGGAATATCCTTAACCCATTCTTTGCTTAACGACCACATCGTTGGACAGCCTGTATTGATAACATTATGGATACCAATAGAGTGTAGTTTAGCCTCCGCATAGCTATCTCGAACAGAATGAAAGAAACGCTTGCTGAGTAAATTTTTCAATAGAAATCGTGTATAGATATCAGGTTGTCTCTCATAAGTTCTCCAGCCGACACCTACCAATATAAGTTCTTTGATAGATAAGATATCTCTCAATCTTAGTTTCCATTGCTTTGAGTATGGAAAGTGCATACGAGAAGAAATCAAATTTGTGCCAGCAACAAAAACAAACTGAGATTTTTTAGTATGGTTTGTGAATCTTTTTAAGTAGTCTTTAGCCGGTATACTATAAAAAAAATGTTGCGGGAAGAGACTATGTAGTTCTTGTTCTACCATTTCATATATCCAAACATCCATCAGATTATTCGTGGCGATGGCAGGAGTCCAAATGGTATTTATTTTTTGCATCTAAATATCTTATTTATAACAAACATGAAATTTTATTTTAAGACAAGCAGATTATTTTTATAATGCTTTAGCTACAAGATCTTACTACGCCTCGTGGTGTATAAATTTTGTTTTCCTCAATCGTTCTATCCAGTAATTTTTTATTTTGAATGCTTCCGCCGCCGCTTTCTCTGCTGGGATGCCATAGGTGATAAACAAGCGCGCTATAACGGATCCTTTTGTGTTTGATGCCTGAATTAAGCAGGCGTATTACCAATTCGGTATCTTCATACCCCCAATTATGGAATGCTTCGTCAAAACCATTGACTGCATAAAAATCTTCACTAAACATTGAGAGGTTAGAGCTTCTAACACCAAGTGCCAAGTCTTTTCTCCGCCTTAGGAGTAACGCCTCAGGAAAAATAGGAAGCAATAAATTAATTTTGTTAATATCTCTTCGCAGTCTCGGCCATATCCATTCTAGCGGCGACCAATCCTGTATAGGTAATTTTTTTGTTATACACCTCTTGCTAAAGTTCTCCGATAAGTCAATTCGTTTGCCACTAATGAACCAACCTTTTTCAGACAGTCTACGATGTTGTGCGATGAAATCTTTGCACGCGATACAGTCACCGTCTAAAAATATCAGATAATCACCTTTTGCTGAGCGGACACCCAAATTACGAATAGTAGCAGGACGAAAACCTTTGTCTTCATGCCATATATGGCGACACTGATAGGGTAAGTGTTTGGCATATTGAGCAGTTAATGCCCTACATCTTTCCGTAGAACCATCATCTGCAATAACGACCTCAAAGTTTGTGTCTTTCTGCCTTGCCAGGCTATCAAGTGTTAAAGAGAGTGCACCATAATTATTATATGTGGATAGAATAACCGAAATTAGCATATTGACTTTCCCTCCATTTTAAGCGTCAAAACTTAAACCAGATCTGTATTATAAGTCACCTTTACATCTGATGCTGAAAATCTTATATAATGTGTCATGTCATCATCTTACGCGCCGCATCAGAAGAAATAATGGTACGGACGCATATAAAAACGAATGAAATATCTATTACTTGACATAAAAAAACCGGTTAGAAATATTGAGCATGCACTCAATATATTAAGAGATGCTATCCGAGAAGCGGTGTGTCTAGATAGAACCCTCGTTGTTGGAACATTTACTATTAGTGCCGACGGCAACTTGGGCTATACGCTCAAAAATACCAGTTTCAATCACTATATAGACTTAGACAAAGCCCAAATATGCAGAATAATAGACGGCGATATCACACAGCTTGACAAGCCGTTTGACTATATCAATGCAGAAAACTTTGATTTGGAGGCATATCGTGAAAACGAAGTACTGTCAATGGAAAATAACGAAACCATTTCTACAGAACTGAACCACCAATACAAAGTAATTGCCCGAAAAATAACCACCAATAAATATAGCCATAGTTATTCGGATATCTTAGTACACTTTCCTGCTTCAACCGAAGTCGACCGCCTTAGCGATATCGTGTTAAATGGTATGGGAACCAATCTTAAAATGGCAAAACAACGTGCGGAGATTCACTATGGCGTTGATTACTCGGCGAACTCGGACTTTTACCAAACAATGACACCCCAGCATCCAACTCATTATGTATGTCTATACTTGCGATATAACAATGCTACGGTTACGCCTGAGAAATTATATGCAACCAATATTCGCCAAATCCGAGCAATCTTCAAACGAGCGAGAATAACCAAAGACAGAAATGTTTATGTTGTTTCGAACATTAATGATGCTGATTATTTTCGCTCTCTTAAGAAACGATGCACCTTACATCGATACCATGACTTCCTGGAATTAAAAGCTTTGGTTTCCAGCAAGAATAAGGAGAAAATTGATAGTGCGATGCTCCACTCAGTGGAAAAAAATATTCTACGATACGCTGCTATTAAAATGCTTCCCTTTGAAGATTTATCCGGTTTTCCTATAATCTATGGTAATTCTTCCCACACCACCCCTTGGCGATATAAGTTTCTATCATGGTATAAATCTTTAATCGGGCATACTGCTCGGCATACAGTTTAAGTGATTAGCCATTTTTGAGTTCACTGATAATATGCAACATGATGGAAAAAGCGACAAATATCTGATATTTGATACCACAAATTGCCTCCCAGCCGGATTAGATCATAAGCTCAGTACCTTAAAGCACGCGATTAAAGAAGCTGTAAAACTAGATAGAGTGCTCGTTCTCAGAAAATTCGCTATATCGCACCATCACAATCTCGTACATATCCAGTTTCCCGCTGCTATCAAAAACAAACCCGAATATAAGAATATTAAATTTGAACGCTATATCAATATAGCAAAAACCAAAATATACGAATTAGAAAATAATGGAAGTATTCGGAGAACAGAAAAACCTTTGCGCTATATGAGCGAGAGAGATTTTGATTTAAGCACATATACTGATAATCCCGAAGCCATTCTGAAAACCGCTGGGTTCGTAGATGAATTTCCTAACCATGCTCCTACACCAATCAATGAACACATACTTATTATGGAAAACAACGAACGTATTACTTTGCAACAAAATAATCAGTATAAAATCATAGTACGAAGAACGAACCACTATAGCTACGACGACGGTGCCGACCGTCTTTTAGTCAGCCTCTATCCTTCAGATGAAGTTGAACATCTAACCGACAGAGTTCTAAAATCTATGGGCACTAGTCTTGACAGTGTAAAAAAACGCTTTTTCTTTTATCACAAAGCTCCTCTACAAAAGGAGCAAAATAACTATAAAATAAAATTTTCACAGGAATATCCTCTTTATTATGCTTGCTTGCATGTGCGAGGCAACGATGCACTCAGGCTTATCAGTGTCCTATACGGTGCCGATCAAAACAACCTTAGTCGCATCTTGAAACACGCAGTACCTAAAGGCTCAATAATATACCTGATGTCAGATATAGCCGAACCCCACTATTTTGATTTTCTAAATGAAGACTACATCGTATACCGCTACTTTGATTTTCCAGAGTTAAAAGCTTTGGTTATTAATAAAGACAGAAAAAAGATTGACAATGCAATGCTCTATTCGGTAGAGAAAAACATCTTGCAATACTCGCATATTAAGGTAGTACGAGCAAGAAAGTATCCCAAACTTCTATATACAAATTCTCTGCATACAATCCCCTGGTGGTTCAAATTTGTAGGCCTTTATAAATACCTAACAACCGATATCGTCAAGCGAGATTATTTCCCCAAACCTCATTTACTACTTCGGCATATCATAAAGCAACTGAGGTCCAATCCACCTCGATATTGAACATGAGCTATCCGTAGAGGAAGATTATTGCTTTTCTTTAGGCCACACCAAAGCCTAAATTATAAAACACTAACGCAACAACCTGCTTCCTTTGGGAACTATAGCGATTAGTTGACAAAGTTTCCTTATATTTCCTCTATTTTTACCTTGCCACTTCTAGACACCTCTATTCGATTACTCCGCAACGACTACAGCAATGCCTATTTCCCTACCGCATACGCTCTATATACCTTATCGCATCTAACTTAGTCGGATACTGCTTCATCACGTCAAACAGACTTAAGGTTTTTGTCAATCGCTTCGCCATGACTTTCTCCTAATTATGCTGCTATTATAGGAATTATTGTATTAAATAAAAGGATTTCTTGTCTAATAATAGTTTGAGTAATTGTGGTTTGTCAACTAATCGCTATAAGTCCCCTTCCTTTTGTACTGATTTGTCCAATATGTCATGGCATTGTAAAAGTTATAGGCTACGGATAAGATGTATACTATGTAGCTTACACGGCAGATACAAGATTCAAAATGCTTTTACGTAACCAAACAAAATATCTATTTTATAAAAGCTGGCCTAATCCCGATGATAAAGGTTTAGATTATTGGATTGATGTATTGGAAAATTTTATTTGTATCGCACTTGGTGTAAATAGAGTCCCAGTAATCCCAACTTCATGGAGTAACAAAAATAAAAATTCAAATAATTCTTTGGATTTCAGGTTAGAAGACTACCTAGATCTAACAAATACAAAAATATATAAAGTTGAAACAAATGGGGTGATGAAACAACAAGACTTTCCTTTGAACTGGGTTTCCGAAGCCGAAGCCAGATTGCAATTATCTAGTCAATCCTCTATACTGTTTGTTAATATAGATCAACTTTATAGAGACAACAATGGCAAACATAAAGCTTTATCTTTAACTAATAGTAAGAGAAGTCAAACGCTCTCTAAATCCCGCTATTATGTAAAGACAATTCCTTCGGGAAAAGTTAATCGTTTGACGGATGCGGTATTGAAACATTTCAAGACTAACAGACAAAGTTTATTTGACACTCAGAATTTACTATACAAAAGTCAAAAAACCGACTATCTACACTGGAACCATAATTTGGTTCCCTATGCGTGCTTAAATCTATACGACAAACAATCTTCTATTTATACTAGCAAACCTAAGAAAATTTTAAGTACAGTCGACGATATTTTTAGATATGCTATAAAACTCAGCGAATCATTCAAAGATATTTATTTAATATCAAAGAATAGAGATCTTCGTTTCCCCCAAATTCACAAATACAGGAGGCGTGAACTTAAAATTCATACTTATCACGATTTTTCTGAACTTAGTGCTATCGCCTTGAACGATTATTTACTATATTCCGTAGAAAAAGACCTGTTTGACTGCGCTGTGGTAAAAATATATCCACCTGGTGCCAATCGACTTTTCTATATGACTGTGTCTAAACCGTCCCGCCATTAGAATTTGTACTAGCTTCGCCGCAAACTATGCCATATTTTTTTAATCAGTTTCTTGTATGTGTTCAAAGGCAACATTATTTTTATCCTTGTATGGTTTGTCATCATGGCGTAGGCTTTCATTACATCACCGCCGCTACGGCATCGCGTATAATAAAAAATATATCGGATGGTTCTAGGAGTACGATATATGAAATCCGATTGAAAATGGTAACAGCTTCTTCGGTGGGCTACTAACTTCACCAAAGCATGCTCCATAATGTTTTTTTCAACCATAAATAGCAAATGATTATCTGCGGTACGACTTTCGTTGTCGACTAAGCACTTAAGCTCCGGGAAATCGTGATATGTATAAACATCATATCTATGTCTCAGAAAATCAAAATACTTGGTATTGTGTATGTCTGACATAATGTAAAGCTTCGTGCTGCGCGGACACGCCCGATACACGAGTTTCTTGATATTACTAGGTAAAGCAGCATGAAAAAAACGATAATCATGGAAAAGCATATCGTTGGCACGTATATGCAGGCAGGAATAAAAGAACTTTTCATGTTTAATTTTCTCAAACAAGTTTTCTGTAGAGCAACGATTGTAAAGCAACTCCTGAGCATTCCGCATATTAGATCTGCTAGTTCCAAAACGGGCGAGGACGCTATCCGTTAAATCGTTCACAGTTTGTGAAGCAATGAATCTTATATAGTAGGGTGGTTTAGGGAATCCTGGAGAAGATAAAAGCAATACTTTATACTTCTCATTATCTCTATCATAGAGTTTTTCTAAATCAACCGTATGTATTTGATTTTGTGAATAAGATTTTATATTGAAATCAGAATCTAAGACATAATGTAAGGGAAGTGTTTCCTTTTTTATGGTTCTGTCTTTGCTTAATTTATAGACTTCTGTTTTATCCAAATCTAAATACTTTGACCAAGTAAAATTATTTGATGGTTTTCCAAAATTATGTTTTTTGGTGTTTGCAGGTTGATTGGTGATGACCGGTATTCTTTTTAATGTCAATGCTTTGCCCCAGAGAGAACTCAAATCCCTAATTTGGCCGTCTAATCCTTCTATTTTATCTCTTTCTCTACTCTCTAGACATTGAGCTTTCATCCTAAGATATTTTTTATCTTGTCCGTTCATTTTTTATTTATTGAAACAGTTACCCGTATTGCTTAGCATGCCGTGTTCGTAGCAATTCTATATTTACCAATGTTCCTTGTCAACTCAGTGTACGACACCATGACATATTGGACAAATGGGGTAATGTCACTGTTTTGCTGATATTTTATAGTCTAAGCCTTGGTGCGGTCTTCTGAAGTTATACCACCCAAGATATTCAAATAATACGTCGTCAAACAGTGTCAAATCTTTCACTTTTAGCAATCAAATTAAAGTTCTGCTCGGCAGTTCTATTTTTCAATCATCTCATACTTCTACATAATAGAAGAAAATTGTGTTCTCCATCTTTGTATATTTTCAGACAGCATTTTTATAGTGTGCGGAGAATGAGAATGTATTGCTTGCTCCAAGCGATTCAATATTTGGGTATAAGGGATAACGTTTAAGCCGGTATCTTTGGAAATTTCAATTGCGCGATTATCTATGCCTATAATAATAGCCCTTCGTTTATGGTTCAATGCTAAAATTCCGGCATGCAACCGCAAACCAATGCTATCTATGGATAAATCCGACTTTAGAAGATTTTTGTAGGCATCCAAATGAGGGTTTAGTATTGTGACACGGTGCTTCCAGTCAAAGTCGCAGGTCAATTCTTCCAAATAATTCATATCGGTGTCGGATTGTGGCCAAAAGAATATTTTCCCGTAGTGATCTTTAATAATCTCAAGTATCTTTTTGTCTGTATGCTCGTTTGTATGTTTGACTTTACACAAAGTGATCACCACATTCTGCGCTTTAGTTGTAGGAATATCCTTAACTTGTTCTTTGTTTAACGACCACATCGTTGGACAGCCTGTATTGATAACATTATGGATACCAATAGAGTGTAGTTTGGCCTCCGTATAGCCATCTCGAACAGAATGAAAGAAACGTTTGCTGAGTAAATTTTTCAATAGAAATCGTGTATAGATGTCAGGTTTTCTTTCATAAGTTCTCCAGCCGACACCGACTAATATAAGTTCTCCGATAGATAAGATATCTCTCAATCTTAGTTTCCATTGCTTTGAGTATGGAAAGTGCATACGAGAAGAAATCAAATTTGTGCCGGCAACAAAAACGAACTGAGGTTTTTTAGTACGCTTTCTGAATCTTTTTAAGTAGTCTTTAGTTGGTATACTATAAAAAAAATGTTGAGGGAAGAGATCGCGCAGTTCTTGTTCTACTATTTCATATATCCAAACGTCCATCAGATTGTTCGTACCGATGCTGGGAGTCCAAATAGTAGTTATTTTCTGCATCTAAACATCTTATTTATAAAAAAATATGAAATTTTATTTTAAGACAAATAAATTCTTTTTATAATGCTTTAACGACAAGATTTTATTATACCTCATGGTGTATAAATTCTATTTTCCTTGACCGTTTTATCCAGTAATTTTTTATTTTCAATGTTTCTGTTATCGCTTTGTCTGCTAGGATGCCATAGGTGATAAGCAAGCATGCTATGGATCCTTTTGTGTCTGATGTCCAAATTAAGCAGGTGTATTATCAATTCAGTATCTTTAATTTTACTAATCTAACTGGAAATCTCATCTTTGTCAAACCATCCATTGCGGTTCTATTTTTCAACAGCACCAAGCAGTGTATAATGAAAACTTAATCTCAAGTTATAGTCCCCCCAAAGCAGAGTCACCTCAGCTACAACCGCATATTGAATGAATCCCTCAACTCCTATTTATATAATCAGCTTAAGTCGTGTACCTGAGCGTCGGCTATATATGCAAAGACAGCTGGATGCTTTTGATCTAAACTATCAATTCGTAGATGCAATTGATAAGTATGAACTGGAATCCAAAGCATATCGCATGCGGATTGCTCAACAATTAGATATTGAAGAGTCTACTTTAGAAAACAAATATGCCGCAATAATTGATTGCACGAAAACCCAAGAAAATGGTTCTGGTCAGCTCGCTAACACATTAAGCCATATCAAAATTTATAACTTAATGGTCAAAAAGAATATTGATTGGGCGTGCATACTGGAAGACGATGCTAAGTTATTACCGACTTTTCTCGAGGTTCTTAAAACCGCCCCACAACTAGAATGGGACATACTGCTACTTGCCAGTCAACCTACCGATTTTCATTCAACTTTGATACAGAAAAAGTTCATTCAACGTATTCGGATTTTTGATAAAGATATACTATTTTCAAGTCATCGTAAAATCAATAATGCCAATAGTCCAAAGCAAAAAGCCTACCGCACAGAACGCTTATTGGAAGAGTATGGTTTTAATTCCCATCTATACCCCAAACAGTCGGAAAGTGTTATGAGATTTATAGAAGAGCATGACATGAAATATGAGGAAATCATTAAAGAAATCATCCCTGACAAACGTCGCTTATCTTTGGTTAAGCATGAACGGTATATAAGATATAGGGTATTGCGTCAATATCTAAAGATATATACTTCTATTCAGCTTGGTGCGTTTCCCGAAAAAACTAGCCTGGAATCAATAACTGAGCATCATTGTATTGCCGAGCCGAAACATGAACCTTACACGACTACGGCCTATTTAGTAAATCAATCAGCAGCAGTGAAATGGAAACACAAAGCACTTACTCCCAACATTCTGGCAACAGATCAGATTCCTTGGAGGTTATACAAAAATAAGCAAGTGAAGCTACGCATAGTTACTTTGCCTTGTGTGCATGCTACATTTAATTATCTTGTACATAGTGCTCGTTGTCGTTAGCATTAACCATGATTTGATGGTGCGTGGCAGTTCTACTAATGCAGAACGGTACTTTAGGACAGACAATAGAAATGTCGATTGACCTACTGGCTCAATCGGCGTGTCTCTATGGCGTATCCACCATTTAGAACAAGCCTTAGCTTGTTCGACCTACATACCCACGTTAAAGTTCTGCACAATGTTACGCCGTTTGTTGCCGTTGCAACAAACGGCGGTTCTATTTTTCAACAGCCTCACATTACTACTCTGGGCTTACATACACATTTATGTATAGTACTCGTCTCAGATAGCGATGTATAATAAAAGATAAATTCTAATCTTAAATAATCACAATGGTGCCCTTTTCTCCTGTTTATATTATTAACATGAAACGAAATCCTGAGCGTAGGGTCTATATGCAAAGACAGATGGATGCTCTCGGATTAGAGCATAAGTTTGTAGATGTAGATGATATTGATAAATATGAACTGGAATCTAGAACATATCGCATGCAGATTGCACAATCATTAGATATTGACGAATCTCTTATAGAAAGCAAATATGCTGCGATAGTTGACCATGCGAAAACTAAGAAAGACAAAAACTGGAAAAATGTAAAACTAAGTGGTTTTGCTACTGCATTAAGTCATATCAGAATTTATGGCTTAATGATAAAAAATGATGTTGATTGGGCATGCATATTGGAAGACGATGCTACGCTATTGCCGACTTTCCTTGAGATTCTTAAAATTGCCCCTAAATTGGAATGGGATATATTGCTACTTGCTCATTGCCCCAATAGATTTTCTAAAATACTAAAAAAACGTATTAAACATGTTCGTATGTTTAGCAAGGATTTATTATTCTTAAGTCGTCAATTAAAGAAAACTCCATCATCTCAAAAAGGAAAAGATCATCGTATAAAACGTTTGGTGAAAGAGTACGGTTTTAATTCTCATATATATTTCAAGCAATCGGAAAGTTTCGTAGATACTATCAAAGAATATGATAGTAAATACGCAGAGATTGCAAAAACGATTATGCCGGCTAATCGTCGTATCCTTATGACAGAGCATGAACGGTATAAAGAATATAAAACATTATACAGATATCTAATGCCGTATATCCATATGCATCTCGGCGCGTTACCCGAAAAAAACAGTCTAGATTTAATAACCGAGCATCACTGTATCGCCGAACCGAAATATGAACCTCGCTCGACTGCGGCCTACTTAGTAAACCAATCAACTGCAATGAAATGGAAGCAATTAGCCCTCGCTCCCAACATTTTGGCAATAGACCAGATTCCTTGGGAGTTATACAAAAATAAGCAGGTGAAGCTACGCATAATTACTCCACCTTGTGCGATACCTACACAGAGTTCATTTAAGTATAGTGCCCGCCTTAGATAATCATTTATTATAATAAGAAATAAATTCTTAATTCAATTAATTAAAATGGCAACCCTTCCTCCCATCTATGTTATCAATCTAAAACGCACCCCTGAGCGTAGATTGTCTATACAAAGACAGCTGGATGCTTTTGATTTACACTATCAGTTTGTAGATGCGATTGATAAGTTTGATTTGGTATCGTCTCAATATCGCAGCAAGATTAGCCGCGCATTAGGTATTGATGAAGCCAACATGGAATACAAGTATTCCCACTCCAAAGCCAATAAAGAACAAAGCCGCAACAAGCTTGGGCACCTTGCTTGTCTACTAAGTCATATTAAAACTTACAATTTGATATTTGAAAATAACGACGATATAGCTTTTATATTGGAAGATGATGCTACATTGTTGCCGACTTTTCCCGAAGTCCTTGAAAATATATCTATGTTGGAGTGGGATATATTGATGCTTTCCAGCCATTCCAACACTATTCGTGGGGCTTTGGAAAAGTATAACGGTATCTATAGACGGATTATAAAATCCTACAATTATGTATTGCTTATGAAATGCCGTGCTAGAAAAACATCATATATGCACGAACATATAAGTGAATTACTAGGTATATCGCCTTCTTTATATCCCGAACAATCAAAAGCTGTAATGAAAATATTAGAGAATTTTAGAAGTGAATACAAAAATATGGTTCAGCTATACAATCGCCGACAAAATCTAGTATGGTTGCTCTCTTCAATTATGTCTGAGACGATTAAATTCTATAAAGATTTGGTAGTACATACAGGGTGTCAACTAGGCGGATTGCCTGCTAAACATAGCCGTCAAGTTATAAACGATTATCATTGCATCGCCGAACCTGCTGAAAGACCTACTTCGGCGATGGCTTATTTGGTCAACCAAAAGGCAATAAAAAGATGGAAAGCAACGGCTATAGGTCGCAATATGTTAGCAATAGATAGCATTCCTTGGCATTTGTATCAGGATCGCCGAACAAGACTTCGTATTGTATCTCCTCCCTGCGTTGTCAGTTCTTATCATTATCAAAAACACTCTACCCGTCAAAAATATAAGACTTTATATGTTTAGCCTAATTTTAAGTTTCAAGGTGTTTTTTAGTATTGGATATCACAGATAGCTTTTGCGGAACTTCTTTAACAGATCATTGCGAGGAATAGGCGCACCGTGGCTAGAATTCCTGTTTATAGAAAATCTCTTGCCAAGCCATCTTTCGTCTAATGAGACAATTTTGATAGAGGGGTTTAGAAACCTTAACACATCGATAAGGCCGGAACCCGATGTATAAACCAGATTAGCCTTTGCTAAAATCAGCATGTCTATTAAAGCATCTTTTTTTTGTTTGACACCCCTATACTCTGGGTCAATATGAAGCGCACGGTTGTCGTAGGAACGCTGAATATCTCTTGCAAAAACTCTCCCCGGGAATGTATCACGCATTTCATCAATGAACTGCGCCTGATCCGAACAGACCAAAATGCTACATTTCTTGTCCAACACAGCTTTTAAATAATTGATGTAATCATCAAGCTTAATTCTAAATCTATTTTTATATTGCGTTTTCATGTCCTTGCAATCCGTACCACGAAAATGGACTGCCACCCAATCGCCTTTGATATGATTAGTGAACCATTCATCCGCACATTTCCGAATATCCTCTCTTATCGGAAACTTTGATAATATCTTGTATCCATATTCCGAGCGTATATAGCAAATTGCGAGCCAAAGCATTGCACCTGCATTAAACTCTTTCGTATTCTTAAAATAGTCTTCTGAGTATTCCGACGCGTTATTAATTATCAAATCATCGGAAAACAAGTCTGACAAACCTTCTATTTTCAGATTAACCTTCATTCTTTCGCATAACCATGCTACGAGTAATAAACCCCAAAATATATGTGACATAGTTTCTAGAGTATGACCGTTGAAGACAATGTGTTTGGTATGAATGAATTCTCTGCGGTGTGAACCAATAATATACCTGTTAATTCTCCAAAACATCTTACAGAATGTGAGTATGTACCATACGGGTAATAACCTTTTTTGCTTATAATTGGATCTGGCGATGGATGTGTATAGACAACTGACAGCAATCAGCCTCTCCAGCTTGCATATATCCCAGAGTACTGCGACTTTCTTCATTCTTTTATCGTTATAAAGATACGATCTTTGTCTTTTTTCAGGGTCAGAACTTAAATGAGATATGTATTATAAGTTAACCCTGTGTCTGATGCTGATAAAATCTTAAATAAACTAAATTTGGGGCTGTTGAAAAAGTATCCTTGAGCCGTAGGGGAGGGCTAACATGAGGCTGTTGAAAGAGTATTTCATGCACCGTAGAGGGTAATTGTCTAGTGCAGAACCACCACAACCACCCCGTCAGGCTTCGCCTGCCACCCCTCCAAAGGAGGGGAATGTACTAATGCAGATATTTTTTCAACAACCCCATGTGAAGTTAAAAATAATTACTCCGTCTTGCGCAACAACTACTTATGCCTATCTCGTACATAATATTCGCCGCCTAGCATCTCATAGCGCAGAAAGAAATTCTCATTTCAAGCAACTATGGCTAGATATTGTATACTTATTATTATGACTGAGCGAATTCTGGTTTTTGGTCCTAAATGGGTGGGGGATAGTGTAATGGCGCAAAGTCTCTATGAGCGTATCAAACAACTCGACTCTGCCGCTACCATTGATGTTGTCGCCCCTAAATATCTACACAGCTTACTAAAACGGATGCCACAGATTAAGGATACGATTTATATGCCTTTAGCACACGGACAGCTAGGTTTGAGAGAACGTAGACGGATAGGAATTAGTTTGAGAAAACGTTACAACCGAGCGATCATTTTGAAGCGTTCATTCAAAGTAGCCTTAATTCCGTGGTTTGCCAAGATCCCTGTACGTACCGGTTTCCGCGGTGAAATGCGTTATGGTTTGATCAACGATATGCGTCAACTAAATAGCGATGAAATGCCTCGCCTTGTTGACAGATTTGTGTCTTTAGGGCAGCCTAAGCAAACACCTTTACCTAAGAATATAACGCCGTCTCGTCTAATTGTTAAACCGGCCAATGCGCAGATGTGTATGGAACATTTGGGCATAGATAACGAGCTTCCTATTATGATATTGGCACCCGGAACAGCCGCTAGTCCTTCTAAACAATGGCCGGCGCGCCATTTTGCCAAACTTGCAGAACACTATGGAAACAGAGGGTATCAAATTTGGATTTTAGGTTCTAGGAAAGATCAAGATGTTTGCCGACAAATTACGAAGACAGCTAATATACCCATCCACAATCTATGCGGCCGCACTACTTTAGAAGATTCAATTGATTTACTTGCGCAGGCAGAGAAGGTTGTATCAAACGATTCCGGCTTGATGCATATTGCTGCAGCTGTTGGATGCTCAGTGGTTGGAATTTTTGGTTCTACTCCGCCCGAGTACGCTCTTCCGATATCAGACCATGTTAGATATTCATGGGCTAATTTATCGTGTAGCCCTTGTTGGCAACGAACCTGCCGCTACGGTCACTATCATTGTTTAACCCACATTACTCCCCAAGAGGTTATATCTGTCGTAGGGCTTCTAGGAAAGCATACCGAAAGGAGAACCAAAGCATTGTAGGCATCTCTTATAAATATAACTTTGTTTATGTGAGATGATCATTTCGCCAAGCCTGCAATAAAGATTCTTTGGGGATAGGAAGATAATTTGAGGCACTTCGCCTTTCCACTCTTTGGTCCAAGGAGACTATTTTGATTTTGGGGTTGAAATTTTTTACCACATCTACAAACCACGACCCTGTCGTATAAATAACGCTGGCTTTAGCCAATATCAGAATTTCTATCAGGGCGTTACGTTTCTGCGAGTATAGATCCTTATCGCTATATTGGTTATTATCCGACCAGTGTAATGGCTTTTTGTCGGTGGAACGTTTGATTTCTCTGGAATAGCTGCGATTGGGGAATGTGCGTTTCATCTGGTCAACAAATTGCGCCTGATCCGAGCAAGCAAAAATGCTACATTGATTGTCCAAAACTTCCTTCAGCCAGGCAATGTATAGGTTTATGGACATTTTCCTTTTGTCGGATCTAGGGTGTGTATGGGCATCAGTGCCACGGTAGTGCACTGCCACCCAGTCACCTTTAATATGCGCGTTAAACCATTCATCGGCTTGGTGTTGTATATCTTGGCTGATAGATAGTTGGGAAATAATTCCATATCCGTACTCGGGTGGCAAATCTTTTCTAGCAGCTTTTCGTGCGATACTCGCTAGATAATCGCCGGAGCTATTTAGCAAAAATTTTTTGCTCGGGTATGTCTTGTTTGGATTGCGTTGATACAAAACAGGGTTCTCAAAAAAAGTTGGATTTTCTTTAGGAAACACGAACTCAAGGGTTATGTTCATTCTTTCGCATAGCCATGCGACCCCAATTATCCCATTGAGATAATTTGCCAGCGACGGCCGTTCTATGCTTGCGACTATGTGTTGTGTATTTGATATGCCGATATATAAACGGAACAACCCTCGGACGACTTTTCGGTAGATTAAACTTAGTTTTCTTTTGTAGACGAATAAACGCATATACGGCCTTTTTTGTTCCGCTTATTATACAATGATAAGCAACGCCAAGCATATACTATCCTAGATACACACGAATGCCATACAACAATAAAACATCAAATAGTCATTTCATAGCGTCATCTAATGTTTCGCCGTCGCAATTAAATCTATTGGAGAAATGGGTTGCCGGCGGCGGTTTCGAGCAATACGAATCACCTGAGTATATATTGTCCAGCTCTAGAAATCGTCCGCATAACCGTCTATATGAATTTGTATTGCCGGCAGTAGATTATCGGGTTGTTATGAAGGTGACGCACATACATAAACAATACAGCTGGACACGCCGCCTACGCGCGTTGTTTAGATACTATCGCCGGCGAGATGCTAACTACAAGGCATTCCAATCTTGCCGATATGCCTATCAACAAGGTTTAGCTGCTCCTAAACCACTGGCTTATTGGCGCAAACGCGAATCCTTTACTCAAACTAAAAGCTATTTTTTATATCGGTATGTGGAGGATAGTAGCTCGTTTGTTGAAGTTTACGAGAAATTGAAAAAAGAAGATGGCGATAAATGGCAGCATCAAAGGGATTTGTTGATAAGAAAGATCGTTGATGCGGTTAAGTGTCTTCATGGCTTGGGCATCAGACACGGTGATATGGTTGCGCATAATATATTGATATCCTCTCCGAATACCGGGTTGTCACAAGCAAAAGTTTGTTTTATAGATTACGATAGAAGCACCTTGTCTGGATTGGGAAAGACCTCGTTTCTGAAACGATTTTTTGATTTGAGAGATCTACGCAAATTATATATAGACGATGCCTCGCCCTACGATTTACTCGGCATCTATTTAGGAGACGATTATCATCCGCTGTGGCGTATCGTTTTGGCTTTTTGGCGCTTAGGTACACATTAGGCTGTTGAAAAAGTATTCCATGCACCGTAGGGGCGGATCATTCCCCTCCTTTGGAGGGGTGGCAGGCGCAGCCTGACGGGGTGGTTGCATCGTGTCTGTACAAACAAACATTCTGCCTCTACCAGTATGTGTGTGTGTTGTATAGACACACAATATTGTGCAAGTACAAAAAAACCGCCGCCCGAAGGCGGCGGTTCCGTGCCATCTCTAGCACTTAGTCATTCAATCAAATTTCGTCCGTGAAATTTGTGTATGGTTTAGTCAAACCAGTGGACTATACCAACGGCGAACATTTCTACATCTTCGTCTTCGCCATCATCGGTTATATTCCATAGATTTGTACTGCCGATACCGAAGTCGTAGCCTGCATTATCTTCGTTGTCAACTTTGGAATAGGTCAAGCGCAACTCAGTGCCTGCCGGCATCGTGTAGAACAGGCCAATGTTATAGGCTTGAGCATCAGTGTCATTTTCACTAAAGTAATTGTCGTTTCTCATGCTTTCCGGAGTTGGTGGTGAGACCGGTGTGACCCCTCCACGATTTATGTGGGTACGATTGACGTTGTTAACACGCTGATTACCTTCAAAGCCGCCCCCAAAACCTGCGTATTCACCATAAAAACCTGGTTCACCGCAAACACCGCCTGGACAGTCTAGTTCATCGGCATCCATATACGAGAAGCGAACATCAAATCCATTGCCGAAGCTGTGTTTGCCAGAAATCATGAAAGAATCACGTTCTACATCACTCCAGAGTGTTTGAATAGGTCTGAAATCACCTGCATATTGAGCCATACAATTATCAGCGTCGTACTCCAGTGTCTCAAACATGGCAGCAATCCAAGTGGATTGACCGTTGCCCCAATCGTGCTTATAACGACCAGCAATGCGGTATGCGTCATCATCTGAGTCGGTACAGAGAGTACCTGCACCATATTGTTCAGCAGGGAATTCAATAGTACGGGCAAGCTCCAGTGCGGTGATGTCTTCGTGTTTTTCATACGCAAGTGCGACCCAAATTTGGTTGTTACCCATATTATGCTGATAAGATACACCTGTTGACCAAATACGAGGATCTAAATCATATGCAGTATCTCTGAAGCCATCTGTTGGCCCAGGACCGCCCCATATATTCCGAGGGTAATTGGCAGGGATATCGCGATTGTCACCGTTGGAAACATCATTGTCAAAAGCATTTGCTGCATCAAGGTGTGCATCGTCGTTGACACCAGTGGTCATCGCAAAACGGAATTGAAATCCATCTCGGGTTTGACTTGCCATTGCCGAAGTGTTTGGCCAAACATACTGGACAATTTCTTCTTGGCGACGATTGAAGCTAAGTGCGTATTGCCCTTCATAGCTGAAGTCCGTACCTGAGCCCAACGGGAAAGTCCCACCATTATAAAAGACACCTCCGAAGCCTACGTTACCCATGATACTGGTATGTGAGTCGGCACCTGCATCGTAGAAGGGGTCTACCCACTGAGCGACGATCTCGTTATACGGCAATAACCATTGACCAAGCATAATCTCACCCATCGTCTCATGACGAAGGCTGATCTTAGAGTTACGATTACACCAGCCCGACGAAGTAAATCGGTTGTGGAACGTAAATTGCTCACAACGCAATCCTACTTGCAATCCTTCAATACCAGTGTCCATGTGCGCCATGAAGCCGATATTTGCTGCATTACCTTGAATGCGATCAAACTCTCTTTCGTTGGATGCACCAACAATGAAGTAGTCATTGTTCTCAAAAGTTGCGTCTGCTTCAATATACTCATACGAGTAGTTTTGCCAGCCATATATGTTAATATTCTCACCATGAGCATCGGCGTTAGCATTAGCAAACGGCACTGCTGCCAGCACCAGCCCCACAAGAGAGATTAACAGTTTATTACTCTTATGCTTTTTTAGTATGGCGAGGTTAAATGCAGACCGCTTGGAAGCATCGGCAAGGGATATCCCTTATCTCACAAAGCAATAACATAGGTATAATAGGAAGCATTTGCCTACGGCAATTTATACCAGTGAGGTCTTTTAACCTTAAATTCACTAACAAAAAGGACAATTACATGAAAGAAAAAGCTATAAAAATCACAAAAAGAACTGAGCACACCGTCTCGGAGATGATAGACCGCTATATTAAAGAGGTTTCGCTCATTCGCCCCAGCACCGTGAAAAATCAACATAGTCATCTGAAGTGGTGGCAACAGGAAATAGGACACTATTATTTATATAGCGTGAGGCCTTCGGTGTTGATTGAACACAGAAAACAATTATTATGCGAGGTGTCTTGTCGTGGCAAGCCTCGCTCTACGGCAACGGTCAACCGTTATTTTTCCACATTGAGTCGTGTTTTTGCCGTTGCGGTAAAAGAGTGGGAATGGATAGAGGGTTCACCGTTGCAAAATATCTCCAAGCTGGAAGAACCTGCCGGGCGCACTCGCTTTTTATCCGAGCAAGAAATCAAGCGTTTGCTGGATGCGTGTGCCGCCTTAAATCACCAAGATTTGTATACTGCGGTTGTTTTGGCTTTGAGCACTTGCGCTCGGCGTATGGAGATTATGTCGTTGCAGTGGCAACATGTAGACCTTGAGCTTGGTGTTATCTATTTGCATAAGACCAAAAACAAAACCAGCCGCGCCATTCCTTTGCAAGGTTATGCGCTTGAGTTAATTCGCGCAAGGTATCAGCCATCGGTCGCTCCGTCGGCACTGGTGTTTCCCAGCCGCTTAAAACCCAATCAGCCGGTTAGTCTCAGAACATCTTGGGAAAAGGCATTGGCGTTATCGGGCATAAAAGATTTTCGCTGGCATGACTTGAGGCATACTGGTGCATCAT
Organism: uncultured candidatus Poriferisulfidus sp.; assembly: GCA_965199685.1. Lineage (GTDB taxonomy): Bacteria > Pseudomonadota > Gammaproteobacteria > Poriferisulfidales > Oxydemutatoraceae > SP5GCR1. The sequence goes on from OZ241323.1 coordinate 260,113, forward strand.
ATCTGGCAATGCAAGGTGCTTCGTTAACTGAACTATCCGAAATACTGGGGCATAAAACATTGCAAATGGTCAAGCGTTATGCGCATCTTTCGTTGCCACACACGATTCAAATCGTTGCTAGAATGAATCAAACCCTTTTTGGAAATTCGGCAAACAACAATAAATGGTCCGAAAACCAGAAAAATCCTTATAAATACAGCAAATAAAATGTGTTGTGAAAAAACAACACTCATTTACCAAAATAGCTATTTTTGATTGAATTATTAATTATATAAACCTATAATTTATCAAAATTAAGTAATTCAGTGTTGTTTATATGGTACTAACTGAGCAATCAGTTATTTCATACTACAGCACATTAACATAAAGGAGAAAATTTTATGAAACTTAAGAGTAATAAACTTATGCTTTTTCTGGTCGGTCTGGCACTAGCAGTAATGCCGCTTGCTAATGCTAACGCCGATGCTCATGGCGAGAACATTAACATATACGGCTGGCAAAACTGGTCTTACGAGTTCATTGACGATGGTGCTCGTAATTATGACCGTCTAAGCAATAATGCTGCGAATATCGGTTTCATGTCTCACATGGACACTGGTATCGAAGGCTTGCAAGTCGGTTTGCGTTGCGAACAATTTACATATTGGGGACGCAACAACGAATACACCAACTGGTGTAATCGTAATTCTAAAATCAGCCTTCGTCATGAAACGATGGGTGAGATCATGTTCGGTCAATGGTTGCTTCCGTATAACGAAATCGTCGCTCAGTGGGTAGATCCTTTCTACGATGCAGGTGCCGATTCGCATACCAGCATTATGGGTAATATTGGTGGTCACGGTGGCGGCGGCGATGTATTTAGTGCATTGTTCTACAACGGTAGCTTTGATTTACCTTTTGCCGATACTGGTTTTAGTAAACGCTACGGCGCATTGGCTTTTAACCGTCGTCAAGAAGGTATCGTCCAATATGTATGGCCGAACACTTCGGCAATGAACAGTCAAACCCGAGACGGCTTCCAGTTCCGCTTTGCACTTACCTCCGGAGATGGGATTGAAAATCTTGGTGTTGATTCAACTGTCAACGGTACAGAAGTTGATCCTCGTATTATGTCTACTGGTGTTGCTTACCAACATAATATGGGTAACAATCAAATTTGGCTCTCCGCTGCTTACGAGCAACACGAAGATGTCAGCGCGGTCAACTTTAACGTTAACTTTGATGGTACGCAAAGTGATTTCTTATGTAATGACTCCGATAACGAAGGCTTTCGCCTTGCCGGTCGCTACAAGTATGATTGGGGCAACGGCCAATCCACGTGGATTGCAGCGATGTTCGAAACATTGGAATACGAAGCAAGTTGTCAGGGCATAAGGGCTCGACGTGATGGCGACGGAAACATTACAGAGCGCATACTTGATGGGGACGGCAATCTTACATATGGAGACTTTGGCACTGCGAATGTTGCAGCTGATGCTCCTCTTTGGACAGGTGTTGAACGCGACGCATTCATGGTCTCAGGTAAGCACTCTTTTGGCAACGGAATTGACTTCCGATTCTCGTATATGGATGCCGATGACCTAGAATGTAAAGGTGCCACTGGTTGTACTGCTGCAAGTGAGCGAGACACCGATGGAGATGCAATTAATCTTGGTGTGTTCTATACCATGCCGAAAGGTACCGAATTGCGGGCTACGTATTCTGAAGTCGGCAACGAGGCTAATGCTCAGTATAACTTCGGTATTAACTATGCTGGTGGAGGAGTAGGCGAAGACGTAGAAATGTTTGCCGTTGGTATAGTCCACTGGTTTGACTAAACCATCAAGTTAACAGAAACATATAGACAAGGATGTCGCGGAAGCATCCCTCTGATCGGAGGGATGCCTTTCACTGACGAGATTAGCCGACTACTAGAATTATTAGTATTTATAAAGTATGATGTAAATAAAAGGAGGCTACAGGATGCATAACAACATCATGAAAAATCAATTATTTACACTGACGAAAGCGATATACCTATTATTGTGTGAAACTTCGTACTCAATAGCTAATCAGTTCATCGCCAGTATCCAATTCCGTACTGGCATCGTATACAAAGAAGTAAAATGGGGCTGTTGAAAAAGTACCGTCATCGCTTAAACGTAACCGCTTGCGCCATTAAATTTACGATAACCACTTGTAGGGGAGGGCTAACATGGGACTGTTGAAAAAGTCGTCTTATCCTTGAAAACTATACCGCAATAATAAAAATCTTTGTGTAAACCAAAATCTGATACAGCGAAAATAAAAATCTAAAGAAACCGCTAGCCTCTTTAGGTTCTGAACGGTCCCAGTTAGGTAGGCTTGGATCTGCATTTTCTTCGTACCTCTATATTTCGCCCGCCTCAACCCATGCCGCTCCTTTGCCTCAGCAAATAAGCCCTCTATCTTCCAGCTTCTCTCAATCATTCTTTGCTTAAAGACTTGACCGCTTTGTCGCCGCCTCACTCGTTCGATCGCCGCATTATGCTCATTTCGGCATAGACCGGTATGATGCTTACCTATATAACAACTCGCCTGCCATTGACAGCTATTACAATGGGCTTTCTTGATATGGTAATACTTCGTCGCACCGACTGCAGGTTTGGGATGTAACGCATGCCCCGCCTGACAGGTATAGATGTCTTTATTGGGGTCATACTTGAAACTGCCTTCATCAGCTACTTGTTTACCAGGTGTCAGACGAAACTTCGCAGTCGGGATATAGCTGCGGATCTGGTGTTGTTCAAAAAACTGATAATTCTTGCCACTGCTGTAGCCGACATCGGCTATCACCTCTTCGACCGGCAATCCAAAACGTTCTTGTTGATATTGAATTCTCTGTGTGATGACATTGGTCTTATGACAGGCACCCGTGGTCACATAACAATCGGTTATCACTCGACTCTTTGCGTCAACACAATAGTGCGCCTTGTGATATAACTTTCTTGGATACCCTTGACGATTGACTAAAGTCGCATCGCCGTCTACTCTACTCACATGCGTGCGGTTGCTGACTGGTTTTCTTTTTACTGCTTCCTTGCTTTGTTGCTTCTCATCCTTAACTTCTACTGCTGGTGTTGGCTCCTCTCGTCTCTCCAATTTCTGTGCCGATGCAGTCGCCTCGCCTGAACTCGCATCATCATCTACCTTACCGGCATCGGTACGGTTGCTGACGAGTTCTCTTTTCACTGCCGCAGTTTGCGACACTGCTTCCTTGCTTTGTTGCTTCTCATCTGTGACTTCTATTGCCTCTGCCGGCTGCTCTCGTCTCTCCAGTTTCCTCGCCGACGCATTCGCCTCAACTAAACTCGCATCCGTTATAATCCGTTTCCCTTCAACTAATCCGGCATCTCGGCATTGTTCTACTACATGCTCAAATACCGCCTCAAAACAGCCGACACCCAAGCGGTCCCGGATACGAGTTAAGGATGAGTGATCCGGCACCGCATCGCTCATCGTTAATCCGACGAACCAACGATAGCCGATGTTCATGCCGATCTCATCGCACAATTGACGATCCGATTTAATCCCATAGAGGTATCCTAATATACAGATACGAAAAAATACCTCAGGGTCTATTGACGGTCTACCTTGCGTATCACTATAGAAACTTTGGGTTAATTGTTTGACAAAGCTCAAGTCTAAAACTTTATCAATACGCCTTAATATGTGATAGCTGGGAATGAGTGCCTGATAGTCTATTTGGACAAAGAGTTCAGGTTGAAAATTGTGAGTGCCTTGCATAAAAACCTCCGGTTGAATCAGTTGTCTATTTTCGCTTATATCAAATACTTTTTCAACAGTCCCACATGCCCTCCCTAAAGTACCGTTCTACACGAACAGAACCGCTTGCGCCACTTGGTTTTGGTTTCCATAAATTGGATGGCGTACGAAGGATAATGTACGACAAGCCACCATGTTAAAGTTCTGCACAATGTCACGCCGATTGACCTACTGGCTCAATCGGTGGTTCTACTTGTGCAGACGCAACGCGTTTCGGGAGGGCATGTTAGCCCTCCTCTACGGTGCATAAAATACTTTTTCAACAGCTCCAAATATCTCGGAATATGTTAACCTTTACACACTGGAGTAAATGAGATGACCTATATTGCGTTATACAACACACTAAGAAAAATACCTGATGTATCCGATACCGAAGCAAAGGAAGCGGTTGCCGATATTGCAAATTCGAAGGAAGTGGTTACGAAGGCAGACTTAAAAGCAGAGATAGCAAGACTAGAGACGAAGCTAACTAAACTAATCTATGCGGTTGTTGCAATAAATACCGGGGTAATAATTGCGGCAGTCGGATTGATGATAAGGTTTTTATAAAAGGCAAGACTATCATTTTCTCGGATGTCAACTATTTTGTGAAACTTCGCACTCAATAGCTAGTTGATTCATCGCCGGTATCCAATCCCGTATCGGCATCGTTCAACATTACAACCGCATCAAAACCTATGAAATGTAGGGGCCGACCGCATGTCCGTCCGAACGCGTTGCGTCTGAAAAATCAACACATTTATCTATTTTATTTATGGAAGCCATACAGGTGGCGCGTGGCGGTTACAGTTTTGCAGAACGGTACTTTAGGGAGGGCATGTTAGCCCTCCCCTACAGGTGGTTTAGGTGTATGTTGTATCAACACACAATATCGTGCAAGTACTCGGCAAATGGGAACCAAAACCAGGTGGCGCGTGGCGGTTACAGTTTTGCAGAACGGTACTTTAGGGAGGGCATGTTAGCCCTCCCCTACAGGTGGTTTAGGTGTGTGTTGTATCAACACACAATATCGTGCAAGTACTCGGCAAATGGGAACCAAAACCAGGTGGCGCGTGGCGGTTACAGTTTTGCAGAACGGTACTTTAGGGAGGGCATGTTAGCCCTCCCCTACAGGTGGTTTAGGTGTGTGTTGTATCAACACACAATATCGTGCAAGTACTCGGCAAATGGGAACCAAAACCAAGTGGCGCGTGGCGGTTGCAGTTTTGCAGAACGGTACTTTAGGGAGGGCAGGTATATTTAACTATGGCTTATTTGATATAAGATAAACGCTTAGGTAGATGCAGTGCCTAGGAAGTCGGAGGAGACAGGTATATTTAACTATGGCTTATTTGATATAAGATAAACGCTTAGGTAGATGCAGTGCCTAGGAAGTCGGAGGAGACACGCTCAAGAGAGGATTAGGCATTAAAGCCTGTTAACATGATAAGCACTCCTCCGGCGTTATGACTATAGAGCTCGTAAGGCAGCTTGGGACTTTAGATCTCGTATTTACCTGTTTGGGCGGCGTAGTCATACTTTCCTAAACACTGCTTGATACCTAGTAATTCATTCAATAACTATTATGGAGGAAATTATGGTGAAACACAAACAACCTGTCGCAATCGGCATTGATGTCTCTAAAAACACTTTAGAGGTGGCATTATTATTCGTTGACGAGAGTTTCTCGGAAGCACAATTTAGCAATAATACCAAAGGTATTAAACAGCTGTTAGCTTGGCTTGCCGAACAGGGCGCAAAGCGCTGCCCGATCTGCGTTGAAGCCACTGGTGGCTTGGAGACAAACCTTTGCGAGCGAGCTTCCCGGGCTAAACATCCGATACAGGTGGCACCCCCGGCGCAAGTTGCCTATTTTCGCAAAAGTCTTAATATGCGTAATAAAACTGATGGCGATGATGCACGCTTAATTGCACGCTTCGCAGTGTCAAACCCTAATTATCGGTGGACCAGTTCATCAAAAGCTATCCAGACCTTGAAGGATGCTCTCAAACGCAGATACAAACTGATATTAGCGAAGACGATGTTAAGGAATAGTGAAAAGACCTTGCGCACCGCGGGACAAAAGCGCAGTGCGGCTGCAGACTTGAGATACCTTGAGCAACGCATTGATCAGATTGATGCTTCAATCGAAAGGCTCATTGCCGAAAACGAACAACTCGTACAGACCTGCAAATTATTGTGTTCGATACCCGGTATCGGTATGCAAATCGCAGCCACCCTGTGTGCAGTATTAGATGATAATACGTTTGAGCATCCCAAGCAACTCGCTGCTTTTATCGGCATCGCACCAATGCGCAGACAATCCGGCACCTGCGAAGCACGGGGTCATATCTCTAAAATTGGCAATCGCTGCCTACGCACCGCTTTGTTTATGGCAGCACTCTCGGCACGGCTTCATAACCCCATTATCCGCGACTTTGCCAACCGCTTGCAACGCCGACGCCCGGAGTTAAGCAAAAAGGAAATCATTGTCGCTTGTGCACATAAGCTCACCCGTATTATTCATGGAGTACTCAAGCACAACAAGCCGTTTGATCCGCATCATGAGTGTCCGGCTGCGGCCTAAATAGATATTCAGAAAAAGAGATAAAAAAGAGAGTAAAATGACTTGATTTTAAATAAGGCATCATGTTAGCCTTCCCCTACAGGTGGTTTAGGTGTGTGTTGTATCAACACACAATATTGTGCAAGTACTCGGCAAATGGAAACCAAAACCAAGTGGCGCGTGGCGGTTACAGTTTTGCAGAACGGTACTTTAGGGAGGGCATGTGGGACTGTTGAAAAATAGAACCGCCGATTGAGCCAGTAGGTCAATCGGCGTAACATTGTTCAGAACCTTAACAACCACCCCGTCAGGCTTCGCCTGCCACCCCTCCAAAGGAGGGGAATATTACTTTTTCAACAGCTTAAAGGCTGATGCACGATCTTAAGACATAGGCTGGCTTTTGAGTTTGTGCAGGTGCTTGAGTAAATCGTGTATTTTTATTTGTCCGGAGTCGTCGGTTGATAATTCTTTTTGCAGTTGTTCAATTTTTTGTTCGGTTATCTCTATTTCCATCTGGCGCATTGCATCTTTGAATTCTATTTCGGTATCGGCTTCGGGTGTGGTTGATGTCGTTAGCAAACGAGTGAGGTTTTCTTGATGTGGGCTTTCTCGGAAGGATTCGACGATGCTTGCAACATTGGATAACTTTTTATGTTTTATGCAATCAACCACATCAGCAAGCAATTCCGCGCCGGGTTTTTGCAGTCCGCGTATGGCATCGGGAGCGAGTGCTTGATCTGCCAACGAGGGTTTTGTCAATAATGAGCGCAATGCAACTGTGACCGTTGAATACAAAATCTCTTTTTTTGCGTCATCGTGTCTTTCGGTTTTAGCAAAAGATTTTACAGTGCCGTAGTCGGTTTTCAATTTATCTACATCTATATTGATTTGTTCTGCTAGACGGTTGAACATTAATTCTCTAAACATGCCTTGAGGTAACTGCGTTATCAGTGGTTTAAGCAATTTGGCATAGCGGGTTGCATGAGCAGGATTATTCATATCCAATCCTCGCGAGTGATGTGTGAACAAGAAGTCTGCTAGGGGCACTGCCTCTGCGAGTTGTCTGTTAAACACCTCGTAGCCGTGCTGTGTGATATAGCTGTCGGGGTCTTCGCCGGAGGGCAGGAACATAAAGTTAATGCTACAGCCGTCGGTGAATACCGAGAGTGCTTGTTTTGCAGCCTCAATCGCTGCTCGTCGGCCTGCGTTGTCGCCGTCAAAACAGAATATCAGGTTGGAGCTAAAGCGTAGTGCTACGCGAATGTGGGTTTGAGTCGTTGCAGTGCCTAAGGTTGCTACCACATTGCGTACGCCGTGCTGGGATAAAGATACGGCATCCATATAACCTTCTACGAATAATAAGCAGCGTAGGTCGCGCACTTTTTTTAGTTCGTGCAAGCCGTATAGTGTGTTTCTTTTTTTGAATAGGGGTGTTTCTGGAGAGTTCATGTACTTAGGCATCCTATCTTGTTTGTTTTTTTTGTTTTCTAAGAGTCGACCGCCGAATGCAATGACGTTGCCGCGTCGGTCGCGTATCGGGAACATCAAACGGTCTCTGAATTTTTCGTAGCGTCGGTTGCCACCCTGAGCGAGCAAACCGACAGCAAGCAGTGTTTTCTCATCATAGGCGGAGCCTAGGCATTGTTTCAAATAAGGTTTGTCGGGTGCGTAGCCGATTGCAAAATCGGCAGCGGTTTCCGATGTAATACCTCGTCCTTGCAAATAATCGGCTGCTTGTGCGTTTTGTTTCAGTTGTGTTCTGTAGAACTCAGATACTTTGTTCATTATTGTATGCATCTTGTCAAAACGTTTTTGGGTTTCGGTTGACACGCGAGTATTTAGACGCGGCACTTCCATGCCTGCATGACGCGCCAGCTCTTCAACCGCTTCTTGAAAAGTCATGCGCTGGTGATCCATTAAAAACTTTATAGCACCACCTGAGGCATGACAGCCGAAACAATAGTAAAGACCTTTATCTCGGCTAACCGAAAAAGAGGGGGTTTTTTCATCGTGGAAAGGGCAGCATGCCATATAAGAACGTCCCGATTTTTTTAGCGGGGTCGGTATATAGCGGTTGATTAACGCAACGATGTCGGTGCGTGTAAGCAGTTCATCTATAAAAGTAGAAGGGATGCTCATTCTGCCCAGCGATAACGGACGAGCAATTATTTAAGCGGCTTTCAATAGGCTTGCCATTAGCATATCAAGCTCCGCCGCTTTAGGTTTGACCAGCCAGAATTTAGGCAAATAGGTAGAGAAATCGTCAAGCATAGATTGTGCAAATAGGCTACTTGTTTTTCGGTGGTGTTCGGTCAATAGCGCGTGTAAATAATCCCGTTGCTGGTCCATCTCTTCGGTATCTATGCGATAGATATCAACCATCTCGTGGTTGTATAGGTCGCTGAAGTTGGCTTGCTGGTCAAAAACCATTGCTAATCCGCCGGTCATTCCGGCACCGAAATTGAGACCGGTTTTACCCAACACCACAACAAAGCCGCCGGTCATATATTCGCATCCATGATCTCCCAAACCTTCTACGACTGCAATCGTACCTGAGTTTCTAACTGCGAAACGCTCGCCTGCTCTGCCGGCAGCAAAAAACTTTCCGCCGGTTGCGCCATAAAGGCAAGTGTTTCCGACAATCGGCATCTTTTGCGATTGCTCTGCTATTTGCGGTGGCGGATAAATGGCAATTTCTCCCGCTGCCATACCTTTGCCGACATAATCGTTTGCATCACCTTCCAAGTGCAGATGCAAGCCGCCAGCGTTCCAAACCCCAAAGCTCTGTCCAGCGGTGCCTTTGAAATAAACATCCAACGGTGTATCCGACATATCGTAATTCCCATATCGCTTGGCAATTTCTCCAGAGACTCGCGCACCAATAGAACGATCCACATTGCGAATCTTGTAGTGAAATTCGCCGCTCGTTTTATTCGTTATGGCATCCTTCATATCCGCAACCATGCGTTCTGCAAGGATACCTTGATCAAACGGCTTGTTCCGCTCGTAGGTGCAAAACTGAGGTTTGTCGGTGGCAACACCACCGTCGGATAGAATGGGGTTCAAGTCCAATCCGCTTTGCCGATGCGGCAGTTCCTCTACAAGCTCCAATAGATCAAGCTGTCCGATCAAGTCTTCAAATTTTCTAATGCCTAAGTGCGCCATCCATTCGCGCGTCTCTTTGGCAATGAACAGAAAATAATTTCTAACCATTTGCATTTTGCCGATGAAGTGTTTTAGACGCAGTACTTTGTTTTGGGTAGCAACTCCTGTTGCACAGTTGTTGAGATGGCATATTCTCAGATATTTGCAGCCCATGGCAATCATCGGAGCGGTACCAAAGCCAAAGCTCTCGGCACCTAGAATTGCCGCTTTGACTACGTCTAAACCAGTTTTCAAGCCGCCGTCGGTTTGCAATCTGACTTTGTCTCGTAGGTCGTTGTTGCGTAATGCTAAATGTGTCTCGGGTAGACCTAGTTCCCAAGGTGCGCCGGCGTATTTGATGCTGGTGAGCGGGCTTGCACCAGTGCCGCCGTCGTAGCCCGATATCGTAATCAGGTCGGCGTAGGCTTTGGCAACGCCGACTGCGATGGTGCCGACACCGGCCTCGGCAACCAACTTGACCGAAACCAAAACCTTAGAATTGACCTGTTTCAGATCAAAGATTAATTGTGCAAGGTCTTCTATCGAGTATATATCGTGATGTGGGGGTGGGGAAATCAACGCGATGCCTTCGCTGGAGTGCCGCAGTTTTGCGATCATCTTGTTGACTTTGGTTCCCGGTAATTGACCGCCTTCGCCGGGTTTTGCACCTTGTGCAATTTTGATCTGTATAACTTGGGCATCGCTAAGATAGTGTGGGGTTACGCCGAAACGCCCTGATGCAACTTGTTTGATTTTGGATGACTTATTGGTGCCAAATCTTTTGGGGTCTTCGCCGCCTTCACCAGAGTTTGAACGTCCACCTAAACTGTTCATCGCTTCTGCCAATGTCTCGTGTGCTTCGGGTGATAGTGCACCCAGTGACATGCCTGCAGAGTCAAAGCGTTTGACGATATGCTCTGCTGCTTCCACTTCGTCTAGCGGCACTGAGGTCTTGGGCTTTAGTTTCAGTAGATCCCTGAATACTGCCGGTTGACGGTGGTTGACATGATCGGCGAAGACTTTATATTCGTCGTAATTGGAATCTTGCACGGCTTTTTGCAGACTTTGCACGACATCAGGGTTGAATGCATGGTACTCTCCGTCGTGTATATATTTCAACAACCCACCCTGGCGTAATGGTTCGGAGTGGTTGCGAGCGAGCTTTGCTAATTTCTTTTGATCATCCTCTAGATCCGAGAAGCGCAAACCTTGCAGTCTGCTGGTCGTGCCTTTGAAGCATAGAGAGACAACCTCGTCGTGCAAGCCGACTATTTCAAATAACTGTGCGCCTCTATAACTTGGGATTGTAGAGATGCCCATCTTGGATATGATTTTCAAGAGACCCTTATTGATGGCCTGACGATATACAGAACAAATAGTCACTAGCGGTTTAGAATTATCAATTTCCTGTTTGCGGTACATGTCGGCGAGACATTGGTAACTGAGATAAGGGAATATAGCACTTGCGCCATAACCAATCAGGGTTGCAAAATGATGTGGGTCTCGCGCAGTTGCGGTTTCTATGAGGATATTGCACTGGCACCGTAATCCTTCTTTGATTAGGCGGTGATGCACCGCACCGCAGGCGAGCAGGGCATGTATGGTGAGGCAATCCGAAGCTAGCTGCCTGTCGGATAGTACAATCATTAGAAAATCTTTCTTGCGTGCAGCTTCTACAACTTCGTTGCAAAGTTCTATTATCGCGGAATGTAGGTCGTGTTCGCTTGAATAACTGAGGTTGAAAACTTGATGAGGAAACTTCTCAAGTTCCAAGATAGTGCGAAACTTGTATTCGGATAGGATCGGCGATCGCAATAACAGGCGGTCTACCTCCGGCAATTCGTCAAAAGGATTCATTTCGCAGCCCAGTGCCGTTTCCAATCCCATCACGATACGCTCTCTTAAAGGGTCTATAGGCGGGTTAGTGACCTGTGCGAACTGTTGGCGGAAATTATCAAACAACGAGCGTACTTGAGTAGACAAAACTGGTAGCGGGGTATCGTCGCCCATAGAGCCGACCGCTTCTTGTCCGACTCGTGCCAATACTTTGAGTACTTGTTCTTTCTCCTCATACGATAGATTGAACAGTTTCTGATAACTGAGTAATTGTTGGTCGTCAAATGGTTCATAGACACCCAGGGCTTCATCCGAAGGAGTGGGTACATAGTGTGCGTGTTTTTTTAGCCATTGACGATAAGGGTGTCTGGATTTCAATTCTTCGTTGATCATTTCAGGCAACATTAAGGTGCCGGTTTGGGTGTCAACTGCGATCATCTGTCCGGGCTTCAGTCTGCCTTTGGTTTCTACTTCGTCGGCACTATAGTCGTAGACACCAATCTCGGATGCCAGCGTGATAAAACGATCTTTGGTAATAACATAGCGCGCCGGTCGCAAACCGTTTCTATCCATAGAACACGCCGCATAACGACCATCGGTTAAGACGATGCCGGCGGGACCGTCCCACGGTTCCATATGGAAGGAGTTATAGCCGTAATAGGCGCGTAGGTCGGGATCTATGCTACTGACATTCTGCCATGCTGGTGGTATCAACAGGCGTATTGCACTGCATAAGTCCATACCTCCCATCATAAGGACTTCGAGCATATTATCTAAACTGCACGAGTCCGACCCTTCCATAGAAACCAATGGCATCAATTCGGTCAGATTAGGTAGCTGGGAGCTCTTTAGTATATGCGCTCGTGCAGAAGCCCAATTACGATTACCGCAAATAGTGTTGATTTCACCGTTGTGTGCCAGAAAACGAAACGGTTGGGCTAGATACCATTGCGGGTGTGTGTTGGTTGAGAAACGCTGATGGAAAACACACAAAGACGACTCCAACGACTCTTCGGCAAGGTCAGGGTAGAAAATCGGCAGATTGTCGGGCATTATTAAGCCTTTATAAGAAAGTGTTCGCGAAGACAAGCTCGCAATATAGAAAGCGGTGCCGGTTAATGCAATTTCCGCTTTACGGCGCGCAACAAACAGGGCTTGCTCAATGTTTTTCATTGATTCTTTTATGTTGACAAACACCTGTGCTATGTTCGGCATTGTTTTTAGTGCCTCTGCGCCGCACGCCTTGGGATTGATCGGCACCGTACGCCAACCGGCAATTTCAAAGCCTTGTTCAACAAGTTTTAGATTCAATACTTCTTGCCATTGCCGTGCTATTTTTTGGTCTTTTGATAGGAATACCATGCCGACAGCGAAATTTTCGGCTAAATTGATATCGGCTGCATCGGCTTTGGCTCGCATGTAATCAAGTGGCATTTTCATCAAAAGCCCGCAACCGTCCCCAGTTTTCCCGTCTGCCGATATGGCTCCGCGATGCGTCAAACGCCCCAGCGACTGTATTGCGGTTTTGACCAGCCAATGACTTGCCTGTCCGTCCATTTGGGTAATTAGACCGAACCCACAACTATCTTTTTCAAATTCAGGACGATACAGTCCTTTGGTTAATAATTTAGACACTTTTCAAACTCAAGGTTAATTAATAGACATAATTATACTATGCCCGCCCGACCTTCTCTAAAAATGTTTATGGCATCGTATATGTGCTGCCTAGCTTAGCAGAGCCGTGCTATACTTATGAAATCAAGCGATGAACCATTAAAACAAGGAGTAAATATTAATGTCTGATATAGCATTGTATAACACATTGAGAAAGATACCTGGTGTGTCTGATGACGAAGCAAAGGAAGCAGTTACTGATATTGCGAATTCGAAGGAAGTGGCTACTAAGGCAGATATAAGAGATATGGCTACTAAGGTAGACATGAAAGATATGGCTACTAAGGTAGACATGAAAGATATGGCTACTAAGGCAGACATAAAAGATATGGCTACTAAGGCAGACATAAAAGATATGGCTACGAAGGCTGATGTAGAAAGGATGGGGCGGATAATGATTATGTGGATGGTCGGTGTTGGTGTGGCGGTTGCCGGAATAGTAATTGCGGTAGTCGGGTAGCTGGTAAAGCCTTATGTTATTTATCTGAATTCCAGCAAACCTTCTGTAGTGCTAAGAAGGGTTGTTTAAAAAGTACTGTCATCGCATAAACCCAACCGCTTGCGCCATTGAATTAACGATAACCACCATTTAGGACAAGCCTTAGCTTGTTCAACCTACATACCCATGTGATGGTTCTGCACAATGTCACGCCGATTGAACCAATAGCAATCGGCGGTTCTAGCATATTGCAATGGATGCGTCACCTAACACGTAAAGGTTCTGCAAAGCTAAGCCACTTGACCTACTGGCTCAAGTGGCGGTTCTATTTTCAACAGCCCCACATTAAGCTAAACTATGTTTCAAAACTTATACTGCTAATGAAACCTTTACTCAAGTTACTGTCACCGCAAGCCAGCGGCATCGTATATGCTTCGGCAGGCACCGGTAAAACCTGGTTACTAATCGCCCGTGTGCTGAGGTTATTGTTGGACGATGTTTGCCCGGCTTCTATATTGGCGATTACTTTTACCAACAAAGCTGCTGATGAAATGCGCGAGCGGGTAGAAGCGCGAGTGCTTGAATGGAGTACCCAAACAGCGGATGGCTTGGAAGCCGGTCTCAGGGAGATTGGTATAGAGGATGTCGAAAAATATAGTGGGCGGGCGCGACATCTTTATGAGCGATTGCTACATTCAACTGAGCAACTGCAAATCACCACTTTTCATGCCTTTTGTCAAAAGCTAATTTCTTTATGCCCGCTGCAAAGTCGTGTGCCCTTAGATTTTCGGATTGCAGAAAACGCGAGGGAATGGCAAGGCAAGGCAATAGATACATTATTTGCGACGACGACTTCTAAAGACCGGGAAATTAGCGAGGCTTTGGATACGCTTTATGCAGAAATCCGCAGTGTGAATGTTATGCGCACTATACTTGAGGCTTTTTTAGCACGGCAAAACGATTGGTTGAGCTATGTTTCGGATAACTCCGTCGGTGCCATTGAGGCCGATAAGCATTTATATGAGCGATTGAAAATTGCCGAGACGCTACCCGTCGCCGAGATATGGCAGGACATACGCGACTCAGTGGCCGACTATGGCACTTTATTAAGTAAGCATAAAACGAAAAAGAATGTTGAACACTCGCAATGTTTGGGCAAACTCGTTGCATTGGACGAGCTTTCTAACGATGACTTTGACACGCTCAGCAAATGTATCCATACAAATGACGGTCTGCCGAGACAGCGTGTGTTAAGCAAAGCATTGATAAAATCGCTGGGCGAGTCAGAGGCTGAGCGGCTACTTACTTTGTGTGCCGAGATTAGTGAGGCAGTGATGCAAATGCGCGAGAGCATTAACCGCGCCAACAATTATTATTTGAACCGAGCGTGGTATAAAGTCGGCAGTCGTGTCTTAGAGATTTATACGGCACTCAAGCAACAACATAAGCTCCTTGATTTTGGTGATCTGGAAAGCATCGCAAGCAGGTTATTGACCCAATCCGATTATGGCAGTCATTGGATACAATATCGGCTGGCTTCGCGCATAGAGCATGTTTTGATAGACGAATTCCAAGACACCAATCCGACGCAATGGCAGTTGCTACAACCATTGATGCAAGAAATTGCATCTCAACAGGGCGGCAGTGTGTTTATCGTCGGTGACCGCAAGCAATCGATTTACGGTTTTAGGCGCGCCGACCCTGAGTTGCAGGTCAAAGCCGGGCAATGGCTTAAGGAACATTTGGCGGGCATTGAGGAGAGTGCCGACATCTCGTATCGTTCATCCCCACACATTATTGATTTTGTTAATAGGGTCTTTACTCAGAATAGTCTATTATCAGATTTCAAGCCTCACCGTACCATGCGCGATATCAAAGGTGGTATCTGTATGTTTGATTTGTTTGAACCTGCAGTCGCGGATAAAGCGGACGATGACGGTGAATGGCGCAACCCTTTGAGGGTTCCATTGTTGTCGTCGCAGAATTCGCGCAGCGAAGAAGCGGCAACCATAGCACAGACGATCGCACAACTATATCAAAGCCGATTGACCATCGCAGATTCCGACGGACCCAGACCTATAGCGTATGGTGATATATTGATCATTGCTCGGCAAAAGACACACTTTGAATTGTTCACGCGTGCACTACGCCGACTAAAGATTCCGGTTGTCAGTTCATACCAAGCAGGTTTGCTTAACCGATTAGAAGTTGCCGATATGTTGCAGTTATTAGCAGCACTGCATAACCCGCATAATGATTTAGCACTTGCTCAAGTATTACGCAGTCCAATTTACGCCTTAAGCGATCAGCACTTGTTGGAACTCGGCTGTGAGGAAGGTTCGCATTACTTCACTAAGCTGAAACATTTAGCCGATAGAGGTGAACCGTGGTCGGGGATTTATCGTAGTTTCAAGAAGTGGAGTGCTCTTTGTGGTCGTCTTCCTATACACGATTTACTCTACACGATTTATGCCGAGCAGAATCTGATCAGCCGATATAAAGCATCGGTAGACCCTATAGAGCGCGAGCAAATCCAACTCTATTTAGAGGCTTTTTTGGAATATACGCTTGACTACGATAGCGGTCGCTATCCCGATATTGCGCGCTTTTTGGATCACGCCGCACTCGTACAAGATCAGGGTGAGGAGGTTGTAGCACCCGAAGGACAAGACTGTGTGAGGATGATGTCTATACACGGTGCTAAGGGCTTGGAGGCTTCGGTTGTGTTTTTGATAGATTGTGCTTTTAAGCTACCGAACAAAGAGACCCACGATGTGTTGGTTGATTGGCCTACCGACGATGAATGTCCCAGACATTTTGTATTGATGCCGCCCACCGCCGTGCGTAGCCGAATATTATCCGAATTGACTGAGACGCATCGTTCCCGCAACCTGAGAGAAGAGATTAATTTATTGTATGTTGCCCTGACGCGCGCGAAACAATACCTTTTTATTTCGGGCAGTGGTAAGACCGAGTCCACGCACAAACACTGGTATCGTTTGATTAGAGAATCGTGCGATGAGCAAATGATTTTCGGAGATAATCCCTTAAAGCAAGTGAGCGATACGCAGGCAGAGCATAGCAAACCAAGTGCCGAGCTTTTGCCGGACTTGAAATTATTTGACGGCGAAGTGCCGATGAATGCTACGATGCAGCAGATAGAGCCTAGCCGTGTAGGAATGGAAAAGATGTTTGCATCTACTCCGGCATCCGAAAGTGCAAGATTGCATGGCACGACGATACACAAGGCTTTGGAATTACTGGGTCAAAAATCGTACGATAAACTCTCAACGTTCAAGCAGGAATTTGAGAGTCATTCGGATGTTGACGACGATGTCCGCAATGCATGCGCCGAGGAGGCGTGGTCATTGGTGCAAAACCCTAAACTGGAGTTGTTATTTAGCAAGTCGCACTATAGCAAAACTTACCATGAGATGCCTTTGTTGTATGAGGACAACGAGGGGCGTATCGTCTACGGCAAGATAGATCAAGTGTGTGTTGCGCAAGATCAAATATGGATTATTGACTATAAGAGCAACAAACCGCCTGAGCGGAACCCGACGCAATTCTATCAAAGATTGGCATCGCAATATTTACCGCAGATGCGTTGTTATCAAGAGGGGATTGCTAAATTGTTTCCTGGCAAAGCAATCAGGGTGTCAATCTTGTTCACCCGAAGCGGTTTTTTGTACGACTATCCTTCTTTTGATATGGTTATTTCTTCCAGCAATTTTTCGGGCTCTACATAACCTCTGAGCAGAGTACCGTCTTCAAGCAGGATCGCAGGGGTGCCGCGCACATTAAACTCTCTTATGATTTCTAAGTTTTCATCCAGCCTTGCATCACAGCGAACCGTAGGTATGTCTTTGCCCATCTTTGCATCAGTCAGCGCAGTTTGGCGGTCGTCCGCACACCAAACGCTTGTCGCTTTATCTCTGGAATCAGGACCTAGGACGGGAGTCAACAAATAACGGACTTTGATGTCGTATTTGGAGTATCTAGTCCGTTGGTCGTGCAGTTTTCTACAATAACCGCAATTCACATCAGTGAACACTACGACTTCGTGACTGGCTTCGGGGTTACCGAATTCTATGAAACGATCGGCAGGGACTTCGGCAAGCGTTGCCTTGCGTATTTGTTTTAATTTCTCGTCGGTCAAGTTTTTGAGTTGCTTTACGTCAATCAAAGAACCTTGCAGTACGAAATCACCATTTGCATCAGTGTAGAACACATCGCTTTTATCGTGCATGACTTCGTAGATACCTTTTAAGGGTGTCTCGCTAATCTCCAAGTTCCCCGGAAGATTACTACCTAGGGAACGTTTCAGTTTTTCTGCTAAAGCCGCTTCTTCGGCTGCAGCTTGGGTGCCGCATAGTAAGAGTGCGACGGCAATAATAAATATACGATACATAATTAACTCCTCGGATGGTGTAGTTGATGTAAATCTTTCAAGCGTTGTTTAGCAACATGAGTATATATCTGCGTAGTTGATAAATCGCTATGTCCTAATAGTAATTGTACAACACGTAGGTCGGCACCGTGATTTAGTAGGTGGGTTGCGAAGGCGTGTCTTAGCGTATGTGGTGAGAAAGTCTTTGTAATTCCAGCAGTATTTGCCAAATGTTTCAGCGCATACCAGAAGGTTTGGCGGGTCATGTTTCGGCCGCGTTTGGATACAAAAACATAATCACAGTGTTGTCCTGCTTTGAGTAATTTCGGGCGAGCTTGCTTGATATAAAGTTCCAAACATTCGCACGCCTGCTCCCCAATCGGCACTAGACGCTCCTTGCTACCTTTGCCCATAATCCTCAAATATCCGGCATCCAAAGATAGTTGCGAAAACATCAGGTTGACAAGTTCGGAGACTCGCAACCCGCAAGCATAGATCACTTCTAACATCGCTTTGTTGCGCAGACCTTCGGGCTTAGTAATGTCGGGAGCTTCGAGTAGCCGTTCAATTTCCTCTTCACCTAGCACTTGGGGTAAGTGTCGTCCTTGTCGGCTTGAATGGATCTGGTCGCAAGGATTTATCGTTATCAGTTTGTTTTGCATCATCCAAGCATAAAATTTGCGCAAGGTTGAAAGTAATCTGGTATTGGATCTGACGGCATAATTTTTCTCCAGCCGACTTAAAAGGTAATTTTGTATGTCTATTCTTTCTGCGGTGTTCAAGGCTTTACCTTGTTTTTTTAGTTGCGCAGCGAAACCTTGTAAATCGTGCCTATACGCGGCAAGTGTGTTCGCCGATAGACCTTGCTGGGAAAGCAAGATATTCAGAAAACGCTCTATGGACAACATGTAATCGTCGCTCTTCTCAGTCATATACTACTCAACTCAAGAGGGAAACTTCAGCTATTGAAGAAGTTTCCATAAAATTGTAGGGGAGGGCTAACATCAGGCTGTTGAAAAAGTGTTTCAGGCACCGTAGAGGGTAATTGTCTAGTGCAGAACCACCACAACCACCCCGTCAGGCTGCGCCTGCCACCCCTCCAGAGGAGGGGAATGTACTAATACAGATACTTTTTCAACAGCCCCACATGCCCTCCCTAAAGTACCGTTTTGCACAACTGCAACCGCTTCGCGCCATCTTGTATGGTTTTCGTGAATCAAATTGTGCACAACCATGATAACAATTCAGCCCATACGCAACAAAGCGATGATGACACCAGTGAAGCCAGCACCAATGACACATATAGCCACAATGCTTTCTATATATAGCCAATATAATCTCTTCTCAATGGCATCAAAACGAGCGTCTATTTTATCTAGTACTTCTTGCCTAGACATTAATACTTGTCGGTCAATCGAACGCGCCGTTACCTCTGCTTGCGTTCTTGGCATTCCTGCTCGTTCCAATTTGTGCATCGTGTTAAAAGTTTCTGTACTTTGATCTATCGTTGTATTCATTCTTACTCCTTTGGATTATATGTTAATCAATGCCCTAAGGCAAGCCAGCATATACCCCTAATTCCGCAATTGAAAACTATAAAAGGTCGTAAGCTCTTATAGTGCAACACTTTCATGCAAATCACTGTATCACCCAGTGGGTGAAAAATAATTATTTTTAATTTTTCATATAAAACACTGTATAACACCTTACTTTTATGTTACTCTTGTCATTATTTAATCATTGACAACACGGGAGGTATGATGTCAAAAAGAAAGAAGAAAAAGCGCACTAAAAAGTGCAAGCGAGTGCTGTTTAAGCTGGGTATCACTGACGAGAGATTGACCTCTCGGGGTGGCTTGTTGGTGGTGGACAAATTGCTTGAAGCACTGAGAATTGAGCAACAGGCTGATGGCCTATTGCCACGGCTAAACAGCAATCGTAGTTATCACCACAGCACCATCGTCAAGGCTTTTGTGCTGATGCTCAACGAGGGTGGGAAATGTCTTGAGGATGTGTATCACCTACACCGCGAACACGAGTTGCTTAAGTTCGCCGGCATGGCGCAGGTGCCGGGAGCAGACACCTTGGCGCGGTGGTTGCACGGTAATGGCGAGGCTGGCGTGCCGCAAGTTCACCAGCTCAGTCGCACGGTGATTGCCAAGACTTTGGATTTATTGCGGGTCAAGCGCATCACATTGGATATTGACGCAACCGCCATTTTGAATAATAAAGCGGGTGCGCAGTGGACCTATTTGGGGCAACGAGGTTTTATGCCAATCATCGGCACGGTAGCGGAAAGCGGTCAAGTTATCGCCATTGAGTTCCGTGCCGGCAATGTGCCACCGAACTATGATAATGAGGGGTTTATCAAGACCTGCCAAGCGCAGTTGCCGGCGGGTGCCAAGTTGAGGCGAGTGCGTTCGGATGCGGCTGGTTATAAAAAAAATGTGATTGATGATCTAACACGACAAAATATTGAGTTTGTTATTCGTGCACGCATGGACAGTGCAACCAAGGCACTGATTACATCAGTACCAGAGGCAGAGTGGCAACCGTTGCGGCGACCAGACGGCAATCTATCGCCACACGAGTGGGTGGCACGGCGCACGCATACGATGCATCACAGCAACACGGTATTTGATGTCGTCATCCAACGCACTCTAAAGAGCGCAGTGTCCGATTTACCTGAACAAAGAGAGTTGCCGGGACTGTCTATACCCACCTATCTTGAGACCGACCAGTATATCTATCGTATGGTTGCAACCAATATCCAAAGCTTAGACGACTCGCGCATCATACAAGAGTATAATCAGCGTGGCGAGTGTTCGGAGAACCGCATTAAGGAGCTTAAATTGGACTTTGCCGGCGGTCGTTTGCCGTGTAGTGACTTTGGTGCCAATGCACTGTATGTCTGTATGTGTGCGTTAGCCTACAATGTGTTTGCACTGCTGCGTGCTGGATTGCCACCAGAGTTTCGTTTTGCTAGAGCGACGACGATGCGAGTGCGACTGTTTGCACTGGCGGCAAAGATTGTGCAACATGGGCGACAATGGACACTTAAACTACACAAAAGGCATTACCAGCTATTAAGCAAGGTTTTTGCCCACCTTGACGACACCCTCGGCGAGTTCTTGCCGAAGATGCGATACCCCTTGCTACATTAAGACCTGCGACACGATCTTTTAATCGGCACTAGGCATCAGTCAAAGTAGATGCCATGCCGGTGTCTACCCCAATGCGAGAGACCCGGGCATTTTTGCAGTTCACTTGAGTCTCAATGGGGATTGATCCCTAGTCATTGAGCAATTAAGTAGCATGAAGTTTCAGATTCGGACGATTGATCTGATGATTGAGCAGGAAACTATCCATCACATACGATTTTTATACTCTATTGCGGAATTGGGGTATACCCTAGCCCAGTTCATAAAACGGTAATTCATGGTTTTGACGAACAGTCCCAAATACCCGACGAACGGTAGTAGGTCTTTCCTAGACTTAAAGAAAAGTGCCTAAGTTTTTCAAGAATTTTTCTACGTTAAGAATTTTAATGTCTTGATGGGTATAGTTTTTTGAACCAGTGTAAAGAAACAAAAGTTCGCTTTCAGGATAGTCCTTCTTAAACTCTAGTAGCCCCTTAAATGCCTTTTGATTAATTCTTTCTTGGCATTTTACTTCAATAGCCTTAAACCCCTTCTTGCCATAGAGAATGAAATCCACTTCTAAATGCTTTCTCGTTCTCCAGTAGAAAATTTCGTAGTCTAGTTGGTGAATTTCATTGTGCGCTGACATTTCTTGTAAAACTAGGGTTTCTAATGCAATTCCATTTAGGTCGGAACTAGAGTCTAAAATCCCTTGCGGCCGTATAGCCCTGAACACACCCACATCAAAGAAATAAAACTTCCTTTTATTCATTAAAGCTCGTTTTGCTTTTTTGGAAAAAATGGGAAGCTCATAAGATAAAAGGGTATCCCTTAAAATAGAAAAATAATTTTCCACGACTTTTGCCGAAACATGGCAATCCCTTGCGACATTCGTCATCACCAGAGGAGAACCTTGAGCAAAGCTCGCACTTTCTAAAAAGCGACTAAAAGCAGGGAGACTTCGAGTTAATCCCTCTTGTTGGATTTCCTCTTTCAAGTAGACTTCAACATAACTTTTTAGGAAAGCCTTCGGGTTTTGCGCTGAAAACACTTTAGGTATATGCCCTAATTCAAGAGAGGTTTTCAAGTTAAAATCATCTTTCAACTCTTCTGCAGTAAGCGGATACATGAGGCATTTTAAGGCCCTACCTGCAAGGAGATTAGCTTGCTCTTTTTTTAGCTTTCTTGCACTTGAACCAGTGAGAACAAAAAGAAGTTTCCTTGTTTCTATAAGTCTATGGACTTCATCCAAAAGAGCAGGAACTTTTTGAACCTCATCAATAACAACCCATCCCCTATAGTCAGAGGGTATTTGTTCCGATAGCCTCTCAGGAGAGGAAAGAAAACTCTGGTAAAGGGAAGACTGGAGAAGATCAAAAAAAAGGGCTTCTTTGTAAAAAGACCTTATAAAATGCGTTTTCCCCACGCCTCTTGGGCCAAAGAGAAAAAAACTAGAGTTTTCAGGAGGAGTAAGCAGTCTCTTATACACGGCTCTATTTTAGCAAAAAAATGTCCTCATAACTCTGTTTTTTGCTAAAAAAAGTAGTTTCAAGGTTATTTATTTCCAAAACACCTGCAAGTATCTGAATTTCAGTGCAAAAACTCTATCTAATACCGTCCCTCAATTTAGGGAGAATGCCAAACCTTAACCACGATGATAGGGATGATCTTTAAGGATTGTCCACGCCCTATATAATTGCTCCACCAACATCAACCGAGCCAGTGCATGGGGGAGTGTCATATTGGATAAAGACCAAATCGCATGGCTTGCTTTTTTGCAGCGGTCATCTAAACCGTCGCTACCGCCGATCATAAAAGCAACCGATTGATGGTTTTGCATCCATTGTTCTAGTTGTGCGGCGAGTTGTTTGCTACTTAGCGGTGATCCTGATTGGTCAAGCGCAACAAGATGAGCATCCGCAGGCATCACTGAGAGTAGTTTCCCACACTCCCGCTCCATCGCTTTGGCAGGAGGTTGTGATGCCGTGCGTTTGACTTGTGGAATTTCAACTATTTCTATGCGTATATCGCGCATGCGTTTTTGGTAGTCTGCAATTCCGTCGTTGCCCCACGACGGCATGCGTCGACCTACCGCAAATATCTTAATGTGTGTCAACATGCGGTGTATGCGCAGGCGTGTCGGTATCTTGCCATAAACCTTCCAAATCGTAGCGTGTGCGTGCCGCTTGTTTCATTATATGTAATACGACATCGCCCAAGTCTATTAATATCCAATCGGCGGTATCAAAACCTTCGCAACCCAGCACTTTCACACCGTTTAGCTTGCATGTTTCAATAACACGATCGGCGGTTGCTTGGCGGTGTCGTGTGGAGGTGCCGCCGGCGATTATGAAAAAATCTGCAACGGTTGTTTTGTTGCTTATATCCAAGGCAACGATGTCTTGCGCTTTCAATGCTTCAAGCTGGGTTATTACGAGTTGTTTTAGTGCTTCGGATTTCATGCCGGTTCTTTGTAATCGTATAATTGGTTCCTTTTGATATAGTTCCACACCACTCCCGGTAATTGATAGCGAGGTTGTATGCCCTGTGCAATCATCGTTCTGATTTGGCTTGAGGATACATCTATTAACGGCTCAGGCATGAAGTGAACCGTGCCTGCCGTGTGATGTGTCATTTCTCGCAATGTGTCAACTGACCGCCAACCGCTATTGCCGTTTTCAAACTTCACTTTGGGACGGGCGACAACTATCAAGTTTAGTAACGAGGGCAATTGTTCAGCATTTTGCCAGCTGTTTATCGTTGCATAAGTGTCTAGTCCCAGTACCAATGCCAGTGGCATCTCGGCCCCCAGTGCTTTACGCAGATGTTTTACCGTATCAACGGTGTAAGAAACGCCTTGACGGTCTAGTTCGCAGTGATCTACGGTTAAGGACTCTTTGGCAATGAGTTTCAACATATTGTAGCGATGTACCGATGTTGCATAGGGTTTGTTTTTATCGGGATGCAGATAACACGGCAATAAACGAAGCTCGGAGATTTCGGGTTGGGCGAGGATGTGCAGAGCAATTTTAATGTGTCCCAAATGAACAGGGTCAAAAGCACCCCCATAGATTGCCGTAATGCAAGTTTGCTCATTCACGTATATGACCGTTCCCAAATACGATATATTTTTGTATCGTCAATCCTTCCAGCCCGACCGGCCCGCGTACATGTAGGCGATCAGTGCTGATGCCAATTTCGGCACCCAACCCGTATTCATAACCATCGGCAAAGCGTGTGGAGGCATTGACCATCACTGAACTGGAATCGACCTCGCGAAGAAAGCGCATCGTGCGAGTGTAATCGCGACTCACGATAGCCTCAGTGTGATGAGAACCGTATTGCTTGATGTGTGCAATCGCCGCATCCATATCTGCGACGACTTTAACCGCAAGTATAGGTGCTAGATATTCCTCACCCCAATCCTCTTCGCTTGCGCGCTTTATGTTGGGGAGAATGGCACAACTTTGTTCACAACCCCGCATTTCAACTTGATGTATTTCCATCTCGCGTGCGTAGCGTGGTAAAAATGCTTCGGCTACCGATTTTGCAACAAGTAAGGTTTCCATTGCATTGCAGACACCGAATCGCTGCGTTTTAGCATTTACCGCAATAGCAAGTGCTTGCTCTAAATCGGCATCGTCGTCCACATAAACATGACAAACCCCGTGCAGATGTTTGATAATCGGAATAGACGAGTTTTGGCAGATATATTCAACCAGTGCTTTGCCGCCGCGCGGAATAATTATATCTAAACAATCGCTGAGCTTTAGCATTTCGCTCACCGTTTCGCGCCCCGGCTTTTGAATCAGTTGCACGCAGTCTACTGGGAGTCCGGCGTGTTGCAAGCCTTCGGATAGACAATGTGCAATGGCGATATTAGAGTGTATCGCCTCAGAACCGCCGCGTAATAGGGCAGCGTTGCCCGATTTAATACACAGTGCTGCTGCGTCTATTGTTACATTTGGGCGGGATTCGTAAATGATACCGATAACACCTAAAGGCACTCGCATGCGTCCCACGCGTATCCCTGAGGGGCGCGTACATAAATCTGAGATTTCACCGACTGGGTCGTCCAGACTCGCTATCTGATGCAAGCCTTCCGCCATCGCATCAATGCGTGCATCGTTGAGTTCCAAACGGTCAATCAATGCGGCACCAATTTTGCGTTCGCGTGCGGCTTGCAAATCCTTGTTGTTCTCTGCAATCAAGGTATCGCGTTTGGAAATTAAAATTTCTGCGGTTGCCGAAAGCACCTGATTTTTTGTCCGAGTATCGGCATTTGCAATTAGCGGTGCGCTTGCCTTGACGCGCGTTCCGATCTCGGCAATAGAATCCATATTTTTAGATATTGAGTCGTCCATAGAGTGCTTATAGTATAGGGCTATTTAGCTTTTCCTCCAATACTCGCACCCCACAAATAGTCAATACCAAGCGATGCAATTGCTGCCGGCTATCCTCCAGAGATTGCCCTTTAATCGCCAAATCCGCATTGTAGCAGGCGTATAGCATTGCTAACCATCGGCTTTTCAATTTCCTTTGCAGTGCTTTGCGGAATGTTGCCTGCTTGCTTTTCCATACGGTATTTATAACCACCGACAGAGACTCGCCCGTAGCGATACGATATTCCATTTTGATCAAGGTGCGTATGTTGTGTGCCAGTGACCACAAAATTAACTGTTCGGGTGCCGCTTCGCTTTGCAAGCTGTTGAAAATTCTCAATGCACGTTCGGCATCGCCGCATACTGCGGCATCGGCAAGTTCGTAGACGCTGTAATGTGCGCTGTTGCCGATGACTTGTTCGGCTTGTTGCAGACTAATCGTTTTGTTCTCGTAATTCAACTTCAACTTCTCTATTTCCTGAGCTGCCGATAACAAATTGCCCTCAGAGCGTTGTGCGATAATATCAACGACACCGTCTTCGGCATTGAGATTGTTGCGTAGCATCCGCTCTATCAACCAGCTTTTAGTTTCGCTAGGGTTCTTGGAGTAGACTTGTATCCATACGGCTTTTTCATTCACTCGTTTTACCCAAGCCGAACGCCCGTCTACTTTGGGTGCCTGCACCATAAACAGCACATCCGGCGGAGGTGTTTCAAGCACGCGCTTGAAAAAATCGTTGCCTTTGGTGGTCAATTTAGTGCCAGTGAGGCGAATGTCTATGATACGTCGTTGTGCAAACAACGAAAGATTATCGGTTTGTTGTGCCACACTTTGCCAATCAAAACCACTGTCTACAAAAAATAGATGCCGTTGTTCGTAAGCTTGTTTTTTTGCCGCCGCTCTGATGAGATCGCCGGCTTCCATCAGTTGTAGCGGTTCTTCACCGGAGATTAGATAAAAACCGTCTAATTTTTTTTCTAATAATCCGCCTAATTGGTTAAAATAAGTTTTCATCTCACAATCAATAAACGATTTGCATATTTAAGAAATGTCCGAAAAAATTGCTTTTGTCGGTATCGGCATTATGGGACGACCTCTAGTTCAGAGATTACTGTCCGCCGGATATCCGGTGTTCATTTTCGCACGCCGCCCAGAAGTTGCCAAACCTTTAATAGAGCAGGGTGCTATTTTGTGCGACACACCGGCGGATGCGGCTAATGAGGCGAACCTTTGTTTTTCTATGGTGTCGGACACACCCGATGTAGAACAAGTGATATTAGGCAAGCATGGTTTTGCTGATGGTGCGGCACGCGGCGATATCATAGTTGATATGAGCACCATTTCTCCTGAAGTTACGCGTGAGATTGCGAGTGTGCTTTCCAAACGAGGCATCGAGATGTTGGATGCGCCGGTCTCGGGTGGCGAGCAGGGTGCGATAGAAGGCAAGTTGTCAATCATGGTCGGAGGCAAGGAAGTGATATTCGATCGGGTCTTGCCAGTGTTTCAAATCATCGGACACAATATCATCCGTATTGGTGAACACGGAGCAGGGCAGGTTGCCAAAGCGTGCAACCAGTTATTAGTGGCACAAACCATTATGGCAACTGCCGAGGCAATAGAGTTTGCTAAAGCGGCTGGCGTTGATGCAGGACAGATGCGCAAGGCACTGCTAGGTGGTTTTGCGAACAGTAAGATACTTGAAGTGCATGGTCAGCGTATGCTTGACGACGATTATAAACCGGGGTTTAAGGCCGGCTTGCACTTCAAAGATTTAAGAATTGCTTGTGAATCGGCAGATGACCAAGACTTAGCTTTAGACGGTCTAAAGAAGGCATACGCCTGTCTACGGTCGCTGGTAGAACGCGGCGATGCCGATCTTGATTCGGCGGCAATGGCGAAGATCGTCAGCGAGCAGGCACATAGATCGTAACTCGCTTTTGTCAATTTATAAAATAATTAGAGCTTTTGGTTGTTAGCTGCTACGACCACGCAAGCCGAGGCAAGATGTCCTTTTTTAGGTTGCTCGTGTCCAGCCATGTGTGCTTGGGTTGCTTCGTGGCATTCGTCACGCGATTCAAAATGTCCCAACTCCATCTGTTTTTTTGCATTTGTATTGTAGACAACTGCTTTCCACATCATTCCCGACATCATGCCGACTTTTGAAGCAACCGCTTGTCCTTTCTCGGCATGTTTTTGGGCACCCTCTTCGCTGACACAAGCAGACAGGGTTATCGTAAGTGCTAATAGTAATGTACTAATAAATAATTTCATAAGATTTTCTTTTGTCCTCAGGTTTATCAAGAATTTGATGTAAAGCATATCAATAATAAGACAAAAACACAAGGCCCACCGCCGATTGTTGCAGTAGCACAATCGGCGTAACTTTGTGCAGATACTCAGCATTGGTATGTAGGTCGGACAAGCTAAGGCTTGTCCTCATAAGTGCTAAGCGGGTGGGTGAGCAAACCCAACACCTTATATGACGTAACGATTACTTAATCTTTGGTTCTTTCGCAGTAGCAACGACCGCCGATTGACTTTGGTATACAAGGCTGTTAAAAAGTACCGCTATTGCATAAATTCAACCGCTTGCGCCATTAAATTTATGCGAATGGTAGGGGCGGACTTGCATGTCCGCCCGAACGCGTTGTTCTTGCACAAACAATTCATTCATTCATATTCGTATGAAAACCAAAACCAAGTGGCGTAAGCGGTTTTGTTGGTGCAGAACGGTACTTTAGGGAGGGCATGTGGGACTGTTGAAAAATAGAACCGCCGTTTGTTGCAGTAGCACAAACGGCGTGACTTTGTGCAGAACCTTTGCAACCACCCCGTCAGGCTTCGCCTGCCACCCCTCCAAAGGAGGGGAATGTACTAATGCAGACACTTTTTCAACAACCTCACATTTGAACTTTGGGTTGACAATCCTCAACAATTCATTGACTTTTGTTTGACGATTTAATATAATTATTATAACGATAATTATTTTAATTATCGTTGATTATTAAGATTAATTTTAATGAGGTTATAAAAATGAAATTTTTATCTATTTTTAGTAGGGCTTACAAGGCTTCTCTCGGAGGCTTATTATTCCTATTATTTACTACCTATACCCCTTCTGTTTTTGCAGAGGAACATACACCCCATAGCTTTAGTGCGAATGTGACACTCACATCCGACTATGTCTACCGTGGGATTTCTCAAACCAACGAGGATCCGGCATTGCAAGGCGGATTTGATTATTCGCATGCATCGGGTTTCTATTTGGGCGTATGGGCTTCCAGCCTAGAGTTTAATGGAGGAACTTCCGATGCTCCGTCTATTGAAATTGATGTCTACGGTGGTATGTCTGGTGAGTTCCAAAACGGATTAGGCTGGGATGTCGGTGCTTTGTATTATATTTATCCCGATCAAAATGAAGATGCGGCTAATGACTATGACTTTTTAGAGTTATACGGTTCGTTGAGCTACTCATGGGATACCGAATATCAGCCGTCCGCGGACATAGGCGTTGCCTATTCGCCAGATTTCTACGGAGAAAATGACACAGGAATTTGGGTACACGGTGGACTCGGCTTCAGTATTCCGGACATGGTAGATCCTTATGTTCAAGTCGGCTATCAAGACGTGGACGGTGACAAACTTAACGATGGGTTTGATTATACATATTATGCGATTGGTGTATCCAAGTCTATGGATATATTGACGTTTGATTTATCGTGGCATGATGCAGACGACGAAGCATGCGAAGATAATGGCTTAGACGTTGATTTTTGCGAGGCAGTTGTTTTTTCGGTATCAAGCAGCTGGTAATAATGATATAGGGGTGGGGTTAGTACCCACCCCTTAGAGTAAGTAGCAACACTATAACAAACCACCTAGAATTCTAAAACTAGACTAAGTGTTCAACAGCATCGCGCTCATCATGCAATTCTTTGTGGGTCTTTGCCATCATCTTAGCCTCAAAGTCGTTAATTTCCAGGTCTGGCACGATACGCCATTCTCCGTCCTTCGTAGTAACTGGGAAGGAATAGATCATGCCGGGTTCTATACCATAATGACCACTAGAGAAGACCCCCATACTAACCCAATCGTTCTCCGCAGTACCTAGGGTCCAGTCGCGCATATGATCGACGATTGCGTTTGCCGCAGAACCCGCCGACGATGCGCCGCGTGCTTCTATAACTTTTGCACCGCGTTGCTGCACCGCAGGGATAAATTCTTGTTCCACCCAGTCATGATCCGGTGCGATAACCTTTGCGTCTATTTCGCAGTGCAGTGGATCGGGAAATTGCGTTGCCGAGTGATTCCCCCAAATAATCATTTTTTTTACCTGCCCGACAGCTTTGTTGTATTTTTTAGCAATCATCGTCAAGGCTCGGTTGTGGTCCAAGCGAGTCATACAACTAAATTGGTTGGGGTTTAGATCCGGAGCATTACGATACGCGATCAGTGCATTGGTGTTCGCCGGGTTGCCGACGACGAGTACTTTGACTTCTCTAGATGCAACTGCATTTAATATCTGTCCCTGACGCTTGAAAATTTCACCGTTATCTTCCAGTAAGTCTTTGCGCTCCATGCCCGCCATCCGAGGTTTCGATCCGACCAAAATTGCGATATCCACATCTTCCATACCCTCCTCTGTGTTACTCGTGCCGATGCATCCATTGAGTAAAGGAAAAGCGCAGTCGTCCAATTCCATCATCATGCCGTTGAGTCGTTTCTCGGCTTGTTTGACCTCAATCAAATGTAGCACAACGGGACGCGAACTTAGCATCGCTCCGCTTGCAATTCTAAAAGCAAGCGCATAACCAATATTGCCGGCTGCCCCGGTAATCGCTATTTTAAGTGGTTTGGTATCGTTCATCGTGATAAATATCCCCCTCTATAAATATTACTCTTATTCTAGCATGTACATTAAAAATATGTTATACTTGCAAATCGCTTGATTTTTTGGGATAATCCGCAATCCACTAAATTGTGGAGGGGTACCCAAGCGGTCAACGGGGGCAGACTGTAAATCTGCTGGCTATGCCTTCGTAGGTTCAAATCCTACCCCCTCCAGTTATGGCCGGCTTAGTGGAAGTGATGATAAAGAGCAATGTTGTGGGATCTTTAAACATAGTTATCGGCGGGCGTAGTTCAATGGTAGAACCTCAGCCTTCCAAGCTGATAGTGGCGGTTCGATCCCGCTCGCCCGCTCCAGATATTTCGCGGCCCTTGTTTGCTCGCCCATATAGCTCAGTGGTAGAGCACTTCCTTGGTAAGGAAGGGGTCACCGGTTCAATCCCGGTTATGGGCTCCATTGATAAACCATTATAGGAATAACATGTCTAAAGAAAAATTTGAAAGAACGAAACCGCATGTCAATGTGGGAACCATAGGACACGTAGATCACGGTAAGACGACACTGACGGCAGCAATGACCAAAGTGATGTCGGATCAGCGAGGAGCTGGCGAGTATCGCTCGTATGAGCAGATAGACAATGCGCCAGAGGAGCGAGAGCGAGGGATAACGATAGCAACGGCGCATGTAGAGTATGAATCCGACGCACGGCACTATGCGCATGTAGATTGTCCGGGACACGCCGACTATATCAAGAACATGATAACCGGTGCGGCACAGATGGATGGTGCGATATTGGTGGTGAGTGCAGCCGATGGTCCGATGCCACAGACACGAGAGCATATTTTGTTGGCGCGTCAAGTGGGAGTGCCGCATATCGTCGTGTATTTGAACAAAGCGGACATGGTGGACGATAAGGAGTTGATGGAGTTGGTCGAGATGGAAGTGCGCGAGTTGTTGTCTAACTACGAGTTTCCGGGAGACGATATACCGATAGTGACGGGTTCAGCCCTGAAGGCATTGGAAGGAGACAGCTCAGAGATGGGTGTTTCGTCTATAGAGCAGCTGATTGCCGAGATGGACCAGTATATCCCGGAGCCGGAGCGGGCGATAGACGGAGACTATCTGATGCCAGTGGAAGATGTATTTTCAATCTCAGGTCGTGGCACGGTGGTGACGGGTCGCATAGAGCGAGGGATCGTGAAAGTAGGAGACGAGATAGAGATCGTAGGAATAAGAGAGACCAACAAGACGACCTGCACGGGTGTAGAGATGTTCAGGAAGCTGTTGGACGAAGGTCGTGCTGGAGACAATGTCGGTGTGTTATTGCGTGGGACGAAGCGAGAGGAAGTAGAGCGAGGTCAGGTATTGTGCAAGCCTGGTTCAATCACACCGCACAAGAAGTTTGAGGCTGAGGTGTATATATTGTCTAAAGAGGAAGGCGGTCGGCACACACCGTTTTTCAAAGGTTACAGACCGCAGTTTTATTTCCGGACGACGGATGTGACTGGCGCGGTAGAGTTGGAGTCTGGTGTAGAGATGGTGATGCCGGGTGATAATGTAAAGATGGTGGTGAGTTTGATCGGACCTATTGCGATGGAAGAAGGTTTGCGTTTTGCGATTAGGGAAGGCGGTCGCACGGTAGGCGCAGGCGTAGTAGCTAAAATCATAGAATAATTTAGCTGAACAAATTGCAGCGTTTTCTATGATGTATAGTTTATCGGGTCATAATAGGCCAGTAGCTCAATTGGCAGAGCAGCGGTCTCCAAAACCGCAGGTTGGGGGTTCAAGTCCCTCCTGGCCTGCCGAAGTTTGGCGGCATAATTGAGGAGGTATACGATGGCAAACACAAATGATTTATTGATGGAGCGCATTAAACTGGCGGGTGTGTTTGTGTCCTTAGCGACAGGGCTTGCCTTATTTTATTACTTATCCGATGAGATATTACTGTATCGTGTACTTGCTATACTGGCAATGGTTGTGGTAGCTACCATATTATTTTTTTTAACAAAACCAGGTAAAGATACGGCAGTTTTTTTGCAAGGTGCACAGGTTGAATTGCAAAAGACAGTGTGGCCTACGAAAGCCGAAACCGTTCATACAACTTTGCTGATATTTGCCATTGTTTTAATAGTGGCTCTTTTTTTGTGGGCATTGGATTTGTTTTTAGCTTGGTTTATGCAAATCGTTATTAAGTGAGTAATGACTAAAATGGAATGGTACGCGGTGCAGACATACTCCGGATACGAAAATTCGGTAAAGAAATCTTTAGAAGAGAGAGTACAGCGAAACAAGCTGGGAGACTGTTTTGGTGAAATCATGATACCCCAAGAGACCGTGATTGAGATGCGTGCAGGAAAAAAATATCAAGTGGAAAGAAAGTTCTTCCCCGGTTATGTGTTGATAGAGATGATTATGGATGAGCGCACCTGGCACTTGGTAAACGGTGTGCCTAGAGTGGTAGGTTTTATCGGTAGTTCACCAAGCAAGCCTACGCCGGTTCCGGATAAGGAAGTTAAAAGCATCATCAGCCGTATAAAAGAAGATGCAAGCAAGCCCAAACCCAAGGTACTGTATGAGGTTGGCGAGGTGATACGCGTGACCGGAGGTCCTTTCAACGATTTTAACGGCGTTGTTGAAGAGGTGGACTACGAAAAGAATAGACTGCAAGTGAGTGTGCAGATTTTTGGTCGTTCTACCCCGGTAGAGATTACCTTTAATCAGGTTGAGAAGGTTTAGAGGCATTGATTATGGCAGCAGAAGTAAAAACTTATATAAAGTTGCAGATACCCGCAGGCGAGGCTAACCCGAGTCCTCCAGTAGGCCCGGCTTTAGGTCAGCACGGTCTGCCGATACAAGATTTTTGTAAACAGTTTAACGGTCGCACCGGCGACTTTGAAAAAGGAATGCCAGTGCCGGTAGTGATTACGGTGTACGATGATCGCAGTTTTAGTTTCATTATTAAATCGCCACCGGCAGCGGTATTGTTGAAAAAAGCCGCCGGCATCGCCAAAGGTAGCGGCACACCCAATATGGAAAAGGTAGGCAAAGTCACTCGCGCACAAATAGAGGAAATAGTCAAGACCAAGCAAGCCGATCTGACTGCAGCGGAGATGGATGCAGCGGTTAGAACCATTGCTGGTAGTGCGCGCAGTATGGGCATCACGGTTGAGGGAATTTAGTCATGGCTAGATTATCAAAAAGAATGAAGGCGATAAAAGAGAAGTGCGAAAAGCAAGAATTTTATTCGTTATCGGAAGCCTTTGATTTGTTAAAGGAATGTTCAACCGTTAAGTTTGACGAGTCTATAGATGTAAGTATTAGGCTGGGTGTTGATGCGCGTAAGAATGATCAGTTGGTTCGTGGTTCAACCGCTTTACCACACGGTTTAGGCAAGCAGGTGAAAGTCGCGGTTTTTGCTCAAGGCGAGCAGGTTGCGGTAGCTGAAGCGGCAGGAGCAGATGTAGTCGGCTTGGAAGATTTGGTAGAGAAGGCGAAGCAAGGGGATTTTGATTACGATGCGGTTGTTGCCTCTCCTGATGTAATGCCGGTGGTTGGCAGCATAGGGCAGATATTAGGGCCACGCGGTTTGATGCCGAACCCTAAAGACGGTACGGTAAACAAGGATGTTGGCGAGATGGTGCGTAGCATAAAAGCAGGGCGCGCTAAATATCGTGTAGATAAGGCAGGCATATTGCATTGCAGCATAGGTAGTCAAAAATTCTCTGCACAGCAATTAGAAGAGAATTTCAACACTTTATTGAGTGATGTAATCAAAGCCAAACCGGCTTCTGCCAAAGGTCAATATTTGAAGAAAGTCAGTGTATCTTCAACGATGGGACCGGGTTTAACCATAGACCGTAGTTGTTTATCAGTGTGAAGAAAAAATGGCATTAAATATTGAAGACAAGAAACGAATAGTTGAGGAAGTCGCGGCGATAGCCGCAGACGCTAAGTCTGCTATAGCGATAGATTATCATGGCATTGCCGCGAACCGAATGACTGATTTGCGAAAGCAGGCTCGCGAGCAGAGTGTGCGTATTCGGGTTATCAAAAATAGTCTTGCCCGACGCGCCCTAGCAGACACGCCCTTCGCTTGTATGAACGAACATTTATCGGGACCTATGATGGTTGCTTTTTCGTTGGACGACCCTGCTGCTGCGGCGCGGATCATCCATAGTCTTGTTAAGGAGATTAAAGATATTGAAGTCAAGTTAATCTCTTTAGACGGTGAGTTGCACGATATTTCCAAACTTAAGAAGCTCGCCGAATTGCCGACTTACGATCAAGCGGTGAGTTTAATGATGGCAGTTATGAAGGCCGCGATAGAAAAATTGTTGAGAACGATTAAAGCACCTGTGGTGCAAGTGGTCCGTGTCGTGGCAGCGACACGCGAGCAAAAAGAGCAAGGTTAAGATTTTAAGTTTTTCATTTATAGATAGAAGGAGTAAATAAAATGGCTGTTTCAAGAGAAGAGATACTAGACGCTATATCTAATATGTCGGTTATGGAAATCGTTGATTTGGTTTCGGCGATGGAAGAAAAATTCGGTGTGTCGGCAGCTGCGGTTGCCGCGGCACCGGTAGCTGCCAGTGGCGGTGCTGTTGCGGAGGAAGAAGCTAAAAGTGCTTTTGATGTCGTATTGACCAGTTTTGGCGATAACAAGGTTTCGGTAATCAAAGCGGTTAGAGCACTTACCAGCCTAGGCCTCAAAGAGGCTAAAGATATGGTTGAGGGCGCACCGGCTACCGTCAAAGAGGGTGTGGCAACCGAAGAAGCGGAAGGAATGAAGAAGCAACTGGAAGAGGCTGGGGCTTCCGTTGAACTTAAATAAGCAGAGCAATTTGCAGTCTAGGATGTTCAAGCTAGCCGCTTGTGATGCGGCTGGTATACAGCATTGCGCGCACCAAGCAATTACTACCATAGGAGACTAGCATATGTCTTATAGCTATACGGCAAAGAAGCGCATACGCAAACGCTTTGGAAAATTTGTGGAAAGACATCATATTCCTTACATGTTGCAGATGCAAATATCCTCATATCAAGACTTTTTGCAAAGCGACGTAGCCGAGAATGATAGAAAAGATATAGGCTTGCAAGCTATATTCAAATCTATATTCCCGATAGTGAGCCATTCCAAAACGGCAGCGATTGAATTTGTCAGTTATCGCCTAAGCGACCCGGCCTTTGATGTTAGAGAATGTCAGCTGAGGGGGCGTACTTATGCAGCAATCCTTCATGTTACGATGCGTTTAATATTTTATGAGAAGAAAGCTGCAAACAAAATAGGCGCGCCTAAGGAAGTCAAGGAGCAAGAAGTTTATATGGGTGAGTTGCCGTTGATGACCGATACTGGGACTTTCGTTATCAATGGCACTGAGCGTGTTGTAGTGTCACAGTTGCATCGTTCTCCGGGTGTGTTTTTTGAGCAGGATAAAAGAAAAACACAGGGTGCCGGCAAGTCCACTTATACTGCGCGGATAATTCCTTATCGTGGTTCTTGGTTGGATTTTGAATTTGACTCTAAGGACTGTTTGTATGTTCGTATAGATAGACGCTGCAAAATCCCGGTTACGGTTTTTCTTAGAGCTTTAGGGATGAGCGATGAGGAGATATTGAGTACTTTCTTTGAGCTGGAAACGATTAAGTACGAGAAGGGTACCTATAGCATGGACCTCGTGCCTGAGCGTTTGCGAGGTCAGACTTTGGATTTTGCTATACAGACACCGTCTCGGGTAATTGTCGAAGCCAATAGGCGTATCAATACCAAAAACATTGAAGAGTTGGAAAAATCTAGACTGAAAAAGCTGATAATTCCCTCTACATACCTACGGGGAAGGGTGCATGCCAAAGACATCGTTGACCCTAATACCGGCGAACTGTTGGCCAGAGTCAACGAAGAGATAACCGAGGCTTGGTTGAAAAAATTTGAGGTTTCTGGCATAGATAGTTTTGAAATAATTTATGTCAACGATATCAACCGCGGTTCTTATATTTCGGACACCTTAAACATTGATGTATGTCCTCGTACACAGCTCGCATCTTATTTTGAGATTTATTGTAGGATGCACCCTGGTGAGAAACAACCCCCGGAAGAGCATGCCAGAACTAGATTTGTTGATCTATTCGGCAACCCCGACCGTTACAATTTGTCCGAAGTGGGGCGCATGAAATTCAACAGTCGTCTAAAAAGAACCTCAAATACTGGTGCAAATACATTAGACAAGAAAGATATTATCGATGTCATCGCCACACTCATAAGCATACATAACGGCGAAGGTTCGGTCGACGATATTGACCACTTGGGAAATCGCCGAGTACGTTGCGTGGGTGAAATGGTGGGCAATGCATTGCGCGTCGGTTTGGTTCGGGTTGAGCATGTGGTTAGAGAGCGTCTGGCAACGGCAGAAGTTGACAAATTGAAACCTAAGGATTTGGTCAACTCAAAACCTGTCTCGGCATCGATAAAAGAATTTTTTGGTTCTAGTCAGCTGTCGCAATTTATGGAGCAGAATAATCCGCTATCCGAGGTTACTCACAAACGTCGGATTTCGGCACTCGGTCCAGGTGGACTGGCGCGTGAACACGCCGGTTTTGAGGTCCGAGATGTGCATCCCACGCATTACGGTCGATTGTGTCCTATAGAAACCCCTGAAGGGGCTAATATCGGATTGATTAACTCGCTGGCGGTCTATGCACATCCTAACCATTACGGTTTTATAGAAACCTGTTATTTGGAAGTTAAGAACTCCGTAGTCACCGATAAAGTCCGATTTTTATCTGCGATAGAAGAAGGGGAATATGTAATTGCACAAGCAAATGCCGAAGTTGACGAGCAAAACAGATTAGTCGGAGAATTTGTTTCGTGTAGAGAAAACAACGAATTTAGCTTGTTCCCACCGGATAAGGTGCAATTAATAGATGTCTCCCCTAAGCAGATCGCATCAGCGGCAGCGGCACTGATTCCGTTTTTGGAACACGACGATGCAAACCGTGCATTGATGGGATCTAATATGCAGCGTCAGGCGGTACCGTTATTGACCAGCGAAAAGCCGTTGGTAGGAACAGGTTTGGAAGCCACTGTGGCAACCGATTCAGGTGCTCTGTTGGTAGCTCGCCGAGGCGGTGTGGTCGATACGGTAGACGCAGCACGGATTGTCGTACGGGTGAATGATAAAGAAGTATCTGCCGACGAAGCAGGTGTGGATATTTATGAACTGACCAAGTATATGCGTTCCAACTATAACACCTGCATCAATCAGCGTCCTTTGGTTCAAGTCGGTGATGCGATAGAGCAAGGAGATGTTTTGGCGGACGGTTCGGCAACTGATTTGGGAGAGTTGGCTTTGGGTAAGAATGTATTGGTGGCTTTTATGCCGTGGAACGGTTATAACTATGAAGACTCCATACTCATTTCCAATCGCGTCGTAGAGGAAGATAGTTTTACTTCTATTCATATAGAGGAACTCACTTGCGTGGCGCGCAGTACCAAGCTGGGCGATGAAGAAATTACTGCCGATATACCTAATGTGAGCGAGAGTCTGTTGTCTAAATTGGATGACTCCGGTGTCGTTTATATGGGTGCCGAAGTCAAATCCGGTGATATCTTAGTCGGCAAGGTAACACCGAAGAGCGAGAGTCCTTTAACGCCGGAAGAGAAACTGCTACAAGCGATATTTGACGAAAAGGCTTCGGATGTAAAGAACAATTCTTTACGCGTGCCGTCTGGCATAGAAGGTACTGTCGTAGATGTTAAAATTTTCACTCGCGAAGACATACCCAGGGATAGTCGTGCAAAAGAGATACAAAAACAGGAGATAGAAAAGGCACGCAAAGACTACAACGACGAGTTGCGTATTTACGAGAACGATGTTTTCAATCGGGTTAAAAATTTAATCCTCAACAAGATTGTAGCCGGAGGCCCTAATGCCTTAAAAAAAGGTATGAAAGTCACCCAGTCTTATTTGGATCAACTGGAGCGAGACAAGTGGTTTAGCATCCGGATGAATAACGATGAAGTCAGTTTGCAGCTGGAAAAATTGGCAAAACGTTTGAAAGAGCAACGGGCGCGATTAGAAGAAAACTTCAACAAAAAACAGAAAAAGTTGCAAGCTGGCGATGTGATGCCGCCCGATATTCTTAAAACGGTCAAGGTTTATCTAGCAGTCAAACGCCGCATACAGCCGGGAGATAAACTCGCTGGTCGGCATGGCAACAAAGGCGTTGTATCGGCAATCGTTCCTACTGAGGATATGCCTTATCTGGAAGACGGCACGCCAGTGGATATAGTATTGAATCCTCTAGGTGTTCCCTCTCGAATGAATGTCGGACAAGTATTAGAGACTCACTTAGGGTGGGCTGCCAAGGCTTTGGGATGGAATATCGGCAAGATGCGTAGCGGCGATGAGAAGGCTTCTACGATACGCGATTTCCTTCAGAAAATTTATGATTATAACGAAGGGGATATGGTCCACAAGGAAAACTTGCAAAAGATCAAGGATAAGGAAATATTGAGTTTAGCCGACAATTTAAGCAATGGTATACCTATCGCAACACCAGTTTTTGACGGTGTTAAAGAGAAAGAAGTAAAGGGCATGTTGTCTTTAGCCGGATTACCTGAATCCGGGCAGGCAATTTTGCAAGATGGGCGCACTGGCGATTTATTCGATAGACCAATCACGGTGGGCTATATGTATATTATGAAGTTAAACCATATGGTTGACGACAAGATGCATGCGCGGGCGACAGGTCCTTATAGCATGATTACCCAACATCCTTTAGGGGGTAAAGCACAGTTCGGCGGACAGCGTTTTGGTGAAATGGAGGTATGGGCACTTGAGGCTTATGGTGCCTCGCATGTTTTGCAAGAAATGTTGACCGTCAAGTCGGACGATGTACGCGGACGCAATAAAGTCTACAAAAGCATAGTCAATAATAACTGTAATGTTGAAGCGAATATTCCCGAGTCTTTCAATGTTCTGGTCAAAGAAATACGTTCTTTAGGCCTTAACATGGATCTCGGGCAAAAAGAGTCTTAAGATAATCAAGGAGAGAATCGGATGAGAGGTTTATTTAATATATTGAAAAAATCGCAACACGATGAGAGAAAATTCAATTTTCTAAAAATCAGTATTGCGTCACCAGATGAAATACGCTCTTGGTCTTATGGCGAAGTTAAAAAACCGGAAACGATTAACTATAGAACCTTAAAACCCGAACGCGACGGATTATTTTGCGCTAAAATTTTCGGGCCTATCAAAGATTATGAGTGTCTATGCGGAAAATATAAACGTCTCAAACACCGCGGTGTGGTTTGTGAAAAATGTGGGGTTGAGGTAACCCTTTCGCGTGTTCGGCGCGAGCGAATGGGACACATAGACCTCGCCAGCCCAGTAGTACATATTTGGTTCCTTAAATCGCTGCCCTCCAAAATAGGGCTGTTGCTTGATATGGCACCGCGCGATATAGAACGTGTTTTGTATTTTGAGAGTCATGTGGTACTTGATAGCGGCATGACTGACTTGCAAGTAAAACAAATACTCACCGACGATGAATACCTTGACACTATTGAAGAGCAAGGCGAGCAATTCGAAGTTGGTATGGGGGCGGAAGCCATTATGAGGTTGCTACAAGATTTGGACTTAGAAAAACAAACCATAGAGCTACGAGCAGAGATTTCCAAAACCAAGTCCGAGGCGAAGATCAAACGTCTGACCAAGCGTCTTAAACTTGTCAAAGCTTTTATAGACTCCGGCAACAAGCCCGAATGGATGGTTTTGACGGTGTTACCTATATTACCCCCTGATTTACGTCCTTTGGTGCCTTTGAGCGACGGTCGTTTTGCAAGTTCGGACTTAAACGATTTGTACCGTAGGGTTATTAACCGAAACAATCGCCTAAGACGACTGCTTGAAATCAAGGCCCCCGATATCATCGTGCGCAACGAGAAGCGTATGTTGCAGGAATCGGTTGATGCACTGTTGGATAACGGTCGTTGCGGTCGCGTCGCGGTTGCAAACAATAAACGGCAACTGAAATCCTTAGCCGATATGATCAAAGGCAAGCAAGGACGATTTCGCCAAAACCTACTCGGCAAGCGTGTTGATTATTCCGGGCGTTCGGTCATCGTCGTAGGGCCCTCGTTGAAGCTCCATCAGTGCGGGATACCTAAACAAATGGCACTGGAGTTGTTTAGACCTTTTATCTATAGCAAACTTTATTTGAGAGGGGTTGTAGACACGATTAAAAATGCCAAGAAGTTGGTCGAAAAACAAGGCCCAGAAGTTTGGGATGTCTTAGACGAAATTATCAGAGAATACCCGATATTGTTAAATCGAGCACCAACTTTGCATCGCTTGGGCATACAAGCATTTGAACCCATTTTGATTGAAGGCAAGGCGATACAGTTGCATCCCTTGGTTTGTACTGCCTTTAATGCTGATTTTGATGGCGATCAGATGGCCGTGCACGTGCCTTTGTCTCTAGAGGCTCAAGCCGAAGCGCGCTGCTTGATGATGTCCACCAACAATATATTTTCACCAGCGAGTGGATCTCCTATCATCGTCCCTACGCAAGATATCGTCTTAGGTTTGTATTATATGACGCGTGAGCGTATCAATGCCAAAGGCGAAGGAAGTTTGTTTGCCGACTTAGATGAAGTTGAGCGGGCTTATGAGACCAAGCAAGTTGACTTGCATGCGCGAATTAAGGTACGCCTGAAAATAGCCGGGAAAAGCCAGCTAACCGAAACCACAATCGGTCGTGCCATTTTGTCTCGCATTTTGCCCGAAGGATTGTCTTTTGAATTAGTTGATAGAGTACTAGACAAACGTCGTATATTGGAGCTCATAGATGTTAGCTATAGACAAGCGGGGCTTAAGGCGACGGCGGTCTTTGCCGACCATCTAATGTATACCGGTTTTCATTATGCGACAAAGGCAGGAATTTCTTTCGGTGTCGATGATATGGTTATTCCTCGTGATAAACAAGCTGTTTTAGCCGAAGCAGAGAACGAAGTTAAAGATATAGAGCGTCAGTATGCGGCTGGATTGGTGACCAGTGGTGAAAAATACAACAAAACAGTTGATATTTGGTCCAATGCCAACGATCGCATCGCATCTCGTATGATGGACGAATTGAGCACTGAGATAGTTAAAGACCAAAAAGGTAAAAAGTCTCCTCAGCCTTCGTTCAACTCCATATTCATGATGGCCGACTCAGGTGCTCGTGGCTCCGCCGCACAGATCCGACAACTTGCCGGAATGCGTGGTCTAATGGCGAAACCCGACGGTTCTATTATTGAAACACCGATTACTGCGAATTTCCGAGAAGGATTAAACCTCTTGCAGTACTTTATTTCTACGCACGGTGCCCGCAAAGGTCTTGCCGACACCGCACTTAAAACGGCTAATTCGGGTTATTTGACACGCCGATTGGTTGATGCAGCACAAGACGTTATTATCATCGAGAAAAATTGCGGCACCAGTGAAGGTGTCTATATAAAGTCTAATATAGAAGGCGGTGAAGTCGTGGAAGGCCTGGCCGAGCGTACCTTGGGCCGAGTGCTCGCAGAAGATGTAAAAGTTAATAAAAAGACAATTATTGCCAAAGACACATTGCTGGGCGAGAGAGAAGCAGAATTGTTGAACAAACACGGCATAGATCAAATTAAGGTGCGCTCTCCGATCACATGTGAATCTGCTCACGGCGTTTGTGCGATGTGTTATGGGCGCGATTTGGCTAGAGGCAGCTTAGTTAGCGAAGGAGAAGCGGTAGGTATTATCGCCGCACAATCTATAGGCGAACCAGGTACCCAATTAACGATGAGAACTTTTCACGTAGGCGGGGCAGTAAGCCGTTCGGCTTCCGTCAATAGTGTTACACCTAAAACCGACGGCATTATTCGTCTACATAAAGTCAAGTTGATAAAAC
This sequence comes from uncultured candidatus Poriferisulfidus sp., assembly GCA_965199685.1. Lineage (GTDB taxonomy): Bacteria > Pseudomonadota > Gammaproteobacteria > Poriferisulfidales > Oxydemutatoraceae > SP5GCR1. The sequence goes on from OZ241323.1 coordinate 302,245, forward strand.
ATGAAGACAGCTACATCGTTGTTTCCCGCTCCGGAGAGATTAGCATAGTTTCAGAGGCAGGTAGCGAGAGAGAACGGTACAAAATTCCTTACGGTGCAAGGCTACATCATAAAGAAGGAGATGCTGTGCAAGCTGGCGCGGTCATCGTCAACTGGGATCCCCATACACATCCGGTTATTGCCGAAACCAAGGGGACAATCAGTTTAGAGAATTTCACTGAAGGTAGCACCGTCTATAAACAAACCGACGAAATAACTGGATTGAGTACCTATGTGGCTATGCCCGGGGTAAAAGATCAAACGCCGGCCATTTCTATCACCCACAGAGGTAAAGAAATAAAGCTAAGCGATGGCAGAACAGCGCACTATCGGTTGATGCCGGGCATGATAGTCACGGTAGAGGACGGAGATAAGATCAATGTCGGCGATACAATCGCCCGTATTCCGCAAGAGCGTTCTAAAGCAGGCGGTATAACTGGTGGTTTGCCGCGAGTCGTTGATTTATTTGAAGCTCGCGTTCCTCAAGAAGCTGCTATTTTGGCAGAGTGCTCGGGTACTATCGGCTTTGATAGAGAAATCCGCGGTAAGCAAAAGATCGTTATTACCGGCAAGAAAGAAAAGCACTATGTATTGGTGCCTAAATGGCGTCGTATAGAAATTGCCGAAGGTGAGTATGTGGAAAAAGGCGAGGTCATATCCGAGGGTGAGAGAAACCCGCATGATGTCCTGCGGTTACTGGGAATCAACGAAATGGCTGATTATTTGGTAAAAGAAATACAAGATGTCTACAGACTGCAAGGCGTGAAAATTAACGATAAACATATAGAGGTCATTATCAGACAAATGATGCGCAGGGTGCGTATAGTAGACCCTGGCGACAGTAATTATTTGGCGGACGACACGGTCGAAAAAATCAAGCTCGCAGAGATTAATAAAAATCTTGAAGCTGCAGGTAAAGCACCGGCCAAGTACGAGGCTTTATTGCAGGGTATCAAAAAAGCCTCTTTATCGACTGAATCGTTTATTTCCGCAGCTTCTTTCCAAGAAACGACGAAGATATTAACCGAATCGGCAATTAAAGGTTCTCAAGATATGCTAAGAGGATTAAAGGAGAATGTAATCGTCGGTCGCTTAATCCCGGCAGGGACGGCTTGGGATGTTCCTGAGAAAGACTTAATGGATGCGTTTGAAATGAACCTGCAAAGCACTCTTGAAAAAGAGGATGCCAAGACCACGGAAGACACAGCTTAATCCCCCGGCATTACTTTTTGTATGTGCTCTGAATACGTGTCGTTCCATCGTTGGACACGCGGTTTTTGAGTATATTAAAAATCAGACATCTCTGACTATAGACATTGGTTCCGCTGGGATTCATGCTTTTGATGGTCACCCATGTGACCCGATGATAAAGGATGTTGCCGCAAGGCGCGGCTATGATTTATCGGCTTATCGTTCAACGCCGCTGAACACTCTGAACTCGCAAAGCTATAACTGGGTATTTATCTTTGAGCATGCGCATTATGAACCAGTTCGGCATTGGATGGGGGAAGGCAACGAACCCGAGTATATAATGGCTTATTCAGAATACTTTGGTAATCAAGAAGTACTGATGCAACAGAGCGATAACGCAATGAATGTCTATACACATATATTTGATTTGATAGAGGATGGCTGTTTAGGATTTTATAATCAACTACCGTTAGAGATAAAAAGCAATGACCTTTAAGCCCGAACAACATTGCTTAGCTTCCTTACTCGATATAAAACCTTATCAGCCAGGTAAGAGTGTCGAGGATTTAGAGAAGTCTTCTACGGCACTCAAAGCGATCAAGCTATCCTCAAATGAGAATGCTTTGGGTCCTAGCCGCCATGCGATAGCAGCGATGTGCGACTATGCAGATCAAGTACATCTTTATCCGAGTGGTAGTGGGGTACTACTCAAGGATAAGCTCGCCGAGCGGTACGATATTTCAGCTAACCGGATTACTCTAGGCAACGGTTCTAACGAATTGCTGGAATTCATCGCACGCTGCTTTTTGGATAAAAGTAAAAATGCAGTCTACTCTGAACATGCTTTTGAAGTGTACGCTTTGGTAACCCGAATCTCGGGTGCAGGTGCGCATCGGGCAATGCCGAGAACCGCCGATGACGAGATGCCTTACGGACACGACTTGAACCGATTTTTGGATGTGATTGACGAGCATACCGCAGTGGTATTTATTGCCAACCCCAATAATCCTACCGGCACCTGGATTAAAGAAGCCGAACTGAGAAAGTTCATGCAGTCTGTAGACGAGCATATCGTCGTTGTCGTCGATCAAGCGTATGCCGAATACGCGCAAGTCTCTGACTATCCCGATGTATCAAAGTGGTTGGACGAATATCCGAACCTGATTGTTGTTCAGACTTTCTCTAAAATTTATGCACTTGCAGGTCTGCGTATAGGTTATGCATTCTCGTCGGTTGAGATTGCCGATTTATTCAACCGCTTGCGTCAACCTTTCAATAACAATGTCTTAGCGTTGAAAGCTGCGATTGCATCATTGGACGATACCGCACACCTTGAGAAGAGTGTGCGTATGAATAGTGAGGGTTTGGCTTATTTATCCGACGGATGTAGCAAACTAGGTTTCAAATGTTTGCCATCGGCGGCTAATTTTCTGTGCATGGAAATTGGAAAGCAGGCATCGCGAATTTATAACGCGTTGCTGGAACAAGGCGTGATTATACGCGCCATAGAAAACTACGATATGCCGCAGCATTTACGGGTGACGGTAGGTTCTGCGGAGCAAAACCAACGCTTTTTAGAGACGCTAAAGCAAATACTGGAACGCGAGTGATGGAAGACCTGAATCGTTCCACTATCGGCATCGTGGGTGCCGGTCTAATCGGTACTTCGTTGGCATTGGCTCTAAAGGATCGCGACGCGAAGCAAAATATATTGGGGTGCGATACCAATGAGACGCACGTACGGCAGGCGATGGAGAGAGGGGCATTTGACGGTTTCAAAGATAACCCGCTTGCACTTGCCGAACACTGCGATATTTTGGTTGTGGCAACGCCTATCAGTGCAGTCTGCAGTATTTTTCAGCAAATCAAAGACATAGATGAACAGATCGTCATCACTGATGTAGGCAGTGTCAAGAGCAGTACAATCATCGATGCGTGTTCGGTTTGGGGTAAGATGCCCACTCGTATGGTGCCGGCACATCCTATTGCCGGCACTGAACACAGTGGCCCTGTTGCAGCATCAAAGGATCTGTTTGTCTCGCGCTATGTCTTTCTAACGCCAGGGCGAAAGCCCGACAAAGTTGCAGTGAACACAGTGCAAGACTTGTGGTGTAAAGTCGGGGCTAAAATTGAAATACTGTCGGCGATGCAGCACGATGAATTGTTTGCGACGACAAGCCATTTGCCGCATATCGTTGCTTACGCATTGATAAACTCGCTTGAGCAGGCCGGTGTCAACACGGGTTTTTCTGCCGGTGGCTTGAAGGATTTCACACGTATCGCAGCGAGTAGTCCGACGATGTGGCGAGATATATTTATTGCAAACGAAACCTATGTACTCCAATCGATAAAAGCCTTTGAGAAAAGCGTGCGTACGATGCGTAAGCTGATAGAAAAAAAACATGGCGAAAAATTGCTTGATTTTCTGGAAAAAACAGTAGCCGAAAAGAAAAATTTGAATCTCAAAGATTAGTTCACAATCTTCGCATCATGCTATTAGGAATATAACCATGCCGGATACCATTTACTCCAGCCCTGCCGAGTCTTTGAATGGTACCGTTCGGGTTGCCGGCGATAAATCAATATCACACCGCGCACTCATGTTTGCCGCGCTTGCCGACGGCATCAGTGAGGTATCTAATTTTTTGCATAGTGCGGATTGCCTTGCAACGATGCGAGCCTTGAGCCGACTGGGAGTACGCATAGAGTCTGCAGATGATTTAATAAAGGTGCACGGTTGCAGAGACCAATTACACTCTGACGGTCAGGTTATAGATTTGGGTAATTCGGGAACTTCTATACGCTTGCTCACTGGGCTGTTGGCAGGAAAGAAGATTTCGTTAACCTTAAGCGGTGATGCCTCCTTAAACCGTCGTCCGATGCGTCGAGTGGTGGATCCTCTATTAAAGATGGGTGCAGATATCAACACCTCAAAACACGGCACGCCGCCAGTTATTATCAAACCTGCCGAGCATCTGCAAGGTGTGCATAGCGAATTGAACATTGCAAGTGCGCAGGTCAAATCGGCATTATTACTTGCCGGTTTGGACGCACACGGAGAAACCGTTGTTGTTGAACCAACGCTGAGCCGTGACCATAGCGAACGCATGCTGAGTAGCTTTGGTTATCAGGTTGAGCGGCGAGGGCTTATGGTGCGCTTGACCGGAGGCAGTCGCCTCAAAGCAACGCACATCAGTGTGCCGGGTGATATTTCGTCGGCTACATTTCTGATAGTCGCAGCTGCCATAGTTCCCAATAGCGATATTGTTATAGAAAACGTAGGTCTAAACGATACGCGCAGCGGTGCAATCAGGATCCTTCGCAGCATGGGTGCTGACATAGAAATACTGGATTGGCAGATTGTCTGCAACGAACCAGTCGGTAATCTACGTGTACGCTCAACAAGACTAAAAGGTATAGATATCCCCGCACATTGGGTGCCGTCAGCGATAGATGAATTTCCAGCTTTGTTTATAGCTGCGGCGTGCGCCGAAGGATATACCCATTTGCGCGGTGCCGAAGAGCTCAGGGTCAAGGAAAGCGACCGTATCGCAGCGATGGCAGAAGGTTTGCGTAGTTGTGGGATTGTGGTGGAAGTTCATCACGATGGGATGACCATAGCGGGTGGTCGCTTAAAAGGCGGTGTGGTGGAGAGTTTTGACGATCATCGCGTGGCAATGGCGTTTGCGGTGGCAGGTGTCGTCGCCGACGATGTTATTTCCGTACAACGATGCCAAAATATTGAAACTTCGTTTCCTAATTTCATCGCAACAGCGAATAGCATAGGGCTTAATCTATCCGTATAAGATGGCACAGGTACCAGTTATTGCAATAGACGGTCCCTCAGGTGTGGGCAAAAGCACAATCGCCCGTCGCTTAGCAACAAAGCTGAATTATCATATTTTGATCAGCGGCGTTTTGTATCGTGTACTCGGGATGCAATTATATAAAAGGAATATTGCACTAGATAATGTTTCGGAAATAGAAACTTTGGTTGCCGATACCGACATAAGGTTTACTCTAGACGGTGAACAGATTAAGACCTACTTAAATGGCATCCCTATCGAAGACGATATTTACGGCGAAGACTATGCCAAGATTGCCTCGGCAGTAGGAGAAAGTGTTGCTTTGCGTAATGCTTTATTGCCGATACAAAGGCAGTTTAGGGTTTTGCCGGGGTTGGTGGCAGATGGACGCGATATGGGAACGGTCGTTTTTCCTGATGCACCATTGAAGATATTCTTGCAGGCCGATATAGAAGAACGCGCCCGCAGAAGGTATCAACAATTGAGACAACGTGGTATATGTGCTAAACTAAGCGACCTGAACGAAGAATTACTACAGAGGGATCAACGCGATAGCGGACGGTCTATTGCTCAATTGAAAATCGCCGATAATGCAGTTGTACTGGATACAACGCATCTATCTATCACGGCAGTCGTAGATGAGCTGATGGATGTAGTAAAAGTTAAATTAAACTGAAAGAGGCAAAATAATTTGATGGAAAATTTTTCCGATATCTTTGATTCGCAGAAAATGCAAAATCAGAAGATAGATATAGGTTCTCTGATTAAAGGGAAGGTAACCGATATCACTAAAACCAGTGTCATTGTTAATGCCGGATTGAAATCCGAGGGTATTATACCGATAGAGCAATTTTACGATATCGACGGTGAGCTGGAGGTTAATGAAGGAGACTGTGTGGAGGTTGCTGTAGAAAGTTTAGAAGATGGCTTTGGTGAGACGGTGCTATCTCGTGAACAGGCGAAGATTATTGAAGCATGGCAGCGATTGGATGAGATCCACGAGACTGGTGACACGGTTCAAGGTTTCTTGAGAGGAAAAGTCAAAGGAGGATTTATAGTTTCCGTTTTAGGTATAGAGGCTTTTCTGCCGGGTTCTCTAGCCGATGTACAGCCAATGCGAGATCTTGATCATCTTGAAGGCAAAACTCTGGACTTTAAGGTAATCAAACTTGATCGTAGTCGCAATAATGTTGTTGTTTCGAGGCGGGCAGTATTAGAAGCCGAAGGAAGCATTGACCGTGAAGAAATGCTGAAAAATCTGGAAAATGGGACAGTCGTAAAAGGCATAGTAAAAAACATTACCAATTACGGTGCTTTCGTTGGTTTTAATGGCTTTGATGGGTTGCTCCATATTACTGATATGGCATGGAAGCGCATCCATCAGCCTTCCGAAGTATTATCAGTGGGTGATGAGATAGATGTCAAAATACTTAAGGTGGATAAGGAAAAAAATCGTATTTCTCTAGGACTTAAGCAGCTTAGCGAAGATCCATGGGATCGATTGATTGAACGCTACCCCAAAGGTGAACGTATCAAGGGCAAGGTTACCAGCGTCACCGAATATGGTTGTTTCGTAGAAATAGAAGACAATGTAGAAGGTTTGGTGCATATCTCCGAGATGGACTGGGTAAATAAAAACATAAACCCGTCTAAAGTCGTATCCGCAGATGAAGAGATAGATGTCATGGTACTTGATATTGACAAAGAAAAACGCAGAATATCGCTGGGTATTAAACAATGTGCTCCGAACCCATGGAAAGAGTTTGCTAAGTTACATTCACCTGGAACTCAAATGGAAGGTCGGATTAAGTCCATAAACGACTTCGGGATTTTTGTGGGCTTAGGAGATTTCGGTATAGACGGTTTGGTTCACATCAATGATATTTCTAATATAGAACACCCCGAACAAGCAATACGCAAATATAAAAAAGGCGATACAGTTAAGTTTGTTCTATTAGGAGTCGATGTTAAGCGTAACCGGGTCTCTCTGAGCATTAGGCAACTTGACGAAGATCCCATAGGGGATTATCTAAACGCATATCCTAAGGGTTCGGTCGTGAAAGGCAAGGTTATCAGTAGCGGCGACAAGTATGTGATGATTGATTTGGCCGAACATGTGAGAGGTTATATACCGAATTCCGAATTGGTGCATGAGAAAGACAACGACAAAGAGGAATCCTCAGCTGAAATAGAAAAAGGGAAAGAAATAGAAGCTAAAATCATCGGCATTGATAGAAGAAACTGTAGAATTAATTTATCGGTAAAGAAAAAAGAGAAAGACGAACAAAAAGAAATTACCAAAGGTTACACCACTAAGAAGCCTGCTAAGACTTCGTTGGGGGATGTTATTAAAGGATTGTTTTCGAGCAAAAACTGAGGCACTGAGAAACCCGATGGACTCCGAATCAACAATTAGTCGCTCGCAGTTGATAGAGCGGATAGCAGACAAACAAGATCGGTTGCAGAACGAGGATGTTAAGCTCGCCGTGCAGAGCTCTTTTGATTATTTGAGTCAAGTTCTGAGTTTAGGGGAGCGCATAGAGATTCGCGGCTTTGGTTCCTTTGACCTACATTTTAAGAAGCCCAAAACCATGCGCAATCCAAAAACCAAAGAAGTTATTAATGTCTCCGGGCGAAATATTCCGCACTTCAAACCCAGCAGCATAGTCAACGAACGCTTGAACAGAGCTGAGCCCGACGATACTGTAGCGGGTTATGATGCCAATCACGATTAAGACGCGGCCAAACCGACTGTTGGTATCGGTAGTATTGAAAACCTTTGACACGCAGTGGGAAATTTAGTATTCGACTGGTATTGGGTTTTAGTGCCGATTGCACTATTACCAGTAGCGGCATTGAGCGGGTGGCAGGCTTGTAGTAGCCAGCGTAACAATCTCAAGCGTGGTATCGACCCTGCATATATCAAAGGTCTAAATTATTTGCTTGATCAACAAACTGATAAGGCGGTAGAGATTTTCATTAAATTTTTTCAAGTCGATATGACGACTTTGGAGACGCATGTTTTATTAGGAAATTTATTTCGTCGCAAAGGCGAACTGGAAAAAGCGATTCGCATACATAGCAATCTTATACAACGCACACCTTTGAGTGAAACCGCCAAGTCCGAAGCTCTGTACGAACTGGGGCAGGATTATTTGCACGCAGGTTTGCTGAGTAATGCCGAAGATATTTTCAAGCGATTGATTAAGATAGGCACACCGGAAACGCTGCACAGAGGCTATCGGTGTTTGGTTACGATCTACGAGACCGAGAAATCTTGGCATCAGGCTATCACATGTGCCAGACGATTGCGGACTTTGGGTGCCGACTATAGCCGACATATTGTTCATTACTACTGTGAACTTGCCGAAAAAGAACTGTCTGAGCATAACTACGGCAAAGCGCAAAAGTATCTAGCCAAAGCGCAGGCATTCAAGCAATCTTCTGTCAGAGTAGAGATTATTCAGGGGGATCTAGCGTTGACCAGACACGATAGAGAAAAAGCACTAGAATGTTATTCTCAAGCCTTTTCGGATTACCCGGGCTACGCGGATATTTTGCTACCCAAAATTAAAAAATGTTTTTCACCGTATGATCCGAGTGAGTACGCACGCTATGTAAAGAACTTGGATATCAAGGATATGACCGTCTTATACATAGTAAATTACATACAGGCTTTGTTCGAAGCAGAGCGTATAGACGAAGCCGAGGAGTTTTTGCTCTATTTAATAAAGACTAAGCAGGCACCACTGCAAGTACTGAAAATTTTTATGGAAGAGAAACTCAAAAGTACCAATTTATTCGAAGATAAAATGATTCGTCAGGTGATAGACGAGATCAACGCAAACCTAAGTTCGGATTATTTTTATATGTGTGGAAAATGCGGCTTTAAGGCTCACCAACTCTACTGGCAATGCCCTAGCTGCCATACATGGGATAGTAGCGATTCTATAGATCTAGTAAAGGATTCGCAGGAGAATGCTGCATAGAACCGCACGTACAAACGATCTATGACCGTTCGTCGGATATTTGATACCGTTTAACGGATTGCCGAAAATCGGCATTTTATATGGTTTTAAGATAGTCCTTTTCATTAACTTAAAGGAGAAAACTATGTATTTACTTAAAACTATCATGGCAATGGCGGCTTTTTGTTTCACCGCTTTTGTTCATGCTGAAGTCAACATCAATACTGCAACGATGCAGCAGCTTACCGAACTGGATAATATTGGTCTCGTGAAGGCAACTGCGATCATCGAATACAGAGATAAGCACGGTCATTTCGAGAGTGTGGACGATCTGGTGAAGGTGAGCGGTATAGGGTTGGCAATTTTAGAAGCAAATAGAGATATGTTAACTGTAGGAAGCGATCGGGAAGACGAAGTTTTACCGGTTGAACAAGCTATGCCTGCGGAAAAAATGCTTATCCCAGAAGTAACTTCCTCTCAGGTAGATAAAGAGAACTAAGGGATCTATATATCTTATATCTCAGTGGTTTCCGGGGTAATGCACGCATTGCCCCGGTTTTTTAGCATTATCTAGGTGCGTGGTAGCACTGCCGAGTGCCGCTTGGGGATAAGACAATTTGCCAGGTATTGCAGTCCCTTGCCAAGAAAGCACCGGCACAACTTAACAAATAATACTTCCACATTCTGTAAAAACGTTCATCGTAACTTTGCTTTAGTTTCTCCCAGTGCTTGTTGAAATTATCAAACCATGCGAGTAATGTTTTGGCATAATCAAGCCCGAAATTTTGCCAATCTTCTATCACGAAGAGACCTTCGCAAGTGGTCGTGATTTGTTTTGCCGAAGGTATCAAAGAGTTGGGGAATATGTATTTGGAGATCCAAGGATCAGTAATATAACTCGTCTTATTACTACCGATGGTATGGAGTACCGATAAACCTTCCGGTGTTAGAGCATTGCGTACGGCTTGCAGGTAAATTTTGTGATTTTTGTAGCCCACATGTTCAAACATTCCTATTGAATAAATACGATCGTATGTTGTATTCAATTTTCTATAATCTTGCAAATGTATTTCTATCGGTAGTCCGCGGCAGTTATTCTGGGCATAGCGCGCTTGTTCTTTAGAAATCGTAATGCCGGTCACTGAAACATCGTAATGTTCGGCGGCGTAGCGAGCGGCACCACCCCAACCACAGCCTATATCGAGCAAACGCATACCAGGTTTCAGAAATAATTTATCAAAGATCAGCTTGAGTTTTGCCTCTTGCGAGTCGTCAAGGTTATTTGCCGTTTTCCAGTAGCCGCAACTATAAATCATACGCTTATCAAGCATTGCTTTGAATAATTCGTAACTCAGGTCGTAGTGTAGTTCTCCGACGTGGAAAGCACGTTTAATCTTCTGCAAATTGAGACACAAACTTAGAAAAAAATCGTAGAAATACGAGAACGATTTCATAGAACCGTAGATCTGCGACCGAAGGACGCGCATCACTAGCTCTTCTATGCGTTCGCATTCCCACCAACCGTCCATATAGGCTTCGCCTAAACCTAAGGAACCTTGTAGCGATACTCTTTTGTATAAACCTTCATTGTGCACCTGTATATCCCAAGGTCGAGTTCCGTTAATTTTTATATCTGCTTTTTCGAGAAGCATTTGATACTTTTTTTTGAGAAGCGTATTCAGCATTTGTGAGTTTTGATTGTTTGGTGGTATGTGTGCTACAACAAATTTACTAACATGTATGAGGGATATTTTTGATCTCAGGAATGTATATTACAACAGAACCGCCGATTCCATATATGCCACTGAGCAAATAAACCATATAATTCAACAATTTTTCGTGGATTATTGCAGTATGCCTGAATATATGATAGGTTACTTCGTTTAGATAGACTTCTCTATGCAGTTTCTTAAGGATGAGAGCTCAGGGAAGCCTAATTAATTAGTTACTAGTAACTAGCTAAAATTTTAGGAAGGAAGCTGCACGGATGCAGCGACTTTTAATCAAAAGTAATTATGGAGGAAAAATGAAAAAATTACTCGTACTTACGACCACGATGGTAGGCATGTTGTTGGGTTCGCTCCCGGCAGCTGCAGACGGGCATGGGGCTGATATGCAATATTATGTTCCTATGCCTGTCTACCGAACTGGTCCTTATGCCGCAGGCGGTACTGGTTACTTTGGAGGCATCATTGACTACTACACGCTCTTGAACGAGCGCAACGGTGGTATTGGTGGCGTCAAGGTAGTCTGGGACGAATGCGAAACAGAATACAACAGAACTAAAGGTATAGAATGCTATCACCGTCAAAAGAAAAGTGACTTAGGTGAAGCTCTTTACTTTGATCCTCTGAGTGTAGGTATATCATCCGGCCTAATTGAGCAAGGGCGTCGTGATAAAATTTCCATTATCAGTGTAAATCACGGTAGAACGGAAACTGAACGTGGCGATGTTTTCCCTTATCAATTTCCCTTGGGCACCAATGCTTATGACTTTGCTTATGCAACGATCAAGCATATGGGGCAACAAATGGGCGGAATGGATAAGCTCAAAGGCGAGACTATCGTGACCTTGTATCACGGTTCGCCTTATGGTCGTGAAGCCAATGACTTCTTAACCGGATTAGGTGAGCAGTACGGTTTCACACACGAACCCATAGAAGTTCCACACCCTGGTAACGAGCAAGGTTCTCAATGGTTGAAGATTCGTAGACTCAAGCCCGCTTATGTCTTTTTAAGAGGCTGGGGCGTTATGAATCCGGTTGCCATGCAGACTGCTGCCCGCACCGGCTACTCAGTGTCTAAGCTAATTGGCAACGAGTGGAGCAATTCAGACGAAGACGCGATTCCTGCTGGTAAAACGGCGGACGGCTATCAAGCAGTGACAGTACATCGTGCTGGTGCTGATTTTCCGGTAGCCCAGGAAATTGTTGAGAGTCTTTACAACCAAGGCGGAGGCGACCTAGAAGATCGTTCTCGCATAGGGAGTGTCTACTACAACCTAGGTCTTTGGGCTGCGGTTATGTCCTCAGAGGCAATCCGTGTTGCACAAAAGCGTTTCGGTAAAGAACTCACGAGTGCACAAGTGCGCTGGGGTTTTGAAAACATTGCTTTGACCCAAGACAATCTAGACGAAATGGGGCTGATGGATGTCGTACCTCCGATACAGGTAACCTGCATGGATCATGCGGCTGTGCACTTGGCACGTTTCCAGCAATGGGATGCTAGCGCACGCCAGTGGAATTTGATCAGCGACTGGATTGACGGCAGCAGCGATTTCTCTCGCCAAGTCGTGAATGAAAATGCTGCAAAATACGTTGAAGAAAATCCTGAATTCAAGCAGCGTGATTGTAGCAATCCGGAAGATAGAGATAACTTCGACATTTAATTCATAAATAACATATGTGAATAAGGGCGGGAAGATAGTCAAACATCTTTTCGCCCTCTTTTTTTAATCGGAAATCAAGATAAGCTATGGCAAAAAAAATATTACTATCGATACAAAACATAGAAGTTGTATATAGTCAGGTAATATTGGCACTACGCGGTGTCACACTAGAAGTTCCCGAAGGTAATGTCGTATCCTTGTTGGGTGCGAACGGTGCCGGAAAAACCACCACACTCAAAGCGTGTTCAAATTTATTACACGCCGAACGAGGTGTGGTGACCAAAGGTTCTATAGAATACGACGGTCATAACATTGCTGAAATGATGCCATACGATTTAGTTAAAGGGGGCGTGGTTCAGGTTCTTGAGGGACGTCACTGCTTTCCTCGCCTTAGCGTTGAAGAAAACCTACTAACGGGTTCTTTTATCAGAAAGACGGCAACCCAAGCCGAGATAAAAGAAGATTTAGAAAAAGTCTATGAATATTTTCCGCGTATACGAGATCGACGTAAAAGTCTAACTGGTTTCACATCAGGTGGTGAGCAACAAATGACTGCGATAGGTCGTGCACTGATGGCACGTCCGCGCCTTATTCTTTTGGACGAACCGTCTATGGGATTAGCACCACAATTTGTAGAAGAAGTGTTTAAGATAGTTAGAGACTTAAACAAAAATGAAGGAGTCAGTTTCTTGGTTGCCGAACAGAATGCGGTCATCGCCTTAAATTATGCAGATTACGGTTATGTTATAGAAAACGGTCGTGTTGTTACCAAGGGTAGCGCAAAAGAGATGATGGAACGCGAGGATATACAAGAACTCTATATGGGGGTCGGTAAAGAGGGTAGAACATCGTTTCGAGATGTCAAATACTATCACCGCCGCCGCGCCGCTTTCTATTAATTTAGACCTTTCAATAAGGACGAGCCGTTCACGTCCGTATTGTATCTACGTTAAAGCCCTGTACAATAGGCAGTACTTACTTTATATATAGCTTAATGATTTTATGATTGGAGAAACTCAATGGACATAATGGAAAAAATTAAAAAACAGGTTGAAGATAATGCCGTTATTATCTACATGAAGGGTACGCCGCAAATGCCGCAATGTGGTTTTTCAAGTAGGGCTGCTGCTGCACTGCAACATTGCGGTCATGAATTCGCGTATGTCAATGTGCTCTTAGACCCCGATATTTTTCAAAATCTACCCCGTTTTGCAAACTGGCCTACATTCCCTCAGATTTATATCAACGGTGAATTGGTAGGCGGATGTGACATCGTGGTTGAACTGTTTGAGAAAGGTGAATTGCAGAAAATGGTGGCAGCTGCCGTTGCACCATCTGCTTAGCGAGAGTACTGTAGAACATGAACATAGATAGAATACCCGCAACCGACTCGACCTCAGAGCTACTGAATGTCGTCATAGAAATACCGGCTCACGCCGACCCGATCAAGTATGAATTGGATAAAGACAGCAATTCGGTATGGGTTGACAGGTTTATGAATGTCCCAATGTATTATCCTGCGAATTATGGTTTTGTTCCCCAAACCCTTTCCGAAGATGGAGATCCCTTGGATGTTTTAGTTGTCACGTCGGTGCCTTTGATGGTCGGGTGCGTGATACCAAGCCGCCCGTTGGGTGCGCTTGACATGAGCGATGAGTCGGGACGTGATCTTAAATTGCTGGCAGTGCCTAAAAAAGGTATGAATAGTGGCTATGACCATATAGAAAGTGTAGAGCAGTTAGAGCAAAATCTACTTGATCAAATCGTCCACTTTTTTGAGCATTATAAGAAGCTTGAGGCCAATAAATGGGTAAAAGTGGAAGGTTGGTTGGCACCCGAAAAAATGCAGCAAGAGATTAGCGAAAGCATCAGACGTTATAACTCATAACATTTACAAATAGTGGCGGATTATATACCCAAGCGACTTTTCAAGTCTAGAGTTGTAACCGCTGGCATTATTATTTTGGGGTTATTCTCATTACTGCTATATAACTTATATCATTTGCAGGTTACTCAATATAGCGATTATCAAACAACATCGGATGGCAATCGCTTTGATTTGATTTCTATTAGCCCACAGCGCGGACTCATATACGATAGCAAAGGGCAGGTCTTGGCGGCAAATCGCACGAGTTACAACCTTGAACTTATACCTGATCTAATCACCAATAGAGATACCACCATAAAAAGGCTGCAGAGTTTGCTGAACCTAGATACCGGTGAACTATCCGATTTAGAAAATAAAATTAAGGCAAATCCGAATTCCCATAGATTGGTTTTACGCGCCAATCTCTTTGAGGAAGAAGTGGCATTAATCGCGTCCGAACTTTATCGTATACCGGAAGTAGAAATCGTCGGTCGTCTGGTTCGTTATTATCCTGAGAATGATTTGTTCTCGCATGTCATAGGCTATGTCGGCACCGTAGATTCCAAAGATCTAGGAAGAATTGACAAACAGAATTATTTGCGCCGCGATGATATAGGCAAAACCGGCATAGAAAAATATTACGAACCTATGTTGCGCGGGAAATTGGGTTTGCGTAGAGTGGAGGTTAATGCACATCGAAAGATACTCGCAAGCACTAATTTGCGTCCCGCGCTAGCCGGCGACGATATTATGTTGACTGTCGATACTCACTTGCAGCGAATTGCCTACGAGGCACTGGCGGAACATCAGGGGGCAGTTGTGGCATTGGATCCACGTAGCGGTAGTGTGTTGGCGATGGTGAGCAAGCCAACCTTTAATCCTAATCTGTTTACCTATAATTTTTCGGAGAGAAAATACCAAGAACTCAACGCCGATGCTTCATTTAATCCTTTTTTTCATCGTGCAGTTAGTGGGCAGTATGCACCCGGTTCCACGCTCAAGCCGGTAGTCGCATTGGCTGCTTTGAAATTCAAAATCGTCAATCCGTCTTATCGGATGTATGCAGGACCCTATTATCAGATTCCCGGCTTCCAACGTCACTACAGAGATTGGCGAGAACAAGGTCACGGTTGGGTAGATTTAGGTTTATCGATAACGCAGTCGTGCGACGTATTCTTTTACGATGTCGCATACCGCATGGGTGTGGCGAAGTTGTCCTCTTTCCTTCAGGAGTTTGGATTAGGAGGCAAAACGAACATTGATACAGCTTCAGAGGCATCAGGTTTGGTGCCGAACCCACACTGGAAGCACTCTGAACGCAACGAACAATGGTTTCCGGCAGAGACGATCATGATGGGTATAGGACAGGGTTATTTACTGGCAACCCCTTTACAGCTGGCAGTAATGACCGCAACGCTTGCCAATAGAGGCAAAGGAATAACGCCTTATTTGGTGCAAGCACACCGCAAAACAGGGTACACCAAATGGCAAAAGAAAACACCTCAATCAGCTGTACAACTCAGTGATAATTCAGAACAAGATTGGGATTATGTTATAGACGCAATGGTCGATACGGTACACCGTCCTAACGGAACCGCTTATAAAATCGGGCAATTTGCCGAATATAAAATTGCTGGCAAAACTGGCACTGTGCAAACTCGTCGTCTTCACGATAGAGAGAAAGAAAGAGAAATGGAATTGCAAAGAGAGTTGCGCGACCATGCGATGTTTATCGGCTTCGCACCGCCGTCAAAACCAGAAATTGCAATTGCGGTCGTCGTTGAACATAGCGGTAGCGGTTCAAAATATGCAGCCCCAGTCGCGCGCCGAGTTTTGGATGCCTATTTTGGGAAAACGACTCTAACCGCTTTAGAGCATACCGAATAGATGGTCATCGATGGCACGAATTGGAATGTCACTTCCTCTGTTAAATTACGAATTTTAGCGAGAGATATATTTTCCAATATAGATTATCCGCTATTAATTTTGCTTCTTGCATTATCGTGTTTAAGTTTAATCATACTATACAGTTCAGGAGGAGAAAGTACTGAGTTGTTATGGAAGCAAGGGTGGCGTTTGGCTATAGGCTTTGTTGGCTTTATCGTATTTGCGTCGGTGCCTTTGATCGTTTATCGCAGATGGGCTTGGTTATTATATGCCGCAGGTTTGATACTTCTAATTTTTGTATTAATTGTAGGAGAAGTCGGCCGAGGCTCACAACGATGGCTCAATCTATGGTTGCTCACCTTTCAGCCGTCGGAGATACTTAAGTTTGCGGTACCTTTATTTCTTTGCAAGATATTCGCAAGTCGTGAGAACCATCCGCCGTCGTTAAGCTCCATATTGTTGGCATTGGTAGCAGTATCAATACCGGTTATTTTGGTTATCAAGCAACCCGATCTTGGCACATCAGTTTTGATTTGTATATCCGCGGCATGGGTAATCTTTTTAGCTGGCATACGATGGTCATGGATTTTATTATTTGTAGTCTTGTTGGCATCGATGTCGGTACCGATATGGGAATCGCTACACGAATATCAAAGGCAACGTGTCATCGTGTTCTTAAACCCAGAAAACTATCTTGCGCAAGGCGGCTATCATATCTATCAATCAAAGGTTGCTATCGGTTCGGGTGGTCTATGGGGTAAAGGTTGGTTGAACGGCACCCAGTCGCATTTGGGCTTTGTTCCCGAGCATTCAACTGATTTCGTTTTTTCGGTGTTTGCTGAAGAATTTGGTTTTATAGGTTGCTGTTTATTGATTTTAATATATCTTGCCATTATTGTTAGGGGTATAATAATCACACTTAACGCGGCGGATTACTTCGGTCGCCTGTTGGCAGGGAGCTTGACATTTTCTTTTGCCACCTATTTTTTTATTAGTGTTGCCATGGTCAGCGGGCTACTCCCGGTTGTGGGTGTGCCTTTGCCGTTAGTGAGTTATGGCGGAAGTTCAGTAGTGTCGGTATTGGCATCTTTCGGTATGTTAATATCGGTGCTTAGGTACCGCCCGATGATGAGTCAGAGATTATGAATGTATTTTTTTATGCACGTTTGTTGCCGAGTATCTTTTCAATTCTATTGCTAGGCAATTTCGCTGTTGCCGAGGATTACCACAAGCGAGACGATGTTCAAGCCTATATAGATCAGATGGTGGAGATGCACGCATTTGACCGTGCCACACTAGAGCAAAAGTTTAAGGATGTAGTTAAACAAGAACAGGCAATCACGGCAATGGACAGACCTGCGGAGGCTAAGCCGTGGCCTCAATATAAAGAGATATTTATTACCCCGTTGCGTATCAGCGGTGGAGTATTGTTTTGGAAACAATATCAGGATTTTCTGGAAAAAGCCGAGGCTGAGTTTGGTGTGCCAGCATCACTGATTGTTGCAATTATCGGCGTAGAGACCTTTTATGGGAGAAATACCGGTAGTTTTCCGGTATTTAGCACATTGGTTACCTTAGGTTTTGATTATCCTCGTAGGGCCGATTTCTTCAAGCGAGAACTAACCGAGTTTTTGTTGCTGTGTCGTCAGGAGCGTGCTTTGCAGTGCGATGAACTTGAAGGTTCTTATGCTGGTGCTATGGGAACCGGACAATTTATTTCAAGCAGTTATAGGAATTATGCGGTTGATTTTGATAATGACGGTATCAGAGATTTGTGGAATAGTCAGGCCGACGCAATCGGTAGCGTAGCTAACTATATCAAAAAACACGGCTGGATGTCGCAAAAACCGGTAGGAGTTTATGTGGAGATAGAAGACGGCAACTACGAGCTGTTGTTAGATAAAAAATTTAAACCGTGGCTTTCGGTTGCGGATTTGCAAGAACGCAAGATTAGACTCCAAAATTTTGAACCCCAGGAACCGGTATTCTCGTTGTTTAAGTTTGAAAACGAAAACGCAAGTCTAGCCCCAAAAGTTTGGGTGGGTTATAATAACTTTTATGTCATCACAAGATATAACCACAGCCACCGTTATGCCATGGCAGTTCATCAACTGAGCGAGCTTATTAACCAACGCTATTAGATTATCGCTCGATAAAACCATGCGCACCGAAACACGCTTTAGTTTCTATACGATAGTTATGACTGCGACGGTATTGATGCTTGTCTCAGGATGTACTGTTCCAAAGGCTAATATTAGCGATGTCGACCAATGGAAAGTTCCGATGTCGCTACCCAAGAAATTCAACTATGTGCCTGACACAACGCCGAAGACTGGTGGATATTCGTATGTGGTCAGAGGTAAACGCTACCATGTCAAACCAGTTGCGGTGGGTTATCGCGAAACCGGACTGGCTTCTTGGTACGGGAAAAAATTTCACGGTCGTTTGACCGCTAATCAAGAAACCTACGACATGTATCAACTGACCGCAGCGCATAAAAGCCTGCCATTGCCATCGTATATAAAAGTTTGGAACCATAATAACGGAAAGAGTGTAATCGTTAGAGTTAACGATCGCGGCCCCTTTATCGAAGGGCGTATTGTAGATCTCTCCTATGCGGCAGCAAAAGAGATAGATATGGCCGAAGCAGGGTTAGCACCCGTCACCATAGAAGTCATCAATCCGCCAGTTTCTAAGCCGGCGACCCAAGTTTCTAATTTACCCCATAAGCATCGTCTTGGCTATATACAAGTAGGTGCGTACAAAGAGATAACAAATGCATCAAGGGTTGTACGTTTGTTAACGCAACAGAACTTAGTTCCTCGTGTCAAGCGAACGAACTATCACAGTGCGACCAACATTCATCAGGTACGCTTGGGACCTTTTAATACATCGCAAGAATTAGACGCGGTCGGCAGACAGCTAGTGCGAAGTGGTTTTAAGGACTATCAAGTATTTTATAAATTTTAAGGATGAAAAATTTATTCCTCCCAAACATAAACTCAATTTTATTATTTTTTGTGGTGTTACTCGCATCATCGCTTTCGTATGCGATTGAATGGGTGCCCAAAGCACCGGCTTTAGCGGCGCGTAATTATATATTGATGGATTTCCATAGCAATAAAGTTTTAGCGGAAAAAAATGCCGATCAAAGGATAGACCCGGCTAGTATAACCAAACTAATGACCGCCTATATCGCATATCAAGCGATAGAAAAAGGTCTGATTAACATGGACGACCAAGTTGAGATCAGTAACACGGCAGCTGCTTTAGTCGGTTCTAGAATGTTTATAGAAGTGGGCAGTTTGGTTTCGGTTCACGATTTACTCTCTGGGGTGGTTATACAATCTGGCAACGATGCCAGCGTTGCTTTAGCGGAGCACGTGGCAGGTAGCGAAGATGTATTCGTTGATTTGATGAATAGAAAAGCGCAAGAGCTTGGTTTGAGTGAATCTCGTTTTACCAATTCCACCGGACTTTCCGATGATGACCACTATATGAGCTCGCGCGATATTGCTATTTTGAGCCAAGTTCTGATAAGAGATTATCCCGAACACTATGCTATGTATTCTGAGGCGGATTTCACCTACAACGATATACGGCAACCCAACCGCAATTTATTATTGTGGCGCAATATGAATGTCGATGGTTTGAAGACCGGATATACCCAGAAAGCCGGTTATTGTGTAGCCGTCTCCTCTCTACAAGACGACATGCGTTTAATCGCAGTGGTCATGGGAAGCGGTCGACAAAAACGTTTTGACGAAGCCAGTGAATTATTGCGTTATGGCTATCGTTTTTATAAAACTTCAAAGTTATTCGACAAACAGAAAACGCTGACCGAAGTACGAGTTTGGGGAGGCGACCGTCGGCAGTTAGAACTAGGTGTGCCTGCAGATATCTATGTCACATTGCCGCGCGTGAAAAATGCCGGTGTTGAAACCGAACTAATGATTTACGAGGATATCATTGCACCAGTTACTAAAGGCCAAGAACTGGGCTCGGTTGCGGTATCTTTTGACGGCAAAACGATTCAACAAAGCACGCTGGTTTCTTTATACCCTATCGCCGAAGGCAGCTTGTGGGCGCGTATATCGGATAGCGTTATACATCTATTTCAGTGATAGCCTACCTTAACGGAAAATACCAACCAGCCGATGCATGCACTATCAGCCCTTTGGATAGAGGGTTTCTCTTTGGAGACGGCGTATACGAGGTATTACCAGTCTATCACGGTGCCATTTTTCGCTGCGATGACCATCTGCATAGGCTCAACCACAGCCTAGACAGTATAGGCATAGATAATCCTCAAACCGATAACCAATGGAAGGCGATATTTTCTGAGTTAATTAGTCGTTGCGGATTGTCGGAACTTTCCATTTATTTACAAATCAGCAGAGGACCGGCACCAATGAGATTACACATTCCTATGGATGATATCCACCCTACGGTGTTTGCAATGACGATGCCGGCAAGAGCCACTTTTGATGAGGAACTCAAACAAGGTGTGAGTGTTATGACCACCGACGATATAAGGTGGGCACGTTGCGACATTAAGTCCACTAATTTATTGGCAAACGTGATGCTGAGCATGCAAACCCGAAGCCGAGAGTGCCACGAGGCAATAATGATAGACGCAGGCTATGTGACCGAGGGTGCCTCAAGCAATCTATTCATCGTGACTGAGGGTCGTCTGTCAACACCGCCGCTAAGCAACAAAATATTGCCGGGCATCACCCGTAAAGTTGTTATGGAAATGGCTCGGTTGTTAAGAGTCGGTTGTAAAGAAAAAGCACTGACTCGTGAGGATTTACTGCGTGCTGACGAAATTTGGCTGACGAGTTCTACACGCAATATAGTGCCAGTGACCCGTGTTGACGAGCAGCAAATAGGAGATGGCACACCAGGCAAGCTTTGGCAAAAGTTTTCGGCAGTACTGATGCGGTTGTCGATACCACCCGATGAGGAAATGCCGGTCTCGGATTGAGCTGAGACAAGCTGGTGGAGGCGGCGGGAATTGAACCCGCGTCCGCATATACTCTGCTCTCGGTACTACATGTTTAGTTCGTCTTTAATCACACCATCTACAGCCGGCGAACAGGCGAAATAGTCGGCTTCCCCGAATAAGAGTTTAACGTTTGAACTTCAGGTCTATTCGTGCGCGAGCTTGTTGATCGACCCCTCTGCTTAAGTTACAAGCACCCTAAGAGAGGAGGCATAGCCGGTTGTTTAGGCCGCTAATGCGTAGTTGTCTTCTTGATTGGCAACTAATTTTCTGCAAAAAGTTTAACGAGTTTCTTACCTGCTCGACATGCACCTCAAGTTTCGTAATATCCGTCGAAACCAAGATCGCCCCCGTAAAGTACGGATTATAGCACGGATGCAATGACTTCCTCGTATACAATAAACATCTCATTGATAAAGCAAACTAACAATCGGCATGGCACGGTATCCTCGCAAACGTTTTGGGCAACACTTCTTATCCGACCCTAATATCGTCTCTCGTATAATTTCTGCGATTTCTCCTCAGCCCGCAGACACGATTGTTGAAATAGGTCCTGGCAAAGGCGCATTGACCTATCCTTTGCACGATAGAGTGTCTTTGATACACGGCGTTGAAATAGATCGCGATTTAGCAAGTGATTTAGAGCTAAAGGCTCTACAATATCCAAAACTACGAGTGCATTGTGCCGATGCACTTAAAGTCGATTTCGCAGAGCTTCTAGGAAAGCAACCGGCGCGTTTTGTCGGAAATCTTCCGTACAATATATCAACCGCGTTAATTTTTCATCTTGTCTCGTTTCAAGACCATATTATTGATATGCACTTGATGTTGCAACGCGAAGTTGTTCAAAGATTAACTGCATCGGCTACCGACAAACAATACGGCAGGTTGGGTATTATAGCAAGCTGTTGTTTTGAAATAAACGCGCTTTTCGATGTTTCGTCGCAAGCCTTTGTACCATCCCCTAAAGTCGTATCTACCCTGGTTCGTTTTAAGCCACAACCCAGGCTTCCGCAATCGGCATTAAAGGAACTCGATAAAATTGTGCGGCTTGCATTTGCCAATAGGCGCAAAACTACGGCAAATGCATTGTCCAAGCTATTCGCTAGAGAGGATTTGGAACGTATGGGAATAGATCCTAATTGCCGTGCCGATAGTTTAGACATTGACCAATTTATAAACATGTTAGAATATCTACGCAAACAAGGGAGATAATATGTTACCGGGTAAAGACATAAAGATTAGCGTGGAGACACAGTACTTAGAAGAGCAATCCGATTCCTCGGAGGATAGATATGTTTTTGTATATACGGTGACAATTGAAAACCAAGGGAATATATCGGCTCAGTTGATCTCTAGACATTGGGTCATTACCGACTCAAACCAGAAAGTGCAAGAAGTTAAAGGCGAGGGGGTAGTCGGGGAACAGCCTTATCTGCATCCGGGTACTCGTTTTTCCTATACCAGTGGAACGGTATTGGAAACACCGTTTGGAACGATGCGCGGAAGCTATAAGATGCTCGCTGAAGACGGTTCGGAGTTTGATGCCGAAATAAAAGAATTTTTATTGTCGGCACCTCGCACTATCCATTGAATCGGCGGTTCTATTTTTCAACAACCCCAAATAGATCGATTGTACAGACGCAACGCGTTAGGGCGGATATATAAATCCGCCCCTACGGTGTATGAAATATTTTTTGGATAGCGCATACATTACAAGATGAGTTTATACGCAATTGGTGATGTGCAAGGATGTTATGATGCATTGCGCCGTCTGCTCGACCATATCAGCTATGACCCTGCCGAAGACGAGTTATGGTTCGCCGGTGATCTTGTCAACCGAGGTCCGCAGTCTTTAGAGACGCTCAATTTTGTCAAAAGCCTGAGAGATAATGCAAAATGGGTACTCGGCAATCACGAGTTGCATTTGCTGAAGCTCGCAGACGGTTTAATAGAGGCATCGCAAAGTACGCTCGATGCGGTGCTCAACGCACCCGATGCCGACATTCTTTTGGAATGGGTCGCACGACAACCATTATTGAGGGTTGACCATCAAAGAAAACTGATACTCGTCCATGCCGGTTTGTTACCGCAATGGGATATAGAATCAGCCGTGCAATTAGCGGAGCATGTTTGCCAACGATTACAAAGCCCTGAGCGCAAAACTTTTTTGGCACAACTACTCAGTCAACAAAATGCACTTGCATTGTGGGAAGACCATTTACAGGACATTGATCGTTTAGCGATTACCGTTGATGCAATGACCGGTATTCGTTTTTGCGATGCTCAGGGGCGTATGGATTTTCAAGCCAAGACTCCGCCGGGCGAAAATCCTCCTGGACTTTATCCTTGGTATACGCTTGCTCATAAACGCGACCCCAGTTATACGGTGTTGTTTGGGCATTGGGCAGCACTCGGATATCAGAGGATGAAGTCTTATATCGCACTGGATTCCGGATGCGTGTGGGGCGGTTGCCTGACCGCATATCGCCTAGATCGTGGAAATGAACGGGAATTTCAAATTCCGTGCGATGATTTGCCCGCAATTTATCCTAGACCGCATGATTTGAGTATACGGTAATTCTCATTTATAATCTCTAGGAACATACATTACTATGATTGAATACTTTATTAAAAACCCCATCATTACCAATTTCCTGCTGCTGTCGGTTGTAGTTGTCGGTATTTTGTCGTGGCGGGCGATGCCGCAGGAAATGTTTCCGGTCATTGAGTCGGATACGATTTCTATAGAGACCGAATACGAAGGCGCACCACCAGTTGAAGTTGAGCGTCAGCTGACCATCCCGATAGAAGACGAGGTTGACGATATCAGTGAGATAGATGAATTGCAGTCTGTAAGTCTTGAGGGAATTTCTCGTATTTATTTGGATCTCAAGCCGGGCGTTGATGTAGAGGAAGTAGTGCGTAGTGTGGAAATTGAAGTTGACTCTATAGAAGACCTGCCCAGCGATATAGAAACGCCGCGTATCTCTCGTCGCAAGAGTAATTTTCCGGTTATCAGTGTGAGTGTCTACGGCGATGTCAGCGAGGCCGAGTTAATTCGTGCTAGCGAGATAGTCAAGCAAGCGATACAGAAAGTTGAGGGGGTCGGTGGGGTGAATATCGCCGGCGAGCGCGACACCGAAGTCTGGGTGGTTGTAGACCCCTATGAAATCGCTGCAAAAGAAGTATCTCTAGAGGAAATTCGTAATGCGTTGGCAGCAAATCTAGGAGATCGTCCGGGCGGTTCTTTGTCTGCTTTAGAGGGCGATATACAACTGCGGGGAATGAGTGTTGCAGATAATGTGCAGGCGGTTAAGGATATCGCTATTAGAACCAATAGAGACGGTGGTCAATTACGAGTAGGCGATATTGCAGATGTGGAGATGACGCTTGAAACTGCGCAAACACAAGGGCGATTTTCGGGTTTGCAATCACTGAACTTGGTCGTAACCAAAGATGTGAGGGCATCTACGAACGATATTGCAGAAGAGATTAGAAGGCTGATAAAGGAAGAGATACCAGGCCTACTCCCAGCAGCAATACAAGTCGGTTATCATAACGATTTCTCGGTTTATATAGACACCCGATTGAAGACCGTTTTCTCGTCTGGGTTGATTGGTTTGGTGTTATTGCTGGGGTCGCTTTATTTGTTATTGAATTTTAGGGTTGCATTGATTACTGCGTTTGGCATTCCTATTTCTTTTTTGGTTGCCGTAATTAGCATTTATTATTTAGGTTTCACTATCAACATGGTGTCTTTGTTCGCCTTTTTGATTGCGCTGGGGATGATAGTTGACGATGCCATTATTGTGACCGAAAACATCCACCACTATATAGAGGAAGGGATGCCGGTTAGACAAGCGGCTCTGCGCGGGACGCGCGAGATCGTTCCACCAGTTGTTGCTGCGACTTTGACTACGGTTATTGCTTTTCTGCCATTGCTTGCCATCGGCGGTAGGATGGGAGAGTTCGTCAAGGTTATCCCGGTTGTAGTCAGTGCTGCGTTGATAGGTTCTTTGTTGGAAGCCTTTTTTGTGTTACCTTCGCATGCAAATTTATTCTTAAAAGCGCGAACCCGTCTCAAAAGTCTCTCGGTAGGAGCTGCTGCGGTGGGATCCACTATGCTACCGTCGGCGGGCGACAAGGGAGGTTTTGTGAACTGGAAAAAATTACTCAAACCCTATGAAAATTATCTGCGTTGGGGTTTGCACAACAGATATTTTGTTTTTGTTGCAGCTAGCTGTGTATTGGTGTTGGCACTTATTATTCTAACAACGCGCATCCCCTTTCAGCTATTCGGACACATCGAGGTAGACGAGTTTTTCGTCAACATAGAAGCCCCTAGTAATTACAGCATAGAAGAAACCGAAGAGTTGTCGACACGCATTGAAAAGGAAATCTACACGGTGTTTGACGGACACGAATACGAATTGAAAACCATGTTAAGCAATATCGGCGTGTTATTGAGTGGGCGCGGTGGAAGCAGGCAATCTAAAGTCGGCGATAACTATTGTCAGTTTGTAGTATCGTTGACTAAACAAGAACCACAGACTTTTGTCGAGCGTTTTATCGTGCCGTTGGTGAGTTTCAAGTTTGACGAACAAGGTTCTCGCAAGCGCAACGTAGAGGAGATCATTCAGTTGATACGCGACCGGGTATCGGGTATGTCCGGTGTTAAGCGTTTTTCTATAGTGCGTCCGGAAGCCGGCCCGACGGGAGCGGATATTGAGATTAGCATTGCTGGTTCTGATCTGGAGAGATTGGAAGATCGCGCAGAAGAAATGATAGATTATCTGCGCGGCATCGCTGGGGTCTACGATGTGCAACACGATATGGACAGGGGCAAACTGGAAGTGCGCTATCAATTGAACGAGCGCGGACAGCGTTTGGGGCTCACCCAACAACAAGTTGCCGATGCACTACGCACTGGTTATTTGGGTGTCAAGGCGGTCTATGTAAATTGGGGTGACGAACGCTATCCGGTGCGAGTTATCTTTGACGAAGAGATACGCAACGACAGCAACCGTCTGATGCAATTGCCGCTGACCTTGACCGACGGCAGAGTGGTTTACCTAAACGAAGTGGCAACGATTAAGCTAGACCGCAGTTTTAACCGCTTGACCCGCCTTGATGGTCGTCGCATCGTCACGATTACTGGCGAAGTAGACAGCGAGGAGCTCACCCCTTTTCAAGTATATGGTCAGATCGGACGCCAATTTGGGCCGCTATACGAACAGCTTCCCGAATACGATATGGTCTTTAGAGGAGCAAAAAAACGTGCCGACGATTCGTTTAGAGGTATTCGGGTTGCCGGTATAGTTGCCGTTATGGGGATATTTTTAATTTTGCTAGTACTATTTCGTACTTTGCGAGAACCGGTACTTATATTGCTCACCGTGCCGTTTGGTTTCATCGGTGTGATTATCGGACATGCGTTGCTCGGCTATAATTTGCAGTTCGTGTCTGTAGTCGGATTGGTTGCACTCAGCGGGATTATCGTCAACGACTCTTTGATTATGTTGAACCAGGTAAAAAAACATCGCGAGCGAGGCTATAGCTGTGAGGAAGCGGTGGTTTCTGCGTCTTACCGGCGAGCGCGTCCAATCATACTGACCACGATTACGACCTTCTTGGGGGTATCGCCGCTGATTTTCTTCGCTACTGGTCAAACCAAATTCCTATCACCGATGGCAATCAGTCTAGGTTTTGGGCTGGTCTTTGCGACAGTGCTAATACTCACCGTACTGCCGTGTCTTTATATGATCACCGAAGATCTAAAGAACTATCTTAGAAAGCGAATTTAAAAATGCGTATTATCACGCTCAATGTCAACGGTATACGCTCTGCCGCTGGCAAAGGTTTTTATCGTTGGCTCGCTCACCAAAATGCCGATTTTGTATGCTTACAGGAACTACGCATACAGCCCGAACAACTTGACGATAAGAAGTTTTTCCCGAGTCGTTTTCATTGTCATTATCACACTGCCGAAAAAAAGGGTTATAGCGGTGTAGCCCTGTATTCAAAACAGCAACCCGATAAAATCATCAGTGCATACGGCGATTCCGAGTTTGATAACGAAGGACGTTACATAGAAGGACAATACGGTGATTTATCAGTGATTTCGGTCTACGCACCGTCGGGGTCTTCCGGCGAGGAGCGCCAACAGGCAAAATATCGCTTCATGGACAGTTTTATGGAATACTTGGTAGGTTTGAAGAGACGGCGCAGACATTATATTATTTGCGGCGATATCAATATCGCACATAAAGAAATAGATCTAAAAAACTGGCGAGGCAACAAAAAAAACTCAGGTTTTTTACCCAAAGAGAGACAATGGCTGGATACCTTATTTGACGAAGTCGGTTATCGCGATGTATTCAGAGCGATTTGCCAAGCCTCCGACCAATATACTTGGTGGTCTAACCGTGGACGCGCTTGGGAAAACAATGTCGGATGGCGTATCGATTATCAACTAAGCTCTGCGCGCGCACCCTACCATCCTGAGGCGGCACGCATCTATAAAAACAAACGATTTTCCGACCACGCACCGTTGATCATCGATTACAAAAAGATTTCCTAAAACGCATTGGTATGATTTTTGATTAGCATCTGACCAGCAGATTATATGTCAAAAAATTGGCTCAGTCATATACGACCGTATAAAGATATTCGCGTATTGCAGATACTTTTAATCGGAACGATTAGCGGTTTCCCGTGGGTGCTAATTGGCTCGATGATGACCTTATGGTTGAAAGACGAAGGATTGAGCCGCAGTGCGATAGGTTTGTTCGGTTATGTGTTTGCGGTATTCGCAATCAATTTTTTGTGGGCACCTTTGGTTGATACGATACGTATTCCGTTTTTATCCAAGCGTATAGGTCAGCGTAAATCGTGGATATTGACGATGCAAATTATTATTTTCTCGGCCGCCATTGCGATGTATTTTATATCGGCACAAGCCTCTCTAGTGTATATTGCAGTGACCGCTTTGGTGATTGCAACCGCCGCTGCAACCCAAGATGTTGCGATAGACGCATTGCGCATAGAGTTGGTTGCCAAGAACGAACGGGCTTTGGTTGCAGTCGGCGCAGCGATGGCAACGGCAGGATGGTACACTGGTTATAACGCCGGCGGTGCACTCGCGCTTTACGGGGTTGCCGCCTTGAAAGAAATAGGCGTTGCCGAACCGTGGAACCTGAGCTATTTACTGATGACAGTAATCATTGTTTTGAGCAATATCGGATTGATGTTGATCCCGGAAAAATCGGGAAACAGGCGATTGCAGCTACAGACACAAACACGCACTGAACTATACTCAAATTGGCTCAAGCGGCCTGGCATGACTCCCTCTTTGGCAGCACTATCGGCGTGGTTTATTTCTCTAGTATGGAAACCCTTGGCAGACTTTTTCAGCCGCAACGGTTTGCGGTTGTCGGTGTTGATATTGGGTTTTATATTCCTGTTTAAGATAGGGGAAGCCTTTCTGGGACGAATGTCTTTGTTGTTCTATTCCGAAATTGGTTTTGACGAAACCCAAATTGCCACGTACTCTAAATTGGTCGGTTGGGGTAGCATCATTATATTCTCTATAATAGGCAGCATTTTTAGCGTGCGATTCGGTTTGCTCAAAGGCTTGATAATTTGCGGGATTGCTATGGCTACCACTAATCTATTGTTTGCCCTGCTTGCCACGGTGGGACCGGATATACGGCTATTTGCAGTGGCAGTCATCAGTGATCAATTCACCACTGCGATTTCTACGGTGGCTTTTGTTGCTTTTATATCGCAACTGTGTGGTCGTGTTTATACGGCAACACAATATGCGCTACTTGCCTCGTTAGGGAATTTGTCTCGTACTACACTATCGGCGCACAGCGGACAAATCGTTGATTTTTTAGACGGTGATTGGATGCAGTTTTTTATACTGACAACGGTGATGGTCGTTCCTAGCTTGTTGCTGTTATATCTTGCAAGACACAAACTGGCTCCGCATTTGCGAATCGCATCGTGACCGAATAGGGGCGGTTCTATTTGATCAGGTCGCTTTCTACCGTATTTCTTTTATCAGTGCCGGCTAGTTTTTCTATGATTGTCAACGCAAATTCCATCGCAGTTCCGGGACTGCGCGAGGTGATTACTTTGTCGTCGCATTCTATCGCTTCTGTAGAAAGTTCAATTGAGGAATTTTGCGCGTCTAAAAATCCAGGGTAAGCGGTAATTTTTAATTGGTCTACGATGCCTGCATCAACCAGCACTTTTGGTGCTGCACAAATAGCACCAACCCATTGCGTTGTGCGGTGACGTTTTAGAATTTCATGGATTCTAGGATCGGCATTCAGGTTGTCGGCACCAGGTTGTCCGCCTGGTAACACGACCATATCAAAGGTGTATTCTTTAACTTCGTCAAGCGTAGTATCGGCAATTAAGTTTAGACCGCTTAAGCCGCATACCTCTTTCGTATCTAAGGATGCGGTGGTGACTTTGATGTCGGCACGACGCAACAAGTCTATTAATGTAACCGCCTCTACTTCTTCGTAGCCGGTTGCAAGCGGGATAAGCACCTCAGGCATCGTATGCTCCTTCTATGCCGGCTTTAATGCCAGCTTTTTTAGCTCTTCAACTGCCTGTTTTACTTGGCTATCGTAAGAAAGGCGTTCTTTTAGGTTTTTTCTACTTATTTTATTGCGCGCCTTTAGCTGTTCGTCGCTTAGCTGTTCAAACTCGTAATCAAAGTCTGGTGTGATACCTACATCTTGTATTGAAGTACCCGAGGGCGTGTAATACTTAGCGGTTGTCAGTTTGAGTGCATGTTCCGCATCAAAGGGATGTACGGTTTGCACTGATCCCTTGCCGAAAGATTGTGTGCCTAAGATCATCGCACGATTGTTATCTTGTAACGCACCGGCAACAATTTCCGATGCAGAAGCCGAGCCTTTGTTGATTAGTAACATCACGGTTAGCGAGCCAGTTTGATCGGGTCTGGATGTTTTATATTCTATGGTGGAACCCTCAATCCTACCTTTGGTATAGACTACTGATGTTTTAGCAGGTAAAAACAAGTCTGCCACATTGATCGCTTCGTTGAGCATGCCACCAGGGTTATTACGCAAATCCACAATCAATCCTTGTAGCGGTTTTTTGTTTTCTCTAGTTAGTTCTTCAATGCTCGCTAGAAGTTCTTGACTGGTACGTTGCTGGAATTTAGAAATACGCACATAACCAAAACCAGGTTCAAGTAGAGCATGACGAGAGTTCTGGACCTTGATAACTGCACGCGTCAAGGTGATAGATAATTTTTTGTATAGGGTTTGTTTTTGTTCGTCTTCAGTTTTGGTTTCTCCTTTTTTGCGAAGCACCGTCAAAGTAATCGTAGTGCCTACTTCACCGCGCATTTGCTCTACCGAATCTTGTAAGGATAAGCCTTTGGTCGATTGGTTGTTGATCTCCGATATTAAATCACCTGCTTGTATTCCTGCGCGCTCTGCAGGGGTGTCGTCTATAGGCGCGATCACATGAACGAAACCTCCTTCTTTATCAACTTCTATGCCTAGACCACCGAATTTACCAGTTGTGTTGACCTTGAGTTCTTCGTACGATTTCTTTTTAAGAAAAACCGAATAAGGGTCAAGTTTGGCAAGCATTCCGTCAATAGCTCCCTCAATCAAAGTTGCATCGTCTATTTCGTCTACATAAGAAGTTTTGATGCGTCCGTAGACATCGCTGAATGTACGTAACTCTTTAAGTGGTAAAGTCGCTTGTTCGGCATTTGCGGAGTAGATGTTGCCACCCCAAAATCCACCGCTAATTGCTAATATCAATAACGATGTTGTAATAATACGTAAAGATAAATATTTTTTCATGGTCTCCTTGCTCATAGAGGGAAAGTATATATTGTATGCTTATTTTCCTAATCTGCAAGTGAAGCACCGGCACAAAAGGCAAAACAGTTCATGCAAACATTACATCAACATTATAAACTGGCAATCTACATATTCAAATAAATGTAGATTTTATATAGAGAAATATATGGGTTTCAGCTTTGGCGAAATTTGTGCATATAGGATTCTTGAGCTGAACTGATTGCCAATTTATGTTGGTGAAACAAGCGACCCATTCGCTGCATACATTACTTATCCACAGGTTATCCACAGATTAGTGTGGATTAGTAAATGACTTATCCACAGCCTCATGCTTTATTAACTATATAAAATAGCGATAAAAATATATTTATGTACAAATTTATCCACAGGTAGCAATACATAAGTATTTTTAAAGTCCTAGTTGGTGATATATTTTTTCCGATTTCATATTTGTTAGGAGCGTGCTCCTCCAAGGATGATGCTCAGGAGTTAATTTTAGAATAGTTAACGTTGTTGCATATATGGATATGTAGAAATGATAAATGCACGTCATATGTAAAATATCATCGTTGCATCGTTTGAAATTTATCTTCCACACCGTCATGCACGATGTTCTATACAGCAACTTGAACGGCTACATCAAATTTTAGAAGTTAAGAATAATATATTAATCCAGCTTATAGATATTGGAACACGACTTAGCTTAAATCAGAAATAATACATTGATACAGATGCTAGACTCTACCAATATTCAATCATCGTTTTCAATCTTCGTTTATCGGTACTGACGTTATCGCCTTATCTAAAATTACACAAATTTGTTTATCGGATATTTAAGTTCGTTCGTCGGATTAGTTGTTTGAGCTAATCTCTGCCTTGTTATCAGAATAATTCTTGATTAGAGTGTCTACATTGAATATACTTATATAGACATATTTTTATGTTTGCAAAGTTCGTAAGGTAGAAAAAATTACATTAATAAACCCACTTCGGACGAGTGGTATTAAAAAACCGATGTATAAAAAACTGATTTATAATTTTAGAGGTCTGTAAAGACGAAATGAATGTAATAAACAAGAACGGTGGTAAATCACAAACGGTAGATCACGTTCAACCTCAACCAACTATGTCCTCTCATATCTCTCACGGTATATCCGGCCTTGATGTTGCCGAGGTGTCAAACACTGCGCCAGGACAATTCAAAGTGATACGCCGCAACGGCAAGGTTACCGTATTTGATAACAGTAAGATATACGTTGCGATGAGCAAGGCGTTTATCGCAGTAGAAGGAGGGGCTGCGGCAGCATCGCCTAGGGTTCGAGAGACGATTTCCAGCCTCACCGACCAAGTCGTAGAAGGCTTGACCCGTTCACGCACCGCAGGTTCCACCTTCCATATAGAAGATATACAGGATCAGGTTGAATTAGCCCTAATGCGCAACGGTCACCATAAGGTCGCACGCTCTTATGTGCTTTATCGTGAACAGCGTGCTCGCGAACGCACCGCCGAGGAATTAGAAAAGCAACCCGATAAAAAAACCGAAAGTGAGGAAATTCTAGTTAAGTACGGAGACGATGAAAGTAGACCATTGGATTGGGATCGTGTACTTAAAATATCTAAGGAAGCGTGCGAAGGTGTCGCCGATGTCGATAGTGAGATGATTATAAAAGAAGCTCGTCATAATATCTTCAATGGTATCGATGTTAAAAATCTTAGCGATGCGCTGATTTTCAGTGCGCGTTCTATGGTGGAAAAGGAACCTGCGTACGCTAAGGTTGCTGCGCGCTTATTGTTGGACAAGCTACGTTGTGAGGCATTATCTTTTATAGACAAAAAATATACCGAGGCAACTTTTAGTGAAATGGCGCAGCAGTATCCGAATTATTTTGTCCGATATATCAAGCGTGCATGTGAACTTGAATTGCTTGACATGCGCTTGCAAAACGAGTTTGATTTGCAAAAATTGGCAACTGCATTAAAGCCCGAAAACGATTTGCGCTTTAATTACTTGGGCTTGCAGACCTTGTATGACCGCTATTTTATACACTCTCATAAAGTGCGTTTTGAGTTGCCACAAGCATTTTTTATGCGTGTTGCAATGGGGTTGGCGATTAACGAGATTGACCGAGAGGATAGGGCTATAGAGTTTTATAACTTGCTATCTAGCTTTGCTTTTATGAGTTCTACGCCTACCTTATTTAATTCCGGCACGCGTTGCCCGCAGTTGTCGTCTTGTTACTTAACGACTGTTTCCGACGACTTGCTGGGGATATTCGGGGCAATACAGGATAACGCAATGTTGTCCAAGTTTGCCGGTGGTCTAGGCAACGATTGGTCGCGCGTGCGTGCGATGGGTTCTTATATCAAGAGTACTAACGGCGAATCGCAGGGCATCGTACCGTTTCTGAAAGTGGCGAACGATACTGCAGTCGCCGTCAATCAAGGTGGTAAACGTAAAGGTGCGGTTTGTGCTTATCTAGAGACCTGGCATTTGGACATAGAGGAGTTTTTGGAACTTAGAAAAAACACTGGTGACGACCGTCGTCGTACTCACGACATGAATACCGCAAATTGGATTCCCGATCTCTTTATGAAGCGCGTCAAAAACGATGAAATGTGGACTTTGTTTTCACCCGATGAGGTTCCTGATTTGCACGAACTGTACGGGATAGAATTTGAGAAACGTTATGCAGAATACGAATCTGCAGCCAAGCGTGGCGATATCAAACGCTACAAGCAAATCAAAGCGGTTGATTTGTGGCGCAAAATGCTGAGCATGCTGTATGAAACCGGGCACCCGTGGTTGGCATTCAAAGACCCATGCAATTTACGCTCACCGCAACAGCATAAAGGCACGGTGCATTCTTCCAATTTATGTACCGAGATTACGCTCAACACCAGCGACGAGGAGATTGCAGTGTGTAACTTGGGGTCGGTCAATTTGGTTGCCCACTTAGGGGCTAAAGGACTTGATACCGATAAGCTACGTAAAACTATACAGACTGCAATGCGGATGTTGGATAATGTCATCGAATATAATTATTACAGCGTTATAAAAGCGAGAACCTCTAATCTGAGACACCGTCCGGTTGGTTTAGGTGTGATGGGTTTTCAAGACGCACTCTATAAATTGCGTATTCCTTATGCGAACAAGGAGGCGGTCGAATTTGCCGACCGTTCTATGGAGGCGATCAGCTATTATGCGATTGAAGCATCGGTTGAACTGGCGAGAGAAAGAGGCGTTTATTCTACCTACGAAGGTTCGTTGTGGAGCAAAGGGATATTGCCTATAGATTCTATACAGTTGCTCGCTAAGAGCCGTGGCGGTGACGGATTATTGAATATGGATACCTCCAAGACAATGGATTGGGACGCGCTTCGCAAACGTGTTAAAAAATACGGCATGCGCAATTCTAATACAATGGCCATCGCACCGACTGCAACGATTTCCAATATCTGCTCAGTTTCTCAAAGCATAGAGCCGACCTATCAGAACCTTTATGTGAAATCCAATCTATCGGGAGAGTTCACGGTAATCAACGAATACTTAGTGCAAGATTTGAAAAAGCTGGATTTATGGGATGAGGTTATGGTCAATGACCTCAAATATTATGACGGCAGCATACAAAAAATAGAGCGCGTTCCCGATGATTTGAAAGCAATTTATGCAACCGCATTTGAACTTGATCCTAGATGGTTGGTCGAAGCTGCTGCGCGGCGTCAAAAGTGGATAGATCAATCGGAATCGCTAAATCTTTATATGGCAGAACCTTCGGGAAAGAAATTAGATACGCTTTATAAATTAGCTTGGCTACAAGGATTGAAAACGACATATTATTTGCGAGCCCTCGGCGCAACCCATGTTGAAAAGAGTACGATGGAGACCGTCGACGGCAAGTTGAATGCAGTGGCTATCTCGGACAACAGTCAACAAGTATGTTCGGTGTTGGATCCGGATTGCGAGGTATGTCAATAGATCAGTTTGATAAACAAGAAAGGAGGCATTATGCAACAAAGTGAATTTTTACCAGATTGGGAAGACCCTTTTACCGAATCGGCAACGAATAGTTTTAGGTCTAAAAAACCTGCCGCAGAAAGTTTAGTAGCGGATAATGCAGGACCGCAACCGGAGACAGAACAAGGCGGCACGACCGGCTTGGAGTCGATAGAGATGGGCGCATCCCGGATAAGGGTGGACGACAAGCAGATTATCAATTGCCGTGCCGACTTAAATCAGTTAGTGCCATTCAAATACGATTGGGCATGGGATAAATATCTCGCCGCGTGCGGCAACCACTGGATGCCTCAAGAAATTAATATGACTGCGGATATAAAGCTGTGGAAAGATCCGCAAGGTTTGACCGAAGACGAGCGTATTGTAGTCAAACGCAATTTAGGGTTTTTTTCTACTGCCGATTCATTAGTCGCTAATAATTTAGTACTGGCGGTGTACCGTCATATTACCAATCCGGAATGTCGCCAATACTTATTGCGTCAGGCCTTTGAAGAAGCCCTACATACTCACGCCTATCAGTATTGTATTGAGTCCTTATCTTTGGACGAGGGTGAAGTATTCAATATGTATAGAGAACTTCCGTCGGTAGCGAAAAAATCGGAATGGGCATTGCCTTACACGCAAAGTCTCAGCGACCCTAACTTTAAGACCGGCACTATGGAAAACGACCAACGTCTATTGCGCGACCTGATTGCTTTCTATGTTGTATTTGAAGGCGTTTTCTTTTATGTCGGTTTTGCCCAAATTTTATCTATGGGGCGGCGTAATAAGTTGACTGGTGTCTCGGAACAATTTCAATATATATTACGAGATGAATCGATGCATATGAACTTCGGCATAGATGTAATCAATCAAATCAAACTTGAAAACCCACATTTGTGGAGCGAAGAGTTTAAGCGAGAAATCATAGACTTGATCATAGACGGTGTCGACTACGAGAAGCTCTATGCCGAAGATACGATGCCGCGAGGTATGCTGGGAATGAACGCTGGCTTATTCAAACAATATGTAGAATTCATAGCCAACCGCCGTTTTAATCAAATCGGATTGCCAGAGCAATTTCCTGGTGTAGCCAACCCCTTCCCTTGGATGTCGGAAGTGTTAGACTTAAAGAAAGAGAAGAATTTTTTTGAGACTAGGGTAACCGAATACCAAACCGGCGGCGCGCTAAACTGGGATTAATTACCGTTATATCGAAAACGACTGCATACCAACGCGCCGTTTCGCACGGCGCGTTGCGTTTAGCAATTTACATGGTTGGCTTTTACGATCGAGGGTTTAATAATGCCGCTCTTTGATTTCGTCGATTTCTTTGCAATCTATACACTGGTCGGTTGTCGGCCTGGCCTCTAATCTACTAATGCCGATTTCGGCTCCGCACGAGACGCAATAACCATATTCCTTCTTATCTATTTTAGCAATCGCTTCATCTATTTTTTGTAATAGCTTCCTCTCTCTATCACGTTCCTTCAACTGCAGAGTAAATTCTTCCTCTTGACTTGCCTGATCTATGGCATCGGCATAAGTATTAGAACCAGTCTGCATATAATCGACCATACGACCTGCTTCGCTTATCAACTCTTCTCTGCGTGAGAGCAGGATATTGCGAAAGTACTCCAGCTGCCGAGTATTCATGTACTTTTTGCTTCGCGGCAACTTGCGAACTTTGCCTTTAATCGCACTGCTCCGTGCGGAAGTAATTTTCCGAATTGAGGCCTTTTTCTTAACAACCTTCTTTTTGGGTGTGGCAGTTTTCCGAGTTGAAGCCTTTTTCTTAACGACCTTCTTTTTAGGTGTGGCGGTTTTCCGAACTGGAGCCTTTTTCTTAACGACCTTCTTTTTGGGTGTGGCAGTTTTCCGAGTTGAAGCCTTTTTCTTAGCAACCTTCTTTTTAGGTGTGGTGGTTTTCCGAACCGGTGTCTTTTTCTTAACAGTCTTTTTTGGAGGTGTGCGCTTTTTCTGCAGCGAAGATTTTTTCTTTGCAGTACTCCTTGTTGAAGGAGGTTTAGCGCGAGAGGAGGATTTTTTCTTAGTAACTTTGGTTTTCATAGTTCTATTCCTCGTATATTCTATCTATGTTTAATAACATTATCTTATTGTTTATATCGTTTAATAAAATGCATAGGGAATTGTAACATATTTGGGAATTATTTATTGTCTTCGGAGTGATTTTTTTTAATAGGTTGCATATCAAGAGAATCTGTCTTATATTCAAAGTGGCGATGCCTTAAATCGGGCATTTTTTTGTTTGCTTTGGGTGACAGTTGGACAAAACGTTCCACTTTTCCTTGTATTCCTTGCCGTCCGGAAATTGCCGTAACCGCATCGTTGTAATGTTTGCTTGCGGTATTTAATGTATTGCCCAGCTTCTGTATACGCTCGGCTAGTGAGCATACTGAGTTATGGATATCACCGGCGTTGTCGCAGATTTCTCGTACTTGTTGGTTACTTTGTTCAAGCATCCACAGGTTGGCGACGACTCGTAGTATCGGTATTAGTGTTGTATGAGAGACCAAAACGATGTTTTTGCCGTAACCGTAGCCGAATAAATCCTTACTCCATTTGAGTGCTTCTATATAAGCCGATTCTATGGGCATGAACATTAGGACATAATTAGGACTGTGTATGCCGATTAGATCGCTATAATCTTTAGTTGCTAAATCGTCTATATGTTTTTTAACGGCTTTGACATGATCATCCATTGCGATGCCTTGCGCGTTTTGATCTTTCGCTGCAACAGCCCTGTCATAAGCGAGTAGCGAGACTTTGCTATCTATGACAATGTGGTGATCGTCTGGGAGCATAACGAGATAATCTATGATTTTTTGCTTGCCGTCCTGATCTCTGAAGGTAGCTTGCTTTCGGTAGTGGGTGTCTTTAACCAAGCCGCTCATTTCCAAAGTGCGTTCCAACTGTGCCTCACCCCAAGCACCGCGTTGGCGGGAATCGCCTTTGAGTGCCGAACTCAGATTGTCGGCATCCTCGCCTATTTTTAAGCCGACCTCCATTATTTTCTTTATTTCGGTCTCTAGGCTGGTATGGCCTTTGATTGTCTCGCTATGCACATCGTTGACACGCTTCTGAAATTGCGAGATTTGCTCTTGCAGAGGTTTAATCAAAGCCCCTATGCCCTCTTTGTTTTGTTCGTGCAGTTCTCGCTTCCGTTGGCTAAAAATCTCTTCTGATAAAACCTTAAACTCATCTTTGAGTTGCGATTTTTGCTTTTCAAACTGAGTCTCTAAACTTTTCAGGTTATCTTGCTCGGCTTTTAGCTTGGTTTGCTGTTCGCGATTATCCATTTCAAGCTGTGTATTCCGCTCGCGCAATGCACTGCAATCTTCATCGGCTTTTAGCAACCGTTCAGATTTTTCTTTTTGGCTATTTTCCAAAACAGCGTTTTCAGCCTTTAAGGTTGCCATCTGTTCGTTGGCATCGTTCAACTTTGTGCGTTGTTCGTTTGCTTGCGACTTGGCTTGTTTATATAAATATGCAAACACCGCCGCTGCAATGACAGCAAATAATGCAATAATAATCTCTATATCCATCGCTATTTGATATAATAAAATTCCGTGTAAGCGGATAATTCTACATTATTAGAGTGCCAATTTTCATTTTTCTTTTTGTACATATAGTTAGGCATGAATTTACCGAATATTTTTAAGTATCATGGAACAAGTTAGTTTATGGGAACGCGCCAAAGGGTGGTTGTTTCATTTCTTTCCACATCATTTCGTTTCGCGCTTGACGCTGGCGTTGAGCCGCTTAGAGGTGCCCGGTGTTCGCCATGCCATAAAACTGTTCGTGCGTGTTTTCAAAGTTGATTTGGACGAAGCCGAAATCGGCAATATAGAAGGCTATCGCAGTTTTAATGCGTTTTTCACACGCGCACTCAAACCTGATATTCGTCCGATCCATCAAGGTTCTAATATTGTCATCTCTCCGTGCGATGGCATCGTTATGCAGATCGGAAAAATCGAAGCGGAGCGTATTGTACAAGCCAAAGATCAAGAGTACAACGTTAGCGAATTATTGACCCCTAAGGCGAGCGAAGCCTTTGAAAGCAGTTTTTTCTGTACTATCTATTTAGGTCCCCGCCATTATCACCGCGTGCATACACCGCTGGCAGGAAGACTCAAGACGATGATCCACGTACCTGGTCGCCTGTTCAGCGTAGCACCTTATGCGACTCGGGTGATACCGCGTCTCTACACCAAAAACGAAAGGGTTATTTCTATTTTTGATACTGAGCACGGCCCCACTGCCATCGTCATGGTTGGTGCAGTCAATGTCTCGGCAATAGAAACAGTCTGGCACGGACTGGTAAGCCCAAGCTCTTTAGCCCTAAACTATCACCATTACGACGAGGACATCTCTTCACGTCCACTCGTTGATTTGGATAAAGGTGCAGAGATGGGACGGTTTAACATCGGTTCAACCGTCGTACTATTGATTAACAATGAAAACCTTAACTGGAACCCGCTGTACCAACCTGGCTCCGAGGTCAAAGTAGGTTGCGAAATAGCATCCATTATCTAGGTGCGGATCATTCCCTTCCTGTGGAGGGGTGGCAAGCCTATGCATTTTGTAATGTATGCGTTTAGCAATCATGTTGGGGTTCTGCACAAGGAGAACCGCCGATTGAACCAGTAGGTCAATCGGCGTGACGTTATGCAGAACTTTAACTTGATTACTTGTCGTAAATTGCAAAATGCAATATTCGTGCCACCTGTCCTGAACAGCAATAATGGATTGGACTGATATATTAACTGTCTCTTTGGAAAAAGATTTATCTGCGTTTAGCAGATTTTTGTCTATGCAAGGCATTGCGCATCGAATCGTCGAACACGGCGGGCGACAAGTCTTGCGCTCGCATCACGACCCTGAGATAATCCGCGCATGGTTTGAGCAATGGTGTGCAGGACAATTAGAGGTTCCTTCTATGCCTCAAGCCGACGGTGTTTCGTACCTAAAGCCTCTGCAAAATATCTTAAATTATCCAGTCGTTCTAATAACGAGTGCATTTGCGGTATCAATTTATTTAATCATGCAGGGCAATAACACGCTGATGTCATGGTTGGTTTTTCAAGACACTAGAATCGGTGATCGCGATATTCTATACGCAGCTGCGTCGATTGACGGTATAACCGGAGGGCAATGGTGGCGTATTCTAACGCCGATATTTTTACATTTCAGTTTGTTGCATCTGGTGTTCAACGGTCTCTGGTTGATAGAGTTCGGACGAAGGATAGAGCGACTGCAATCACATCTTAGATTACTCATCGTTATCGTTGTAACCGGCATTATCTCTAACCTGTGTCAGTATATCTTTGAGCCGTCCATCCTATTCGGCGGTTTGTCTGGTGTGGTCTACGGATTAT
This sequence comes from uncultured candidatus Poriferisulfidus sp., assembly GCA_965199685.1. GTDB lineage: Bacteria > Pseudomonadota > Gammaproteobacteria > Poriferisulfidales > Oxydemutatoraceae > SP5GCR1. The sequence goes on from OZ241323.1 coordinate 342,651, forward strand.
TCGGTTATTGCTGGCTATGCGGATATTGGGAGTCGCGTAATACTAAGAGTTCAATGCAGGGTATTGCGCCGCCGCCCGGCATCGCACCCTTTCTATTATTTTGGTTATTGCTATGTATGTCGGGGATTTTGAGCGTCGTTGATATTTATGTGGCGAATGCGGCACACATAGGTGGGTTGCTTAGCGGTTTTTTGCTGGCACTTATCTATCGCCTACAAGCTCGAAAGTTTGCGATTTGACGATGTCTGTTTTGCGCACCCAATATCAATATGTATCGGTGCTACTCGTATTGGCGGTATTGCTTTGTGGCTGTGCCACTTCAGGTTCCACCACCATAGACCTGACTTCTATGGACGCAAACAGAAAACCGCTACAACTTAAAATAAACGTCTACCATCCATTGATTGATCCGCCGTATCCGGTAGTGATAGATATGCACGGTTGTAGCGGTATCGTTGCGTCGCGCAAGCGTTTATGGATTAAACGGATGCAGTCTTGGGGTTATGCTTTGGTCAAAGCCGATAGTTTCAGTCCGCGTGGCGACGGCAACATCTGCGATGATACACTCAAGATTTCTCCGTTTGAACGGTTGGCGGATATTGAGAGTATCCTAAGCTATATCTTGGCCTCAAACGAGTTTGACCACGACAATATCTTTTTGATGGGTATGTCGCATGGGGGGACGACCGCTTTATTGACACATCATTACCCGCGCCCGTTATTTCGTCGGTTCGGCGGAGTGATTGCATTTTATCCGTATTGCTATAATCGTATACCTTCGTTGTTGAGCGATACCTTGATTTTGATAGGCGGGCGTGACGATTGGACTCCTGCCGATTATTGCAGACAAATGGTAATTACTGAGACCAACGACTACAACCTTGATATCGTCGTTTATCCCAACGCGTATCATAGTTTTGATGTGCCATCGGCGAACGGCACTTATTACGGTCACACCTTGCGTTACGATGAGGATGCGGCGATGGACAGTGGTCTGCGTGTTAAAGCATTTTTATTGGGGCATCGCCGCTAAGTTAGTCGCGGCGCAAACGATCGTCTACTGCAACCGGAGTAGGGTATTTTGCGATAATCAAATAAGGCGACACCATAAACGTTATTAGCATAGTCGTTTTAATCAGGTCTATTGCAAGTTTCTCGGCAATACTGAGTTGCACTGCGAGTGCGATAATCAACAGTGAGAATTCGCTGCCTTGTCCCAACCTGAACCCGACCTCGCGCGCCCTTGCTTTTTCCTCACCGGCGCGACTGAGCAACCACTCAAAAACCAACGGTTTTAATATCAGTAGCACACCAGCTAATATCAAGGCAGGTAGCCATATCTTGCTGACTGACCCTGGTGCGATGCTACTACCCAGCGTGAAGAAGAAAATAACCATAAAAAAGTCTCGCAATGGCTTTAAGGAGTCTGCCACATAGATTGCAATCGGATGAGTAGCCATTAATACTCCAGCAATGAACGCGCCGATTTCATACGACAAGCCTAACCATGCGGTAATTTGTGCGATGCCGAAACACCAGCCTATCATCAATAAGAAAACATATTCTTTGATTTTGTCAAAGCGCATCAACAGGCCAACGAGCAGATATTTTTGTAGCAGATAAGCAAGACCGACCATCACTGGGAGCAGCGATAGCTTAATAAAAGGTACCGATATATTGAAATCAGTGCCGCTGCTATAAAACAATCCCAAACCGAGTATGATTAGAATTGCAATCATATCCTGCAACAACAATATACTGATAATGATTTCGCCGGTGGGTTTGTGGTGCAACACCGTCGTAGGTAATAGCTTAATTCCAATGATAGTGCTGGAGAACATCATAGCAATAGCCAAGATCATGATAGATACTGCATCAAAACCAAGTATATAACCAATTGCGATACCGGGTAAAGAAAACACCAAACAACTTGCCAGCGTAGGAGTTACGATTGCCCGCACGACTTTTATCAATTTAATAGGAGACAGATCCAAGCCCAGCAAAAAAAGCAACAAAACAATGCCTATATCTGATGCGATGTGCATCGCTTCCTCGCCGCCGTCCACTACATTAAATACTGCAGGTCCGAGCAATAATCCAAGAATGATATAAGCAACCAACATCGCCTGCCTTGCATATAAGGCAAAAGTTGCCATCATCGCCGCACCGGTGAATATCAAAAAAGGAATAATAAGTGTAAAGGCATGATGTTCCATGTATTGTTATTATACAATGCGTCGGCAAATCACTTTCTGGAGCGAACCATTCCCCTCCTTTGGAGGGGTGGCAGGCCTTAGCCTGACGGGGTGGTTTTTTGCGTACCCACCATTTAGGACAAGCCTTAGCTTGTCCGACCTACATACTCACGTTAAGGTTCTGAACAATGTTACGCCGTTTGTTGCAATGGCAACAAACGGCGGTTCTATCTGACGGGGTGGTTGCGATATAGGGCTGTTGTTAGTTTACCCCCATTTGTCCAATATATCATCGCCTCGTACAATGAAATACTTCTTCAACAACCTTATGTTAGAATACTTGTAAACTACTCCTTACTATGAAGAAAGTTCATGTATTTCTTTGGCTCATCACTGCTTCGCTTGTACTACTAGCCGGTCAAGTATTTGCCCAGCAAAATGATTTAACACGCGCACGGATCATCGCAGATCAGCCGCGAATAATCGAAGGTGATATGGCGAGGTTTACGGTATTTTTGGAAGGCTTCGCATCTACTGAGTATACTACTCCTAGACCTTTACCAACGACGCGCAGCGTCGTAAAAATTAGGGTCTCCGATATGCCGGGTGGCGATTTCATACCGCCGATTTATGAAGCGATGGAACACACAGTTACGTTCAATAATGTTTCTAGCACAAGAACCTCGTTGAGTCTGCCGTTCACGGTTCCCACCATTGATAACAATCAACTTGACACCGCGCTTGGTATCCGCGTGGCAATTATCCCTTCGCTCGACGCTTACACCTTGAGTATTATGCACGATGTTGTGCTGGCGGTTAGCAACGACGATCCTAGAGTATCGATTGACGCTCCCACTGAGGTCATCAAAGGTCAACCTATAGAATACGCAATAGAGATTAACGGAGTAGTAGGTCGCAACACATCAGTCACTTTGGAGATTGCCGAAAGCACTGAGATAGAAGGTAAAGATTTTATAGACTTGCGGCAAGAAGGTTTCAAGACGGTCGTCATTTCTGCCGGCAGCACCCGAATCACGCAAACAATCCCTACCAATCGGGTTGACTTCGGTGACACTTCAGTGTTCGGCAGAGTTGATTTGAGCATCGCTTCGGCAATGGGAGGGCAAATCTATTATTTAGGCACTCCGACTACCGCGTCGGTTGCCATCGTAGAACCCAATTGCGATTACACTTTTGATGTTGATGAAGACGACGACGGCTTGATAGAAATTTGCTATTTGGAGGACTTGGACGATATCCGACATTCCTTGGACGGTCGCGGACAAAGGACGGGTCGTGTAGCACCGCTACTCACTGGAGGTTGTGACGAAGACGGTGACGATGGTGGCGTTTGCAGAGGTTACGAGCTAAAAAGAAGTTTAAACTTCAACGATCCGAACAGCTATCGTTCAGGGATTATAAATCGGGAATGGACTGAAGGTTTGGGTTGGCAACCGATCGGCACAAGTTCGGATGCTTTTTCCGGCTATTTTGAAGGCAACAATTTGACGATTTCCAACTTGTATATCAACCGTCCCTTAAATAATGTTGCTTTGTTCAGAAACACTGCGATGTCGGCAAAGATCAACGCTATGGAATTAGCGCAAGTCAGCGTTACAGGCAAATCACAGGTTGGTAGTTTGGTTGCGGTCAACGAAGGTATAGTCGGTAATATCAATGTCGCGCGTGGGCGCGTGGTTGGCACTGTCGGCGTTGTCGGTGGCTTGGTCGGTGTCAACAGAGGTGCTGTGGTCAACAACACGATACAGTTGGATGTAGTCAACGGAGGTATTGTCGAAAGACGTTGTCGCAATGATCTGCGATCGATTAGATGTGCGGAGGCGGATAAAATTGAGGCGGTTGTGCAAGACGGCAATATCGTCGGTGGTTTGATCGGCGATAATGACGGCGATGTAGCCGATAATTTTACTTTTTCCGACACGCTAGGCGCGAGTCAAGTCGGTGGTCTGGTCGGGTTTAATTCTGGTCGTATACTTGGAGGTAACGAAACCAGAGGTAACCTACGTGGCGATGTTTATGCCGGTGGTTTGGTGGGTTACACTACGGGTTCTATCCTCGGTAGCCGAGCCGATGTTGATGTGATAGTTTCCAGCGACTATGCTGGAGGTCTAGTCGGTTATGCATGTCTACGCAACACCGGTAGCCGTAGATGTCCGTTGCCCGAAGTAGCGATAGACCTTGGTATGCAAATCCGCATTGCTGATAGTTCGGCAAGTGGTAATGTTATCGGTGGTGACTATGTGGGTGGTTTGGTCGGTTACAGCCGTATGGTAATTGCAAATAGTAGTGCAAGTGGTGATGTTTCAGGTGTCAGTTATATAGGTGGTTTGGTTGGTTATAGTACCGCTGTGGTCACCGACGGTATGGTGGACGGTGCGGTGATTTCCGGCACTAATCGCGTTGGTGGTTTGGTGGGCTTTTATACAGGCAGTGGTATTAACAACGGCGTAACGACTAATATCATGGTCGGTGGTGACCGAAGCATAGGTGGTTTGGTTGGTTTATTGGGTGACACGGTTGCCGGTGTAATCGTCAGTAGTTCTGCGAGTGGTCGTGTCAGTGGCAATGCGAATGTAGGCGGTTTGGTCGGTCATAGTATCGGATCTCGGGTCACCGGCAGCACCGCAACCGTTTCAGTTGCGGCGACGGGTAGCAACGCCGAGCATGTCGGTGGTTTGGTTGGTATTATAGAAAACAGCGAAATCACTGCTAGCCATTCAGGGAGTAGTGTGATTGGTGAGGCTACGAAAGCGGGCGGTCTAGTCGGGTTTAGCGACAGTAGCATGCTCAGCAACAATAGTGCGAGTGGCAATGTAGCAGGTGCTTACGAGGTTGGTGGCTTGGTCGGCAGTGCCGAAGACACTGAGCTTAACGACAGTGATGTGAGTGGCAATGTGCGCGGCACTGCATATAACGTCGGTGGTTTGGTCGGCAGTGCCGAAGGTAACACCGTGATTGAACGCAATAGTGCGAGTGGTAATGTAATCGGTACTTACAATATTGGAGGTTTAGTCGGCAGTGCCGAGGACACAGAGCTTAACGACAGTGATGCGAGTGGCAATGTGCGCGGCACTGCATATAACGTCGGTGGTTTGGTCGGTTATCTCTATCAAAGCAATCTTTCGCTCTGCTATGCAACGGGTTCGGTGATAGGAGACAACAGCACCGACCCCGACATAGATAACAACGTGGACGGTGTCGGTGGTTTGGTTGGCAGAGCCGACAACTCAATGATCCGCAAAAGCTATGCGATGAACCGGCAGGTATCTGGTGTGGATAAAATCGGTGGTTTGATCGGCATAAAATCCGGAGGTCAAGTCAGTGTCTGCTATGCCCGAAGTCCGGTACAGGGTGTTAATAGGGTCGGTGGATTGATTGGCGAGAATAACGGCAATGTTTCAATCACCTATGCGGTCGGGCAGGTGTCGGCAAGCGGTAGCGATGTCGGTGGTTTAATCGGCTACAACCATGCGAGTAGAGCTGGAATTTTTATCAGCAACAGCCAGGTTGCAGACAGCTATTGGGATACTAGCGCAACTGGTATCGGATCCAGCGATGGTGGCATTGGTTTTGCCGATCTCCAAGCTGCTACTGCGCCCGGAGCGACTGACCTTGATGTTTTTTTCCAGTGGCGTAGTGCCGATTGGGAGTTTGGTTCCAGCACCGAATATCCGCTCATTAGAGACTTCTTCGACAGGGTTGCTGCATCCATTCGTATCAGTAGCATAGCAGTCAATGGCTTCACATTGGTTCCCAATTTTGATGCGGAGATTCGCAATTACTATGTTGTGGTAGGCAGCACCCCGACCAATATCAGCTTGAATATTGCGGCGAGTGATAGCGATGCAGAATTCGTCGTCTCAAAAGTCGGTGGTGGGGTCAATGCAATAAGGATTACTGGTAGCAATAACAACATACCGATCAGTCTCAATGTTGCCCCCACTCCGACTGAACTCATCGTTTCCCGAAATTATCGTGTGCGAATCATTCGTAGTCTCAATGCCAATGTGACGGTAGACGCTAGAGACAAGCAAGTAAGCGAAGGTGAAATCTTGGACTTGAATGTAGCAAACAACACAGCAGATATAGTCCCCTTATCTTACACTTGGAGACAGACTACGAGGAATCTGTTGTTGATGGACGGCCTATATGAAGGTATCACCGTAGATCAGCCCAACTTCCGTATAAGGATACCCGGTGATATCGTACCGCAGGCACAAACTGCCGCTGAACTAACATTGAGTGTGACGATAAGCGATAACTTCGGCAACACTGGCGTAGCCTCCGAAGAAGTGGCAATCATTAAGCAAAACAACGGTACTGCCGTGCTAGCCCCCCCGACATTTATAGGCGACACTTCAATACTTCGCTCAAACGATGCTGTGGCTATTGCCACAGATCCGGACGGCGAGGTGGCAAGCGATGCCGATAAGGGTCTGGTGTATCAATGGCAATATAACGAAAGCGATCAGGCAGATCGTTGGATAGACATACACGGCGCAAACGATGCTATGTTTGATATCGGCGCGCATGACGTAATCCATGCTCGCTACCGCTTACAAATATCTTATCTGGACAAGCAGGGTTATGAAAACGACCTGACATCGGAGGCAACGATGCCGATGGCAGATAAAGATCGCGACGGTCTGATAGACATCTATCATTTAGAGGATCTAAACAATCTCAGACATCAACTGGACGGCAATGCTTATAGAGCAGAGGCTGATCAACCGTCGATAAACGGAGGGTGTCCCAACACTTGCTTTGGTTACGAACTCACCGGAGATTTGGATTTTAACGACAACGAAAGCTATCGCAATCCGACGGTGAACAAAGCCAAATGGACGGTATCCGATTTCAACATGAGCAACATGACCGGTTGGCAACCAATAGTAGGTGCTTTTACCGGCACTTTTGAAGGCAATGGCTATACCCTCCGCAATTTGCAAATCAATAGTACCAGCACAAAGGTCGCTCTGTTTGAAATGTTGAGCGGCGATAGCGCAACGATACAAAATCTGGGTATAGAAGACGCAAACATTGTCCATTCCGGAGACGCGGGCACCGTCTCTGGCATCTTGGTCGCAGACATGTCGGACAATGCGCTGATTATCAATAGTTATGCGGTCGGTAAGATGAGGAGCCGTGCTAGCAACAGCGGTGGGTTGGTCGGACAGATGCTTAACTCTAGGGTCATCAACAGTTATGCGATGGTTGATGTTACTGCGAGCGGTGCCAATCGTCGTGTAGGAGCACTAGTGGGTGCATTATCAAGTGGGAGTCAAATCACCAATAGCTATGCGGCAGGTTCAGTCGTACATACGGCAGACACAATCGGTGAGAGTCATTCCTTTGTTGGTGGCTTGCTCGGTTCTATACAGGACAGTGTCGTTAGCAATAGCTATGCGGTTGCAGAGGTTATTGGCAATACGACATCATCGATGATCGGAGGATTGATTGGTTCAGTGCGATCCTCTACCGTTGAATCGAGCTACTGGAACATCGAAATCGTCAGGCAACCCTCTAGCACCAAAGGTGGTATCGGCAAACAGACGAATGAAATGAAGCAAGGTATTGCGCAGTTATCGGATACCGACGGAGTTTATTTTGGTTGGAACCCTGAGCGTTGGGATTTCGGCACTGCTAGTGAATACCCAGTCCTTAAATATACCACACACCCCAATGCCAATGGTCAACCGACTTGTGATGCACCAAGCGTGCCCGAATGTGGCGCGATCATCTCGTCAGCATTTCGCGAAGGCTTGAGAGATCTAATTGCGATTGGTGGCACGCTGTCGCCGCCGTTCATCGGTGGTGATTATTCGGGTGAGATATTGGCCCCCTTGCCTGCCGCTATTCGTCTGATTCCTATCGCCTTTGAAAACGATGCCGTGATTAATATCTACGATGCAAACGGCATACTATTGCAATCTGGTCTTGCCAGCGGCGAGCCGAGTATGGGGTTTGCATTCAGATCTCATGGATCCGTACGTCGCCTAGTGATAGAAGTGCAAGGTAGCAAAACGGTGCGTCGTTCGATCACGCTGACTGCGACTATCAATGTTATCCCCGATACCAGGGAGTGTTCCGAGTTAAGTGCTTACACGGAAATCAACTACTTGGAAGATCTCGATGAGATACGCAACAATGTTTCCGACAGATATTGCCTAATGAGAGACCTAGATTTCAACGATCCCAGAAGCTATCGCTCGGGAACGGTGAATGATGCCTGGACTCTAAGGGGCTCTGGTGCCACCGGCTGGATACCTATAGGAACTAACGTTGATGGCCAGTGTGACAATCCGGCTAGTAGATGCTTCAGCGGTGTTTTTGACGGTAATGGTTTTGTGATATCCAACCTTCGTATAAATAGAGCAGGTTCCAGAAATCAAGGTTTGTTCGGCCATATCTTTCACTCAGGCGAAGTGGATTCTATGTATACAGAAGGTAGCGGTGTCGTACGCGATCTTGGTTTGAGCGATGTCTCCGTAAGAGGTAGAAGCAATGTCGGTGCGCTGGCCGGCGTAAACGGAGGTACCATCATCGGTAGCTATGCAACTGGTAGAGTTGAGGGAGGTTTATCTAATATCGGTGGTTTGGTGGGCCGTGGAGCCCTGTCGGGATCATCAAATACATCTTGGATTATCAACAGCTACGCTGCTGTTAATGTTGTTGGCACAAATATTAATGCTATCGGAGGATTAATCGGTTTTACCAATCGTGAACATGACAACATCATCAACAGCTATGCGACGGGAGATGTGGATGGGGTTGCTAGTCTTGGTGGATTGATCGGCGTACATCTTGAAGGTAGAATCTCCAACAGCTATGCGACTGGCAATGTTACTGGTTTTAATCAATGGGTAGGTGGTTTTGTTGGTGATAGTGGGGCACCTGCGATAATTAGCAACAGCTATGCAACGGGTTCGGTCGCTGGTGCAAATAGAGTAGGCGGTTTTGCTGGTGAAGCCATTGGTGTTGCAGAAATCAGCTATAGTTATGCGACCGGAAGTGTATCGGGAAGTGGGGCAAATGTAGGTGGTCTAATAGGAAGCGGAGACTCAAACACCGTCCGTGCCAGTTATTGGGATAGCGACACCAGTGGTTTGAACATAAGTGCTGCCGGTAGTAGTCAAACGACGGTAGAACTACAATCACCGACCGAAGATGCCGGCATCTACAGTCAATGGAGTGAAACCAACTGGGATTTCGGCACCTCAAAGCAATACCCACGGCTCAAGTATGCCCAAAATTCTGTTGGCAATGCTTGCGATGGTGCTGGTCTACCAGTCTGCGGTAGCCCGATATCGCCGAAGCGACGTTTTGATATCAAAGAATTCAGGTTATCGCGTGGTGAGATTATTCCTCCTCTAATCCTTGACGGCAGAATCAATTACCGTGGTTCTAAAATTATTGGTGTTGATCCCGGCGAGACGATTCGTTTGATTGTGAGGTCGGACGATGCGGCTGCGCGATTCCGTGTCTTTAGGGTTGTCGGTAGCGACGAGACACAAGCAGGTGTCGAGTTTAGTGCCGACGGATCGAGTAGAGAAATGACGCTGAGCGCAGGTGTCAACCACATTGTCGTGGAGACCACCTTCTCGGATCCTTCGCTAAAGAAACGCAGATATCACTTTTATCTGGATTATCCAGCCCAGATAACCGAGATCGATTATTTGGAAGACCTCGATGCAATACGCAACAACCTAAGTAGAAATTACAGATTAACCAGAGATCTAGATTTTCTAGATGATGCGAGCTATCGCACAATATCCAACAAAGACAGATGGACGGCCGATTTTGGAGATACCAGAGATAGCGGCTGGTCAGCCATAGGCGACGCAACAACGCCGTTCACCGGATTGTTTGACGGCAACGGTTTTGTAATATCCAATTTGCAGATTAAAAGAACGACTAACGGGCAAGGTCTATTTGAAGAGATTGGTGGTGCCGGTATCGTGCGCGAGCTTGGTTTGGTCAACGTAAAAATACAAAGCGAAAGAAACCTCGGTGCATTGGTCAGCATAAACCGAGGCACCGTTATCGGCAGCTATGCGACCGGCACGATTGAAGGAATTGGTAATGTAGGCGGCTTGGTTGGTTTGCACTATACAGGTTCTATTATCAATAGCCACGCAGCTGTTGATATCGTAGGCCGGGGCATCGATGGAAGCACTGCCGAGAGTGCAGCCGGGGGACTAGTCGGTATGGTCAACCACTACGGACCATTCTTTCCCAAGATTATCAATAGTTATGCGACCGGCACCGTTATGGGTCGAAACAATTCCGGCGGTTTGGTCGGCGCACACCTAGCGGGTCAAATCTTCAATGGCTATGCAACTGGTGATGTATTCGCTATTCCTGGTATTGGTAATAGACGCATAGGAGGTTTTGTGGGCTTTAAGGGGGCCAATGCTGAAATTAGCGACAGTTATGCGACGGGTTCAGTTGTCGGGGGCAACGCAAGTGGAATAGGCGGGTTTGCTGGTAACGCATCCGGTGGTGGGGAGATTAGCAATAGTTATTCAATCGGAAATGTATCAGGCAGCGGGACAAACCTAGGCGGTTTAATAGGTATCGGCGCATCGAACACCGCTCGTGGTAGTTATTGGAACAGCGACACTGGTGGTATAACGGTAAGTGCTGCCGGCACGAGCACAAACACGGTCGCCCTGCAATCGCCGACTGATGCGAGTGGCATCTACAGCGGATGGAGTGAAGACAGCTGGTATTTCGGCACCAATAGCGAATACCCAATACTTAGATATGCCATGGGACCTAATGGAGATGCGTGCGACACTGAGGTTACACCGGCCTGTGGCAGCTTGATATCGCCCCATCAACGCTACGGTTTGAGCGACCTTGAGCTGATCGGAGCGAATCTAGTTCCGGCTTTTGACCCTGACTTTCCAAGACACTCCGGCACGACGAGCGATACCGGCATCGTACGACTGATTCCTACAACCCGAGGTGCCGATGGCATCGTCAGAATCTACCTCGGCGACGATCGGACACAACCAATTTCTACGCTGATAAGTGGTGAGTCCTCCGACTCTATCGTTTTGGTCCACGGCTCCAACCGCATCGTCATCGAGGTTGACCCCAGCATATCCGGAATTTCTGCGTTCGGCTATACACTGAACCTATATCGTCCATTGCCATCGACGACAAGCATTAACTATTTGGAAGACCTTGATGCAATACGCTACGATCTGAACGGCAAGTATAGATTGACCAGAAATTTGAATTTTAACGACGACGCAAGCTATCGCAACCCAATAGCGAATAAAGATGAATGGACGGTGAACGATTTTAACGATCAAAATGACACTGGTTGGATGCCCATAGGTGATCAAAATAACCCTTTCACTGGCACCCTCGACGGTGATGGTTATACGATATCCAACTTGCAGATCAATAGAGGAGCTACTGCCAAAAGAGGAACCGTGAACTATCAGGGGCTTTTTGGTGTTATCGCTAATCGCGGTGTCGTAGGTAGCTTGGGTTTGCACAACATAGAAATAAAAAACCAAATAATAGAAACCGAAATATGGGGCGGTGGACTGACGGCTGCCAACAGAGGAACCATTATCGACAGCTTTGTTCGCGGTAAAATTTCGGTGTCAGCGGACAGCACGTTTGCATATATCAGTGGTTTATTAGTCGGGTTTAATTATGGCACCATCGTCGGTAGCTATGCAGTCGGAGAAATCTCCGGAAGCATTTACATCAGTGGTTTGGTAGGGTACAACGATAGTGGTTTGATTGCCAACAGCTACGCTGCTGTTGATATTACGAGTTCAGAACATAGCGGAGGATTAGTCGGTTTCAATTTTAGAGGCAACATCATTAATAGTCATGCGGTCGGCACCATTTCGGCTGAGCATATTTTGGGTGGTCTTGTTGGTACATTTAGGGGAAACATTCTAAATAGTTATGCGAACGTTAATATCACCAGCAACAGCGATGCGAATATAGGTTTGGTGGGCGGCTTTGTAGGTCAAAACAATCCAAATAGCTCAATTATAAACAGCTATGCCACCGGTTCAATTTTAGGTATCGGTGGTGGTGTACCTAACGTGGGTGGTTTCATTGGTGAACTACGTGGCAGGGAAAAAATTAGCTATAGCTATGCAATCGGCAGAGTAGAGAATCCTGAAAATATATCGTCAACGGGTGGTTTTGCAGGAAAACAAACAAATGCCACCGTTATCGACAGCTACTGGAATATTGAAACCAGCGGTCAAACCAGAGGTGTGCGAGGCACGTCTCGCACTACAGCACAACTACAAGCAGGTATTGCACAAACCACCGATTCTAGTGTTGCGTATTACAACTGGAGTGAAACCAACTGGGATTTCGGAAATGCCACCCAATACCCGATCCTCAAATACGCCCAGAATCCCGACAGTCAAGGTCGCCGGATTTGCGACGCTGCCGGTTTGCCAAACTGCGGCGATTTAATCGCACCACAGATTCGCTACGGACTAAAGGATTTGGTTCTGGCAAGTGGCAAATTGATGCCGAGTTTCAACGATAAAACGCGAGCAAATGCCGACAGTTATTTCGGCACTGCGCGCGTTGCCGAGGGTGAAACGATTCGCTTGATTCCGATTGCGTTTGATGCCGATGCTACTATTAAGGTTTATCTGGCCGACGATGCCGGCAGAACGCAACTGGGCGAAGTACTCGGCAGTGGTGATATCAGTGTGCCGGTTTCGTTGAAGCAGAATACGATCAATCACCTGGTCGTTGAAATAAACCCGAGTATCGTCGGTGAACCAACCGTGGAATATCCACTGTATCTACGATACCAACCGCAACCCATAGTATCTATAGCGTCTCTGGAAGATCTCGATGCAATACGTAATCAGCTCGACGGCATTTACAGTTTAGCCGGAAATCTGGATTTCTTAAACGACGCGAGCTACGACGATGTGGCGACAAATAAAGCTGTATGGACGGTAGATGATTTTAGCGACAGAAGGGACAAGGGTTGGCTGCCTATAGGTGATAGAGATAATCCGTTTACCGGCACCTTTTATGGTAATGGTTTCGTAATCTCCAATTTGCAAATAAACAGAGATAGTGCCGATGATCAAGGTTTGTTCGGTCATCTAGGGCGAACCAGTCTGCTACGCGAGCTTGGTTTGATCGGCGTAAAAATAGCAGGCAAAACCGGAGTCGGTGCGCTGACTGGTGTCAATCGGGGAACCATCATCAACAGTGATGCACTAGGCGAAGTCACCGCAACCGATGGTATGGTGGGTGGTTTGGTGGGCAATCACCTTGAGGGCTGGATTGCCAACAGCCATGCGGTCGTTCATGTCACGGGTGAGAACGGTGTTGGCGGTTTGGTCGGTCGTAGCGATGCCACCATTGTCAACAGTTATGCAATCGCTGAAGTCTCCGCTGAGCGCATGCTGGGTGGTTTCGTCGGTGTACATCGAGAGGGTGTGATTTCCAATAGTTATGCGGATGGCAATGTGAGTACTAGCGTAGTCAACGACAACAATAATAATACGCTTGAGTCGGTAGGCGGTTTTGCCGGCATAAAGCATGCTAATGCCGAAATTGAAAACAGCTATGCGACGGCTTCGGTTATCGCTAACGGAGCAGTTAACAGCGGCGGTTTGGTCGGTAAAACATTCGCTGCCGATAAAATCAGCTATAGCTATGCAGTCGGCAATGTATCGGGAGGCGGTGCCTCACAGGGTGGTTTAGTGGGAGAAGGGTCAGGCACCGTTCGCGACAGCTATTGGGATATTGAAACGAGTGGTCAAACCACCAGTGCTGTCGGCACGAGCAAAACCACGGTTGCCCTGCAATCGCCAACCAGCGCAACTGGCATCTACATTCAATGGAGTGAGGACAACTGGGATTTCGGCAATAGTATGCAATATCCGACCCTCAAGTATGGCCAAAATCCGGACGGCAGTGGTTTGCGGACTTGTGGTAGCGATAATTTGCCGTCGTGTGGTAGTCTAATAGCTCCGCAACTTCGCTCCGGCTTTATACGGGACTTAATCCTGATAAATGGAGAATTGTCTCCGCCGTTTGAGGCCGGCTATGGTAGTTATTCAGGCACCGTACTTTCGCTTAGCGATACAATCCGCTTAAGGCCGATCACAATGGATTCTGCCGCCGAGATTAGGATCTATGTCATTGATGGCAACGGCAGAACGCAGCTAGGTAATACACTCAGTAGCGGTGATATCAGTGCGCGTATACCGCTACAGCGAGACACAATTAATTATGTCGTTCTGGCAATAAAACCCACCGACGGCCCGACCGTAGAATATCCGCTGTATTTGCAATACCGTTTCGGAATGCATATAGACTCTTTGGAAGATCTCAATGCGGTGCGCGACCATCCGGATGCCGATTATATATTAACTCGCGACCTGGATTTTGAAGACGATGCCAGTTATGACAGTGTGGCTTTCAGAGCTACTTGGACGGTGAGCAATTATCGCGATGCTGCCGACCTCGGCTGGCAACCGATAGGGAATGCCGTTAATAACGATTGTGGGGATGCCGAAAGTAGCTGCTTTACTGGTACTTTTGACGGCAACGGTCATACGATATCCAATTTGCAAATCAACAACCGCGACCTGAGGACGCACAAAGGCTTATTCGGGGTTGTCGGCACGACCGGAGTGATTCGTAATCTAGGTTTGTTGGATATAGAGATAGTAGATCGTAATGTCATTAACATAGAAGACTTCAATGACGTTAACAATCAAAACAGTGTTGGCGGGTTGGTAGGCAAGAATAGTGGCACGGTCATCGGTAGCTATGCTCATGGCGAGATCCGTAGCGGGATGGGAACTGCGCCTGGTTTCTCGATTGGTATCGTCGGCGGTTTGGTCGGTTGGAACACGGAAGATGGTGCAATCTATAATAGCCATGCAGTATGTACTATTGAGATATGGAAAAATTTAGCAGGTGGTTTGGTCGGCTTACATCAAGGTGAAATAGGCAACAGTTATGTAGCAGGTGTAATCAGCCGGTCTAGTCTTACTGGTGGCTTGATTGGTAGGACGCAGGGCCAAGCCTCTGTTTATAATAGTTATGCAGATAATTTTGTTTCGGGGAGTGGAAGTGTTGGTGGATTAGTTGGGAGTAATTTGTCGGGGGTTTATAAAAACATATATAGCACAGCTTGGGTTTTGGCAGGTGATCGCCAATCCACAGGAGGAATAGGTGGGTTCAATACTGGTACTCAGTTCACAAATATCTACAGCATTAGTAGGGTTGATCGTGGTGGTAGCATGCTAGGTGGGTTCAGTAGCATAGGAGTACTAGAGAATAGCTATGCGAACTCGGATATATCATCATTGCCTTTGGTGGCTAATTTAGTATTAAACGAACCAACACCGGAAATCAAAAATTCCTTTGCGTTCACCACTGCCGAATTGCAGTCTGGTAGAGCCCAATCAAGAAGTGCAAGCGATGTTTATTACGACTGGAGCGACGATGATTGGGATTTTGGCGATGTCACCCAATACCCGGTGTTAAGATATGTCCAATCTACAGGCACTGGGGTGATGCGAGCTTGCGATGGTGATGGTTTGCCGGTGTGTGGCAATGTGATACCGCGCCAAGCATTGAGCGAATTACGCACCAGCGAAGACAAAGGTCAATTTGCTTCGCCTTTTGTTTTTGACCCGCGCTATCGTAGCCATACTGGCGTAATCGAAAACCTCACCCCAGTAACACAACTGGTTGCGGTGTCTGCAAACCCCAATGCGCAAATTACGTTTATCTACTTTGACGAAAGACAGGAAGAGCGTGGTCGCAGTCGTCGGATGATTGGTAGAGCGACTAGCGCAGAAATTGAACTGAATGCAAACGATGCGACCTATGTTGCAGTAGAGGTGATAACCCCTGGTGGCGAAGGAGACCCCGGCGGTGTGGATTGGTATCACTTATCGCTTTCTTACCAATTCACTGGAGAGGAGGATGATGTAGCTGAGGTGAATACACTCGACGACCTTGATGCAATACGCGAGGCCCCAAACCTCAACTATAGATTGACCAGACATTTGGATTTTAATGACCCAAACAGCTATGCTACAGGTGAGATAAACCGCGCCTGGACGGTGGAGGACTTCGGCGATATTGGCGACCTTGGTTGGACACCGATAGGCACGCAACAAGCCCCATTCACCGGTACCTTTGATGGTGAAGGCTATGTGATATCCAATCTGCGAATCAATACGACTGCCACGAGTCAAGGTTTATTCGGTAGCATAGGAAACGGCGGCATCGTACGCAATCTGGGTTTGTCGGGAGCCAAGATAGAGGGTGGCAATAATGTCGGTATTTTGGTCGGAGAGCATCTTGGCACAATCAACAATAGCCATACGACCGGCACGGTATCGGCACTCGGCAATGTTGGTGGTTTGGCAGGTTATAGCATCGGTGGTGGCATCATTATCAATAGTCACACCAATGTTGAGGTATCGGTAACTGGCCGCAATGCTGGTGGCATGGTTGGCAGCTGCGATGGCTGTATCATACAAAACAGTTTTGCGGTCGGGTCGGTCGCTGGAGTCGGCAACGATGCCGATGTTATCGGCGGATTTGTAGGTAGAGCGGAAAATAGATTTAATTTTAGCAATAACTATGCGTGGAGTAATGTGAGCGGAGGTGACACACAAAACGGCAGTGGCAATGGTGGATTTATAGCTTTACCAATATTTAATGGCCAGATACTCAATGCCAATTATTCAACTGGTATGACTGATGGGGGTTTTTATGGTCGTGTACCGCAGTTCAATGCCGATCCGCGCATTGAAGTGCCGAGTTATTGGAATACCGATACCGACGGTACCGGCACGCCGCAAGCATTGCGAGCGAATGTAGTCGGTATAACGGAACGACAAATGCAGTTAGCTCCTCCGGAGTTACGCGGTCCGGCCGATATCTATTACCTTTGGAGTCCGGCCGATTGGGATTTTGGCAACGATAGTCAATACCCGATCCTCAAATATGGTGCAGGACCTGATAACGATGCCTGCGACACCGCAGACACTCCGAAATGCGGTGCCTTGATAGAACCTCAAATTCGCGAGGATGTGCGCTATGGTCTACGCTCGCTCGTCGCCCGCCACGCACAACTAAACCCACCCTTTGATGTATCGGTACAGCAAACCCGACCCTATTTTGGTGCCGTAGAGAACGATGTAGCCGAGTTAGAACTAGTGGCAACGGCAATGGAAGCAACTGCTACCTATAGCGTTTATCTTGATGACAGTCAAACACCAATATACACTGGGGTTGAAAGCGGTGAACCTAGCGGTGTTATCAGTCTGGTTGTCGGAGATACTACTGAAGTGGTCATTGAAGTTAACGGCACCTACACGGTGCGTTATACCCTGTATCTGGATTATACGCAAAAAGCACCAATAGATGCAGACCACGATGGTCTGGTTGATATTAATTATTTAGAAGACATTGCGATGTTGATTTTCAATTTCAGACGAGACGGTACACCGGCAGGCACTGAGATAGGCCATAGGTCAACACGCGATGGTGCATTGAATACACAGGGCTGTCCGATTGGGGTATGTCGTGGCTACGAAATGATGAGAGATTTGGATTTCAACGATGGGACAAGCTATCGATGGCCTATTGATAACCCAAATCGACCCAATTTCCTTCTTTTGCATTGGACAGGACGAGGCTGGGATGCGCTCGGCATAGACAATGCGGTGTTTGACGGCAATGGTTATACGATATCGGGTCTCATGGTTACTGGTCATACGAGAAATTCATTTTCTGTCGGTGATACCTATAATCATCCCGACCTTCCGAACCACTCGTTCTTCCACATAGTTAATAACTCCTCTGTAAACCGCTTGGGTTTATTGAGTGTGGACATTAGCGGTAGCGATGTTGCTGGGCTTGCCTCCCGTTGTTTGGGTGATTGTAAGCTGAGTAATAGCTATGTCATCGGACGCATCAAAGCAAGTCAATCTGCATTCGGTCTAGTCAATCGTTTGCAAGGCAGTATAACAAATAGTTACTTTATCGGGACGCTGAATGTGACAGATAATGAAGGCGTTGCTGGTGGATTGGTCGGAGTTGCTGGTTCTGGCTCAGTGCTTAAAAATAGTCGTGTAATAGGAAGGATTACCGCTTTGTCCGACGCAGAGATCGCAATGATGGCACATTCATTTGGTGCCACATCAGGTTTAGACCTCAGCAACAGTTTTGCTGAGTTGCAGGCAACGAGAGCCGGTGTGTCGCAAGGAGGTTTGGTGTCTGGTAGCCACAGTACCATAACAGCCAGTTATTTTGATAGCGACATTGCATTAGTCGCCTCGCCGGTTGGACAAGCTCAAAGTACCGCCAAATTGCAAGCAACGACGATGACCGGTATTTTTGCCGATTGGGATGCCGGCGATTGGGATTTCGGCACCAATCGTGAGTATCCGGCGATCAAATATAACTCGCAAGCATGTCAGAGTGGCTCTTCGGATAGCCTTTGCAACACCGTACTCCCGTATCAAGGCGGCTTGCTCAGGGACTTCAAGCTGGATGAGGATGTCATGGCAGGTATCAGTACACCGTTTGATGCTGTGATATTTGACTACGCTATCAACGTCAGTTCTGAGCAGCGGAGCTTGCCGTTCATAGCCGAAGCAATCAATTCCAGTGCTACAATCGTAGTCTACAGAAATGATGTTGAGATTGGCAGGGCAACGAATGGTGTAATAACATCATCGTTGGCATTAGGCTTTGCAAGACAGAGGACGATACTAGATATAGTGGTAGGAGAAGGCGTGCGCACTTCGTATCGCTACCGCTTTAACGTTGAACGTTATTCTGAGCTAATCAATTTTACCGCAATAGACCAAGACGACGACGGATTGATAGATATTGGAACCCCTGAGCAGTTGAGTGCACTACGCTATGGTTTAGACGGCAGTTTTTACGCAGAAAGCTTTTTTGACGGTGGATTTTTATACTGTCGTGTTGGTTGTCGCGGCTATGAGTTGACTGCTGATATAGATTTGACCGGAATAGATTGGCAACCTATACGAGGCACCTTCAACGCATATTTCAAAGGCAACGGCTATACGATATCGGGTCTGAGACAGGACAATCGCAATCGCTTTGGGTTGTTTGACACTATAGGTGCAAATGCAATACTAGAAGACATCCACTTGATAGATCCAGTTTTGAGAGGCGGTGGTAGTTCGGCTATTGGTGGCACTTTGGCAGTAAGCAACTACGGTGTGATTCTCAATGGTCGGGTTGAAAATGCCAACATTCGCAGTACCGGTGCAGCAAAGATAGGTGGTTTGGTTTATGAGAACCATGGCACTGTTGCTAATAGCAGTGTGAACGATGGCAAAATGATTGCGAGGAGACAAAGCGGTGTTGCAGGTTTGGTGTATCACAACCGCTTGGGCGGTGTTATTGACGGCAGTTTTGCGACGATATCGATCGTTGCCGGCGATGATGCGGATGTCGGTGGCATGGTTCAAAGCAATGCCGGAGTTATAAATAGTAGTTATGCGTTTGGTGGTTTAGTCGATGATAACGGAGGGCGTATTGTCAACAGCTATACGATAAATGGGCCTTTAGTCAAATCTAACACAGATGGTAGCGGTAGCGTTGCCAACAGCTACTGGGATAGCGATACTGCCAGGTCTGGCACGACCAGTGTCGGAGGTATTGAGAAGACGACGATGGAGCTACAATCTGGTGCTGCCCAAAATAATAGCACTAATACCGTCTACTATCGCTGGGAGACGGCGCGTTGGGATTTCGGCAAAGCCGACCAATATCCGACGTTGCTTCATCACGGCAGTGATGCCGGTTGGTGCGTGGAGCCAACCACGGCACAACTGCAAAGTTGCGACACGCGGGTTTCTAGAGGGTTGCCGGCAGCCGACCGTGCAATCGTCTGCCTAGACCGCTTGCCGAGGGAGAGGGTAAACCGACCGTATTGCGGTACATTGCTACCGAGTCAAAACCGCAGTGGATTGATTGCACTGGAATTACCCGATGGTGTAAGGTTGGTGCCGGAGTTCAGTTCTGAAGTGTATTCGTATAACTTAGAGGCAACCGAGATGCGCACCGTGTTCCATACCACACCGACTGCCTATTACCATACCGACACCGTCACCTTGATAGTTGGCGACGACGAACAGTTGATTGCCGATCATACTCGAACCCCAGAGATAGACATAGACAGAACTGATATTGATGCGGTGAGTTTAGTAGTACGCTCGGATGCGACTGAGACGACCCGTAGCTACACGATTTACTTGAGACCACCCGACTATCAAGACGACATAAACATAGAGCTATCGGTGTTGGATAATTTGGCGTTGTGGCCGGGAGGCTTTGATAGAGATAGAAGCGACTATCATTTGATCGTGTATTCGGACACTGAGCGAGTGCGCTTGGCGACGACTGCAACTGATCCTTTAGGTTTTGCGACAGATATTGAAATCGTTGCCGATAATGATGGTTTGCCGATATTATTGGAGAATAGCGGCATTGCCGAGGTGGAATTGAATCCCAATGCCGCGACTGAGATTAGTATGACTGTGCGAGGCGGGCATCGCTACCAATTTGCATATCGTATTGTCGTAGAACGTCTGCCAGTTGCAAGCCGTCGTGACGGCAACAACCTTGTTGATGTTGATGGCGATGGTTTGATAGAGATCGAATCGCTGGAGCGACTGGATGCGATACGGTATAGTTTGGATGGTAGTGGCTATAGCTATGAAGTAGAGACGACGACGACCTTGATCAAGATAGACGGAGGTTGTCCAGATAGCGGATGCAACGGCTACGAACTTGTCTCAGATTTGGATTTTGCCGATGCCGACAGCTACAGGGATGCCGCTTATGCGATGCCGTTGTGGGTTGAGGGCGAAGGGTGGCATCCTATAGGCGATATTGAGGATCCGTTCACTGCTGACTTCATTGCTGACGGCTACACGATATCGGGGATGATGATCCGCCGTCGTAGTAGCGATGATGTTGGCCTGTTCGGAGTAATCTCGGCAGCGACAATTAGAGGTTTAGGTATGGTGGATGCGGAGGTTATTGGGGCTAACGATGTCGGTATACTGGTCGGCGAGGATTTGGGTGGCAGTGAGATTGTCAACAGCCACGCGAGCGGCACGGTGCTTGCCTTAGGTAGCCGAGTCGGTGGTTTGGTTGGCATCCACCAAGGTAGCATCAGCAATAGCTATGCGAATGTTTTTGCAAGAGCGGTTGAGGACAAGGTTGGTGGTTTAGCAGGAAGTTTATTGGGTGGCAATATTCGCTGGAGTTATGCTGGAGGTGCGGTTGACGGGGTAAACGCTGGTGGTTTGGTTGGATATATGGAAGCGGTGACTGTTGCCAATAGCTATGCGGCAGCTTCAATTGAAGGCCGTGGTGGCGGTGGTTTAGTCGGTATCGTCGGTGGCACTGACACTTCGGCAATAACGAATAGCTATGCGGTCGGTGTAAATAATTCAATCAACGGAAGAGGCTTGGCAAACGAACAACAAACTGGTTTGCTGCGCGTATTTGCGAGCTATTGGGATAAAGAGACTAGCGGTCAAACGACCAGTGCTGGTGGCACGAGCAAAACCACCGTTGAACTGCAATCGCCGACGAGCGAGATCTATAATAGCTGGAGTCCTCTGGTGTGGCATTTCGGCACCAATAAGCAATACCCGACACTTAAATATGCGACTTTTGCTGCGACACCCGACAGGCCTGCGACCTGTCGCATTGCGACCAACACGTCGTCCCGATTACCAATTTGTCGCGAGTTGTTACCCCGACAGTATACTGGGTTAACTGATTTGGTATTCTCAGACGAGGCTTTACAACTGATTCCGCCGTTTAACCCGATAATATATGACTATAAGCTGATACTCAAAGCCAGTGAGACGCAATTTCACACGACACCGACTTATACTGGGACTCCGTATCGCTTATTTACAGACAATAATGATCGTGGGGAAGTTCAAAGCGGCATGGCATCGCTACGTATAGATGCGTCTCGCATAGGAGGCAGTACGACGATTAGGCTTGAAAACAGCGAAGGCATCGTCTATACCATTGCTGTGTCCCATCACCCTTATTTAACGATAAGCGATGTGGATGTGGACGACGATGGTTTGATAGAAATCCACAATCGCATCAACCTGAATGCGATTCGTTATCAAGCGGATGGTAGCGGTTATAGAGCGACCACTTCGACCGAAAGGATTACCGTGGGTTGTGCGCCTAACGGTTGTATCGGCTACGAGTTGGCATCAAGCATTGATCTTTCCGGCAGCAGTTGGCAACCCATAGGCAGCGATGATTGCGGTCGCACGAATAAGCAATGCTTCACGGCGATATTTGACGGCAACCGAGCATTGGGCTACGAGATTTCTGGTTTGAGCATAGATTTACCGCAGCAAGATAATGTTGGGTTATTTGCGTATTTGCCTGCTGTTGCCGAGGTTCGCAATTTGAGCGTATCGGATGTGTCGGTAGTCGGTAGAGAAGGTGTCGGTGCTTTGGTGGGCAATAACGCCGGCACTGTTCGCAATATCGGGATAGCTGGGGAGGTTGTGGGTCACAGCCGTGTCGGTGGTTTAGTCGGTGGTAATGATGGTTTGATTGACGGGAGTTTTGCCGATGTCGTAGTTCTAGGCTCGGCTACTGGCGGCGACGGCATTGGTGGTTTGGTCGGAGACAACACCAGTAGGATATTCAACAGCAGTGCGATTGGGCGTGTGTCGGGTGATAACGATATCGGTGGTTTGGTCGGTGTCAATCACATAGTTTCCGAGAGTGAAGGGCTCATAATCAATAGTTATGCGAGTGTGCTGGTATCGGGTGATAGCGCGCTCGGAGGTCTGGTCGGTCACAATGCCCTGCGTGCGAAGGTTTGGGCGAGCTATGCATTGGGTGAGGTGTCGGGCGATAACGACATTGGTGGTTTGGTGGGCTTGAATTTTGGTAGACTATTGAATACCTATGCGAGTGGTAGCGTCTCAGCGCAACGTTTGGTTGGTGGTTTGGTTGGGCGCAACGGGCAAGATGGGAAGATTCGTGCAAGCTATGCTATTGGACAAGTTAACGATGCAGACGAGGCCGGCGGTTTGGTTGGCTCTAGTATAAGTGGTATCTCCGATAGCTATTGGGATAAAGAGACTAGTGGTCAAACTACAAGTGCCGGTGGCACCAGTCAAACCACAGCGCAGTTGCAAATGCCGATTCGTGCGACTGGTATTTATGCGAATTGGAAATCTGACAACTGGGATTTTGGAACCGCTGCACAGTATCCACAACTCAAATATGCGCGAGGCACCGATAGAAATAATCGAGCTTGTGGAGGCACCGGGCAACCGACTTGCTTCACGACACAGGCTTATGGTTTGAGTAACCTGGAGGTTATCGGAAGCGTACAGTTGGCACCGCTATTTGTTGCCTCTACGTTGCGTTACCGGATCGATGCGTATTTTGAGGTGACGAAAACGTTGCGTTTGAGACCCACTGCGATGGATCCTAATGCGATGATTACTATCGCCTATAATGGGAGGCGAATCAATGTTGCCAATGGTGCAAGTAGTGAACCAATCCTCTTAGATCCTATGGTTGACGATGCGATTGTCGTATCTGTTAATAACGGTGGGCGTATCGTTGAATATGTGCTGGAAATAGATTATTTGAGCAATATTGATAGAACCCTAGCCGATGCCGATGGCGACGGCTTGATAGAAATAGAGACACTGGAGGACCTCAATTCTATAAACCGTAGTAAGAGCGGAGATTATTATACGCTCCTACTACCCAACGGTATGGAATTGACAACTACCGCAGGGTGTCCGAGCACTGGTTGCAGAGGCTATGAGTTGGTGCGAGACCTGGACTTCAACGATGATCGGAGCTATAGCTCAATCTCCAATAAAATCACTTGGGCTGTGAATGACTTTGACGATGCATCGGATACTGGTTGGCTCCCTATCATCCTAAACTCGCTATTTGACGGCAACGGTCATACGATATCCAATTTGCAAATCAACAATCGCAAGCGAACATATTTAGGTTTATTCAATTCAATAAGAGAAAGCGGTACAGTTCAAAATCTGATTCTGAGAAATGTTAGGATTAGGGGGACAAGGACTGCTGGTCAGTTCATAGGTGGTTTAGCAGGCGAGAACCAAGGTGTGATCTTGAACAGCGGTGTAATCAATGCCGACATAGAAGGGGTCAGCAGCACCGCTCAGAATGCACCTAATTTAGTTGGTGGTTTGGTTGGTAGAAATAACGGCGATGGTAGTCTTATCGGAGTGATTCGTTATAGTTTTGCACACGGTGACGTACGGGCGCGAGAGACTGCGACTGCGAGCAGTCATAGTGTGGGTGGTTTGGTCGGCGAAAATATACACGGTGCAGGAGTCTATAACAGCTACGCGGTCGGTAGTGTGACAGCCTGTCAGCGTGTCGGTGGTTTGATCGGTACACAAACGAGCTTAGAACAGCGCAGTAGCATAGTTAGAGACAGTTATACGGTTGCCAATCTGAAAGTATGGGACAACTGCTCTCAGACCAATGGTAGAGGGCGTTTGGTCGGTATCAACACGCTATCCTATATAGTGAATAGCTATGCGGTAGTTGAATCTCTGGTGGATTTGGGAATAGAGTTGACCCGCCAAGGAGTCGGCTCTGAAATTCGTGTCAGCTATTGGTATAACAATACTCGTTTCATTACGCTTAGAGGTAGAACTGAGGCGCACCTGCAACGGGTGACTACGAGAACCGGTATTTATTATACCTGGAGGACCAGCGATTGGGATTTCGGAACAACTGAGCAATATCCGACATTGAGGGCTGCCGATGGTAGCCTTGCCGAACAAATATGGGACAACTTGCTGGTCGATCGCATCGATGTGGAGAATGCCGCAATAACCGACCTGAATGGAGGTACCGACTTCGGTGAGAATGGATTTAACTACAACTACAGATATAGGCTATATGTAGACGGCAACCAATTGTCCTTGCCAATCACATTTGCCACGACACCGACTGGTGTCGGTTTGGAGACTACGCTCTATTGCGACGGTGTGCGATGCCCGCTTGCTGCCGACGGGCGTGCGATTATTTTGGGCACCACTGATACACAAGTGATTACATTGCAGGTTCGTCAAAACAATCGGATAATGGAATATTACTTTGATGTGATATACGAAAGCCTGAACCTTAGCAATATCTCTGCAATCGATATCAACGAAGGCGACACCTTTACGATAACCGGAGACTACGCCGGTAGTTCGGATATAAGCTGGTCGAAAATCTCGGGACCGACCGTCAATATTACTGGTGCGAATAGCTTGAACCTTGTGTTAAGACCTCAATCAGATTTAGTGTCTAAAGGTGCCGATCATAGTCTTGTCAAGTATAGACTTGAAGTCGGCATCGGAGGTCAAGCGTACATTGTGAGAGAGGTCTTGGTACGTATCAACAAGGTGAATAACGGACCGATAGCAGGCAATATCGCACTGACACTGAGCAATAACACAATCACGGTGAGCGAGAACCTAAGCGATGTTGACGGCAATATGCTAAGTGGTGAAGGGTGGCAATTCCAACGGCGATTTTTGAGTGGCAGATGGGTTGATATAGATTTGGTGGGGAGCGGACAGATCTATGCAGTACCTTCGGAAACTACAGATTATCAATACCGTATAATTGGTTTCTACACCGACGGTCAAGGTTATCGCGAGTCTATCATCTCTGATATTGTCACTGTTCCGGCATCGCCTATCGCTTCGGATATTGACGGAGATTTGATTGCAAATGCCGACGACATAGACGACGATAACGACGGCTTGATAGAGATTGAGTTTTTGGAAGATCTGAATGCAATGCGCTATCTTTTGGACGGCAGTGGCTATAGAGCAAGTGCCGATGCCGAACCGAATACCACTGGTTGTCCGGACACTGGTTGCGTCGGTTACGAGTTGATTAAAAACCTGGACTTTGACGATACTGCGAGTTATCGTTCTGGTGCTTTGAATCCGGATTGGAGAGTAGCTGTTGGTAATTTCGCGAATCAAAACGATAAAGGCTGGCAGCCTATAGGCAGGGTATTTGATGGGGTATTCAACGGCAATAATCACACCATCAGTCACCTGACTGTAAACCGAAGTGTCGGCACGCTAGGCAATGTCGGTTTGTTTTCCGAGATTGGCGAGGGAGGCAGAGTTGAAAATCTAGGTCTTATAAATCCTGCGATTAAAGGTTTGGCAGGTCATAAAAATATCGGTAGTATCGCCGGTATGGTGAAACGTGGTGGTGTGGTCCGTAATAGTTATGCGAGCGGTAGTACCACAGACAATGCTGTTGTCTATGCACTACGCAGCGATAGAGGATTGTTGGGTGGTTTGGTCGGTGTCAACGAAGGCTATATACTCAATAGCCATGCAAAGATCAATGTAAGCGTACAGGATTCCGACGGGGATCTTTCCAATAATGGTAATGTGAGTGTCGGCGGTTTGATTGGCAGGAATAGAGGTGGCGGTAGAGTTCATAATAGCTACTATGCAGCCGGTGAAATAGAGGGATCTTGCATAGTCGGTGGTCTGGTCGGTTCTCAGCGAACGGTTTCAAACCAAACCAATGCGGTCAGTGAGATTAGAAATAGTTATGTGTGGAACGATAGCCGAGTGAAAGTATCGGATATAGCCTCATGCTCCACGCCGTATCTCGGCGGTTTAGTCGGTGTGCACCTTAACGGGAGGTCGATTATTGCCGATAGTTATGCCGGCGGTAGAGCTTATGTGTCGTCGCATTTCAGCAGTCGCTCAGCGAGTGTTGCCGATCTTGGTTCTTTAGGGCAAGCGAGTGTTGAGTTCTGTAGTTCCGATCAGATAACAGCAACTTATAATGGCAATGCGGTTAATGTCAACGTAGCCGGCTTGCTAAACTATAACCCCGCAACGGATAGGCTACCAGCGAATAGTTATTGGCGTAGAGAACCTTATCGGTGTGCGATCACTGCTTTCGGAAATACCTATCTTCAGCATGCTGTAACTCAACGCGACGTGAACAACAGGAGATCGGATGATAGATTAACGAGTCCGGTAGCTGCGAGTGTATTTCAGAGCTGTCTGATCGGTGTAGACGCGATGACCGATGCCCGGCGGACAGCTAGCGGCGATTGCTACACCTATAACGGCTGGAATAGCAACGATTGGGATTTCGGCACCAATATACAGTATGCGCTAATCAGATATAACGAAGGTGCGGATAGAAGCAGTCCTGCTTGCGAATTTGGCGACCATACTACGTTGCCGAAGTGCGGTGCACTTTTGCTTGGACAGTCGCGTTCGCAGCCGGTGTCGGAGCGGTCGGCACCTATAGTTTCAAACACTCCGCCACAAGTGGTGATCAGATATGTGCGCAATGAAGCCGTCTCAGTGGCACTGGGCACAGAAGACACCATTACGTTGCGCGAGGGAGATACCTTGACCTTGGATGCAACAAACAGTTTTGCTGCAGACAATGCGGTATTAGTTTATACCTGGAGACAAATCGGCGGTCCCCAGTTGTTGACTGCAGCGGGCACGATGCCGACACTTAGATTGGATGTACGAGATGATTTGCTTTCCAGTGATACCAGTAGAGGACAAGCGACGATCAGGCTGGAAGTTGTAAAGAGAGATAATCGTAGTGCGTTTATATATAGGGATATAACGATAAACCTGATCAGGACCAACCGTGGTGGCACAATAGTCATTAACTGGATGAATGAGCTTCTTTTTGCCTCTCCGATCAGCGATGCCGATGGTGGACCCTATAGCGATGTCGCCTATCAATGGCAGCGCGAAGTCAACGGTAATGCGGTTGATATTGTGGGTGCGACCTCTGCAACTTATATGGTGTCGGCTGATGCTACCGACAGTCGTTATTTTCTGAGAACCACCTATACCGACGGGCAAGGTTATGTCAACACGGTTGTCTCTGTTGCACCGCCGTATTCAGCTGTTCGTCATATAGATAGAGATAGAGACGGTTTGATAGACATCTTTTTCATAGAGCAATTGAATGCAATTCGTTATCAGCCGGATGGCACCAGTTATAAAGCGAGTGCAGGTGGTGAAGCGGACATTTCGGGTTGTCCAAACAATGTTTGTAGAGGCTACGAATTGACTAGGAATTTGGATTTTGACAACCCTGACAGTTATAGCACTTCAAACGATGTTACAGCAGCGTGGAACAACTGGGATCCAATTGACAACTTCAGTACTGTTTTAGAAGGTAACGGACATACGATTTTCAATCTAAGCATAGCGACAACGGTTAGCAACCTTGTTACAGTTGACAACAGCAATTTGGGCTTATTCGGTAGCATAAGCAGCAGCAAAACTGAGATCAGACGAGTGCGCCTGGCTAAAGTAGACATAGCCGGTGCCGATAACGTGGGTGCACTGGTCGGCGTATTCGGAAATGGCAAAATTATTGATAGCCATATACTAAGCGGTACAATCCAAACTTATCATAAAGGCGGTTGTTTGGTAGGTCTAAGTAGAGGCAGCATCAGTGACAGTTCGGCAAACTGCACGCTATCGGGAAATAGAATTCTTGGGGGTTTGGTTGGTGAATCATTCGCTACGATTAGTAACAGTTCTGCAACCGGGACTATAACTCTACGAGACAATGGTATTACCTTTAACTCATTGGTAGCTCACGGTGGTTTGGTCGGTATTATGCACAGTGGTCGCATTGAAAATAGTCATTCGACTATTAGCATTGAACAGAATGGGATAGGAAGTACCGACCCAACTTTCGGCATAGGTGGCTTGGTCGGAACAAGCCTAATTTCCACCTCGATTAAAAATAGTTATGCGGCTGGTAATATAGCCGGGAATAATGCATCCAATATTGGTGGCTTAATAGGTTTTTCCAGAAGTAGCATTGACGATAGCTACGCGACGGGTGATGTTTCAGGGGAAGATAGAGTCGGCGGCTTGGTCGGTAGATCCGGGACTGGAACAATCCGCGACAGCTATGCGACGGGTGATGTTGCAGGGAGGGATGAAGTCGGCGGCTTGGTCGGTAGATCCGGAACTGGGGTGATCCGCGACAGCTATGCGACAGGTGATGTTTCAGGTAGAAATGAAATTGGTGGTTTGATAGGCGAAGTTAGTAGCGAAGGTAGGAGTTCAGACCTAGATGTTTCAGGTGGAATAGAAAACAGCTATGCTATCGGTACTGTGACGGGGACTATTGATATCGGCGGTTTGGCCGGTCGCGTACTCGGAGATATTAGCAATAGTCATGCGATGGGCAGAGTAGTAGCAAAAAATCACTCTAACACATCAAGTGGCAGTGGTGGTTTGGTCGGTCATCTACGCGGTGTCAGAACTTCTATTAACAGTAGCTATGCATTGGGTAGTG
Source organism: uncultured candidatus Poriferisulfidus sp. (assembly GCA_965199685.1). Classification (GTDB taxonomy): domain Bacteria; phylum Pseudomonadota; class Gammaproteobacteria; order Poriferisulfidales; family Oxydemutatoraceae; genus SP5GCR1. The sequence continues at coordinate 372,290 of OZ241323.1, forward strand.
TAGATGCCCGAGCTTGTGGACCCAGATGCGGGCAGCACGGTGGATTAATTGGTGTTTTGGGTATCGATATTAAAAGCATCAATAACAACTATGCAGCAGCTTCACTCGAAGGGTCTAGGGTAGCCAAAGGCGGTTTTGCTGGCGAAATCGGACCTTTTGCTAGAATTAGCGATAGCTATTCAATCTCTAAAGTTTCGGGTAGGCCTATTGTGCCGGACCGAGGATTCGTACGAAGAGTCTTCACTACCAATAGTATACAACGCAGTTATTGGGATACCCAGCGTAGCGGACAAAGGCTAGGAGGAAGCGGCGATGTACGTGGCTTTGATTCGCGAACCTTGAAGTCGGCAACACCGAGCACGAATACGCATCCTTATCTCAACTGGAGCACCAATCATTGGGACTTCGGCAACACCGAGCAATATCCTGCGCTCAAATATCGCGATAACACATGCGATACCAATGCACCGTCTGCGAATTGTGGTGAAGTGCTACCGCGTCAACGCTTAGGTTTGCGAGACTTACAGCTAAGTCAAATTGGTGTAGAGACACAGCCGGAATTATCTCCTACTTTTAGGGGGGCAGTACTAAAAGATGATTTTAATAGTGTGGCAATTGAGAACTACGAGGTGTCGTTGAATAGCCGTACTTCTAGAGTTCGTATTGCCGCAGTTGCGCAGAATCCCGATGGTATGATTACGATAAACGGTTCGGCGATGTCGGTAGGTTCGGCGAATTACTTTTTGGTTCCTGATTCTTCTGCTATAACGGTGGTGCACATATCAGTATCCGAACCGTATCAGATAACTGGCAAAGAAAACTTGGATGTAGAATATCGCTTGATTTTTGGTACTTTTCCTGAGGCAAGTGCTATCGCTTATCGCATAGCAGAGGATGAACACAGCGAAGCGTTAAGCACTTCGGTGCCGATTAGAGAAGGGCATTTCATTACTCTGAATAGCGAACTTTCAGATATTGATGGCGACGATTTAAGTTATGAATGGGTGGTAGATGAAGCGCAAGTGCGGCTCATAGATCAAACTGCGCTCAGCGGTACCGTGGCTGATGGTTCAGGAAATGTGGCACTGTCGTTCTATCTGCGAGAAGACTACATCTCCGCTAACCAATCTGCCGAGTCGGTGAGCGTATCGTTGATGGTTCGCGACGACGACGATAGAGTTGCTGCAAGAGAACTCTCGTTTGTCGTCACCAAGCACAATAATGGTGCAATAGACGGCATTAGTACGCCGACGCGGGTAGGTTTCACTTATACTGCCCCGACACTAGGCAGAGTGAAATTGTCGGAAGACCCCGACGGTGGCGGTAATACGAACAATATCGCTTACCAATGGCAACAACAATCAGATGGTATTTGGTCTAATATCGTCGGTGCGAATGCCCAAAGTTATGATGTCGGTGGTGTGATTGCCGATTCCTATAGAGTGATAATAAGCTATAGCGATGGACAAGGTTATCGCAATACCGTTGCATCCGCACCGTTGTCGGCATCAACCGAAATAGTGCGAGAGGTTGCGCCCGATTCGGAAAGAGATGGTTTTGACGTCCTGATTTTAGATGCCGATAATTTAATGCCATCTTTTAGTTTGGATGTGCCACGGTACAGGGTGCCTACCGAAACCAGTCGTGTTAGGGTCACGGCGACTGCAGGAAGCGGAACAATCTTTATAAACGGCACGCCGCTTGCGGAAAATGAAAATACTATAAGTGTAGATTTGGATTATGGCGATAACGAGATTAATGCGGAGTGGCAAGGCACAAATAACATTAGTACACAAAGCTATACGGTTTTCCGTGCCTACGATGTTGCAATACAAGGTTGGAGTGTTGAATGGCAAAGCGAAGGCGGCACTGAGGCCAGAAATTTGGGTGCCGATCTGGATATGCGACCGAATATTCCCAACAATATAACCACCATCACGGTGACCGCAAGAGTCAACGAGTTGGTGGATATTGCTATCGCATCCGACGGTAATACGGTCGGCGAGATTACCACCTCAACTCAAGTAGGCTTGTTAGTTGCGCGAGCGACGATTAGTGGCTTGGCTTTAGGAGAAAATAGTATCGGGTTCACGGTGACAGCACCAAGCGGGTCATTTGTAAATAGCGAAATCGCTGAATACTCAGCGGCAGTTTGGCGTAGATACGACGCTAAGCTGAGCAATCTAAGTTTGGTAGGGGTTGAGTTTGATAGAGTGTTTGACCCTGATGTGACTAGATATGCTACCACCGTCGCCAACGAGCGCAGTGTTGGGCTGATAGAATTTGAACGCAACGAAGGGACAACGGTGATCCTAAACGATATGGAGGTGAGCGGCAGTCAGGTTGACACGCCACCTCTGAACATTGGTGATAACACGATAGAGCTGACGGTGCAGGCCCCGCGTGAGAGCGACACTGTGTATACGCTTGTTGTCACCCGTGACCACAGCTTGGATTTGCAAGACTTGGTATTGACCTATTCGCAAGCATCTACGGCTACACTGGTACCGGCATTTGCTTCTACGCGGCATATTTATACTGCGGTAGTTCCTACCGAGACCTCGCAGATCAGGGTGACATTCGCAACTGATCTGCAAGTGATGTCCGAGTTGAGAACAGACATTGCACCGCTTATGACCGACACCAATGAGCTTGCCGATCGGATAGAGAAAACTGTGTCGGTGCCGGTGGACTATGACGAAAACACTATGGTAATTGAGACTTCGGCATTGGAGGCAGAGCAGGCTACTACGCTTACGGTTACCCGTCTTAGAAGCACCAATGCCAGACTGCAAGACCTACAAGTGCTGAACAGAGACGGTGTCAACTTGCTAAGTGCTTTTGATCCGTCAACACAAAACTATACCGTTGAGATAGACAACCTGGAGAGAACCGTCAGCTTGAGACTGACACCGCAGGATACTAAAATCTCAAGCATCCTATGGAACGATATACCGTTGTCTTTGAGCGGCGTGGAAACGGGTTCGGTTACCCGCGATCGCCCAGCATCCGAGCCACTTTTTGCCGTAGGTGGAAACGAAATAGAATTGAAAATCATCGCACACGATGGGATCACTTCGCAGACCTATACGCTGATTGTGAATCGATTGCCGAGTATGAATGTTAGGTTGCAAAGTATTCTCTACACGCTGTCATCCTCTTCGGGAGAAAGACCTCCTCAATCCTTAGGTCTGAGTGATTTTATGCCAGATACACTGGAATACACGCTTGCCGGTGTTGAAAACGCAATAGATTGTATTTTGGTGAACCCACGACGCGAGGATGAAGAAGCGACCATCGAAATCGTCAAAACTGTCGGCATAGAGAGCGACTCTCTGATTGAATGCCCTGATACGGGATTGAGCTTGGGTGCTGGGCAAAATACGATTGAGATTACCGTCACCGCATCCGATGAAACAACGACACGTACCTATACCTTAAACATCAGCCGTGCGTTGAGTTCTGATACCAATTTGAGTGCAGTGCCGCTAATCATCATCGGTACAGACGCAACCCCGGCGATTGCGGTTGAGGGAAGCGATACCGAATACACTGCGGTAATCGACAGAAGTGTATCCATGTTTGCGGTATCGGCGACGGCAGCACATTCGAGTGCGACGGTGACGATTAGTATTGGTGATGGCATCGATGCAGTCGGTGGTCGGACTGCAACAAAGACCGACATTCCTATAAGTTTTGCCACCATTGCGATGGCACGGCAAGAGATTACTATTACCGTGACTGCGCAAGATGGCAAGACTACCGAAGATTATACGGTGACGGCAATGATTATACTGGGCTCGAATGCGGGCTTGGCATTGGTGAATGTGTCGCCGGGTTCGGGTAATCTAATGCCGCAAGGCGACCCACCAGTGTATACCGAGACCCTAGCCGAGGATGTTATGAATACGAACGTGACCGCCGTTGCGGTCGATGAATTCGCAATGGTGACGATTAGCGAGAACAACACTGAGCTTGCGAGTGCTAGGCGGCAGGCGGTGTCAGATATCACTCTCGCCGAGACTGGAGATAGTAGGGAGTTGCTGATTAGGGTGACTTCCGAGAACGGCGAGGTGGTTGAAGACTATACTTTAAGCGTTAGCCGTGCAGAAAGCAGTAACGACTGTTTGGATGCCATAGCAATCCTAGACGCAGATGGCAATCTATTAAGCGATGCCGATACGAATAGAGACATCAACTGTAATGACCGCACTCAATCTTTCAACACAACCAATTCGGTGGCACAGGTGTTGCTCCGCCCGACTGCCGAAAACAGCCATGCGGATATCAACGTACGGGTGCCGGGCGACGACGCAGGCGAACAAGTTCAAAGCGGTGCGGACAGCACGATGCCTATATCCGTAGCCGAAGGTGGTTCGGCACAGGCCCGTATTAAGGTGACCTCACAAAACGGTGCGACGAGCAAGACTTATATTGTGACGATAAACCGTGCCGCAAGTTCGGATGCCGATTTGAGAGATTTGCGTTTGCTGGATATAAACGATGCGAACCTACTGCTACCGCGCTTTGATCCTACGAGCAGAACACAGGTCTATAGGTTTAATGTTCCTAATGCGACTACCGGCACTCGTATGGTTGCCGAAGCCCATCCGCAAGCAGTAATCGGAGTGACCATAGATGGTAGTGTAGAGGAAACTTCGACCGGCACGATTAATCGTCGATTTGATTTGACGGTGCCAGAAGTAGAAAAGCTAATCCGTATCGTGGTTACTTCGCAAGACCGCAGTACGACCCGAGGTTATACCATAGCCGTGACACGAGACAGAGCGGATCGCAGCAATGCGGACTTGGCGAGCATCGCGCTATTGCTAGACGACGATACGCCGTTGTTGACATTGACCCAACCCGATGAAGGTACAACCTCTACCTATTCGGCGCGTATCACTGGGACAGCCGGTCGTGAAGTCCAGACCATAGAGCAAATCACGGTATCGCCGCGAGCTGCAGACTTGGCTGCGACGATGAGTATAGACGGCGGTGTGGCAGAAGCTATGCCCGATGCGTCAGTGATGTTGGTTGCTGCGTTGGATACACCGGAAGCACCGATACCTATTAAAGTGATTGCCGAAGACGGAACCACATCTGCGACCTATAGCTTGCTGATAACCCGAGTAAGCAGTTCGGATGCGAGCTTGTCAAGTGTCGTTGCCGATGTTACTACGCTAATGCCGGGCGGAGATGGAACTTATGCCACGAGGCTAGACGAGCATACGACGAATACGACCGTGACCGTGAGGACGACACATTCGCAAGCGACGGTGGCAATCACTTTGGACGGAGATACGATCTCTGCTCAAAACGAGCTCAGCAGACAGGTGTTCATTGCCGATAGTGGTGATTCTAGAACCTTGCAGATCGTGGTGACGGCGCAAGATGGCGAGACAACCGAAGACTATACTTTGACGGTGACCCGCGACCCAAGTAGTGATGCGAGTTTGTCAAGTGTCGTTGCCGATGTTACTACGCTAATGCCGGGCGGAGATGGAACTTATGCCACGAGGCTAGACGAGCATACGACGAATACGACCGTGACCGTGAGGACGACACATTCGCAAGCGACGGTGGCAATCACTTTGGACGGAGATACGATCTCTGCTCAAAACGAGCTCAGCAGACAGGTGTTCATTGCCGATAGTGGTGATTCTAGAACCTTGCAGATCGTGGTGACGGCGCAAGATGGCGAGACAACCGAAGACTATACTTTGACGGTGACCCGCGACCCAAGTAGTGATGCGAGCTTGTCAAGTGTCGTTGCCGATGTTACTACGCTAATGCCGGGCGGAGATGGAACTTATGCCACGAGGCTAGACGAGCATACGACGAATACGACCGTGACCGTGAGGACGACACATTCGCAAGCGACGGTGGCAATCACTTTGGACGGAGATACGATCTCTGCTCAAAACGAGCTCAGCAGACAGGTGTTCATTGCCGATAGTGGTGATTCTAGAACCTTGCAGATCGTGGTGACGGCGCAAGATGGCGAGACAACCGAAGACTATACTTTGACGGTGACCCGCGACCCAAGTAGTGATGCGAGTTTGTCAAGTGTCGTTGCCGATGTTACTACGCTAATGCCGGGCGGAGATGGAACTTATGCCACGAGGCTAGACGAGCATACGACGAATACGACCGTGACCGTGAGGACGACACATTCGCAAGCGACGGTGGCAATCACTTTGGACGGAGATACGATCTCTGCTCAAAACGAGCTCAGCAGACAGGTGTTCATTGCCGATAGTGGTGATTCTAGAACCTTGCAGATCGTGGTGACGGCGCAAGATGGCGAGACAACCGAAGACTATACTTTGACGGTGACCCGCGACCCAAGTAGTGATGCGAGTTTGTCAAGTGTCGTTGCCGATGTTACTACGCTAATGCCGGGCGGAGATGGAACTTATGCCACGAGGCTAGACGAGCATACGACGAATACGATCGTGACCGTGAAGACGACACATTCGCAAGCGACGGTGGCAGTCACTTTGGACGGAGATACGACCTCTGCTCAAAACGAGCTCAGCAGACAGGTGTTCATTGCCGATAGTGGTGATTCTAGAACCTTGCAGATCGTGGTGACGGCGCAAGACGGCGAGACAACCGAAGACTATACTTTGACGGTGACCCGCGACCCAAGTAGTGATGCGAGCTTGTCAAGTGTCGTTGCCGATGTTACTACGCTAATGCCGGGCGGAGATGGAACTTATGCCACGAGGCTAGACGAGCATACGACGAATACGACCGTGACCGTGAGGACGACACATTCGCAAGCGACGGTGGCAATCACTTTGGACGGAGATACGACCTCTGCTCAAAACGAGCTCAGCAGACGGATTGTCATTGCCGAGACCGGTGCCAGCAAAACCTTGCAGATTAAGGTGACCGCCCAAGACGGCAAGACAAGCCAAACCTATACGGTGACAGTGAACCGTGCCCCGAGTACCGATGCGAGTTTGTCAAGTGTCGTTGCCGATGGTACTACGTTAATGCCGGGCGAAGATGGAACTTATACCGCAACCCTAGACGAGCATACGACGAATACGACCGTGACTGTGACTGCGAGGCACTTGCAAGCGACGGTGGCAATTACGGAAGGTGACACCTCCGAGAGTAATAGGCACAATGCGAGTAGACGGGTTGTCATAGTCGAGACTGGTGTCAGCAAAACTTTGCAGATTAAGGTGACCGCCCAAGACGGCAAGACAACCGAAGACTATACTTTGACGGTGACCCGCGACCCAAGTAGTGATGCGAGCTTGTCAAGTGTCGTTGCCGATGGTACTACGTTAATGCCAAGCGATGATGGAACCTATACCGCAACCCTAGATGAGCATACGACGAATACGATCGTGACCGTGAGGACAACACATTCACAAGCGACGGTGGCAATCACTTTGGACAGAGATATGACCTCTACTCAAAACGAGCTCAGCAGACAGGTGGTTATTACTGAGACCGGCACCAGCAAAACCTTGCAGATTAAGGTGACCGCCCAAGACGGCAAGACGAGCCAAACCTATACGGTGACAGTGAACCGTGCTCCGAGTACCGATGTGGGTTTGGCGAGTGTCACCGCGAGCAATGTTTCTGTAGTAAATAACAAAGATGGAACTTATACTGCGACCTTAAGCGAGCATATGATGAGTACGACCGTGACTGCGACTGCGAGGCACTCGCAAGCGACGGTGTCAATTACGGAAGGTGACACCTCCGAGAGTAATAGGCACAATGTGAGTAGACGAGTTGTCGTTGCCGAGACCGGCACTAGCAAAACCTTGCAGATTAAGGTGACCGCCCAAGACGGCAAGACGAGCCAAACCTATACGGTGACAGTGAACCGTGCTCCGAGTACCGATGCGAGTTTGGCAAGTGTCGTTGCCGATGGTACTACGTTAATGCCGAGCGAAGATGGAACCTATACCGCAACCCTAGATGAGCATACGACTAATACGACCGTGACTGTGACTGCGAGGCACTCGCAAGCGACGGTGGCAATCACTTTGGACAGAGATACGACCTCTACTCAAAACGAGCTCAGCAGACAGGTGGTTATTACTGAGACCGGCACCAGCAGAACCTTGCAGATTAAGGTGACCGCCCAAGACGGCAAGACAACCGAAGACTATACTTTGACGGTGACCCGCGACCCAAGTAGTGATGCGAGCTTGTCAAGTGTCGTTGCCGATGGTACTACGTTAATGCCAAGCGATGATGGAACCTATACCGCAACCCTAGATGAGCATACGACGAATACGATCGTGACCGTGAGGACGACACATTCACAAGCGACGGTGGCAATCACTTTGGACAGAGATACGACCTCTACTCAAAACGAGCTCAGCAGACAGGTGGTTATTACTGAGACCGGCACCAGCAAAACCTTGCAGATTAAGGTGACCGCCCAAGACGGCGAGACAAGCGAAGACTATACTTTGACGGTGACCCGCGACCCAAGTAGTGATGCGAGTTTGTCAAGTGTCGTTGCCGATCGTACTACGTTAATGCCGGGCGGAGATGGAACTTATGCCACGAGGCTAGACGAGCATACGACGAATACGACCGTGACCGTGAGGACGACACATTCGCAAGCGACGGTGGCAATCACTTTGGACGGAGATACGATCTCTGCTCAAAACGAGCTCAGCAGACGGGTTGTCATTGCCGAGACCGGCACTAGCAAAACCTTGCAAATTAAAGTGACCGCCCAAGACGGCAAGACGAGCCAAACCTATACGGTGACAGTGAACCGTGCCCCGAGTACCGATGTGGGTTTGGCGAGTGTCGTTGCCGATGGTACTACGTTAATGCCAAGCGATGATGGAACCTATACCGCAACCCTAGATGAGCATACGACGAATACGACCGTGACCGTGAGGACAACACATTCACAAGCGACGGTGGCAATCACTTTGGACAGAGATACGACCTCTACTCAAAACGAGCTCAGCAGACAGGTGGTTATTACTGAGACCGGCACCAGCAAAACCTTGCAGATTAAGGTGACCGCCCAAGACGGCAAGACGAGCCAAACCTATACGGTGACAGTGAACCGTGCCCCGAGTACCGATGTGGGTTTGGCGAGTGTCACCGCGAGCGATGTTTCTGTAGTAAATAATAAAGATGGAACTTATACTGCGACCTTAAGCGAGCATATGATGAGTACGACCGTGACTGCGACTGCGAGGCACTTGCAAGCGACGGTGTCAATTACGGAAGGTGACACCTCCGAGAGTAATAGGCAGAGTGTGAGTAGACGGGTTGTCGTTGCCGAGACCGGCACTAGCAAAACCTTGCAGATTAAGGTGACCGCCCAAGACGGCAAGACGAGCCAAACCTATAAGGTGACAGTGAACCGTGCCCCGAGTACCGATGTGGGTTTGGCGAGTGTCACCGCGAGCGATGTTTCTGTAGTAAATAATAAAGATGGAACCTATACCGCAACCCTAGACGAGCATACGATGAATACGACCGTGACCGTGAGGACAACACATTCACAAGCGACGGTGGCAATCACTTTGGACAGAGATACGACCTCTACTCAAAACGAGCTCAGCAGACAGGTGGTTATTACTGAGACCGGCACTAGCAAAACCTTGCAGATTAAGGTGACCGCCCAAGACGGCAAGACAACCGAAGACTATACTTTGACGGTGACCCGCGACCTGAGTAGTGATGCGAGCTTGTCAAGTGTCGTTGCCGATCGTACTACGTTAATGCCGGGCGAAGATGGAACTTATACCGCAACCCTAGACGAGCATACGACGAATACGACCGTGACCGTGAGGACAACACATTCACAAGCGACGGTGGCAATCACTTTGGACAGAGATACGACCTCTACTCAAAACGAGCTCAGCAGACAGGTGGTTATTACTGAGACCGGCACCAGTAAAACCTTGCAGATTAAGGTGACCGCCCAAGACGGCAAGACAACCGAAGACTATACTTTGACGGTGACCCGCGACCTGAATAGTGATGCGAGCTTGTCAAGTGTCGTTGCCGATGGTACTACGTTAATGCCAAGCGATGATGGAACCTATACCGCAACCCTAGATGAGCATACGACGAATACGACCGTGACCATGAGGACGACACATTCGCAAGCGACGGTGTCAATCACTTTGGACAGAGATACGACCTCTACTCAAAACGAGCTCAGCAGACAGGTGGTTATTACTGAGACCGGCACCAGCAAAACCTTGCAGATTAAGGTGACCGCCCAAGACGGCAAGACGAGCCAAACCTATACGGTGACAGTGAACCGTGACCCGAGTACCGATGTGGGTTTGGCGAGTGTCACCGCGAGCAATGTTTCTGTAGTAGATAACAAAGATGGAACTTATACTGCGACCTTAAGCGAGCATATGATGAGTACGACCGTGACTGCGACTGCGAGGCACTTGCAAGCGACGGTGTCAATTACGGAAGGTGACACCTCCGAGAGTAATAGGCACAATGTGAGTAGACGAGTTGTCGTTGCCGAGACCGGCACTAGCAAAACCTTGCAGATTAAGGTGACCGCCCAAGACGGCGAGACAACCGAAGACTATACTTTGACGGTGACCCGCGACCCGAGTAGTGATGCGAGCTTGTCAAGTGTCGTTGCCGATGGTACTACGTTAATGCCAAGCGATGATGGAACCTATACCGCAACCCTAGATGAGCATACGACGAATACGACCGTGACCGTGAGGACAACACATTCAAAAGCGACGGTGGCAATCACTTTGGACAGAGATACGACCTCTACTCAAAACGAGATCAGTAGACAGGTGGTTATTACTGAGACCGGCACCAGCAAAACCTTGCAGATTAAGGTGACCGCCCAAGACGGCAAGACAACCGAAGACTATACTTTGACGGTGACCCGCGACCCAAGTAGTGATGCGAGCTTGTCAAGTGTCGTTGCCGATGGTACTACGTTAATGCCAAGCGATGATGGAACTTATACCGCAACCCTAGATGAGCATACGACGAATACGACCGTGACCGTGAGGACAACACATTCACAAGCGACGGTGGCAATCACTTTGGACAGAGATACGACCTCTACTCAAAACGAGCTCAGCAGACAGGTGGTTATTACTGAGACCGGCACCAGCAAAACCTTGCAGATTAAGGTGACCGCCCAAGACGGCAAGACGAGCCAAACCTATACGGTGACAGTGAACCGTGACCCGAGTACCGATGTGGGCTTGGCGAGTGTCGCTGCGAGCGATGTTTCTGTAGTAGATAACAAAGATGGAACTTATACTGCGACCTTAAGCGAGCATATGATGGGTACGACCGTGACTGCGACTGCGAGGCACTCGCAAGCGACGGTGGCAATCACTTTGGACAGAGATACGACCTCTACTCAAAACGAGCTCAGCAGACAGGTGGTTATTACTGAGACTGGCACCAGCAAAACCTTGCAGATTAAGGTGACCGCCCAAGACAGCAAGACGAGCCAAACCTATACGGTGACAGTCATGCGAGCAAGTAGCCGAGATATCCGGCTGAGTATGCTTGAGGTGTCGGCGGGTGAATTAATACCGGCATTTGTTTTTGATCCTTTGTCGGAAGAACACCGGCAGACTAGCTACAGCATAGAACTACCTAACAACATAGCGAATACGACTATAACGGCGATGACTGCTAACAAACACGCAAGATTGGCTATTCGCGAAGCAAACGAGCTGCCTAGCTCCCTGCATCGCTTGATAAGACAACCAATCGCAGTTGCTGCAGGGGCGCATACAACCGCAACTATAGTAGTGACTGCACAGGATGAAAGTACGCAGACTTATACCGTGGTTATATCCCGTGCATCGGCAATGGATAGGATTGCTCTAGGGTTTATGCTGAACCTAAGCGGCATCAAGCTCGCAAATGAATCTGAAACTACCTACATCGGTCAACTATCGAGTGCGACTACTAATACCATAGCATCGGCATCGGTGACTGCTGCCGGTGTAAGTATTCAAAGTATTCGTTTAAATAATGATATCCACGAATATATTGAAGGCGGTAATCTTCTTGATCTAGGTGCACATATGCCTGCTACGACGGTTTCACAAATCATTCCGTTGCTAAGAGATGAGAACCGAATTACCATCGTACTAAGGCGCACTGATAACACCGAAGACGGCTACACTGAAGTAAATTATATCGCCAACGTACGAAGGACCGTATTGCGTGTACACGTCAGAGTCTTTTTAGAAGGTCTCTTGCGATAAGCCTCACATCGCCTGTCCCACTGGAGTAAGCAACAGGCTATAATGTACCCGAAGGAATATCAAGACATGCAAGTTCAAGTAAAAGCAATAGTATCCAAGATAATACGCACTGCTCTTTTTATAGTTCTCTTATTGCCACTGTCGGGTTGTGGAGATAGTATTTTTGAGGCGTTAGCATTTGCACCGGCGAGGCAGTTGGATGACGACGTATCAGTGTGCCAATATTTCAACCGGGTAGCCGACCGAAATTGCGAAGATACCGAATTTGAGGAATTATTTTTTCAATCGCTGGATCCTGAGGTCAGATTACACGCGTTGTTTTTTCCAAATCCTGACACGCGGAAACTTATCGTCTATTTTCATGGCAACGGTGCCCATATTTATTGGCGTTTGCGGCATAGTCTAAGGTTAGCCGAACTTGCCAACGTTTTTATCGTCAGCTATAGAGGCTATAGCAAAAGTACCGGAGAACCCTCGGAGGCAGGTGTTTATGAAGATGCGATTGCCACATTGGAATACGCATCCGAAGAATTAGGTTTTGCAACTACGCAGACTTATATCTTCGGGCGGTCTTTGGGAGGAGCGGTAGCCATAGGGGCTTTGGACAGCTTGGTATCCGATAATGATTATGGAGGATTGATTTTGGTTTCCCCGTTTTATAGTGGCTTAAGAATGGCCGAAGACAAAGGCCTAGGATGGGTTCCGGGGCTGAACAATCCTTTTGATTCGGCATCTAAAGTCCGCAACTTCAGTATGCCTTTGCTAGTTATACACGGCACCGAAGATAGCGTCATTCCATTCGAACACGGTTACGATTTATACCGACAATATCCGATAGAAGATAAGATGTTTCGGACAGTACATGGTGTCGGGCACCACGGTATTAGTCGCATTGCTGGCGAAAACTATTGGCGATGGATCGGCAATCTAGTCGCACGATAAATATCCAAAGATTTCATTAATTCAAAGGGAGCTTATTATGAGCAATACAATTCCTAATATCTCATTATTCAACTTGGCATTGAGTTTTATTCCGATGCTAGCGAGTGTGATTATATTCTATTGGTGGTCTATAGAAATACGCACGACTTTATATGCATTTAGCCGGATGCTTTTCCAACTGATATTGGTTGGTTATTTATTGAATTATCTGTTCGCTGCTGAGCACGATATTATTCTTATCGTGGTATTGTGTGTGATGATATTGGTGGCGGCGTGGATTTCTCTGCGTCCCTTGGCGCACAAAAACTTCCAACTCTATCTCAAATCTTTATCGGCAATTGCATTGAGCGGCACTGTGATTTTATTTTTCACGCTGGAGTTTGTTTTAGAGCTTGAACGTTGGTTAACACCGAATTATCTGATTCCGCTGGCTGGTATGGTTTATGCCAATGCAATGAATTCGGTAAGCCTAGCTGCCGAACGATTTGATGCCGAGATGAAAAACGATATCGATTATATTGATGCGCGTAAAATCGCATTGCAAACCTCGCTAATACCGTCGCTCAATATGTTTTTTGCGGTGGGATTAGTCTCACTGCCGGGAATGATGACTGGTCAAATACTCGCCGGTGTTTCCCCGTTGGTAGCGGTGCGTTATCAGATCGTCATTATGAGTATGATTTTTGCCGTCGGTGCTGTTTCGGTGTGCTTTTATTTACTGCAAATGAACCCTCGATCGAACAGGGTCAGCAAGCCTCTACCCATGTAGTTTACGTTGCGACACCAGCACACCGTTATAGATGGCATTTGCGGTTATAGCACCGCTAATACCTATCTCAGATAGTGTATTCAAATCGTCTTGGTTTCGTATCCCACCACCGGCATAAATCTCTCCTTGATAGCAACTGCGTAACTGTTTCAAGCAAGCGATATCAACACCTCTATGGCTACCGATGCGATCTAGGCACAAGGCGATAATGCGCGACGGCCAGTAGCGTATCTGTGTTAAGACATTGTGTCCAACCAACTGTCCATTCTTGAAATCCAGCGACAAAATGTAGTGTTTGTCGGCAAAGCGATGCAAGTCCTCTTTTAAGGTTTCGGTGCCTACGACTCTAACCACTGATTGAGGTGTTTGTGATGATGCAAACTGTGCATAATTGCTGACCCCAGCATCTAGCCAAAACTCAATTTGAGGAAATTGTTTGCATAGATCTAAAATCAAATTATGGTGATTGCCTTGTTTGTTAATTGCGTCTAGGTCTGCTAGATATATAATATCAATGTCTAATAATTTTAATAGGGTTTGTATTACTTTCACAGCACAAGCATCTGGAAAAAGTTCGGTATGCAGGGGGCGATATTTTTGACGTATGCCACCTTGTGCTTGAACTACTGCACCCCCCATTAAATCTATTGCAGGTATTAACTTCATCGTCGAGAATATAAGGTTATGAGAGTAGTCATATTTGAATATATCAGTAGCGGTGTATGCAAACCCGAGTCATTATATCCCGATCTAATAAAGGAAGCCGATTTAATAGTCAACGAGTTGGGACAGAAGATGACCGAAGCAGGCTGTGATCTAGTACTATTTCGCAGTCGGTCTTTGCCGCCACCATTATTTGAAGCCGAGATTATACCGCTTGACGAGACGGATGATTGGAATACCATCTTGGAAGACGAACTTTATAACGCCGATGCCTACCTACCACTTGCCCCAGAAAGCGATGCTTTGCTTGAGAATCTATGCTTAAAAGCAGAGCAGACACATTGCACTTTGTTGAACACATCGGCGCATACGGTACGCGAGACCTCAAATAAACAATATACTTTGAAGAGATTGGCAACGCATCGCATCCCTTGTGTAAGTTGTTATCACATAGATCAATGCACTTTTCCGATGCCCGAAGATGTGGTCATCAAACCGAATAACCGACTCGCTTGTGAGTATACTTTTTTGATACGCGCAGGCGATATGCCAACCTCGGTACAAAAACAGCATGCGCAAATATGCCAACCTTATTTGCAAGGAACTGATGCCAGTTTAAGCATAATCTATGCTTCCGATTCCAAGCCGTGTATTTTGGGTGTCAACCGTCAAGAAATCACCGTAGTAGAGCAGAATTGTTTTCAGTTAAACGCTTGTCGTGTCAATGCGCTTGCACATTTGGAACTTGATTTTGAAGGCCTAGCTGTCGATGTTCAGAAATGTTTTACTGGTTTGCTCGGCTATGTGGGTATTGATATTATTATTTGTGATGAAATACCCTACATACTAGAAATCAACCCGCGTCTGACGACTTCTTTTGCTGGTCTTGCAAAGAGCACTAGTGTCAATCCGTGCGCTATGCTATTGGCAGCTGTTTATGGTGAACCATTGCCGTGTCCCCAGCGAAGCGAGTTCACCGACTATACGGTAGGTATAACTTAAATGAACAAAACCGCTATATACGCTCAGCCAAAGAATTGTATGGGGTGGGATATAGGAGGGGCTCACTTGAAGGTAGCACGGTTATCACTTGGTATGGAGGTAGAGGCAGTACTGCAAATCGCGTGCCCTTTGTGGAGAGGTATAAGCGAATTGCAACGAGCGTATCAAACGGCTTGCAAGGAGATGTCCATATCAAGCAGTATCCCTGACCATACCCACATTGTTACGATGACCGGTGAATTAACCGATAGTTTCAGCGATAGAAAACAAGGTGTATATGACATCTTGGACGCGATGTATCGTTTGTTAGGGAAACCTTTCAAGGTTTATGCAAGTGATAAGGGTATATTGAGCCACAATGAGGTATCCGATATAGAGTCGGTTGCATCGCAAAACTGGCACGCGACTGCCGAATGGCTTGCGGCGAGTTGCGAAGAAGGCATATTGGTGGATATGGGTAGCACTACAACCGACCTAGTGCCTTTTAAGCGCGGACTTATAGAAGTTCAAGGTTATGATGATGCAACACGAATGCGATACGGGGAATTAATTTATACCGGCATCAGTAGAACGCCAGTAATGGCAATTTCAGATCACTTTAATATAGCCGGCATTGATTATCCGATCTCCGCAGAAAATTTTGCGACAATTGCAGATGTTTACCGAATTTTAGGGCAGTTATCAGAGGATGATGACTTGTATCCCACCTGTGACAACACTGCCAAAACGATCCTCGCCAGTGCGAGACGCTTAGAGAGAATGTTTGGTCTTGATTGGGCAGGGGATTTGGATGCGACGCGTGTCAAAGCTCAAGCGATTGCCGATGCACAACAACAAAAAATTAGCCTCGCACTCGGCACCTTGATAAAGAGAACCCGATTATCTGATACTGCTTACATTATCGGCGCAGGTTCAGGATATAAGATAGTACAATGTATCGCCGAGCGTCTAGGACTACGCTTTATGCCGTATCATCATTTGCTGGACAATTTACCTAAACGTTTAGAAGATGTTGTATGCCGTTGTGCGAGTGCCGTGAGTGTTGCAAGTCTGGCGCACCGAAAGCATCTATAGGGATATGACTAAGTTATGGATTAAGGATTTGGCTTATGCGAGCGACAGCACGCAGTTATTTGATTATTTAAGAGGACAGCCAGGGGCAGTATTTTTAGATAGTGGAAGTCGTCGTCGCAATGCACGCTACGATATTTTGACAGCTTGCCCTTCGCGCCTGATTCATAGCAAAGACGGTATTACAACCGTGGAATATGCCGATGGACAATCTCAAAGATATACCGAAGATCCTTTTGAAATTGTGCGAACACAGCTCGCTTTTGATCAAATAGAAAGCGATAGCGAATTGCCTTTTCATAGTGGTGCGATTGGTTATTTCGGATACGATTTGGGTCGTCGCATAGAAAAGTTGCCGCACTACGCAAGCGATTACGATGGCCTGCCGGAGTTGATGTTTGGTATATACGATTGGGCAGTTGTTAACGACCATTTACGCAAGCGGACTTGCTTAATCGCATATCCGAGTGATCAATTCAGCATAAAAGATTTTAATCGGTGGGAGGAATTGTTAAGTCAAGCCCCGCGTCCTGCAGAAAAATTCGCTTGCAAACAGTTAGGTATGTTGCAATCTAATATGGATCGTGCAACTTATGTCAAGTGCTTCAATGCGGTCAAAGAACATATTTATCAGGGCAATTGCTACCAAATCAATTTGGCACAGAGATTTGCCATTTCGATGGAGTGCGATGCGTGGCAGTTATATCGTCGTTTGCGCTCAATTAATTCTGCCCCGTACTCGGCATATTTAGATTTCGGGCAATTTCAGGTTTTGAGTATTTCTCCAGAACGCTTTTTGCATTTGCACGAAGGCTATGTTGAGACCAGTCCTATAAAAGGCACTCGCCCGCGGCATTGCGATCCCGATCAAGACACTAAGCAGGTGGAAGCATTACGCAAGAGTGCCAAAGATAAAGCCGAGAACCTAATGATCGTAGATTTATTACGCAACGATTTTGGTAAAAGTTGTAGGCCGGGTTCTATTAGCACTAAACATTTGTTTAACGTTGAGAGTTTTGATAATGTGCATCATTTAGTTAGCACGGTGTGCGGTAATCTGGATAAAAATAAGGATGCGTTGCATTTGTTGAAGGATTGTTTCCCCGGTGGTTCTATCACCGGGGCCCCCAAGCTGCGAGCGATGGAAATCATAGAAGAATTAGAACCGCATCGGCGTGGCGTATATTGCGGTTCTATAGGATACTTGAGCCGTAATGGCGATATGATGCTCAATATTGCGATCCGCACTGCGATATATCAAAATCGGCAGTTTGTGTTTTATGGTGGCGGTGGAATCGTCGCAGACTCGGATGCCGATTTGGAATATCAGGAGACGATGGACAAGGTGTCGTCAATGACCGACTTGTTAAAAGAAGCCGCAAACGAATGAAATGGGTACTGAAAATCGGCGGTAGCTTGTACAAACACACTAAGTTAGCGGATGTGCTAGCACATGCAAAACATCTTTCTCAAGCCTCGGCAAAATGTACCATTGTGCCGGGCGGCGGACCGTTCGCCGATCAAGTCCGGACTGCTCATAAACAATGGCATTTAGATGAACAAACCGCACACCAAATGGCGATATTAGGAATGCGTCAATACGGCAGATTACTGGCAAATCTATCACGATTACCGTTATGTTATTCGGATGATGGGGGAGATGAAGAATGCGCAGTATGGTTGCCGACAGACCACCCGACACCAACATGCTTGGCTAAAATTCCACGTCAGCAACTTGATTGGGATTTCACTTCGGACTCAATCGCACTTTGCATGGCCGATCATATAGGTGCGGAATATCTAGTCTTGGTAAAAGCAGTCTCCGTCAACCAGGTGGGCTCTTTTGCAGATTTGGTGGACAAACGCTTCGTCGGCTTGATGCAAGATAGATCAGTGAAAGTTGTTTGTTTATCCGTCGCAGAATGGTTACAAAAAAGAACCGCCGATTGAGCCGAGTGAACCCGCCACTTGAGCCAGTAGGTCAAGTGGCGTAACTTTATGCAAAATCTAAATATTGTGTTCGTTAGAAATATTACATATATCAAAATCAATCGGCGGTTCTATCTGACGGGGTGGTCGTGGAGGTTCTGCACAACGTAACCTAAATGGGTAGAGGCGGACTCGTATGTCCGTCCTCATATGGATGACCAACTTGTCAAGATGCAAATTTTTACCGAAGTCTACGCTCCCGAAGCCTATGCCTCTGGAGGCTACATGCAAAAAGTCACCAAAACTCAAGGGCTAAATTACGACACAGGTGATGCCAACCAGGAGCGAGTGATAGCAGTAGGCTACCGCTCTTAAAGCATGCATAATTTATAATGCGCCACTCATGGTGGCGACTTCCGTGCACGTGCTTAATCTCCTGTTTTACGGCATCATCCGGTGTCAGGGTGAGGAAGAGTGGAACTTGAGTAAAGTGCTTAACTAATGAGTCGTTCGTGATTATCAACCTCATATTCGTGTACTCTGTTTTCACATTACCACATGATAATTCAATCGGATGAACTTTGCCCCTTGATCTAAAGCCAGTTGCTCTACCACGCATGGCAGTTTACTACGGGCGGAACTCTAGGACGGCATATAAGTTCGAAACTTATCATTGACTTTACTGTCACTCCCTCTTCCTCGCGAAACGCTGGGTGGCGGCTTGCTGATTAGTCAGCTAGCTCAGCTGCCGCTGCGGCATGCAACGCTTCCCAGATAAAGCCCAACAGCTCTCTGGCACACGCCACCTTAATCTTGTTGAAGTGTTTGTTGGCACGAAACATTTGATGATACTTCTTATACAAACGTCTCATGCAACGGTCGCCAATGTCTATAGCGACTAGGTCTTGATCTACGCGTCGACCACGCAACGCTTTGTTAACCGTGCAACGGCTACCCGTCAACTGGCACGCTTCTACTGATGCCGTGCGGATATATTTGTTGCCCATATTAGTAATACCTCCTTTGCGACTTTTGCCACCCGAACTATACTCGCAAACGCTCAAGCCGGCATTGTACGATGCCATGACATATTAGACAAATGTGGGACTGTTGAAAAAGTATTTCTTGAACCGTAGGGGCAGAATAAAGCTGCCGATTGACCTACTGGCTCAATCGGCGGTTCTATTTGTGCAAGGACTCAACTTTAGGGCAGACATACGAGTCCGCCCCTACAGGTGGTTATCATAAATTTAATGGCGCAAGCGATTAGGTTTGCACAAACGGCGGTTCTATTTTTCAACAGCTCCATTACGGGTGGTATAGGTGTTATAATTTACCGGAATTCTCACGCTTAGCGGTTATGCCAATTACAATCAAAACATATAACGAAATTGAAAAAATGCGGGCTGCCGGAAAGGCTGCTTCGCAGGTTTTGGAAATGATTACCCCATTGGTTAAGCCGGGAATCAGTACCGACGAACTCAATCAGATCTGTCATCGCTATATCACCGAAGAACTGGGGTGTATTCCGGCACCTCTAAACTATAAAGGCTTTCCTAAATCTATCTGCACTTCCATAAACCACCAAATTTGCCACGGCATTCCCGATGAACGCAAATTGAAAAACGGCGATATTTTGAACATTGATGTGACCGTAATCAAGGACGGCTATCACGGCGACACAAGCCGAATGTTTATGATCGGTAAACCAAGCGTATTGGCGCGCCGTTTGAGCGAAAAATGTTACGAGGCTATGCGCATTGGAATTGCCGAAGTCAAGCCCGGAAAACGTTTAGGCGATATAGGACATAGCATACAAAAATTCGCAGAGCAACATCGCTATAGCGTTGTGGAAGATTATTGCGGACACGGTATCGGCACTGAGTTTCACGAAGAGCCTCAGGTGTTGCATTATGGGAAACCCAACACCGGCGTTGAACTTAAACCCGGCATGACTTTTACGATAGAACCGATGATCAATGCCGGCAAAAAGGAAACGCGTCTATTGCCAGACCACTGGACTGTTGTCACCAAAGATCATAGTTTGTCTGCGCAATGGGAACATACAATTCTGGTAACTGAGAACGGGCATGAAATTTTAACCCTACGCTCCGACGAGGTACCCTGATAGACTATGCAATTCTAGATTAAAATTACGACTCAAGGATTACGATTATGGAAGAAACCAAAAACATCATAGAGCAGGCGTTTGAGCGGCGCGACACGCTAAAACCCGAAAGTGCGAGTAGCGAACTCAAAGATGCCGTAGCGAAGTGCTTGGCAGGCTTAAACAACGGCAGTCTGCGTGTTGCCAACAAACTCAATGGTCAATGGCATGTGGAGCAATGGTTGAAAAAAGCGGTGCTGCTATCGTTTAGGCTCAACGATAATCGGCTCATTGATGCCGGCTACACCCGCTTCTACGACAAAGTCGAGGTAAAGTACCGAAACTGCGATGAAGAAGCACTAAAGAAATCAGGGGTGCGTATCGTGCCGGCAGCAACCGCGCGCTATGGTTCGTATCAGGCACCCGGCGTTATTATGATGCCGTGTTATATCAACATCGGTGCTTATGTAGGTCAAGGCACGATGGTTGATACTTGGGCAACCGTGGGTTCGTGTGCGCAGATCGGCAAAAATGTGCATCTGTCGGGCGGAGTCGGTATAGGCGGCGTGTTGGAACCCGCTCAGGCAATGCCGACGATCATAGAAGACAACTGCTTCATTGGGGCGCGCTCCGAAATCGTAGAGGGTGTTATCGTAGAGGAAAATTCAGTCATTTCGATGGGCGTTTATATTGGTCAAAGCACCCGCATCTACGACCGCCGCACCAAAGAAATCAGCTACGGGCGTATCCCAGCAGGATCCGTTGTGGTCTCCGGCAATCTGCCGGCATCGGATAATAGCCATAGCCTATATTGCGCGGTCATCGTCAAGCAGGTTGACGAGAAGACCCGTAGCAAAGTTGGGTTAAACGAACTATTAAGAGATATAGATTGAATCTTATCGTTTCAGTTTCTAGGCGATTTGTTATACTAATGCGACTTATCAATGGATAATACGCTCAGCCTTGCAACAGACTTAATCAAACGTCGTTCTATCACGCCGGATGATGGCGGTTGCCAATCTCTGATTGCCGAACGATTGGCAAGCAAAGGTTTTGTTTGCGAAATACTAAACAAAGACGATGTTTGCAATGTCTGGCTCAGGCGAGGCAGCGAAGAACCGCTGTTTGTTTTTGCCGGCCATACTGATGTAGTGCCAGTAGGCGATGAGAACGCATGGAGCTATCCTCCCTTTTCCGCACACATAGAAGATAAACTGCTGTACGGGCGCGGTGCCGCAGATATGAAAGGAGGTGTTGCGGCAATGGTTACCGCTTGCGAGACTTTTGTGGAACAATACCCTGAGCATTGCGGGTCTATCGCCATGCTACTCACCAGCAACGAGGAAGGCTGCACGCGCAGTGGTACTGCGTATGCAATAGAAACCTTGCGTCAGCGCGGTGTCAACATTCGTTGGTGTATAGTCGGTGAACCTTCCAGCTCTAAGCAGCTAGGCGATACGATTAGGAACGGCAGACGAGGCTCGCTATCTGCCAAGCTAAGAATAATCGGCAAGCAAGGTCATGTCGCTTATCCTCAGCACGCCAAGAATCCCATTCATTTAGCTGCCCCTTTGCTTTCCCGACTATGCAAACATCAATGGGATCAGGGCAACGAATACTTTCCGCCTACGACTTTCCAGATTTCCAATATACACGCCGGCAGCGGAGCCAACAATGTGATACCTGCTCGCCTAGAGATAGAATTCAACCTACGGTTCTCTACTGAGTGCAACGACACACAACTGCAAGAAACCATTTTGCAAATGCTCAAAGAGGAAAATTTGAATTACGAAATAGAGTGGTACCTCTCAGGGCAACCCTTTTTGACTCCGGCAGGTGAATTGACCCGTGTTGCCGGTGAAGCGACAGAAGAAATCGTCGGACTAAGACCCGAACTTTCAACTGGAGGCGGTACTTCGGATGCGCGCTTTATTGCCGGCGACGATACCCAAGTGATAGAACTAGGACATATCAATAAAACCATACACGCGGTAGATGAGCGTATTGGCATTGATGATTTGCAACGATTATCAGATATTTATCGAGTCATCTTGAAGAAACTATTAACCTAAAACCGTAAATTGATGCAAGTGTTTATATTCGGGCTGTTCTAACACTTGGGATAGCCGTTTTAAGTGCTCGTCGTGGTCGGTGTGTGTGATTTTGCCGCGTATCAATTGAAAACGTAAATAAACGAGGTAGGTGTTGACTACATCGGCCTCGCAATAATTTATGATGTCTTCAAGTTTGCCTTGTTTATAAAAATCCCAAACTTGACTGCCGTCAATTCCAGATTTGCCGGGTGCGCCGATGAGCTTGGCGATTTTATCAAGCGGTGCCACTGCATAGCTATCATAACCTGCCAACACATCCATGAGGTCTATATGCCGCCAGTGGTAGCGGTTGAAATAATTGTTATAACGAAAATTGTTGTTGTTATCCCCTACATCCCAATAGCTCGGCGAGACTACCCGATGTAGCAAGCTCCGATAATGCAATACCGGTAAATCAAAACGCTTCCCATTCCAACTCACCAATTCTGGTTGATATTTTTCTAAGCCTTTGAAGAACTGTTGCACTATTTCTTTTTCTTCTCCTTTGAGCGAACATATCTTGATATCCTGCCCGGATACATGTATCAATGAGATAACCAGAATTTTATGCAGATAATGCGGCATAAAGGTAGAACCGTTTTTCTGATATTGCAACTGTTCCAATGCGCGCACTACATCTTCGTCGGAGAGTTCCTTAAAGTCGTGCAAACGCCGCCCAGCATCGGCATCGGGTATAGTTTCTATATCAAATATCAGTGTGTCCATGTGTAGCCTAACTTGGGTAGACTCCGGTAGAAATGTAGCGGTCGCCTCTATCGCAGATAATTGAGACGACGGTTCTGCCGGGTTGTTCGTTGGCAATACGCAACGCCGCATGGGTGCAACCACCCGACGATATACCGCTGAACAAACCCTCCTCTTTTGCCAATCGGCGCATAACATCTTCGGCCTCTGCTCGGGACACTGTCAGCATACGATCTACATATTGCGCGTCAAATATCTTGGGTTGATAGGCAGGCGGCCACGCTCGGATGCCGGGAATTTTAGAGCCTTCGGCAGGTTCCACACCGATGATTTCTATTTGCGGATTTTTAGATTTTAGAAAACGCGACACACCCATAATAGTGCCTGTGGTACCCATAGAACTGACAAAATGTGTTAGTTGACCGTCGCAGGCTTTCCATATCTCCGGTCCAGTGGTGCGATAATGTGCCAAAGAATTATCAGGGTTTGCAAATTGGTTGAGCACTTTGCCCTTGCCTTCCGTCTCCATCTTGTCGGCTAGGTCTCGTGCGCCTTCCATACCCTCTTCTTCCGAAACCAAAATAATCTCGGCACCGTAGGCTTTCATGGACGCGCGCCTTTCCATACTCATGCTCGCTGGCATAATCAAGACCATCCGGTAGCCTTGAATGGCAGCTGCCATCGCCAATGCGATACCGGTATTGCCGCTGGTTGCTTCTATCAAAGTGTCGCCGGGTTTGATTTCACCACGCACAGCGGCTTCGGCAATCATATTGAACGCCGGACGATCCTTGACCGAACCAGCCGGGTTGTTACCTTCAAGTTTGACCAGTAGCTGACTGCCGCTGCCTTCTGCCATACGCTGCAGACGTACTAAGGGGGTATTCCCTATAAAATCGGCAATGGTAGGAAACTCTTTCATGATTATATTATGAGTCTGCCCCTACGGGTGGTTATTATAAATTGAATGGCGCAAGCGGTTAGGTCTGTGCAGGACGGTACTTTAGGGCGGACATATGAGTCCGCCCCTACAGGTGTTTTACGTAAACGTTGTGTCAACACACAATATCGTTCAATTACTCGGCAAATGGTTATCATAACTATATGTATCTTACAATAAACTGACTTGGGCGATGTCGCCAGCATGCGCCTTGCACATCAATAAACGCTCTATGCCTACGGAAACACCGGCGCATTCGGCTAACCCGTATTGTTTTAAGGTTTGCATAAAATCCTCGTCCATAGAGAGCGGCATTGACAACTGTGTCTTGCGTATTCGGTTATGAAAATGTATCCGCTCATAATAATCTTCGGCACGGGTTAATTCACCGTAGCCGTTAGCTAATTCTATACCGTTTAAGAATATCTCAAAACGTTCGGCAACACCTTGTTCCGAGATACGGGCAAAAGATGCTTGCTCAACCGGAAAATCGTAAATAGCAACTAATGTGCTGGGATAATCGGTAGCACTATATCGGCGGCTGGCAATTTCAAATAGAAAATCAAGACATTCGGCGTGGGTTAGGGATGAGCTTTGAAGGCCTAAATCGTATGCCAATGTGATTAAGGTCGCGGTTTCGCAATCAAACGGGTTGCAGTCAAAAACATCTACAAAAAGTTGTCGGTAAGAAAAGGCGTGTAACTTTATCTCAGAATCCGCCATCATAGTGCGTAGATATTCCAGACATTCATCCATCAAGCGACGATAGTTCCAACCTAGACGATACCATTCGAGCATTATGAACTCGGGTCGGTGTTTTTTCCCGTATTCGCCTTTTCTGAATACCGGCGCAATTTGATAGATGTCGGTTCGTGCCGTCATCAATAAACGTTTCATCTCATGTTCAGGGGAGTTTCTGAGATTATGTTGCATCGAATCTATGCTAAAACTTTCTATGCCGTATTCGCTATGTGCCTGCGAAACGATACACGGTGTAAAAACTTCTTTTATATCACGCGCCTGAAAAAAAGAATGTGTGGAAGCCAGCAAGCCGCTGTGTAGACCTAATCGTTGTTCGGGTGTCACCTGACAGGCTTCGGAAACGATCAAAAAGACTGGGATTGCGAAAAAGGTTTGCCTATTGCGCCTTAGTCTTTTATGCGGCTAATATATTCCTCGCTTCGGGTATCTATTTTCAGAATATCACCCTCTTCTACAAACAAAGGAACCTTGATTACTGCCTGAGTTTCTAGTGTTGCCTGTTTAGTCGCACCGCTCACCGTATCACCGCGAATACCCGGTTCGGTTTCTATTACTTTGAGTTCAACAAAATTGGGCGGAATCACCAAGATCGGCTGTTTGTTGTATAAGGTTATTTCGCATATATCTTGTTCTTTAATCCATTGTTTTGCGTATTCAACGGTGCTGTACGGAGCAGCGTATTGTTCATAGCTCGTGCTATCCATGAAGTGCCACTGTTGCCCGTCGTTGTATAGATAGTTCATTTTTAGATCAACCACGTCCGCTGCCTCGACACTTTCACCTGATTTGAAAGTTTTGTCTATCAGTTTGCCAGAAATTAAATTTTTGAGTTTAGTACGGTTGAATGCCTGCCCTTTGCCGGGTTTGACAAATTCATTTTCTACTATCGTGTGGGGCTCTCCGTTGAGTAAAATTTTCAATCCACTCTTGAATTCGTTTGTGCTGTAAGTTGCCATGCTGTCCTTGAAATTGGTTTGTGAAAATAAAATCGCTATTATACCCATAAAATCGCCACTTGCATCGGTAGGTCAACCGGCGTGACATTGTGCAGACACGCCACAACCACCCCGTCAGGCGAAGCCTGCCACCCCTCCACAGGAGGGGAATGTACTAATGCAGACACTTTTTCAATAGCCTGATGTTAGCCCTCCCCTACCGTTTTCTTAAATTTAATGGCGCAAGCGGTTACGTTTGGGCAAGTACCCGACAAATGGTAACCATGATTTGATGGCGCAAGCGGTTGGGTTCATGTAATGGCTGTACTTTTTATGGTGTGTTGGATCTCGCAAACCTGATTTCAATGATCGCATCGGATCCCTTCGATATTCTGAAAACTCCTCTGGACTGATTATCGGAAAATCTTAGATCCCTCATAAGTCTGAAAAAACGTTCCTCTCCCAATGGCAAAAAAGCGGGTGCGCTTCCGACAAGTTTGTTTAGAAATGCTTCATCTCTTTCATCAGCCGTATCAATAAGTGGCGGTATAGATTCTAACTTCGTGGACCTTAATAACCAGTATTTTTGATTATCGCTGTAGGGAACAACAGTCGCATAATAACTTGTTGCAGGTTGAGATTTCGCCTGCTTGACATAAGCCAGCAATCCATCTCTAAGCGTGATTAGAGCTTCGGGCAGATGAAATTGCTCGTCGGAGTTATCACTATATGCAAACGCATCTCTTAATACTATGGATTTCATCAATCGCCCGGCATTAAAAAAGGAGAGTGCTACGGTTTTAGGGTTGCCCTCTACGACGCGACCATCGCGGTTTTCGTTGTCGCCGTAAAAATCTTTGTATTTTTTATAGTCATTCATCCAATGTACAAAATTATCGGTGTCGTATTCAAACACCGCCGTTTGCAACACCCTAGATTGCTCCTCATCCTCATTCACTACCACGACCTCTCCGATACCTTTGCCGTCAATGGTAATGTGGCGAATTTGTAAAGGACGTCCCGGTGCCCATTCCGGTATCTCCTGTAAAGAAATAACAAAATCGGCATAAGCTATACCGCCCACTGAAGCCCAAGCAACGAATAAAAGACAGCCGAGATGCCTAGTAAGCATTTTGATGACTCTTCCCTCGGTTATGCAGAACAACAAAAGCGATTATCAAAAGTATGAACATTAAAGAACCTACAATACCGCCACCGCCCCCACCACCGCTACTGCCACCTCCGCTGTTTATTGCTCTAGTAAGTTCGTGGGCAGATAAAAGATCATTCGCATTGCTCACCGTAAGACCATAGACACCTGTGCCGTTATCATTTGCATGGCTCACCGACACCGTGTAGCTTTTACCTGCATCCAGCATCTGTGCAATGTGAGAAACATTTGTTCTTCTGTATGCTACATTTTCGGTCAAATATGAGAGATCACTCTGCTCGGTAGCCGATTCATATAATTGAACACGGGTTGCCATCGCAATATGCTCGTCGTAGCTGAGTAGATTACTGGTTTGTATGTAATGCAAACCGCTACGGTCTGCGACAAAATTATAGTTATTTGTATGCCCAGGTCTTCCTATGACTCCCCAATGTAAGGCACCGTCGGTCCTAAGGGCTCGTGCCGAACTCTCATCGGCAGATGCCAGTGCAGGCAAAATGACTACGACCTGCCTATACCCAACGACCTCAAACGGTGGTACCGAGCGCGGAAGCTCTGATGGCTCGCCTCCAAAGGTGGCGATGCCGGTATCGTCAAATATTGCCCTACCGTTGAGATTGCTTGCAGTCACTTTAATCGTATAGATGCCGTTGCCATACCTAGAATAATCCTTTAGCACACCTGAATATATACCGTCTCTAGCTCTAATATCGGGTGCCTGACCATCGTCTAAAAGAGCAAGTTGTATAGGCATATAACCGTCGTCTGGCGTTGTGATTTCAGCATCTACATTTGCACCAAGCACTGGCAGGCGACCATGAACACGTGCTCTAACCATTACTGGGGCAGGATATGTTACTGGCAATGAAATCAGCTGATTGATATCCGAATCGCTAGGCATTGGAGAAGGACTAGGCATTGGAGAAGGACTAGGCATGTTTTCAAGAGACATATCTGCACATTCCTCAGATTCAATCCCAGCGGATATCTCTTCGCGGCATATTTGTTGATATTGGCACATTACAATTTGAAGCGGATCAGATAGTCCCGAACATGCTCCAGCACTTTGAGTTGACCGAGGATTAACCCCAGCACCTGCATTAATTTCCAAAGAGATACCTTGTAAAATCGAAAATTTATATTTAAGGGTTCCGGTACCGGTAATCACAACCTCCCACCGCCCCGGCGTAGAATTAGAGATGGTATAAAATCTTGCCCTCGATGTCATGATCCGGCTAACCGGAGAGGGTCCCACCGACGGTCTAACAATGACATCGTCTAAGCTGCCGTTTTCTACCTCCACACCAATAGTTATCACATCAGTGTCTTCGGGCACAGACTCAATTTCTCGGATAGTGCCGTCAAGTGGAATAGTTTTGTTAGATAAGTCTGTAGTGTGGAACAAATCACCGCCAGGAATACTGTCCACAAGCGCGTAAATGAGAACCTCGCGATGCCGTGCTGGAACTATCGTATTATAGGCACCGCCGGTCTCGGCTGCCAGCTGGTTCAAACCGAAATTGAATCGCTCACCTATTGCTATCACGTTTATGGCAATATTGTTTTCTTTGAAAAAGTTGAGCGCAGGAGCCGAAGGTGATGTAGCAGTATCGGAAATCACTAGCACAACATTATGGTCGTTCATAAGCCTATTCAAGTCGCGCTCAAAAATTGTTCTTACCGAACTCAACTTCTGGTCTAGGCTATTTCGGGTTTGAGGATTGTTTTGCAATATATCAGTCAGTCGCTGCTCTAAAGCCTGTTGGTTTTGCTTTACTTCCATCAAGCTAGATGTACTGCTTTGGTTAAAATCGAGCAACGCAACCCTTTTCTCTATTGCGTCTTGATCAATCACTAAATTTCCATTGAATATGTCGTCTACATCTACATTCTGAGCAAGAAGAGTAATTGTGTCTCTCAGTATACTTCCTACCGCTTCTTTATCCATTTCATTGATACCGGAGTCAATCACCATGACGATATTCTCCGAACCTGAAAGAAATTTTATGTTTGATTGCGAGCGCGTCATGTCTATACACTCGCTTACCGCAGACTCCACATCGGGATGCAGCAACGTATCTATAGGAGGAACAGAAGCAGGCACACAAGTCTCGGTTGTGGCAAAGTAATCCTGCCTGGGAAACCACGCGTTTACTTCTAAGGATAAATTGCTATCGCATCTTTCGGGTTGAACTAGAACCTCCCACGCCGACTTACCATAGCACCTATTTTGCGCAGTACTAGGAGCAGGTATCCCCACATAATCGTCGGGATGACTATATCTAGTATAACGTCTATGATCGTTCATCATGGTCTGACGGGGATTATCGTTTTCTAGAGGATCCCCACAAAACTCCCCTGAGGTTGCACCGAATTCCCTGTATTCGTCATAGACTTTCAGCGCGGCATGGGATAATTCATGCACAATAACCCTACCCAAAAATCGATCAACTTCGTCAGGTTGATAGTAGCTTCCATAATATGCAACGATACTGGGCTTCAACCCTACAAAAGCTCCGACATACGAATAAGAACGTCCCTCGCGCTTATAAAGTGCAATATCCGAGGAGGATTTTCTATGTCCTCTTAAAACCGAAATATTGCGTATTCTTGATTTTCCTAAAGTCGTCTCACACCAAGTTTCGCTAAAATCGCGAAGTTGTATGTTGATGTTGCTACGCTCAGTAGGTGTCAGTTGCCATGCCCTTTCTACCACTACTTTGGGATTAGTCTTAGATATTTCCTCTATTAAC
The DNA here is from genome assembly GCA_965199685.1 of uncultured candidatus Poriferisulfidus sp. GTDB lineage: Bacteria > Pseudomonadota > Gammaproteobacteria > Poriferisulfidales > Oxydemutatoraceae > SP5GCR1. The sequence continues at coordinate 402,368 of OZ241323.1, forward strand.
GAAATTGACAAATCGCATAATAGAATCTCATTTTCGTCCTTCTCGCATTTTGATTGTGCAAAAATCGTTTGCGTACATAAGCCCAAGAAAATAAATATTGCTAATCTCAACAATACTGCTGAGCATGTAGGCACGTATGTGCCAAATTGATAGTGCTTTTTCATTATCCCCCCCTTTTGTAATTCAAACTTGGTTCACAAGTTTATTGGATATTATATGACACATTATATACTAAATACTGATAATACAACCCTCTCTCAATAGATGAACAATACTCGTAATCAACCGCCGTCCAACTGGCAACAACAGCTAAGCAATGCTATTACCGACACTGCTACATTGCTTAAGGCATTGGAAATCACACCGGCGCAAGTTAGAAATATGGGGATTGACTACAACCCCGGATTCCCGCTGAAAGTACCGCAAAGCTATTTATCACGCATCAATAAAGGTCAAGCCGACGATCCTTTATTGCGCCAAGTGTTGGCTTTGGAGCGCGAGCGTATATCGGTGCAAGGTGAGAGCAACGACCCAGTGGGAGATCTGCAAGCTCGCCAACTAGCAGGATTGATTCATAAATATCGTGGGCGTGCCTTGTTGATTGTATCGGCATCGTGCGGAATCCATTGTCGTTATTGTTTTCGCAAAAATTTTCCGTATAGCGAAAATATCTTGGCAAACAATCTAGAAGCAATATGCGATTATCTGATGCAAGCACCGGAAATAGACGAGGTGATATTGAGCGGCGGCGACCCTTTGAGTTATAGCAATAAAAAGTTGTTTATGCTTTGTGAGCGATTAGAGAACATTCCACATCTTAGTAGAATACGCATACATACACGCCTGCCTATTGTTCTACCAGCGCGCATAGATGATGAGCTGACAACATGGTTGAAATCTCGTCCTAAACATTATGTGATTGTTTTTCACATCAACCATCCGAACGAGATAGACGACGAGGTGGAAGCAGTGACGACAAAGCTACGTCATTTGTGTCTGCTCAACCAAGCGGTACTATTGCGTGGTGTCAACGATCAATCCGCGATATTGAAACGATTAAGCCTACGTTGTTTTGAGATCGGGGTTTTACCGTATTATTTGCATCTATTAGACCCGGTCAGCGGCACTGCTCACTTCAGAGTGTCCGAAGACAAAGCACTTGGAATAATGAAGCAACTCAATGCCGAATTACCTGGTTATTTAGTACCCAAACTGGTTAAGGAATATCCCGGCGAAGCATCCAAAACACTTATCAATCCCCTGTAGGTTTAGTGAGATGAAAAGATTGGAAGCTACACACTCTTAGTTCCTCAAAATATTGAGCTTGAAAGACTTAACTGCTTTGCAGCTTTGAGGATAAGCCTTAGCTTGTCCGACCCACATACCTATGTTAAGGTTCTGCAAACAGTTACGCCACTTGCCCAACTGGAGCAAGTGGCGGCTCTGTGTTATATAATAGCTATCCTATATGCACAACAACCTATAACTCATAGAAGTAAATCCGAATGAATACTGTTGATCATGCGACTTGCCCGTTTTGTGCTTTGGCATGTGATGACTTGAGCATCAAAAGAAACAACGGCAAACTTACCGTAGCCGGAGACTTGCCGGCATTTTGCCGCACGAGTTATGAAAACGCGTCTCAAATCTCTACAACCAAACCTCGCTATAAAGGCAAAGAGATTACGCAAACCGAAGCCGTTGCTGTGGCAAGCAAAATGCTCAAACAAGCTAAACATCCTTTATTTGGCGGGTTAATAACCGACATACAGGCTGTGCGTGCTTTGATACCTTTGGCTAAACAGTGCAATGCAACCTTAGATCATATAGACAGTGATAAAGCACTAAGCAATCTCAGAGTGCTGCAAGGGCATGGTTTTGTCGGCACTACGCTTTCGGAAATATATCGTCGTGCCGATTTGATTATCTTTATAGGCAGTCATTTATTTGATGATTATCCGAGATTATTGCAGAGAATCTATAAGAATAAAACTCAAACCAAATCGGTTTTGATCGGTCCTTGGCAACATGAAAACATACCGAATATTTTGAAGGCGGACTGCGATATCATAAATGCTCCGCCCGAAACATTTCCTGATGTTATACAAAAGCTAAGCATGCACATTAATAGACAATTCAAGCAACACTTAAAAGCTCAACCTAAAAACGATAAAGACGACGACATGCCCTATGCAAAACTCACAGCCGATATAGAACATGCCAAATATCCAGTCTTCGTTTGGTCGCCTAAGGATATGGATTACCCCCATGCCGACTTTGGTAGCCTGTTACTCATGCAAATAATTAAGCAAGTAAACTTGAGGCAACGTTGCACTAGCTTGATATTGCGAGGCAACCGAGGTGGCGGCAATATGCAGAGTGTTTGTTTGTGGCAAAGCGGTTACCCGGGCTGGCTATCGTTCACACGCGAGCAAGCATACTATAACCCACTACATAACCGCACCGCTGAGTTGCTTGACGAGCAGCGCGCCGATCTACTCGTTTGGATTGCGCCCATCCATCCTGAACCACCGCCACAAAGCGACTTGCCGACGATCGTCTTTGCACATCCGATGATTGCCCAAGAATTAACGCACGATTTAGTCGTGCCGTGCGGTATCCCTGGCATAGACCATACAGGTTATAGTTATCGCACTGATGGTGTTATCATACTCCCCTTACCCAAACTACGAGATAACAAACTTCCAGCATTGCACGAAATATTACGCGACATACAACTTCAACTTGGAAAATAAAACGATGATCAAATTAACCGGTGGCAAAGTCTACGATCCAATCAACGGGGTAGACGGCCGGGTTAGCGATATCTATGTTAGAGACGGAAAAATTATTCCGACCCCGGATGATACCGATAAATATACCGTGTACGATATCGCCGGCAGTGTGGTAATGCCTGGGGCGATTGATATACATACGCATATCGGCGGTGGCAAAGTTAATATCGCTCGCTGTATGATGAACGATGTACACGGAGCCGGCTGCGAAGGCAATGAATTTGATACCCACAACACTGGCATTCGCTATGCCGAGATGGGTTACACTGCATGCTTTGAACCGGCGATGCTCGCTTGCAATGCACGGCAAGCACACTTGGAAATGGCAGATACACCCTGTGTAGATACCGGTGCTTATGTAATGCTTGACAACACCGACCTGCTCTTGAAATTGCTGGCAACCAAAGCCGACCCTAAAACCATACGCGACTATGTCGCTTGGATGATAGACAAAACACAAGCGATGGCGGTTAAAGTAGTCAACCCCGGCGGCATCAACGCTTTTAAGTTTAATCAACGCAAACTTGATATAGACGAAGCCTCGGTTCCTTATGAAGTTAGTCCGCGTCAAATCGTAGAATGTCTGACGCGAACACTAAACGAACTTAACACGCCGCATCCTCTGCATGTCCATACAAGTAATTTGGGAGTGCCGGGAAACTATAAGACGACGCTGGATACAATCAAGGCTGCCGACGGTCATCCGATGCATTTGACACATGTACAATTTCATAGCTACGGCAACGAAGGTAATCATCGCTTTTCATCGGCTGCCGCCGAGATTGCCGAAGCGATTAACGATAATCCTCATTTGAGCACTGATGTTGGGCAGATCATGTTCGGGCAAACCGTCACTATATCGGGCGATACTATGATGCAACATGCAAATCACCGTCATGCCTCGCCGGATAAATGGGCATTGGTGGACATAGAAACCGAAGCCGGCTGTGGTGTGGTGCCGTTTAAGTATCGCGATAAAAATTTCGTCAATGCACTGCAGTGGATAATCGGCTTGGAAATTTTCCTGTTAGTCAAGGATCCATGGCGTGTATTCTTGACTACCGACCATCCAAACGGTGCCCCTTTCACGAGTTACCCACACTTGATACGGCTGCTGATGGATCGCAGTTATCGCATTGATATGCTTGCGAGATTACATCCTGAAGCGAGAAAAATGTCAACTTTGGATAGCATCAAAAGAGAATATACTCTGTACGAGATTGCCATAATGACCCGCGCAGCACCGGCGCGTAGTCTAGGACTTCACAACAAAGGGCATTTAGGGGTCGGTGCCGATGCCGACATCGTCGTCTACACACCCTCGCAAGATATCGAACAGATGTTTGCACATCCGCGATATGTATTCAAGAACGGTGAATTGATGGTCAAAGATGGTAAAGTAATAAAAATACCTAAGACTTACACTCATGTGGTTAAGCCCGAATACGATGATAGTATCGAAAAAATAATCAAGGCACATTACAACGATTACCGTACCGTCGGTTTTGAGAACAGCCAAATAAGTGCCGACGAGATGGCGGAACAAATAGGCAGTCCTATCGTGGAGCATCCATGTCAAACCCCATAGAAGGCATCACTATCAACGGCGTAGAAATAGAGAATACCTACGCCGAGGCTTTCGGTATGAGAGCAACCCGCATTATCATCACTGCAATCAATTACAAATGGGCACATTATGCGGCAAGCACGATGGTCGGTTTTGCAACTTCGGTGATAGGTTGCGATGTAGAAGCTGGTATTGAACGTCGCTACAAACCCTCCGAGACTCCCGACAGCAGACCAGGCTATTCGGTTTTGCTGTTTGCGATTTCTACCAAAAGTTTAAGCGATCAACTGACACGGCGGGTTGCTCAATGCGTGCTGACCTGCCCTACTAGCGCGGTATTCGCTGGCATGGACGGCGAGCGTAGAATTGCACTCGGACGCTATGTTCGTTATTTCGGAGATGGCTATCAATCTTCCAAAGTGATAGGAGAAAAACGCTATTGGCGGGTGCCGGTGATGGACGGCGAGTTTATCTGCGAGGATGATACTGGCGTAGCATCAGGAATCGGCGGCGGTAATTTTTTGATCTTTGCTCGCTCGTCATCACAAGCATTGCAAGCATGCGAGGCCGCAATAGATAGCATCTCGGACTTGCCGAATCTTGTTTTGCCATTTCCCGGCGGCGGTGTGCGCTCAGGTTCTAAAGTCGGCTCTCGCTATAAGTTTCTCAGTGCATCTACAAACGAACAATATTGTCCTACCTTAAAAGGCATGGTAGACAGTAAACTGCGTGCCAATACTGGAGCGGTAATGGAAATCGTGATAGACGGACTCAATGTACAAGACATTATAGATGCGATGCGAGTTGGCATCACCGCAATCTGCGAGTTGGGTTTATCCGAGGGAATCACAACCATCTCGGCAGGCAATTACGGCGGGAGTTTAGGAAAATATCAATTTCACCTGTGGGAGATCATAGGCGCATGAGGCTCACATTAACAGCATCCCCGACTATGCGCATCAACGCCGAGATGCTCACACCCGATCATTGCAATAGCCTCTCCGCTAAACAACTGGCAAAGCAAACACTACCAAGTTCGGAAGGCGAAATTGCGATGGGTGATTTATTTGAGATAGAAGAAGATTCAAGCAAAAGTTTATTGATCAGTGGTGATTGCGAGCAGTTTGATTATGTAGGCGCAAAAATGAAAGAACACCAGCTCAAAGTAGAAGGCTCAGTAGGTGATTATGCGGCCGCGAATTTGGAAGGTGGACAGTTGGAGATTACTGGTAATGTGGGTCACTATACCGCATGTAGCATGTCCGGCGGCACCGTCATCGTTGAGGGTGATGCCGGCGATGCGACCGGAGGTGCTTCTATAGGTGCGGTACAAGGAATGTCTGGTGGCACCGTGCTAATCATGGGTGATGCCGGCGACCGCACTGCCAACTTGATGCGTCGCGGTCTTATCGTAGTGCGTGATAACAACGGAGACTACGGTGCTGCACATATGAAAGCAGGCAACCTCGTTGTGCTCAAACAAAACGGCAGTCATTGTGCTTACGCCATGCATCGTGGCACTGTGCTACTCGGCGATGCAAGCTCTGCCGAAAATCTCGGCGATACCTTCATTACCCAGCCCTATAATTACAACATGGATTTTTTGATACTGCTTTACAAGCATATCAGCCAACTAGCACCGGCGTTGCAAAACCTCCCTCGCAAGAAGTTAATCCGAAGATACATAGGCGACCTTGCCGTCGGTGGCAAAGGCGAGGTGTTGGTGCCTTATGCCTGATAGAACCTCAACGTAGCCTAAATGTGGGGCTGTTGAAAAAGTATTTCATGCACCGTAGGGGAGATGGATAAATAGATCGTGCGTGCAGGCGCGTCGCGTTCGAGTGGTTTGCGAAATTATATGGCGCGTAGCGAATGAAGTTATGCAAGGATAACGCGTTAGGGAGGGCATGTGGGACTGTTGAAAAATAGAACCGCCGATTGAGCCAAATAACCGTTCCTTGTTGCAGTAGCACAAGGAACGTTGCGTCATACAAGGTTTAGATATTTATGGCTGTTAGAAATAACACGAAGAGCAAAGGTCAATCGGCGTGACATTGTTCAGAACCTTAACAACCACCCCGTCAGATAGAACCGCCGATTGAGCCAGTAGGTCAATCGGCGTGACACTCTGCAGAACCTAAACATGATTGCTAAACACATGTATTACAAAATGCATAGACCTGCCACCCCTCCAAAGGAGGGGAATGTACTAATGCAGACACTTTTTCAACAGCCCCATGTTAGCCCTCCCCTACAGGTGGTTATCGTAAATTTGGTGCGCGTAGCGGTTAAGTTTGTGCGATGACAACGCGTCGTGCCGGAGGTGTCACTCTTTCTCGCCCTTGAGTTCCATCACGACATCTACCAACACCGCAATGATCAAGTTCAAAATAGTAATAGAACCAATTGCTATAAAGCTATAAAGATATATCCACGCCCACCAATGCACCGCCTGCAATGGCAAAAATACCTGTTCCCAGCTGGATAGTGTGAGTACTTGGGTTAGCGTGAATAAGGCGGTTGCAATATCCTTCCAACGTTCCGGGTCGGTGAACTCAAACAACAATGAACCCGCCGCTGCGTAGATATACATAATGATGAACAACAACAAGCTCGTATAAAGTATACGAGGCAAAGATTTCAGCAAACATTCAATTAGCACTTTCAATTCCGGCATCACCGAGATAATACGAAGCACTCTGAAAATACGCAATAAGCGTGCTATCAATACCGAAGGGCCCGGTCCTATGGGAATTAGAGATATCCCGACGACAATCGTATCAAATACATTCCAGCCGTCTCGGAAAAAAGTTTTTTTATGTGGCTCACCGACAAAGCGGATTATGATTTCAATCAAAAAGAAAATTGTCACGCTTTGACTAAGGGCACCAATAATAGCCTTGTATCTATATTCTAGACTAAAAGTGTCGGCACCTATCAATAAAGCCGAGGCAATGATTAGTGCCACAACGACTATTTGAAAAATTTTGCTCTCTCGGATTTTGTTAAATATAACGACCATTTTTTTTCTGTTTAGGATAATTAGCGTTATAATATCGCAAATTAGTTAAATTTCAAATATAACAACGGAGGAAATTATGCCTAAATACATTATAGAAAGAGATATCCCTGGTGCGGGTAATCTATCGGCGGATGAACTGCAAGGCATCTCGCAGAAATCATGCGGTATTCTAAAGAATATGGGACCGCAAATTCAGTGGGTTGAAAGCCAAGTCACAGCCGACAAGGTCTATTGCACTTATATCGCGCCCGATATAGAAAGCATCAAGAAGCACGCCGAAGAAGGCGGGTTTCCTGCAAATAAAATCTCTGAGATCAAAACAACCATAGACCCGACTACTGCAGAATAGCCGGCGATTTCGTCTTTATCTAAAGATACAACCGCTATTCGTGACGGTAATAGTAAACCCTTCCATGTTGCGCATCACATCTGCAACTTGGAAGGTTTCTATTTGGCTTACAGCTTGCTCGTCGTCTAATCCTTCAAAAGCCTCATCGAGCACTAACAAATTGAATTGCCCTTCCTCGCACGATACTTTATAACCCCAACCGTGCTCTTCGGGCACTTCGGTAATGTTTATTTCGGCACCTACAAAGTGCTGCTCCAAATAAGTTCTCACTATTTCTGTTTGCTTTTTCATTTTATTTTCCTAATTTTTGTGGATTGCAGAATACAATATCTGCCTCTATATCTCTAGTATACACATCCTCTATGACCGTCCGTCGGATATTTACTACCGTTCATCGGAAATATGAAAAAGCACCTCTTTTATAAGCCAAAATCGGACTAATCTTTCACTTAAATTTATTTAGTTAAACAATTAGGAGGACATTGAAATTATGGAAACTTTTAGATCTCAAACAAATACTATCATCAATGTAGCGCAAGATTGGGTTGCTTTGTATATAAAAGAAAACCCTGAAGCTGCAGAGATATTGACCACATATAAAATCTATAACGATGTTTCATATCTCAATGCTGAGCATGATTTGGATAGGATTACCCGACAAAAATTGAGTATGTTTCGGATACGTCATTTAGCCGGTAGGAACTGTAAAGATCCGTGTGCGATTGCCCGTGCTGTACCGCCATGGTTGGCAAAACAAAAACTAACCAGCTCAAATACCACGCTTAAAATTTACCGGGTTTTGCAAAAAAACAACATACAAACAATTGAAGATCTTGCCACTTGGACAACCGAAAAATTTCATAAACAAACGTCTTTTGGCTATAAAACTTTATACAACCTACACATTTTCTTAAACAAAATACTCAATGATAATCTGGTACTCAAGAAAAGACAAACTCGAGATGGTGATATTGACGACGATCTCATACATGACGCAATAGCCGAACCGGACAAAATCAAACAGCTGATGAAAATAATGCGCTACGCAGATAACTGCAAAGATCCGTGTAAGTTGGCGCGCTTAGCTCTACCATGGCTAGGCAAATGGAAGCTAATAGATATAAATTTCCCGAAAGGACTCGTTTGCATTATGAGGAAAGACGGTATTGAAACAATTTCGGATCTTGCAGCATGCTCCCCGGAGAGATTACTCGACAAAAGAATGTTCGGACGTCGATCTTTGCAAAATATTATAAATTGCTTAAATACTGCACTGCTCGGAAAATTAATATCCGATATAGATTACTCTGCAAATGTTGAGCTAATACCGGACTCAAGGATCTCGATGCATCTTAAACTCACTTTCATCGAAAGCTTAAGACGTTTTCTATCGTCACTCTATCCCACTGATCTTTATATTTTTTCGCGTCGGATGGAATTTGAAGCTACATCCCAAACCCTGAAAAAAATCTCGGATACCTGCGGTAAATCCCTAATATATATCACTCTGACCCAAGCTAAGATTAAGAAGAGTTTTAGAAATTCTCTCTTGGGTTATATCTTTAGGCAAAAAATTATCCGATTATCAAATGAGACAGACTTTCCGTTATCTCTAGATCGTATAGAAGCTACAGATCCGTGGTTCAGTGGCATCCATTCGCATCAAAAGTTTCTCAAAAATCTGATCAATGCGATGAAGGAACACAATATACGAGTCATTAAAATCGGTGATAAATACTATTTCAGCTCAATTGAGCAACCTGTTTGGCAGCGTATTGTAGAGGCAGCAAAAGCATTATTATCTTCGTCTGTAGATAAAGGATGGAGCGAAACTGAAACTGTCTTAAATGTACAGAGGTTGTTGCCTGATAGCGCACAGGAATTCAAAAATTTATTGTGGGATCATGTCTCCACTTTATGCTACTTTAAGATTAATCGCGACGGTACGCGCACACTCATAGACTACGGAATAGGGCTACCAAGAACTATCAGAGTAATTCTTTCCGAATCCGATGCGCCAATGCACTATCGTGAAATTATCAAAGCGATAAAACATAGGTTGGGGTTAAATTTAACCCCTCTACAGGTATGTCCTGCAGCAAATAGTGCTAGTTTTTCCTTCGCAAAAGGAGTGTATGGTCTTGCCAAACATATACCCCTCTCCGACGAGCAGATTGCCGATATCTGCCGTGAAGCCGAGTCCATCGTCTACGCTAATAAGACAAAAAAGCAATGGCATTGTTTCGAAATACTCTCTAAATTATCTAAGCAAGCAGACCAAAGCTACGATAAATTAGACATCCATTTGCTAAACATCGTGCTTTCTAAATCCAAAAGGCTGACCTCTCTTAACAGAATGGTTTGGACGGCGACGGAAGGTTACAACAAAAGCGAAAAGCGTGTTAACAGAGCTCAAGCGATCATTGCTATTATCAAAGAGGCTGGACATCCATTGAAGTTGAGCGAAATCAAAGAACGATTACATAAAGTAGCTGGTACCAATAAAATTTTATTTATACCAAGACATCCTTCTTTGGTTCGCGTAGCGCCCAGCACTTGGGATGTTAAAGACAAGGATGTACTAAATAGGTAGCCACAGGGTATAATTTACCCACGATGTGTGGTATTGCCGGTGAATTTTGTTTCGGGGGGCGGATGGCGAGTGCCGAGAGTCTGCAACGGATGTTAGCACATATTGATTTTCGCGGTCCCGATAATCGGCAGACTTGGCTGGACGGGCAGATAGGTTTTGCCCATGCACGGCTTGCAATCATAGATTTATCGGATGCCGGATGCCAACCTATGGTGGATGCTGATTTGGATTTAGTGCTGGTGTTCAATGGGGTTATCTATAACTATCGTACGCTGCGCGCTCGCTTGGAATCCTATGGCTATCGCTTCTTTAGCACCAGCGATAGCGAGGTTATCCTAAAGGCCTATCATCGCTGGCGGGAAGCATGCGTTGAAAAGCTCGACGGTATCTTTGCATTTGCAATTTGGGATCGTCAACGCAGTTCTCTTTTTCTTGCTCGTGATCGTTTGGGAATCAAACCACTTTATTATGCGCGTACTGCGAATTGTTTTCGCTTTGCCTCAAACCCGCAGGCGTTACTGGCAACCGACGAGATTAATACCGAGATCGATGCGGTTGCGCTACACCATCATTTGAGTTTGCACGCAGTCATACCCGCGCCCCGTACCTTGTTGCGTGGCATACGCAAGCTTGAGCCTGCACACACGATGATGATTGACTACAACAAAACTTTTGTTAAACATCGTTATTGGTCCTTATCCGAGCAGGCGCAATTTTCTGATATGCAAGAAGAAGAATGGATTGAATTAATCCAATCCGAATTGTTGAAAGCTGTCAAAAAACGCTTTGAGATAGCAGATGTGGAGGTCGGTGTGTTGTTGTCGGGCGGATTAGACTCCAGTCTATTAGTGGCTTTGCTTGCCAAGCTAAATGTTGCAAACATTAAGACTTATACGATTGGTTTTGATAGCAAAGGCAAGGAAATCGGCGACGAGTTCGTCTACTCAGATGCAGTTGTCAAACGCTTCAACACACATCATCATCGCTTTAGAGTATCCGACACACAATTATATCAGCGGTTGCCTGAGGCGATTGCAAAGATGGCAGAACCTATGCCGGCACAAGACTGCATCGCTTTTTATCTGCTTGCCGAGCGAGTCAGTGCAGATATTAAAGTCGTGCAGAGCGGACAAGGGGCTGACGAAGTATTCGGCGGTTATTTTTGGTATCCCGAGATGCACCGTGCATCGGGTACGCCGTTGCAACGATTTAGGTCACATTATTTTGACCGCAGCCACGACGAATATTTGGAAACCGTTGTACCGTGCTTGCATATACATGACAGCACTTCGGCTTTAGTCGCAAACCGCCTCGGACAAACCAAATTACCCGATTATATAAACACCGTTTTATGCTTTGATGTAGAAACTTTAATCGTCGACGACCCAGTCAAGCGGGTAGACAATATGATGATGGCGTGGGGCATTGAGGCAAGAGTGCCATTTTTAGATCAGCATTTAGTGGAAACCGTATGCGCGATGCCGCCCGAACTTAAACTCGGCGATGGCGGCAAATATAGCCTCAAAAAAATCGCTCGCCGTTATCTGCCAACCGAAGTCATAGATCGCAAAAAGGGTTATTTCCCTGTTCCTGCTCTAAAATATGTGCAAGGAATGTTTTATGAAATGATGTGCGACACCCTAAACTCAAATGCTTGCCGTGAACGAGAATTATTTCAACGCAACTATATAACACACTTGCTCAACTCGGAGGAAGACCAGCTGACACCAATACAAGGTAACAAACTTTGGCATTGTGCGTTGCTTGAAATGTGGCTACAAACGCATGTAGACGGACAAAGCACTACATCAACGAAGGCAACACAATAATGCGCCCACTCTATACCGCCGAACAAAGCCGCGAAATAGACCAAATGCTTATCGCGCAAACGCCGATTGCCGGATACGAGTTGATGCAACGTGCCGGGAGAGCTTGCTTTAGTCATTTAATCAGACATTGGCCGCAAGCACGCAGTATTATCATTTACACTGGTACCGGCAATAACGGTGGCGATGGCTATATCATCGCCGAACTGCTTCACTGGGCAGGACGACAAGTAAAAGTGTGCCAACTCGGCGATACAAATAATATCAAAGGTGATGCACTGCAAGCGTGCAATGCCTATCTTGCCGCAGGCGGTGAAAGGATCGGTACAGACCAGACTATTGAAGCCGACCTACTCGTCGATGCGGTGTTCGGCAGCGGCTTAAACCGAGATTTATCGGAACAGGCACTGGTTTGGATGGAGCAAATCAACCGACTACGGCTACCGATACTTTCGGTAGACATTCCCTCAGGTTTAGACGCAGACCAAGGATGCGCACGTCCTATTGCGGTGAATGCCGACATCACGGTCAGCTTTATTACTCGCAAACGCGGCATGTACACTGCCGACGGTAAAGACCATTGCGGACAAATTATCTTTGAAGATCTGCAAAGTCAAGACAACATCGTTGCACAAATTGAACCCGACTACCATCTACTCAACCACGACGAGGCAATCAAATGGCTACCACCGCGCCGCAGCAATACACATAAAAAGGATTTCGGTCATGTTTTGATAATCGGTGGCAATCACGGTATGGCGGGGGCTGTTTGCCTTGCCGGTAAAGCGGCCCTGTATAGCGGTGCTGGCTTGGTCAGCGTACTAAGCCACGCACAAAATAGCACCATAGTCACCGCAGTATGCCCACCGTTAATGGCACACGATGTAGCGTGTTCGGAGACGACTCAAAAACTCATAAATCATTGCGATATCATTGTGATTGGTCCCGGATTAGGCACTGACGCATGGGCACTCGCGTTAATGGCTAAAGTCTTGGATAGTGATAAACCTCTAATCGTCGATGCCGATGCACTACACCTACTAGCCAAAGACCCACTCACTTCAGAACGCTGGATACTCACCCCACACCCGGGCGAAGCAGCACATTTATTGCATACCACAACACGCGAAATACAGAACGACCGCTTTGCTACTGCACAAAACATACACGCGCGCTATGGCGGTGTGTGCGTGCTCAAAGGTGCCGGCACCGTCATAGCGAACGGTGAACAAACCGTAGTATGCGAAGGCGGCAACCCGGCTATGTCAAGTGCCGGTATGGGTGATGTGTTAAGCGGTGTTATTGCATCGCTACAAGGACAAGGACTTAGCAGAATGAAAGCCGCACTGCTCGGCACTTGCGCCCATGCCCGTGCCGGCGACCTTGCAGCGGCTAAGCTGGCGCGTGGTCTTAGTGCCGAGGTTGTGATAGAACATCTACCGGCGACAGTCACGGGTGGACACAATGATTTATGAATTGCATATCAAAGATGCCTCGGCAATGAAATATTTGGGTGCTTGCCTTGCAAAACATGTGCGCCCGGCAACATCGCTGTGGTTACAAGGTCCGCTGGGGGCAGGCAAGACAACCTTGTGCCAGGGATTGATTCAGGGACTGGGCTACAAACAATCGGTAAAAAGCCCGACTTTCACCCTAGTAAATAGTTATACTATAGGGCAGTTGCTCGTGCATCATTTTGATTTTTATAGGGTGTGCGACCCTTATGAATTTGATTTAATCGGGGGGCGTGATTACTTCGCAAGCAGTGCCTTTTGTGTTATTGAATGGCCGGAGCGCGCCGAGGCGATGCTGCCTGAGCCTACGCTATCTATTAATTTGGCAATAGAAAAACACTCGCGACAGCTTAAAATAGCAAGTAACTCGGAATACTCTGTGGAAAAAATAATTGGGGATTTTAATGTTGAGTAGATACACAAGATACTTATATTTTTTATATCTCTGCACATTGTTGTGCATGGTTCCTATTAGTGCGCACGCGGCAACACTGCTTGAGCTACAAGTCAGTGAAATAGATCAAAGCACACATATAGTCTTAAACTTTGATAACCGTCCGCAATATAAAAACTTCATCCTCGCAAACCCACCTCGCTTCGTGGTTGACCTGTTTAACACAGTGCCCGCTCAACGAAACTTTGCATCAGGAATTAAGAACACCTTCGTCAAGGGCATACGCACTGCACCCAAGGAAGGAAAACACTATAGAGTCGTCTTTGACCTAGTTGCCAGCATACAAAGATCGTCGGTGCAGACACTGTCAGCGGATACTGCACAAATCTCTTTCAAATTGAATTACCCGACATGGTTTAGCACTCAACCCCGAACTCCCAAACAAGTTGTTAAGCCACCAGCTAAACCTGTCACCGTAAAGCAAATGGATAAAACACGGTTGCGCGAAGCACTGGTTATGATAGACCCCGGACACGGCGGTAAAGACCCTGGCGCAATCGGAGTGTCCGGTACCCGAGAAAAACACATCGTGCTATCAACCGCACTCGTCTTGCAACGCATGCTCAACCAAGAATACGGTATCAAGGCACTGTTGACTCGCAACGATGATCGATTCATAGACTTGCGTAAAAGATTGGAGGCGGCGCGCACGCATCAAGCCGACCTGTTTATATCGCTACACGCCGATGCCTTTCATCACAGCGATGTACGCGGCGCATCAGTCTATGTGCTATCGGATAAAGGAGCATCAAGCGAAGCCGCCCGCATACTCGCACAACGCGAGAACGAAGCGGTTGTCGGTGGTGTCAGCATCGACGACAAAGATAACGCGCTCGCCTCAATACTTCTAGATTTATCACAAACCGCATCAATGGGGCGAGCAACTGTACTTGGGAACTATATCCTTGCCGCCTTCGACAAAAATGTAAGGAGCAGAAATATAGAATCCGCAGGCTTCCTTGTTCTAAAGTCCCCTGATGTGCCGTCGGTGCTGGTAGAACTCGGCTATCTCACCAATCCCGAAGAAGAAAAGCTACTTAGACAACTCAGTCATCAAACACAACTGGCAAAAAAAATTATGACCGGCATCAAACGCTACCTAAACGACTACGCCACTGCCGATATGCTCCTTGCCCATACCGCAATGCGCAATTACACCGTCGCTAAAGGCGACACCCTCTACAGCATCGCCAAACGCTTCAATACCTCAGTCAATCGCATCAAACAATTTTCCGGAATCGGCACCGATACCATCCACGTAGGACAGATATTGAAAATGCCGATAAGTAGATAACGAACTATCTTATACCGCCTCTATATGCGGAAATATAGGTTGAAACTAAGGTTGGCCCTCATAGGTGTAAGAAGATTGGATTTATACAAGCCACCAACATCCGTGGGGTGATGTATAATAGCTATTCTTGCTGAGATATTACTACGAAGATTTCTAAAAATTATATAAAACAAGGCACGATGAAGGATAAAAACGTTGACTTAAAGGACTATCGCTCAAACAAAGAAATAGAACTTCCTATTATGGACGCGACCAGCGGTGCAGATATCATTGATATCCGTTCTATCTATAAACAGTTGGGCTATTTCACTTTTGACCCGGGTTTCGTTTCAACGGCAAGTTGTGAAAGCAAAATCACTTATATAGACGGTGACGAAGGGCTACTTTATTATCGCGGTTATCCTATAGAACAGCTGGCAGAAAAAAGTAATTATTCCGAGGTCTGTTATTTGATTTTATACGGTGAATTGCCGACTGCCGACCAGTTGCAAAGTTTTAATGCAAGTCTAAGCGAACACGCAAACCTAGACATAGAAAAAGTAGCTGCATTGCTTGACGGTTTTGATAGGCACGGACATCCTATGGCGATGTTGATGGCAGCACTTTCCCATCTCGCTGCGATGTATCACGACGAATTAGCGATTCACGACGAAGCATACCGAGAGCGATCCGCTCACCGCTTGATTGCCAAAGTGCCGATGATTGCCGCATGCATACTTCGTTATAAACAAGCTAAGAAATTCAAAAAGCCAAACAACGATTTATCTTATACCGAAAGATTTTTGGATATGCTACTGGACGACTTCAACCCACAATCGCCTTTATC
The DNA here is from genome assembly GCA_965199685.1 of uncultured candidatus Poriferisulfidus sp. Classification (GTDB taxonomy): domain Bacteria; phylum Pseudomonadota; class Gammaproteobacteria; order Poriferisulfidales; family Oxydemutatoraceae; genus SP5GCR1. The sequence goes on from OZ241323.1 coordinate 418,608, forward strand.
CCAAAAGTACGCAGCGGCAATGGATTTGATATTGCTGTTGCACGCCGACCACGAACAAAATGCTTCTACTTCCACGGTGCGCTTGAGCGGTAGTACCGAAACCAATCCTTATGCAGCCTTAGTCGCGGGTATTGCTTCTTTATGGGGACCTGCACACGGTGGGGCTAACGAAGCAGTTATAGACATGTTGGAGAATATCGTTGAATCAGGGCAGCCGTTGCAGTCTTATATAGACAGAGCCAAAGACAAAAATAGTCACTTCCGGCTAATGGGTTTCGGGCATCGAATCTATAAAAATTACGATCCACGCGCAAAAATTATAAGCACTATCTGTCACGAATTGCTATCCGAACTCAACAAGGACAATACCAATGAACCTTTGCTTGATACCGCCAAGGAACTAGAAAAAATCGCACTAAAAGACGACTATTTCATCTCACGCAAACTCTATCCAAACGTAGATTTCTATTCTGGGATTATCCTCAATGCAATGGGCTTGCCGCGCGATATGTATACCGTCATCTTTGCCCTTGCCCGCACGATTGGTTGGGTTAGCCACTGGAATGAAATGCTCGGCGACCCACTAACCCGCATTGGTAGACCAAGACAGCTCTATACCGGTTATACGCGCAGAGACTATACCCCTATATCCGGCAGATAAATAAATTCTTGCGGACCACAACGTCACGCCGATTGAACCAGCAGATCAATCGGCAGTTTTCCTTTTCAACAGTCGTATTTGAGTATATAAAAGGTACCCGACGACTGAGGTTGTACTAAAATGGTTGTTCCTTCAGGGTGGTATAGTGCGCGCCTTCCGAGCTGAGTTCAGAGCGTTCTACATGGAGGGAGCGAACATGCCATCGTACGGTGGTATTCAGAGGTTCGCAAAACGGCGGCGTGGCTACTCCTCTAAAGAGGGTGACATGAGGCTTAAAGGTGCGCGGTGTCTTAAATCGGCACGGTGATAGTATCTTGCACAGCTGTTTATGCAAAGATAATAGTTCTATGGGTATGATGTTCGGTGTTATATGAAAAATACGGTGGCGTTCAAAGTATCCAAATTCTCCGAGTGTCATATCAAATGGGTTGATATTGATATTGATATTCGTAATTTTATCCAATACGCATTGTTTGCGTTCGGAATCACAATCACCAAGAAAAGCTAAGGTTAGATGCAAGCTCTGGGGTGGCACCATCCTACCGCTTACAAGCACTTCTCGTTGTATCTTAATCAAGTCTTTGCAAGTCTCTACATCAGGGCGCAAGGCAATGAAGATCCGTTCTTTACTCGCCATACTAAACGCTTACGACGGTTGATAAAAAATATGATCGGCTAAGGCACCATGTTCAAGCAAGGCAGATTTCATAGCATCTAATATCCCGGCGGGTAAGCATAAATAAAAATCGGTATCCGAAAGTTGAGGGTGATTGCGAGTAATTTTTTGCATCCAGTCGGCAACGCATGATTCATCATCGCTTGCGTCGGTCAATGTCGAGTATTTCAGTTGGTCTAAAGCATCGCGCCACGCAAAACATAGGTTGTCCATATAAATCGGTACCTTAAAACCTATCCTGTATAAATGTATCGGGACTTCGCTTTCTTGCGCGACGATATGCTCTATCAGACTCTTAGCCGAAGCAAAACCAGTATCACACGATATCAATGCCACTGGTCTCTCTAAGTTCTCGCTGAAAGTAAAGTTTCCGTAAGGTCCTTCTACATCAAACCATTCTCCCAAGCGATACTGTTCGCATAAGTTTCGGGGACTCTCGTTGTTATCGCACTGTATATGAAACTCAAGTTCAGTGGCATCGCAAGGACAACTGGCGATAGATAAATACTGATTACCGTAATCCTGATGTTTTAAGACGACCGACTGCCCTGCCATAAATCTAAGGCGATGGCTACGCGCAACTCGCATCCGCACCACCGCAAGTTGTTTGGCTATTCTATCTACCTTAGATAACTTGGCGCGAAATTGTTGAATTGGTATTTGCATGCTACTATCGGCAATCTCGGTTTCTAAGGTTACATTGCTTATCGGTGTATGCGAACACATTAAAAAATAATGTTGCGCTTTTAGATTCTCAGAAAACACATAGTCGGAGTCCTTGATTCTATTGATTTGACCTTTGAGCAGACGTGCCGAACACAAACCGCAATTCCCGTTATTGCAACCGTAGGCAACATTCAAACCTGCTTTGAGTGCAGCTTCAAGTACCGCTTCGCCGTGTTCTACAACGAATCGTTTGTCACTGGTTTTTAGTAAAACTTCAAAGGACATAAAGTTGGAGGTGTTGAAAAATAGAACCGCCGATTGATCCAGTAGGTCAATCGGCGGTTGGCATTAGTATTTGCATAATTTTTTTTTGTATTGCCTCTATGCTCAGGGTGCCATCTACCGTCTTATAAACCACGCGACCCGAATCGGCTTGTCGTGAGTAATACTCAACTAGCGGGGCTGTTTGACGATGATAATTTTGCAGACGTTGGCGCACAACCTCAGGTTTGTCATCTTCGCGTTGTATTAATTCTTCGCCGCTTAGGTCATCTTTGCCCGGCGCAACGGGTGGTTGGTATTTTATATGGTAGGTGCGCCCTGATGCTTGATGTATACGGCGACCGCCAATACGTTCTATGATGACTTCGTCGGGAACCGCTATTTCTATCACATATTCTACGGCTATTCGTTGTGCGTCTAATGCCTGTGCTTGGGCAAGAGTGCGCGGAAAGCCATCAAATAAAAATCCCGCTTCGCAGTCGGGGTCTGCAATGCGCGTCTTGACCAAATCTATAATCAGGCTATCCGGTACCAAATCACCAGCAGTCATATAGGCTTCGGCTTGCAGTCCTAATTCGGTATGTCTGCTCACCGCTTCGCGTAACATGTCTCCGGTAGAGATTTGTGGTATCCTATATTGCTTACATATAAATTGCGCTTGCGTGCCTTTGCCGGCACCTGGTGCGCCTAACAAGATAACTCTCATAAAAAGTTTAACCGAAAATAAAAACTAAAAGATAGCATTATAATAGAATTATGAGTAAAGCAAACATTCTTTACGCACAGTCTGGAGGAGCAACAGCGGTTATCAACGCCACTGCCTGTGGACTCATAGAAACCGCCCGGAGTTATCCCGACAAGATAGGGAAAATATACGCTGCACACAACGGCATACTCGGCGTTCTTAACGAAGAGCTAATTGACACTAGCAATGAAAGCGATAAAAACATTACAGCTTTGAAGCATACTCCGGGAAGTGCCTTCGGTACTTGCCGCTACAAACTCAAAGGGATAGAAGAAGATAAAGCACAATATCAAAGACTGATTGAGGTATTCAAAGCGCATAATATCAGCTATTTCTTTTATAACGGCGGTGGAGATTCGCAAGATACCAGCCTTAAAATCTCTCAACTTGGTCAATCTTTCGGTTATCCTATCACTTGCATTGGAATACCTAAAACCATAGATAATGATTTACCGCTAACCGATTGCTGTCCGGGATTCGGAAGTGTTGCAAAATATATCGCAACTTCAGTACGAGAAACCGCACTCGATGTCGCTGGGATGGCTTCTACTTCAACCAAAGTATTTGTGCTGGAAGTGATGGGCAGACACGCAGGTTGGATTGCCGCAGCCTCCGGACTTGCACGTTGCTCTAATCGGGATGCACCTCACTTGATTTTACTACCCGAAGTGCCGTGGAGAGAAGCAAGAACCTTGAAAAAAATCAATCAACAAGTTGAAGATAGGGGTTATTGTGTGATTGTCGCATCAGAGGGATTAAGAGATCAAGAAGGCAGATTCCTTTCTGAAAGCGGTGGACACGATGCTTTCGGACATGCGCAATTAGGCGGCGTAGCACCTCTGATTGCAAAAATCGTCAAAGACAAACTAGGTTACAAATGCCATTGGGCAGTATCCGACTATCTGCAACGCTCGGCAAGGCATATTGCGTCTCGCACCGATGTAGAACAGGCTTATACATTAGGACGACAGGCGATAGAATTCGCACTTTCCGGACACAATGCGGTGATGTTGACCATCATTAGATTATCGGACAAACCGTACTTATGGAAAATTGGTTCGGTCGCGTTGAGCGAAGTTGCCAACCGCGAACACACTCTACCCAAGGAATACATAAACACAGACGGGCTTAATACCACGGTCGCTTGCGATAACTACATACGCCCGTTGATAGAAGGCGAGGATTATCCTCCTTATGAACAAGGCATACCGAAGTATGTGAAAATGAAAAAAGGCTTAATCACCAAACGTTTGAAAAAATTGGAGACCACTTAGATTATGGAAGTACAAGAATATTCCATAGATAAAGAACCACTTTATCTTAGTAGCACAGACGAAATAGAAGTCTACACTAAAGCCTTCAGCAACAAATTACCAGTATTGCTTAAAGGACCGACTGGTTGTGGGAAAACACGCTTTATAGAATATATGGCATGGCGGCTGCAAAAACCCCTAATTACCGTCTCGTGCCACGACGATCTAAGCACCTCCGATTTAGTCGGTCGCTATCTACTCAAAGACAACGAAACAACTTGGATAGACGGGCCGCTTACCCGCGCAGTACGCTACGGCTGTATTTGCTACTTGGACGAAATCGTGGAAGCACGCAAAGATACCACTGTCGTAATCCACCCTTTGTGTGATGATAGACGCTTGCTAGCTATAGAGAAACGTGGCGAACTGATCTCTGCCGACGATGATTTTTGTATGACGGTCTCTTATAACCCCGGCTATCAGAGTGTATTGAAAAATCTCAAACAAAGTACCAGACAACGGTTTGTCGCAATAGAATTCGATTACCCGAACTCCGAAATAGAACAGGAGATTTTATGCAAAGAAACCAGCATAGATAGCGAGACGGCAAAAAATTTAGTTCGCTTCGCAGAAATGACACGGAATTTGAAAGGAAACGGCTTAGACGAAGGTGCCAGCACTCGCCTGTTGGTACATACCGCAAAGCTAATTGTAGCAGGTATTTCCCCACCTTCTGCAGTACAGCACTGCATTAGCTATGCCTTAAGCGACGACCCACATATTCTACGCTCCATAGAAGAATTAAGCTCTTCGGTTTTTTAACTCAGCACGATTTGAGGCAGTTGAAAAAGTACCGTCATTGTAAAAACTCAACCGCCATGCGCCATTGAATTTATGATAATGGTAGGGGCAGAGTAAAGCCGCCGATTGAGACAGTAGTTCAATCGGCAATTTTATTGTCCGCCCTAAAGTACCGTCTTGCACAGACCTAACCGCTATGCGCCATCAAATTATGGCTACCATAAACGAAATAGATAAATGGGATTGTTGAAAAAGTGTTTGTATTGGTACATTCCCCTCCTGTGGAGGGGTGGCAGGCGCAGCCTGACAGGGTGGTGTTTTGCGTACTCACCATTTAGGACAAGCCTTAGCTTGTCCGACCTATATACCCATGCTAAGGTTCTGCACAATGTTACGCCGTTTGTGCCACTGCAACAAACGGCGGTTCTATTTTTCAACAGTCCCGATTTGAAGCTTCGGTAATTACCGGATGGCACTCAGAATTCCATCGCACACCGTCTCAGCGGTTGCCATTGCCGCAGTCCAACCTAAAGTACCGTGTCCGGTATTCAACCACAAACGCCGATGATAGGTATTCCCCACATAGGGCAAATTCGAAGGTGTTGCAGGACGCAGCCCGGTCCATGATGTGTATTGATTTATTGAAACCTCGGGCATAAATGTGCGCACCCATTGTTTAAGATACGCAACACGGTTCGGATTTATATCAACATTGTAGCTGTCAAGTTCGGCGATGCCTGCAATACGCAACTTTTGTCCTAAGCGACTCGCAACGAGTTTATATTGATCGTCAAGTAGCGAGACTTTAGGGGCGTGTAGCCTTGATGCATGATCGGTTAAATCAATCGTAATTGAATAACCTTTGAGTGGATAGATGTTCAAAGATACACCTATTTTCTTTAATAGCACCGACGAATAAACACCCAAACAACACACCACATGATCAGTATTGAAATCTCCTTGATCAGTTTGCACGATAATTTCTTTAGACTTCAATTCCAGGTTCTGCACACAAGTGTTATATAGAAATTCTGCGCCTTGCGCTCTGCACAGTCGTTCTAGTTCCAAACAAAAAAGTCTAGCATCTCCGGTCGCGTCTTGCGGGCTATAGAAACCACCGACGATATTCTCAGAACAGGTCTTCAATGCCGGTTCTATTTCTACTATCTGCTCTCTATCGACAGTTTGTCTTATATCTGGTGAAACCTGCCTCAACAAAGCTGTTTGACGGGATGCGATTTTATAAGCAGTATTATTGACATAAAAATGTAATATCCCTTGTTTGGAAAAATTGAAGTTGATGTCAGTCTGCTCTAGTAATTGATAATACAACTCTCGGGAACGCAAACAAATCTCCGCTATGCGAGTAAGATTGGACTCGGAAACCGTGCGACGGCAATTACGCATAAAGTGATATATCCAACGCCATTCATCCCACGACAAATGTGCCTTAAAAAATAAGCCGCCTTCCTGCTTGAATAAACTCCTGAGTAAATAAATGAATACCGACGGATGCGCAGTCGGTATTGCGTTGCTGACCGACAACTGCGCACCGTTAGCATAACTTGCACCCATCGCCGGCTGAGCCTCCTGATCTATGACCGATACATTGAAACCTTGAAGGCTTAAACGATAAGCGGTAGTCAATCCGGTAATACCTGCTCCTAAAACACAAATACGCATATTCAATTCATCCGCTATCATGGAAATTTATATAAGGGAACATATTAGTTCACCCTACAATCTTATTATAATAATAAGGAGATGAATAAAGACAAAACAATTTCTATTGAATCCCTTTACCGGTCACATCTGAAAACGCGCGGTTACCAAGTAGATCCTGAACAGCTAAAAGTCGTCGCTTATCTACAAACTATAGCGGACCAGCTGCTGACTCCCGCACCCAAAAAAACTTGGGCAAGTTGGATAAAATCTAAAAATAATCGCCATCACTCGGAAACCAATCGCAACCGAGGGCTTTATTTATGGGGAGGAGTCGGCAGAGGCAAGACCTATATGCTCGATTTTTTCTACGAAGTGTTGCCTAACGATAAAAAACTACGGCTTCATTATTACCAATTCATGCAAGAGGTGCACGGTTCTCTAAAAAAAATAGCACAGCAAAAAAATCCTCTGAAAATTATTGCTAAAGATTTAGCCGACCGTGTGCAGGTATTATTTCTAGATGAGTTTTTTGTATCCGACATCACTGATGCCATGATTCTTTATCGCTTGCTTGCTGCTTTATTTGAATGTCAAATCGTGCTCATCACCACATCTAATTTTGCGCCTAAGGATTTATATAAAGACGGTTTGCAGCGCGATCGTTTTTTGCCGGCAATTGCATTGATAGAGCATCATACCGAAGTCGTGGCAATGCAAGCAGGTGTTGATTATCGCTCCCTACATATCAAAAGTTCCGGTAGCTATCACACGCCCTACGACGAACAATCGGAGGCTTTGATGAAACAATGCTTTACCACACTCGGTTGCGAAGATGCCGATGGTAATCATTCTGTAGAGATAAACGATCGCAATATCAAGGTGGTAATGCACGCCCCCAATGTCGTTTGGTTTGAGTTCAAAGAGCTTTGTGAAACACCACGCTCAGTAGCCGACTACATTATGATTGCGCGCCTTTACCACACTGTTTTAATATCCGGGGTTCCGATCTTCAATAACCGAGACAATGCAGCTCGCCGCTTCATACAATTGGTTGACGAGTTCTACGATCAAAATGTCATCCTAGTGCTATCGGCAGAAGCACAAGCTCGCAAGCTGTATCAAACGGGTCGTCTAAGATTCGAGTTTAATAGAACCATAAGCCGACTATTGGAAATGCAAAGCTTCAAATACTGGTCCAATGCTCGCAAAATAACAGCATCTTCCTTATAAGTACTTGCTTAGCGATGTGTCGTCAATGATTTGTTTTGCGATGTGACTGGGGGACATTACATCAACTGCATAGCGTGCAATAATCGGCATCCTTCGCATCCATGTTAGCTGTCGCTTAGCAAACTGGCGGCTTGCAGCCAATGCGGTTTGCATCATCTCGGAAAAACCGTAATTTCCGATTAAATGTTGCCATACTTGGCGATAAGCGATTGCCCGCATTGAGATACTATTTGCATCTAAATCTCCCCTTAACATCAGTGTTGCAACTTCATCCAATAAACCTCGCCGCAACATATCGTTCAGACGCTGTTCTATACGACGGTGCATCGTTGCACGATCATCGAAATCAAGTGCGATATAGTGTGTAGCTATTGTGGCTGTTTTTGACTGCTGCATCCGATAGTAGCTCATCGTTTGTTCACTCTCCGAATACACACTCAGTGCTCTTAATACGCGTTGCTTATCATTAGGGTGAATACGCATAGCGGTTGCAGGATCTACACTCTGTAATTTCTTATATAAATTCTCCGTAGTCTTATAACGGGTCAAAAGTTCTGCTCGGGTCTTGAGGTGGGTTTTGGGCATCGGCGACAAACCGTTTGCCAATACATTGAAATAAAACATTGTGCCGCCGACTAGTAGTGGAATACGACGACGGCGGCGTATTTGTGCTACTGCACTCAAGGCATCTTTTGTAAATTGCGCAGCGGAATAATATTCATTGGGTTCTATGATGTCTAGTAAGTGGTGGGGTATGCGAGCGCGTATTTGCGCTTCGGGTTTAGCCGTCCCTATGTCCATAGATTTATAAATCAATGCCGAATCAACACTGACAATCTCAACAGGAAGCCGATTTGCAATCTCAATCGCAACCGTGCTTTTACCGCTTGCGGTGGGACCGATCAGGCATATTAACTCATCGCATGCATCGTCCGGTGTCTGCATTTGCGATATTTATTGGCCTCTTTTGAATAGTTTATCCAGGTGTTTTATGCTCAGTTGCAACCATGTTGGACGACCGTGATTACACTGACCACTACGCTCAGTCGATTCTATGTCTCGCAATATCACGTTCATCTCGTCCAAGGATAATTTACGGTTGGCACGCACCGCACCGCTGTGGCATGCCATCGTGGACAATATATCGTTGATGCGATCCTCTATACGATCCGATGAATCGTTATGCATAAAATCAGCCAATACATCCCGCAACAACTGGCTATAATCGGTTCCTTTTAATAACGATGATATACGCTTAACTCTCAACCTAGACAAACCAGTGCGCTCTACACCAAAACCAATTTTTTCCAATGTCTCGGCATGTAGTTCACATAAATCAGCTTCACTTTCACTCACTTCCAAAGTTTCCGGGACGAGCAGAGGTTGTGAATGCACACCTTGATTTTTATAGGCTTCTTTGAGATGCTCGTAGACTATGCGCTCGTGTGCAGCGTGCATATCTACGATTACAAAACCTTCAATATTTTGTGCAATGATGTAGATACCGTGCACTTGGCAAACCGCCTCACCCAAAGGCAACATCACTTGATCATTCATCATCCGGTCGTTAGCCTTGGCTTGCATATAATCGTTCGTTGGTTGGATATTCTCTGTGACCTGCTTATAAAAATCCCGACTCGGTCGACTGCTACTACGACTCTCTAAGGATAAATTTAAGTATGGCTGTGCTGCTTTGTTAACCGATTTATAAGGAATACTGGCACTAGGCATACTGTTTTGTGATCCACTTTGGTGTTCAATCAAGTTGGGCACCATCTTAGGTGATATTTGAGCAAGTGCACGTTGGATCGCTATATGAACAAAATCGTGTACCAATTTTTGATCGTGAAAGCGCACTTCGTGCTTGGCAGGATGTACATTTACGTCTACCTTGCTTGCGGCAATATCCAAATACAAAATATAGCAAGGATGACGATCCTGATACAATACATCGTTATATGCTCTGCGCACCGCATGGGCAAGCGTCTTATCTCGCACCACCCGCCCGTTGACATAGCAATACTGCATATCAGGCTGACTACGAGCGATGGTCGGTAACCCAAACCAACCGGAAACTGCCAGGTCTTCTATACTCTCCGAGAACCAGATGTTTTGTTCGGCAAAAGCCTTGCCGAGTATTTTTTTCAAACGCGATTGCAATTCGCTCTTATGTTCGGCTTTGGGAAAATGGAATATCGTTTTACCGTTATGTTCTAGTACGAACTCCACATCGTGGCGTGCAAGCGCAATGCGGTACAAAAACTGCTGTATGTGAGAAAATTCGGTGCGTTCGGTTTTGAGAAATTTCCGTCTTGCCGGTACATTGAAAAATAAATCACTGACTGTCACCGTCGTACCTTTGCTACGTGCCGTAGGAACAACCCGGTCGGCAGTAGCATCTTCTCCGTCAACCACAATTTGATGTCCACTCTCTTGTTCGGATGTGTTTGAACTTAATGTGAGACGCGACACTGATGCAATGCTCGGTAAAGCCTCACCTCTGAATCCGAATTGTTTGATAGCCGTGAGGTCTTCAATGCCGGAAATTTTGCTGGTTGCATGACGCGACAGTGCCAATACCAACTGTTTGGCAGGAATACCGTCTCCGTCATCGCCGACTTCTATAGATTTAGAACCACCTTGCTCTATTTTGACCACAATACGATTTGCGTTCGCATCTAGGCTGTTTTCTACCAATTCTTTAACGATGGATACTGGGCGTTCTATTACTTCACCGGCGGCGATTTGATTGACGAGCTGAGACGGTAAAACTTTAATAGTGTTCAGGGACATAAATCACCTTAATAGAATATAATGTCATGTTCGGTAATCGCTCAATTATACATGAATATCACCCAAATTTATCCCCAATACAAAAAATACGAACGGTTGCATGGCACCTATTTAGACGACCCATTTTTATCCGATTGCGATGACCCTATCGTTTATTCTAATTTTTTAACAAGTTTGGATGGGCGTATTGCAACATCTAAAAATAAAACTTTGCTGTTACCGGAACAACTCACCAGTGATACTGACCACCGATTGTTTCTGGAATTGCAAGCACAAGCCGATTGTCTTATTACTCATGGTGGTTATCTACGCGCACTAGCAGCAGGACGTTTGAACAATATCTTGCATGTTGGGCATAGCAAAAAAAACGCCGATCTAAGCGATTGGCGATTGCAGCGAGGGTTGTCCGCACAACCACTAGTCGTCGTCTGTAGCAATACGCTTGAATTCCCAATGCCGGATAGCTTAGCTAAAAAAGATGTTTGGATTGCAACGAGCGATAGCGGCAACGAGCAGCGAATCCGAGCATGGCAAAAACAAGGTTATAAAGTCGTTGTCGCTGGCAAACGACGCGTTGAAGGGGGAGCAATTACAAAACAATTAATTGAAGCCGGCTATCGTCGCATGTATTTATGCGCAGGACCGGAATTATTTGAATCGTGCTTATACGATCGCTGCCTAACATTACACTATATGACCCTCTCTATGCAATTTATAGGGGTATCGGAGTTCTTGACAATGTTGGCAGGTCATTCAGACTTAAAACATCATCGTTTGCAACTTGTGCGGTTGATATTAAACGAAGAACCTTTAGCAGAAAAAAATGCGGATGTAGATCAGCTCTATCTAACGTTTAAGGTTCGCTATCTTGAACCCTAACTGGGGCTGTTGAAAAAGTACCGTCGTTGTAAAAACTCAACCGCTTGCGCCATTGAATTTATAATAACCACCTGTAGGGGAGGGCTAACATGGGACTGTTGAAAAAGTATTTCAGGCACCGTAGGGGGTAATTGTCTAGTGCAGAACCACCACAACCACCCCGTCAGGCTTCGCCTGCCACCCCTCCAAAGGAGGGGAATATACTAATGCAGATACTTTTTCAATAGCCTCACATGCCCTCCCTAAATTACCGTTCTGCACGAACAAAACCGCCTGCGCCACAAGATTATGGTTTGCATAAATTTGATGGATGAATGTATAAATCATGCAAGTACGTCGCGTTAGGGCGGACATACGAGTCCGCCCCTACACATGTAGTTTACGTTGTGGTTCTGCACAATGTTACGCTGTTATGAATTGCCTCCGATTACAGACTTGCCTTTCATATAAGGTTGCAGTGCCGACGGCACGGCAATGGAACCATCTTTATTTTGGTAGTTTTCCAGTAACGCGAGCAACGTCCTTCCTATTGCCAGTCCTGAGCCGTTGAGGGTATGTACATAGTTGATCTCACCGTTGACATTACGCACCCGTGTTTTCATTCGTCGCGCTTGAAAATCTAGCATATTGCTACACGATGAAATCTCGCGATAGCAATTTTCGCTAGGCACCCAAACCTCTATATCGTATGTTTTGGCAGAAGCAAAACCCAAATCTCCGCTACACAATGTAACCACCCGATAGGGCAATTCCAAATCTTGCAATACTGCTTCGGCGTGAGCCACTAACTCCTCCAGAGTTTGCCACGAGTCCTCAGGTTTGACGATATGTACGAGTTCTACTTTTTCAAATTGATGTTGACGTATCAATCCGCGAGTATCCTTGCCGTACGCCCCTGCTTCCGAACGAAAGCAAGGTGTATGGCAAACAAATCTCATCGGTAATTGTTCGGTATCCAAAATGGTTTCTTTATAGAGGTTGGTGACCGGCACCTCGGCAGTCGGTATCAGATAAAAATCGTTATCGCCGTGTAGCTTAAATAAGTCTTGTTCAAATTTGGGTAACTGTCCGGTACCCAATAAGGTAGAGGCATTGACTATATAAGGGACATAAACCTCTTGATAACCATGCCGTTGCACATGTAGATCAACCATATAATCTATTAAGGCCCTATGCAGTTGAGCCAATTCGCCGTGCAATACCATAAACCTAGATCCAGAGATCGCTGCCGCTGCCGCCGTGTCGAGCCAACCGGCACGGTTCGCCAAATCGACATGATCTAAGGGTTCAAAATCAAAGACCAGCGGTTGCCCCCAACGGCGGAGTTCTAAGTTATCCTTTTCGTCTATACCGTCGGGCACTGATGAGTCGGGTCTATTAGGTAGACCTAATAAAAAGGCATTAAGCTGTACTTTTAGTTCGCTCAGTTTGGTTTGTAATTCGCCTAGCTGCGATTTCAATTGCTCTGCCTCGCGCAATGCCAACTTAGAAGATGTGCCTGCCGTTTTAAGCTGTGCGATTTCACGCGACTGCGCTTTCAATTTTGCTTGTGTAGTCTCGGATTGAACTTGCAATTCTTTACGCTGCTGTTCCAAGGATAAATAACGACCCATGTCGTAGTCCGTACCCCGACGCGCTAATTCCTTGAATAGCATTCCGGTCTGATTACGTAATAATTTAGGGTCTAACATCTTTTTTCATAGTAGCTTGCGGTCGCACGCTGAACGCAAAACAAATTATAGGGGAATTATATACAATTCTGCACAGATAAGTTCCGTGCTTTCTTTGCTATTTTTTGACGCTTCACAGACCAACCAATGTTGCCATCTCCACGTCCAGTTGCGGTATTCCCGACCGCCAAAATGTTTAATGCAGCATTGATGTCCGCATTGTCCTCGTGTCCGCAGTACTGACACTTGAAAATTGATTGTGATACTCTACTCTTTTTGTCTGTTGTCCCGCACTTGTTGCATGTCTGGCTAGTGTAGTGGGCTGGCACTTTCTCTATATGGGCTTTGTAGGATAAGCATTGTTCTAGCTTATACCAACCGCTCGCTAGGATTGACCTATTCAAACCCGCTTTCTGCTTTACATTCCTACCCGGTTGTTCTGTCGTTCCTTTTGCTGACTTTGTCATACCTTGAGTATTCAATTCTTCCATATAGACTATATCGTATTCATCCGCTATGAGCTTGCTCGTTTGATGATACCAATTCGCTCTTGCATTACGCTCCGCTTTGTAGGCTTTCTGCAGTTTGTACTTAACAACTTTTCGCCTATTACTCCCTTGCTTCCCTCTTGCATACTTTCGTTGATAACGCTTTCGCTTCGCTACCTTTTTCTGAATGTCTGGCACGTGATGAATAGTGCCGTCTGATAAAGCAACCTGACCGCAGTTTCTATCCAGCCCTACTGCCGTTAGAAACTGTGGTTTTTCTGATACTTCTATCTCATAGACAATATAAGCATACCATTTGCCACACTCATATTTGACCTGACCTGATACAAACTTCTCACCTTGATATTTGTCGCTACCAGCAAACTTAATCCATCCTATTTTCTGAATGTATATATGCTCACCAGATATTTTTGCAGTTTCCTTGTCTATAGGAAATGACGGATTGTGTGTGTATTTTCCGTGAAACTTTGGTAATCCGCATATTCCCTTAAAGTAGCCTTTATAAGCTGTCTCTATTGGTTTCAATGACATCTTTACGATATTGGCGGAATACTTCTGCAACCAGGTACGACTATATCTTCTCAGTAAGGTGAATTGAGGGCAAAGTGTGTAATACTTAAACTTGCTTTCCCCGTAATACTCGTATTCGTCTTTTAACTTTGCCACAAAATGATTCCATACATGGCGGCACGCACCGGCAGTGCCATGTAGCTTTTGGTGCTTTTTATAGGTCGCTGGATATAGTCTGTATCTTATTGCTCTATTGGCTTTCATTGGTCTAATTTGTTATAAATAAGCTCTTTGCAGAATTGTATATAATTCCCAATTATAGCCTTAATTTTGCATTAGAATCATGAAAACCTTTGGATGCATTATTGAAATGAGCGGGTAGTTCTTTTTGGTATTGGTTGTTTTATGCCGCCGAGCAGGCTCGTAAGCTCAATCTACACATCGATATACATGATCAAATCTCAAACACTTGATCTGCAAACAATGAAAAATTTTATGCACAAACAGATGTTTTTTTCCCTGAGTAATACATTTTTCTTCGGCAACCTCGTCAATATTTCTAAATTCCTCGAATTCCCCTTCTTCTTCGCCTAATTCCAAATCGGGTGCAATGATGCGATGTTTAATCATAAAGGCATCGTCCGCTATATCTTCAATTTGGATTTTGTGAGTAAATCCAGTTAAAAATAAAATTGATACGGTTACCAATAATATCGAAAAAAATTTCGTAGTATTTCTTGTATATCTCATAATTCCCCCCTTATGCTTTAGTGTTATACTTTCTAAAACTTTGGTTATCGGTATATTCGACTTTTCGCAATGCTCTAGAAAGTATCTATAATCGTAAATTATTTTTCTATGTTTGGCAAGACCCAATTCCGTGATATATCCATACCGCATTGAAATCAAAGTTAAGATATGTAGCTCATAATGCAGATGATAGAATACACGCATGGAAGTTAATGTACAACAACAGGAATTAGATAAGTTTGAAGAGTCGGCAATAAGTTGGTGGGATCGCGAAGGTGTCTTCAAAGCACTGCATGTCATCAATCCAGTGCGTGTTGAATATATTGCTACGCGCACTACCCTTGAGAATAAAAAGGTCTTGGATGTAGGTTGCGGGGGTGGTTTATTATGCGAAGCTATGGCACTTAAAGAGGCGACAGTAGTCGGTATTGATTTAGGCAAAGCTTCGCTTGAAACTGCCCGATTGCATTTGCACGAGTCCAAGCTGACCATTGATTATCAATATACGAGTGCAGAGCAACACGCCGAACAGCACGCAGATTACTACGACATAGTCACCTGTATGGAACTTTTGGAACATGTACCTGACCCACAATCGTTGGTTTCCGGTTGTATTCGTGCAGTCAAGCCTGGTGGTGATGTGTTTTTTTCAACGATCAGCCGTACACCCAAGGCTTATTTACTAGCGATCTTGGGTGCTGAGTATTTGCTGAAACTGCTTCCTAAAGGGACGCACGATTATCAAAAATTAATCAAACCATCGGAACTTGCAACGATAGTCAAACAAAATAACTCTATCGTCTGTGATATCGCCGGAATGCGCTATTTACCTTTTCTGGATACCGCAGTTTTGAGCGGCGAACCCAATGTCAACTACTTAATGCATTGTCGATGTCCTTGAAATCTTTACACGCAATTCTATTTGATTTAGACGGTACACTAATAGATACAGCCGGCGATTTAATCAAGTCTCTAAACATTTTATTAGAAAAAAAAGGACACCCTGCCAAAGACATAGCAGTGATGCGCCCTCACGCAGGGCAAGGTAGCTACTCGCTAATAAAAGCCGCTTTCGGAGATGATTATGGCGAGCTTGAACGCGAACAACTATCGTCTGAGTTTATAGAAATCTATCAAGCTCACCTACACGATACCACGAGTTTATTCCCGGAAACAATCGCAACGATAACAGAAGTCAAAAACCGAGGAATGAAATGGGGAATTGTAACAAATAAGTCCGAGCGTCTTTCGGTGCCGATATTGCAAAAACTAGGGCTATACGACTCTGCCGGTTGTTTAGTCTACGGTGATACGACTGATCAAAAAAAACCACACCCTAGACCTTTATTGTGTGCAGCGAGACAGCTTGATTTATCTCCCCAACATTGTGCCTATTTAGGCGACACGTTAAACGATATAACCGCAGCGATAAGCGCGGGAATGCACGCACTCGCAGTATCCTACGGTTATCATGTCAAAGAAATTGATATTTCCGAGTGGGGTGCAGAAGCGATTTTTGATACACTACCACAGCTCATTCATTGGATTGATAACAGAACCGCCGATTGACCTATAGAATCGCCACTGCTCCAGTTGAGCAAGTGGCGCGACCTCGTACAAAATCTAAATACTATGGCTGTTAGAAATAACACGAATAGCAAAGGTCAATCGGCTTAACATCGTGCAGAGCCTTAACATGATTGTTAAACGCATGCGTTACAAAATGCATAGGACACCCCTCCATGCGAGGGGAATAGTCCCTCCCTATGGGAGTTAGATCAATATGACTGTGGTTTCAACGCCGCCGTAGCCGTGTAGCGAATCATGCGCTCGCACTCGTACTCGCTCAGTGGTTTCGGGAATCAATACACCAGCTTTGGTTCGAGTAAAAGACTTTTCACCCACATGGGGATGCAATAGCACGCGGGTTGCTAATATCTCATCACCCGGTCCTATGACTTCCCAACGATCGGCATAGTGATCCCAGCCTTCGTCTTCGTGTTGCACGGTTACGCTAAAGATATAGGTCCCATCATCGCAACGTTCCGCCGTCGCTTTTATCACATCGGCATAAGACATCGTAATCCTCGTTTTCTTATCTGGCAAATAATTTCATGAATATTGCTTTTCTGTAGCACCAAATACCTGCGTTTTAACCAAAGCGGCTTGGTCGCGCAGACGCGCAGCTTCTTCAAATTCCAGATTTCTAGAACATGCGTACATTTGCTCTTCCAGCTTTTTGATTTTTTTAACCGCTTCATCGGGTGTCAGTGTGTCGTAGTCGGTTATTTTCACTTCGGCAACTCGACGACGTTTCTTATTCCCGACCTGCTTTAGATGCGCACCTTCCATGACATCGGCAACTTTCTTTTGTATGCCTTGCGGAGAAATATCGTGCTGTTTATTAAATTCGCGTTGCTTGTCTCGGCGACGTTTGGTCTCTACCAAAGCCGCTTTCATTGAACGAGTAATTTTATCGGCATAGAGTATTGCCATCCCGTTGATATGTCGGGCAGCGCGCCCGATGGTCTGCACCAAAGAAGTCTCAGAACGTAAATAGCCTTCCTTGTCGGCATCAAGTATCGCAACCAGAGAAACTTCCGGAATATCCAAACCTTCGCGCAGTAGGTTGATTCCTACCAACACATCAAATATGCCTAACCTGAGGTCGCGGATAATCTCTACGCGTTCAACAGTATCTACATCAGAGTGTAGGTAGCGCACCCGCACATCGTGTTCAGCTAAATAATCGGTCAAGTCTTCTGCCATCCGCTTCGTCAAAGTGGTAATCAATACACGTTCGTCGAGTGCCACTCGCTTATTAATCTCGGATAACACATCATCAACCTGCGAAGCAACTGGTCGGACATCGGTTTGAGGGTCTATCAATCCGGTAGGTCTTACGACTTGCTCAGCAACAATACCGCTATGATCTCTCTCGTACTGCGCAGGGGTTGCCGAGACCAATATCATCTGCGGCGCAAGTGCTTCAAATTCCTCGAACTTTAACGGACGATTATCGAGTGCAGAAGGCAATCTGAAACCATAATCAACTAGATTTTTTTTACGCGAATGATCTCCCCTATACATCCCTATAAATTGCGGTATGGAAACATGGCTTTCGTCCATTACCATCAACGCGTTATCGGGCAAATAATCTAGCAAACAAGGTGGTGGTTGTCCAGCACCGCGACCACTCAGATAACGAGAATAATTCTCTATGCCCGAGCAATAGCCGAGCTCGTACATCATCTCTATATCGTAAATCGTACGCTGTTCCAAACGTTGGGCTTCTACGAGTTTGTTGGCACGGGTCAATAAATCAAGTTGTGTGCGAAGTTCTACTTTGATTTGCTCTATCGCATCGAGTATCGTCTGCCTAGGTGTCACATAGTGCGACTTAGGATAAATCGTTAAACGCGGCACGGCACCCAAAACTTCGCCAGTCAAAGGATCAAAATAACTTAACTTATCTATTTCATCATCAAATAGTTCTATGCGTACGGCTTCTCGCTCGGATTCTGCAGGGTGCACATCTATAACATCGCCGCGCACCCTAAAACAACCGCGCCTGAGTTCTATATCGTTGCGCGTATATTGCAGTTCGGCTAAGCGTTTTAAGATTTTTCGCTGGGTGATTGCATCACCTCTATCTAAATGGATAACCATGTGCAGGTATTTTTTAGGATCACCCAAACCATAAATCGCCGATACCGTACCTACAATTACTGTGTCGGCGCGTTCAAACAAAGCCTTGGTTGCAGATAGCCGCATCTGCTCTATATGATCGTTGACCGATGCATCCTTTTCTATATAGGTATCGCTACTCGGTACATAAGCCTCAGGCTGGTAATAATCATAATAAGAAACAAAATATTCGACTGCAGCATCCGGAAAGAAATCTTTTAACTCACCATAAAGCTGTGCTGCCAGGGTCTTATTAGGAGCTATTACTATCGTCGGACGTTGTACTTGTTCTATGACATTTGCAATTGTAAAGGTTTTGCCTGACCCCGTCACACCTAGCAGTGTCAAATGTGACAAACCGTCCTGCAAGCCTTGGGTCAATTCTTTTATAGCCTGAGGCTGATCACCCGAAGGAGTATAACTACTTTTGAGCTTAAACGTTTTTCCAAGCATAAGCGTCTGTGTCCTCCTCCACTTTGTTTATGTATCCCAATCGTAACCCGAAAAGAAATCGTATTTTTCAATTATTTTTTTTACCTCTTCCTTTTGCTCATCCGACCAATGCAGTTCATGGCGACTTTTATTAGTCTTACTGCGAACTACTGAGGCACAATCTTTCAAATAATCCGGGGGACACGACAATTTTAGGAATTTGCATAGTTTGGTCAGTTGTACGGCGGGAGCAGCTATTAAGTCTTCGTGTTTATTTATCAGTATATCTGTAGCCTTGTTTAGTGTACTTGTGGGTTGCATTAGCTTAAATAGCCTCTCTCCTTTCCTGCACATCATAGGAAATGATATCTTTATCTTATAATCTAGCATCATGTCTACATCATCCTGTGTTACCACCCTAAGCCTTTTATTTCGTGCCCAATAAACTACATCAGTGGTAATCATGTCATAAGGATTACGCACCGTGAAAATAAATCTCAAACGACGAATCTTGAATCGCTTAAGATTCTCTTTCAGTTTTTGTAACACCCCTTCTGCCGACAAACTCTCTGCCAGCGGTAACGAATTCTTAACACCTATTACTTTCAAAGACTCGCAACGGGCTTGCCATTGATTAGGAACAAATATATAACGTTCTTGTTGGTCATAAAATCTCTTTACCGCATTGTTTGAGCCCAATGCCTCCTCCAGAGTTCGTAAAGACCGAATTTTTTCCGCATCCTCATATCTCACCCTATCCATATATAAAATATAATTCAATAAAACCATAAAAGGAACTTTTTCATATAATCTCTCCCCTGGCTGAGCAGGTTCATTAGCTACGATCATATTGGGATGCGCGGTAAGCAAATAGCCCAGCAACGACGAACCGGATCTGGGGAAATACGATACCAGTGCCATTGTATGGATATCGTTAAAATACGCTGTATCGGGTGCAGGTATTTTATAATCTAAGGGATTGATACGATCTGACATAGATGATCCTAAAAGTGTTTGTCATGAATCCCAGCTATAACCGGAAAGGAAGTGATATTTATCTATCAGTTCTGCCACTTTTTTCTTTTGTAGGTTGAACCAGTTCAGTTCATGGCGGCTTTGATTTGGGTATTTATCAACGACGGATGCACAGTCATTGAGATAATCGGGTAAAGCAGGTACCTTTAGAAATTCGCATAGTTTAGACAGTTGCTCAGCCGGAGAAGCTACTAAGTCTTCGTGCTTATTTATCAGTATATCTGTAGCTTGGTTTAGTATACTCTTAGGTTTAATCAGCTTAAATAACTTTTTTCCTTTTTCGCACATAGCAGGAAACGACACCTTTATCTGATAATCCAGCATCTTATTTACGTCATCCTCTGTTACCATTCTAACCCGCTTATTTCCTGCCCAATATAATACATTGGTGGCAACCATATCATAAGGATTGCGCACCGTGAAAATAAATTTCAATCGACGAATGCCTGCTTTTTCAAGATTCTTTCTCAGCTTTCGTAATCTTTCCTCTGCCAGTAAACTTTCTGCCAACGGTAATGAGTTTTTTACGCCCATCACCTCTGGTGATTCGTAGCGGGCTTGCCATTGATTAGGAACATATATATAACGCTCTTGCTCGCTATAAGTTCTCCTTGCCAAATTATATAAATTTGAAGCTTTCTTCCGTGTCTCAAAAGACTGAATTTTTGCCGCATCCTCCAACCTTATTTTATCAGTGGATAAAAGATGGTTCAGTAAAACCGGAACAGAAACTTCATCGTATAAACTCCCCTCTTGCCGGTCGGGTTCATGAGCGACGACCATGTTGGGATGCGCGGTAAGCAAATAACCGAGCAACGATGAACCAGATCCAGGAAAAAAGGACACCAATACCATCGTATGTACGTCCTTAAAATACGCTGCATCGGGTGCAGGTATTTTATAGTCTAGAGGGTTGATATGATCAGACATAGATGATCCTAAAAGTGTTTGTCATGAATCCCAGCTGTAACCGGAAAGGAAATCATATTGTTTTATCAACTTCGCTACTTCTTCTTTTTGCTGTTTCGACCAATCCAGTTCATAGCGGCTTTTGTTAGGTTTTTCGTGAACCACAGATGCACAGTCACTAAGATAATCGGGAAATGCCGGTACTTTCAAAAAATCACATAGCTTGCTCAGCTGGTCTACAGGGGAAGCCACCATGTCCTCGTGCCTATTTATGAATATATCCTTAGCTCTAACTATCTTAAAAATACCCTCTCTCCTTTTACATAGTTTAGAGAGTTCTTTTACCCTCACATACAGTCTTCTCTCTATATTAAATTGGATGTTGCGGCGATTGCTTTCTCTAGCCTCACTCTTAATACCAGTGCTAATCATATCGTAAGGATTACGCACTGTGAAAATAAATTTCAAACGATTGACAGATTTATTACTAAGATTCTCCTTAAAAGATTCTAATATGTCTACGTGTCTGATTTGGTTCATTTTCACAGAACGTTTAACTCCAATCACTTGCAAAAACTCATAGCGGGCTTGCCATTGATTTGGAACCATTATATATTTGCCTTTTGAATCGGATTTTGATTTGGACTCACTATCATTCGATAATGAAGATTCTTCGGTATTTTGAATAAATTCTTTTGCTACTCTATATCTACCTTTATCTATTTGCAAAATGTGATTAAACAACGCTAGTGGATCAACTTCGGATAAATTCTCCCTCATACGAGGCTCATGGGCCACTACTATATTGCGATGTGCAGTTAGTAAATAACCGAGTAGAGATGAACCACTTCGAGAAAATCCTATCGTTGATACGAATGTGTGTATATTCTTAAAATACGTTGCGTCGGGTGCAGGTATTTCATAATCTTGGGGATTAATATGATTGGACATAGATAGCCCTATAAGTATTTGTCAGGAATCCCAACTATAGCCGGAAAAGAAATCATATTGATCTATCAACTTTGCCACTTCTTCCTTTTGTTGCTCAGACCAATCCAGTTCATAGCGGCTTTTGTTGGGTTTTTTATGTACTACGGATGCGCAGTCACTGAGATAATCGGGAAATGCCGGCACTCTCAGAAAATCACATAGCTTGCTCAGCTGGTCTACAGGGGAAGACACCATGTCTTCGTGCCTATTTATGAATATAAGCTCGGCTTTATTTAGTTCAATGAGTTTTTTAGCTATTTCACATCGTCTTACAAATTGATTTTTTATTCTTTTAGTTATCATTTTATATTTCTGCTTCTCAGTGAAAGAAGGTGTCCTCGGATTTCCCTCACGATGCACTATACCCGTGCTAATCATATCGTATGGGTTTCGTAACGTAAAAATAAATTTCAAAGGCCCAATTCCTGCTTTTTTAGAGCGTGTCCTGAATCTTTCATATACATCCCCCTCCGATAGAGACTTTGCCAATAACGACGAATTTTTAATTCCTACAACTTTCAATAACTCGCAACATGCTTGCCATTGATTAGGAACAAACATATAACGTTCTTGCTTGTTATAAGTTCTCTTTGTGGTACTGTCTGGAGTCGGAACCTTATTTAGGTTTTCTAAAGATTGAACTTTTTTTGCCTCTTCAAACCTCATTTTATCTACGGATAAAACATAATTCACTAATGCCATCGGAGGAGCCTCATCGTACAAGTTTTCTCCGTAGTCGTCAGGTTCGTTAGCTATCACCATGTTGCGATGGGCGGTGAGTAAATAACCGAGTAATGTTGAACCGGAACGAGGAAAGGTAGATATCAAAACCATTGAACTTAGTCTGTCAAAATAGCTTTTGTCGGGTACGGGTGTTCTATAATAAGATGGTTTAGTATCGTTCATCATGGATATTGGTAAAATAAGTATTAAAGTGTTGCTTTTTTAAGTATCTATCTTTTGAGACTTAGCTATTATATATACACCCTTAAAATATTCCAAAAAATATTCGGCAACCCAATTTATTTATGAGTGATATTAAAAAGAGAGAACATATCCTATTCCTGACCGGCAAACTCGCTTATCCAGGGTTGGTTCGTATCTTGGAGGATATGCAAAGCGATGCATTCACATACGATGTCCGCAATTTAGGTTTGAGCGTCGCCTCTATGATGACTACGAACATCATCAAACGAAGATTAAAGGACATAGACCAATTTGATAGAATTATCTTACCAGGTCTTTTTCGCGGTGACTTAGATGAACTGTCCTCTCATTTCCGCACCCCTTTTGAGCGTGGACCTGACGAACTCAAAGACATCCCGTCACTCTTCGGTAAAACACATCACTATGATTTGAACGATTCGGATGTGCTGATCCTCGGCGAAATAGTTGAAGCCGCCGAGCAGTCACCAGAAGAAACTTTGGATATCGCGCAACGTTATAGAGCGGACGGTGCCGATGTGATAGATATAGGATTTATGCCCGACACACCGTTCCCACAACTCAAAGATACGATTACTTTGCTCAAAGAACATCATTTCAAGGTCAGCGTAGATACGCACAACACTGAACAGCTGTTGCAGGCATCGGAGTACGGTGCCGATTATCTGCTCAGCCTGAAACAAGACACGCTATGGGTAGCCGACGAAAGCGAGGCGATGCCTATCGTAATCCCAGACACACCGCAACAGATAGAAACGCTCTATAACTGCATAGAAAGACTGGAGAAAAAAAATAGAGCGTTTATCGCCGACCCCATTCTAGACCCCATACATTACGGATTTAGCGATTCTTTGGCACGCTACCACCACTTGCGCCGCGATCATCCGCATATAGAGATAATGATGGGGATTGGAAACCTAACCGAACTAACACATGCCGACACCTCAGGCATCAATGCATTGCTACTGGGCATCATATCAGAACTCAACATTAGATATTTGTTGACCACCCAAGTTAGCGAACACTGTCGCTGTGCGATACGAGAAGCCGATTTGGCACGACGCATTATGTATGCAGCGCGTCGCCATAGTTCTACGCCGGCGAATATCGCAAGCGGTTTGATGGCACTGCACGAGCGACACCCCTTCCCTTATAGTACGGAGGAGATTAAAACCATTGCCGAGTCTATCAAAGATAAAAATTTCAGAATACAGCTTAACGAAGAAGGCATCCATGTATATAATCGTGATCTCTATAAAGTTGCAACCGACCCTTTCGATTTTTATACTGATCTAGGTGTCTCCGACGATGGCGGACACGCCTTTTACTTGGGAGTAGAGTTAGGACGAGCGCAGATTGCATGGCAGCTGGGAAAGCGTTACAATCAGGACGAAGAACTGCTGTGGGGATGTGCCGTAGAAGCTAAAGAAGAAGACCTCACTACTTTCAAAGAAGGCGGAATAACCTTGAAAGAACGACGCGAAAAAATAAAAAATAGAAAAAAACCAAATACAGAGAATGAAGATACTTGAAACAATCGTTGGCACTTGCAACGAAGACGGTAGCACATATCTTGCCCCAATGGGTGTATGGATGAACGGTTCCTTTATGATACTAGCCCCTTTCAAACCGTCTACCACCTTAGACAATCTCAAGCGTAACCCGTATGCGGTAATCAATCGTACAGATGATGTCAGGGTATTCGCAGGCTGTCTAAGCGGGCGCAGAGAATGGTCCTTGACAGAAAGCAAATATGTAGAAGCCAAACGGCTGGAGGCGGCTTTGAGTCACATTGAAGTCAAAGTCGTCAAAACCGAAGATGATGAACTCAGACCGAAGCTACACACTGAGATATTGCACGAGGCAACGCACGCACCCTTCAATGGCTTTAACCGAGCACAAGCTGCGGTTATTGAATTAGCGATACTCGTCAGCCGCCTAGACCGATTACCATCCGAAAAAATTCTCACTGAGATAGCTTATCTGAAAATTGCCATAGATAAAACCGCCGGCCCTGAGGAACTTGAAGCATGGTCATGGTTAATCGAACGCGTGCAGAAAAAATTTCCCGATATATTGGAGAGAATATGACGCAATTATTAGCCAGCATTTCCAATGTGGAAGAAGCACACATCGCATTGAAGGCATCGGTAGGAATACTTGATATGAAAGACCCTACACAAGGTGCATTAGGTGCGCTGGACGAGCTTACTATCAATGAAATCGTACAGCTCGTTTCAGGGACTTGTACCAGTAGCGCAACCATAGGTGATTTGCCTGCCGACCCCGAAGTCGTATTGAAAAAAACGCAGGCAATCGCAAAGCTCGGAGTAAATTATGTTAAGGTCGGAATGTTCGGCAGTGATTGGCTCTTGAAATGTTTGCCAGTGCTCAAAACAATCACTGCAAATGTCAATTTGGTTGGGGTTTTATTTGCCGAGTATTTTAACGATTTATCGGGACCGTGTCATCTATTAAAGTCGGCAGGTTTTGTTGGCATCATGGTAGATACGGCAAACAAAAAGAACGGTTCGGTACGCACCGTCAAAAGCGATGCCGAGTTAAGTGATTTTGTGAAAACTGCGCAAAGCAACGGCTTGCTTTGCGGCATCGCAGGTTCCTTAAAATACCAAGACATCAAACCTCTACTTAAAATGACACCCGATTATCTAGGCTTTAGAACCGCCTTATGTGAAAACCATCAAAGACAAGGCAATTTATCCGCTGCAATGATACAAAAAATTGCTACCCAACTACGGCAGTAGAATCGCCGATTATCGCCGAGTGAAACCGCCACTTGAGCCAGTAGGTCAAGTGACGATTCAATATGCCCTTCCCTACAGGTGGTTATCATAAATTTAATGGCACAAGCGGTTCTGTTCGTGCAGAATGGTACTTTGGGGAAGGCATGTGAGGCTGTTGAAAAAGTATTTCATATGCCGTAGGGGCGGATTTATATATCCGCCCTAACGCGTTGTGCCTGTATAGGCAATCCATTCTATCCATTTCGTTTACGGTAACCATGATTTGGTGGCGCGGAGCGGGTAGATTTATGCGAAGACTCAACTTTAGGGCGGATAATTGAAATGGCTACACCCCCCAAAGTGCACTGGGGCTTTGACACCCCAATGCATATCGCAGGCGCGTTTCATTATAATCCATACGCCAGTTTTCTATCATAAAATTTAGCGACTCTTAAATGCTGTTCCCTCTCAATATGTCATAATAGCAACCTCACTGGTTTCTCTATACTTAAAGCACATGAAGGATTTAATTTGCCCCTCAATATTATCTGCCGATTTTGCACGCTTGGGCGCGGATGTTGCTGCGGTGCTTGACGCAGGTGCCGATATGATTCATTTTGATGTGATGGACAATCACTATGTGCCTAATCTAACTTTCGGACCGATGGTATGTAAGTCATTGCGGGATTACGGTATCACCACTCCGATTGATGTGCATTTGATGGTGCAGCCGGTGGATCGGCTTATCGTGGATTTTGCCGCTGCCGGTGCCGATTACATCAGTTTCCACGGCGAGGCGAGCGAGGATAGCGAGCGGAGTTTGCAGTTGATTCGTGAGCAGGGTTGCAAAAGCGGTTTGGTGTTCAATCCCGATGTTTCCATAGACGGGTTGGAGCGAGTAATCGATCAAGTGGATATGGTTCTACTGATGTCGGTTATGCCAGGGCAGGCTGCCCAACAATTCATTCCTTCCACTTTGGATAAAATTAGGCAAACGCGCAGGCTCCTAAACCAGCACGCAACATCAATGCGGCTTGAGGTGGACGGTGGCATCAAAGTAGAGAACATTGCCGAAGTGAAGGCTGCAGGTGCCGACACCTTTGTTGCCGGCTCAGCGATATTCGGTAGCGACGATTACCCAAGCACGATCGCCGAGATGCGCGACCGCCTAAACAATGCCGACAAAATGCGATGCTGACAAAATGTGATGCCAATAAAAAACTATGCCGATAAAGTACTATGATGACCCATAGCGACTACGAGCGGTTAGCAGCGCAAGGTTATACCCATATCCCTTTGGTGCGAGAACTGCCTGTGGACTTAGACACCCCAGTCGGTGTTTATCTGAAGCTGGCAAACGATCCCAACAGTTATTTGCTTGAGTCTGCAAGCGAGGGGCGATATTGGGGGCGGTATTCAATTATCGGAACCAGTTGCCAGAATTATATTTGCGTCAACGATTTCACCGTCAGCCTATACGAAGACGGTCGCCTGAGTTCCCAACAAACGGTGCCCGATCCGTTGGCATGGATAGACGATTACCTCGCCACTTTCAGAATTGCAAAGGCATCATCGCTGCCTCGTTTTTGCGGTGGCTTGGTCGGTTATTTCGGATATGAGACGGTACACTATATAGAACCCAAGTTGCAGCACAACCACAAAACCGATGAACTCGGCACGCCTGACATATTGCTGTTGGTGTCTATGCAGATTGCGGTGATTGACAACCTAAGGGGTGCGTTGTCGTTGATAGTCTATGCCGATGCGTCAAAGGCCGACGGCTATCAACACGCGGTAGATGCCTTAGAGCAATTAGAGACTCGCTTGCACAAGCCGCTCAAGCGTTCGCCGCCCACAACGATTAAAGTGCCAGATAAAGACAGCTTCAGTTTCGGTTTTGAGCGAGCCGACTATATGAATGCGGTAGAGCAATGCCGCCGTTACATTATTGACGGCGAGGCGATGCAAATCGTTTTGTCGCAGCGCATGCAAGCACCTTTTGAGTGCGATGCCTTCAATTTGTATCGTGCGTTAAGACGCTTAAACCCCTCGCCCTACATGTTTTATTTTGACTTTGATGATTTCCAAATAGCTGGTTCGTCGCCGGAGATTTTGGTGCGCCAAGATGCCGACTGCCTCACCGTTAGACCCATTGCCGGCACCCGTCGGCGTGGCGGGACTGATGCCGAAGACTTGCGTTTGGAAAAAGAATTGCTGTCGGACACCAAAGAGCTTGCCGAGCATCTGATGTTGATAGACCTAGGGCGCAACGACCTAGGGCGCGTATCAAAGGCGGGAAGTGTTAAGGTAACCGAGCAGATGTTGATAGAACGCTACTCGCATGTGATGCACATCGTCTCTAATGTGGTCGGCACAGCCAAAGAGGATATTGGTCAGATAGAAGTATTGCGGGCAACTTTCCCTGCTGGCACCGTCTCAGGTGCGCCCAAAGTGCGGGCGATGGAAATCATTGCTGAGCTAGAGCCGATCAAGCGCAACATATACTCAGGTGCGGTCGGATATATAGCTTGGAACGGCGTTATGGATACTGCGATTGCGATACGCACCGCAGTCATCAAGGAGCAAACGCTATTCGTGCAGACTGGTGCGGGTTTGGTCTATGACTCCGAACCCGATAAAGAATGGATGGAGACAATGAACAAGGCCAATGTGTTACTGGCTGCCGCGCAACTGGCAAAAGATTTTGTTTGAGGATGATTGAGAGATGATACTGGTTATAGACAATTACGATTCCTTCACCTATAACTTGGTGCAGTATTTGGGTGAGCTGGGTGTAGAGACTCAGGTGGTGCGCAACGACAGCATAGGCGTTGATGCGATTGACGATATCAAACCGCAGCGGATTTTGATCTCACCCGGTCCCGGCACGCCTGATGCCGCAGGTATATCGCTGGCGGTGATAGAACGTTTTGCAGAACACATTCCGATACTTGGGGTATGCTTGGGTCATCAGGCAATCGCGCAGGCTTTCGGCGGCATCATAGGTCATGCCAAGCGTATCATGCACGGTAAAACCTCGCAGATTCATCATACCGGTGCAGGCTTGTTCACCGACATAAAAAGCCCTTTTCAGGCAACCCGATACCACTCTTTGGTCATTGAAGAAGACTCCTTGCCCGAATGTTTGGAGATGAGTGCGTGGACTGAATTAGACGATCACAAACGGGAAGAGATTATGGGGGTGCGTCATCGCAGTTATCCGACGGTGGGTGTGCAGTTTCATCCCGAGTCTATATTGACCGAGCACGGCCATCAGTTACTCAAAAACTTTCTCGAAGATGCAATTTAACAAGCTGATAGACAAACTTGTCGGCGGTCGCAGTTTGTCGCCGGAAGAAATGCAGGGCGTGATGCAGACCTTGATGCGCGGAGAAATGGATGCCGTTCAAGCCGGTGCGTTGCTGATTGCGTTGCGCGCCAAAGGCGAGTCGGTAGAGGAGCTGACGATCGCCGCCCGAACGATGCTTGACTTTGCAGTAACACTGGATGACATCCAAGCCGACCACCTATTGGACACATGCGGTACTGGCGGCGATGGTGCGACGACTTTCAATGTATCCACCGGCTCGGCATTGGTTGCAGCAGCAGCCGGCGCGGTTGTAGCCAAGCACGGCAATCGCTCCGTTTCAAGCCATTGCGGTAGTGCCGATTGCCTAGAACTAGCCGGAGTACGAATCGATTTATCCGCCGATGCGGTGCGTGCGTGCATAGAAAAAGTCGGCATCGGCTTTTTGTTTGCTCCTAACTTTCATCCGGCAATGCGCCATGTTGTCGGCATTCGCAAATCGCTTGGTGTGCGCACCTTGTTCAACCTTTTAGGTCCGCTCACTAACCCGGCACGCGCACCAAATCGGGTAATCGGAGTATTTGATCGTGCTTGGCTTGAACCGATGGCGCAAGCCGCTGCCGCACTAGGTGTTAAGCGAGTGATGGTAGTACACTCGGAGGACGGTTTGGACGAAATAAGTCCCGCAGCACCCACGCATATCATCGAAATCACCGACGGCACAACCCGACGCTACACACTGACTTCTGAAGACTTTGCTTACAGTCGGGTAGAGCTATCGGCAATACAGACGACCTCGCCGGAACATAGCTTGCAAATGCTCAAAACCGCACTTGAAGGGAACACGCCGGCTTCACAAGCGATCGCGATGAATGTTGGTGCCGCACTCTACATTGCGCAACTAGCATCCGATGTCAAAGAGGGTGCCGAGACGGCGATGCGTACGATGCGCTCAGGACAGGCACTGGACAAACTACAAGCACTGATTAAAACCAGCCGAGCAGAGGCAGAGGCAGCCGACGATGCCTGAGCAGAAATCAATACTTCCCGAGATACTTGCGCATAAACGACAGGAAATTGCCGCACTTCGCGAACGGCACAGCATAGACACACTCAAGGACTACGCAGAAGAGCAGGGCGCACCGCGCGGCTTTGCACGCGCATTGAAAGGGCGCGTGGCAAATCAACAAACCGCAATTATTGCCGAGATTAAGCGAGCATCTCCTAGCAAGGGCATGTTATGCGAAGACTTCAACCCACTGGAAATTGCCCACAGCTACATGATGGCAGGCGCAAGCTGTTTGTCGGTACTCACCGATAAAAAATTCTTCAAGGGATCGGGTCCGATACTAGACCTAGTGCGCCGTCACTGCATGTTACCCACCCTGCAAAAGGACTTCATCATAGACGAATATCAACTATACGAAAGCCGAGCCATTGGTGCCGACTGCATCTTGTTGATTGTTGCTGCACTACCCGACGACGCACAGCTACAAGCCCTCTACGGCAAAGCACGCGAACTCAATATGGATGTGTTGGTAGAAATACACGATGAAGCGGAACTGGAGCGAGCCCTCAAACTCGACGGCGTAGAACTCATTGGCATCAACAACCGCAACCTCCGTACTTTTGAGACTGAGTTGCAAACCAGCATCACGCTTGCGGCACAAATCCCCGAAGACAAAGTCGTGATTAGCGAGAGCGGCATCAACACCTCTGCCGACATACGAACACTTGCCGAACACCATATATACGCCTACCTGATCGGCGAAGCCCTGATGACCGCCGCCGACCGAAGCACCAAACTAAAAGAATTACTGGCACCCCCATAGGGGTAGAATAGAGCCGCCGATTATCGCCGAGTGGCACCGCCGATTGAGCCAGTAGGTTAAGTGGTGGTCTTCGTTCTTGTGAAAGGACTAAAGATTAAATAATCGTTGCATCATATAAGGTGTTGGATTTGCGCACCCGCGCCGTTTGGCATTGGTGAGGACAAGCCTTAGCTTGTCCGACCTACATACTGATGTTAAGATTCTGCACAAAGTTACGCCGATTGACCTGCTGGCTCAAACGGCGGTTTCACTCTTTAGTTTTTCAATCTCGGCAACAGGTAAATCGGGGCTGTTGAATAAGTATTTGATATAACCAAAAATAGACAGCTGATTCAACCGGAGATTTTTATGCAAGGCACTCATAATTTTCAGCCTGAACTCTTTGTCCAAATAGACTATCAGGCACTCATTCCCAGCTATCACATATTAAGGCGTATTAATAAGGTTTTAGACTTGAGCTTTGTCAAACAATTAACCAAAGAGTTCTATAGTGATACGCAAGGTGGACCATCAATAGACCCTGAGGTATTTTTTCGTATCTGTATATTAGGATACCTCTATGGGATTAAATCGGATCGTCAACTGTGCGACGAGATTGGAATGAACATTGGCTATCGTTGGTTCATCGGATTAAGTATGAGTGATGTAGTGCCGGATCACTCGTCATTAACTCGTATTCGGGACCGATTGGGTGTCGGCTGTTTTGAGGCGGTATTTGAGCGTGTCGTAGAACAATGCCGAGATGCCGGATTAGTTGAAGGGAAATGGATTATAACAGATGCGAGTTTAGTTGAGGCGAATGCGTCGGCGAGGAAACTAGAGAGACGAGAGCAGCCGGCAGAGGCAATAGAAGTTCAAGATGAGAAGCACCAAAGCAAAGAGACGGTCTCGCAAACTGAGGCAGTAAAAAGAGAACCAGTCAGCAACCGCACGCATGTTAGCAAAGTAGACGGCGATGCGACTTTAGTCAATCGTCCGGGGTATCCGAGGAAGTTATATCATAAGGCGCATTATTGTATTGACGCAAAGAGTCGAGTGATAACCGATTGTCATGTGACCACCGGAGCCTGTCATGAGACCAATGTCATCACACAGAGAATTGAATATCAGCAGGAGCGTTTTGGATTGCCGATCGCAGAAGTGGTAGCCGATGTCGGCTACAGCAGTGGCAAGACATCAGTTTTTTGAACAACACCAGATACGCAGCTATATCCCGACTGCGAGGTGTTGTAGTAAAAGTGGTAAGCAAGTAGCCCATGAAGGCAGTTTCAAGTATGACTCCAAGTAAGACATTTATACCTGTCAGGCAGGTCATGCGTTATATCCTAAACATGCAGTCGGTGCGACGAAGTATTACTATATCAAGAAAGCACATTGTAATAGGTGTCAATGGCAGGCGAGTTGTTATTTAGGTAAGCGTCATACGGGTCATACCGAAATGAGCATAAAGCGGCGATAGAGCGAGTGAGACGGTGACAAGGCGATGACGAGTTTAAGTAAATAATGAAGGAGAGGAGTTGGAAGATTGAGGGATTATTTGGTGAGGCGAAGGAACAGCATGGATTGAGGCGAGCAAAATATAGAGGTTTGAAGAAAACACAAATACAAGTCTACCTAATTGGGACAACCCACATTGCTTTGACTAAGCGGTCTTGGAAGATTCTGAACAAGCGTTCAACGCGCCCTTTGGCTTGCGGAGACTTGGCTTTGTAAAGTGTAATGCCGAGTTGTTGCAACGCTCTTTCAAACTGGGTGGGTTGTTGAAAGGTGTGTTGCTCTTTGGCATTGTTGCTAAAGATACTATGGCGGTCGGAATACAGGCACCGTGGGCAACCATAGCGTTGCAGATGTTGCTTGAGCGTATACATATAATCTTGCCGTGGTCTCGGCAGCACAGAAATGCAGTGCGGTAATCTCTGAGGTGGCATCGTCAATAAAGGCAATGAGCGTGCATGGTTCGCCGCGCTTCTCAAACCAAGCATGGGGCGAACCATCAATCTGTATGAGTATACCAATGCCGGGTTGTCTGCAACGGCTTTGATACGTCTTGACCGGCTTGTGTTGCTTGCCTTTATACAAACCAGCCGCAAGCATCCATTTGCGCAATGTCTCAACGCTGAACGAGCGGTCAAAAAAAACTCCATAATATTCAAACAGCTTCTCGTGGGCAAACTGAGGTCCGAAATCAGGATAGCACTTGCTAATCAACTCAATGGCAAGGTCTTTAATTTCCTCGGCTATTTTATTGTTGGACGGCTTGCCGCGTCGCTTGGATATCAGCACCTTATCTCCATGCTTGAGGTATGCACTGATTAATCGTTTGACATGGCGAACACTGATGCTGAGTATCTTGACGGCATTGGCTCTTGGTAATTTCTCCTCTATATACCGCTTGATAACATCGCGACGTTATATTTCTTTGGTTGACATGTAGTAATCCTCTGTGTTCATTGCATATTCTCCCTAGCTTGGTTAAAAATGCTTTATTGTTGCCCAAAAGTGACATTTCTACTTGGGCAAAAGGTGATAATACTACTTTGGGCTTACAGAATCGTACAAGCTATGAATAATGCCAGATACATATTGGACTCTTTAGAACCTAATCTTCCCGCTAGAAAAAGTACTTTTTCTAGCGGGAAAATCCCCAAAAAATTAAGCTAGACAACATGAAATATCAACACCTCGGCTATCGCATTAAAGGATTTTATAAAATAGCCTCTTTTTCTAATAAGTGGGAGGCTATGATGGCTACTGATACTAAACAAAAACTTGAGGCTTTAGAACTCTGGGAAAAACACGGTTTAATTGCGACGCTAGACTTTTATAAGGTGAGCCGTGCGACCCTATATCTGTGGAGAAAGCACTTTAATGAGTGCGGCGTATCGGCTTTGCAGGATGCAAGTAGAGCACCTCACCAGCGTCGCCGTCGTAATTGGTCTACTCAAATCACTGACGAGATTAGGCGACTGCGACACAGCTATCCCAATATGGGTGCACCGAAGATTTATTACTTCTTAAAGCCGTGGTGCGATGAACGAGGATTGAAGTGTCCGAAGCCTCGTACCATCGCACGATTGATTGCCGATGCAGCCGATAAAATGCGCTGCTCACCGCCGACCATCTCTGGCAGAACACGCAAAAGCAAGGCTGCTACACCACGCGCTCGTATCGCCAAAGGTGCTAAAGCCGAATTCCCCGGAGACTGCATGGCTATGGACACCATCCATTATTTCGTTGGTCAAACCCGCTATTATCTGTTTACTGCGATTGATCATTACAGCCGTTTCGCTATGGCTATCACATGCCGACGCGCCAATAGTAAAAATGCTGCGGCATTTGCCAAGTTGGTGCATATGGTATTCCCTGGCAACATCTCTCAAGTACTGACCGATAACGGCAGTGAGTTTCAAGGAGACTTTGATGCGTATCTACAACAACACAACATTAAACACTGTTATACTTATCCTCGTTGCCCTAAAATGAATGCCATAGACGAGAGATTTAACCGTACTATTCAAGAGGAGTTTGTGGCACATCATGTGGATATTCTGGAGGAAGATTTGGCACTTTTTAATGACGTATTATTTGAATATCTTGGTCGGTATAACTTCAGAAGGCCGCACCAAAGCCTAGGCTATAAAACACCGGTAAAACAGCTTGCTTCTTTTTGCCCCCATTTGTCTAATATGTCATGGCATCGTACAAGCTATTGCATATAATTTATGTTTGTATATAATAAGCCTCCTTGCATAAATGGTGGCTTTGGGTCTCGCCTTTTATGTTTGACGATGAGGGTTTAGACTTCGGTTTTTGCTAGCTACGGACTGAATGTAGCACGATGGTTATCCGTTAACAACTAACACGAATTGTGCCAACTTGTTCAACGGGTCTGTAGCTCAGTTGGTTAGAGCGCACCCCTGATAAGGGTGAGGTCGGTGGTTCAAATCCACCCAGACCCACCAAATTAGAATGCGCGTTTGAGTGTGCTGGGTTGAAGCATTAAGTTGCTCGGATTTGAAAGTGATACAATATGGGGCCGTAGCTCAGCTGGGAGAGCACCTGCTTTGCACGCAGGAGGTCAGGAGTTCGAGCCTCCTCGGCTCCACCATCAGCGGAGTGCGAATAGAATTGCTTTTGCAATGGTGCAGTAGCAATTTTATTTACATTTTTGAGTGTGAAGGTTTTTTTAACAATAGAATATCATAGTCAAGGATATACATTGATGTATATGTATGTATATTGCTAATTAATTATTAGTTTCAATTGTTAGTTCTTATAATGATAATGGCAAACATTTCGATGTATGGCTTATAGCTATACGATGCGAGATTGTTTGAGGTTATAAGGTCAAGTGAATAAGTGCATACGGTGGATGCCTTGGCGGCAGGAGGCGATGAAGGACGTAGTAGCTTGCGATAAGCTTCGGTAAGTTGGCAAACAAACTTCGACCCGAAGATTTCCGAATGGGGAAACCCACTTACTTTAGTAAGTATTCTCACCTGAATATATAGGGTGAGAAGGCAAACCCGGGGAACTGAAACATCTAAGTACCCGGAGGAACAGAAATCAACCGAGATTCCCTCAGTAGCGGTGAGCGAAATGGGAACAGCCCTTAAGCCTGTATCTAACTAGTGGAAACGGCTGGAAAGTCGTGCCATAGTGAGTGATAGCCTCGTACACGAAAGTACGATGCAGGTGAAATCGAGTAGAGCGGAACACGTGGAATTCTGCTTGAATATCGGGGGACCATCCTCGAAGGCTAAATACTCCCTGCCGACCGATAGTGGACTAGTACCGTGAGGGAAAGGTGAAAAGAACCCCGGGAGGGGAGTGAAATAGAACCTGAAACCGTATGCATACAAGCAGTGGGAGCCCCATTTATGGGGTGACTGCGTACCTTTTGTATAATGGGTCAGTGACTTACTTTCTGTGGCAAGCTTAACCGTCTAGGGGAGGCGTAGGGAAACCGAGTCTTAAATGGGCGCATAGTCGCAGGGAGTAGACCCGAAACCGGGCGATCTATCCATGGCCAGGGTGAAGGTGAGGTAACACTTACTGGAGGCCCGAACCCACCTATGTTGAAAAATGGGGGGATGAGCTGTGGATAGGAGTGAAAGGCTAATCAAGCCCGGAGATAGCTGGTTCTCCCCGAAATCTATTTAGGTAGAGCCTCACATATCACTCCAGGGGGTAGAGCACTGTTATGGCTAGGGGGTCATCCCGACTTACCAAACCATGGCAAACTCCGAATACCTGGAAGTGCAGTGTGGGAGACACACGGCGGGTGATAAGGTCCGTCGTGGAAAGGGAAACAGCCCAGACCGCCAGTTAAGGTCCCTAAATCATGACTAAGTGGGAAACGATGTGAGAAGGCACAAACAGCTAGGAGGTTGGCTTAGAAGCAGCCATCCTTTAAAGAAAGCGTAACAGCTCACTAGTCGAGTCGGCTCGCGCGGAAGATTCAACGGGGCTCAAGTCATGTACCGAAACTGCGGATGCCGCAAGGCATGGTAGGGGAGCGTTCTGTAAGCCGCTGAAGGCATGCCGTGAGGCATGTTGGAGGTATCAGAAGTGAGAATGCTGACATAAGTAACGATAATGCAGGTGAAAAACCTGCACACCGTAAGCCCAAGGTTTCCTGCGCAACGTTAATCGACGCAGGGTGAGTCGGCTCCTAAGGTCAGGCCGAAAGGCGTAGCCGATGGGAAACAGGTTAACATTCCTGTACTTTGCACGACTGCGATGGGGAGACGGAGAAGGCTAGATCATCCGGGCGATGGTTGTCCCGGTTCAAGAGTGTAGGAAGTGCTTCTAGGAAAATCCGGAAGCATAATTCTGAGGCTTGATAACGAGTTCTCTTGCGAGAATGAAGTGATTGATGCCATGCTTCCAGGAAAATCCTCTAAGCTTCAGGTCGTGTGGAACCGTACCGTAAACCGACACAGGTAGGCGGGGAGAGAATCCCAAGGTGCTTGAGAGAACTCAGGTGAAGGAACTAGGCAAAATAGCACCGTAACTTCGGGAGAAGGTGTGCCGGTTCGAGTGAAGGAGCTTGCCTCCGGAGCTTGAGCCGGTTGCAATAACCAGGTGGCTGCGACTGTTTACTAAAAACACAGCACTCTGCAAACTCGCAAGAGGACGTATAGGGTGTGACGCCTGCCCGGTGCCGGAAGGTTAATTGATGGGGTTAGTCTTTGGACGAAGCTCTTGATCGAAGCCCCGGTGAACGGCGGCCGTAACTATAACGGTCCTAAGGTAGCGAAATTCCTTGTCGGGTAAGTTCCGACCTGCACGAATGGCGTAACGATGGCCACGCTGTCTCCACCTGAGACTCAGTGAAATTGAAATTGCTGTTAAGATGCAGTGTACCCGCGGCTAGACGGAAAGACCCCGTGAACCTTTACTACAGCTTTGTACTGAATTTTGAGCATATCCGTGCAGGATAGGTGGGAGGCTTTGAAGCCGAAGCGTCAGCTTCGGTGGAGCCAACCTTGAGATACCACCCTGATATGTTTGGAGTTCTAACCCAGGTCCATTTATCTGGATCGGAGACAGTGCATGGTGGGTAGTTTGACTGGGGCGGTCTCCTCCCAAAGAGTAACGGAGGAGCACAAAGGTATCCTAAGTACGGTCGGAAATCGTGCGCTTAGCGTAAAGGCATAAGGATGCTTAACTGCGAGACAGACGCGTCGAGCAGGTGCGAAAGCAGGTCTTAGTGATCCGGTGGTTCTGTATGGAAGGGCCATCGCTCAACGAATAAAAGGTACTCCGGGGATAACAGGCTGATACTGCCCAAGAGTCCATATCGACGGCAGTGTTTGGCACCTCGATGTCGGCTCATCACATCCTGGGGCTGAAGCAGGTCCCAAGGGTATGGCTGTTCGCCATTTAAAGTGGTACGCGAGCTGGGTTTAGAACGTCGTGAGACAGTTCGGTCCCTATCTACCGTGGGCGTTTGAGACTTGAGGGAAGCTGCTCCTAGTACGAGAGGACCGGAGTGGACATACCTCTGGTGTTCCGGTTGTCACGCCAGTGGCATTGCCGGGTAGCTATGTATGGACGGGATAACCGCTGAAAGCATCTAAGCGGGAAGCCTTTCCCAAGATAAGGTCTCACTGGGGACTTGATCCCCCTGAAGGACCCTTGAAGACTACAAGGTTGATAGGCTGAGTGTGGAAGCATGGCAACATGTGAAGCTAATCAGTACTAATTGTCCGTGAGGCTTGACCTTATAACGCTCAAACAATTTTGAGCTTAAGGTATATAACAATTGAATCAATATACATAAGACAATCTATAACGCACAGCGGATATTGCATTTTGTGATGTCACTAGCAATTGAGCTAAAGTTCTGCACAATGTCACGCCGATTGACCTACTGGTTCAATCGGCGGTTCTATTTTTCAACATCTCTATATCGTGATGTTTGTATCAAAGTAGTATAATTTATATTCTTAAATATTTATTGTCAACATAATGATTAGGTTTATATGCAATCTTTGGCGAAGCCTTAAGGCTTTGATTCTTGCCATTTATGTATTTCATATCGTACTCCAAGAATTTTTTAACTATAGAAATTCGTATATAGGTGTCATTTTGTCTCGATTCAAAGAACCGAATGAACGGATTTCTCTCCTTTTTTTTGTACGATCTGTTATACCTTCTGCAATAGCAGCTTACCAAGAATCGGTTGAGCTACTCTCTGACAACCCGTCCCTATCGGTTCGATTTTATACGATAATCGGAGCGGCATGGTTTAGTGAAAAAATAGGTATCAATATCAGAGTGAGTTCTCCTGGTTTGGATAATCTCTTTGGAAACCTTCTATTGACACATTCACAGCAGTATCAATTTGAAGATAACAAACAGTTTAGGTCTAATGCTAAAATGTTACTGGAATTTTATGCAAAAACCGTGATCCCGTCCGAGTACGGTAACAAAATAATCTCACAGCTAGCAATTAAGGAGGAATTTTCTAGCCAAGCCGACGAGTGGATTAATGGTAATCTGCAAGGGGATTGGGTAGGTGTTCATTACAGAGGAGGAGATCGTGCGATATTTATAAATAGATTTATGGAGAAAGGGTCCTATATTGCTTATCTAAAAGAGGTTTTGGATGATCGTTGCAATATCTTTGCCTGTTCCGATCAAACGCAGTTCATTGAACAAATAAAAGATGCCTTCCCTGGTAGGGTTTTTTGTAGAGAGATTATGCGATCTTACGATAGTAGGCCTTTACATATAGATGAAGAATATTGTGGCACTGAACAGATGAAAGACGCGCTCATGGATATCTTAATCCTATCAAAGGCGAAACTAATTTATACGACAGGGTCATGGTTTGTAGATATAGTTAGATTTTTTAATCCTTCGGTAAAAATTGTCTCTTTGTCAAGATTTAGTTATCATCAGAAAATCAACAACTTCATTCCAGTGCCTAAAGCACATCTTATAAATAAAAAAAGTAAAGAAATTCCGAGTAATTCTGATTAAAAAGAGCTGCTACTTAATGCGGTAGCACAAGTGCAGTGTTGCTCCATTCCTCTCCTGTGGAAGGAGACAGGCACCCCATTTGCTTTTACAAAATTTCGGTAAGCCAGCGTGTCCAAACATCTAGCACGCGTTGGTCTATAGAGTGATCCAGTTCATCGAATACATGCGACTGCACATCAAAGCCAGCATCTTCAAGCAACTTTGGCATTGGGCTTACGGCTTGGTGTGGAATGATCGGGTCTAGGGTGCCGTGGGTTAATAACACTGGTGTGCCGCCATTGTCAGGTATTGCTTCTCCACGCGGTAAATAACCTGACCACGAGAAGGCTCCGGCGAAGCGCTTTGTTTCGTTGAATAGGCTGTACATTGCAAGTGCGCCACCTTGTGAAAAACCTCCGACGATGATTTTATTTTCGGGCACTCCGTCTGCGATCAATTCATCAACCAATTGCCTGATGAGTTTTAAGGATCGCTCCAGACCTAACTTGTCTTCTTGCGGCTGGGCATCTTCCAGTGCCATGATATCAAACCACGCCGGCATTTTCATCCCGCCGTTTAATGTCACCGGCTGTATCGGAGCTTGTGGCACGAAGAAAGAGATGCGCTCTTTATCGGGCAAGGGTAGCATAGAAAGACCGTCAGCAAAGTCGTCGGCAGAAGCACCTAAGCCGTGCAACAAAATGATGCCGCCGATTGCGCTTTGCTCGGCAGGTTTTTTAATGCCTTGCCAATTCCCTTTAGGGTTTGTAATGTGAGATGTTTGTATCATAATTAGTTCCTTTATGTGTTGTGGTTATTGAGGTTCACCGAAACCACCGCCACCAGGTGTTGCAATGATTAGGGTGTCGCCTTCGTGCATTGCAACGGTGGTGTTTGCGGTTAATGGTTCCATTTTACCACCTTTGCGTCGAACGCTATTTTGTCCGCACAACCCGGGCTTGCCTCCGTTTAGTCCAAAAGGTGCTATTGTACGATGACTCGATAATATTGATGCACTCATCGCTTGCAAAAAAGTTATTTCGCGAACGACACCGTTGCCACCGCGATATTTGCCATCGCCGCCGCTACCGACGCGTATACCGAAATTTTCTAATAATACTGGGAATCTTGATTCTAAAATCTCGGGATCGGTGAGCCTGGAATTCGTCATGTGGGTATGAATCGCACTTGCACCGTCAAAACTCGTGCCAGCACCGGCACCACCGCATAAGGTTTCGTAATATTGATATTGCTGATTACCAAAACTTAGATTGTTCATCGTGCCTTGCGAGGCGGCGAGTACGCCTAATGCTCCGTACAATGCGTTAACGATTGCTTGAGAGGTTTCAACATTACCGGCAACGACCGCAGACGGATAGCTAGGGTTCAACAAACTATCCTCAGGAATAATCAGTTGTATGGGTTTTAGACAACCTTCGTTTAATGGTATGTCGGTATTAATTAAGGTGCGAAAGACATATAACACTGCGGCGCGAGCAACTGCTGCTGGTGCATGGAAATTAGTTTTGGTTTGTCTAGACGTGCCAGTAAAATTGACAATTGCCGATTGCTTATCTTTAGCAATAGAAACCTGAACCTTGATAACACCATCGTGTTCCAAAGGATAAACGAATTGTCCACTATGCAAAGTCTTTAGCGCATTGCGCACCGCAATCTCGGCATTATCCTGTATATGTTGCATATACGAGCAAACCGTTTCTAGCCCGAAACCGTCTATCATGTTTTTGAGTTCGGCAACACCTTTTTGGTTTGCCGCAATCTGTGCCTTCAAGTCGTCTATGTTCGTGTCTATGTTGCGTGCTGGCCAAACGGCACTTGCCAACATCTCTCTGAGTGCCTGCTCATGGAAACAACCGTTGCGTACTGCCAAAAAGCAATCTATCAAAACACCTTCTTCCTCTATGTGGCAGCTATTCGGTGGCATAGAACCTGGGGTGATACCACCTATATCGGCATGATGCCCGCGACACGCGACATAGAACAGCGGTTTTGCACCATCGGCAGTATCGTTTTGTTGATAGAACACTGGTGTGATAACGGTGATGTCGGGCAGATGGGTGCCACCTTGATAGGGGCTATTCAAGACATAGGCATCGCCGTCTTGCATCGTTGCTTGGCATTGCTGAATCACTGAGCGCACCGTCTCTCCCATAGAACCTAAATGCACCGGCACATGGGGTGCATTTGCCACCAAACCGCCGTCTTGATCAAATATTGCGCACGAAAAATCCAGCCGCTCTTTGATATTAACTGAGTGTGCGGTGTTTGCAAGCGTGATGCCCATTTGTTCGGCGATAGACATATAAAGGTGATTGAAAATTTCCAGCTTTACCGGATTTGGTTTAGTTGCATCGTCTTTGCTCGGACTTTGCGAATGTTTGCTTAATGGCTTTTGTCTTTTGAGCAGTAGATTATTTTGATCGGTGATTTCCGCTTGCCATCGTGGTTCTATGACGATGGTTTGGGTTTGCTCTACGATCAGCGCAGGTCCCTTTATAGTTTGATTGGGAGATAACGCACTGCGTTCGTATAGCATGGCTTCCTGCAAACCGTCGCTCGTATAAAAACCAATTTTTACCGGTTTTATTTTCTTTGCTGGATGGCTGGTTGAGGCGGTATGCGATTTCGCCTCACTGCTCGTTGTGGTAATTGCTTCTACCGACAAACTAGCGATAATAAGCGGAGTCTCAGGTAATATAAAACCGAATCTTTTTCGGTGCAATGTTTCAAATGCTGTGTGCAAATTTTCATGCCGATTGAAATCAAGTTCTAATGTAAAGTCGCTGCCTTGATAGCGGATATGAACACGCTTAATAATACGCACTGGGTTTGAGTCGGTGTTGTGTGCCGTGATTTCGGCTTTGGCTTGTGTTTCCAGTGTTTGCCATATAGGATCCAACGCATCGCTGTCGGTCTCTGCTAGCGGTCGTTCAACGCTACAGGTACGCAGTGCGCTTGAGCTGGCAAGGCCTATGCCGTAGGCAGATAGCACGCTTGCAAGCGGATGTATCAGTATTTGCTTGATGCCTAACAAGTCAGCGACACTACAGGCATGCTGTCCGCCTGCACCTCCGAAGCAACATAAGGTATAGCGGCTTACATCATAGCCGCGCTGCACTGATATTTTTTTTATCGCCTGTGCCATATTGTTGACCGCAACCGAAAGAAAACCCAATGCAACCTCGGCTGAAGAACGGTGTTCGTTGTCAGTGGCATTTATCTTTTCGGTTAAAGCCAAAAACTTTTTCCGAACGATGTCCAAATCCAAACTTTGTTTTCCGTCATCGCCGAACAAAGACGGGAAATAATCGGCTTGTATGCGACCTAAAATTAGGTTGCAATCAGTCACAGTCAAAGGACCTCCTTTGCGATAACACGCAGGTCCGGGATCGGCTCCTGCTGATTTCGGTCCCACTTGATAACGCCCACTGCTAAACTCAATGATAGAGCCACCACCTGCTGCAATCGTATGTATGTTCAACATCGGCGATTGCAAATGGATGCCGGCAACTTGGCTATCAAAAGTACGCTCGTAGTGTCCCGAATAGTGCGAGACATCAGTTGAGGTGCCGCCCATATCAAAGCCGATGATACGCTTAAATCCTAATTGCAAGCCGGTTTCCACTGCACCGACAATGCCGCCGGCGGGACCCGACAATAGGCTATTTACTGCACGAAAGCTCGCGGCATCGCTGAGTCCACCGCTTGATTGCATAAACGAAATTTTAATACCGGGCAATGCTTCGGATATGCGACGCACATAGCGTAGCAATACGGGTGATAGATACGCGTCCACTACGGTCGTACCACCGCGTGCCACGAACTTTATCATCGGACTTACTTCGTGCGATGCCGAGATTTGTGTGTATCCTATCTGTTTAGCAATGTCACCCAAGATTTTCTCGTGAGACGGATATTTATAGCCATGCATCAAACAGATAGCACAAGTGCGTATACCGTCGTGGTATGCGGATTCAAGCAGACGTTTTGTTGCCACCGTATCGACCTCAGTTAGCACATTGCCGTTTGCATCTACACGCTCGTCTATTTCTATGACAAGCTCATAAAGCGGGTCGGGTAGTTTGATATTGAGTGCAAATAATTCGGGGCGCGCCTGATAAGCTATGCGTAACGCATCGGCAAAACCTCGGCTAACGAGTAGCACAGTACGATCGCCTTTATGTTCCAGCAATGCGTTGGTTGCCACCGTCGTACCC
Source organism: uncultured candidatus Poriferisulfidus sp. (assembly GCA_965199685.1). Taxonomy (GTDB): domain Bacteria; phylum Pseudomonadota; class Gammaproteobacteria; order Poriferisulfidales; family Oxydemutatoraceae; genus SP5GCR1. Next base: position 462,289 of record OZ241323.1, read on the forward strand.
ATGCGCACATCGGCAATCCGTTCAGTGGGTATCGGCACGTCGGCAACCCCTAAAACATCTCTGATACCTTGCAAAGCCGCATCGGAATAGCGTTGCGGATTTTCCGAAAGCAATTTATGGACGATTAATTCGCCGTCGGTATTTTTCGCGACGATGTCGGTAAAAGTGCCGCCTCTATCAATCCAAAAATGCCATTTGTCATTCTTCATATATCTGTAGGGGCACAATGAACTGCCGATTGACCTACTGGCTCAATCAGTGATTCTACTGACGGGGTGGTTGTAAACGTGGGGTTGCTAAAAAAATTGACAGTCTCTGTTACAGAAACCTTATCATCAATCCGACTGCTGCAATTATTACTCCGGTATTTATTGCAACAACCGTATAGATTAGTTTAGTTAGCTTCGTCTCTAGTTCCGCTATCGTTTTTTCTACCTTTGCTATCTCTGCTTTTAAGTCTGCTTTGGTAATTACTTCCTTTGAACTAGCAATATCAGCAACCGCTTCCTTTGCTTCGTCATCGGATACCTCCGGTATTTTTCTTAATGTGTTGTATAACGCGATCTCAGTCATTTCTATTTACTCTAGTATGCAAAGTTTAACATATTCCGAGATATTTTACTTTCTTTTGTACGATGCTAATGCCTGCTTCTGAGACCACCTCATCAGGGAAGTAGAATCGCTGATTATCGCCGAGTGGAACTGTCACTTGTGCAATCGCCTAATCGGAGAGTATGTTTGCGAGGTACGCGCGAGCATTCGCAATTTGTTGACGGACACCTGCGCTACCGCCGTGAGTACGCTTATTCTGCAACGCCGTTTTAGGGTTGAGCACCTTAAATGCGCTACTATCCAGTGTCGTATGCAAGGCCTGCAATTTTTCTAACGGAAGTGCATCTAGAGAACAACCCTCCTGTATTGCGAGCTTGACCGCTTGCCCGACTATTCGGTGGGCATCCCGAAACGGAACTTGCTTGCCGACCAAATAGTCTGCTAAATCAGTTGCCGTAGAGAAACCACTTTGCGCCGCTTTGAGCATGTTGTCACGATTGACCTTGATCGCCGGTATCATTTCGGCAAGAATCAAAACCGACGGCAAAGTCGCATCGAGTGCATCGTAGACGCATGCTTTATCCTCTTGATTATCTCGGTTATACGCCAAAGGCTGTGCTTTCATCAGCATCAGCAATGCCGTCAGCGCACCAGTTGTACGGCTACTCTTGCCGCGTATCAGTTCGGCTATATCGGGATTTTTCTTCTGTGGCATGATTGACGAACCCGTGCAATAACGATCCGCCAAAGTAATAAAATCAAATTGTTGCGACGACCACAATATCAATTCTTCGCAAATGCGTGATAGATGAGACATCAATAGCGCACAACACGAGCAGAACTCTATCGCAAAGTCGCGATCTGAAACTGCATCTAAAGAATTATCCGAGATTGCTTCAAAACCGAGTAATTCGGCTGCGTAGGATCTGTCCAAATCATAGCTGGTTCCAGCACAAGCGGCACTCCCCAAAGGCAATACATTGACGCGACAACGCGCATCGTGCAGGCGGGCAGCATCGCGCTTCAACATTTCAAACCATGCCAATAGATGGTGTCCAAAACTAACCGGTTGAGCAACTTGCAGATGCGTATAAGCCGGCATCACGGTTTCCGCTTCGTGCTCAGCAAGATCAACCAAACTTTGCTGAAGTTTATGCGTTGCTTTCAGCAACAAGTCTATTTGACCGCGTAAATAAAGCCTAAAGTCTGTTGCTATCTGATCGTTTCTAGAACGCCCAGTATGCAATTTCTTACCGACCTCGCCCAGACGCTCAGTCAAACAGGCCTCTATGTTCATGTGTATATCCTCAAGCGAGGTATCCCAATTAAAGCGACCTTGCGCTATCTCTGCTCTAATCTGATATAAACCTGAAATCAAAGACTCCGCTTCTTGGTCGGTCAAAACCTGTGCCTTGAGTAGCACCTTGACATGTGCCACCGAGGCTTCTATGTCTTCGGCATAGAAACGTTTATCACATTCCAGCGAGGCAGTGAAAAGCTCAACCTGCTGTTCGGTGGACTCGGAGAACCGCCCATCCCATAATTTATCCTTTGCTTGTTTTTTGCTCATTGCATGTTCAATGTTTAATCATCGGATTATAAACTATCATCTACCGCGTTTGACCACAAATTATGAAAACCATCACCCTCTATGGCTTTATACTAAGATATTCTTATCTAACTCTAAATGATTGTGCCAGTGAATTTACACGAACAACTGAATAGTGCATGCGAGCTAATTAAAAGCGGCGGTGTCATCGCATATCCGACCGAAGCGGTGTTCGGTTTGGGTTGTGACCCTATGAACGAACGTGCCGTACACCGTTTATCGCAGATTAAAAAACGACCGCAAAACAAAAGCTACATTTTAATCGCCGATAACTTTGCCCGATTGCACCCTTTTTGTGCTCCGATTGATGACTCACGATGGCAACGAGTTAAACGGGATTGGCCAGGACCGTATACTTGGGTGTTTCCAGTAACCGAATTATGCCCCCATTGGCTCTGCGATAAAGAAATAGGTATTGCGGTTCGCGTAACCGCACACCCTGTTGCCGCTGCGTTATGCAATCTTTGTGGACATGCCTTAGTTTCTACGAGTGCCAATCTCAGCGGCGAAGCACCTGCTAAAACATGGCAAGAGGTAAAGGCGACATTCAACGATACGGTTGATTATATTGTTTGTGGCGATGTCTCGGACGCGACCGGAAAACCTACGACTATTCGCAATGCGACGAGTGGCGAAAGAATTAGATAATGATGAACGATATGTTCCTTTCATAAAAACTTTATCATCAGTCCGACTGCCACAATTATTATTCCTACTGCAGCATACATCTGCTTGACCAGCCTTGTTTCTAGTTCGGCTAAATCTCTTTTAGTAGCCATATCTTTTATGTCTGCTTTAGTAGCCATATCTTTTGAGCTTGCAACACTGGTAGCCGCTTCTTTTGCTTCCTCATGTTCAGCACCTAATTTTGTTAATACATTGTAAAGAACTATATCGGACATCTGTAGTTACTCCTTGGTTAGTTTCAGCGATATATTGTCCAATGATAACATAAAGTCATCCGAATCATGTTTTATAAACAGGCGTGAGCGCAAGTAGTCTTTCATAAATTGAATGATGAACGATATATACCTTATAATTTCAGCATGGACATAGAACCTGTTATCAACTATATGCTCAACTTGCAAAGCCGCATTTGCGACACGCTGAGTCAGTTTGAAAAAAACACATCTTTTAACGAGGATCCCTGGCAGAGCAAACTGGGCAAGGGTCGCACGCATATACTCGCCGATGGGCAAGTCATAGAAAGGGGAGGGGTTAATTTCTCTTATGTGCACGGTGATCGCTTACCGCCTGCGGCATTGTCGGCAACACGCGCGCACGCTACAGAAGGTGCTTTTGAAGCGACCGGGATATCTGTGGTTGTGCATCCGCTAAACCCGCATGTGCCGACCGTGCATTGCAACCTGCGCTTTTTCAAGCTGGACGAAAAGGAAAAAGAATCGAAATGGTGGTTCGGCGGTGGCTACGATCTAACCCCGTATTATCCGTACGAGGAAGATGTAATCGCATGGCATCAGGCAGCGCACTCGGCATGTGCACCATTCGGAGACGATGTTTATCCGCGCTATAAAAAATGGTGCGACGAATATTTTTATATCAAGCACCGCAAGGAGACTCGCGGTGTAGGAGGGTTGTTTTTTGATGACTTGAGCGAGTGGGGTTTTGATAAGAGCTTTGATTTTATACGCGCGATAGGCGATAGTTTTGCTACAATCTATCCGCTGATCGTTGAGCGACGTTATAAAACCGGCTACAGCGAGAAGCAGCGCGAGTTTCAGCTTTACAGGCGCGGACGCTATGTGGAATTCAATTTGGTCTATGACCGTGGCACGCTGTTTGGTCTACAATCGGGCGGGCGCGTGGAATCTATATTGATGTCTTTGCCGCCGCAAGTTTGCTGGAATTACGATTGGCAACCTGAGGCTCATAGCAAGGAAGAAGATTTGTACTTGAATTACTTAAAGCCTCGAGATTGGCTAGGCATGGAGTCCTAACACGCAATGACGGCAATGATGCAACAATATCCTAAAACCAGAATGAGGCGCAAACGCCGTTGGGATTTCAGCCGACGGCTTTGCCGTGAAACCGTGTTGACTGCGGATGATTTGATCTATCCCATCTTTGTATGCGAAGGAAAAAATGTCTCGGAACCTATCGTAGCGATGCCGGGTATCAATCGCCTTTCCATAGATCTGTTGATTAAGGAGACCAAACTTCTGCACAAGCTGGGTATTCCTGCGATTGCATTATTCCCGGTTGTGTCGACAGAGCGTAAAGATGCCGAGGCATCCGAGGCATGGAATGCCGATGGATTGATGCAGCGCGCGATACGCACACTGAAGGCACATATCCCTGAGATGGGTATCATCAGCGATGTCGCACTAGACCCGTTTACGCAAGACGGGCAGGACGGCTTAACCAAAGACGGCTATGTGCTCAACGACGAGACCATAAGCGTATTGTGCAAACAGGCTTTATCGCATGCCGAAGCCGGTGCCGACATCGTCGCACCGTCGGACATGATGGACGGTCGCATCAGTGCAATCCGAGAGGTACTGGAAACAAACAGTCATGTCAACACGATGATATTGGCGTATTCCGCTAAATACGCCTCGGCTTTTTACGGGCCTTTTAGGGAGGCTGTAGGTTCGGCACAAAACCTCGGCTCAGCCGACAAAAAAACCTACCAAATGGATCCTGCCAATTCCAGTGAAGCCCTAGCCGAGGTGCAACTTGACTTGCAAGAGGGAGCCGATATCGTGATGGTGAAGCCGGCATTGCCATACCTCGATGTTATCAGACGAGTAAAAGACCGCTTTGAAGTTCCGCTATTCGCTTATCAGGTGAGTGGTGAGTATGCCATGCTGAAATCAACTTCCGCGCAAAATTATTTATCCGAGCGGGATTGTGTGCTGGAAAGTTTGTACGCAATCAAGCGCGCCGGTGCCGATGCGATTTTAAGTTATTACGCTAAAACAGTTGCGATATGGCTCGCCGGCGAGCATGAATGAACAGCATGAACGAACGATTGGTCAAAGATTTATACGGGCTGATAGGTTCACCGGTCAAACATAGTATCTCACCCAAAGTTCACAACTATTTCGCCGAACAAACACAACAGGCGATACGCTACGAGTTGGTTGAATCCTCGCCCGACGACTTTGCGGGAACCCTACAAAGTTTTATAAAAAGGGGGGCAAAAGGCGCGAACATCACTTTGCCGTTTAAGCAACAAGCGTGCCGCATCGCAGAAACCACCAGTCCGCGGGCGCGTATTGCCGATGCTGCCAACACACTGTTTATCCATAACGAGCAAGTACTATATGCCGATAATACCGACGGCATCGGTCTCGTCAAAGATTTATTGGAACACTGCGGCGTTGAACTTGCCGGCAAAACGATATTAGTCATTGGTGCCGGCGGTGCCGCCCGTGGCATCATCGCACCTCTGTTGCAAGCGCAAGTATCAAAACTGGCTATCACCAATCGTGGTATAGAACGTGCCGCCAAACTCGCTCAGGAATTTGAAGGCATAGGCGATATAGAGCTATACGATTTTGCCGAGTTACAGAACAAACACTTTGACGGCATCATCAATGCGACTTCGGCGAGCCTCTACGATGAGATGCCAGCTTTACCGCAATCCGTGCAGACGCAATGGGGCTACGATTTAGTCTATCAAGCAAAGCCGACCGTGTTTATGCAACGGCTCGGCGATTGGGGGGTGGACGCAGTATTTGACGGCTTAGGCATGCTTGTCGCACAAGCAGCCGAGTCATTTTATCTGTGGCGCGGCGTTGCTCCACAAATCACCCCAGTGATTGCCACCCTGCGCCAAGACATATGTTGCTGAAAAAGTACCGTTCTGCACAATGTCACGCCGTTTGTTGCTGCTGCAACAAACGGCGGTTCTCCTTTTCAACAACTCCCATGTTACAATATCCATATTTTGCCAGCTTCGCTATGAGCCTCCGCAGGCAGAAAGCCGAATAAAAGAAATTATTATGAAACAGGAAGATATGACAAAGAGGAAAGACAACGAAATCAGAATTCAAAGCCAAATTGGGCTTGAAAAAACAGACCAAAAAGATTATGGAGGTGCGATTATAGCTTTTGACAGAGTAATTGAGTTAGACCCGAATAATACTTATGCCTACAATGTCAGAGGAATTGCTAAAGTTGGGTTGGGGGACTATGCAGGTGCGATTGCTGATTACGACCGCGTACTTGAATTAGACCCGAATAATGCCTCTGCCTGCAGTGCTAGAGGGATGGCTAAAGTTGTATCGGGCGATTATACAGGTGCGCTTTCTGATTTTAACCGCGCGCTTGAGTTAGAGCCGAATAATGAGGCTGTCCACGAGGCCAGAGAAATGACTAGAGCCTGTTTGAATATCCCTAAAGAAGTGCTTGCTGATTTTAACCGCACATTTGAGTTAAAGGCTGCCTACGATACTAAAGAAGTTCACAAAGCCTATTTGGATATCCCTGAGGAAGCGATTACTAATATTGAACGTGCACTTGAGATAGATCCGGATGATGCCTCTGCCTACGGTGCCAGAGGAGTTGTTAGGATTAGTTCCGAGGATTATGCGGGCGCAGTTAATGATTTTGATCGCGCACTTGAGTTAGGGCTGGATAATTCGGTTACCTACAACAACCGAGGAACAGCTAAGCTGGAATTGGGCGATCATGCAGGTGCGCTTGCTGATTTTAACCGCGCGCTTGAGTTAAACCCTGATAGTGTCCCTGCCTACTATAACCGAGGAGATACTAAAGCTAATTTAGAACGCTATGAGGAGGCGATTGCCGATTACGACTGCGCCCTTGAGTTAAACCCTAATAGTTTTGCTTCCTACTATAACCGAGGATATGCTAAAGCTAATTTGGAACGCTATGAAGAGGCGATTGCCGATTATGACCGCGCGCTTGAGTTAGGGTTGGATAATTCGTTTGTTTATCATAGCCGAGGAATTGCTAAGGATAACCTGAGCGATTATACAGGTGCGATTGCTGATTACGATTGTGCCCTTGAGATTGAACCAAATAATGCGGATTGCTATAACAGCCGAGGGATTGCTAAGGATAACTTAGAAGATTATGCAGGTGCGATTTCTGATTACGATCGCGCCCTTGAGTTAGAACCGAATGGTGCAGAGTTCTATTATAACCGAGGGATTGCTAAGGGAGGCTTAGGCAATTATGCAGATGCGATTGCTGATTACGATCGTGCCCTTGAGATTGAACCGGATAATGCGGATTTTTATCATAACCGAGCAATTGCTAAGGACAACTTAGACGATTATGCAGGTGCGCTTGCTGATTATGACCGCGCACTTGAGTTAGACCCGGATAATGATCTTGTACTTGAAAACCGAAGCTCACTTAAAGCGGAATTGAACCGTTGAAAGTACCGTCATCGCCCAAACGTAACCGCTATGCGCCACCAAATTAACAATAACCAACCGTAGGGGCGGACTCGCATGTCCACCCTACGGTACCGTCCTGCACAAACCCAACCGCTACGCGCCACACGATTATGGTTTGCATAAATTGGATGGATGAATGTATAAATCGTGCAAATACGTCGCGTTAGGGCGGACATATAGAATTGCCGATTGACCTACTGGCTCAATCGGCGGCTCTATTCTGCCCCTACGGTGCATGAAATACTTTTTCAAAAGCCCGACGTGTCTGCAACGGCTAATTATCCCTCTTGAAAAACGCTATATCAACCGTTATTTTTACCTTAATTTTGACATCAAACTATACATTTTTCAAATTTTGTGCTAATCTTTTGTTATGTACAAAAGAATCTTTAGCCCTTCGGACAGATCTTTCTTTATTCTAGGACCTAGAGGGACGGGTAAATCCACATGGCTTAAGAGCCGCTACCCAAAAGCCATTTTTTACGATCTCCTCAATCCCTCTCTTTATCTAAAACTTCGTAAAAACCCGGAATTATTTCGCCAAGAGATTTCGGCTATCCCTGAGGATTCAATCGTTATAATTGACGAGGTCCAAAAACTTCCTATTCTATTAGACGATGTTCATCATTTTCTAGCACAAAGGAACAACCACAAACAATTCATCCTATCCGGTTCCAGTGCTAGAAAACTCAAAAGAACTTCAACTAATTTATTGGGAGGACGGGCCAGTCAAAGATATTTTTATCCGCTGATTTATTCTGAGCATCAGATAGATCAATGGGATGATATTCTACGATTCGGAACTTTACCTGAAAGTCTTAACCTGAAAACAGTGAAACAAAAAATAGAATTTTTAGAATCTTATTCGCTAATCTATTTGCGAGAAGAAATACAACAAGAAGCTATTGTGAAGAGTGTAAGCAGTTTCTCTAATTTTTTAGATGTTGCCTCCCTATGCAATGCCCAGACAATCAACCTATCTTCTTTGGCAAGAGATTCGGGTGTTGCCAGAACTACCGTCATGGGATACTTTCAGGCACTGGAAGATACGCTAATCGGTTCTTGGCTTCCTGCTTGGAGGACAAAAGCACGAGTTAAAACGGCGATTCATCCTAAGTTTTTCTTTTTTGATACGGGTGTTGTCAGAGCTTTGAGAGGGCAGTTGAGAGACCCCATACACGATTATGATAAAGGCTTTCTTTTGGAAACTTGTCTGCTCCACGAACTGAAAGCGTGGAATCAGATTCATAATTGGGGCGCAAAAATCAGCTTTTGGAAAACATACCATAATTCCGAGATCGACTTTCTTGTAGAAATAAATGCTCAAAGAATCGGAATAGAACTCAAATCTTCTAAAGTTTGGAAAAAGGAATTCGGCAAATATCTCAAAAAAGCTCAAGCGCAGAAATTTATTGATAGAGCTATCGGAGTTTATCTAGGAGATCAAAATCTAAAAGCCGATTCTTTAGATGTCTACACACTTAAAAATTTCCTAAAAACCCTAGAGCAAAATGCACTGATTTAAGGCAGGGCATTCCCCTCCTCTGGAAGGGTGTCAGGCGCAATAGAACCACCACGCGCCATTTGGTTTTGGTTTCCATAAACAAAATGGATGAATGTATTGATTGTGCAGACGCAACGCGTTAGGGCGGACATATAAGTAAGCCCCTACCGTTTTCTTAAATTTAATGGCGCAAGCGGTTACGTTTGGGCGATGGCAGTACTTTTTCAACAGCCCGACGTGTCGTCTGTATGATATTTCCTTTCCTACACCAATATTGCGAGAAAGTGACAATATAGAATTCCTTATTATCATTTAGAGGCTGAAATAATAATAAGGATATTTATATTATCATTTAATGCGAAAAATGATAATATAAGCCCAATTCACACATAAACGAGATTCTAAATATGCCTATAAAGATGTATAAATCTGGAGTTCACAAACAGCAATACGAGTATAAAAGTTTTCTGCCGTCGCTAATCAATACCAATTACCAATGGAAAGACGACAGGATCGCTGTCTTGCTGGAGGATGCCATGCGTTATCTCGGAGAACTCAACGCTTATTCTACGTTTGTGCCGGATATTGATTTCTTCATCAAGATGCATGTAATGAAAGAGGCAACAACCTCCAGCCGAATTGAGGGGACAAGAACGCGCATTGACGAGGTTGTATTGCCTGAAAATGAAATTCATCCCAAGAAACGGGACGACTGGAGGGAGGTTCAAAATTACATTAGGGCGATGAATTTCGCAATAGAAGGACTCAATAGACTACCTTTGTCTATGAGATTACTTGAAGAGGTTCATAGAATATTACTTTCCGGTGTAAGAGGGACGCACAAACGCCCGGGCGAAATAAGAAGTAGCCAAAACTGGATTGGTGGTTCAAGTTTGAAAGATGCTTTTTTTGTACCACCTCATCACCACGACTTACCGGATTTATTAAGCGACCTTCAGAAATTTTGGCATAACCAAAAAATAAATATTCCGTACCTCATTCGGATAGCGATAAGTCATTATCAGATTGAAACCATACATCCGTTTTTAGATGGCAATGGAAGAATAGGTCGTCTACTTATAACCTTGCAACTGGTCAAAGCAGAGATATTGAATAAACCATGCCTTTATCTTTCGGATTTTTTCGAACGCAATAAAGGGTCATATTATGACTCATTGAGCATGGTAAGGTCCTCTAACGACCTTGACCAGTGGATTAGATTTTTCCTTTCGGGTGTTATTGAAACGGCAAAGAACGGAAAGGAAACTTTGGAGACTATCATTAAACTAAAAAAACACTACGAAGACGAAATCATAACGCTGGGAAGGAGAGCAAAACTAGCACAGAGATTATTATTGTTCTTGTTTTCTAATCCAATCGTATCTATCAAGAGAGCCTCGCAACATTTGGAGGTCGGCATCGCTGCAACCGGAAGATTGATAAACGATTTTCAGAGCATGGGGATATTAAAAGAAATGACCGGCTTCTCAAGGAACCGGCTATTCGCCTTGTCAGAATACATAGCATTGTACAAATAAGAAAAGGAACTGCCGAAAAAGTACCGTCATTGCTCAAATGTAACCGCTTGCGCCATTAAATTTATGAAAACGGTAGGGGCGGATTTGCATATCCGCCCTAAAGTTGAGTCTTCGCACAAGGAGAACCGCCGATTATCGTCGAGTGAACCCGCCACTTGAGCCAGTAGGTCAAGTGGCGTAACTTTGTGCAAAATCTAAATGCTGTGTTCGTTAAAAACATCACATATATCAAAATCAATCGGCGTGACATTGTACGGAACCATAACATGTTAGGTAATGCAGACATTACAAAATGCAATACCCGCTCTGCGCCACCAAATCATGGTTACCGTAAACGAAATGGATAGAATGGATTGCCTGTACAGACGCAACGCGTTAGGGTGGATATATAAATCCGCCCCTACGGCATATGAAATACTTTTTCAACAGCCCAACATTTGAACTTTAGGTTTACAGCCGCTGATATACCTATTGCATACTTCTATAAATTATGGTGTAATAGTACCACTTGCGAAAGCAAGAAATAATCCATTATGTGATAATCACTTGAGGAGGGGAAATCCAATGTTTAGAGTAGCTTCTAATAAGCCACCAGTATCTTCAACTAGCAGTACGGGTGCTTCTAATTCTACGCCGACGACTGCGAGTGCTAGTTTTGAAGGTAGGACTGTTAGTATTGCAAGCCAGCAACAGTCGGCAAGTTTTTTAGCGGTTGCAGAGACGACAAATAGATCCGCCTATCATCTTTCAATCGGGCAAAATCCAGCGAGCATTCCTATATCGGATAGAAATGTGCAGCAGCAATTTCCTACTTCACCTTTGATACCGACCAGGGAAGCACCACCGCCGCCGACCGAGTCTTTGACATCAAGCCGGGAAACGTCACCGTCGCCGCCACCGTCTTTAATATCAAGCCGGGAGGCGCAGCAGCAACGACCTCCTAGCAGATTTAGCATCGTTGAAGGTGCTTCTAATAATCCTGCGTACGAAAGTAGCTCTATTAGCGAACAATACGATGATGTTGTGAGATCAACACCCAAAGGAGATGCGCAACCACCGGAGCGGCCTCCCGGACCGCTGAAATATGACTACCCGTTTATTGGGCATAAGGGATTACCTGGAAATCCGAAAAGATTCGCTATAGGTGATGTTGACCCTCATAAGCCGGAATATGAGAATGTTCTAAAGATAGGAACGGAGGGCGGTAACCGTCCCTCTTGGGATCCTCCTAAGAGGTTTAACGCCTTTTCAACTGACGATAGAGATCCGCAATACGAAAATGTTGCGAATATAGATGATACTATGAGAATGGTTCGCAACCCCAAAGTCAACAGGCAAACCCATCCACAGTCTGTTTCCGACAGAGGTGGATATTCTACGCTCAAACATGACAGAGGGGAGGATGAAAGGCCTCCTCCACCTAACCCGTCGTTGTCAGGTGCAAATCAAAATACAAGAAGGTCGCAGTATGAAAGTTTGCCGGCGAATAAAACAAGAGAGACTTCACCACCGCCACCCGAATTGCCACCTAGATCTAGAAGTTCGACTGAACCGCTCTCCGACAGAGGTGGATATTCTACGCTCAAATATAATAGAGGGGAGGATGAGAGACCTACTCCACCTAACCCGTCGTTATCCGGTTCAAATCAAGATACAAGAAGGTCACAGTATGAAAGCCTACCTCCTTCCTTTCAGAGTTCGGGATCCAAGCAAAATATGCCTGCAGATAAAGCGAGAAAGGCATCGCCACCGCCACCCGAACTGCCACCTAGACCCGAAGATTTAGGTGAACCGCAGCAGCCTGCAACACTACCGCCGCTACCTGAGCGCACATATAGGGCATCGCCACCGCCACCTGAACTGCCACCTAAACCCGAAGGTTTAGGTGAACCGCAGCGGTTAGCAACACCGCCGCCGCTACCTGAGCGCACATATAGGGCATCGCCACCGCCACCCGAACTGCCACCTAGACCCGAAGATTTAGGTGAACCGCAGCAGCCTGCAACACCACCGCCGCTACCTGAGCGTACATATAGGGCATCGCCACCGCCACCTGAACTGCCACCTAAACCCGAAGATTTAAGTGAACCACAGCGGTCTGCAACACCACCGCCAGTACCCAAACGCACATATAGAACCCCAGAGGCATCAGGGCAAGAAGTGCCCCCAGTACCGCCGCGTCCGTCTAATCCTTCGGTCGCACCGCCGTTGCCATCTCGTTCAGATAGAAGAAAATCTGAACCATCAAGCTAAGATATCAAATAATAAATAAAGTTTCACCTGTTTCATGGGAATCACGATAAATGCTGTATAGTTTGTAACATTAAAATATTTATGAATCGATACTTATAACGAGAGTACCGACGGAGGGGAAATGCCAATAAATAGATTAGGACCTAAACCACCGGTTTCGTCTACTGATAAAACCACTGGTTCTGGTGCTATAACTACAGGTGCCAATTTTCAGAGGCGAAGTGTTAGCGTTGCCAAGCAACAACAGTCCGATCGCTTTTTGCCGCCAGAAGATGCACGGCGTTCTGCCCACACCATTTCATCAACGAACAGATATATTGCTGCCCGTAATATTACTACTGCTTCGGAAAATGAGAATCAAGTTTCTGAAGCACACGATTACGAAGAAATAAGTTTGCCTTCTCACGATTACGAAGAGGTAGGTTTGCCCTCCCATGATTACGAAGAGGTAGGTTTGCCGCCAGAAGATGAATATGTGGAGATGCATCTGCCGTCGGATGATTACGAAGAGATGAATCCATCGTCGGAAAACTATGTCAATGCGGCTGCTCCCGGAAACGATTACGAAGAGATAGGTTTGCCGCCAGAAGATGAATATGTGGAGATGCACCCGCCGTCGGATGATTACGAAGAGATGAATCCATCGTCGGAGAGCTATGTCAATGTGGCTGCTTCTGGAAACGATTACGAAGAGGTAGGTTCGCAGCCAGAAGACGAATATGTGGAGATGCGCTCAGTTGTAGATTCACCCAAAGCCAGTAGAGCAAGGCTCAGCAGATTTGAAACATTAAAGATAAGGCAGCTCGGATCCGAGTGTGGTGATTATGTCAGAGAAGTAACTGGCGATCTTCAAAAAATGACGCAATGCGCAAATAATCTATCGGCATCATCCCAAAGCGATATTTCAGCTTTACAAAATTATCTTATCCCGCAACATCTCAATTGCATTAACGAGTACACCAGAGCTATTCAGATATTATTAAAAGCTCACAAATACGAACCCGCTCAACGTAAGAATCTTCAAACCGCCAAGAATCAGCTTTCTGCACTGCGTAATAAACTACTGCTGATGCGAGATATCATGGGAACAGCTATACACGATAAAAATTTTTCTACGACGGCAGCATCCAATTATGCCGATCTGAGATCCGAAAGGAAGTCACCGGCAAGGCAGGTTACGAAAGCGCAAGCACAGATCGTAGAGATACATCGATTCGTTGATGAAGTTAAATATAGGGTTAATTATTTAGCCAGTTTTCCGTCCGCTCCGCGAGTAAAAGAAAAAGAAGAGATTGACGAAATATCCTTTTGTCAAAAAAGTTTAGTCCAGGCAAAGGCGGCATTGCCTAAACCCATTTCCGATATTAAGAAAGCGATGGATAAGGTGAACGATTATGAACAACGAGCTAAAGAACAAACGCTTACTGACGGGAAGCAACTAACACTCAGAGAACGCAGGTACACGATGCATTTGGCTAATCGGCTTGAAGGGCGAGTCAAAAGGATTAACAATACGATATCCAGTAGCTGGGATAAGCTCGAAAAAATAATGTAGGTTTGCCAACCTACATCTGCAATGCACCAATCCATTGCCACGGGTGATTATTGGAAATTAGATGTATGGATATAGTTCCCATATAGTGCATGCGATTTGTAAGATAGTATAATATGGCGAAATGTTATCAGAAGCTAATGACCATATTGCTGCAGTAACGCCGCAATACAAATTTTGTCGGCGAGTTTTGAGCTACGCCTGTGTATTTTTGTCGCTCGTTTGCTTTGCCGATACCAGCATTGCACAGTCACCAACAGCACCAACAGTTAGTATCTCGTTGGATCAGCCCAATGCTACAGCTTGGGAGGGTGGCACACTGCGGTTTAAGGTCGAGATAAGTCGCCCTCTTGAAGACGGTGAAGAAGTCAATGTGTCGCTTGGGTATCAAACTACGTTTTATATTGCGACACAAGGGGCAGAGGTAAGAAAAGTGCCGGGTAGCAATCTCAATAGCGGTGTGACACTCACTGATCTTGATGTTGAAGTTGTTGATACTAACAGGAGATTCCAGGCCACATTCCAGACCACTGCCACATTCGTAGCCGGTGCTCAAACTGCGACCTTGCAGTGGAAGTTTGGCGATGACAATTTTCTAGAAGGCGATAGAGACGCAAGGATCGACATTAATAACATAGAGAGTGACATCTCTCCAAAACCAATTGTAGATCCTGATAGCGATAGCTTGGCGTTGAGACTATGGGACAATGATTACAGAATTGTCTTTAATCCATTTGCCTATGTCGTAGACGAAGGTGAGAATTTTGAGCTAACAATTCGAATCGCTGGCCCTCAAAACGGCATAATTTCTGAATCTGGTTTGGAGACAACTACTACGGTGATGTTTAGTTATCAGGATCGTTCGGCAATGCGAGAAATTGATTATGTTCCTAGATACGAAGTTTTCATTATCCCGCCTAATACTAAGGAATTTATCGTAGAAATTCAGACTTTACCCGACGAATTAATGGAATTTAACAAACTTTTCAATATATTCATAGACCGTGATTCTCGTCCTCAACTCCGCCTTGGCGTTAATAGTGTTATCGACTTTGAGATTCCTAAAGCAGAGGTTATTATTCAAGATGACGATGACCTTAGTGTGACCATCACTGCACCCAGATCCGTCATAGCAGGCACTACGGCGACATTTACGGTGGCACGCACGACACCAATCATAGAGTCTGGTTTTGGTGAAGAGGCAACACTCATTGCATCGCTTAATTCAACATTGACAATGGTACTGGAGGCTAGAGAAACAAACGATGAAGGTAGAGACTACGTCCCGTCGGTTTCGCCGATGACCCAAGTTATAGGAATGTTTACGATCCCGGCTGGCGAGAGAACGGCTACCTATAGTATTCCCACCGTTGACGACGGGGTCGGTAGCTCTAGTTCTAGACTGACTGTGGGTACTGACAGTGCTAGTTTTACTTTGTCTGGATTAGAAGAGCTTTCTCTGATTCTAGGTCCTCCCAGTAGTGCTTCGGTATTGGTTGTACCTGCTAGGTCAATTATATACATTCGCAGTAAAGTTTTTCTGGAAGCACCTCTCCAATGATAGAACCACCGTTTGTACAAACTCGACCGCTCCGCGCCATTGAATTTACGATAACCACCCGAATGGATCGTATTTGCACTATCAATCCATTTATCCATAAAATTTATGCAACTGGTAGGGGAGGGTGTTGCACAATGTCACGCCGATTGACCTACTGGTTCAATCGGCGATTCAACATGCCCTCCCTAAAGTATCATTCTGCACGAACAAAACCGCTTGCGCCACTTGGTTTTGGCTACCGTAAACGAAATGGATGTATAGATTGCCCGTACAGACGCAACGCATTAGGGCAGATATATAAATCTGCCCCCACAATTCTATGAAATACCTTTTCAATAGCCTTGATTGACCTATTGGCGTAAACGGCGGGTATTCATTAGGCACGATATTTGCTACAATCATCGCTTCGGTGGATTAATGATGGAAGAGCTGAACACGATCAAGCAAAAAATAGAAGATCTAACGCGCCGTAGCGATGCGTTAAGGGGGTATCTTTGACTTTGACGCAAAGCGTAAACGCTACGATGCTTTGTGTAAGGAGTTGGAGGACCACGCAGTATGGGAGCAACGAGAACGCGTGCGCAACCTAAACAAAGAACGCAGTAGCTTAGAGAAAATTATAAACAGCCTAACCACATTAGAACAAAGTCTAAACGATAGCCGTGCTTTACTTGAACTTGTGGAACAAGAGCAAGACACCGAAACTTTGGCGGCATTAGGAGATGATGTTCAACGGATTTGCGAGCAGGTTGAAGCTCTTGAGTTTCAACGTATGTTCGGCGGCGAGATGGATGCCAATAATGCGTATTTAGATATCAATGCCGGTTCGGGTGGTACCGAAGCGCAAGATTGGGCAGAGATGCTACTACGCATGTATTTACGCTGGGCAGAGCGACAATCTTTTAGAGCCGGCATCACTGCAATATCACCGGGTGAAGTTGCCGGAATTAAAAGTGCAACCGTTTATATACAAGGGGATTATGCTTATGGGTGGTTGCGTAGCGAGACCGGCATCCATCGTTTGGTGCGCAAGTCGCCGTTCAATGCCGGCAACAAGCGGCATACCTCTTTTGCTTCGGCATTCGTCTATCCTGAGGTGGACGACGAGCTGGATATAGAGATTAACCCTGCCGACCTACGCATAGATGTTTATAGAGCGAGCGGGGCAGGTGGTCAGCATGTCAACAAAACCGAATCGGCAGTTAGAATTACGCATCTGCCGACCTCAACCGTGGTGCAATGTCAAAGCGACCGTTCCCAGCACAAGAACAAAAGTGTTGCGATGAAGCAACTAAAAGCCAAATTGTACGAACTGGAAATGCGTAAAAAGTTGAATGAGAAACAAGCAATGGAAGAGAGTAAATCCGATATAGGTTGGGGCAACCAAATACGTTCTTATGTATTGGATCAATCACGCATTAAGGACTTGCGCACTCGCTACGAGAACACCAACACGCAGGCGGTGCTAGACGGCGACATCACCGCCTTTATAGAAGAGAGCCTCAAACAAGGCTATTAGTATTAGAGAGTGTTATGAGCGACGAAGCTGCAGACCGCCGTAAAAAGCTGAAGAAATTATCGCAATCGGGCGAAGCGTATCCCAACGACTTTAGACGTACTGCGGCGGCTGCCGATGATTCCACACATCCGATTGAAACAAATAGCGCGGATTTTCACGCGCAATACCAACATCTAGACCGCGACGAATTAGAAACGCAAAAGATACAGGTGGCAGTTGCCGGGCGAGTGATCGCGAAGCGGCAAATGAGCAAAACCAGTTTTGTTAAATTGCGCGACCCTGGTGGAACCATACAGTTAATGATTGTCGGATCTGCCGAAGGGGCGGTCGGATCTTTTGAATTGTTGGATAACGGCGATATTGTCGGTGCCTGCGGGAGCTTAACCAAAACCAAAACTGGCGAGCTGAGTATTCGGGTGAGCGAACTCCGCATACTTGCAAAGTCTCTACAGCCCATGCCAGAGAAGTTTCACGGTTTAGCCGACATAGAGACCCGATATAGGAAACGCTACTTAGACTTAATCATCAACGAAAACAGCCGCGCGGTATTCCAAATGCGTTCGCGGATAATCGCCTATCTACGCGATTATCTCAATCAGCAGAACTTCCTGGAAGTAGAAACGCCGATGATGCAAAACCTGCCGGGCGGGGCAACCGCTAAACCTTTTATTACTCACCACAATGCTCTAGATATGACCTTGTATCTGCGCGTTGCCCCCGAACTTTATCTAAAACGATTGCTCGTCGGCGGCTTTGAAAAAGTCTACGAATTGAATCGCAATTTTAGGAATGAAGGTATATCCAGTCACCACAACCCAGAGTTTACGATGCTGGAGTTTTATCAAGCCTACATAGACTATCGGCAAGCGATGGACAGGACTGAGGAGCTGTTGCGTACTTGTCAGTCTCGCTTGTACGAAGAATTTCCGTCGCTATTGGGAGCTGAGGAGACTACCGGCAATGGCTTCCACGATTTGAGCGAACCTTTTGTGCGTATCACCTTCAGACAAGCATTGTTGAAATATACCGACGGTTTGAACGAACAATCGTTGGATAATCCGAAGCTACTGAAAGACTATGCGACCACTAAAGGCATTGCCAATGATAACACCGATAACCTTTATCTGCTCCAGTTGGCAATATTTGAAAAACATGTCGAACCGCAGCTACAAGTACCTACTTTTGTTAGCGATTATCCGAGCATAGTCTCGCCGCTTGCTCGTCCCCAAAGCGGGTATCCGGATATCGCCGAGCGGTTTGAATTATTTATATCGGGCTATGAAGTTGCCAACGGCTTTTCGGAACTCAACGATCCGATTGAACAAGCTCACCGATTGAAAATACAAGCCGAACAAAAAAGTAGTGGAGACGACGAAGCGATGTATTACGATGCCGACTATATAGAAGCCTTGGAACATGCAATGCCACCTGCCGCCGGTGTCGGCATCGGTATAGACCGACTGGTAATGATACTCACTGGTTGCAACGCCATCAAGGATGTTATTTTATTCCCACTGATGCACCCCAAACCGTAGAGGCGGACTCGTATGCCTGCCTTAAAGTTTAGTATTTGCACAAACCTACCCGCTCTACGCCACCGAATTATGGTTATCGTAAACGAAATGGATGAATGGGTTGTTCGTGCAGAACCGCCACGACCACCCTGTCAGATAGAACCGCCGATTGAGCCAGCAGGTCAATCGGCGTGACATTGTGCAGAACCTTAACATGATTGTTAAACGCATACATTACAAAATGCATAGGCCTGCCACCCCTCCAGAGGAGGGGAATGACCTATCCCTACCCACGCAGGATTTTTGCCCAAGTATCGCGCAGTGTAATGGTGCGATTGAATACTGGATGCGCCGGCGAATGGTCGCAAAGGTCTAAACAAAAATATCCCAATCTCTCAAATTGTATACAGTTGCCGTGCGGTATTTCTAAGGCACTGGGTTCAACTAAGCACTGTTTTTTGACGACCAACGAATCGGGGTTGAGTGTTTGCTCAATGTCCTCATGTGCCAGCGGGTTTTCCACATTGAATAATCTATCGTAAAGTCGTATTTCGGCGTGTTGTGCGTGCTTCGCGCTAATCCAATGTATGGTGCCCTTAACCTTGCGCTTGTCAACGCTGTCGCCACCTCGGGTTTGCGGGTCGTAGCGGCAATGGAGTTCGATAATCTTTCCATCATCGTCTTTTATTATCTGCTCACAGCTAATGTAATAAGCATATTTGAGTCGCACTTCCCGTCCCGGCGCAAGCCTAAAGAATTTTTTGACGGGGGTCTCCATAAAGTCGTCGCGCTCTATATAGAGTTCACGCGAAAGAGCCAGTGGACGAGTGCCGGCTGTAGCATCGTTTGGCTGATTGACCGCATCCAAATATTCCATTTTGTCTTCAGGATAGTTTAAGATAACGACTTTTAGCGGATCTATAACTGCCATTTTACGCAACGACTTTTTATTGAGTATATCGCGCACGCAGTTCTCGAAGAGTGCGAAATCAATCCAGCTGTCTTTTTTAGTCAAGCCGATGCGTTCACAAAAATCGTGTATCGCCGCAGGCGGAATGCCTCGTCTTTTCATGCCACCCAGGGTCATCAGACGTGGGTCATCCCAGCCTTCAACAAAGTTTTGGTCTATCAAAGTCTTTAGATTTCGCTTGCTGGTAATCGTATAGTTCAATTGCAGGCGCGCAAATTCAATCTGTTGAGGATGTACGGTTCCCAATTTATCCAAAAACCAATCGTATAGTGGGCGATGATCTTCAAACTCAAGCGTGCATAAGGAGTGAGTGATGTCTTCTATGGCATCGGACAGGCAATGCGAAAAGTCATAGGTCGGATAGATGCACCACTGGGTTCCGGTTCTATGATGTGCGGTATGTCGTATCCTATAGATGGTCGGGTCTCGCATATTGAGATTTGCCGAAGCCATGTCAATTTTTGCGCGCAAAACATGTTCACCGTTTTTGTATACACCGTCTTTCATTTGCTCAAACAAAGTCAGGTTTTCCGTCACACTACGGTTGCGATACGGGCTGTCGGTGCCGGCTTCGGTTAAGGTGCCTCTATAGTGTTTGATATCTTCGGCACTGAGGCTACATACATAAGCACATTCTTTCTTTATAAGTTCTACCGCGTATTGATAAAAACGTTCAAAATAATCTGAGGCATAACGAACTTCATGCCATTCAAATCCCAGCCAACGGACGCAATCTTTGATAGCTTTGACGTATTCTTCGCTTTCTTTTTCGGGGTTGGTATCGTCAAAACGTAGGTTGCAAAGTCCGTGATATTGCTTGGCTATACCGAAGTTTAAGCAGATAGATTTTGCATGGCCTATATGCAAGTGTCCGTTGGGTTCCGGGGGGAAACGGGTATGCACACGCCCTGCATTTTTGCCGGCGGCAATATCCTGCTCTACGATCTGCCGGATGAAATTGGATTGTGGTTCTTTGCTAAAATCTTCCATCGTTCATGGTTTTCAAAAGAGCAGTATATCAGTTAATCGTCTCCGATGTACAAACCCAACCGCCACGCGCCATCAAATTATGGTTACCGTAAATCAAATGGATGAATGTATTGATTATGCGAGTACATTGCGTTAGGGCGGACTATTCCATTCCGGAGGAGGGGAATTTAAATTTTATGAGATAATGGCGGACAATGTTTAGTTTGGATATCATTCATGCGTTGAGGCGTTCATCTGTATTGCGACTATCGGCTGTTTGCGTATTGGATTTATGTTCTTCCACCAACGATTATCTGTTGTCTCGTAAGCCGCCGCCTAAAGCCAAGTTTAATTTATGCGTTGCTGCTCGGCAGAGTGCTGGACGAGGCCGCCATGCTAAAACTTGGAGTTCCAATCATAACGGTGTCTATTTGTCGGTATCGTGGCAGGCATGTCCCAGCACGGCAAATGACGGCTGGCTACCTTTAATGACTGCGGTGCGCTTAGCCGAAAAGTTGCATACCTTGGGAGTTTCCGGGATAGGTGTTAAATGGCCGAATGATTTGTATTATAAGGATGCAAAATTGGCAGGCATACTGCTTGAGTATAGCGGTAACTCTGCAGTGATGGGCATCGGTTTGAATGTTGCAACACCTCTAGATGCAGTAAATAAACCTGATGTCAATTGGATAGGTTTGGAGCAAACCGGAATCGTTGTGCCGCCTTATGCCGATTTGGTTGCTTTGGTAGTAGATACAGCGTTGGCAATTGATGAGCGGATCGGCATTGCCGAGCGCAAGCGGCGTTTCTCGGCATTTGATATATTGTATAATCGTAGCGTTGAAATAGACGATCGGGGGACTAAAACACTCGGAGTTGCTCGAGGCATAGATGAAAAAGCGCATTTACTCGTCAATAGCGACGGGCAGGTAGATGCGTATAATTACGGAGAGATAAGCGTTCGCAATGACAGAATTACTGATAGATGTAGGCAACAGCCGCTGTAAATACGCCTGTGTTGAGGATCATCGTATTAAGCTACGCGGTGCGTTGGCGTTGAGTCATTTGGACGAGATGTCCGATGTCGTACAGAGATGTGGAACGGCGGCACCTGAAGTTTCTTACATGATTAGCGTTGCAAGTCATAGCACTAATAGTTCGGTTGCCGATGCGGTTGCACAGTATTTTGGGCATACCCCGATTTTGCTTGATAAGAAAATGCCGGTATGCGGACTTAGGAGCGATTACGAAGCAACACAACTGGGAGTCGATCGCGTGGCAGTCATGGTTGCTGCTTGGCGGCGGTTGAAGCAAGCGTGTATCGTGATGGATTTCGGGACCGCAGTGACCATTGATTTGATAGACGACGAGGGCGTGCATAAAGGTGGCTTGATTTTACCAAGCAGTGCTTTGATGCGTTCTAGTTTGTCTAAAGGTACGGCACAGTTGAATTATTTTGACGATACCGATAGAGCGCATCGTGTTCTGGCAACGAATACTGAGGACGCAATCGTCTCAGGGTGTGGGCTTACGCTGACGGCATCTATATCGCACATTGTCCAACAAATACGGATGCAATTCACTCGCGATATTCCGGTGTTGGCAACCGGCGGTGGTGTTTGTTTGCCAGATCAAACCAACGGGAATTGTGCAACTGGCAGCGCATCGCTTAAACACTTATCCGTCATTCCTACACTGAACTTTGAGGGAATGATGGCACTGATAGAGACATATTATGAATAGCATTATAAAAAGGACAGGTTTTTTAATCGTTAGCATCGATGGAACCGAAATATCAAAAGCGGAGCGAAAGTTTCTGAAACATCCGGCGGTTGCTGGGGTGATTTTGTTTAAGCACAACTATCACGATAAATCACAAATTATCGAATTAATAGAAGCACTGCATAGCATTAAACCGGGTTTTATCGTGTCGGTAGACCATGAATGTCAAGTTGTGCAACGATTTAACGAAGGTTTTACTCGACTGCCGATGCCGTCGGAGATAGGGCAATATTACGATGAAGATAAAGATGTGGTGTTGAAAACGGCTTATGCTTACGGTGTGATTGTGGGTTCTGAGATGCGCGAGATAAACATGGATTTGAGCTATCTTCCGGTGATGGACATTGCGCACTTTGACGGTGTTATTGGAGGGCGTGCGTTCCATAGTAATCCTGAAGCGGTCACAGAACTTAGCAAGGCGGTAGTTACCGGCTTGCACAATAGCAGTTTGCCGGCTTGTGGTAAGCATTTTCCCGGACACGGTTCAGTGCCTGGTGACACACACACTGATATAATTCGCGACCCTAGAACCTTTTCTGAGATAGAGGCGCACGATTTGTATCCTTTTGCCGAAATGATTGAAAAGAAATACCTAGATTGCGTTATGCTATCGCATATCGTCTACGAAGCTGTCTGCGACACGCCGGCAAGTTTATCCGAGCATTGGATTAAGGTCGTGTTGCGTGAGCAACTAGGTTTTGACGGGATGGTATGCACCGACGATTTGGACATGGTGGGCAGTGGCAATGTTGACAGTACTACGCTTAAAAAAGCAATGGATGCAGGATGCGACTTACTATTGATTTGCCAACGCAAGGTTTCGGAATTGCAACAACTTATATCGGACTTCAGCAACGACGAGATTGATCACTACAACCGCTTATCCTCCGAGCATTTGGGCGTAATAGATACGCATATACATAATAGAATACCTAGAGACTCCGAAGCCTATGAGAAAGCGGTTGCCATGATTAATAATTTCAATAACCAAGCGGGATAAAAATCCCTTAGCACGATGGGCATCAATACGCTTGCAGACAAATTACACGAACTGTTCCCTGTAATCAGCGAGCAGATATGGCTGATAACCGTCGTATTCATTTTTGTTTTTGCCCTCCTTTTATTTAGCTGGCTGGTCAATCTGCTACTGAAGGCGTTGGTCAAAAAAGCAGATACGACCAAGATGATATGGGATGAACTCATACTGAACAGCATCAAACCGCCGATCAGGCTTTTGATTTGGGTGGTCGGCATCAGCTATATAGCAGAGTCTGCTTGGAAGACCTTTTCCGACATTGATTTGGCACCCAAAATCAGCATGTTGTTTATTATCTATTCTCTGGCATGGTTTGTAATCAGACTTCTAAACGGTATGGACCGTAATATAGTCCGGCAGGGGCGCGATTATGAAGGAAAGCTCTTGGATGCTTCCAGTGCTCGGGCAATCAACAAACTATTGCGTATTTCGGTGATTATTACTGCGGTGCTGCTGGCGATGCAGACTATGGGTTATAACTTGTCTGGCGTTTTAGCATTCGGCGGTGTCGGTGGATTGATCGTTGGTCTCGCCGCTAAAGACTTGTTGGCAAATTTTTTCGGCGGGTTGATGATTTATTTGGATCGTCCTTTTCAGGAAGGCGATTGGATACGCTCGTCGGATCGTGACATAGAAGGCACCGTAGTCGAAATTGGGTGGCGACTAACGCAAATTAGAACTTTTGATAGATGCCCGCTATATGTGCCTAACTCTATGTTCACCAGCATAGTGCTGGAAAATCCCTCGCGCATGTCCCACCGACGCATCAACGAAGTGGTGGGTGTACGCTACGACGATATTGCCAAGATACCTACTATCGTTAAACAAATTGAAGAGATGCTGATCGAACACGCCGATATAGACGAGAAAGAGGGCTTGGTCGTCAGCTTAAACGAGTTTGCCGACTCGTCGGTCAACATCAAAATTTATGCGTTCACCAGACATAAGGATTTGGCAGCTTATCAGATAGTTAAACAAGACACACTGCTCAAAATAAGCCATATCATTGAAGCACAAGGTGCCGAGATTGCATTCCCGACCCAAACCCTGCACATTGCCCGAGAGGATACAGAACCTCAACACGCTGGGTAACGCAGGGTGGTTGTGGCGTGTTTGTTAGAGGGCATTTCAGGCACCGTAGGGGAGGGCTAACATGCCCTCCTGAAACGCGTTGCGTCTGCACAAATAAAGTCGTACGCCATCCAATTTATGGGAACCAAAACCAAGTGGCGCATAGCGGTTCTGTTTGTGCAGAATGGTACCTTAGGGAGGGCATGTTAGCCCTCCCCTACAGGTGGTTATAATAAATTCAATGGCGCATAGCGGTTATGTTTGGGTGATGACGATACTTTTTTAACAGTCCCACATTGACCCATTAATTTATGAAAACCATTAACGCATCAAAAAAAATCATGTTTGTTGCTGGCGAGACATCGGGTGATAAGCATGCAGCAAAACTTATTGCACAACTGAAGCAGTCACAACGAATGGAATGTTACGGCATGGGCATGCAAAAAATGCAGCATGCGGGTATGCGGCTGTTGGTGAACGCACAAGCTCTAGCGGTCATCGGCATCGTCGAAATTTTAAGGCACTACCCGGCGTTGCGGCGCGCTTTCACAACACTCAAACAATCGTTGATAAACGACCCGCCCGATTTATTGGTGCTGGTAGATTATCCCGAGTTCAATCTAAAATTGGCACGCGTCGCATCGCAATACAATATTAAGGTGTTGTATTACATCAGCCCTCAGTTATGGGCATGGCGGCAATATCGCATCAAAAAAATCAAACGAGATGTAGATCATGTTGCAGTGATATTTCCGTTTGAAGAAGATTTTTATAAACGACATGCAGTAGCAGCAAGTTATGTAGGGCACCCGTTGATCGAGGATTTAGAAGAGTGGGAGCGTAGCAACCCTCAGGCTATAGATAATACAGACCAAAGCAAAACCGTATTGCTACTGCCCGGCAGTAGAAAAGGCGAGATTAAACGCTTGCTCCCTTTGATGATTCAAGCGGCGGCATTGATTCAGCAGAACCTAGATACACAGATTTGCTTTCGTCTGCTCGCAGCCCCTGATATAGATACTGATTTATATCAAGGATATTTGGATCATGCGCATTTTGATTGTAGTCTAAGCGACCGACACACCTATACTGAGATGAAAAATGCAGACCTCGCTATCAGCGCGACCGGCACTGCAACCTTGCAACTTGCGTTGTGCGGCACACCACTTATCGCAACACATAAACTAATGCCGTTGAGCTATTGGATATTAAAGTGGTTTATAAAAATACGCTATGCAAGCATGCCGAACATCATTGCCGATAGTCCGCTGGTACCGGAATATCTACAAAACGACGCGACTCCTGAAAAGATATCCATGCACGCTTGCAAGCTACTCAATGACTCGCAGAGCAGAGAGAAGATGTCGCAAAACCTGTTTGCATTGCGTAAAAAATTTGGAACCGCATCGGCATCTAAAAACACTGCCGAATTGATTTGTGATCTGATACGCTAATTAAGTATCGCGAACGGTTTTATTTACGCCAAAACATCGGCGTGAATAGTATCAACAATGCAAAAATTTCAAGCCGTCCTAAAATCATCGCAAAGCATAGGATCCATTTGTTGGCATTGCCCAGTGAGGCGTAATTTTCACCGACGCTGCCAAGTCCAGGTCCTAGATTATTAATTGTTGCCATCGTTGCCGAGAATGCGGTTTCTTGATCCAAACCGGTTGCCATCAGCAATAACAAAATAACGATGATGCTTCCTATATACGCAGAAAAGAAACCCCATACCGACTGTATCACTCGATTGCTCAATGCCATATCGTCTATTTTTAGCAATACACACGCGCTGGGATGAACCAGTTGTTTCATCTCTCTAATGCCTTGGCGTAGCAGTAGCCAAAAGCGGATTACTTTCATGCCACCGCCGGTAGAACCGCTACATCCTCCTATGGAACTTGCGAACAACAGTAACAACGGTACGAACCCCATCCACATATAGTGCGGTGCTACGGTGTATCCTGTCGTTGTCGCAAAAGAGATGGCACTGAAAGCACCCACCAAAACGGATTCCTTTAGTGTACCTGTATGTGCGGTGTACAAAAACGATACCGTGAGTATTGCGACGATTAAAATGACCGATAAAAACACCTTAAACTCAGTGTCTCGCCAATAGCCGGTTAACGCACGGCGATGCCAAGCCAAGAAATGTAAACTAAAATTGATGCCGGCAATCAACATAAAGACCATTGCGATAATCAATATTGCCGGGTTGTCCAAGAAATACCCAAAGTTTTCGTTGTGTGTCGAGAAACCGCCGATTGAGACGGTAGAAAAGCTATGGCACAAGGCATCGAATTTTGACATACCCGCTGCCCAATAGGCTACTGCACACAATGCGGTTAGAGACAAATAGATATAGCCCAACATTCTAGAAATCTCGCTGACTCTAGGCAATGGTTTTGTTTTACGCGCCGAGGATAGCATTTCGGTACGATACAACTGCATGCTACCAACACCGAGCATCGGAGCAATAATGACTGCGATGACGATGATGCCGATTCCACCTATCCATTGTAAGAATTGACGGTAGAACAAAATGGCGTGAGGGACGGTATCTAAAGCGGGAAGTATGCTTGCACCAGTGGTCGTTAAACCAGAGATCGCTTCAAACACCGCATCGTGCAACGTCATTTGTGGGTTGTCGCTGAGATAAAGCGGTAGTGCTGCCGCCATTCCTAGTATTACCCACGCTAGCACGACCATTAAAAAAGCTTCTTTTAAGTGTGTTTCGCCATGGCTATTGCGGTTCGGAAACCATAATAGCAAGCCTATAGAGAAAACGACGGCAAAGGATAAAATAAAAGGACGGCTACTGTGTTCTCCGTACCAAGCGTCTACCGGCAACGGCACCAGCATAACGATGCTGAATAGCATCAGCAAAAGGCCCAATGCACGTTGTATAGACGGCAGGTGTATCATTAGTAAATAGCTGTGACCATGAAAAGTTTTTCCACACTAGGGATGTGCTTTTTACTTTTGACGAATACGATTAGATGATCCTCGGATTCAATAATCACATCTTGAGTTGCCGGTAATATACGCTCGTCTCTTAGAATCATGCTAACCATAACGCCGGATGGCAAGCGGATTTGACTTAGAGGTCGTCCCACGACTTTGGATGAGCGAGTATCACCGTGAACCACGAGTTCTATCACTTCTGCGTCACTGTGCTTCAAGGTATGTGTGGAAACCGTGTCCCCTTTCCTAACATGGCAAAGCAACGAACCGAAAGAGGCTTGCTGAGGTGATAGAGTTATATCTATGTTGACATGATTCAAATGCACCAATTCTAAATAGCTTTGGCGATTTATCAATGCCAATACATGGCTGGCACCCAAGTGTTTGCAAAGCAGGGCCGATAAGATATTGTCTTCTTCTCTATTGGTTACCGCACACATCATATCGGTGCGTTTAATATTCTCGTCTATTAAGACATTTTCGTTGGTTGCGTCGCTGTGTAGTACTACCACTTTATTGCCTAGACGTTCGGCAAGCATCTTCGCTCGTGCGATATCGGGTTCGAGTAGTTTGATTTTGTAGTCGTTTTGCAAAAGTTCGGCAAGGCTCATACCGATTTGTCCACCGCCAGCGATCATAATCGTCTCAAGAGGACGATAATCGCAACCTAGTGCTTTCATGATTTGTGGGGCTTGCGTTTTAGGGGCTACGAAAAAGACTTCATCGTCGGCTTGTATCACGGTTTGTTCGTCTACAAAATGAATTTTTTCGTCTCGGAAGATAGCCGAAAGATGCATCGGAGTATCAAGTGCCGATTGTATAATTTGCGATACTGAGTTGCCAATCCACGAACCGTTTTGCCGTGCCTTGACGCAAACCATCAGCAAACGTCCACTACCCAATTCGGCAATTTGTATAGCACCCGGATTTTCTATCAGTAGTTTGATGTTGTACGCAACCGAACGTTCCGGGCTGACGAGTACATCTATGGGAACAACATCTTTGCCGAACAGTCTATTTTTCTCTTCTAGATATCCCCGTGTGGTAACTTTTGCAATTTTGGTAGGAATATCAAAAATAGTATGCGCGATTCTACAGGCGATGATGTTTTCTTCGTCGCGATTGTTTAATGCGATCAACATATCCGCATTCTCGGCATCGGCTTGCGCCAAAACTTCCGGGTGTGATCCTTGTCCGACGATGGTTCGCAGATCAAATATGCTTTGTATGTCTTGGAATAATCGGAAATCTTTATCGACTAAGGTGACATCGTTGTTTTCTTCTGCCAAATTGAGTGCCAGTGCAATACCCAAATGGTTAGCACCTAGAACGATAACTTTCATTATGATTTTTTCCTCACGGTCGGATTTATGCCCAGAGATTTCAATTTACGATACAGATGCGTTCGTTCCATGCCGGCGCGAGTTGCCAATTTTGATATATTCCCGTCTACTATACGCAATAACTGCTCAAAGTAAATACGCTCAAATGCCTCTCGCGCTTCTCGCAATGGTTTTTGCAAGAGTAAATCCATGTGCGTATCGCTACTGCGTAATTTTTTCAATGCAAGACGTGCTTCGCCGGTTGAGATCGCCTCGTCTTTGTTTTGTTGTAATAAATAAATGACTAAATCGTCAAGTTCCTTCATGTTGCTAGGCCAGGTATGCTGGCGCAGATAATTTTGTGCAGCAATAGAGAAACCTCTGTAGTTGAGCATTTTATTGGCACAATTGTAATCTATACAGGCATTGAGTAGTTCAGGGATATCTTCTACGTGGTCTCTAATCGGCGGGAGATATAAAATTTGTTGATTAAACAGCTTGACCAACGGTTTGATTAGGGTGCCGTCGTTGCCGAGTTCGTCGGGTTTTCTATCGCCAGTTGCGATAATATGTCCGACCGTCTTTTGAGACAGTATTTCAGTTAGGGCTTTTTGTATTTGCATTCCCATAGTTGCAATGTCCCTGATGAGTAGTGTACTATTTGCATCGCGTGTAATATCGGCAAGCGAGTCGGTATGGATATCGGAAAGCATACACGGTGGTGCCAATATCGTGATAGCGTGGTTTGCCCGTTTCCCTAGAGAGTGTATGTATTTGGCAAAACTCATCTTGCCGGTTCCTACTTCTCCGTAAATGAATAGCGGTGTATTTGATTTAGCTAAGCTCTGGGCTTGTTTGCGCAGACGCACGGCAGTTGTACTAGAACCTGCGAAGGTGCGTACGGTTGACATACGGTTATCGGGCAATGCGTGCTTGACGGCATTTAATAGTTTAGCCATTGTCAGCGGTTTCTCTAGAAAGGCTGTAGCTCCAAGACGAGTAGACTCCACTGCGGTTTCTATCGTGCCGTGCCCCGACATCATAACGATAGGGAATTTATTTTCGTAATTGCGCCTACATTCTTTCAATAAACTAATCCCGTCTTCTTTGGGCATCCAAATATCCAGCAAAACGAGATCCGGCAGTGCAAGTTTCAGCCGCTTGCGCGCTTCGTCGGCATCCTTTGCAGTACTCACTCGGTAGCCTTCGTCTTCCAATATCTCTTTGACTAGTGTGCGGATATCGGGTTCGTCGTCTATTACTAAAATATGGTTTTCTCTCATTCTCTCTTCGTTGGTGTATCGTTCAAAGGCATAGTTGTATGCAAAGTTATAACGATGATACTACCTTTATTATCATTTGTGTTAGCAATATGAATTTCACCTCGATGCTCTTCAACGATTTTTTTGACGATAGCAAGCCCCAAACCTTGTCCTTTTTCCTTTGTGGTTACATAAGGTTCAAAGGCATTTTCAATAACGTTGCGGCTAAAACCGGGACCGTTGTCTTGCAGGGTGATTTGTATCGTATCAGGTCTGGACATCGTGGTTGAAATATGGACTTGTGGGTCGGGTGTTTGTTCCAGAGCCTCTAGTGCATTCGTTAACAGATTATGTAGCAGTTGTCGCAATCGGGTTTCGTCGCCGTTGATCATTGCCGCTGGTTTGAACGGTTGCCATTTGATATTTATTTTTCCGGAGTACCCGTAAAAGTCAACGAGTTCACCGATCAGTGCATGAAGGTCAATCTCTTTTAGTTCCAACGGTGCGTCGCCTCGAGAAAATTGTCTGAATTCATTGACGATTTTTCCCATCGCATCAACTTGATGAATGATGGTATCTGCTGAGCGTTCAAGAAAAGCTGAATCCGACTCATCAAGTCGCATGTTCAACTTGTTTTTTAGACGCTCGGCGGATAGTCGTATTGGTGTTAATGGGTTTTTGAACTCGTGTGCCATACGGCGCGCTACGTCTTTCCATGCCCGATCGCGTTGTGCTTGTACTAAATCGCTGATGTCGTTGATGACTACCACATAGCCGCCACCGGGTAATTGCGCCCCTCTGCAAAACAAGGTTTTATTCTTTTCTGCGACGCATAAATCAATCTCCCAATGTTGTTGCTGCTTGGCTCCGGTTAAATTCTCTTTTAGAGCAACGTAGAATGTCCTGAGCCATTCTTCGGCGGTTGTATGTTGCAGTGATCGGTTTATCAACGCATCTAAAGAGACCGACAATATCTCGGATGCCGCAACATTAGCGGTTTTCAGTCTGAGGTCTTTGTCCAAGCTCAAAACACCTGAGGAAAGATGTTTTAGTATGGTTTCCAAATAAGCACGTTGTTTTTCTAACTGCATCCTATTGGTGTCGGCAATCTCTTTCGCGTCGCTTAATTTACGCGCCATGCTGTTAAACGACATTGCCAATTCACCAAGTTCGTCTTTTACGGGAACTTTAATACGAGTGTCCAGTTTTCCTGCCGATATATCTCTAGTGCCTTTGGCAAGTTGCAAGATAGGTGCGATGAGCCTTTGCGTATAGAAAAATGCTGCCCATATCGCAAAAAGTATTGCGAATAACAAGACCAAAATCAAAGTGAGTCTAAAACTCTGCTTGAGTGCGTCGCGTAAAAAAATCAGGTTATTGTATTCGTCGTAAGCCTCTTCAACATTTCTGGTTAAGCGGTTGATGCGCTCGGGCATCGGATAGAGCACCTGCAATAATCGCTTAGAACCGAGTATCTCTTCGGGTTCTACAGGTAATATCAAGCGAGCATAAAAGTTATTCCTGATTAGATCTAAACTAACATGATGTTCGCCTTGTAATACTCTGTGCACTACATCTTCGGGCAATAAAACTGGTAGCATGTTTTCCATATCCCCGCCGTAAGAAGCTATAATCTCACGGTTGGTATTCAGCAGAGTAATTTCGCTCAGACCTCGCTCATCGGATAAGGAGCGCAACATAAAAGATGATAATTCGGCAGGTGTATCAGATATTTCCTCTGCCATCGATGCCACATCTTGATGCATTCTTTGCAACTGCATATTCAGCGACCAGTTTCCCAATTCCAGAGAGTTATTCAATGCGTTCTCTACATCAACATTAAACCAGCTATCTATGCCGTCCTCCAGCATTTGGTTGGAAAATCCATAAACAATGATTGCCGGCACTAATATGGATAAAGTCAGTATAAAACTTAAACGCAAACGAAGTTTCGCTCCGAGTTTATGGCCATATAAATCTTTAATCAATTTTACGAAATTAACTATAACCAAACTGCCAAGTACGATAAGCATTAGTATATTAAAGGCCAGAAACCAGCCATGATATTGATCAAAGAGCCTAGAATTTTGAACCAAACTGCTAAGAGAGAACAGCGAGAGCAACAGTAGGAAAAAAAGGCCTAGTACAGGTAGAAATGATTTGGAAAATTTATTTAGAGTGCCCATTGATGCCAATCCGAAGACAATGGTCCGGGGTAGGATAGATAACTTTTAAGCCGTAGCAATAGCGGTAAGTCTGCCCTTGATAGCTTGACACGAACTCGCATATGCGTTGCCTGAGATAAAGCTGGCGATGACTTTGCGGTAATAGCTATGTTGTCATAACGCCCTAAGAATGTCAGGGCACTTCTTAGAGAATTAAAATTCGCTTGTTGATTTAAGTTTAGATCTTCAACTACATAGTGCCGAGTTAAAGCGTGAAAATGCAGTTTTTTATGCCATGCCGAGCCTAATAACTTTTTATGCGGTAATAACGCCCTTTGTTTAAGGATTTCAACATCGGCAATAAAATTTAATTGGATACCAGTATTCACCGCAGTAATCAGAAAATCAGGCAAATCAAAACTCGTTTGCATACTGAGGTATATCAGGTCATCCCTAATGTTGGGCGACAAGTAGCTAATAGTAATAGGTTTTGTGGTGTCTTCAGGCGAGACCTGTGCTTCAATAATTCCAGAGAGCGGAACGACCGACAAAGCAAGCAACGATATATATAGAAAATGTTTTTTCATAGCTGATAAGTATAACAAATGGAACCGCCGATTGAGCCAGTAGGTCAATCGGCGTGACATTGTGCAGAACCTCAATATACTGGTGACGCATACGTTACTAGATACGAGGCTGCCGTCTGTTGCAGTTGCACAAACGGCGTAACATTGTGCAGAAACTTAACATGGGTATGTAGGTCGGACAAGCTAGGGCTTGTCCTCACAAATGCAGTGTTGGTCCATTCCCCTCCAAAGGAGAGGAATGTACTAATGGCGGTACTTTTTCAACAGCCTCATGTTAGCCCTCCCCTACAGGTGGTTATCATAAATTTAATGGCGCAAGCGGTTGGATTCATACAATGACGGTACTTTTTCAACAGTCCCAGATGAGATATTTTCCGTCTTTTTTTTCAATGCAAGCAACAATTCTAATGTTAATCTGCTTATAATAGTCATAGATTTACGATTAAAGCACGGAGGAAAAGTTATGAGAGGAATGTTTATGTTATTTCGTCTGTTGTCTATGCTACTACGCGGATTCGGTGGTGGCAGATTGATGGGCGGCGGTATGAGAAGAGGTGGCGGTCTGATGAGAGGCGGTGGCTTAATGAAAGGCGGCGGTCTGAAAGGTGGTAAGCTTTTAGGTAAAGGAGGCAAAAAAGGTTTATGAAGCTAGCCTCTGTACTGAGGAATCTATTCGTAGCAGCAATAATCATTGCACTATCGGTATTCAGCTTATATGAACTACGCACCGCTTTTTATCAATTTGATACGGTGCAGGTTGACATATCCCAAGATCAAACTACTCAAGAGAGCGGTGCGCAACTTGATGCCATTTTAAGCCAGTACCTATACGCATTTGGACACATACGTTCTTTTGACCCGATACTCAACGAAGCGGAGCGCAATGTGCAATTGCCACCGTTATGGGTGGATCAATGCGAAGTGCGGCAAAAGGATTTCTATACTTTTGCAAAATGGTACGCACTTCATAAGCCAGCTGATATAGCGCATCCCGAACAACCTGACAATTGGTCTTATAGAAGCATCAGCCGAGACCATAAAATTAGCGGTCGTTTGGATGCGCCTGCAAACGGGATTAGCTATTACGACGCTTACGCTTATTGCCAAGCAGGCAGTGGGAGGTTGCCGAATCGTAACGAATGGATTGCGATTGCAAGCGGTTCCGAAGGTAGGCTTTATCCGTGGGGAAACGACTTCAGCTCTGAAGGCTGGCCGTATTTGGATCCTAGGCTCAACGCCGCTCAACGTTGTGGTTTGCATAAGGAGATGGATACACCGCAAGGTATACATAATCTGGGTAATGTTGCATCCGAATGGGCGCAAGGTATCGGTGCAGAAGCAAAACCGAGTATACACGGCGGTAATGCATATAACAAACCTTACGAGATCTATAGCCTGAACAATTTTTATCGTACCGTGAAAGCGAAGTATCGCTCTCCTTATGTTAGTTTTAGATGTGTCTACGACGGGCAACCGAAGAAAATACCGTGGACCGAAGAATATCCACAAACGGTACGCGTTGATGCGGGGCAGTATCGTATTGGTATGCCTGATGACGCTAAGATACCCGGCCTATTGGGGTCAGGGTTGTCTCGCAAACAACTTGATATTATTGAAAAACTGGTTGATAAAAAACATCGCCATAACGATTTTCGGATATTGCGCCACGAGGTAACCCGAGCGCAATACAGACGCTTCGTCAACGACCCTTTAGTGCGCTACGGGCTTTATGCAAACGAGAAGGAACCCGAAGAACACGATTATAGCCCGCCGTGGTTGGACGATTATCAAAACGATGATTTGCCAGCAACCGATATAGATTGGTGGTCGGCTTATGCATTTGCAAACTGGGCAGGCGGGCGATTGCCAAATAGTTTTGAATGGATTGCTGCCTCTTCAATGGGTAGCTATTCTTACCCTTGGGGTAACACCTTTAATCCTGACTATGTGGCTACAGCCGAGAAGCAACTGATAAAACCGCTTTCTGCTTTAGAGCAGGGCGGCGATATCAATGCTGGCGGTGTAATCAATATGGGCGGCAATGTTTCGGAATGGAC
Organism: uncultured candidatus Poriferisulfidus sp.; assembly: GCA_965199685.1. Lineage (GTDB taxonomy): Bacteria > Pseudomonadota > Gammaproteobacteria > Poriferisulfidales > Oxydemutatoraceae > SP5GCR1. The sequence goes on from OZ241323.1 coordinate 497,472, forward strand.
GCAAAGCCTAAGTGCTACCGGACAAGGTTTTGCGATTATTGCCAAAGGCGGTAATTACATACTACCGGGAGAAGCAACCGCCCGCATTGATTTTGAAAATCCTCTTCCTGCTTCATTCAAAGCACCGTATCTCGGCTTTAGAATAATCTTTGACAGCTAATAAATTTATTCCTCAAATTTATTGTCACCTACCGTAGGGGAGGGCTAACATGGGACTGTTGAAAAAGTATTTGATATAAGCGAAAATAGACAACTGATTCAACCGGAGGTTTTTATGCAAGGCACTCACAATTTTCAACCTGAACTCTTTGTCCAAATAGACTATCAGGCACTCATTCCCAGCTATCACATATTAAGGCGTATTGATAAAGTTTTAGACTTGAGCTTTGTCAAACAATTAACCCAAAGTTTCTATAGTGATACGCAAGGTAGACCGTCAATAGACCCGGAGGTATTTTTTCGTATCTGTATATTAGGATACCTCTATGGGATTAAATCGGATCGTCAATTGTGCGATGAGATCGGCATGAACATCGGCTATCGTTGGTTCGTCGGATTAACGATGAGCGATGCGGTGCCGGATCACTCATCCTTAACTCGTATACGGGACCGCTTGGGTGTCGGCTGTTTTGAGGCGGTATTTGAGCATGTAGTAGAACAATGCCGTGAGGCTGGATTAGTTGAAGGGAAACGGATTATAACAGATGCGAGTTTAGTTGAGGCGAATGCGTCGGCGAGGAAACTGGAGAGACGAGAGCAGCCGGCAGAGGCACTAGAAGTCACAGATGAGAAGCAACAAAGCAAGGAAGCAGTGTCACAAACTGTGGCAGTGAAAAGAGACAAAGTCAGCAACCGTACCGATGCCGGTAAAGTAGATGATGATGCGAGTTCAGGCGAGGCGAATGCATCGGCACAGAAATTGGAGAGACGAGAGGAGCCAACACCAGCAGTAGAAGTTAAGGATGAGAAGCAACAAAGCAAGGAAGCAGTAAAAAGAAAACCAGTCAGCAACCGCACGCATGTGAGTAAAGTAGACGGCGATGCGACTTTAGTCAATCGTCAAGGGTATCCAAGAAAGTTATATCACAAGGCGCACTATTGTGTTGACGCAAAGAGTCGAGTGATAACCGATTGTTATGTGACCACGGGTGCCTGTCATGAGACCAATGTCATCACACAGAGAATCCAATATCAACAAGAACGTTTTGGATTGCCGGTCGAAGAAGTGATAGCCGATGTCGGCTACAGCAGTGGCAAGAATTATCAGTTTTTTGAAGAACACCAGATCCGCAGCTATATCCCGACTGCGAAGTTTCGTCTGACACCTGGTAAACAAGTAGCCGATGAAGGCAGTTTCAAGTATGACCCCAATAAAGACATCTATACCTGTCAGGCGGGTCATGCGTTATATCCCAAACCTGCAGTGGGTGCAACGAAGTATTATCATATCAAGGAAGCCCATTGTAATAGCTGTCAATGGCAGGCGAGTTGTTATATAGGTAAGCATCATACCGGTCTATGCCGAAATGAGCATAATGCGGCGATCGAACGAGTGAGGCGGCGACAAAGCAGTCAAGTCTTTAAGCAAAGAATGATTGAGAGAAGCTGGAAGATAGAGGGCTTATTTGCTGAGGCAAAGGAGCGGCATGGGTTGAGGCGGGCGAAATATAGAGGTACGAAGAAAATGCAGATCCAAGCCTACCTAACTGGGACTGTTCAGAACCTAAAGAGGCTAGCGGTTTCTTTAGATTTTTATTTTCGCTGGATCAGATTTTGGTTTACACAAAGATTTTTATTATTGCGGTATAGTTTTCAGGGATAAGACGACTTTTTCAACAGTCCCACATGCCCTCCCTAAAGTATAGTACTTGCACAAACCCAACCGCTTTGCGCCATTGAATTTAAGAAAACGGTAGAGGCAGAATAGAGCCGCCGATTGAGCCAATAGGTCAATCGGCAATTTGATATGTCCGCCCTAACGCGTTGTGTCTGCACAATCAATATATCCACCGCATTGGTTTATACAATAAAAACCCTTGAAACAAGCCAAAATCCTTTGACTACCTAGAGAAAAAATATTTTCATCAAGGTATTGACATATAAAAAACAATCATAATAATAACAATACTTGTAATTATAATTAGAATTATTATAATTTATATTTAGAAAAGGAGTTTATATTTATGAAAAACATGTTTAACAAGAAACGAACGAAAATTTACTGTTTGATTAGTAGTTTGTTTTTATCGCTAATCATTGCATCAGGTCAAGTTGCTGCTCAAACAAATGAGGTTAGTGTACTTAAACAGCAAATGAGAGAGTTGCAAGCACAATTAAAATCAATGCAAGAGAAATTGGAAGCAATTGATCAGGATGTTGAACAGAATAAGCAGGCAGTCGAAGTAACTGCCGAAGCAGTTGAAGCACAAGGTTCTGGTTCTTCTTTCTGGGACAAAACCTCAATGGGAGGTTATGGTGAGTTGCACTATAACAATCTCAGTGCAGATGAAGAAAGGTTTGATACTGAACAAATAGACTTTCATCGTTTTGTGCTGTTCTTTGGCCATGAATTCACCGACAGGCTAAGGTTTTTTTCTGAAGTTGAGCTGGAACATTCACTGGCCGGAGACGATAAACCGGGAGAAGTTGAACTAGAGCAGGCTTTTGTAGAATATGATTTTGATCAACGCAATACCGCTCGTGCAGGTGTTTTTCTGTTGCCGATCGGTATTCTAAATGAAACCCATGAACCCCCGACTTTTTATGGTGTTGAGCGTAATACCGTTGAAAACGTTATCATCCCGACAACTTGGTGGGCAGGCGGTGTCGGTTACACGCATCGCATGGATAACGGATTCACCATTGATGTTGCGTTGCATGAAGGATTAAAAGTCCCTGCCAGATCTCATGTCGAAAGAATTGACAGTACTATCATAGAAGGGGTAGGGGTGAATGATGGTGATCCTATTTTGTCTGGGAATGAAATTGAAATTAATGACAATACTAGTTTTAGAAGCAGCCCTGAATTACGCTTCCGCGCAGGTAGGCAAAAAACTGCTGAAGCCGATGCGGACGATCTAGCGGTCACTGGCCGTATTAAATACACTGGAATGCCGGGTCTTGAGTTGGCAGCAAGTCTGCAATATCAATCGGATATTACCCAAGAGGGTAATGATACTATCGACAGCGCAGTACTTTACGAAGCACATGTGGTCTTCAGTCAAGGACCATTTGGTCTTAGGGCTTTATACGCCGGCTGGGATGTAGATGTGGACTCCCAAATAGACAATCCTAATTTTAATCCTGCTAATCCTGTTGATCCTGTTAATAACCCCATGAGGATTCGCAACCCGATAGAAACTGCCGATTATGACTCGCAACACGGTTGGTACATAGAGCCTTCTTACAAGGTGACTCCGAACTTCGGCATCTTTGTACGTTACGAAGATGTTGCGGGTGGACGCTCAAGGGATGAGTTTGAACAGACGACGGTGGGCTTCAATTATTACTTAAACGAGAGTGCAGTCCTAAAAGCAGACTTCCAAGATCGTGAACACGATAATGCAGGCGATAGTGGGAGAGATTTCGATGGCTTCAATTTAGGTGTTGGCTATGAGTTCTGATTTAGGCAGATAGTGTTTAACTATAACTTTTCTCCGGGTTTTGCGGGCGAGTCGACTTCAATGAGTTTTTCAGTGTTTAACAACAGTAGTTATATCTCAATCCTCCACGTTAAGTGTGCTACTTTGACACAGAAAATCGCAGATACTTTTATGTCTTTTGTATCCAGTCATTTGCAGCGACTTGCCTTCAAAACCTTTGATGCGAATTTGATTTTAGTATGGAGGTTTGGAAGGTGAACCGATTGAAGTGGGTCTTCTATTTGTTTGCGGCGTTATTACTCGTTCAACCTCGCGCGCCGCTTTTAGCAATAGAAAGTATTTACGAGGCACCGGATGCGTTTGTGTCTCGCCACTTTGACAGTGAGCCTCCCGAACCTTCTATGCTTTATCCCGATCAAACGATCAAGGATTCCATCAAAGGTATACTCGGTCATAGATATAGTAAGTTTAGGATCCGCTATTGGCTTAAAGATAACCGCAGTGTTTGGATATTGGAAGAAATCGGCAAAGAGCGACCAATCACCAGTGGTTTTTCTATCGATGCGGATCGTATAAAAGAGGTCAAGGTGTTAATTTTTCGTGAGAGCCGTGGCTGGGAAGTTCGTTATGATTCGTTTGCTGATCAATTTACCGACGCAAAGTTAACCGGTAGTTTAGAACTTGATCGCAACATAGATAACATCTCAGGTGCAACTTTGTCGGTGCGTGCGGTCACCAAACTGGCAAGGCTTGCTCTGATGCTACACAAATCTGTTATACGATAACCGTGTGATGACAGCCGACTATGTACCGCAAATTACATCGTAGCATAGGCATTGGGAGCTTTATATTTTTATTCATTTTCGTGATGACAGGGCTAGCAATACAACATACAGAATGGTTTGATTTGGATGGACGTTATATTCCGTCCTTGCTGTCCGGCTATTTATATGGTGCGAAGATTCAAGAGACGGTAGATTATAAGACCAATAACCGCTGGGTTTCACAAGCAGGTTCTTTCCTCTATATAGATGGGCTTCCGGTCTCTCGTATTGAACTAAATAATTTACAAGGTGTTGTTGAGGACGGAACTTATATTTGGATTGTAGGGGATAACAAACTATGGTTGCTATCGCAGAGCGGAGAGATAGTAGACAGGCTTTCGGTGCTAAGCGGATTGCCTACCGTGATGCGCAGGATAGGATACAATCAGGAGGGTACTATTGTCATAGGCGGCTCACGCAACAATTGGTTGGTAGACGAATATATGCAAGATTGGGAAGTTTATAGTGGATCACAAATTACCTGGTCTGCACCAGTCACCAGTATAGAAGTGCCGACAGATTTGAGAGAAACGATTATCGTACATGCCAACAATCATTTGATAAGTTGGGAACGTGCATTACTGGATTTTCACAGTGGCCGTCTATTCGGCACTGTAGGTGTTATTATTGCCGATTTCGTAGCGTTGCTTTTGCTATTTCTTTCTGCCACAGGCGTTGTTCTTTGGCTTAAAAGGGCGTAAAAGTAGCACTGATTATTAAACTTAAACAGAGGAGATAAATAAATGAAAAATTTAATTGGAACTATGGGCAAATTCTGCCGAAGCGTTATATTGTGTTTTTCGGTATTATTTGTAACCCAATCGCACGCCGTTGAATTGGTCATCGGCGAAGAGATTATAGAACCAGGTATACATTTCATCTTTGAAGGTGCTGTCAAGGATACGATTATGCCGGCACACTATCATCTGGAAGAGAGTAAAACTCATGTGCATATAGAAGCACGAGTTAACTGGGCAGACAACGACTCTATTCCCGAAGGCACCCCAGCCGGCGGCTTTGTCGGATATTTGGTCATTACGGCAGAAGTTATCAATCCCAAAACGGGTGCGATAGCAAACGTGGATTTGGTGCCGCACATTAACTTGGTTGATAATCTGCACTATGCTCGCAATATGGCATTGCCCGGTGAGATTACTGATAAATACGATGTAATTTTCAATGTTATGCCGCCTCCGGAATATACCCTGAGCTTCCACAAAGACTGGGTTACCCAATACGGAGAAAAGCTGTTTGAAAAAAAGAGCTTTATGTATAAAGGTGTAGATTTTGAAGAGATTGCAAGAGCAAGCCGCTAGCCAAGCATTGTGCAGATATCACTGGCCTGTTGATAAAGTATCGTTATCGCTCAGAAGTGACCGCTTGCGCCATTGAATTCGTGATAACCAACTGTAGGGGAGGGCTAACATGCACTCCCGAAAGTACCGTTCTGCACGAACAGAACCGCTTGCGCCACTTGGGTTTTGGTTCCCATAAATTGAATGGTGGGTACGCAAAAAACCACCCCGTCAGATAGAACCGCCGATTATCGCCGAGTGAACCCGCCACTTGAGCCAGTAGGTCAAGTGGCGTAACTTTGTGCAAAATCTAAATGCTGTGTTCGTTAAAAACATCACATATATCAAAATCAATCGGCGTGACATTGTGCAGAACCTCAACATGAATGCTAAACGCATACATTACAAAATGCATAGGCCTGCCACCCCTCCAAGGGAGGGGAATGTACCAATGCAGACACTTTTTCAACAGCCTCATGTTAGCCCTCCCCTACGGTAGGTGACCGTAAATTGGGTGGATGAATGGATTGATTGTGCAGACGCAACGCGTTAGGGAGGGCATGTTAGCCCTCCCCTACCGTTTGCGTAAATTTGATGGCGCAAGCGGTTGGGTTTTTGCAATAGCGGTACCTTTTCAACAGCCCCATCACTCGTTGCGCAGTTCAAACTTAATATGTGCGCTTGATTTGCTTTTGTTGCCGGGTGGATAACGCCATTGATAGATTGCCGTCAGGGCAGTTTGTTCGAATATTCGCGGTGGATCGGATGCGATAACTTTGGGGTTGACGACTTTTCCGTTCATCGTTACTGAAAACTCTATCTTAACCCAGCCTTCTATCCCTCGCGTTATCGCATACATTGGGTAAATCGGTTCCACTCTAAATATTGGTTGCAAACCAATTAGGCTAGAGCCTTGGTTTGCAGGAGTATGTTTGGTGATAGATAGCGGTTCGGGTTCCGGTGGTGTTTCGGTGTTGTGCTTTTCTTCTAAAGGCACTGATTTGTATCTCTGTTCTTTATACGCGTTGTTTTCAAGTGATTGCGCAGGGATAGGCGCAGGGGCAGAATCACTAGGGGTCTGTTTATGTTCATTTTTATAAATAGGCATAAAATTTATTGATACGGCAGGGCGATGATTTGAGGGATCGTGATAACGCAATGTGCCTATCAGTTGCCCGACTGCGGCGAACAGCGCATAGCTGATCAGCGATGCTATCGTAAATGCGATAAGCCAGCGTAATGTTTTATTCATCCAACTCGGCGGCGATGGCAATGTTTTCTATTCCGGTGCGATGAACCTGATCCAGTACTTTGACCAAGCTCGCATTATCTGAGGCTTTGTCGGCAAGTATGATGACTGCACGCTGTGGATTTTCTAGATGCATTTTTTGTAGCATACCCTGTAATGTTCTGATGTCCATCACTTGGTCTTTAACGCGAATCTCGCCGTAGCGATCGATGCTTATCCGAATAGGGTCTTTTTCTTGTGCCACTGCCGACTCTGCTTGCGACAATGAGACTTTGATGCCGGTTTCTTGAACAAACGAGGCAGTGATGATAAAGAAGATTAAAAGTATGAAAACCACATCCAACATTGGTGTTAAATTGATTTCAACTTCGGCAGACGAATGTTTATAGGCTCTGTTCAGGCGATTTTTAATCATGGCATCAGATAAATAGGCTGTCCAAACGGGAGATAGAATTGTCGGCTAGACTTCTTAAGTGGCTTGCAAAGAGCAGTCCCGACAGGCTCACCAAAAGCCCTGTCGTCGTGGGGATGATTGCCAGTGCAATGTTACTTGATATTTGTAAGTTCACATTGGATGTGGCAAGCACTTGCATCTCAAACACTGAGATTAAAGCGAGTACCGTGCCTAATAAGCCGAGTAGCAAACTTACTCTAGTGAACAGCTGTATCCATCCGATGCCTCGCTCGCTTTGCGAGCGGTATTCCGACAGGTAATAAGATTTGAGCAGCCGCCGTTCACCAATGACCTCGCTGCGTGTTGTTTGCCATTGTTGTAGGTATTGCATCTGTGTATGCTTGTTGCTAAAAATGAAATATAAATAACGCTCTATAATCAGCAACCACATAATCAATGCCGAGATTACTAAAACGATGAGCACCTCAGTACGAATGATGTGAAACTCGTAAAACGGGCTGTAGGCAAGGCTCAACCAATCCATTATCGTATCCTCGCTGCGTGTCGTACCAAAAGTCCTATGCTTTGGTGTTCTAGTATGTTGCGTATCTCTTTGTTGTAAGACATCGCCCAGTTGTAGAGCAATAGTAGCGGAATTGCAACATACAGACCCAGCAGAGTTGTCACCAACGCTTGACTGATTCCTTGTGAGATGATTTTAGGATCGTTGGTGCCGAACAAACTAATCGCTTGGAAGGTCTCTATCATACCGAGCACGGTGCCCAATAAACCTAACAGCGGAGCTGCGATGATCAGTACTTTGATCGTACTGAAGCCCCATTCCAACAGTGGTATTTCTCTCAATAATGCTTGCTCAATCTGCCATTCTGTTTCCTCTGCATTGCTGCTTGTATCGGCGATACTCAAGATTCGTCCGAGCGGATTGCCAGAGTCGTATTCGGTGTCGTATCTCTGTTTATCTACTGAGCGCAAGCACTGTCGTAAAAGAACGATTTTAGACACTACCAATATGAGACCGTATACGCCTAGTACTGATATGAGATATGCCACCCAACCTGCTTGCCATATACGATCCATCACGCTAAGCGAGGCATCCAAAGTTGTCAATACCACGCCTTGTGATAGATCTACTGGTGCCCTTACGAAGCCGACACCTATATCGGCTTTGCTAATGTTGTCGGCAATCAGCAATAAGAATGGACTCGGAGATTCGGATAGCACAACAGGGCGGTTGACAGATGCGACATAGCTTAGAAGTTCGCCGTCGTATAGCAAGGTGAACGGCCCTATATGGACGATTTCTTGCATAGTGGATGTGCCGTCTTCCAGTATTATTTCGGTGTTAAAAAAACTCGTTTCTGCTTGTAGCTGATAGAGTTCTATGAACAATCCTTGCAAGGTTCTAATGTGGTCTATTTCAAGGATTTGATTGTTTTGCAATAATGGACTCAAGCTGGTGCGATAATGCGGTAACAGCAAAGGCATGAAGGACTCAGAAATCATTGTTTGCAGTGCTTCGGCAGTATTGCGGACTATCGCGATAAGTTCTTGTGTTTGTCCCAGCTTTCGATAATATGCAGATTGCAGTTCGGAGGCTTGTTGCTTTTTATCTTTGAGTAGTGTCTCTAAAGCTGTTATCTCTGTAGGCATTTGTTGCGTCTGTGCCGGCGTGGTTGTGGGTTCGGAGTTTTGTTCTGCAGGAGGTATGTTGCGTGCGGTGGTTTGTGTCAATTGAACGGGCAGTAATAGAATTCCCGGTGCCACACCTTTATGCGCAACATTAAAAGCTTGCTTCACCGAATAGCGATACCTGTTGTTAAACGAATGCCAATCGGAGGCATGCCGGTTCCAAGCACCTACTTGCCGACTGTCCAAACTTCTGTAGATCAAGATATTTCTACCAATGTGCATAAAATCAACGACTACATTCTCTCCATCAAGTTCTCCTCTATAGCTTTCAAAGGAGAAGCCGTATTCGGCTTCAATGCGATAAGCCTCTAGTATGCGGCGTATCTTTTCGGTTACATCTAAATCGGGCGATGCCATAATATTGCGCAAACCCTTGATGCGCAGGTTTCGTTCCGAGTGAAGGAAGGGTAGATCTAGTTCAATCCATGTTTGCAATTCGGCTATCAGTTGTTCAGCTAAGACCAAGAGATCGGAGTCTGTTATGTTTGGTTTGTCTAGTTGTTTTTTATAAATCGCAATCGTGTTATTTTGCTCGGAGATCATTTGTTGTAATTGTTTTGCATAAACCTCCGAGGATTGTGGTTGCGTCTCTGCACCAGTATGATGTTCGTTTGCCGACAGCAAAGATGATGTCTGGCATATTAGGAAGACGGCGATTAATGGTTTTATCAATACGAACTTCATGGCTTTAAGGTGGCGCGCCCGAAAGGATTCGAACCTCCGACCCCCTGGTTCGTAGCCAGGTACTCTATCCAACTGAGCTACGGGCGCACATTCGGTTGAATAATATAACACATAGAACCGCTGAAAAAGTAATTGTACGATGCCATGACATATTAGACAAATAGGGGCAAAAAGAAGCAAGCTGTTTTATCGGTGTTTTATAGCCTAGGCTTTGGTGCGGTCTTCTGAAGTTATACCGCCCAAGATATTCAAATAATACGTCATTAAACAGTGCCAAATCTTCCTCCAGAATATCCACATTATGTGCGACAAACTCCTCTTGAATAGTGCGGTTAAATCTCTCGTCTATGGCATTCATTTTAGGGCAACGAGGATAAGTATAACAGTGTTTAATGTTGTGTTGTTGTAGATACGCATCAAAGTCTCCTTGAAACTCACTGCCGTTATCGGTCAGTACTTGAGAGATGTTGCCAGGGAATACCATATGCACCAACTTGGCAAATGCCGCAGTATTTTTACTATTGGCGCGTCGGCATGTAATGGCAATAGCGAAACGGCTGTAGTGATCGATCGCAGTAAACAGATAATAGCGGGTTTGACCAACGAAATAATGGATGGTGTCCATAGCCATGCAGTCTCCGGGGAATTCGGCTTTAGCACCTTTGCCGATACGAGCGCGTGGCTCAGCAGCCTTGCTTTTGCGTGTTCTGCCAGAGATGGTCGGCGGTGAGCAGCGCATTTTATCGGCTGCATCGGCAATCAATCGTGCGATGGTGCGAGGCTTCGGACACTTCAATCCTCGTTCATCGCACCACGGCTTTAAGAAGTAATAAATCTTCGGTGCACCCATATTCGGGTAGCTGTGTCGCAGTCGCCTAATCTCGTCAGTGATTTGAGTAGACCAATTACGACGGCGACGCTGGTGAGGTGCTTTACTTGCATCCTGCAAAGCCGACACGCTGCACTCATTAAAGTGCTTTCTCCACAGATATAGGGTCGCACGGCTCACCTTATAAAAGTCTAGCGTCGCAATTAAACCGTGTTTTTCCCAGAGCTCTAAAGCCTCAAGTTTTTGTTTAGCATCAGTAGCCATCATAGCCTCCCACTTATTAGAAAAAGAGGCTATTTTATAAAATCCTTTAATGCGATAGCCGAGGTGCTGATATTTCATGTCGTCTACCTTAATTTTTTGAGGATTTTCCCGCTAGAAAAAGTACTTTTTCTAGCGGGAAGATTAGGTTCTAAAGAGTCCAATATGTATCTGGCATTATTCAGTTGAAAAGGTGCTGCCATACACCGTAGGGGCAAATATATAAATCCGCCCCTACATTTCGTTTCACATCGTGGCTCTGCACAACATGTTTAGTTTCTGCACAAAGTGATATCGCTTGCGCTACTGCAGCAAGCGATAGAGAATCCTTGCCCTATCGGACGAGCAATGGCAGGGAATTATATACCATTCTGCACAAAGCTATAATAAAATAAACCAATGAAAGCAAACAGAACAATCCGCTACCGCTTATACCCAGCGACTTTTAGAAAGCACCAGCAATTACATGGCACTGCCGGAGCGTGTCGGCATGTGTGGAAGCATTTTGTAGGAAAGTTAAAAGACGAATACGAGTATTATGGGGAAAGCAAGTTTAAGTACTATACGCTGTGTCCTCAATTTACCTTACTGAGAAAGTATAGTTGTACCTGGTTGCAGGATTATTCAGCTAATATCGTAAAGATGTCATTAAAACCAATAGAGACAGCCTATAAAGGCTACTTTAAGGGAATATGCGGATTACCAAAGTTTCATGGGAAATACATACACAATCCGTCATTTCCAATAAACTACATTACTGCAAAAATACAAGGTGAGCATATATACATTCAGAAAATAGGCTGGATTAAGTTTGCTGGTAGCGACAAATATAAAGGCGAGAAGTTTGTATCAGGTCAGGTCAAATATGAGTGTGGCAAATGGTATGCCTATATTGTCTATGAGATAGAAGTATCAGAAAAACCCTATTTACTAACGGCAGTCGGACTAGATAGAAACTGCGGTCAGGTTGCTTTATCAGACGGCACTATTCATCACGGGCCAGACCTTAAGAAAAAGGTAGCGAAGCGAAAGCGTTATCAACGAAAGTATGCAAGAGGAGAGAAAGGGAGTAATAGGCGGAAAGTTGTTAAGTACAAACTGCAGAAAGCCCACAAAGCAGAGCGTAATGCAAGAGCGAATTGGCATCATCAAACGAGTAAGTTCATAGCGGATGAATACGATATAGTCTATATGGAAGACTTGAATACTCAAGGTATGACAAAGTCAGTGAAAGGAACCGCCGAACAACCAGGTAAGAATGTAAAGCAGAAAGCAGGTTTGAATAGGTCAATCCTAGCAAGCGGTTGGTATAAGCTAGAACAATGCTTGTCCTACAAAGCCCATGTAGAGAAAGTACCAGCACCCTACACCAGCCAAACCTGTAATAAGTGCAGAGGCGTAGATAAAGCAAACCGCAAAACACAATCAATTTTCAAGTGTCAACAATGTGGACACGAGGACAATGCAGATGTGAATGCTGCATTAAACATTTTGGCGGCTGGGAATACCGCAACTGGACGTGGAGATGGCGACATTAGTCGGTCTGTGAAGCGTCAAAAAATAGCAAGTAAAGCACGGAGCTTATCTGTGCAGAATTGTATATAATTCCTCAGTGGTACTCTATGCAGTAATGTTTAGTGGAATTATAGAGGCGGTTGCCAAGTTGTCGGTGAACGATGCATCGCGAAGTCCACGCCGTCTTTGTTTTGAGACCCAATTTAATGCGCGTCAGCAGCTTTCAATTGGTGCGAGTATTGCGGTGGACGGCGTGTGTTTGACGGTGGTGGAGTTTGACGCAAACTATTTTTGCGTTGAAGCGTCCGATGAGACTTTGTCCTGCACTACATTAAAAGAATTAACTATAGGAGATCGGGTTAATTTGGAACTGGCATTGGCAATATCGGATCGTTTTGACGGTCATTTGGTGAGTGGTCATGTTGACGGAGTCGGCACCATATCGGAGATCAAAACCGAAAATCAGACCCAGTGGTTGCAAATAGAAGCCTCTGAGCATTTGATGAAATACATTGCACCCAAAGGTTCGGTGTGTGTTAACGGCACGAGTCTAGTATCGCATAAAGTTGCAGACTATAACTTTCATGTTAATCTTATTCCTCATACCTTGCAGATGACAAGTTTTGCCGATAAGAAAGTCGGTGATTATGTCAACATAGAGGTAGACTTGATTGCCCGTTATGTTGAACGTTTATTAAAGATGCGCAAAGATCATGATTAAAAAGAGCACCCCTAAGCAAGACCACAACATCAAATCATGCTTAATCGGCATTGGGTTATTTGTGATCCTTCTATCTTTGCTTGCCTCGTTGTTTGGCGAGCGCGGCGTATTGGGACTTTGGGAATTAAATCGCTCTAATGCACAAGAAGCGAGCAACAACGAGCGACTGAGAGAGCGTAATCAAAGGTTGATGAGCGAGATTGCCGACTTGAAACACGGTGGGAGCGTTCTGGAGGAACTTGCGCGTGAAGATTTGGGTATGATCAAGCCCGGCGAGACCTTTTTCAAAGTCATAGAAAAGCAAGGTACGGCAAAGGATACACCGCAGTGACAAAGTGTTGGAGTATTGTCCCGGCGGCTGGTGTGGGGGAGCGTATGGAAATCAATCGGCCTAAGCAATATATAGAGATAGCAGGCAAATATATCATAGAACATAGTATTGCGCCGTTGCTACAATGTAAGATGATCGATGCGGTAGTTGTTGCACTAAGAAAAAAAGATAAGTATTGGCAACACACATCTATTTCAGACGACCCGCGCATCTTGGTATGCGAAGGTGGGGTGAGCCGTGCACAATCGGTACGCAACGCATTGGCGCAATTAAAAGCCGATGCAGAAGATTGGGTTGTTGTTCACGATGCGGTAAGACCTTGTCTTAAAACCGACACCTTAAAACAATTTATCAAATCTACTTGGGACAATCATCCCATTGGTGCGATAATGGCAATTGCTATCACCGATTCAATCAAGCATGTGCAACACAATCCAATTCGCGGTGGCTTCTACATTGTCAGCACTTTGAGTCGAAACGATCTATGGTTTCGATCTGCCACACCGCAAATGTTTCGTTATCGCTTGCTATGTGATGCTTTGGATAAAGCACTTCCCGACGGGTTTCCCATAGACGACGAAGCCGTTGCGATGATGCGCTCAAACCACGAGGTGGATGTGATATTAGGCGATGCGCAAAACATTAAAATTACCCATCGAGAAGATTTAGAATACGCTCGCCGATGGTTGAACTACAAAAAACGATGAAAACCGGCATAAGAATAGGTAGCGGTTTTGATGTGCATGCTTTCTGTGAGGGTGATCATTTATACATTGGAGGCATTAAAATTCCTTATCAGTACGGTTTGAAGGCACACTCTGACGGCGATGTATTATTACACGCACTTTGCGATGCTTTGCTCGGAGCTGCTGCGTTGGGCGATATCGGTAGTCATTTTCCTGACGACGACGACCGCTTCAAGGATATTGATAGCAGGCATCTGCTAAAGCAAGTGTGTCTGATGTTGGCAGACAAAGGCTACAGGATCGTCAACGTTGATGCAACGGTGATCGCACAAGCTCCTAAATTATCGCCGTTTATCGTAAAAATTAGGCAATCCGTCGCCGAGGTAATCAATACCCCCGAAGATTGTGTCAATATCAAAGCAACGACTACCGAGGCACTGGGCTTTATCGGTCGTCAAGAAGGAATTGCCGCACACAGCATAGTATTGATAGAAAAACATGAACGATGAAAAAAATGAATTAATAGACTTGAGTTTTGACGCGTTATCTGAGCGCAGTAACCTTGCCAAGGTGATTACAAACTTCAATGTCCGTAGCGAACAGCAAAAGATGGCAGCAGCAGTTGCCGAGGCAATTTCGGCACAGCACGATTTGGTTTGCGAGGCAGGCACCGGCATTGGTAAGACTTTTGCTTATTTGGTACCTGCTTTGCTGTCTAAAAAGCGCACCATAGTATCCACCGCTACACGTCATCTGCAAGACCAGATTTATTTCAAGGATTTGCCGGTGGTTATAGACGCGCTGGGTATTGATTGTGAACCGGCACTACTCAAAGGGCGGGCGAATTATTTGTGTATGGAAAGGATGAGGCAGGCAACGACCCAATCAGTGTTGGATAAAACATTTGCTGCCAAAATCAATAAAGTGGAAAAATGGTCTTTTGAGACCACTGATGGCGATATTAGTTCGATGTCCGATATCGCAGAGGATGATTCGTTATGGTCGTGGCTGACTTCTACTGCAGAAAATTGCTTGAGAAAAGATTGCGAGTATTACGACAGTTGCCATGTCGTAAATGCTCGTCAAAAAGCGGCGGAAGCCGATGTGGTCATCATCAACCATGCGCTATTGATGGCAGATATGACACTCAAAGAAGAAGGTTTTGCAGATTTTTTGCCACAAGCCGAACTAATCATCGTCGACGAAGCGCATCAGCTAAAAGATTTTGCAGAAAGAAATTTTACCGAGAGCTTTAGTAGCCGGCAGTTCACTGAGGTACTAAAAGAGATCAACGAGCTAATCAAGGAGGATCCCGAACAAGATACGCTTATAACCGAGTTGATGAGCTCGTGCGCTAAAAGTTTTAGACGGTTCTCGGAACTTTTTCAAACTCTGGGCGACCGTGCGCCGATTAAGGCTTTGCGAGCGCATCCTTCGTTTGCCGAATACTACCAACATTTTGTAGAGCAAGGCAACGCACTGATACGCGCACTTAAACCGTATAAGGTAAAGTCTGAGCAGTGGGAAAATTGCATCCAACGCATTACGACGATGCTTAAATTTATAGAGTCGGTATGTGTGTCTGGCGATGATGCCAAAGTAGGAGAGGTTGCCGGGCTGGCGTGGATTGATCGCCATGCCAAGGCCAAAACTTTTCATATTTATTTGAGTCCGGTAGATATCTCCAGTTTGCTGTCAGAAAAAAGCAAACAGTATCAAGCCAACTGGGTGTATACTTCTGCCACGCTTTCCGTGAAAGACGATTTTTCATATTTTCTATCCGATTGCGGCGACGAGAGCAAGCCATGCAAATCTTTTGCAAGCCCTTTTGATTATCAAGCGCAAGCCGCACTTTATTTGCCAGATCAAATGCCGTTGCCTGGTACCGAAGATTACACCGACCAATTGATAGAGCGGGTTTATCCGATACTATTGATGTCCAAAGGACGCGCCCTGTTATTATTCACGAGCTACAGAGCACTGTATCAAGCCGAGGCATTGTTAAAGACTACCAATAAATATACCCTGTTGGTGCAGAACAAAGCACCCAAGCAGGCACTCATCCATCGTTTTATCGAAGAAGATAAAGCGGTGTTGTTGGGTACCAGCAGTTTTTGGAACGGAATAGACTTGAAAGGAGACACCTTGCGTTGTTTGGTGATAGACCGTTTGCCCTTTAGAATGCCCGACCCGTTGCTACAAGCGCGAGAAGCCTTTTATAAAAAAGCCGGGCGAGATTTTTTTAGAGAGTATGTTTTGCCGGAGGCGATTATCACACTGCGACAAGGTGTGGGGCGTCTAATTCGTAGCGAAACCGACATGGGAGTCGTTGTTATTGGCGATCCGCGTCTGAGAAAAATGAGTTATGGTAGCACCTTTTTGCGTAGTCTGCCGGACATGAAACGATGTCATGATCTTGAGTCGCTTGAGCCTTATCTGAAATAATCTGCTTAATGAACGGTGTTTCAGACAATTCTAGTATCTTAGCGATTGATACTGCCACCGAAGCCTGCTCGGCAGCGTTATTGAGTGGGGGTGTGGTTCACCAACGTTTTGATGTAGTGCCACGTCAACACCACAGCCTGATATTTGAAATGTGTCAAGCGGTTTTGAGCGAAGCAAAAATAGATATTGCTGAACTTGATGCGCTGGTCTACGGACGCGGCCCCGGTGCTTTTACTGGTGTGCGCATCGCAGCATCTTTGGTGCAAGGTTTGGCGTATGCCCATACTCTGCCGGTGGTGGCAATCTCCGACTTACAAGCGGTTGCCCTACGGGCGTTGGAACAAAGCGACGAGACACAAGTCTTAGTTGCAATGGATGCGCGCATGGGAGAAGTCTATTATGGTTATTTTGAAAAGGACGGTGATCTAGTCAAAGCAATGACCAATGAAAGCATCGCCACACCAGAGAAATTAGTGGTGCCTGATACTTTCAAAGGCATAGCCGCGGGTAATGCTGTGCCGCTTTATCGTAGCGTATTAGAAGCAATCTTGGGTGAGCGATTGATAAAGTGGTATGCACCCGAACTGCCTCAAGCCTCCACACTGCTACGCTTGGCAATGCCACCGCTTGCCTCAGGTGATACGCTGACGGCAGACCAAGCCTTGCCGGTATATTTACGCCACCCAGTACGTAAACGAAATGGATGAATGGAGCTGTTGAAAAAGTGTCTGCATTAGTACATTCCCCTCCTGTGGAGGGGTGGCAGGCGAAGCCTGACGGGGTGGTTGTTAAGGTTCTGAACAATGTTACGCCGATTGACCTACTGGCTCAATCGGCGGTTCTATTTTTCAACAGTCCCATGTTAGCCCTCCCCTACGGCTCAAGGATACTTTTTCGACAGTCTCTTAATTTGTGTTTTCAGCCATTAAACATTCTGTTAAGTTGTGTGCCAGATTATTGAGTAGCGTAAAATATAAGTTCTCGTCGTTGGGTAAATTCGCACCCAGCGGATCTAGCACTGAGATTTTTATATCAAAACCTTCGGCGATTGTCTGTATTGGGCGAGCAGGAAATTGCGGTTCGCTAAAAATGCAAGCAGCCCCAGTGCGCTGTAATTTCTCTCGTACTGATTTAATACGCACTGGTGACAGCGATTCACCTCCCTCAAACACAATAGAACCTACGCCGTTTAATCCATAAGCATGTTCAAAATATTGATACGCGTCGTGAAACACAATAAAAGGTTTGTCTTGTATCGGGGAGAGTTCTGTCTTTAATTCTACGTTCAAGCGGTCTATTTTTTGCATCAATCCCTGTGCATTCGCTTTATAAGTATCACGGTGTTCGGGATATACATCGCTCAGCGTCTCAGCAATTAGTGCAACCATCTTTTGCGCGTTTTCGGGATCTAGCCACACATGCATATCCATATCGTAACTACTGTGCTTCTCGTGTTCATCGTGTTCGTCCGCATGGTGGTCGTGTTCGTCGTGTTTGTCTGCATGTTGGTCGTGTTCGTCATGCTCGTCTGCATGGTGGTCGTGTTCGTCGTGTTTGTCTGCATGATGATCGCCTCCGTGCTCGTCGTGGTGATGATCATGCTCTTCCCAATCCTTCCCTTTGCGATAGGGTAGCAACGTTAATTCTACGTTGTCTATCATCGGCACTTTTAATACATCATCTGAAAGAATATCAAAAACGTTTGCAAGAAATGTCTCAAAGCTATCATCTATATAAAAGATAATGTGTGCTGCCTGCATACTTTTGATTTGAGAGGGTTTTAACTGCATATGATGCGGAGATACAACCCCGTCGACCAATAATTCCGCTTCTCCAGTGTCTCCGAGTACTCCGGCAACCAAAGAATGTAACGGCTTAATCGAGACGATTACGCGATTAGATTCTATTTCTGTTGCGTTTGCAGAAAACGTTATGAATAAAGTGAACAATAATATAAAATTTCTTTTTATCATGATTAATACTCCAAATGCCTAGTTAATTTATCTGAATTGATATGTTATACTATAACATTTATTTGAGCAAGTCAATTAAACAATGAACAATGCATAAACGTGGTTCGCATAACAATTGTATTTCCAACGCGATTCGCGAGGCGGAACGAATATGTAAAGATAGAGAGCTTCGTTTTACAGACTTAAGGCGCAAAGTATTGGAAATAATATGGGAGGGTCATAAGCCCACCAAAGCCTATTACATTCTAGATAAGCTGAAAGATATGGATTATTCGGCTAAACCTCCGACGGTTTATCGCACCCTGGATTTCCTTATAGAGCAGGGTCTTATTCATAAGCTAGAAAGCCTGAATGCTTATGTTGGATGTTCTCATCCGGGCAAGCACCATGAATGTTATTTTTTGATATGCAGCGAATGTCAAGAAATCAAAGAGTGTTGCGACCGCGTGATAGATGAGGCTATTACCAAGACTACCAGAAAAAATAAATTTAGTCCGCACCATACTACGCTGGAGATTAGTGGCAAGTGTAGCAACTGTATGAAAAAATAATATGAATGCATTGATAGATGCCAAGCGCATTACTGTTTTTAAGCAAAAAAAATATATCCTCAAAGATGTATCTATAAGTATAGGCGAGCGAGATTTTATTACCGTGATAGGTCCAAACGGTGCCGGCAAGTCGATGTTGCTCAAATGTTTATTGGGTTTTTACCAAGCCGATTCTGGAACCATAGAACGATCTAAGGAACTAAGAATCGGATATATGCCGCAGCATCTTAGCTTTGAACGTAGCATGCCCATTACTGTAAGCCGTTTTCTACGGCTACGAAAGCGTAGCAATGCTTCGGAATTTCAAAAAGTATTGCATGAAACCGACATAGCACAGCTCGTAGCAAGACCGCTGTCGGTACTTTCCGGTGGAGAGTTGCAACGGGTATTGCTGGCTCGCAGCTTACTCAATGACCCGGAGTTATTGGTATTGGACGAACCGGCACAAAACTTAGATATTTCCGGACAACTCGCTTTCTATAAACTACTAGAGAAGATTTATGCAAACCGTTCTCTGAGTATTTTGATGGTGTCGCACGATTTGCATTTGGTGATGGCATCAACAAAGCAGGTCATTTGTCTTTTTCATCACATTTGCTGTTCTGGAGAACCGCAGGTGGTAGCCAAAGACCCGGAGTTTATTTCTTTGTTCGGACGCGATATGGCGAAGCTGGTCGCAGTTTATCAGCATAGCCATAATCATACACACGAAAACGATTATCGTGTCTGAACCTTTTGTCCTTCGCGCATTAGCCGCAGGTATTGGTGTTGCGATCATTGCCGGCACAATTGGTTGTTTCGTGGTCTGGCGGCGTATGGCATATTTCGGTGATTCTTTAGCACATAGTGCTTTGCTGGGAATTGCACTGGGATTGGCTACTGGTTTAGGCACAAACATCACCACGATCATTGTTTGTTTTGCTTTTGCTCTGTTGTTGCTTTGGTTGCAACAAAAGAAAATATTAGCTACTGATACATTGCTCGGCATCCTAGCGCACTCGGCACTATCGGTGGGCATTATCGTTATCAGCACGCTGGAATACCGCGTTGATTTGCATGCTTATTTGTTTGGCGATATTCTAACCGTAGGCATAGAAGAGCTGTGGTGGATTTATATTGGTGGCACGATTGTTTTAGTGCTACTGCTATTGAATTGGGAGTCTTTGGTGTTGATGACCATTGACGAAGATTTAGCTATCGCAGAAAATGTTCGGATATTTTTAATGCACCTTTTGCTTATGCTTCTAATGACTATTGTTGTTGCTGTTTCTATTCGTGTTGTAGGAATTCTTTTAATTACTTCCATGCTGATTATCCCGGCGGCAACTGCCAAACAGCTGGTAAGATCACCCGAAGCGATGGCAATCACTGCATCTATACTCGGCATGATTGCGGTTGTGGTTGGGATTTACGGTTCTATTCAATTTGATACGCCCTCCAGTCCGTCTATTGTTGCAGCTGCGGCGATATTGTTTATAGTGCTATTTTCTATATCTTCATACGCTAAAAAGAACCTATTTGCAATAAGTTAGCAATCCAAGGCTATTTAAGATATTGACAACCATAACTTTATGGTTTATGGTTTATTCTATGAACTATGAAGTACTCACAGAGAAAAAGCAGCAACTTGATCGGTTCCGTCCGTTACCTAGCATATTGGTCCGAAATTTAGAGGACTGGTTCCGGGTAGAACTGACTTATACCAGCAATGCGATTGAGGGTAATACCTTGACGCGCCGTGAGACTGCCTTGGTAGTTGAAAAAGGCCTGACGGTTGGAGGTAGATCGCTGGCTGAACATTTGGAAGCTACCAACCATGTTTGTGCGTTGGATTGGGTGCAAGCGCAAGTCAATCGAAAGCCTGGCAGCCTCAAGCAAAGAGATATTTTGCAAATACACAATATGATTCTGAAAGGTATAGACGATACTCATGCGGGTTGTTACCGTACGGTAGCAGTGCGTATATCCGGCTCTACGGTCGTGTTACCCAATCCAATCAAAGTACCAGACCTAATGACCGAATTTATAAAATGGATTGAGACAGCCGACAAAATCCATCCGATAGATTTAGCAGCGGAGGCGCATTATCGTTTGGTGAGTATACATCCTTTCGTAGACGGCAACGGTAGAACTGCCAGATTAATGATGAATATGCTTTTATTGATGGCAGGTTATCCACCAGCGATTATCGCAAAACGAGACCGTTTAGCCTACATAACAGCGTTAGAGAAAGCGCAGGCGGGTGGCGCTAAAGACGATTATTTCAAGCTGATCGCCAAAGCGATAAACCGCTCTTTGGACATTTATCTTAAAGCAGCTCAAGGTGAAAGTGCGGTGATTGATTACGACACAAAGCTGCTAAAAATAGGAGAGCTGGCTAAAAAAGTACGTGAGAATAATTCCACTATTAGATATTGGACAAAGGAGGGATTGCTTGAAGTTGCTGAAGTTACCGAAGCGGGATATCAGCTATACGACTCTGATATGATTAAACGTGTAGAGCAGATTCACGCGATGAAAAAAAAGCGTTTAACATTACAGGAGATTAGAAAAGAGTTTTATGAGGGGGGTGACTAATCTGGGTTATTTCCTAAAAAAAGGGAGGCGGTCGGAGGGGGGAAGAGACCGCCTCAAGGGCCTCATAGGAGGCAACCAATGAAAAGTCATTTTATGTATTTTAGTAAAAAATTAAGCAATATAGAATGTCCTTATAATTATTTAGATAACCTTTATACCCTATTCCACTAGTGCTTGTCAAGCATTATTCAGCATTTTATACTGATTTTCTTTTCGGATTGGAGGATATTGGAGGTCGCTGGATGTTGGCTGGCCATTTCAGTCCCGGGGGCCACCTGTCCGATAGATACTGAATTACACGCCTCGCCGTACGAAGTGTGCAGCTACTTCCTTTCTCTAATCTAGAAAAGAATTTTCCGTCTTTTACAGCTAAAAAACCTAACCTTGAGAGGCTAATCTTTTTAGCATGTGTATATTTTTTACTAATCTTTATAAGGTCAATTTCCCTCATATAGATTATTGTAGGGTAAATTAACCTTATGTCAATAAGCAAGATTACAAGTCGTCTTAACATAAGGGCGTATGGCGGGTGAGAATATGAAAGTCATTGTATATTAGTCGTTTTTTTTAAGTATTTCCACAAATTTTATATACTCACAAGGACGAGTGGATAACGGTTTTAGGTTCTGATATGGGTATAAATCCTAAATTTCGGGGTAATTTTTATTTGCCATATTTTTTGTAATGAGGGATAATTCCCTCGTATGAATAAACATCTTTCAGCCCAAGCCCTCCTAAAAATTATTGATCAGGCTCTGAATAAGCAAGGTATATCTGCCCGTCAAGCCTCCATTTTGGCAACCGGAGGCCCTGAACTTATTCGCGGTATACGCCGTGGCAGCATACCTTCGGTAGAAAGAATTCGTGCTTTATGCGAGGTGCTCAAATTAGAATTTTATATAGGGCCGGTACGTTCCGAGTCATCAGAATTAATTGACTCGCCCGAAAAGAAAGAAACGATATACAGCATGTTCCGAGAAATAATATCTCGATTGCCGCCTAATAATTCTTACCGAAAAACAGCAGAACCTAAAGCACCGTATGTTTCGGAATCGGACCTAGTTCATTATATTCTCGTTCTTGAAATGGAAGCTACCGCAAGCAAAAAAACTGGTGATAAAAATTATCAAAAATCATGTTACGTCGCTTTTCACAGCGATTGGTTTGCTAAACATAAATTGGATTTTGAACATTGCGTTATTGTGGAAGTTCGAGATGCATCTATGGAACCGACAATTGCAGAGCATTCTATAGTTTTGATTGATCGTTCGCGATGCCGTCGCCGAATAGGGAATATCTATGCGGTACGAATCAACGATGGTATTGTCGTTAGGCGTCTTGAGAAGAACAAAGACCAATGGCAGCTTGTCAGCGATCATCCGAAATGGAAGTCCGAACCTTTTCCGGATTCTGCAGAAATTATTGGAGAAGTAAAATGGACGGCCAAAACCTTCGTATAACCACCCGTAGAGGTCAATAATTCCCCTCCTCTGGAGGGGTGGCAGGCGGAAGCCTGACGAGGTGATTGTGGCGTGTCTGCACAAGTTTACGACAACCACCGTAGGGGAGGGCTAACATGGGGCTGTTGAAAAAGTATCTGCATTGGTACATTCCCCTCCTTTGGAGGGGTGGCAGGCGAAGCCTGACGGGGTGGTTTTATGGCGTACCCACCATTTAGGACAAGCCTTAGCTTGTCCGACCTACATACCCACGTTAAGGTTCTGTACAATGTTACGCCGTTTGTGCCACTGCAACAAACGGCGATTCTATTTTCTACTTGCATATTTCACATAATAAGGGATAATTCCCTTGTTATGACTAAACGTATTTCAAACGCAGACCTCTTAAAAATTATTGACCGTGCTCTCAATGAACAAGGGATCTCTGCTCGCCAAGCCTCTCTTCTTGCGATCGGCACCCCCGAACTCATTCGCAATATGCGCCGTGGGCGCGTACCCTCAGTGGAGAGATTTTCCGCTTTATGCGATGTCCTAAACCTAGAGTTTTATGTAGGTCCCAAATATAGTCAAAAATCGCCTTCGGTTCGTGTCGTTAGCGAAAGGCAAATCATACCTGATATGCTTGAAGAGATAATATCCCGATTACCGCCTCGTAAAACCTTGAAGCAAACACCAAAGCGTGGCAAATCGTATGAAGATTCAAAGTCAACAAGTGTTTATCGGATTCCTGTTGTTGAAACAGATACTACTATGAATGACATTTCAACCAGTAATAAAAAACGAGCTGTGGGTCATATATTTTTTCAGGAGAGTTGGTTTAGCGGACAGGATCTGAATCCAGAATACTGCCTAATCGTACAAATCCTAGATCACTCAATGGAACCCACCATAGCAAATCACTCAATGGTCCTGGTAGACCTTTCACGATACCGCCGACAGCAGGAGCGTATCTATGCAATACGAATCGGAAATAGTCTCATTGTCAGACGACTTACTAAAGTTAAAGATAAATGGCAGCTGATCAGCGACAATCAGAAATCAAAGCCCGTGCCTTTTCCGAGTTTTGCCGAGATTATCGGAGAGGTAAGATGGATGGCGAAAACCTTTAACTAAGCACCCCTAACGCGTTGTCCTTGCAAAATCTCAACCGCTCTGCGTCATAGAATTTATGATATTGGTAGGGGCAGATATTGCATTTTGCAATGCATGCGCTACCCCAAGTGCTAAAGTTCTGTACAATTTCACGCCGATTGATTTTGACATAAGTAATGTTTTTAACGAACATAATATTCAGATTTTTCAAAAAGTTACGCCACTTGACCTACTGGCTCAATCGGCGATTCAATATGTCCGCCCGAACGTGTCGTATCTGCATAACCTCAACCGCTCTGCGTCATAGAATTTATGATATTGGTAGGGGCGGATTTATATATCCGCCCTAACGCGTTGCGTCTGTACAGGCAATCCATTCTATCTATTTCGTTTACGTTAACCATGATTTGGTGGCGCGGAGCGGGTAGATTTGTCCAAGGACTCAACTTTAGGGAGGATATGCAAATCCGCCCCTACGGTGCATGAAACACTTCTTCAATAGCCCCTGCATAGCTTCTCAATAGTATCACATGATACTATCAAAATGTGCTTTCCCAATCTAATAAACCGCCGTATTCGTTTACCGACAAAGCAATCCATCTGATTGTAGAAATTTCCGAGATGTTGGATGAACTAGGCGCAACCATCATCCTGATGCCTGTTTCTTTTGGAATATTTGCCACCATACTCCCAAAATATCGTGTAAAATGGGAGTATGTTATCAAGAATCCTAAAACTTAACTCAAAAGACAGCTTTTTCCTATTCGGAGCAAGGGGTGTGGGGAAATCTTATCTCCTTGAACACAAATTCAAAAAAAGCACATGTTTATGGATAGATTTTTTAGACTTTGAAGAAGAGCGAGCTTTTCGCCACAATCCCAACGAGCTATCTTATAGATTGTCCAAAGGTCGCTATAACAGGGTTGTTATCGACGAAATTCAAAAAGTACCTAAACTTTTGGATATCATCCAAAAGGAGATGAGGAAAAATCCTAAAATCCAATTCATCATGACTGGTTCCAGTGCCAGAAAACTTAAAAGAGATCAAAGCAACCTGCTTGCGGGAAGGGCGTTTACATATTATCTTTATCCGTTGACTACCCTCGAATTAAAAAACAACTTTGACCTCGCCGAAGTATTAAACTTTGGTAGCTTGCCGGGATTGCTGGAGAAAAAATCAAAGTTGCGCAAAAGCGAGTTTTTAAGAAGTTATGTTCATACCTATATGAAGGAAGAAATAAGAGTAGAGCAACTGATAAGAAACTTTGACCCTTTTCAAGCATTTCTTGAGGTCGCTGCGCAACAAAATGGAAAAATCATCAATTACTCTAATATCGCCAACGATGTACAGGTGAACCACAAAACGGTGGCTAGTTACTTCACGATTCTGGAGGATACATTATTAGGTTTCATGTTGCCGTCGTATCATAAATCTGTCAGAAAACAACAGCGCAAATCTCCTAAGTTCTATTTCTTTGATACCGGACTCAAAAAGGCTTTGGATAGAACCTTAAACTTTGATCTTAGCGAAGGCACCTATGCTTTTGGGGCAGCGTTTGAGCATTGGGTTATAGCGGAATGTTTTCGTCTCAACGAATACTTGAGAAAAGACTTTAAGTTTTCGTATCTTAGGAGCAAGGACGGAGTGGAAATAGATTTGATTATAGAAAGACCCATGCAAAAAGATCTTCTGGTCGAGATAAAATCTTCCAGACAAGTCACAGAAAAATATACGACGCATCTTTGTGCCTTTCAGAAGGACTGGAAGTCTGACTGCATAAGCCAGATTTGGTCTTTGGATAAAAACGAAAAAAACATCAAAGGGGTGGATTGTGTATTTTGGAAAAATGCGCTTAAGAGAATATTCATGGGGTAGAATTGCCGTGCGCGTGCGCCACGCCAATATAGCAAGTGATGCGACTTTCTGCTACGATAACCGTTTAATCTGAACAGGAGAAATAATGAAAGAGGCTATAGATAGAGAATTCAAGTGGATCCCACTCTATGAAGGGATAGCCAGCAAACTCCTTGACTACAAAGACAGACGCTCTGAGTTAGTGGAGTATGTTAAGACTTTGGCAGAACAAATAAAACTGAAATCTTATACTAAGTAATCGTTTATAAATAACCTTTACATACTTGATATCGTATAATTCCATTCCCCATGAAATGATTCTTTTCTCATTTTGATTTGTTTCATTTTTTCTTTAGGCACTTTGATTCCTTTTTCGTACTTCCTTTTGTCAATCCTAGATTCAACTGTTAAACCCGCTTGGGTTGTTGTAGCAGTGATAAGATTAACCACTGTTTGATAATCTCTTAGCGGTTGTCCTCTCCAGTTTATGCTGATATACGAGAACAAACGATGCTCGATTTTGTTCCATTTGCTCGTCCCCGGCGGGTAGTGACACACGGTAATCGAAAGACCTTCTTGTTTTGCGAACTGATATAACTCCCACTTCCACAGATGAGAACGATAGCTATTACTTCCTCCACTATCTGCACACAACAACAATTTTGAAGTCTTGGGATATCTTTTCTTGCCCATCTTGTTCCACCATTGACGGATACTTTCTACCGAAAACTCAGCCGTATCGGCACTGATACCGACATTAACCCAAGCTTCATTGTTGCCCACATCATAAACCCCATAAGGAACGGCTTTGGGACATTCTGCATCAGGAAAATCATGCACATTCACTCGCTCAGGGTTTTGCTTCTTACGCCATTGCTTCCCTGCGTTCTTATAATTACCTATCAGCTCTTTCTTTTTTGTATCTATAGAAAGCACCGGATAGCCTCTGGCTAAAAACCACTTCGCTCTTTTATTGATAAACTCAAACTGCTGATTTCTATCCGGGTGCGTTGCACCTTCTAAAGTCTTTTGATTTGCCTGCAGGCTAAACCCAAGCTCTTTTAATAAACAAGCGACAGTTGAATAACTGATCTGATAGCCTCTTGCTCTTAACTCCTTCTCTAGCATACGCACGCTTTTGCAAGTCCAACGCAAAGGCGACTCAGGATCACCGCGCACACCCGGTTCCATTAAGTTTTCTATTGCCTCAACGATACCAGGAAACTTATCAATGAGCTTTTTTCTGCCACCGCCTTTTTTTCTCACCCTACTTAACGAAGCTGTTTCTTGGCCTTTCGCTTCATTGAGATCCTTGATGCCACGATGAATCGTCGGTCTAGAGACACCGGTTATTTTTGACAACTTTGCTATTCCACCATAGCCTAAATTACAAGCCTCAGCAGCGATCAGAATGCGGCGTTGCTTTTCATTTAAGTGGGGTAGTACAGCCGATAACTTCTTTTTAAGATCACTATCTCTTTTCTCATCACTCATGCATTCAGGATAGCATTATTAGATATATAAGTAAAGTTTATTTTCCAACGATTCCTAAGAGAGATTTTGACGATATAGACCCCTTTACCGTGATGGGAATGTTTAACAATTATACGGTACTAAAGAATATAGAGAAAAGAAAAATTGTTATTAAAAGTTTTGCCGATTTTCTGGGAGTTATGCACCCTGTGCCGAAACATATTAAAATTGAAATTCCACTCTTATTGCCTCCGCAGTCGTGGTTTTTTGATCATAAGGAAAAACGTGGTGCCGATGATATTGATTCGCTATGGGATTTTTTTGAAACCGCGTTGTCGTTTGCCGAGAGCAACAATCAGGATGAAAAAATCAAACAAAGGTTTATTAAACTTTATAACAAAGTCATTAAACAGTATCAGATGGGGCCGGCTAAAATCACAATGGGGTTATTTTGGATCCGCCCGCGAAATTATCTAACACTTGACCAACTCTCAATTGATCAACTTTCAAGGACATACCTCCCTAAAGAGTCGAAATTTAAGAAATTTCCAATAGTTGATGCAGCACGGTATTTAGCACTGATTGATGAACTAAAGAAAAAATTTCAACATGAAAATTTATTTCCCGAATTAGCACGTAGAGCCTACGAGGACAAGCCCTCACCAGTGCCAAGTATCGCCGAAGAAGAGCCCGAATATAAACCTGATGACTCGCCCAATCCAAGTGAAACCTACGGGGTTGACGACATCGTTAAAGCCGGCTGCTTTATAGCTCGTGAAGAATTGGAAAACTATCTCAGACGGCTACGAAGCAAACAGAACATTATCCTACAAGGTCCTCCCGGCACCGGAAAAACTTGGCTAGCCAAACTGTTAGCGTATGCTTTGGTAGGAGCAGAAGATAAGGATAAACTAAAAGCCATACAATTCCATTCAAACATATCTTACGAAGACTTTGTTATTGGATACCGCCCATCCAGTGACGGAAAATTGGAACTTAAGCCCGGCGCATTTCTGGAGATGATACACAAAGCACAAAACGACGGCACCAATAAGTATGTTGTTGTGATAGAAGAGATCAACAGAGGAAATCCTGCTCAAGTATTCGGAGAAATGCTAACCCTTTTAGAAGCCGATAAAAGAAAAGAGAAAGAAGCGTTGCAACTGATTTACAGCAATGAAAAGTACGGCAAAGGAGTGTTTGTGCCAGCCAATCTTTTCGTGATCGGCACGATGAACGTTGCCGATCGCTCTTTGGCATTGATTGATTTTGCACTGCGCCGCAGGTTCGCTTTTATAGATTTGAAGCCTAATTTCGGAGACAAATGGAAAGACTGGGTTCACAATGAAAGACATATCCCTAAAGAATTTTTGGAAAAAATAGGACAGCGGATGAGAGAATTAAATGACACAATCACAAATACTCCTAGCTTGGGTGAACAATATAAAATAGGGCATAGTTATTTCACACCAGACCGCTATACCATACAAGTGGACTATAAAGAGGATCACACGGCATGGTACAGGGAGGTGATAAAAACCGAGATAGGACCCTTGCTCAGAGAGTATTGGTTTGATGACCCCAAGACTGCCAAGGAGGAGGTGGAAAAACTAATCAAAGGGATTTAATGGCGGTGTCAGCAACTGAGGATATACTCACCGTAGGCAAGATTCCGATTCGCAATTTATGGTTTCTTATATTTCTTGCTTCCGACCTTCATCACCACGACGAGACCGCTAGAAAAGATGTTGAGGAATATCCCGACGACATCGCCGA
Organism: uncultured candidatus Poriferisulfidus sp.; assembly: GCA_965199685.1. Lineage (GTDB taxonomy): Bacteria > Pseudomonadota > Gammaproteobacteria > Poriferisulfidales > Oxydemutatoraceae > SP5GCR1. The sequence goes on from OZ241323.1 coordinate 526,775, forward strand.
TATATTGGCAAAAATGCTTTGTCATATCGTAGAAAACCGGTTGATGCGCAATCTGAGTTTCGGTTATCAAAACAAAGTTGCCACCCTCAACAGAGTGCGAGGACGTATAGACTTGCTCTATACCGAGTCTCATCAACTACTGAGCAAAGCCAAAGTCCGTTGTCGTTTTGCCGAACTTACCGTTGATACACCGCGCAATCGCTATGTGCGTGCGGCATTGCAATATCTAGCTTCGCTAAAACAACTTGATAAAAAGCGTAAACACAAGTGTCTCATGCTCGCCATGCAACTTGAGGCTATAGGTGTGGGGCGACAAAAGCCTCATAACTACAGCGTGAAAAGCGAACGTTTCGGTTTGCATGACTATGAAGACAGGTTAATGCTATACGTTGCTGATGTGGTGTTTAGGTTAGCCTTGCCAAACGACATAGACGGTGACCATTACATGCTATCTCCCGATAAAGATAAAAAATGGTTGCAAACCTTATTTGAAAAAGCAGTGCGCGGTTTCTATACGATTCAACTTGAAAAATGTGAGGTAAAATCGGAATACCTGAAGTGGGATACACAAGAAGAAACTGACAAAATTAAAGACATCTTGCCGCAAATGAAAACTGATATAAGCATTAAAAATAAATCATCCGGCGAGCGTTTAATCATTGATACCAAATTTTACGAAATAATCACTACAGGACGGTATCGATACCAGACATTGAAAAGCGATGATATCTATCAAATATATGCCTATGTAAGAAGCCAAGAGCGACACGAAGACCAGCTATCACGGTCAACGACAGGGATGCTACTGCATCCCACGGTTGGTGGTGAAGATTACAACGAAATGGTTACCATTCAAGGCCACGAGTTCAAGTTCTGCACCGTCAATCTTGCAGCCAGCGCAAAGCATATAACCACCCAATTATTGGATATACTACCCCCACAATTTACAGACGCATAACATTGAGTTGTTCTTGCACAAGTTGAACCGCCATGCGCCATCAAATTTATGGAAACCACCGTAGGGGAGGGCTAACATGGGGCTGTTGAAAAAGTGTCTGCATTAGTACATTCCCCTCCTTTGGAGGGGTGGCAGGCGAAGCCTGACGGGGTGGTTGTGGTGGTTCTGCACTAGACAATTATCCCCTACGATGCATGGTGGTACTTTTTCAACAGCCTCACATGCCCTCCCGAAACGCGATGCGCTTGCACAAACAATCCATTCATCCATCGCGTTTACGGTAACCATGATTTAATGGCGCATAGCGGTTGAGATGTTACAAGTACAATACTTTAGGGAGGGCATGTTAGCCCTCCCCTACAAATGTAGGTTACGTTGCGGTTCCGCATACCGTTTAACCACTACTAATTTTGAGTTAATAAGTTAATCGGATGTCGGTTGTTTGCCTCTATTCTTGAGGCGATCTCTGAGGTCCATAAAATCGTTGATGAGCTTCACGAGGAATAATACTATGGTTAGGGTCAAAAGAATCAACCCACCGACATAATAGATGGAATCTTTTATTATTAAATTTCCCGAAGCTACTGCCATCACGACACCTCCCAATATTATTAGTAGTATGAGTTCGGCTAAGCTAGCGTTCTCTTTCCATGTTGCCGATTGAAATCGATCAGAATCTACCGAGACAGTCATATTAAATCTTCCTCAGAGTGTTATCAAATAAAAGGATCATAACACAAGACATTACCCACAGTCGCTAGAACAAAAGACGAAGGCCAAGGGTGCCGATCAAAGCACCGCTGTCTTCGTCGTTGCGCCGGGCAATAGACGATGTCTCCCCAAGTTTGCGTTCGTATTTAACCTCCAAGTAGGGTGCAACAGAACGAGTAATCTCGTAGCGTGTTTGTAAGCCGAGTTCAATACTTGAAAAACCCGCACCTATGTCTAGTTCCGACACATCTTGTGCGTGGAGTTCTACTTCAAAATAAGGTTCCGCAATGAGTCTTTGCGTGAACAAAAGCTCCTTTTCTTGTCGCAGGCGAGCACTGATGTCGCCGTCTTCACTAACAAACAAGTGTGCTTCGGTCTCAAAGGAATAGGGTGCCAATCCGTCAAAGCCGACCACTGCATAAGTCAATGAATGGGGCTGGGTATCGTGCCTCACGCCAACTTGAAGGTCCCAAAAGTTAGTGATATTGCGGCTATACATTACCCAAAACTCGGCTTGTTCAGTTTCACTATCGCTACGCTCGCCTTCAGATTTAAGCCATAGTTTATTTTCGTCGGTGCCGATCCAGCCGTCAAAATCCCAGTCGGAAAAATTACTGCCATCATCAGTTACACCAATGCCTATCTCCAAATCAAAGGCATGGAATATGGTGCTGCCGCCGTGAGTGTAATCGGCATGAACCAAAGGAAAAGATAAAATCATCGCCAAACCGGCGAGGTTTATATGTTTAACAAACATCGTTTTATAGCGAGGCATCGCTCGCTTGGTGGAGCGAGTGATGTTTCTCTTCTTGTGTCTTGGGTGAATAAGGTTTAGCCGGCACTTTAGCCGGATCCAGTTTGGCAACGATAACTTTGTTAAACATGCCTGCCCTTTGATGATACAGAAGATGACAATGAAATGCCCATTCGCCAGCTTCGTTTGCAGTGAGCAATGCAGAATAGGTATCCCCTGGTGCCACATTCACGGTATGCTTGTTAGGGAGTTTGGATATCGGTTGCCCGTTTTCCAACTGCACGAACATACCGTGCAGATGCATCGGATGCGCCATCATCGTATCGTTGACAAAAGTTATGCGGACGCGTTCCCCGTATTCCAATTGTATCGGTCCGGCATCTTCATATTTTTTGCCGTTCAGTGTCCATATATAACGTTCCATATTGCCGCCCAAGCGCACGATAATTTCTCGCCCCGGCAATCGCTGATCTTTCTGAATACCGTAATAGCGTAGGTCTTTATATGACAATGCCTTATGTCCTTTGAGGGTATCTGCGTCAGCCCATCCACTGCCCGGAGTGCCAGTATCAAAGTCGTTGCCCGGCGGATGATACATGTCGTGTTCCTTGTGCGCTTCGTGTTCTGCGTGATCCATGTTTTTTGCAGAGTGCTTACTATGATCCATATTTTCCGCCATATTGTGTTGGCTATGATCCATGCCGGACATATGATGCATCTTATGTGCTACACCCATATCTGCCATTGTCAGCATAGTGCGTTTGCGTTGACGAGGAGGCTCTCCGCGCATTCCCTCGCGAGGTGCTAAAGTGGCTAGCGCAAAACCAGTTCTGTCAAGTGGTTCGGCAACGATGGTATAAGCCTTATCCTCTGACGGTTCAACGATTGCATCGTAAGTCTCCGCCACACCAAAGCGGAACTCGTCAACGACAACCGGTTCTATAGGCTGACCGTCAGTAGCCACCATCGTCATTTGTAATCCCGGAATCCGCACATCGTAAAAAGACATTGCCGAAGCGTTGATAAAGCGCAACCTAATACGCTCGCCGGCTCTGAAAAGCCCAGTCCAGTTTTGCTTGGGTGTTTTGCCATTGACCAAAAAAGTATAATCACCGACATCAGTGAGATCAGTCGGCATCATCCGCATCCTGCCCCACATCTTGGCATTTTCCCATGCTTTGCCAAAACCTCGCTCCTCTGCATCGGCAAAGAAATCACCGACGGTGCGCTGGGTATAAACATAGTATTCCGACGATTTTTTGAGGTTTGCCATAATCGTGTTGGCATCGTCTTCGTGGAAATCAGAAAACAAAATCACATAGCTGCGATCCGCCTTAATATGATCTTCGTCTTTGGGATGAATGACGATAGACCCATAAAGACCATCCTGCTCCTGCCCTTTAGAGTGGGCATGATACCAGTAAGTCCCGCTCTGCCGAACCTTAAAACGATAAGTAAATGTCTCGCCGGGTTTGATACCCGGAAAACCATTAAAATCTGGCACGCCGTCCATTTGCGGAGGCACTAACAATCCGTGCCAATGAATGGAAGTATACTCATCCATCGTATTGCTAACATGAATAACCGCCTCTTCACCCTCATTGAATTGCAGGGTAGGGCCGGGGATACTCCCGTTGACAGTAACTCGCTTGAGTGGCTTCCCGGTGATATAAACCTGCTCTTTAGCAATGACCAAAGAATACTCCCGTGTCTCGGCAAAGCACGGCAAAGCAATGAGCACCCCCGCTATTACCAATATACTCAATATGTATCTAACCATAATCCAACCTCCGTTTAGTTGTCGGTAACATCTTTAGAGGGAGAGATCATCGAAAGAATGACCATGCTTTTTCATTATATACTATTTTTTCAGCGAGATACTGATGGCGAAGATAGCAAGCTCAGAGTTGTCAAACCGACCTAAGAATAGTCAATGGGTTATGGATTATAATGCAGTTTAATAGCATAGTGCATCTGTAAGATAAAAAGGAGATATTTTATGATCGGAAGAATAGAAAAAGTTCCATTACGAGAAGTGTGGAAAAAGGAAGCTAAGGATTTTACGACATGGCTTTTTGAACATCTGGATATTATTGGCGAAGAACTAGATATGGATTTAACGCCTGATGAAAAAGAAGCGAAAGCAGGTTCTTTTCTTGCGGATATTGTAGCTGAGGATGCTTCTGGACAAAAAGTTATTATTGAAAATCAGCTTGAGAAAACAGACCATGATCATTTGGGAAAAATTTTAACCTATGTTTCTAATTTAGAAGCTAAGATTGCTGTATGGGTTTCAAGTGACCCTCGACCTGAACATCAAGCTGCTATTGAATGGCTAAATGAAACAGGAAGTGATGTCCAATTTTATCTCGTGAAAATTGAGGCTCTTCGTATTGGCGATTCAGAACCAGCTGCCTATTTCAGCACCGTCACTGGACCTAGTGAAAAGACGAATATTGTTAGTGGCGAAAGAAAGGAGATGGCCGAAAGACATAAACTTCGGCTAGATTTTTGGCAAACTTTGCTTGAGAAAAGCAAAGAGAAAACAAATTTACATGCTAACATTTCCCCTAGTACTGGGCACTGGATCGGTGCAGGTTCTGGCGTTAGAGGTTTAACTTTTAATTATGTAACTACTTTCAAGGCTGGACAGGTAGAACTTTATATTGACCGTGGCAAGAATAGCGAAGATGAAAGTAAAAAGATATTTGATAAATTTCATTCAAAATGTTCGGAAATCGAGGGAGACTTTGGGGGCGAGTTAAATTGGGAACGCCTGGATAATCGTCGTGCGTGTAGAATTAGCAGGCGATTTGAGTATGCCGGATTAGGTGACTCTAATAAACGAGATAAATTACAGAATGATATGATTGATGCAATGATACGCTTGGAGAAAGCCCTAAAAGAGCATATTAAGAAACTAAAGCTGTAAAATCTAAATACAGGTTTTCTATTTATTTAGATCAGTGAGGTAGACCGTGATGAAAAAGATACCAAGAGTATCTCTGGCTGCCACGACCTCCGTGATGGTGTGCTAAGAAAAATAGTAGAGCATGAATTTATGGAGCGTAAATCAAACCAGCGCAATGCGTTGAACATAAATTTACTTTTTAGGCAGTCTTAAATGAGGGAAAGTCAGAACTAGGAATATAAAGATGGCTGAGCTTGAAATTATCCTTCAGGGATTAAGTCAGAATGATGACCATGAAACGGTAGTCAATAAGCTACTAAAAACCCCCGCTATGGATGGTTTTTTATTTAGCCTTGCCTTTGCACGAGAAAATGGAGTCGATAGAATCAAAGACAATTTAAGGAGTGTAGCGGATAAGTCAAAGGTGTTTATTGGTATCAGAAACGAGATTACTTCTGCACAGAGTATTTTGTCTTTATTGAAAATCGGGATTAAGCCATATGTTGTAGATACAGCATCAAATAGCAAGATGTTTCATCCCAAAATATATGCAGCATACAGTGAAACTAGGGCGTTTGTGATATTAGGCAGTGCCAATTTAACATTTGGTGGCTTGAACCAAAACATAGAAGCGAGTTCGTTTATCAAGCTGGATAGAAGCCAACAGCCAGATGATGATTATCTTCAAAAGCTTGTCACGACGATTACCCGGCTTCCAGAGACATATCCCAACCATGTATTTCAAATTATCACTCCTAGACAAGTTGTTGAACTACTACATGAGGGACGATTGGAGGATGAGCGTTTAACAAGATTATCCATAACCTATAAAACGCATGGTAACAAAATTAGAGATGGGTTAAAGCCAATACCAACATTTGAAAAAAGGAAACCAAGTCAAAATAAAGTAACAAAGATCCGCAAAGAAAAAATAGCCGCTAACATGGGTATTTTAGTATGGGAAAGCAGTCCGCTTACAGGACGAAGTCTAAATATCCCCCAAGGCTCAAGCACCAACGTAACAGGTGATATAAATCTAGGGAAAGGTTTAATGGAGGATATAGATTTTCAGCATTATTTTCGAGAAACGGTATTCTCTGATTTGAATTGGAATACAAACGCTGAATCAGGAAGCCCACATCTTGAGCGTGCAACAATTAATGCCGAAATAGTGATCAAAAATATATCATACGGAATTTATGAACTGGAAGTTACACATAATCCAAAAACTAATACGAGAAGCTATAAGCAGGGAAATGTCACGACTAAAATCAAGTGGGGTGAGGCAAGGAGTTTAATCGCAAATCGCGATCTGTTAGATCGCACACTGAGATTGTTTAAGAAAAACTCAACTGATTTTGTGATAGTGATTGATTAGTGGCACGGGATGTCCGTTGACGTCTGTTACGTAGTTTATCCCACGCTGTATGAAGACAGGCGATCTCATCTGGGCTTAAGCCCAAATCTCCTAATACTCTGCTATCCTGAAAGGCTAATACCTCACTTGATGAAGAGTTTCTTGTCATCTTGTCAAGGGTTTTCATTGCAGTACGAGTCTGTGTCGGAATAGGTATGTATAGCTTCTCAATCTCTGAGGGTACGAGCTCCAGTACTCCTCCGCCATAATGCCTACCTTCAAGTTCAGAGCTAAGCGCAGTAAGAGAGTTAATAAAACAGTAGACAAATTTCTTTGCATCAACATTTTTGGTTGTAATGCGATATGCAGTATCGGTAGTGTAAGCACCAACTTCGTTTAATATGAGCCGAGGCATATCATGGGCGCGTTTGAGCATACCAACCTGAGTGGCATATACCGACGGTACTTTGAACCACGGTTTACGTGTTTTGCATTTGTAGCGTGTATGTAAATTTGCACTCTCTCCTAAGCGAATATATTTATGGGCACTATTAGAAAGTTCAGAAACATCGTTTACATCAAACCAAAGGAAATTAGATGGGAGGCCGGCATCAGAATTATCCTGATGCTGTTTCTCGTCATAGAGAATACCAGGGCAATGCTCACTTCTACCGAACATTGGGTGTGACCATTTTTCTAAATTATAGTTATGGACAGTTTCATCGTTTACCAAAAAAAACTTATTTGCCCCAGTTACAAGTCCAACATCAACTTCGGCAATGTCTGTAAATTGATGAACATTTTCACTGTTAATTACTCCCTCAAATAGGTCTAGTTCCTTCTTGGTTAATAGTGCCCTTGTCCACTTCCCTTCAACGGTCTTGCCATTGATAAGGTTGGTTTTATTAAAATAATCACTCGGGCTTTGACCTAAAAACGATTTCCCTTTAGTCTGGATAATGCCTAGTCCAGCACTATGTTCATTAATATTTCTCTTCTTTTCCGCAAGCAATAAGACAGCACCTTGTAATGTTCCATCAAACCAGATTTCCTCTGGATCAATAATGATTAGCTTCTTGCATTGTTGCCCGATATAAAACCGAAGGGATTGGGCATGAAGAACGTGCAATATCTCCGATGGCAGAACCATTGCCAGTCTTCCTCCAGAACGCAGCATTGACAGCGATGCAATAACGAAAGGAACCCAAGCATTAGTATGCTTGGTAAAGCGGAGATTGTGTCGCTTAAAAATCTGCTCTGAAAATTCTTGATCTTTCTTTGATAAGTATTGGTATCTTATAAATGGAGGATTACCTACTACAGCATCATATTGGGAGTTTTTCTGTTGCGAAGTTAAATACCATTCTAAAAAGTCGGTACATATAACATTGATGCTCAAATTTTTGAGCATGCTTGATCTTTCTGCTGCGAGTTTGGCTTCTGTCCGATCAAGTTCTATTGCGGTAATTGAGGCATGCGCGGCAAGCGAAGCAGATAAAGATTCAAGAAATATCCCATCGCCGCAGCTAGGTTCCAGTATGGTTTCAGGGTTTGTCTCTGCAATCCATTTAGATAAATAGTGAGCCAAATCATAAGGGGTATAATAGCCCCCTCTTAGTTTTTGCGCAGATTCGTTTTCCTTGAAATTCATTTCTCACCACCAGTTTTGTTGTTTTGGCTTTTTTCTGGTGCATCATCAAAAAGGTAGAATTGTTTTCCGCCGTAAATAAGAGCCTGAGCCTCGCTAACAAACCATTCTTTCATAGTTTGCTGTCTGTTTTCTAGAGTGGTATAAAGCCGACGCTTCAATTCCGGATCTATTTCTAGTACTATCCTGCCTGATTTTCCTCGTGCCATTAGTTGCTCATCCCATTGCTTATGTTATATAACATGTATCATATAATACCAATTATCGAAGTCAACCAAATAATGCGACTTATATAGCAAAATGCACAAAAAATGGGGATGATGGGGCTGTTGAAAAAGTACCTGTCATTACATGAATCCAATCGCTTGCGCCACTTGGTTTTGATTCCCATGAATTGGGTGGTGTACGATTTTATTTTTGCGGACGCAACGCGCTCAAGCGGACAGATATATTAAACTCTGATCTATTTGATATAATGGGCAGAAATAATTTTTCTACAGGAGATATTATGAATAGAATAAAAAAACGAGTCATAAGACACTGCACTAAACAAGTAATAATTTTACTCGCTTTAGGTGTGTTGTTGTTTAGTATTCCTGCGCAATCTGCAGATAGCACATTCGGTTTTAGTAGTTTTCTTGGCAGGTTTCTTATCTCTAACGCTGCTGCTCAGACGGATACTACCCAAGCGGAAGTATCGGAGTCGGAAGACGAAGAACAGTACTATAAATATATGGATGGTGATACAGAGAGATATATTGTCTTGCGTCAAGATTTAGTTATGGAGAGATATAATCCCAAGCAGCAAGATGGTGCGGATAAACTACCGCCCAATGCAATTATCCTTGATGACGGTGAAAGGTTTCGTGTTGTTAAAAAACAAAGTTGGCATCAAGAAGGGGATGACGATTTGTTCCCGGTTTTTAGCTCGTTTAGCGGTGTTGTTATGGCGTTAAAAGGTGGCGTATTTCTAGTTTTTGAATCTAAATTATCACAACAAGAATCGAATACTTTTTTTGCCGAGTATGGCATTGATCTAGCTAGAGTATCTCTAGTTGATGATATGGACGGTGTTTTTTTTATAGATACTAATCCAGGATTATCCTCGCTGGAATTAGCGAATAAATTGGCTAAAGCGGAGCAGGTAATCATTTCTGTTCCTAATTGGTGGAGCAATGATATTCAATCACAGAAAATTCCTGTTTTTCAGTAACCAGTTGTCACGAAGCATTCAAATGGGGCTGTTGAAAAATTATCCAATCTGTAGGGTCAGACTAACATATCCTTTCAAAGGGTACTGTTGTTGGACAAATAAAACCAATACTTTTGCGTTACCACAAGTGGTGTAAACTTGAATATTTTTAATGCATTAACACTATTTTTGATAACCATATCAGTTGCTGCTGGACAAAATCTATATGCACATCCATGCTTTCAATATGTTGACAAACCTATTTCTCAATCAGGGATAGCTCAGGATAGCCAACAGTGGCATTTGACAGGTATGGGCAGAGAGGCTAATAATACCTCGACTGTGGATATTCAAGTTAAAGATGTTAAATATAAAGGAGAAGGTATACTTATTGGGGTAATAGATACTGCTACTTGCTTAGGGCATGCAGACTTAAGAGCAAATATCTCGAAAAAGCATTCAAGTAAAATTGGCTATGATGAGAAAAGCATTTTTAGTCATGGAACTCAAGTTTCAGGTATTATTGCGGCAGCGGAAAACAACATAGGGGGGAGAGGAGTGGCTCCAAAAGCCAAGATATTCAGTGTGGAGGTTCTTTTAAATAATGATACTGTTAGCCCTTATAATCGTGCAATTGCAATAAGACGACATTATGAAGATGTAGCCGTGTATAACAATAGCTGGGGGAAGAGTACACCATTTAGTGATATAGGTTTTAGTTACCTATTTGATAGATCAGAAAAGAAGGGTATTAATGAAGGTTTTAAGGGTAAAGGAAGTGTCTATGTATGGGCTGCCGGGAATTACCATTGTGCGATTGATGATCAAAAGAAGAAGCCTGTTGCATGTGGTTATGATAATTCAAATTATGATCCTTACTTAAGTTCTTACGCAATTATTTCTGTTTGTGCCGTCAATGATATAGGAGTACGCGTGCCCTATTCCGAAATGGGAGCTAATTTATGGATATGTGCACCATCACAAGGTTGGCGTGAGGGGCATCAGGAAGGAATTTATACCACAAATAGTACTACTCCTACCAAACATACATTTTTAACTAAATATAACCATAATTTCAATGGCACTTCGGCAGCTGCACCTCAAGTTTCCGGTGTAGTTGCTTTGATGCGTGAAGCTAACGACAAACTTACTTGGCGTGATGTGAAATTAATTTTAGCTGCTACTGCCGAAAAGATAGATGAGAATAATGAAGGGTGTAAATCGTCTTATTTACATCTTTTCTCCATTAATTCCGAATGTAATGGTAATGGTGAATGGTTAGAAGGTGCTAATAAATATGATTCAAGTCTGGAAAAATATAGCTTTAATCACCAGTATGGTTTTGGTTTGGTTAATGCAAAAGCTGCGATTGAGTTAGCTGAAAACTGGACGAATGTTCCCAAGATGGCCTCTGTATCCTCAAGAAAGGTAAAGTTTGACAGTGATAGAGCAGCATGTGTTGGAGAACATTGTGCTAATCTTAGCGACATCACGATTAATACAAATGATATAGATTTCATAGAATATGTAGAGATTGAATTAACAGCTCGTCATCCTTCGTTTAGTGATCTGAGTATCCGATTGAGATCCCCTTCGGGTTTTAGATCTGAGCTTGCAGTTCCGGTGAATAGTAAGATTTCTGGAGCACATCTAGAGCCTATTAATAATTATTGGAAAAAAAGAAAAAAACTTAGTTTTAGTCCTTCTTGGCGTTTTGGCTCGGCCAGGCACTTGGGTGAAGATGCAAACGGTAACTGGAGGTTGGAAATCATAGATAGAAAAACCGAAAACGGTAATAGTCGTTTAGGCGATATAAAATCTTGGAGTATTAAGTTTTACGGACATGATTCGTCTGAATTTTCTAGCGATGCAAATCTTGCAGACTTGACCTTATTAAGTGACTTCTCAGGCAAAATTGATTTGAATTTTTCCCCCAATAGAACGCGTTACACCGTAAATGTAGATCATGGTATTGCTCGTGTTAAGGCAATGCCAGATCCAGCAGATAGCAAAGCAAGGATTATAAAAAATACTGCCAAAGGTTTTATTAATCTCTCCCCAGGTCAAACACGCAATATAGAAATAGAAGTAACCGCCCAAGACGGTACTAAAAAGGTCTATACGATTGCGGTGAGGAGGGCTGTTGCTTCTGGGCAGAGCAACGAGTTGACTGGATTGAGTTTGTCAGACGGGGTGCCTTTGAACTTTAGGCGTGCGCAAAGGAATTATCGCGTCAATGTTGCCAATAATATAAGAAGTATCAGAGTGACACCGACTGCTGCTAATAGTGCCACGAGAATTGAGGTTGACGGCCGAGTTGTGGTAAGTGGTAGGGCTAGTAATACCATTAGTTTGCAGGAAGGTTTGCGCACCGTTCGAGTAGTCTTAACTACCGGCAGCGATAGAGAGACATATTTTATTGAGATCATACGAGCGGCAGCGAGTGTTAATTTGAGTGACGATGTCACTTTGCAAGACCTTCGGTTATCGGGTATCAGTTTGAACGAAAGTTTCTCTTCCAACAGAAATAGTTATACGGCTGATGTCGGAAGCAATAGCCGCAGTGTCAGCGTCATCCCCACGGCAAACCATCGCGGTGCCACAATCACGGTAGATGGTTCTACAGTAGCAAGTGGAAGAAGCCAAAACATCAGCTTGAACTCCAATCAACAAACTATTAGGATCGTAGTTACATCGGAGGATGGTGGTTCTGTTAGAAATTATACGATAGCAGTAACACGGGCGCAGAGTAGCGATGCCGATCTGATTAGTTTGAGCCTAAGCAACGCTTTTCTAGGACACGACCTTTCCTCTATAGGACTTGCCCCCGCCCCAACTACTTTTTCTCCTAGCCAAACAGGCTATTTGATAAGTATCTATGAAGGACACACTTCACTTGAAATGCATTTGGTTGCTAAAGATCCAGCCGCAACGATTACGATAAACGGGAAATCGGCAAAAAGTGGTACCAAAAACAATGTAGATATAAAAAATACTAGTGTAATTTCGGTAAAAGTAACTTCTGGAAATAAGAGCGTTAGCAAGGAATATCTCTTTGCCGTTCTCAGACGTGATTTTTTCACTACTTCTCATTCTGCCCCAGGATTAAGTGATTTGATGTTTGCACAACCGTCTGGAAATCGCGTTAGTTTGGAGGGAAGGAGAGGGCGCAGAGGCTTTGATCCTCAGACTAGCAATCATGATGCAGAGGTTGATACAGATGTAGGATATATCACTATAACACCGGTTGTCCGTCGCATTGATGGTGTGCAAATTACGGTCAACGGTGACACGGTGGCGAGTGGCAGTAGCATAGATGTTGCTTTGGAGAAAGGCAATAATACGATTACCGTCGTTGTGACCCTTCTTGCAGGAGGCAACAACAATATCTATACGGTAGAGGTAGAAAGAGCTTATTCAGACGATGCGACACTGAGTTCTTTGCGTGTGATCCATGATGAAGGGGATTTATCGGAGGAAATTGATTTGGATCCGCCTTTTTACAGTGGTAGAAGAGGTTACAAAGCCAGAGTAGGAAGCGATATTGAGTGGATTGATATATTCCCGCAAGCAAAGGATAGCGAGGCGACGATTAGAATTAATAATAGTAGGCTAAGACGTAACTCGGATAGTGTGAGGTTGAACGCGGGAGACAATGACATAGAGGTAGAAGTAGAAGCGGAAAACGGCGATAGAAGAGAATACGGTATAGAGGTATGGCGCGGGAGTGCTGACGATGCAACATTGTATAGCTTGAAATTGTCAGGGGGTGTTAATTTTGAAAGAGAAAGACCTAAAAGAACATCTTATTGGGTTGATGCAGGGAGTAATATCAATAGTGTGATAGTAACACCTATTGCAAACGATTCGGCTGCTTCGGTTACCATTGTTGCTAATGGTGAAACAGTAGGTAGCGGTCAAGTAGGGCAAGCCGTCAACTTAAATGAGGGAGAAAATACTATTAATATTAATGTGGTATCAAGCGACGGTAATCATACAGAAAGCTATAGGATTCGGGTTGATCGCGCAAGTGAAGCCGATGTAAGTCTACGCAGATATCCAAGTTTATCGGATGGTATCCGTTTGAGGAGGAGTCAGAGCAATGATGTTCTATTTACCGGGGAGGCGGATTACGATATCGGCCACATAACGGTTGAGATCAATACCAACGATACCGGCGCACATATTACGATAAATGACGAGTCGGTAGCGAGCGGAGAGGAAAGTCGCAACATTCCGCTTAATGTTGGAGTGAATATCATCACCGTGCGTGTCGTATCAAACGACCGTAGTGCCGAGAAAACTTACACGATAATCGTAACCCGTCTGGAAGTTTCTATGGATTACGACAGCGACAACGACAATCTGATTGAAATTAGAAATCTAGAGCAGTTATATTCGATGCGTTATGATTTAAGCGATAGCAATGCTCATGCGGCGGCGTTTCCCAGCTACGATATGGATCGTAGTTGCCATTCAAGATGTATCGGTTATGAATTGATGGCAAATCTTGATTTTAATGACGATACAAGTTATCAAGATTTAGGCAACAAAAGTAATTGGACGAGTGGCGAAGGTTGGTTGCCGATTGATGAATTCAATGTGCACTTTGACGGCAACGGTTATAGCATCGCAAATCTATTTATAAATAGAATCGATCACAATATAGGTTTGTTTTCCAAAATTGATGATGAAGCACATATCAGGAATATCGGCATCGTAAACGCACGAATTACCGGGCTTGATGAGGTTGGTGTTTTAGTCGGAGAAAACGACGGCGGTAAAGCCTCTAATAGCTATGCAACTGGCATGGTTACCGGAGATGATTCAACTGGTGGACTAATTGGACTCAACCATAACAACGGCATTATAGCCGGCAGTTATGCTACGGTGAATGTATCGGGTGACTATGCGATTGGTGGATTGGTTGGACAGAATAGTACGAGATATTTTCGTGGCCTAGGCGGCACCGTATCCGATAGTTATGCAACAGGGAGCGTGTCGGGGCGAAGTAGAGTAGGTGGCTTAGTCGGGAATGATAAGTGGCAGGAGACAGAAGGTGAATCGGGGATTATATCGGATAGCTATGCGATAGGTTATGTGTCAGGAGCCTTGCGCGCTGGAGGTCTAGTTGGTCTTGCAAGCAATGATTATGATTACAATAGTAGACAAATAACCCACAGCTATTGGGATACCGACACGACGCAGCAGATAGAGAGTGGTGGTGGCACTAACCTAACAACGGTGTTAATGATTTCTCCGACATCTCCGAATGCAACCGCGCCTAACCGTTATACCGGCTGGAATACAAATAAATGGCATTTTGGAAACAACCAACAATATCCTGTGGTTCGTTATTACGAAAATTGTGAGCAAATATCAAGCAATAATCCTTATAACAATGAAGGAGATTCAAATCAGCCTGATTGCGGCGATTTATTGCCGGGACAACGCGCACACTTGATTGACTTGAGTTTATCGGACGACACAAAAATACAACCCTTGTTTAATAGAATATCCAACTATTATGTTGCCACCATAAGTACGGGAACCTCGTCTGTAGAACTAACGCCGACTGCCAGCGATAGTACCGATATAATTGCAATTAAAAAAGACACTATGACCACCTCCGTTGCCAACGGCGGCACACACACGGTCTCTCTAGACACCGGCAACAATCTTATTGATATCATTATTACTAGCCAAGACGGTAGCGTGAGAACCTACACTATCAAATTATTGCGAGTGACAACGGATGTTGACTACGACACCGACAACAATGATCTGATAGAGATTGCTAACCTAGAGCAGTTGGATGCGATTCGCTACGACTTGGATGGCAATGGAATTAGTGACGATACCGTCAATTACGAACTCTATCAACAAGCCTATCCCGGCTTTTCGGGTTGTGCCGATAGTTGTAAAGGCTATGAGTTGACCACTGACCTAGATTTTGATGATGATGATTATCGCGAAGCTATTGCGAATAAAGATGCCTGGACCGGCGGAGAAGGTTGGCAACCTATAGGAGGACGATACGATAAAGCGTTCAATGCGATACTTGAAGGTAACGGTTATACGATAAGTAATTTGTTCATAGATAGAAGCACTAGTGTTGGAGTGACCGGCCTGTTCGGGACGGTAGCAAATAATGCTCGGATTCGTAATATCGGATTAATAGATATACAAGTCACTGGAAACAATTATGTAGGTGGTTTAATTGGTAGAAGCTACGGTGCCTCAGTTTCCGATAGCCATGCGACCGGTAGCGTGTCGGGAGAATATCGTATTGGTGGTTTAGTCGGATATGGCAATAGCAGTAGTACAGTGGTTAATAGTTATGCTTCGGGTAGTTTAATAGCCAGAGGCAATAGTTCCGCTGTGGGTGGTTTGATCGGAGGAAATTTAGGTATTGTAGTTGACAGCTATGCTTTGAGTAGCATCTTAGCAAATGGAAGTGAAGGAAGGAGCGTTGGTGGATTAGTGGGAAATAACGGTGGTACTATAAATAATGGCTATGCCTTGGGCAGCGTCGTAGTAAATGCAATTAGAGGAGGAAGTAGCATCGGTGGATTAGTGGGATCTAACGCTGGCACCATAACTAATAACTATGCTTTGGGCAACCTAGTATTGAATGGAAGTGTAGGGTGGGGCACTGGTGGATTAGTGGGACACAACGGCGGTAATATAACTAATAGCTACGCTTCTGGTGACGTAGTAGGGGACGGAAGGTGGGATGACATTGGAGGGTTAGCCGGTTCTAATTCTGGCACCATAGCTAATAGCTATGCAGCAGGAGATATGTTGGGATTTGAAGATATTGGCGGATTAGTGGGCAGAAATAGAGGGACGGTAACTAATAGCTATGCAACTGGGAATGTTTCGGGAAATAATACTGTCGGTGGCTTAGTAGGCAACAATGATGGTGCGATAACTAATGGTTATGCAATAGGTAGTGTATCAGGGTATGAAGCTGTTGGTGGATTGATAGGTCGCTTTTACGACCAGAGTGGAAGCTTAGTAAAAAATAGTTATGCGGCGGGTAAAGTGACGGGTAGCCAATACGTCGGCGGTTTGATTGCTAGGACCGTTTGTACAGAAAGTATAGGCATTAATTGTACTGGTGCGGTATCAAGTTATTGGAATACCAATACGACAGGACAAATGACGAGTGATGGTGGAATAGCTTTGGCAACTGAACAGATGATTACACCGACTACCCCGGATGCGAATAACCCCAGCCGCTATAGCGGTTGGGCTACCACCGACTGGGATTTCGGCAATGCTCGGCAGTATCCTGCGGTGCGTTATGCCGAGCATTGCGAGACGGTAGGTAAAAATATCTATCGCAACGAAGGTGATCTAAAGCAGCCCGATTGTGGTGATTTATTACCAAGGCAGCATACCTATTTGACTATGTTGGCATTATCGGACGATACTGATTTATTCCCAACATTTAATCGTTTGCACAGAGATTATACGGCTAATGTAGATGCGAACATTGACTCTTTATCCATTACCCCGACTGCGGAAACGGCTGCTAATATTAGAATCAATGGCACAGAAATTACAAGCGGTGCCTCATATTCTGTTTCTTTGCAACGAGGAAGCAATATCATCTCCATTTCGGTTATAGGACAAGATGGTAGCGTTGATACATATCGCATTACGGTTTTGCGTGCGACTCAAACGAATTACGATGCCGACGGCGATAATTTGATTGAAATTAATACCCTTGAACAACTCAATGCAATGCGCTACGACAGCGATGGTGACGGCATTAGCGACGGTGCAATTAATTCCGATGATTATCTGAGTGCTTATCCCAGGTTTGCAGGTTGTTCTGATACTTGTATCGGCTACGAACTAGTCAGCGATATTGATTTTGAGGATAGTGCAAGCTATCAAGATATAACAAATCAACCTAATTGGATTGACAATGAGGGTTGGCAACCAATTTTTCTGTTTAATGCGATATTTGAGGGTAATAACCATACTATAAGTAATTTATTTATAGAACGAGAAGATAGTGATAATGTAGGTTTGTTCGAAATCACGGGTAGCAACGCACAGATTCGTAATATCAATTTAAGCGATGTACAACTAATAGCAAGAGGGTATGTCGGTGGACTGATTGGGTTTAATCACGGAACGGTATCAAATAGTTACACGACCGGAAATATACTAGGAAGTTACAATATAGGCGGGCTCATCGGAGAAAATCATGGAACAGTATCTGCCAGCTACACCAAAGCCAATGTGGAAGGAGATAATGGTAATATTGGTGGTCTTATTGGACGGAATGAAGGCACAGTATCCGACAGCTATGCTGCAGGCAGCGTATTTGGAGATAGAAGAGGGGTCGGCGGGTTTATTGGATGGAATGAAGGTATGGTATCCGACAGCCATGCCGTGGGTAGTGTATTCGGAGATGATAGGGTTGGTGGACTCATTGGAGCTAGCGGAGGTATGGTATCCGATAGTTATGCAACGGGGAATGTGTCGGGAGACCAAATTGTTGGTGGACTCATTGGTTATAACAATAGCACAGCAACTAGAAGTTATGCAACAGGCAGCGTATCAGGGACTCTATTAATCGGTGGGCTAATTGGAGCTGGGGATGCTATAAACAGTCACGCCTTGGGAGATGTATTAGGAAGAGAAGATGTCGGTGGACTAATTGGAAGTGGGGACGCTATTAACAGCTATGCTGTAGGAAGTGTATCAGGAACAGAAGCAGTTGGTGGGCTAATTGGACGAGGCGACGCTATGAATAGTTATTCAACGGGTAATGTGTCGGGAACACAAGATGTTGGTGGATTAATCGGGAATAATGTTTGGGGGAAAGTATCAAATAGTTATGCTATGGGAGATGTATCGGGGGCTTCCCATGTAGGAGGTCTGGTAGGCGATAATGCGGGAAGTCTGTCTAGAGATGAACCTTTTGGTTTTATATCAAGTAGTTACGCCACAGGTCGTGTTACAGGAACCCAATATGTCGGGGGCTTAGTCGGTAGTAATGTTTGTGTTAATTTAGATAATCCTAGTAGGTGCTCTAGACACTCAATCTCAGAAGGAACTATCACTGCGAGCTACTGGGATAGCAGTACAAGTGGTCAGACGAGGAATAACGGTGGCACACCTCTAAGCACATCACAGTTGATTACCCCAACAGCACCCAATGCAGTTAGCCCAAGTCGTTATAGTGGCTGGGATTTAGATAACTGGCATTTCGGCAATAACGAACAGCATCCTGCTGTTCGCTATGTTGAGTATTGTGAGAACATATCAAACAATAACCCAAATCTTAATCAAAACGACTTAAAACAACCTGATTGTGGAGATTTATTGCCGGGACAACGTTACGCTCATTTAATCGCTTTGAGTTTATCCGACAATACGACACTAGAGCCGTCGTTTAATGAAAACATCCTAAATTATACGGCAAGAGTAGCCCCCTATACTTCCAGTATCGGGATAGCGGTTTCTGCAGAAGATTCGGTTCGTACTATCACGATAAATGGTACGACGGTTGCGAATGGTAACGTACATACCGTCTTGTTGCCATTGCTTAAAAATATCGTTGATATATCTGTGACCGCACTGGATTACAACGTAAAAACATACAGCATCACGGTGTGGAAAGTTTCCCGAATGAATTATGATACCAATGGTAACAATCTGATTGAGGTTAAAAATTTCCAGCAGCTTAATGCGATGCGGTATGATTTGAATGGTGATGGTATCAGCGATGTCATAGGTAATCGCGATAGCTATTTAGAGGCCTTTGTTGGTTTTTCCGGTTGTTCTAGCGGTTGTATTGGTTATGAGTTAGTCGGCAATCTTGATTTTCAGAACGATGAAGATTATGAAAATATTTCTAATAAGTCTAGCTGGACTAGAGGAAGAGGTTGGTTTCCGATATCACGGTTCAACGCAATATTTGACGGCAACGAACACCAAATTAGTAGTTTGTTTATTAATAGAGGAGATTATGGGATAGGTTTGTTTGGTGATGTAGGCGAGGATGCACATATTCGTAATGTCCGATTAATCAATGTACAAATTAGAGGAAGAAATGGTGCTGGTGGTTTAATCGGAAGAAATTCCGGTATGGTATCTAACAGCTATGTTGAAGGAGAGGTAGAGGGAGAAAACGGCACTGGCGGCTTGATCGGATACAATGGGCGCAATGGCATTGTATCTAACAGCTATACGAAAGTTAATGTGTCGGGGCACAACTCAGTAGGCAATCTGGTTGGAGATAATTCTGGTGGTGATATTTTGGGTAGTTATGCAATGGGCAACGTGTCGGGAGAGAGAAGAGTTGGTGGCTTGATTGGGGAGAATAATGGCGATATAGTGAATAGTTACGCGATAGCGAATGTAGTGGGAAGTAATCAAGTTGGTGGCTTGGCAGGGACTGGACGCTATATTGAGAATAGTTATGCTATTGGGCATGTTCAAGGAGAAGAGCGCGTTGGTGGTCTAGTTGGGGAAAAGAAATTTCGCCATGTAGGTAATTATCGAGAAGGCACAGTAAGGCATAGCTATTGGAACATAGAAACCTCGGGACAGTCAATCAGCGATGGTGGTATTGGCCTGTCCGAACTTGATATGACTATTGCGACGATGCCCAACGAGAGTAACCCCAACCGTTATATTGGTTGGGATACGACACATTGGAATTTCGGTAATACGCAACAATATCCTGCGCTTCGCTATGTTGAAAATTGTGAGCATACCGGCAGTAATATCAATCTCAACGAAGATACATCGGTACCTGATTGTGGTGATTTATTGCCCGGGCAAAGGGATGTGAGTTTAATTGCATTGAGTCTGTCAAATAATGTGCGGCTAAGCCCGGCATTTAACCAAGAGACAACCGAGTATCGTGCGCAGGTATTAATGGGATTGGAACACCTTGCCGTTAGGGTAGTAGCGAGCAATGATGTAGAGGAGGTGACAGTCAATGGTGAGCCGGTGGCAAACGAGAGTTTGAATGTTGTGTCTTTAGAGGAGGGTGACAGTATCATTACGATAGTGGTGGTCGGCGGTAGGGGAGCTATTGCAAAATCCTATGTGATTACCTTAACACGACGAGGTAATAGTGCCCCACGAGTGAACCAAGAGCTGAGAGATCAAATCGCAGAAGTCGGCGAGCCTTTCAGTTATGCGATTCCGCAAAATACTTTCCTGGATGCAGACGGTGATAGCTTGATTTACTATACCCGAGGATTGCAGCCATCAATTGATCCGTTTTCGGACGATGGCATCACGTTTGATCCGAGTGATAACACTTTTAGCGGTATACCGGGTTATGGAGATGCCTCACAGGATACTGATGAACATATCATTACCGTTGGCGTTAATGATAGATATGGTGGTACTACAGAAAGTAGTTTTATGCTTTTTGTTAATAGCGAACCTACAGGCATTGTAGACATTGAAGCCGACATTACTAAAATGCAATTAGTGGGGCGGAACACTTTGGATGATGCGAACGGCGGGATTGTAGATATGGAGCATCAATGGCAAAAAGAACAGGACGATGATTTCGTAAATATCCGCCGAGCCAAATCTTTATCTTATTTATTGCCGAATACCAAGAAAGCACGTGCTGCAGGTAATGTTTATAGACTCAATACTCTTATCACTGATGGTATCGGAGAGGTTTCAGGCTTTTCAACAGATTATGTTTTACCGAATTGGGCACCTAGGGTTATGATCACAAGAAGCACACAAACGATAGTAGAAGGCGATGTTTTGTTTTTGGAGGCACAAGGAAGTGATCCTAATTTAGATAAAATCAAATACAACTGGCAGCAGATAAGTGGCCGTAATGTAATGAAGGGTATAGACAGAAGAAACCCCATACTAGAAGTACCAATCTCAGCTCAGGTTGTTGACAAAAAACATAGTACGAGGACGCTAGTATTTGCGGCAACAGTACGGGACGAAGGGGGTAGCCGTAGCAGTGAGCAAGTATCTATTATTCTGGAAAAGATAGATAACGGACAGGTTGCAGCACTTGGTTCACCTATACAAAATGGCCGTATGTTAACTGCGCCGCCTATAGATTTGGCATCGGATATGGATGGTGAAGGTCAAGTGACAGGTTATCAATGGCAAGTCAGTACGGACAGCCGTGTTACTTGGATAGATATTGCCGATGCAGGTACGGATATGAACTATATAGTGCCTCTCTCGACAACAGAAAGCACGGAATTTCGAGTTTCCATTAGCTATGAGGATGGGCAAGGACATTCAAGGTCGGTATTTTCTAGAGCTGTCACCTATGCGTTAGGGAATAATCAGCCGATAATTGACCTACCGGTTCACAATAGCACCCTATCTATTATGAGTAGGGCGAGTACGGATGTTAGAGTGGTTGTATCAGATACAGATGTAGCTGATGTACTAACGGTTACATTAAAGGTCATGGAAGGCGACGATATTATAGAATCTACACCTACCAGCATCACAGTGATACCGAATTCCGTATTTACACGAGAAGAACAAGTATTCACTATCTTAGTCAAGAAATCGGGTACTGCGAAAATTAAAATAGAATTGATAGATGACAGCGGAGTTTCTGCTAACTCAAACGCAGAACCGGTAGTATTGAATGTCAAGACATCAACTGATGCGATTCGTTTGCGAGTCAAAGTATTTTTAGAAAGTTCGCTTCAATGAGCTGGTGTTAATCCGAGCATGGGGATATTACCAAGAGAGCAAGCCCAAAGTTGGAATGTGGGGCTATTAGAAAAATCGGCATTCCCCTTCTCTGGAGGAAAATGGATTGGTATCGTGCCAAGATGTCCAATCTATTTGATATAATGGCAGAAATAATTTTTCTAAAGGAGATATTATGAATAAAATAAAAAAACGAGTCATAAGACACTGCGCTAAACAAGTAATAATTTCCGTAATTTTACTCGCTTTAGGTGTGCTGTGGTTGAGTATTCCCGTGCAATCTACAGATAACACATTCGGTTCTAGTAATTTTCTTAACAAGTTTCTTATCTCTGATGCTATTGCTCAGACAGATAATACCCAAGCGGAAGTATCGGAGTCGGAAGATGAAGAACAGTACTATACATATATGGATGGTGATACAGAGAAATATATTGTCTTGCGTCAGGATTTAGTTATGGAGAGATATAATCCTGAGCAGCAAGATGGTACGGATAAACTACCACCCGATGCAATTATCCTTGATGACGGTCAAAGATTTCGCGTTGTTAAAAAACAAAGTTGGCATCAAGAAGGGGATGAGAATTTGTTCCCAGTTTTTAGCTCGTTTGGCGGTGTTGTTATGGTGTTAACAGGTGGCGTATTTCTAGTTTTTGAATCTAAATTATCACAACAAGAATCGAATACTTTTTTTGCCGAGTATGGCATTGATCTAGCTAGAGTATCCCTAGTTGATGATATGGACGATGTTTTTTTTATAGATACTAATCCAGGATTATCCTCGCTGGAATTAGCGAATAAATTGGCTAAAGCGGAGCAAGTAATCATTTCTGTTCCTAATTGGTGGAGCAATGATATTCAATTAAAAGTTCCTGCTTTTATACCGCCTATTGCATCAAATCTATTAACTCGATATGCACATCCATGCTTTCAATATGTTGACAAACCTATTTCTCAATCAGGAATAGTTCAGGATCCAAGGTATAGCCAACAGTGGCATTTGACAGGTATGAGTAGAGAGGCTAATAATACCTCGACTGTGGATATCCAAGTTAAAGATGTTAAATATAAAGGAGAAGGTATAATTATTGGGGTAATAGATACTGCTACTTGCTTAGGACATGAAGACTTAAGAGCAAATATCTCAGAGGATCATCCAAGTGAAGTTTTCCATCAAAAATTGAGCACGTTTAGTCATGGTACCCAGGTTTCGGGTATTATTGCGGCAGCGGAAAACAACATAGGGGGGAGAGGTGTGGCCCCAGAAGCCAAGATATTCAGTATGGAAGTTTTGCTTAAGAGTTTGGGAGATAATGATGGGAATCCTAGAAACCCATCGCTCCCTGCCTTCATTGCGATAAAGCGATATCATCAAGATGTAGCCGTATATAACAATAGCTGGGGGAAAGCAGCCCCATTTATTGATATAAATAGAACCTTATTTGATAGATCAGAAAAGATAGCTATTAATGAAGGTTTTAAGGGTAAGGGAAGTGTCTATGTATGGAGTGCCGGAAATGACCATTGTTTGATTGATCAAAAGCAGCTCGTTGCATGTGGTTATGATAATTCAAATTATGATCCTTACTTAAGTTCTTACGCAATTATTTCTGTTTGTGCCGTAAATGATATAGGGGTACGCGCGCCCTATTCCGAAATGGGAGCTAATTTATGGATATGTGCACCATCACAAGGTTGGCGCCCGGGGCATCAGGAAGGAATTTATACCACAAATAGTACTACTCCTACCAAACATACATTTTTAACTAAATATAATGATAATTTCAGTGGCACTTCGGCAGCTGCACCTCAAGTTTCTGGTGTAGTCGCTTTGATGCGTGAGGCTAACGACAAACTTACTTGGCGTGATGTGAAATTAATTCTAGCTGCTACTGCCGAAAAGATAGATGAGAATAATGAAGGGTGTAATTCTTACTCGATTTATTCCGAATGTAATGGTAATGGTGAATGGTTAGAAGGTGCTAATAAATATGGTTCAGGTCTGGAAAAATATAGCTTTAATCACCAGTATGGTTTTGGTTTGGTTAATGCAAAAGCTGCGATTGAGTTAGCTGAAAACTGGACGAATGTTCCTAAGATGGGTTCTGTATCATCGGGGAAGGCAAAGTTTGACAGTGATAGAGCAGCATGTGTTGGAGAACATTGTGCTAATCTTAGCGACATCACGATTAATACAAATGATATAGATTTCATAGAATATGTAGAGATTGAATTAACAGCTCGTCATCCTTCGTTTAGTGATCTGAGTATCCGGTTGAGATCCCCTTCGGGTTTTAGATCCGAGCTTGCGGTTCCGGTTAATACTAAGATTTCTGGATCACATCTAGAGCCTATTAATAATTATTGGAAGAAGAGAAACAATTATGGCTTTACTACTCCTTCTTGGCGTTTTGGTTCAGCCAGGCACTTAGGTGAAGATCCAAACGGTAACTGGAGGTTGGAAATCATAGATAAAAAAACCGAAAACGGTAATAGTCGTTTGGGTGATATAAAATCTTGGGATATTAAGTTTTACGGACATGATTCGTCTGAATTTTCTAGCGATGCAAATCTTGCAGACTTGACCTTATTGAGTGATTATTCGGGCAAAATTGATTTGAATTTTTCCCCCAATAGAACGCGTTACACCGTAAATGTAGATCATGGTATTGCTCGTGTTAAGGCAATGCCAGATCCAGCAGATAGCAAAGCAAGGATTATAAAAAACACTGCCAAAGGTTTTATTAATCTCTCCCCAGGTCAAACACGCAATATAGAAATAGAAGTAACCGCCCAAGATGGTACTAAGAAGGTCTATACGATTGCGGTGACGAGGGCTGTTGCTTCTGGGCAGAGCAACGAGCTGAGCGGATTGAGTTTGTCTGACGGGGTGTCTTTGAACTTTAGGCGTTCGCAGAGGAATTATCGAGTTAATGTTGCCAATAATATAAGGAGTATCAGAGTAACACCGACTGCTGCTAATAGTGCTACGAGAATTGAGGTTGACGGCCGAGTTGTGCTCAGTGGCAGGGCTAGTAATACCATTAGTCTGCAGGAGGGTTTGCGCACCATTCGGATAGTCTTAACTACCGGCAGTGCTAGGGAGACATATCATATTGAGATTATACGAGCGGCGGCGAGTGTTAATTTGAGCGACGATGCTACTTTGCAAGACCTTCGGTTATCGGATATCAGTTTGAACGAAAGTTTTTCTTCTAACAGAAATAGTTATACGGCTGATGTCGGAAGCAATAGTCGCAGTGTCAGCGTCATCCCCACGGCAAACCATCGCGGTGCCACAATCACGGTAGATGGTTCTACGGTGGCAAGCGGGAGAAGCCAAAGTATTAGATTGAATTCCAATCAACAAACTATTAGGGTCGCAGTTACATCGGAGGATGGCGGTTCTGTTAGAAATTATACGATAGCAGTAACACGGGCGCAAAGTAGCGATGCCGATCTGATTAGTTTAAGCCTAGGCAATGCTTTTCTAGGACACGACCTTTCCTCTCTAGGACTTGCCCCAGCCCCGGCTACTTTTTCTCCTAGCCAAGCAGCTTATTTGATAAGTATCTACGAGGGATACACTTCACTTGAAATGCATTTGATTGCTAAAGACCCAGCCGCAACGATTACGATAAATGGGAAATCAGCAAAAAGTGGTGTCAAAAACAATGTAGATATAAAAAATACTAATATAGTCTCAGTAAAAGTAATCTCTGGAGATAGAAGCGTTAGCAAGGAATATCTCTTCGCCGTGATCAAACTTGGTTTTTTCACCGCCTCTCATTTAGCACCGCAATTAAATAATTTGATGCTTGTGGAGCCGTCCGGAGAACGCATTAGTTTGGAGGGAAGGAGAGGGCGCAGAGGCTTTGATCCTCAGACTAGCAATCATGATGCAGAGGTCGATACAGATGTGAGACATGTCACTGTAACACCGGTTGTCCGTCGCACTGATGGCGTGCAAATCACGATCAACGGTGAGACTGTGGCGAGTGGCAATAGCATAGATGTTGCTTTGGAAAAAGGCGATAATACGATTACCGTCGTTGTGACCCTTCTTGCAGGAGGCAATAACAATATCTATACGATAGAAGTAGAAAGAGCTTATTCTGGCGATGCGACACTGAGTTCTTTGCGTGTGATCCATGATGAAGGGAGTTTATCGGAGGAAATTGATTTGGAGCCGCCTTTCTACAGTGGTAGAAGAGGTTACAAAGCCAGAGTAGGAAGCGATATTGAGTGGATTGAGATATTCCCGCAAGCGAACGATAGCGAGGCGACGATTAGAATTAATAATAGTAGGCTAAGACGCGACTCGGATAGTGTGAGGTTGAATGCGGGAGACAATGACATAGAGGTAGAAGTAGAAGCGGAAAATGGTGATAGAAGAGAATATAGTGTAGAGGTATGGCGCGGGAGTGCCGACGATGCAACATTGTCTAGCTTGAAATTGTCGGGAGGCGTTAATTTTGAAAGAGAAAGATCTAGGAGAACATTCATTAGAACATCTTATCGGATTGATGCCGGGAGTAATATCAATAGTGTGATAGTAACACCCATTGCAAACGATCCGGCTGCTTCGGTTACTATCGTTGCCAATGGTGAAACAGTAGGCAGCGGTCAAGTAGGACAAGCCGTCAATCTAAACGAGGGAGAAAATACTATTACCATCAATGTAGTATCAAAAGACGGTAATAATAGAAGAAGTTATACAATCAGGGTTGATCGCGCAAGTGGGGGTGATGTGAGTCTACGCGGATATCCGGATTTATCAGATGATATCCGTTTGAGAAGGAGCCTGAGCAATGATTCTCTATTTACTGGAGAGGCGGATTACGATACCAGCCACATAACGGTTGAAATTGACACCAACGACACCGGCGCACATATTACGATAAATGACGAGTCGGTAGCGAGCGGAGAAGAAAGTAGCGACATTCCGCTTAATGTCGGGGTGAATATTATCACCGTGCGTGTCGTATCGAACGACCGTAGTGCCGAGAAAATTTACACGATAATCGTGCCCCGTCTAGAAGTTTCTACGGATCACGACAGCGACGACGACAATCTGATTGAAATTAGAAATCTAGAGCAGTTATATTCGATGCGCTATGAGTTAAGGGACAGAGACTCTCATGCGGCGGCGTTTCCCGGCTATCATATAAGTCGTAGTTGCGATAGAACATGTATAGGCTATGAATTGATGGCAGATCTTGATTTTAACGACGATGCAAGTTATCAGGATTTAGGCAACAAAAATAGTTGGACGAGTGGCGAAGGTTGGCCGCCGATTGATGAATTCAATGTGCAGTTTGACGGCAACGGTTATAGTATCCGGAATCTGTATATAAATAGAAGCCACGAGGATACGAGGGACAATGTAGGGTTGTTTTCCAAAATTGATGATGAAGCACATATTAGGAATATCGGCATCATAAACGCACGGATTACTGGGGTTGATCGGGTTGGTGCTTTAGTCGGAGAAAACGACGGCGGTAAAGTCTCTAATAGCTATGCCACTGGTACGGTTACTGGAGATGAATCAATTGGTGGATTAATTGGGCTTAACTATAACAACGGAATTATAACCGGCAGTTATGCTACAGTGAATGTGTCGGGTGATTATAGGGTCGGGGGTTTGGTTGGGCAGAACGGTAGTACTTGGGATCAAAGTGGAACCGTATCCGATAGTTATGCAACGGGGAGTGTGTCGGGGCGGAGGATAGTAGGTGGTTTGGTTGGAGATAACTGGCAGGAGCAGGAGAGAGGAGATGAAGGGGGGGTTATATTGAATAGTTATGCGATAGGTCGTATATTGGGAATCAGAAGTGTTGGAGGTCTAGTCGGACTAGACAGAAATGATCCTAGTAGTAGACAAATAACCCACAGCTATTGGGATACCAACACAACGCAGCAGATAGAGAGCAGTGGTGGCACCAGCCTGACAACGGTGTTAATGATTTCTCCGACATCCCCGAATGCAACCGCCCCCAGTCGTTATACAAACTGGGATACCAATAAATGGTATTTTGGAAACAACCGACAATATCCTGCGGTTCGTTATTATGAAAATTGCGAACAAATATCAAGCAATAATCCCTACAACAATGAAGGAGATTCAAATCAGCCTGATTGTGGCGATTTATTGCCGGGACAACGCGCGCACTTGATTGATTTGGGTTTATCGGGCAACACAAAAATACAACCCTCGTTTAATAGAATATCCAACTATTATGTTGCCACCATAAGCACAAGAACCTCGTCTGTAGAACTAACGCCAACTGCTAGCGATAGTACCAATATAATTACGATTAAAGAAGACACCGCCACCACTACTATTAGTAATGGTGGCACATATACGGCTTCTCTGAACACTGGCAACAATCTTATCGATATCGTTGTTACCAGCCAAGACGGTAGTATGAGAACCTATACTATCAAATTACTGCGGACTACAACGGATGTTGACTACGACACTGACAACGATAATCTGATAGAGATTGCTAAGCTAGAGCAGTTAGATGCGATTCGCTACGACTTAGATGGCAACGGGATTAGCGACGATGCCATCAACCACGAACTTTATCAACGAGCCTATCCCGGCTTTTCGGGTTGTGCCGATAGTTGTAAAGGCTATGAATTGACCACTGACCTAGATTTTGATAACGATGATGATTATCGCGAAGCTGTTGCGAATAAAGATTCCTGGACTGGTGGCGAAGGTTGGCAACCTATAGGTGAGGGACTCAGTAAGGCTTTCGGTGCGATATTTGAAGGTAATGGTTATACGATAAGCAATTTGTTCATAGATAGAAGTGGTAGCGATGGAGTGGCTTTGTTTGGACAAGTAGCAAGTAATGCCCGGATTCGTAATATCGGATTAATAGATATACAAGTCACAGGCCGCTATTATGTAGGTGGTTTAATTGGCAGAAACTACAATGCTTTAATTTCCGATAGTTATGCGACTGGTAGCGTGTCGGGAGAATATCGTATTGGTGGTTTAATTGGATATAGTTATAGCAATAGTACAGTGTCCAATAGTTATACTTCGGTTAGTGTAATAGCCAGCGGTCGCGCCTCCAATATTGGTGGTTTGATTGGAGTAAATTGGGGTATTGTAGTTGACAGCTATGCTTCGGGTAGCGTCGTAGTAAATGAAAGTGATGGGAGGAGCGTCGGTGGATTAGTGGGATCTAACTATGGTACTATAAATAGTAGCTACGCTTCTGGTAGCGTCGTAGTGAATGGAAATATAGGGAGTGACATCAGTGGATTAGTGGGATATAACCGTGGCACTATAAATAATAGCTATGCTTCTGGTCGCGTCGTAATCAATGGAAGTAGAGGAAGCGACATTGGTGGATTAGTGGGGTACAACGATGGTACCATAACTAATAGCTATACCTTGGGTAGCGTAGTATCGAATGGAAGTAGAGGGAGCCGCATCGGCGGATTAGTGGGATATAACGGTGGCACCATAGCTAATGGTTATGCAACGGGGGATATATCGGGATTTGACAATGTCGGCGGATTAGTAGGTAGCAATGGTGGTACAGTAACTAATGGTTATGCGGTAGGCAGTGTATCAGGGTATGAAGCTGTTGGTGGATTGATAGGTCACTTTTACAATGATAGTAATAGCTCAGTAAAAAATAGTTATGCGGTGGGTAAAGTGACGGGTAGCCAATACGTCGGCGGTTTGATAGCTAATACTGTTTGTTCAGAGGCTCTAGGCATCAATTGTACTGGTGCGGTAGCGAGTTATTGGAATACCGATACAACGAGACAACTGACGAGCGATGGCGGGATAGCCTTGACAACCGAACAGATGATCACACCGACTGCTCCCAATGCTAATAACCCCAGCCGCTATAGCGGCTGGACTACCACCGACTGGGATTTTGGCAATGCCCATCAGTATCCTGCGGTGCGTTATGCCGGATATTGCGAGACGGTAGGTAACAATATCTATCGCAACGAGGGCGATATAAAGCAGCCTGATTGCGGTGATTTATTACCGGGGCAGCACACCTATTTGACTATGCTGGCATTATCGGACGATACTGATTTATTCCCAACATTTAATCGCTCGTATAGAGATTATACGGCTAATGTAGATGTGACCATTAACTCTTTATCCATTACCCCGACTGCGGAAGCGGTTGCTACGATTAGAATCAATGGTACGGAAATCACAAGCGGTGCCTCACATTCTGTTTCTTTGCGGCGAGGGAGCAATATCATCACTATTTCCATTGTAGGACAAGATGGTAGTATTGATACATATCGCATTACGATTTTGCGTGCGACCCAAACGAATCACGATGCCGATGGTGATAGTTTGATTGAAATTAATACGCTGGAGCAACTCAATGCAATACGCTACGACAGCGATGGTGACGGCAATAGCGATATTGCAGTTCATTCCAATAATTATATAAGGGCTTATCCCGGGTTCTCTGGTTGTTCTGATACTTGTATCGGCTACGAACTAGTTAGCGATCTAGATTTTCAGGATAGTGCAAGCTATCGGGATATAACCAATCAACCTAATTGGATTAGCAATGAGGGTTGGCAACCAATTGTTCTGTTTAATGCGATATTTGAGGGTAATAACCACACTATAAGTAATCTATTCATAAACCGAGAAGATAGTGATAACGCAGGTTTGTTCGCAATCACGGGTAGCGACGCACGGATTCGTAATATCAATTTAAGCGATGTACGACTGATAGCAGACAGTTCTTATCGTGTCGGTGGATTGATTGGGTTTAATCACGGCACGGTATCAAATAGTAACATGACCGGAAATATACTAGGTTTTTCCAATATTGGTGGTCTCATCGGGGAAAATCATGGAATGGTGTCTGCAAGCTATGTCGAAGTCAATGTTCAGGGATCTAGCCGCATTGGAGGCCTCATTGGGCGGAATAAGGGTATGGTATCCGACAGTTATGCAACGGGTAGCGTATTCGGCAACGTCAACAGTGTTGGAGGGCTCATCGGGGAAAATCATGGAACGGTATCCGCCAGCTATGCCGAAGTCAATGTTCAGGGATCTAGCCGCATTGGAGGCCTCATTGGGGAGAGTGAAGGTATGGTATCCGATAGTTATGCAACGGGTAGCGTATTCGGAGATTATCACGATGTTGGTGGGCTCATTGGACAGAGTGGAGGTATGGTATCCGATAGTTATGCAACGGGGAATGTGTCGGGAGACGAAATGGTTGGCGGGCTCATTGGTGATAACAGTAGCACGGCAACTAGCAGTTATGCCACAGGGAGCGTGTTCGGGACTGAATTAATTGGTGGGTTAATTGGACGTGGTGACGCTATAAACAGCTACGCCTCAGGAGATGTGTTAGGAATAGAGCGTGTCGGTGGACTAATCGGGAGTGGAGACGCTGTAAATAGCTATGCTGCAGGAAGTGTTTCGGGAATTGAGGCAGTTGGAGGTTTAGTTGGTAAGGGGGGTAATATCTCTAACAGTTATGCTACCGGGAATGTGTCGGGAGAACAAGAAGTCGGTGGATTAATCGGGAATAATGTTTGGGGGGAAGTATCAAATAGTTATGCTATGGGAAATGTATCGGGGACTTCCCATGTGGGGGGGGTGGTAGGCGATAATGCCGGAAGTCGTTCTAGCAATGAACCTCTAGGTGCCATATTCAACAGTTACGCCATAGGTCGTGTTACAGGAACCCAATATATCGGAGGATTAGTGGGGAGTAATGTTTGTGTTAATTTAGATTATCCTGAAGGCTGTTCCAGACACTCAATCTCAGCAGGGACTATAACTGCGAGCTACTGGAATAGCAATACGAGCGGTCAGACTGGGAATAATGGTGGTACACCTTTAAGCACATCACAGCTAGTCACCCCGACAGCACCGAATGCGGTTCGTCCAAACCGTTATAGTGATTGGGATTTAGCTAACTGGCATTTCGGCAATAACGAACAGTATCCTGCTGTTCGCTATGCCGGGCATTGTGAGAGCATATCAAACAATGACCCGAACCTTAATCAAAACGACTTGGAACAACCCGATTGTGGCGATTTATTGCCGGGGCAGCGTTATGCGCATTTAATCGCTCTGAGTTTATCCGACAATGCGACACTAGAGCCGTCGTTTAATAGAACAATCCTAAATTATACGGCAAGAGTAGCCCCGTATACTTCCAGTATCGGAATAGCGGTTAGCGCAGAAGATTCGGTTCGTACCATTACGATAAACGGCACGACGGTTACGGGTGGTAATGTACATACTGTCTCGTTGCCATCGCTTAAAAATGTCATCAACATATCCGTGACCGCACTCGATTACAATGTAAAAACATACAGCATCACGGTGTGGAAAGTTTCCCGAATGAATTACGACACCAACGGCAACAATCTGATTGAGATTAAAAATCTGCAACAACTTAGTGCGATGCGGTATGATTTGAATGGCGACGGCATCAGCGATATCGTAGGTAATCGCGATAGCTATTTAGAAGCCTTTGTTGGTTTTTCTGGTTGCTCTAGCGATTGTATTGGTTATGAGTTAGCCAGCAATCTTGACTTTCAGAACGATGACGATTATAAAAATATTTCTAACAAGTCTAGCTGGACTAGCGGAAGGGGTTGGTTGCCGATATCGCAGTTTACCGCAATATTTGACGGCAACGAAAACCAAATTAGTAATTTGTTTATCAACAGAAAGGATTATGGGATAGGTTTATTCAATGATGTAGGCGAAGATGCACATATTCGTAATGTCCGATTGATTAATGTACAAATTACAGGAAGAAGCCGTGCTGGTGGTCTAATCGGAAGGAATTCCGGTACGGTGTCTAACAGCTATGTTGAAGGGGAGATAGAGGGAGAGGACGACATTGGCGGCTTGATTGGATACAATGGGCGCGATGGTGTTGTATCTAATAGCTATGTGAAAGTTAATGTGTCGGGGCATGACTCAGTAGGCGGTCTGGTTGGAGAGAATTCTGGTGGTGATATTTTGGGTAGTTATGCAACAGGAAATGTGTCAGGGCAGAGCAAAGTTGGTGGTCTGGTTGGGAATGGTAGCGGCATAGTGAATAGTTATGCGACAGCGAATGTGACAGGACGTAATCAAGTTGGCGGCTTGGCAGGGACTGGAAGCTATATTGAGAATAGTTATGCTATCGGCCCGGTTCAAGGCGAGAGATATGCCGGTGGTTTAGTTGGCGAAGGCACAGCAAGGCATAGCTACTGGAACATAGAAACCTCAGGGCAGTCAATTAGCGGTGGTGGTATTGGTCTGTCCGAACTTGACATGACTATTGCGACGATGCCCAACGAGAGTAACCCCAACCGCTATATTGGTTGGGATACGACGCATTGGCATTTCGGTAATACGCAACAGTACCCTGCGCTTCGCTATGTAGACAATTGTGAGCATACCGGCAGTAATATCAACCTCAACGAAGATACATCGGTACCAGATTGTGGTGATTTATTGCCCGGGCAAAGGGATGTGAGTTTAATTGCATTGAGTCTGTCAAATAATGTGCGGCTAAGCCCGGCATTTAACCAAGAGATAACCGAGTATCGTGCGCAGGTATTAATGGGACTGGAACACCTTGCCGTTAGAGTGGTGGCGAGCAATGATGTAGAGGAGGTGACAGTCAACGGTAAGCCGGTGGCAAACGAGAGTTTGAATGCTGTGTCTTTAGGGGAGGGTGACAGTATTATTACGATAGTGGTGGTCGGCGGCAGAGGAGCTATTGCAAAATCCTATGTAATCACCTTAACACGACGAGGTAATAGTGCCCCACGAGTGAACCAAAGGTTGACCGACCAAATCGCAGAAGTCGGCGAGCCCTTCAGCTATGCGATTCCACAAAATACTTTCCTGGATGCAGACGGTGATAGCTTGATTTACTATACCCGAGGATTGCAGCCATCAATTGACCCGTTTTCGGACGACGGCATCACGTTTGATCCGAGTGATAACACTTTTAGCGGTATACCGGGTTATGGAGATGCCTCACAGGATACTGATGAACATATCATTACCGTTGGCGTTAATGATAGATATGGTGGCACTACAGAAAGTAGTTTTATGCTTTTTGTTAATAGCGAACCCACTGGCACTGTAGACATTGAAGCCGACATTACTAAAATGCAATTAGTGGGGCGGAACACTCTGGACGATGCAAATGGCGGGATTGTAGATATGGAGCATCAATGGCAAAAAGAACAGGGCAATGATTTCGTAAATATCCGCCGAGCCAAATCTCTATCTTATTTATTGCCGAATACCAAGAAAGCACGTGCTGCAGGTAATGTTTATAGACTCAATACTCTTATCACTGATGGTATCGGAGAGGTTTCAGGCTTTTCAACAGATTATGTTTTACCGAATTGGGCACCTAGGGTTATGATCACAAGAAGCACACAAACGATAGTAGAAGGCGATGTTTTGTTTTTGGAGGTACAAGGAAGTGACCCTAATTTAGATAAAATCAAATACAACTGGCAGCAGATAAGTGGCCGTAATGTAATGAAGAGTATAGAAAGAAGAAACCCCATACTAGAAGTACCAATCTCGGCTCAGGTTGTTGGCAAAAAACATAGCACGAGTATGCTAGTATTTGCGGCAACAGTACGGGACAAAGAGGGTAGCCGTAGCAGTGAGCAAGTATCTATTATTCTGGAAAAGATAGATAACGGACAGGTTGCAGCACTTGGCTCACCCATACAAGATGGTCGTATGTTAACCGCACCGCCTATAGATTTGGCATCGGATATAGATGGTGAAGGTCGAGTGACAGGTTATCAATGGCAAGTCAGTACGGACAGCCGTGTTACTTGGATAGATATTGCCGATGCAGGTACGGATATGAACTATATAGTGCCTCTCTCGACAACAGACAGCACGGAGTTTCGAGTTTCCGTTAGCTACGAGGATGGGCAAGGACATTCAAGGTCGGTATTTTCCAGAGCTGTCACCTATGCGTTAGGGAATAATCAGCCGATAATTGACTTACCAGTTCACAATAGCACCCTATCTATTATGAGTAGGGCGAGTACGGATGTTAGAGTAGTTGTATCAGATGCAGATGTAGCTGATGTACTAACGGTTACATTAAACGTCGTGGAAGGCGGCAGTATCATAGAATCTACACCTACCAGCATCACAGTGATACCGAATTCTGTGTCGACACGAGAAGAACAAGTATTCACTATCTTAGTCAAGCGATCAGGTAGTGCGAAAATTAGAATAGAGCTGACGGATGACAGCGGAGTTTCTGCTAATTCAAGCGCAGAGCCGGTAGTATTGAATGTCAAGACATCAACTGATGCGATTCGTTTGCGAGTCAAAGTATTTTTGGAGGGTAACCTTCAATGAACAGATGTTAATCCGAGCATGGGGATATTACCAAGAGAGCAAGCCCAAAGTTGGAATGTGGGGCGATTAGAAAAATCGGCATTCTTCTTCTCTGAAAGGAGTGAACTGATATCGTACCAAGATATCCGATCTATTTGATATAATGGGCAGAAATAATTTTTCTACAGGAGATATTATGAATAGAATAAAACAACAGGTCATAAGACACTGCGCTAAACAAGTAATAATTTTACTCGCTTTAGGCGTGTTGTGGTTAAGTATTCCTGTGCAATCTACAGATAGCACATTCGGTTCTAGTAGTTTTCTTACCAAGTTTCTTATCTCTAATGCTGTTGCTCAGACGGATAATACTCAAGCGGAAGTATCGGAATCGGAAGACGAGGAACAGTACTATAAATATATGGATGGTGACACAGAGAGATATATTGTCTTGCGTCAGGATTTAGTTATGGAGAGATATAATCCTGAGCAGCAAGGCGGTACGGATAAACTGCCGCCTGATGCAATTATCTTTGACGACGGTCAAAGATTTCGCGTCGTTAAAAAACAAAGTTGGCATCAAGAAGGCGATAACGATTTGTTCCCGGTTTTTAGTTCGGCTAGCAATGTGATAATGGCATTACCGGGTGATGTGCTCTTGGTTTTTGACTCTGGTCAATCAAAACAAGAAATAGATGCTTTTTTTGTAAATCAAGGTATTGATCCAACTAGGGTCAGCACGATGGAATATGCGGAAGATATTTTCATAATAAAAACCGAACCAGGATGGCCCTCTTTAGATTTAGCGAACGCACTTGCTGAATCAAAACAAGTTATTATTTCTACTCCGAACTGGTTAAGCAACGAGATAGGTTTTGAGTAAATGCTTATGCCAACGACAACTACTAAATTGAAATTGCAGGTTTTATATAGGTGATTTAAGCGAGTGTCAAAAACTATCCCCCTTCGGCTAAAAGTTTTTAGCATCATATTGTTGTTATTCTTAACAATAGGAATACAGTCTGCTATCGCGCAGACTACTTCTTGTTATGAACAAACCGAAAAAGGGAGTGATCCTTGCTATGATTTACAGTGGCAGCTAAAAAACACATCAGAAATAAATATTAATGTTGAGAGTGTTTGGGAGGAAGGTTATAGGGGAGAGGGGATCCTTATAGGTGTAGTAGATACTGGCATTGCTCCACATCCAGATTTGGATGCGAATAGATTGAGAGTTCTAGGTTTAACTGGAGGTTATCCTATTCCTTCTTTCTCTGGGCATCATGGAACGCAAGTAGCAGGCATTATAGCTGCAATTGCTAATAATGGGATAGGAGGAAGGGGTGTGGCACCAGAAGCGATGATATTTAGTATTACTAATATCAAACCAAGACTCTCAGGAACTGTTAATTTAATTCTAGATCCGCTTGATCTTTCTCGTGCATTGACGAATCGTAACAGAGAGGTAGCTGTATATAATAATAGCTGGGGGCTTAGTAATGTACAAAAAAGGGGAATTTATCTTGGTAGTGCATTTTCAGGGGGAAATGCTCTGTTTCAAAGAGGAATAGATATTGGTCTTAAAGAAGGTTTTGATGGTAAAGGGAGCGTCTATGTTTTTGCTGCAGGTAATAGCCATTGTATTGGGAGAAATACTCTTTGCGGGTACAGAAACTCAAATTATAGCGGTTATGCAAATTATTATGGAGTCATTACGGTTGGGGCTGTAAATCAGCGAGGAAGGCGGGCTCACGATTCTGAAATGGGAGCTAATTTGTGGATTTCTGCGCCAGGTGAAGGTATTTTCACAACTGATTATAAAGGTATTTTTCCGTTTGGCCAGAGCGGTTATTCTGGAAATTTTAGGGCCACTTCGGCGGCAGCACCTCATGTTTCCGGCGTAGTTGCTTTGATGCGTCAAGTAAACGATAAACTTACTTGGCGTGATATCAAATTAATTTTAGCCGCTACTGCCAAAAAAATCGATGCAAATAATAAAGGGTGTAATTCTGACTTGCTTTTTTCTGAATGTGGTGGTAGCGGTAAATGGGAAGACGACGGAGCTAATAAATACGGCTCAAGTCTCGAAAAATATAGCTTTAATCATCAGTACGGTTTTGGTTTGGTAAATGCGGCCGCAGCAGTTGAGTTAGCTAAACCTGGAAACTGGATAAATGTTCCACAAATGGATACCACTGAAAAGAAGAATATTAATTTCCTGTCAAATTCAATAAGTTGCACCACAAATAATGGTTCAGAAAAATGCAGTATGAGTAGTACTGTCACAATAAAAACAGATGATATAGATTTTATAGAATATATAGATGTTACATTAAAAGGTAGGCATTCTTCATTTAGTGATCTAAGAGTTAAACTAATATCTCCAAAAGGTTTTGAATCAGAACTCGCAGTTCCAGTTGTTAAGAAAATAAATGATAGAGGATACATAAATATTATCAATAGATACTGGAAAGATTATATAACATCCTGGCGTTTTGGTTCAGCTAGGCACTTGGGTGAAGATCCAAACGATGACTGGAAGTTGGAAATCATAGATAGAAAAACCGACGGAAACGGTAGTCGCTTAAGCAATATAAAATCTTGGGATATTAAGTTTTACGGGCATGTCTCGCCTGAGTTTTCCAGCAGCAATGCAAATCTTAAAAATTTGACTTTATTGAGTGATTTCTCAGGCAAAATTGATTTGAATTTTTTGCCCAATAGAACGCGTTACACCGTAAATGTAGATCATAGTATCGATCGTGTTAGGGCAATACCAGATCCGGCAGATAGCAAAGCAAGAATTAAAAATACTGCCGAAAATTTTATTGATCTTGACCCAGGTCAAACACGCAATATAGAAATAGAAGTAACCGCCCAAGACGGTACTAAGAAGGTCTATACGATTGCGGTGAGGAGAGCTGTTGCTTCTGGGCAGAGTAACGAGTTGACTGGATTGAGTTTGTCCGACGGGGTGTCTTTAAACTTTAGGCGTGCACAAAGGAATTATCGGGTCAATGTTGCCAATAATATAAGGAGTATCAGAGTGACACCGACTGCTGCTAATCGTGCTACGAGAATTGAAGTTGACGGTCGGGTTGTGGTAAGTGGTAGGGCTAGTAATACCATTAGTTTGCAGGAAGGTTTGCGCACCGTTCGGATAGTCTTAACTACCGGCAGCGATAGGGAGACATATCATATTGAGATTATACGAGCGGCGGCGAGTGTTAATTTGAACGACGATGCCACTTTGAAGGATCTTCGGTTATCAGGCATTAGTTTGAACGAAAGTTTCTCTTCCAACAGAAATAGTTATACGGCTGATGTCGGAAGCAATAGTCGCAGTGTCACCGTAATCCCCACGGCAAACCATCGCGATGCCACAATTACGGTAGATGGTTCTACGGTGGCAAGCGGGAGAAGCCAAAGTATTAGATTGAATTCCAATCAACAAACTATTAGGATCGTAGTTACATCGGAGGATGGCGGTTCTGTTAGAAATTATACGATAGCAGTAACACGGGCGCAGAGTAGCGATGCCGATCTGATTAGTTTAAGTCTGGGAAATGCTTTTCTAGGGCGCGACCGTTCCTCCCTAGGACTCGCCCCGGCACCGGTTACTTTTTCTCCCAGCCAAACATCTTATGTGATAAGCATCCATGAAGGACACAGCTTTCTTGAGATGCATTTGGTTGCTAAAGACCCAGCCGCAACGATTACGATAAACAGGAAATCGGCAAAAAGTGGTATTAAAAACAATGTGGATATACGAAATAATAATATAGTTTCAGTAAAAGTAACTTCTGGAAATAAGAGCGTTAGCAAGGAATATCGCTTTAGCGTGCGCAAAATTAATTTTTTCATCACTTCTCATTTAGCACCACAATTAAATAATTTGATGCTTGTGGAGCCTTCAGGGGAGCGCGTTATTTTGGAGGGAAGGAGAGGACGCAGAGGCTTTGATCCTCAGACAAGCAATCATGATGCAGAGGTTGATACAGATGTGAGATATGTCACTGTAACACCAGTTGCTCGTCGCACTGATGGCGTACAACTCACGGTCAACGGTGACACGGTGGCAAGCGGCAGTAGCATAGATGTTGCTTTGGAGAAAGGCGATAATACGATTACTGTCATTGTCACACTTCTTGAAGGAGGCAATAACAATATCTATACGGTAGAAGTAGAAAGAGCTTATTCTGGCGATGCGACACTGAGTTCTTTGCGTGTGATCCATAACATTGAAAAGGGTTTATCGGAGGAAATTGATTTGGAGCCACCTTTTTACAGTGGTAGAAGAGGTTACAAGGCCAGAGTAGGGAGCGATATTGAGTGGATTAATATATTCCCGCAAGCAAACGATAGCGAGGCAACGATTAGAATTAATAATCGTAGGCTGAGGGGCGACTCGGATAGTGTCAGGTTGAACGCGGGAGACAATGACATAGAGGTAGAAGTAGAAGCGGAAAACGGCGATAGAAGAGAATATGGTGTAGAGGTATGGCGTGGGAGTGCCGACGATGCCACGTTGTCTAGCTTGAAGTTGTCGGGAGGCGTTAATTTTGAAAGAGAAAGATCTAGGAGAACATCCATCGGAACATCTTATCGGATTGATGCAGGGAGTAATATCAATAGCGTGATAGTAACACCCATTGCAAACGATCCGGCTGCTTCGGTTACCATTGTTGCCAACGGTGAAACAGTAGGTAGCGGTCAAGTAGGGCAAGCCGTCAACCTAAATGAGAGAGAAAATACTATTACCATTAATGTAGTATCAAAAGATGGTAATCGTACAAGAGGTTATACGATTAGGGTTGATCGCGCAAGTGGGGGCGATGTGAGTCTACGCAGATATCCAGATTTATCGGATGATATCCGTTTGAGAAGGAGCCTGAGCAATGACTCTCTATTTACTGGGGATGCGGATTATGACACCCGCTACATAACGGTTGAAATTGACACCAACGACACCGGCGCACATATTACGATAAACGACGAGTCGGTAGCGAGTGGACAAGAAAGCCGCAACATTCCGCTTAATGTCGGAGTTAATATCATCACCGTGCGTGTCGTATCGAACGACCGTAGTGCCGAGAAAATTTATACGATAATCGTAACCCGTCTAGAAGTTTCTACGGACTACGACAGCGACGACGATAATCTGATTGAAATTAGAAATCTAGAGCAATTATATGCGATGCGCTATGAGTTAAGGGATAGTGATTCTCATGCGGCGGCGTTTCCCGGCTATAATGTGAGTCGTAGTTGCCATAGAAGATGCATAGGTTATGAATTGATGGCAAACCTTGATTTCAACAACGATGCAAGTTATCAGGATTTAGGCAACAAAAGTAATTGGACGAGTGGCGAAGGTTGGTTGCCGATTGATGAATTCAATGTGCAGTTTGACGGGAACGGTTATAGCATCGCAAATCTATTTATAAATAGAATCGATGACGGTATAGGGTTGTTTTCCAAAATTGATGATGAAGCACATATTAGAAATATCGGCATCGTAAACGCACGAATTACCGGGCTTGATGAGGTTGGTGTTTTAGTTGGAGAAAACGACGGCGGTAAAGTTTCTAATAGCTATGCGACTGGTACGGTTACCGGAGATGACTCAATTGGTGGATTAGTTGGGCTTAACTATAACAACAGCATTATAACCAGCAGTTATGCCTCAGTGGATGTATCGGGTGATTATGCGATCGGAGGTTTGGTCGGGCGGAATGGTCGTACTTGGGATCAAAGTGGCACCGTATCCGACAGTTATGCAACGGGAAGCGTGCTGGGGCGGCATACAGTAGGAGGTTTGATTGGTGATAACTGGCAGGAGAGAGAAAATGAAGAGGGGGTTATATTGAATAGTTATGCGATAGGTCGTATATCGGGAATCAGTAGTGTTGGAGGTCTAGTCGGACTAGACAGCAGTGATCCTAGTAGTAGACAAATAACCAATAGCTATTGGGATACCGACACGACGCGTCAGATAGAGAGCGGCGGTGGCAGCAGCCTGACAACGGTGTTAATGATTTCTCCGACATCTCCGAATGCAACCGCACCTAACCGTTATACAAACTGGAATACAAATAAATGGCATTTTGGAAACAACCAACAATATCCTGCGGTTCGTTATTATGAAAATTGCGGAGATTCAAATCAGCCTGATTGCGGCGATTTATTGCCGGGACAACGCGCGCACTTGATTGATTTGAGTTTATCGGGCGACACAAAAATACAACCCTCGTTTAATAGAATATCCAACTATTATGTTGCCACCATAAGCCCAGAAACCTCCTCTGTAGGACTAACGCCGACTGCTAGCGATAGTACCGATATAATTGCGATTAAAGAAAACACTATGACCACTTCCGTTGCCAACGGCGGCACACACACGGCATCTCTAGACACCGGCAAAAATCTTATCAATATCGTTGTTACTAGCCGAGACGGTAGCATGAGAACTTACACTATCAAATTATTGAGGATTACAACGGATGTTGACTACGATACCGATACCGATAATCTGATAGAGATTGCTAACCTAGAGCAGTTAAGTGCGATTCGCTATGATTTAGATGGCAATGGAATTAGCGACGATGCCATCAATTACGAACTCTATCAACGAGCCTATCCAGGCTTTTCGGGTTGTGCCGATAGTTGTAAAGGTTATGAGTTGACCACTAATCTAGATTTTGATAACGATGATGATTATCGCGAAGCTGTTGCGAATAAAGATGCCTGGACTGGCGGCAAAGGCTGGCAACCCATAAGTGAAGAACTCAATAAGGCTTTCAGTGCAATATTTGAAGGTAACGGCTATACGATAAACAATTTGTTCATAGATAGAAGTGGTAGCGATAGAGTAGCTTTGTTTGGACAAGTGGCAAATAATACTCAGATTCGTAATATCGGATTAATAGATATACGAGTCACAGGCAACTATTATGTAGGTGGATTGATTGGTAGGAGTTATGATGCTCTAATTTCCAATAGTTATGCAACTGGTAGTATGTCGGGAGAATATTATATTGGTGGTTTAATTGGCAGAAACAATGATGCTTTAATTTCCAATAGTTATGCTTTGGTTAATGTAATAGCCAGTGGCCGTGCCTCCAATGTTGGTGGTTTGATCGGAATAAATTGGGGTGTTATAGTTGACAGCTATGCTTCTAGTAGCGTCGTAGTAAATGAAAGTGATGGAAGTCACATTGGGGGATTAGTGGGATCTAACAGTGGTACTATAAATAATAGCTATGCTTCTGGTAGCGTCGTAGTGAATGGAAATTTAGGGAGTAACATCAGTGGATTAGCAGGATCTAACCGTGGCACTATAAATAATAGCTACTCTTCTGGTAGCGTAGTAATCAATGGAAGTAGAGGAAGTGACATTGGTGGATTAGTGGGATGGAACGGTGGCGGCACCATAACTAATAGTTATGCTTTGGGTAGCGTAATATCGAATGGAAGTAGAGGGAGTAACATTGGCGGATTAGTGGGATCTAACGCTGGCACCGTAGCTAATGGCTATGCGAAAGGGGATATATCAGGGTTTGACAATATCGGCGGTTTAGTAGGTAGTAATAATGGTGCGTTAACTAATAGTTATGCGTTAGGTAGTGTATCAGGGCATGAAGCTGTTGGTGGATTGATAGGTCGCTTTTACGACCAGAGTAGCGGCCTAATAAAAAATAGTTATGCAGTGGGTAAAGTGACGGGTAGCCAATACGTCGGCGGTTTGATCGCTAAGACTGTTTGTACAGAAAGTATAGGCACCAATTGTACTGGTGCGGTATCGAGTCATTGGGATACTAATACAACAGGACAACTGACGAGCGACGGTGGAATAGCTCTGACAACTACACAGATGATTACACCAATC
Organism: uncultured candidatus Poriferisulfidus sp.; assembly: GCA_965199685.1. Taxonomy (GTDB): domain Bacteria; phylum Pseudomonadota; class Gammaproteobacteria; order Poriferisulfidales; family Oxydemutatoraceae; genus SP5GCR1. The sequence continues at coordinate 570,247 of OZ241323.1, forward strand.
GCTCCTGATGCGAATAACCCCAGCCGCTATAGCGGTTGGGCCACCACCGACTGGGATTTCGGCAATGCTCATCAGTATCCTGTGGTACGTTATGCCGGATATTGCGAGAAAATAGGTAACAATATCTATCGCAATGAAGGCAATCCAAAGCGACCTGATTGTGGTGATTTATTACTAGGGCAGCACACCTATCTGACTATGTTGTCATTCTCAGACAATACTGATTTATTCCCAACATTTAATCGTTTGCACAGAGATTATACGGCTAATGTAGATGTGAACATTAACTCTTTATCCATCACCCCGACTGCGGAAACGGTTGCTAATATTAGAATCAATGGCACAGAAATCACAAGCGGTGTCTCACATTCTGTTTCTTTGCAGCGAGGGAGCAATATCATCACTATTTCGGTCATAGGACAAGATGGTAGCGTTGATACATATCGCATTACGGTTTTGCGTGCGACCCAAACGAATTACGATGCCGACGACGATAATTTGATTGAAATTAATACCCTTGAACAACTCAATGCAATACGCTACGACAGCAATGGTGACGGCAATAGCGATATTGCAGTTCATTCCGATGATTATATAGGGGCTTATCCTGGGTTTTCTGGTTGTTCTGATACTTGTATCGGCTACGAATTAGTTAATGATCTAGATTTTCAGGATAGTGCAAGCTATCAAGATATAACCAATCAACCTAATTGGATTGGTAATAAAGGTTGGCAACCAATTGTTCTGTTTAATGCGATATTTGAGGGTAATAACCATACTATAAGTAATCTATTTATAGACCAAGAAGATATTGATAATGTAGGTTTGTTCGCAGTCACAGGTGGCGACGCGCGGATTCGTAATATTAATCTAAGCGATGTACAACTAATAGCAAGAAGGTATGTCGGTGGATTGACTGGGGTTAATCACGGTGCGGTGTCAAATAGCTACACAAACGGAAACATACTAGGTTTTTCCGTTATTGGTGGTCTCATTGGGGAGAATCATGGCAAGGTATCTATGAGCCATGCCAAAACCAATCTGGAAGGAGATCAAGATTATTCTGGTGGTCTTATCGGACGGAATGAAGGTATGGTATCCGGCAGTTATGCTGTAGGCAGCGTGTTCGGAAGTTATGGCATTGGTGGGCTCATTGGGTGGAGTGGGGGTACGGTATCCGACAGCTATGCCAAGGTCAATGTACAGGGGAATGTGCAGAGAAATGGCAGCCGTATTGGTGGACTTATTGGATGGAGTGAAGGAATGGTATCCAACAGTTATGCAACGGGGAATGTATCGGGAGACGAAATGGTTGGCGGACTCATTGGTCGTAACAACAGCACGGCAACTAGAAGTTATGCTACAGGCAGCGTATCAGGGACTGAATTAATTGGTGGGTTAATTGGAATTGGTGACGCTATAAACAGCTATGCCTCAGGAGATGTTATAGGAAGAGAAGATGTTGGTGGACTAATTGGGAGTGGTGATGCTATAAATAGCCATGCTGTAGGAAGTGTGTCGGGCACAGAAGCAGTTGGAGGGCTAATTGGACGAGGTGATGCTATAAATAGCTATGCAAAGGGTAATGTGTCGGGAGTACAAAAAGTCGGTGGATTAATCGGGAATAATGTTCTTGGGAAAGTATCAAATAGTTATGCTATGGGAGATGTATTGGGGATCTCCCATGTAGGAGGATTAGTAGGCGATAATGCAGGAAGTCTGTCTAGCGATGAACCTCTAGGTGCCATATTAAACAGTTATGCCATAGGTCGTGTTGCAGGAACCCAATATGTCGGAGGATTAGTTGGGAGTAATGTCTGTGTTAATTTAGATTATCCCAGTGACTGTTCTAGACACTCAATCTCAGCAGGAACTATAACTGCGAGCTACTGGGATAGCAATACAAGCGGTCAGACAAGGAATAACGGTGGCATATCTCTAAACACATCACAGTTGATTACTCCGACAGCACCCAATGCAGTTAGCCCAAACCGTTATAGTGGTTGGGATTTAGCTAACTGGCACTTCGGCAATAACAAACAATATCCTGCTGTTCGTTATGCTGGGCATTGTGAAAACATATCAAACAATGACCCGAATCTTAATCAAAACGACTTAGAACAACCTGATTGTGGAGATTTATTGCCGGGGCAACGTTATGCTCATTTAATTGCTTTGAGTTTGTCCGAAAATACGACACTAGAGCCGTCGTTTAATGAGGACATCCTAAATTATACAGCAAGAGTAGCCCCCTATACTTCTAGTATAGGGATAGTAGTTAGCGCAGAAGATTCGGTTCGTAGCATTACGATAAACGACACGACGGTTGCGAGTGGTAATGTGCATACCGTCTCGTTACCATCGCTTAAAAATATCATTGATATATCCGTGACCGCATTGGATCACAACATAAAAACATATAGCATCACGGTGTGGAAAGTTTCCCGAATGAATTACGACACCAATGGTAACAATCTGATTGAAATTAAAAATCTGCAACAACTCAATGCGATGCGGTATGATTTGAATGGTGACGGTATCAGCGATGTCATAGGTAATCGCGATAGCTATTTAGAAGCCTTTGTTGGTTTTTCCGGCTGTTCTAGTAACTGTATTGGTTATGAGTTAGCTAGTAATCTTGATTTTCAAAACGATGACGATTATGGAAATATTTCTAACAAGTCTAGCTGGACTAGCGGAAGAGGTTGGTTGCCGATATCACAGTTCAACGCAATATTTGACGGCAACGAAAACCGAATTAGTAGTTTGTTTGTCAACAGAAAGACTTATGGGATAGGTCTGTTTGGTGATGTGAGCGAGGATGCACATATTCGTAATGTCCGGTTGATCAATGTACAAATTAGAGGAAGATATGGTGCTGGTGGTTTAACAGGGTGGAATGCCGGTACGGTGTCTAACAGCTATGTTGAAGGGGAGATAGAGGGAGAGAACGACATTGGCGGCTTGATTGGATACAATGGGCGCGATGGCATTGTATCTAATAGCTATACGAGAGTTAATGTGTCAGGTCACAACTCAGTAGGCGGTCTGGTTGGAGATAATTCTGGTGGTGATATTTTGGGTAGTTATGCCACGGGCAGCGTGTCGGGAGAGAGAAGAGTTGGTGGCTTGGTTGGGGAGAATGATGGCGATATAGTGAGTAGTTATGCGACAGCGAATGTGACAGGACGCAATCAAGTTGGTGGATTGGCAGGGACTGGAAGCTACATTATCGAGAATAGTTATGCTATCGGTCCCGTTCAAGGTGAAAGACATGTCGGTGGTTTGGTTGGTGAAGAAGGCACAGTAAGGCATAGCTATTGGAACATAGAAACCTCGGGGCAGTCAATCAGTGATGGTGGTATCGGCCTGTCCGAACTTGATATGACTATTGCAACGATGCCCAACGAGAGTAACCCCAACCGCTATATTGGTTGGGATACGACACATTGGCATTTCGGCAATACGCAACAGTACCCTGCGCTTCGCTATGTTGAAAATTGTGAGCATACCGGCAGTAATATCAACCTCAACGAAGATACATCGGTACCAGATTGTGGTGATTTATTGCCCGGGCAAAGGGATGTGAGTTTAATTGCATTGAGTCTGTCAAATAATGTGCGGCTAAGCCCGGCATTTAACCAAGAGATAACCGAGTATCGTGCGCAGGTATTAATGGGACTAGAACATCTTGCCGTTAGAGTGGTAGCGAGCAATGATGTAGAGGAGGTGACAGTCAACGGTAAGCCGGTGGCAAACGAGAGTTTGAATGCTGTGTCCTTAGAAACCGGCGATAGTGTTATCACGGTAGTGGTGGTCGGCGGTAGGGGAGCCATTGCGAAATCTTATGTGATTACCTTAACACGACGAGGTAATAGTGCCCCAAGAGTGAACCAAAGGTTGACCGACCAAATCGCAGAAGTCGGCGAGCCCTTCAGCTATGCGATTCCGCAAAATGCCTTCTTGGATGCAGATGATGATAGCTTGATTTACTACACCCGAGGGTTGCAGCCATCAATTGACCCGTTTTCGGACGATGGCATCACATTTGACCCGAGTGATAACACTTTTAGCGGTATACCAGGTTACGGAGATGCCTCACAGGATACTGATGAACATATCATTACCGTTGGCGTTAATGATAGATATGGTGGTACTACAGAAAGTAGTTTTATGCTTTTTGTTGATAGCGAACCCACTGGCACTGTAGACATTGAAGCCGACACTACTAAAATGCAATTAGTGGGGCGGAACACTCTGGACGATGCGAATGGTGGTATTGTAGATATGGAGCATCAATGGCAAAAAGAGCAGGGCGATGATTTCGTAAATATCCGCCGAGCCAAATCTTTATCTTATTTATTGCCGAATACCAAGAAAGCACGTGCTGCAGGTAATGTTTATAGACTCAATACTCTTATCACCGATGGTATCGGAGAGGTTTCAGGCTTTTCAACAGATTATGTTTTACCGAATTGGGCACCTAGGGTTATGATCACAAGAAGCACACAAACGATAGTAGAAGGCGATGTTTTGTTTTTGGAGGTACAAGGAAGTGATCCTAATTTAGATAAAATCAAATACAACTGGCAGCAGATAAGTGGCCGTAATGTAATGAAGGGTATAGAAAGAGGAAACTCCATACTAGAAGTACCAATCTCGGCTCAGGTTGTTGGCAAAAAACATAGCACGAGTATGCTAGTATTTGCGGCAACAGTACGGGACAAAGGGGGTAGCCGTAGCAGTGAGCAAGTATCTATTATTCTGGAAAAGATAGATAACGGACAGGTTGCAGCACTTGGCTCACCCATACAAGATGGTCGTATGTTAACTGCACCGCCTATAGATTTGGCATCGGATATAGATGGTGAAGGTCGAGTGACAGGTTATCAATGGCAAGTTAGCACAGACAGCCGTGTTACTTGGATAGATATTGCCGATGCAGGTACGGATATGAACTATATAGTGCCTCTCTCGACAACAGACAGCACGGAGTTTCGAGTTTCCGTTAGCTACGAGGATAGGCAAGGACATTCAAGGTCGGTATTTTCTAGAGTTGTCACCTATGCGTTAGGGAATAATCAGCCGACAATAGACCTACCAGTTCACAATAGCACCCTATCTATTATGAGTAGGGCGAGTACGGATGTTAGAGTGGTTGTATCAGATGCAGATGTAGCTGATGTACTAACGGTTACATTAAACGTCGTGGAAGGCAACAGTATTATAGAATCTACACCTACCAGCATCACAGTGATGCCGAATTCTGTGTCGACACGAGAAGAACAGGTATTCACTATCTTAGTCAAGCGATCGGGTACTGCGAAAATTAGAATAGAGCTGACGGATGACAGCGGAGTTTCTGCTAATTCAAACGCAGAACCGGTAGTATTGAATGTCAAGACATCAACTGATGCGATTCGTTTGCGAGTCAAAGTATTTTTAGAAAGTTCGCTTCAATGAGTTGGTGTTAATCCGAGCATAGGGATATTAATAGACGATGGCTATGGCGGAGAGTTATTGAATCGCTGATTTTCCAACATGTCATGGCATCGTACACACTCTTTCTTTTTTTTGATCGAATCATAGTATGATAAGTATGATGAAAACTGATTTACTAGGAGATTTATGGAAACAAAAAAAGAGAAACTTTTAAGGAATAATTATATATTCTTCAAGAGCCAATTGCCTACTTTATTAAAGGATCAAAAAAAGAAAAATAAATTTGCTCTTATAAAGGATGAACAAATTATTGACATTTATGATACTGTTGAGCAAGCAATTAACATAGCTACAAAAGAAAAAAACTTTAAATTAGAAACTTTTTTAGTTCAAAAAATAGAAAAACAAAAAGTGCATTACATCTTAAGAATTGCTTAATGCCTCAATACAAATAACCCTATTTTGCTTTTAGAAAAATAGAACCGCAGTTTGAACCAGTAGGTCAAACGGCGTGAAGCTATGCAGAACCATAACATGGGTATGTGGGTCGGACAAGCTAAGGCTTGTCCTAAATGGTGGGTACACAAAAAACCACCCCGTCAGGCTACGCCTGCCACCCCTCCAAAGGAGGGGAATATCACTTTTTCAACAGCCCCATGGCTATGGCGGAGAGAGAGGGATTCGAACCCTCGATACGGGATTACCGTATACACGCTTTCCAAGCGTGCGCCTTCGACCACTCGGCCATCTCTCCGAGATTAGCGGTAATTGTACCATGCAGGTTGTGCATATTTATGAAAATGGGAGGAAGGTCATTTATATTGATTGAGGGAGACAAATAAGCACAAAAAACGATTAAAATTAGGTAGGGGAATTATATATTATTCTGCACAAAGTTTTATTATGTTATTATTCTCACATGAAAAGCCTTAAAATTATTTGATCTGCCAGAAAGGTCCGTTACCGAATACCAAGTAGTAGCATTGTTTGAGAAACAACGCTGGGTTGATAAAGCAACTTGTCCTTATTGCGATAATGAGGGGCGAGTAGTGTCTAAGCATCTTTGTGCAAGATGTTGCAAAAGATTTACTGTAAAGATGAGTGTGGCAAAGATAGACAAAACTCACATTGATGGCAAAGAAATTAACAAACACAAAAACAAGAAACCAAAGGCAGGTAAAAAGGGCTTTATGTGCAATGCCGCTACAAAAATGCTACATCCGTTTATTAAGAATAATATCATGTCGAATAGTACTCTATACATAAATGACAACGAGTCCTACTCAAGAGCGTATAGACAGCATAGATCTATTATTTATTTGATAAAACAATATGTTAACGGAATGACACATACTAACAGAATCGAAAGTATATGGGTTTTGCTGAAGCGAGGATACAACAGAACATACCATAACTCAAGCATGAAACACCGTGGAGGATATGTTAATGAGTTTATTTTTAGATTGAATGAAAGGAATTGTGAGCGATATACGGTAGATAGGCTTGCTGATATGGTTAGTACTAACGTTGGAAAACGTATAACCTATCAGAAGTTTATGAAATGAAAAATAAAAAATTTATTGACAAAATAACTCTTGGAGACTCAATAGAGCTATTGAAAAAACTAGAAGCGAACTCTGTTGATTTAGTTATCACATCGCCGCCTTATTTTGGATGTCGACAATACGGCAACGAGACTATCGGCAGAGAGGATAATCCTTTAACTTATGTAGATGCCTTCTTAAAATTTACTCCTTTGATAAAACAAGCATTATCTCCCAATGGTTCTTTTTACCTAAATATCGGCGACATTTACTTTGGCACCAAAGGCTTTTCTAGGAATACAGGTAAGTATGCACGTTCTACCGATACCCACTATAAGGAACATAAAATTTGTAAGCAAGACGGCAAGGTTCTACAGTATAAACAGCTACTTATGCTCCCGTCTCGGGTGGCAATAGGGATGCAAGAACAGGGATGGTTACTTCGTAATGATATTATTTGGCACAAGCCCAACGCAATCCCTTCATTCTCAAAAGACAGACGATTACCTCGTTATGAGCATATTTTTCATTTTGTGAAAAGCCCAAAGTATTTTTTTGATTATGAAAGAGCAAAAGAAATGGACTTTCATCGTGACATTATTAATCAGAATGTCAAGCCATTCAAAGAACACCAAGCATCATTCCCTGTTGAAATGATTGAAAGGTTAATACTCACAACTTCCCAAAGAGGAGATGTTGTATTAGATCCATTTATAGGAAGTGGTACTACAGCAATGGCAGCTGAGAAACATGATAGACGTTATATTGGGTTTGAAATCAATCCCGAATATGTTGCCATCTCGCGAAAAAGGATTAAGCAATGGGTTGGGCTGAAAATTTAACTAATATTGAAGTTGGGATATTTAGAACTATAAACGGCAATGCTAATGAGTTAATTGGCGTTGGGCGTATTATCAAGGCAGGTTTTTCTTGTTCAAGAGTGGATGTCACCAATGCTAAATATGATGCGGTGGTTGATTTAGGAGGCCAAAAAAAATTATTGCAGGTACAAATAAAAGGAATTCGCAAGGACGGTTCGTTCAGTTTTAAGGGAGGATTTCGAAGCGGCAAACAATTTGATAAAGACATGGAAAAAAGAGATTATAAGTACACCATTGATGATTGTGATATATTGGTTGGCGTAGACAGCGATAATGGTGATTGCTATATTATTCCCGTACACGATATATCTGATTGGGGTGAAACAAAATCAGTTAGCCTTCTTGAATCTTATAGAGAGAACTGGGGTATTTTTTTAGATATTGCAGAAGAAAAATAAGCCTCAAAATCCACAAAAACTAGTGATAAAAAATAAGAGTGAGCTTTTAGAAAACTAACGGCAACCAAGCCACCCTCAAACAGAAAGGAATGAAGTAAAAGAAAGCATGCGCAAGCAAATTGGTATGGCAGTTCCAAAAGTGATATTCATATGTAAGCTAAAGACACTCTATTAATATGAAATTATTGACAAATAAATTGTACGATTCTGTTTTGATGCAACCAGCATTACTAGGCGCAGATACCCTTAAGATAGTAAGCGGCTTCGCTTCTCCTACAATGGCATTAAGACACCTGGAGGATCTAAAAAAAAGACAAATAAAGAGATAAACATTTATTTAATTTATGGGATGAGTAAGCATCATGGAATAGAAATTACGGCACACAAAGCATTTGTTGATATACAAGAAAACCAATTTACTAACTTTAAATGTTACTATTCATATAAACCTATACCACTGCATGCAAAAATTTATACTTGGATGACAAAAGACAAAGCAACGACATGCTATGCAGGAAGCGCGAACTATACGCAAAACGGTTTTTCGCCTCATCTGCAACAAGAGGCAATGACCAAAACCAATGCGAATGACGGATTGAGGTTTTACAATACAGTTTTTAGGAACTGCATAATTTGTAACGACAGCTTATTGGAAAATCATATTAGTCTTTATCGGAGCAACAAAAAACAAGAAAAGTCTGGGCTTCCAGAAGTTGAGTTGTCGCTACTTGATACTAGAACAGGTGAAACTCATAAGAAAGCGGGATTAAACTGGGGAAAACGACAAGGCAGGGATCAAAACCAAGCATATATACCAATACCGGGAGAAATTGCAAAAAGTGATTATTTCCCCAGGGAAAACTACTTTACTATAATGACGGATGACGATTTTAGTTTTATAGCCAAGCGAGCGCAAAAAAATGGAAAGGCGATACACAGCACAGAAAACAATGCAATAATGGGAAAATATTTTAGGAATAGATTAGGTCTGGAAGACGGGGCATTTGTCACTCGCAAACATTTAGAGGACTATGGTCGCACATCAGTTAAATTTATGAAAATTGATGATGAAACATATATGATGGATTTTTCCCCTAAAAAAGATACTACAGAGGATGGTGAATAACCTGAAGGCTCCAGAGGAATAATACTAGAGGAGTTCACAGAGCCGGTTAAAGAAGTCTGAGTTAAAGTCTCTTTCTACTTATGCAAAGTATCAAAGCAAGAGATTTACGCAGACAAAACTAATTATCAAGAGGGGTAGATAAGATTAGGAAAGGACTGGTGTATATAATACCCATCAAATTTGATTACGGGTTGTAGATACGGCAAATCTTTTCAACACCTTCAATGATGCGTAGTGAGGGTCGTTGTATTAAATCCGATTCTATATAGTGAGTTGGTATTTCGTCTCCAAATAGGTCGGCAATCGTTCCTTCATCTATGCCTGATTCAAAACTATGGAATATGTAATCAGGTTTTGACAGCAGCAGTGCTTCTCTGCCGAGCCGCACGACTTGCGGTTCCAAATCTGCATAGATATTGATGCCGCCGCAAAGGTTAATCGCTTTTGATATCCAGCTTGTGTGGTTGACGCTAAGCGTAGGTTTGAGCCATAACAAATAGGCGGTTTTGCGATTTGTTTGGACAGCACTGCGCAGCGATGTCAAAGTTTGCTTGAACCTATCGGCTAGCGCGGATGATTTTTCGGGTTGTCCTATCAATACGCCTACATCTTTTAGTGTGTTTGCAATGTTTTCAAAGTTACGCGGCTCAGAGACATAAAAATTGTAGCCGGTGTCATTCAATCTCCGAAACACGGGTTGTTTTAGCATCACACCCCAAACGAGGATTAAATCGGGGGCGAGCTTAAGCAATAATTCACGGTTAAAAGTACGGTAATCGGCAACGATGGGCAGTTCAAGTGCTTGCGATGGATAATCGGAATGTTCGGACACGCCAACCAAATACTCGTCACCACCTGCCGAGTAGACCAACTCCGTCAAATGGGGTGCCAGTGTGATAATACGCCGCGCCGGGTTTTCCAACGAGATCGTTCTTTGCCAATCGTCAACGACGACGATTTTTTCTGCATCAACCGTCGTGCATAAACCGAGTAGTATGAAAATTATTATTTTGTATTTCACGGTTGTTATTGTATTAGTCTGTCTATATGGGTGCAAATATCTGTGAACCACCCTATGAAAATGTTTGACATTTGCACTCAGGGTTAGCAATTTATTGATTTAAGAGAATCCCAATTATGGTTTCTATGTATAATAAGCATCTGGCGGGAAAAGCAACAATTTATATTTCAATGACAGGTTTCATAAACAACGTATACGCTCAAGATGCGGGTGCGGCAGCACCTTCAGCAGGTTATGAATTGCTGTTCATGGTTGTGATATTTTTCTTGATTATGTACTTCTTGGTGATACGTCCTCAGAACAAACGCAATAAGGAACACAAGGCATTATTGAGTTCTCTATCCAAAGGTGACGAGATTTCTACTTCGGGAGGCATTTTAGGCAAGGTCACCGAAGTGGAAGACAGCTTTGTGCATATAGAAGTGCAGAAGGGCGTGGAGTTGAAAATACAAAAGCACTCGGTTTCGTCGGTATTGCCCAAAGGCACATTGAGTAGCTAGCAATAGTTTTATAATGCCCAATCGTTATCCCTTGTGGAAGTACATACTGCTGATTGCAGTGGTCTCGCTTGCAATCGTTTACGCTTTGCCTAATGCGTATCCAGAGGATCCGACCATAGAAATCTCTGGCGACGATGATGTCAAGGTTACCGAAAACACGCAAAAGCGGGTTGAAGCATTTTTGGCTAAGCAGAATGTCGCCTACAAAGAGATGGAAATCACCGAAAACGGCAAATTGTTGATTCGCTTTGCCGACACCACAAGCCAACTGTCGGTTGCCGAAAGTCTGCGTGAGCTAATGGGCACCAGTTATATCACTGCATTGAATTTAGCGGCTGCAACACCACAGTGGCTACGGGATTTTGATGCGACCCCTATGAATCTGGGCTTGGACTTGCGCGGCGGTGTTTATTTTCTGCTACAGGTTGACGTAAAGGCGGCACTTGATAAGGCGATGATCAGTTATAGAGATGCAATTCGTGGCATGCTCCGAGAAGAACGATTGCGCTATACCGAGTTTGATGTAGACGACCGAACTTTGAAAATACAATTCTCAGATGAGGCGACCCGCGATGCAGCTTGGGAGCAGGTGCGCTCAGAGATGCCGCTGGTCTTTTCGAACGAAAGTTACGAGCAAGACGGTAGGGCAATGCTTGACCTCACGATTAGTCGAGACGAGATTAGATCGATACAAGATTTTGCGGTGCAACAAAATGTCTTAACGCTCAGAAAGAGAGTCAACGAACTGGGTGTTGCCGAACCGAGCATCGCACGGCAAGGTGTAGACCGCATCGCCGTCCAGCTGCCTGGCGTGCAAGATCCGACTCAAGCCAAAGAGATTTTGGGTGCCACTGCCACTCTGGAATTTCGTATGGTTGCAGAACAATACGATGCAGCACGCGTCGCACAGAACCGGCGTATTCCGGCGGGCACTGAGCTACTATACGAAGGCACCGAACCCGTATTACTCAAACGAGAGGTGATACTGAGCGGTGAACATATTGTTGATGCGTCTTCTGGTTTGGATCCTGAGACCGGGCAACCGGATGTCAATATCACGCTGGACGGGCAAGGGTCGCGTATCTTTAGTCGTGTTACCGGACAGAATATCAAACGTCTGATGGCGGTTGTCTTTATAGAAAACAAAAGCTTCACCTTTCGCGACGACAATGGCGAACTCAAGCGCAGAACCAAGACAACTGAGGAGGTCATTAGTGTGGCGCGCATCCAAGCCCAACTCGGCAAACGATTTCACATCACTGGATTGGATTCGCCTCAAGCAGCGCGCAAGCTGGCGTTATTGTTGCGTGCCGGTGCGTTGGCAGCACCGATAGAGATTATAGAGGAACGTACCGTAGGACCTAGCTTAGGGCAACAAAACATAGATCAGGGAATGAATGCGATAGTCCTGGGTTTTATACTGGTTATTTTGTTTATGATAGTTTATTACCGTGTTTTCGGAGTGTTTGCGAACATGGCTTTGGTGCTTAATCTGCTACTCATTACCGCAATTATGTCCTTGATACCTGGTGCGACATTGACGTTACCGGGCATCGTCGGCATTGTATTGACCGTCGGTATGGCGGTGGATGCAAATGTACTGATTTTTGAACGCATACGCCAAGAGCTACACGCTGGCAGTAGCATACAGGCGAGTATAGACAACGGCTATAGACAAGCACTATCGACGATTGCCGATGCCAATATCACAACTTTGATTGCTGCAATAGTGTTGTTTGTTTTCGGTAGCGGTCCTATCAAGGGCTTTTCGGTGACCTTATCCATTGGCATCATGTGTTCTATGTTCACTGCCATTTTCGGCACTCGCGCCCTGGTCAATCTGATGTACGGCAATCGCAGACTTAAGGAAATCGCAATTTAATCAAGCCATGCAGATTATCAAACAAAGCAACCTAGAGTTTATGAAGTATCGCAATGCGGCAGTGATCGTCTCGGCAGTACTGATAGTCCTGAGCATAGCCTCCTTGGCCTTTCGAGGATTAAACTTCGGCATAGATTTCACTGGTGGCACTTTGGTAGAAGTAGGCTATCAGCAAGTTGCCGACTTGACGAGCATTCGCAAGCAGCTTGACGATGCCGGCTTTGAAGACGCACAGCTACAGCATTTCGGCACCACAAAAGATGTGTTGATACGATTGGCTCCGCGCACTGATGTCTCGCAGAGCGAACTGAGCACACAGATTCTGGAAGCACTATCGCAGCAACAACAAGCCGAAGTACGACGGGTTGAGTTTGTGGGACCGCAGATAGGCGAGGAGCTTCGCGAGGACGGTGGTTTTGCCGTTCTCTATGCTTTGCTGGGCATATTAATCTATGTTGCTTTCCGCTTTGAATATCGCTTTGCCATCGGCGCAATTATTGCGTTAGTCCACGATGTATTGATTACGCTGGGTTTCTTTTCTTTGTCGGGCATAGAATTTAATTTGCCAGTGCTTGCTGCGATACTCGCGGTAATAGGTTATTCATTGAACGATACGATCGTCATCTATGATAGAGTTCGCGAGAGTTTCATCAAATTCAAAGATGCTGCTGAGAAAGTCATCAACAAGTCCATCAATCTGACACTGGCTCGCACCTTGATTACTTCGTTGACTACGCTTTTGGTGCTTATCGCTTTGTTTATATTCGGCGGCGAGATTTTAACTGGCTTTACCGTCGCTTTGATAGTCGGAGTTATCATCGGCACCTATTCGTCTATCTATGTTGCAAGCCTGTCTATATTAATGATGGGGATTAACTATAAGCACGTCATCCCGGCGAAGAAAGAAGGTGTTTGACCGATACGCAGATATTCAATGAAACTCGTGCCTACTGAGTTAACACGATGAGCGATAACGATTTTAGCGACGACGATATTACGCTGGCGAGTGGACTGGCTGCCTTTGAAGCTAAGCACTTTGCCAGAGCGATCAAAATACTCAGTCCGTTGACCGACAAAGGTAACGCCGAGGCGATGTATCGCTGTGCGATTATTTATCAAAACGGTCTCGGCGTACATGCAAACGAGAATGAAGCATTGCGTATGATGTCTGCAGCGGCGGAGCAGGGACATGCCTTGGCGCAACATGGTCTAGGTTTTATGTATATGCAGGGCGAATGTGTAGCACGCAATGGTGAGAAAGCGGTTGAATGGTTTAGCAAAGCGGCGGAGCAAGGTTTAGCGGGATCTCAAACGACGCTGGCGATGATCTACGAGGAGGGCACTTTGGTGCCTAGAAATAGCGAACTGGCAAGCCACTGGTACAAGAAAGCCGGTTTTTAGACCACACACAGTTTGAGACTAAAAAAGTATTTCATGCACCGTAGGGGAGGGCTAACATGGGGCTGTTGAAAAAGTGTCTGCATTAGTACATTCCCCTCCTTTGGAGGGGTGGCAGGCGAAGCCTGACGGGGTGGTTGCAAAGGTTCTGCACAAAGTCACGCCGTTTGTGCTACTGCAACAAACGGCGGTTCTATTTTTCAACAGTCCCACATGCCCTCCCTAACGCGTTGCGTTTGCACAATCAATCCATTCATCCATCTCGTTTACGGGTAACCATACAGATGGCGCGGGTGGTTGGAATCGTGCAGATACGACACGCTCGGATGGTTTGCATGATTATGTAGCGCAAAGCGGTTGAGACGGTGCAAGTACAATACTTTAGGGAGGGCATGTTAGCCCTCCCCTACAATTGGTTAACATAAATTCAATGGCGCAAGCGGTTACGTTTGGACAATGACGATACTTTTTCAACAGCCCCAGATTTATGCAAGTACTCAGCTATAACTTTCTAGAATCGTAAGCCCAATGCAACAATGCCTGTCGTTGTCGAGGGCGACAATTTATATCGCCGCGTCTACAATATTTTTTGATAGCACCCACATGCCGTTTGATTGCACGCCACCGTTTAATCTGTCTAGTATCTTCTGAAGGAATACGCCGCCCCATATAATAACGGCAATACCATTGAAACCAACCGCGCGGGTCATAAGGATAAATCCAACCTTTCCTTTGCCATTCTCGCAACGGCAACGAAGCATCCACTTTGAAATAATTTAATGCAGGGTCTCTATGTAATAATGCGAGTTTGGCATCCTTGAACCAAGTATGCGGAAATTCGTCTTGGCAATCACACATATACTTGCCACCGAAAATCCCCAATTTAAGCAATTCTTTTGGGCTGAGTTGTGGCTTGAAATCCTCCTCAAAATTACGACCTATGGGTTCTACCAAGTAATAGGTGTAATTTCTCTGCATCTTGTCGTTGACCACGACTTTTTTCTGTGCCATATATCAACTCAACGCGTTATAGAGCTATTGAAAAAGTATCCTTGCACCGTAGGGGAGGGCTAACATGCCCTCCCGAAACACGTTGCGTCTGCACAGATAAAGTCGTACGCCATCCAATTTATGGAGACCAAAACCAAATGGCGCAAGCGGTTGCAGTAGTGCAGAACGGTACTTTAGGGAGGGCATATTGAATCGCCGATTGAACCAGTAGGTCAATCGGCGTGACTTTGTGCAGAACTCTAAGATGGTGGGCAGCGTATTCATTGCAACATGCAATACTCTCCCCTACAGGTGGTTGTCATAAAGTTGTACAGACACGCCACAACCACCCCGTCAGGCTTCGCCTGCCACCCCTCCAAAGGAGGGGAATGGCTTTCCCCTACGGTGCATGAAATACTTTTTCAACAGTATCATTATATATACGCTTCAGCTACAAAACCGTAGGGTTCGGTTGGTTGTGATAGACCACATCGGGGTCAAAGGCTTTGTGCTTTTCGGTGAATTTCAGTTTGGGTTTTTCAGGTAAATATGCACCCAAGGGGATTTCTCTATAAAAGCAAGAGCGATATCCAACATGACAGCTTGCATCGCCGACGACTTCTACACGCATCCACAGCGCATCTTGATCGTCGTCAATCAGTAGTTGCTTGACTTTCTGAACCAGCCCGCTCACGTCTCCTTTGTGCCATAGGCATTGCCGGCTACGGCTCCAGTAATATGCCTCGCCGTGTTCAATCGTCTTCAGCAGGGCTTCTTTATTCATATAGCCGTGCATGAGTATTTCGCCGCTTTTATGGTCGCTGGTGATTACCGGGACTAGTCCGTCGGCATTGAATTTAGGAGCCAAGTCGGTTCCTTCTTCAACTTGCTCTACGTTTTTGCGTTCGGCAAAACTGTAATCCTGTGTATCGGTCATGATATTTCCTCGGCTTTGCGTTTATCAGGGTGTCTCAAAAAACTATTTTATCATGCTCGCTTATCGGGTGGAGGAACCGGATCCAAGCCACCCTGTGCGAATGGATGACAGCGTAGCAGGCGTTTGATAGTGAGCCATCCCCCTTTAATCGCACCGTGCAGTTCAATTGCCTCAAGCGCATATTCCGAGCAGCTCGGGTGAAAGCGGCAGTGCGATGCGAGTAGTGGCGATATTAGATAGCGATAGGCTTTGATTAACAACAAAAGTGGTTTGCCGACTAGCGCATTGATTATTTTCATTGTCGCAACCATTGGGTGCCGGAACCGCTGTCTTCTAAAACGATGCCGGCAGCGTTTAGATTATCCCGTATCTCGTCGGCGGTTGCAAAATCTTTATTGCTACGAGCTTGATTTCTCTTGGCAATCAACGCTTCTATTTCTTGTTCAGATATTTGCTTTGCGGCTGCCTTAGTCGGTGCTTGCCAGCGCAACCATTGACGAGGCTCCTCGTGTAATAAACCCACGAAATTAGCCGAGGCTCGCAACACCGCAGCCTTGGCATCGCGCTCGGACTCCGAAGCACCGCTAACCTCGCTTGCCAAACGATGTAACTCTGCGATTGCCAAAGGCGTGTTTAAGTCGTCGGCTAGTGCTTCGCTAACTTTAGCATCCACAGATGCCGGTTGTGGCTGGGTTGAGAGCAACAAGCGATACCATTTGTCTAGATTATTGTGAGCCTGCTGCAAAGCATCAGGTGTCCAATCCAAAGGTTTCTTATAATGAACGCTCATCAATGCCAAACGCACACATTCACCGTGAAAATTCTGTAGCACATCGCGCAGAGTGACAAAATTGCCTACCGACTTTGCCATCTTGTCGCCTTTGACGGTGATATAGCCGTTGTGCATCCAATAACGTACGAATTGTTTGCCGTCGTGTGCGCACTCGCTTTGAGCAATTTCATTTTCGTGATGAGGAAAAACCAAATCCATGCCACCGCCGTGAATGTCTATGGTGTCTCCTAGCAGAGCCTCAATCATCACCGAACATTCCAAGTGCCAGCCAGGTCGGCCTCGTCCCCAAGGACTATCCCAACCGACTTGTTCGGGTGTTGACGGTTTCCATAAAACAAAATCGGACGGGTTCTTTTTATACGATGCTACTTCCACTCGTGCCCCCTCTACGATTTCGTTCAAACTTTGGTGCGATAGGCAGCCGTAATTTTCGGCAGTCGCTATCTCAAATAATACATGTCCTTCGGCTTCATAAGCGTGTCCTTTTTGCAATAGCTTTTCAATCATTTTCTGCATATCGGCGATATGTTCGGTTGCGCGCGGCTCAGTATCCGGTGGCAAGACGTTTAAGCTATTTATATCGTGATGGAACGCTTCTGTATAGCGTTGGGTTAGAGCATCTACCGTTATGTTTTCGGCATCCGCTGCATTGATGATTTTATCGTCTATATCGGTGATATTGCGCACATAGGTCACTTCTTTGTATTGTTTTTTGAGTAATCGGTACAATAAATCAAATGTAACGATAGGTCGTGCATTGCCGATATGTATATAGTTATAGACCGTGGGTCCGCAGACATACATCAGCACTTGGTCGGGGCGATGAGGTTCAAATACTTCCTTAGTGCCGCTCAGTGTATTAGATAAATGAATCTTCACTTTGAGTTGTCTTCGGTTTTGGTCTTGGTTTTGGTTTCTATTTGTATCAGCTTAGATTTTCCATCTTTAATGTGAGGTGGTTTAGGCTTAAACATATTATCGGGCTTAAAAGCTTTTTTAACCGTTTGTGGTTTATCCGAAGGTCGAGTATTTGCATCGCTGCGATGAGAAGTTCGTGGCGATGTTTCTTTGATAGAGTCGCTGGCTGTTTTAACCGTCTGCGATTTATCGGGATGCCGAGTATTCCTATCGCTATGAGGAAAGGTTTGCCGGGATGTTTTTTCAACAGAGTCGTCTCTCGTATAGCTACGGCGTTCGGATGATGTAGCTCGGTTGCGACTAGTTTTATAATGCACCTTAGACCTCCGACGTTGTTCGTATTTTCCCTGAGACGAGCTAGGTTTTGTTTTATTCCTAAAGTTTTGCTGGTGTGTGCTACTTTGCCTTGGGTGTGAATCGGTTTCTGTTTGTACAGGTTTTTTATAACTCGACCGTCTTTTGCTTGAATGACGCGTTTGCGTTTTTTGGTATTGGCTGTGATTTTGGTATTGACTGTGACTTGTGGTTGAACTTCGGGATTTGCCATCAAAACGTCTGCTCTGTTTTCTATATGTCGTGCGGCGTTGTTTGTTCGGCACTTCCTTAGCTGCGAATAAAGATGTTAATTTTTTCCACCAGCTTCCGAGGATCTCGGATAATGCCGCTTTCTCCATCGCAATCACGGTTGGGATAGCGGCTGTTTCCTTTTCTAATACCTTATCTGTTTGGCTTTGTTTTTCAAACAAGTTATTTTCGTGTAACGACGAGCGTATGGATGCCGGCTCGTTGTTGTATCCGATACCATTTTCCCTGTAGCGCATGATTTTATAATGAGGGGTTTCGATTTGCGAGTCGGAGTTTATGGTTACCTTTACGTCGTGGCGTTTTTCTATTTCTTTCAATTCAGTGCTCTTCTCGCCGATTAAGAATTGATTAACTTCATTAGGTACCTGACCTACAACATGTGAAGTTTGGGGTTTGCCGGCCTCTCCTTCTACTAAACGTAACACCACTAAGGCACAGGATTTTACAGTTCTTATAAAGCCGCGCCCATAGCAACGAGGGCATATTATCTCACTCTCGTTTTGTAGGGAAGGGCGTAGACGCTGGCGAGACATTTCTAATAGACCGAAATCAGATATGCGCCCCAATCTTGTCCGAGCGCGATCGGTTCTCAATAAACTTCGCAGACGCTCTTCCACTTTACGCCTATTCTGATGTGGTTTCATATCTATAAAATCTATTACCAATAATCCTCCCAAGTCTCGCAGACGTAATTGTCGGGCAATTTCTTCAGCTGCTTCCAGGTTTGTTTTCAATGCGGTTTCTTCCAAATCTTGTTGTCGTGTTGAGCGTGCTGAATTAATATCTATACTGGTCAGTGCCTCAGTGTGATCAAAAACGATAGCTCCTCCGGATGGTAATTCTATTTCGCGCTGATACAAAGTTTCAATTTGTGTTTCTATATGCATGCGGTTAAACAATGGGATATCGCCGCTGTATAACTTTAGTTTCTTCTTGTATCTTGGTAATACCATAGATACGAATTCTCTGGTTTCTTCATAGATTTCTTGGTTGTCTATAATGATTTCGTCTATGTTTGAACCTAGGTTGTTTTGTATAGCTTGCAACACGATATTAGCTTCTTTGTAAATTAAAAAAGGTGCCGGGCGTTGGCTAGAGGTTTTTAGTATTTGTTTCCATAGATAACGTAAATAATCAAGATTCTTTTGTAAGTCTCTTTTCTCGGCATTCAAGCAGGCAGTGCGCAGGATCAAGCCTTCATTTTTTTCTGTGACAAGTTGACGGCTTATATCAAACATCCGTTGGCGGTCAGTTCCGGAAATACGCTGTGATATGCCGTGCGTGCGAGGTTTGTCGGGTAATAAAACCATATAAAGTCCGCTCAAACTTACATAAGTACTGAGAGAAGCTCCCTTGTTTGATATTTCTTCGCGGACAATCTGTACGATGATTTCTTGTCCCTCTTCAACTAGTTTGTGTACAACCTGCTTGCGAATAGGACCCTTAAAATCAGCGGTAAAATACCGAGGGCATATCTCCTTAGTAGGTAGGAACCCTTGGCGTGTGCCGCCGTAGTCTACGAAGACTGCATTTAAGCTTGGTGCTATAGAAGCAATAACACCTTTATATATATTTCCTTTTTTCTGTCTCTTAGTTGCCGCCTCGATATCCAGATTGTATAATTTCTGACCATCTACTATGGCAACACGCAACTCTTCCTGTTGCGTTCCATTGACTAAAATTCTTTTCATTATCAACTCTTGTTCTCGTACGGGACAAACACATGGTGCGGTACATTACGAATCTGTGCAAGAGGGCGTACGAACACCTAATTCGCATTTCTAAATTTTTGATAAGTAGTATTCCCACTAAATTCAACATGTGCACAAAGTCCTATAAATAATCGGTAAATCTGTTACAAGCGGCATCCATCTTGGATGAATGCGCTTGGGTCAATTCAATTTTATAATTCGGTCGGTATTTATTTATATCATTAACCGAATGAATTTGATAATTATAACATACTCGAGGCTCACTGATTTCATCATTTGAACATTGCTTCCTAAGCATGGTTTATTCGGTAGAACAGACCATTATCATATATAATGCCTCTTATGAATTATTACGATACATTTTTCAGACGCGTTAGGCGGAATGCAATATTTTTCTTGTTGACAAGTATATTTACATTCTCACAACCCGTGTTCGCTCAAAGTTATGAGGATGCAAGAGACTTTTTATCACTTTTGGTGGACGGTGTTGTCTTCGAAGTCAAAACCAACAAAGCCATGTATCAAGATGATACCGAAAAACTATATGATCTGATAGATCAGCGTATACTCGGTAACGTTGATATGGAATTGTTTGCCAAGTTAACTTTGGGTTCTCACTGGAGTAGTGCTTCTACGACACAACGCCAATCGTTCAAAGAGGCTCTGCATAAGTCAATGGTGCGTAGCTATGGAAAATCTCTGTTGCTACTCTCTAAAGTAGAGAAGATAGATTATCCAATGCCTGAGACTGTGAAGCAGGCGCGTTATCAAATAGTAAAAACGATGCTATTCTTTGTTGGTGGGCAAGCACCTGTTTCCATTAACTATGCGATGCTATTCAAGGAAGACAAATGGGTGATTTTTGATTTGATAGTAGACGGTTTAGGTGTGGGTAAACAGTTTAGGCAGAACTATGATCTGGAGATTAAAGATAAAGGCTTGGATGCATTGATAGCACGCCTGAGGCGAGATGCCGAGGGTCTTTAGAACACCCACCTAATTGGTTATTTATGCAAAAATTATATATACAAGGGCGCAAGCAGCCGTTGCAAGGTGCTATCAAAATTTCGGGGGCTAAAAACGCAGTGTTGCCGGTACTGGCGGCAACTTTGCTCACCGACGACGGTGTCTATATCAGCAATGTTCCGCATCTGCACGATGTAACTACAACCATCAGCTTATTGCGTCAGATGGGTATATCAATTCTTGTCGATGAGTCTATGAATATCAAAGTCAGTGCCGGCACAATACAAGAATATTATGCACCTTATGAAGTCGTCAAGACGATGCGTGCTTCTATCTTGGTTTTGGGTCCTATGCTGGCGCGCTATGGTCGTGCCAAAGTATCACTACCCGGTGGTTGTGCTATAGGTTCACGACCAGTGGATATACACTTGAACGGTTTGCGCAAGATGGGGGCGCGTATAAAGATAAGCAACGGTTATATAGAAGCGAGTGCATCTCACCTTAAAGGTGCCGATATCGTTTTACCCAGCATTACGGTAACCGGTACCGAAAACTTGCTGATGGCTGCAACTTTGGCAAAAGGTGTTACCACCATAAGCAATGCCGCACGCGAACCGGAAGTCGTTGATTTGGCGGTTTGCCTACGCAAGATGGGGGCAGATATAGAAGGTGAAGGCACCGACACCCTCACTGTTCGCGGTCGTCAGACTCTCAGTGGATGTGACTTCAGTGTGCTACCCGACCGCATAGAGGCAGGCACTTTCTTAGTCGGTGCAGCTGCTACTGGCGGCAAGATCAGAATTGAAAAAATTACCGCTACAATACTCAGTGCAATTTTGGACAAACTTGAGCAGTGCGGTGCCGAAATAAACACTGGGGATAGCTATATAGAATTGGATATGCACGGTAAGCGTCCCAAGAGTGTTGATATAAAAACTGCACCGTATCCAGATTTTCCCACCGATATGCAAGCCCAATTCACGAGTCTGAACATGATGGCAGAAGGTAATAGCATTGTCACCGAAACGGTCTTTGAAAATCGTTTTATGCATGTTCAGGAAATGCAGCGTATGGGTGCGGATATTAAGGTGCGTGGCAATTCGGCATACATCAAAGGCTGCGACAAATTATTAGGCGCACAAGTGATGGCAACCGACCTAAGAGCATCGGCATCGCTGATTCTTGCCGGCTTGGTTGCCGAAGGAGAGACCACAGTAGATCGTATCTATCACATAGATAGGGGCTATGAACATATAGAAGAGAAGCTCGCACGACTGGGGGCTGTTATCAATCGCGTTTCATAAACCGAAGGAGAACATGACTGCACTTAGAATTGCCTTAGCAAAGGGGCGTCTGCTTAAGGCTACGTTGCCGTTGCTCGATCGTGCTGGTTTAGGCTTACAAAGCAGTCCTGAGGACGAGCGCAAATTGATATTGTTAAGCAAAGACCAAAAGATGGAATTTGTGGTACTGCGCGCTGCCGATGTGGTTACCTATGTAGAATACGGAGCCGCCGATCTCGGCATAGTTGGCAAGGATATGTTGATGGAAGAAGAGAGTAACAGCATCTATGAGTTATGCGATTTAGGTATTGCAAAATGCCGTCTGTCGGTAGCCGGTCTACCTGAGCTACAACCTAAGTACCGTCCGCGAATTGCAACCAAGTATTGTGTTTCGACAAAACGATATTTTGCCGAGTACAATCGTCAAGTCAGCATCATAAAGTTATACGGTTCAATGGAAATGGCACCAGTTTTAGGACTTTCTGATTTAATAGTTGATTTGGTGGATACTGGCAAAACCCTTGCTGCGAACGGCTTGAAAGAGTTTGAAAAAATCAAAGACATCAGTGCCCGATTGATTGCAAACAAAACCTCAATGAAAATGAAAGATCAAAGCATGAAAGAGATAATCAAAAAAATAACCGACTGCATCTAAGGCTACTTGCAAACATGAGACTGTTCAAAAATAGAACCGCCGTTTGTTGCGGTTGCACAAACGGCGTAACATTGTGCAGAACCTTAACATGGGTATGTAGGTCGGACAACCTAAGGCTTGTCCTAAATAGTGGTACGCAAAAAAACCACCTCGTCAGGCTGCGCCTGCCACTCCTCCAAAGGAGAGGAATACCACTTTTTCAAACGACAAAGTTTCTATGATTTGTATGGATAGGCTACAATAATGCAAATGAAATACCAAACAGACGATTTACGAATAAAAGAGATTAAAGATCTTGTTGCTCCGCAAGATTTAACCAGCCGCTTGCCGATTACCGAAGCGGTATCTGAATGTGTTTATAATTCTCGCTTGGCGATTAAAAATATCCTGCACGGCAAAGATCCTCGCCTACTTGTAATCGCAGGACCCTGCTCAGTGCACGACACCAAAGCGGCACTTGAATACGCCGACCGTCTGCAACCTTTGATAGAACAGCACAAGGATAAGCTACACATAGTAATGCGTGTGTATTTTGAAAAACCGCGCACCACGGTGGGCTGGAAGGGCTTGATCAACGACCCTGATTTAGACAATAGTTTTCATATTAATAAGGGTGTGAAAGTTGCCCGCCAGCTTTTGCTGGATTTGAATACCAAAGGTGTATCGGCGGCGACCGAATATCTAGATTTGATTAGCCCGCAATATATATCGGATTTAATCGCCTGGGGAGCGATAGGTGCGCGTACTACAGAGAGCCAAACCCATCGCGAATTGGCATCCGGTTTATCTTGTCCGGTTGGATTCAAAAACGGCACTCATGGCAACATACAAATAGCCGTAGACGCAATGCGCTCAGCATCGCAACCACATCACTTTTTCTCGGTAACCAAAGGCGGGCACTCGGCTATTTTTTCAACAGCCGGCAATAGTGATTGCCATATCATCATGCGCGGCGGAGGTGGTAAAACCAATTACGATAGCGATAGTGTTGAACGCGCGGCAGCTTTGCTTGCCAAAAGCAAACAAACCGAAAAAGTGATGATTGATTTTAGCCACGCCAACAGCAACAAGCAATTTGAGCAACAACCGATAGTTGCCGAAGCTGTTGCCCAGCAATTACGAGCAGGTGAACAACGTATCATGGGGGTGATGATAGAGAGTCATCTGGTAGAAGGTCGGCAAGACCTCAGATTTAATTCGGACGGTACGCTTGACAGAGAAGGATTAGTCTACGGGCAAAGCATTACTGATGCGTGCATGGGTTGGGAAGACACCACAAAGGTATTGGAGATACTTGCCTCGGCAGTACAAACAGGACCGGCCTAATGACACTAGCTCTGCAACAGCTGGATGCTTCCGACGCAGACTTCAACGAGCAGATTGAAAAATATATAGAACACGCGCGGATTATCGGTAGCGATATTGAAAGTTTGGTGCGCTCTATCATCAACGATGTTCGTGATCGCGGCGATGAAGCAATACTAGACTACACTGAGCAATTTGATCAAATCAAAGCCGAATCAGTATCGGCTTTGCGCATTTCTGCAGAGCAGAGATCGCAACTTGCCCAAAGCGTGTTACCTGAATGGTCTGATGCACTCAACAAAGCGGCCGAGCGTATCCGCCGCTATGCCGAAAAACAGCTTGGGCAAGATTGGGAATTCGTTGACGAAATTGGTGTGCGCTTGGGACAAAAAATCGGAGCAGTAGATGCAGTCGGTCTTTATATACCGGGTGGTAAGGCTGCATATCCATCATCGCTTTTGATGAACGCGATTCCTGCCCAAGTCGCCGGTGTGGAGCGTATCGTGGCAATGCTGCCTGCACCCGGTGGTCACCTCAACCCGTTATTGATGTATGCGTTGGAGTTGATGCAAATAGACGAAGCGTATACCATTGGTGGTGCGCAAGCGATTGCCGCGCTTGCTTATGGTACCCAAACGATTGCCCCAGTCTCTAAAATTGTCGGTCCTGGAAACGCCTATGTCAACGAAGCCAAACGTCAAGTATTCGGCAGAGTAGGTATAGACATGGTTGCCGGGCCCTCCGAGATTTTGATCGTCGCCGACGGCACTACGCAAGCCTCTTGGCTTGCATTAGATTTGTTTTCGCAAGCCGAACATGATGAACGGGCGCGTGCGATACTGCTATGCCCTGATGCAGATTATTTGGCTCAAGTGCACTCCGAAATAGAGCGTTTGCTACCGACGATGGAGCGTAATGCAGTGATAGAGGCTGCGCTCAATAATAACGGCTTGCTGGTCAAGGTTGCCGATTTGCAACAAGCGATACAAATAGCCAATGCGATTGCCCCTGAACATTTAGAACTTGCGATGGATAATGCCGAGCAATGGATAGACCACATAAAAAATGCTGGGGCAGTTTTCATAGGTTCCTATAGTTGCGAAGTGTTGGGGGACTATTGTGCAGGTTCAAACCATGTGTTGCCTACTGGCGGTAGTGCCCGTTTCTCATCTCCATTGGGTGTCTATGATTTCCAAAAACGCACGAGCATCGTGCAATGCAATGCAAAAGCTGCGGCGCATCTAGCCGAGATTGCCGAACCACTTGCTACTGCCGAAGGTTTGTATGCTCACGCCGCCGCTGCACGAAGCCGTATGGTTGAACAATGACTTCGCTGAAAGATATTGCAGATTACGCAGATCGCTACTTGCAGGTAGAACGCTTCAAGGATTATGCCCCGAACGGTTTACAGGTCGACAGCACGCGTACTATTCGCTGCATCATATCAGGGGTTACCGCCTCGCAAGCCTTGATAGACGCTACGATAGAGGATGACGGTGATGCATTGTTGGTGCATCATGGTTATTTCTGGCGCAACGAAAATCCTGTGATACTTGGGATGAAAGCAAAGCGACTGCGCACTCTACTAAAGAACGATATTGGATTGCTCGCTTACCATATTCCTTTGGATGCCCACGACGAAGTCGGCAACAACATACAACTGGCAGAAAGATTGGGCATTACCTTGGAAGGTAGCTTTGGTGATTTCGGTGGTATACCGTTGGCAAGGTATGGAACCGTGCCAACGTGCAGTGCCGATGCCTTAGCAAAAAAGATAGAGCAGGTTTTGTCTAGACCACCGCAACTGATAGCCGGCGGTAGCTCGCAAATTGAAACTGTGGGACTTTGCACTGGTGCTGCACAAGACTGCATAGAGGATGCTGCACGCTTGGGTTTGGATGCTTATATCAGCGGCGAGATATCCGAGAGGACGGTGCATACCGCTAGGGAAGAGGGCATACATTACTATGCTGCTGGCCACCATGCTACCGAACGCTACGGAGTGCAGGCCCTAGGCAAACATCTAGCCGAGCATTTTCAGATTGATCACCGTTTCATAGAGATAGACAACCCGGTATAACCCGCTGCATAAACTTAACCACTTGTGCCATCAAATTTATGATAACCACCTGTAGGGGAGGGCTAACATGCCCTCCCTAAAGTACCGTTCTGCACCAACAGAACCGCTTGCGCCACTTGGTTTTGGTTTCCATAAATTGGATGGCGTACGAAGGATAATGTACGACAAGCAACCATGCTGAGGTTCTGCACAACGTCACGCCGATTGACCTACTGGCTCAATCGGCAGTTCTATTTATATGATAGGGATGAAAGCGGTTGCGGTACCGATCAAGGTTTTGTTGATTATTCGACTGGTTTTATCAGAAATAATACGCGACATCAGATCTTGGGTGGTGCTGATTTTTTCTATTAAGGCATAGACGTTGTTGGCTTCACCGTAATTCGCATCTATATCGAGTAACTGCGAAGACATGTTTGCTAATTTTTGTTTTAATAGTTGCAAGTTATAACTGCTGTTGTATAGTTTTTGAGGATCTATGGTGTCAAAGAGAAAAAATTCACGTTGGTTGTCGTATGAATTGCGGATCATGCTACTAATGCCAATCATCAAAGCAAAGACTCTATCGCCTTCGTAAGAGTTGTCCAACGCCAGTTCAATCGCTTTAATTTGCTGTTTGTTGTCAATTTCTTTGTAGGCGACTTCAACGGGATAATCGACGATTTGATTGAGACGTTGTTTCAAGCCGATGCCTGGTGATTTAGCTAATTCTTTAGGGTTTGTTCTATATAACTCATGTGCCAATCGCCCGATGTAATCGTCCAGACTTTTGACTACGGTGTCGGAGGCTATGTCTATATCGCTTTTAGCAAGGTTTTTGACTTTGTCTCCACTGCAGCCGTTGAGCGTGAGTGTCATTACTAGGATAAATAGATAAGCGTATATTTTTCGGTGTGCCATTGTTCAAGGGATTATAATATAATGAACTAATTTTATCATTATTCAGGAAACCATGAAAGCACTTTTACTTATTGCGCACGGTAGCAACCGTCAATATTCAAACGATGAAATCCGTAGTTTGACAGATAGATTAAGAGCCAAGATAAAGACACATTTTGATCGTGTAGATTGCGTGTTTTTGGAACTTAGCGAGCCTTCGATAGCCGACGGCATACAACGATGTGCCGCCGACGGCATCAGCGAGATAACCTTGCTGCCTTATTTTTTAGCAGCAGGCAAGCATATTGCCGAAGACATTCCCGGCATAGTAGCCGAGCAACGCGACCGTTATCCGCATATCAACATGCAGATATGCGACTATGTTGGTAAACAGCCTGAAATGGAGGATTTATTAAAACGCATCGCATTGCATCATGAATGAAATGCAAACTACGATGGACAATCGGTCAATCAAAAGCTGGTTCATTTTGCTCATCGGGCATCTCTCTTTGTTATTCGGGTTAATCGCATTACTGCTGCCAGTAATTCCAACCTCTCCTTTTTTGGTGATCGCCGCAGCCTGCTATGCACGTACTTCGCCCAGATTTCGCAAGCTACTCGTAGAGAATCGCCATGTGGGGCCGGCGATACTTAAATGGGAGCGTGATAAATGCCTGGAGCTCAAGCATAAGATTTTATTCATTTTGATCTTGGCAATAGCGTTCTCCTCGTCTGCGTTTTTATTCATGGAAACGCAATTTACTAAACTGATTATGCTAGGGGTGGGTTTGCTCGCAATCATTTATGTAAGCTCTATAAAAACATGCAGGCAGAATTAGTGATGATGCTCAAAAACTCTGCATAACGCAAGATAAAAAATAAATAACGATGGAAGAAAACGCAGTTTATACTC
Organism: uncultured candidatus Poriferisulfidus sp.; assembly: GCA_965199685.1. GTDB lineage: Bacteria > Pseudomonadota > Gammaproteobacteria > Poriferisulfidales > Oxydemutatoraceae > SP5GCR1. The sequence goes on from OZ241323.1 coordinate 598,455, forward strand.
CTCCGGCAACGAAGTATATCAAATTGTCTGGTGATTACGGAACCAGCGACTTTTTAATGTACCGAGGTGGACGATTGCCTGAGGTGCAAATTGCCTACGAAGCGTGGGGTGAGTTGTCGCCTAATCATGACAATGTCGTATTGCTATTCACTGGCTTGTCGCCGACTGCACACGCCTGCTCGTCGTCTGAGGATACATCCAGCGGATGGTGGGAGTTTATGGTCGGTCCGAATAAGCCCATAGACACCAACCACTTTTATGTAATCTGCGTTAATTCATTAGGCAGTTGTTTCGGTTCCACATCGCCGAGATCGATCAATCCACAGACCGGTGAAGTATACGGTATTGGTTTTCCCGAACTGAGTATAGAAGATATCGCTAAGTCCGCGCACCATGCGCTGAATGATCTGGGAATAGATCATTTATTTGCGGTGGTTGGTGCTTCTATGGGAGGGATGAGTGCTTTGGCTTATGCGTTGCAGTATCCGGAAGAGTTGGATTACTTTGTTTGCATTTCTGCTGCGGCTAGAGCATTACCTTTTACTATTGCGGTGCGCTCGCTGCAACGAGAAATTATACGCTGCGATCCAAATTGGGACGAGGGTGACTATCCTATGGATGACGAACCTAGTTGTGGGATGGTACTGGCAAGAAAACTAGGTCTGATGTCGTATCGCTCGGCATCCGAATGGCGCCATCGCTTTAACCGAGCCAGAGTTTCCGCTAAACGCCGTTCGCCTAAGCCATTTGGTTTAGAGTTTGAGATAGAGTCTTATTTAGATTACAACGCCAGAAAATTTGTTTCCCAGTTTGATGCAAATTGCTATCTTTATTTATCGCGTGCAATGGATTTGTTCGATGTTGCGGAACACGGCGGTTCGGTCAATGCCGGACTTGCGCAAATACACGCCAAACATTCTTTGGTTATCGGTGTTGGTACCGATATACTATTTCCTTTGGAGCAACAACGTGAAATTGCCGAAGGTCTTCAAAAAGCCGGCAGGTCGGTAGACTTGGTTGAACTAGACTCAAGTTATGGGCACGATTCCTTTCTCGTAGATGCCGATCACTTCGCACCAGTAATCAAAGACTTTTTCAACGGCATAAAACCATAGCGGAATTCCCCTTCTCTGGAGGGATGGCAGGCGAGCTGATTACGACACTCTCCCTACGCATGTTGGATTATTGTGTAACCCAGCCGTCAAGTACCTTTTATATACTCAAATACGACCGTTCGTCGGATAGCAAATTTTAGAGCTTTCATATCGGCTACCATTGTAGAAAGGCTGCATGTGCAGTCACTATTTACAATTTTTAAGTGATGGGAGATAATAATGTCCAAATCGATTAATTCAAGCAAAGAGGTGTTTAATACGATGCACAAATTGGAACAAGCAGGCATGTCGCGAGTTCAAGCTGAAACCACCGCGCGTGCAATTGACAGGCAAGTATCAAATGGTCTTCAGTTGGTACTTGAAAAATTGGACCAAATTAGGAGAGACAATATCATTGCAAATACCGTTATTAGTATTGGTTTTGTAGGCATCATTGTTAGTCTAATCGGTATCATGTTTGCTTTGCTAGCCATAAACTAAGTTGCCACCTTTGGTTGCACGGGGTTATTGAAAAAGTACCGTCCTTGCATAAGTAGAACCACTATGTGCCATCAAATTTATGAAAACGGTAGGGGCGGACCATTCCACTCCTTTGGAGGAGTGGCAGGCCTATGCATTTTGTGATGCACGCGTTTAACAATCATGTTAGGGTTCTGCACGATGTCACGCCGATTGACCTACTGGCTCAATCGGCGGTTCTATCTGACGGGGGTGGTTGTGGCGTGTCTGCACAAACCCAATCGCTATGCACTATATAATTTATGATAACCACCCTACGGTGCATGAAATACTTATTCAACAGGTTGATAACATAAATCAAAAATATGCATAAAGAATCCCTCACTCCACCCGTTGCTGACCGCATCCCTAGCGAGTTTTGTAATCATGACGATGTTCGCATCGACGAGTATGCGTGGTTGCGCAGTCAACATTGGCAACAAATGTTGACAGATCCGACCAAACTAGAACCCGAAATACGTCGTTATCTGGAAGCCGAGAATGCTTACACCAAAGCGATGATGAAAGACAGCGAGGATTTGCAGCAAAGTCTCTTTGAGGAGTTGCGAGGGCGTATTCAGGAAGAAGACCAATCAGTGCCAGACAAAGACGGAGATTACGAGTATTATTTACGCTACCGCGAAGGTAAGCAGTATCCGATTCATAACCGTCGTTTGCTTGTCGATCAAACCGAAGAAGTGTTGCTGGATGTCAATCGCGCTGCCGAAGGATCGGACTATTTTCAGGTCGTCGGTTTTAGTCATAGTCCCGACCATCGCTATATTGCCTATTGCGTAGATGATAACGGATCCGAATGTTACACGCTGTATCTACGCGACACGCATGGCGATATGCCGGCACGGCGGTTATTTGACCGCTTGCACGGTGACTTGGTTTGGTCTACCGACAGCCGCCATCTATTTTATGTCAAGCTAAACGATGTTCACCGTCCCGACTCGGTGTTCTGTTACTGCATAGACGATGAACCCGATAAAACCGCACTGGTACATAAAGAAAAAGACCCCGGGTTTTTCATCGATTTATATGATACGCGTTCGCGCCGTTTTATCGTGATACACAGCTACGACCATACGACATCGGAAGATTGGATAATTCCCAGTGATGCGCCCGAACAAGCACCTCAGTTGGTGCGACGGCGTGAATTGAATACCGAGTATAAGACTGAAGAGTGTCGTGGCAAGCTGCTTATCCATAACAACAGTGCCGGTGCTGAGAACTTCAAGCTCTCGGTTGCCGACATAGACAAGCCGACCGTCTGGCACGATATTTACATTCCCAAGCTCGGCGTACTACTGGAAGGTTTTATGGTGTTCAAGGATTACTTGGTGTGTTTGGAACGATGCGATGCCGCAACGCATATCGCACTGACTTCCACCTCAATAGTAGATCAATTCTCGCAAGTGCAAACGCGATACATTAATTTTGACGAACCATGCTACGAAGCCGATTTGGTAGATATTTCTGAATACGATAGTCTCATACTTCGTTTTAAGTATAGTTCGCCGAAGACACCGCGCTGCATCTACGATTACGATATGCAAAGTCATCAACGCATACTGCGCAAGACGCAGCGAATACCAAGCGGTTATGATGCAGACCGTTATAGCACAAGACAGCTTCGTGCGCGCGGCGAAGACGGTGTGGATATTCCGATTAGCATAGTGCATCTCAAGAGCACACCGCTTGACGGCAGCGCACCGTTGTTGCTCTATGCCTATGGTGCTTATGGACACCCGATGCCGGCAGCTTTTTCCACGCATCGTTTGTCCTTGATTGACAGAGGGTTTATCTATGGGATTGCCCATATCCGAGGTGGCACGGAAAAAGGCTACGCGTGGTATAGAACTGCCAAGTTCAAGCAGAAGAAAAACACTTTCAACGATTTTGTGGCTTGCGCCAATTATTTAATAGAGCAGAAGCTAAGTTATCGCGGCGGCATTGCGATACACGGTGGTTCGGCAGGCGGTATGACCATCGGTAATACAATCAACATCGCGCCTGAACTGTTCAATACTGCACTTGCTGAGGTGCCTTTCGTAGATGTGCTGAATACGATGTGCGATGCCGACTTGCCGTTGACCCCACCGGAATGGCAAGAGTGGGGCAACCCCATAGAAGATGACGAACTCTATCGCTATATGAAATCGTATTCTCCCTACGATCAGGTTAAACAGCAATCTTACCCCCATATGCTGGTGACGGCAGGGTTGAGCGACCCGCGCGTCGGCTATTGGGAGCCTGCCAAATGGGTTGCCAAACTGCGTGTTTATAAGAAAGACAATCATTGTTTGTTGTTGAAGGTGGATATGGGCAAGGGACACGGCGGTGCTGCCGGACGCTTTGATTATCTAAAGGAAATCGCGTTCAAATACGCATTCGTATTGAAAAGTTTCGGAAAAAACAGTTAGAATACAAATCTTTATCGGATTATTAATACTATGCCAGCCGAAAATCTATCTGCCGATAATGCACTCGTGGGTATCGTGATGGGGAGCCAAAGCGATTGGCCGGTAATGCGTTGTGCTGCCCAGATGTTGGCGCGCTTTGGTGTACGTTGTGAACAGAAAGTTGTATCGGCGCACCGCACACCGGAGCTGATGTATCAATACGCACAAAGTGCCGAGTCGCGAGGATTACAGTGCATCATTGCCGGTGCCGGCGGGGCTGCCCATCTACCGGGAATGATTGCGTCGCTGACTACGCTACCAGTGTTAGGTGTGCCTATACCCACTGCACATTTGAAAGGACAAGATTCTTTGCTATCCATCGTGCAAATGCCCAAGGGCGTGCCGGTTGCGACCTTTGCTATTGGTGAAGCAGGTGCGGCGAATGCTGCTTTATTCGCGTGTCGGATGCTCGCAACACATTCTCGATCGCTACAAAAAGCCCTAGAAGATTTCGGACAAGAGCAGCAACAAGCTGTGCATAACAGCATCCTAGAACTTTAAGTTTGAGATGAAGCTGTTGAAAAATAGAACCGCCGTTTGTTGCAGCTGCACAAACGTCGTAACACTGTGCAAACCCTTGTGCGCCATCAGATTTACGCAAACCATTGTAGGGGAGGGCTAACATGGGACTGTTGAAAAAGTGTTTGCATTGGTACATTCCCCTCCTGTGGAGGGGTGGCAGGCGAAGCCTGACGGGGTGGTTGTGGTGGTTCTGCACCAGACAATTACCCTCTACGGCGCATTATGGTACTTTTTCAACAGTCTCACATGCCCTCCCTTACAATTTATGGAATACATTTTCAACAGCTTAAATTGGAGATGGAGAGTTTAACCCCTGGCGCAACCTTAGGAGTACTGGGTGGCGGACAATTAGGTTTGATGTTTGCCAACAGCGCACATACGATGGGTTATCGTTGTGTTGTTTGGGATCCGTCCGACGATAGCCCTGCCGGGCGTATTGCCGACCTACACATTAAGCAACCGTTTTCCGACAATGCGGCATGTTCACAGTTTGCACAAGAATGTGATGCTACCACTCTGGAGTTTGAGAATGTTCCGGTGCAAATCGTCAACCAATTAGAGGAGCATAAACTGCAAACCACACCTTCCGGATACGCATTGAGTATCGCCCAGGATCGCATCACCGAAAAAACCTTTATCGCAGATGCCGGCGTTGCGACTACGCCCTTTTATCCGGTGCGTTGCACTGCTGATATAGACAGAGCGTTTGAACATTTGTCATCTCCGCTGGTATTGAAGACTGCTCGTCTGGGTTATGACGGTAAAGGTCAAAGAATGGTTGATAGCATGGCGCAGGCTAATTCGGCATTTGATGAGATGAAGCGAGTGCCGTGCGTTGCCGAGAGCCGTTTGCAGCTTGCGAGTGAGATTTCGGTGGTGCTGGCACGTTCACAACAAGGGATATGTACGTTTTTTCCGGTTGCTGAGAATGTGCATAGAAACGGCATACTGCATCTATCCCGAGTGCCGGCAAGTGTGGATGAGTCCCTGCAAGCGCAAGCCCGCGACTATGCTCAACGCATAGCCGACGCACTCAAATATCAAGGCGTATTAGCCGTTGAATTTTTTGTTAAGGACACCGAGCAGTGCGGAGAATTATTTGTCAATGAAATTGCACCGCGCCCGCATAACACCGGACATTACACCATAGATGCTTGCCTAAGTTCGCAGTTTGATCAGCAAGTGAGAATGATGTGCAATTTGCCTGCATCTGATACGCAACTATTAAAGCCAGTGGTGATGGTCAATCTACTCGGCGATTTATGGAATAATGGAGAACCGAAATGGGATGTGCTGTTAAAAGATCCGCGACTACGACTGCACTTATACGGTAAGCATCAACCACGTAGTGGCAGAAAAATGGGGCATTTTTGTTTATTGGGTGAAGACTTTGATATTGATATCAATGCATTACAGGATCGTGCTGAACAATATCACCGAGCCTTGCGGGAATATGCGTTGCGATGATAAGTTGTCAAGCCTTTCGTATCCATAAAAAACCGTTTCGCGCCGGCTTTGAAACCGTGCATATAGGCGACCCCAAAGCAGGTCAAGTTTTAGTCAAAGTGCATTATTCAGGGGTTAATTACAAGGATGCTTTAGCCGGCACCGGCACCGCGCCAATTACTAGAAAAGAAGTACTGACAGGAGGTATAGACTTGGCAGGTGTGGTTGAGCACAGCACAGTGTCGGAATTCAAGAAAGGCGACGAAGTGCTAGCAACCGGCAGTGGTTTAGGAGAGATATACGATGGCGGTTATGCGCCTTATGCAATCGTGCCTGCCGACATACTCATACCGCTACCGCCTCGCTTGGATTTGCGCACTGCGATGATTATAGGAACTGCCGGTTTTACCGCAGCACTGAGTTTGGAGCGTATGCTACAAAACGACCAATCACCTGAGTTGGGCGCAGTTGTTGTGACTGGGGCAAGCGGTGGTGTCGGAAGTTTCGCTGTGCATTTTCTCAACCGACTAGGTTTTGAAGCGGTTGCGGCAACCCATAAACAGCAAGCCAGCGAATACTTAAAGAGTTTGGGTGCTACCGAAATCATCGGCGCAATTAGTCCGGTGGACGGCGCATTGGCTAAAACGATATGGGGTGGTGCAATAGACAATCTAGGTGGTGAGACGCTGGCAACTTTGCTAAAGACCACCCACAACGGCGGCAACGTAGTTAGTGTGGGTTTGGCGCAATCGTCAGAACTGAACCTCACCGTGATGCCGCTGATTATCCGCGGCGTAAACCTACTTGGTGTAACTTCGGCAAATTGCCCAATGCCATTGAAACGGAAAATCTGGCAAAGTCTAGGCGATAAATATCTACCCACCGTAGCACAAGCGATGCTTTGCGACCTTGCCAAGCTGGAGGAGCTACCAGTATGCTTTGAACGCCTACTGAACAGGCAAGTGCAAGGACGCATCCTAATAGATTGCCGCTAAATTTATTTCCCATCCTTTGGAGGGGTGTCAGGCTCCGCCTGACGGGGTGGTTGTTGAGTATCTGCACTAGGCAATTCCCCTCCTTTGGAGAGCGAAGCCTGACAGGGTGGTCTGCAAACGTGACATAGGTGAAATACTTGATTGTGACATTGATTATCTCCCATTGCTTAAAAATTGTAAATAATGCTTGCACACGCAACCTTTCCACAATGTTAGCCGATATAAAAGCCCTAAAATACTTCATCCGCCTCATAACTTCTTAATTTTTCCTTGGCAACCTCATTGTCAGGGTCTAACTCAAGAGCTTTGTTAACGTCAGCGATTGCTCCGTCATAATCCTCTAACTCTTCCTTAGCAACCCCTCGGTTATAGTAGGCATCAGCCAAGTCGGGTTCTAACTCAAGTGCCTTGTCATAGTCAGCGATTGCTCCCTCATAATCCCCTAATTCTTTCTTAGCAACTCCTCGACTATTGTAGGCATAAGCAAAGTCAGGGTCTATCTCAAGAGCTCTGTTAACGTCAGCGATTGCTTCTTCGTAATCCCCTAAGTTTTGCTTAGCAATCCCTCGGTTATTGTAGACATCAGCATCATTCGGCTTTATCTCAAGTGCCATGGTATAGTCAGCGATTGCTCCCTCATAATCTCCTGATTTTCTCTTAGCATTTCCTCGATTATTGTAGGCAGGAGCAAAGTCGGGGTCTATCTTAAGTGCCATGGTATAGTCAGTGATTGCTCCGTCATAATCCTCTAAGCCTATCTTAGCAAACCCTCGGTTATAGTAGTAAACAGCATAGTCGGGTTTTAACTCAATTGCCTTGTCATAGTCAGCGATTGCTCCCACATAATCCCTTAATTTTTCCTTAGCAACTCCTCGGCTATCATAGGCAGCAGCAAGGTCAGGATCTATCTCAAGTGCCTTGTTAACGTCAGTGATTGCTCCGTCATAATCCTCTAAGCCTATCTTAGCAAACCCTCGGTTATTGTATGCACCAGCATAATCCGGGTTTAACTCAATCACCTTGTCAAAATCAGCGATTGCTCCCTCATAATCTCCTAAATCACTTTTAGCAATCCCTCGGTTATTGTAGGCAGGAGCAAAGTCGGGGTCTATCTTAAGTGCCATGGTATAGTCAGCGATTGCTCCGTCATAATCCTCTAACTCTTCCTTAGCAACCCCTCGGTTATAGTAGGCATCAGCCAAGTCGGGTTTTAACTCAATCGCCTTAGTATAGTCAGCGATTGCACCGTCATAATCCCCTAATTCTTTCTTAACAACCCCTCGGCTATCGTAGGCCTCAGCATAGTCGGGATCTATCTCAAGTGCCATGTCGTAGTCAGCAATTGCTCCTTCATAATCTCCTAAATCACTTTTAGCAATCCCTCGGTTATTGTAGACAACAGCAACAGCATTCGGATATAACTCAAGTGCTTCGTCTCGATATGACTTAAGTGCCTTGTCATAGTCAGCGATTGCATCGTCATAATCTCCTAAATTAGCCTTAGCAACTCCTCGGTTATTGTGGGCATAGGCAAAGTCCGGATCTATCTCAGTCACCTGATTGTAATCATCAATTGCACCCTCATAATCCCCTAATTTTTCCTTAGCAATCCCTCGGTTATTGTAAACACTGGAATCGCTGGGGTCTATCTCAATTGCCCTGCTGTAGTCGGCAATTGCTTCCTCATAGCGTTCTAAATTAGCCTTAGCTATACCTCTCCCGTTATACGCAAAAGCATAATCCTCTCCTAGTTTGATGGCTTTATTAATTGCCTTGTTGTAGTTGCCAATTGCTTCTCTATAGTTTCCTAATTCAACCTCACTATTGCCCTTATTGTTATAGGTCGCAATAATTATATTCTTACCAAAGATTACGTCTTGATGATATTGATAGACATATAAACTTGCCTGCTCGGCACTATGATTCTGAGGTATTAGATTATTTGAGGTTGGGTTCGTCGTCTCAAAACTGAACCCACTATTTAAGATACCTGCAATTAAATTGATGCTTGAAGGCACATACTGAGAATAATCAATGACATCGTCATAATTCTTAATTGCTGCCTCATATTGTTTTTGTTTCTCATTCTCAAAACCATCATGGAAGCTAGAGACCATAAATGCTATTGAAAAAAGTACAAATATAGCATATGGACTAAAAAGCAAGACAAAAATTGGGGCGAAGAAGTTATAGATAAAATTATCCAAGCACTTAAGGAAATCAAGTGTTTGTTGGTAAAACTTACATATAAGCCAACCTGCAGACAAAACTGCAATAACGGTACCTAGGCTTGAGACATTCGGATTGTTTAGCATTAACCCGAGAATAGCTACTAAAGTTCCTAATAATAACGCTAAAGTCAAACGCTTTCTAGTCATAACAGCCTCCCAAAATGATCAGACCACTATAACACAAAGGAGAAAACCAATGCTTTTGTAGCAATTTTGCATGGATATTCATGCTGGCGATTGTCCCCAGAGATATGCTTCTGACCTCACCCTAAAGACAAATGTATCTGAGATTTATTCTTTATTTTTAAGCTGATCTCCATGGTTTTTAAGCAACCTTTCCCGATTATTGCGTGCAGAAGCATAGTCGGGTTCTAACTCAAGTGCCTTGTCATAGTCAGCGATTGCTCCCTCATAATCCCCTAATTTTTCCTTAGCAACCCCTTGGTTATTGTAGACCTCAGCCAAGTCGGGTTCTAACTCAAGTGCCCTGTTATAGTCAGCGATTGCTCCCTCGTAATCCCCTAAGTTTTGCTTAGAAACTCCTCGGTTGTTGTAGGCAGAAGCAAGATCTGGGTTTATCTCAATTGCCTTGTCGTAGTCAGCGATTGCTCCCTGATAATCCCCTAAGTTTCCCTTAGAAATCCCTCGGTTATAGTAGGCAGAAGCATAGTCGGGTTCTAACTCAAGTGCCTTGTCGTAGTCAGCGATTGCTCCCTCGTAATCCCCTAAGTTTTGCTTAGAAACTCCTCGGTTGTTGTAGGCAGAAGCAAGATCTGGGTTTATCTCAATTGCCTTGTCGTAGTCAGTGATTGCTCCCTCATAATCCCCTAAGTTTCGCTTAGAAATCCCTCGGTTATTGTAGGCAGGCATATGATTGGGGTCTATCTCAAGTGCCTTGTTATAGTCAGCGATTGCTCCCTCATAATCTTCTAAATCACTTTTAGCATTTCCTCGGTTATTGTAGGCAAAAGTATGGTTGGGGTCTATCTCAAGTGCCTTGTTATAGTCAGCGATTGCTCCCTCATAATTCTCTAATCTATAATTAGCATTTCCTCGGTTATAGTAGACAACAGTAACAGCATTTGAATATAACTCAGGTGCTTCGTCTGAATATAACTCAAATGCAAGGTCAAAATCCTTAATTGCCTCCTTATAGCATTCTAAGTTAGCCTTAGCTATACCTCGGTTACTGTAGGCAGGAGCATAGTTTTCGTTTATCTTAATTGCGCGGTCAAAATCCTTAATTGCCTCCTTATAGCGTTCTAAGTTAGCCTTAGCTATACCTCTCCCGTTATAAGCGAAAGTATAATCCACCTCTAGTTTAGTGGCTTCTTTAATTGCCTTGCTGTAGTCGCCAATCGCTTCTACATATTTTTCTAATCGAATATTGCTATTGCCTCTATTGTTATAGGTCGCAACAATTATATTCGTATCGGAGATTGCGTCTTGATGATATTGATAGCCATAAAAACTCACCTGCTCAGTATCATGACTCTGAGATGGTAGAGAAACGATTTTGGACACTGTATGCGAACTAAATCCAAGATCGAAGACGCTCGCAATGAAATCTAGACCCGGAAGTACATGTTTAGAATAAACAATGACATTGTCATAATTCTTGATAGCAGCCTCATGGTTTTCTTGTTTTGCTTGTTGCTGATTTTCAAGACCTTCATCAAAGTTGCTAACAGTGAGCGATAGCAGAACAATTATAGATATAGCATACGCACCAAAAAGCAAGCCAAAAATTAAAGCGAAGAGGTTATAGATAAAACTATTCAGGTCTTTAAGTAAATTAGGGCCTAGTTGCCTAAACTTCACTATAAGCCAACCTGCAGACAAAACTGCAATAACGACACCTAACCATTTAACAACCGGATTGTTTAGCATTAACCCAAATATAAATGCTAAAGTTCCTAATAATAATCCAGCAGCTAAAATTACATGCTTTCCAGTCATAACAGTCTCAAGAAAATGAGATAACTATAACACAAAAGAAAAACCAATGCTTTTGTAGCAGTTTGGCATGGATATTTATACTAGCGACTGGGGAATGACAATTATATATGTAAAATCCTAGTGTATAATTAGGATATGACATATATAAAGCGGAATGTAGAGCAAAAAATTCATAAGCTATTATCGTTTTTTCCTGTAGTTCTCGTTGTAGGACCTAGACAAGTTGGTAAAACCACACTGGCTAAAAAATGTGCGTCCAGCTGGGAATACTTTGATTTGGAAAAGGGCAAAGACTTTGATTATATAACTAGGGATATAGACTTTTTCTTTCAAGAGCATAAAGACCATTTAATCATTGATGAAGCACAAGAGTATCCGCAACTGTTTAAGGAATTCAGATCTGTTGTAGATAGCGATAGACAAAAGAGAGGACGCTTTCTGCTTACCGGCTCAAGTTCTCCAGACCTTCTTCAAAGTGCCTCAGACACCTTAGCCGGGAGAGTGGGCATCGTAGAGTTAGGAACCCTGAAGATTAATGAAATCCTCCATAAGCCGTTGCCCGACTTTTATAGGATATTCACAAAGCCGCTTGATTACGAAAATGACCTTGCTTTTTTAAGAGACATTGCATTTTCTAAGACCGATATTTGGAAAACATTTTTAAGGGGAGGCTATCCGGAAATTGTCAAAGCCAACAATATGGAATTTCACCAAGCGTGGATGGAAAACTATTATCAAACCTACATCAATAGAGACATCAAAAAACTTTTCCCAAAAATTGACACGCTAAAGTACAGGCGTTTTATTGAAATGCTAACTGGTTTATCAGGGACGATCATCAACAAAGCCCAGTTAGGACGTGCGATTGACACTTCCGAGGTGAGCGTGAGAGATTACCTCGAAATCGTTGATAAAACTTTCCTATGGCGCAAGGTGCCATCTTACGAAAAATCCAAATCCAAGTCGGTCGTGAAAATGCCTAAAGGAATTTTTAGAGACTTGGGCTTAGTTCACTATCTATTGGGCATTGAAACAAAAAACAGATTACTGAAACATCCTTCGGTCGGTCTGAATTTTGAAAGTTTTGTTATTGAGGAGGTCTTAAAGGGTATTCAGGCTCTAGAGCCTATACGCTTTGATTACTACTACTATCGCACTAGAGGTGGGGCAGAAATAGATCTTGTGCTAGACGGTGCTTTCGGTGTTTTACCTTTTGAGATCAAATTAGGCACGACCACCACCTTGAAACAGCTTTCTTCTTTACAGAAATTTATCAAAGACCATAAACTTCCCTACGGTGTTGTGGTTAACAATGCAAGAGAAATAAAACTTCTTGCCGAAAGGATTGTTCAAATTCCTGTTGCTTATTTGTAGATTGAATGGATGGGGCTGTTGAAAAAGTGTCGTCATGCCCCTACGGTTGGTTATCGTAAATTGAATAGCGCAAGCGGTTACAGTATTGCCGAACGGTACTTTAGGGAGGGCATGTGGGACTGTTGAAAAAGTGTCTGCATTAGTACATTCCCCTCCTTTGGAGGGGTGGCAGGCGAAGCCTGACGGGGTGGTTGTGGTGGTTCTGCACTAGACAATTACCCCTTATGGGTGCATGAAATACTTTTTCAACAGCCCCATGTTAGCCCTCCCCTACGGGTGGTTTACATAAATTGAATGGCGCAAGCGGTTACAGTTTTGCAGAACGATAATTTTTCAGCAGCCTCATCCTCCTTTTCTGGGTGAACACGGCAAATAATGATACTATATAGCATCCCAATAATTTGAAAGAAAGCAAAAAGGAGTTTTTTAATGGAAGACAGAGACGGCTGGATATGGTACGACGGAGAGTTCGTGCCATGGCGCGACGCGCGTGTCCATGTGCTAACGCACACTTTACACTACGGAATGGGGGTTTTTGAAGGGGTTAGAGCTTACAGAAGCGATGAGGATATGGCGATTTTTCGTTTACAAGACCACACTCAAAGGCTGTTCAATTCGGCTAGGATGATGGACATAAAAATGCCCTATACCAAGCAGCAGTTAAACAAAGCGCAAAAGGAGGTATTGAGAAGGAACAACCTAAACACCGCAAACACCGCTTATATACGCCCGATGATTTTTTACGGTGCCGAAGGCATGGGTTTGCATACCGACAAATTGAAGGTGCATGCAATCGTTGCAGCTTGGGAATGGGGGGCTTATTTGGGAGAAGAGAATATGCATCGAGGGATTAGCGTCAAGGTTTCTTCTATCGCGCGTTATTCGGTTAAGACTGCAATGTGTCGCGCCAAAGCGAACGGTTACTATATTAATTCCATGCTCGCTCTGCAGGAAGCGCAGCGGCACGGCTATGATGAAGCGTTGATGCCGGATGTAGATGGTTATCTTGCTGAAGGCAGCGGCGAGAATATCTTCATCTTATCCAAAGGCGTGCTTTACACCCCCGATCTAGGTTGTGTGTTAGACGGCATCACTCGCCGCACGATTATGGAGCTTGCCCGCGCCGAATTGGGTTTGGAGGTAATAGAAAAGAGAATTACCCGCGACCAAGCCTACATCGCCGATGAGGTATTCTTCACCGGCACCGCAGCTGAGGTCACGCCGATACGCAAGATCGACGAGCGACAGATTGCCGATGGCACGCGCGGCCCTATCACCGAAAAATTACAATCGCTCTATGCCGATGTCGTCACTGGGCGCAACGAGCGATACCGAAAGTGGCTGGAATTCATTTAACATATACACTGAGATGAGCACGATGAGATGAGCGCGCTTGCCGACTTTTCTAAATCTCGGGTATTAGTCGTAGGCGATCTGATATTAGATCGCTATATACAAGGTAAAACTTCTAGGATTTCTCGTGAAGCACCAGTGCCGGTCGTGCTAACCGAAGCCATTGAAGAGCGTCCGGGAGGTGCTGCCAACGCCGCTGCAAACATTGCCGCCTTAGGGGCACACACGACGCTTATCGGTTTTGTTGGACAAGATGCCTCAGGCAAAAGTCTCCGCAAACTGCTCACCGACCACACGATAAAAGCCGAACTAATAGAAAGCGAAAGTGCCGAAACAATTGTCAAGTCTAGGATTCTCAGTAAAAATCAACAGCTACTTCGTTTGGATAGGGAGAGAGGATGCCACGATGAGAAAGAACTCGCACAACTCTACGATCGCTATACCGCTTGTTTAGACGATGCCGATGTTGTGGTGCTATCCGATTATGCCAGTGGGACTATGCAGCACGCCCCCAAATTAATAGCAGCTGCGCGCAACGCAAATAAGCCAGTATTCGTCGACCCTAGGCAAAGGAATTTTCACTCGTATAAGAGAGCCACCGTGTTAACACCCAACTACGACGAGTTCAGAGCGATAGTGGGGGATTGCGACGATCTACAAACCCTCGAGCGTTTGGGGTTGAAGCTCAAAGAAGATTTATCGTTGACCGCATTGCTTGTCACTCGTGGCAAAGAGGGTATGTCGTTGCTACAGGATGCTGAGCATATCTTCCATTTGCATGCCAAAGCTCGAGAAGTCTACGATGTTACTGGTGCTGGCGACACGGTGATTGCGGTCATGGCAACCGCGTACGCCGGTGGTGTATCTTTGCCCGAAGCCATGCGCCTTGCCAATCAAGCAGCGAGTTTGGTTGTTGCGAAGTCCGGTACCGCAACCACAAGTCACGACGAGTTGGAATATAGTTTGCGCCGCGAAGCCGATACCAAAATAGTCCGAGAATTGCCGATACTGCTCAAACAAGTGGAAGCGGCACGCCGTAGAGGTTTGCGCATCGTAATGACCAACGGTTGTTTTGACATACTACACGCAGGTCACATTCATAGCTTAAGGCAAGCAGCATCTTTAGGAGATTGTTTGATCGTTGCGGTCAACGACGACGGCTCAGTGCGTCAAATCAAGGGAGCAGATCGGCCATTCAATAATTTAACTCATCGTTTAAGCGTATTAGCAGAGTTGCATACGATTGATTGGCTCATCCCATTTTCGGAAACGACACCGCTCGCTTTGATAGAAGCTATCACGCCGGACATACTAGCCAAAGGAGGAGACTATAAAATGGAACAAGTGGATGGTCATCAACACGTAACCAATAAGGGAGGACAAGTGGTGATATTGGATTATGTGGAAGGATTGTCCACGACGAAATTCTTAGAGAAGCTGAACTGAGATGAACAGGCGAATACGACAGCTCATTGTATCGGGCATGCTTATGCTCGCATGCCACGGTGCTTTTGCAAACCAGCTCCTGCAAAAGCAAAGAGATCTATATATCAGAGCCGAGCAAACGCTCAAGCAAGGACAAGGCACCTTTTTTTCACAGCAACGTGAGTTGTTAAGCGATTATCCGTTGTATCCCTATCTGTTGTATCTGGATATGGCAAGACGCATCGCCTATGTAAAAACTGAGACCATCGTTGATTTTCTGAAGTTTTATGACGGCACACCAGTTGCCGACAGATTGCGCCATAAATGGTTGAAGCATCTGGCAGTTAGAAATGATTGGCAACTATTTGCGCAATACTATCGTACCAGCCCATATTACGCAGACAAAGAGCTCGCTTGTTCTTATGCACAGAGCCTGTTGCAGAGTGGTCGCCTGAATGAACTGCGCACTTTGGTAAAACAACTCTGGTTGGTCAATTTCTCTCAACCTTCGGAGTGCGATGCCGTTTTTCTATGGGGCAAACAGAATGAGGTAATAGACCAAGACCTGATATGGCAAAGAATTCTACTTGTTGTCAGAGCCAGTCGTTTGGGACTTGCCGATTATCTGGCAAGGCATCTGGATGCCGATACACGCAAGTGGTATGCCTTGCTCAAGCAGGCGCATCATCATCCGTTCAAAGCATTGGCAGAAATAGAAAGCCACTCAAAACATTCTCCATTTCTACACCAAGTGCTTGCGCATAATCTGTGGCGAGCACGAAATCAAGACCTGCAAAAAACGCATGTTTTGTGGCAAGGCATGGAGCGGTCTTTTAGACCTTATCCTAATGTCTACCAACAATCGCGCAAAGATTTGGGCATTGCCGCGTGTTGGCAATTAGAGCCTGAGATAGGGTTGTACTACCTATCATCCCTCGGCACTGCCGTTGCCGATGAGAAATTTCATCATTGGCGCATACGCTGTGCGCTTCGCTTGCAGAAATGGAAAACGGTTTTAGAAACCATTGCCGAATTAGACGAGGAAGATCGAATGAGTAGCAGATGGCTTTATTGGAAAGCACGGGCACTTGAGCGTTTGGGAAGGGATGAAGAGGCAATCGCTACATGGCGGCGTGCTGCCTCCGAGGCAAGTTATTACGGCTATTTGGCTGCCGACCGCATTGAGGCACCGTACGCGTTGTCTAGCGTACTTCCCGAAGTTGAGCGGGCAACCTTAAACCAAGTTAGAGATTTGGATGCAGTAAAGCGAACTTATGAGTTTTACAACATGGGGCGAATTTTTGATGCTCGGCGAGAAATGTTATATCTATTGCCTACGATGAGCAAGGATGAACGTCTAAGTGTTGCTTTGCTATGCAGGCAGTGGGGTTGGGCTACTTGTGCGATTGAAGCATTGGGTGCCCCAATGTTTTGGCATAAGGAATTGGAGCTACGTTTCCCCATGCCGTATCGCGAACTCGTTGATGCCCAAGCTCGTCAGGCTAATCTGTCGGCGCATTGGATTTATGCGGTGATGCGTCGCGAGAGCGCGTTTATAGAAGATATTAAATCGCCGGCAGGCGCAATGGGTTTAATGCAACTGATGCCGGCAACTGCTCGTCGTGTTGCTCAAGATACAAAGCTAAGTTATGCCTCTAATCGGTCGCTACTGCAACCCAAGCTGAATATGCGGTTGGGAAGTACTTATCTAAGGCAAATGTACCTTGCCAACGATGGAGATTGGGCAGCAGCACTTGCTTCCTATAACGCCGGTCCTCATCGCGCCAAGAGATGGAAATCGCAGTCACCAGTATATGATGCGGATATATGGATAGAGACGATACCGTTTACCGAAACTCGCCGCTATGTGAGGGCTGTCTTGTTTTATTCGGTTGTCTATCACTACAAACTCCATCGCAAAACGATGCGATTGAAAACCCTGATACCATATCGATAACCACCACTTGTTGAAGTAGCACAACGTAACCTACATGTGTAGGGGAGGGCCATTCCCCTCCTTTGGAGGGGTGGCAGGCCTATGCATTTTGTAATACATGTGTTTAGCAATCATGTTGAGGTTCTGCACCATGTTACGCCGTTTGTTGCCATTGCAACAATCGGCGATTCTATTCTGTGGTATGCTATAATTTCTAACAAAGTGTAAGCGACCAGATCGGAGGGGAAAATGAATGGTGATTTACATAATCTATCGAGAATAGTAAGCACATCAAGTGGTTATCTACGAGTTAACCACAGTACTGGTAATCTGCAAACCAGCGGCGGTAATTTTCTAAGCAGGCTGGTCGTTTGGATACGTTTCAAAACCAGTTCTAGTTATAGAAGCTCAATATTAGATGCTAAGCGCCGGATTATGGAATCGATGTTATCCGATAGCGTCTACGGCGATAACTTTCGTCAAAAAATAGATGGCTTAGATAGAAGACATGGATTTTTCTTCAATGATAAACCTTTGTCGGCAAGAAAGGTACACCGCTTTATAAATGATGTAACGCAAGATGTGAATCAAACACTTCATCAGGAAAGATCTCAACAGGAGTTGAGCAGAGGTTTGGTTGATTGGGTATGTGGCAAAGGCAACACCATAGCGAGTGGCGAGACTTTTGAGGATAATTTGCATGCGATGCTTGCCGAGAAACTGCAAGATGAACGCAGTATAAAGGCGGCGGATGTGGATTTAAGAGGGATAGGTGACGAGGTTCATCAAGTATCCTCAAATGACCAAGAAGCGATGGCAACCATCACCGACGACGCGCAAGCCACGGCGCATGTAAGCAAAGCAATGTCTCGCATTTTAGACGAGCGCATTGCTGATTCACGCTCAGTGAATCAAGAAAAATTGTACAAGCGATTATCTGTTTCAGGCTTGTCTGAGGCAGAGATGCGCAAAGTGAATGACGAGATCGCTGCATCTAAAATCGCAACGATGGATGAATTGGATCAACATGTGAACAAATTAATAATACTCAAAGTAGATGAGGAATTTCCGCAATTACTTCAACAGGCACTAGCTGAACAGGATTTTGACGGTGAGCTTGCACAACTACCTGAACTGAGAGCGCAATTGAAAGAAGAGCTTACCCAGCAGAGTGATCATCGGATGTTATCGATGGAGGTCGCCCGCAACAAAGTCAGCCTACTATTAAACGGTTGGCTTGAAAGCAAACAACAAGCGATAGCTGCGGCGCAAGAGAGTCAGCATACAAGCATAGTGGATGTATTAACCAAGCTCACGTTGCAAGAACCTCAAGTGCGCAAAGAGCATATTCAATCTTTTAGGCAAACGATAGAGCAGACTTTGGATGAGATCTATGAAAAAAATCGTTCCGATTATGAGGCACTCAATGTCGCTAAGGCAAAACTTTTCTCCATGTTATATAAATTTGATCGGCACGACGTACTGTTGAAGCGTTTGCAGGGTGTGGTTAAAGAGACGCAAGAAGCAAGTTCTTTGTTTGAAGACGATATTCGACAAGTTCCAGACATTAAAGGTGTGGCTAAAAGGTATGTTGAATCGGTGAGCAAGCCTATGGTGCAAAGCCACGCAAAAGTATTGGCTTTAAGAGGGAAAATTCCGGATCATATTTTCCATACTATGCTGGAGAAAGTAAGCAAAGGTTATGTATGGGAACCCAGGTTTATTTCTGCGGCAAACGGGATGCACATAGCCAACCTCACCAAGAAGGAAAACGAAGGGCTTTATGCATTATTGGATTCACCGCAAGTTGCGCGAAAAAGAATAGGTAGCAAGGAAGATTTCATTAGTTTTAGTTTGGACGATTTACTTAAATCAATGCTAGGTCCTAAAAATGTAAACAACCATAAAAAAAGGAGACAAGCGATAGATAGAATAGTGCCCGGCGAAGTTAAACTCAAATTGTTGGACGAGTTAGATCATCAGTTGCTGATGGTGCGGAGCAGGGTGATGAATGAACAAGATGCAAATGCTTTGTTCCAAAGAGGGGCAGTTAGATTTTTACGCGCCCAAAACATTAATTTTGAGGCGATGACTGCAAAGGAATGATGTCAAGTTATGAGGTTTGCTCGTTATATATTGGGTAATGATATATTGAGTGAGGAGCTTTGAAGGCAACAACGTTTTATTAAATAGGGGGGTAATATGGACGTAATAAATTTACAATCTTTAGTGCAGATGATTGACCGCTCACACGGTTATATTGGTCTCGACCGATCAACCGAGGAATTGAGGACTGAGGGAACTCATTTCATGGGCAAGGTGGTCACCTGGGTGCGTTTTAAGTTTAATAGAGAGTATAGAGAAGCAGTTCTGCTTGCCAGAGGCAAGGTGAAGGATTTACTATCAAACGATCCGCTGCTTGGCAAGGATTTCAAAGCAAGAATAAACGAATTAGATCCTCAAGGCAGTATTTTTTATAAAGATAAACCACTATCTGCCAGAAAGGTGTATCGCTTTATCAGCGATGTACGACAGCATAGCGCAACCGAAAAAATTGACCAGGCGCAAGGATTTATAGACTGGTATAGTGGCAAAGTCGAAACAGAGACAAGCAGGGAGAGTTTTAGTGATAGGACAGATGCTATGCTTAGAGAAAAAATAAAAGATCAAAGAGGCATCTTGGTTGAGGATGTTGACCTGGAGGATCTAGGCGATGAGGTCAATGAGCAAGCTCGGGACGACACGATGGCAATTAAAACCATAGCGGATCGGAAGGATAATGAGCAGGCGCAATATGCGCAAAAGCATGTAGATAGGACATTGTCGGCGACATTGGATCAGCGTATCAATGATGCCCGCCTAAAATTACAGGAAAAGTTACACGGATATCTTGAGGCTACCGGTTTGGATGATGAGACTAAACAATCAGTGGCAGTGGAGATTGCTGATACAACGATAGCGACGACCGATGAGTTAAAGACGCGTGTCAACGAAGCAATCGTCGAACGGATGGGAAGTGAGTTTGAAGGTCTGCTCTCTCAGGTGCAAGAAGAGCATCAATTTAACGAACGGCTCATGCAGTTGCCGGAAGTCCAACAGCAATTACAAGCAAGGCTCACCCAGCAGAATCAAGATCGAATATTATCGGTTGCAGATGCACGCAAACAAGCAACCCAGCTGTTAAGCCAATGGGTGGTGAGCAAACAAGAAGCCATGTCAGCACTTGAACAAGGTCAATATGCCGGTATGGATGATTTGTTGAAAAAATTGCTGTTGCAAAACCCTCATTTAGGTAAATCTCAGATTGAGTCTATGCAACAGGACATGAAGCAGGTACTGGATGAGGTTTATCAAAAAGATGCAGACGCTTGTAGTGCTTTAGGATTAGATAAGGGAAAGATTTTATCTAAGATGCATCAGTCTACTCGTCGAGATATGCTATTCAATAGCTTAAAAGAATTGTCTAATCGGGCATCCAAACCGGATTCTTTGTTTAACGGCGAGACTTGGGGACTAACAGGCATTAAAACCGCAATGCGAAATTATACCGAAGATACCGTTACACCCTTGCTCAGCAGTTATAAGAAAGTATTGAGTCTAAAAGGCGAAATACCCGATCATATACATGAAATTTTAATGCAGCAAGTAACCCAAGGTAAAGAATGGGGACCTGAGTTTATATCTATAGCAAACCAGATACATATTGATACTCTAACTGAGAATAACCATAGGGAGCTTTATAGATTATTACAAACACCAGAAGTTGCTCAAAAGAGAATAGGTAGTAGGGATGATCTCAGAGATTTCACCTTAAACGATTTGCTCAAAGTAATGCTACCCGCTAAAGATATTGACAATCCCGAGAAAAGACGGCAGGCGATAGATAAGTTGATGTCTGCCGAGACGCGAGATCACTTATTGGAAAAACTGGAGGTAAAGTTAGGAATGGTAAAGAGTAGGGTAATGAGTGAAAAGCATGCCGGGGAATTATTTCAAAGAGAAACACTTAGCTTTTTACGAGGCCTAAAAATCAATTTTGAACACCGAGTAGCAACCGCCAAAGCAGAATCGCAGGCAGATCCTTTGGTTCGTTACGAGTCATCCGTATGAAGGGTGGACTATTCCTCTTTTGGGGAAGGGTGGTTGTAGTGGTTCTGCACAAACCCAATCGCTTGCGCCACCAAATTTATGCTAACCACCTGACGCGCTGCGCCTGCAAAACCGTAACCGCTTGCGCCATTGAATTTACGAGAACGGTAGGGGAGGGCTAACATGAGGCTGTTGAAAAAGTATCTGCATTGGTACATTCCCCTCCTTTGGAGGGGTGGCAGGCGAAGCCTGACGGGGTGGTTGTGGCGGTTCTGCACTAGACAATTACCCTCTACGGTGCATGACGGTACTTTTTCAACAGCCCCACATGCCCTCCCTAACGAGTTGTGTCTGCACAAACCCAACCGCCATGCGCCACCAAATTCATGACAACCCCTCCCATTGCCAAATTATTAACTGAGGAGGGAGAATATGGAACTGCAATCCTTAAAGCAGATGGTAAATAACTCAAGTGGCTTTTTGGGCATCAATCAAACAACAAAAGAGATTGAGGTTCAAGACACACATTTTTTCGGAAGGCTCGTAGTATGGATACGCTGTAAAATGAGTAGTAGCTACCGCCAAGCAATCAATGAAGCGCAGAATAAAATTCAAGAGGCCATGATGTCGGATAGAGTTTATGGTAGGTATTTCGTCATCAGAATAAGTCAAACCTCTCCCGATTATTTGACATTGAATAAGCCTATTTCAGTAAGGGCAGTCCGTACTTTTATAGCCGAAGTAGAGCATGACGCAGAGCAGGTGAAAAATGCAGAAGTTGCTACTGCAAAAAGAGAATGGAAACTCTCAGGCTTAAGAGATCAGATTGGCAAGTTGAGTGCGCGTACCCGCAAAGACGAAGATAACCAAGCGTTGGATGCAAAAGTCAACATCATATTAAGAGCAAAAGTCGCGGCCGAACCAGGTATCAACATCACAGATATAAACCAAGAAGGGATCGGCGAGGAACTTTATAAAGAGGCGATTGCCGACGAAGCACATCTTCTTTCAATAACCGACGAGCGGCAAGTGGAACCTTGGGTTTATAAGGTATTATCCGGCATATTAGAGCGGCGTGTTGGTGAGGCAAAGGGAAATCTACAATCTGTACTGCAAAAACGGTTATCCGAGGCAGCCTTACCGTCGGATATGCAACAGATAGTTGAACATACTATTCAAACATCGCAAATAGTTGACGAAGCTGGGCTTGATGCACACATCAACAAGATAATCTTACAATTACATCAAGCAGATTTTGACAGCATGTTGGATTCGGCTTCTACGAAGTATGGTTTTAAGAAAGAGATTTTTAGCGCGGATGAAATGACGCAGGTGCTACCGAAATATTTATTGCAACGCGCAGATCAAAGATTATCATTCGCTTCGGTTCCCGAACATGCGATGGATTTTTTTCGCGAACAGGTGGAAAGGAAAAAAGCCGAGACGGAAGTATGGATAGCTAAGTGGAGCGGCACCGACGGCACACTGGTTGCCCAAGATGAATTTAAGGCACGTTTAGATCAGATGTTTAGCGATAAAATTTCCAGCGAACCAGGCTTAAAACATGCAAATGTGTTGCTGTATCAAGTAGATGAAGAGATAAGCCGAGCAGCAACTGAGCATTTGATCGCAATAGCCACCGAAGCACAAGCAAGCGAGTTGGTCAATACGCTTATGTCCAATGTTTTGGATAAACGCATTGCTGAGGCACGCCTCAAGTTGCAAAAGAGGTTAAAAGAACATCTAGCTGAAGTTGGTGGCTTGCCGGCATCGGTTCGTGGTGAAATAGAAGCCGAGATCGATAGTATGAAGATAGCCACTGTTCCACAACTAAGCGAACGCGTCATAAACATCTTTTTGCAAAAAATAGACGGTGAGTTTAACAATATAGTAAAAGAAGTATCTAGGAAACATGGTTTTAGCCAATATGTACTTGCCGATTCTCAAACTAAAGAACAGTTGTTGCAAGATCTGAAAAGTGATTTGACCAAACATGCGAAAGATGAATTACTACCACTCACATTCACGCAGGCACGTGGCAAGGCTGTCGAACATCTTTATCGGCAGAGGATTGATTTAGTCGGTGCTTGGGTTGAACGGTGGACTGGTGTGGACAGGAGCATCGCCGGTCGCCGATTCCTTGAAGATGGATTGAATAAGTTGCGAGTCCCCAATAATCTTAAAGGTATTACCGCAGAAAATATCGGAGGTGAACTTAGTCGGGAAATCATGGCGGACCCTAGAGATGTTGCCTCAATAGAATCCGAAGAAGATGCCAAAGCAATCGTGCTAAACAAGCTATCTACTCTGCTGAAGCCTCGCATAGAGCAAGCGCGTTTGGAATTTCAAGAAAAATTATACCAGCGTGTACGCGAAGCCAAGCTACCCCAAGAGGACAATATCAATTTGCAGGATAAAATTGCCATGTCCGAGATTACCACGATGGAACAATTAGAACAGGCAATTAGGGATACAGCTATCAATTAACGGACCATTCCCCTCCTTTGGAGGGGTGTCAGGCTTCGCCTGACGGGGTGGTTGCCGCGGTTCTGCACGACTCCAACCGCTTGCGCCATTAAATTTATGAAAACGGTAGGGGCGGACTCGTATGTCCGCCCTAACGCGTCATCCTTGCACTAACAATCCATTCATCCATTTGACTCGTGGAAACCACTTCCCTAATACTCGCACAATATTAATCGCCACGCGCCACTTGATTACGCAAACCACTCTAACGTTACCGTTCTGCACAAATCAAACCACTATGTGCCACTGAATTTAGGATAACGGTAGGGGAAGGCTAACATGCCTTCCCTAACGCTTTGCACCTGTACAATCAATCCATTCATCCATTTGATTTTTGGTAACCATTATTCCCCTCCTTTGGAAGGGTGGCAAGCTTCGCTCGACAGGATGGTCGTCGGAGCTCTGCACCAGCCCAGTACCGGATCATTCTTCTCCATTCATTACCATATTTACTACCGCTCATCCATTTGCCTCTAATCACACTAGACACTCAGGCTAATATCGGAGTTTTACAACTATAGGAGATTTCATGAATCAAAAACATCAAGTTGGCGGCAATGGTAGAGATGGTGTCAAAACAAAGCCTGGTCAAAAGAATTATAAAAGTTATGGATTGCCTAGTATAAAAGAATTTTTAGATTCTGCTTCTGTAGAAGCCCCTAAGTTGTTGCTTAAAGCAAAATCAGATGACCTTGCTCTCGCTCAAAATATAAAAGCTATGCTTGGTGAAAAAAATAATTATCGGCTTGTTCATACACCGCGAGAACCAGTTCTTATCACCAAGGAAGGATTGAAATATATATCTGAAAAACGAGGAGCTTGTCGCGAACGATATGCTAACTTTATTCTTCCTACATTAACTGACCCGAATGAAATTTGGTTAACTGCCTATGAAGACGGTAGTTTTCGTCGGCGGTTCATTAAGCTCTTTAAGGGTAAAAAAATATGTTAGTAATTACTCGAGAGAATACAGGCGTTAGTTTGTTTTGGAACGCTATACCAGTAAGGGTAAATTATGTAGATAATCAACGAACCGGGAAGTTGCTTTATAGGAAGAAATAGGATGCGTGGCAAGCGGAGTCGCTCAAACAGTTAGGTGTTTGTCGTAGCTGAATGAACTTAAAGCCTAACCTAATTCCAGCCAGCTGGCTGCTTGCCACACATTAAGAGTATACCACAATGAAAATAGATATTAAGATTAAAGACAAAAAGGTGCTGCAAGCCAGTAGGTCAATCAGCGTAACATTGTGCAAAACTCTAGCATATATAAAAAATGTAAAACCTTTTCACGGGGTGGTTGCGTCTCATCTGCACAAGTACAGTGTCGGACCATTTTTCTCCGTTCATTGTCATATTTACTACCGTCGCCACTTTATTAAGTTCTTTAAGGGCGAAAAGAATATGCTGCTGATTGCTCGGGAGAATAGAGACGGCAGCTTGTTGTGGAACATTATATCGACAAGCAAAACAAACTACATTGACGGGAAAAGAAAGGGTAGGTTATTGTATAAAAAATGAGGGTTGCGGGACGGCTGACCAAATGGTTAGGCATTTGGCAGTAGCGAGATTATGTAAGTGACCTAACTCTAATAATCCAACTCACACAACCCTCATTTGGAGTATACCACAATGTCAACTACATGGTGGGGCTGCCAAGACCATTCCTCTCCTTTGGAGGGGTGGCAGGCGAAGCCTGACGGGGTGGTTGCATAGTATCTGCACAAGTACAGTGTCGGACCATTTTTCTCCGTTCATTGTCATATTTACTACCGTCGTCACTTTGTTAAATTCCTCAAGGGTAAAAAAATATGTTGGTGATTGCTAGGGAGAATAAAGTTGGTAGCTTTTTGTGGAACGCTATACCTACGAGCAGAATAGACTATATTGATGGGAGAAGGAAAGGTAGGCTGTTGTATAAAAAGTGAGGGTTGCGGGAGGCCGTGACTTTCTCCCAAAATTTAGTGTCTATGCTAAGCGAGTTCTCCGATAAAATAGAGCAGTTAAAAACATTACAGGAGAACTCAAAATGAAGAAACGATATACAGAAGAGCAAATGATCAAGGCGGTCAAATCACACGAGGCAGGTCGCACTGTAGAGGATATTTGTCAAGAACTTGGTGTAGCTCAGAGCACCTTTTACAACTGGCGTAGCAAATATGCCAAGCCAAAAGTCAAAGTCAACAAAGCAGCAAAACGACTGCGAGAGCTTGAAGCCGAGAACAAAAAGCTCAAAAAGCTACTGGCTAAAAAGACTATGGAGCGTGAAGCACTGGAGAAAGTATTATCAAAAAAGTGGTAACGCCGGCGCAACGCAGACAGATTGTAAAAGATCTAGTGAGCAAGGGTCGGCATAGTGAACGCAAAGCCTGCGAACTTGTCGGTATCAGTCGTAGCGTTTATCGCTACAAAGGCAAGCAAGCCGATAAAGATAGCGAGCTGGAAGCCGCATTATTGGAGAAGGCAGAGCAGTATCCGCATTATGGCTATATCAGGTTGCATAAGCTTCTTAAGAACGAAGGCCTAGTCATCAATATCAAGCGCACCTATAGGATTTATAAGAAACTTGGGCTTGCATTGAAAACCTAGAGGTGCAAGAAGCTGCGCCACCTGCGTTGCATGCCGACAACACCGGAAAGGGTGAAAAAAGCAAAAGAGACTATAGTCTTGAGTTGCAATTAGACCGTGTTTGTTGCAAAATTCTAATGCATTAAGTTTTTGTTTGGCATCAGTCGCCATCATAGCCTCCATTTTGTTTGCTAAAAAAGCTATGTTATAAAAACTTTAATGCGGTAGCCGATGTGCTGATATTGCATGTCGGCTACTTTCATTTAGAGAGAATTTTCCCACTAGGAAAAGCATCGACATTGCACAAACCTAACTGCCTTGCGCCACTAAATTAAAGATAACCACCTGTAGGGGCAGACTCACATGTCCGCCCTAACGCGACGTATTTGCACGATTTATACATTCATCCATCAAATTTATGCAAACCATAATCTTGTGGCGCGTAGCGGTTGGGTTTGTGCAGGACGGTACCGTAGGGCGGACATGCGAGTCCGCCCCTACGGTTTTCATAAATTTGGTGGCGCGGAGCGGTTGAATTTTTGCAATGACGATACTTTTTCAACAGCCCCATATATCAAAATCAATCGGCAATTTGATATGTCCGCCCGTAACACGTTGCGTCTAGACAAATAAAATCGTACACCATCCAATTTATGGGAACCAAAATCAAGTGGCGGAATCGGTCAAGTTTCTGCGATGACGGTACTTTTTCAACAGCCCAAGTGAGCGTAAACCGGAAAGGATAGTATAATCAACAAACTAATCTATAAGGAGTTAAAAATGAAAAACGTATACACATCTGAATGCGGCGCACCGCCAGCGTGCGGTGACTAAAAACAACAATAATTTTATTGATTTATTGGCGGCGCTAGGAACAGGAGTGATTTTATGTTTGCAACATTATTAGATGCTTTATACGATAAACCTTATCTCTTTATCATAGTATTGATATAGCTTATAGCCATTGTAGTTGGTGCAATTGCTACTGCCGCTGGTTATGTAGCGAATGCAGGAAAAGCTATCATTGAATTTCTAAGTTCATATCGGAATTACAAAGACCGTACGAAGAACAAAGATCAATAGTTGTCATTAGGGTACATGTGGGCTGCTTAATATTGCGGAGTCGCTTGGCATGGATAGTTGAGCAAGACTGTATTCACTGAATCCGGCCGATTCGGTGTCCAACAAACTGCCAAAAATGCAATTCTAGCCACGATCAATGGCATTAACACGACCTAGACTACCTACGAGAAATCACCAAATACGGTATCTAGTGCGATGCTTCGCACTATACATAAATGTTTATGTTACAATTACCTCATCTTAAAGCAGAGCTAAAAAAGGTTTTCGATTTGTCACATATCATATTTATTATAGTCTACAGGAGATCATATTATGAGATCACATCTTAATGCAGCGCACCGCCAGAATGAAGCGACTAAAAACAACAATAGTTTTATTGATTTATTGGCGGTACTAGTAATAGGAGCAATTTCTATGGTTGCAACATTATTAGGTGTTTTATATGATAATCCTTATATCTTTATCCCGGCATTTATAGGGTTTATAGCTTCTGTAGTTGGGGCTATTGCAATTGCCACTGGTTCTGTGGCGAATGCAGGACAGGCTATCATTGAATTTCTAAGTTCATATCGGAATTACAAAGGTCGCACGAAGAACAAAGATCAATAGTTGATGCCTACTGGCGTATAGCGTACCGGCACTGCACACTGGCAGCATGAAATTGGTTTCGCTCTCAAGTATTACCAAGTTGATATATGGGGCTGTTGAAAAAGTACCGTCATCGCTCAAACGTAACCGCTTGCGCCATTGAATTTATGAAAATGGTAGGGGCGGACTCGCATGTCTGCCCTACGGTACCGTTCTGCACTATTCCAACCGCCACGCGCCACGAATTATGGTTACCGTAAATAAAATGGTATGAATGGGGTTTTTGAAAAAGTACTGTCATCGCACAAACGTAACCGCCCTAACGCGTTGCGCCTGCACAATCAATACACATTCATCCATTTGACTCGTGAAAACCATCATTCCTCTCCTTTGGAAGGGTGTCAGGCCTATGAATTTTGTAATACATGTGTTTAGCAATCATGTTGAGGTTCTGCACAGTAGTAACGCCGATTGACCTATCGGCTCAATCGGCGGTTCTATCTGACGGGGTGGTTGCTGCAGTTCTGCACCAGTCAATTCCCCTCCTGTGGAGGGTGGCAGGCGCAGCCTGACGAGGTGGTTTCTACGGTTCTACACCAGTCAATTCCCTCTGTATATCAAAATCAATCGGCGATTCTACTTCCCAACAACCCGACGTTGCATTACTATAGGTATGCCGTTCCAGACCTGTCCATTTAGGGTTCGTCCGTTTGCTTTTTTATTACGGTTTTTCCCGTCTTCACCCCAACGCCCTCATTGCTTGAAGAAAAAAGGAATTTTTTGCGCTCTGCACTGTTTGCGAATTGAAATCACCCATGCTTTGTCCATTGGTCTGGCTTTGTGTCCGGACTCACCACTGACAATAACTCAATGTATGCCATCCAAGTTTATAGTGCCTAAATCTTCTAATAGAGGTTCCACCGATAAGAATCTTTGTTGCGTGGCGATCTCGCACAGTATCGGAATTCTCGGCAAACCATACTTTTTATCTTCAACCGAAACACCAAGCCACATGTTGGGAGAGACTTCTCGGCGTGCAAAATACCGTGCCATACGTTGAGGACGTTTTGTTAGAACTTGGTAGGTATGATGGCTGGTATCTCTAATCACAGAGAGGACTTTATCTATAAACTTAAACGAAACTTTTTCATGGAATAAATCGCTCATTGAATTCACAAAGTAGACGGTCGGTGATTTTCGGTATCTTGGTTGATCCAATCTGTCGGGCAATTCCCGCACTTCGGTGAACGGCATCTCATAACCTCCCACATGCATTGCCTGCAGACGCTTTGCTAAACTTTCGGCATAACAGTTTCTGCAACCCGGAGATACTTTTGTGCAACCTGTCACCGGGTTCCAAGTAAACTCTGTCCACTCAATTTTTGATGTTGCCATTATTCTTTATACTTTCTGAAAATATATGCGAAACCGTTGAAAGAACAGCATAACAGCTTGTGTTCTATTGACCTCATTTATCCAATATATCATGGCATCGCACATTAGTACAGGGTCTTTAAGGTAATATGGTATTATACATCTCAGCCTATTTTATAGGTTCTGAACCTATTAAAATAAAGAAGATGGATGATGGAGACAAAGAGTGGCTGAGAAGAGTAAATTTAAGAAAGCTGTGCGCGAGACACCTATACCTAAAAAGGATACACCTAAAAAAGGTGTAGGTGTAACAGACACAGTTCCACCACTCAAACCTAAAAATAACGTAGAAGTATCACGCACAGTTCCACCACCTAAACCTAAACCCAAACCTCAAAAAGATAAGTAGATATGAACTCACAAACACAATCTTCCCAATGCCCGAATCTTCCCAAAAATAATTTGGAAGACGAAAGATGGGATCTTCTATGGGATGTCCGTAGATCAATACGCTACCACGACAGACGACGTAGATTCTTTGATGTTTGTCATCGTATGGTCGTAGGCACTGGCGTTGTGCTAGCAATGATTGGTTTTACTGTTGCAAACGGAGCCTTAGATGAAAAATGGTTACATTGGTTTAGTATTCTTTCTATGTTTGCCTTTCTGTTAGATTTATTTCTCGGATTCTCTAATTGCGCACAGCTTCACACAAACCTCAAACAAAAATTCGGAGAATTAGAGGCAGACATCATCAAAAACAGACAAGACGATATGACACCTTTCATAGCTCAACGCCTTCAGATTGAAAAGGATGAACCGCCTATATTAAGGGCACTTGATATCTTATGTCACAACGAGTTAGCAAGATCTATAGAGGAAACCAAAGAAGATATATATAAGGTTGGGTTCCTACAACGCATGACTTCTCAACTATACTCATGGCCTAATATCCAAGTAGAATTAGAGCAGGAAACTCAACCTTCAAGATAGGTCTCCTATCTAGCACTTTTTTATAAGTCTGATAACTGCTTCAAAATCATTATTTAGGGAAACGCTAACCTATTTTAGGAAGGTGACCTTCCTTCACCTGTCTAATATGTCATGGCATTGAACACTTGTAACCTTATAAACGAATCAGCGAAAATTAAAAAAACATCGGTGATTAACTTGTCAATTTTCGGTTTTGACACCAATGCTTCTCAGCAGAGCGTCATACTGCTCTTTATCCTTTTTAAGTCTGTTATTGATTCTTTCTGCTACTTTTTGCATCTCTGGTTCGTCAACAGGTTGCAAACCACGCTCAAAGGTGGCTTTTAAGTGAGAATATTCGTTACTAATACGATTAACTAAAGCAGCATGGATATCTTCCCCAAGAAATTTCTTTAAACTTGATTCAGGACTGGTTCCCGGATCAGGATATTTATAATACAGATAAATTTCTAAAAACTTTCTAGCGTTATTTGCGAAGTTATAGAAAATATGAAAATTTTTGTCATTAACTTTTTTAATCCTAGCACATTCGTATATTTGTTGAAAAAGATAATTGAACTCAGTAGCATATTCTCTCAAGTATTTTGGCATTTTTTCGATAGTTGAAAACTGGCCTTTTTGAACCACAAAAAAATAATTCCTAGGTTTTTCCTTATCCTTATCATTAGCAGGTTTTTTCTTTTCCTTGAGGTGTATTAGGTATCTCAGAAAATTAAGGTTATGCGTTGATACAAATAGCTGCTCAAATTTACCAGAGCGGACAATCTCAGTATTCAACAAGCTGTAAACAAAGAAAACATGATTTCCGTCAAGGGATGAAACGGGATCATCAATCCAAATAATTGGTTTTGAGTCGCGTGTTTCAGTATCGTCTAATTTTGCGAGGAAATAACAAAAAGCTAGCAGGCGGCACTCTCCCTCGCTCAGGTTATAAGCCTTCTCACCATTGCGGGTGACCTCAAAATAAATCTGCTTTGCTTTTTCATCTTCATTAGTTATCTCATCTTGTGTCGCTTTAAGCCTGAAAGATGGATGCCCAAAAAAGTTATCCAGGTATTCATTAATCTTTTTTGCTCCTTCTCCCTCATCACTCAATTTACTTTCTTGGAGAGCGATTTGATTTTCTCTCTCATCAATATCTTTCTGAATATCCCCTATTCTTTGCTTCACTTCTTTACATTCCTCTTCAAAACCTTTAATCTCTTTAACTTTCCCTTCATAATCAATCATAGCAGCAAAATCTGATACCTCTTTGAGGCGCAGAGTCCGTCGTGCATCCGCTTGATCTTTTCTTAAAGTAGTTGTCAATTTGGCAGACCTATCACAAAATGATTGGCATTTTCCCCAGCAATCAATCAAATTTTTAGATGTATCATGCTGCCTTTCAAAGGATTGCTGGTTCAAAATATTCTTTTGTCTGAGATTTAGCTGGTTGGTTAATACGTCCAAAGACTTTTCATATTCTCCGATAGCAGTTTCTAATTTTTTTTTCGATTCAGCAAGCTCTTTATGCAACGTAGAATAAAACTGGTTTTTGTAGAAAGATAATGTAGAACTTACAGCATTCTTCTCCGTACTAATCTTTCCAATTAATACCTTAATATTCTTTTCAAGCTGTTCTGATTTCTTATCAAAATGTTTTTTTAGTTTTTCCCAGCGGCCTTCAGAGATGGGATTGTCACAAAATCCACATTTGTCTCCCTTTTTATGATGTTTTAGACCATCCTGCACCCAGCGATTCAGATCAGCTTCCTTGACCAACTTTTCGATCTTATCCGATGCAATGATTTCTTCAGTCACAAGATTTTCGGTTTCAGATACTAAATATTGAAAAGTGAGAGGTGGGGGCTGAAAAGCCGGGATCGACGGGATTTCTTCTTCCTTAATTAATTCTCCATATTGTTCTATTTTTTCTTCGGTTGGCTTTGGATGAGTCGAATTAGAGGTTGTTTTAATGTCGTCTCTGATTTTTCTCACATCATAGATTACTTCTCCGAAACGATCCACTTTGTGTTTGATATCTTTTGCTTTTCTTTTTAGCTGGTTTTCAAGGCTATTGACAGCATCATGATATTTTTTCTGCTTTTCTTTATATTCTGTATCGGCTGTCTTCCTCTTAGCATATAAACCTGTCTCTTTCTCTTCTTCCTCTAAACCAAGCTCTTTTTGTATTTTTTTTATTTCCTCTTCGATTCTGCTATTGTCGCTACCAAGTATAGCGAATGCTTTAATGCTATCATCCGGATCAGTAATAAATCTGAGGTTATCGCGTACGAAATCTTCATTGAATACCCGAATCTTTTTACTGTGATCTGTTAGTTTTTTTTCATCTATTGGTGGCTCATCATAGAAAGTAATCTCAAACGATGAATTTTCAAACGTATCAGGCAGTTTCCCAGTCTCCATCGAACGCAAAATACGCGAGAGCATAGTTTTTCCAGAGCCGTTTCTGCCATAAAGGATGTTGATACGTCGAAATAAATTATTATTTCCGGGTTCCTTGTCCCAGTCAAAGTCATTAAAGACAGCAAATTCTTTGATTGATTTAATTTTTTTTATCATAGAGCTCCTTAAACACCAGCATTTGATTTCAGGTGTTTGTACCCATCAACAAAACTTCTAGCTGACATTATGCCATTTTTAATGTCGCTAGCCTCAAGTTCCTACAAGCATGTCTTTGCATCTTTTTATGAATAGTTTGTCATCAACGTCAACTGCTGCTAGCCACTTATCTAGATATTCCTCTATGTGTGAATTGGAAGCCGGGAGTTTACTGATAGTATTCCATCCAGAGGGATTACTCTCAAAAATTGGCAGTAGAGTGTATGCTATCAGTGCAAACTTTGCTCTGTCTTCATTGGTATAACCTCTGCCGTTGCTATTTTGTTCAGAGATTTCACGTAATTCATCTTCGTACTTTGATAGCCAAGTACAAAGATTGATATTATCGCCATACTTCTCCTTTAGTATGGCTTCATATTCGCATCGCTCTCCGCATTCGTATTTTTGCATGTGCCACGCATACCCTCTCCAGTTATCATCCGGCGCATTAGTTGGCCATTCTCTTGCCATAGACCGTAGAGCGAATGATGAGGCAAGTTCACAAAGTGCTTCATGGAACCACCAATTGCTAGGAGATTCCCTAAGACGATTATGACCAGACAAAACATGACAGAATTCATGTGCAAACTGATAGATAAACTGTCCCCAAAAAGGTTTTTCAGTTGCAAGTTTAGCTGAAAGGTCAACAACAAATGGATCAACTTTATACCAATGAGTTAGAGGTCCTGGACCGGGATATACTTTAATTTTTTCTCTAAAAGGATATCTAAGCTCTCGGGTTATTTGGTGTGCAACATTTTTAAGTAATTTTTCAATATCTTCAGTCTTTGCTTTGCCCCAATCCTCTACTTTTATGTTTAAATTAGTCATTTTCCATCATATTTTCCTGTATTTTTCTGAGTAGGTCTGGGCTTTAGCAATATCTCTTTTATGGTTTCGGTAAATTCCTTGTTGGTTTATGGTCTTTGTCAGACATATTAGTATTTTATTGTTGTTATAGGAGTTAACCGTGATGATAGTAATTTACATTTCATTTTTATTTGTAAGTTATTGCCACCATGTCGTAAATCATCTTTAGCATGTTTTTCATGATTTCCATTCCCACCCTTTTTCTGGATTGAAAAGCATTCGTTTAACATAAGAACTCCTCTGCTGGTTACTTTAACATCAATAGAATTTCTCAAGTAATCTAGCAATTCGTCCATTCTATAAATCCAAATTATTTGGTCGTCCCTTTTTATAAGTGCAAACAGTTCTGGGGAGTCTTCACCTAATAGACTGTATTGAACAATATCAAATGCCTTAGGCTTTATCTCATTGATGACTAAATCAACATGTTGTTCTGTAATCCAATTCTGTCTGCTATTTTGGGCTTTAGCTATTGTTAGTTTTTTTATGATGTCTATGAAACGATATGACATGTCAAACTTCTTTGAGAAGTTGTCTATGGTGATACGGGTTACTTGATTAAATCCCTCTCCTATGAATGATTTGATATTTGCTCCAAAGTTATAACCACCTGTAGTTCTTATAAAAACATCAGATTTTTCGCCATGCTGTCCCTCAGTTTCTACAATTTTTATTTTTAATCCTCGTTGTGGCATCTTGGATGAAAATGAACGAACAATATCATGGATAGTCTGTTGATCTTTCTGTATTTCTTGGGCAAATATCTCTTCATGGTCTTTCCCAATAGCAGCATTACGGTTAGTCATAACATCTAATAATTAAATGCAATTATTTCTTTGCTTTTTGTTTGTGTAAAGTACTGCATAGACCTTTTCAGAATAATTGAGTAAATGGTGTAGGTATTTGGGAGTTCAAAGATAGTGGGATCATTTTGTTCAGATAAAACAACCCGATTATTTGCCTCAATAGTACGTAAAAAACGCTTAAACTCGTCTAGATTTAGAATTTGATTATAATGACCATTTGTGTTGTTGAAATATGGTGGGTCAAGGTAGATAAAAGCGTTTTTTTTGTTTATAAAATGTTGATAGTCCAAGTTTGTGATTTTTAATTCTTTTATAGTTTCGCTTAAATTAACTAGGGTTTCACACTCTATCTTCGGGCAAGAACTGCCTTTTCTAATTGGCGAGTTAAATTTGTTGCTAGAATTAAATCTGATTTTCCCAGAAAAGGCATTTTTCGCTAAGTAGAGAAAGTTTGCCGCCCCTCCAGTCCCGTTTAATATATTTTTTCCCCTTATTTGATAATAATAGCTTTCAGATGATTTTTTGTAGTGGGTATTGTAAAGTTTCCATAATTTTACTGGATTGTCTTTTACCTCTTTAATCAAGTTTGTTAAGACAGGATTGTTGTCATTATAAGTCACACGATTAGACCCAAAACGATGGCATGCATAAAGAGCAAATGACCCACTGCCTCCAAAAATATCATATATACGGCCCTTTATCTGCTGTGGTATTACTTCATCAAATATATCCTTAAACCCAGCCTTACAGCCGACATAGGGGATAATTTTTAAGAAGCCATTTCTATTATTACTTACAATAAACTTATTTTTATTAGCCATTTGTCAAGCCTTTATAATTAACCTTCTTTCCTCCGAAGTCTCTAACAAGTAATTGTATGTGATACATTGTATCTATTTTGCAGTTTTTATCGTTCAATTTAAACAAAAGCTCATCCAAATATCTCAGCGAGCACTTTGTTCTTACGGTATGATATGTTTCGGCTAGTTCGTGTTTAAGCGAAGCCTGCATATTTTTTATGCCGTTGGTGTGTGCCATAACATTTACATACTCCTTTGCAAAATGATAAAGGACTTTTTGCCTTCTACATGTTTCCGCATAAAACAAATTATCATTTATGTATATAGTGTTACCCGACATAATTTTTCTCTAACAATAAGATATAAGGTCTACTTATGGTATCGCTAATCAGTACAGTCTAAGCCTATCGCCTCGCTCCTGTGTGCCTAGTATAGCAGATTTGCTATCTGACCTATTGCCAACCTTTAACCTCTAATTTTGCAATAGAGAATTTATGACTTTTCCTTTTTAGGGCAAAACTCAAATGAGGTCTTTATTCATTTTAGGATAAGGTCATTTCACAAGAAATACATCTAGTATTTTTTTAGCCTTTGTGTCGTAATGTAGTTCAAACATTTCTTTTTGTCCGTTCATATTTCGTTCGGTTACAAAAACTCTATCGTGAGGATTCATCCTGCATTCCTTGTACGGCAGCTCTTCAAATTTTAGTGATCCGGAAATTGCCCAAATCCCTTTTGAGGTTTTTTCTAGAGGGCTTTTTGCGATTTTCTGTAAGCCTTTCTGCTCCGAGTTTATGATTGAAATATGCTGTGCCATAGTGCCTAAGAAATCAATGATCTTGTTTTAATGTCATACTAAAAGTGCATTGGGGGTTTGACTCCCCAATGCACATCACGGACGGATTTCATTATAATCCATCTGAGCTTGCTATTTCGTTCTTGCGTTTCCCCAATAATTCAATGAGTTTTTCCCTTGTTTTTCTGTCCTCTTCATTTTCCCACATAGGAAGATACTTTAATTCCTCTTCAATATTCTGCAATTTTTCCCTCTCGTCCGAACTTCTTTTATCTTCAGGCATAAGGTAAATCTTTCTGTATTCTTCCAATTTGTTTTCAATAGAAATACTTCTAGTATCTGACAGACCAAAAATATCTGAGGTTAATATCTGATCGGCTCTGTAACCCTTAAACTTGTCTTTTAAGTCGAAAAGATCAACACTGCTATGGTTGTTATCATAAGAAGCCTTAACGAGTTGAGATGTGCAATCTAAATCATTAAGTCCTAAAGCACAAATAGGTGTATGGGTGGTGCATATAAATTGTATATCTGGAAACTGCTCGGAGAGAAGTTTAATAATATTTCTTTGCCATCGTGGATGTAAATGTTGTTCAATTTCATCAAGGATAAAGATACCTGAGAGATTATTTAAGTCAAAACCTTCTTCCACACCAAGCAACTTCCAGCTCAGAAAATCTAGAATAACAGAGGTTAGCGATTGGTATCCGTCGCTTAAGGCGTTGAGAGAAATTTTTCCGATATTACTTTTCTTAACATAAAGCCCTGCCGTTTCTAAGGAAATTTCGTCACTCTCATCAAACATTAAAATTTTTTTGAGGGTTTCTTTTGTTTTCTCCCATTCATCATTATTATGGTCTTTAATTCTGCGAGCCCCTAACTCGGTATTCTGTAAGCTAGCCTCATAATTAAAAAGGGTATATAGAGAGTCAACTAAAGCATATCCATTGTATGAATTCGTGCCCATTATGGATCTGCTTGCGCCATAAGCTACTGCAGAAATTTCTCTTCTGATATCTTGAATACTTTCAGGGTTAGTAGTTTGAGAAACTGCCTCATTGTCTCCCTCTATTTTGGTTGTAATTTTATATTCATTATTTTGCGTATCTTTCAATGTGACCTTGATTTCTCCTTCGTTTGTACCTTGTCGTAAGAAATCACCATATAACTCTGATAAAAGGGCTGAGGCTCCTTCTCTATCACATAAGCCTAAAGCTAAACTTCTAAGGATTGTTGTTTTCCCTGACCCATTATCTCCCACGATAAGAGACCAATTTTTTATATCGTTATTGTCGTTTTCAAATGGGATTTCAATCTCTTTAAAACACTTAATGTTTTTAATTTTCAACTTTGATATTTTCATTGTTCAGATTTCTCTATTCGTGTATTGTCCTCGTATGTATGGACTGCTATGCAATGTGTGGTTGGGCTTCATTGAAAGTGCATTGGGGGTTTGACTCCCCAATGCAAATCTCGGACGGATTCCATTATAACCTATACGCCGATTTTCTATTGTGGAATTGACTGGTGCAGATACGATGCAACCACCCCGTCAGATAGAACCACCGATTGAGCCAGCAGGTCAATCGGCGTGACATTGTGCAGAACCTTAACATGATTGTTAAATGCATGCATTACAAAATGCATAGGCCTGCCACCCTTCCAGAGGAGGGGAATTAACTGGTGCAGGCACGCGGGATTGTTGAAAAATAGAACCGCCACGCACCACCGAATTATGGTTACCGTAAGACGAAATGGATGAATGGATTGATTGTGCAAACGCAACGCATGTAGTTGACATTGTGGTATACTTTTAATGAGGGTTGTGTGAGTTAGGTTATCAGAGTTAGGTCGTTTACATAATCTCGCTGCCGCTAAATGCCTAACCATTTAGGTCCGGCCTCCCGCAACCCTCGTTTTTTATATAACAGCCTACCTTTCCTTCTCCCATCAATATAGTCTATTCTGCTCGTCGGTATAGCGTTCCACAAAAAGCTGCCGTCTTTATTCTCTCTGGCAATCACCAACATATTTTTTTGGGAACTATATACTTAAGTATGCAGATTATCTCGTTTTGCCAGTTTCCATCTTGCTTTCAGTTAATTTTTGGTTTTCATAAAGCGTTTTCAGTGATTTGCCAGTGCCTAAAACATTTTTAATAACCCTTTCAGACTACTTTGCATACTTAAGTATATAGTTCCCATTTTTTTACCCTTGAAGAATTTAATAAAGTGGCGACGGAAACCATCTTCATATTCAGTCAACCAAATTTCATTCGGGTCAGTCAATGTAGGTATTATCCAGTTAATAAACTTCTCTCTCCGATGGCTTCGCTTTATAAATATATAGCGAATGTATCGACGATGAATAATAACTGGTTCATGTGATGTTTTAACTAATCTCCATTCTTGACCTCTCAAAAGCAACTCATCAGCTTTTTTAAGTGCACCCTCAAGAGATTTTGTGCTAACTAAAACCTCAGGTGCTTCATCCAATAGTTCAGTAGAATAGTCTTTTGCACTTGGTAATCCATAGCTTTCATGGTTCTTTTGACCAGGCTTTATTGCAATAAAATCTTTATCACTGCCGCCAACTTGATGTTTTTGATTCATGAAATTTCCTATAAGTGTAAAACCTTGATATTAGCCTAGTGTCTAGTGTGATGAGAAGCAAATGGACGAACGGTAGTAAATATGGCAATGAATGGAGAAGAATGATCCGGCACTGTACTTGTGCAGAGCCGCAGCAACCACCCTGTCAGATAGAACCGCCGATTGACCTACTGGCTCAATCGGCGGCTTTATTTTGCCCCTACCAGTTTCGTAAATTCAGTGGCACATAGTGGTTAAAAATGTCATGGCATCGTACATGCCCTTGTGTTTTGCCCCGATTTTTAATATCATAGGCTTGTTATTTAACATCGGCTAACTTTTTGGAAGGCTCCTTTAGGGAGCTTTTTTATTATGTGTCGGTTGGTTTAGCTAGACATTGTGTAACGAGGTGGAGCACTATGACGAGTGTGGAGGATCTATCATCCATTATAAAGCCTGCAGTTGAGTGTATGGGATATATTTACTGGGGACTTCAGTTTAACAGCTACGGAAGGCGTTCCGTGTTGCAGGTCTATATAGACCATCCCGATGGTGTCACGCTTGACGATTGTTCTGCCGTCAGTGATCAGATCAGTGGCGTATTGGATGTAGAAGATCTAATTAGGCAGGCGTATACCTTAGAGGTTTCGTCGCCTGGAATAGAACGGCCTTTATTGAGTAACGAACATTATGAACTATATATAGGAGCGATGATAAAAGTGAAGAGTTATACACTTTTTAATAATAGAAAAAATTTTACTGGTCGCCTAGAAGCGGTGAATGAGAACTCTATTACTCTGAGAGTAGAGCAAGAGTCAATTGATATTCCCCACAGCGCAATCAAACAGGGTCGTTTGCTTTGCCAAGAGTGGGACTATTCTGAAGGGAGAAAAAGTAATGCAGAGTAATGAAATTTTACGTGTCGTAGAAGCCGTACAAAACGAAAAGAACGTAGCGGCAGAGGATGTTTTTCAAGCTCTGGAGTCGGCGTTGGCTGTGGCTGCTCGTAGAAAATTAGAGCATAATGTAGATATTTGTGTAGAAATAGATCGTCAAACCGGAGAATACAACACCTATAGACGCTGGCATGTTGTTGATGATGACGATGAGAGTTTCACCTCCTCAGACCATCAAATCCTTTTGAGTTCGGCAAGACAAGACGACGAGTCTTTGAACCCCGGCGATTACTTGGAGAAGCAGATTGAAAATGCGCCTTTCGGTCGCATCTCTGCGCATACTGCCAAGCAAGTTATAGTGCAAAAATTGCGCGAAGCCGAGCGCACGCGTGTTGTCTCCTTGTATAAAGACAAAGTTGGGACTTTGATTATGGGCAATGCCAAACGAGAAGATTATACTGGTCTCTATTTGGATTTAGGAAGCAATGGCGAGGGGTTTATACCGCGTAGCGATTTAATTCCTAGAGATACCATACGCCCCGGTCAACGAGTACGTGCGTACTTGAAAGAAGTGCGTGAAGAAATGCGCGGGCCGCAACTGATTATGTCTCGCACCGCACCGGAGTTTCTGATCAGGTTGTTTGAGCTGGAGGTTCCGGAAGTAGGGCAAGGGTTGATAGAGATTATAGGGGCATCCCGTGATCCTGGTCTGCGCGCCAAAATCGCAGTACATTCTAAGGATTCGCGCCTAGACCCGGTAGGAGC
Organism: uncultured candidatus Poriferisulfidus sp.; assembly: GCA_965199685.1. Taxonomy (GTDB): domain Bacteria; phylum Pseudomonadota; class Gammaproteobacteria; order Poriferisulfidales; family Oxydemutatoraceae; genus SP5GCR1. Next base: position 639,120 of record OZ241323.1, read on the forward strand.
TTGTGTCGGGATGCGCGGGGCGCGTGTGCAAGCGGTGTCCAATGAATTAGCAGGAGAGCGCGTTGACATCATTTGTTGGGAAGAGGATTTTGGTAAATATGTGGTGAATGTGATGGCACCCGCTGCAATCACTTCTATCGTGGTGGAAGAGGAATCACAGCAGATAGATATCATAGTGGAGGAAGAAAAACTTTCTCAAGTCATCGGGCGTGGTGGGCAGAATGTGCGTTTGGCAAGTCAGCTATTAGGCTGGAAACTGAACGTTATCAGCACCCAACAGGCAGAAGATAAAAGCGAGCATGAAATGCAAAACATAGTTCAATTATTTAATGAGAAACTTGATGTGGACAAAGAAGTTGCGGAAATTTTAGTGGACGAAGGCTTTGATAGCATGGAGGCGATTGCGTATGCCGAAACCGAAAAATTGCTTGCCATCAAGGAATTTGATGAGCAGCTTGTGGAAGATCTAAAAAGTCGTGCAAGCGATGCCATGCTGGCGATGGTTTTATCCGATGAAGATGAGCCTGAACCTGAACCTGTCGACAATGAATTGAGCAATCTTAGTAGTGTAGATCAATCGTTGCTCCTAAAATTGAAGGAACACAATATCACCAATCGCGAAGAATTGGCAGAACAAGCGGTAGACGATTTATTGGAAATAGAGGGTATAGATGAAAATAAAGCGGCAGAACTGATCATGGAAGCGAGGATACCTTGGTTTCAGAATGTTGAGGGTGGCTAAAAGATGTCAGAAACCGTTGAGAAATTATCTCAAAGCCTAAAGAAATCGCCGAGCGAGACGATCAAGCTCCTCAAAGCTGCCGGCATAGCCGGCAAGAAAGAGGGGGACACGCTTTCTCACGAAGAGAAAATGCAAGTAATACAGTATCTAGGCAAAGGTAAGCGTGTCGGTCGTCGCCAAAGTAGCACCTCGCAAGTCAAAGTCATGCAAGGCCAAGCAGCCAAAACGGTCAGTGTAGAGGTTCGTAAAAAAACTACTTACGAAAAACCTAAAGCACCGCCGCCTGTTAAAAAACCAAAACCCGTCGAAGCTGAAAAGAAAGATGCCGTAAAGACGGTCAGAAAGAAATCGCCGCAAATGACGATCCCTGAAATACCCGAAGCCGAAGAAAGCAAAGCCCAGAAAAAAACCAAGCCTGAAAGTAAATCAAACAAGCAAGCAAAAGCCAAACCCACAAAAAAATCTACAGAATCTTCAACCGTTGAGGCTGGAAAAGCCGAAACAACCGACCCAGCTGCCGCGCAACAAGACAAACCGCGTAAGCGATTGAGTATCGCCAGCGATAAAAGCGGCAAACGGACGATCAAAAGACACGGCAGACAAGCGGTTAAAGTAACACCGCCCCAAAAACACGGGTTTGAAAAGCCTACTCAAAAAGTCAAACGCGAAATGATAATTCCTGAGCATATATCGGTACCTGATTTGGCACAGGGTTTGGCAATCAAGAGCGGTGAACTTGTCAAGAAAATGATGGAGATGGGCATTATGACGACCATCAACCAATCGTTGGATCAAGATACCGCCATATTGATAGTAGAAGAATTAGGACATCGTGCGGTTGCCGAAAAGCGCGAGGATGCAGAGACTGGGTTGGTGAACAAATTGGAAGACGAAAACTTAGAGAAGTTTTCTCGCCCTCCTGTGGTTGTCGTAATGGGGCATGTAGATCACGGTAAAACATCGTTGCTGGATTATATACGCCGCACCAAAGTGCATACTAGCGAAACTGGCGGTATCACACAGCACATAGGTGCATATCATGTGAAAACCGACAAAGGGGTAATCACTTTTCTGGATACGCCCGGACATGCTGCGTTTACGGCGATGCGCGCCCGAGGTGTTGAAGTGACTGATGTTGCCATTTTGGTCGTCGCTGCCGACGATGGCGTGATGCCGCAGACTATAGAGGCGATAGAGCATGCCCGAGAGGCTAAGATACCAGTAATCGTTGCGTTCACAAAAATAGATAAGGAAGGTGTGGACACTGAAAAAATAAAAACCCAACTTGCCAAACACAACATCGTATCCGAGGCATGGGGAGGGGAGAATATATTCGTTGAGGTTTCGTCTAAAAGCGGTCAAGGTATAGACGAACTATTGGATGCAATCTCACTGCAAGCCGAAGTTATGGAGCTCAAGGCACCGATTTCGGGGCATGCGCAAGGTGCAGTGATAGAAGCGACATTGGATAAAGGGCGCGGCGTTATCACCACGGTTTTAGTCAAGCGAGGCGTGTTGAAGAAAGGCAATATTATATTGGCAGGCATGGAGTTTGGTCGGGTGCGTGCGATATTGGATGAAAGCGGTAATACGCTTTCCGAAGCCAGCCCTTCAATACCAGCCGGAGTGTTAGGGCTTTCCGGCGCACCGTCGGCAGGCGACGAGTTCATCGTCGTAGAGAACGATCGTCAAGCAAGAGATGTCGTTGATTTACGTCGTCAAAAAGAACGCAACAAACATTTGGCTCGCACTCCAGTTGCGCACCTTGATAATTTTATGAACAATGCAAAACAAGCTGTGCAATCCATTTATATATTACTCAAAGCGGATACCCGCGGGACTGCCGAAGCGATACAAGATGCGCTCTCTAAGATTCCCAGCGATGAGGTAAAAGTCAACATACTATCTACTGGTGTGGGTGGTATTAATGTCTCCGATGTCAACTTGGCGGCAGCCTCTAAGGCGATGGTTATAGGGTTCAATGTGCGTGCCGATGCACAGGCGCGCCGAGCAGCCGAGACGCAAGATATTGCAATCAATTATTACGGCATTATCTACGAGTTGATAGACAGTGTTAAGGAAATGATGGGAGGTTTGTTGGAACCGGTTATCAAAGAGGAAATCGTAGGCATTGCCGAAGTTAAGGATGTCTTCCGCTCATCCAAACTTGGGGTGGTTGCAGGTTGTCAGGTGATAGAAGGCACGGTACGACGTGGCAATCCGATCCGTGTATTACGCGACAATATTGTTATTTACGAAGGAGAGCTAGAGTCATTGCGCCGATTCAAGGATGACGTGAACGAGGTCAAGGTGGGAACCGAATGTGGCATTGCCGTCAAAGACTACAACGATGTTAAATTAAGGGATCAAATAGAGGTTTTTCAACGGGCAGAAGTGCAAAGGAGCTTGTGATGGCTACCGTTTTACACCGCCCTCTGCGGGTTGCGGGTTTGCTCAAGCGAGAAATCGCTGTGGTGTTACGCGACAAAATTAACGATCCGCGTTTGCATCGCATCATCGTAACCGACGTAGAAGTGAGTAGGGGTTGCTCGCATGCAAAAGTTTATATCTCAGTACCCGGGCGACAAGACCAACGACAAATACTAAAAGTCGTCACTGGTGCAGCGGGATTTATCAGAAGCCATTTATCGTCGAGTCTGGAACTGAAGTTCATGCCGAGGCTGAGTTTTAAGATAGACAACTCGTACGAACAAGGAAAACGTATAGACGATATACTTGACAATGTATCCGAATAACAGTATGTCAATTCCCCTCCTCTGGAGGGGTGGTGGTGGCGTGGGTCTGTTGAAAAAGTATTTCAGGCACCGTAGGGGAGGGCTAACATGCCCTCCCGAACGCGTTGTGTCTGCACAAACAATCCATTCATCCGTACAATTTACGGTTACCAACCGTAGGGGAAGGCTAACATGCCCTCCCGAACGCGTTGCGTCTGCACAAACAATCCATTCATCCGTACAATTTACGGTTACCAACCGTAGGGGAGGGCTAACATGCCCTCCCGAACGCGTTGTGTCTACACAAACAATCCATTCATCCGTACAATTTACGGTTACCAACCGTAGGGGAGGGCTAACATGCCCTCCCGAACGCGTTGTGTCTGCACAAACAATCCATTCATCCATACAATTTACGGTTACCAACCGTAGGGGAGGGCTAACATGCCCTCCCGAACGTGTTGTGTCTGCACAAACAATCCATTCATCCGTACAATTTACGGTTACCAACCGTAGGGGAGGGCTAACATGGGACTGTTGAAAAAGTGTCTGCATTAGTACATTCCCCTCCTATGGAGGGGTGGCAGGCGAAGCCTGACGGGGTGGTTGCAAAGGTTCTGCACAAAGTCACGCCGTTTGTGCTACTGCAACAAACGGCGGTTCTATTTTTCAACAGCCCCACATGCCCTCCCGAACGCGTTGTGTCTACACAAACAATCCATTCATCCGTACAATTTACGGTTACCAACCGTAGGGGAGGGCTAACATGCCCTCCCGAACGCGTTGTGTCTGCACAAACAATCCATTCATCCGTACAATTTACGGTTACCAACCGTAGGGGAGGGCTAACATGCCCTCCCGAACGTGTTGTGTCTGCACAAACAATCCATTCATCCGTACAATTTACGGTTACCAACCGTAGGGGAGGGCTAACATGCCCTCCCGAACGCGTTATGTCTGCACAAACAATCCATTCATCCATACAATTTACGGTTACCAACCGTAGGGGAGGGCTAACATGGGATTGTTGAAAAAGTGTTTGCATTGGTACATTCCCCTCCTGTGGAGGGGTGGCAGGCGCAGCCTGACGGGGTGGTTGCAAAGGTTCTGCACAAAGTCACGCCGTTTGTGCTACTGCAACAAACGGCGGTTCTATTTTTCAACAGCCTCATGTTAGCCTTCCTCTACAAGTGGTTATCGTTAATTTAATGGCGCGTGGCGGTTGAGTTTTTACAATGACAATACTTTTCGTTTATGGGAACCAAAACCAAATGGCGCGTGGCGGTTCTATTAGTGCGGAACGGTACTTTAGGGTGGATATGCAAATCCGCCCCTACCATTTTCATAAATTCAATGGCGCAAGCGGTTGGGTTAATGCAATGACGGTACTTCAATAACCCCATGTCGGATCATTGCGCAACCTCAATAGACAATAGTTTATTGTTGCTCTATAAACCTACCGCAATCAGTTCTTGTCAAGCGGTTGAGCAAGTCAAACGGCGGTTGCGTATTAAGAAAGCCGGTCATGCCGGTACCCTGGATCCTCTCGCAGAAGGTTTGCTAATCGTCGGGTTAGGTAAAGCGACTCGTGCATTAACCGATTTAAGTCAGCAGCACAAACGCTACGAAGTTCGGCTAAAATTGGGTTTGCGTACTACTACTGGTGATTGCGAAGGTGAGATTGTCGAGCGACGGGACTTTGTAGTGCCTGAGGCGAGCGTCCTAAATGACTTATTCTGTGACTTCATCGGCGAGATAGAGCAAATCCCGCCGATGTATTCGGCACTCAAACACCAAGGTCAACGGCTCTATAAATTAGCACGAGCCAATATCTCAGTTCCCAGAAGCAAACGCAAAGTGCATATTCGTTCTTTGACACTCCAGCAGATTAGCGATGAGGGGTTTAGCTTTAAGGTGGAATGTTCCAAAGGCACTTATGTACGCACCTTAGTAGAAGACATTGCAGCTGCACTCAACACCGTCGCCTATACCCACAGTCTGAAACGCACTGCGATAGGCACTTTTGATATCTCGTCCGCCATCTCGCTTGATTGCTTAGCACGCAACCCCAATCCGCAATCGGAATATCTGGTCAATCCGGCGCAAGCCTATTCACACTTTCAAGCCCATGTAATGAATGAACAATCGGCAAGATATTTCAAGCACGGTTGCTACGATGATCGGATATTGCCGTCGGGAGGATGTTTTAGGTTGTACAATGAATCGGGTGATTTTTTGGGTATAGGCGGAGATGGCAAGGTATATGCTAGATTCGTTTAAGTTGAGTTATCCAATAGTGATTTATAGTTATCAACCAAGCAATGACTTTGAAAGATAAATTAAACAGACCAATACGCGACCTCAGGATTTCGGTTACCGATCGTTGTAATTTTCGCTGTACTTATTGTATGCCTAAGGAGATTTACGGTTCTCATTATCAATTTATGCGGCGCGATGAATTGCTATCCTTTGAAGAGCTGGTTCGCGTGGTTGGCATATTTGCCGAACTTGGGGTTGTTAAAGTACGCATCACGGGTGGTGAACCGTTGGCGCGCCAAAACATAGAGGTGTTGATTAAAATGATTGCACAAACCAAAGGAATCAAGGATATCAGCTTAACCACCAACGCTTCTTTATTGACTGCCGACAAAGCACAACGATTGAAAGAAGCCGGCTTGAGCCGTCTCACCATGAGTTTGGACGCGCTCGACAACGATGTCTTTATGAAAATGAACGATGTGGATTTTCCGGTCAATAAAATCCTAGAGCATATAGACCAGGCAAGTAGTGTCGGCTTCAGCAAAATCAAAATCAACATGGTGGTAGTAAAGGGTCGCAATGAAGATCAAGTTTTAGCTATGGCAAACCGCTTTAGAGGGCGTGATTGTATACTCCGTTTTATTGAGTATATGGATGTAGGCGGCGGTAACCGCTGGAAACTGGATCAGGTTGTGCCTACCGCCGAGCTGATAAAGTTAATCAATGATAAATTTCCTATAGAAGCGGTCGCTGCCAACTATGCCGGTGAGGTTGCCGAGCGTTGGCGTTATAAGGATGGTCAAGGAGAGATTGGTTTTATTGCATCAGTCTCAAAACCTTTTTGTCGCGGCTGCACACGCATGAGGCTGTCGGCTGAGGGTAAACTCTATACCTGTCTATTTGCAACCCACGGTCATGATTTGCACCGCCTGCTAGATGCAAACTATACCGATGATGAACTAAAAAGCTATATTGTTGATTTGTGGACGCAACGCGAAGATCGTTATTCAGAGATACGCAGTGCGCAAACGGTCACGCTTCCCAAAGTAGGGATGTCCTATATTGGCGGCTAGCGAGGCGTGTCGGGCTGTTGAGAAAGTATTTCATGCACACTGTAGGGCAGGGCTATTCCTCTCCAAAGGAGGGAAATGTACTATGCAAACACTTTTTCAACAATCCCATGTTAGCCTTCCCCTACGGTAGGTAACCATAAATTTGATGGATGAATGGATTGATGGTGCAGACGCAACGCGTTAGGGAGGGCATGTTAGCCCTCCCCTACAGTTGGTTAACATGAATTCAATGGTGCAAGCGGTTACGTTTGTTAAATGTCAGTACGTTTTCGGTGGCTAGCGAGGCGTGTCGGCGCGAGGTGATGTTTCTTGATCCACACCAACAGACGATATTTCCACCTCTTGGTTGCTATTTAGTTTTTCAATGTCGCGGGCGACTACTCGCTCACCAGTTTCAATTCCGCTTTCCACGATGATGGTATCGGCAACGCGCAGGCCTAGCTCAACGGCTCTATTCTCGACGATGTTGTCTTCGTTGACGATGAACAAAAAGGGTTGTCCGTCTATATATTGGATTGCGGTGACCGGCACGCTGATGGCATTGTCATAACGTTGTCCTTTTAAGGTAGCTTGTGCAGTTGCACCAGCTTGCAAATCATTGCCGTTCAATCTGATTTTCACTTTATGAGTATTGGTTTCTTGATCGGGATTTTCTTGCAAAGCGACGAGCGTGCCTTGGTAGCTTTTTTTGCCTACGGTCACCGGCACCGTACTATTTAATTCTAAGGCACCTACTCGGGTATTGCTCACATTTAGCATCAGGTCGTATTGCGATAAATCGACCAGCCGAACTACTTTTCTAGATCTGCTTACATAATCTCCCACCTCAATCATCACTTCGTTGACCGTGCCGCTAAAAGGCGCACTCAGGCCAGTGCGTTGCAGGTCGCGTTGTGCATTGCGTAGCAGGCTGTCGTTTAAGACTAGATCTATTTCGGCCCTCTTGATGGAGTGTTGCAGTCTGACCTGCTCGGAGCGAAAGTCTATAAGCTGTTTCTTCTCCGACTCCAGCAACGACGGCGAGATGTGCTGCTTGGTTGATAGACTCTCGGCGCGTGCTACCTCGCGTCGTTGCATTGCGACATTTTCCATCATAAGTTTTAGCAGTTCTTTGTCATATTCCAATTGTGCGGCAACGCTGTCGCGACGCGCCCGCGCCTGCACATAGGCATCGTAGTAATCACCTTCGTCAACGGCAAGTAGTACCTGTCCCTGTCTCACATACATTCCCGGTTCTACATAGCGGGCAACGATTTGTCCTTCAACTTCAAATTCCAAATCACTGACTTTAATGGGTTGTAAGCGTCCGGAAAGTGTATAGACTGGTGTGACACTTTGCGGTTCGGCTATGACGGTTTCTACGCTCGCTAGAAAACTGTTTTCTTTGGAAGCGATGGCTTGGGGGCGAGTTTGTATCAATAGAAACGCAAGTAGTGCGCTCACGCATACTACTGCAAGTATCATAAATTTTTGGGTGTTTTTCATTTTGCCATTACTATAATAAGCCATAAAATGTTTATTATCTAATAATTTTATGAAAACGCTATATGTTAGCCCATATTTATACTCAATTAGGATTTCGCACGGTTTTGCCGCATCTTCATACCATTTAATAGGGGATTGGGTTTGATGTCTTATCGTTTTTGGGGTTTGATAACGGCAGCGATGTTGTCATTTATACAGCCATCGTTTGCTGATACTGAGCAGTGCGCGCCGGCAATGCAGCAGCCGACCGCAACCGCCGATACCGAACAGCTTCGCATATCGGCAGAAAGGGCTAAGGTTAATCCGAATCAAATTTCCGTGTTGCAAGGCCAAGTGCAACTGGAACAGGCTCAAAACAGGATACGCGCCGACCGTGTCGCAATCGATGCGAATTCCCAAAGATTAAAAGCCGAAGGGAATGTGCGCTATACGAATTGTGTGACACCGACACCGCTGTGGTTTATTTCTGCCGATGAATTGACTCTGAATCAAAATGAAAACAGCGGAACGATCAAAGACGCATGGTTGCATCTAGGAGCGATCCCGTTTCTATATGTGCCGCGTTATCGCATCGATCTATCCGAAGATAAACGAAAAAGCGGGCTGTTGTCGCCGCGCCTTACTTACAACAGCAAATCGGGTATCAAAACAGGCATCCCATTGTATTTCAATATAGCCCCTAATAGAGATGCAACGATTACACCTGTGCTACACAGTCGGCGCGGTGCCGGAATTGATATGAAGTCGCGTTATTTGTATCAGCACGATGAAGGGAGTTTTGGTTTTTCTTGGATAGACGATACCGAATACAACGACGAACGCTACCTTTATTTTTGGGATCATCGCACTCGTGTGGATGATTTATTCCGCGTGGATATTAAGATACAGAGAGTTTCTGATGCCGACTATGTACGCGATTTAGGCGGTAATGTGGGTCTATTAAATGAATCCTATTTGCGTAGCTATTTGGAGAGCGATTTATTTTGGCGCGGGTGGAATTTTAGTTTCCAAACCGAATTATTGCAGCGTGCCGATAACGATGCGGATTGGCGGTTGGAGAGACCTTACCAATACCAGATAAGGCCAGAGCTTAAGGTGTCGCGGATATTTGCTGACGGTCCTTTGGGTACGAATTTTGAGTTCCAATCTCAAGCCACGCAATTTGTTCATAAATATCGTTATATACAAGAAGCTGACGGCAGTCGCGAGTATATTCCTCTAGGCAATCGTTTCCATAACAGTCTCAGAATGGATTGGTCCTATCACCGTCCGTGGTTTTTCATAGTTCCTGCTGCCACCATCAATCATACCCACTATAAAATCTATCGTCAGAGCGACCTCAACCGAACACAACCAGTCTTTAGTGTGCATTCGGGTTTGATATTTGAAAAGGAGACTCAACCAGATAGCATTTTTAGGCATACCATAGAACCCAATTTGTTTTACTTGAATGTGCCGAGACGAGAGCAAGACGACATACCGTTGTTTGATACCACTGTGAACGAGTTTAATTTTCAAAGCCTGTTTTACGAGAATCGTTTTAATGGTATAGACCGTATTGGTGATACCGACCAGCTCACGTTAGCTTTGAATAGCCGTCTGTTTCATCGTAGCAGTGGCAAAGAGGCTTTGCAGGCAAGCATAGGTCGTATTTATTATTTCAGGGATCGTCAAGTGCAGATCAATACCAATGCAGATAGGGTGCTACCGCAATCTCCGTTAATCAGTGAACTGCACTTGGATCTGAATAACAAGGTAAAATTTTTATCCTCATGGGTTTGGGACTCCAAGCAAGACCAAACCTTGAAATTGACATCGCAGTTATCGATCAAGGGTAGCCGAAACCGTGTCGTTAATCTGTATTACCGCTCGCAAGCCGAGGAATTTGACGAACAGTTGCCCTTTGAATCCGACCGCAGCTTTGAGCAAGGTGGCATCAACCTTGGTATACCGTTCGGCGATCGTTGGACAATGCTCGCAGGTTGGTCTTATGATTTTGATGCCGACGACAACTTATCAGCCTTTGCTGGCGTTGAATATCGTAGCTGTTGTTGGACATTGAGTATGGGTATGCAAAGGCGGCTGATAGACATAGACAACGATAGTGGGCGTATAGCCGACGGCAACCTTGATTTTGATAACTTCTTTGGTTTTGAATTTAACCTTGAAGGATTAGGCAGTATAGGGGATAATTTACAACGAACTTTTGGCAGAGAAATATTTGGTTATAGATAATGATATATTTTAAGGGAAAACATTCCCCTCCTGTGGAGGGCTCTCCTATGCATTTTGTAATGTATGCGTTTAGCAACCATCTTAGAGTTCTGCACAACGTCACGCCGATTGACCTACTGGCTCAATCGGTGGTTGGCCTTTTGCAGAACCTTTGCAACCACCCCGTCAGGCTTCGCCTGCCACCCCTCCACAGGAGGGGAATGTACTAATGCAGACACTTTTTCAACAGCTTCATGTTAGCCCTCCCCTACGGTACATGAAATACCTCTTCAATGGCACGGACATGTGGCGCATATTAATTAAAATCCTAATCGCAATTTTGTTCTTTGCCTCGGCCATTCCTGCATCTTCGCAGGCTCAACCCCAAGTCATAGACAAAATCGTCGCAGTAGTCGGAGATGTTGCAATCAGCTCGCGTGAATTGGCAATAACGGTGGAGCGTGTGAAGCAGAACATGATGCGTCAAGAACAAGAAATTCCGGATTCCCAAACCCTGGTGCCTAGGGTTTTAGAGCAGTTGATAGTCGTAAAACTGCAACTGCAAGAGGCAGAGCGATTAGGTATTGCAATAGACGAAATAGCACTTGACCAAATGCTTACCAAAATTGCCGCCGATAACGGTAAGACTCTTGCCGAGATGAAAGCAGAAATTGAGCGCAGTCAAGGAAGCTATAGCGAGATGCGAGAATCGGTGCGTCAGGAGTTCATCATCTCTCAACTCAGACAAAGCGTGATTAATACTATAACGGTTTCCGAGAGCGAAATAGACACCAAGCTAAGAGAGCTCAATGCACAAACGCTATTTCGTTTTTCTTATTTGGCGGCGGAATTACCCGAAGCAGAAAACGAACGCGAAGAGTTAACGCAGTGGTTTCACAACCTGCGTCAGAAGATGCTAGACGAAAACGATTTTTCCGATATAGCCGAGCAAGCGACACAAAGAGCATCAGTGAACTATAAAAGATCGCAACCCAGACGGCTAAACCAATTACCGGAACTGCTACAAGAAAAAGTATTGAACATGAATATCGGCGACATCACTTCGGTTATCAGAACTGCCGATACACTTTATCTATTTAGTTTAGACGACAGACAAGCGGAACAATTACCGCAGGTTGTTGAAAAGCAATATCATATTAGGCATATCTTGTTGAGATCCGATGCGATGTATTCCGATTCATATATACGCAAAAAACTACTTGCCATCAAAAAGCGTATTGAAAATGGCGAGAGCTTTGAACGAATGGCAAAAAAATACTCACAAGACCCCGGTAGCGGCTTCAAAGGCGGCGACTTGGGGTGGATTCCCACCGAAGGTTTGGCAGCCGAGTTTGCACAGCAAGTGGAAAATGCACCCCTTCGCAAACTCATCGGACCTTTTGCAACTGCTTTTGGACAGCATATATTGGAAGTGTTGGGTGAACGCCAACAAGATGTCAGCAATCAAATACAAAGGCGAAATATCATCGCACAACTGCGGAAAGAGAAGTCCGGTGCTGAGATAAACGAATGGTTGCTTAGATTGCGAGAGAGCCAATATATAGACATCAGACTTTGAGTGCACACAAAACCATTGCGATTACGGCGGCGGAACCTGCTGGTATAGGTCCCGACATACTCGCCTCGCTTGCCCATATACCCATTGCAGATGCCACACTTGTGGCAATCGGCAACGCAGAATTATTGGAGGCGCGCGCAAAACAAATTGCAAAACCTATTAAAACGTACGCTTACGACGATGGTGCCGTACAAACACATCGTGGCGACGGCACTTTGGCGGTCATCAATGTCGTGTTGCCGGCACCAGTCGTTGCCGGCAAAATTGATACGCGCAATGTTCCCTATGTGTTGGAGCAATTAGATATTGCCGTGCGCGGTTGCTTGCAAGGTTTTTTTGACGCACTGGTCACCGGTCCCGTCAACAAAGCAGCTATTTGCCAAGCAGACATTCCTTTTCAAGGTCATACCGAATATCTTGCACAGGCTTGCGGTAGCGGTAGCGTTATGCTGCTTGAAGCTGAGGAATTGCGCATTGCACTGGCAACTACCCACATCCCTCTGTGCGAGGTGCCCAAGCAGATATCTCGTGATTTATTGACAAAAACGATTAAGATATTGCACAACGATATGCGTCGTCGCTTCAAGATGGATTCTCCTCGCATTGCGGTATGCGGTCTGAACCCGCACGCTGGGGAGCAAGGTCATATAGGATCAGAGGAGATCGAAGTAATTGCACCTGCGATAGCGGAATGTGCCGCACAAGGCATAATGGCGTTTGGTCCGGTTTCTGCCGACACTGCGTTTACACCCGAGCAACTACGACAATGCGATGTGAGTCTTGCGATGTATCACGATCAGGGCCTTGCGGTTGTCAAATACGCAGGCTTCGGTGAAGTCGTCAACATCACGCTGGGGCTACCTTTTTTGCGCACCTCAGTAGACCACGGCACTGCTTTGGACATAGCTGGTAGTGGACAAGCCCAATCTACAAGTTTGGAACACGCGGTGCGCCGTGCAATTCAATTATCCTAATGGCGGTTCTGCACGATGTTACGTTACCTCATTTTTATGACCACCTAAAAAGTGATTTTTATCTATCGTGGTTGAGTAGGCGGTGAATATCTAGTATCCTTTTATGGCTTTCAGAGTTTTCAGGGAGAGGTGGCCGAGTGGTCGATGGCATTGGTCTTGAAAACCAAAGACCGCGCGAGCGGTCCGGGGGTTCGAATCCCTCCCTCTCCGTCAATATTGCGGAAAAGAGGCATTATAGACTTTCTTTGTCAGTGGGAAGAGTTGACTTTTTGATATGACCATATAATCGGATGCTAACTTATAACTTATTCAACAAGATTTTAATAGAACCTGCTACTAATAAGCCGGTAACACGATTACAAATTATCAGTGGGTTTGCTACCCCGAGCCTTGCCAAAAAGCACATGGAGCGACTTGCCGATTTGAATCGCCCTATACACATTGAATTAATCATAGGTATGCCGAAGGATTATATCAATGAAAAACAGCATAAAGAATTTTGTGAGTTGACGAAAAATACCGATACAAACGTCAGTATTAGTTGCAAGTACATTACGAAAGGGATACCTGTTCACGCAAAAACTTATTGTTGGTCATTTGGGGATGGTCAACCATCCATTGCCTTTGCAGGTTCTGCAAACTACACCATGACTGCCTTCGGAATGAACCGAGATTCCCAACAAAAAGAAGCAATGGCGTATGTTAATGCATCTACCGTCCAGAAATTTCATGACGCATTGAAAAAAGATGCAATTGATTGTACGAGCCCAGAGGCACTTAATCATATCAAGAAGACAAGCTATCAAAAACCGGCTTATAAAAGGTACAGCTTCCGTCCCTATTTTAGATATAAAAATTATAATTACCGACCATATCAGCGTCGCAAAAAGTCAAACTTGGGATGGGTATGGTTGATTATGGCAATCATAATAATCTTTTATGTAACTTTTTCTAAATGAATAATACGAGGCTACTGAAAAAGTACTGTCATTGTAAAAACTCAACCGCCACGAGCCACTAAATTAACGATAACCACCTGTAGGGGAGGGCTAACATGGGGTTGTTGAAAAAGTACCGACATTAGTACATTCCCCTCCTTTGGAGGGGTGGCAGGCGAAGCCTGACGGGGTGGTTGTTAAGGTTCTGAACAATGTCACGCCGATTGACCTACTGGCTCAATCAGTGGTTCTATTTTTCAACCGCCTCACATTACTCGCTTATTGGTCAGGTGTTGCTTTGCTCAGCTTCGGTAATGTTTCTTGTCCCCAATAGCACACGAACAAGCCGGACACAAACATAGATACAACGACTATCCAGAAAGTACTGGTAATTGCACCATGGATATCGGCGACCAAACCCAAAACAAGGGCACCGACTCCGTATCCCAAATCACGCCAGAACCGATAAACGCCGATAGCCGACCCGCGCCAGTTTGGATGGCTGATGTCGTTGACGGCAGCACTTAGGTTGGGATATAGCAAAGCCATGCCTAGTCCGGTGATCGCTGCACTAATAGACCACCACATTATGTCGTCGCCGTACAATTTCATCGCAACACCGACAGCACAAATCCACATTCCCGCAACGATAGGCTTCATACGCCCGATGTGGTCAGAAAGTTTTCCGGTTACGGTCTGTAATGTGCCCCAAACAAAACCGTAAATGCCGACTACGATGCCGATATGGAACAAGCTCAAACCTTGTTCGTATAGGTAGACGGGGTAGAATACCCAAATCAGCGTGTCTACGAATTTTTCTACCAGTCCGGCTTGACTAAAAGCCATCATTCTGCGATCTTGCCAACTCACCCAGATAAAAACTTCCCAAGTCGTCGGCGTGCTGAGAATTGAACGGGAACCATAGTGATAGCGTTGCATATTATTTTCCTTTTTCTGGCTGCGTGCTTCGCTGTGCATCCACGGCAGTGTTTCCAAAACCCAAACCCAAGCGAATATTAATGCCATTGAAATAACCACGATACCGAAGACTAACAACGCCTCGCGTGGTGGTAGAAGTTCGGATAGATAACCGGTAAGTACACCGGCGATAGCAACTCCCAAATAGCCGGCAAACTCGTTCAAACCAATAGCGAGACCTCGTTGATTCAAATGCGTGATGTCCATTTTAGAGGTTTGCGTCATAGACCAGCACAAGCCCTGATTTATGCCGAGCAATATAGTAGAAACAATGATCCAATTCCAGCTTGATGCATAAAAAATCATCCACGGCACCGGCAGTGCAGTTATCCAACCGGCGACTAAAACTGATTTGCGTCCCATCTGCTCGGAAAGGCGACCGGCAACAAAGTTTAAGGTTCCTTTAACAAAACCGAATGTAATAACAAATGCGGAGAGTAAAGTAAAAGCGTCTTCCGGCATCCCGAATTCGGTTTCGGCTAGTACCGGCACGACGGTGCGCATCACTCCCCATGCCATGCCGACAAAGAATACTTGTAATAATAAATGCGTGAACTGCAATCGGTTTGATGCGATGCCGTGTTGGTATGTGATTTCTGCCATGATTAAATATCTGTGTTTCCAGCAGGAAAGTAAGCGACTATTCTACTATACTGGGGCTATTGAAAAATAGTGTAGAACCTCTACGTATATTACAAAATGTAAAACCTCTCTTTAGGGTGTTTTTTGTGTACCCATCATTTAGGACAAGCCTTAGCTTGTCCGACCTACATACCCATGTTAAGGGTCTGCAGAACGTCACGCCGTTTGTTGCCGTTGCAACAAACGGCGGTTCTATTTAATGTAGCTTGGTGCGATATCCTCCATTGGAGTTTCACATAAGATATCGCTTTCGCTACAGATACTATCCATCTGTAGAGAGAGGTAGTTGTCAAAACTAAAAGGTCGGCCCGGAACGAAATCGCAAAGCCGACCTTGTAGCTTTGCTATGCTATCGGGCAAGGCTATAATTTTTACTCGCTTACCGAGCAGGTTTGCGACATAGCTTACGATTTGTTCAAGTGTATATTGTTTAGGTCCACAGAGATTGATGTATTCACCGACAGTTTTATCGTCATCTATACTTTCTACAATGCGTGTTGCCAGTTCATTGACATAAACCGGTGCGAATAGGGTATCTGCGCAGGCAAGCGGGAATATAGGGGCAGGAAGTAGTTTAAGAAGTCGGGCAAAGCGATTCAGAAAGCTGTCCTCAGGACCGAATATTACCGAAGGTCTAAAACTCGTGACATCTAAGCCGTCGGCTTCAAACGCAAGCCTTTCGCCGGCGTATTTTGTTTTTAGATATTCGCTGGGTCCTTGTGGATTTGCATTCAATGCCCCGACATGTAAGTAGCGGCGGATACCTGCCGAACGACACGCGTTTACAATTTGTCTTACTAACTCTACATGTGCGTCATGAAAATCTTGCCGATGTAAGATACGCTTGTTCAATATCCCGACCAAGTTGATCACGCAATCGCAATCGCTCAATAGCTCGGCTGAGAAATGTTGCGGTTTGTAGACTCGGACTTTGACACGCGAGGATAAATCACGCGCAACAGAACTGCGGCTCAAGAGAGTGATTTCATGGTTTAGAGTCGACAACGTATTTGTTAAAGCACCACCTACAAATCCGCTACCGCCTATTATTGTTACACGCATAGTCATTAAACTAGTTTAGATTTTTATTGATACTTTTTCAACTACCCCGAATAGTTCCGGATGGTTGATGTATTTTTTATGTTATTATAAGCCTCTTATTTTAGGCATGCTATAACTGAATAGGCATGACCTATGTATAACAAAACATACCATCATTCCATGTCTGTTCCTGCTATTTATGTAATCAATCTCAAACGAACACCCGAAAGAAAACTTTATATAAAAAGACAGCTTGATGCTCTGGGCTTAAGTTGTCATTTTGTTGATGCAGTTGATAAATACGAGATACATTCTAAAGAATACAGAAGAGAAATCGCTCGCCAACTGGATATAGACTTTGACATTATGGAGCACAAATATAACGTACTCAAAGATAGAGGGTTCCCAGTGATGTTAAGCCATCTAAAGGCACATCATCTGTTGGTAGAGCATAATGTTCCTGCAGCGTGCATATTAGAAGATGATTCTTATATATTACCCGATTTTCCTAAAGTGCTGGATGCTGTCATGCAGAAATCATGGGACATACTGAAACTCAATAGTTATGGATGGACTCCCAATAGGATCATGATTGATTTATTTAGGACTTGTCGTTTGCCCGTACGAATGAAGGTTCATAAAAGTCTCATCAGTATCGCACGTTATAAGAAAAACTATCAAAGGTTGTGTCTGCATACTGCGTATATGGCTGCCTTGGGTGTTATTAAATGTTATTTTGATGTTGTTGGGAATCATCTATATTTCAATACTCGCTATGGAAAGTTTCTAAAGAAAAAATATGCCAATGCTAAGAGAATTAATATTGATGAACCGGGTGCCCATTTTTGGTTATCACGATATTATTCATCGCAAATAGGTACACCGTTAAATCGCGATAAATCATCGTGGCATAAAATCACAGCTAAGCATTACATAGCTAACCCTGCCGAACCTACAGGTTCGGGTACAGCGTATATGATTAGATTGCCAATGGTGGCAACAATTAAGCAGATAGCGATGGATCCTAATGTGCCTATGCAACATATAGATGCCATTCCTTGGGTATTGTATAGACATAAAGGGATTAAGTTTTTTATATGTTCTCCTCCATGCGTTAAGTTCACATATCAATATTTGCTCTATTCGGCGCGCTATCGATTTCTAGGCAAACCGAAAATTTGGTACTAAAACACGACATACAAAGTCCGCCCCTACACATGTAGCTTACGTTGCGGTTCTCTTTATAATATTCCCATATCACACCCTCCCCAAAGGTAAATATTACAAGGGGTACGGTCATTCGTCGTATATTTGATACCATTCATCCAAAAGCAAATTCATCGCCTTTATTTAAGGGCAAAATTGGCATATTGACTTAATGAGGAACGAATATGCAGATGCAAACAGATTTATTAATGGTGCTTAGTGTTGTTTCCAAACAACGACACTGCAACATAGAAACCCGATACTTTAGGTTTCTGTTTTATTTGATAATTGCCCTGGTTCTAGTCGGGTGTGTATCGGTAGATACAGGTGAGAGCCGCATCGGCAAAGAGGACCTAGAAGCGGAGCATTATCAAAGTCCACCTCCCGAGGCTTATTTCAAAATCAACGAAGCGGCAGTCCCGTCTCAATTACTTCGTCTGGTAAATGTTACCAATGCACGGCTGAGTTTACGCGAAGCGATTCATGCAACGCTACCGTTTGCCGTCGTTGTACGAGCCAAGGATGTGTCGGTGGATCTGAACCAAATAATCCGCATCAGAACTGGCAATCAGATGCGGGTTGCCGATTTTCTAACCTATTTGGAAGGTTTGAGTAATTATGAGATTAGCTTAAACCCGGCAAACAATATCGTTGAAGTCGCCGCATATGTCACCCGCCGTTGGAACCTAGCGGCGATTGCTTCTGCGGGTCTCAATCAAATTCATTTCGGCTCAGCGACGAATACCGACAACGATAGCAACGCTAGCAATATCGGTCATTCGGTTGATAGTGAACTTTCTATTTCCAGCCGTGTTGAGTACGGTGATAAAACACCGTGGCAGGTGTTGGTAGAGCAAGCGAATTGCATCATGAAGACACGTTTGTGCGAGCAAGATGTTTTTGATTCATCGGGCAGTGGTTTTGTGGCAGACGACCGAAGCAATTTTGTCGATGAGTTGTCGTGGGTGCAAGCCGATCAAAGAACCGGCTTATTGATTGCTTCGGGTCCGCTACAAGAGATCAATCGCTTGAGTGAATGGTTGACACCGTTAGCGCACAAGGTCACCCGCTTAGTGCAGATGGAAGTATTGATATTGGATGTTGCGAACAACGATGCCAAAGTCAAATTATTTAATCTCTTGGCACTCAATGGTTCGGAACGCGTGGGTTTATCAGGTGGCGACGAAGCAGGCATAAGTTTAACCGCCGGTGGTTGGGTTATTGATTCCGATTTCTCGATCAACGGAACCGACTTTAATGTGCTACTTAATAATTTTGATAGGGAGCAAGACATAAAAGTATTGCATCGCACCAATCTAATTGCTGCAAACGGTGGTGTTGCACGTATCAATTCGGTTGAAACTTTTTCGTATGCCGGCGGTCAAGAGATTATACCGGGCGATGCGAATAATCAACAGCGCGTGTCGGCGAGTCTGGAGCAGGCGCAGATCGGTTTGGAATTGACGGTGATGCCGCAGCTGTTGGCAGACGATAAAATTTTACTGACGGTCATTCCGGCGTTGTCGTCATTGATAAGATTTGAAGACATTGTATCCGGCGGTGTCACGATATCCAGGGCACCGCGCATATCGCTGACTAATTTGAGTTCCAAAGCAATCACCCGTTCAGGGCGTGCGGTTCCGGTAGGCGGTTTGACGACCGAGCAAATCAGCGATAGGGTCAGTGCCTCGCTAGGGTTGGGCAAGACGGTATTGGGTGATTTATTCACATCTAAAGATAACAGTGGGCAGTTGCGCGAGTTGGTTGTCGTGGTACTGCCTAGGGAGATTTCGGTATGACAACATTTGCCCCTGGTCTATTAGAGATAAACGGCAAGAAATGCTTGATCATTGCCGATTCGTTGAGCCACGAGTTGCCAGCTTCTGGTACGGTGTTGCTAGAGCGTGTGGAAGGTTTTAACATCTTTTGCTTGGCAGAAGAGCTTGTGGCAAAGAAAGCGATGTATCGTAGTGTGCCGGTCTACGGTTACTGGCAAACCTTATACGCATCTAAGCACTGGCGACCGGAAACCGGTATCACCGCATACAAGCATGGCAATATCGGACAGTATGTTGCAATTGATCTAGATGAGAAAACCGCGACGACCGGAGAGGTCGTAGACGGTTGTGCGGTTGCTACTGCAGGTGAACAGTTACAGCAGGCCCAGATACGATGGCTCGAGATAGCAACCGAGGATATTACTTTGCCGAGTCGTCCAGCGATGACGATGGCAGAGCAAATCGCAGCACAAGAAAAAAACAATCGAACGATTCTAGCGGCGGTATCGCTTGCGATACTGGCACTGATATTCGGATTGGTATCGGGTTCGTGGTATGCCGATAAAGAAGCAAGACACCTTGAGGCGCATCACGAAGCTTTGACGGTACAGATAGAGGAGGCACAAACAATGGTATCTGAGCTAAAAAAGACTAAGCTCGCTGTCGCACCCGATCAGCACGAATTATTGAACTTGTTGGAAGCCTTGAGTTGGGTAGAGGGAATTGAAATACCAAACTCCGAAATCGACGCAATTCAATTATCGATACCTTATCAATCATACAACGACGCGATTCATATATTGACACGGCACAACATTCGCTATAGCGAACACTGGTTGCCGGCTGGACGCGTACAACTGAGTCTGCAACGATGAGCAAACTAACAATCATAGTCATTGCTTCGGTGTGCATCTATTTAGGCTCGGCAGTGTCAGCTTATATGTTTAACCACGAACAGATCCACGATAGCGATTCCGATATTGATATCAATGCCTTAGAAAGTGAACTGCACGCATTGGAGAGTCAAATACAAGCACTCAAAGGAGCGCAGGCGCTGATGCCTGTAGAAAAGAATTGGCTGACGGTGCAGAAAATTATTGATCGCTATCCCGATTTAATCTGGCGCGCAAGCGAAGATTTAGAGATTGCAAGCGAAACCGAAAATGCTTGGGGAGCGGTGATGATTGCATCGCCTGATTTGCTTTTGCCGGTGATGCGTTTGATCCAAAACACGGTGCCTGCCGAGGTCTCAGGAATACAGCTAGACCAACGGCAAGGTGTTTTATTGATAAACATTTTGGGAATGATTAAATGAAATTGATGAAGACGAACGGTTGGGCGAAGTATTTAGTCTTAGTGTTTTGTGCGCTTGCGGCTGGTGTTGTTGTGGCACTAGAACCTGCGCAATTCATGCCGCAGATTGCACAAGCCGAACCTGCACAAATCCCACAGCAGAATCCGCAAACCGAAGAGATAAACGAGCGTATGACTCTATACAAGCGCATTAAGTTTGAGGAGAACAAAAAAGTACTGATGCAGTTGCTACACGATATTGCCGATATACAAAAGCAATGTAGAGACAAGGGTTATTTGTGCAGTGTGGAAGGCAGCGACACCTATGAATCGCTTTTGATGGACTTGAATCAAGCACCTACGGCGGGACATTCCGATGATACGCTGCCGGCTACGCGTGCAAGCCGTGTGGCTATGCCTGATTTGAAGTTGCTTGGAATTGTCGGAGGGCGAGCAAGATTCGAGTTGGAAGATGGACGCATCAAAGATTTTGCGCTGGGAGAGTTGATTGCGGATTTTTGGAAAGTCACCGAGATTAGTGCCGAGAGTGCTTTGCTCGTATCTAAGAAGCAGCCTGATATAGAGGTGCGTTATCAGATATACAAAGAGATGCGCGCTAACGATTCGAGTAAAGAAAATGTTACCGGAGCCGAGCGATGAAGCAACAACAAAGGATGCAAAAGTTTAGACAGGTACTGGAGTATCTGAATCGCAAAGGCGTGTTGGAGCAGGCAACAGTGAATCACATTGGGTGCCCGGAACCCGATAACATCGTTGAAAGACTATTGCAGTTAGGCGGCGAGAAGTTATCTCCCGATTTGCTTGCCGAGGCATTTGCCACAGTGTTTGGTTTAGAAGTCTATTCACTCGAACATCACGGAGTGCCTATCTGTAAGGATGAGGATCAAAGAGATTGGGTTTATGCGAAGCACAAGCTATTTTTGACTAACCCGTTTATTTCTCCAGCGATCCGAGGCTTATTGAATTCCGAAGTATTGGCTAAAACACCTTTGCAGGGTTACGGCGTGTTGCAAGTTGCCGAGCGTAGCGGTGTGCGCAACGCTGAAAAATATAAGGAAAATGCTCGTGGTGTTGCTGCTAAGAAAATCGTTATGAAGTGGCTCAAAGATGCAGTGCAAGCAGGTGCAAGCGATTTGCAAATCGTGCCGATAGACGGCAACAGCGTGTTAATCAAACAACGCATAGACGGTAAGCTCCATCCGCTATACGAATGGACCTACAAAGACGACGAGGGTGTTTCTTATAAACATTTGTGCAATGTCATTTTGAACGAATGTAGACAAGTGACGGGAACCTTCAACCGTTTGATAGACAGCTGTTTTAAGATGGAGGAGATGTCGCATCGTGCCACTGAGGTACGCGTTTCGATGCGTCCTATTTTTGTGGGAGGTGTGAATAGACCGGCATTCTTTTTGCGGTTCTTGGGCGGTCAGCAAGTTAATACATCAAAGATAACGGACTTGAAAGTACTCAAACATGTAGTTCGCTTGTTGGAGGAAATTACTGCGATGACCGATGGACTTTGTGTTTTTACTGGACCTACTGGTTCCGGTAAAACCACGATGATCTATACCATATTAAACGAGATACATCGCCGCTATCCGTATAAGTCCATACAAACTCTAGAGGACCCTGTAGAGCAGAATTTACAAGGTATAGAACAAACCCAGGTTAGCAACGACGAGGATAGCTTACACAACAATGGTTTGAGTTTTGAATCGGGAATACGCTCTATGATGCGCACCGATGTAGATTTGATTTTGGTCGGAGAAATAAGAGATAGCCAAACTGCGCGTCAGGCGATGCGCGCTGGGCTTACCGGACACGGTGTATTGACTACTTTGCATACCGTAGACGCGCTGGGTGTTATTGACCGTTTGGTCGATTTGGGTGTTGAAAAGACACAGCTGGCATCGTGGTTGCGTTTTGTTTCGGCACAGCGTTTGGTTGCCAAAGTATGCCAACATTGTTCGACCGAAGTTATCGCGCACGATCATTACGAGCATCTAGCGCATCACTTGGATACTGCGCAAAAAGTCAGAGTAGCAAATCCCGAAGGATGTTCGTATTGTCGTGCTGGTTATCACGGCCGTTGTTTGATTATGGAAGTCATCCCGATCGACGCTAGCTTACAAAAATTACTCAACGAGGGAGCATCGGGTTATGAGATGCGTGCGCACATAAAACGAGAGAAGCATTATATGTGCATGGAAGATTATGCGTTGCAGTTATGGTTTCAAGGTGTGACCACCTTGGAAGCCTTATCGGATATTTTTGGTTATGCTTGGGGTGTGCCTAAAAATTCTTTGGTGCATCCGAATAAGAATAACCTTTTAAGCCTACCCGAGTATAGTGCCTCGGGGAAATCCACCCACCATTAAAGGAGATTTATTATGAAACATACATTTAATTTGCCAAGGTTGCTGAAGCATGGCGGCTTTACATTGATAGAAGCGATTATCGTGGTTGCTATTTTGTCGGCATTGACTGCCAGTGCTATTTATGCACTCGCACCAGGCGATAAAATCTCGTCGGCAGAAGAGGCCGGACTCAAACAAATACTGATATCCAGGGTACCTACTGAGTTGACCCAACATCGTCTGAGAAGCGGCGATGTGTCAAGTTTTAAGTTATCCGATAATAGTGTTGTTTTTATGGAGAATTGGCCAGGTGTCAAAAAAAGCAACAAATTGAAATTTACTCCCGCTGCGCAAAAACTAACGCTAGAGATGGAGACTACGTTTGATGCCACTAACTTGAAGGATACCTTAGCGGC
The DNA here is from genome assembly GCA_965199685.1 of uncultured candidatus Poriferisulfidus sp. GTDB lineage: Bacteria > Pseudomonadota > Gammaproteobacteria > Poriferisulfidales > Oxydemutatoraceae > SP5GCR1. The sequence continues at coordinate 662,854 of OZ241323.1, forward strand.
AATGCAAAATGTCAACGCCAGTATAGCGAGTAAAGTACTGAAAGTAGAGTACACCGTCCAATAGAAATAGTAGCAATGTTTGCTTGGCGAATTCAACTGTTGAGAGGAAACGGTAGTGTACGAGAAATCGTTGTCTCAGGGCTGAACCTCAACCGTGCGCTGACCACGGCCGGCTATGATCTCAGTAGCATCGTCAAAGCCGAGAGATGTCTAGATTACGACAGATTGGCTGCAAAGATTTCGCTAGAGTCACAAATGGTCTTCTTGATGAAATTGCTACCTTATTATATTTCTGGTATTCCTGACCGATCGGCACAGTTATTTAGAACTTATACGCCGATTCGAAGAATGAGCAAACGCGACCCGACAGCGTTGGATGTTAATTCTAGCTTGAGTGAAAGGTTGGAAGCCCTACGCTTTAATCCTATCGTCGTTGCAGTGATACGCGCCGGCGAACAAAGTGGAGAAATCGCCGCAGTTATAAAACAAGCTATCTCTAATTTACAAAAAGAAATAGAGATGAATAAAAAGGCGCGTAAGGGGATCGTCGGTGGTTTGCTGTTATTTGTTGCGTCGGTGGCAATTTTGTTGGGTGTGTCGGCAGGCACTTCGGAAGCCTTGGATTCGGTTATCGAGGCCGGCATTATAGAACAACGTAATTTTGCCGGGTTGATATTGAGTGCTTTAGGAGACTATGCTCGTAATTACTTATGGAGCTTGCCTTTGATTGCAATATTGGTAACTGGTGCGATGATTAGATACGGCGATTATTTGAGACAGCTATGGCCTATATCCGTTTTCAATACTTATTTGAAAACATTGCGTTCGATTCGCTTGGTTTCGGTGTGGCTTATTCTTGAGCGTGCAGGTTTGAACATAGAACACGACGAGCAGTTACTCGCAACCGCCATCGGCACATCGCTTGCCACACGCATTTCGATGCAGAGAAAAACTGGAGAGACATTCGGAGATTTACTAAGTAGCCGATATTTTTCTTCTAGCTTGGAAGAGTGCTGTATGAATATTTCCACGCTTGGTGTTTCGGACAAAATACATTTATTGGAACAAATTACACAGATGTTGGATATAGAAAGAGCACAGCTTGCCACGGCTATCTCGCGCACTTTTTATATTATCGGAATGGTCGTTGCGATGACCTCCATCGCACTGATTTTGTCCGGCATTTTATTGCCGATTTATGCTTCGGGTTTAGGAGGTGTGCAGTTATGAATGTTAGGACATTCGGATATACGCTGATAGAAGTGTTGCTTGTGGTTGCGATGCTCGCCGTTTTGCTTGGTATTACGGTTGCTTATACGATGCGCGATGCAGATTTAGAAATGGCAGAATTAGAGTTTCGCGAACATTATCAAAAAGCTGAGAGTATATCGGTGTATGCGCGCAATTTACACACTGGGGGTTTTCGTTCTAGCGGCGATTTGAATATTGAACAGCTACAAACGGCAACACAGGGTAGTGATCGCGAGGTAATTGCAAATCGGATTGCGCAAATAACCACCGACCATGCAAGAGATGATTTCAAGATACGCTTTGCCGAAAAATATATACAAGTAAAATTTCTTGTTGCCGACGAAGTTGCATCCGAAGGTTACCCTGTGCGAAGGCGAAGCCTGAGTGGTAGCAAAGATGAAATCTCGTTGACAAAAATGATACAGGCCGAGCGTAGCCGTGTCTTGAAATTAAACGACTATTTGATGAATTGAGGTATGGCACGAATTATGTTGCACGACGATACGATAAAAAAACAACACGGTTTTACACTGATAGAAACCCTGATCACGGTTGCTATATTATCAATTTTGGTTTCTAGTTATGCGTCATTTAAGTTGGAAGCCGATATCAGCGAGCTAAACCAAAGACTCTCGGATGCACTGATTGAGGAGATTACGCTCATTGGTAATCAAGCGCAGACGGTTTATGCGCAAACTGGTTTATGGCCGGACTATGCAGACCAATGCGTGAGTGCGCTTGCCGATACTACGATGCAAGAGTTGAGCTTAGATCAAAACTCACCATTTCCTGCGGTGCAGTATGCGCTGAGCTGCACCGATAGAATATTCACGATTAGTCTGGAGATGCCAGCGAGCTTAGAGACATGGGCATACTATATTGAGGCTAGAACGCCGAGTATCAGTAGCCCGTCGCTTTTGTCAAACGGTAATCAAAGGTTGACATCTAACTGGCTGCTGCCGGCAGACATCACCGTGTTCAAGCAACTATTAAACGATTATTATAAGCTCGACGGCTCGCAAGCGATGACCGGCAATATGGACTTGGGGGGGCATAATATCGTTGACATAAATAAGGCACAAGGGAATGATTTTGAGCTAAGCCGAAAACATAGCTTGAGTAAAACAGTCGAAAACATACAGCTCGTTAGTGCTGGCGATACAATCACCAAACCTGATTGTACTGCACCGAAAATTTATATAACTTCAGCCAATATAGGGAATCCGTCCGGGCGACCAGTGACCTCTATACAATGGACGGCATCCGGCACCGGCACAGTATGGACTATAGAAAACACACTGTCCGACGACCGAAGTTTTAGTAGCAACGATAAAAGTTTTTTAAGAGGTATTGCGCTCGTTAAATGTTCCTGAATAATGCCAGATACATATTGGACTCTTTAGAACCTAATATTCCCGCTAGAAAAAGTACTTTTTCTAGCGGGAAAATCCCCAAAAAATCAAGCTAGACGACATGAAATATCAGCACCTCGGCTATCGCATTAAAGGATTTTATAAAATAGCCTCTTTTTCTAATAAGTGGGAGGCTATGATGGCTACTGATGCTAAACAAAAACTTGAGGCTTTAGAGCTCTGGGAAAAACACGGTTTAATTGCGACGCTAGACTTTTATAAGGTGAGCCGTGCGACCCTATATCTGTGGAGAAAGCACTTTAATGAGTGCGGCGTGTCGGCTTTGCAGGATGCAAGTAAAGCACCTCACCAGCGTCGCCGTCGTAATTGGTCTACTCAAATCACTGGTGAGATTAGGCGACTGCGACACAGCTACCCGAATATGGGTGCACCGAAGATTTATTACTTCTTAAAGCCGTGGTGTGAGCAACGAGGATTGAAGTGTCCGAAGCCTCGTACCATCGCACGATTGATTGCCGATGCACCCGATAAAATGCGCTGCTCACCGCCGACCATCTCTGGCAGAACACGCAAAAGCAAGGCTGCTACACCACGCGCTCGTATCGCCAAAGGTGCTAAAGCCGAATTCCCCGGAGACTGCATGGCTATGGACACCATCCATTATTTCGTTGGTCAAACCCGCTATTATCTGTTTACTGCGATCGATCACTACAGCCGTTTCGCCATTGCCATCGCGTGCCCACGCGCCAATAGTAAAAATGCTGCGGCATTTGCAAAGTTGGTGCATGCGGTATTCCCTGGCAACATCTCTCAAGTACTGACCGATAACGGCAGTGAGTTTCAAGGAGACTTTGATGCGTATCTACAACAACACAACATTAAACACTGTTATACTTATCCTCGTTGCCCTAAAATGAATGCCATAGACGAGAGATTTAACCGTACTATTCAAGAGGAGTTTGTGGCACATAATGTGGATATTCTGGAGGAAGATTTGGCACTGTTTAATGACGTATTATTTGAATATCTTGGGCGGTATAACTTCAGAAGGCCGCACCAAAGCCTAGACTATAAAACACCGGTAAAACAGCTTGCTTCTTTTTGCCCCTATTTGTCTAATATGTCATGGCATCGTACAGTTCCTAGTCCTAAACGCAAAGCTGTGTTACAATGAGGCATTGCTATAGAATTTCTGGTTGCTGACAACAGCCAATGAAAGGCTAGAACAAAAACTAAAATCAATAGAGGAAAATAAATGGCAAAAGCGGAAAATATACAAGAACCTTTTTTGAATGCGCTTAGAAAAGAAGGGACTCCTGTCTCGATCTATTTGGTGAACGGCATTAAGTTGCAAGGCAAAATAGAATCATACGACTCGTTTATTATTTTGTTAAAAAACGGCAGTTCACAAATAGTATATAAGCACGCTATTTCAACAATTGTTTCTGAGCATCCGGTTAATATAGAAAGACCATAACTATAGAGAGAGCGTGACGGTTATGTGGCATGTGCAGGCAATTCCGGCATTTGCGGATAACTATCTATGGCTGCTAACGAGTGATGACAATAACCGCGCCGCAATCGTAGACCCTGGTGATGCCGTGCCGGTGTTAGAGGCACTTCAAAAAAATGCGCTTGAATTATCGGCAATTTTGATTACTCATCACCATGCCGACCATATTGGTGGTGTGAAAAAGCTCATAGAGCATTATCCGGAAGTACAAGTCTACGGTCCCAAGGACCCTCGCATTCCGATGGTTCAACATAGGGTGCGCGAACAATCTCGTTTCACGCTTGATTTTCTGGAAGCCTCTTTTGAGGTGATGGAAGTGCCTGGTCATACAATGACGCATATCGCATACTATGCCGATGCCTCACACTCAGCAGTGCCACGATTATTTTGTGGTGATACGGTCTTTGCGTGCGGTTGCGGACGTTTGTTTGAAGGCACGCCACTGCAGATGCATGCATCGCTGAGTAAAATAAAAGCATTGCCGCCTACAACAGAAATCTATTGCGCACATGAATACACGCTCGATAATATAGCATTTGCAAAATGGGTTGAACCTGATAATGCAAGTTTATTGGCACGCGAGCAAGAAGCAAGAGCACTCCGCAAGGCGGGGAAATACACGGTACCTTCCCAATTAGCCTACGAGTGCCAAACTAATCCTTTTCTGCGCTTTGATCAACCTGATGTCATAAAAGCGGCAGAACGTTACGCCGGTCAAGCCTTAAATACCGAAGCCGAGGTTTTCGGCGCGGTGCGCCACTGGAAAGATACCGAATTCGACTAAAAGGTATATCCGCTCATTCTCCCTCTGTGGAAGGGTGGCAGGCCTATGCATTTTGTAATACATGTGTTTAGCAATCATGCTGAGGTTCTGAACAGTGTCACGCCGATTGACCTACTGGATCAATCGGCGGTTCTATCTGACGGGGTGATGGCAGCGATTCTACACAATGTTACGCCGATTGTGCCACTGCAACAATCGGCGGCTCTATTTTTCAACAGCCGCTAACCTGAATTACTTTACAGAATATCGCATTGAATTTGCAAAACATTATTATATGGATATGTTATGAACTGGAGCCACCTATATCGGCATCAAAAATCACCATTAAATGCCTATAGTATAAATTAAATATAATGCTATAATAGATATTTTATATAGACGTATACAATGGCATTCTGCCATTTTTGGGATTACCTGAACATACATTTATATCAGTGAAAATTTTTCGTGATTTAATTAAAAGTAACTTGATTATAAGGAGAATGCGGTATTTCGTAATGAAATACCTCATAACTAGCCTCTAAGTTTGTTGACGACCCTCCTCAGACAATGAATGAAACAAGGCTAGTCCGATTTATATATATATTCTATCTAGTAGTTATAGGATTATTACAACCTGTATCAGCGCAAGATACCTTTCAGTGTAATTACACAACCGATATAGACCAAGACAACGACGGCTTGATAGAGCTATGCGATTTGGATGCGCTCAACGCAGTTCGTTATCAGCTTGACGGCAGCGGTTATAGAGAAAGTTTTGGTGCAGTCAAAATCACTGCAGGGTGTCCTCAAAGTGGTTGTACTGGTTACGAGTTACGTGGTGATTTGGATTTCAATGCTGACGACAGCTACCGCAATATCACCAACAAAGAAGCATGGACTAGCGATCTAGGTTGGTTGCCCATAGGCGATCGGTTGAACTTCTTTGCTGCTAGGTTTGAAGGCAACGGTCATACCATAGCCAATCTGTATATCAACAGACCGTCGGATTATGTTGGTTTGTTCAAAGCGACGACAAAGCTAGCCAAAATCAGCGATTTGGTATTGTCGCAAATAAACATCAATGGGAATTCTTATGTCGGTAGTTTAGCCGGTCATAACGCTGGAGGTGTTGCTTATATCGGAGTGGAGGGCGGTCGCCTAATCGGTACGGGTAACCATGTAGGTGGGTTGTTTGGTAGCAACGAAGGTACGATACTCAACGGCGATGTGATGCTTGAGCGTATAGAGGGTAGCGGTCATAGTCTTGGTGGTCTGGTAGGTTATAACGAGGGACATATCACCTATAGCGTTGCCGATGCGAGTTTATCGGGTGTCAACCAAGTTGGTGGCTTGGTTGGTCTTAATTTTGATGGTGTGCTGACAGACAGTCGTGCCGCTGGAAATGTGAAAGGGCGTGATTATATCGGTGGTTTAGTCGGTCTCAATCGTGTCCGGATTAGTTCAAACCATGCCGAAGCTAAGGTGATAAGCGAAGGTTCGTATAGCGGTGGTTTGGTCGGTGCGAATCATCAAGGCGGTAGCATAGCTGACAGTCGGGCGAGCGGTATGGTTTCGGGTAATCTTTATGCCGGCGGTTTAGTCGGATGGAACAAGGATAGTCAAATCACCAATAGTTTTACGGTTAGTCGCGTAGAAGGCAATAGCGATATAGGCGGTTTGGTCGGATGGAACGAGGATAGTCAAATAAGCAATACATACTCAAGTGGTTTTGTAACCGGCGTGCATAGAGTCGGTGGCTTGATTGGTAGCAATAAAGGTATCGTTTCCGACAGTTTTGCAAACGGGCAGGTTGTAGCAAGCGGTGAGCATGTCGGTGGTTTGATAGGCTGGAATTATGCACATCAAACAAGAGATGCCACTACGGTTCGTGTAATACACAGCTACTGGGATCGCGAGGCTGCCGAGATTTTAGTCAGTGCCGGTGGCAGTCCTCGAACTACTGCACAGCTAAAATCACCGACCACCTCTGGTCTACTAGGCGAGACCTTTGAACGATGGGATACGAGTGATTGGGAGTTCGGCACCAACGAACAATATCCGATACTCAGACATAGCGAAGGTTCTAATAGAGGACTATTGCCAGATCAACACATCATGCTCTCAGGTCTGCTTGTTTTAGACGGATTGACTTTGTCTCCGGCATTTAATCCACAAACCTTTGACTATCGTGTGTATCTAATAGACGACAGTGCAAGAGAAATAAGATTTAGTCCTACGATAGCGAATAGCACACAAACGATTAGTATTCTTAAAGATGAGGAGACCAGCTTGCCATCAGTTCAAAACGGCGAGACGGTACCAATCATTTTGAATATATCCCCCAAACCAACCTTGGTTACGATAGCGAGGCACTATCGGATCTGGGTAATACGTAATCCCGGCTTGGAAGCAACCATTAGTAGCGACCGTTCGGATTATAGAGTAAGCGAAGGTCAGCGTATTACATTCAATGTTTCCACTTCTGAACCGGATCTACAGCGAGTGCGTTATCGTTGGAGTCAAGTCTCACCGACACAACTCAATTTATTGAAAGACTTAAATACTCGGCAAGCTCAACTAGCCATAGATATACCCGACGATTTTGTAGCCCAAGATGACGATGATACCTTTGTTGTGTTACAAGTGGAAGTTCGTGCCGGCGAGGCAGCTGCGGTTCGTAATACGACGATGACGGTTGTCAAAACAGACAGCGGTAACATAGGCACTCTAGTACCCCCGATCTATAGTGAGAGTACTTTAACGGTGGCAGAAATAAACGAAGCCGATTTATCTATGGATCCCGATGGTGGTTTAGATCCTAGTAGCTTTCGCTATCAATGGCAGTACAAGCTACCGTCCGATTCAGCAATATGGCAGGATATTGAAGATGCAGTGCAAATGCGCTACGAGATACCTCGTTCATTATTGACAATTGATGATATCGGCTATCGTGTTTGGTTGGATTATCGCGATAATCAAGGCTATGATAACCGCGTTGTATCTGAGCCACTGATGGTTAGAAATGCCGGTCAAGAAGATGGCTTTAGCGATATTTATTACTTAGAAGATTTATATGCGATACGCAATCAATTAAACGGTAAATATGAATTAGTCCGTGATTTAGATTTCAATTTGGATGCAAGCTATCAAGACTCGGTCAATAAGGAGAAATGGACAGTAGCCGATTACGAGAATAGTGCAGACACTGGTTGGTTGCCTATAGGCAATTTTGCAAATCGTTTTTCAGGTATCTTTAAGGGTAACGGATATACGATATCTAATTTACAAATAAACAGAGACACTAGCGGGTATCAGGGTTTATTTGGATCTCTAGGATCCGGGTCGGTCGTCAGAGATGTCGGCTTGGTGAATGTGAGGGTAGAAGGCGAACGAATTGCCGGTGGGCTCGTAGGTTCTAATAGAGGAACCATCATCGGCAGTTATGTGGTTGGTGAGGTTCATGGTCTCACAAATGACCTCTTTCAAGGGATTGTAGGTGGTTTAGTCGGCAATAATTTAGGTGTAATCATCAATAGCCATGCAACTGGTAGAGTTCTAGGAAACAATTATATCGGTGGATTGGTAGGCTGGAATGCGGCGAATGCGCACATTATTAATAGCTATGCTAGTAGTGATGTTAGAGGAGATGCTAGCGTAGGTGGATTAGTCGGTATTAACCTAGGGGGTATCAATAACGGCTATGCAACCGGTCAAGTTAATGGGAATACAGATGTCAGTGGTCTAGTGGGTCGTATAGAAATGGATGAGGCGGGGATCGTTAACAGTTATGCGATTGGTAGTGTTTATGGCAATGATAGTTTAGGTGGTTTAACTCGTCGATACGCTGGGTCAATCATCGCAAGTTACTGGAATAGCGAGACCAGTATTGCTCAAGGCGGTGGTGGCATTGGAAAGACCACGGTACAGCTTCAATCACAAACTCCTACGATACCAGTAAATGGCATTTATAAAAATTGGGATAGTGCCGATTGGGATTTCGGCAACAGCGATCAGTATCCGATACTCAAATACGTGCCCGGACCCAGCGGTGATGCCTGCGGTCTGCTGGGATTGCCGCAATGCGGTGAGTTGATATCACCGCGCTTGCGCCACGGTTTGGTTAGCTTGGCAACAGTGGGTGGTGTTGCTCTATCACTCGAATTTGATGTTGAGGAGCTAAACCAAAGCGGTATTTATATCGGTACCCTGAGCAGTACCAACAACACGATAAGGTTGATTCCGACGACGATAGAACCCACAGCGCATATTGGTTTCTACATCGGCGACGATGAGACCGCGTACGACGACATCCGTAGCGGCGAAACGAGTAAAGCAATCTCCTTGAAAGAAGACGATATCACGCGTATCCGCATGGAGGTGCAAGGAACCCGTACCGTGCACTATACGCTATACATCAATTATCAAAACACTGTTACCGATAGAGTCACGCTAATCAACTATTTGGAAGATTTGCGTGCGATATCGCATCAACCGGGAGGTTCTTATAAGTTAGTTAGGGATTTAGATTTTGCAGACAACGAGAGTTATCTGGATCAATTCAATAGGATTTTTTGGACGGTAGATGATTACGACGATGCTAACGATACTGGTTGGGTGCCTATAGGCAGCGAGTCGGAGCCTTTTGCCGGGAGCTTTGACGGCAACGGCTATACGATATCGGGTTTGCAGATAAACAGAGATGATGTCGACAATCAAGGTTTATTTGGTGTCACATCATCCGATGCACTGATAAGCAACATTGGTTTGTTGAACTTAAAAGTAGAAGGTCGCACAACGGTTGCCGGACTGGTCGGCATCAATCAAGGGCAAGTTGGTTATAGCTATGTCGCCGGCAGTATTGAATCAAAGCTGGAAGGCCCTGCCGGCGGTCTAGTTGCGAGTAATGAGGGTGGAGATATTATCGGCAGTTATGCGATAAGCGAAGTTTCCGGTATCTCGCTGCTGGGTGGTTTGGTCGGAGATAACCGCGGCAGGATTATCAATAGTCATGCCGATAGTATCATAATGCCGGATTTGGGAAGCACAACTTTTGGTGGTTTGGTGGGTCGTAATCGCAGGCTAATTGCCAATAGCTATGCAACGGGTAAGATTTTGGCAAGTGGCAACTCTATTATGGGTGGGCTGATCGGTTGGAATGATTCAAGGGTTATTAACGGTTATGCCTCGGTTAGTATTGCTGGAAGGGTAGCAGGTGGTTTGGTTGGATATAACATAGGTTCTATAAGAAATAGTTATGCGATTGGGGAACTGAAGAAGGGAGGCAGAACAGAAGGTAGTTTAGTCGGAAGCAATGAGGGTGCAATCGTTGCTAGCTATTGGAATACCGACACCATTGCTGATCGAACCGTAGGCAACCTTGGGATTGGACAAAACACGATACAGCTTCAATCAGGCATCAGCCAATCATCGGATGCAAGCAGGGCTTATTATGAGTGGAGCGATAACGATTGGCACTTCGGTGGTATGGATCTATATCCGATACTCAAACATACTCCCGCAAGCGAAAGTGTTTTTGCGTGTGGTTCATCGGGAGTGCCGCAATGTGACGATTTGATATCACCAGGCTTGCGTTACGGCTTGCGTGGCTTGTCAGCAAGCGATGTTACTTTTCACCCACCAATTGACATTGAAAGGTTCAATCAAAGCGGTGTTTATGTCGGTACGGTGTTTGGTGAACATCCGAGTATGCGTTTGATTCCGGTTGCGATGGAAACAACTGCCCGTATCAGCATTATAGGGATTGCGCGAGAAACCATAGATAGCCACGATACGAGTTCGCCAATTTCGCTGAAAAATGACCGGATAAATAAGGTTGTCGTTGAAGTAGAAGGTACGAAAACGGTCAGATATACGCTTTATCTGAACTACCTCTATCATAGGGTGATTGATGAAGACAACGACGGTCTCGTGGATATCAATTATTTGGAGGATTTGGATGCAATCCGCCATCAGTTGGACGGTAGTGGCTATAGGGCAGATGCCGAATCGATCAAGATTATCTTGGGTTGTCCAAGCGGAGGATGTAGCGGTTATGAATTGCTAAGGGATCTGTATTTTAACGATGCAGACAGTTATCGCGATGCTGAGACGAACATGGGTCGCTGGACTGGTGCCGGAGCTTGGCAGCCTATAGCAGGCACTTTTACCGGCACATTCCAAGGTAACAATAAAACGATTACTAATTTAAGAGTGAGAGGGAACGGAGGTCTTTTTGTAACCATAGTTAGCGATAGCGGTGCTACTTATATAGACGGTATCGGATTACTGGGTGTGGACATTAAAGGAAATGCAGTTGCCGGGATTGCCACATCATGTATGCAATGCATAATAAGCAATAGTTATGTAATAGGAAACATAGAAGGAAACACCGCTGCTGCTGGTTTGATAAATACTATTACTGCAACAAGCAGTGGGCGTGCACGGATTAGCAACAGTTATTTCATCGGCAATCTTTCCATAGATGGTCGATCGGCAGTCACCGGAGGACTAGTCGGTGATGTAGATTCCGATTTAACTATCACCGACAGCTATGTAGTCGGCACGATTACAGCACAACGAGATGACGAGTTTATAGGCGGTTTAATTGGTGTACGCACATCGTCTGCTATTGAAATCATCAACAGTTATGCGAGTGTCTCGGCAACCAGAGTCGGTGTATCGCAAGGTTTATTCGGTGGTAATAGAGATCTAAACGATACAATAGCACCGACCGTCCGCACAAGTTATTTAGACAAAGATATCTCCGGGGTCAGGGTGACCTTAGGAGAGAGTAAGCCCACCGTTGAGCTACAATCACCGACGAGTGCAACTGGTATTTACATGAGTTGGGGTAGCGATAATTTAGGTAATTCAGATAACTGGGATTTCGGCAACGATAAGCAATACCCGGCGATTAAATATAATTTGCGTGGCGATGTGATACCAATATCCGATGATGATGCACATTGCGGTGCAGCAGATATACAAAAACGCCTCGCTGCTTGTCAAACTTTACTTCGTCATCAAGGCAGCCTATTGCAAGACTTACAATTATCTGAAGGTGCGGGTCTGTCAAGTCCTTTTTCATCTGCGTTATTTGATTACGGTATATCAGTGAATGTAGATCGGAGTATCATTCACCTATTACCGACTGCATTTAATGCAGCCGTAATGATTGAAGTTTTTAAGGACGGCAGTTTGATAGAGATCATTAATAGTGGTAAATGGACAATGCCGATACCGTTGAACGACTTCGGCAATACGGTTGTCAATTTGGTCGTAACAGAGGGCAACCGTCGTTCTTATGAATATCAATTCGTCGTCAGTCGGCTCAACATCGTAGCTCAAAACATAGATAAGGATGGTGACGGATTAATAGATATTAGCAATGCGACCCATTTGAATGCCATCCGACACCGCTCAGACGGCAGTGCTTATAAGGAAAGTGGAACTGCCGATGTGATCTATTGTCCCGCCGGGTGCATAGGATATGAATTGACTGCCGATATAGACCTCGCTGAGGTTGATTGGCAGCCTATAGGCAGTTTTAGTGAATCTTTTACCAGTGTATTTAGAGGCAATGGGTATACGATTTCTAACTTGACCATAAAGGCAGATAATACCAACGATGTGGGTTTGTTAGCAGCGATTGGAAATCGTGGCAGAGTTGAGAATGTCGGTCTGGTGAATGTGAACATCACTGGAAGCAACAATGTCGGCAGTATAGCCGGCTACAACTTCGGCACGATTATCAATAGCTATGCAGACGGCAAGCTAGTAATCATTGGCGATTACGCAGGAGGTCTAGTTGGTAGAAATGGTGGTACGATCGCCAATAGTTATGCGAATGTTGATGTACGCGCAAATGGTAATCATGCCGGCGGTTTGGTTGGACGGAGTGAAATGGATGGTTCTATTGTTAATAGCTATGCCACTGGTGACGTACGGACGAATAGAGGTTTTGGAGGTGGTTTAGCAGGTAGGAATAATCGTGGCATGATCGCCAATAGCTATGCCATTGGTGGCGTGCGAACAAATAGCGGTATCGTAGGAGGGCTGACAGCTTCCGGGGAATCAATTGTTAATAGTTATTATAGAGCAGGTGCGGTTATCTCTGGGACTGATTCACTTATTGGTAGCGATAAAACTGCAGCGGCACTCAAGGCTGGTGTGCCGTCGGATGATATCTATACCGGATGGGACAGAGCGGATTGGCATTTTGGCAATATAAAGCAATATCCGGCATTGCTCTATGCGACAGGCGATGGCAACGATATGGCATGCAGGCAACCATCCTCGCAGCAGATATCGGATTGTAGCGTTAGATTTTCCGCAAGCCTGTCGGAGCATGACAAGCATGATAAAGGGGTCGTCTGTCGTAGTCATTTACTGAGATTATTGGAAGAGACACCGTATTGTGGAACATTGCTACCCGGACAGCGTAGCGGGCTATTTCAGTTGGAGTTTTCAGAAAATGCATACTTGATTCCAGCATTTAATCCCGAGATATACAACTATCATTTAGTTGTTGGTTTGGGAACCACATTTCGTACCACACCAACTACCTATTACGGTACCGATACGATAACCATCAATATGGATGACTTGAGTTCATTGACAAGTAGCGGGCAAAGTTCATCTTTTACTCTAAGCGACGATCTAGACAGCATTGTGTTTAAGGTTCAATCCGCAACGCAGGATATGACAACGATCTATACGATTAAGGTTCATGGTTTGATGGTAGTAAACGATTTGATAAGTATTGATTATCTGGAAGATTTGAACCTAATGCGTCACCCCTTAGCGCAGGTGTCTACTACTTTGAAGGATTGTCCGATAGATACCCAAGATAATGTGCGGCGATGTCATGGCTATAGATTGGTTAGAGACTTAGACTTTAAGGATCCTACGAGTTATCGTGCCGGTGATCTCAACCCGATATGGACGACTGGTAAAGGCTGGCAACCAATAGGAGATAGTAGCAATCCTTTCACAGGTTTATTTAATGGAAATGGACACACGATCTCAAATCTTAGACTTAAGGGTGATGCTACTGGTTTATTCGGTGTTTTGGCGAACGCTGCGAGAATTGAGAACATTGGTCTACTCAAAGTAGATATTGATGTTAGTAATAACGGCGGTGCTTTGGTAGGTGAGAATCACGGTGAAATCGTCAATAGCTATGTGATAGGAGGTTCAGTACGAGGTGCTGAGTATGTGGGTGGTCTAGTCGCTAAGAATCACGGTGCAATCATCAATAGTTATACGCATGTTGATGTGGGTATCGCTGATCCAAGACGAAACCTTAGTAGTGGTGGTTTAGCTGGCTCTCATTCAGGCGATGCAAAAATTCACAATAGTTATGCACGCGGTATGGTTGGTGGTGTGTTTCATGCGGGTGGTTTGGTGGGACGCGCAAATGCTGAAATTACTAATAGCTATGCGATTAGTGAGGTTTTCGCAAATGTGAATCCAGGTGGTTTAGTCGGTACGAGTGAACAAACAACTGTCACCAATAGCTATGCCGTCAGCGGCATCTTATTGAATTCATCCATGGGTGGAGGGTTAATAGGTAGAAGTACTCGCAGCTTTGTTAATGCGAGCTATTGGAATGTGGATACGAGCGAAGTAATGGATGACGAAAATAATGCTAACGGTATCGGCAGGACGACGGCAGAGCTTCAAACTTCTGAGATCGGAGACGGAATCTATAGCGGTTGGGATAGCAACAAGTGGTATTCCGGCAGTAACTCACAATATCCAGTATTGAGATATACCAGTGCCACTGATGTACTTGCTCGCCCAGCGTGCCGGGCAGCCGACGACAGAAGCACTGAGATGCCGGTATGTGGCACCTTGTTGCCGGCTCAACGTCTTACTGGTTTAAGCAATTTAGCACGCTCAAATCTTACTGGTCAGGTTGTGCTATTAAGACCCGAATTTGACTCTGGGATATACGATTACGAGTTGATATTGAAAAGCGATGCACGTGAGTTTGCCATCATTCCGAATGCATTTAACACGAATGCGGTGATTACACTCAGCGACGATAGCGGAACGAATCCGATTATGGAATTACCAAGCGGGCAAGCCATTACTCTTATAATAGAAAATATCAATAATCTTTTGCTGACTTTGGTAGTGGAAGATCCTTTGATATCTGAAACCACGAGAACGACGTTCTATAGTATTAAGGTAAGCAAACATCCTTTTATTACCGCCAACGACATAGACGAAGATGACGATGGTTTGATAGAGATTCGCAGTGCCGACGATTTAAGTGCGATTCGTTATCAATTAGACGGCAGCGGTTATAAAGCGAGTGGCAACGATACCAAAATCACCGTAGGGTGTCCGACCGTTGGTTGCAGAGGCTACGAACTGGCGGCGAGCATAGACCTTTCTGGTTTCGATTGGCATCCGATTGGGGCGATTGATGATGCGACGCTTGATTGCAACAATACGCAAAGTCAATGTTTTGCGGCGATATTTGACGGCAACCGGGCATTAGGCTACGAGATTTCTGGTTTGAGCCTCACTGCCTCGCAACGAGACAATGTTGGTTTGTTTACAGCATTAGCCGATGGTGCGCGAGTCAGGAATGTCAATTTATCGGATGTAGATATCCGAGGTCGCTTTGGTGTCGGGAGTTTAGCCGCTTATAATGCCGGTGAGATAGACAACAGTTATGCGAATGGTATGGTGGTCGGAGAACGTGATGTCGGTGGTTTGGTTGCTTACAATGTCGGTCGTATTTCTAATAGTTATGCCTATGGTGTGGTATCGGGTAGACGCTCAGTCGGTGGTTTGGTCGCTCGCAACGAAAGTGGTGGGATGATTGCAAATAGCTACAGCCTGAGCCGTGTATTGGGCAATAATAATATAGGCGGTTTAGTCGCTTTGAATCTTGGTTCTATTGCAAACACTTATGCAAGTGGCAGTGTTCAAGGAGTCACACTTATCGGTGGTTTGATCGGTGAGAATGGCGGTTCGGTTCGCGACAGCTATGCAACAGCGAGTATTTTATGCACAGGTGTGCCTGAATGTACATCGTATACGATTGCCACCGGCGGTCTAATTGGTGGCAATGCCGGTGGTATTGCGGTAAATAGTTATTGGGATATCGCAACCAGCAACATACAAGAATCTGCTGACGGTGTCGGCAAGACTACCGTGCAACTGCAATCGGGCAACAGCCAATCGTCGGACGCAAGCAGAGCTTATTACAAATGGAGCAAAGGCAATTGGCATTTCGGCAATGTATATCAATATCCGATCCTTAAATATACCAGCAGTACCGAAAGCACACTTACGGGTTTGCAATCTTATGGTTTGGAAAGTTTGGCAATCGCAGAAGTTGTATCGCTATCTCCGCATTTCAATACGACTAAACTGAATTATCGCGTCGGCGTAGAATTGGATGCGAACATAAGGCAGTTGCATCTGATACCGAGTGCTTCAAACGACGAGGCAATAATCCGCATCGTAAGTGATAACGGTTTTGATGAGACGGTCGAAAGCGGCACCAGCAGTTCAGCAATTATGCTACATTCCACTGGCACAACCGTGATTGGCGTTGAGGTCTCGGGAGATCGTCGTGTACGATATCACTTTGAGGTAGATTACTTCTCTTCCGGTGTCCAAAGAAATGTTGATACCGACAAAGATGGATTGATAGAGATTCTGACACTGGAGGATTTGGATGCGATACGCAATGCTCTGGATGGTAGACAACTTAGACAACAAAACGACGACGGTATATTGATAGAAAATGCCAAGGGCTGTCCGATTACTGGCTGTAAGGGATATGAGTTGTTACAAGATTTGGACTTTGACAACCCAGCACATTATCAAGCAGGGCGCGTGAACACCGCGTGGACTACTGGGGCAGGGTGGCAGCCGATAGGAACACAAAGGTATCCATTCACGGCAACATTCAAGGGCAACGGTTATACGATTTCTAATTTAAGGATGAATAGACCAGACAACGATAGTGGTTTATTCGGCGTGATAGACGGTGGCGAAACTGATGTTGCAATAGAAGGGTTAGGTTTGTCAGGGGTAGACATAGTCGGAGGTGTGCATGTAGGCGGTTTAGTCGGCTATAATCGGGCAGGCAACATCAGCAAGAGTTATGTTACTGGTTCTGTGGCAACAATAGGCAGAGATGAATCTGCAATCATAGGCGGTTTGGTGGGCAGGAATGTTGGTGGATCCATCACTGAGACATATTCAGAAACTCAGGTGAAAAGCAATCTGGCGGATAGCTTAGCGGTGGCATTGGCAGGTGGTTTGGTTGCTCTAAACGAGAACCGTGGTCGCATTGAGAATAGCTATGCGGTGGGTTCGGTAATTGGTCGGGACAGTGTCGGTGGTTTGGTTGCTTCAAACCAAAGTTCTAGCGAAATCATCAATAGCTATGCGGTGAGTAGAGCGATAGGTATCGGAGCGATGTCTAAGGTAGGCGGTTTGGTTGCCGTCAACGATGCGACGGTCGGTGATAGTTACTGGGATATGGAGGCGAGTGGTGTTGCATTGAGTGCCGGTGGCACTTCCGCGACCACGATAATACTCCAATCGTCTACACCAACTTCATCGATAAACAGCGTTTATAGAAATTGGGGTGCCAATGTTTGGGAGTTTGCAGATGCGAATCGCTATCCGCTACTTAAAGCCGTGAACAATGCACGACTACTTGCTCCCGACGGGAAGAGTTTGTTGCAAAGTTTTATTTTATCGGATAATGTTCGCTTATTTCCATCGTTTCATCCGCTGATTTTTGACTACGATATCATCGCCGAGTCGAGGCAGATGAGTGAAGTACGAATTGATACGACATCAACACGGGTAGACACAACGATTGATGTTGCTTGTAGCGACGGCTTGGTATGTTCCTCAGGTATACCGTTATCGTTTGTGTTGGACGGTAGCTATGCACCGCAGATTACTATAACTACCCATAATCCTGATGCTGGTGAATTATCATATAACTTTTCAGTACGGTACGCTACATCGGAAATCAAGCGAGTGACGGCAACGACAACAACAACTCTATCCATGCCGTTAACGGTAGCCGAAGGCGAGCGTGTTCGTTTGATAGCTCCGTATGACATTGGTCTGAATGAAGATTCGTATCGCTATAGGTGGCGACAATTGGTAGGCGATGTGTTGAAGTTCAACGATACGCTATCGCCAGTTGATACACAGAGTGCCGTATTGGATTTCACGGTGCCTATCAATGTGGTATCTAAGCAAGACGATAGCCACATCGTGCAGTTGATTGTAGAAATCGCTGTTGGCGAAGACATCTATCTAAGCAAAGCAATATCGTTGATAATTTCCAAACGCGACAACGATTCGGCTAATCGCGTTCGCTTGCTTGAGGATAATGACAAAACCTATACTTATACCGTCCGATTTGAAAGAAGCGACAGTAGCGAGTTTGTAGACCGCGATGGCGGTTTTGCTTCAGCCTATATACAATGGCAGCGTCGTCGTAGTGAAGCAGAGGGTTGGATAAACCTAGTGTCTACGCCTACCTATACTATTCCTAACGAAGGAGATTATCAATATCGTGCGCTTGCCGTTTATGAGGACCAGCAAGGTTATCGTGAGCAATTTGCATCCGAGGTCATAAACTATTTCGACATAGACGACGATAACGACGGTTTGATAGAGATTGCTTATCTGGAAGAATTGGATGCGATTCGTTATCAACCGGATGGCAGCGGCTATAAGGCAACCGCAAGTGCGGACAAAATTACTACAGGTTGTCCTAGTAGTGGTTGCAAAGGCTACGAGCTGATAAACGATTTGGATTTTGCCGACGATGCAAGCTATCGTACATCAGATCCAGCCGCACGTTCCGTACTTAAGAATAGCTGGACAGTAGGAAATTCCAATTTCACTGATGCAAGCGATTCCAGTTGGCAGCCTATAGGTACGCTTGATGCCGTGTTCAACGGCAATGGTTATACGATATCCAATATGCAAATAAATCGTAGCGTTGGCACTCAAAGCAATATCGGTCTATTTTCCCAAATAGGCATAACTGGAGAGGTTAAAAACTTGGGATTGATCAATCCGACAATCAAAGGTCTAGTCGGGATCAAAAATGTAGGTGGTATCGCCGGTAGAATGGATCGTTTTATGGAAAATTATGGTGAAATCATCAATAGCTATGTGGTTGGTGATGCTACCGCCGGAGATACCGATAAAATAATAAGAGGTGATGTCGGGCGCAGTGGCCAGACAGGATTCATAGGCGGTCTAGTTGGTTGGAATAAAGGTCTTATTCTCAATAGCTACGCAAAGATCAATGTGGTTGCCGAAGATTCCGAGACACCAGATACAAATAGGCAAGTCGGAGTAGGTGGTTTGGTCGGCAGGAATATAGACGGTGGCAAAGTTTATAACAGCTATTCAACCGGTGAGGTGAAAGGACCGTGCATAGTCGGTGGTTTGGTAGGGAATCAGTTTTCCACCAACTCAACTCAGTTACTGACAAGGAGCGAAGTCAAAAATAGCTATATGACAGGTAATGTGGAAACAGGATTTGGGACATGCAGTAATCCAAACATCAAAATTGCTGGTGGTTTAGTCGGTAGGAACACTAATTCAACGATTGAAAATAGTTATACTTTAGGTGAAATTTTGGGTGATGGTACACTGGCTGGTTTGGTTGGCGAAGGGTCTGCCGCCAGCAATAGTTATTGGAATACTGACTCGAATTGTGAGCCTATTTTTTCAGATGGTAGTTTAGTAGGTTTGCAATGCTTTGGGATAATCGGAAATGTGGAGAATTCAAGACAGCCAAGCACCCTTAGAAGCCCTATTGCTCCGAATACCGAATTGGATACATGTCCTGAACTTTCCGCAGATGAGTCAAAGTCCAAAGATGTATGCAAGACCTATGTAAATTGGGATGTTGCCGATTGGGATTTCGGTACCAGTTTGCAGTATCCAGCACTCAAATACGGAATTGGACTGGTGGACACACACGGCCCAGGTTGCGACAAGGATCCCGAAACGGCATTGCCGCATTGTGATGCTCTGTTGCCTGGTCAGCATGCCGATGAAGTTTTATTGAATAGTTTGAGTTTATCTGCCAATTCAAGAAATGTGCAGTTGACTCCGAGTTTTATGCCGAATAGGTTCAACTACGAAGCTGTTATTGAATCCGCGGTGGCACCAGTGCTTATAGATATCGTTACAATGGTCGCCACTAATACTGAAATAACGTTTCGTAAAGACGATGGATCACTGTTGCTTAAACAATCTGACGGCAGCGTACAAATTACTACGAGCACATCGTTTGGGTTTAGGATTGAAACTTCAAGTGCGAATAATAGGGACGCAAGCTATCAAATACAGGTACGCTTGAAATATCCGCTTCAGCCCAATATATCAAAAGCGGTCAATGGGAGTACTCCTACCGAATTAATCAGAGGAAATATTATTAGCATAGACGAAGGGGATGCCGTTCGCTTGGATGCTGCGAGTAGTTTTGGGCAGAACAATCCGCCGTTGAATTATCAATGGAGTCAAGTATTGGGAGAGTCCTTATTGTCGCAGATACAAAGCACATCTACCGTAGAGTTTACGGTACCTGCCGATTTTGTTGCAAGAGATGAGGACGAGATTACGGTGGTGCTGAAACTGGAATTGAGTGAAAGCAATAATCCGGCATCTGCGGTAAGCAGAGAAATACTGTTACCAGTGAGGAAGACCAACAACGGAAACTCTGAAGGTGACGTGAGATGGATAAGTAGCGAGACGCTTTCTGCGGTTGGTTTTTCAGGCGATATAGACGGCGAACCTTTGGCCGATATCGACTATCAGTGGTTGCTTGAACAAAGCGGTGTATTTATAGAAATACCCAATGCAAACCAAAGAAGCTATACGCCACCCGAAGATGCTCGCAATGCACAATACAGACTTTCTGTGAGCTATACCGACGGACAGGGTTATCAGACGAACATCCACTACGATGCACCGCTATATGCCGACATCGCTACGCATAAAGATAAAGATAGCGATGGTTTAATAGAGATTGAAACCCTTGAAGATCTCAATGCGATTCGTTATCAACCGGATGGCAGCGGCTATCGTACAAGTTCCACAGCGAGCAAGATTACTACTGGCTGTCCTGCCGGCGTATGCAAAGGCTATGAATTAGTCAGGGATTTGAATTTTATGGATAATGCAAGCTATAGTTCAGTGTCCAACAGAGCAACTTGGACGCGTGGGGCAGGTTGGCAACCTATAGGTACCGTTGCCGGTGATTGCAGTAATTCAAACAGCAACTGTTTCAGTGGTATTTTTGACGGCAACGGATACACTATTTCCAATTTGAGAATCAATACACGTAGCAACAACTTAGGTTTGTTTTCTGGAAATACCGGCACCATTCGCAATCTCGGATTATCAGCAGTAGATATAAGAAGAGGTGGTTCTGAAATCGGCGGTCTAGTCGGTCGCAACGAGGGTGGGTTAATAAATGTTTATATAGCTGGAGGCGATGTCTGGGGGAATAACTATGTAGGTCTTTTAACCGGCAGAAACGTATCGGGTTCGTCGATTACAAACAGTTATGTAAGAGGCGAGATTATAGGTACGCGATGGGTAGGTGGCATCTGTGGCATAAACGAAGGTGGCATCAGCAATAGCTATGCGGTTGTCAGTCGTATTTTGGCAACGAGGGATGCAGGAGGGCTGGTAGGCCAGAGCGGGGGATCTATTAGTAATAGTTATGCAGCAGGTTTGGTTAGTATAAGTCAAAGCCAACGGGCTATGGGAGGTCTGGTCGGTTTATTATGGGAAGGTGGCCGTGTCAGTAAAAGTTACTCAACCGCTGAGGTAAAATCAGATATCTTTGACATACAAGACAACAACGCTGGACAGTTCGTAGGTGGTTTAATTGGCAGAAGAGAATCATCCAAACTAGTCGTGGCCGATAGTTATTGGGATATTGAGACGAGTAAGCGGGCGCGTTCTGCAGGTGGCACCGCTAGGACCACCGTTCAGTTGCAAACGCCGACGACTACAACTGATGTCTATACGGGTTGGAGTAGCGACAATTGGGATTTCGGCAACTTTGAGGAGTATCCAGCACTCAAATATCACGATAACAGCTGTGGTACTTCTGCGCCGTCTCCGGATTGTGGCAAATTATTACTCCATCAGCGTATTGGTTTGCGAAATCTAAGGCTGGAACAGGATGTTGGAGGAGAGCATTTACATATCTTCCCCGATTTTGATCCTGCGATTAAGAATTATACGGTATCGGTTCATGCCGATGCCAGCGAGCTAAAAATTACCCCGATAGCGGCTAATCCTGATGCGAGTATCGTAGCCGATGGCAAAGTCTTGCCAGCAAACGACTCCGGCTATACTATTGCACTCAATATTTCCGAGTCTAAATCTACGGTCATTGGTGTTGCAGCGAGTAATTCAATGGGGGCTGAAAGGCCGGTTGTTTATAAATTAACGGTAAGCGATAATCGTTTACCAAGGATGAGCCTTAACATACCTGCTTCAATCGCAGAAGGTGAAACCTTTGCGTTCAATGCCACCATAGAAGATCCTGAGGGAGACGAGTTTAGTTATAGTCTGAGCGTGGTTCCAAACTTATTGCCGGGTCTGGAGGGGATCACCGGCACAGTAGTAGGTCGTGCCGATTTAAGGTATCAACTTAGCATACCAAGCGATCTACTCAGTGAAATGCAAAGCAGCGATGATGTGGATATCGTCCTGACGGTTGACAATGGTCTGAGTGTTTTCAGTAAAACGATGCAGTTAGCGATAGTCAAAGAGAATAATGGTTTCATATCGGTTCCTGAACCTACGTTGAATGATTTCACATACACCATCAATATAGATCTATCGTCAGATTCGGACGGAATAAATCCTAACCCCCAGATAGCCTACCAGTGGCAAAAGGAACTGCTGGGTAGCTGGGCGGATATTGATGGTGCGACTGATGCAAGCTATACCGTTGAGGGTATCATAGGTGACCGCTATCGCGTGCTGGTTGATTATACTGATAAGCAAGGTTATAGGCATCAAAGCATCGTATCTCCAGCGGTGTCGGCACCGCAGCAATTTATATATAATGTGGTGAGATCTAGAGATGTTGTAAGAGACTTGATGGATCAGCTACCAACAGTTTCTATACAAATCAGAGTATTCCTCGAAGGCCTCTTACGCTAGCTTATTCCCCTCCTTTGGAGGGGTGGCAGGCTATGCATTTTGTAATACATGTGTTTAGCAATCATGTTGAGGTTCTGCACAATGTCACGCCGATTGACCTTTGCTTTTCGTGTTATTTCTAACAGCCATAAATATCTAAACCTTATATGACGCAACGTTCCTTGTGCTACTGCAACAAGGAACGGTTATTTGGATCAATCGGCGGTTCTATCTGGCAGGGTGGTTGTACCGTGTCTGTATAAACTCGCTCCGCGCCCCTAATTATGCAAACCATTTACTGGGTACCCGCTCAATATTGTGTTGACACAACGCTTACCTTAACCGTAGGGGCGGACTTATATGTCCGCCCTACGGTACCGTCCCGCAAAACCGTAACCGCTCGCGCCACCAAATTATGGTTTGCATAAATTTGATGGATGAATGTATAAATCGTACAAGTACGTCGCGTCAGGGCGGACAAATTGAAATGCCGATTGACCTACTGGTTCAATCGGCGGCTTTATTTTGCCTCTACGGTTATCGTAAATTCGATGGCGCAAGCGGTTTGATTTATTCAGAACCGTAACGTTCGATTGGTTCGCGTAATTATATGGCGCAAGCGGTTGGGGTCGTGCAATGACGGCACTTTTTCAACAACCCCATGTTAGCCTTCCCCTACGGCGCAAGGATACTTTTTCAACAACCCCATTTGGGTCAGATTAATTTTCTAGCAATTAGCATGAAAATATACTATAATCGCTAACCTAACTAAATTTGACCTTACAGATGGGGGGAGGTTAGTAACGATTAAAATATTTTTGATTTGATTGAAAATGATTTGACTCCGAGGAGATTACGGTATCCAACAACAAAATATAATTAGAATTTAATTTTTTTACAATCCCCCCTTTGATAATGGATGAAAAAAAGCCAAGCCGATTTCTATGTATACTCTGTTTAGTAGTTATAGGGTTATTACAACCTGTATCAGCGCAAGATGCCTTTCAATGCAATTACACAACCAACATAGACCAAGACAATGACGGCTTGATAGAGCTATGCGATTTAGATGCACTCAACGCGGTTCGTTATCAACTTGACGGTAGCGGCTATAAGGAGAGTTTCGATGCGGTCAAAATAACCGCAGGATGTCCTCAAAGCGGTTGCACCGGCTACGAGTTGCGTGGCGATTTGGATTTCAATTCCGACGACAGCTATCGCAACACCACTAATAAAGAAGCATGGACGAGCGGTTTAGGTTGGTTGCCTATAGGCGATCGGCTGAACTTTTTTACCACTAGGTTTGAAGGCAACGGTCATACGATAGCCAATCTGTACATCAACAGACCGTCGGATTATGTCGGTTTGTTCAGGCGGATGACGAGGCTAGCCAAAATCAGCGATTTGATATTGTCGCAAATAAACATCAAGGGGAATTCTTATGTCGGTAGTTTAGCCGGCCATAACGCCGGAGGTGTTTCTTATGTTGGTGTGGAAGGTGGTAGCCTAATCGGTATGGGCAACCATGTCGGTGGGCTTTTGGGAGCAAACACTGGCACGATACTCAACGGCGATGTGATGCTTGAGCATATAGAGAGCAACAGTCATAGTCTTGGTGGTCTAGTAGGTCGTAACGAGGGGCATATCAGGTATAGCGTTGCCGATACGAGTTTATCGGGTGTGAGCCAAGTCGGCGGCTTGATTGGTCTCAATTCCGACGGTATGCTGGCAGACAGTCGTAGCGACGGGAGTGTAAAAGGGCATGATTATATTGGTGGTTTAGTAGGTCTCAACCGTGCCTGGATTAGTTCAAACCATGCCGAAGCTCAGGTGATAAGCGAAGGTTCATATAGCGGTGGTTTGGTTGGTGCGAATCATCAAGGCGGCAGAATAGCCGACAATCAGGCAAGCGGTGCAGTTTCGGGTAATCTTTATGTCGGAGGTCTAGTCGGTTGGAACAAAGATAGTGAAATCACCAATAGTTTTACGGTTAATCGCGTAGACGGCAATAGCGATGTAGGTGGTCTGGTCGGTTGGAACGAGGATGGTCAAATAAACAATACTTATGCAAGTGGTTCTGTAGGTGGTCTGCGTAGAGTTGGTGGTTTGGTCGGGAATAATAAAGGTATCGTTTCCGACAGTTTTGCAAACGGGCAGGTTGTAGCGAGCGGTGAGTATGTTGGTGGTTTGATAGGTTGGAATTATGCAAATCAAACAAGGCATGCTGCCACAGTGCGTGTAATACACAGTTATTGGGATAGCGAGGCTGTCGAGATTTTAGTAAGTGACGGTGGTAGCCTGCGAACTACTGCACAGCTAAAATCACCGACCGCCCCTGGCCTACTAGGTGAGACCTTTGAGAGATGGGATCGTGATGATTGGGAGTTCGGTACCAACGAACAATATCCGATACTCAGGCATAGCGAAGGTTCTAACAGAGGACATCTACTGCCAAATCAACATATTATGCTTTCGGGTTTGCTTGTTTTAGACGGTTTGACTTTGTCCCCTGCGTTTAATCCACAGACTATTGATTATCGTGTGAACCTATTTGACGACAGCGTAGGAGAAATAAGGTTCAGTCCTACGATAGCGAATAGCACACAAACGATTAGTATTCTTAAAGACGAGGAGCTCAGCTTGCCGTCGGTTCACAACGGCGAGACGGTAGCAATCAATTTGAATGTAGCCCCTGAGCCGACCTTGGTTACGATAGCGCGGCACTATCGCATCTGGGTAATACGTCAATCTGGCTTGGAGGCAACAATCAGTAGCGACCGTTCGGATTATAGAGTGAGCGAAGGTCAACACATTACATTCAATGTTTCAACC
This sequence comes from uncultured candidatus Poriferisulfidus sp., assembly GCA_965199685.1. GTDB lineage: Bacteria > Pseudomonadota > Gammaproteobacteria > Poriferisulfidales > Oxydemutatoraceae > SP5GCR1. The sequence goes on from OZ241323.1 coordinate 688,778, forward strand.
TCTGAGCCAGATCTGCGGCGAGTGAGCTATCGCTGGAGTCAAGTCTCACCGACACAACCCGATTTATTAAAAGATTCAAACACCCGGCAAGTCGAACTGAACATAGACATACCCAACGATTTTGTAACCGTAGATGCCGACGAAACCCCTGTTGTGTTGCAAGTGGAAGTTAATGCCAATGGGAGAACCGTAGTGCACAACACGACGATGACGGTTGTCAAAACAAACAGTGGTGGCATAAGCACCTTAGCAGCACCAATCTATCATGAGGGTACTTTAACGGTGGCAGAGCTAAGCGAAGCCGATTTACCTATGGAGCCTGACGGCGGTGTAGATCCTAGTAGCTTTCGCTATCAATGGCAGTACAAGCTACCGTCCAATCTTGCATCATGGCAAGATATTGAAGATGCCACGCAAATGCGCTATGAGGTGCCTACGGTATTGTCAGTAATCAATAATGTTCGTTATCGCATGTTGTTGGATTATGACGATAATCAAGGTCATCGCCATCGTATCGTATCCGATTCGTTACCGCTTATTAGAGTCTTAGACGATGATGATTTTACGGATATTTATTATCTAGAGGATTTATATGCGATACGCAATCAGTTAAACGGTAGATACGAGTTAGTCCGAGATTTGGATTTCAACTCAGATGCGAGCTACCGCAACCGGCTCAATAAAACAAAATGGACGGTAGCCGATTACAAAGACAGTGCGGACACTGGTTGGTTGCCCATAGGCACTTTTACAAATCGTTTCACTGGTATTTTTAGAGGCAACGGCTATACGATATTCAATTTACAAATAAACAGAGACACTGCCGAATATCAAGGTCTATTCAGCAGTTTGGGATCCGCTGCTATGGTAAGAGATACAAGTTTGCTCAATGTAAAGATAGAAGGGGCGAAATATATCGGCGGACTTGCAGGTCTTAATAGAGGTACTATCATTGATGGTTATGTAGTCGGGGAGTTTTCAGGAAATAGTTTGGTAGGTGGCATCGTCGCGGATAACAGCGGTAAAATCATCAATAGCTATGCTAGCTCAGTTATTTCGAGGCAAAGTTCACATTTTGGCGGTTTGGTCGGTACTAATCAAGGTTCGGTAATCAATAGTCATGCCACTGCACGGATTTTAGCAGGACAGACGACCAATTCGGGTGGACTAATAGGTTGGAATGCTACAGGTGCGCGCGTAATCAATAGCTATGCCGGTGGTGATATCAGGGGTGCTTTCCCGCTAGGTGGTTTAATCGGCTTTAACAGAGGGTCTATAACGAACAGCTATGCAACGAGCAATGTTAGCGGCAGCGGAGTGGGTGGTTTGGTAGGTAATAATCAACTATCTACAGCGATGATTACAAATAGCTATGCAATAGGCAATGTTAGCGGCAGCGGAGGCGGTTTGGTTAGTGACAATGTTGGGGTCATCAGCGCGAGCTATTGGGATGCCGAAACCAGTGGTTTGCAAGATGGTTATGGAAGCGGGCAGACTACGCGTCAAATGCAACTACCAACAATGGCAATTGGGATATTTGAGGCATGGGACGACGACGATTGGGATTTCGGCAACAGCGAGCAATATCCGATACTCAAATACGCACCAGGACCTGATGGCGATGGGTGCAGTATGTCGGGATTGCTGGCAGGATTGCCGCAATGCGGTGAGTTGATATCGCCGCGCTTACGCTACGGTTTGCGCAGTTTGGCAACGGCAGATGGTGCTACCTTATCTCCTGAGTTTACCCTATCTCCCGAATTTAATGTCGGCGAACTAAACCAAAGCGGTATTTATATCGGTACTGTGCGCAGTACCGATAACACGATACGATTGATTCCGACGACGCTAGAGCCAACGGCACACATTAGCTTTTACATCGGCAACGATGAGACTGCCTATGACCGCATCCGCAGCGGCGAGACAAGCAAAGCAATCTCCTTGAAAGAGAGCGATATGACGCGTATCCGCATGGAAGTGCAAGGAACCCAAACCGTGCGCTATACGCTATACATTGATTATTCAAGCACTGCCACCGACGAAGGGTTGATAATGATTAACTACTTGGAAGACTTGCGTGCGATATACCGCCAGCCGAGAGGTTCTTATAAGTTGGCTAGGGATTTGGATTTTGCGGACCACGAGAGTTATCTGGATCCGTTGAACGGGATTTTTTGGACGGTAGATGATTACGACGATGCTAGCGATACCGGTTGGATACCTATAGGCAGCGAGTCGGAGCCTTTTGCCGGTAGTTTTGACGGCAACGGTTATACGATATCAGGTTTGCAAATAAACAGAGACACGACTGACAATCAAGGTTTATTTGGAGTTACAACATCGGATGCCCGTATCAGTAATATCGGCTTGTTGAACCTAAAAGTAGAAGGCCTCGCAAAGGTTGCTGGACTGGTCGGCACCAATCAAGGACAAGTCGGCTATAGCTATGTCGTCGGCAATATTAGATCAAGGAGTGGTGGCACTGCCGGCGGTCTGGTTGCGAGCAACAACGGTGGGGATATTATCGGCAGTTATGCGATAAGCGAGGTTTCTGGAGCCCCACCGCTTGGTGGCTTGGTCGGAGATAACGATGGTCGGATTATTAATAGTTATGCCGATAGTATCATCATGTCGATCACAGCAGGAGCCTCCACTTTTGGTGGTTTGGTGGGTCATAATCAAAGTCTAATCGCTAATAGCTATGCAACGGGTAAGATTCTGTTACGAAATAGATCTTCTATTGGTGGTCTAGTCGGTTGGAATGACTTGGGCGCGCAGATCATTAACGGTTATGCCTCGCTTAATATTGAGGGAGCTGTATCAGGTGGTTTGGTTGGATATAACTTAGGTTCTATAGAAAATAGTTATGCGATTGGCGAACTGAGTGGTGGCAGAGTAGAAGGTAGTTTGGTCGGCATCAGCGAAGGCGGCAGGATTATTGCCAGCTATTGGAATACTGATACCATTTCTGTAGGATCAAACAATGGTATCGGGCAGACTACGCTACAGCTTCAATCGGCAACCCCGACGATACCGGCAAACAGTATCTATAAAGATTGGGATAGTAGCGATTGGGATTTCGGCACTGCGCAACAATATCCGATACTTAAGCATACCACCGTAACTGAGAGTGTTTTGGGGTGTGGTTCACCGGGAATGCCACGTTGTGGCAATTTAATATCGCCAGGTTTGCGCTACGGTTTGCGCGGTCTAAGGGCGGCGAGCGATGCCATCTTTTATCCATCCATTGACATCGAAAAGCTCAACCAAAGCGGTATTTATATTGGCACGGTGATTGGCAACCACCCGCGCGTGCGCTTGATCCCGGTGGCAATGGAATCAACCGCCCATATTAGCATTATCGGGACTATGCGAGAGACCGTGAATAGCCACGAGACGAGCTTGCCAATTCCGTTAAAAGAGGATGATGCCCAAGCAGTGATTGTTGAAGTAGAAGGCACACAAACGGTTAGATATACGCTTTATCTAGACTACATGCATCATAGGATCATAGACGAAGACAGCAACGGTCTTGTGGATATCAATTATTTGGAGGATTTGGATGCAATCCGCCATCAGTCGGACGGTAGCGGTTATAGAGCGCATGGAAGTGCTGTTGAGGTGACCTTGGGTTGTCCGAGCGAGGGATGCCAAGGATATGAATTGTTAAGGGATTTGGATTTTAATGACACCGGGAGTTATCGCAATGCCGATGAGAACATGCGTCGTTGGACTGGTGCAGGTGCTTGGCAACCTATCGGGGGTTTTGTCGGCACATTCAAAGGCAACAATAAAACGATTGCCAATTTAAGGGTGAGGGGAAGAGGAGGTCTTTTTGCATCCATAGGTAGCGATGAGCGTGTTGCCCATATAGACGGCATCGGATTGTTGGGTGTGGACATTAGGGCTTGGGCAGCTGCCGGGATCGCCTCATCGTGTCAGCAATGCACGATAAGCAATAGTTATGTGGTAGGGAACATAGCAGGAAACACCAATGCTGCTGGTTTGCTAAACACTATTAGTGCGGTAAGTGATGGGGTTGGCGGTGGGCGTGCACGAATTAGCAACAGTTATTTTATCGGCAATCTCGTCGTGAATGGTCGCTCGGCGGTTGGTGGGGGTTTGATTGGCAATGTAGACTCGGATTTAAGCATCACCGACAGTTATGCAGTCGGCAGGATTACGGCACAACACGATGATGGATTTATAGGTAGCTTGGTCGGGGCACGCACCTCGTCTATTATCCAAATCAGCAACAGCTATACGAGTGTTTTAGCAACCCAAGGTGGTGAGCCGCAAGGTTTATTCGGTGGCAATAAAAATCCAAAAGACCAGCTAGCCCCGACTGCTCAAGCGAGTTATATAGACGCAGATGTCTCTGCAACTGAGGTGACCTTAGGACGGAGTAAGCGTACCGTTGAGCTACAATCGCCGACGACCGCAACTGATATTTATACGCGTTGGGGTAGCGATGGTTTGGGTAACTCGGATAACTGGGATTTCGGTAGCGATAAGCAATACCCGGCGATCAAGTATAACTTGCGTGCCCATACTAATGATAATGATTCTAGTGATGGTGATGAACATTGCGGTGCGGCAGATATACAAAAACGCCCCGCTGCTTGCCAAACCTTGCTTCGTCATCAAGGTAGTCTATTGCGAGACTTGAAATTACCCGAAGGTGCCGGTCTGTCGCGTTCTTTTGCGTTTGCGTCATTTGATTACGATATGTCGGTGAATGCCGATCAGAGTAGTATTCGCCTGTTTGCGACTGCGTTTAATGCAGTAGCTAGAGTGGAGGTTTTCAAGGATGGCAATTTGCTAGGAGCAAGCAATAGCGGCGAATGGACGGTGCCGATCCCGTTAAACGACCATGCCAATACGGTTTTTGCTTTGGTCGTAACAGAAGGCAACCGTCGTTCGTATCCATATCGGTTCACCGTCAATCGTCTCAGCATCGTAGCAGAAAACATAGACAAGGACGGCGACGGATTAATAGACATCAGTCATGCGACGCATTTAAGTGCCATCCGTAATCGTTTGGACGGTAGTGCCTATCAGGAAAGCGGAGCTGGCGATGTGATCTATTGTTCCAACGGCTGCGCCGGATATGAGTTGACTGCCGATATAGACCTTGCCGGGATTGATTGGCAACCCATAGGTAGTGCTGATGAACCATTTAGCAGTTCGTTCAGAGGTAACGGCTATACGATTTCTAATTTAACCATAAAGGCAGACTATAGCAATGATATAGGTCTATTCGGAGTAATGAGGGGCAGAATTGAGAATGTCGGTTTGGTGAATGTAGATATTAGCGGGCGTAATTGGGTCGGTAGTTTGGCCGGACGCTTTCAGGGTGGCACGATTATCAATAGCTATGCAGACGGCAAGCTAGCATTTGGCTTTACAAATGGTGGCGGTTTGGTCGGAAGCCTTGGAAGAGGTAGCACGATTGCCAATAGCTATGCGCGTGTTGATGTCAGTGCGCGTACTGAACTAAATGGTATTATTGTTTCTGCCGGAGGCTTACTTAGTTCCATCACCGGCGGATCAATCATTAATAGCTATGCAACCGGTGATGTGCAGGCCAGTATCGTCGGTGTAGGTAATACATCATTTGCTAATGCCGGTGGTCTACTGGGAAGTTCGTCGTTACCAGTCTCGGCAATTATTAATAGCTACGCAATCGGCAATTTACGGGCAAGTCATCGCGCGGGTTTAGCACTAAACCGAGACCGCTCACTGACAATTTCTAATAGTTATTATAGAACGGGTGCGGTTATCTCCGGGACTGATGCACTTATCGGCACCGCTAGAACTGAGATGCAACTCAAGGCTGGTGTGCCGAGGTTTGGTCCTACCTATATTGGGTGGGACCGAGCGGATTGGCATTTCGGCAACAGCGAGCAATATCCGGCATTGCTTTATACGGCTGGTAATGGCAATAACGCCGCATGCCGGCAACTCGCTGCGCAGCAGGTATCGGATTGCAACGGTAGATTATCTGCAAACCTGTCAGGGCATGACAAAGCGATCGTTTGTCGTAGTCATTTACCAAGATCACCCGAACAGATTCCGTATTGCGGAGCCTTGCTACCTGGGCAGCGTAGCGGGCTAGTTGGGTTGGAGTTTTCAGAAAATGCACACTTGACCCCGCCATTTAGCTCTCAGATATACGACTATGAGCTACTCGTTGATGCGGATATTGAGATTCTTCGCACCACACCGACTGGCTATTACGGTAGCGATACGATAACCATAGATGCCGGTGGTTTGAGTTCGTTGACCGGTAGTGGGCAGGGTTCGTCGTTCACTCTAAGCGACGATTTGGGCGACGATTTGGACAGCATCGTGTTTAAGGTTCAATCGGCAACGCCGGGTGTGCCGACGGTCTATACGATCAAGATATTGCAAGATATTGCGGTAGTAGATGGTTTCATAATGATTGATTATCTGGAAGATTTGAACCTCATGCGCAACTCTTTGGCTCAGGTATCTGCGCCTTTCACGGATTGCCCTATCAACACGCAAGACAATGTGCGGCGATGTCGCGGCTATAAATTGGCTAGAGACTTGGACTTCAAGGATCCTACAAGCTATCGTGCCGGTGTGGTCAACCCAATGTGGACGGGCGGTGCCGGTTGGCAGCCGATAGGAGAGTATAACCCTAATCAGGGTTTGTGGGGCTTTCGGGATTTGTTTAGCGGAGATGGACACACGATATCAAACTTGAGAATTCATGGTGTTGCTACCGGCGATATGGGTTTATTCGACAGAATTGGGCGTGGTGGCAGAATTGAGAATGTTGGTCTACTCGTTGTGGATATTGATGTTGATAATAGTCGGCGTAGTTTGACTTCTGTGGGTGCTTTGGTTGGTTCGAATTTAGGCGAAGTTGTCAACAGCTATGTAATAGGTGGAAATGTTCAAGGAGATTACCTCGTAGGTGGTTTGGTCGGTGAAAACTCAGATAGTGCGAACCCCGATGCTACAGGTGCGATAGTCAATAGCTACGCAGATGTTTCGGTAAATGGGCGCGTTGCTATTGCCGGCGGTTTAGTCGGTACTAGTTCTCGTGGTGGAAAAATTCGCAACAGTTATGCAAGCGGTGCGGTTGTCGGAAATGAAATTGTCGGTGGTTTGGCAGGCATCATGGCGAGGGATATCAAAAACGGCTATGCAAGCGGTGATGTTTCGGGTACTCTGCAAGTCGGTAGTTTGGTAGGTTTCTTAAGCGAAGCTGGGATGGTGGTGAGTAATAGCTATGCGACTGGCAAAGTGACCGGCAGCTCAAGAGGATTGTTCGGCTCAGTTTTAAGTGGCAGTCGTGCCACTGCGAGTTATTGGGATATCAGTACGGGCGGTGTGGCAGACGATGCAAATAGTGCTAATGGCATTGGCAAGACGACGGCAGAGCTGCAAACCCCGGCGATTGGCGGTGGCATCTATCGCGGTTGGGATAGCGATGATTGGTATTCGGTGGTCGGTCAATATCCGGTTCTGAGATATACCAGTGCCACTGATGTGCTTGCCCGCCCGGCGTGTCAAGCAGCTGAGAACACAAGTAGCGAAATGCCGGTGTGTGGCAGCTTTTTGTCGGCGCAGCATCTTAGCGGTTTAAGAAGTCTGGCACTTTCAAACAATATAGGTCAGGTTTTGCTATTAAGACCTGATTTCAATCCAGGGATATATGATTATGAGTTGATACTAAAAAACGATGCGAGTGAGTTCGCTATCATCCCGAATACGTTTAATACGAATGCGATGATTGTAGTCACCGACGATAGCGGGACGAATCCGCGCAGAGTATTACGAACTGGTCAAACCACGACCTTGGCTATGGACAACATCAATGATTTCTTGCTGACCCTGACGGTGGAAGATCCGCTGCTACCTGGAACTATGACGACGACACGCTATCGTTTTGAGGTAAGCAAGCATCCTCTTATTAACGTCAACGATATAGACGAAGACGACGATGGCTTGATAGAGATTGGTAGCATAGACGATATGAACGTAATGCGTTATCAATTAGATGGCAGCGGATATAGAGCGAACCAGGATAATATGAAAATCGTCAGAGGGTGTCCGAACGATTTATGCTTGGGTTATGAATTGACACGAGATTTGGATTTCCAAGATGCCGCAAGCTACCGCTCTGGGGTAGTGAATACTGAATGGGCAGAGAATTGGCAACCTATAGGAGGGCGAGATAACCCCTTTGACAGTATCTTCAACGGCAATAACCATACTATTTCCAATCTACGCATCGATAGAACTGATACCGACAATATCGGTTTGTTTGCGGCATTGGCCGACAGTGCGCAAGTCACAAACGTCAATTTATCGGATGTGGAGGTTGGAGGTCGCTTTAGTGTCGGAGGCCTAGCTGCCCATAATGCTGGCGAGATAGACAACAGCTATGCGAATGGCACGGTGGCAGGAGAACGTGCCGTCGGTGGTTTGGTTGGCTACAATGTCGGTCGTATTTCTAATAGTTATGTTTACGGTATGGTATCAGGAGAAATTTCGGTCGGTGGTTTGGTGGCTCGCAACGAAAGCGGTGGGATGATTGCCAATAGCTACAGCTTGAGCCGTGTATCGGGTAATAATAATATAGGTGGTTTGGTTGGTTTGAATCTTGGTGCCATCGCAAACACCTATGCAAGCGGCAGTGTTCAAGGAGTCACACTTATTGGTGGCTTGATCGGTGAGAACGGCGGTTCAGTTCGCAACAGTTATGCGACAGCAGATATCGTGTGTACGGGTGTGCCTGCGTGTGCCACGTATACGGTTGCCACTGGCGGACTCATTGGTAGCAATGCCAGTGGTATTGCGGTAAACAGCTATTGGGATACCGCAACCAGTAACATATCAGGCAACATACAAGGATTGGCTGCCGGCACCGGCAAGACAACCTTACAACTGCAATCGAGCAACAGTCAATCGTCGGATGCAAGCGAGGCGTATTATAGGTGGAGCGATAGCGACTGGCATTTCGGCAATGCATCTCAATATCCGATCCTTAAATATACCAGTACTACTGAGAGCATGCTAACTGGTTTGCAATCTTATGGCTTGGAAAGTTTGACAATCGCAGAGGTTGTGACACTGTCTCCGCATTTCGATACCACAAAATTGTATTATCGTGTCGGCGTAGAATTGGATGCAAACATACCACATCTGCATTTGACCCCAAGCGCATTAAACGCCGAGGCAATCATCCGCATCGTCAGCGATAACGGTTTTGACGAGACGGTCGCAAGCGGCATCAGCAGTTCAGCAATTATGCTACATTCCACCGACACCACCGTGATTAGCGTTGAAGTCTCGGGAAAGCGACGAGCCCGATATCGCTTTGAAGTAGATTATTTCTCTTCCAACCTAGGAAGAGATGCCGATGCAGACGGAGATGGATTGATCGAGATTCTGACACTGGAAGATTTGGATGCGATGCGCAACGCCCTGGACGGTAGCATCATTAGACAGCAAAACGACGAAGGTGTATTCGTGGAGAATGCCAGAGGCTGTCCGATGACTGGTTGCAGAGGATATGAATTGTTGCAAGATTTGGACTTTGACAATCCTGCACACTATCGGACCGGCAGAGTGAACACCGCATGGACCAGCGGGGCAGGCTGGCAACCAATAGGGACACAAATGCTTCCGTTTGTGGCAACATTCAAAGGCAACGGTTATACGATTTCTAATTTAAGGGTAAATAGACCAGAGAGCGACGGTGGTTTATTCGGGGTGATAGACGGTAGCGAAGCTGATGTTGCAATAGAAGGGCTGGGTTTATCGGATGTAGACATAGTCGGCGGTGTGCATGTAGGCGGTCTGGTCGGCCATAATCGGGCAGGTGACATTAGCAAGAGTTATGTTACTGGTTCTGTCTCGACAACAGGCAAAGATGGATCAGCAATCGTAGGCGGTTTGGTCGGTAGTAACGTTGGCGGTTCCATCACCGAGTCCTACGCAGAAACCCAAGTCAAAGGCAATCTGGCAGATAGCCTGACGACATCATTGGCAGGTGGTCTAGTTGCTCTAAACGATGATCATGGCCACATTGATAATAGCTATGCGATAGGGTCAGTAATCAGTCGGGGCAGCGTCGGTGGTTTGGTTGCGTTAAACCGAAGTTCTAGCGAAATCATCAACAGCTATGCGGTGAGCAGGGCAATAGCTATGGGAGCAACATCTATGGCAGGTGGTTTGGTTGCCGTCAACAATGCAACGGTGGACGATAGTTATTGGGATATGGAGGCGAGTGGTGTCGCATCAAGTGCCGGTGGTATTTCTGCGACTACGGAAATACTTCAATCGTCTACGCCGACTTCACCGATAAACAGCATCTATAGAAATTGGGATCCCGATGTATGGGAGTTTGCAAATGCAAATCGCTATCCGACACTTAATGCCGTGAACAATGCACAGCTACTTGCTCCCGAAGGGAAGAGTTTGTTACAAAGTTTTATGTTACAAAGTTTTGCTCAATTAAGCCATGCGCGACTATTTCCATCTTTCCATCCACTCATTTTTGACTACGAGCTCATTGCCGAATCGGGGCAGATGACCGAAGTGCGATTGTTTATGACACCAACACGAGAGGGTACAACGATTGATGTTGCTTGTAGCGATGGCTTGGTGTGCTCGTCGGGTATTCCGATATCATTCGTATTGGACGGTAGCAATGCACCGCAGATTACCATTAATACTCGTACACCTGATGCCGATGAATTGTTGTATAACTTTTCCGTCCGCTATGTGGAATCGGAGGTTAGGCGAGTGACGGAGACAACCACAACAACCGTATCAATGTCGCTGATGGTAGCCGAAGGCGAGCGTATTCGTTTGACGACTCCTTATGATTTCGGTTTGAATCAAGATTCGTATCGCTATAATTGGTATCAATTAATAGGTGATCCGCTAAGACTCAAAGACGCACTATCACCGGTTGATACACAAAGCCTCGTATTGGATTTCACGGTACCTATTGATGTGGTATCTAAGCAAAGCGATAGCCGCACCGTACAGTTGGTCATGGAAGTCATTGTGAACGGCAATTTTTATGCAACACAATTTATATCATTGATAATTTCCAAACGCAATAACGACTCAGGTAATCGCGCGCGCTTACTTAAAGATAATAACAAAATACATACTTATACCGTTCGCTTTGAAAGAGAGGACGGTAGCGAGTTTGTAGACCGAGACAAGGGCCTTGCCTCAATTGATATGCAGTGGCAGCGTCGGCGTAGCGATGCGGAAGATTGGGTCAATGTCGGGAGTGGGTTGCCGTATACCCTCCCTAACGAAGGAAATTATCAATATCGTGCACTTGCCACTTATGAAGACAATCAAGGTTATCGCGAACAGTTTGAAACCGGGGTCATAGACTATTTAGACATAGACGAAGACGGTGACGGATTGATAGAGATTGCTTATTTGGAAGAATTGGATGCGATACGTCATCAGTTAGACGGCACTGGCTATAAAGCAACCGCAAGTGCGAACAAAGTAACTGCGGGTTGTCCGGTGGTCAATAATGTAGAGAAATGCCGAGGCTATGAGTTGATAAACGATTTGGATTTCACCAATGATGCCAGTTATCGTACATCAGATACAGCTGCACTTTCTGTACTGAAGAATAGATGGACAGTGACCAATTTCCAAGATGAAAATGATTCTGGTTGGCAGCCTATAGATAAAGAATTTAATGCCGTATTTAACGGCAACGGTCATACGATATCCAATATGCAAATAAACCGTAGCGTCGGCACTCAAAACCCCATAGGTCTATTTTCCCGAATAGGTGCAACTGGAAGGATTGAAAACTTGGGACTGGTCGATCCGGCAATCAAAGGTTTAGTCGGAGTCAAAAATGTAGGTGGCATTGCTGGTGCAATACGACGCGGTAGTGTAATCATGAATAGTTATGTGGCCGGTGATGTTGCATCTGGCAATACCGATAAAGTAATAAGAGGTGATGTAAGCGGTGCAGGACTCATAGGCGGTTTGGTCGGCTGGAATCAAGGTTTTATCCTCAATAGCTATGCGAAGATCAACGTGGTTGCCGAAGATTCCGGGACGGCATCAAACAAACGGGTCGGGGTTGGTGGTTTGGCCGGTAGGAACATAGACGGCGGCAAGGTTTATAACAGCTATGCAACTGGTGAGGTGAAAGGACCTTGCATAGTCGGTGGTTTGGTAGGAAATCAATTTTCTACAAACTCAGAGGATGACGAGAAAAGAAGTGAAATCAGAAACAGCTATGCGACAGGTAATGTAGAGACAGGATTTGGGACATGCAGTAACTCAAATAATAGAATCGCTGGAGGTTTAGTCGGTGCTAATAATGACTCAAGGGTGGAAAATAGTTATGCGAGAGGTGAAGTTTCAGGTGCTGGTACGCTCGCTGGTTTGATTGGTAGGAGGCTAGGCGGTTCCACTGCAAACCCTATCAATAGTTATTGGAACTTTGACGCTAATTGTGAGATTACTCCAAGTGGCGGTTCGGTGGCAGCCGGTGCGTATTGTTTTTCTAGTACAACTCGTGGAGTTGATTCAGATGCAAGGTTAGATAACAGGCTCCGAGCTTCCAGTGGGGGGACTGGTAGGGCATGCATAAGAGATGATGGTTCTACAACTTTCTGCCAGGTTTATATGGATTGGGGTAGCGCATCTTGGGATTACGGCACAAGTGAGCAATATCCGGCACTCAAATACGTGGTTGGATTGAATACATCCGACCCGGGTTGTGATCAGGATCCAGAGACGGCATTGCCGAGATGTGGGACTTTATTGCCAGGACAATTTCCCGACACAGTTCTGTTGAATAGCCTTAGTTTATCCGCCAATTCAAAAGAAGTGCGGTTGACCCCGAGCTTTGATCCAAACATATTTAACTATAGAGCAACGATTACTACTGAGATAGTGCCAGTAGCTATGAAAATTGCTACAGATGCTGACGAAGGTACCGAAATAACGATCCGCAAAGACGGTGGCACACCGTTGACCAAACAATCTGACGGCAGCGTGCAAATCAGCGCAAATAACTCGTTCAACGTTGGGATTGAGACTGCGCGCGGAAATAATAGAAAAGCAAACTATGAAATACAGCTGAACTTGAGACATACGCCACCTGAGCCTGAGCCTCTACAAGTGCCGGATATTAGCGTAGTAATCAACGGTGCTGCCCCGACTGTGATAAGCAAACAACGTATTTTACTCTTAGACGAAGGAGATGTTGTGCGCTTTGATAACCTAGCGGCACTAATAGGTCGAGGACTGATCTTGCGATGGAATCAATTATCAGGGAAGCTGTTGTTTGAGGCACTACCTTTCACAGATTTTACGGTACCTGTTGATTTTGTTGCCAGAGACGAGAACGATAGCATGGTGGTGCTAGAACTGGAATTCACTGATATCAATAATTCGGAATCTGCCGCGAGCAGAGAGATACTGATATCAGTGAGAAAGATCAACAATGGAAACTCCGAGACTGCCGTGAAATGGATAAGTAGCGAGACGCTTTCGGCAGGCGACTTGTCAAACGATATAGACGGAGGGGTTTTGGGTGATATCGGCTATCAGTGGTCAGTGGAGCAAAATGGTGTATTCGTAGAGATACCCGGTGCAGACCAAAAAAACTACACGCCTCCTGAGAATGCCCGCACCGTACAATACAGACTCTCGATGAGCTATACCGACGGACAAGGTTATCGGACATCCCTCTCTTACGATGCACCACTATATACGGCTATTGCAGATTCTTTGGATAAAGATAACGACGGTTTAATAGAAATCGAAACCCTAGAAGATCTCAATGCGATTCGTTATCAAATGGACGGCAGCGGTTACCGTGCAAGTTCTACAGCAAGCAAGATTACCGCAGGTTGTCCCAATGATGGATGCAGAGGCTATGAATTGGTGAGGGATTTGGATTTTCTAGACGAGGCAAGTTATAGTTCAACACTCAACAAAGTCGTCTGGACGACTGGTTCAGGCTGGCAACCTATAGGTACTATTACTAACAATATTTGTAGTGACTCGGCCAGCAACTGTTTCAATACTACTTTTGAAGGCAATGGATATAGCATTTCTAATTTGCGAATCAATAGAGACACCTTCAATGAAGTAGGCTTGTTTGCCGGAAATACCGGCATCATTCGCAATCTCGGATTGTCGGAGATAGAAGTAACAGGTCGTACTAGAGTCGGTGGTCTAGTCGGTCGCAACGAGGGTCAACTAATAAATGTTTATGTCATCGGCGGCAAGGTTATAGGGCAAAATAATATTATAGGTCTTTTAGCCGGTGAAAGCGCATCAGGTTCGTCAATTATAAATAGTTATGCTTATGGTGCTGTCACAGGTGCGCGATGGGTAGGTGGCATCTGTGGCGTAAACGATGGTGGCATCAGCAAAAGCTATGCGGTTGCTGATGTTTCAGCACAGGCGGATGCAGGGGGGCTAGTGGGTGAGAATCAAGACTCTATTAGCAATAGCTATGCAGCAGGTTCAGTTAGTATAAGTGAGAGAGAACGATCTGTGGGAGGTCTAGTCGGTGTACTATGGGTGGGTGGTAGTGTTAAAAATAGCTACTCGACTGCTGAGGTGAAAGTAACCTTTGATATACAAAGGGACAACGATGAACGCTATGTAGGTGGTTTAATCGGTAGAAGACACTCTAGTCAAGCTGTCACTAATAGCTATTGGGATACTGATATAAGCGGACAGATGAATTCTCCAGGAGGTGGCATCGCTAAGACTAAGACTGAATTGCAAATGCCGACTGCACCAGGGACAATGGAAAACGATGTTTATCACACTTGGGATACCAACAGATGGGATTTTGGCACCTTTGAGGAATATCCAGTACTCAGATACCACGATAATACATGTAGCACTTCTACGCCGTCCCCAGATTGTGGCGAATTATTACTCTATCAGCGTATTGGCTTGCGAGATCTAAGGCTGGAACAGAATATGGGGGCAGGGCATCTGCATCTTTCTCCTAATTTTGATCCTGCGATCATGACCTATACGGTATCTGCAGTCCATGCCGATGCCAGCGAGCTGAAAATTATCCCCATAGCGGCCAATCCCGACGCGATTATCGTAGCCGACGGTAAAGTCCTGCCGGCGGATAATTCCGGCTATACTTTTGCGCTGAACACCTCTGGTGCTACATCTACGACTATCAGTGTTGCTGCGAGTAATTCAATAGCGACTGAAAAGCCTGTAATCTACAAATTGACAGTGAATAATCGTCTACCAAGGATAAGCATTAACGCACCTGCTTCAATCACAGAAGGTGAAGCCCTTGCTTTCAATGCAATTGTAGAAGATCTTGAGGGAGACGAGTTTAGTTATAGCCTGACCACGATTCCAGACCTATTGCCGGGCCTAGGAATAAGCACCGGCACAATAGTAGGTCGTGCCAATTTAAGGTATCAACTTAACATACCGAGTGATCTACTTGATGAGATGCAAATTATGGGTGCTGTGGATATCGTTATGACGGTTGACGATGGCTCAGGTGTTGTGAGTGAAACGATGCCGTTAACGATAGTCAAAGAGAATAACGGTGTCATATCGCTGCCTGAACCTACGTTGAATGATTTCACATACACTATGGCGGGTATAGATTTATCGTCGGATTCGGACGGAATGAATGCTAACCCTGAGATAGCCTACCAGTGGCAAAAGGAACTGCTGGGTAGCTGGGCAGATATTGAAGGTGCAACTGATGCAAGCTATACCGTTGAGGGTATCATAGGCGACCGCTATCGCGTGTTGGTTGATTATACCGATAAGCAAGGCTATAGGCATCGGAGAGTCGCATCTGCGGCGGTGATGGCACCGCAGCAATTTATATATAATGTCGTGAGATCTAGAGATGTTGTAAGAGACTTGATGGATCAGCCACTGACAATTTCTATACAAGTTAGAGTACTCCTCGAAGGCCTCTTACGCTAGCCTATTTGAGGCTGTTGAAAAAGTACCGAAACTGGTAGGGGCGGACTCGCATGTCCGCCCTAAAGTACCGTCCTGCACTACTGCAACCGCTTGCGCCACCGAATCATGCAAACCATTTACTGGGTACCTGCTTGATATTTTGTTGACACAACGCTTACCTAAAGTTGAGTCTTCGCACAAATCTACCCGCTCCGCGCCATCAAATCATGGTTACCGTAAACGAAATGAATGGATTGTGTGCAGATACGACACAACCACCCCGTCAGGCTTCGCCTGCCACCCCTCCAAAGGAGGGGAATTGCCTTGTGTTGACACAACGCTTACCTTAACCGCAGGGGCAGAATAAAGCTGCCACTTGAGCCAGTAGGTCAATCGGCGGTTCCATTTACACAGATAAAAAATAAAAAATTTATCAAAACAATAAAAAATAAATTTGTGTTTGCAGAAAAATATGTTATAAATATCTGATGGGAAAGGGAATTTTCCATTAGTATTTCAATTCAAGCAGTATAGCTTTGAATATTAGACAACGAGGAGGAATATTCAGGGGTAGGTATGTAGAGGTACTGCATTATGAAGGTGTCTAGTCTGCCAGTATGTGCGACTTGTCTGCTGACAGTGATGTTTTCTGAGATTGCTATTGCGCAACGTCACCTTCAATGTAATTACACAACCGATATAGACCAAGACAACGACGGCTTGATAGAGATTTGTGATCTCAATGCCTTAAACGCAATTCGCTATCAATTGGACGGTAGCGGTTATAGAGAAAGTTTAACCTCCCCAAAAATCACTGCAGGATGTCCTCGAAGCGGCTGCAACGGTTTTGAGTTGCATCGCGATTTAGATTTCAATGCCGACGATGACTATCGCAATATCACCAACAAAGAAGCATGGACGAGTGGTCTGGGTTGGTTGCCTATAAGCGATCGGTTGAACTTCTTTGCTGCTAGGTTCGAGGGCAACGGTCATGCGATAGTCAATCTCTATATCAACAGACCATCAGATTATGTCGGTTTATTCAAAGCAACGGCAAAGCGAGCCAAAATAAGCAATTTGGTATTGTCACGAATAGACATCAAGGGTAATTCTTATGTCGGTAGTTTGGCAGGTCATAACGCCGGGAGTGTTGCTTATATCGGAGTGGAAGGTGGTAGTCTCAGCGGTATGGGTAACAATGTCGGCGGATTGTTTGGTGCCAATATCGGCACAATACTCAACGGCGATGTGATACTTGAGCGTATAGAGGGTAGTGGGCATAGTCTCGGCGGTCTAGTAGGTTATAACGAGGGGCGTATTATGCATAGTGTTGCCGATGCAAGTTTATCCGGTGTCAGTCAAGTCGGTGGCTTGGTCGGTCTCAATTCCGACGGCGCGCTAGCAAATAATCGGACCGACGGGACTGCAAAAGGGCGCGATTATATCGGTGGTTTAGTCGGTCTCAACCGTGCTCGGATTAGTTCAAACCATGCCGAAGGCAGAGTAATAAGTGAGGGTTCGTATAGCGGTGGTTTGGTCGGTGCGAATCATCAAGGCGGCAGAATCGCTGACAGTCAGGCGAGTGGTACGGTTTCGGGCAACCTTTATGCCGGAGGTTTAGTCGGTTGGAACAAGGATAGCGAAATCACCAATAGTTTTACGGTTAATCGCGTAGATGGCAATAGCGATGTAGGCGGTTTGGTCGGTAGCAACGAGGATGGTCAAATAAGCAATACTTATGCGAGTGGTTCTGTAGGTGGTGTGCATAGAGTCGGTGGTTTGGTCGGCAGCAATAAAGGTATCGTTTCCGACAGTTTTGTAAACGGACAAGTTGTAGCGAGCGGTGAGCATGTCGGTGGTTTGATAGGCTGGAATTATGCACATCAAAGGAGAGGTGCCACTACGGTTCGTGTAGTACACAGCTACTGGGATAGCGAGGCTATTGAGATTTTGCTGAGTGCTGGTGGCAGCCCTAGAACTACTGCACAGCTAAAGTCACCGACCGCCCCTGGTCTACTAGGTGAGACCTTTGAGAGGTGGAATGTCGTAGATTGGGAGTTTGGAACAAGTGAGCAATATCCGATACTCAGGCATAGCGAAGGTTCTAATAGAAGGTACTTGTTGCCAGGTCAGCACATCATGCTGTCGGGTTTGCTTGTTTTAGACGGTTTGACTTTATCTCCTGCGTTTAATCCGCAAACCTTCAACTATCGTGTGACCTTAAGCGACAATAGTGTGTCAGAAATAAGATTCAGCCCTACGATAGCGAATAGCACACAAACGATTAGTGTTCTTAAAGACAAGGAGACCAGCCTGCCGTCGGTTCACAATGGTGAGACGGTATTGATTAATCTGAATGTAGCTCCCAAACCGACTTTGGTTACGATAGCGAGACACTATCAGATCTGGGTTCTGCGTCAATCTGGTTTGCAAGCAACGATCAGTAGCAATCGTTCGGACCATAGAGTGAGCGAGGGACAAGATATCACATTCAATGCTTCAACTTCTGAGCCGGAACCATGGCGAGTGCGCCATTGGTGGAGTCAGGTCTCGCCGGCACAACCCAATTTACTAGAAGGCTCGGATTTGAGTCTACCTAAGATCAACATAGACATACCCGACGATTTTGTAGCCCAAGATGAAAATGAAACCCCAGTTGTATTGCGACTGGAGGTGAATGCCGGTGGAGCAACCGTAGTTCAAACTACAACGATGACGGTCGTCAAAGCAAATAACGGTGGCTTAGACACCTTAGCTATTCCAATCTATCGTGAAGGCACTCTAACGGTGGCAGATATAAGTGAAGCTGATTTATCTATGGAACCTGACGCTGGTGTGGATCTTAATAGCTTTCGTTACCAATGGCAGTACAAGCTACTGTCCGATTCTGTGGTATGGCAAGATATTGAAGGCGCAATGCGAATGCGCTACGAGATACCTATGGATTTATCGACAATCGATAATATCAGCTATCGTGTAAGATTGAATTATCGCGACAATCAAGGTCATCGTCATCGCATCGTATCCGAGCCGTTATCGATTAGACATGTTGCACAAAAAAATGATTTTGCCGATATTTATTATTTGGAGGATTTGAATGCGATACGCAATCAACTCGATGGTAAATACGAATTAGTCCGAGATTTGGATTTCCAATCGGATGCCAGCTATCGCGACTCGATCAATAAAGCGGAATGGACGGTAGCCGATTACGACGATGCTAGCGATACAGGTTGGGTGCCGATAGGCAACGAGGCGCAGCCTTTTGCCGGTAGCTTTGACGGCAATGGCTATACGATATCGGGTTTACAGATAAACAGAGACACTGCCGAAACTCAAGGTTTATTCGGGGTCACAACACCTAGTGCTGTTATAAGAGACATTGGTTTGTTAAACCTAAAAATAGAGGGTGGAGCTAAAGTTGCTGGACTGGTCGGCACCAACCGCGGGCAAATTGGCTATAGCTATGTTATCGGCAGTATCGAATCAAAGCGCGGAAGTATTGCCGGCGGTCTGGTTGCGAGCAACGATGATGGAGATATCATCGGCAGTTATGCAATAAGCGAAGTTTTCGGAGCCTCATCGCTTGGTGGTTTGGTTGGAGATAACGGTGGCACGATCATCAATAGTCGTGCGGATACTATCATAATGCCACATTCAAGGGGAACGAGTTTTGGTGGTTTGGTAGGTCATAATCGGAGTCTAATTTCTAATAGTTATGCAACTGGTGAGATTCTAGCAAGTGGTAGTTCTGTTATTGGTGGTCTGGTTGGGCGGAATGCCTTAAACGCACAGATTATTAACGGTTATGCTTCAGTTGGTATTGACGGATCTGTAACAGGTGGTTTGGCTGGATTTAACCTAGGTTCTATAAAAAATAGTTATGCAATCGGCAAACTAAAGAGTAGGGGGGGAACAGAAGGTAGTTTAGTCGGAGTCAATGCCGTTGACAGAATCATCAACAGCTATTGGAATACCGACAACATTGCTACTGGGAGCGACAACGGCATCGGACAAAACACGATACAGCTTCGATCAGGCACCAGTCAATCATCGGATGCAAGCAAAGCCTATTACAAGTGGCGCGATAGCGATTGGTACTTTGGTGATATAGATCAATATCCAATGCTTAAACATACCACCGCAACCAATAGTGTTTTTGAGTGTGGTTCATCAGGGCTGCCACAATGCGGCGATTTAATATCGCCAGGTTTTCGTTACGGTTTGCGTAGTTTGACACCGGCAGACGATGCGATATTTTCTGTACCAATTGACATTGAAAAGCTCAACCAAGGTGATGTTTATTTCGGCACGGTGATCAGCGACCGTCCGAATGTGCGCTTGATTCCGGTAGCGATGGAATCAACTGCGCGCATTAGCATTATAGGGACTATGCTAGAAACCATAGAAAGCGGCGATACGAGCTCCCCGATTTCGCTGAAAAATGATCAGGCAAAAAAAGTTGTCATTGAGGTAGAAGGTACACAGACAGTCAGATATATGCTTTATCTGAGCTACTCTTATCATAGGGTCATTGACGAAGATAACGACGGTCTCGTTGATATCAATTATCTAGAAGATTTGGATGCGATCCGCCATCAGTTGGACGGTAGCGGCTATAGAGCAAATGTCGAGGAGATCAAAATCACCTTCGGTTGTCCGAGTGAAGGATGCAAAGGTTATGAACTGCTAAGAAATCTGGATTTTAACGATCTAGAAAGTTATCGCAATGCCGAGCAGAACATGCATCGCTGGACTGGTGCAGGTGCCTGGCAACCTATAGCAGGGACTTTTACTGGTACATTTCAAGGCAACAATAAAACGATTGCCAATTTGAGGGTGAGAGGGAATGGAGGTCTTTTTGTAGCGATAGGTAGCGATAGTCGTGCTGTGTATATAGATGGCATTGGTTTATCGGGTGTGGACATTAAAGGAGATATAGTTGCCGGAATTGCTACATCGTGTAAGCAATGTACGATAAGCAATAGTTATGTGATAGGTAATGTAGAAGGAACCACCGCTACCGCCGGTTTGCTAAACGATATCACTACAACAAGTGGTCGGGTTGCACGAATTAGCAACAGTTATTTTATTGGTAATCTCGTTGCCAACGGTCAATCTGCAGTCGGCGGCGGTTTGATTGGCGACATAGATTCCGATACCATCATCAGCAACAGCTATGTGGTCGGCACGATTACGGCACAACACGACGACGGATTTATAGGTGGCATGGTCGGGGTACGTTCATCGTCTACTCTTGATATTGTTAACAGCTATGCGAGCGTTTTGTCAACCAAAGCCGGTGTTCCCCAAAGTCTATTCGGTGGTAATAAAGATCCGAATGATAAGTTGGCACCGACTGCTCGGGCAGTTTATTTGGACGAAGATATTTCTAGAGTCGGTGTGACTTTAGGAGAGAGTAGGCGCACCGTTGAACTTCAAAAACCAACAAGCGCAACTGGTATTTATATGCGTTGGCGTAGTGATAATTTGGGTAATTCGGATAATTGGGATTTCGGCACCGATAGGCAATACCCGGCGATTAAGTACAATTTGCAAGCCAACTCTACCGATGGTGATACGCATTGCGGTGCAGCGGATATGCAAAAGCGTCCCGCCGCTTGCCAAACTTTACTTCGTCATCAGGGTAGCCTATTGCAAGACTTACAATTGTCTGAAGGCGCAGGTCTCTCCAGTCCTTTTTCGTTTGCGTTATTTGATTACGGTTTATCGGTTAATACCGATCAGAGCACTATTCGCATTTTGCCGACTGCGTTTAATGCAGTTACGATGATTGAGGTGTTTAGCGATGGCAACTTGGCGGGGGTAAGCGATAGTGGTGAATGGACGATGCCGATCCCGTTGAACGATTCTGGCGACACGGTCGTCGCTTTGGTCGTAAAAGACGGCAAACGGCGTTCGTATCCATATCAATTCACTGTCAATCGGCTCAACATCGTAGCGCAAAACATAGATAAAGACGGCGATGGATTAATAGACATTGGCAATCCGACGCAGTTGGATGCCATCCGTCGCAGATTGGATGGCAGTGCCTACCAGCACAGCGAAACCACTGGTGCGATCTATTGTCCTAACGGATGCATAGGATATGAATTGACTGCCGATATAGACCTTGCTGGTATGGATTGGCAACCTATAGCTAGTTTTGGTGAACCTTTTAGCGGTGTATTCAAAGGCAACGGTCATACGATTTCCAATTTGACTATAAAAGTAAGCAATGCTACTGGTATAGGTCTATTCGGAGCAATCGGAGGGAGTGGCAGAGTTGAGAATGTCGGTCTGGTGAATGTGAACATCACCGCAAACAATAATGTCGGTAGTATAGCCGGCTACAACTTCGGCACGATTATCAATAGCTATGCAACCGGCAAGCTAGTAGCGATGGGCGACTACGTTGGAGGTTTGGTTGGTAGAAATAGGAGTAGCATCATCGTTAATAGTTATGCAAATGTTGATGTACGCTCAAATGGTATTTTGGTCGGAGGTTTGGTCGGTTTTGCTGAGGTAAATAGTTCTATTGTTAATAGCTATGTTAGCGGCGATGTACAGGCGGAGAGTGGAGGTGCAGGCGGTTTAGTCGGTAGTAATGACAGGGGTACAAAAATTCATAATAGCTACGCATTCGGTGACATACGAACAAATAGCGGTTTAGCAGGAGGGCTGACAGCTTCCGCAGATTTAATCGTCAATAGTTATTATAGAGCAGGTGCGGTTATCTCTGGAACCGATTCACTTCTAGCTACTGATAAAACTGCAATGGAACTTAAAGCGGGTGTGCCGTCAGATGATATCTACACTGAATGGAACCGAGCAGATTGGCATTTCGGCAACGACGAGCAATATCCAGCGTTGCTTTATGCAGAAAGCGATGACAACAATACGACATGCAGGCAGCCGTCGCCTGAGCAATTATCCAGATGCAATAGCGGATTGTTTGCCGGCTTGTCGGAGCATGATAAACCAGTCGTTTGTCGTAGTCATTTACCGAAATTGCCAGAACAGGGACCGTATTGCGGTGCTTTGCTGTCCGGACAACGTGCGGATCTGGTTCGGTTGGAGTTTTCAGAAAATGCACGCTTGATCCCGGCATTTAATCCTCAGATATACGACTATGATTTAGTTATTGATGCGGACACCGCATTTGTTGCAACACCGACTGCTTATGACGGCACCAACACGATTATCGTAAACGCAGATGGCTTGAGTTCACCTATAAGCAGTGGGCAAAGTTTATCGTTTACCCTAAGCGACGATTTGGACAGCATTGTATTTGAAGTTCAAGCGGCAACGCCGGGTTCGCCGACGCTCTATACGATTAGGGTTCATGGTTTGACGGTAGTAGACGATTTGATAATGATTGATTATTTGGAAGATTTGAACCTAATGCATTATCCCTTAACGCAGCTATCTGCCACTTTGGAGGACTGTCCTATAGGTATAGATACAGACCTTTTGGCTCTAGTGAGTCTATGCAAAGGTTATAAACTGATCAGAGACTTGGACTTTAAGGATCCTGAGAGTTATCGTGTGGGTAGGGTCAACCCGACATGGACAACTGGTGCAGGTTGGCAGCCGGTAGGAAAGCGTAGCAATCCTTTTAACGGTTTATTTAACGGGAATGCACACACCATAGCAAACCTGAGGATCCACGGTGTTGCTACCGATGATAGCGGTTTATTTGGTGCGGTGGCGGATGGTGCAAGAATTGAGAACATTGGTCTACTCTCTGTGGATGTGGATGTTGATAATAGTGCGCAAGGTATATTTGGTGTCGGTGCTTTGGTGGGTAGGAATAACGGTGATGTCGTCAACAGCTATGTGATAGGTGGTTCTGTTCGCGGTCATTCGAATGTGGGCGGCTTGGTCGGCAGAAATGAGAGAGCGGTTGTCAATAGTTACGCGCATAATGCGGTTACCGGAAGTTCCCGTGTAGGTGGATTAGTCGGTTACTTAATAGGTAGAGGGATCTATAATAGTTATGCGACTGGTGCGGTTAGTGGAAATAACTCCGTAGGCGGTTTGCTTGGTGAAGTAGTGGGTAGGGGGATCTTTAATAGTTATGCGACTGGTGCGGTTAGCGGAGATAATTCTGTAGGCGGTTTGGTCGGTCAGGATAACTCAACCACCATCGTGGATAGCTACACAAGCAGTAAAATATCCGGCAGTAGTGGAGGATTGATAGGTAGTAGTAGCCGGGATACATTCACTGTAGATGCGAGTTATTGGGATGTGGATACGAGCAAGGTAATGGACGACGGAAATAATGCTAACGGTATCGGCAAGACGACAACAGAACTTCAAACCTCCGAGATCGAAGAAGATGGAATTTATATCGGTTGGGATAGAGACGATTGGTATTCTGGAACTAGTTCACAGTATCCGCTACTGCAATATACCAAAGCTATCGGTGTAATCAATCCTCCGGCGTGCCGAGAAACCAAAGATGCTGACGGTGAACTGCCGGTTTGTGGAACCTTGTTACCAGCTCAGCATCGCACTGGTTTAAGCAATTTGGCGCGCTCCTCCGAAGTTTTGCTCTTAAGACCCGACTTTGATTCAAGGATATACGATTACGAGTTGATAGTAAAAAGCAATGAACAAGTATTTACTATCATTCCGCGTACATTTAATCCGAATGCGAGGATTGTACTCAACGACGATAGCGAAACGAATCCTCGCGAAGAATTAGGGGACAACGAAGAAACTACGCTTATGATAGACAATAGCAATGGTTTCTTACTGACCTTGACAGTGGGAAATCCTTCGGTATCTGCAACTACGCAAACAACGCTCTATAGTATTAAGGTAAGCAAACATCCTTTTATTACTGCCAACGACATAGACGAAGATGACGATGGCTTGATAGAGATTCGCAGTGCCGACGATTTAAGTGCAATTCGATATCAATTAGACGGCAGCGGTTATAAAGCGAGTGGTAGCGATACCAAAATCACCATAGGGTGCCCGACCACCCCGACTGTCGGTTGCAAAGGCTACGAGCTGGCGGCGAGCATAGACCTTTCTGGTTCCGATTGGAATCCGATTGGGGCAATTGATGCTATGACTGATGCTACGACGCTTGATTGCAACGACATATCAAGCCGATGTTTTGCAGCGCTATTTGATGGCAACCGCGCGTTAGGCTACGAGATTTCCGGTTTGCGCGTCGCATCGCAGCGAGACAATGTCGGCCTGTTTGCGGCATTAGCCGATAGTGCGCGAGTCAGGAATGTCAATTTATCGGATGTAGAGATCGCGGGTAGCAATGGTGTCGGGAGTTTAGCCGCTTATAATGCTGGGGAGATAGACAACAGCTATGCGAATGGCACGGTGGCAGGAGAACATGTCATCGGTGGTTTGGTTGCCTATAACTCCGGTCGCATTTCTAATAGTTATGCTTACGGTATGGTATCGGGTGATCGTACGGTCGGTGGTTTGGTCGCTCGCAACCAAAGTGGTGGGGTGATTGCAAACAGCTACAGTTTGAACCGTGTATCGGGCAACAATAATATAGGCGGTTTGGTCGCTTTGAATCTCGGTTCTATTGTAAACACTTATGCAAGCGGCGGTGTTGAAGGAGTCACACTTATCGGTGGTTTGGTCGGTGAGAACGGCGGTTCGGTTCGCGACAGCTATGCGACTGCAGATATCACATGCACAGGTGTGCCTGAATGTACATCGTATACGGTTGCTACCGGCGGTCTAATTGGTAGTAATACCAATGGTGGTATTGCGGTAAATAGTTATTGGGATATCGCCGCGAGCAACATACAAGGATCGGCCGGCGGTGTCGGCAAGACTACCGTGCAACTGCAATCGGGCACCAGTCAGTCGTCGGATGCAAGCAGAGCATATTACGAGTGGAACGATAGTGATTGGAATTTCGGTAATGCAAATCAATATCCAATTCTTAAATATGCTGGTATCATAACGCGAAGAGGTACTCCTCAATCCCAGTCTTATGGCTTGGAAAGTTTGGCAATCGTAGAGGTTGTAATGCTATCTCCTAACTTCAGTACTACAAAATTGCATTATCGCATCGGCGTAGAGCTGGATGCAGACATAAGGCAGTTGCACTTAACACCGGATGCACTGGACAAAAGAGCGACCATTCGTATTGTAAGTGATAATGGTTTTGATGAGACGGTCAAAAGCGGCACCAGCAGTTCGGAAATTGTATTGCGTTCCACTGCCACGACCGTGATTACCGTTGAAGTCTCAGGAGATCGGCGTGTGCGATATCACCTTGAAGTAAATTATTACTCTTCTAGCTCCGAAAGAGACATTGATACCGACAAAGATGGACTGATAGATATTCTGACATTGGAAGATTTGGATGCGATGCGCAACGCCTTGGACGGTAGCCGTTTGAGGCATCAAAACAACGACGGTGTATTGATAGAAAGTGTCAAAGGCTGTCCGATAACCGGCTGCAGAGGATATGAATTGTTGCGCAATTTGGACTTTGACAATCCGACACATTACCAAGCAGGTAGTGTGAATAGTGCATGGATTACTGGGGAAGGTTGGCAACCAGTAGGGACACAAAGGTATCCATTCACTGCGAGATTCAAAGGCAACGGCTATACGATTTCTAATTTAAGGGTGAATAGACCAGACAGCGATGGTGGTTTATTCGGTGTGATAGATGGTAGAGATGCCAACGCAATAATAGAAGGACTTGGTTTATCAGATGTGAGCATAGTCGGTGGTGTGCATGTAGGTGGTTTGGTCGGCCGTAATTGGGCCGGCGACATTAGCCAGAGTTATGTCACTGGTTATGTGGCGGCGCACGGCAACGGCACATCGGCAATCGTGGGTGGTTTGGTTGGGCATAACCGGGCTGGCGACATTAGCGAGAGTTATGTTACTGGTTTTGTTTCGGCAAGCGGAAACGGTACATCGGCAATCGTAGGCGGTTTGGTCGGACATAACCGGGCTAGCGATATTAGCAAGAGTTATGTTACTGGTTCTGTCTCGGCACTCGGCAACGCCACATCGTTAATCGTCGGCGGTCTGGTTGGCAGGAACATTCGCGGTTTCATCACCGAATCCTACTCGGAAACTCAAGTTAAAGGCAATGTATCGGATAGATTGAAGGTACTGACAGGAGGCTTGGTTGCTCTAAACAACGATCGTTCTCACATTGAGAATAGCTATACGATAGGGTCGGTCATTGCTCAGGACAGTGTTGGTGGTTTGGTTGCCTCCAACCGAGGTTCTAGTGAAATCATCAACAGCTATGCGGTGAGTAGAGTGATAGCCATCGGAGTGAGATCTAGGGCAGGCGGTTTGGTTGCCGTCAACAGTGCGATGGTCGGTGATAGTTATTGGGATATAGAGGCGAGTGGTGTTACATCAAGTGCTGGCGGTACTTCCGCGACCACAGCAATACTCCAATCGTCTACGCCGACTTCGCCGGTGAATAGTATTTATAGAAATTGGGATCCCAATGTATGGGAGTTTGCAGATGCGGATCGCTATCCGGCACTCAAAGCTGTGAACAATGCACGTCTGCTCGCTCGCAGAGGGAAGAGTTTGTTGCAAAGTTTGACCTTATCAGGTAATGTCCGACTATTCCCGCACTTTCATCCGTTGATTTTTGACTACGATATCATTGCTGAATCGAGGCAAATGACAGAAGTGCAACTGAATACCACATCAACTCAAGCAGGTACGATGCTTGATGTTGTTTGTAACGATGGCTTAATATGTGCATCAAGCGTCCCTGTGTCGTTTGTGTTGGACGGCAGCCATGCACCGCAGATTACTATTAGTACTCGCACACCCGATGACAAAGTATTACCGTATAACTTCTCCGTCCGCTACGTCACATCGGAGATCAAACTAGTGACGGCGACAACCACAACCACATCTATGCCGTTAACGGTAGCCGAAGGTGAGCGTGTTCGTTTAATGACTTTGTATAATTTCGGTTTGAACGAAGATTCATATCGCTATAGCTGGCGGCAATCGGTTGGCGATGTGTTGAAATTCAACGATACGCTATCGCCGGTTGATACCCAAAGTGCCGTATTAGATTTCATGGTGCCTATCAATGTAGTATCTAGGCAAGACGATAGCCGCGTCGTGGAGTTGATCTTGGAAATCGCTTTGAACGATGAGGTTTATTTAAGCAAGACGATACCGTTGATAATTTCCAAACGCGACAACGATGTAGCTCATCGTGTTCGTCTACTTGAGGATAATATTGAGGTGCACACTTATAGTATCCGAATTGAAAGAAAGGACGGGAGTGAGTTTATAGATCGTGACGGTGATTTTGCAGCAATCGATATACAGTGGCAGCGTCGCCGAAGCGAAGCAGAGAGTTGGATAAACCTAGTATCGGCACCTGCCTATGCCCTTCCTAACGAAGGAGATTACCAATACCGTGCACGCGTCGTTTATGAGGACAATCAAGGTTATCGCGAACAGCTTGAATCCGAGGTCATAAACTATTTAGACATAGACGACGATAACGACGGTTTGATAGAGATTCGTTATTTAGAAGAATTGGATGCGATACGCTATGTTTTGGATGGTTCAGGTTATAAAGCCGATGCAATGTCTGCGACTAATACCACAGGTTGTCCTGTGGTTAACAATGTAGAGAAATGCCGAGGCTATGAATTGATGAACGATTTGGATTTTACCGATGATGCAAGCTATCGTACAGCGGATCCAGTTGCACGCTCTTTACTGAGGGATAATTGGACAGTGATGAGGTTCACTAATCCAGATGACTCCAGTCCAGTCGACTCCAGTTGGCAACCTATAGGTGGAGTATTCAATACTGTATTCAACGGCAATGGTCATACGATATCCAATATGCAAATAAATTATAGTGTCGGCACTAAAGACAATATAGGTTTATTTTCTGAAATAGGAGAAACTGGAAAGATTGAAAACTTGGGGCTTGTTGATCCAGCAATCAAAGGTCTAGTCGGGATCAAAAATGTAGGTGGCATCGCCGGTGCAATACAGAGCGGTAGTGTAATCGTCAATAGCTATGTGGTCGGTGATGTTGCTGCCGGAAATACCAATAAAATAATAAGAGGTGATGTCGGGTTTAATATAGATAGCGATGTAGGATTCATAGGTGGCATGGTCGGCCGAAATAAAGGCCTTATCTTCAATAGCTATACAAAGATCAATGTGGTTGCCGAAGACTCTGGAACCCTTTCAAACAAACTGATCGGAGTAGGTGGTTTGGCTGGTAGGAACATAGACGGGGGTAAGGTGTATAACAGCTATGCAACTGGTGAGGTAAAAGGACCTTGCACAGTCGGCGGTTTGGTGGGAAATCAATCCTCTAGTGACCCAGGTGAGTTACTGAAAACGAGTCAAATCAAAAACAGCTACACGACAGGTAATGTGGAAACAGGATTTGGGACCTGCAGTGAATCAAATAATCAAGTTGCTGGTGGTTTAGTCGGTGTTAATAATAATTCAACAATTGAAAATGGTTATATTTTAGGCGAAATTTTGGGTGATGGTACACTAGCAGGTTTGGTTGGTGGAGGGTCTGCCGCCATCAATAGTTATTGGAACTATAACTCGAATTGTAGGTTTATTTTTACTTTGACAACAGGGGTGGGATGTTTCGGAACAAGCGAAAATTTCAAGAATTCAAGAACACGAAATAACTTTAGACTTCCTATTGCCGCAAATACCGAATTGGCTTCATGCCCTGAAAGTTTTATCACTGAGGCGAAGCCCGAAGATGTGTGTGATACTTATGTAGATTGGAATGTTGCCGATTGGAATTTCGGTACCAGTTCGCAATTTCCAGCACTCAAGTATGGGATTGGACCGGATACTGATGACCCAGGTTGCGACACAGACACCGAAACGGCATTGCCGAGTTGTGATGCTCTGTTGCCCGGTCAGATTGCCGATGCACTTTTATTGAATGGGCTTAGTTTATCGGTCAATTCGCAGAATGTGCAGTTGACCCCGGACTTTATGTCGAATAGGTTTAACTACGAAGTGATGATTGAACCTGAGATAGTACCAGTAGCTATAAAAATCACTGCTGATGCCGACGAAGGTACCGCAATAACGATTCGTAAAGACGGTGGCACAGTTAAGCAGTTGGACGGCAGTGTGCAAATTAGTGCAAAGGACTCATTCAACATTGAGATTAAGACTGCAAGCGGAAACAATAGAGGGGCAAATTATCAAATACAGGTACGCTTGAAATATCCGCTTCAGCCTAAAATATCCAAAGCGGTCAATGGTAGTACTCCTACCGAAGTAATCAGAGCAAATATTCTCACCTTAGACGAAGGGGATGTCGTTCGCTTGGATGCCTCAGCGAGTTTTGGGCAGAATAATCCGCAGTTGGATTATCAGTGGAGTCAGGTATCTGGGAAGCCATTGTCGCTACAGATACAAAGCACATCTACATTAGGGTTTATGGTGCCTGTCGATTTTGTCGCAAGAGACGAGGACGATAGCACGGTAATCCTAAAACTGGAACTGAGTGAAAGCGGCAATCCGGCATCTGTCGTAAGCAGAGAGATACCACTATTGGTGAGGAAGGTCAACAATGGAAACTCCGAGAGTGCTGCGAAATGGATAAGTAGCTATACACTTTCGGCAAGCGACTTGTCCGATGACATAGACGGAAAGCCTTTGACCAATATCGGCTATCAATGGTCTCGGGAACAAAGCGGAGTATTTGTTGCGATACCTAATGCAAACCAAAAAAGCTATACGCCTCCAGAAGATGCTCGCAACGCACAATACAGGCTTTCTATAAGCTATACCGATGCACAAGGCTACGATACAACCATCCACTACGATGCGCCGCTCTATACGACTATCGCGAACTTTGTGGATAAAGACGGCGACGGTTTAATAGAGATTGAAACCCTTGAAGATCTTTTTGCAATTCGTTACCAACCAGATGGTAGCGGCTATCGTGCGAGTGCTGTGGCGAGCAAGATTACTACAGGTTGCCCCAATGATCGATGCAATGGTTATGAGTTGACAAGAAGTCTGGACTTCATGGATGACAATAGTTACCGCATACCATCTTTCAAAGCAAGATACACAGTCACCACCACCACTGATTTAGGCTGGGAACCCATAGGGTCTCCTTCTTTTTTGCCTTTTCAAGCAACATTCAACGGCAATGGTTATACGATATCCAATCTGATGATTAACAGACCTAACATTGATAATGTAGGCTTGTTCGGTTATACACGGAATAGTCAAATTACTAATCTGGGTTTGCTAGATGTAGATATTAGGGGGCAGTCGCGCGTGGGCAGTTTAGTTGGTTGGAATGACGGTGGCACCATCACTAGCAGCTACGCGATGGGCACTGTTTTAGGGACTGGCTTTAGTGTAGGTGGTTTAGTTGGTTGGAATGACGGTGGCACCATCGCGAGCAGCTATGCGATGGGTTCTGTTTCAGGGGCTTCTAATAGAGTAGGCGGTTTAGTCGGTAATAATGATGAGGGAACCATTACAAACAGCCATGCGATGGGCACTGTTTCAGGGACTGGCTCTAATATAGGTGGTTTAGTCGGTTGGAATGACGATGGCACCGTCATGAGCAGTTATGCGACCGGAGATGTTACAGGAAATTCCCAAGTAGGTGGTTTAGTCGGTGAAAATAGGGGAGACATCATGAAAAGCTATGCGACTGGGGTCGTTGTCAGCCAAGATAATAATGCTGGCGGCTTAGTCGGTATAAATGATAATATGATCACCAACAGCTATGCAACGGGTGATGTTTCAGGACTTGCTTCTACAAGCAATTTAGCCGGGCATAATGATGGCACCATCACCAACAGCTATGCAATTGGAAATGTTTTAAGGAGAGGTTTTGGTTTAACCTTCTTTAATGCCGGAGAGATTAACGATAGTTATTGGCTAAGTGGTTCTGCACCTAGAAGAGGACTTCAAGTTCGTGAAGATGCAGAAAAAACCGCTGAGGAACTCAAATTACCCCTCAGACCAGGAACTATCTCAACTGATGTTTATTACAACTGGAGTGCCGATATATGGGATTTTGGCATCTTTGAAGAATATCCAGCACTTAAATATCACGATGACACGTGTGACACTTCTACGCCGTTCCCGGATTGTGGCAAATTATTACTACATCAGCGTATCGGTTTGCGAGATCTAAGGCTGGAACAGAATATCGGGGCAGGGCATTTGCATCTTTCTCCTGCCTTTAGTTCTACAATCACGACTTATACAGTGTCGGTTCATGCCGATGCCAGCGAATTGAAAATCACCCCAATAGCGGCTAATCCTGATGCGATCATCGTAGCCGACGGCAAAGTCTTGCCGGCGGACAACACCGGCTATACCATTGCGCTGAACACCTTTGAGACTACATCTACGGTTATCAGTGTTGCGGCAAGTAATTCGGTGGCAATGGAACAACCAGTTGTCTATAAATTAACGATAAACAGTAATCGTTTGCCAAGGATAAGCATTAACGCACCTGCTTCAATCGCAGAAGGTGAAACCCTTGAATTGAGTGTTGCTATAGAAGATCTTGAGGGAGACGAGTTTAGTTATAGTCTGACTACGATTCCAGACCTATTTCCATATCTAAAGGGAAGCACCGGCACGATAGTAGGTCACGCTGATCTAATATATGAACTTAACATGCCGAGTGATCTACTTGGTGAAATGCAAATCATGGATGTTATGGATATTGTTATGACGGTTGACGATGGCTCAGGTGTTGTGAGTGAAGCGATGCAGTTAACGATAGTCAAGCACAATAATGGTGTCACATCGGTTCCTGCACCCATGCTGGATGGTTTCACATACACCATCAATATAGATCTATCGTCGGATTCGGACGGGATAAATCCTAACCCTGAGATAGCTTATCAATGGCAAGAAGATTTTTTCGGTAGTTGGTTCGACGTTGACGGTGCCACTGATGCAAGCTATACCGTGGAAGGCATTATAGGTGATCGCTATCGTGTGTTGGTTGATTATACCGATAAGCAAAGCTATAGACATCAGAGGCTTGCATCTCCGGCGGTGGCAGCACCGCAGCAATTTGTTTATGATATCGAGAAATCTAGGGGTGTTGTAAGAACTATAATGGATAGCTCAACGGTTATTTTCGTAAACGTCAGAGTACTCCTTGAAGGCCTCTTACGCTAGTCCAGTGTGACATTGTGCAAAACTGTAACCGCTTGCGCCACCAAATTACGCAAACCATCCTAACGTTACGGTTCTGCACAAATCAAACCACTATGTGTCATCGAATTTACGATAACGGTAGGGGAGGGCTAACATGCCCTCCCTAAAGTACCGTTCTGCACGAACAGAACCGCTTGCGCCACCAAATCATGGTTACCGTAAACGAAATGGATGGATTGTGTGCAGATACGACACAACCACCCCGTCAGGCTTCGCCTGCCACCCCTCCAAAGGAGGGGAATTGCCTTGTGCAGATACAACGCATTACGAGCGGATATGTCAAATTGCCGTTTGTGCAACGGCAACAATCGGCATTTCCATTTATAAAGGTAATATTATAAAAAATTTATCAAAAATAATAAATAATAAACTTTGTATTTACAGAAAAAATATGTTAGAAGTATCTGCTGGAAAAAGGAATTTCCTATTAGTACCCTAATTCAAACGATATCGTTTTGAATACATTAGACAACAAGGAGGAATATTTAGGGATAGATATGTAGAGGAACTGCATTATGAAGTTGTCTAGCCTGCCGGTATGTGTTATTTTTTTACTTACGGCAGTTTTTTCTGAGGTTGCTATCGCGCAACGTCACCTTCAATGTAATTACACAACTGATATAGATCAAGATAACGACGGCTTGATAGAGATTTGTGATCTAAATGCCTTAAATGCAATTCGCTATCAATTGGACGGTAGCGGTTACAGAGAAAGCCTAAGCTCAAAAAAGATCACCGCAGGGTGTCCTCAAAGCGGTTGCAATGGCTACGAGTTGCATAACGACTTAGATTTCAATTCCGACAACAGCTATCGCAATATCATCAACAAAAAAGCATGGACTAGCGGTTTAGGTTGGTTGCCTATAAGCGATCGGTTGAACTTCTTTAATGCTAGGTTTGAAGGCAACGGTCATACCATAGCCAATCTTTATATCAACAGACCGTCGGATTATGTCGGTTTGTTCAAGGCGACGACGAAACTAGCCAAAATCAGTAATTTGGTATTGTCGCAAATAAATATCAAGGGGAATTCATACATTGGTAGTTTGGCCGGTCACAACGCCGGTGGTATCTCGTATATTGGTGTTGAAGGTGGTCGCCTAATCGGTATGGGTAACAATGTAGGTGGGTTGTTCGGTAGCAACGAAGGGACGATACTCAACGGCGATGTGATACTTGAGTATGTAGAGGGTGGCGGGCATAGTCTCGGCGGTCTGGTAGGTCATAACCAAGGACATATCAGGTTTAGCGTTGCTAATACGAGTATATCGGGTGTGAGTGAAGTCGGTGGCTTGGTTGGTGTTAATTTTGATGGTGTGCTGACAGACAGTCGTGCCGACGGAACTGCAAAAGGACGTGATTATATCGGTGGATTGGTTGGTCTCAATCGTGCTCAGGTCAGTGCAAGCAATGCCGAAGGCAGAGTAATAAGCGAAGGTTCGTATAGCGGTGGTTTGGTCGGTGCGAATAATCAAGGCGGCAGAATAGCTGACAGTCAGGCGAGTGGCGCGGTCTCGGGTAATCTTTATGCCGGCGGTCTAGTCGGTTGGAACAAGGATAGTCAAATCACCAATAGTTTTGCGGTTAATCGCGTAGACGGCAATAGCGATGTAGGCGGTTTGGTCGGATGGAACAAGGATGGTCAAATACGCAATACTTATGCGAGTGGTTTTGTAACTGGTATGCATAGAGTAGGTGGCTTGGTCGGTAGCAACAAAGGTATCGTTTCCGACAGTTTTGCAAATGGGCAGGTTGTAGCAAGCGGTGAGCATGTGGGTGGGTTGATAGGCTGGAATTATGCACACCAAACAAGGTATGCCACCACGGTGCGTGTGATACATAGCTATTGGGATAGCGAGGTTGCTGAGATTTTAGTCAGTGCCGGTGGCAGTCCTCGAACTACTGCACAGCTAAAATCGCCGACTACCTCTGGCCTACTAGGTGAGACCTTTGAACGATGGGAGATTGACGATTGGGAGTTCGGCACCAACGAGCAATATCCGATACTCAGGCATAGCGAAGGTTCTAATAGCGGGCTATTGCCGGATCAACACATCATGCTTTCGGGTTTGCTTGTTTTAGATGGATTGACCCTATCTCCTGTGTTCAATCCACAAACCTCTGATTATCGTGTGAACCTAATTGACGACAGCACAGAAGAAATAAGATTTAGCCCTACGATAGCAAACAGCACGCAAACGATTAGTATTCTTAAAGACGAGGAAATCAGTTTGCCGTCGGTTCACAACGGTGAGACAGTATCAATCAATTTGAATGTAGCCCCCAAACCAACCTTGATTACGATAGCGAGGCACTATCGGATTTGGGTAATACGTCAATCCAGCTTAGAAGCAACAATTAGTAGCGACCGTTCGGATTATAGAGTGAATGAGGGGCAGCGTATTGCGTTTAATGTTTCCACCTCCGAGCCGGATCTGCGGCGAGTGAGCTATCGTTGGAGTCAAGTTTCACCGACGCAACCTAATTTGTTAAAAGACTCCAATACTCGGCAAGCCCAACTTGACATAGATATACCCGACGATTTTGTAGCCCAAAATGATGACGAGACACCTGTTGTGTTGCAAGTAGAAGTGCGTGCTGGCGAGGTAACCGCAGTTCGTAATACAACGATGACGGTCGTCAAAACAAATAGCGGTAGTATAAGAACTCTAGCGACCCCGACCCATAGCGAAGGTACTTTAACGGTGGCAGAAATAAGCGAATCCGATTTATCTATGGAGACCGACGGTGGTGTGGATATCAACAGTACTCGCTACCAATGGCAGTATAAACTGCCGTCTAATCTTGCAGTATGGCAGGATATTGAAGATGTGATGCAAATGCGTTATGAGATACCTACGGTATTGTCGGCAATTGATAATATCAGCTATCGTGTGTGGTTGGATTATCGCGACAATCAAGGTTATCGGCACCGTATCGTATCCGAGCCGATATCGGTTATGCGGGTCGTAGTAGAGGATGGTTTTACTGATATTTATTATCTAGAGGATTTAGATGCAATACGTAATCAATTGAACGGTAAATATGAATTAGTTCGAGATTTGGATTTCAATTCGGATGCGAGCTACCGCGACCCAATCAATAAAACGAAATGGACGGTAGCCGATTATGAGAACGATGCGGACACCGGCTGGTTGCCCATAGGTACTTCTATAGATCGTTTCACAGGTATTTTTAAGGGCAACGGTCATACGATATTCAATTTGCAGATTAATAGAGATACTACCGACTATAAGGGTTTATTCACTATTTTAGGATCCGCGGCTACTGTAAAAAATGTTGGTTTATCTAATCTAAGGATAGAAGGGAATGAGTATATCGGTGGACTCGTGGGTTTTAATGCAGGTACCATCATCGGCAGTTATGCAATCGGCAGGATTTCAGCAAATAGTTTCCTAGGCGGGATCGCTGGAGATAGCGAAGGTAAAATCATCAATAGTTATGCCAATGTTAGTATATTAGGAGAATCTAATGTTGGTGGACTTGTAGGCTGGCATTATGAGAGTGGGCGTGTCATTAACAGCTATGCCGGTGGTGATGTTAGAGGGGCAGATCGTGTCGGTGGTTTAATCGGCATCAACAGAGGCTCTATAACGAACAGCTATGCAACTGGTCAAGTGAGTGGAAATAGCGATGTTGGCGGTTTGGTCGGTGGTAATGACAATACTGGAGCAGTAATCATCAACAGTTATGCTATCGGGAAAGTGCAAGGAAGTGGCGGTGGTTTAGTTGCTAGCAACAGCGGAGTCATCAGTGCAAGTTACTGGAATACCGAGACTAGCGGTTTGCAAGGTCGTCATGGAAGCGGGCAGACTACGCGACAAATGCAATTACCAACAAGGGCAATCGGGATATTTGAGGCGTGGGGCGATGCTGACTGGGATTTCGGCAACCGCAAGCAGTATCCGATACTCAAATACACACCTGGACCCGACGGCGATGCGTGTGGTCTATCGGGATTGCCGCAATGTGGAGAATTGATATCACCGCACTTGCGCTACGGCTTGCGTAGCTTGGCGACAGCAAACAATGGTACTTTGTCTCCCGAATTTGATGCCGAGGAGCACAACCAAAGCGGTATTTATATCGGCACTGTGAGTAGTACAGACAATACGATACGGTTGATTCCAACGACGATAGAACCAACCGCAGATGTTAGTTTCTACATCGGCGACGATGAGACTGCGCACGACAGCATCGGCAACGGCAAGACAAGCAAAGCAATCCCTTTGAAGGCAAACTTTATAACCCGTATTCATATTGAAGTGCAAGGAACCCGTAACGTACGCTATACACTATATATTGCTTATCAAAACACTGCCGAGTTCACGTCAATTAACTATTTGGAGGACTTGCGTGCGATACACCATCGGCTGGGAAGTTCTTATAAGTTAGCCAGGGATTTGGATTTTGCAGACAACAAGAGTTATCGAGATCCGTTGAATAGGATTTTGTGGACGGTAGATGATTACGACGATGCTAATGATACCGGTTGGCTACCTATAGGCAGCGAGTCGGAACCTTTCGCCGGGAGTTTTGACGGCAACGGCTATACGATATCGGGTTTGCAAATAAACCGAGACGATGCCGATGATCAAAGTTTATTTGGTGTTAGCACACCCGATGCATTGATAAGCAATATCGGCTTGTTGAATGTAGAAATAGAGGGTGGTGCAAATGCTGCCGGACTGATCAGCACCAACCGAGGGCAAGTTGGTTATAGCCATGTTACCGGCACTATTAGATTAAAGAGTAGAGGTACGGCAGGTGGTTTGGTTGCAAGTAACGACGGTGGAGATATTGTTGGCAGTTATGCAATAAGCGAAGTTTCCGGAGCTCGATTTATTGGTGGCCTCGTCGGTGATAACGATGGCACGATCATCAATAGTCGTGCGGATACTATCATAATGCCATATTCAAGAGGAACGAGTTTTGGTGGTTTAGTAGGCAACAATCGCAGTCTAATTACCAATAGTTATGCAATCGGTGAGATTTTGAGAAGTGATAGTTCTAACATAGGTGGGCTGGTTGGTCGGAATTCTTCCAAAGCACAGATTATTAACGGTTATGCAAGGGTTAAGGTCGGTCGTGGCACTTCGTCAGGTGGATTGGTTGGGTATAACCAAGGCTCTATAAAAAATAGTTATGCGGTTGGTGAACTGAAGGGCAATAATAGGTTAAGAGGTAGTTTAGTCGGACGCAATTCTGATGGTGTAATTACCGCAAGCTACTGGAACACCGACACTATCGTTGCTGGAAATCGCAACGGGATTGGTCAGACCTCAAAACAGCTTCAATCGGCAACCCCTTTGATGCCGATAAATAGTATCTATGAAGATTGGGATACCGGCGATTGGGATTTCGGCAACAACGATCAATATCCGATACTTAAACATACCTCTGCAACCGAAAGTGTTTTTGAGTGTGGTTTATCGGGATTGCCGCAATGCGAAGAGCTTATATCACCCGGATTACGTTACGGCTTGCGTAGTTTGACACCGGCAAATGGCGCAACATTCTCCACACCCATTGATATCGAAAAGCTCAACCAAAACAATTTTTACTCTATCAGGATTATCAACGATCATCCTAGTGTGCGATTGATTCCGGTGGCAATGGAATCGACCGCTCGCATTAGCATTATCGGGACCATGCGAGAAACCATAGACAGCAGTGATACGAGTTTGCCGATTTTGCTGAAAAATGACGAAGCAAAAGAAGTGATTATTGAAGTGAAAGGTACACAGACGGTTAGATATGCGCTTTATCTGAGTTACTCTTATCAGAGAGTCATTGATGAAGACGGCGACGGTCTCGTTGATATCAATTATCTAGAAGATTTGGATGCCATCCGTCATCAGTTGGACGGCAGCGGCTATAGAGCGAGTGTTGGAGAGGACAAGATTACTTCGGGTTGTCCGAGCGAAGGATGTAGCGGTTATAAACTGCTAAGAGATTTGGATTTTAACGATGTAGACAGTTATCGCGATGCCGAGACGAACATGGGTCGCTGGACTGGTGCCGGAGCTTGGCAGCCTATAGTGGGAACTTTTATCGGTACATTCAAAGGCAATAATAAAACGATTGCCAATTTAAGAGTGAGAAGCAACGGAGGTCTATTTACTGTTATAGGTAGAAATAGCCGTGCTGCCTATATAGACGGTATCGGGTTAACTGGTGTGGATATTAGGGCTTGGTCAGCTGCCGGAATTGCTGCATCGTGTAGGCGATGTACGATAAGCAATAGTTATGTGATGGGAAACATAGAGGGAATCGCCGCTGCAGCCGGTTTGCTAAACGATATCAATGCGGCAAGAGGTGGGCGTTCCCAAATTAGCAACAGTTATTTTATTGGTAATGTTGCTGTGAACGGTTCATCGGCAGTCGGCGGTGGTTTGGTCGGCGATGTAGATTCGGATCTAACTATCACCGACAGTTATGTGGTCGGTGAGATTAGCGGAGCACAGAGTAATGGATTCATAGGTGGCTTGGTTGGGGTACGTTCATCGTCGCTCATTGAAATCAACAACAGTTATGCGAGTGTTTCGGCAACCAAAGATGATGTGCCACAAAGCCTATTCGGTGGTAATAAAGACCCGAATGATAAGCTCGCACCGACCGCTCAGGCAGTTTATTTGGATGGAGATATTTCTAGAGCCAATGTGACTTTGGGAGAGAGTAAGCGCACCGTTGCACTTCAATCACCGACGAGTGCAACTGGTATTTATATGCGTTGGCGTAGTGATAATTTAGGTAATTCTGACAACTGGGATTTCGGCACCACTAAGCAATACCCTGCGGTTAAGTATAATTTGCTTGCCGGCTTTACCGCTGGCGATGTGCATTGTGAGGCAGCAGACCTTCAAAATCATCCCGATGATTGCCGCACTTTACTTCGTTATCAGGGAAGCCTATTACGAGACTTGAAATTATCCGAAGGTGCAGGTCTTTCCAGT
The DNA here is from genome assembly GCA_965199685.1 of uncultured candidatus Poriferisulfidus sp. GTDB lineage: Bacteria > Pseudomonadota > Gammaproteobacteria > Poriferisulfidales > Oxydemutatoraceae > SP5GCR1. The sequence goes on from OZ241323.1 coordinate 728,926, forward strand.
CCTTTTTCGTTTGCGTTATTTGATTACGGTATATCAGTCAATGCCGATCGAAGCACCATTCGCATGTTGCCGACTGCGTTTAATACAGTTACGATGATTGAGGTGTTTAGCGATGGCAACTTGGTGGGGGTAAGCGATAGTGGTGAATGGACGATGCCGATCCCATTGAACGACTCTGGCGACACGGTCGTCGCTTTGGCCGTAAAAGACGGTAATCGGAGTTCGTATAGATATCGATTCATCGTTAATCGTATCAACATCGTAACTCAAAACATAGACAAAGACGGCGATGGACTCATAGATATTGACGATGCGACACACCTGAATGCCATTCGTCATCGCTTGGATGGCAGTGCCTATCGGCACAGCGAAGATGCCGATGCAATCTATTGTCCTAACGGATGTATAGGATATGAATTGACTGACGATATAGACCTTGCCGGGATTGATTGGCAACCCATAGGTGGTCTTAGGGAACCTTTTAACGGTATATTAAGAGGCAACGGCCATACGATTTTCAATTTGACTATAAAAGCAAATAATATCAACAATATGGGTTTATTCAGGGTAATCGGAGCCGCAGGCAGAGTTGAGAATGTCGGTCTGGTGAATGTAGATATAGTCGGCGAAGGCACTATCGGCAGTATAGCTGCCCGCAACCGCGGCACGATTATCAATAGCTACGCAAAAGGCAAGCTCGTAGATACCAAAAGCACCGTCAATAGCATGGGTGGTTTGGTTGGTAAAAACGAGCGAGGCAAAATCATCAATAGCTATGCAGATGTTGACATAAAAGCAAGGGTTAGTTTTGCGGGAGCTTTGCTCGGTGAGAGTCAAGGTGGTTCTATTGTTAATAGTTATGCCATCGGCAATGTGCAGGTGAATAGAGGTATAGCGGGAGGTTTAGTAGGAACAAGTGGCAGAGAGCCCTTCATTATTAATGATAGCTATGCAGTCGGTAATGTGCAGATTGATAATGGTAGGGTGGGAGGTTTGGTAGCGGCAACCATAAACGGACAAACATTTAGTAATAGTTATTACCGAAAAAGTGGGGTTATCTCTGGGACTGACTCACTCGTCGGTATTGATAGAACTGCGTCAGCACTTAGAACAGGTACACCATCGGATGATATTTACACTGGGTGGGATAGAGCCGATTGGGATTTCGGCAATACAGAGCAATATCCGGTTTTGCTTTATGCGGCAGGCGATGATAAGGCTCATAGTGCATGTGAAACATCACCGACGGATATGAATTTGCCGGTCTGTGGAACCTTGCTACCCGCGCAGCGTAGTGGGCTAGTGCGGATGGAGCTTTCAGAAAATGCATACTTGATTCCAGCGTTTAATCCTGAGATATACGACTATAACTTAGTTGTTGATTCGGGTACCACATTTCGTACCACACCCACTGCTTATTACGGCAGCGATAAAATCACCATAGACGCAAGCGGCTTAAGTTCATTGATAAATAGTGGGCAAGGTTTATCGTTCACTTTAAGCAACGACTTAAATCATATCTTAATTACGGTGAGATCTGAAAATCAAGATGCGCCTACACTCTATACGATTAAGGTACTGCACAATATTACGGTAGTAGATGGTTTGATAATGATTGATTATCTAGAAGACTTAGACCTGATGCGTGATCCTATAGAGCAGATATCCGATATTCTAGAGGATTGCCCTATAGATAGCAAAGATAATATGAGGCGATGCAAGGGCTACAAACTGACTAGGGATTTGGACTTTAAGGATCCCAAAAGTTATCGTGTAGGTGCGATCAACCCAATATGGACGACTGGTGTAGGCTGGCAGCCTATAGGAGATAACAGTAATCGCTTCAGCAGTTTATTCAACGGAAATGCACACACAATATTGAATCTCAGGATCAATGGTGCCGCTACCGACAATATCGGCTTGTTCGGTGTTTTGGCAGAGGGTGCAAGAATTGAGAATATCGGTCTACTCAATGTAGATATTAATGCTAATGACCAATTGCATGTTGGTACTTTGGTAGGTCAGAATCTTGGTGAAATTGTCAATAGCTATGTGACTGGTGGCAATGTCCAAGGCAGTTTGTATGTAGGGGGATTGACTGGTAGGCATTCGGGTGCGATCGTTAATAGCTATGCAAATGTTTCAGTTACTGGAACTAATTTTGTCGGTGGTTTAGTTGGTGGAAATCGATCAGGTTCAAGAATCTACAATAGTTATGCGACTGGTGCGGTTACTGGGAATGACTATGTTGGTGGTTTGGTCGGCGACTATCAAGGGCAACAGGGAATTACCAATGGTTATGCGACTGGTACGGTTAGCGGAAGTAGTTCTGTCGGTGGTTTAGTCGGTTGGGTAAGTGGTAGCCTTGTCAACAGCTATGCAAGCGGAGAAATATCAGGTAGTAGCCAAGGATTAATAGGCAGTGAACGAGCCTCATTCTTTTCTGTTCAAAGTTATTGGGATGTTAGTATAAGCGGAGTAGAAGATGACAATTTTGATAGAAACGGTATCGGCAAGACAACGGCAGAGCTGCAAACTCCCGCGATCGGAGAAGAAATCTATAGTCAATGGCATCACGACGACTGGTATTCGGTAGCGGGTCAATATCCGGCATTGAGATATACCAGTGCCACTGATATAGTCGCTCGCCCGGCATGCCGAGAAGCTGAAGATCTGCGAGTTGAACTGCCGATTTGTGGAAGCCTGTTGCCGGATCTACGCATTGGTTTAAGAAGTTTGGCGCGTTCCAATGAAGTTTTGTTACTACGCCCTGACTTTAATTCCGGAATATACGATTATGAGTTAATATTAAAAAGCAATGCACAAGAATTTACTATCATTCCGCGTACATTTAATCAGAATGCCAGGGTCATACTCAACGACGATAGCAAAACTAATCCTCGCGAAGAATTAGGAGACAATGAAGAAACCACCCTTGAAATAGACAATAGCGACGGTTTCTTGCTGACACTGACAGTGGAAGATTCTCCAGGCTCTATGACCACGAGAACGACGCTCTATCGGTTTGAGGTAAGCAAACATCCTTTTATTACTATAAACGACATAGACGAAGACAATGACCGTTTGATAGAGATTCGTAGCATAGACGATTTGAATGCAATACGTTATCAACTAGACGGCAGCGGTTATAAAGCGAGTCGCGACGATGTCATAATCACTCAAGGGTGCCCCAGGACTGGTTGCATGGGCTATGAATTGATGCAAGATTTAGACCTTACTGACGATGTACGTTTTGCCAACTGGCAACCGATAGGATCTATTGCCTTGAACAGCGATCCTGATGAATGTAATCATCCAAACGATAGGTGTTTTAGCGGAACATTCAACGGCAATAATCATACCATTTCCAATCTGCGCATCAATAGGAGCGATACCGACAATATTGGCTTGTTTGTAGCATTAGCTAACGGTGCGCAAGTCAGAAATGTTAATTTGGCCAATGTAGAGGTGATGGGTCGCAATGGTGTTGGGACTCTAGCTGCCCATAACGCCGGAAGCATAGACAACAGTTATGCCGATGGGATGGTGGTCGGAGAACGTGATGTCGGTGGTTTGGTTGCCTACAATACGGGTCGTATTTCTAATAGTTATGCTTACGGTGTGATATCGGGTGAACGCTCAGTCGGTGGTTTGGTTGCTCGCAACGAAAGTGGTGGGATGATTGCAAATAGCTATAGCCTGAGCCGCGTATCAGGTGATAACGGCATTGGTGGTTTAGTCGGTTTGAACTTCGGCTCTATTGCAAACACTTATGCAAGTGGTAGTGTTGAAGGAGTCACACTGATCGGTGGTTTGGTCGGCGAGAATGACGGCTTGGTTCGCAACAGCTATGCAACGGCAGATATCGTATGCACAGGCGTGCCGGCGTGTGCCACATATACGGTTGCTACCGGCGGTCTAATTGGTAGCAATACCAATGGTGGTGATGCGGTAAATAGCTATTGGGATATTGCGACGAGCAACATACAAGGATCGGCAGGTGGTATCGGCAAGACAACCTTGCAGTTGCAATCGGGCAACAGCCAATCGTCGGATGCAAGTGAAGCCTATTACGAGTGGCGCAATAGCGATTGGAATTTCGGCAATGCAAATCAATATCCAATTCTTAGATATGTCGATACCATAACGCGTAGAGGCACTCCCCAATCCCAGTCTTATGGTTTGGCAAGTTTGACAATCGCAGAGGTTGTAACGCTATCTCCGAACTTCAATACAACTAAATTGTATTATCGCGTCAGCGTAGAGTTGGATGCGAATATAAGGCAGTTGCATCTAATACCGAATGCACTGGACAAAAGAGCGACCATTCGTATCTTAAGTGATAATGGTTTTGATGAGCAGGTTCAAAGCGGCACCAGCAGTTCAGCAATCGTATTACATTCTAACGGCATAACCGTAATTACCGTTGAAGTCTCAGGGGAGCGACGCATCCGATATCGCTTTGAGGTAGATTATTTCTCTTCCGATTTGGAAAGAGATGTAGATGTAGACGGAGATGGATTGATAGATATTCTGACATTGGAAGATTTGGATGCGATGCGCAATGCTTTGGATGGCAGCCGCTTGAGACATCAAAACAACGACGGTGTTTTCATAGAAAGTGTCAGAGGCTGTCCGATAACTGGCTGCAAGGGGTATGAGTTGTTGCAAAACTTGGACTTTGACAATCCGGCACATTACCGAGCGGGTAGTGTGAATAGCGCATGGACTAGCGGGGCAGGCTGGCAACCAATAGGCACATTGCGGTACCCGTTCGCAGCAATGTTCAAAGGCAACGGTTATACGATTTCTAATTTAACGGTGAATAGACCGGATAGCGATGGCGGTTTATTCGGTGTGATAGACGGTAGCGAAACTGATACTGTAATAGAAGGTCTAGGTTTAAGCGATGTGAACATAGTTGGAGGTGAGCATGTCGGTGGTCTAGTCGGTTATAACCAAGCGGGCAACATTAGCAAGAGTTATGTCACTGGTTTTGTAGCAGCGAGAGGTAACAGCATATCGGCAATTTCAGGCGGACTGGTCGGCAGGAATGTTGGTGGTTCTATTACCGAATCATACTCGCAAACCCAAGTCAAAGGCAATCTAGCGGATAGATTGACAACATCATTGGCAGGTGGTTTAGTTGCTCGAAACGAGAACCAAGGTCGCATTGAGAATAGCTATGCGGTGGGTTCGGTAATCGGTCGGGACGGTGTCGGTGGTTTGGTTGCTTCAAACCGAAGTTCTAGCAAAATCATCAACAGCTATGCGGTGAGCAGAGCGATAGCCATCGGAGCGAAATCTAAAGTAGGTGGTTTGGTAGCTCGCAACAATGCGATGGTCAGTGATAGTTATTGGGATATAGAGGCGAGTGGTGTAGCATCGAGTGCTAGTGGCACTTCCGCGACCACAATAATACTCCAATCATCTACGCCGACTTCGCCGATGAATAGCATTTATAGAAATTGGGATCCCAATGTATGGGAGTTTGCAGACGCGGATCGCTATCCAGCACTGAAAGCCATCACCAATCCATCATTGCTTGCTCGCGAAGGAAAGAGTCTGTTGCAAAGTTTGACCTTATCAGGCAATGTCCGACTATTTCCGCCCTTTCATCCGTTGATTTTTGACTATGATATCATTACTGAATCGAGGCAAATGACAGAAGTGCAACTGAATACCACATCAACCCAAGCAGGTACGACGCTTGATGTTGCTTGTAGCGACGGTTTAGTATGCGCGTCAAGCGTCCCTGTGTCGTTTGTGTTGGACGGCAGCCATGCACCGCAGATTACTATTAGTACCCGCACACTCGATGACACAGTATTACCGTACAACTTCTCCGTCCGCTATGTCACATCAGAGATCAAGCGAGTGCCGGCGACAACCACAACCACATCTATGCCGTTAACGGTAGCCGAAGGTGAGCGTGTTCGTTTAACGACTCCGTATAATTTCGGTCTGAACGAAGATTCATATCACTATAGCTGGCGGCAATCGGTTGGCGATGTGTTGAAATTCAATGATACGCTATCGCCAGTTGATACACAAAGTGCGGTATTAGATTTCATGGTGCCTATCAATGTAGTATCTAGGCAAGACGATAGCCGCGTCGTGGAGTTGATCTTGGAAATCGCTTTGAACGATGATGTTTATTTAAGCAAAACGATACCGTTGATAATTTCCAAACGCAACAACGATGTAGCTCATCGTGTTCGTCTACTTGAGGATAATATCGAGGTGCACACTTATAGTATCCGAATTGAAAGAAAGGACGGGAGTGAGTTTATAGATCGTGACGGTGATTTTGCAGCAATCGATATACAGTGGCAGCGTCGCCGCAGCGAAGCAGAGAGTTGGATAAACCTAGTATCGGCACCTGCCTATGCCCTTCCTAACGAAGGAGATTACCAATACCGTGCACGCGTCGTTTATGAGGACAATCAAGGTTATCGCGAACAGCTTGAATCCGAGGTCATAAACTATTTAGACATAGACGACGATAACGACGGTTTGATAGAGATTCGTTATTTGGAAGAGTTGGATGCGATACGCTATGTTTTGGATGGTTTGGGTTATAAAGCCGATGCAATGTCTGCGACTAATACCACAGGTTGTCCTGTGGTTAACAATGTAGAGAAATGCCGAGGCTATGAATTGATGAACGATTTGGATTTCACCGATGATGCTAGCTACCTTACAGCGGATCCAGTTGCACGCTCTGTATTGAAAAATAACTGGACGGTGATGAGGTTCACTGATCCAGACGACTCCAGTCTAGAAGACTCCAGTTGGCAGCCTATAGGTGGAACATTTAGTGCCGTATTCAACGGCAATGGTCATACGATATCCAATATGCAAATAAATTATAGCGTCGGCACTAAAGACAATATAGGTTTATTTTCTCAAATAGGAGAAACTGGAAAGGTTGAAAACTTGAGACTGGTTGATCCAGCAATCAAAGGTTTAGTCGGCACTAAAAATGTAGGTGGCATTGCCGGTGCAATACAGAGCGGTAGTGTAATCAGGAATAGCTATGTGGTCGGTGATGTTGCTGCCGGAAATACCAATGAAATAATAAGAGGTGATGTCAGTGGTATGGGACTCATAGGCGGTTTGGTTGGCTTAAGTAGAGGTTTCATCCTCAATAGCTATGCAAAAATCAACGTGGTTGCCGAAGACTCTGAGACAACATCAAACAAGCAGGTCATAGTAGGTGGTTTGGTTGGCAGCAACATAGACGGTGGCAAGGTTTATAACAGCTATGCAACTGGTGAAGTGAAAGGACCCTGCACAGTCGGTGGTTTGGTGGGGAGTCAACTTTTCAACGACTCAACTCAGTTACGGACAAGGAGCGAAATCAAAAACAGCTATACGACAGGTAATGTAGAGACAGGATTTGGGACCTGCAGTGACTCAAATAATAGAATCGCCGGAGGTTTAGTCGGTGTTAATAACAATTCAACGGTTGAAAATAGTTATACCTTAGGCAAAATTTCGGGTGATGGTACACTAGCCGGTTTGATTGGAAGACTTGCTAACGGCAGTTCTAATGAAAACTCGGTCAATAGTTATTGGAACTATAACTCGAATTGTAGTTTTGTTTTTACTTTGACAACAGGAGTGGGATGTTTTGGAACAAGCGAAAATTTCAAGAATTCAAGAACACGAGATAACTTTAGACTTCCTACTGCTCCGAATACCGAATTGGCTTCATGCCCTGAAAGTTTCATCACTGAGGCGAAGCCTGAAGATGTGTGTGATACTTATGTAGATTGGAATGTTGCCGATTGGAATTTCGGTACCAGCTCGCAATATCCAGCACTCAAGTATGGGATTGGACCGGATACTGATGACCCGGGCTGCGATACAGACACCGAAACGGCATTGCCGAGTTGTGATGCGCTATTGTCTGGTCAAATTGCCGATGCACTTTTATTGAATGGGCTTAGTTTATCGGTCAATTTGGAGAATGTGCAGTTGACTCCGAGCTTTATTCCGAATAGGTTCAACTACGAAGCGATAATTGAACCTGAGATAGTACCAGTGGCTATAAAAATCACCGCTGATGCCGACGAAGGTACCGAAATAACGATTCGTAAAGACGGTGGCGTACCGTTGACCAAACAATCGGACGGTACTGTGCAAATTAGTGCAAGGGACTCATTCAACCTTGAGATTAAAACCGCAAAAGGGAATGATAGAGGCGCAAATTATCAAATACAGGTACGCTTGAAATATCCGCTTCAGCCTAAAATATCCACAGCGGTCAATGGCAGTACTCCTACCGAAGTAATCAGAGCAAATATCCTCACCTTAGACGAAGGGGATGTCGTTCGCTTGGATGCCTCAGCGAGTTTTGGGCAGAATAATCCGCAGTTGGATTATCAGTGGAGTCAGGTATCTGGGAAGCCATTGTCGCTACAGATACAAAGCACATCTACATTAGGGTTTATGGTGCCTGTCGATTTTGTCGCAAGAGACGAGGACGATAGCACGGTAATCCTAAAACTGGAACTGAGTGAAAGCGGCAATCTGTCATCTGTCGTAAGCAGAGAGATACCGCTATTGGTGAGGAAGGTCAACAATGGAAACTCCGAGAGTGCTGCGAAATGGATAAGTAGCTATACACTTTCGGCAAGCGACTTATCCGACGACATAGACGGAAAGCCTTTGACCAATATCGGCTATCAATGGTTGCGAGAACAAAGCGGAGTATTTGTTGCGATACCCAATGCGAACCAAAAAAGCTATACGCCTCCAGAAGATGCTCGCAACGCACAATACAGACTTTCTATAAGCTATACTGATGCACAAGGCTACGATACAACCATCCACTACGATGCGCCGCTCTATACGACTATCGCGAACTTTGTGGATAAAGACGGTGACGGTTTAATAGAGATTGAAACCCTTGAAGATCTTTTTGCAATTCGTTACCAACCAGATGGTAGCGGCTATCGTGCGAGTGCTGTGGCGAGCAAGATTACTACAGGTTGCCCTACCGACGGATGCAATGGTTATGAGTTGACAAGAAGCCTGGACTTCATGGATGACAATAGTTACCGCATACCATCTTTCAAAGCAAGATACACAGTCACCACCACCACTGATTTAGGCTGGGAACCCATAGGGTCTCCTTCTTTTTTGCCTTTTCAAGCAACATTCAACGGCAACGGTTATACGATATCCAATCTGATGATTAACAGACCTAACATTGATAATGTAGGCTTGTTCGGTTATACACGGAATAGTGAAATTACTAATCTGGGTTTGCTAGATGTAGATATTAGGGGGCAGTCGCGCGTGGGCAGTTTAGTTGGTTGGAATGACGGTGGCACCATCACGAGCAGCTATGCGATGGGCACTGTTTTAGGGACTGGCTTTAGTGTAGGTGGTTTAGTTGGTTGGAATAACGATGGCACCATCGCGAGCAGCTATGCGATGGGTTCTGTTTCAGGGGCTTCTAATAGAGTAGGCGGTTTAGTCGGTAATAATGATGAGGGAACCATTACGAATAGCCATGCGGCCGTAGTTGTTACTGGGTCTGGTGAAAATGTAGGTGGTTTAGTCGGTTGGAATGACGATGGCACCGTCATGAGCAGTTATGCGACCGGAGATGTTACAGGAAATTCGCAAGTAGGCGGTTTAGTCGGTGATAATAGGGGAGACATCATGAAAAGCTATGCGACTGGGGTTGTTGTCAGCCAAGATAATAATGCTGGCGGCTTAGTCGGTATAAATGATAATATGATCACCAACAGCTATGCAACGGGTGATGTTTCAGGACTTGCTTCTACAAGCAATTTAGCCGGGCATAATGATGGCACCATCACCAACAGCTATGCAACTGGAAATGTTATAGGAGGGATTGGTTTTCCCTCTGGTTTAACCTCCTTTAATGCCGGAGAGATTAACGATAGTTATTGGCTAAGTAGTTCTGCACTTAGAGAAGGACTTCAAGTTCGTAAAGATGCAGAAAAAACCGCTGAGGAACTCAAATTACCCCTCAGACCAGGAACTATCTCAGCTGATGTTTATTACAACTGGGGTGCCGACATATGGGATTTTGGCACCTCCGAAGAATATCCAGCACTCAAATACTACGATGACACGTGTGACACTTCTACGCCGTTCGCGGATTGTGGCAAATTATTGCTCCATCAACGTATCGGTTTGCGAGATCTAAGGCTGGAACAGAATGTCGAGGCAGGGCATTTGCATCTTTCTCCTGCCTTTAGTTCTACAATCACGACTTATACAGTGTCGGTCCATGCCGATGCCAGCGAATTGAAAATCACCCCGATAGCGGCTAATCCCGATGCGACCATCGTAGCCGACGGCAAAGTCTTGCCGGCGGACAACACCGGCTATACCATTGCGCTAGACACCTTTGAGACTACATCTACGGTTATCAGTGTTGCGGCAAGTAATTCAGTGGCAATGGAACAACCAGTTGTCTATAAATTAACGATAAACAGTAATCGTTTGCCAAGGATAAGCATTAACGCACCTGCTTCAATCGCAGAAGGTGAAACCTTTGAATTGAATGTTGCTATAGAAGATCTAGAGGGAGACGAATTGAGTTATAGCTTGACCACGATTCCGAACTTATTGCCGGATCTGGGAGTAAGCACTGGTACGGTGGTGGGTCGTGCCGATCTGAGGTATGAACTTAACATACCGAGTGATTTACTTGGTGAAATGCAAAGCATGGGTGTTGTGGATATCGTTATGACGGTTGACGATGGCTCAGGTGTTGTGAGTGAAACGGCACAGTTAGCGATAGTCAAAGAGAATAACGGTGTCATATCGCTGCCTGAACCTAAGTTGAATGATTTCACATACACTATAGATATAGATCTATCGTTAGACTCGGACGGAGTAAATCCTGTCCCGGAGATAGCCTACCAGTGGCAAAAGCAACTACTGGGTAGCTGGGCGGATATTGACGATGCTACTGATGCAAGCCATACCGCTGAGGGTATCATAGGTGCCCGCTATCGCGTGTTGGTTGATTATATCGATAAGCAAGGCTATAGGCATCAAGGCATCGTATCTCCGGCAGTGTTGGCACCGCAACAATTCATTTATAGTGTTGAGAGATCTAGAGATGTTGTAAGAAACTTGATGGATCGGCTACCGACCATTTCCGTACAAGTCAAAGTATTCCTCGAAGGCCTTTTACTCTAACTCATTCGGGGCTGTTGAAAAAGTATCATCATTGCACAAATTGAACCACTATGTGCCATATAATTTATGAAAACGGTAGGGGCAGAATAGAGCCACCGATTGAGCCAGTAGGTCAATCGGCAATTATATTTGTCCGCCCTAAAGTACCGTTCTGAACAACTGTGAGCTGTTAAAAGTACCGCCATGTACTCGTAAGAGGTAATTGTCTAGTGCAGAACCACCACAACCACCCCGTCAGATAGAATCGCCGTTTGTTGCAGTTGCACAAACGGCGTGACATTTTGCAGAACCTCAACATGCTGCTAAACGCATGCATTACAAAATGCATAGGCCTGCCACCCCTCCAAAGGAGGGGAATGTACTAATGCAGATACTTTTTCAACAGCTCCCTGTAACTGCTTTGTGCCATCAATTATGGTAACTACTGTTTAATGCGTTGTCCTTGCAAAATTCCAACCGCAAGCGGCTCTACTGGATTTCCCATAACTTTCTTACTGGCAACGCATAAAGAGATTCGCTGTGGCTTACGACACTATCACCGTTATAAAATAGGATACCACTTGCGAAATTTTTTCCTGCTGCTGCCTTAAGTTTGCGCAAACCGTTAAAATCTGATTTTTTAATCGTTCCGGAGGCTTTAACTTCTACGCCGGCCAATTTTGTTCCGCGTTGTATAACGATATCCACTTCCTCACCATCCCTGTTTCTAAAATGATAAAAACTGTGATTTCTACTGCTTGCGCTTGCTTGTCTTTTTAGCTCTTGTAATACGAATGTCTCAAGAATATGGCCGAATAACATACGGTCTTCCAAAAGTGCCGCTTCATCTAAATCAAGCAAAGCACAGACTATACCCGTATCGCATAGATGCATTTTGGGTGTTTTTACTAGTCGTTTTCCTCGGTTGCTATGCCATGCCGGTATCCTCTCCATCAAAAACATTTTTTCAAGCAGTGCCAAGTAGCTATCAATTGTCAGCCTATCCAATTTAAAGGATGATGCTAGATTATTCACATTCAGTAGACAAGCTGTACGTCCTGCTGCTATTTCGAGTAATCTGGGTAATGTTTCTAAAGAGCGAATTCCGGAAATAGTCCGCGCATCGCTATTTACGATGCTTTCTATATATGTCCTATACCAGTTATGTCTTCTTGTTTTAGATCGTTTGAGTACTGTCGGATAGCCGCCCGTCACGATACGATCCATATATAGATTTTTGCTGGGTAGATCTTGGCTGATAGAAAAATCAGGAGAAAATAGAAGGTCAGGAAATTGGGGTGTAGTTTGTTGAAGTTCATTTTGTGAAAAAGGATGGAGCCGAAGTATATCCATACGACCGGCAAGTGACTCTTTTATCTGCTTTGTTTGCAATAGATTGACTGAACCCGTTAAGATAAATCTTCCTGCTGTGCGGTCTCGATCAACTGATAATTTTATTGATGGAAAAATTTCCGGTGCCCGTTGAGCTTCATCTACTATAACTCGTTCAGGTAAAGAATTGACAAAATTTAGGGGGTCTTGAACGGCTTGAATTCTGATATTTTCGTCATCAAAAGTTAGATACTTATAATCTGCGGATTTCTCTATTGTTTTAGCAAGCGTAGTTTTACCGCATTGACGCGATCCTTGTATTAAAACAACAGGGGAATCTCTCAACGCTTCTTTCAGGCACGTTTCAATGTGACGCGGATAAATAGCTTTTTTCATAATGATTTCATTAGTTTAAGTTTCGGCTGTTTGTGAATTTACCTCTCGGCTATTTGTTATTTTACCCTTCGGCTGTTTGTGAATCAAGACCTCGGCTATTTGTGAACTTAACCTTCGGCTGTTTGTGAATTTACCTCTCGGCTGTTTGTGAATTTGACCTTCGGCTGTTTGTGAATTTACCTCTCGGCTATTTGTGAAAATAGAACGTTTAGAGCTGCTGAGAAATAGAACTGCCGTTTGTTGCAGCGGCAACAAACGGCGTAACATTGTGCAGAACTCTAACGTGGGTATGTAGGTCGGACAAGGCTAAGGCTTGTCCTAAATAGTAGGTACGCAAAAAAACCACCCCGTCAGATAGAACTGCCGATTGAACCAGTAGGTCAATCGGCGTAACATCCTGCAGAACCTTAACATGATTGCTAGATGCATACATTACAAAATGCATAGGCTTGCCACCCCTCCACAGGAAGGGAATACCACTTTTTCAACAACCCCATATGTTTGTTATACTATGTGCAAGAATTTTATCTATACATTAGGATTATTTAGGGAGGTTCATACCACAACATGGATAAGTTATTGAAAGACACAGAAAATCGTTTTACTTGTAATAAGCTAAAGCCAACAAAGCAGATGAACACATTGGAGGAAGACATGATGGAAAGTCTATCCAATAATGCTTTTAGCTTACCTCCTAAATATCTATATAACGATAAAGGTTCCGAGTTATTTGAGCAAATCTGCAATTCCAAAGATTATTATTTGACTCGGGCGGAAAATAAGCTCTTGCAGGATAAAGCCGATTATTTAATCGCCGAAGTTAAACCCGAGCATATTGTTGAGTTTGGTTGCGGAAAATTAGCTAAGAGCCGATTTTTATTAGATGCTTGTCAGCGACAAGGTATTCATTGTACCTTCTGGCCTATTGATATATGCTATAAGGCAATCAAGGATTTGAGCGACAAGCTACTTGCTGCGTATCCGTGGTTGCGTATCAATGCCTATGTCGGTGATTATCATGCGGGTTTTACGAATATACGCTTGCCCGAAGGTTGTCGCCTAGCCTTATTCATGGGTAGCACCATAGGTAATTTCAGTTCCGAGCAAGCAACTGATTTTTTGAAAGAGATCGGTGATTTATTAGGTGATGAAGGGGTTTTGCTGTTGGGTGCGGATCGTATTAAGGATCGCGATATATTGACTGCTGCTTACGATGATTCCGACGGTGTGACCAAGCGTTTTAATTTCAATTTACTCAATAGGCTCAATCAAGAATTGGATGCTGACTTTGTGTGTGATAATTTCAAGTATAGTGCCGTTTTCAATGAATCCTATAGTCGTGTAGAAATGCGCCTAATATCCGAGAGAGATCAAGTAATCTATTTTGCTAAGCTCAGACGTTCTATGAAGCTATGCAAGGGGGAGGTGATGCTAACCGAAATTAGCCGAAAATTCGACGATAAAAAATTAAACAACTTAATGCACGAAGGCGGGTTTAAGATAGCACATCACATGTTGGCGAACAACGATGTTTTTTCCCTATTATTAGCTAAGAGATGCTAAAACATCTATGAATTTGACGCAAGTTTTAATAGTGGATGACGACCCTGCTATTTGTGAAATGACCTGTCTGATGCTTAAAAACGAAGGTTATCAGGCTGAACAGGCTTTGACTGCCGAACTTGCAATGAAGAAAATATATCGTGCTATGCCTGATCTGATATTAGTTGATTGGATGATGCCGAAAACCGACGGCATTGATTTCACGCGTTATCTGCGCGGGTTGTCGGAAACCTCTCATATTCCGATTATTATGCTAACCGCCAAAAGCGAAGAGAACGATAAAGTTAAAGCATTGGAACTCGGATGCGACGATTATATAACCAAACCGTTTTCCAAACGAGAATTGCTTGCCAGGATCAAGGCACTGTTGAGGCGCGCCAAGCCCGACAAGGAATTAAAGAAGATTACTTTAGGGGCTTATACGATTGATCCGATCAAATATAGATTCACGATCAATGACCAAGAAGCTTTTTTGAGTGCGACCGAATTTAAGCTATTGTATTTTATGATGATCCACCACGATCAGGTTTTATCGCGTTCTAAAATATTGGCTCGTGTCTGGGATAGAGATAAATACATAGAAGAGCGAACCGTGGATGTTCATATCAAGAGATTACGAAATATTCTGAAGGCGCATCTAGCGGAGGAGGCAATAGAAACGGTTAGAGGAGTGGGTTATCGTTTTGTATATAAAGGATAAAGAGATGTGAAGCGATTTATACAAAATAGCGTATTGGCACTAATACCTTATGTGCTGCTTGCCGTATTCTTTGGCATTGTTTTCGGATATTTTTTGGTGTTTCTTGTGTTCGCAGTATTGGCATTTATTTTCACGCAGTTATTACAGTTGTATTATCTGCAGAAATGGTGTTCTGACCAATCAATAATTGCACCATCTGCAGGACTAAATCGCATGTGGAAAAGCGTCTATACTTCGCTTGAGACGCGTTTAAGCGATAGAAATGCAGTACCCGAGTTAAGTATTAATGAACTGCAAAACATCAAGCAGGGTGATTACGGTCTCGTGTTACTTGAGGACAATCGTATTAAATGGATGAACAAACAAGCGAGTGCATTATTGCAGCTTAGCACAAACCGAGATATCACTACTGATATAAGCCACTCACTGCGTTCTCCGAGTTTTATAGATGCGCTGGATAAAAAATATTATGGGCAAGAAATCATATTGCAAGATAGGCAGCCGCCTCTTGCCGTCTGTTTGTTACCCTACGGTGTGCGTTATCTTTGTGTGTTGGTACGTGATGTTTCTCATTTTGTAGAAATTAAAAATACCAACCGTGAATTAATCGCCAACGTAGCCCACGAACTATGCTCTCCGTTGACTGTCATCAACGGTTATCTGGAAATATTAAAGGAAAAGAACGACGAAACCAAAGACGAAGCTCTGCAAAAGATATTGGATAATATGCAAAGACAAGTTGAACGAATGAAAGTACTGGCAGACGATACGCTGAACATAGTCAATTTGGAAAATACCGAATTAAAGGAGCAAGATCAAAGTAGCGTTGATGTAGCTGAGATTTTGGAATCGGTGTTGGAATCCGTAAAGATAGGCACCGAACAAATCCGCTTTGATACTCAAATAGAGTCTTTTAAGTTGCGAGGCAGTGCTTCGGAACTCTACAGCGTATTCTATAATCTGATTGACAATGCAAAAAGTCATTCGCAATCCGAAGATATAAAAATTGTATGGCGGCGAGACGACCAAGCGGCCTATTTTGAAGTGACCGATAAGGGTATCGGTATAGCGGCATATCATTTGCCCAAACTAAGCAAACGTTTTTATAGGGTGGACACGGCTCGCTCGGGTAGTAAAGGTAATACCGGTTTAGGTTTATCCATAGTCAAGCATGTGTTGGATAGACATCAAGCAACTTTGGAAATAGAGAGCGAAGTGGGCAAGGGAAGCACTTTCAGATGCCGCTTCCCCATCTCAAGGGTGGTATAGGGCTCTTGAAAAATAGAACCGCCGTTTGTTGCAGTAGCACAAACGGCGTGACTTTGTGCAGAACCTTTGCAACCACCCCGTCAGATAGAACCGCCGATTGAGCCAGTAGGTCAATCGGCGTAACATTTTGCAGAACTCCAACATGATTGCTAAATGCATACATTACAAAATGCATAGGCCTGCCACCCCTCCAAAGGAGGGGAATGGTGCTTTTTCAACAGCCTCATGCTAGTCCGCCCCTACCCATGTAGTTTACGCTGTGGTTCTATGGTTAGCCGAAACGCCCAGTAATATATTGCTCGGTTAGAGTCTCTTTAGGATTTGTGAATATCTCTTCGGTATCTGCCGCCTCAATTAGAGCACCTAAATGAAAGTAAGCGGTTGTTTGCGATACGCGAGCCGCTTGTTGCATAGAGTGTGTGACGATAGCAATCGTATAATTTTGTTTCAATTCGTCTATTAACTCTTCTATTTTAGCGGTTGCGATGGGGTCTAGAGCTGAACACGGTTCATCCATTAGCACGACTTCAGGGTTTATGGAGATCGCCCGTGCAATACATAGACGTTGTTGTTGTCCTCCTGAGAGACTAGTTCCGGTTTCGTCTAAACGATCTTTGACTTCGTTCCATAGTCCGGCTTTTTCCAAACTCGCATGGACGATTTCGTCAAGCGCATGTTGATCAGAGACTAAACCGTGAATGCGTGGACCATAAGCGATGTTGTCGTAAATGGACTTAGGAAATGGGTTGGGTTTCTGGAAAACCATGCCGACTCTGGCACGCAATTCCACTACATCTATGCCGTCGTTAATGTTGATATCGTTGAGCAATATCTCTCCGGTGACCCGACAATCGTCTATGGTGTCGTTCATTCTATTGAGGCAACGCAGAAATGTGGATTTGCCACAGCCGGAAGGTCCGATCATTGCGATTACTTCGTTGCGCTTTATGTTCAAGCTGACATCAGTGATCGCTTGCTTTTCAGCGTAATATACGTTTAAGTTTCTGACTTTAATGCAGATATTGTTTTGTGTTTCTTTTGTCATAAGAATATCTGGGGTTGTTGAAAAAGTACCGACATTAGTACATTCCCCTCCTTTGGAGGGGTGGCAGGCGAAGCCTGACGGGGTGGTTGTGGTGGTTCTGCACTAGACAATTATCCCTTAAGAGTGCATGAAACACTTTTTCAACAGTCCCACATGCCCTCCCTAAAGTACCGTTCTGAATGAACAGAACCGCTTGCGCCACTTGGTTTTGGTTCCCATAAATTGGATGGCGTACGACGGATAATGTACGACAAGCAACCATGTTGAGGTTCTGCACAATGTCACGCCGATTGATTTTGATATACGTATTGTTTTTAACGAACACAATATTTAGATTTCGTACAAAGTTACGCCACTTGTGCTACTGCAACAAGTGGCGGGTTCACTCGGCGATAATCGGCGGTTCTACTTGTGCAGACACAACGCGTTTCGGGAGGGCATGTTAGCCCTCCCCTACGGTCCATGAAATACTTTTTTAGCAGCCCCATGTTTAGTATTTTACTTCAAGTGCCTTTCTAGCCAATACTGCGAGTAGGTTCATTGCTACCAGAAACACCAATAGCACTACGATTGCACCGGCGGTGCGGTCTACAAAAGCACGCTCAGGGCTGTCTGCCCATAGGTATATCTGCACTGGTAATGCTGTAGCAGGATCGGTCATGCCTTGTGGAATGTCAACGATGAATGCCATCATTCCTATAACCAGCAACGGTGCACTTTCTCCTAATGCTTGCGCCATGCCGATAATGCTACCAGTCAATATACTGGGCATTGCCAGAGGCAACACATGGTGCGTCGTCGCTTGCATATCGGATGCGCCCAAAGCGAGCGCGCCTTCGCGTATGGAAGGCGGTACCGATTTTAGTGCTGCGCGAGCAGCAATAATGATCGTCGGCAAAGTCATCAAGCTGAGCACCAAGCCTCCTACTAGGGGGGTTGATCTCGGTAGATTGAAAAAACTCAGGAAAATCACCAAACCTAGCAAGCCGAAAATAATAGAGGGGACTGCCGCTAAATTGTTTATATTGATTTCTATAAAATCAGTGTAGCGATTTTTGGGAGCAAACTCCTCCAAGTAAATTGCCGTAGCGATACCAAGTGGAAAAGAGATTAGAAACGCAATTAGCAAAGCATAGAAAGAACCGACGATGGCACCCAATATGCCGGCGCGCTCAGGATCACGCGAATCGCCGTTGGTAAAGAAATTGGTATTGAATTTCAATTTAACACGATCTTGCGAGATAAGCTGTTCTGCCCATGCAACTTGTTTTTCGTTGAGCCTAAATGTTTTTCTGGTAGCGGGCGAGTCTCCGCTTTTCATATAGCCGTCAAGCTCATCGTCAGCGAGTATGTCTAGAGATATTATCTGCTCTGATGTCTCAGGTAAGCCTTGGATTATTTCCATGACTTCGTATTTGGCACCGTTGCTGATCAACTTTCCCAGCGAGATTTTATCGCTTCTAGACTCAACACCGGGAAATAACCCGTATAATGCACCCTTGATGGCATTTTGAACATACAAACTTGATACCGCTTGTCCGCGCACATCGGCAGGAATGTCAAGTTCTAGCTGTACATAAGTCTGTTGAAAAGCGTTTCTGGCTTGATAGATTAACCCGCCTATGATCAACACCAACAGCAATATACCGATCAGTGTGGTAATCATAGCAAAGAGCTTGAACAGTTTTTCTTTGTAATAACGCCACCCTAAACTATGTTTTATTTTTTCTATATACGATATATCGGTAGTTTTATTCATATTGCTCCCTATATGTTTTTAAGATCTTTAGTGCAACGACATTGAGCATCAATGTTGATAAAAACAAAGTCAATCCCAAAGCAAAAGCAGCCAATGTTTTGGCACTGTCAAATTCATGGTCGCCGATGAGTAGAGCGACAATCTGCACGGTCACGGTGGTGGTGCTATCAAGTGGATTACCAGTCAATTTGGCAGACATGCCCGCTGCCATCACGACAATCATGGTCTCTCCAATGGCTCTAGAGACAGCCAATAATATACCTCCCATAATGCCTGGTATCGCTGCCGGTAGTACGACTTTGGTGATGGTTTCTGAATGTGTGGCACCGAGGGCGTATGAACTGTCGCGCAAGGCTTTGGGTACGGCGTGCAAAGCGTCGTCGGTGAACGAGCATATAAACGGTATTAACATGATGCCCATTGCCAAGCCGGCAGCTAAAGCACTTTCTGACGAGGCTTGCAAGCCAAACGCTTCGGCAGTATTTTTGATGAAAGGGGACAGCCATAAAACCGCGATAAAGCCATAGACTACGGTCGGGATGCCAGCCAAAATCTCAAGCAAAGGTTTGATGAAATTTCTGATATGCGAACTTGCGTATTCGGCAAGAAAGATAGCCGACATCAAACCTATGGGTAGGGCTAGTGACATCGCAACTACGGTGATCAACAAAGTGCCGGCGAATAACGGGATCGCACCAAAAGCACCTGAGGCACCGACTTGGTCTTCGCGTATTGCCATTTGAGGACTCCAGTGCAAGCTGAAAAATTCACTAATAGGCACTAGATTGAAAAACTTAATAGACTCAAATAGCACCGACAACACGATGCCTATGGTGGTTAAGATAGCGATGGTGGAAGCGGAAATCAGTAGCCATATCAACATTTTTTCAACGGCTTTGCGTGTATTGTGCCGGTTGTTGATGCACTGCCATCCCCACATGGTACCTAGGAGTAGGACCGCAATACACAGAGTCATAAGCACCGGAAACGGGCCTGTTTCTATAGCTTCTTTGACGGTGGCAGGCAGATAATCACCCCACAGAAACCATCCGATTAAGATAATCATCGGCGGCACGCTACTCCATAGCGCAGTGTGCCAAGCATAATAGACGGGAGCCGATTTAACAACTTGGTCACCGTGACTTTGCACTTGTATCGCTTTGGCGCGACGGCCGGCAAGAAAATATACCAAAGCAGATAACGATAGTAAAAGGATAGCTAGTTCTATATTATTCATAACTATAAGGTGGGTGATAAATAGGTGGTGGCAACTGCTACTATGACTCGCCGCCTATTATACAAAACTCTGTTAAGCCAAATGCGTTCATTTGACAATTATGTGTCGGATATTTGACAAATGTGTGACAAATCAGATTTATTTATTGGAAACAGCCTTTTTGTTATGATTATTAGCATATACTAGTAGGGTTTAATCAAAATACGGAAATCTAATCTAATCATGAATGATAATTTACCCCATCATAGCGTTGCTCAATATGATAAGGAAATAAACGATCTTAGGGGCTTGGTTTTACGCATGGCAGGGGCTGTGGAACAACGCGTTGTCGCCGTCGTGGAAGCTATGACTGAAAATAATTCCGAGCGAGCGCAATGGGTTATAGAATCGGACAGCGAAATCAATAATTTGGAACGCGAAGTCGATGAAATGTGCGTAGGTATCATGGCGCGCAGGCAACCCGTTGCAATGGATTTACGATTAGTGATTACCGTCCTCAAACTGACTACCGACCTTGAACGCATTGGAGACGAGACACAACGTATCGCAAAAGTGATTAGACATTTAAATTTTGCAACTACACCAGATCAAATGAAACAAACATTTAGGGAATTAGGTGAGAGGGTGACAAAGATGCTACACGATGTCATAGACAGTTTTGCACGCAACGATGTGGAACTCTCAAGTCGCGTTTTCAAACAAGACAAACGTGCCGACCAACACTATAAGACTTTGTTGGAAGACCAGCTACCTGAGTTCATGAATAATACGCAGCATATTCCTTATATATTGAATTTGATTTGGTGTGCGCGTAGCTTAGAGCGTATCGGCGATCACTCTAAAAATGTGGCAGAACATGTTATCTACATGGTCGAAGCCATAGACGTGCGGCACCGTAAAGTATCACCTCCAAAGCCATAATCCGTTATTTATTCCCCTCCTTTGGAGGGGTGGCAGCCTATGCATTTTGTAATGTCTGCGTTTAGCAACATGTTGGAGTTCTGTACAACGTCACGCCGATTGACCTACTGGCTCAATCGGCAGTTCTATCTGACGGGGTGGTTGTGGCGTGTCTGTACAAACCCGCCATGCGCCACCAAATCATGATTACCATTTGCCCAGTACTTGCACGATATTGTGTGTTGATACAATGCACACGCACTGGTAGGGGAGGGCTAACATGGGACTGTTGAAAAAGTGTCTGCATTAGTACATTCCCCTCCTTTGGAGGGGTGGCAGGCGAAGCCTGACGGGGTGGTTGTTAAGGTTCTGAACAATGTTACGCCGATTGACCTACTGGCTCAATCGGCGGTTCTATTTTTCAACAGTCCCACATGCCCTCCCGTAACGCGTTGTGTCTGCACAAATAAAGTCGTACGCCATCCAATTTATGGGAACCAAAACCAAATGGCGCATAGCGGTTGTATTTGTGCGAAACGGTATCTTAGGGCAGACATATAAGTCTGCCCCTACCGTTTTCATAAATTCAATGGCGCAAGCGGTTGGGGTCTTGCAATGTCGGTACTTTTTCAACAGCCCCGAATAACCTCTTGACGCAAGATTAAAAATCGCCTAACATAAATCTAATTTATCCACGAAGGGTAATTTGTCCATAAAGAATGATCTGTCCAAGGAGGGATGGAATTAGTAAACCTAAAATTCTTTTCAAAATAGGAGGCAATTATGAATCCCCTCATAGTTATAATACTTTTGCTATTCAGCACGAACCTACCCGCCCAAACTTATATTGATGTAGACAAAGACGACGATGGTCTAATTGAGGTCTACAATATGGAAACCTTAAATGCAATGCGCTATCAGCTGGATGGCAGTGGTTTGCAGTTAAGCGAGACCGCAGTGGAGATTACTACCGGTTGTGCGCCCGGTGGTTGTAAGGGTTATGAGTTAACACTAGACTTAGACTTCAACAGTGCCGACAGCTATCAGGACATCGCAAACCTAAAACGCTGGACTGACGGTACCGGCTGGCAGCCTATTGGTGATGCAACCCATCCGTTCACTGCAATATTCAAGACCAACAACGGTTCCACCCCTAATGTGATATACAACTTGATGATCAACAGACCGGGTGAGAGTGGCGTGGGTTTATTCGGACAGATAGGAAGCAGTGCAAAGATTAGTGGTATTGGGCTACTCAATGCGGAGATAACCGGGCATAGCCAAGTCGGTGGTTTAGTCGGCAAGAGTGTAGGTGGGGATATCAGCAATAGTTATGTCAGTGGTCGAGTGGTCGGCAAAGGTGTAGAGGTCGGTTTGCTTGCAGGCAGTAGTAGTGGTTTAATTACCAACAGTTATGCGAACGGCGAAGTGTTTGGTGAGGGCAATGGTGTCGGTGGCTTGGTTGGCACAAGCAGTGGTTCAATCACCAACAGCTATGCGATGGGTGGCGTAGTCGGCGCAGCCAACCATGTCGGTGGCTTGGCCGGCAACAACTCGCAAGGCACAATCAGCAACTGCTACACGACCGGCAGTGTGTCGGGTAGCGAGGACATTGGTGGTTTGGTCGGCATCAGTAATTTGGGCAAATTGGTAGGCAACTATGTCAGTGCCAAGACATCAGGAAAACGCTACATCGGCGGTTTGGTTGGCATCAATGTCGGTGGCACCATCACCCGTAGTTATTGGGATAAGACAACTAACAAGCTACAACAGAACACCGGAGGCGTAGGCTTATCGGCAAGCGAATTACAATCGCAAAACGCGCAGGACGATGACTCAAACAAACCGTATTACAAGTGGAGTACTGCGAATTGGGATTTCGGCACAGCCGAGCAATACCCGATTCTGAAATACGCAACGGGTTCCGACCCTGATAACCCGGCGTGCGGTCCTGGGCAGACCTTGCCGAACTGTGGCACCCTATTACTCGGACAACATGCCAGCCTTGAGCGCATCATGTTTTCAGAACAAGTGGAGTTAAGCCCGACCTTCAACCCCACCAAACTAAACTATCAACTTGATATCAGCCCTCGAATAACACAACTGCAACTAACCCCAATAGCGAGTAACCCCGACAGCACAATCCGCATCAGTAGCAACGGCTTAGCCGTCAGCACGAGCAGTGCAGTGATTACAGTGGACAAGGATACGAGCATTACGATAGAAGTTTCAGCACCAAACCAAAGACCGGTACAATACCGATTCACGGTCAACCATTTGCAAGGAATAACCATTTTCGGCATCCCTGATGAGACGATAGACGAAGGTGAACTAATTATATTGGATGCTTTCCACAGTCTGGATGCGCCGGAAGACCAAGTAAACTATCGCTGGACGCAAACCACTGGCAAAACGCTATTGTCAGGAACCGACAACGAGAGAGCGGCCCTCTTTTTGTCTATACCCGAAGACTATGTGCCGATGAATGAGGACTATGCCAAGCTAGGATTCAGCATAGAAGTCACTGATGGCAAAACAACCTTCAACAAAAATTTCAGCTTGGTGATTGCTAAAAGAGACAACGGCAATATTGCGGTTGGTTCTCCGAGCCTAAGTCTATTAGAATTAACTGCACCGGAGATAGACCTCAGCGAAGATCCGGACGGCGAAGGCAAGAGCTTTGCCTATCAGTGGCAACATCGCCCTCCGGGTGCCGATGTTGAATGGGCAGATATAGATGAGGCAACGGAGCAAACCCACACTATTTCAGTTTTGACAGAATGGTACACTGAGTATCGCGTGCTAATCAGCTACACTGATGGACAAGGCTACCAGACCCTCGCCACCGGCGAGGCGATAGTCTATAGCCTAAAGACGGCTTTTACAGGCCTTCTCAGAGGTGCTGCCTCAGAGGAGGTGCCCTATCCTAAAGATGCCGTACCGCAAAGAATGATGTCTACGCAGAACACATCACCCCCTGCATTTTTTGACTGCAACGGCAACAACGATATAGATGATGATAACAACGGCTTGATAGAAATATGTGATCTAGATGGCTTGGATGCGATCCGCTATCAGCCAGACGGCACAGGCTACAAAGCGAGTAGGTCAGCGACTAAAATCACCACAGGTTGCGCTGAAGAGGGTTGCAACGGTTTTGAGTTGGTAAGGGACCTAGACTTCAATGAAAATGATAGCTATCGCCTTGCCTCAACAAAAAAAAGCGAATGGACGACGGGAGGGGGCTGGACACCAATTGGCAACTCTTCCTCTAATGCTTTCAGCGCAATATTTAACGGCAATGGTCATACAATCTCTAATCTGATGATTAACAGACCTTACACTGATAATATAGGCATGTTCGGTTATATGGTAAGAGAGGCTAGCATTTCTGATGTTGGTTTACTGGATGTAAACGTTGGAGGGAATAATGATGTAGGCGGGTTAGTTGGTTATAATCATTATGGCAGTATCACCGACAGCTACGCAACAGGTTCTGTTACAGGTAGCGGAACTAACTCTCATGTAGGTGGTTTAATCGGCTATAATGTTCATGGTAGTATCACCGATAGCTACGCAACAGGTTCTGTTACAGGTAGAGGAACTCGTTCTTATGTAGGTGGTTTAATCGGCTATAATGTTCATGGTAGTATCACCGATAGCTACGCAACAGGTTCTGTTACAGGTAGAGGAACTCGTTCTTATGTAGGTGGTTTAGTCGGTTTTAATAATCATGGTAGCATCACGAACAGTTATGTTATGAAAGTTGTTAGAGGCAGTCATGCTTCAGATGCAGGCGGTTTAGTTGGTTATAATAACTACGGGCGCATAACGAACAGTTATGCGACAGGAAATGTTTGGGGTGCTGGTATTTCTGATACAGGTGGTTTAGTTGGTTATAATTATTACGGTGGCATCACGAACAGCTATGCTACAGCAGATGTTTGGGCTCATCATAGTGCTAATGCAGGCGGTTTAGTTGGTCGGAATTACGGAACTATTAAAAATAGCTATGCTTCAGGAAAAGTTGAAGCTCTATATGGTTCTGTTGATGCAGGCGGTTTAGTCGGTCGGAATTTTGGAACCATTGAAAACAGCTATGCTACAGGACATGTCCTAGGTCGTCTTAACTCTGATGTAGGGGGATTAGTTGGTTATATATGGCGCGGCACTATCAAAAACAGCTATGCGATGGGAAAAGTTGAAAGCCTAGCAATGCCCTCTCGTGTTGGAGGTTTAGTTGGCACAAAAACTGGAGGTCGTATCACTGACAGCTATTGGGATACGAAAACCAGTGGAATAACGACAGGTGCCGATGGTACAAGCAAAACTACAGTGGAACTGCAAGAACCTATGACGGCAACCGGAATATATCTTGGCTGGAATGGTGATAATGATAATTGGGATTTCGGCACCAGCAAGCAATACCCAGTGCTTAAATATGTGAAGCATGGCAGTTCAGGTAATTTTACCTGTCGTGAAAGAGAAGAAGCTGAAACGAGTTTACCAATATGCGGAGACCTATTATCACCTATAGGTAGAGGTCTGAGTGAATTACAGACATTAGGAGGAAATCTATCGCCGAGTTTTACCGCTGCAGAGCTAATCTATAGAGGAACGGTAGTGGTATTTGATGGAACATCGGAGATCCGATTAAGACCGAAAGCACTAAACTCTAGTGCTACGATTTCCATTATCGTTGATGATGTATTACTAAATAGCTATTTAAGTAGTGATACTCTCAGTACCACAACCTCGTTAAGCACGACTGATATCACTAAGATCAACATAGAAGTCAATAATGGTAGCTCTGCCACAACTGTCCAATATACCCTCTATCTGAATTACTATGCTTATCAAGGCGAAGCTGTTGATAGCAACAACAACGGTCTAATAGAAATCAATAGTCTAGAGCAACTGGATGCAATCCGCTATCAACTCGATGGCTCTGGCTACAGGGAAAGCGAGACGATGCCTAAAATCACGCAGGGTTGTCCTGAGGGTATATGCAGAGGTTATGAATTGACAAAAAACTTAGACTTTAACGATGCTGCAAGTTATGATGCAATGTCTAACCAAGTGGTATGGACTACAGATTTAGGCTGGCAACCCATTGGGGATCAAAGTAATCCTTTCACCGGTATTTTTGAGGGCAATGGCTACACGATTTCTAATCTAAGCATTAATCGTACAGGTCGCGATAGAGGGCTTTGGGGTTATACGGGAGCCGATGCTAAAATCAATAATATTGGTTTATTGCAGGTGTATATAGTAGGGGATTTGCGTGTTGGTGGTTTAGTTGGAGGAAATAGAGGCAAGATTCGCAATAGCTATACCACCGGAACAGTAAAGGGATTAAAAGAGGATCTAGGTGGCTTGGTGGGTGCCAATATGAAAGACGGATTTATTGCCAATAGCTATTCAAGTTGCCTAGTGAGAAACACTGGTATTGATGAAGGGACTCATATCGGTGGTTTGGTGGGTAGCAATAGGAATGCAACCATCACCGATAGTTATGCAACTGGTGCAGTTATGGGCAATAGTATAGTCGGTGGTTTAGTCGGTCTACACGAGCAATCGGGTAAAATTTTCAACAGTTATGCAACTGGGTCTGTCACTGGGAGAACTAGCTCCTATATAGGTGGACTAATAGGCAGGCGCAGTAATGACAGCATGGCTGACGATAGCTATTGGGATAAACAGACTAGCGGTCAGGAAACCAGTGCCGATGGTGAAGGCAAGCTCAAAACTGACCTGCAAGGACCTACGGCGGCGGTCGGGATATATCGTCACTGGAGTGAGAAGAATTGGCATTTTGGTGGTAGTAATCAATATCCTATTCTTAAATATAGTGATAGAGATAGCGAAAATAGCGATGCAAATAATCCTACCTGTCGCAATGAAGGAGAGGCTAAAGCAGATTTACCAAAGTGTGGTAATTTAATACTTCCTGCCCTACGATATGGTTTGAGTAAGTTGCAATTAGTGAGAGGCGAATTGTCGCCGACATTTGATGTTTCAATAGCAAGCTATAGAGGAACATTTATAAGCAACACAAATAGAATTAGGATAATACCAACTACAGTAAATAGTAGTGCGACAGTTTCTATCAGCGTTAATGGTATGTCACGGCGTTCTAATCTAATCAGCGGTGGCCAAAGTCGCCACATCTTGTTAAGCACAATCCCCACCCACATCATCATTAAGGTTAATAATCCAGGAACACTGCCGGATATTAGATATGATCTATATCTGACTTACTATAAAAAGAGAAGGATTGATAGCGATGGTGATGGTTTAATAGAGATTGATAGTTTAGAGAAACTGGATGCAATGCGCTATCAGCTTGATGGCACTGGCTACAGGGCTGGGAGGAATATGCTGCTTATCACCACGGGTTGTCCTAATAACGTCTGTAGCGGCTACGAATTGGTGAAAGATTTAGACTTCAACGAGAGTGCAAGCGAAGCGACATGGGCTACGGGCAAGGGTTGGCAACCAGTCGGAAGCACCATCAATCCTTTTACCGCAATCTTTGAAGGCAACAGCCACACCATATCTAATCTGATGATTGATAGACCGTTCTCCAGCCAACTGGGCTTATTTGGTGTGGTAGGCGAGGGCGCAAGGATATCCAATATCGGTGTATTGGATGTGTCTGTCAATGGAAATAATCATATAGGTGGCTTAGCCGGCATCAATAGAGGGAAGATTACGAACAGTCATACCAGTGGAGAGGTGAGCTACGGACAGGCGATACTTTATGGTCAAGGCGTGGGTGGGCTGGTGGGTAATAACCAACGTACGGGAATAATAACTAACTGCTACAGTTTTGCTGAGATTTCAGGGCGAAAAAAGTCAGGTGGTTTAGTGGGTCATAACTATGGGATGATTCGTAATAGTTATGCCTCAGGTAATGTAATAACAGGATTTGAAATTGGCGGTTTAGTCGGTGAACTAGCGAGTGGAAAAATCATCAACAGCTTTGCAAGCGGTGATGTTTATGGTGATTCCTCAGTGGGTGGTTTGGTTGGTCTGAGTAGTGGCAACAGTCAAATTGTCAACAGCTACGCTAACCCAAGGTCTATACGCTTGGGAGACAATCGTGCCGGCGGTTTAGTCGGCGTAAAGACTGGCAGTTTGAGAGTTGAAGCGAGCTACTGGGATAAGGAAACGAGTGGCATAACAGACAGTGCCGGTGGCGAAGGTAAGACCACAGAGCAACTGCAAAAACCTATGGCGGCATCCGGAATATATCGTGGTTGGAATGATAATGATAATGATAATTGGGACTTCGGCACTGACCAGCAATACCCAGCACTCAAATATGTGCGAGGTGACGATGAAAATAATCCTACCTGCCGTGAGAGAGACGCAGATCCAACGAGTTTACCGATATGCGGAGACCTATTATCACCTATCGCTAGAGGCTTGGATAAATTACTAATAGTCGGAGGCAATCTATCGCCAATTTTTGCTGCTGCAGAGCCAATCTACAGAGGCACGGTAGTCAGCAAAACAAACGAAATCCAGTTAATACCCAGAGCACTCAACCCGGATGCTATGATTTCTATTACTGATGATAACAATAATGTATGGCGTGATGTCAGTGGCACTACGAGTAGTTCAATACAATTAGATGCAAACGGCATCACCAAGATCAACATAGCAGTCAACAACGGCAGCTCTGCCACGACTGTTCAACATACCCTATATCTGAATTACTATGCTTATAAAGAAGATGTCGATAGCGATGGTGATGGCTTAATAGATATCAATAATTTAGAGCAACTGAATTCAATCCGCTATCAACTGGATGGTACGAGCTATAGAGAAAGCGATACATCGCATAGAATTGCGACAGGTTGTCCGGAGGGTATGTGCAGCGGTTATGAATTGATACAAGACTTAGACTTTAACAACCCTGAACATTATCAAACGGGAAGCGTGAACACTGAGTGGACTACAGACTTAGGCTGGCAACCGATTGGGAGTAAATATAATCCTTTTACTGGCACCTTTGAAGGCAACGGCTATACGATATCTAATTTGCGTATCAATAGACGCACTAATAACAATACAGGGTTATTCGGTAACACAGGAGCCAATTCTAGTATCCGTAATATCGGCTTATTGGATGTGGATGTAATGGGAGATTGGCGTGTCGGTGGTTTAGCAGGTGGCAATAGTGGCGAGATTCGCAATAGCTATACAACCGGAATGGTAGAGGGAATGCTGGACAACATGGGTGGCTTAGTCGGCACCAACTTAGCAGGTGGGAGCATTGCTAATAGCTATTCAAGTTGCGATGTGAAAAGCAACGGTCTAGGTGCAGGAATTCATATCGGTGGCTTGGTGGGTCGCAATAGAGGGGGGAATATCAGCGATAGTTATGCGACAGAGGGCATGGTTTCAGGGAATGCTAAAGTCGGTGGATTAGTGGGCTTGAACGAAGAGGGAGGTAAAATCAGAAATAGTTATGCGATTGGGTCTGTTGACGTGGAAACCACAACCGACATAGGCGGATTAGTCGGCGCAAATAATGATAATGATAACAGCATGGTTGACTATAGCTACTGGAATACGGATACTAGTGGAATAATGACGAGTGCTGGTGGCACAAGTAAAACCACGGTGGAGCTGAAATTGCCGACTAAACCAGGAACTGCCGATACTGATATTTATTATGATTGGAGTGAGGTGAACTGGTATTTCGGCACGACTGAGCAATACCCGGCACTCAAATATGCGAGAGACGGCAGAGACGATCGTGATTGCAGGGACAATCCCCTGCTCCCGAAGTGCAAGGTATCATTGCCCAACCTAAGGGCGGTATTTTTAACAGAGCTTGCAATATCCACTAGCACGCTTTCTCCGAC
Source organism: uncultured candidatus Poriferisulfidus sp. (assembly GCA_965199685.1). Classification (GTDB taxonomy): domain Bacteria; phylum Pseudomonadota; class Gammaproteobacteria; order Poriferisulfidales; family Oxydemutatoraceae; genus SP5GCR1. Next base: position 759,181 of record OZ241323.1, read on the forward strand.
ATTCAGTCCGGGGATATTAGAATACGATGTTAATGTAGCGTTTAATGTGGACGAGATTGTGCTGGACGCAGAAGCACCTGATGACGAACCTATACTTGTTGCCGCCAACACCACCGGCACAATCTCAGGGATTGGGACTGTTAATGCGACGATCCCACTAACGATAACCGGTCGCACCATAATCACCATCACCGTATCTAACGGTAATCAGGCAACACAATACACCGTGACGGTGAAACATAATAGGTTTGCTCCTGGCAATGAGGATCTGGGCAAACTTCCTGAAATAGGGCCTGGCCAAAGAGATATTTATGAAGGTGGGGAATATAGACCTGATGTTAGAAACACTTCATCAACTTCAGTATACCAATGGCAACGGATCTTTCCACTCCCCAAAACATTTGCAAAGGGTCCGACTTATCGGGTGCCTGAGAATTTTGTGGAAAAGAATCAGACGTCTCGAAAACTAAACCTAATTTTAGCAGTTCGTAATGATAAAGGCATTGATATTCGTAATGACATTGAACTAACCGTGAGAAAGCGAAACAACGGATCTGCCCAAATCACTGCAACCTTAACAGGCACGACCCTAACCGCCTCTATTACACAACTCGACCCTGATGGAATGCCATCCGAATCCGAAATAAACTATCAATGGCAACGATTAGACAGTGACGGCAAAGAAGTTAGTGTCTCTGATACCCATAGCTATAAAATCCCGCAAAGCACGACTGACACAACACGATACCGTGTGCAAATAAGTTATACCGATGGACAAGATTACGCTGAAACAACAATATCAAATGTCGTCATCTACAGAAACATAGATCAAGACAACGACGGCTTAATAGACATTTCAACACTGGAACAACTCAATGCGATTCGCTATCAGTTGGATGGTACAGGTTATAGAGAAAGTGCATCAACCATGAGGATCACCGCCGGTTGTCCTGTAGACGGTTGCAAAGGCTACGAATTAATTAGAGACTTGGACTTCACCGATAATGGAAGCTATCGCAATGCTCCGTTAAATAAAATGGAATGGACAACTGGTGAAGGCTGGGAACCAATAGGCAATATGTCGGAGTCTTTTAGCAGTATCTTTAAGGGCAATGGGCATACGATTTCCAACCTGATGATAAGTAGCTCTACCAGGCATTTTGTAGGCTTATTCGGTATGATAAATAGCAACGCAGTGATTGACGGAATTGATTTATATAAAGTAGATATCAATGGTAGCGACTATGTAGGTGCGCTGGTTGGTAAAAGCGTCGGCGGCATCATCATCAATAGTAGCATTAGTGGCGATAGCAGTAGTGCTGTCAATAAAATAATCGGAACAGGACAAAAAGTAGGTGGTTTAGTTGGTGTTAATACCAGTGATATCAATAAAAATATCAAAGGCAAAGTCATCAACAGCTTTGCGATTGCCCGTGTAGTGGGGAAAACTGATAACAATAAAGGGTATTCCGTAGGAGGTCTAATTGGTCTCAACCAGGGTATTGTGTCAAACAGCTATGCGGCAGGTGATGTAAACGGAAGAGGATATATAGGTGGTTTAGTCGGGGCACATCAGGCAGGTCAAATTCATAATAGCTATGCTCGGGCAACGGTGACGGGAAGGAGTAACATAGGTGGTTTAGTCGGTTCTGATAATAGTAGTTTTATCACCAACAGCTATTGGGAGACAACCACTACTTTCACGCCAACTAATACCAACGGGGTTGGTGTTTCTGCTCGCGCTCTGAAGTCGCTTCCCACCGACACAAACCTTTATAGCGAATGGAGTACCGAGGTATGGGATTTCGGCACCGACCAACAATACCCAACACTCAAATACGCAAATCCACAATGCATAGAGGTGGGTGGCACAAACTACTGCGAGGATTTATCGGAAAATCAACGAGAAATTGTAGAATCTTTGTGTCCAGAGAGAGATACACCAGACCATTGCGGTAAATTGACCAGCGGTCAACGCTTAGGTCTATCATCTGTAAAATTGCCGAAAAACGTAGCACTGCTGGAGCCGTTTGCAAGCAACAAGTACGACTATACCATGCTGGTAGGCAACAAGGTAGAACACATTCAAACCACCCCAACCGCAATCTCGTTGGATGCCGTAGTCTCCACGACCACTGATACCAGTGGTTCTATCACTATCACCGTAGCGGAAGATAACCGGACACTCACATACACATTGACGAAAGAAACTTTTGACATAAACATGGATGCAAAGACATTTGACGAAGGTGCCACTCCCTCATCAACATCACTAAAGGCTAATTTGGTCAACCTAGGACTGAATGCTTTCTCAATTAGCTACAACTGGCAACAGCAAACAGGAAAAGCACTGTCGTCATCAGCGGTAACGAATGAAATCACCGTGACCATCCCGAAAGATTATGTGCCGAGAGACACCTCAACCAGCGAAATCATTATGATGGTGACGGCAACCATTGACATAGCTGGCAAACCAGTGTCAAGCATTGCACGAGCAACATTGACGATCAACAAAATCAATAACGGTACGATAACCGAATCATTATTGCAACCGGAAATAAATGAAAATGCCCTGACCCTAACCGCACCCGGCTTACTTGGTACAGACCCAGATGGTGGAATAGATAGAAATACCATCACCTATCAATGGCAAAGCAAACACAGTACCCAAGCTGTATGGGCAACTACTGGTACTGATGTGGTGGTGTATATGATTCCCAAAGGCACTCTAGATAACACCGAATATCGCGTGCTAATAAGTTATACCGACGGTCAAGGCCACAATGAGACGACGACATCCACCAGTATCACTTACATAGATATAGATAGAGACGGCGATGGACTCATAGAAGTATCTACATTGGAAGAACTCAACGCAATCCGCTATCAGATGGACGGCACCGGCTACCAAGAGACTGCCGATGCCACTTTAATCACCCAAGGCTGTCCAACAACTGGGTGCATTGGCTACGAATTGGATACACACTTGGATTTTGAAAACAATGCCAGTTATAGTTCAACACTGAACAAAGTGACATGGACAAAGAATGCAGGCTGGGATCCGATTGGTAGTGATGATTACACAGCTTTCACCAGCATCTTTAACGGCAACTATTACACCATCTCCAATCTGATGATTAACCGACCTACAGAAGACCATGTCGGTCTATTCGGTTATACAAGCAACAGCACGATAACCGCCATTGGTTTATGGAAAGTAAACATTATGGCAAAGGATAATGTAGGTGGACTGGTCGGCACCAACCAAGGACTAATAAACTACAGTGATGTCAACGGCGATGTCAACGGAAGTAAAAACGTAGGTGGCATAGCAGGAGTCAATGAAGGAAGCATAACTGATAGCTACTCAAACAAAAGTGATGTAAGTGGAGCGGACAACATTGGCGGGGTTGTCGGCTCAAATGGTTCGAGTGAATTTACAGGTCAAATCACAAGAAGTTATTATTCAAGCGGCACTATAACTGCTACCCAAAGTGATGCTGCTGGAATAGCTGGTGACAATTATATGGGAATGATCAAAGACAGCTATGTGATCGTCAACGATGTAGCCGAGAGAATAACAAACGACAACCCGATTTGTCGATTGATAGGATATGGCAACCAACCAATAAGAAGCACGATCAGAACACAAAACAACGAAGACTGCGCCGACAATTAAAATGCCCACCCACCAAATCATGGTTACGCGTAAACAAAATGGATAAATTGAGCTGTTGAAAAAGTATTTCATATGCCGTAGGGGCAGATTTATATATCCGCCCTAATGCGTCATGCCTGCACAAACTCAACCGCCACGCGCCACCCAATTATGCAAACCATTTGCCGAGTACTCGCACGATATCTAACCGCTTGCGCCATCAAATTTACGAAAACCGTAGGGGCGGATTTATATATCCGCCCGAACGCGTTGTGTCTGCAAAAACAATCCATTCATTCATTTCGTTTATGGGAACCATTTGCCCAGTACTTGCACAATATTGTGTGTTGATACAATGCACACCCAAACCACCCGATCGTGTTGCCCTCGCACAAATAATCCATTCATCTATAAAATTCACGCAAACGGTAGGGGAGGGCTAACATGGGGCTGTTGAAAAATAGAACCGCCGATTGAGCCAGTAGGTCAATCGGCGTAACAGTGTTCAGAACCTTAACAACCACCCCGTCAGGCTTCGCCTGCCACCCCTCCACGGGAGGGGAATGTACCAATGCAGATACTTTTTCAACAGTCCCACATGCCCTCCCGAACGCGTTGCGTCTGCACAAGTAGAACCGCCGATTGAACCAGTAGGTCAATCGGCGTGACGCTGTGCAGAACCTCAGCATGGTTGCTTGTCGTACATTATCCTTCGTACGCCATCCAATTTATGGGAACCAAAACTAAGTGGCGCAAGCGATTCTGTTCGTGCAGAACGGTACTTTAGGGAGGGCATGTTATCGAAAATCGTCAATAGAGAATCAAAATCGTACGCGATAGACAATTTCCTGCCAAATTATCAGGTCAATCGCCTAAAACTGAAACTTGATGATTAAATCATTGCCAGATGCAATGAAAAAATCATCATTGACACCCAAATATACTAGAAAAATGCTCTCGCCTCTCGCATTAGCGTAGGCGTAGCCATCACCGCGAATGCGGCTTAAGTTGATGTGTGTTAAAAACTGAGATACTAGTCTGACTGTATCAATGGGAAGTGCAGGTCTGGCAAGACCTCACCCAGATGCTCGCGTAAGGTTGCCAAAGCTCGGCTCAACAAACTAAGATAACCGTCTGGTAGTTTGAGTTTCCATTGCCGACTATGGTATACAATCTTCCCAGCCAAATCAAACAAATCCACTCGCAATGTTGACGCTCTGGCATGACGCATCTTGGGCGGTAAACCGTGGCGCATCAGTGCAAACACATTGAAAGATAACGCACATACGGCAACATACAGCGCATTGGCTGAAAAATCACTACAGGGTGTACGACCGGCAGCAAAGTCCGTTTTCAACTCTTTAATACGGTTCTCCGCATGCTCACCGCGTTGATTATACAAGTGGACAATCTCGGAGTTGTTGAGTCCTTTGATATTCGTGGCAATGGCATGATAGTCATACTGATCAGTATCATCAACAAACAGTTCCAACACCGGTTGCCGACCCAGCAACTTGGCAGCCCGTTTTTTCTGGAATGGCAGTGGCCTAAGGGTGCGTTGGATGACGAGATCAATTACATAGTCGCTACGATACATCTGGTACTTAAGACGAGCAACCCACTGGTGGTTCGACACACTGCCGTCTTTATATCGCAAGCGTTGCCAATCCGCCCCCGACAATGCCGCAATGGCGCGACTAATCGCCGGGTTCATTGCCGCACGAATAACAAACTCAATGTGACAGCGGATGAGATAGTCAATCACTTTGTGTTGATAGCCGGCGGAATCACTGCGCACGCACTTGAGGCGGATACCCTTCGGCAACAGCTTTCGGCACATCTTGATGAAACCGATATTGTCAAAGTTCGGCGACACATAGCCGTGGCGCAACTGGGTGGCAATCACTTGACCGACCTCAACTAGCGTGCCGACCATCATCGAGAAACCTCGGTGGTTCTGATAGGTGCGTGTGGCACTGGCTTTCTCAGTCTCTATCAGCGTCGCATCAATATCCAAAGTCACCTCCTTGACCTTGCGATACTGTAAGGTGGCAGCAATCACTTTCTGATTGAGCTTGTTAATTAAATCCACACCCGCTCGACCCTGACGATGCAACCACCGCGATAAGGTATTGGCTCCCGGTATCTTGCTAATACCAATCAGCTTGAGCAATCCGCTTTCCTTGTGCAAACGCGACACATCGCTCAGACATTTCGCACCCTCGTTTTGCATCGCCACCAGTGTCGTTAGAATGTCGCCATTGAGGTAGCCACGATTGCTACGCGGTCGCCTAAATACGATATCTGCAAGTTTCTTAAGTTTGAGTGCTTTGAACACTTTAATGACTAGCAACAAGCCACCGCGCGCAGTCAATTCCTCAGTAGTAGCGCACAGACCATCCGCCGCTAGTTGGTGCTTATCGTGTTGCTTTTTTGGGTCTTTTTTTGCCATAATACCTCCGCTATTTTTGGGTTAATAAATAGTCCCTAAAGTAACATAAAAATAAGGATTTGTACAGAGTTTTAGGTAATAAATTAATAAAAAAGATTAATAGATTTTGTTTCACCCAATGGGTGAGATCGTAATTTGCTTGAGAGTGTTGCAATATAAAGGCATGCGACCTTTTACGGTTTTCTATTGCAGAATTAGGGTGTTAGCCCTCCCCTACAGTTGGTTATCATAAATTCAAGGGCGCAAGCGGTTATATTAATGCAATGGCGATAATTTTTCACAACCCTGTAGGTATATAATATGGTTTTTGTAAACATTCAACCTCAATGGGGGATTGTATTGAAATCAATACACTTAAAAATCTTAATCTCAATACTTCTACTGGCGATTGCACATACCGGTATCGCACAAGGAACGGGACCACTGCCGAACCTGCAGCCTTCCGAGCAAGAATGTCTGGACAGCGTGCAACGCGCCCAAGCCCTGCCACCAGAGGTGGTGGATACTAGTAGGGGTGATACTTTCTATAGATTCCAATGGCATCTGTCCGGTACGGCTACTGCTCATCAAAGAAGAGGCAATGATCTTAATGAAAATTCCACGACCCGTTCTATCCATATCAATGTAGAGAAAGCATGGGAAAAAGGTTATAGAGGAGAGGGCACCTACATTGCGATAGTGGATAGTGAGATAGATTTTAACCATCCGGATCTAAAGCCCAATCTTGCTACCGAATGTAGTTATGATTACAACAATAAGAATGTGCCTCGCAAACATGGTGTTATTGTTTCTGGCACTGCTGCTGCGCGTGGATATAACGGCATTGGTGTCAGAGGTGTGGCACCGTTGGCAAAGTTTTTTCTTTTAGGTGGGGGGGGGGGTACAAGTCGAGATAGCAATAACCGTTATGTTCGCAATGACCAGATAACTGCGGTTTCTAACCACAGCTATGGTGCAGGTGCTTTTGGATATAGAAGTATGATGCGGTTTATGGCAATGGAGACTGGGGTACGCGAAGGATTTTATGGCAAAGGCACGGTGTATGTGTGGTCTGCTGGGAATCGTGGAGACTCAGGTGACAATTCAAATTACGACACCTATAAGAATTATCATACATCAGTCACGGTATGTGGTGTAGATTATCAAGGCAGGCATAATGGCGGGTCTGAGCCTGGTGCAAATCTATGGCTTTGTACACCCAATTCAGATGCCGATGATCCTTATATTGACTATCAAATTTTCACAACCGACATAAAATCGCATCCTACTGATGTAAGTGCTAATTATGGTGGAGGACTTTACACCAGTCTAGGCAGCGGGACTTCTTTGTCGGCACCGATGGTCAGCGGTGTGGTGGCACTGATGCGTCAAGCCAACCCAAACCTCGGCTGGCGCGATGTCAAGTTGATCCTTGCTGCCTCAGCAGTGCATAACGACCCTGAGGATAGCGATTGGAAACCAACCGGCATCAGATACGGTGCTTTTGCCGATGACCCTGACGGACGCTACCGCTTCAACCACAAATACGGCTTTGGTTTGGTTGACGCATATCAAGCGGTGCGCATGGCAGAAGATTGGATCAACCTGCCTCCGCAGGCAACTGCAGCGGAAGCACAAAGACAAGTTGATGCCAATGGCACTCAAGTTGAGAGTAGCCTCTCAATACAATCAGACATGGACTTCATAGAACATGTGGAGCCGACGATTAACTTTAGTATTAACAGATGGAGGAATTTGATTATAGAGTTAATATCACCAGCAGGCACAATCTCAACACTTGCAAGAAGCTATACCGATGAAACTAGTATACATGGTGACTCTGGACACAACGGTGCATGGCGCTTTGGTTCATCCAAACATTTGGGTGAAGCACCGTCTGGGACTTGGCGGCTGATTGCAAGAAATACCGCAGGCAGGATGATTACACTCAGAGACTGGAAGCTCAAGATACGCGGCTACCAAGTACAACTGGACGCAGTGGCAAGCGAAGAGCTATCGTACTTAGAAGGCAAAACTGCGGTGCAATTAACCTTAGCCGGTGCGCACTGGAAACAGCAGCTCAGCGTGGACGACTTCAGATTAAGCAATGCCCCGCCAGGGTTGAGTATTGAAAACGTGGTGCGAGCGACGACGACCCATGCCGAACTGATACTAGACCTGAGCGACGACCTTGCCGATGACGAGTATTTATTCCAAGTTATCGCAACGACCGGGACAGTATCAAACCTCACCACCCCGTTAGTCAGCAACGATCTAGAGATTGTCCGCATTGCCCTCAGTAAGGTTCATAACAAGGGCACCATTCCCAGTGGCAAGGTAGGTTCCAATTACCGCATTGCTGGCGCAGAGATTTTAAGTAGCCCGACGACCCTGAGCTACAGCATCAGCCTGATAGATGAGATGCAGAACGAACTGCCCCATGAGGATTTGGGTTTTAGCATAGCAGACGGAGTGCTACACGGCACGCCGACCCAAGTGGGTCAATACCAAGTGCGGATTACCGCAACCCGAGCGGACGGCATGAGCCGAGAAGAGACCTTTACCTTTGCGGTAGGACCCCTCATCATATACACCCAAGTAAGAGTCTACCTCGAAGGCCTCCTCCGCTAACCTTTGCACAATTCCCCTCCTTTGGAGGGGTGGCAGGCTTATGCATTTTGTAATACATGCGTTTAGCAATCATGTTGAGGTTCTGCACAACGTCACGCCGATTGACCTACCGGCTCAATCGGCGGTTTTATCTGACGGGGTGGTTGTGTCGTGTCTGTACAAACTCGCCACGTGCCATTAAATCATGGTAACCTCCCTAACGCGTTATCTTCGCACAAACAATCCATTCATCTATAAAATTCACGCAAACGGTAGGAGAGGGCTAACATGCCCTCCCGTAACGCGTTGTGTCTGCACAAATAAAGTCGTACGCCATCCAATTTATGGGAACCAAAACCAAGTGGCGCATAGCGGTTGGAATAGTGCAGAACGGTACTTTAGGGAGGGCATGTTAGCCCTCCCCTACAGTTGGTTATCATAAATTCAATGGCGCAAGCGGTTACGTTTGAGTGATGACGTTACTTTTTCAACAGTCCCACATGCCCTCCCGAAACGCGACGCACTTGCACAAGTAGAACCGCCGATTGAGCCAGTAGGTCAATCGGCGTGACATTGTGCAGAACCTCAGCATGGTTGCTTGTCGTACATTATCTTTCGTACACCACCCAATTTATGAGAACCAAAACCAAATGGCGCAAGCGGTTAGGTTCATGCAATGGCAGTAATTTTTACAATTTTATGGGTATATAATATGGTTTTAGTCAACATTGAACCTAATGGGGGATCGTATTGAAATCAGTACACTTAAAAATCTTAATCTCAATACCTCTGCTGGCGATTGCACAGCTCGGCATCGCACAAGGAACAAACACACTGCCAAACCTGCAACCCTCCGAGCAGGAATGTTCGGACCGCGTGCAGCGTGCAAAAGCTGAGCCAGCGGAGGTAGTCAATACCAATAGGGGCGACACTTTTTATAGGTTCCAATGGTATTTGCACGGCACTGCTTCTAGACCTATAGGGGTATTTGATCCAAAAACAGATAAAGTGCTGATCACATATTCCACAACCTCATCTATCCATATCAATGTAGAGCCGGTATGGGAGAGAGGCTACCGAGGCGAAGGCACCTATATTGCGATAGTGGATGAAGATATAGACCCTAATCATCCCGATTTAGGTCCTAACTATGTCAGCGAATGTAGCTACGATTACAACAATCAAAACTTTCATATCCATAACCCCGATAATCAATCTGGTCCTGGTCATGGTGTCTGGGTTTCCGGTATTGCCGCAGCCCGTGGCTACAACGGCACTGGTATCAGGGGTGTGGCACCACTGGCGAAGTTTTTTATCTTGAGTAGGGGGGGGGGGGGGACGTTAGCAGCTCGTATTAACAGGCGAACCCGCAACAGCAAGATAACTGCGGTTTCTAATCACAGCTATAGCACATCACAGTTTGGTAATATCAGTAATATGATTTTTAAGGCAGTAGAGACTGGGCTACGCGAAGGGTTCTACGGCAAAGGTACCGTCTATGTATGGGCAGCCGGAAATCAGGCAGGCCTTGACTACAACACAAATTACAATACTTTGGCAAATCATTATAGTGGGGTTACCGCTTGTAGCGTAGATTATCAAGGCAAGCACAATGGCGAATCCAATCATGGTGCGAGTTTATGGGTCTGTGCCCCAGGTATAGATGCGCACTCTAGATATGGAATTTTTACAACAGCTGTAAGAGGCAACTATGGCGGAGGGCGCTATATCAGCTATGGAGCTGGCACCTCTTTATCCACTCCAATGGTCAGCGGTGTGGTGGCACTGATGCGCCAAGCCAACCCGAACCTCGGTTGGCGCGATGTCAAGTTGATCCTCGCTACATCAGCAGCACACAACGACCCCGACGATAGCGATTGGCAAGCCACCGGCATCAAGTATGGTGCTTTTGCCGACGATCCTAATGCCCGCTACCGCTTCAACCACAAATACGGCTTTGGTGTGGTGGACGCATACCAAGCAGTGAGCATGGCAGAGAGTTGGGTCAATCTACCTGATCAGGCAACAGCGGCGGAAGCACAAAGACAAGTTGATGCCAGTGGCACTCAAGTTGAGAGTAGCCTCTTGGTGCAATCGGACATTGACTTCATAGAACATGTGGAGCCGACGATTGATTTTAGAATTAACAGATGGCGAGATTTAAGCATTGAGTTAATATCACCGGCAGGTACAATTTCGATACTTGCGACTAGAGCTAGAAGGACGAGTATTACTAGAGGATACAACGGTGCCTGGCGCTTTGGTACATCCAAGCATTTGGGCGAGGCACCATCTGGGACGTGGCGGCTGATCGCAAGAAATGCCATAGGCGGGATGATTACACTGAGAAACTGGAAGCTCAAGATACGCGGCTACCAAGTACAACTGGACGCCGTGGCAAGCGAAGAGCTATCGTATCGAAAAGGCCAAACTGCGGTGCAATTAACCTTAGCCGGTGCGCGTTGGAAACCACAGCTCAGCGTGGACGACTTCAGATTAAGCAATGCCCCGCCGGGGTTAAGCATTGATAGCGTGGTGCGAGCGACGACGACCCATGCCGAACTGATACTAGACCTGAGCGACGACCTTGCCGATGCCGAGTATCTATTCCAAGTTATTGCAACGACCGGGACAGTATCAAACCTCACCACCCCGTTAGTCAGCAACGATCTAGAGATTGTCCGCATTGCCCTCAGTAAGGTTCATAACAAGGGTGCCATTCCCAGTGGCAGGGTAGGTTCCAATTACCGCATTGCTGGCGCAGAGATTTTAAGTAGCCCGACGACCCTGAGCTACAGCATCAGCCTGATGGACGAGATGCAGAACGAACTGCCCCACGAGGATTTGGGTTTTAGCATAGCAGACGGAGTGCTACACGGCACGCCGACCCGAGTGGGTCAATACCAAGTGCGGATTACCGCAACCCGAACGGACGGCATGAGCCGAGAAGAGACCTTTACCTTTGCGGTGGGACCCCTCATCATATACACCCAGGTAAAAGTCTACCTTGAAGGCCTCCTCCGCTAACCCCACCACAATTCCCCTCCAAAGGAGGGGAATGTACTAATGCAGATACTTTTTCAACAGCCCCATGTTAGCCCTCCCCTACCGTTTTCATAAATTCAATGGCGCGAACGGTTATGTTTAGGCGATGACGGTACTTTTTTAACAACCTCGAATATCAAAATTAAACGGTGTGCCATTGTGCAGAATCACAACAACCACCCCGTCGGGCTACGCCCGCCACCCCTCCAAAGGAGGGGAATTGAATTGTACAGACGTAACACGTTAGGGCGGACATATTGAAATGCCGATTGACCTACTGACTCAATCGGAAATTGCATCAGTTATTAATAATTCCAGTAATGCTTTTTGGGTATGCAGGCGATTGCCAGCTTCTTCCCAGACAACGCTCTGCGCGCCGTCTATGACTTCGTCATCAACTTCCTCGCCGCGATGCGCGGGTAAGCAATGCATAAATAACGCGTCGGATTTTGCGTGTGCCATTAATTTTTTACTAACCCGATAATCCTTGAAGTCCTGCAAACGTTTTTGCCTTTCGGTTTCTTGTCCCATACTTGCCCAGACATCGGTTACCACCAAATCAGCATCTTTGACAGCCGTATAAGGATCGTTGACTAATCGTACCGTTGATTCAATGTTTGGCAAATGTGTATCATCTACTTGGTAGCCTTCGGGACTTGCAATCGTTAATTGAAACTCCAGCAACGATGCAGCGTTAATGTAAGAATGACAAACATTATTTCCGTCGCCTATCCATGCAACTGATCGTCCTTTGATATCGCCGCGCTTTTCCAAATAAGTCAGCATATCGGCAAGCAATTGGCACGGATGAAAGAGATCAGTTAAGCCGTTGATTACCGGTACGGTTGCGTGTTCGGCAAAACATTCTAGATTTTGGTGCGTAGATGTCCGTATCATAACCACATCAACCATTTGAGATAGGACCCGGGCACTGTCTTCTATGGTTTCACCGCGACCTGATTGGCTGTCTTTGTTACTCAGAAATATCGCATGTCCACCAAGTTGTGCCATTGCGGTTTCAAAGGAGACACGCGTGCGAGTAGAAGATTTTTCGAATATCATCGCCAGTATTTTATTTTCCAGAGACTTGGAATAGGGGGCTTTTTTGAGGGCTATAGCCTGGTCAAGTAAGGCTCTGAATTCATCGGCACTCAAGTCTTTGAGCGTTAAGAAATGTCTAGGCTTTTTCATAGCTTCTCCGCATCTTCAATCGTCAACGATAAACGTTCAATCGCTTCGTCTGCCTCAGAAGCTGTTAGTATCAAAGGAGGTAATAAGCGTATCACCCTCTCTGCGGTTAAGTTGATTAGCAAACCGTGAGCAAGTGCGGCACGCACTATCTCAGTGCAAGGTTGTGCGAGTTCTATACCAATCATCAAACCCATACCGCGAATCTCGTAAATTTTATCCGAAGCAAGTTTGCTTTTGAGCTTATCTAGTAAATAAGCCCCCATCTTCGCAGCTTTTTCGCATAAATCATTTTTCTCTATCGTCTCTAAAACTGCGAGTGCTGCGCGGCATGCAAGTGGATTGCCGCCGAAAGTAGAGCCGTGAAGACCAGGCCTGAATAACTGTGCAATTTCTCCTTTAGCCAAGCAAGCACCAATGGGGACACCGTTGCCGAGTGCTTTTGCGGTAGTGAGTATATCGGGTTTGATGTTGTTGTGCTGATAGCAATACCAATGTCCGGTTCTGCCTACACCACTTTGCACTTCGTCAAGTATCAACAGTAAATTATGTTTATCGCAAAGTTCACGCACCGACTTTAAGTAATCGCTGGGAGCGATACGGATACCACCTTCTCCTTGTATAGGTTCAAGCATCACTGCAGAAAGTTTGGGTTCGCTTTCAATCAGTTCTTTCAAACTATCAATGTTAGCATAGGGGATTTGTGCAAAGCCTGAGAGTAACGGGGCATAGCAAGTATCGTCGGGTTTCGTTGCACTCCATGCAGCTATCGTACGTCCGTGGAATGCCTTTTCCATTACTGCAATCACTGGATTCTTCCGATGATGTTTGCGTGCGTGAAGGCGTACCAATTTGATAGCAGCTTCGTTTGCTTCACTGCCCGAATTACAAAAAAAGACCGAATCCAAGCCACTTATGGAGATGAGCTTGGCGGCTAGTTTTTCTTGTAGGTCTATTCGGTAAAGATTAGAGGTGTGGAGTAGGTGATTGGCTTGTTCCCGAATGGCTTCACCAACAGCGGGATGTGCATGTCCTAGACTGCATACTGCAATCCCCGATACCATATCAAGATAACGTCGGCCGTCGTAATCCGATAGCCAGCATCCCTTACCCTCGTTGAACATTATTTCCAATCGGTTGTAATTCGGCATCAACATCGTGTTATGCGCTCCAATTAGATTATAAGCACCCCATGGCTTTAATTCTATCGTATATTTGGTTGGTCAGATCTTCAGGAGTGGCAGCACTAGTGTCTAGAATCATTTCCGGATTTTCAGGTGCTTCGTAAGGGTCGTTTATACCGGTGAAAGATTGGGTCAAATTATGACGTGCCCGCAAATAAAAACCTTTGATATCTCTATGTTCGCAGACTTCCAGTGGTGTACTCAGATAAATTTCTATATAGATGCCGTAATGGGATATTAGTTTTCTGTTTTCCATGCGATCGGCTTCGTACGGTGCAATCGGCGCACAAATTGCAATACCGCCGTTTTTGGTAATCTCGCTGGCAACATAGCCTATACGCCGCACATTGATGGAGCGATGTTCTTTAGAAAAACCAAGTTCGCTCGATAAATTTGTGCGTACTATATCACCGTCCAGCAAGGTGACTCTGCGTTTACCGTGTTCTACCAACTTCACCATCAGCATTTTAGCCAACGTGGTTTTGCCAGAACCCGACAAACCAGTAAAGAATATCGTGAAACCTCTATCTTTTAAGGGGGGATAAATCTCTTTTAGATATTTTGCGATGGTAGGCATAGTAAACCAATCGGGCAGTTTTTCTCCTTTTACCAGCATTTCTCGCATTTGCGTGCCGGAGATAGATAATAACTCTTCGCCTTTCTTTTTGTCTTTTAGGAAAACGTATTTCTTACGCGAAGGACTATACGCCATTTCTTCAAATAATATCGGCTTAATACCGATTTCATCACTATGCTTGTTAAGTAAATCGTGAGCCCCTAATGGCGGATAAAAGTCTTTTCCTGCTGAGTCTTTGCCTGGTCCGGCGTGGTCTCGTCCTACTATAAAATGAGTGCAACCGTAATTTTTACGAATCAATGCATGCCATAATGCTTCTCTAGGTCCGGCCATGCGCATCGCCAACGGCAACAGCGATAGCATTGCGGTATTTTGGGGATATTGACGCAATGCTGTGCGGTAGCATTTCATACGCGTGTAATAATCTACATCGCCCGGTTTGCTAATACCTGCGATTGGGTGGATCAATAAATGTGCATCCTCTCTTTTTAATGCTTCTTTGGTCAATTCTATATGTACCCGATGCAAAGGGTTGCGCGTCTGAAAAGCAATAATCTTATCCCATTTTTTTCTTTTGAATATTGCACGCAATGCTTTGGGTGTATGCCGGTATTTCACATAGTCTATATGTCGGGGTAATTCAATCGCTTGCAAAGGACCACTAATATAAACAGGATTAGTGGAATGAAAAAGATAAGAGACCGCCGGATGTTTTTCGTCTTGAGTGCCAAAAGTTTTTTCTGCTTCTGCTTGCAAGTCCGGCTTCCAAATTTCCTGCACTTCTATAATCGCAACCGCAAAGTGTTCTGGGTCGCGTAGGGCAATTTGATCTCCGGTATTTAATGACTCGGCAAAGGATTCCGGAATGTCAAGTGTAATAGGCATCGGCCAAAGCCTTCCGTCGGCAAGGCGCATGTCACTCACCACGCGCTCAAAGTCGGCTTTGCCTAAAAAGCTATGCACGGGATCAAATGCACCGTTGAGCAATAGTTCAATATCGCAAGTTTGTCGTGCGTTTAATTGCCAATACGGTAAGTGAAAGGCTTTTTCTATCGCTTTGTCCAGTTTTTGGGGGGATAATATGGAAGGAGGTTTCATCCGAATGTATTTTCGTTAAGTTTGTAATAAGGCATTATATCGGAAATAAAGGGCATATCATATGCTAATACTGCACAATGAGCAAGTATTTTATTCAACTAAATGTGTCGACAAAAGTGCGGTAGGGTTTTGCATAAGATAGGGTTACCTTATATAATTAACTCTCTATGCAAGATTCATCTCGACCTTTGTCCCCCCATTTACAAGTTTATAGGCTGCCTATAACTGCGGTATTGTCTATCATGCACCGAATGACAGGTGTAGTGCTGTCTTTGGGTCTGGTGTTATTAGTCGTTGTTTTGGCAACTGCGGCATGGCATCGTGAGACTTACGAAGTTTTGACAACCTTACTGTCGCATTGGTTTGGGCAGATGTTTTTAATCGCATGGATTGCAGCCTTGTATCTGCATTTGTGCAATGGTATACGACATCTTTTTTGGGATGCAGGTATGGGTTTTGACTTGAGGAGAACCAATCAAACAGCTTATTTAACAGTGGCAGGCACTACAATTTTAACTGCAGCGACTTGGTTGTTGGCATACATACTATAGGAATAATCTAATGAATTTAAGAACACCTTTATCCCGTGCGAAGGGACTCGGTTCGGCTAAAGAGGGTGTAGGGCATTGGTGGATGCAGCGCGTGAGTTCGCTATTTTTAGTACCGCTTACAATATGGGGTGCGTTTACGATGGCAACCCTTGGCAACTACGATCATTATCACTTTACTCAATGGCTTGCCGAACCTCTCAATGCGATGTTGATGATAACCTTGCTCGTCGTCGTGTGTTATCACGCGGCATTGGGGCTACAAGTCATCATTGAAGATTATGTGCATCTCACTGCGCTTAAAATAATAAGTATCGTAGCGGTTTATTTGCTGTCGTTTATTTTGGCTTTGGTCGGAGTATTTGCAATCCTTAAAATTACTTTTTGATATGTCGTCTAAAGCATACCAGATAGAAGAACATACACACGAGGTTATCGTTATTGGTGCCGGTGGTTCGGGTCTACGAGCGACTTTCGGTATTGCCGAGCAGGGTTTCAAGACTGCGTGTTTAACTAAAGTATTTCCGACGCGTAGCCATACGGTTGCAGCACAAGGCGGTATTAGCGCGGCACTCGCCAACATGGGAGAAGACGATTGGCGTTGGCACATGTACGATACGATCAAAGGTTCCGATTGGCTGGGAGATCAAGATGCTATTGAATACATGTGCAAAGAGGCAGCCGATTCGATTATAGAGCTTGAACACTACGGCGTACCGTTCTCTAGAACTGAGGATGGGCGTATCTATCAACGTCCTTTTGGTGGTATGACCACGCATTATGGAGAAGGTGTGGCACAGCGCACTTGCGCGGCAGCCGACCGCACTGGTCATGCTATTTTGCATACCTTGTATCAGCAATCGCTTAAACACGATGCCGAGTTTTTTATAGAGTATTTTGCTATTGATTTGTTGATGAGCGAAGACGGTGCATGTTGCGGTGTTATCGCTTGGAATTTGGCAACTGGGAAATTACATATATTTCATGCACATATTGTCATATTGGCAACCGGCGGCTATGGGCGAGTCTATTCTTCATGTACATCGGCACATACCTGTACTGGTGACGGTGGTGCGATGGTATTGCGCTGTGGCTTACCACTACAAGATATGGAGTTTGTGCAGTTTCATCCGACTGGTATATATGGTGCCGGTTGTTTGATTACTGAAGGTGTGCGTGGAGAGGGCGGTTATTTGACTAATGCATCGGGCGAACGTTTTATGGAACGCTATGCGCCGAATGCTAAAGACTTAGCGTCTCGCGATGTAGTGAGTCGCTCTATGTCTATGGAAATCAAAGAAGGGCGAGGCGTGGGAGCCGATAAGGATCATATACATTTACACCTGGAACATTTAGGTCCTGAGGTGATACAAGAACGTCTGCCGGGTATTGCCGAATCGGCACGTATTTTTGCTGATGTGGATGTTACACGCGAACCGATACCGGTTTTACCTACGGTGCATTACAACATGGGCGGCATTCCTACCAACTATATGGGCGAAGTGCTGAAACTAAAAGACGGCAACCCGGACTATGTGGTTCCGGGCTTGATGGCAATAGGCGAGGCTGGGTGTGTATCAGTGCATGGTGCTAATCGCTTGGGATCTAATTCTTTGCTCGATCTGATAGTATTCGGACGCGCTGCTGCGAAGCGGACTACTGAGCTGTTGTCGGCTTATCGTGGTCATTCGGTACGGCGTGCGCCTAAACAAGTCATCGACCAAGTTCTAAGCCGCTTTGACTCCCTGCGCAATGCCAACGGCGAATATGCGACTGCGGCACTACGCTTAGATATGCAAAAGACGATGCAACAATACGCAGCGGTATTTAGAACTGGGGAGAGCTTGCAGGAAGGCACGGATAAAATGAAAGAGCTGTATAGTCGGCTTGACTCACTTCGCGTAAGCGATCGTTCTATGATTTGGAATACCGACTTGGTAGAAACCCTGGAATTGACCAATCTATTACCACAAGCTTTATGCACGGTTGCCTCGGCGTTGAATCGAGAAGAAAGCCGAGGAGCGCATGCGCGTGATGATTTTCCTGAGCGCGACGACGAGAAATGGTGGAAACATACGCTAATTTATTGCGATGAGCAAGATACCCGCATAGATTACCGGCCAGTCCATACCCAACCGATGACTGATGAGGTAGAAGCCGTGCCGTTACAAGAACGCGTGTATTAATGCACAAAGAGTTATTAACGTATATCAATCAATGTAAAGACATAAAGGAGAATTATGGCAGAGTTTAGATTACCAGCAAATTCTATAGTCAAAAAAGGCGATCACTATCCAGCTTCGGATAAACACAAAGACACGAAACGTTTCATCGTTTATCGCTATGATCCCGATTGTGATGAGAATCCGCGTACCGACACCTACGATGTGAACATAGAGCAATGCCCTATGGTGCTTGATGCACTGATCAAAATCAAAAATGAAATGGATCCGACATTGACTTTCAGGCGCTCGTGCCGTGAAGGTATTTGCGGTTCGTGTTCAATGAATATAGCGGGGCGCAATACCCTGGCGTGTATTAAACCTCTAGGCGAACTTGAAGGTGATATCAAAATATACCCTTTGCCACACCTGCCGGTGATTAAGGATTTGGTACCCGACCTAGATAACTTTTATGCACAATATGCCTCTATCAAACCGTGGATCAGAACGCAAACGCCGGCACCTGATAAAGAACGACTACAATCCGTCGAAGATAGAGAAAAAATTCAAGGCTTGGAGGAATGCATTTTGTGCGCCTGCTGCTCAACGAGTTGTCCTAGCTATTGGTGGAATTCTGATCGCTATTTAGGACCTGCCACTTTATTGCAAGCATACCGATGGATTGTCGATAGCCGCGACGAAGCAACTGGTGAACGCCTGGATGAATTGGAGGACCCTTTTAAGCTGTTTCGTTGCCATACCATCATGAACTGCGCGGATACTTGTCCCAAAGGACTCAATCCCGCTAAGGCGATTGCCGAAATCAAAAAATTATTGCTTGCCCGCCGCTATTGATAGATAAGTCGTGCAGACCTGTGAGGTTGTTAAAAAATAGAACCGCCGTTTGTTGCAGTTGCACAAACGTCTTAACACTGTGCAGACCCTTGTGCGCCATCAAATTTATGATAACCACTCGTAGGGGAGGGCTAACATGCCCTCCCTAAAGTATTGTACTTGTACCGTCTCAACCGCTTGCGCCATTTGGTTTTGGTTTCCATAAACGAAATGAATGAATGGATTGTTTTTGCAGACGCAACGCGTTCGAGCGGCAATTGAAATGCCATTTGACCTATAGGCTCAATCGGCGATGCCATTCATACCCTTTTTTTATACCGTTCAAGACTTTCAATCTTGCATGATTTATGTTTGAGTTATCATTGCTATGAATATGGAGAGAAAACAACTTTATTGGATGTGTCGCCGTGGCACCAAAGAATTGGATCAATTAACACTACGCTACTTAAACGAATACTATGATCAAGCAAGTCCAGAACATCGTCAAGCATTTAAGTCTATGCTACAGTTGCCCGACCCTGAACTATATCAAATCCTTGTCGGTAAGCAACCTTGTGATAACCCGGTGATAAATGAAATCGCAAAATGTATACGCCGAGAGTCTGTGGATTAAACTACGCCCCTCTCGTATTGCACGGATACTCAAACTCGTATTCTATCTCCTAGTTTTAGTATCCATAGCAACTTGGTCGCTTCCTTTGATTTGGAAATCGTTTGCCGGTTTGTTCGTTATAGCATGCTATTTCTTAGACTATTTCAAGAACCGTATTAGAACTTTGGTTCGTCAAAAACATGCCGATATTGGGGCGGTTGTACTATCTTCAGACAAAGGCATAATTGCAGCCCAATGTGGTTCGCAAGTTCGCAAAGTTCGATCTTTTAATATAGAGCATATATTATGCTACTATATTCAATTATATTTATGTTATGAGAACGGAAGTTATCAACGGCTTTACATTTTTCCCGATTCAATGGATGAGAAGGCTTTTCATAAATTCTGTTGCATGGGAGTACGTAATAAGGCTAAAAAATGAACGATACGATAAATGTTAGACATACACACGCTAAACCTGATTTTTCCAGGTTGATGAACTTGTACGAAAATAACTACCGATTACTGAGCACGTTGCTGGAATGTTTGGACGACAACAAAAATTCCATAAGGAACAAAAATGGTTATACCTTAAAAATCCACAAAAGGCATCAAACTCGCTACACACAAAACATAGATCTGCATTATAGTTTCCATACCCAAAGGCGGGGACGCAAAATTGTCGTAGCGATTGCCAGCTTCAAAGTTCGACTCTATTTAGATACCCGTCAAGTGGAAGTAGTGTATAGCGAAGTACAACTGAAAAATTCTTTTTCTATATGCAGGCTGCTCTTGTCTTTACAAACCAAATGGTACTATAACCAATGCCTTAGGGCTGTTTTAAGAAGTTTCTTTACTCGCCGCGCACCTGCGCAAATTGGAACAAGCAGGAATGTCTAGATCGCAAGCGGAGGTAACGGAGCGTGCGATTGACAGGCAAGTATCAATGTCAATGCAAGAAGTATTGGATAAAATAGATGCTCGTATTGATGTCGTCGAAAAGCAAATTGATGCCATTGAAAAGCAAATCGATGCCATCGAAAAGCATATCAGCATAGTTGAGAAGCATATTGGTATAGTTGAGAAGCATATCAGTATAGTTGAGAAAAGATTATCGTGGCTATACATAGAAAGCATTGTGTCTATATGTGTCATGGGTGCTGGCTTCACTGGTGTCATTATCGCTTTGTTGCGCATGGGCTAAATCGTTATCGCAGTTCTGTACTAACCCAACCGCTTGCGCCATTAAACTTATGGTAACCACCTGTAGGGGAGGGCTAACATGCCCTCCCTAAAGTACCGTTCCGCACAGACCTAACCGCTATGCGCCACAAGATTATGGTTTGCATAAATTTGATGGATGAATGTATAAATCGTGCAAGTACGTTGGGTTAGGGTGGACATGCGAGTCCGCCCCTACATTTCGTTTCACGTTATGGTTTTGCACAACATGTTCAAGTTCTGCACAATGTTACGCCGTTTGTTGCAACAGCAACAAACGGTGGTTCTATCAGCTTGCTTCGGATTTTATATGTTCAATGATAGCGTCGCCGAAACCCGAAGTGGTGACTAACTTGGCTCCCGGCATCAGTCGTTGCAACTCTTCGCTTATGTTTCCCAGCTTGGGTCCTCCTGCGGTAATGCCACCGCGTACTCTTGCAAGGTCGTAGGTTACGGTTTTGTTAGAGATAGCCGATGCGATACCGTGGATTACTAAATCGGCAGCTTTGCCCCATCCGATATGTCTCAGCATCATTTCTGCGGAAAGGATGATCGAACCAGGGTTGACGCGATTCTTACCAGCGTATTTGGGTGCACTCCCATGCGTTGCTTCAAACACTGCGACTTGATCCGACATATTAGCCCCTGGTGCGATGCCGATACCGCCGACCTGTGCTGCCAAAGCATCGGAGATATAATCACCGTTCAAGTTAAGCGTCGCAATCACATCGTATTCGTCCGGTTTCAGGAGTATTTGCTGTAAAAAATTGTCTGCAATAATATCCTTGATAAGAATGGTTTCGCCCGGATATTTAGGGTTCTCTATTGTGCACCAAGGCCCGCCGTTCAATTCTTTGGCACCGAATTCGGAGACGGCAAGTTCGTATCCCCAGCTGCGAAACGCACCTTCGGTATATTTCATGATGTTACCTTTATGCACCAGCGACACTGATTGACGACGATTTTCTATTGCGTAGCGTATGGCTTTTCTAATCAAACGTTGCGAGCCTTCTTGGGATACTGGTTTGACTCCCAGTCCGCAATGATCAGGGAAGCGTATCTCGGTCACATCCATTTCATGCCTTAGAAAATCTAAAACTTTTTTGACGTTGGAGGAGTCAGCTTGCCATTCTATACCAGCATAAATATCCTCGGTATTTTCGCGGAACACGACCATATCAGTAGTCTCGGAATCCTTGAGTGGGGTAGGTGTGCCGGGGAAATAACGTATTGGTCTAACGCAAGCAAATAAATCCAGTTGTTGGCGTATTGCAACATTCAAAGAGCGTATGCCACCGCCGACTGGTGTTGTTAAAGGTCCCTTGATAGCGACTTTGTATTCGTTGATTGCATCGTAAGTCTCACTCGGCAACCATTGATTCTGCCCATAAATATCAACCGCTTTTTCTCCAGCATAGATTTCCATCCATTCAATACGCCGTTTATCGTTGTAGGCGTATTTCACAGCAGTGTCTATGACCTTGCGCATTACCGGAGTTACATCAATGCCGATACCGTCTCCTTCAATAAAAGGGATGATCGGATAATCCGGCACTGAGATGCCGCCGTCCGCCAATATCTTTATTACCTCTCCTTGTTGTGGAGTTTTGATGTAACTACTTTTTGCCATTTACGCTTTAAGGGATTCGGGCAGACTTAGGTAATTAAAATTGCTCTTCTTCGGTTGAACCAGTCAGCGCAGTGACCGATGAAGCACCACCTTGGATTACGGTCGTTACATCGTCAAAGTACCCAGTGCCTACTTCGGCTTGGTGGCTGGAGAAGGTGTAGCCTCTATCAAGTGCTGAAAATTCCTTCTCCTGCACCATATCTACATAAGCGGTCATGCCGTCTTTGACATAGTTGTCAGCCAAATCAAACATGTGGTACCACATGTTGTGGATGCCGGCTAGCGTAATAAATTGATATTTGTAACCCATGGCACCCAATTCACTTTGGAACTTGGCAATCGTCGCTTCATCCAAATTCTTGCGCCAGTTGAACGAAGGTGAGCAGTTGTATGCCAGCATTTGCTCAGGGAATTGTTTATGAATCGCGTCGGCAAATTTCTGTGCTTCGGCTAAATCGGGTACTGCGGTCTCGCACCACAATAAATCCGCATACGGAGCATACGCAAGCCCTCTTGCTATTGCTTGATCCAATCCTGCCTTAGTGCGATAAAAGCCTTCCACAGTGCGCTCGCCAGTGATAAAAGGCTTATCGTAGGGATCCACATCCGAAGTCAATAGGTTCGCAGCGTTAGCATCGGTGCGTGCGAGTAATAAGGTGGGAACACCGCAAACATCTGATGCCAGCCTAGCTGCAATCAATTTCTGTATCGCTTCGCTCGTTGGCACCAATACCTTGCCACCCATGTGTCCGCATTTTTTAGCAGAGGCAAGTTGGTCTTCGTAATGTACGCCAGCAGCTCCTGCTTCAATCATTGCCTTCATTAACTCAAAGGCATTGAGCACACCACCGAAACCAGCTTCGGCATCGGCAACGATAGGAGCGAAAAAGTCTATTTCGGATTCACCTTTTTTCCATTGTATTTGATCGGCGCGTTGAAAGGCATTGTTGATCCTAGCAACCACCGCAGGTACCGAGTTGGCAGGGTAGAGCGATTGGTCGGGATACATCGCACATGCTAAATTAGCGTCGGCTGCTACTTGCCAACCGGAAAGATAAATTGCCTTGACACCGGCTTTGACTTGTTGCACTGCCTGTCCACCGGTCAATGCGCCCAAGCAATTAATATAAGGCTCTTCGTTTAATAAGCCCCATAGTTTTTCCGACCCCAAACGCGCATAGGCATAAGCCCTGCGTACCGAACCGCTCAAGCGAACAACATCCTCCGCACTGTAGGTGCGTTTGACGTTTTTCCAACGCGGGTTTTGGTCCCAGTCTTTTTGAATCTCGGCTATCATTTTTTCTCTATTCACTTTTACCTCCGTTAAAAAAATAGATTTAGCAACAAACACTTACTTCAGAAGCAAGTGCACTTTTAAGGTTTATTCGGTTATTCCAATAAATTGGATTTCTCATCATTACTATGTAGCTTATAGGTCTTGGTATAGATATATGACGCAAAGGCGGCAGGATCTAAAAGCTGATATGCAGTTCAATCGGCAATCTGCAAGCTATCAACTTGCGTATATAATAACAGCATAAGGCTGTAGCTTCAATAGTTTATGGTGATGAACTTTGATTCCCGACCTACATTTATATTTGCCGAGCATTTGATAAAATACAGCATTTACGACAACTTATGAAAACCGCAAACGATATCAGGCAATCTTTTCTAGATTTTTTTGAGGCAAAGGAACATAGCGTTATGCCTTCAAGCCCGCTGGTGCCTGCCAATGATCCTACCTTGTTGTTCACCAATGCCGGGATGGTGCAGTTCAAGGATATTTTCTTGGGTAAAGAACGAGCGGCGTATCAACGGGCGGTCAGCAGTCAGCGTTGTATACGGGCGGGAGGCAAGCACAACGATTTAGAGAATGTGGGCTATACCTATCGCCACCATACATTCTTTGAAATGCTGGGCAATTTCAGTTTTGGCGATTATTTCAAACGGGAGGCGATTGCCTATGCGTGGGAGTATATCAGCGATGTGTTGGCGTTGCCGGTAGATAGACTGTGGGTTACGGTTTTTGAGAAAGACAGTGAGGCTGCCGATATTTGGCTCAAAGATATAGGAATTAAACCTGAGCGTTTGGTGCGCATCGGCGAGCGCGACAACTTTTGGGCAATGGGCGAGGTAGGTCCGTGTGGTCCTTGCACTGAGATATTCTACGACCACGGCGAGAAGATTGCTGGCGGTGCGCCCGGCACCGCAGAACAGGATGGCGACCGCTATGTGGAGTTGTGGAATCTTGTGTTTATGCAGTATGAGAGAAACTCTGCCGGCGAATTGTCAGCTCTGCCAAAACCCTCGGTAGATACTGGCATGGGGCTTGAGCGTATCGCTGCAGTAATGCAAGGGGAGTATGATAATTATCGCACTGATTTGTTTTTGCCTTTGATTGAAGCGGTTGCAAATCTAAGTTCTGCCGAGCATGTGGGTGGCACCTCGCAGAAAGTGATTGCCGACCATCTTCGTTCCGGTAGTTTTTTGATTGCCGACGGTGTCGTGCCGTCTAAAGAAGGGCGAGGCTATGTGTTGCGGCGTATTATTCGTCGTGCCTTACGCTACGGTCATAAGCTGGGCATAGAGGAGCCTTTCTTTCATAAATTGGTGTTGCCACTGGTTGCGAATATGGCTGATGCATATCCAATATTAAAGGAAAAACAGACACATATAGTGGAAACCTTGAAAAAAGAAGAGCTGCGTTTTGGTGAAACTCTGAATGTGGGTTTGAGCATTCTAGAAGATCATATCAAAGAGATGTCATCAGATATTCTGGCAGGGGATCTGGCATTTAAGCTCTACGATACCTATGGCTTTCCGTTTGATATCACTGAGGATATTGCTCGGGAATATAACTTGAAAGTGGATCGTGTCGCTTTCAATCGCTTGATGGACGAGCAACGCTCGCAGGCTAAGCGGGCAAGTTGCTTCGTCGACAATACCAAGATATTAGATATCACCTTACCGGCACAAGCCTTCAGTGGTTATCAGAAAACTCTGGAGCAGAGTGCCGTCAAGGAGATCTTTTGTAATGGTCAAAAAGTTCAGGCGATCAATGCTGGAGAGTCGGCAACGATATTGTTGGATAGCACTCCGTTTTATGCCGAGTCGGGCGGTCAAGTCGGCGACATAGGGCAGTTGGAGTCACAAGCGGCACTATTTGAGGTGGAGGATACCCAAAAACAAGGCGATTATCATAAGCACATAGGTGTCTTAAAGCAAGGGACTTTGACCGTGGGTGAATTAGTACTGGCACGCATAGACGATGTGCGCAGACAGGCTATCGTATTGAATCACTCGGCAACCCACTTGTTGCATGCTGCCTTGAGGCTGGTATTGGGTGAGGGTGTCGCACAGAAGGGTTCTTTGGTGACCGACACGCATTTGCGTTTTGATTTTTCGCATCATGCTCCAGTGACCGACGATGAGATTAAGCGCATAGAACAAATCGTCAACGAGCAAATACGCCTGAACATCAAGGCTGAAGCCGAAGTTATGCCCAAAGACGATGCAATGAAACGCGGCGCACTGGCTTTGTTCGGAGAAAAATATGGCGAAGTAGTGCGGGTGATCGGTATGGGAGATTTTTCTACTGAGCTGTGCGGCGGCACGCATATAGATAGAACCGGCGATATCGGTTTGTTTAAGATTACCTCAGAAGGCGGTGTTGCCGCAGGAGTGCGCCGTATAGAAGCGGTTACCGGCAAAGCTGCGATAGCCCAAATGCAAGCAGACGAATTGTGTTTGGAAGAGTTGCAGACATTATTGAAAACTTCGGCTACAGAGATTACCGACAAAGTCAAACAGCTGTTAGAAAAGAATAAACAACTCAAAAAAGAGATAGAAAAGCTAGCAACCACTGCCGACGGCGACGGTGCGTTGATATCCAAAGCACAAGAAATAGAGGGCATACAGGTCTTAGCAGCACGGGTTGAACACGCCGACGCGAAAATAATGCGCAAACTGGTCGATCAAATGAAAATGAAGCTCGGAGATGCAGCGATTATTTTGGGGGCAGAGAAAGACGATAAGGCGATATTGATCGCTGGCGTTAGCAAAAGTTGCGTCGATCGCATCTCGGCACAGAGGTTGATTAATGCAATCGCATCGCAAGTTGACGGCAAGGGTGGCGGACGCGACGATATGGCAGAAGCCGGCGGCAAAAATCCGGCAGCTTTGGATAAAGCATTGGCATCGGTCCCTGAGTGGGTGCGCAAACACCTGGCAGCCTGAGGTGCGCACACAGATAAAATTCTGCGGTATAAAAAAGCAATCCGATTTCGCTTATGCGGCATCATTGGGAGCGGATATCGTGGGACTGGTTTTCCATAAAGCGAGTCCTCGCTATATTGATATTGCTCATGCGCAAAGCCTAATAGAAGAGGCTGATAAATCAGTGAAAGTAGCAGGGTTGTTCATGGATGCCGACCATGATTTTATTGCCAACATAGTCGAGCAGGTTAATGTGGATTACATACAGTTTCACGGCACCGAATCGGTGGAGTTTTGTACTTCGTTCTCTTTGCCTTATATCAAGGCGATACCTATGGCAGACGAAGCACAGGCAAACGAAATGATAGAGGCGCATCGCAATAGTGCCGACATACTGTTGCTTGATGGCCATCGCATCGGAATGCCCGGAGGCGCAGGTGTTGCCTTTGATTGGCGAGATTTCTCTGAGATTGATGCCTCAATATTCGTTGCCGGTGGATTGAATCCCGAAAATGTAGCACAAGCTATCGCACAATGCCGCCCGCAAGGCGTAGATGTCAGTAGTGGCATTGAATCAACCGCCGGCGTCAAAGACCCTATGTTGATGAGAGCTTTTGTGGAAGCGGTGTCGCACGCCGACTCCCAAAAATTATAGGAGCGAACCATTCCCCTCCAAAGGAGGGGAATATGGCAAAATCGTGCATACACTATATAATAAGCGGAAGTTCGCGTTTACCTTAATATCAATATGAAAGCACAACAGCAAGAAACCAATATATCGGGGCATTTCGGTCCTTACGGAGGGCGCTTTGTCTCGGAGACTTTGATGTGGCCCTTAGAGGAGCTGGAGGCTGCCTATCTGCGTTATAAAGATGATGCTGATTTCATTGCAGAATACGAGAATGATCTGCGCGATTATGTAGGCAGACCAAGTCCGCTTTACCTTGCTGCGCGATGGAGCAAGATTTTGGGTGGTGCACAGATTTACTTGAAGCGAGAGGACTTGAATCATACTGGTGCCCATAAGATCAATAGTGCCTTGGGTCAGGCTTTGCTCGCCAAGCGTATGGGTAAAAAGCGGATCATTGCCGAAACTGGTGCTGGTCAACACGGTGTTGCAACGGCGACGGTGGCTGCGCGTTTGGGTCTGGAATGTGTGGTCTATATGGGCAGCGAGGATATCAAACGGCAAAAACCTAATGTGTATCGCATGGAATTGCTTGGAGCCGAAGTTGTTCCGGTAGAAAGCGGTTCGCGTACTCTAAAAGATGCACTCAACGAAGCGATGCGCGATTGGGTGACCTATGTAGATGAGACTTTCTATATTATTGGGACGGTTGCAGGCCCCCATCCTTATCCGACAATGGTTCGCCACTTTCAATCAGTGATAGGGCGCGAGACCAAGCAACAGATTCTAGAGTTGAACGGCGCATTGCCTAGTGCATTGCTCGCATGTGTCGGTGGCGGTTCCAATGCGCTGGGTTTATTCCATGATTTTCTGGGCGACGAAACCGTTGAATTATACGGTGTAGAAGCGGGCGGCGAAGGCCTAGAGGGTGATCGACATTCGGCATCGCTAAGCGCAGGTAAACCTGGTGTGTTGCACGGTAACCGCACCTATCTATTGGAGGATAACGACGGGCAGATATTACCGGCACACTCGGTCTCGGCAGGTTTGGATTATCCTGGTGTGGGTCCCGAACACGCCTGGCTGAAGGATATCGGCAGAGTTTCCTATGTCACCGTGACCGACCATCAAGCTTTGGAAGCATTTCATCAATTAACTCGCTGCGAAGGTATTATTCCCGCTCTAGAAACCAGCCATGCTTTAGCTTATGCGACACAACTTGCAAAACGCTATGCGAGTACTGATGCCATCGTTGTCAATTTATCAGGGAGAGGGGATAAAGATTTAGAGACGGTTCGCAACTTCGTCTAAAGCGAATGGCTAAAACCCGCATCGGCACATGTTTTGATTCATTGGCAGCGTCTGGTCGCACGGCGTTGATACCTTATATTATGGCAGGTGATCCGAACCCCAATGCGAGTGTGCCGTTGATGCACACATTGGTTGAAAATGGCGGTGATTTAATAGAGCTGGGAGTTCCTTTTTCAGATCCGATGGCGGATGGGCCGGTGATACAAGCTGCCGGTGAGCGCGCACTGCATCATCGAGTAAGCCTAGACGATGTAATCAATACGGTTGCCGAGTTTAGATTAAAGAATGACGACACACCTGTTGTCTTGATGACCTATCAGAACCCGATTGAGGTGATGGGAGAGGTGCAATTTGTGAAGTCTGCGGTGAAGGCGGGTGTGGACGGCGTATTGGTCGTTGATTTACCGGTTGAAGAAGCTGACGTGTTATTGAAGGCAACCGAACACGAGGCTTTGGATATCATTTTTTTGGTATCGCCTACGACGACAAACGATCGCCTGAAACGCATTGCGCAAGTAGCGAGTGGTTTTCTTTACTATGTCTCTTTGAAGGGTGTGACTGGTGCCAAGCATATAGATACCGAACAAATAGCCGATAAGGTAAAGCAGTTTAAGAACATAATAACGATACCGACGGCAGTAGGGTTTGGGATACACGACGCGCAACATGCCAAGCAAGTTGCGCAGTTGGCGGATGCCGTTGTGGTGGGCAGTGCGATTGTGCGCATAATAGAGCAACATGCTGATACTGATTATTGCCAAAATGTAGCCGCTTTTATCGCTACCTTGCGCAGTGCCATGGATGCCGAGATTGGCGATTGATGATAGAGGTAGAAAATGAGTTGGTTTGAAAAATTAATACCCTCGCGTATACGCACCGCCCGTAAAGATAACCGCAAAATACCGGAGGGATTATGGGACAAATGCCCGGCATGTCATGCCGTTTTGTATCAACCTGAATTGAAAAAGAACCTTTATGTTTGTCCGAAATGCGGGCATCATATCAGGATTTCCGCTAGAACGCGTATTGATTTATTCCTAGATGCGGAGGAGCGCGTAGAGTTAAGCGGCAACATAAAACCTACCGACTTTCTCAAATTCAAGGATAAGAAACGTTATAGGGAGCGTTATATGGCAGCTTATAAAAGCACCTCCGAGCGCGACGCACTCGTTGTATATCAAGGTGAGCTAAAGTCCAAGCCGGTCGTCGTTGCGGCGTTTGATTTCAATTTTATAGGTGGCTCTATGGGTGCGGTGGTCGGCGAACTTTTCAAACGTGCGGTTGAAAAATCGGTGGAGATGCGCGCACCGTTGGTATGTTTTTCAACGAGCGGTGGTGCGCGTATGCAAGAATCTTTGGTCTCTTTGTTTCAAATGGCTAAAACCAGTGCTGCATTGGCAAAATTATCCGAACAGCGCATCCCATTTATTTCGGTGTTGTGCGACCCGACGATGGGTGGTGTATCCGCCAGCTTGGCGATGCTGGGTGATGTGATTATTGCCGAACCTAAGGCTTTGATAGGTTTTGCCGGGCCTAGAGTGATTGAACAAACCGTCAAACAAACTTTACCGGAAGGGTTTCAGCGTAGCGAGTTTTTATTGAAGCACGGCGCAATAGATATGATCGTGGATCGCAAGGACATGCGAGAGCGAGTTGCAAATATACTTGCATTGCTGATGAAACACTGAACGCAGGCATGAGTTTCGAGAAAGACAAGTATTCGGCAGAATTAGATCTATGGCTTGACAAGCATAGACGAACCCACCCCCAAGAAATAGAATTAGGTTTGGATCGCGTCAGAGAAGTCGCTGCAAACATGCAGGTGTTGAACCCCAAACAGAAGGTCATAACGGTTGCCGGCACTAATGGTAAAGGGTCAACGGTTGCGATGCTGGAAGCGATGTTACGCTCCGCAGGCTATATCACCGCAAGCTACACTTCGCCACATATGCATCGCTATAACGAGCGCATCAAAATCAATAATCGCTGTGTGGGTGATGCCGAGTTATGCCATGCGTTTGAGCTTATAGAAGCACAGCGCGGCAACATCAGTCTGAGCTTTTTTGAGTTCAGTACGCTTGCCGCTTTGCAGTGTTTTAAGCTCAACAACCCCGATATCATTCTGCTGGAGACCGGCTTGGGTGGTCGGTTGGATGCGGTTAATATCATTGACGCAGATGTTGCCGTCATCACTGGTATCGGTATAGATCATGTCGAGTGGCTGGGTGATAACAGAGAGTCTATCGGTCGTGAAAAGGCTGGCATCACGCGACCTGGATTGCCTTGTGTTTGCGGCGATCTGAGTCCTCCTGAATCGATCAAAATATTGAAAAAAGACCGTCCTCTATATTTACTCAACGAAGATTTCAGCTACTGCAAAAACGGTAATCACTGGGATTTTGAAAGTGCCAAAAATCATTTTGAGGATTTGCCGCTACCGGCATTATTCGGCGACATACAGTTGCAGAACGCGAGTTGCGCATTGACGGCATTCACGCTGATGAACGATTTCAAGGTACCTTGCGAAGCGATCGTGGAAGGATTGAGTACAGTTTATTTGCCCGGTCGCTTCCAGATTAGATATCAAACCGTGGACTCCAAAAAGATAACTGGTATTTTTGATATCAGCCATAATCCTCAAGGCGTAGAAGTTATGGTACAGAATCTAAAGAGCTTCACTAATGGTGCAAAACTGCATGCAGTGTTTGCGATTCTATCTAATAAAGATGTGGATAATGTGACTAAAACAGTAGCTCCTTTGATTGATCACTGGTATCTGGCAGAGCCTGATTCTACGCATGCTTTGCCTGTCGCTAAGCTAAAAAGTGTCATAGACCGGCATACAAACGCATCAAATGGTATACAATGTTTTACTTCGGTATCGGAGGCATACAACTATGCAGTACGCAATATACAAAACGGAGAGCAATTACTCGTTTTCGGTTCTACGATGACCGTCGCAGAAGCCTTGAAGGAATTAGATGCTTAAGATGGGGCAGCATATCAAGCAGCGCTTAGTAGGTACGGTTGTACTGGTTTCCATTGCAGTAATCGCATTGCCTTTATTGTTGGACGGTGAGGGTTATAGGGCGATGCAAAAGATACAGATTGACGCACCACAAAAACCGAAGTTTGAATATCGCCAAGACGGTTTTACCATCCCTCTCAACGAACCCGAAAAGCAAGCGGATTTATTAGAACCACCGCCGCCGATAGATATCAAAGGATTCAACGATGATATGACTGAGCCGCCGCCGCTTGAACCAATTGACGCAAGCGCACAAAACCCTCCAGCGTCGGAAATGCCAACGGACGAGCCAGCGGACTCCGAACTTACTACGCTGTGGGTGATGCAAGTGGGAAGTTTTAGCATTGAAGAAAACGCCTTAGCGGCACGCAAAAAAATCAATGCAATGGAAGTTATGAATCTATTCACCGAAATAGAGACGGAAACCGTCAATGGCCTTGAGGTTCATGTCGTTAAAGTAATTTCTGAGGATTACGAGGCTTTGAGCAAGATAGCCGAACTTATCAAAGAAGATTATCCCGATGCCTTTATAAAAGAGAGAGAATGACTTTATGTTGAATTATGTCGATGTTGCGATATGTTTGATTCTGTTTATTTCGGTGGGTATAGGTTTCTATAAGGGTTTCGTCAAGGAAACATTGTCTTTGGCGAGCTTGATTTTGGCGTTGTTTCTCGCTTTTTATCTATCCGACTATCCGGTGCAGTGGTTAATGCCGGTTTCGCAAGGTTGGGGCGGAGAGTGGCTAGGCGTGAATATAGAAGGAGAATCTATCGTCCGTATGGTCTCGTTTATATTGATTTTCATCATCTCACTCATTCTCGGCTATCTACTCAGCAACGTTCTTAGCAATTTAGTCTCGCAAAGCACTATACTAAAAGGTATGAACCGTGTTTTAGGTGCCGCTTTCGGTTTAGTACGGGGTGCAGTCATCGTGATGCTGTTGGTTGTTCTTGCCGGACTGACAAAAGTTTCCATTTATAATTGGTGGCACCAATCTTATTTATTGCCGCCGTTCATTGACGGTGCACAACGCATGGTGGCAATGCTACCGACACAATATTCATGGCACTTTGATTTCGGCTTGCCCGATGCCGGAACTGATAATCCCACGAAATTGAAACCCGCACCTCGTCGCGGTCGCGAGACTGAGGAGCAGAGTATTTAATAGGATAACTCGCTATGTGTGGAATACTCGGTATTTACGGTCACCGATCAGTCGTACAGTCTTTGCACGACGGTCTATTGCTACTGCAACATCGCGGTCAAGATGCTGCCGGAATTATAACGCAAGAGGCTAACAGGATATACCAACATAAAGGCAACGGTTTGGTCAGGGATGTATTTCAAACCAATAATAAGTTCAACTTAAAAGGTTCTATCGGCATCGCGCATGTGCGTTATCCAACTGCAGGCACTTCGCATCAAGCTGAAGCACAGCCGCTCTATGTCAATAGCCCTTACGGTATTGCGCTTGCCCATAATGGTAACTTGATTAACTCTGAGAAACTCATAACACAATTATTTAATGAGGATAGACGGCATATTAATACCGGCTCGGATTCGGAAATTTTGTTGAACATATTTGCCCATGAACTGCTTCAGCAGAAGCTGATGTCGCGTCAGCAGAAGTTGATGCCGGGACCCGATGAGATATTTCAAGCAGTAAAAAATTTGCATAAGCGAGTAAGCGGTAGCTACGCCGTGGTAGCAATGATAGCCGGTGTGGGTATTGTTGCGTTCCGTGACCCATACGCAATTCGCCCGTTGATCTACGGCACCAGAGAAACGTCTAAAGGTGTGGAATACATGTTTGCCTCGGAGAGTGTTGCATTTGGCACCTCAGGCTTTGAAAAAGTCAGAGACTTAAAACCGGGCGAGGCTATATTCGTAGATAGCTCAGGTGATCTTTATGCAAAAGTATGCAGTGAGTCTTCGGAGTACCGTAGTTGCATATTTGAATATGTTTATTTTGCTCGCCCTGACTCCGAAATAGACGAAGTTTTTGTCCATAAGGCACGCATGCGTATGGGCGATAGATTGGCGAAAAAGATTAAACAACAATGGCCGGATTATAAAATTGATGTTGTGATCCCAGTGCCAGACACCAGCCGTACCGCCGCATTGGAACTGTCAATCAAACTCAAAGTTCGTTATCGCGAGGGGTTCATAAAAAACCGCTATATAGGTCGCACATTCATTATGCCCGAACAACAAGAACGACAGAAATCTGTACGTCACAAATTGAATCCGCTTGGTATTGAGTTTAAGGACAAGAATGTCATGATCGTTGACGATTCCATCGTGCGCGGCACCACCTCAAAACAAATTGTACAGATGGCGCGTGAAGCCGGTGCCAAACGGGTATTCTTAATCTCGGCATCTCCACCTATACGCCATCCGAATATCTACGGTATTGATATGCCGGTGCCGGGCGAATTGATCGCATATAATCGCAGCGTGGACGAAGTTTGCTCTTTTATAGGAGCAGACCGCTTGTTTTATCAGGACTTAGATGATTTGATAGCGGCGGTACAAAAAGGCAACCCGAAGCTAAAGGATTTTGATTGTTCTATGTTCAACGGTAAATATGTGGTTGAACCTGAAGCTGGTTATTTGGATCGAATAAGGCGACAACGCTGTGAAAAATCTAAGCAAGAGAAAAAGAAATCAAGTGAAGCGGATCTTTACATCGCATAAAAAGCAATAGATCGAAAATAGCCATGTGCATTAAGAATAAAGAGGTTTATCATCGTTGATTGGCAAACACAATCTCGCTGTTTGCTGAGAGCTTATCCTAAGTATGCAAAGCATCCGTTAGCGTTGATTGATATTTGCACACAGAGGCTCTATCTGGTCAAGCGTTTACACTTGTGCGCGCTGTATCCGATATCTACATCGCGCTACGGTGTTGGATCTACAGAGGATTCTTGTAAAACACCGCAAGGTGCACATCGGGTTGCAGTGAAAATAGGTGAGGGCGAGCCGTTATACAGACGTTTCAAGGCACGGCAGACAACTGATAAGATTGCATCACTCAACCCTTATGCAACGATCAGTGTTGAAGATGCAATTTGCACCCGTATTCTATGGCTTGCCGGACTTGAACCAAGAGTCAACCAAGGGGGTTATTGCGACTCCCAACGCCGCTATATCTATATACACGGCACCACCGACGAAAAGCGTATTGGTCGTCCGTCATCGGTCGGTTGCATTAGAATGAAAAACAAAGATGTGGTAGAAGTATTTGATGTATTAGAGTGCAATTCCATCGTTTATGTTATTGCCTGAGAGGAGTGGCAGGCGTAAGCCTGATAGGATGGTCTAAAACCACCGTGCACCAGCCAATCACGATTCCCACAAATCAAATGATGAACGCGATTGCATATTCGGAAGACAACGGTATTTATCTATTATTTTTCCATCACGACTCAACCTATCTTTGATCATCGTATAATAGGTTTCATTGATTTCACAAGACAGGAAAACTCTATTCATACTCTTTGCCAACACTATTTCTGATCCACTGCCGCCGAATAGAATGAATACACTATCACCGGGTTTCGTGGTCGCAGCAATCAGCATTTCTACAAGTTTCAAGGGAATTTGACACGAATGAAAAGTTTTGTCTTTTGAAACATTTTTGACAAGGTCAAAGTAAAACCACGAGTACGGCATCCGACCCGTTGCCCCGTTTGCTATCCGCTGTTGTATTCGGGGATCTTCAGGGTTTTTGTACGGCTGGGCAACTTGTTCTTTGTAGAAAGCATTATCTTTGCTTTTGGTCGCATGAAGTATAGAGCGGTGTGCCGTTGTAAAACGACGTTTGGAGTGTCCTACATTTGTGTTATAAATCCATACATATTCATGCAAATCATGTGCTAAATCTTGCAAGCACTTAACCCGCAAATAGGCATTTTGCTTCGGATAATTAATGGTGAACAGATTGCCAGTTGTCTTTATAACACGCATTGATTCGGTGATGATATCTGAATACCACGCAATATAACTATCCCAAGGCAATGTACGTTTCTGCCCGGCATAATTGATACCAACGTTGTAATCGGGATCTGCATAGACTAGATCAATGCTGTTGTCTGGAATATCCTTTAGGACATTCATAACATCAACATTAAATATCTGATTACGGTATTTCTTAGGAAGAGCTTTCATCATTTCTTGCTGCCAAATTATAAGTAGATTTTTTAATAAGTCTAATTGATTGCATATCTTTTATGTCCGAGAAAGAATAAAGGTATAAGTTAACGATACTTTTGCCTTTATCTCGAAGTAAATAACAACATTCTATCTTTTTAATGCCTTTAATATCCATATTATGATAAACCAAAAAAGGATGGAAAAGTTGATATACGGAAAAATCATCGGGAGATCCGTTTTTTGCTTCTAAAACTGTAACTTGGGACTATTGAAAAAGTATTTCATGCACCGTAGGGGAGGGCCATTCCCCTCCTCTGGAGGGGTGTCAGGCGGGAGCCTGACAGGGTGGTTTTTTGAGTACCCACCATTTTTATACAAACCACCCTAATGCCTCATTTCCGCACAAATAAAATCGTACACTATTCAATTCATGTAAACCAAAACCAAATGGCGCAAGCGGTTGGGTGTGTTCGATGGCAGTACTTTTTCAACGGCCCCACATTTGAACTTTGGGTTGACAGCAATCGGTGTTTCTATTGCACCCACACACGCCTCGCGTTAGAATATCCCCTAATCATGCAAAACAAAATTCGTAGCGACTTAATGCAAATTTTCAATAGCGGGCTTGACAGGGTCAGGGGACGGCAGGCGGTCGTCGCTGATCTTGAGGTGCATCGTGTGAGTAGCGAGGAGCTACATTTGGTTGCTATAGGCAAAGCTGCCTCAGATATGACTTTGGGTGCATTGGATGTGCTCGGCAACCGAATAAAAGACGGCCTGTTAATTACCAAGCATCTACATACCGCACCCGAACTGCACGATAATGATTTAATAGAGGTCATAGAATCGGATCATCCAGTGCCTAGCGATAGGAGCCTAGAGGCAGGAGCGCGGTTATTGGCGTATTTGGAAAGCCGTGCAGTTCGCAAGGCAGATTTTATTTTTTTATTGTCGGGAGGAGCTTCGAGCCTGGTTGAGGTATTGCCTGCCGGTATGCATTTGCAAGATCTAAAAAATATTACCGGAGTGTTGCTCGCCCAAGGCTTGGATATAGGACGGATGAATTTAGTACGCCAAGCACTTTCGTGCATCAAAGGTGGGCGATTGGCAATGAAACTCAAAGGTTGTAAGGTATTGAATTTGATGATATCCGATGTGCCGGGAGACGATCCTAGTGTAATAGGTTCAGGCTTGCTGAATCCGCCGCGCACAAAGCTGAATTTTTACGATTACCCAAAAGAAATTAGAGATTATTTGACTGACATTGCGTTGGTGCCGCCACCTGATACAGAAGCCTTTAGGCTTATTAATACCCGTATTGTTGCACGCCTAGACGATGCCAAAGAAGCGTGCGTTAATAAGGCATTAGCTTTAGGTTACGATGCCTGTTTGATGCCGGATTTTATAGAGGGCGATGTTGTGGCGGTTGCCAACCGTTTATGCGACACACTACTCGCCGACAAGCACCAATTACTAGTTTGGGGAGGAGAACCCTCTATGCAACTCCCGCAATCTCCGGGACGAGGTGGACGCAATCAGCATCTCGCTTTATTGATAGCCGAGCGTCTATTAAACGAGGACGGTGTTTATTTTGTAATCGCAGGCACCGACGGTAGTGACGGCCCGACTACTGATGCTGGCGCATTGGTTGACGGCACAACGGCGAATAGGGGATTGGCATTGGGATTGGATATAAAACATAGTTTGGCAAACGCCGATAGTGGCAACTTTTTGGAGCAGACCCAAGATTTAATCAGCACTGGTCCCACTGGAACCAATGTTATGGATTTGATGATAGGGCTTAGATTATAGATTGTACGAACCTGCTTTTGGTGATGGGCGCGCTTCTATGCCGAGGCTTTGACCGATTTTAGTACTTCGTCCCGCAATTCCAGTCCTAAAATTTTTATCAGACTTTCTATTTCTATACCTTCTTCATAAGCTAGATTGGCTAGTCCGTCAAAGCGTTTTTTATCTATTTTCTCTAAATCCTCTAAGGCTTGTTTTGCTAGAGTGAAACTGTTTTTTTGTATCTGATACATATTCATTTGTTTTTCTTTTGCTTTTTGTGTTAGAGCTGGGGCATACTCGGTAACAATAGAGGGTGCGTCTATTTTTTTAGATAACTCTATACCGTAATCGCTTAACGATACCGGGCTATCAATACGGGTGACATCTCTACCGTATCGGTTGATTAACGTCTCGTTTATTTTCTCTACCTTTTTGATCACACCCAAGATACTACTTGCGTTTTTTCTTAACGGTTCAAGGTCCTTAATTTTTAGATGTATAGCAAAACACCACCCGATAATTAATACTATCGCGATTAGAAGCGAAACATCTTTGACTAGATATTCAAATAATGTAGACATTGGTAATCTCCGGTTAAAAGTAATTCTATCAGTGCATATAAAAACTGCCAAGTTTTCGTATGCTACTACTGCAATATCATAAACCTTATATCAGTAGCATATTTCAATGTCAAGCAGAATATGGATAGAATGGCTATATATCCGACGAACGGTGTTGTAGTGTGAGAAATAAAGTTGCTGTTCTTAATTCAACAGCCTATATATAAAAATCTGCAAAAGATTTTAATGCGAATTAGCCTTTGTCTTTCTTTTTGAGACGGTCCTTAAAATCCCAAACAGCATTTAGAAATCTCATTCCAATCCATCCGGCGGATAAAACCATGATAATAATGCCTAGAGTATAAACTAGAGGATCTTCTGCCATAAAGCCTGTAATTGATATTGTCATACCTATAGCTCCAATAATAATTGCGACCAGTATCTCAACTGCATCACTACCAGCCTTTGATCGTTTTTGCCCATAATCAGTAGCAAAGTCTATATTACTCATATGTCTCCTATCTTTTATACTCAAAACCATGAATAATATATCACAAAATGTTTTTATAGACTCTTATGTTTCACAAAAAATTATCATTTTTACAAAGTCTGTCTTTGTAAAAAGTATTTCATGCACCGTAGGGGAGGGCTAACATGCCCTCCCGTAACGCGACGCGCTTGCACAAACGACATCGTATACCACCCAATTTATGGGAACCAAAACCAAATGGCACAAGTAGTTTTGTTGGTGCAGAACGGTACTTTAGGGAGGGCATGTTAGCCCTCCCCTACGGAGGTTATCGTAAATTCAATGGCGCATGCGGTTCAATTTTTGCAATGGCGGTACTTTTTCAATGGTCTCTAATGTGTTAACTGGTGGAGGGTGGCATCATTGCTCGTCACTTCCAACACACTCCCTTGTGTGTACCAATCGCCCAGCACCAACCGCTGTGCGGCTTTGCCGTCCAACATAAAATCGTGTATTGCCGGACGATGTACATGTCCGTGTATTAGTCGTTGGACGCGGTATTGTCGCATCGTTGCGTCTACAGTACCAAGGTTCACATCCATAATCGCCTCGGCTTTTTTAGCGGTAGCGTTGTCGCTTGTAGAAATTAGTCGCTTGACGAATGATTGTCGCCATCTCAAAGGCATCGTTTTCCAGAGTTTTTGTATTGTGCGATTGCGAACCACAGCCCTATATCTCTGATAAGCCACATCGTCGGTACACAGCTGGTCGCCGTGCATCAGCAAAGTTGCGCAACCTTCTATATCAACTACGACTGCATCTTGTGCCGGATTGTCGCCTGCAAAGCGGCAATGCGTACGCTGGCTAAATTCTTCGCCAATTAAGAAATCGTGATTGCCGTGCATAAAATAGACTGGCTTGTCGTGTGCATACTTTTGTAGTGCTAAAAAGACTGGTTCCAAGCCAGTTGCTGGGTCGTCGTCTCCCAGCCATTGATCGAATAGATCGCCGAGGATGTAAAGTTGTTGTGCGGCTTGTGCTTGGTTCTCTAGAAAGTTACAAAAAAGTTCAACAATCTGCGGTCGCTTTGAGCTGAGGTGACAATCTGCGATGAATAACGTTGTCATCCATTCTCTATAGTCGCCTTTGTAATGGTAATCGTTTGCATGGGGACATCTTGATGACCGCTCTTTGAACCAGTTTTTACTGTTGCGATTTTATCGACTACTTCCATCCCTGAGATCACTTTACCGAATACGCAATACCCCCAGCCTTGCATGCTTTTGTCTTTAAAATTAAGGAAGTCATTGTTTTTCAGGTTAATGAAAAATTGCGAGCTTGCTGAATCCGGATCAGGTGTGCGCGCCATCGCAATGGTACCGCGGTCGTTTTTCAAGCCGTTATCGGCTTCGTTTTTAATGTTAGGGTGGGTTTGCTTTTGCTTCATATCTTCGGTGAAGCCGCCCCCTTGTATCATAAAGTTAGGTATAACCCGATGAAAGATAGTACCGTCGTAAAAACCTTCTTGGGCATATTTCAGAAAATTTTCT
The DNA here is from genome assembly GCA_965199685.1 of uncultured candidatus Poriferisulfidus sp. GTDB lineage: Bacteria > Pseudomonadota > Gammaproteobacteria > Poriferisulfidales > Oxydemutatoraceae > SP5GCR1. Next base: position 799,688 of record OZ241323.1, read on the forward strand.
GCGGTAATCGGTGCTTTATCGGCATTGAGTTCAATCTTGATATCACCCTCGTTGGTTTTTAATGTAACGATTGCATTTTCAGTTTGGTTATTCATTGATTTGTTATCCTGGTCGTCGGTTTGTGAAGGCTTGCATGCAGCGATTGCAAGGCAAGCTACTAGCATAATGCTATGAATTAAGTATTTTCTAATCATGGTAGTGGTTTTATTCCGTGTGGTTAAAACGCATATTCTAACATAATTGATTGAAGATATTTGCAGTCTACCGTATGGTCAGGCACACCGCTATTCAGAGATAGCATATCGGGATGGCATCTATTTCATGGCTCAGCGGCATGTCTTTGCTCTTCAAGCATAGAACGGCACCGTGTCCTATCTTTTTTCCCAATTTGGCAAGAACCGAAAATCTTTTTGCAGGGAATTTAGTAAATGTCGCGGTTTTTTTGATTTCTACCGGATAAAGTGTACCGTCCGCTTCTATGATTAGGTCTATTTCTTTTTGATCGGTATCCCGGTAATAGTACATATAGGGCGTTTTCCCATTGTGCCAATAACTTTTCAATATCTCCGCCACGACATAACTTTCCAGCATAGCACCAGACATTGCACCTGCCTCCAAAGATTGAGGCGATGACCACTGTGTAATATAGCTACACAAACCAGTATCTAGAAAATAGATTTTGGGAGTTTTGAGCAGACGTTTGCTCACATTATTGTGATACGGATGGAGTAGATAAACCAGCCCTGAAGCCTCCAGCACAGGCAGCCAAGATTTAGCCGTTTTATGATCAATACCGGCATCTCGGGAAATATCGGCATAGTTGAGTAATTTTCCGGTTCTCGCTGCGATTGTCCTGATAAATCTTAGAAAGGCATTGTTGTTTTTAATATTGAGTATATCCTTAACATCCCTTTGTATATAAGTCTGTAAATAAGAACTATAAAAGATGTCGTGAGGGATATTTTTGCCTACGATATATCCGGGATAGGATCCTTGCCAAATTTCCTTATAAACGGTCATAAGGTTTTTAGTTCTTACGATATTTTTCCTCGCTTGTTTAATCCATTGAAGCGTAGGAATAAAGGGCTTGATTTGTGAAGCTCTATCGTCTCTCTCCCCTTGAGAGAAGCCCAGCATATTAATAATGGCAACGCGTCCGGCAAGACTTTCGCTAACATTGTCCATCAGATGGAATTGTTGAGAGCCAGTTAGCCAAAACATGCCTGATTTTTTATGTTCGTCAACATAGATTTTAATATAACTAAAAAGTTGGAGAGCATATTGGACTTCGTCTATCAGTAGCGGGGGAGGGTGCTTTTGTAGAAAAAGTTCAGGGTCTTGTTGGGCTAGATATCTTTGATCTCCATTGTCTAATGTGATGTAAGTTCTTTTAGAATTGCATAAAGATCTAAGCAAAGTAGTTTTACCGACTTGCCTAGGACCAGCTAAAAGTAAGACGGGAAACCCTTTTGATATATGCTTTATCGCCTTTTTTAGAGTACGTTCTTTGATCATATCTATTCCGTTTAATTCGGTATTATACTACCATATTAAACGAAATTCAATAGGATAAGAATGGAGCTGCTGAGAAAGTATCGCCATTGCACAAATTGAACCACTATGTGCCATATAATTTATGAAAACAGTAGGGGCAGAATAAAGCTGCCGATTGAGCTAGTAGGTCAATCGGCGTAACGTTGTGCAGAACTTTAACTTGATTACTTGTCGTACATTACAAAATGCAATACCCGCTCTGTGCCACGAAGTTAATGTATAATATGGTTTTTAATCAACAGAGGGTATTAAGATATGACTGATATAGCCTTATACAATATTTTAAGAAAGGTAGACGGTGTCACTGATGCCGAAGCCAAGGAAGCCCTAGCCAATATTGCCGATTCAAAAGATATGGCCACGAAGGCAGATATAAAAGATATGGCTACGAAAGCGGATATAAAAGATATGGCCACGAAAGAATACATAAAAGCGGAGATAGCAAACCTAGAAACTAGGCTGGTAAAACAGATATATGCGGTGGCTGGAATAATAATCGTAGTCAATATAGCATCAGTTGGATTGATGCTTAGATTTTTTATGATGTGATAGATTCTCATATTGACCTTTTTAAGCTCTCATATGTGTACGATGCCATGAGATATTGGTCTCTGTGATTCATTGGTATTTGCCCAAAATCATCGCTGATTAGGAACTAAGAAAGCAATTTTATCAGTATAGCGACATTCATAACAAAGATTAGACCTAGCACCCATTGCATATACTTAAGCTAATCTTTACCTTTGCTATCTCTGCCTTAAATTCACTCTTTAGCGTAACTATCTGCCTTAGTTGCCACTTCCTTTGAACCCGCAACATCGGCAACGGCTCACTTGGCTTCGTCTGCACACCTAATTTGGTTAGGGAATTATATAGGTAACTTGACAAGCTAATGACTATGGGACTGTTGAAAAAGTACCGACGTTGCACAAACCCAGCCGCTTTCGCCATTGAATTTACGAAAACGGTAGAGGCAGAATAGAACCGCCGATTATCGCCGAGTGAAACCGCTACTTGAGCCAGTAGGTCAATCGGCGTGACATTGTACAGAGCCATAAATTGTACAGAGCCATAACATGACTGCTAAATGTATACATTTAAAAATGCATAGGCCTGCCACCCCTCCAAAGGAGAGGAATGGACTAGCACTGTACTTGCAGGATATTAATGGTTTGTGCAACATAATCATGGCTACTGATAAATTAAATGGTTGGACGCATTATAATAGTCTCTTGCCAATGTGAAAGATGCAAGCATAAACCGTGAATTATAAAAATGTTATCTTAAGACACCAAGCGATACCGCGCTTCATTGAGACATATATTGCCGGAGTAGATGAAGCGGGACGTGGTGCTTTGGCGGGACCAGTGGTTGCCGCTGCGGTTATTTTGGATTCCAAACAAACTATAGAAGGTTGTGTAGACTCCAAAAAATTATCGCCGGTTCGTCGCGCGCATCTAGCCGATAAAATAAAAGAGGTTGCGTGTGCTTGGGCTATAGGCAGTGCCGATAGCGATGAAATAGATCGCATAAACATACTCAACGCAACGCTACTGGCAATGCAAAGAGCGATTGAAGGTTTAGATCCTAAACCGCAGCGCGTATTGATTGACGGCAACCGCTGCCCACAAAGTGATATTCCGTGCAATGCGATTATTGCCGGAGACGACCGAATGTTGTGTATTGCAGCAGCTTCTATTTTGGCTAAAACGACGCGGGATCGGCAAATGCGAATGTTGGCGGATAGATATCCGTCGTATCATTTTGCTGAACACAAGGGCTATGCAACCCGTAAGCACAAGCTGGCACTGACAAACCACGGCAGTTGCGCCTTGCATAGAATGAGTTGGGTTAAAGTGCGCGAAGCGATTGCTCAAGTGTCGCTACCTTTAGACCAGAGAGACGAATTGTAGATAGACAGAAAACATCGGATACAACATGAACCAGTTTGTACATTTACATTTGCACACCGAATACTCTATTCAAGATAGTGTATTGCGTATACCTGCGCTTTTTGAAAAAGCCAAAGCCATGCAATTCCCGGCGGTTGCAATAAGCGATGTCAATAATCTTTTTGCAGTAATCAAGTTTTATACCCAGGCACTAGAACATGGGATAAAGCCGATTATTGGCTGCGAATTATCTATACACGCAGATGCCATTGCACCTGCCGGCGATCAATGCGTTGTTTTATGTCTGAATGAACGAGGTTACCGCAATCTAACACGCTTGGTTTCAACCGCTTATCTAGAAAATCATCAAGACGCAGAGGTCGCAGTGAGGCGTGAGGATTTAGAACATTACAACGAAGGTTTATTGGTACTCTCAGGTGCATTACGAGGTGCGCTCGCACGGGCGTTATTGCAAGACGAATCGCCACAAGTGGATCGGTTAGTGGAGTTTTGGACTTCGGTATTCAAGGATCGTTTTTATGTAGAGATCCAATATACCCAGAGAGAAAACGAGAGCGATTATGTAGCAAAAGCGATTAAGTTGGCAAGACGGATGGCGTTGCCAGTGGTTGCAAGCAACGATGTATGTTTCCTGAACAAAGAGGATTTTGATTCGCATGAAATTAAGGTTTGTATTGCTGAAGGTCGTACTCTGAACGATAAACATCGCCAACAAGGTGTATACAGTCCCGAACAATATCTTAAAAGTGCCGACGAGATGATGGCAACATTCAAAGATATACCAAGTGCGATACGAAACAGTGTAGAAATAGCAAAACGTTGTAGCGTAGAACTTCAATTAGGGCAAACACACTTGCCGTCTTTTCCCATAGAAGCGGATCTTGGTGTAGAAGATAAGCTAAGACACGATGCCAGTGTGGGTTTGAAGGACTACTTGGATAAAAATAGCGACTTGGATCAAGCCGCATATACCGAACGTTTGGAAGCAGAACTGAAAGTAATTAGTGAGATGGGTTATGAAGGCTATTTTTTGATCGTTGCTGATTTTATTCTATGGGCCAAGCGCAACGATATTCCAGTCGGTCCGGGACGAGGTTCGGGAGCAGGGTCTTTGGTTGCTCATGCGTTGGGGATTACTGAGATAGATCCTCTGAAATATGGTTTGTTTTTTGAGCGTTTTCTGAATCTTGACCGCATATCGTTGCCGGATTTTGATGTTGATTTTTGTATAGAGGGTCGTGATCGCGTCATCCAATATGTAGTCGAGCGATACGGGCAAGATAATGTCGGTCAGATTATTACTTTCGGCAGTCTGGGGGCTAAGGCGGCGATACGCGATGTGACTCGCGTGCTCGGCTATGCCTACGGTTTAGGAGACGATATCGTCAAACTGATACCGTCGCGTTTGAACATCAAACTAGGCGAAGCACTTATAGAATCTCCTGAGTTAAAAGAACGTTACGATAGTGAGGCAAGGGTCAAAAGGGTGTTTGATAATGCTCTGAAGATAGAGGGTTTGGTTAGAAATGTCGGCCAACACGCCGGTGGTATAGTCATCGCGCCTGCCCCACTGACCGATTACACTTCGTTGTATAAAGAAGCCGATCATCAAAATGCCGCAACGCATTTTGATATGAAAGATATAGAAAAAGTGGGCTTGGTGAAGTTTGATTTTCTAGGGCTTAAAACCTTGACCATTATCAACAAAACTTTGGCAAACCTTGAGCATCGCGGTATTTCGATTCCCGAAATCTCACAAATACCATTGGACGACTCTAAGACCTACGACTTATTGAAAAATGCCGAAACGACCGCATTGTTTCAACTGGAATCGGATGGCATGCGTCGCTTAATTAGAAAACTAGAACCCGATCAATTTGAGGATATCGTAGCCCTTGTTGCACTCTATCGTCCCGGTCCATTGAAAGCTGGCATGGGCGACAGTTATGCAAACCGTAAGCACGGTGAGGAATTTGAATACCAGCATCCGATATTGAAGCCGATATTGAGTAACAGCTACGGGGTCATTTTGTATCAAGAGCAGGTTATGCAAATTGCACAAGAACTCGCCGGTTATACTCTGGGCAGAGCTGATATCCTGCGCCGTGCAATGGGTAAGAAAGACCCTGAGGAGATGGCAAGTCAGCGAGCAATTTTTGTAGACGGTGCTATGGCAAACGGTGTGGCTCGCGGGGTTGCGACTAAACTTTTTGATCTGATAGAACATTTTGCCGGTTATGGATTCAATAAATCACATTCGGTTGCTTATGCACTCGTAGCCTATCAAACCGCTTGGCTTAAAAGCAATTATAGCGGTGCTTTTATGGCGGCAGTATTAACATTGGATATGTCGGATACCGACAAAATCATAGATTTGTTGAGTGAGTGCCGCAACTTGGGGTTGACGATAGTGCCGCCCGATATCAACTGCTCGGACTACGAGTTTAGGGAAATAGAAGAAGGGAAGATACTTTACGGCTTGGGTGCAATACGCCAAGTCGGTTATGAGATGATCAAGGCTATCGTAGACGAACGCAAAGCGCAAGGAGACTATCAATCGTTGGCAGATTTTTGCCGTCGCCTAGTGCCGAAACTCAGGACTAACATGATTGAACCGCTAATATCGGTCGGTGCCTTTGATAAGATCGAATCTGATAGAGCCTCGGCACTGCAATCTTTGGAAAATGTCTATGATCTGGCAGAGAAAACTTTCCGTGATAACGAAACAGGTCAAGCCAGTATCTTTGGCGAGGCGCATACTTCATATACTGCCTCCGAAACACTTGATAAAGTTACCGGAACTATGACCGAAGCGCAACTATTAGAAAAAGAAAAAAACAGTTTGGGTTTTTATCTGACCGCACATCCTATTTCTCAGTGTAGCGACAAGATAAAAAACATCGTTGATTATCAAAGCCTCAGCGACTTCAAGCAATCAATCAGAACATCCAAGCACGACGAAAAAGAAGCGGTTTGGCTTGCTGGTACCATGGATAAGGTTGAGCATAGAGTTATTTATAGAAAGTCTTCAAACCAAAAAAATAATAAGTCTGAGCAGCAGAAAGAAAGAAAGGGAAAATCGGCTGCATTTTTCATGCTCGACGATGGCACTGATAGGCTTAATTTATCACTTTTTGACAACGATTATAAGAACTGTAAAGACCAGCTCTCTTGTAAAGATATCGTTGTCGTCGGTGTATATAAGGCAGCTTACGATATTCAAAACAACAACGATCGCTGGCGAGCTTCACGGATCATGACGCTTGAGCAAGCTGAGCAATCGTTTGCTAAGAATCTTAGCATTGTATGGGACACCGGCAGTCTGGGTGACTCATCTCAAAAAGATGGCTTGGTTGATAAATTGCTAGCATCAATGCAACCGTTTATGAAACCTTCTGGAGGGTGCAAGGTTTATATAATATTTCGCAACGCCAATGCAGAAACTAAAATGGTGCTATCCGAGGCGTGTAAAGTGGAACCCAGCAAACAGATGCTTGAAAGTATAAAAAGTATCCCAGGCATTCTAGACCTTAGAATAGAATATAGACCCACTCATTGATATATGAAAGTACGGGTTTGCAATCAACGAGCAATGCCGAGGTAGCACAATGGTAGTGCAGCGCACTTGTAATGCGAAGGTTGGAGGTTCAAGTCCTCTCCTCGGCACCGTGCAAAGGCGAGTTGGTCTATAAGCCGGGTTCTGTTTTGGCAATCATCCATCTGGGATATATGTCGCCATATACCTCTAGCGGTCTACCCGAGAGTCTGCGCGGGCAACGCTTAACGCTCTCCTATTCAACCTTGCTCCGAGTGGGGTTTACCTTGCCACCAATGTTACCATCAGTGCGGTGTGCTCTTACCACGCCTTTTCACCCTTACCTCTGAAACGAGGCGGTATCTTTTCTGTGGCACTTTCCATGGACTCGCATCCTCCAGACGTTATCTGGCACTCTGCCCTGCGGAGCCCGGACTTTCCTCTATGTATTGAGCATAGCGACTGCCCGACCAACTCTGTGTCAGCATAACATATTTGGAGTCTTGTTGAAAAAGTACTGTGATTGCCGAAACGTAACCGCTTGCGCCATTGAATTTAAGAAAACGGTAGGGGCGGACTTATATGTCCACCCTACGGTACCGTTCTGTACTACTGCAACCGCCACGCGCTATCAAATTATGGTTTCCATGAATTAGATGTCGTACGATTTCGTTTGTGCGGGTGCGTTGCGTTTCGGGAGGGCATGTGAGGCTGTTGAAAAAGTATCTGCATTAGTACATTCCCCTCCTTTGGAGGGGTGGCAGGCGAAGCCTGACGGGGTGGTTGTTAAGGTTCTGAACACTGTTACGCCGATTGACCTACTGGCTCAATCGGCGGTTCTGTTTTTCAACAGCTCCATGTTAGCCCTCCTCTACGGTGCCTGAAATACTTTTTCAATAGCCCCACGCGTCGTGCGTCGGCAGGGTGCGTTGCGAAGGTATTGTAAAATGAACACCATGACGATAAAAAAAGATATCACCATTATTTCCGGCGGACAAACAGGTGTGGATAGGGCAGCTTTGGATGTTGCATTAGAGTTGGGGATATCCTGTGGCGGCTGGTGTCCTGAGGGACGGCTAGCCGAAGATGGTGCGATTGCTCAACACTACCCGCTAAAAGAACTTGTCGGAGGAGATTATGTTCAACGCACTATGCACAATGTGTTGGACAGCGATGCGACCCTGGTTATCTATTTTGATCAATTGGAAGGCGGCACCGAATTAACGGTTGAATTTTGCAATCAAAAAGCCAAGCCAGTTTTAGTGATAGATGCAAACGCCGTACAGTTTTCATCGGCAGTTGATAAGATGCTAGACTTTACTCGCCGACATCAACTTGAGATTCTGAATATCGCCGGACCTCGTGCCAGCAAACAACCCGCTGCTTACGCATATACCAAAGCATTATTGACCGATTATTTGCAAAAACTCCAGCAATAAAAGCAAAAGATATAGCAAAAATGGATTCGATAAAATTATTGCAACGTCTCAAACGCGAACACGATTACTATAATCGTTTTTTCACATTATCACTGGCTGCCGTTATATGCTTGATTGGACTTGCTTTTTGGTGGGCGGAGATTCCTTTGTTGGATGAATATAAAGTGATTGTCGGTTTGATAATGATTTTTCTGGCGTTTGTTTTTTATAATATCCCTTATCTTGTGTATCGCTTGTTGCGCAGACGCTATCGCAATGACGAAGCGGTGAAGCAGTTGATGGGTAAGCGGTGGTATTTCTATAAAAGCAATATCATGAACCGCTAGGCTTTCTATATGTAGCAACAACAAAGTAGACGAGAAAAATAATTGCTAGCCAGCCGGCGGTTGCCCAGCCATTATAATAATCGTACGGCCCGACCAAGAAATGCCAATCTGATTGTTCGTTGAAATAAGATAATTTTTTATCCACCTTGAGCGTTAATATCCATCCGCTGTGTATGCCTATGCAAGCCCATACATTTGTGGTCTTTAGGCGCACGATACCTAGCAATACACCAGCTAAAAAAAGACTGAGTGCGGTTGAGAAATAGTTGCCGTCCCAATGCATTGCGATACTGTCGGCAAGTATCACCGAACCATAATACCAAGGTGCATCGGCGGGTAATTCGCTTCCCTTGATGCGTGCAAAATGTATCACTGCGAAGAACAAGGCAGTCAATAGTATTGCGGATAGCGGTGCTTTATCTTTTAGAAAACCCTCAAACAAAATCCCTCTGAAAAAAGTTTCCTCTATTAAAGAAACCACAAAGGCGGCAAGCAATAACGATGCCAACTTAACTGCAAAGGCATCCCATGCAAAGTCCGGTGATAGATTCAAACCCGAAGATCCAACAAATGGAACAACCCGGTGACAGGCAACATCATCGCTATGCCTACAATGAAACCGTAGAACAATAATCCGCGTCGTGTTTGGTTCCCGTTTACCGACCAGCCTACGTTCTTATGATCTAGCAAGCCCTTGAACTTGAGTATTGCGACGATGACCAATAAAATTGCCAGCATCGCCAGCCGTTTCCCGAAATTATCGAAATCAATTAGACCATCGATGCCTAACAATTTATAGAGTGGTTGCGCGACCAAGCTACTGCCTAGGATTGCAAGCAATACGGAAAATAGAAAAAGCAGAAATAAGCGCATCGAGTCGGTTATCGTTGGAATAATCAATTATAATAAGCTATTTTTAAGCGATGCGGAAGTGGCGAAATTGGTAGACGCGCTGGCTTTAGGTGCCAGTGGGATATTCCCTTGAGAGTTCGAGTCTCTCCTTCCGCATAGTTTTAAGGCTATAATAATCGTTCAAAACATACCAGTTTAATGAATTGTAGAATAGAAGAAATAGATACTTTCGGGCGCAAACTTTATATTGATATCCCAGCGGCGGATTTTAACGAGCGGGTTAACGCAAAGCTCCGCAAACTCTCTACCACCGCCAATATCAAAGGCTTTAGGCCGGGTAAAGTACCGCTGGAGATAATCAAGCGTTATTACGGAGAGGAGGTAGAAGACGATGCTATTGCTGCCTTAATACGTGAGAACTATACAAGAGCTGTGGAGCAACATTCTTTTCATACCATGAGCATTCCTTCCTTTGAAGATGTGGAGGTGGATACCGACAAAGGCATTAAATGCACGGCTTATGTAGAAGTGCTACCTGATTTGCAGTTAAATACTTATGAGGATATCACGATTGAAAAGCCTTTTTGCGATATTACTGAGGCGGATGTAGATGCTATGGTGGAACGAGTGCGTAAGAGTAATCCTAAATGGCAGGTCAAAGACGGACCGGCATGCGTTGACGACAGGGTTACTATTGATATGAGCCGAGCAGGAACCGACAAGGAACCAATTTTTGACGATAAAAGCTATGTCTTAGGTTCAGAGCCATTGGGCAAGTATCTTGATACACAGATTGAAAATATGCGTGCCGGTGAAGAGAAGGAAATTAGTTTTAAGGAGCACACTAGTGAAGAACCTGTGGACTCGGATAGAGTAGAGCGATATACCGTGCATTTGAAGTTGGTAGAGAAACCAATTTTGCCTGAACTGGACGACGATTTTTTCAAAGTGTGCGGCATCAAAGAGGGTGGGTTGGATGCTTTGCGTAGCTCGTTGCTTGAAGGCATGGAGGCGGAAGCGAAAAGAAAAATCTCGCAATTATATTGCACCAATATAGAAAATGTAATGCTGACTCACGCTAACATAAAAGCACCTCCAGCGATTTTGAAGGAGGAAATTGAAAAAATCAAGAAGCGCTTGGTTGATGATGGTATGAGTTATTCCGACAGAGGTATATCCGATGAGTTACTCGAAAAAACTGGCAAACGTCAAGTTTGTTTGAATATCCTGTTTACTTACATTAATAAAAAAAATAACTTCAAGGCCGATCGTAACGCATGCGAAGCTAAAATTGACCAATTAGCACAAGATTATAAGGAGCCTGAGCGTATAAGAAGCCACTACCGTAGCAATGCAAATGCCTACCGCCAAATTGAAGATATGGTGGTTCAAGACAAAATCATAGATTATGTAGCCAAAGAAGCAAGAACAAGCGAGAAAAAATACTCGTTTTACGAGCTTATGGGTATGGAACAAACACAATAGGAGTTAACTTATGAACCAACTTGAGGAAACCGCATTGAATTTAGTGCCTATCGTAGTAGAAAAAAGCGCACGCGGTGAGCGATCTTACGATATCTATTCGCGATTGCTCAAAGAGCGTGTGATTTTTGTCGTCGGTGCTATTAACGATCATATGGCGAACTTAATCATTGCCCAAATTCTGTTTTTGGAATCCGAAAACTCGGATAAGGAAATCTCTCTTTATATCAACTCGCCGGGTGGTTCGGTGAGCGCAGGGCTTGCAATCTACGACACGATGCAATTTACACGACCCGAGATCAGCACATTATGCGTGGGACAAGCGGCGAGTATGGGGGCGGTTCTATTGGCGGGCGGCACGCACGGCAAACGTCATTTGCTGCCACATTCCAAAGTAATGATTCATCAACCGATGGGAGCTTTTCAAGGTCAAGCCACTGACATAGATATACATGCTAAAGAAATCATCAAAACACGAGAGAAACTAAATCAGTTGCTAAGTAAGCATACCAAACAAACCATAGCCAAGATCCGCCGAGATACTGAGCGCGACAATTTTATGGACGCAGAAGAAGCACTTGCATACGGTATCGTAGATAAAATACTCAAGCATCGAGATACCAAACCCTAAAAGTTCCACATTACTATTTGGGCTTACAGGTGGCTGCACTATCTTGCTTTATTCTGGATAATATGGAAAATATAGAACTTCTAACTAAACACGGAGAAATAACTATGTCGGAATTTGATCAAGAATTAGATACTTGTGGCTTGAATTGTCCTTTGCCGATATTGCACGCCAAAAAGACTTTGGCGAAGATGGAACAAGGCCAGGTTTTGCATATAATTTCAACCGACGCAGGTTCGGTTAAAGATTTTGAAGCGTTTTCCAAGCAGACTGGCAACGAATTGCTTGAATCTAAAGAGGAGGGCGGTAAATTTTACTTTTTAATGAAAAAAGCATGATGATTGATTTATCGAGGTGTTTGACTCTTATGCGATGTGAGCGTGCATGAGCACCTCGCGCAAGCATATATTTTCTATTTTGCTGGCTAACGAATCGGGTGTGTTAACGCATGTCTCGGGGCTTTTTTCGGCACGCGGATACAACATAGAATCATTGACTGTAGCCCCGACCGTTGATGATTCACTATCGCGTATGACGATCGTTACAACTGGTGAAGATAAAGTTGCTGAACAAATCGTCAAGCAGTTACATAAACTCGTGAACGTGATAGAGGTATCGGATTTAGCCGGTGAGAAGCATGTACAGAGAGAAATGTTGCTGGCTAAAATCGCACATGATAATAGTGAGCAAAGCATACAAGATATTCATAAGCTGGCGCAGGAGTACGATGCCGAAGTTATAGAATGTTTGGATGCGTATTGCATGATACAAATGATGGCGGTTGATGCGAAAATAGATCGTTTTATAAAAGTAATTGAAGCGAATCGGAATGTTCTTGAGATTGTGAGATCCGGGGCGATTACTCTGAGTAGAAGTGAACAAATATTAGGAGATAAAAAATGAAAATATATTATGAAAAAGATGCTGACTTATCGTTGATCAAATCTAAGAAGACTGCGGTTATAGGTTATGGTTCGCAAGGTCATGCGCACGCAAATAATCTCAACGAATCGGGTGTTAATGTCGTTGTGGGTTTGCGTGAAGGTTCTGCTTCCGAAGCCAAAGCCAAAGAAGCCGGATTGCACTGTGCGTCTGTTGATGAAGCGGTACGCGCCGCCGATGTCGTTATGATTTTGGTGCCGGATGAATTTCAGCCTGAACTCTACAAGCAAAGCATAGAACCAAACTTAAAAGGGGGTGCCGCACTCGCTTTTGCGCACGGTTTCAATATACACTTTGGACAAATTCAACCCCATGCAAACCAAGATGTCTTTATGGTCGCGCCTAAGGGACCCGGGCATTTGGTTCGCTCAACTTATTTATCGGGGCAAGGTGTGCCGACCTTGATTGCAGTTCATCAAGATAACTCCAAACAAACCGAAAAGTTGGCTTTGTCTTATGCCGCAGCGATTGGTGGGGCTAGAGCCGGTGTAATTGCAACAAACTTTAGAGAAGAGACTGAAACCGATTTATTCGGTGAGCAAGCGGTACTATGCGGTGGTTTGGTGCAGTTGATACAAAACGGTTTTGAGACTTTGGTCGAAGCCGGCTACGCACCTGAGATGGCTTATTTTGAATGTTTGCACGAGATGAAGTTAATTGTTGATCTGATTTACGAAGGAGGCATTGCGAACATGCACTATTCTATATCGAATACTGCCGAGTACGGGAGCTTTACGAGAGGACCTCGGGTAGTAGGCGAGAAAAGCAAAAAGGCTATGCAAAAGATACTGGAAGAGATTAGAAGTGGTGAGTTTGCGAGAGATTTTATTGCCGAAAACAAATCCGGTGCACCGGTATTCTGGGCGATGCGTCGCCGTCTCTCCGAACACCCCATAGAAAAGACTGGTCAGACTCTGCGTGGCATGATGTCGTGGATTGCAAGTCAACGACTAGTAGACAAGGATAAAAACTAACTAAGCTGTAATGCAACAGGTCAAGGGCAAGGCACTAAAGAAAGGCATTTTCTTATTGCCTAGTTTGATCACCATAGCTTCTTTGTTTAGTGGTGTCTATGCGATGATTATGGCATACGCTGGAGACTACGAGCGTGCTGCGATTTTCGGTTTGCTTTGCGTTCTGCTTGATGGCATAGACGGGAACGTTGCCCGGCTGACCCATACCGAGAGTCGTTTCGGTGCCGAACTTGATAGTCTGACCGATGTTGTTGTATTCGGATGTATTCCGGCACTGATTATTTATCAATGGTCGTTGGTTCATATTAGCGAGACTGGTTGGTTGCTCAGTAAACTAGGCTGGTTGGTGGTCTTTTTCTATATTGCCATGACGGTAATGCGATTGGCACGCTTCAACTCACAGCAAGATACCTTGAAGAAATATTTTAGAGGCATGCCGTGCCCGGCAGCGGCAACCTTAATAATGAGCTTTATATGGGTATGGGAAGACATCGGTTATAGCGGTGTTGAAGCAATAGGTTTAAGCTTTGTTATTTTGCTTTTAAGCGGTATCGCAATGATTAGTAACCTCAGCTACTACAGCATTAAACAATTAGAGATAAGCAGGGTGTCTTTGACCGGTATATTGGCGGCAGTAAGTCTGCTGATCATAGTCTCTTTAGACATTCCCAAAGTTATCCTTTTTATATCGCTACTATATTTATTTTCGGGACCCTCTTTGTGGTTATCCAGACTACTCAAGAGACGTCTTGCGTATAAGCGCACACTACCATCCACTCGCTTAGGCAAATAATACTGCCGTTTGTAACCGTAATGAGAAAATGAAAATCAAAGGATATCACTATACCGAATGTGGATTGAAAAATGTATATATTGAAGGCTTACCTGTCATCAATGACGACGGTAAAGAGATAATTCAAATTCCAAATATACAGGAATTACACTGGTTGATTGCCAAGGTTATCTTAGAATCCAAATCTATGAACGGAGATGAAATACGATTTCTAAGGACAGAGATGGGTTACACTCCTGAGGAGTTGTCAGAACAGTTAAATATGGCTTTAAGAACACTGAAGTCTATAGAAAACGGCAAAACCAAAATTAAAGAAGAGATAGACCTAAAAATACGCCAATTAGGTTTCTCAATGTTAATAATACCTAAACATCATTTATATAACACCAGTTACAAAGAAGAAAACCGAGGCCATTGAAAAAGTATCCTTGAGCCGTAGGGGAGGGCTAACATGAAGCTGTTGAAAAAGTATCGTCATCACTCAAACGTAACCGCTTGCGCCCTCAAATTTATGATAACCAACTGTAGGAGTGGACTCGCATGTCCACCCTACGGTACCGTCCTGCACAAACCCAACCGCTATGCGCCACAAGATTATGGTTTGATAAATTTATGGATGAATGTATAAATCGTGCAAATACGTCGCGTTAGGGCAGCATAAAGCCGCCGATTGAGCCAGTAGATCAATCGGCATTTCAATTGTCCGCCCCTACAAGTAGACATACTTTTTCAATGGCTCTACCCTACGCCTACTCGTATAATCTCGGCATCAGTTCAACTAGATTGCACGGACGGGTTCTGTAATCCAGTTGATGGCAGATGATTTTGTCCCATGCCTCGCCGCATGCACTAGGTGAACCCGGCAAGCAAAAGAGGTAGGTTGCATTTGCTACACCTGCCAATGCTCGTGACTGCAAAGTTGAGGTCTTGATTGTCTGGTACGATAAAGCTCTAAAGGTCTCGCCGAAACCTGCGATTTCTTTATCCAGCAATACCGAAATGGCTTCGGGGGTTCCGTCTCGTCCGGTTACCCCAGTGCCGCCACTACTGATAACGACTTGCACTTGCGCATCGGCAATCCATTGTGAGACCTGTGCGCGGATTTGATAGATGTCGTCGCGCACGATTTGTCGGTCGTAAACCAGGTGCCCGGCATCGGCAACCCGTTTTTCTAGTATTTGTCCTGAGCGATCGTCGGCAAGCGTGCGGGTATCGGAAACGGTTAATAAGGTGATATTTAGTGGTATAAAATCTCGTTCTGTGTTCATAGTTCTGCTATATTTGTGTATACTATTTATTGGTTTAATCGGAGGCACTATGGCCAGCAATACTTCTAATGATATAAACAAACAATTTTATAAGCAAGTTGAAATTTTGGAGCAACCTTTCGATGCTTTTGAAAAAATAAAAGCATATCAGAGGCAAATCTCTGCCGAAAAATCCGGAGCTTTATCGCTATTCGTAGGCACGATGCGTGATTTCAATCATGATAGGGAGGTGCAGAGCATGTGGCTTGAGCATTATTCGGAGATGACGCATAAATATATTGCAGCGCAGTTGGATGAAGTTCATAGCCGCTATCAAGTCAACGATATCCGTATTGTGCATCGTGTTGGTATGGTGTATCCGGCAGACACCATCGTGGTTGTTGCGGTTTGGGCGGCGCACCGTAGCGATGCAATTGCAGCAAATCATTATCTCGTTGAACAGCTGAAATCCAAAGCACCTTTTTGGAAGAAAGAAAAGTTCAAAGATCAAAGCGCGCACTGGGTTGCCGTGAATACGCCCGGTGCGAATATACCCCCACATTAAAGGAGATCAAACATGAAAAACCTCAAACGACTATTGATTATTTATTCACTAATACTGTTTTGCTTACCTGTCAATGCGGCAGATTGGCAATTAAACCGCGAACGCTCGTCGATTAGCTATCTCTCTTCCAAGCAAGCGACAGTCGAAACACCGCTGATGTTTGAAAGCAATCTTTTCCGTGAATTCTCAGGAACCATAGACGGCACGCAAGTTGAACTTGTGGTGGAATTAGATAGTTTGGACACCAAAGTGCCGATTCGTGACGAGCGGGTTGCCGAGCATGTCTTTTTGAGCAAGCAATACCCACAAGCGATCGTATCCGCTACTGTAGACGATATTGAACAACTAAGTTATGAGAGCAAACAAATCTCGGCAACACTCACTATGCGTGGTCAAAGCCGTGACCTGCAAGCCGAAGTAATCATTGAGCGTAGCGACCCTAAAACACTGCGCATACAAACCACCACTCCGGTTCTGGTTGATGCCAACGCTTACGGCATGCTTGATGGATTTGCAACACTCAAGCAACTGGTTGGGCTGATGCAGATCCCGACGACTATACCAGTCAGCTTACACCTGGTATTTGAAACCAACTGAACCAGTAATAGAATGGAAATAATCGGCACTAAAAAAATCGCTAAAGAAACCATAAACTTATTTCCTTCTCAGGTTGCATACAACAAACTGGGTGCACCTCATTGTGTCTTTTTAGGGGATTGCTTAAATGTGCTAAGCCAATCTATTTCTGCCGATAGTGTTGATTTAGTTTTTACTTCTCCACCCTATGCAGACCAACGAAAAAATAATTATGGAGGAATTGCTCCGGCTGATTATGTTGATTGGTTTTTACCAAGAGCGAAAGAAATCAAACGAGTTTTAAGGCCGTCAGGTTCTTTTATTCTGAATATCAAGGAGAAGGTGGTAAACGGGGAGAGACATACCTATGTCTTGGATTTGATTATCGGTATGCGTGAGCAAGGCTGGCAGTGGGTTGAGGAATATATCTGGCATAAAAAAAACTGTTATCCAGGGAAGTGGCCGAATCGATTTAGAGATAGCTGGGAAAGGCTCTTGCATTTTACTCTGTCTAAAAACTTCAAAATGAGACAAGAGGCTGTTATGGTTCCTACCGGAGACTGGGCAGAAAACCGCCTAAAGAAATTATCTCAAACTGACAAAAGTCGAGATTTGTCCAAGAATAAAAATGGATTCGGAAAAAAAGTATCTAATTGGGTCGGGAGAAAACAAGCCTATCCTACGAATGTTATTCATCTTGCTACGGAATGCAATTATAGAGGACATCCTGCTACATTTCCTGTGGAATTACCCTCGTGGTTTATAAAGTTATTTACTGATGAGGGAGATATGATTTTAGATCCTTTTGTCGGGTCAGGCACGACATCGCTTGCCGCCTTGAATCTAAATCGTTGTTCTATAGGTATTGATATTCATGAAGAATTCTGTTTACTGACCCAAGAGAGACTTCTGAAGTGACGAATCAACCGGTATGGTGGAACACTGCTAAAGTAGAGATTGATGACATTATATTTGGCTTTTCTGATGCATTAAAAATCAAGTTGATGAAGCTTGGTGATAATCCGATGTCTCTATTAAGCAAAAAGAATCCATTTTTACTGAGGATTAGAAGTACGGAAAATGTAAATACTTTTGCACAGAATATGATTAGAGCATTTTTGTCCTCCAGCGAGGAAACTAGATTTGGTTCTATTTTTGAGGGGTGTGCAGAAATAGTTTGTAAGTATGGACGAAATGGGCAAAAATCTGGAATTGAAGGCATAGATATTGAGTATTCAGAAAATACTACAAAGCGAGTATTAGTGCAAATTAAATCTGGGAAGAACTGGGGAAATGCGTCGCAGAAAAAGCAATTAAAAAATTATTTTGAAAAAGCTTCGAAAATTCTTAAGCAAAGTACTTCTATTAAAGATGTACGTTGCATTGAGGGAATTTGTTACGGCAAAAACGAACATAGACACTTTGGTAATCAAGAACGTATCGTCGGTTCACTCTTTTGGAGTGAAATTTCAGGTTGGGATAATTTATATTTCGCTTTAATGGATATAATCGGTAATCATGCGAGCAATGGATTACGTGATTTAGAAAACGAAATAATAAAGAAAATCATAGCCTTTATGCAGGATAAAAATTTATTAATTGATGAGGATAAAATTAATTGGAATAAGCTACTTTACCTTTTAAGTGGAACTGATTGCAGCTAATCATTGCATCTTATATCAAAGCCTCAAAAGGGATCACGGTGACCGTGTCGCCTGCTGCCACTTTTGAGGTGTCTTGTGCCAGCACGATAAAGCAATTTGCTTTGCTAACTGAGCTCAATATACCTGAGCCTTGAGAACCTGTTGTGCTTACTTGTAGATCGCCGTTGTCGGAAACATTGAGTATGCCTCGCTGATATTCGGTTCTGCCGGGGCGTTTGCGTAAATCATTGAGTGTCGTCGCTTTGATCTCAAGGAGTTGTTGTTCGTCTTCGCCGCTCATTTTTTTGAGTGCCGGTTGCACAAAGATATAGAAGGTTGTCATCACTGATACTGGATTACCGGGCAAACCGAAATAGAGTTTTTTGCCTATGTTCCCGAAAGCAAGCGGGCGACCGGGCTTCATTGCGATTTTCCAAAAGTTTATTTCCCCCACCGCCTCAAATACTGATTTGGAATAATCGGCTTCGCCCACCGACACGCCGCCGCTGGTGATAATCACATCGTGATCCGAGGCAGCTTCCTCAAAGGCAGCTTTGAGTGCTTCGGGTTGGTCGCCGACAATGCCCAAGTCGGTGACTTCCACGTCGAGTCGTTTGAGCATTGCAAATAGAGTGTAGCGATTGCTGTCGTATATTTCACCTTCTTTTAGCGGAGTTCCAACCGTGCGCAGTTCATCTCCAGTTGAGAAAAAACAAGTTTTAAGACGGCGATATACTTTGAGTTGTGCGATGCCCAGAGATGCCGCCAAGCCTATATCGGCAGCGTTCAGTTTTCTGCCTTGTTGCAAGACAACATCACCAATGGCAATATCCTCGCCGGCGCACCGTATATTTTGTGCTTTATGATGCATGTTGCCGTCAATCACTATCATGTCTCCATCTTTGACCGTATGCTCTTGTATAACCACGGTATCCGCGCCTTCGGGTATTACCCCACCAGTCATAATGCGTATTGCTTCGCACTGCCCAAGCGATTTCCTCGAAGGGTGTCCTGCGAACGCGGTATCTATAACCTTGAACGAAGTGTTGGCATCGGCTTTGAGGTCGGCAAAGCGTATCGCATAACCGTCCATTGCCGAGTTGTCATGTCCAGGCACATTGATAGACGACTTCAAGTTTTCAGCAAGGATTCTGTGAAGTGCATCTTTCAATGCCACCAGTTCGTGATCTTTTATTGGTGTGGCATTGGCTTTGATCGTATGCAGTGCCGCGTCTACGCTTAAACTTTCAGGATCGTAGTCATCGGCACAGCTGGGGGCGGTTTTGATGGTCATCGTTTTTTAAGCATCACATAAGCTGCCCCGTTGCCACCGTCTTTGGGCATTGCGAACTCATAGGCGAGTATTTCGGGGCTGGCAATCATATACGAGCAGATTGTTATCTTAAGCACTGGTTCTCCTGGTGAAGACAGACCCTTGCCAAAGATTACCAAAAAGTAAGGTATTCTCTCGCTATGGCATTGCTTGATATGACCAATCAACATCTCAATCGCCGGTGTTTTGGTATAGCCGTGTAGGTCTAGATATGATTTTATTTTTCCGAAATGGTTTCTAAAACGACGCAGGCTTGCACTATTGGTGCCAGTGCTTTTATAAGATCTAGGTATCGGGTCAATGATGTCAAAAGGAATATTTTCTATATAATAAGCGTTCTGCACAGCTTGCTGTTGTTTTGAGGCGGCGGAGTGCCTTGATTTATCGCAAGCTAGTGTATTTTTAGAACTTTCGAATAATTCGCTGAAATTTAATTCTTTATCGGACATAATCATTCAAATTTTATAACAAGTTTAAGTTTTATATGCATATTTTAATCAGCAACGACGATGGCTATTTGAGTCCCGGTACTAGATTACTTTTTGAAGCCTTAACCGAATTCATGCGAGTGACTGCAGTGACACCAACCCGTAATCGTTCGGCAGCAAGCAACTCTTTGACCTTGAATCGCCCCTTACGCCTTTATAACATAAGCAAGGATTACTATGCGGTAGACGGCACACCTACTGATTGTGTGCATCTTGCGCTCACCGGATTACTCAAAGATGTGGCCCCTGACGTGGTGATATCGGGCATTAACCACGGACCTAATCTAGGCGACGATGTATTATATTCGGGGACCGTTGCAGCGGCAATGGAAGGGCGCTTTTTGGGTTTGCCGGCGATCGCAATATCGGCAAACAACACGCAACCCGAATATGTGAGTGATGTGGTGCGTACTGCGTGCGATCTAATCAAACGTCTACTAAAAGATCCTGTGCCTGCCAAAATACTCAATGTCAATATTCCCGACCTGCCTTACGAACAAATCGAAGGCATTGAAATTACCCGCTTGGGTGCGCGCCATAAGGCGGAACCAGTGATAGAGACCACTGATCCTAAAGGAAATCCTATCTATTGGGTTGGTTCCGCAGGTAGCGAACAAGATGCCGGACCGGGTACCGATTTCCATGCCGTCAATCACAACCGTGTTTCTATAACGCCTCTGGATGTGGATTTGACTCACCACCAATTACTTGACGAGATGCGCCGCTCGTGGAATCACATAAAATAAAAATGCAGTCTACTGCTAAATCTCCTGTTAAAGCGTCAGACTATGCCAAACAGGAATTGATACGAAGTTTACGCAACAAGGGCATAAATGATGAGCGAGTGTTGGAGGCGATGCACAATGTACCTCGCCATCTGTTTATAGGGAAAGAATATTCACATCTCGCGTACGAAGATCAATCGTTGCCTATAGACCATCGGCAAACGATTTCTCAGCCTTATGTGGTTGCATATATGACGCAGACATTGATGGCACAAGATATAGACACAGTGCTGGAAATAGGCACTGGTTCAGGTTATCAAACTGCTGTTTTGGCACAACTGATTCCGCGGGTATTTACGGTAGAGAGAATTTCCGCACTAACACGCCGAGCACGTGCTTTGTTGAAAAAGCTAGGTTACAAAAACATTCATTTCAGAACCAGCGACGGTGGTTCAGGGTGGAAACAATTTGCACCGTACCAAGCGATTATCGTGACCGCAGCCGCAACCTCAGTACCAGAAAAACTATATCAGCAACTTACTCCCAAAGGTCGGATGGTCATCCCCGTAGGCAGTCAAGGTGGCACACAACAGCTGACGTTGGTGACACCGACAATAAGTGGCCCGAAACTACAGCCTTTGCTGGGGGTACAATTCGTGCCTTTGATACAAAAACAATGAATAAGGGGCTGTTGAAGAGTAGAACCGCCGTTTGTTGCAGTTGCACAAACGGCGTAACATCGTGCAGAACCCTTTGCGCTCGCAAAAACGAAATCGTACATTATTCAATTCATGGAAACCACAACTCAGTGGCGCATAGCGGTTGGAATAGTGCAGAACGGTACTTTAGGGAGGGCATGTTAGCCCTCCCCTACAGGTGGTTATCATAAATTCAATGGCGCAAGCGGTTGAGTTTTTACAATGACGATACTTTTTCAACAACCCCATAAATGATGTTTGCAAAGCTATACCGAAAAACGACTTCGTGGGCACAACGTCCGAATGCACTTAAATATTTATACGGGCTGAGTGTTGCCGAATCGGTTATTTTTCCCGTGCCGCCGGAGGCATTGATGATACCTATCTGCACGATGCAAGCAAAAAATGCACTACGGATTGCATTTTGGGTCACGATATGTTCGGTTATTGGTGGTTTGATGGGTTATGCGGTGGGTTATTTTCTATTCAACGAGATAGAACCTTGGATCAAAACAGCCGGCTACTACGCCGCATATAGTCAATCAGTGGTATTGTTTGATAAATGGGGTGCATGGATTATTTTGGTTGCAGCGTTTAGCCCGATACCTTATAAACTGTTCACGATCAGTGCCGGCGTATTAACCCAGAGCCTGCCGATTTTCATACTCGCCTCACTGATAGGTAGAGGTGGGCGATTTTTTCTGGTTGCACTTTTGTTGCGCTATGCCGGTCCGAAGATTATGCCTTATCTAGAACAACGTATTGAACTTTTCGGATGGGCAACCGTAGTGATTTTAGCGGTTATAATTTACATCTATTATGTCTAACTGAACCCATACTACAATCGGAGTATTTTTGAGGAATTATATCGGAAGTAACATTTTATGCTTGACGACATGTCCCAGTGATGTTACCATTCAGTAAATCAAATATGGAATATAATCATGAGCAAAACACCCAACAAATTTTCCTACAAAGGAATGGTGCTTTTGCAAATTGCCGATATGTTTGAAACATAGGAAAAGGTGCAGGAATGGATCAAATCAACATGCTAGACGAACGGGGCGATATCATGAGTAGCCCAAGAGAAGATCTAACAATTTCTCTAAAAGACCGAAAATTCGGAACTGTATTGGCTGATCCACCATGGCGATTTGCCAACCGGACAGGGAAAGTGGCTCCAGAACATCGTCGTCTTTTGCGTTACAGAACATTATCATTTGAGGAAATACAAGCATTGCCTGTGGCCAATTTGATGGCGGATCAATCACATTGCTATTTGTGGGTTCCAAACGCCCTGTTGCCGTATGGTCTTGCGACGCTGAAGGCATGGGGGTTTGAGTATAAAACTAATTTAATTTGGCACAAAGTGAGGAAAGACGGTGGATCGGACGGGCGCGGTGTTGGGTTCTATTTTCGCAACGTTACCGAAATCATTCTTTTTGGTGTCAGAGGGAAAAACGTCAGAACCTTGCCCCCAGGTCGCAGTCAGGTTAATCTCATTGCCAGCCGTAAGCGAGAGCATTCTCGCAAGCCAGATGAGCAATATGATTTGATTGAGAGCTGTAGTTGGGGTCCGTATCTAGAATTGTTTGGACGCGGTACACGAGAGGGATGGACGGTGTGGGGCAATCAGTCTGCGGAATATCAACCTGATTGGCCGACGTATCAGTACAATTCTACCGTTAATGTCCCATGAAAACCGTTCAAGACCTTGAACAGGCTGGGTTTGATGTTCAGGCTGTCAATCACGCTATGGCTGTGCTGACTAAGGACTTTCCTGAACCGTTGAGTGAATTATGCGCAACCCTTCTTGATATTCAGATTGCCGATGTCGAACTGATCAAAGGCGGAGGTGGCGAGGCTCCGGCAACCCAAAGATTGCGAAGAGCATTGACAGAACTGGGTTGGCTGAAACGCAAGATTGTCATTAGAAAGACGGTTGATCAAGTTGAACGACACTCGATTACTCATGAGATTGACCATATGCGGAAAACGTGCAACGGTTCCATTGCACTGGAGATTGAATGGAACAACAAAGACCCGTTCTTTGATCGTGACCTTGATAATTTCCAGCGTCTACACAGCGAAGGTGCTATAAGTGTTGGAGTGATTGTCACTCGTGGGAGTTCATTGCAAGAAAACATGATTCAGATCGTTACGGGATGTGCAATCAGGTGCAATATTCAAAAATTTGAGGATGTGGAGACAGAATACGGAGTGACACCGACACCAAGGCAACGTAATCTGGTCAAGTCGGATGGTGATAATTTTGCTAAAGAATGGGCTAAACGATTTGTTCAAGACAAGTTTGGACAAGCAACCACGCACTGGAACAAATTGCAAGCCATGATAAGCCGAGGAGTTGGAAATCCCTGTCCGCTACTTCTGATTGGAATACCCGTTACTGTTGTTTATCATAAAGATTGAAATATCAAAGTCGAAACTCGAACAAACAACCGACAAAAATACGATAGTGCAAGTCATTCCCATACGATTCTAGCTACCAGTTCTTAAAGTGCAAAATGAAGCGTAATATTGATATGCCGAAAGCCGGCATGAATACGCTGAAGAAAGTGTCTTTCAAATGTTAAAAAAACAAAAACAGTTGACAATTTGTTATCCACGTGCCAGCAGTAAGGCGAATATTACTTCTCGATATGTTCCTATTTTTGAGCTTTGCTAAAGAGAGGCTATAATAAGATATGCCCAAAATGAACACAAATAATCACACATTTGATATTACGGCTACCTCTGTCTTTTCATGCAAACGTGAACTAAACACCTCTATAATCAATTTACCCAAAGATTTACAATTCAACCAGCATATTAAAATGGTCGGTCTATACTTTCTTAATAAATGGCACTAATTAGAAAAACACAGCTCCTAAAACTTGCTGCGATGCTGCTTGCGATAGCAACATTATCGGCTTGCGCTACTGTTCAGGAGTATTGGACGGATGATGATCAAGTTCCCTTATCTCCTAAAACCTATACGGTCAACAAAGGCGATACGCTTTACAGCATTGCTTGGCTTTACGAGCTAGATTATCGCCAACTCGCGCAATGGAACGACATCAAGGCACCGAATTATTTAATCTATCCCGATCAGCAGCTACGCTTGGACGCGCCCGCATCAGTTGTTGCATCAGAACCCGAAGCCAAGCAAACGGTCACAAAAGCGGCCAGTCTTTTGGGATGGCAGTGGCCGCTGAATAAGCCCGAAGTAAAAGCGTTGCCTCGCTCTAATGCACTATTAATGAAAGGCAAACCGTCCGAAGCTGTGCGCGCAACCGCCGCCGGCATAGTCGTTTATAGCGGTTTTAATTTGAAACATTATCAAGGTTTGATTATCATAAAGCACGACGACGACATCTTTAGCGTCTACGGGAACAACGAAGAACTTCTGGTAGTAGAGAAAGAACGGGTTGCCGTCGGACAGGAGATTGCGCGTCTGCCCACAACGCAAGACGACGCAAATCTATATTTTGAAATTAAACATCGCAATAAATCGTTAAAAGCGGTCAATTATTTACCGGGCTTAAAAATATCAACTCGTTGAACTATGCCAACTGAAGAATTTCATAGAATACAGCGTCTACCGCCTTATGTTTTCAATATCGTCAACGAATTGAAGCAAGCCGAGCGGGCGCAAGGAGAGGATGTCATAGACTTAGGCATGGGCAACCCCGACCAACCTGCGCCGCCGCATGTGGTTGATAAGCTGATAGAAACTTGTAGCCGTAAGGATACCCATCGCTACTCCATGTCTAAAGGTATTCCTAGATTACGTACTGCGATATGCAACTGGTATAGGCGCAAATACGATGTAGAGCTGGATCCCGAAAGCGAGGCAATCGTCACCATAGGATCCAAGGATGGTTTAGCGCATCTTGCGTTGGCAGTATTGGGTCCTGGTGATTGTGTGCTGGTGCCTACACCGGCGTATCCTATACATCCGTACGGCTGTGTAATCGCTGGTGCCGATGTGCAATATCTCGCATTGAGCGATGGCGAATTGAGCGACGATGATGATTTCTTTGACGGCTTGCAACAAGCGATACACAATAGCTGGCCGCGCCCTAAACTGTTGCTTTTGAACTTTCCATGCAATCCGACGACACAATGTGTGTCGCTTGATTTTTTTGAAAAAGCGGTAGCAATCGCACGCGAACACGATATGTGGATAATCAACGACAATGCCTATGCCGAGATCGTCTTTGACGGCTACCAAGCACCCTCTATACTGCAAGTCCCGGGTGCCACCGATATCGGTGTGGAGTTTTATTCTTTATCTAAAACATATAATATGCCAGGCTGGCGAGTCGGTTTTATGTGTGGCAACCGTACCTTAGTAGGAGCTTTGGCAAGGATCAAATCTTATTTAGACTATGGCTTATTCACACCCATACAAGTTGCCTCAATCACTGCGTTGGAAAGTTCTCAGGAGTGTGTTGCCGAAACTGTAGAACTCTATCAAACTCGCCGTGATGTATTGTGTGAGGGTTTGGATAAAATAGGGTGGCATTTTGAAAAGCCCAAGGCGACAATGTTTGTGTGGGCACCAGTGCCGGAAGCCTACGCCGACAAAGGTTCGCTGGAGTTTTCCAAATTGCTGTTAAAAGAAGCGAAGGTCGCAGTGTCGCCAGGTATTGGTTTTGGCAAGAACGGCGACTCGCATATACGCTTTAGCCTGATAGAGAATAAACAGCGTATTAGACAAGCGGTTAGAAACATCAAAAAAATATTGGAATGAGTGTGGAGGCTAAAAAGGCAAAACAAATGAAACAAATGAAAATTGGTCTGCTAGGTTTGGGTACCGTCGGTTGTGGCATGATTAAAGTATTGTCGCGCAACGCGCCGGAAATAGCGCGCCGTGCTGGATGTCAATTAGAGGTCGTTGTAGCAACGGCGCGTGATCTGAACAAAACACGCGACGCTGATTTATCGGGTATACAATTGGTTGCCGACCCGATGCAAATTGTCACTGACCCGAAGATTGATATAATCGTAGAACTCATTGGTGGCAACGAACCGGCGTACAGTCTAATCTCCCGAGCGATAGCATCTGGCAAACATGTGGTGACCGCAAATAAGGCATTGATTGCCAATCATGGCAACGATATATTCAAAGCAGCTCGTGAGCAGGGTGTGATGGTGAGCTACGAGGCCGCGGTTGCCGGCGGCGTGCCGGTTATCAAAGCGATAAGAGAGGCTTTGTCTGCGAACCGTATCCAAAGCATCGTTGGCATTATCAACGGCACCTCTAACTATATACTGACTGAGGTCGGCGAAAAGCAGCGCAGTTTTGCCGAGGCTTTAGGCGATGCACAACGGCTAGGTTACGCCGAGATGGATCCCAGCTTTGATGTTGACGGCATCGATACCGCACACAAGTTGATGATTATGGCAGCGACCGCATTTGGCATCCCGTTGCAATTCAATGCGGTGCATATAGAAGGTATTCGCGACATACAGGTACAAGATGTGGCGTATGCCGAAGAGCTAGGCTATAAAATTAAGCATTTGGGTATTGCGAAACGCAACAGTGAAGGCATAGAATTGCGCGTGCATCCCACTCTTATCCCGTTACACTCGATGTTAGCAAATGTCTCAGGTGTTATGAACGCCGTACTGATAAACAGCGACGCTGCTGGTGCGACTTTGTATTATGGTGCCGGTGCCGGCGGTGAGGCGACCGCCTCGGCAGTGATTGCCGATCTCATTGATGTTAGTCGCGCACTTAACGCGGATCCCGAATATCGGGTGCCACATCTTGCTTTTCAACCCGATGAATTATCCGATCTACCAATTTTGGAAATAGGGCAGACGAAAACCGCGCGTTATTTGCGCCTACAGGTTGCAGATAAGTCAGGCGTGTTGGCTAATATCACTCGCATACTGAGTGAATTCAATATCAGCATAGAGGCGGTGATGCAAAAAGATACTGCCACTGCGCACAACCCACTGGTGCCACTGGTGCTGTTGATTTATCCGGTCAAAGAGTCTGATATCATTGATGCGATAACGCAGATTGAGTTGTTGCCTGAAGTGACCGACCAAGTTATCAGCTATCGCTTGGAGATGAATTGAGTTAGACGATGCCGGGACTGATAGAAAAATATAGAGATTGCTTGCCGTTGCCTGCAGATGCCGAGGCAATTTCGCTGTGCGAAGGAGCAACTCCACTGATCCAACTGCGAAACATTCCCAAACTCTTTGACATAGACCTTGAATTGTATGTCAAATACGAAGGATTGAATCCCACTGGTTCGTTCAAGGATCGAGGCATGACTGTTGCGGTTAGCCATGCAGTTTCGGAAAAACAAAAAGCGGTTATCTGCGCATCCACTGGCAACACTTCAGCATCAGCGGCAGCTTATGCGGCGCGAGCCGGAATGCGCTGCTTTGTGTTGATACCCGAAGGTAAAATTGCCACCGGCAAACTTGCCCAAGCGATGATAGAAGGTGCAATGGTGATCCAGATTAAAGGAAACTTCGATCAAGGCATGGAACTCGTCAAGCAAGTCTCCGAACAATCTGCCGTTGCAGTCGTTAATTCCATCAATCCGTATCGCTTGCAAGGTCAAAAGACCGCATCGCTGGAGATTATAGAAGTCCTAGATGGCGCGCCCGATTACCACTGTTTGCCGGTCGGCAACGCCGGGAATATCTCAGCGTATTGGATGGGCTACAGCGAGGCGGCAGGACAAGACAGTTTTTGCATAGACCAAGCACGCACGGCACTATCAGGCAACTATAAATCAGCATCAGTTATCACTACAAAACGACCTAAAATGCTAGGCTACCAGGCGCAAGGCTCTGCACCGATCATCGCTGGGCATAAAATAGACAAACCTGAGACCGTTGCAACCGCTATCAGAATAGGCAACCCGCAAAGCTGGGAGATGGCAGTTAGTGCGAGCTGCGAATCTCAAGGCTGGTTTGCCGCGTGTAGCGACGACGAAATCTTATCGGCGCAACGCCTGCTTGCCGAGAAAGAAGGCATCTTTTGCGAACCTGCCTCGGCAATCTCTATCGCCGGATTGATCAAAGATATCGCTGCCCAAAAAATTGAGCCAAGAAGCCGCATCGTCTGCACTTTGACTGGTCACGGACTCAAAGACCCCGACATCGCAATCCACCAATCTGCCACCCAAGCGATGAAAGCCGTAGCTCCCGAATTCAACTCCATCAACGAACTCATCAACCTGTAATAATGATATTCAAGGCTGTTGAAAAAGTACTGCCATTGTAAAAACTCAACCGCCCCGCGCCATTAAATTTACGATAACCATCCGTAGGGGAGGGCTAACATGGGGCTGTTGAAAAAGTGTCTGCATTAGTACATTCCCCTCCTTTGGAGGGGTGGCAGGCCTATGCATCTTGTAATGTATGCGTTTAGCAATCATGTTAAGGTTCTGCACAATGTCACGCCGTTTGTGCAACTGCAACAAACGGCGGTTCTATCTGACGGGGTGGTTGCAAAGGTTCTGAACAATGTTACGCCGATTGACCTACTGGCTCAATCGGCGGTTCTATTTTTCAACAGTCCCACATGCCCTCCCTAGCGCGTTGCGTCTGTACAAACAATCCATTCATTCATTTCGTTTACGGTAACCATGATTCGGTGGCGCATACGGTTGTATTTGTACAAAGTTTCAATATGTGTAGGGGCAGAATAAAGCCGCCGATTGAGCCAGTAGGTCAATCGGCATTTTAATTGTCCACCCTAACGCGACGTACTCGCACGATTTATACATTCATCCATCAAATTTATGCAAACCATAATCTTGTGGCGCGTAGCGGTTGGGTTTGTGCAGGACGGTACCGTACCCTACACATGCAGGTTACGTTGTGGTTCTACTGTGCTTTGAGAATAAGATCGCAGGCTTGGCGTGCGGCACCGCGTCCACCATTCGCTGAAGTAACCCAATCGGCTTGTTGTCGGACTGTTTCGTGTGCGTCGGCAGGGGCTAATGCAAGACCTACTGAGTTCATCGCTGGCAAGTCTATAAAATCGTCGCCCATATAAGCAACTTGTTGCAGGGTGATATCCAGCATCACTATCAAGGCATCCAAAACTGATTTTTTATCAAAACAGCCCTGGTACACATGTTCAACACCTAAATCTTCCATTCTATTTGCGACAATGGTAGATTTTCGTGCGCTGATTACCGCAACTTCTATATGGTGGTTTAGCAATAAGCGGATGCCAGTGCCGTCTTTTACGTCGAAACTTCTAGCCTCGCCACCCTCGCTGGTCCATATCAGTCTGCCGTCGGTCAAAACACCGTCAACATCAAAGACCATCAGTTTTATTTGCGAGGCTTTTTGTATAATTTCTTTATCCATCGGGTGTACCTTGGTCGGGCATAATGATAAAATAAGCAATCAATGGGAATTATATACCATTCTGCACAAAGCTATAATAAAATAAACCAATGAAAGCAAACAGAACAATCTGCTACCACTTATACCCAGCGACTTATAGAAAGCACCAGCAATTACATGGCACTGCCGGAGCGTGTCGGCATGTGTGGAATCATTTTGTGGGAAAGTTAAAAGACGAATACGAGTACTATGGGGAAAGCAAGTTTAAGTACTATACGCTGTGTCCTCAATTCACTACTTTGCGAAAGTATAGTCGTACCTGGTTGCAGGATTATTCAGCTAATATCGTAAAGATGTCATTAAAACCAATAGAGACAGCCTATAAAGGCTACTTTAAGGGAATATGCGGATTACCAAAGTTTCACGGAAAATACACATACAATCCGTCATTTCCTATAGATAAGGAAACTGCAAAAATATCTGGTGAGCATATATACATTCAGAAAATAGGCTGGATTAAGTTTGCTGGTAGCGACAAATATAAAGGTGAGAAGTTTGTATCAGGTCAGGTCAAATATGAGTGTGGTAACTGGTATGCTTATATTGTCTATGAGATAGAAGTATCAGAAAAACCACAGTTTCTAACGACAGTAGGGCTGGATAGAAACTGCGGTCAGGTTGCTTTATCAGACGGCACTATTCATCACGGGCCAGACATTCAGAAAAAGATAGTGAAGCGAAAGCGTTATCAACGGAAGTATGCAAGAGGGAAGCAAGGGAGTAATAGGCAAAAAGTTGCTAAGTACAAACTGCAGAAAGCCTACAAAGCGGAGCGTAATGCAGGAGCTAACTGGTATCATCAAACCAGCAAGTTAATCGCAGACAAGTATGATGTTGTGTATATAGAAGAGTTGAAAACCAAAAGCATGACGAAGTCAGCAAAGGGAACGATAACAACTCCTGGCACAAATGTAAAGCAGAAAGCAGGTTTGAATAGGTCAATCCTAGCAAGCAGTTGGTATAAGCTAGAACAATGCTTGTCCTACAAAGCCCATGTAGAGAAAGTGCCAGCACACTACACCAGCCAAACCTGTGATAAGTGCAGCAACGTAGATAAAGCAAACCGCAAGACCCAATCAATTTTCAAGTGTCAACAATGTGGACACGAGGACAATGCAGATGTGAATGCTGCATTAAACATTTTGGCGGCTGGGAATACCGCAACTGGACGTGGAGATGGCGACATTAGTCGGTCTGTGAAGCGTCAAAAAATAGCAAGTAAAGCACGGAGCTTATCTGTGCAGAATTGTATATAATTCCCCAATCAATCGTAGTCGTGTTGAAAGATGTATTATAGACTAATCACACCACATTTATATAAAATACGAAGCTAAACAAGGAGAAATCTATGGAAATTCAAATATCTGGACAAGGTTTTGACGTTACAAAACCTATAGAAACCCATATCAATGAAAAGTTAAAGAAAATACGCAAACATTTTGACCATTTAGTGAAAGTACACGTTGTATTAAAGATAGAGAAAAATTCTCATATTGCAGAGATCGCCGTGCATACTAGCCACCATGATTTTTTTGTTAATGCCGAATCTGACGATATGTACACAACGGTGGATAGGCTTATTCCCAAGCTCGATCGCCAAATAATCAAACACAAAGAAAAATTAAGAGATCATCGCTCCAGAGAAGTTGTGCATCACAACATTAAATCTAAAAAACAGCAATGAATTTTAGCGATTATCTAGATTTGGAACACATAAGACTGATAGCATCGGCAACCAAAAAGAAATCTTTGGTGATATTGTCTGAGATGGCGTGTCAATCTACCCCGCTAGATCCTCATGCCGTATTGGCAAGTCTATTTGAGCGCGAACAATTAGGTAGCACTGCGATAGGCAAAGGTGTTGCGATTCCGCATTGCCGCATCAACGGTTTGAGTAATCCTATTGTGGCATTATTGCGAGTATCGCAAGGGGTAGATTATGAAGCACCCGATGGATTGCCAGTGAAGCTCATATTTGCTTTGCTGTTTCCATCGGATGCAACGCAACAACATCTAGATATTTTGGCAAGTTTGGCGAGTCGTTTTAATGAGACTGCTAATGTGAACGAATTATTGTTGGCACAAAATGAATCCGATTTGTTGCATCGGCTCAAAATGCCCACCGCATGAGTGCCAATATCCCTACGGTCGGTGAGTTATTCGACCATCTAAAAGACCAGTTACAGCTACAATGGGTTGCCGGACGAAGGGCTGCCGATAAACGTTTCATCAAGCACGGAGAAAACCAGCCTGTTGATATTGTAGGTTATTTCAACCCTATACACTCAAGTCAGGTACATATATTGGATAACGCCGAGATGGCTTACCTAGAGTCGCTCAAAGGGAGTGTGCTAGAAAACGCATTGCATAATTTATTCAGTGAGACCTGTTTTGCAGTGCTCGTAAGTAATGCACAAAAGCCTA
This sequence comes from uncultured candidatus Poriferisulfidus sp., assembly GCA_965199685.1. GTDB lineage: Bacteria > Pseudomonadota > Gammaproteobacteria > Poriferisulfidales > Oxydemutatoraceae > SP5GCR1. The sequence continues at coordinate 832,219 of OZ241323.1, forward strand.
TGTCGGATATGCAAACCTTAGCCGACAAACGAGATATTGCGTTGTTTATTTCCTCGTTGGGTGGGGAACCTTTAGTTGACGATTTGCGCTATTATTTATCTCGCACGCTTGCCGAAAAATTAACGATGCACGGTGTATTCATGGAAGTCATCAGCATCGGCGTATTGCTTACTGGCGATAGCGGAGTAGGGAAGAGCGAACTGGCATTGGAATTGATTACCCGAGGACACCGTCTGATAGCCGATGACTCACCAGTGTTTACGCGTATCGCGCCCGATATCGTGCAAGGTGCCGCGCCGCCGACAATTCAAGACTTTCTGGAGGTGCGTGGCTTGGGAATTTTGAACATTCGCCAAATGTACGGCAACAGCGCGGTCAAAGAAACCAAATATTTACGCCAGATTATAGACCTTAGGTTTGCAGGCAAAGATTTGAGCGTCAACAAAGACCGCTTGAGGAGTGCGCAACGTACGATGAACGTACTCGGCTTGGAAATTCCGGTTTTCACTCTGCCGGTTGCCCCAGGTCGCAACCTCGCTGTTTTGGTTGAAGCGGCGGCAAGAAATCATATTCTTCGTGTCAGTGGTTATTATGCCGAAGAGGAAATTGCCGCTCGCCAAAGAAACTACATGGATGTCGGGCGATGAGATTCGTTATTGTCAGTGGTCTATCCGGTGCCGGCAAATCGGTGACATTGCAGACTTTGGAAGATCATCACTTTTATTGCATAGATAACATGCCTTTGGAATTTCTTGACGAGCTGACTAAGCGATTGCTTGCAGAGCAGATTAAACTCGGCGATAGAATTGCAGTTAGTATAGATACCCGTAACTTGATCACCCAATCCACTGATCTTAAATTGATATTGGAGCGATTGGAAAACGCCGGGTTTGATACAAAACTGATTTTTTTAAGGGCATCCGAAGAGATATTAGAGCATCGTTATAACGAAACTCGGCGACCACACCCGTTGTCTATATACAAAAGCAAGCCACTCAAAACATGTATAAAAAGTGAGATAAATCTGCTTGACGAGATTGCCTCACACGCCGATGCTTATATAGATACCACAAATATGAGCCAATACGAACTGCGTAATATCGTTGCCAAGCAATTAGAATTGGACAAAGTGCCGCTGTCTATATTGTTGAGGTCTTTCGGCTACAAAAGAGGTGTTCCTACGAACTCGGACTATATTTTTGATGTGCGTTGTTTAGTAAATCCGTATTGGACACCCGAGTTAAGACAGTACTTGGGCTTCGACTCAGAAGTGCGAGATTTTTTAGATAAGTCGCCTAAAAGCATAGAGTTATTCAACGATATTTTTGCTTTTTTGCAAAAATGGATACCGTATTACGAATCCGATATACGTTCTTATTTTACGGTAGCCATAGGATGCACCGGCGGGCGACATCGCTCAGTGTATATGGTAGAGAAACTATATCTAAAATTATCCGAGCAGAGACCGGAATACGATATTAATAAGGAACATCGGGACATATAGCGATGTTTCACTATTCATGGCATAAATGACGATGGCAACTTCTGTTTTATTGCTTACCCATAGCGGTATCGGTGATAGTCTTGCGACGACTGCTAAAAGGCTGATGCCATCTTCGTCTACCCATATAGGCATCTATGCGGTGTCGTACGACTGTGTGCCTGAGGAGGAGATTATCAAGTTAAAGCAGTATTGTGTGGAGATCGATCAAGGTTCTGGTGTGTTGCTATTGACCGACCTGTACGGTGCAACACCTTCTAATATTGCGATGCAGTTCAAGGATGAGGCGAATAGATGGTTGGTCAGCGGACTCAATTTAGCAATGTTGCTCAAGGTTTTGAATTATAGTGATATGGAAGGAGAAGCACTTGCTCAAAAAGCATTTGAAGGGGGGCGCGACAGCGTAGTACAGCCATGGTGAAGTTGGAGACTACGATTATCAATAAGCTAGGATTGCACGCGCGTGCTGCGGCAAAGTTTGTTGCACTTGCGTCAAGTTTTGCAAGCGATATAAAAGTGAGCAAGGACGATCAAACGGTCAATGGCAAGAGTATTATGGGAGTTATTATGTTGGCTGCAGCAAAAGATACATCGTTGTTACTGACGATAGACGGCGAAGACGAAACTGAGGCGGCAGACGGGTTGAGCGAACTTATAAACGACCGTTTCGGAGAGGACGAATAGTCATGACGATGTTGTTGAACGGTAGCGGCGTGTCTAAAGGCATAGGCATCGGTCCGGTACATTTATTTGAACACGGTAGAGGTGAGATTACTCATTATAAGATAACCAAAAGTCGAGTGAGGTCCGAAATCGCCCGTTTCAATAGGGCACATAAACTTGCGGTAGCGCATTTGAAGAATGTTAGAAAACTGATTCCCGGTGATGCACCTGAGGAAATTGCCACATTCATAGACTCGCATTTGTTGATGATAGCCGATGTTCCCCTCAAGCAAGCTCCGATACAGATTATAGAGGAGCAATTATGCAATGCCGAATGGGCACTTGATATACAAAAGAAAAAGTTGGTTCAAATCTTTGATGAGATGCAAGATAGTTATCTGAAGACTAGACGCAACGATGTGGAGCATATCATTCGTTTGATACAGACTGCTTTAGAGAAGGATAAAGTCACAAGCAAAAACGACAAAAAAACTCAAGAGAAACAGACGAAGCAACTCAAGGGTTATATCATCGTCTCGGACGATTTGGCACCCGCCGACACCATCATGTTTGAGGATCAAAAGATCGGTGGTTTTGTAACCGAGTACGGCGGCACAACCTCGCACACCGCTATTTTGGCACGTAGTCTGGGCATACCGGCGATTGTTGCGGTGCCGAATGTGCGCAATCTACTCAGTGAAAACGAAACCATCATCATAGATGGGAACAGCGGTGCGTTAATCGCAGGTGCCGATAAGCAAACCATACAATCGTATCAACAACAAATAAAAGCCGACAAAGCACATCAAAAGCAGTTGGCAGTCTTGAAGAATAAACCAACGCGCAGTCGCGACGGTGTCGATATCAAGCTGATGACCAATATAGAGTTGAGCGATGAGGTACGCGCGTTTAAGCATAGCGGTGCCGAGGGTGTGGGATTGTATCGCACCGAATTTCTATATATAGACCGTGACAAAGAAGTAAGCGAAGAGGAACATTTCATCGCCTATAAAAAGATATTGCGGGTTGCTGCCGATAGACCGGTGACGATACGCACCTTGGATTTAGGTGCCGAAAAGGAGTTTGATCCGGATTACGAGGGACCAATGGCACCCAATCCGGCTTTGGGTTTGCGTGCAATCCGCCGTTCGCTGAAAAATCCTGATTTATTTTTGCAACAGTTGCGAGCGATATTGCGCGCATCAGTTTACGGAGAAGTGCGCATTTTGATTCCTATGCTAACCAGCATCAACGAGTTGGAACAGATTATGGAGCTTTACAAATCGGCTCAACAGCAATTAAAGGATAAAAAGAAACGCTTCAAGCAAAACATCAAAATAGGTGGGATGATAGAAGTACCAGCCGCAGCACTCGCTGCCGATACTTTTGCCCGCAAGCTCGATTTTTTATCGATAGGCACGAATGATTTGATCCAATACGCGTTGGCGATAGATCGCATAGACGAAGAGGTCAACTATTTGTATAATCCGCTACATCCTGGTGTCCTCAACTTGATAACTATTGTCTTAGACGCAGGGAAGCGACTGAATGTGCCGGTGGCAATGTGTGGAGAGATGGCAGGCGATAGCCGTTATACGACCTTGCTCCTGGCCATGGGGCTAAGAGAGTTTAGCGTACACCCGAATAACTTACTTGAAATTAAACGAATTATTATGGACAGCGATGTCGGTAGTCTACAGCGTAAATATCGGCGTATGGGGACACACCCCGACCCAGCTCGCATAGCTGAGTTTTGTTCTTAACTGGTGTACGAATATATGGAAGCACAAAACACTGCAGAATATCTATCTGAAGCACTACGCAGCGGCAAAGTCGCACAAGTGAAAGGGTTGTTGAATAATTTTCATGCTGGTGAAATTGCCAATCTTTTGGAAGCCCTTCCTATTCCAGAACGCCGCATCGTATGGAAACTGACCAATGTTAGTTTAGAGGGTGATATCTTGTTGGAAGTCAGCGAGGATGTCCGCAAAAACCTAATTGAACTAACCCAAGATGCCGAATTATTGCTTGCAACCGAAGATTTGGAAATAGATGATCTTGCCGACCTGATAGACACTTTGCCCGACACCGTAACCCGACAGTTGCTGGCAGGCATGGATGCGCAAAATCGTCATCGCCTCAAGCAGGTATTATCTTACGATGCTGATACCGCAGGAGGCTTGATGAACCCTGATGTTCTGACGCTACGCACCAATATCACGATAGATGTCGCAATACGCTATATCAAAATGAAAAAAACACTACCGCCACATACCGATAATTTAATCGTTGTTGATTATTCAAACCGCTATTCAGGAGTTGTACCGATCGGTGATTTAATCACCCGTGATAAAGATACACTGATTGCAGATTTGACGAATACCGAAGCAACTGCGATACCTGTTTCAATGCCGGCAAGCGAAGTAGTCGCGTTGTTTGAAGATAGAGACTTGGTGTCGGCTGCGGTCGTTGATGCGGACAACAAAGTCGTCGGTCGGATTACCGTGGACGATGTCTTGGATGTACTTCGCAACGAACCCCGGCAAGAGCGTATCGGTTTTTCCGGTGCTTCAGGCGAGGAAGATCTTTATGCACCGGTTTTAAGTTCAGCTAGAAAACGCGCATTGTGGTTGGGAATTAATTTACTGACTGCGTTTATCGCCGCTTGGTTTATTAGTCTTTTTGAAGATACCCTACAGCAAATCATCATACTTGCTGTTTTGATACCAGTAGTCGCAAGCATGGGTGGGATAGCCGGTAGTCAGACTTTGATGATTACGATACGCGGTCTTGCAACCAAACGTTTAACCGAAGACAATCCGACCATGCTATTACTCAAAGAAGCATTGGTAGGCTCCTTGAACGGCGTGCTGTGGGCGATAATCGTCGCTACAATTACGATTTTTTGGGTCGACGATATTGGCGTAGGCATCATCATCGCCGCAGCGATTATCGTCAACTTGATTTGCGCTGCCGGTGCTGGTGTGATAATCCCTATTTTATTAAAGAAGTTTGGCGTAGACCCAGCACTTGCCGGCAGCGTGGTGTTGACGACCATCACTGATATCATAGGTGTCGTCGCCTTTCTGGGATTGGCGACGGTGTTTTTGATATAAATCTTACCGACGGTAGATTTTAATGAGAGTATTTGAGTAAGATTAGGCATGAACACAGACCAGGATAAATATCTAATTTTGCGTACACCTGAAAAATCTGCAGGCTTAGACCAGATACTTGCGGTAGTAAAAGGTGCAATCAAAGAAGCAATTCATTTAGACAGGGTACTGGTAATAGAAAAATATATTATGCCTGTTTATCATAACCTAGGTCATGAGCTTAAAAATCTTGATATTGAACGATATATCAATTTGGACAAAACGCAAATTTATAAGATAGAAAATAATGGAAGTATTGAACAGATTCACAATGCTTTCCGCTACGTACGGGCGGAGAATTTTGATCACAATAAATGTCCCAAAGAGTTAGTATTAGAATTATCAGGCTGCACCCCTGTTAGCGAAGCACAAAATAATAAATATAAGGTAATCGTCCGAGCAACGGTTGACTATTCTTACAATAGACAAGTCTACTCCGATATGTTAATTGTTGCTTTCTATCCTTCGGATAAGGTTGTACACTTGACTGACACAGTTTTGCGAGCTATGGGCACTAGTCTTTCGGACACCGAAAAACTATCAGCTGTGTATAGAAATATTGATTTTGCCACTAATAAAGATACATGGCAGAATACAGTACTAGACAATCCGCTTCACTATGCATGCTTGCATATACGAGGAAATGATACGCTTAAATATTCAACGTTCAAACAGTCCGCCTCCGAGTCTCATGTCAAAGATATAATAAAGAAAAAGATACCTAGAGGTATGAGAATCTATCTTATGACCGATATTAAAAAACCCGGATACTTGAGCTTTTTGAAAAAAGACTATACCGTGTATCGATATTATGATTTTCCAGAATTAAAGGATTTAGTCTCAGGCAACAAAAGCCCAGTTGATAATGCGATGCTTTATTCTGTAGAAAAAAACATAATGCAGCACGCGTATGTTAAATTAGTTCGTACGGATGGAGTTTTTAGGGTCATTCATACTGGTTGCATACATAAAATTCGATGGCGATACAAAATTTTATCTATTATAGATGACATACTATCATCTAAAACCGTAAGACGCTGTAAAGCAAGGATAAATAGATTGATCGGGCAATAAAATTTTCAATTATTCGGGCTTTGGTAAATGCCTTCAGATGCTTGGCTATTGAGGTGTGCCAATTTTCCAAATGTTTGTTGTGCTTCGCCAGTCTTAGACTCACCCCATAATTTCATCGCTTGCTGTTGCAGTCCGCGTCCGTAGGAAAAAGTGAGCCGCCACGGCGCACCTTCGCTCGCTGCAAGACGATTGATTGCATCCAAATGAGCAGTTGCTTTTTCATCGCTTTGTCCGCCGGAAAGAAATGCAATGCCAGGCACTGCTGCCGGCACGGTAGATTTCAAGCAACTGAGGGTATGCTCGGCAACCGTACTCACATCGGCTTGATCTGGACAATCGCTACCTGATAAAACCATATTGGGCTTTAATACAATCCCGTTTAGCAGAACGCCTTGAGTACGTAATTCGCAGAACACTTCGTTTTGGGTGCATTCGCTCACCTCAAAACAATCCTCTATGCTGTGGTGTCCGTCCATCAGCACTTCAGGTTCGACGATAGGCACTATATTTTGTTCTTGACATAATGCCGCATAACGCGCCAGTGCATGGGCATTTGCATGGATACAAGCCAAAGACGGCATATCGCCACCAATAGTAATGACCGCACGCCACTTTGCAAAGCGCGCGCCCATCTCGGCGTATTCTTTTAGACGCTCCCGCAACCCGTCCAAGCCCTCGGTAATCTTTTCGCCTTCATAGCCGGCGAGTGCTTTGGCACCTTGGTCTACCTTGATACCAGGAATAATGCCTCTAGCTTCTAGATGCTTTGCAAAGGGAACACCATCGTCTGTTTGTTGGCGTATGGTTTCGTCAAAGAGGATCGCAGCGGAAATATATTGTTCTATGTTGGGTGTGGTAACCAAAACGCTACGATAGCTTTTGCGGTTCTCTTCGGTGGTAGGAATGCCTAGCTTTGCAAAACGTTTATCGCAGGTAGGCTTACTTTCGTCCATTGCCAAAATGCCTTTGGCAGGTGCGACCATAGCTTTAGCGGTCGCGTGCAGTGTTTCTGAATTCATAACAGACGATTATACGAATTTGACAAAGTTTTTCAATGTTTGTAGAGTCATTGAAAAAGTACCATCATTGAATTTATTCTGCCCCTACAATTCTAATCGGCAGTTCTATTGACATGAATGATTTTCATTGCGTTGGTGCCGCCGTGTTGCCCTTTCTTATCGCCTTTGGTGATAATGACGACCGAGTCTTTATCAAAGCGATGATACGGTTTTAAGGCATTGATAACTTCTTGATTAATGTTGCCAGAATGATCGCCTTGCAATAGCACTGGATAGACACCGCGATAGAGTGTCACCTTGCGACAGGTTTCTACATGGTGGGTGAGGGCATAAATTGGTATCGCAGAGACGAGGCGAGAAAGCCATTGGGTGGTAGAACCCGACTCGGTCATCGCTGCAATCGCCGAGACATTGAGGTGGTTTGCGGTATAGATTGCCGAAAGCGCAATGGCTTGATCAAATTGATGTATTTGTTGATCCAGTAAATAATCGTTGCTGTGTTGCGTGATATCGCCTTGCTCGGCACCTTGACAGATACGGCTCATCGTTTTCACGACCAGTGCTGGGTGTTTGCCAATTGCTGACTCGGCAGACAACATGAGTGCGTCGGAACCATCCAAGACGGCATTTGCGACATCCGATATTTCTGCTCGGGTGGGAACGCTACTCTCAATCATTGATTGCAACATCTCAGTTGCAGTGATGACGATGCAATTGTGCGCGCGTGCCTTAACAATCAGTTGTTTTTGCACTGCGGTCAAAGCTGCGTCTCCGATTTCGATGCTGAGATCGCCTCTAGCGATCATCACACCGTCTACAACTTGAAGTATATCGTCGATACAATCGAGTGCCTCGCTGCGTTCTATTTTAGCAATTAGTGCGGCATTCCCGCCTGCTTGCTGTAGTAGATTTCTTGCGTAAAGCATATCTTCGGGACTCTTAGGGAAGGAAACTGCTAAGTAATCTACTCCCATCTTCGTTGCAAGTTTAATATCTTGTTTGTCTTTGTCGGTGATGGTTTGTGCCGACAAACCGCCGCCGCGACGATTGACACCTTTATTATTGGATAACACACCACCAATATTAACCGTCGTTATCACTTTCTGATCTTTTATTTGTTCTACTTCCAAAGTGATGCGTCCGTCGTCAAGTAGCAGTTCGTCTCCTTTTTTGACATCTTTATGGAGGTCTGCATAACTGATACCTACTTGATGTTCATTGCCAGCATTTTGTTCCAGCTCGGCATCCAAAATGAAACGTTGTCCAGTTTTGAGTTCTATTTGGTCGTTGACAAAACGTTGTATCCTTATTTTAGGGCCTTGCAAATCACCAAGTATGCCAACATGGTATTTTTTTTGTGCCGATACCTTGCGCACTAGCTCCGCCCGTCGAAGTTGCTCTTCAGCATCACCGTGCGAGAAGTTCATTCTGACCACGTCCACACCGGCATCTATCAGTTCTTTTATGGTTTGCTCGTCGTCGGTAGCAGGCCCTAAGGTTGTAATGATTTTAGTGGTTCTAGATTTTTTGGCAGTATTGATTTCGGTCATCGTTAATGCTCCAAGTCCATACTTTGATCGTTTGCTGCCTTGTGGTTCAGCATGGTCAACGCAGGCAGTTCTTGTCCTGAGGCAAGCTGTAGAAAAGCACCACCTCCGGTAGAGATATACATATTATCTCTTTGCAAGTCAAACTTTTTTATTGCCGCAAGCGTATCTCCGCCACCGGCGACGATATGCGCAGAACTCTGTTTAATCGCTTGCACGATTGCCTGGGTGCCGTCGGCAAAAGGTTCACATTCAAAGGCACCAAGCGGTCCGTTCCACAGTACGCAGTCGGCCTCGGCTATTGCGTTGCTGTAGGCGACCTGTGTTTTCGTGCCTATGTCTAGTATCATTTCGTCTGCTTGTACATTATCTAGGGTTTTGCATACGGCATCGCTACTTTCGGATAATTCTGTTGCGCATATCACATCGGACGGCAACAACAGCTGTTTGTGTTGTTCTCTCATTTTATATTGCAACTCAGCACCGAAGGAGACGAGGTCTTTTTCGTACAACGAGCTTCCTATATCGTAGCCGTTTCCAGCAATAAAGGTATTTGCGATACCGCCGCCTATAATCAAGGTGTCTACATGTTCCGATAAAGCCGATAGCAGTTCTAGTTTGCCCGATACTTTAGAACCACCGACAATGGCGACGCGGTGCATATAACGCGGTAGATCATCGCTACCAATATCTCCTGAGGCATTTCCCAATGCATTACGAATCTCGTGGATTTCTTGTGCGAATAACGAACCCGCGCAAGCGGTTCTTGCATACTTCATGGCTTTGTGTGTGGAGGCGTGGGCGCGGTGTGCGCATCCGAAGGCATTCATCACATAGATATCGCAAAGATCTGCCAAGTGGCTCGCCAGTGTATCGTCGTCTTCAAGCTCACCGGATTGAAAACGGATATTTTCATACATTACAAGTTCGCCGGGCTGCACGGCAATATCGCTCGAATAATCGGAGATTAAGGGTATGGTTTTACCGAGTAATTCGGATAAGTGCGATGCCACCGGCTGCAACGAGAATGCTTGGTTATTATTGCCGGCTTTGGGACGTCCTAAGTGCGAGATTAGCGATAATGCGGCACCCGCATCTAATGCAGTTTTTATATCGGGTAGGCAGGCATGAATTCTTTGATCGTCGCTCACCGCACCGTCGTTGATGGGAACATTCATATCAACGCGCATCATCACTCGCTTGTTTGCGAGTGCGACTTGATCAATGTGTAAGAATTCCATATAAACCTATAAGTGGATCATTGTTTGGCTTATTTTGCGCGCATCAATGCTTCGGACATATCGATCATTCGACACGCATAAGCCCATTCGTTATCGTACCATGCCGACACCTTGACTAGGGTATCTTGCATCACTTGGGTTAGGGTTGAGTCGTAGACTGCCGATGCCGGATTATGATTGAAGTCGCAAGACACTAGAGGATCATCGTTGTATGCGATAATGCCTTGCATCGAACTTTGTGACGCTGCCAGCACAGCATCGTTCACCGATTGCTTGTTGGTAGCACGAGAGGCAGTAAAAGTGAAGTCAACCAAAGATACGTTTATGGTCGGAATACGCAACGCATAACCGTGTAATTTTCCAGCCAATTCCGGTAGCACCAACCCGACTGCCTTGGCGGCACCAGTTTTGGTGGGAACGATAGAGGTTGTCGCAGAGCGTGCTCGCCTCAGCTCTTTGTGTGGCGAATCAATCAACACTTGATCGTTGGTATAGGCGTGTATCGTGGTTAGCAAACCATGTTCCACGCCGATTGCCTCGGACAGTACTTTGACAACCGGAGCTAAGCAATTGGTGGTGCACGAAGCATTAGAGACGATTTGGTCATCGGCTTTTAACAGCTCTTCGTTGACACCGTAGACCACGGTTGCATCGACATCGGCTTGTCCGGGTGCCGATATCAATACTTTGCGCGCACCGCCGTCTAGATGTGCTTGCGCAAGGGCTTTGCTTTTGAACTTGCCAGTACATTCGCAGACTACGTCTACACCGACTTCGTGCCACGGGAGCTTGGCTGGATCGCGCTCCGAATAGACTCTAATCAAGTCTCCGTTGATACTCAGATGTTTGTCATCGGCGATCTGCACATCGGCATTGAAATGGCCGTGTGTCGTGTCGTGTCGTGTCAGATACAATACGGTTTCTAGATCAGTGCTTGCATTGATTGCAGCTAAGCGAATAGTATCGGTGCGCCGATATTCGTATAAAGCTCGCAAGATGCAGCGTCCTATGCGCCCGTATCCACTAATAGCAATATTAATCATTTATACTCCTATGATGTTGCTTGATTAAAGATTGTGCTGTTGACAAAGTATTTCATGCACTCGTAGGGGAGGGCTAACATGCCCTCCCTAAAGTATTGTACTTGTATCATCTCAACCGCCATGCGCCTCCAATATCCACTAATAGCAATATTAATCATTTATGCTCCTATGATGTTGTTTGATTAAAGATTGTGCTGCTGACAAAGTATTTCATGCACCCGTAGGGGAGGGCTAACATGCCCTCCCTAAAGTATTGTACTTGTACCATCTCAACCGCCATGCGCCTCCAATATCCACTAATAGTAATATTAATCATTTATGCTCCTATGATGTTGTTTGATTAAAGATTGTGCTGTTGACAAAGTATTTCATGCACCCGTAGGGGAGGGCTAACATGCCCTCCCTAAAGTATTGTACTTGTACCATCTCAACCGCCATGCGCCTCCAATATCCACTAATAGCAATATTAATCATTTATGCTCCTATGATGTTGTTTGATTAAAGATTGTGCTGTTGCGTAGATATTTTCTACGCTGAAGCCAAAGTGTTCAAATAAATCTTTGCCCGGTGCCGATGCACCAAAGGTGTCTATGCCGATTATCGCGCCATCTGTGCCTATATATCGATACCACCAATCGCTCTTGCCAGCCTCTATCACCAATTTCGGAACCGCCGGCAGTAACACCGTTTCTCTATAACTTTGTGGTTGTCGATCAAAGGCTTCGGCACAAGGCATCGACACTAGATTGACTTGGTGATTTTCCTCATCCAGCCGATCGCAAAGCTGTGATGCCAATTCCACTTCGGAGCCTGTTGCGATAATAATCAGTGAAGGGTGCGAAGTCTCTTGCAATAGATAAGCACCTTTTTGTATGAGTTGTAATTGCTCATCTAGTCTATCGCAATGCGCTAAGGTTTGTCGAGATAAAACCAATGCACTTGGGTGGTCTTCGGCTTCTATTGCAGCTTTCCATGCGACTGCAGTTTCTACGCAGTCGCAAGGTCTCCACACATCCAAGCCAGGCATCAGGCGTAGACTACTCAGATGTTCTATCGGTTGGTGTGTAGGACCATCTTCGCCCAGACCGATGGAGTCGTGAGTATAGATAAAGACGACTTTTTTCCCCATCATTGCCGAAAGGCGCAGCGCGTTGCGAGCGTAGTCTGAGAATACCAAAAAAGTAGCCACAAACGGAATGAAGCCGCCGTGCAGTGTGATACCGTTGGCAATCGCCGACATCGCAAACTCACGCACCCCAAAATAGATATAGTTGCCGTCGTGTTGCTCGGCATCTATGGCTCGGCTACCTTCCCATAGTGTTCCGTTTGAACCTGCCAAATCGGCAGAGCCACCAATTAACTCCGGCAAACAGTCGCTAAACGATGCTAATGTTTGGCACGAGGCTTGGCGAGTTGCGAGTGCCTTTTTTTGTTTGTGGTTTTGTGCAATCCATTGCGTTGCATGGTTTTGCCAATCGCTCGGCAGTTGTCCGCTAATACGACGATTGAATTCTCTTGCCAGTTCAGGATATTCCGATTGATACGCGTCTAATTTTTTCTGCCAGTTTGATTGATGTATGCGACCTTTCTCTTTGGCATCCCATGCTGAGTATATCTCTTCCGGTATCTCAAAAGATGGGTGATGCCAATCTAATGTTGCTCGAGCTTGTACGATTGCATCGTCGCCCAACGGTGCGCCATGAACAGATTCACTGCCTTGCTGCGGTGAACCATAACCAATAATCGTTCTGCAGCATAGCAGGCTGGGTGCCGGATTTGCACGCGCCGCTTCAATTGCCTTGCTGATGTCGGCGGGGTTGTGTCCGTCTATTTCGGAAATCACATGCCAGCCGTATGCTTCAAAACGTCCATGTGTATAATCGCTGAACCATTTTTGCACTTGTCCGTCTATAGAGATGCCGTTGTCGTCGTAAAAGACGATGAGTTTGGCAAGTTTCAGAGTCCCCGCCAGTGAACATGCTTCGTGGGAGATTCCTTCCATCAGACAACCGTCGCCGGCAAATACATAGCTGTAGTGATCAACGATATCGAGATCATCACGGTTAAAATGTTGCGCCATAGTACGCTCTGCAATCGCCATCCCGACTGCGTTTGCTAACCCTTGTCCAAGCGGTCCAGTGGTAGCTTCTATGCCTACGGTAATACCGAACTCAGGATGTCCGGGCGTTATTGAACCTAATTGTCTAAAGCTTGCAATATCCTCTATGCCAAGGGGATAGCCACTTAGATGCAACAGTGCATAATGCAACATGCAACCATGACCGTTTGAGAGAATAAAGCGATCTCTATCAAACCAAGTGCTATCGTTGGGGTTGTGTTTGAGATAATCATTCCACAGTACCTCGGCGATATCCGCCATGCCCATAGGCATACCGGGGTGTCCAGAGCGAGCTTTTTGTACGGCATCCATGCTCAAAGCTCTAATCGCATTGGCGAGCTGTTGACGGGGTGGCATCACAAAGAGAATGTCAAATTTGTATTTTGTAAATCAAGATCCATTTTCTGGCATAGTATACTACATAAATATATCTAGTAGCACGTGACGTTATGTAGAACTGACATACCTCCAATTTACGTAAACCGCCTGCAGGGATGGTTATCGTGCGATTTCGTTTCTTTTTGTTTAGCATGTTATACTTTCTAAAATCGCATTGTTTATGATGCACTAAATAATAGTGAACAATACGGAGGAGTAATGACAACCGAAAATGATATAGTTAAAAGATATTTTGACGCTTGGGATCAGCGTAATGTAGATGACATTTTAGCAACCTTTGCCGAAGGCGGTACTTATTGCGATCCAGCGACTGAGAAAGTGATAACCGGACAGGAAATCGGAAAATATGCACAATCTTTGTTTGATGCCTTTCCCGATATGTCGGTAGAGTTGATTAGCAGCGTTGAGGCGAGCAATAGTGTGATTGCAGCACCGTGGCTAATATTTGGCACCAACGACGGTCCTATAATAGGTAATCCACCTACCGGCAAGAGTGTGGTAATTCAAGGTTGCGATTTTATAAAAACCAAGGATGGTCTGCTAACCACCGTAGTCGGTGTTTGGGATGTCAAAGACCTTTCGGCACAGCTGGGTTTATCCAGCTGAGAACCGCCGATTGAGCTAGTAGCTCAATCGGCGTGACTTTGTGCAGAACCACCACAACCACCCCGTCAGGCTTCGCCTGCCACCCCTCCATAGGAGGGGAATGTACTAATGACGATACTTTTTCAACATTCCCACATGTAGTTTATGTTGTGGTTTTGTGGTTATCCACTTCGGCTTCTATTTTGCCGTCGCTGACTTGGATGTTGATTTTTTGCTTTATACTCACTTGCTTGATTGAGCGCACCAAATGGTCGGATTTGTCGGTGACGATTGCGTAGCCTCTTTTTAAGGTGGTAGTCGGTCCTAATGTTTCGAGTTTACTTGCCGAGTGTGCAACACTTTGTTTGGCATACTGAAGTTTGTCTCGTAGATTATCTTGCAATGCTTTGGCGTGCAAAGCGAGCTTGTTGCTGTATATTTCCATATATTTGATCGGAGTATTGCTTAACAGCAGGTTACGTTGATGTTCAAGTTGCTGACCACTTATGTATAAATAATTTTTTATCATTGGTGTCAAACGGCGGCTCAGTTCGTCCAGTTGTTGGGCGTAGTTTTGTAGTTGATGTTTGGGGTGAGACTTGGCAAGTTTGGCTTCCATCAGTTTGATCAATTCTGATTTCTGTCTGAATGTACGTTTTATTTCTGTATATAAATTTTTGTTTATAACATTCAATTCTTGCATAAGTTCGTTTTGATCAGGACTGATATACTCAGCTGCTGCCGACGGTGTCGGCGCACGACGGTCGCATACGAAATCGGCTATCGTAAAATCTATTTCGTGTCCGATGCCGGTGACGATGGGTATCTGGCATCCGACGATAGTACGCGCAACTACCTCGTCGTTGAATGCCCATAAATCTTCTATGGAACCGCCACCGCGTACCAGCAATAAAACCTCAACTTCGCGTCTATGTTCGGCAATCTCTAATGCTTGGCAGATTTCTTCAGGTGCTTTGTCGCCCTGCACGAGTGTCGGGTAGACGATTAGATGCACGATAGGAAAACGTTTGCGTAATACTGAGATGACATCTCTTAAGGCAGCACCTTTTTCCGAAGTAACCACTCCGACGCTGCGCGGGTATTCTGGTATTTCTTTTTTTAGAGCTTCGTCAAACAACCCCTCTTTATAGAGTTTTTGTTTTAGGCGTTCAAACTCTAATTGCAGTTTGCCACTACCTGCGGCTTCCACGCGTTTCACGATGAGCTGTAGTTCGCCGCGCTTTTCATACAATTCTATGCGTGCCTGTAGCTGTACCGACAAACCATTTTCAAGCTCAAACTTCAGCTCTCGGTTGTCGCCACGGAACATCGCACAACGAATCTGACTGTCGTTGTCTTTGATGCTGAAATAAAAATGTCCCGAAGCGGCACACATGAAATTGGATATTTCTCCTTCCACCCATACCAGCGCAAAATTGTATAGCAAGGTTTCTCTGATTTCCTTGTTCAGTTTGCTTACCGTATAAATATTTTTTTCTTCAATTGAAAACTGCATGATAACTATTTTGTGTGTGTGTTTATGCTACACTAGCCGTTTAGTATATACGAGTCTGAGGTTTATATGGAAATGGAACAAATAAAGCAAGCGTTGACCTTTGATGATGTATTGTTGGTTCCCGCTTATTCAAAGGTCTTGCCTGCGGAGGTGGACTTGACGGCAAGATTGAGCCGTGCAATTTCTTTGAACATTCCCCTGGTGTCTGCGGCAATGGATACCGTGACCGAATCCGATATTGCGATTTCACTTGCCCAACTCGGTGGTATAGGTTTTATACACAAAAATATGCCTATAGATATGCAAGCTGACCAAGTACGCATGGTCAAGAAGTTTGAAAGCGGTGTTATCAAAGACCCGATCACGGTGTCTCCCGATACTTCAATCAAAACGGTTATAGATTTAACACGAAATTATAGAATCTCGGGAGTGCCGGTGGTAAAGGGTAAACAACTGGTAGGTATCGTAACACACCGCGACCTGCGCTTCGAAACTCGTCGCGATAACAGTATCTCCGAAATAATGACACCTAAGGAGAGGCTGGTGACCGTCAAGGAAAATACCGATGCCGAAGAAGTCAGACGGCGGTTGCATGAGCATAAGATCGAAAAGATCTTGGTGGTCAACGACGATTTCGAATTATGCGGACTGATAACCGTTAAGGATATGCAAAAGGCGGAACAGTTTCCCAATGCGTCCAAAGATGCCGAAGGACAATTACAAGTCGGTGCGTCTATAGGCACTGGTAATTTGGCATTGGAGCGAGCAACTGCGATTGCAGAGGCAGGGTGTGATGTTATGTTGGTAGATACCGCCCACGGTCATTCACAACGGGTACTTGATACGGTTGCCGAGATAAAAAAATCTTTCTCCGACAAGCAACTCATCGCTGGTAATGTTGCAACTGCCGAAGCGGCGCAAGCGTTGCTCGCTAAAGATGTCGATGCAATCAAGATTGGCGTAGGGCCGGGATCTATATGCACCACACGAGTTGTTGCAGGGATAGGAATGCCGCAATTCAGCGCGATTTATGAGGTAGCACAAGCGGTAAAAGATGAGGTACCACTGATTGCCGACGGCGGGATACGATTTTCCGGGGATTTGAGTAAGGCGATCGCAGCAGGTGCCGACACGGTGATGATCGGTAGCCTTTTTGCTGGCACCCGAGAAGCACCCGGTGAGATAGAACTCTATCAAGGGCGTTCGTACAAGGTCTATCGCGGTATGGGTTCTTTGGCTGCGATGCAACAAGGCGCAAGGGATCGATATGCACAATATGATGTAGAAGACGAGAAACTAGTGCCTGAGGGCATAGAGGGACGAGTACCTTATCGCGGTGGGTTGGCCCAGGTCGTTTATCAGCTACTTGGTGGATTGCGTTCGGGTATGGGTTATATAGGATGCAATACGATAGCCGAAGTGCATAAGAAAGCAAAGTTCACCAGAATTACCGAAGCTGGGATGCGAGAGAGCCATGTCCACGATGTTAGTATTACCAAAGAGGCACCTAATTACCATGTTGAATAAGCCGCTCTACAAAATGTATGGCTAAGGCTACGCAATCTAAGAACTGCTATAGACTACACGATTTTCTATACGATCACGCCGGCTGCGATAAAATTGCAATCATTGATTTTGGCTCCCAATACACACGGCTCATTGCCCGGAAAATTAGAGAACTAGGTGTTTATAGCGAAATATTTCCAGCACATACAACGACTGCGAAGCTGAGCGATTTCGCACCGCGAGCAATTATTTTATCTGGAGGTCCTGAATCGGTACATTCTGATTCGGCACCTGATGTTGGTTTTGATATACATGTCTTGGGATTGCCGGTTTTGGGGATATGTTACGGCATGCAATGGCTTGCTGTGGAATGCGATGGGGAGATAGAAAGTTCTGACGACCGAGAATTTGGTTCTGCAGAGATTACGATCAAAGACTCCTCTCCACTGTTCAGCGGGATGCAAGTATCTGCTAATTCAACACATTCGGTATGGATGTCGCATGGGGATAGAGTCATCGGACTGCCTGATAGTTTTGTAGCCATTGCAGCGAGCGAACATTCTCCGATTGCTGCAATGGCAAATGAGGCGCGGGCATGGTATGGTCTGCAATTTCATCCTGAAGTAACACACACTACCGATGGCAAAGCGATATTAGAGAACTTTGTATATAATATTGCCGATTGTAAATCGAGTTGGCAAGCTGCCGATATTGCCGATAAAAGTATAGAGTATATCCGTAGCATTGTTGGCGATGAACAGGTTTTATTGGCACTGTCTGGCGGCGTAGATTCTGCGGTCGCCGCACTCTTGTTACAGCGTGCAATAGCTGACAAACTACACTGTATTTTCGTTGATAACGGTTTGCTAAGGCAAGGGGAACGCGCACAAGTCGTGGAGACTTTTGAAAAGCATTTCGGCATAGATCTGCATGTAGTAGACGCAAGAGATAATTTTCTAAATGCACTCAAGGGAATAACCGACCCCGAACAAAAAAGACAAATTATCGGTAAACTATTTATAGAAACTTTTGAACGTCGCGCGCAAGCAATAGGTAAGGTGGATTGGCTTGCACAAGGCACGATTTACCCCGATATTATAGAATCGGCAGGCGCGGAAGGATCGCATTTGATCAAATCTCATCATAATGTCGGTGGGTTGCCTGAGCGGATGAAGCTGAAAATCCTGGAGCCATTGGCTTATCTATTCAAAGACGAAGTGCGAGCTTTGGGTAGAGTGCTTGGTTTGGACGAGACGATAGTGCGGCGACATCCGTTTCCGGGTCCTGGGCTTGCGGTGCGTGTATTGAGTGCTGTAGATGAGGAGTCTTTGCATATATTACGACAAGCCGATGCCATATTCATTAAAGCATTATGGGATAGCGATTTATACGATAAGGTTGCCCAGGCGTTTGCGGTTATTCTTCCAGTCAAATCAGTTGGTGTGATGGGAGACGGTAGGCAGTACGGCAGGGTGGTTGTGCTGCGAGCAGTGGGAAGTGAAGATTTTATGACTGCGAACAGTGCGCATTTGCCAGCATCTTTTTTATCCGAAGTCGCTTCGCGCATCGTCAACGAAGTATCGGGTGTTACACGCGTCTGCTACGACCTGAGTAGCAAACCCCCAGCAACTATTGAGTGGGAATAAACCACTAATCGAGAAGTAGGACTGTTGAAAAAGTATCTGCATTAGTACATTCCCCTCCTGTGGAGGGGTGGCAGGCGAAGCCTGACGGGGTGGTTGTTAAGGTTCTGAACAATGTTACGCCGATTGACCTACTGGATCAATCGGCAGTTCTATTTTTCAACAGTCCCATGTTAGCCCTCCCCTACGGTGCATGAAATACTTTTTAACAATCCCATACACGATATTTCTAATGACCACAGTATTAGATTTCGCATAAAGTTACGCCGATTGACCTACTGGATCAATCGGCAGTTCTATCTTGATTAAACTAGAAAAATAATTATAATAATTCTTATTTAGAGTAAGGAAAATTTACCATTACAATTACAAAAAGGTAGGAGTTTTATAAATGAAAGTTTTATTGTTTTTTTTGATATTTTTCAATATCGCACATGCCGAAGTCAATGTTTACTCGGCTAGAGAAGAAACCTTAATCAAACCCATATTAGATGTATTTAGCGAGCAGAGCGGAATCAAAGTGAATTTGGTAACTGCAAAAGCCGATGCACTGATAGAGCGTCTTCAACGCGAAGGTCAGGATAGTCTTGCCGATGTGTTGCTCACTGTTGACGTGGCGCGTTTACACAGAGCAAAACAAGCTGGTTTATTGCAATCAATAAAGTCGGAAACATTGACCGAAATAGTGCCTCCTGTTTATAGGGATTCGGATAATCAATGGTTTGGATTATCGATGCGAGCAAGGGTTATCACTACGGTTAAAAGCAAGCTATCACCGGATAAAGCACCAATGCGTTACGAATCTTTGGCAGACGAACAATGGCGCGGACGCATTTGCATACGCTCCTCCACCAATGTCTACAACCAATCCTTAGTGGCATCAATATTACATGCAAATGGTGATGAGGCAACATCTATGTGGGCGAAGGGGTTGGTTGCCAACTTCGCCAGACCACCAGTCGGTGGTGACCGAGACCAAGTGTTGGCAGCAGCAGGCGGATTGTGCGATATTGCGGTGATCAACACTTACTATTTAGCATACATGTTGGCTAATCCCGACCCAGTACAGAAAAAGGCTGCCGAGCAGATGCATGTAGTCTGGCCTAATCAAGAAGACCGCGGCACACATGTCAATATCAGCGGTGCTGGTGTCACTCGTGTGGCTAAAAACAAAGACGATGCGATCCGGTTACTTGAGTTTTTAGTTGGAGCAGAGGCACAGTATTGGTATGGCAATACTAACTATGAATACCCTATACGCGACGATGTAAAGATTGGTGATATCTTGAATTCGTGGGGAGAATTCAAGGCTGATACCATCGCACTTGATAAACTTGGTGAATTGAATGCCGAGGCAGTCAAATTGATGGACAAAGCTGGTTGGCAATAGCATACGCACAAAGTATTCGCCTCCACCGCTGATAGATAGTGCCTAATTTTCCGCACCTCTAAACATGTTTTTGATAAGCCAGAGGTTGCTTACCTTATTGGTAATACTGCCTGCCACCGCATTGATCATTTCGTTTGTAGTGCCAGATACAGAAGTATGGAAACATTTAATTGATACGCATCTACTTAGCTACATCACAAACTCATTATTGCTTTGCATTGGTGTTGCGATAGTCTGCTTTGTCGTCGGCACCGCAGGGGCTTGCTTGTGCGTGATGTTCCGCTTTCCCGGACAACGTTTTTTATCGTGGGCGATGATATTGCCACTGGCTTTCCCGCCTTATATCGTAGCCTACACCTATACTGGTATATTGGACTACGGCGGTTGGTTTAATACTTGGTGGCATTTAGAGTTAGGTTTGCCGGCACCGCCCATACGCTCCCTAACTGGGGCTATCTTGGTGATTAGTTTCGTATTATATCCTTATGTGTATCTGCTTGTTTATACGATTCTCGTGTCACAATCGAGAAATCTGATAGATGTGGCTCGCCTGTGTGGCTTAAACGCAAAGCAAATCTTTGTGCGCTTGATAGTGCCGATAGTACGCCCAGCGGCGATTGCTGGCATTGCCATTGTGGCGATGGAATCTTTGGCAGATTATGCAACGGTGGAGTATTTCGGCGTACAAACATTGAGTGTGGGTATATTCAAGGTTTGGCTGGGGTTGGGTAGCCTCACTGGTGCTGCACAATTATCGCTCATCATACTGGTGTTCACCATATTGATAATCTCTATAGAAAAAAACGCAAGAAGGCGTATTTCTTATTATAACCAAGGCTCCCATCCGCCACTGCGGGCGATTTACTGTTTACGTGGCAACAAAGTCGTGATTGCATGGCTGATTTGTGGATTGCCGATTGCGTTGGGTTTCTTGATTCCGTTGTTGCAGTTGATTGTATGGGCCTATCGATACGGCACGGAAAGATTTGATGTCGGTTATTTGCAACTGATATTCAATTCGGTAACTTTGGGCTTGAGTGCAGCGTTGCTGGTGTTGTTCATTGCAACGATGATAGCATACGGTCAGCGTCTACATTCATCGCCCAAATGGCAGTGGCTTGATAAGCTGGCAACATCGGGTTATGCGATACCTGGCATAGTGATTGCTATCGGGGTGTTGATTGTAAACAGCACGATAGAAAGTTGGGTCAACAAAACTTTACTTTCTTTTAACTTTGCGTCTTGGGGGTTATTTTTGAGTGGCACGATTGCTGCATTATTGTTTGCTTATACCGTGCGTTTTATGACTTTAGGTTATAACACGATTGCAAGTAGCTTGACAAAAATATCGCCTAATATAGACTATGCAGCGAGTTCGTGCGGGACAAGTAAACTGAAAACACTATGCCTGATTCATGTCCCACTGATACGCTCGGGCTTATTGAGCGCAGCGTTGTTGATATTTGCCGATGTAGTTAAGGAATTGCCTGCAACCTTAGTACTGAGACCTTTTGAATTCAATACTTTGGCAATACGCACCTACGAATTGGCATCAACCGAGCGCATCAACGATATTGCGATTCCTTCTCTTAGTATCGTTGCCGTCAGCTTGCTTTCGATCATATTGGTGGCACAACGTATTGCACCGTATAGAAAATGAAGTTATAGAAATGTTGGAACTACAAAACCTAAGCGTTGCGATTGATAAACAAACCATCGTTAAAAATGCCTCTTTGAATATTAAAACCGGCAAAATAGGGTGTTTGTTGGGACCTAGCGGTAGCGGTAAAAGCACTTTGCTTAGATGTGTCGCAGGCTTTCATCGTGCGTTGTCGGGTTCTGTTTATTTAGAGAATAATCTGATAGAAAGTCCGCAAAAACGGGTTGCCGTGGAAGCTCGGCGTATTGGCGTTATGTTTCAAGACTATGCATTGTTTCCACATCTAACTGTTGAGGAGAATATTGGCTTTGGTATTCATTCTATGGGACGACGCGAGTATCAAGTGCGCCTCAAGCGCATGCTCAAACTAACTGAGCTTAGTGTTTATTCGGACTGCTATCCCAACGAATTGTCGGGTGGACAGCAACAACGCGTGGCATTGGCACGAGCACTTGCACCACTACCTAAACTCCTATTATTGGATGAGCCTTTTTCTAATGTAGACAGCCAACTCAAGCTACAGATGGTACAAGAAATGAGAGAACTATTGATTGACATGAACATTACCACTCTGATGGTAAGCCACGACCAAAGCGAGTCGCTGGCAATGTCAGATAGTTTGGGTTTGATGCTAGAAGGGCAGATATTGCAATGGAGCAACACTTATGATTTTTATCATCGCCCGGTATCTCGCCAAGTTGCAACCTTCATAGGAATGGGTACTATGCTGCGCGGCACGCTCACCGAAAATAAAACCATCAAAACCGCACTGGGTGAATTGCTTCCTACACCGGACACCGTGCTTCCGCAAAGCAAAGAAGTTGATGTGCTAATTCGTCCCGACGATATAATCCACGATGACGACAGCGACTTTCAAGCAACGATAAAGAAAAAAGAATTTAGGGGCGCACAGTTTCTTTATTTATTGCATCTAAAAAACGGTGATTATGTTCAGTGTTTTGCTCCCAGCCATCACGATCATAGCATTGATGAACAAATCGGCATTCGTGTAGATATGGAACATGTAGTATGCTTCCCAGCCGATCAATCGTAGTGGTTGTGCCCATGCAATGGCATTACTTTTTCAACAGTCCCAAGCGTGATCCGTTAGATTTAGTGAAGCGTAATTGTCTTCTAGTAGCCCTGCAAACGCAACATGGAGTTTAGCTGAGAAATTAAAAGCAAGGCAAATTGTCAAGCCAAAGGCTGATATAATCAGCTGACTGGTCAATAAAAGAGACGATTCAAATGGAGATAGGGTTATGCGCTGCTTAGAATGTGGCAAAGAAGTTATACATTTAGACAATGAATATTTGGCACGATGTTGTGGCTTGACGCTACAAGAATACGCACTGCGCCATAAATTGCCGTTGGATATACTCGTACCATCTTCACAAATCAATGCCACCGCCGACTTTGTTGTGGAGTCAACACATTGAAAAAAAAACGCTATATATCAAGGAAATTCTCTAGATTTAATTCAAGGTGTAGAAAATGAATCCGTCCATTTAATCCTGAGTGATATTCCTTATGGGATTGGCACTGATGAGTGGGATATTCTCCATGATAATAGTAATTCGGCTTATTTAGGATCAAGCAATTCACAAAAAAAAGCTGGTAATATTTTTGATAAAAGAAGAAAACCGATAAATGGTTGGTGTAGAGCGGATCGTGAGATACCTAGAAAATATCAGGAATGGTGTTCAACATGGTCTCCCGAATGGTTTAGAGTATTAAAACCGGGAGCTAGTGTTTTCATATTTTCTGGCAGAAGGCTTTCACATAGATGTGTTTGTGCTATGGAGGATGCCGGTTTCATTTTTAAGGATGCACTGGCATGGATAAAAACTCAGGCACCTCACCGAGCGCAAAGATTAAGCGTGGTTTACTCTAGACGCGGCGATGAAAAATCCTCCCTAGCATGGGATGGATGGAGGATTGGTAACCTGCGTCCGATGTATGAACCAATACTATGGTTTACCAAGCCATATAAAATTGGAGGCACAATAGCAGATAATGTATTAAAGCATGATGTCGGCGCATACAACGAAAAAGCATTTATGAAATACGTTGATCAGCCTAATAATGTCATTAGTTGTAGTTTAGGAAAGAATGAGTCCGGCTTTCATCCGACTCAAAAATCTATTAGATTAATGCAGATACTAATTGAATTGACTACAAAAAAAGATCAACTGGTTCTTGATCCTTTTGCTGGGAGTGGATCAACGTTGATTGCAGCAAAATTACTGGAACGTCAATATCTGGGTTTTGAGCTAGATGCGAATTATGTAAACATTTGTAGAGACAGGCTGGTTCCAGATTTGTTTTGAAAAATGAAACAAATTAGTCAAAAGGCAATTAAGCGGAGAAAGCACTGGGTTAAGAAAATTGAATCTATTAGCGAAGATTTTAGTTCGGATACGGCTAGAATCCAAGAGGATCTGATGATTGAAATCAAACGCGAAGGTATAAGCTCTTTGATTGATCATTTACGACTTTGTGCTGCAATTCCCGAGTCATGTGGCCACAATTCAACCGAAGAAAAATTATACTCCAAGTACACGGATATTCTTATATCCGCCAGTTTCTCTCAAATAGGTCTGAAAAGTATAGTACTAGAATCAAGAGGCGACTCTGCAGATATTGAGGTAATTGCAAATGTATAGTTTTGTAGCCGATGCAAAGGTCTTTCGTTTAAGCAGAACTGCAAAGAATCAGAAGGATTTCAAGATACAAGCAATGGATAACTGGAAGTTTGGAAAGCCGTTTGCAATGGTAGTTTGTCCACTTTATCAAATCCCATCAAAAAATAGTCAAATATATCAACAAGCAAGCGCGAGAAATGTTTGCATATTTTCATATTCTCATCTAGCGGTATTGGTATAGTTTGTTGAAGCTTATAGTAAAAACTCAGGAGAGAAATTGCTTTATGAAATCTTTGAAACAGTTAATTCAATGAACCCCAGCAAGAGTGCAATTACATACTGGAATTTAATCAATAGAAAAATGTTATCTCATTCCGACCTTATACAAAATATTTGGAAAAAAGAGAAAATTGCAACATTAGAAAGCATAAAAATTGCCAAAGTTGACGCATTGACATACTATGCAAAAGAGCGTGCAAAGATTATAAAAATGAGTAGAGATGAAGCGATTTCAAAGCTACTGGACGTGAGCAAGATAGAGAATCATGTTCAACAGGTAGAAGCTATATCAAACAATAATTTAATGGATTTAACATGAAAGTATTAGAAGAAAAGGATATTAAAATTTGAGACTAAAATAGGGGAAGGTCAATATCAAATTGTCGATTGATTTTAATATATGGGGCTGTTGAAAAAGTGGTATTCCCCTCCAAAGGAGGGGAACGTACTAATGCAGATACTTTTTCAACAGTCCCATATTGTGTTCGTTAGAAACAGTAAGTATACCAGAATCAATCGGAGTGACACTGTGCAGAACCTCAACAACCACTTCGTCAGATAGAACTGCCGATTGAGCCGGTAAGTCAATCGGCGTGACACTGTGCAGAGCTTCAACATGATTGCTAAACACATGTATTACAAAATGCATAGGCCTGCCACCCCTCCAGAGGAAGGGAATTAGTCAGTGGTTTTATACATGCCCAGCAAATGATAACCCGAATCTACATGTATGATTTCGCCGGTAATTGCTCGTGCTAGATCGGAACATAAAAAAGCACCTACATTTCCGACTTCTTCTATAGTAACATTTCTGCCTAGCGGAGCATTTTTTTCTACATGATTCAGCATCTCGCGAAAACCAGATATGCCCGATGCTGCCAAAGTTTTTATAGGTCCTGCCGAGATTGCATTGACGCGTATTCCGTCGCTACCGAGTCCTGCTGCCAAATAACGTACCGCAGCTTCCAAACTGGCTTTCGCCAACCCCATCACATTGTAGTTCGGTACGACTTTTTCTGCTCCTAGATAACTTAAGGTTAACATTGCCGCTTCGCCGCCTTGCATCATCGTTCTTGCACGTTGTGCAAGTGCAACCAAGCTGTAGCAACTGGCTTCGTGTGCAGTGTTAAAGCCTTGTCTGGTACTTTGCTCTATGAATTCGCCTGCCAACTCCTCACGCGGAGCATAGGCGATGGAATGTACTAATATATCCAAACGCTGCCATTTTTGCTTTAGGTGTTTGAATAATGCATCTATTTCATCATCGTTTTGAGCATCGCACGGCAGTATCATATCGGCGTTGCACGCCTCGCCAAGTTTTTCTACTCTGCTTTTCAATTTTTCGTTTTGATAGCTCAGCGCAATATGTGCGCCTTCGCGCGCCAGACTTTGGGTAATACCCCAAGCGATAGAGTGTTTAGTTGCAACTCCTGTTACCAAAGCATATTTATTTGCTAAGATACCCACTGATATCTAAGGTCCGGGATTGTAGACCGAATGGTCGTGGAACCACATTCTAGCTACTTCGCGTGCAGCCGGCATGGTTTTTATCTCTTTATAGAATTCGTCTAGCAAATCATAATCGCCATCAAATTTTCCGGCATAAACTCTAAAATCTATATGGCCGTCCCAGGCGATCAATATATCAGTTTCTTTGTCTAGAAAAATAATCGCACCTTTCTCTACGATTTCGCTGATGTGCATCGTTGTGTGTTATGTGTTAGCCACGAACTCTTGCAAGGGCTTCTCCTTCGCTCCGTGCAATGATACCAACTGCGGTAGAGTCGCTATAGACATTAACGCTGGTACGGCACATATCGAGTATTCTATCTACCGCAAGAATTAGCGCAATGCCTTCTGCAGGCAAACCGACCACACCCATAATCAGGGTGATTGCAACCAAGCTGGCAGCTGGCACCCCAGCAACACCTATGGAGGTCAACAGTGCTAGTAGTACTATCGTAAATTGTGTTGCGAAACTCAAATCTACCCCATATAGCTGAGCGATGAAAATAACTGCAACACATTCGTAGAGGGCGGTTCCGTCCATGTTGATGGTTGCACCTAAAGGCATTACAAAACTTGTGACTTTTTTGGAAGCACCCACTCTGTTTTGCGCACAATTCATCGTGAGTGGTAATGTTGATGATGACGATGCGGTTGAAAAAGCCATCAGCACGGCAGGAGTCATCGCTTTCAAATATAAGATTGGATTGACCCGCGCAATGAGATAAAGCATCAGTGGCAGAATTATAAGAAAATGTATTGCCAAGCCCCCCAATACGGTTAGGAAAAATTGCAGTAATACCAAAAAGACTTCAAGCCCTGAGTCCATGATTACTTTTCCAACCAAAGCAAAAACTCCATAAGGAGAGAATTTGATAATCCATAGGGTAATTTTCATCATGGTTTGATTGAAGGCATTCCAAAAGTTCATCGTAGGACGTTTTAATGGTTTATCTATTTTAGTTATAAAAAAGCCGAATACTGCAGCAAAAAAGATGACACCCAGTAGTTGTCCTTCGGAGGCAGCCATAAATATATTGCTCGGTATCATACGCAAAAAGACACCGAATAGGCTTGATGTATCATGCCCTTCCAATTTACTCATCACTTCTGAACTGTCGGTGGATAGGGCAGCGAGTTTGTTCAAACCGTCTTCCATAACGCCGGGTTGAAAGATGTTGACTAGCATCAATCCCACCAATATGGATAGGGTGCTGGTGACCAAATAATAAGCTATGGTCTTAGCTCCCATGCGTGCAAAGCCGTGTTCGGCTGCAATGCTTGAAACTCCAACTATGATCGACGAGAAGACCAGCGGTATAACGATCATTTTTAACGCGTTTAAGAATAGTTTGCCGAAAAAATCCATTACATCGTATATCACGATGCCGAATAATTCGGTTTGTGGGGTAGTCCAAGCACCAAGCAGGGCGGCAAGAAACAAGGCTATGAATATCTGGGTATGCAAAGGCATTCTATCGCTATTATTCATCTTCCTCGTCCAAATCTATGTTGATATTTATTTCGTAGAAATCTCGTAGGCTATCCAACACGGCTACCGATTCACGGTTTCTTAATGAATAAGTGACAGAAGTCCGTGAGGTTTCTACACCTGCATCAATGTCAAGTAATTCTATAATAGCGTTTGCGTTATTATAGTTTCCGTCCAACTGTAGCGTCTGATAGATGGGTGGTTCATTAAACGGCGGAATATCGTAGACTACCTCTACGATAGGGCGAGGGATAGAGGTCTCAGTCCGCTCTATATAACCAGGGTCTTCAAGTGTCCATTGGTTTTGTGCCGCAATTTCATCCAAAGTTGTGTCACCGGCCTTTATTTCCTCCAGCCACGCCTCGTTGTTTGCTTGGACTTTTTGATATGCTTGTTGGAGTATCAAATCTGTGACGATGTCTTGCATTGCTTCTTCAAACGATAATTGACGCGAAGGTTCGGAACCAGTTATGCCTATGAAGAAAAATCTTTGTCCGGGCTCTACTTCGATTAAGCCAGTATTCGTTTTCCCGCCTTGTATTATTTCCGAAATTACCGCAGACCTGATTCTGGTATCTGCCAGAATGTTTTCCTGCTTACTGAGGTCTAAAAATCCGGTGCTTTGTTTAGCGTATCCATAATTATTTTGGACTGCATTGAAAAATCCGATTTCGTCTTCAAATAAGAGTAGGTCAAGGTTTTCAACTAATCCGGCATAACGAATTTCAGCCATTCGACGTTTCATGTCTCCGATTAATTCTTCACGCACTACTTCAAAGGGTTTTTGTTCGGCTGCAACGAGGTCTATGAGCTGAAAAATTTGTATACCGTATTGGGTGCGTATCGGGCGAGTGTATTCTCCTTGTGCTAATTGCAGCACAGCATTTCTCACCTCTTCGTTTTCGAGTTCTTCGGCAGTGAGTTCAGGAAGTTCACCATCGCTTTCTGAAGTCAACTCATCGTCCGAGTAGGTGCGGACGAGTTCGCTAAAATCTGCACCTTCTTCAAGTTGTGAATAGATATCCTCGGCTTCTTCTAATGCTGTAGCTGTGTCGCGATCTTCGGTTGATATTAGAATGTGCCGCAAATTGAATTTTTCAGGGTAGAGATAATCGTCGGAACGCTCCTCGTAATATTGTCTTGCTTCTTCGTCCTCAACTGTTTGCCGTGCTTCTATTTTTGCTATGTCAATCTCCAAATAATCAAATCTTGCTTTGTAAGGAGATTGGTATAGGCTTGTGTTCGCTTCGTAATACGCTTGCGCTTGTTCGGTATCAACACTATCGGGTTCTATAAAATAGTTATAGCTAACCGGCAGATAGCGCATTTTTCTCTTTTGATCGGCGAGATGGACATAACGTTTGCGTTCACTTGGTAAAATGAAACTTGAGCTTTGTATTGCCGATATAAACTGCTCTTCTTTTAATACCTCTCTTTGTGTTTGCTCAAAAGTAGTGGGTGTAAATCCGCTTCTAGCAAGTAGGTCTCTGTAAGTTTCTATATCGAAACGCTGGTTTTTCTTAAATTCTGGCCTGTTTCTGATAAATTCCGCAAGCTCAAAGTCAGTTGTTTGCAGACCGTATTTATCTATCGCTATATTGAGTAGTTGCTCGCTGACTAATTCGCCTACTACCTCGGTTTTGATTTCTTTATCAGTGAGTCCATGGTTGATTTGAGCCTGTTCCAACATTCTTTTTTTGTTGAGTAGGGCTTGTTCTACTTGAAATTCAGTAATCTCTCGGTCGTCAATCTCAATAGCAACAGGTGAACTATCCAAACCGAAGTATTGTTGTATACCCCATAAAGCGAAGGGGATGGATATCAATATAACGATTGCATAAGCTATCCAGCCCGTTGCTTTATCTCTAATCTTTATAAGCATTTCTCTTTAACGATAATATCCGATTTTTGTTCAAATATGGCGGAGTGGACGGGATTCGAACCCGCGACCCCCGGCGTGACAGGCCGGTATTCTAACCAGCTGAACTACCACTCCTACAAAATGCTAATCATTGTTTTATACGCCGTAGATATCATGCCCTAATATCCATATCATAGTTCATCCCTAGCTTCCCGTTCCGCTCACTTGGTGGGTGCTGAGGGATTTGAACCCCCGACTTCCGCCTTGTAAGGGCGACGCTCTACCACTGAGCTAAGCACCCTATGGTCGGATAATTAGTTCAGGGCATCTTTTAATGCTTTACCTGCCTTAAACGAAGGTCTTTTGCTTGCGCTGATCTGAATACTCTCACCAGTTCTGGGGTTGCGTCCCATGCGAGCTTTGCTTTCGCGAACCATAAAAGTTCCAAATCCTACAATGGTCACAGATTGACCGTCTTTTAGGCTTCCAGTTATTGCAGATATCGTTGCATCTAAGGCTTTAGCTGCATCGGATTTTGATAGTCCGTTGCTGGCAATTGCTTCAACAAGTTCAGATTTATTCATTTTTGCTTAATCTCCTTAAGTAATAGTTAAATATAGTTAATATGAACCCTATTTGACATGTAGTGAAAGAAGGTTCTGCGAATTATTAAATAGCAATTTTAACAACAAAAACCTAAAAAAGTAAGGGAATATCACAAAATTTTATGAATTTACTCGTTTAGTGGCTTTGAATTCCGCTCGTTTTGCCTGTTTTATTGGATATTTCCTTGTCGGCAGGGATTTTTCCAGTTATTTTGTCTTTGTATTCTATTGGTATCGGCATGTCGGTCAATGCTATTTTCAATACCTCGTCTATCCATTGCACGGGTTGTATATCAAGTTTGCCGATGATGTTTTTAGGTATTTCTTTCAAGTCTTTAGCATTTTCTTTAGGAATAAGGACAGTCTTAATATGCGCCCTTTGCGCAGCTAGGAGTTTTTCTTTCAAGCCTCCGATTGCCAGTACTTCGCCGCGTAGCGTAATCTCTCCAGTCATCGCTACGTTTGCACGCACTGGTATTTTTGTAATTGCTGATGTAATCGCAGTACAAACCGTGATACCCGCACTAGGCCCGTCTTTTGGGGTCGCACCTTCGGGTATATGCACATGCACATCGTGGTTTTCATGGAAGTCCGGTGCGATACCTAAAATCTCACCACGGCTTCGCACTACTGCCATTGCAGCTTGTACCGATTCTTTCATAATATCGCCAAGTTGACCAGTATGTGATAAGCGTCCTTTGCCCGACATCGTTGTACTTTCTACGGTCAGCAATTCGCCTCCAGATTCAGTCCATGCCAGCCCGTTGACTTGCCCGATGCGGTTCTCTTCATCGGCAACTCCGTAGCGAAACTTTCTTACACCTAAATAACGTTCAAGAGAGCTTGGGCTTACTTTTATCGGCTTTTTAGCTTTGTCTTTGCTCAAAACTAGATTTTTAACGACTTTGCGAGAAACTTTCATAATCTCTCTTTCAAGGTTGCGTACTCCGGCTTCGCGTGTGTAATAGCGTATGGTATCCAACACGGCATTTTGGGAGATTTGCATCTCTTTTGTGAGCAGTCCGTTTGCTTTCATTGCTTTGGGCATTAGATATTGCATTGCGATATTAAGTTTTTCGTCTTCGGTATAGCCGGGGATTCTAATCACTTCCATACGATCTAATAATGCCGGCGGTATGCGCAGACTATTCGCAGTGCAAACAAACATTACATCGGATAGGTCAAACTCAACTTCCAAATAATGATCGGTGAAGGTAGAGTTTTGTTCGCTATCCAATACTTCCAGCAAAGCCGATGCTGGGTCACCTCTAAAGTCGGTTGACATTTTATCGATCTCGTCTAATAAAAATAGTGGATTGCGTACGCCGACTTTGGATAGGTTTTGCACGAATTTGCCGGGTTGTGCACCAATATAGGTTCTACGATGCCCGCGTATCTCTGCTTCGTCTCGGACACCACCCAGTGCCATGCGTGTAAATTTGCGTCCGGTTGCATTTGCAATTGATTTACCTAGCGAAGTCTTACCGACACCTGGTGGGCCGACTAAGCACAGTATCGTGCCTTTGATTTTTTTGGTTCTCAGTTGAACTGCCAGATATTCTATAATGCGTTCCTTAACTTTCTCTAAACCATAATGATCGCTTTCTAGAATTTTTGATGCGTCATCCAGACTTCTTTTGGTTCTCGATTTTTTGGTCCACGGCATGCTGATCAACCAATCTAGATAATTGCGCACTACCGCGGCTTCCGAAGACATTGGTGCCATCATGTTTAGTCTACTTAGTTCTACGAGAGCCTTCTTTTTGGTATCGGCAGGCATTTGCGCTTTGGTAATTTTTTCGCGATAATTTTGCGCTTCGCTGTCAACTTCGTCTATATCGCCGAGTTCTTTTTGTATTGCTTTCATCTGCTCGTTTAGATAGTATTCTCGCTGGCTTTTTTCCATTTGTTGCTGCACTCGACCGCGAATACGTTTCTCCACCTTGAGGATGTCAAGCTCTTCTTCCAGCAAAGCCATCAAACATTCAAGACGCTCGTATATATCGTTGATTTCCAAAATCTTTTGTTTGCTTTCTATACTCAAAGTGGTATGGGCGGCAATCGTATATGCCAACTTGTTCAAGGTTTCGGTGGTAGTGAGAGTCTGTAATACCTCGTCGGGTATTTTTTTATTGAATTTGACGTATTGACTAAATTGGTTTAGAACCAAGCGAGCGAGTGTTTCAATTTTCTTTGAATCATATTTGGTGGTAGTTTCCAGAATATCTATTTCGGCAGCTATGAATTTTTTGTCTTTGGTGTATCTAACAACTTTGGCGCGCTCAGTGCCTTCAACCAACAGTTTAATCGTATCGTCGGGTAATTTAAGTAGCTGCAAAATATTTGCCATAGTTCCGACTGTATAGATGTCTTTGGATGAAGGCTTGTCGGTGTCGGCTTCTTTTTGAGCTAACAGCATAATTTGCTTATTGCATTGCATTGAGAATTCAATTGCGCTGATAGATTTCTTTCTCCCTATGAATAGAGGAATGACCATATGCGGATAAACAACCACGTCGCGCAACGGCAGGACGGGCAATATCAAATCGCTGTCTTTATATTTTCTATGAGTTGCCATAATATACTCCGGTTTGTCTTTATAGTATTAGGGTGCTTTTACGATATTTCAAGCGTGGTATTTCAAGTGTGATACTTAGGTGTTATCCGGCTTTCTCGTATTTTTGCCGTGATGAAGCCTTAGCTACCAGTATAGGCGGGGTATTCCCTGCCACAACTTTCTCGTCAACGATAACCTCTGCGACATTATCCATAGAGGGTAATTCGTACATAGTATCCAACAATAGGGATTCTATGATGTTACGCAAACCGCGGGCACCAGTGTGCTTTGCTATTGCTTTCTCAGCGATTGCATCCAGTGCTTGAGGTTCAAAGTTCAACTTGATATCCTCCATATCAAATAGGTATTGATACTGTTTGGTTAAGGCATTGCGAGGTTCGGTTAATATGCGAACCAAAGTTTTTTTATCCAGTTCGTCTAATACCGAGAACACAGCTAGCCGACCAACAAACTCAGGTATCAAACCGTAGGAGATTAAGTCCTTAGACTCAACTTGGGCTAAGGTATGTGCTAGTACTTCGGTGTCTTGAGAGTCGCGAATGTTTGCCGAAAAACCAATGCTACTTTTGTCGGTGCGTTGCTGTATCACCTGTTCCAATCCGGCGAATGCGCCGCCGCAGATAAACAATATATTTTGGGTATTGATTTGTATAAGCTCCTGTTGAGGGTGTTTGCGCCCGCCGTGCGGTGGTATTCCGGCAACGGTACCCTCTATTAGTTTGAGTAAGGCTTGTTGCACACCTTCGCCCGAGACATCTCGAGTAATCGAGGGATTATCGGACTTGCGAGAGATTTTGTCTATTTCGTCTATATAAATAATGCCTTGTTGCGCTCTCCCAATATCATGGTCGCACGATTGTAAAAGCCTATAGATGATGTTTTCTACGTCCTCTCCGACATAACCCGCCTCAGTCAGAGTCGTAGCATCGGCAATAGCAAAAGGTACATTCAATATCCGCGCAAGCGTTTGGGCAAGTAAGGTTTTGCCACAACCAGTAGGACCGATGAGCAGAATGTTGCTTTTAGAGATTTCTAAGTCGTCTTTGTTTTTTTGTTGCAGACGTTTGTAATGGTTATAAACCGCAACCGACAAAACTTTTTTTGCATAGTCTTGACCGATGACGTATTGATCCAAGGCATTCTTAATTTCTTGCGGTTTAGGAATTTTTTCGGTGTTGCGAAGCGGGATGTTTTTTTCTTCTATTAATAAGTCGTTGCATAACTCTATGCATTCGTTGCAGATATAAATTGAAGGGCCGGCTATTAGACGATCCACCTCGTGCTGACTTTTGCCGCAGAAAGAGCAATGTATAGGTTTGCTTCGCGAACTACTACTACTTTTTTTTACACGCCTCGCCATAACAGGTCTATTATATTCATCGCTTGCAATATCGCAACCTATATCGCCATCCGCTTATATTGAGGGCATTGACAAAATATTCCATGCACCGTAGGGGCGGACTATTCCTCTCCTGTGGAGGGGTGGCAGCCTATGCATTTTGTAATACATGTGTTTAGCAGTCATGTTGAGGTTCTGCACAGTGTTACGCCGATTGACCTACTGGCTCAATCGGCGGTTCTATCTGACGGGGTGGTTGTATCATTTCTGCACCTAAACTTATGTTAACCATCTGTAGGGGTGGACTTATACCCAAAATCAGCAATAAAGAATGAAAAGGGTATTGAATTGCAATATAAGAGATTACAGTTTTTTGCAGTTTTCTATTTTGGAATTAGGTATAATTTAGTTCATCTTGGGTTCAAGTCGGGTATGGGTTGCCCAGAGTAGAGCTTAGCTATTAGTGTGAGTTTTGCCAGCATCATTGATATCCGTAGTTAAAATAACATTGAAAACACAGCAAAATCTGAATCAGGAAGCAATATTAAACAGCACGTAACCGTCTAATCAATTTCAAGCATCCCAAGACAGAAAGTCTACGCATTATTGATAAGCTCCCAGATAAGCTGGTCAGAACATTACTGGATGAAACTAATAAGGTGCGCTTCCAGTCTATTCCCAAACCAACTCCAGAAGAATTAGTTACTCACGGGTATGCCACAATTGATGAAACTACTGGTGAACCGAAGAAATATCTGACTGCGGAGAATTGGGCAAGGCTAAAGGGGTTTGATACTTCATACGAAGCCCCTTCTCCTCAAACAATGTCAAGGACAGCCCAGAATGTGGTTCAGACGCTCTTATATCCGAATGAATTAGAAGTTCGGCTTAGGACATTGAAACAAAGATCTGAATCAGCCATCCAAGAAATGGGGACGAATATTCTTTATCTAGCGTTCGGCTTTTTGAAGTGGTTTGAAAACGATAATGACAACGATTCGCCACGCTTAGCACCCTTATTTCTAGTGCCTGTGCGCTTGCATAAGGAGCGGATTAATAACATAACCGAATACGCAATAGATTACTCTGGTGAAGATATCATTCCTAATCTTTCATTGCGCGAAAAGCTTGATGCCGATTTTGGTATGAACTTGCCATATCTTGATGAGAACACCAAGCCCGAATCCTATTTTGAGAGTGTGCGGCAGCTGATTAATGAGAACAGACCACGCTGGAACTTACACCGCTATATCACTCTGACATTGCTGAATTTCAATAAGTTACTGATGTACCTTGACCTTGACTCGAAACGCTGGCCAGAAGATGAAGACATTATCGACCACTCAGTGGTTATGCAGTTTTTAAGTCGTGAGAATACCAAGCAACAAGAGCAGGAAGATTCGGTCAGGAATTTTGGTTTCGGTGAAGAATATTCCATTGATGAAATAAACGATGTTCATGCGAAATATCCATTGATTGATGATGCGGATAGTTCACAGCATAGTGCCTTGATTGATGCAATTAAAGGCGAGAACTTGGTCATTGAAGGTCCGCCAGGAACTGGCAAGTCTCAAACCATCGCGAATTTGATTGCTGCCGCCATGGCGCAAGGCAAACGAATACTCTTTGTCGCAGAAAAACTGGCAGCACTGGAAGTGGTGCGCTACCGACTTGATAAGGCTGGATTGGGAGAATTCTGCTTGGAATTGCACAGCCATAAATCTCAAAAGCAAAAAGTACTTGGTGAAGTTGGCACTCGCCTGCAAAAACTTGGAAATCAATCTAATCCAGAGAACATTGAGGATCATATTACCGAATATGAAAAACTGAAATTAGAACTGAACAACTATGCAAAGCTAATCAATGAGCCTTGGAAGAAAACCGGAAAGACACGGCATGAAATCTTTATGGCTGCAACCCGCTATCGCGAGTTAATCGGCATCAACCCGAATGTTCTATATCCGGAGGGTTATGATGGAGACAACCTCCAGCGTGCAGACATCTTGCTTATGAAAAACGAGATAGAAGTATTCCGCAGTGTTTATCAGTCAATGGCGGTGCAGATTGATGGCAATTACGAATTGCATCATCATCCTTGGCATGGTGTACGCAATGGCGATCTACAAATGTTTAATCTCAGCCATGTTCTATCAACATTGCAAAAATGGCAGGATTCCCTGCAAAATCTAAACAAGGAGAGGACACAGATCGCCGAAGATTTAATGTGTGAGAAAGATATGGTTGCCGATTCCTTGAGTGTAGCATCAGCACTAATACAGGATATTGAATCTATTCCATCCCTTAAAGGGGACGAGCTATTGGATCGATTAGATGCGTTGCGAGGCAAGTCTTTGGATGAGGTGCAACGATATTTAGAACTTTTTGAAGATATTCAGCGAGACTTATCATCACTGGAGAAGAAGCTAGGGTCGGATGTGCTACAAGATCTCCCCAAAGTCGATAGCTATCTCGTCAGTAGTGAAAAATTTAGTCAATTCGTGCGTGGGACCGTTGATATAGTGACACTCGAAAATGCAATCATTAAGCTGCTAGAGATAAAAAAACAACTTGCTGAACTAGACGAATCACTGAAGCAGGTTCAAGTAGCTGTGGGAGATGATGCAGCCAAACATCTTTCGCTGACTGAGGCTGGACTCACGGAGTTCAGAGACTTTATTGATTTGGTTATCAGCCTTGATTTGAAGTATTGGGAGCTTCGCAATGAGCGATTTCTCAATGAGGAACTGGATGATCTATTACCTGAGCTACATAAAGAGCTAGATCAACTTCGTGCGTTACATGATGAATTGGATGGATTGTTTGACCTCGCTAAACTGACTAACCAAAGTAAATTATTGAGGCAAATCAGAGAAACCATCAATGCTGGAGGTATCTTCTGTTGGTTTAAGGGCAGCTGGCGCGAAGCGCGTAAACAGGTGATCGATTTGGCGGCAAATGACCAAATTAGGTTTTCCAAATTGCGCCCCTTACTGGAGAAAATGGAAGATTTTGTAAGAAGAAGCCAGGAACTTAACGAAAATAAGGACTATAAGGAAGCACTTGATGAGCATTTTAATGGACTTGAGACGGATATAGAGGCACTTGAATCGCTGTGTAATTGGTACAAAAAGATTCGTCATAAATATGGTGTGGTAATTGGTCGAAAAGTCGCTCTTGGCAATGCGATACTCAAGCTACCTATAAATATTGTTAGAGCTTTACGCTCTTTGCCTGAGCAGGGTGTAAAAAAACAGCTGAGCGATACTTTGTCTAGCCTTTCAACTCTCAAGGAACAAATATTCACGCCTATCTCAGAGTTGCAAAATGGCATGACACCACTTATTGAGGGAGAAGAGGCAATAATTCCTCGTATCTTTGCATCTGTGAACGATGCTCTGAGCTCCTGTAGTCCGCTGATAAAGGATAAAAATATTTCATTAGAGGAATTGACTGATCGTATAAGGCTTTTGGATTCGCTGAAAAAGAAAATTAGTAATTGGGAAGCTGCAGATCATGATATCAAGAAGCTGTTTCAAAGGGATATTAGCCTGAAAATTGGGGCGAATGTTGACAATAATGCCTCTATATCCATGCTCCGCAATACTTTGGCTATTGCTAGTTATATTGACCGGAAATTGATAAACGATGATGTGAGACAACGAATTTATATCAATTCTGAAGCCGAAACCTTTGACATGCTCAAAGAGCTTTCAGAAAGATTAAAGATTCTTATGGATGCGCAAAGTTCCACTTACGAGGACTTTAAGCAACTGGTAAAGCTAGAACCAAATGATTGGATGAAAAACCTGCCGGATACTCGACTAAACAAATTGATAGATAGAAACAATCTAGCACTTAATAACAGTGGGACTCTCCAGAACTGGCTCGGCTATTTTCGGTTACGGAATCAGGTTGTGAAGAGGGGCCTGGGAAATCTGGTAAGAGCGGTTGAGTCAGGGATTATAAAGATACAGCAAGTTGATGACGCTTATGAAGCTGGCATCTGGGATGTTTTAGCTCGTGAGATATTGCGTGAAGAACCTGATCTGGAATTCTTTTACGGGGCAACGAAAGAAGCCTTACGGGACCGATTCAAGGAATGCGATAATCAACTCAAGAAATTACAACGCAAAAAAATCGCTCGTCAAATTGATCAGCATAGAATACCGGAAGGCAACCGCAGTGTTCGCGTTAGGGAACTCACTGAGCGGGCTTTATTGGAACATGAATGTAAGAAGAAAACAAGGCATATTCCCATTAGGCAACTTCTAAAGAGAGCTGGCAAGGCACTGGCCGCTCTAAAACCTTGTTTTATGATGGGACCAATGTCGGTTGCCCAGTATCTTGAGCCCGGTCAAATTAAATTTGATGTGATTGTTATGGATGAGGCTTCACAGATCAAGCCGCAGGACGCATTAGGGTCGGTTGCACGAGGCGCACAGTTGGTAGTAGTTGGTGATCCCAATCAGCTGCCGCCGACGAGTTTTTTTGAGCACGATATTGACGATAACGAGGAAGATCTGACGACAACTGAGGAATCTGAAAGTATTTTAGAGGCAGCATTGTCCATGTTTCCCGCTAGAAGACGACTTCGATGGCACTATCGGTCCAGGCATGAGAGCCTTATTGCGTTTTCCAATCATAAGTTCTACGACAGTAACTTAGTACTATTTCCATCACCCCATAAGGTTAAATCGCCTCGCAATTTTATATCGTTCGATGAAGAGACTAATTATGATTATGGTATCGTATATTCAAAGGTTAACGATGGCTGCTTCATTAACAGCCAGAATGAAATAGAAGCAGAGGTTATCTCAAAGGCAGTACGAAAGCATTTTGAGCATCAACCAGGAAAAACTTTAGGTGTAGTAGCAATGAACATAGAGCAGCGTCAGCATATTGAAAGTAATATTGAAGCATTAGCGAGAGAAGATAGCGTGTTTCAAGAACGGCTAGAGGAAGATCGCCGTAAAAATGAATCCTTGTTCATCAAAAATCTGGAAAATGTCCAAGGAGACGAGCGAGATGTTATCTTTATCTCAATGACTTATGGTCCCCAACAACCCAATGGAGGGGTCCCTCAGCGTTTTGGTCCTATCAATACCAATGTAGGATGGCGTCGTTTGAATGTACTATTCACTCGTGCGAAAGAGCGCATGCACATTTTCAGCTCCATGGGTCCAGGGGATATCATTGTAGGACCGACATCTAAGCGTGGGGTACGGGCTCTTCATGACTTCTTGTCATTTTGTGAAACTGGCAATCTCCATAACATAGCAATAGAAACAGGACGCTCCCCAGACAGTGATTTTGAAAAAGCAGTCATAAAGAAACTGGAGGAACAGGGGTTTGAATGTAAGCCGCAGGTGGGAGTAGCGGGTTATTTTATTGATGTAGGAGTCATTGATCCGGGCAATCCTGGAAGTTATTTGATGGGTATTGAATGTGACGGAGCCACCTATCATTCAGCAAAATCGGCACGCGATCGTGACCGGCTCCGACAGCAAATCCTAGAGGGCCTTGGATGGAAAATTCGCCGGGTATGGTCAACCGACTGGTTCAGGAATCCTAATGTAGCACTTGAGCCTATCATTCAAGAGTTGAATTCGGTAAAGACGGAAAGGTTAGAAGGATTTGAGCAGGAAGTGGAATCAGAAACCAAAGAGATTGAGTCGCAGGAAGCTGTCATACAAGTAGACCTACCAGAAGAAATAGGTCTTAAAGAAAAATTAATTGAGTTTAATAGAACAGTCATACGGATAGAGTTGCCCAATACGTTGCCCAATCAACGATTACTTCGACCAGCCATGCGGGAAGCATTGTTAAAACATAAACCTACGAGTAAATCTGAATTCTTGAAATCTGTTCCTGACTATCTTCGACAATCTACTGCAGCGGAGGAAGCCCACCAATATTTAGATCAAGTTCTAGAGATAATTAAGTCATCAGTGGCATGAGGATCGCTCTGCTAGGTGCTAGATCACTAAATATGTTATAATCAAAGTGTCGTTAGATTAATTTAAGTTTGGAGGAAAGACGATGACGGTATACACGAATGCAGCGCACCGCCAGCATGAAGTGACGAGAGAAAGCAATAGCTTATTTGATTTATTAGCGGTGCTGTTGACCGGAGGCGTTGGCATGTTTATTGCCTTATTAGGCTTATATTTTGATAACCTTGGATTCCTTATTGCAGGTTGGATCATCATAGCTATTTCTATAGCAGTTGGTTTAACTAATTTAGGAAAATCTTTTATTGAATTCCTAAGTTCATATCGCAATTATAAAGACCGTAAAAAAGATAAAGACCAA
The DNA here is from genome assembly GCA_965199685.1 of uncultured candidatus Poriferisulfidus sp. Classification (GTDB taxonomy): domain Bacteria; phylum Pseudomonadota; class Gammaproteobacteria; order Poriferisulfidales; family Oxydemutatoraceae; genus SP5GCR1. The sequence continues at coordinate 872,897 of OZ241323.1, forward strand.
TAACGGTAAATCACATTTCATTTATGGAAACCACAACTGAGTGGCGCAAGCGGTTGAGTTGTGCGGGACGGTACCGTAGGGCGGACATGCGAGTCCGCCCCTACAATGGTTTGCGTAAATTAAATGGATGAATGTTTGTTTATGCAGACACGATGCAACCACCCCGTCAGATAGAACCGCCGATTGATCCAGCAGGTCAATCGGCGTGACATCGTGCAGAACCTCAAAATGATTGCTAAACACATGAATTACAAAATGCATAGGCCTGCCACCCCTCCACAGGAGGGGAATGATCCGCCCCTATACGGTGCATGAAATACTTTTGTAACAGCCCCGTATTTCATTATAGTGGCTAAATATGTTATACTTCGGCATTCATTAACTTATTAGGAGATTATATATATGCATATTATTGCTAAATGGGTTTCTATATGCCCGAAGTAACCATAAAGCAGCTCTTTGATGCGGGCGCACACTTGGGGCATCGTCCGCGTTTCTGGAATCCGAAATTTGCCCCGTATCTATACGGTAAACACAACGGTATTCACATAATCAATTTAGATAAAACTTTGCCTATGCTCAAAGAAGCATTGAAGTTTATCTCCGAAATGGTATCCAAAGGTGGCAAGATACTTTTTGTCGGTACCAAAAGAGCGGCATCGGATTCCATAGAACGAGAAGCAAACCGATGCGGTATGCCTTATGTGCATGTACACTGGCTGGGTGGATTTTTAACCAATTATAAGACCGTTCAAAATTCAATCAAGGAATTTAATAAACTCAAAGTACAAATAGAAAATAACGCCTTCAGTGGTTTGAATAAAAAAGAGAGCCGACAAATCCAGCGCAAATTTGAAAAATCAAGCCGCGATTTTGAAGGGATATGCAATTTGACTTCACCACCTGATGCCATGTTCGTTATTGATACCGCTTATGAGGAAATTGCCATCAAAGAAGCGAGGAAATTAAATATCCCGATTGTTGCAATCATTGATACCAATAATTCCACCGAAGGCATAGATTATCCTATCCCAGCCAACGATGATGCAATTAGCTCTATCAGGCTTTATACCCAGCTGGTTGCGGATACCGTATTAGAGGGAATTGAAAAAGCTGAAGCAGCGGCAGCAGAAGAGGCTGCATCACCTGTGCTTATAAAAGGTGATGCCGTTATTGTAGAACAAAGCACAGCATCTGTTCCGAGCGAATAGGAGGTATAAAACCCTATGAATGTTACGCCTGCGATGATCAAGCAACTGCGAGAAGCAACTGGTGCCGGTATGATGGAATGTAAAAAAGCTTTGGTGGAAGCCGAAGGGGACAACGACGGTGCAATCGAAATATTGCGCAAGTCAGGTCAAGCTAAAGCAGCCAAAAAATCGGCTAGGGTTGCGGCAGAAGGCTTGATCGTTATTCGTATTTCTCCCGACCATAAAACAGCAACATTACTGGAAGTCAACTGCGAGACTGATTTTGTTGCTAAGGATAAGCAGTTTGGTGAGCTTTGTGGCATTGCCGCAGATGCCACCCTAAACACTTCGGTCAACACGATAGCAGATTTGGAAGATTTCACCAATGCAACAGCCAAGATCAAGGATTTGTGCTTATCGTTGACTGCGAAACTCGGCGAGAATATAAAAATCAGACGTTTTGACAAGCTAAACCGGCAAGGTGATATATTGGCAAGTTACAACCACGGCAATCGCATTGGTGTGCTGGTTGATATGAAAGGTGGGGATGCGGAAACTGCTAAAGACATTGCAATGCATATTGCAGCCAGTAAGCCGCTTTGCGTAGATGAACAGCAGATACCACCCGAACTGCTTGTCAAAGAGCGAGAAATTTTAACCGAACAAACCAAACAAAGCGGCAAACCCGACCACCTGATAGATAAAATCGTGGCAGGAAAATTAAAGAAATATCTAAACGAGATAACACTTTTAGGACAAGCCTTTGTTAAAGACATGGATCAAACGGTTGCGCAAAAACTTAAAGCCCATTCGGCTTCAGTGCAAGGCTTTTTGCGTTATGAGATTGGCGAAGGAATAGAGCGTAAAAAGGAAAATTTTGCCGAAGAAGTCATGGCGCAAGTCAATCAAGGCTAAAGGATCGCTATACACATAGTGCGAATCCATCATGGAAACAGAAGCGCAACCACATAAAGTCAACCTGCGCATCGTATTAAAGCTCAGCGGTGAGATACTTTCCAACACCAATGGTTATGGAATAGGGATAGAAGCCGTAAATCAACTAGTTGACGAGATTAGGTTATTACACGAGGCAAGGGTGGAACTTGCTCTAGTGATAGGCGGAGGAAATATTATCCGTGGTGAGGCTTTTGCTGCTGGCGGCACCGCTCGGACTACTGCAGACTATATGGGGATGTTGGTGACCATCGTTAATGCATTGGCATTGCAAGACGCTCTGGAGAAAAAATCTATTCACACGCGCGTGGTGTCGGCGATCAAGATGGATGCAGTATGCGAAAGTTATATACGTCGCCGCGCAATACGCCATTTAGAGAAAGGCCGGGTTGTTATATTTGCAGCTGGAACTGGAAATCCTTTTTTTACTACCGACACCGCAGCAAGCCTTAGGGCGGTTGAAATAGACGCAGATATCTTGTGCAAAGCAACCAAAGTAGACGGTGTATACGATGCCGACCCAGAGAAAAACCCTGATGCCAAATTGTATAAAAAACTGAGCTACGACGAAGCATTATCTAGAAATCTAGCAGTTATGGATGCAACTGCAATCGTTTTATGCAAGGAGAATAGCATACCAATACGTGTATTTAACATGAAAGCACACGGTATGTGCAGGAAAATCATTGAAGGCGAGAATGTGGGAACTTTGATTAGTGGATGAGACGATGGATATTATAGACGATGCCAAAGCTAAAATGGAGAAAAGCATTGATTCGTTGCGGAGTGACTTGACAAAAATCAGAACCGGGCGAGCGCACCCAAGCCTGCTTGATCATATCACGGTGGAATATTATGGTTCCAGAACACCAATCAACCAAATCTCTAGCGTTACCACCGAAGATGCGAGGACACTGGTCCTTAAGGTATGGGAAAAAGAGAGTATCGCTGTCATTGAAAAAGCAATCTCAAGCGCAAATCTAGGACTCAATCCGGTTGTCAAAGGAAATGTGATGCGGGTACCAATGCCGCAACTCAACGAGGAACGACGCAAAGAACTGAACAAAATCGTTAGGCAATACGGCGAGACCGCTAAAATCGCAATACGCAATATCCGCCGCGATATCAATCAGCAGTTGAAGCAGCAAACTAAAGCTAAGGAAATAAGCGAAGACGAAGAACAAGCGTTTCATGGACGTGTTGAAAAACTAACCGCCGATTATGTCAAGCAAATAGATCATTTATTGGAGCAGAAAGAAAAAGAATTAATGGAGATCTAAAATGGATAAGCCTATGCCTCGGCATGTCGCAATTATCATGGACGGTAACGGGCGATGGGCGAAACTTCTTGGTAAAAGCAGAATTTATGGACACCAAATGGGGGTTAAAAGTACTAGGAAAGTCGTAGAACTTGCAGTTGAATATCAAATTCCTGAACTTACACTCTATACCTTTAGTAGCGAAAACTGGTCTAGGCCTTCTATTGAGGTCAACGCTTTATTAAAGTTATTCAAAGAAACCTTAGCAGCCGAATTGGAAGACTTGATAAAAAATCAAGTGCGGGTACGCTTTATAGGAGATATCTCGGCTTTTGACGAAAGCATCAAAAAAGAGATAGCGACTGCCGAGAAAAAAACTGCAAAATTGAATAAACTATGCTTGAATATCGCATTAAACTACGGCGGTCGATGGGATATTGCGAATGCAATATCAGATCTGTGCGATCAAGATCGAAAATTATCCAATCATGCAACGATACAAGCAAAAATATCCGAATATCTGGAATGCAATAGCGTCGGTGATGTGGATCTGATGATTCGTACTGGTGGAGAGTCTCGTATCAGTAATTTTTTATTGTGGCAGAGTGCCTATGCAGAATTGTATTTTAGCGAAATTTTATGGCCAGATTTTCGCCGCAATGAATTTCTTAAAGCATTGGATTGGTTTGGCCGCAGGCAAAGACGTTTCGGGGGTGTGTCGGATTGATGAATCAACATCTACAAAGAGTAATGGTCGGTAGCATACTATCGGTTGTTATAACATTTTGTATCGTAGCTTTATCTAGCTCAATAATCGCTGGTATTTTTGCACTGCTTGGCGTATTGGCGGTTTATGAATGGGGGCGGTTGATTAACGATAGTAGCAACAAAAAAAAGCAACGCGTATATGTATTGATAGGCGTGCTCAGCACTTTGCTTCTCGCATCGTTGTCGATTTATTACGATAATAGAATAATCCTATATGTCGCTGCTTTATGGTGGTTTATAGCACTTTTAATCAGTATTTTCTATAATGTCAGATTGTGTGCAAATGTGATTTTCAGGTGGTTTTTGTCGGTTCATATCGTCATTGCATTAGCGGCTTGCGGTGTTGCGGTTTATCTATTGCACGAAATGGCTTGGTCTTTACTACTCTATGCAGTGATATTGGTTATCGTCAGCGACACTTCGGCATACTATGTAGGTCGTCGTATAGGCAAAAGCAAACTTGCTCCGACAATTAGTCCGGGCAAAACCAGAGAAGGATTTTGGGCGGCGTTGTTTGCAGTAATGGTTCTAAGTTTATCAACTGCGATTCTATTCTTGGAAAATAACACGGTATTGAATGTGCTATCATGGATATTTTTGAGCTTGATTGCTTGTATCGCTGGTGTCGTAGGAGATTTAACTGAAAGTATGGCCAAGCGGTGTGCTGGTGTGAAAGACAGTGGTAGCGTATTACCGGGACATGGTGGTCTACTTGATAGAATGGATGCATTCATCGCCGCAACACCGGTTATCGCATTGGGTGCTTTATATTTGTGAAAGTTTAAGAGATGATAAGTTCGGGTAGCAGGAAAATTATCGTATTAGGTTCTACCGGTAGTATCGGGATGCAAACCTTGGACGTGATACGCTCACATTCTAGTCATTATGAAATATTTGCTTTAACTGCTTATAATTCTGTAGAAAAAATTTCCAAGCAGTGCTTGGAATTTAAGCCGCGCTATGCAATACTCTCGAATAAAAATCAGCTTGTTGAGCTACAGGCATTATTACAAAAATATAAGCTACCCACCCAAGTGCTTCCGCAAACTATGCTCAATGATTTGATTGTTGAAGGAGATTATGACACTGTGGTCACAGGTATTTCCGGAATCGCTGGCTTGCAACCCATTTTAAGTGCTGCCCAAGCAGCCAAGCGAATTTTATTTGCTAACAAAGAAGCCTTGGTTGTAGCCGGTGCCTTGCTGATGCAAACCGTGAAAAAATATTCGGCAAAGTTACTGCCCATAGACAGTGAACATAATGCAATTTTCCAATGTCTGGGTAATAATTCCAAAGTCGGTATAGAAGTCCGGCATATTACGCTAACCGCCTCAGGAGGCCCGTTGTTGAACTGGCCGTTGGGAAAATTACATCAAGCCACACCTGAGCAAGCATGCGCCCATCCCAACTGGGAGATGGGGGCTAAAATTTCAGTAGATTCGGCAACCTTGATGAATAAGGGATTGGAGGTCATAGAGGCGCGTTGGTTATTTAACATTGAATTATCGCGCATCAAGGTGTTAATACACCCACAGAGCATTGTTCACGGCTTGGTTGAGATGAAAGACGGTTCGGTTATTGCACAATTATCAAAACCCGATATGCGTATTCCTATTGCCTATTCTTTAGCATGGCCGGAACGTCTATCTGGTCAGGAGCATGCGCACTTAGATCTTGAGCAATGCGGAAAATTGGAATTTTATGCGGTTGATCACGAACGTTTTCCTTGTTTATCTTTGGCTTACGATGCGATGCAAATAGGAGCCAGCGCACCTATAGTTCTGAATGCGACAAACGAAGAGGCGGTGCGTGCCTTTTTGGACGGTCGCATTAGTTTTGACTGCATTGCTACGATATGCTCCGAGATCATGGAAGAAAGTAGTTTGGAAAATGCCGATAATTTAGAGCATATTCTAGAGATAGATCAGCGCACTCGTCGTCTCGCTAAAAACTTGATAAACAGAGATAGAAGCAATGTCGTGTCTTTTCCCAATAACCGTCCTAAACGACATATAGTCTAGCGATTTTGATACGATTTACTGAAATATCGTTATAATATACGGCAACTAGGAAATTATTATGGATTTTATTATTGGTGCTATCGGATTTTTAATCGCAATTACCTTGCTGATTGCATTTCATGAATTCGGACATTATTGGGTCGCTCGCAGGGCAAATATCAAGATTTTGCGCTTTGCAATAGGTTTTGGTAAGGCAATATACAGCAGAAAATTCGGTCCTGATAAGAGCGAGTTTATTATCGGCAGTGTCCCTCTAGGAGGCTATGTAAAAATGCTTGATGAGCGAGAAGGTGCGGTGCCTCCTGAAGAAGCGGGCCGAGCATTCAATCGTCAATCCTTGGGTGTACGCAGCCTGGTTGTTGCCGCAGGGCCGATCGCAAATTTCATACTTGCATTCTTACTTTACATTGTGGTGTTTATGGTGGGTTCCTTTGAGCGTAGAGTGATTGTAGGGGAGATGGAACCTCAGGGTGCGGCGATGAGTGCTGGTTTGCAGAAAGGCGATGAAATTTATGCCGTTGAGGGTCGTGTGGTGCAAGGAGTTAGACAGACGATGCTCGCTATCATAGAAGTCGCCTTGGATAGTTCTCGTGTTGCGATAGAGGTCGTTGCTGCGGACGGTGAGCGTAGACAGCACACATTGGAAATAGATAACGAGGCATTTATCAATGACGAAAGTCGCCCAGCATTTGAGAAGTTGGGTATGACTTTGATGCGTCCAGAATTGGAAGCAGTTGTTGGCGATGTATTGGCTGATAGTGCAGCGCAGCGATACGGTCTGATGCAAAATGATCGCATTCTCCGATTTGACGGATTGCCCATAGAAAACTGGAGTCAGTTGACTGAGCAGATACGGGCACATCCCGATACACCAGTAGAATTAACGATTCTTCGCGACGGGCGCGAAATGACGATAGATTTTAGACCCGATGCCCAAACACAGGGTGAGAATGTCATAGGTAAAGCTGGGATCGTGGTGCTTAGTTCGCCATCACTGTTTGAAAACTATCAGGTTCATATACGCTACGGTTTGTTTGACTCAATTGTAAAGGCTGCACAACAAACCTGGACGATGACGATACTAACTTTTAAGTTTATAGGTCACATGATTACTGGCTCAGTATCGCTTTCCAATATCAGCGGTCCGGTCACCATAGCCGAGGTTGCCGGTGTTTCTTTTCTATTGGGCATCGTAAGTTATCTGAGCGTACTGGCAATAATTAGCATCAGCATAGGCGTGCTTAATTTACTTCCGGTACCAGTATTGGACGGTGGTCATCTGCTACATTATTTGTGGGAATTTATTGCCGGCAAACCATTGTCTATTGCGGCGCAAGCCAAAGCTCAGTTGGTGGGTATGGTGATGATTGGTTCGTTGATAGTATTGGCTTTGTACAACGATGTACAGCGTTTATTCGGTTCATGATCAAAGGTGGATGTTATTTGAAGTTCATTTACCAATTTTTAACGATTGCTCTAATCGCTTTATGCGGCATTGCCAATGCCGATGGTTTCATTATCAAAGATATAGAGATAAAAGGTCTCAATCGTGTTGATGCAAGTACTATCTTTCTGATACTACCGTTTCGCATCAACGATTATTTTGATTTTTCAAGATCACCAGAATTGGTTCGGTTGTTGTATTCGGGAGGTTATTTTGAAGAAGTAGAATTACGCTACGATCAGAATCGTCTATATATTATTGTTACTGAGAGGCCTGGTATTGCTGCGATTTATGTGGAAGGAAACGACGAAGTGCCCGAAGAAGCGATAATGGAAGTTATGGAAAACAACGGTATTGGTCCTGGACGTATTTATAAATATGCGACTTTTGATAAGATCAAGCAGGAACTTCGCCGGCAATATCATGCACTGGGAAAGTATGCTGTCAACATAAACATAGACACCGTTACACTCCCCGATAATCAGATCAATCTTGTTGTTCGCATCAACGAAAATGAAACTACTCGTATCCGAAACATCGAAATTATAGGAAATCAACGCATACCAGATAAGTTGTTGACAGAAAATTTCCAATCAGGTAGCAAAAAATGGTACGAATTTTGGAAAGGTCAAGATCAGTATTCCAAGTTTAAGTTGGCGGCAGACATAGAGACACTGCAGGCTTTTTATCAGAATAGAGGTTATTTGGATTTTGCTGTCGAAGAAACCAAAGTGACGTTGACACCAGACCGACGTTTTATAGATGTGTTAATCAAAATAAAGGAGGGACAACCGTATCGTATTAGCAAAGCTAATCTTGCTTCTACGCCGGTACCCAAGCGAGCAAAGATTATTGAGGTAATAAACGAGCACATTAAAAAAGATGAAATTTTTTCGCGTCAAGAAACATTAAAAGCAAGTGCAAAAGTAGGTTATATTCTGAAAGATCAAGGCTATGCATCCGCTAAAGTAGATGCTATTCCGCAACCCGATAAGGAAAATGGCACGGTCGATGTTACTTTTTTTCCGAATACCGGTCCATTGACTTATGTGCGGCGTATTAATATACGCGGTAATATAGCGACCGACGGCGAGGTATTCAGACATGAATTGAGACAGCAAGAGAGTGCACCCTATTCGGCTAGAAAAATAGACCTTTCTAAGAGGAGATTGCAACGGCTACCTTTTGTGAGTGGCGTGACGATAGAGGAAAACCCGGTTGAGGAATCAAGCAATCAACTGGATTTAGACTTTGAGATAGAGGAGCGTAAATCAGGGAGCTTTAATATCGGGGCAGGGTTTTCGGATAGCGATGGTGCGGTGCTGAGTTTGCAACTAAGCCAATCCAATTTCCTGGGTACTGGCAATCGGGTTAGTACAGTCTTTAATAACAGTAAATCAAACACGCGCTACGCATTACAATTCACTGATCCGAATCATACTATAGACGGTGTAAGCCGCACTTTGGCGGCTAGCTATAGTGCAACTGATTATGGCGAACGCGATGTCTCTTATATAGATACTGATAGGATTAATCTGTCAGTACATTACGGTATTCCTATCTCGGAGTCGGATACCTTAAGATTGGGCTTGCGATGGGAAGAAGTGCGTTATGAAGACAGCCAGGACAACCAAAATCTAAGTTCGGGAATAAGTAGCTTAGAAGAGTGTCTGGGTAGGGAAGGAGACAATTATGAATATTATGTATTTAGAAATTATGCGGTCACCGCAGGCTTGACTTATGATACTCGAGATAGCTCTCTATTCCCTAAAGACGGAGCAAGGATATCGACTAATTTAGAAGTCTTCGGACCAGGCAGTGGTTTGAAGTATTACAAGGCGAATTATTCGCATCGCCATTTTTTTCCTTTAGACGAAGATAAGTCTTTTGTTTTTTCTCCTAGACTGTTATTATCGTATGCCGATAAATACAGCAATACACCAGAAGTGCCCTGCACCGACCGTTTCTTCGCCGGCGGCACTAAAACGGTTCGCGGTTACTTGAATAATTCTTTAGGAGATGAAAATATTAGAGACTCTGAAGATCGCCCTCTAGGAGGTAATTTTAGAGCGGTAGGAAACTTTGATTTGTATTTTCCCACCGGCTTTTTGTACGATCCCAAGCGGCTACGGGTGAGTGTTTTTACCGATATTGGTAATGTTTTTAAAGACTTTAGTGATTTTGATGTCTCCGAACTAAGAGGGTCAATGGGGCTTAATGTGAGTTGGATCACTGCAATTGGTGCGGTTACTTTTAACCTTGCAACGCAGTATAATGATAAGCCTGATGATCGAACCGAGAGTTTTCAATTTGATTTAGGAACTAATTTTTAAGCAATGAATATGACTATAAAAAACAACTACATACCTTTGATGAAGGGATTTATTTTAATCACAGTTTTCTTGATTACCACGAGTAGCTATGCGGCGGGCGTAGGCTTCGTCAACATCTCTATCGTGATGCAGAAAGCCCCTCAATCTATTTCCGCAGTCCAACGCCTGGAAGCGGAGTTTGATAAAAAAGATGCTGAACTATTGGAGTTGGAAGACGATATCAGAAAAGGTGAAATTTTACTCAGACGTTCTTCGCGTACTATGGACGAGGAAAAAAAGGAGCGTTTGCAAGCAAGGATCATTTCGATGAAACGAGAGTTTAAGGAAAGGCGTGAAGAGTTTAAGGAAGAATTCAATAAACGGCGTACCGAAGAGCAGGCTAAGATACAAAAAGAAGTATTAGAAATTATCAAAGAACTAGCCAAGAGAAAGGATTTTGATATAGTTGTATCCGAGCCTATACTTTATGCCGACGATCAAGTTAATTTAACCGATCAAGTACTGGATGTCTTAGAAAAACGAGCTGAATAACGGTTATATCTACTATGCCCAAGCGGTCTTATACTTTAGCCGAACTCGCAGAGCATATTAACGTTCAAAAATCATCTGACGATATTGAAATCAACGGTATTGCTAGTTTGAGCGATGCACAAGCGGATCAAATTTCGTTTTATGCCAATTCCAAGCAACGAGATTTTCTGATTACGACTCAAGCAGGTGCGGTTTTGATCAAACCCGAAGATCAATATTTGTGCAAGCAGCCAACATTGCTTTGCGATAACCCATATCTGGCTTTTGCACGACTTACTCAGCTATTCAGCAAAGGCGATTTTTCGGCAACCAATACCATCCACCCAACTGCCGATATTGCCACTGATGTGTGTATCGGAGAGGGCGTTTGTATAGCGGCAGGTGTGGTAATCGGAAGGGAGTGTATCTTAGGCGACGGTGTGACCATCGCAGCAAACTGTACGATAGGAGACCATTGCAGTATAGGAGCAAATGCTTTGCTCAAAGCACATGTTGTGCTTGCCGATAATACCAAGCTTGGTCGGCGAGTTATCATACAACCGGGTGCGATAATTGGTGGCGACGGGTTTGGTTTTGTGCCGGACGGCGACGAGTGGGTTAAGATAGAACATTTGGGTAATGTGGAAATAGGCGACGATGTAGAGATCGGTGCAAATACCGCGATAGACAGAGCGACTTTGGGTAGTACTGTGATAGGAAACGGAGTCAAAATAGATAATTTGGTGCATATCAGTCATAACGATGTTATCGGAGACAGAACGGTAATCGCTGCTTGCACTGGTATTGCCGGCAGCACCACGATAGGCAAAGATTGTAAAATCGGAGGCGCGGCAATGATCAACGGACAAATCAGTATTTGTGACGGCACGACGATTACACCGGCGACACGCATCCATAAATCTATTACAAAAAAAGGGCGTTATAGTTCAGGTCTACTTGCTGTTGAGCATGGTGAATGGCTGAAAAATAGCTGTTATTTCAAGAAATTATATAAATTACTTGATAATTTGAACAAACTAGATAAAAGATAGGAAGTTAATATGCATTCATTTGATTTTGAGAAAGAAATTAAGCATATATTGCCGCATCGATTTCCGATGTTGTTGGTTGACCGGGTCATTGAATACGACAAAGGAAAATGTCTTAAAGCGATTAAAAATGTGACCATCAACGAAGATTTTTTCAACGGTCATTTTCCGCAAAAAGCCGTCATGCCGGGCGTATTGATTATTGAAGCAATGGCACAAGCATCGTGTTTGTTGCTTCTGAAAGAAGAACATATCAGAGCACAATCGCTTGATGAGAACGGCGAACGACTCATTCTACTCGCTGGTATTGAGCGAGCAAGGTTCAAAGCCCCGGTGGTGCCTGGCGATCAATTGATTTTGGATGTTGCTTTAGAAAAATTTAAGAAAAATTATGCCGTATTTGATTGTTCTGCGTTGGTGGATGAACAAACGGTTGCTGTTGCGACCTTGAAATGTATGATGAAATAGACTCAGATTTGAGCGTTCAGCCATGATACATCCGACCGCAATTGTTGCAGATGGTGCAAAACTTGCCGAGGATGTATCAGTAGGTGCTTATAGCATCGTTGGTTCTGAAGTTTCCATAGGTGCGGGAACATCGATTTGCCCCCATACGGTCATCAAAGGATCTACGCAAATCGGATGCAATAATCGAATTTTTCAGTTTTGCTCTATAGGAGAATTACCTCAAGACAGACAATGCCGCAATCCCACTCCTGAAAATAGCAGTGGCCGTTTGATTATAGGAGATAACAATACGATTCGTGAATATTGTACGATTAATCGCGGAACGATAGAAGGAGGAGGTCAAACAACGATAGCCGACGATAATTTCTTTATGGCTTATGTGCATATAGCTCACGATTGTAAGATTGCCAGCCATACTATTTTTGCTAATGCAGCGAGTTTGGCAGGGCATGTAGAGGTCGGTGATTATGTCACTCTGAGCGGCTTTGTGATGGTACATCAGTTTTGTCGCATAGGAAAATATGCATATAGCGGTATGGGTAGTGGCTTGAATAAGGATTTACCTCCTTATCTGCTCGCTGCTGGACTTCCAGCGCAAACCCATGGACTTAACAAAGTAGGGTTGAGAAGAGCTGGTTTTTCCGAAGATGTTATAGAAAAATTACACCAAGCGTATTTGAAATTATTACATCCACTCTCAGGCTATAAAGTTAATGTAGACGAGCAATATAAAATTGCCGAACAATACCCTGAGGTGAAACATCTGATTGAATTTATAGAAACGAGTATGGACGATAAGCATCGCGGCATCTTGCCGAGCGAAAGAGGATAATTCTATCGTAAACTATGGCAAAAGCGTGCATGATATAATAGTGAGCGATTGGGGCTATAGCTCAGCTGGGAGAGCACTTGCATGGCATGCAAGGGGTCGGCGGTTCGATCCCGCCTAGCTCCACCAATTGAAGCATGCCGTTACCCTACAAACTAATTTTTCAAGTAGGGTCTTGCGATGAAGATTCAGAATCTTTGGTATTACGCACGATGGGCAGATAAAGTGCTTGTCCGTCTTTATAAACTTGGATATTTAATGTGTCGTCTGTCTCAACACTTCCGAGTAGATAAGCCATACCTTGATACACACCGTCTAATTCATGGCAAGAATTAAGCAATAGCTTTACTTGATACGCATTGTAATCAGGTGTAACGACATTGATTTCACCTTCATAACCACAGCCGTTGGTATCGGCACCTTTGATGTATCCATTCTTTTCAATAGTAAATTTGGTAATCGTAAATCCATGGTAATAAATCCATTCATCGTTCACTTTGCTTATTTGCGCATCTTTTTCGTACAAAGATTTATTTCGCTCTAGCTTGAGCGTGCCAGTGTCTTTAGCATCGTGGGTTAGAAACTGAGCTTCTATTTTATCGGGAGACATGACTTTGCCCTCAAGCGTCACCGAATCGAAATAACCACCATTGGTTAACAGATACATTTCCATATCGGAGTGATAAACATCGTTTTCTATATTGACCGTTCCTTTATACGAAACTCTGGCATCGGGGCTATATGCGATTAGTTCTCCGCCTAAATAGAGTGCATTGAATTTGAAATTTCCGCGACCGTTGATATCAAAATTCCCGTTCCATATACCGTCGTAATTTTTATTTTCTGTATTATGATTGGAAGGCTCGCCGCCTATGAACCACCAACCGCCTATGGCAATTAAAACAACACCAATTAAAGGAATAACAAAACGTTTCATATTTTTTTGAACTACTATCAATACCAAAATTTATACATGCTAAGTTAATAGCACGGCAACGGCGGGTTTGTCCACTCTTGCATTTTGACTATACCATTGTATAATACCCAGTTCATATATTTAATGTTCTTTTGAAAATAGTATAGAAGATTTGTGTGGGCGCTTGCGTTGAGCTGATTAAACCCATTTTGGTGGACAGAGCTTCGGCGATGTTTAGCAAAAACTCAAAAGTTTTAAGTGTAATTGAAGAGTTTGATCCTGGCTCAGATTGAACGCTGGCGGCATGCCTAACACATGCAAGTCGAACGGTAACGGGAGTGTGCTTGCACACTTGCCGACGAGTGGCGGACGGGTGAGTAACGCGTAAGAATTTACCTAGTAGCGGGGGATAGCCCGAGGAAACTCGGATTAATACCGCATACACCCTACGGGGAAAAGCCGGGGACTTTTTCGGAAGCCTGGCACTATTAGATAAGCTTGCGTCTGATTAGCTAGTTGGTGGGGTAACAGCCTACCAAGGCGACGATCAGTAGCTGGTCTGAGAGGACGATCAGCCACACTGGGACTGAGACACGGCCCAGACTCCTACGGGAGGCAGCAGTGAGGAATATTGGACAATGGGCGAAAGCCTGATCCAGCAATGCCGCGTGTGTGAAGAAGGCCTACGGGTTGTAAAGCACTTTCAGTAGCGAAGAAAATCTCTATGTTAATAGCATAGGGCCTTGACGTTAACTACAGAAGAAGCACCGGCTAATTCCGTGCCAGCAGCCGCGGTAATACGGAAGGTGCGAGCGTTAATCGGAATTACTGGGCGTAAAGCGCATGCAGGCGGTTTGGTAAGTCAGATGTGAAATCCCCGGGCTCAACCTGGGAACTGCATTTGATACTGCCGAACTAGAGTACAGAAGAGGAAAGTGGAATTCTGAATGTAGCGGTGAAATGCGTAGATATTCGGAGGAACACCAGAGGCGAAGGCGACTTTCTGGTCTGTAACTGACGCTGAGATGCGAAAGCGTGGGTAGCAAACAGGATTAGATACCCTGGTAGTCCATGCCGTAAACGATGTCAACTAGCTGTTCGGTCTTATTAGATTGAGTAGCGCAGCTAACGCTTTAAGTTGACCGCCTGGGGAGTACGGCCGCAAGGTTGAAACTCAAAGGAATTGACGGGGGCCCGCACAAGCGGTGGAGCATGTGGTTTAATTCGATGCAACGCGAAGAACCTTACCTGGCCTTGACATCTCCGGAACTTTACAGAAATGTAGAGGTGCCTTCGGGAACCGGATGACAGGTGCTGCATGGCTGTCGTCAGCTCGTGTCGTGAGATGTTGGGTTAAGTCCCGCAACGAGCGCAACCCTTGTTCTTAGTTATCAGCATTTCGGATGGAGACTCTAAGAAGACTGCCGGTGACAAACCGGAGGAAGGTGAGGATGACGTCAAGTCATCATGGCCCTTACGGCCAGGGTTACACACATGCTACAATGGACGGTACAGAGGGTTGCCAACCCGCGAGGGGGAGCTAATCCCACAAAGCCGTTCTCAGTCCGGATTGGAGTCTGCAACTCGACTCCATGAAGTAGGAATCGCTAGTAATCGCGAATCAGCAACGTCGCGGTGAATACGTTCCCGGGCCTTGTACACACCGCCCATCACACCATGGGAGTTGGCTGCACCAGAAGTAGGTTGTCTAACTTCGGAGGACGCTTACCACGGCGTGGTTAATGACTGGGGTGAAGTTGTAACAAGGTAGCCGTAGGAGAACCTGCGGCTGGATCACCTCCTTTAGAGTATCTGCTTGATGCGAGTGTCCTCACAAATTTTCTACCATCGTTCTGTCTTAGGACAGAACGATGTTACTATATGCAGAAACTTGACATTGTTATGTAGGTCGGATGAACTAAGGTTCATCCTTATTAAATGGCTACCAACGATGATGAACTAAGGTTCATCCTCACTTAATGTCATACTATAGGCATTCCCCTCCTATGGAGGGGTGTCAGGCCTATACATTTTGTAATGCATGCATTATCCAATGCGCTGAGGTTCTGCACAGAGTCACGCCATTTGTGCTACTGCAACAAATGGCGATTCTATCTGACGGGGTGGTTGTTGAGTGTCTGCACTAGCCAATTCTCCCATTAAAAACGAGGCAAGCACATGTTTGAACAACTTAGTAATCAATTCAGTACCATTGTAAATCGCCTTCAAGGCTACAAATATCTGAGTGCTGATCATATTGATAATGCCTTAGCCGAGATTAAGGTTGCGTTAATAGAAGCCGATGTCGCACTTTCTGTCGTAGATCAATTCAGCGAAGCAATACGCAATAAAGCAGCTGACATTCGTATCCATAAAGACATAAATCCGGGACAAGTATTAATACGCCTTATCAAAGACGAGCTTGTTGCTTTAATCACCGATGTTGACATTGAACTAAAACTCAAAGCCAAACCGCCGATAACTATATTAATGGTCGGTCTGCAAGGTGTGGGCAAAACAACCACTGCGGTTAAATTGGCGCGTCATTTAGAAAAACAAAAGAAAATGGTGGCAATGGTCAGTTGTGATGTACATCGTCCAGCTGCGATTGAACAACTTGAAGTACTGTGTAGGCAGACTAAAGCGTCGTGTTATCCAACGCAATCGGAGCTGCGACCTGATGAGATTGCAAAGCAAGCATACGAGAGAGCTTCTAGAGAATTGTTTGATGTCTTGATTATTGATACCGCCGGACGGTTGCATGTAGACAGTGGGATGATGGATGAGATACATCGTATCCACGATTCAGTGCCAACAACCGAAGTGTTACTTGCAGTGGATAGTATGAGTGGGCAAGATGCAGTTAATTCGGCAAAGGCGTTTGCCGATCATATACCGCTAACCGGTATTGTGCTGACCAAAGCCGATGGCGATAGCCGCGGTGGTGCCGCATTATCGGCAAAAATTGTTACCGGCAAGCCGATTAAATTCATAGGCACCGGAGAAAAATTAGACCAGCTGGAAATTTTTGATCCCGATCGCATCGCTTCACGTATTCTAGGCTTGGGTGAATTAGAGAGCCTGATCAAAGATATTGAACAAAAGACCGATAAAAAAGATGCAAAGAAATTGGCTGCTAAAGTGAGGCGTGCCAAGTTTGACCTAAACGATGTAAAGGAGCAGATCGGACAAATAAAAAATATGGGCGGCATTTCGGCGATGCTGGACAAACTGCCGGCTGCGATGAAAAAAAATGCGATGCTCAAAACGGCAGCACAGGAAACCCAATTAAAAGCGAGTATTGCGGTGATTGATTCGATGACACCTTTTGAGCGCGAACACCCTGAGCGTCTTAGCGGTTCTCGTAAAAAACGTATTGCAGCAGGGTCAGGAACGGCGATACAAGATATTAATCGTGTCTTAAAGCAACACCAGCAAATGCAAAAAGCGGCAAAAAAGCTTGGTAAATCCTCCAAACTTCCCAAAATGCCCTAAGGCTTTATGTCTTAGCCTCAAGAATAATACCCCCACCTATACATTCACTTCCACGATAAAGCACTGCCGATTGCCCTTCTGCAACTGCGCGTTGTGGCTGTTCAAAATGTACGGACAGATACGATTTATTTTCCTCAAAGTATACTTGGCACTTTTGTAATGCTTGTCCGTGTCGTATTCTACATTCCAAACATTCATCGTCTTGTGGTGCATTATTTATCCAATTTAGATTAGTGATTTGGATCTCGGAGCGAAATAACAAAGGATGATTTTTATCCTGTACGACGGTCAGTGTATTATCATCAATGTCTTTGGCCACTACATACCACGCACCACCATTTTTACCTTTGATACCGCCGATTCCCAGCCCTTGTCGTTGGCCTATCGTTGCATGCCAGCAACCTTTATGACGACCTAATTTATTGCCATCTATATCGAGGATGTCGCCTTCCTCAGTAGGAATGTAACGGCCTATAAAACGAGCAAAATTACGCTCTCCTATGAAACAAATACCAGTGCTGTCCTTTCTATCGTGGCAGGGGAAGTTATGCTGTTTTGCGATTTTGCGCACTTCGGATTTATGCAGCTTGGCAAGAGGAAATGAAGTGCAAGCTAGCTGCTCTTGGCTTAATGTATAAAGAAAATAGGTTTGGTCTTTGTTTTGATCCTTAGCCTGCAATAAGTGACAGTTATTATTGTCATGTTGGACTCCGGCATAATGTCCCATTGCGATGCGTGTTGCACCCAGTGTGTGTGCATAGTCTATGAATGCCTTAAATTTTATTTCTTTGTTACATACTATATCCGGATTAGGTGTGCGTCCGGCGCGATATTCGTTTAGAAAATAAGTGAATACCGAATCCCAATACTCGTAAGCGAAATTGACGGTATGTAAAGGTATACCTAGGATTTCCGTAATATGTTTTGCTTGTGCCAAATCTTCTGCTGCCGCACAATGTTCATCGTCATCTTCTTCCCAATTTTTCATGAATAATGCTTCCACATTCCAGCCTTGTTGTTGTAGAAGCAGGGCACTTACTGCCGAATCTACACCACCCGATAAACCAACGATGATCTTTTTGGAATCAAGAATATTTTTCATATTGGGTCATGTTATACTAATTACGAGCTAAACATTGAAAAATTATTTATTGCTTTATACATATCAACCAAAGGTGTACACTAAATCTCTATATCCGATGAGCCTTCTTAATCAAACATAAACTTTGTAATCGGAAATCTTAGAGCGTATTTTTTATAGTTATAATATAGAATTGATTCAGGCAATGGGACTAGATTTCTTATTTTGATAATAGGAGGATAAATGGGCTATATAAAACATCCGCAAGCCACTTCGGATAATTTGGTAGAGGAAAAGATAGTTCGTCCTGTTGCAAAAAAGAAACGAAAACTTAAAATTAAGCAACCACCTCTTTATAAGGTGATATTGCTGAACGATGATTTTACACCAATGGAATTTGTAGTTTATATATTGATTAACTTTTTTAGAATGAGTATTGAGAATGCAACGCACCTGATGCTACAGATTCATACTCAAGGCAAAGGTGTTTGCGGTGTTTATGCTAAAGAAATAGCAGAGACCAAAGTTGCGCATGTTAATAGATATGCCAGAGAACACAAACATCCTTTGTTATGTGTTATGGAGGAAAACTAATGTTTGACAGAGAATTAGAAGAAACTTTAGCCAGCATATTTGATTTTGCTCGCTCGCACCGTCATGAATATGTGACAACCGAACATTTACTTTGGGGGTTGATAGACAACCCTGATGCTGCCGAAGTACTGGAAGCATGCGGTGCCGACTTGGAAGAATTATCGCAAAAGTTAATCAAATATATAGAAAAGACAACACCTAAATTCAATACTCAAGACGATAATACCCGCCCTACCTTGGGGTTTCAGCGGACACTACAGCGTGCTATTTTTCGCAGTCAAGCAATGCCAGCGGAGGAAAAAATTAAAGGCCGGAACGTATTGGCTGCTTTATTCGAAGAAAAAGAATCTCAATCAGTTTATTTTCTCTCTCACTACGATATAGAAAGATTGGATGTCGTCAACTACATAGCACACAATATTGGGAAAGACGATATTGCCGAATACGAATACGCACAAGATACCGAAACTCCACAAAAAAAGACTTCGTTGGAAGATTATGCTGAGAACTTAAACAAAAAGGCGCAAGCAGGTAAATTTGACCCGTTGATAGGTCGAGAGGCAGAGATAGAAAGGACTATACAAATACTATGCCGTAAATCCAAGAACAACCCGCTTTATGTCGGTGAAGCAGGTGTCGGAAAGACTGCGCTTGCAGAGGGATTTGCCGCCAAGATAGTCGCTAATAAAGTACCCAAGATACTCCAAGACGCAGTTGTATTTTCTCTGGATTTAGGGAGCTTGATTGCCGGCACTAAATACCGTGGTGATTTTGAAAAACGCTTGAAAACAGTGTTTGAGCAGTTGAAGAAAGAGAAGCATGCGATTCTGTTTATAGACGAAATTCATACCTTGATCGGCACTGGTTCCGCTTCCGGTAGTGTTTTGGATGCTTCCAACCTAATAAAGCCGCAACTACTGGCTAATCATTTCAAATGTATAGGTTCTACGACTTATCAGGAATACCGCAATATATTTGAGAAAGACCATGCGCTCGCACGACGTTTTCAGAAAATAGATATTAAGGAACCGACAAC
The DNA here is from genome assembly GCA_965199685.1 of uncultured candidatus Poriferisulfidus sp. GTDB lineage: Bacteria > Pseudomonadota > Gammaproteobacteria > Poriferisulfidales > Oxydemutatoraceae > SP5GCR1. The sequence continues at coordinate 892,844 of OZ241323.1, forward strand.
CCAAGAGACCTACAAAATACTACTAGGTTTGAAACAAAGTTTTGAGGATTTTCATAAGGTTCGGTACTCTAAACAGAGTCTGGATACGGCTAGCAAACTTGCCTCGCGCTACATACACGAGCGTCGGCTACCCGATAAAGCAATTGATATCGTTGACGAAGCCGGGGCACGGGCGCGAATATCGGCAGCTGACGATGAATGCAAATCAGTGCGCTCCAAAGACATAGAACAGATTATTGCCCAAATTGCACGCATACCCACTAAAAGTATATCCCTCGTTGATATGCAAGGATTACAAAATTTGGAGCGCAATCTTAAGATGGTCATTTTCGGTCAGTCTGAGGCTGTGGAGCAGGTAGTGACATCTATTAAATTATCTCGTATCGGCATGAAGGAACAAGATAAGCCTATAGGTGCATTTTTATTTGCCGGACCTACTGGGGTGGGCAAAACTGAACTTGCTAAACAGTTGGCATTGAATTTCGATAAAAAGCTACTACGCTTTGATATGTCCGAATATATGGAAAGGCATACGGTTTCTAGGCTCATTGGTGCACCGCCGGGTTATGTTGGTTATGACCAAGGCGGATTACTCACTGATGCGGTATCAAAAAATCCTCAGGCGGTTGTACTATTGGATGAAATGGAGAAAGCACATCCGGATGTCTCATCTTTATTGTTGCAAGTGATGGATTACGGCATGCTAACCGATACCAACGGTCGCAAAATAGATTTTAGGAATACCATAATCATCATGACTACGAATGCCGGTACCGACGAGATTATGCAAGGCAATATGGGTTTTACCGAACGCGATAGAAAACTGGACGGAATGGAGACCATCAATCGTATATTCACTCCTGAGTTTCGCAATCGTTTAAGTGCAATCGTTCGCTTTAATTCATTGAGCCGAGAAATCGTATTATCAGTTGTAGACAAAGCCCTGACTCAATTTCAAGCACAACTTGAAAGTCATAATATCGTGCTCAACGTAGATAAAAAAGTACGCGCATGGCTTGCCGATAACGGATATAACGAAACGATGGGTGCGCGTCCTATACATCGTTTGATAGAGGATAAACTCAAAAAGCCTATATCGGATGAAATATTGTTCGGGAAGTTAAAAAAAGGTGGAGAATTGTCCTATACTCTGAAAGGAAAAGATATACTACCCAACATACAAGCACTGAAAAAGAAGCCGATCAAATGTTGAAAGTATTATTTCTCTCTGTAGATAATTCTTCCGCGTGTTAAGTCGTAAGGTGTCATCTCAACTGTTACTTTATCGCCGGTTAATATGCGTATATAATGCTTTCGCATACGACCAGAGATATGAGCGGTAACGATATGTCCGTTTTCAAGTTTGACCCTGAATACGGTGTTCGGCAATACCTCCGTAACAACACCGTCGATTTCAAAAATTTGTTCTTTGGGCATAAATTATAAATTTTAATTCGTTTGCTATAAACATAAATCGTATATTATATAGAAAATTATTTTTGCGTAAACCTATATGAAAAAAATTGAGAAGCTAAACAATGTCTGCTGAAACCGCTTTTGTCTTTCCGGGACAAGGTTCCCAAAGCATCAATATGCTAAAAGAACTGACTTCTAGATATAAAGAGGTACGGAATACCTTTAAGGAAGCATCCGATATATTGTCGCACGACCTTTATAAACTACTGACTAAAGGGACTACCGAAGAATTAAGTCAAACCACTAATACACAACCGATTATGCTGACTGCCAGCGTTGCAATATGGAGAATTTGGACAAATTCCACCAACCATATGCCGACTGTGATGGCCGGACACAGTTTAGGAGAATATAGTGCTTTGGTTTGTGGTGATTCTTTATCGTTTAAGTCGGCATTGCACTTGGTTTCCAAGCGAGCAGAATTTATGCAAAACTCTCCACTGGGTTCTGAGGGTTCTATGGCGGCAATCCTCGGCTTAGAAAAAGATACAATCGTTGAATTGTGCGAGAAAATATCCACCAAACACGACAAAGTAGAAGCGGTTAATTTCAATGCACCGCTACAAACCGTAATCGCCGGAAAAAAAACACAGGTAAATAAAGTGATGCAAGAAGCCAAATCTAAAGGTGCTAGTAAAAGTGTTTTGCTCCCCGTCAAAGTGCCTTCGCATTGTTCGTTAATGAAAGAAGTAGCAGAAAAATTTTCCGAAGAACTTAAAAAAGCAAAAATCAAAACACCTAAAGTCAAGATTATCCATAACTGTGATGCCCAATCGCACAATAGCCCTCAGCACATATTGGATGCACTGATCAAGCAGTTATATATGCCGGTGAGGTGGGTTGATACCATATGCAATATTTCGGCAGGTGGTATAGAACATTATGTAGAAATCGGTCCCGGACGAGTGTTATCATCCTTAATCAAACGCATAGATAAAAGTTTTACGACATACAGCGTTAACGATATTAAAAGCCTCAACTACACACTAGAAGAACTTATGGCATGATGAAACCCTCTAAAACCGTTTTGATTACCGGTGCCTCACGTGGCATAGGTGCTGCCATTTTAGAAAGCCTGATAATTGATGAGCTGGAGATTTACGGCACTGCGACCAGCAGTGAAGGTGCCGAAGCTATATCGCAGAAACTAAAAAACAACAATGCCAAAGGATCAGGATTGGTGTTACGAGTAGACAAGCAAGACTCAATTGAGCAAACGGCTGCTCATCTTAAAGAGCAAGACAAATTGCCGGACATCATCATCAATAATGCCGGTATTACCCGGGATAATCTTTTGCTTAGAATGACATACGAAGACTGGCAAGATGTAATCACTACGAATTTAACCTCGCTTTATAGAATCAGCAAAGCCTTTATCAAGCAGATGATTAAAAAAAGATGGGGAAGAATAATCAATATTACTTCGGTTATTGCGGCGACCGGAAATGCCGGTCAATCGAATTATGCGGCGGCAAAGGCCGGTGCACTTGGTTTGACCAAGAGCTTGGCGAGAGAGTTGGCTTCTCGTAACATCACGGTGAACAACATTGCCCCTGGCTTTATAGAAACCGATATGACCGCATCAATTGCCGAAGAACAACGTCAGATATTGTTAAAAGAAATTCCTTTAGGGCGATTCGGGATGCCCAGTGAGATCGGATCTTTAACTCGGTTTTTAATTTCCGAAAATGCTGGATACATTACCGGAGAAACTATTCATATTAACGGTGGCATGTATATGTCCTAAAATTATTTTTACAAACTTAAAAGGAGAACATAATGGAAGATATAGATTCTAGAGTCCGAAAAATTGTAGCAGAGCAGCTCAGCGTAACCGAGGATAAGGTGACCGATGATGCTTCTTTCGTCAACGATTTGAATGCAGATTCGCTGGATACCGTTGAATTGGTAATGGCACTCGAAGAGGAATTTGAATGTGCTATTCCGGACGAAGATGCCGAAAAAATCACCACGGTCAAGCAAGCAATAGATTATATCAAAAATAATTCTTGATATAGATTTGGGGTTGATCCTTGAAAGGTAGAAGAACCGTAGTCACTGGACTTGGTATCGTATGTCCTTTGGGCAGCGATATAGAGAGTGCATGGCAAGCTATTCTATCGGGGAAAAGTGGTATTTGCAGAGTTCCTGAACTTGAAAATACCGATATTTCGGTGCGCATTGCTGGTCTTGTCAAAGGATTCAATGCCGACGATTATTTATCTCCCAAAGAGCAAAGACGATGCGACGAATTCATACATTACGGTATCGCCGCCGGTAGTCAGGCAATTGCCGATGCCGGCATTGTTGCCGACGAGTCTAATGCACATCGCATTGGTGTTATGGTGGGTTCGGGTATCGGCGGATTACCTTTGATTGAGAAACAGCACGATGTACTAAAGGATAAAGGCAGTGCTAAGTTATCGCCTTTTTTTATTCCTGGCAGTATTATCAATATGGTATCCGGAAACCTATCCATCAAATACGGCTTCAAGGGAGTCAATTATTCAATAGTTTCCGCTTGTGCGACTGGGACGCATAATATCGGTGAAGCTGCTCGTATTATTGCCACTGGTGGTGCCGATGTGATGATTGCTGGAGGTAGTGAGAAAGCAAGTACTGCTTTGGGTATCGGTGGATTTGCAGCTGCTCGAGCGTTGAGTGCATCGTATAATGATGACCCGGAAAAAGCGAGCCGACCGTGGGATCTAAACCGTGATGGTTTTGTGCTGGGTGACGGTGCCGGGGTAGTCGTTTTAGAGGAGTACGAACATGCGGTGGGTCGCGGTGCGAATATTTATTGCGAGCTTGTCGGTTATAGTGCATCGAGCGATGCCTACCATATCACCCAACCTTCACCACAAGGTGAAGGGGCTAGTCGTTGTATGCACGATGTCTTAAACGATGGTGCACTGAATCCCGAGGATGTGGATTATCTCAATGCACACGGCACATCCACCCCGTTAGGCGATAAAATAGAAAGCGATGCGGTTAAAAATGTTTTTAAGGATCATGCAAACAAAATTGCGGTCAGTTCGGTTAAATCGATGATCGGTCATCTACTGGGAGCAGCTGGTGGAGTAGAGGCGGTATTTTCGGTATTGACGTTGAGGGATCAGATATTGCCGCCAACCATCAACATAGAAACCCCCGATCCTGAGTGCGATTTGGACTATGTTCCCGGACAAGCCCGAGAAGCACAAGTCAACTGCATATTATCCAATTCTTTTGGTTTCGGTGGAACCAATGCCTCACTTGCATTCCGTAAAATCTAAGCATAAGGCTATTGAAAAAGTACCGTCATTGCATGAACCCAACCGCTTGCGCCATCGAATTGATGATAACCACCGGTAGGGGAGGACTAACATGCCCTCCCTAGAGTTTAGTATTTGCATGAATCTACCCGCTTGCGCCATAAAATCATGGTTACCGTAAATGAAATGGAAGGGGAATATCACTTTTTCAACAGCCTCATATAACTAGTCTTGCCAAATATACCTTCAGCCTTAGTCAACGGTCAACCGACCGATTATCTAACCATTAGCGATAGAGGTCTTGCCTACGGCGACGGTGTTTTTGAGACCATATCAGCTATTGATGGGAAGCCTTGTTTATGGCATAAACATCTGAATAGATTATTGCAAGGATGCAATAGCTTAGGGATTGTATTTAAACATATATCTGAGCTGAAAAAAGAAGTATTTCTGTTATCTGAACAGGCAAGGCCTTGTGGTGTTATAAAAATCATTATCACGCGAGGTTCAAAGGCACTGGGTTATCGCATACAAAACTCCGATAAACCTTCCCGAATCGTGCAATTTCAACATAGACAAGCATTTTCTGAGATTTTATACAAAGAAGGGATTGCCGCATGTTTTTGCAAACAACGCTTGGCTGCTAATCCAAGATTGGCACAAATCAAGCATTTATGCCGATTAGAGCAAGTGATTGCAAGGATGGAATGGCAAGATGAATATCACGAAGGCATTATGTTTGACTATCAAAATAATGCGATAGAAGGGACGATGAGCAATTTGTTTATCGTAAAAGACTCGGCATTAAAGACACCAAGGTTGGATAATTGTGGTGTGCATGGTGTGATGCGAGAATGGATTATCGAACAATGCAATGAGCATCACATAACGGTGGTAGAGAGTGAAATAGACAGGCAGGCAATATTAGAAGCAGATGGGTTATTTTTTTGCAATGCCTTAATACGAGTCTGGCCAGTGCATAGTTTGGAAGCCCACCATTATGACATAAGGGTAGTTCATCAGTTATTAAAACCGTTTGCGTTTTGCAAGTGAAGTATCGCGTTATGACAAAAAAACGATACGCAATTATTACACTTATTACATTGGCTATCTGCATGCTGGTCATATTACTTTTAAGTTATGATTTCAGAGAACAGATATATCGACAATCTGTGAATATAAAAGATAATTATAACTTTTCAATACAATTAGGCGATAGTTTTGAGCATATCTTACTGGATATGAACGATAAGAAATTATTGAAACCTTATGACGGTATTGTGCCGTTATCTTGGTACATAAGGCTCTATGCGCGTCTTAATGGGATGAGATTGGAACAGATACAAGCCGGTGAATACCTGCTAAAGCCGGATATGAAGTTTCATCAATTCTTGGACAAAGCATTCGCCGGCGAAGTTGTGCAGAGAAAGTTTAGTATCATAGAAGGTTACACGATGAAACAAATACTCGATGCAATGGAAGCAACACCTTATATCAATGTGAGTAGTACGGATTACTCCGATATTAGTCTAGAATTAGGCATCTCACAATCGTCACCGGAAGGTTGGATTTTTCCTGACACGTATTACTATACTGTTGGCACTGATTCTATAGACCTACTCAAAAAAGGTTATCAAAAAATGCAAACTTTACTGAATGAATCTTGGCAAACTAGAGACCCACATCTGCCTCTGACTTCACCATATCAAGCGTTAATCCTTGCATCTATAGTAGAAAAAGAGACCACCAAGATAGAAGAACGTCCTAGAGTAGCAGGGGTTTTTATTAGTCGTCTTAAAAAAAATATGCTGTTGCAGGCAGATCCTACTATAATTTATGGTTTGGGTGATCGTTTTGACGGTAATCTTCGCTCAAAAGATTTGAAGGAAGACCAACCTTACAATAGCTACACGCGTAAAGGGTTGCCTCCGACACCCATTGCTATGCCAAGCCTTTCTTCTATTACTGCGGTAATGAATCCAGAATATAGCGATTATCTATATTTTGTTGCCAAAGGCGATGGTAGCCATCATTTTTCCGAAACTTATGCAGAGCACTTGAAAGCAGTTAGAAAATACCAATTGAAAAAATGAATGCTAAATTTATTACCTTAGAAGGTCTAGAAGGAACCGGGAAAAGCACACAAACAGCCGAAATAGCCGATTATTTACGTAGCAAAGGTATAGAGGTCTGTGTCACGCAAGAACCAGGAGGAACTCCACTGGGAGAAAAAATACGTCAATGGCTACTTGATCCCGAACATCAGATTGCCGAAATAAGTGAATTATTGTTATTTTATGCAGCTCGGATGCAGCATATAGAACAGCGGATAAAGCCTGCATTGCATAAAGGTTGTTGGGTAATTTGTGATCGCTTTATGGACTCCAGCTATGCTTATCAAGGGGGAGGGCGCAACATCCCCTTAGATTATATAGAGCAACTCAACCGAATGGCAGTCTCTATAAAACCAGACCTAACTTTGCTATTAGATATGTCTCCTAAACATATATGGGAACGAATAAATTCTAATAATCTTGACCGCTTTGAACGAGAAGATATGGTGTTTTTTGAGCGGGTACGAAATGCCTATTTGCAATGTGCCGACAACCACGCCGAGCGTATTAAAATCATCAATGCCGAGCAGGAAATAACCGAAGTGACAAAAGCAATCATAGCGCATCTTGAACCATTGACGAAGTAGCCGTGACTATATCTGAACTTTACCCATGGCAACACGACACATGGAAAAATTGGCAACATTATATAACTCAATCTAAGGTGCCGCATGCGTTGTTATTGCATGGTCGTCGTGGCTGCGGAGTTAATGATTTTGCTTTAAGGTTGTGCTGTAGCTTATTGTGTTACAGTGATAACGACTCTAAACCATGCCTAAAATGTGAAGGCTGTCGTCTTTTTTTAGCAGGCAATCACCCCGATTATCTGATGATAGAAGCCGAACAAGATCAAATCAAAGTAGAGCAGGTGCGCTATGCTATCAACTTCTTACAACTGAGCCGGCATTACCCGACTCATAAGGTCGTATTTATCAAAGAAGTCGATAAGCTAAATTATGCCGCTGCTAATAGTTTGCTCAAAACATTGGAAGAACCTCCCGCAGGGTCGATTATTTTAATGACCTGCAGACAGCCTTCTACATTAACTCCGACAATACGCAGCCGCTGTCATCGCATTCACATAAAAGAACCAGGCATTGAGGCTGTCGCCTGGCTCACCTCTGAAATGTCCATATCGGAGGAAGCTGCCGAGCAAAGATTGAGGCTTGCTAACAATAGTCCGTTAATGGCTTTAGAGGAAACATCCGATAAGCCAGATAAGCTATTGTTTTATAAAGAATTAGAGCAATGGATGAACAAGCAGATTACTACCCATGATTTTGTCGATCACTGGTGCGATAAGCCTGCCGATGAAATTCAACAATGGCTGTTGGAGCATTTACAATATACGATAACAAAACAAGCCAAAGAAATAGAGGTAAATCAAATAAATCCGGCATCAACCACCAAATTGCTTTATGGGCTGTATCAACGACAAATAGAGCGATGTCGTTTTGCTAAACAGAATATCAATCCGCGCCTACTATTGGAAGGCAGCTTGTTAGAATGGCGCAAGGCTACCCGCAATCATTAGCCATTCCCATGCAGTAGTTCAAGCGCGATATCCAAATCCTCAGTCGTATTGTAAAAATGCGGAGATAGGCGTATGCCACCGCCGCGATAAGCACAAAATACTTTGTTTCCCGCAAGATGCTTAAACAATGCTCTAGTATCTTGCCTCAGTGCCTTAAATGTAAAGATGCCACCGCGTCGAGCTTTATCGTCGGGTGTAAGCGGTTCAAATCGGTTTTGGTCTAGGTTTTCCGCTAAATAATCAATGTTTAGAGCAATTTTCTTATATACCTTGGCAACACCAACCTCCATCAGCAAAGCCAAGCTAGCGTGCAACGCATAAATACCCAGATGGTTCAAGCTACCGCATTCAAAGCGCATTGCGTTTGCTTTGGGTTGCCACTTTAATATATCGGATTCGTTGTATAGTGCGTCGTAATTATTACAATCATCCATCATGTTCCAGCCGTATTGGTTTAATTTCAACTTAGGTATATGCAAGTTTTTGCAGTAGAGTAGGGCGATGCCTTCGGGGGCTAATAACCATTTATGGGCATCGGCGGCTAAAAAATCAATAAAGCCATTCTGCACATCTACTGCAGCTGCACCTAAACTTTGTATCGCATCGACGCAAAACAGAATACCAGCGGTGTGGCAATGTTTCCCTAAATAATTCAAATCCATACGATACCCTGTTGCGTATTGTATGGAACTGGCAGCAATCAAGCGAGTATGCGCATCGCTTGCATCGATCAACGCCTGCTCAGGGCTTGCAGCCGCGTATAAGTCAACGACTCGCACCTCTATCGCATGGGTATTTTGCAAAGATTCCCAAACGATCCTATTAGAAGGAAATTCTTGCTTGCCGACCACGATGTTATTTTTGGTTTGCCAATCTATACCGTAAGCAATAATTGATAAAGCCTCCGAAGTATTTTTGAGTAGGGCAATCTCGTCTTTGCTTTCGGCATTGATTAAGTTTGCGAGCATTGTGCGTAGAGTGGTAGCATGTTGTGTCCAATCTGCCGAGCGTATCGCACCGTATTGCGCATTTTCTTTGGCAAAATTATGTATCGCACGGACGCTGCACATCGGCCATCGACCTACGCCGGCATGATTTAGATGAATTATATCGGTATGTGGAAATTCATCTGCAATTGCTTTTATAATATCCACCATGATTTATCTATTAAGAATTACCTTAGCTATCAGCAGTCTTATTGGCATCGCTGCCGCCGAGAACTTCAATTATGATCCAGAGCATATTATAGTAGGTTCGTTGCGTAGTGTCACCGCACAAGCCGACGATACTTTTGTTGCTCTAGCACAGCAGTATTCACTCGGTTACGACGAAATGAGAGTTGCCAATCCCGCTTTAGATGCTTGGGTACCGGAAGAAGGTAGCACAATCATTTTGCCCGGTCGCTTCATATTACCGCAACCTGATTATCAGGGTATCTATATCAATCTGGCAGAAATGCGCCTATATTACTATGTCGGTGAAAATTCGGTATACACCTACCCAATCAGCATAGGACGAGGCGATTGGTTGACTCCTCGTGCAAATGCTAAGGTTATCGATAAACTGGTAAATCCGACATGGTATCCACCGGAGAGTGTGAGAAAGGAACACGCATTGAAAGGCGATATACTTCCGCCATCAGTGCCACCCGGAGACGATAATCCCTTAGGAAAATATGCCCTGCAATTGGATTTGCCAAGTTACTTCATACACGGTACAAATCGCCCCGAAGGTATCGGGATGCGGGTGACACATGGATGTATACGAATGCGTCCTGCAAATATTGAGGTGCTATTCGATAAAACGCCGCGTCAGACCCCAGTGACGATTAAATACGAACCCTTTAAGGTTGCTATTGATAAAGGTATAGCCTATCTGGAAGCTCACGACGGCGATGATCCGCAAATATTGGCCGATCATTTAGGCAAGGCAATTATAGCGATGAGTAAATTATCGGAAGGTAAATCTATCAGCATAGATTGGGAAAAATTTATACGCGTAGCCAAACAATCGCTCGGCATCCCGACGGCTGTTAATCTAGGCGATTATCCTTTAGACTTGGTTAGGGTAGAGAGGGTGGCTAAATACAAGCCAAAGAAAGATTATATTTTTTGATGGCCAAGAAAAAGGGGCTTGAATAAGCCCCTTCTTCTGTTTTGCCCATATATGAAATCTATATAGCTATTTCATCATTTTCTGCTTATGCATCATATCCATACTTGAGTCTGGCATCTTATCCATACCATTCATCATAGACGCTTTGACCATTGCATCTTGGGCCATTTGCTTAGCTTTATCTGCAGCTGCCGCATTGGTGTTGACTTGGAATTGCATCTCGCTCATTTGAGCACTCATTTCTTCCATCATCATCATTTGCTCTTCCATCATCATCATTTGGTCTTGCGACATACCGCAACCTGCTAATGACACTGTTGCTGTAGCAAACATTGCAATTAAATATTTTTTCATATTAAACTCCTTATAGGTTAATTTATCTTAGATCTAAGATTTATTGCCTTAGAGAGTAGGCAATAAAACACTATTTATAACATGACCTTTATTAAAATGTCAAATCTATTATTTTTTGTATAATTCCCAAGTAGTAATGTGGGCTTATTGAAAAAGTGATATTCCTTTCCTATGGAGGGGAATATCTATTTTTCAACAGCCTGATTATCTCCTTACAGTGTTATAATTTCCCCAGCGATTGCTCGTATGTGAAAAATATCCTTATATGACATCATTGAATAAATTTTTTCAGATTATTATTGCCTTGCTTGTGTTGCTGACAGGTGAGGTGTTTGCTCAGCTTGGAGTTGGCAACAATGCCCCCGAAGTCTCCATCGTCTCGCCCTCAGTTGAGGGCATCTACAAGGGTGACTCCCTACGATACATATTAAGGCTCAATGTAGCCACTGATCGCAACACCTCAGTCACTTTAGAGATTAGAGAGCAGGGTAGCGATCTGATAGACGCGCAATACGAAGGCATTCAGACAATCGTCATTCCCGCCAATAGCATCCAAACCACCCAAACCATCCCCACCAATAATGTAGCCCCCGGCAACAGGTTGGTTTCCAGCCGCGTCGATCTACTTATAGGCGCACCACCGGAAAGGTCAGTCTACCGCATCGGCGAGCCTGCCACGCTATCGCTTGCGATTGTGGAACGCGAGTGTGGACACATCGTTGATGCCGATGTGGACGATGACGGCTTGATAGAAATTTGCGATTTAGAGGACTTAGATGCAATCCGATATTCCTTAGACGGTAGTGGCTACAAAGCTAGTCTCACCGCACCGTTACTAAATCTAGGTTGTGACGAAGACGGCGACGACGGTGGTGTTTGCAGAGGCTTTGAGCTCACCAAAAATTTGAACTTTAGCGATCCGAGCGACTACCGCTCAGGGAGCATAAACAGTGAATGGGCTGAGGGTATTGGTTGGCAGCCGATCGGCACAAGACTGCAGGGCTTTTCGGGATACTTTGAAGCGAACGGTTTCACGATTTCCAATCTTCACATCAATCGTCCGATCAACACCATCGGTTTATTTGGGCGCACTGAGCCGTCGGCAAGAATCAATGCGCTGACATTAATACGTGTCAATGTCAGAGGCAGGTCAGAGGTCGGTAGCTTGGTTGCCATCAACGAAGGTATCGTCAGCAATGTCAACATAGTGAACGGTCGCGTGGTCGGCAGCGTCGGCACCGTCGGTGGTTTAATCGGTGTCAACAGAGGCACCGTATTAGCCACTAACATATTGTTGGACACAGTCGCCGGTGGTATTTCTGAAAGACGTTGCCGCGACAACCTACGCTCAAACAGATGTGCCGATGCCGAGCAAGTTGAGACGGTCATACAAGACGGCGATATCGTCGGTGGCTTAATCGGCGATAACGACGGCAATGTAAGCGATAGTTTTGTATCCACCGATGTCCGAGGTGCTGAGCATCTTGGCGGTTTGGTTGGGCTTAATTCCGGTCGCCTATTTGAGGGCAACGATGCCAGAGGCAGCGTAAACGGCAACGGCTATGCCGGCGGATTGGTGGGTAATAATGTTGGTGGTTCCATCACTGCCAGCAGATCGAACGCCGATGTGATGGTGTTTGGAAACTACGCTGGAGGTTTAGTCGGCTATGCTTGTTCACGCAAAACTGACAGCCGCGAATGTGTGTTGCCCAACGAAGACATAGACTCCGCTCTGCAAACCCGCATTTCCGATAGTTCGGCAGACGGCAATGTCGTTGGCAACAACTACATCGGTGGTCTGGTTGGCAATGCACAAAAAGTCATCATCACCAGGAGTCATGCAAACGGTAGTGTCAGCGGCGAGACTGGGGATATTGGTGGTCTGGTCGGATTTAGCAACGCTACCGCAGTTGAGGAGAGTTATGCGACAGGTAATGTAGAAGGCGGTTACAACATTGGTGGTTTGCTCGGCAGTGCCGAGGACACGGCACTTGAAGAGAGTTATGCAACCGGTGATGTACACGGCACCGAACATAGTGTAGGGGGCTTAGCCGGCCGTCTTGACCAAAGCAATATTATCTTTGCTTATGCAAGCGGTTCAGTTCTGGGAGACAATAGCACCGACCCTGCCGTGGAAAACAATGTGGACAATGTCGGTGGTTTACTCGGCAGAGCCAATCAGACAATGATAAGCAAAAGCTATGCCGTCAACCCACAGGTCACTGGTGTGGATAGAGTTGGCGGTTTGATTGGCATCAAATCTGGAGGGTCGCTCGATATCGCTTATGCCCGAAGCCCAGTACAGGGTGTTAATAGGGTCGGCGGATTGATCGGCGATAACGGTGGCTTGGTCAATATCACTTATGCTGCCGGTAGACTGACGGCAAGCGGTAGCGATGTCGGTGGTTTAATCGGCTATATCGACAGAGGCAGAGTTGGGATCGTCACCAATAGCTATTGGGATACCACCGCAACCGGCAGCGGATCTAGTCGTGGTGGCAGAGGCTTTGCCGACCTCAAGGCACCCACCGCACCTGGCACGACTGCAACCGCAGTTTATTACCAATGGAGTAGCGATGATTGGAATTTCGGCACTAATACCGAATACCCGATACTCACCGACCCACCTCCTCGTGTAGAGTCTATTGCGGTCAACGGTCATACATTGATTCCCGAATTCAATCGGGACCAGAGTAATTACTATGTCGTGGTAGGTAGCAATCCAAGCACTGTCAGCTTGGATGTCGCAATAAACAATGCCGATGGCAAATTCACTATCTCAAGGGTCGGTAGCAGTAGTGCGGACATGACGATCACTGGTAGCAATGACGACATATCCATCAACCTCAACGCCGCCCCTGCCACAACCATTCTGAGAATTGCCGATACTTATACGCTACAAATCATACGCAGTCTCAGCATCAACATAACGACAGGCCTGCCAGACAATGTAGTGGAAGAGGGGCAGAACATTCGCTTCAGTGTCGCAAGCGACATCGCAGACATCGTCCCGTTAACCTACACTTTCAGGCAAACCAACCCGAACATGCCGTTGTTGATGGCAGGCGTAGGCGGCATAGATACTGGCATTACTATTGCGCGCCCTGAATTGGATGTACAGATACCTCTCAATTTCGTGCCATTGAGACAAATCACAGATGAGCTAACATTAAGTGTAACGATAAGCGATGGCTTCGGCAATACTGCAGGAGCATCTGCGGAGCTGATTGTGTTGAAGCAAAACGACGGACCTTCCAGTAGCGTGCCTAGTGTGGAGTTTATAGCAGACACCCCAGTATTGCAATCGCCCAACCTCCCGCAAGCCATCGCCGCAGATCCAGACGGTATGGCACAAAGCACAGCCGACCAAAACCTTCAGTATCAATGGCAGTTCAGCGAAATCGGAGCAGGCAACAGCTGGAGCGACATAGACGGTGCAAACGCTGCTATCTTAGCTATAGACAACCACGAGGCTGCCCACAGCCGTTATCGCCTGCGTGTTGATTATCAAGACCGGCAGGGTTATAACAACACGCTGGTATCGGCACCGACGGCATTAATCGTCGATAAAGACCGCGACGGTTTGATAGATATCTACCATTTGGAGGACATGGACGCAATCCGACATTCCCTAGACGGCAGTGGTTATGTGCAGAGTTCTGGGGCAACAAAAATAACCGACGGTTGCCCTGATAGCAGCTGCGTCGGTTATGAACTGACGCGAGACTTGAATTTTCAAGACGACGGTCACTATCGCAACTTCACCAACAAGTCAAACTTCACGGTGTCTGATTTCAGCGATAGTAGGGATAGAGGCTGGATACCCATACAACCGATAACGGGTGATACTAGATTCACAGGCATCTTGGAGGGCAATGGCTACACTCTCTACAATTTACAAATGAATGTTTCCGACAGAGATGTAGCTTTACTCCATCATAATGGCGGTGTGATACGCAATCTCGGCATAGAAGATCTAAGGATAGGAGGTTCTGCCCCAAATTCGGATGTTGCCGGTTTAGTGGGGACAAATGCCGGGAAGATTATTGGTTGCTATGTGCGAGGGGAAATCGATGTGGGGGATGCCGCCATACTGGGTGGTCTGGTTGCAGCTAACGAGTTTAATAGCAGCGCGGAGATTATCAACAGTCATGTATCGCTTGATATTGTCTTTCGTGGAAGCTCGCGCTCTACCGGGCGAGGCATGTTGGCTGGATATCATGGCGGAACAGCTCGTATCATTAACAGCTATGCGACTGGCAGTTTCACTGTAGGAGGTTTTGGGGGTAATGGCGGTCTCGTCGGAATATCTGAGAGAGATTCGGAGATTATCAACAGTTATGCGATTGCAGATGTTGTCTCAACCGCAGGTGCAAGTGATTTTGTAGGGACATTAGTCGGAGGATTAAGTGGAAACAGCAAAATCATCAATAGCTATGCGATGGGTTCTGTCGCGTATCGCGGCGGCAATTTTACTAGCTTGGTTGGTGGTTTGGTTGGTTCCGTCATTGGTAGTGCTAGCGTTAGCAACAGCTATTCAACTGCCGAGGTCACGAACTCAAATTCTGAACTTAGCGGAGGATTGTTTGGTAACTTCAATATTTCAAATCCTACACTACTGGCGACTATACAGCAGGTGAGCTGGGACACGATGACAAGTGGTCAAGCTATGGGGAGAGTGGCTGGCACGGGCAGAACAACCAGCGAGATGCAGCAAGGTGCCGCACAAAGCACCAATGCCACCGGAGTCTATTACAACTGGAGCAATGTAAATTGGGATTTCGGCACCGCAAGCCAATACCCGACTCTCAAATACATCCCCCATCCCGACCCCAACGGCGAACCGACCTGCGATGCACCAGGGTTGCCTGACTGTGGCTCGCTGCTCTCGCCGGCACTTCGCCATGGCTTAGCAAACTTAGAAGTGGATGTCGGTGCCTTAAACCCTGCATTTGTTCCCGGCGGCTATTACCGGAGCAACATTGAGCTAAGCGATCCGTCTGTAGAGATGATTCGCCTGATTGCCACCACGATAGAGGACAATGCCGTCGTGGATATCTACGCCGGAGATGGTGAAACATTATTGCAATCTGGTTTGGCAAGCGGCGAGTCCAGCATGGCGTTTGCGTTTACTGCGGCTGAGCCGACGCGCCGCTTCGTGATAGAAGTCAGAGGTAGCCAAACGCTACGTCAAGTCGTCTCGCTCACTCGTGTTGTAGTCACCACCGATGAGGTAAGGAACTGTTCGGAATTATCCGACTACATACAAATCAGTTCTTTGGAGGACCTCAACAATGTGAGAAACAACCGGCGTGGCAGATATTGCCTGACCAGAGACCTGGATTTTACCGACGATGAGAGCTACGAAGATCCATCGGCAAACAAAGCCAACTGGACGGTAACTAGTTTTTCAGATCCCTCCGATGAGGGTTTTCCGCCTATAGGGACAGGATCAACTAACGAACAATTTGAGGGTATTTTTGACGGCAACAATTTTGTAATATCCAATTTGCAGATAAATAGAGACGCTACTGACCACCTTAGCTTGTTAGGCACCATAGGTTTAGAGGGTGTCGTACGCGACCTTGGTTTGGTCGATGTAAATATTGAGGGTGCCCGGTACCTTGGTGCGTTATCAAGTAGAAGCATAGGTACCGTTATTGGGTGCTATTCAACTGGTACGATCAGAGGTACTATCTTTGTTAGCGGTTTGGTAAGCCAAAATAATAACGCTGGTCAAATTATCAACAGCTATTCCGAAGTTAATGTCCGCGGCGAGAACATTGTTGGGGGATTGATTGCCATCGCAGGAACTAGTTCATCCTTGCGCGGAGCTACTCAGCACAATTTGACTATCAACAGTTATGCAACTGGTGATGTCAGAGGCGCGCGGCGGCTCGGTGGTCTTATCGGCGCAGCTAGAATAGATAATCGGGTTAGAAATAGCTATGCAACCGGTGATATCATCGTTGATGTCACTAATGATGAGGAAGGTAATAGGACTATGGGCGGTCTTATAGGTGTAGCATACGGTACGGAACTGAGCAATACTTATGCCGAGGGTTCTATCAGAAATGGCGGCTCAGGCAACATCAGTGTACTCCGTACAGGTGGTCTTATTGGTCATATATTCACCATCAACAACAATGCATACGAAGTAAGAGTTAACAACAGCTATGCAAACGGAATCATCAATAATAACTTAACAGGATCGGGCCGAGGTGGTTTGGTAGGAGACATAGACGGTAGAGGCACTGCCAACAATAGCTATTGGAATAACGACTTCTTACTCGAGGCAAGCGGCACAGGCGATAGTTTATCGGGAATTTTTAGCTCTAGGACCGATGGGGAACTACAATCATTACCTATTGACGCAGAGGGTATCTATGACGCATGGAGCACTGCCGACTGGGATTTTGGCACGTCCAACCAATTCCCAAAGCTCAGATACGCGCAAAATCCTTTGGGTAGTGATTTTCCTCGGGCGTGTAGCGATGCTCGCGACGGCTTGCCTGCCTGTGGTAGCCTGATAATGCCGAGACCGCGTTTTGATATAACAGAAATAACAGTGTCTGGCGGTACAATCACCCCACCTTTGCCGCTAGACGGCAGATTGAACTACGATGCGAAGCTCGTAGGTGTCGAACGCGACGATAAAATTCAACTGCGCATGAGATCGGAAGATGAAGAAGCACAATTCCGCGTCTATAGCGACGGTGGTTTGATACAAAGAGGTAGCGAGTTTGATGCTGACGGTATCAGTGAGGAAATCCCACTGGTGGACGGTGAAAACCATATCGTCGTAGAGCTCACCCCCTCCGACTCGACGATGAAGCGACGCAGATACAATTTCAGGCTAAGCTACGAACTCCCTACCAAAACCGAAATCGCCTATCTGGAAGATCTTGATGCAGTGCGCAACAATCCCGCCGGTTCTTACAGACTGACCAGAGATCTAGATTTTCGGGATGCTGCCAGCTATCGCTCTGGGGTGGTCAACGAGGCATGGACGGTGAATTTTGACGACCCCAATAGCCTTGGTTGGCAACCGATAAATTCTTTCAATGGCACCTTTGACGGTGGCGGTTATACGATTCGCAATTTACAAACCCAACGAAACATTAATCGCGTAGGTCTATTCGGTACGATAGAAGTGGGCGGCACGGTTAAAAATCTGATCCTCAGAGATATTAGAATTGATACTTTTAGAGACACAGACTCAAATGTAGGTGGCTTAGTAGGTGAAAATAAAGGTTCGATATTGAATAGTGGAGTCATCGCAGGCGATATTGACGGGGTTGGTAGTAACTCAGGAGATGCCAATTTTATAGGCGGCTTGGTCGGTAGGAATAACGGTAGTGTCGCTGACATCTACAATAGTTTTGTGGTAGGTGGTACCAAAATAGGTGTAGCCTTCTCTGGAAGCCGCGCTCATACTTTGGGCGGTTTGGTTGGCAGAAATATAGATGGCGGAGAGATTCACAACAGCTATGCCGATGGTGTGACTCTGAGCGGTCATTGCCTATTTGGTGGCTTGGTTGGCGATCAGGTCACTAATAATCGTGATTCGGATGAAATTAGTACGATTAGAAACAGCTATGCGGCGAATGTTAGCTTCACAACGATAGCGACTTTGAGTAATTGTAGAGGGACTGGCAATTTCGGTAAGTTGGTTGCTAATAGTGTTAATTCGGACATAATCAATAGTTATGCGAGAGGTTCAGGAACCCGGCTAATTAACGGCAGCAACAACACCGTTAGCGACAGCTACTCGAATAGCGGGTCCTCCGATGACACAGATATAGGCAAGACTGATATGGAACTCCGCTCACCGACCGCGGCAACTGGTATTTATGAGAATTGGAGTACCGAACACTGGTATTTCGGCACCAGTAGCGAATACCCGATTCTCAAATATACTTCAGGCCGCAACAGCGATGCCTGCGGCATGTTGGTTGCACCGCGCTGTGGGAGCTTGATCTCGCCGCTACCACGCTACGGTTTGAATAGCCTTAGACTGGTCGGTGCAGATGATACCCTGACCCCAGCATTTGCCCTCGATTCTCCGCAATTATTTGACCCTAATCTTCTGCAATACTCTGGCACGGTGACCGACGGCAACAACGACGGCATCATCAGATTGATTGCGACAACCAAAGGCAGCGATGCCGTCGTCAGAATCTATGTTGGCAACACTGAGCAGCAACTGGGATCCGATTTGGCAAGTGGCGAGTCTTCCGCTGCCATCGATTTGGTCAACGGCAACAATCGTATTATCGTGGAAGTAGACCCGCGTATTTCTGGGGTCAATGCGTTTAGATATACGCTGGACTTGCAAGCCTCAAGATATTATCAAGTGGAGGATTTGTACTCGGCACAAATAGAGAACTCTCGCTTGTCTTTTATAGAGATAGACTCGCTGGAAGACCTCAATGCGGTACGCAATAACCTCGGCGGTGCCTACAAATTGACCAGAGATCTGGATTTCCAAAACGATGCAAGCTACGCCGACCACGACAATCGGGCGACCAATAAAGCCTCATGGACGGTAGACGATTTTGACAACGCCGATGATAACGGTTGGCAGCCTATCGGCAACTCGATGCAGTCCTTCACCGGCACTTTTGACGGTAACGGTTATACCATCCGCAATCTACAAATCAACAGAAGCCGCAGCAACCTGCATCTAGGTCTGTTTGCAATTATCGGCAGTAGCGGAGTGGTGCGCAACCTGGGTTTGGCAGATGTAGAGATAGATGGTCATGACGGGGAATATGTCGGCAGTTTGGTCGGTGAGAATCTTGGTAGCATCATCGCCAGTTATGCTTTCGGCACAGTCTCGGCTGGAACCAGAGTCGGTGGCTTGGTTGGCAGTAATAGTACCGGTTTGATTGGCAACAGCTACGCCGTCGTTGATGTCACCGGCAGCGGAGGAATCGGAGGATTGGCTGGTGATAGTTCGGCAGTTATCGTCAATAGCTATGCGATCGGCACAGTTGCAGGGATGCAAAATGTTGGAGGTTTGGTCGGTAGCCAAGACAACGGCAACATCCTAAATAGTTATGCAGATGTCAGTGTCACAAGCATCAGCGGTAGCAGCGTTGCAAGATTAGGTGGTTTTGTAGGTCAAAACGCTGGCATGACAGGTCTAATTAGCAATAGCTATGCCAGCGGTTCGGTTACTGGCGACAACACTGCAGTTGGGATGGGTGGTTTCATCGGTAGAGTATTCGCCAGCCCAGAAGTTAATAATAGCCGTTATGCGAGAATTACTAATAGCTACTCCATCGGCAGGGTAAGCGGAGGCGGCGATGCGAATAGAGTGGGTGGGTTTGCAGGAGAAGTGGATAGTGGATTTGCCGTCGTTGACTGGAGCTATTATAATCGCCAAACCAGCAATCAAAGCAGAAGCGCACTAGGCAGAGATCTTTCCACAGCACAAATGATACAAAGCGGACCACAAACAGGCAGTACTAGTCTTGCGTATTATTTCTGGAGCGAGAACCACTGGGATTTCGGCACCGATAGCCAATACCCGATCCTCAAATATGTGCAAAATCCGGTTGGCGGTGGGGCGCGAGTTTGCGACGCACCCGGTTTGCCGAATTGTGGCGAGCTAATCTCACCGCAACTCCGCCACGGTCTAAGAAATCTAACCTCAGCCAATGCTCGGATGTCGCCGGCTTTTAACGCCAAACTCACCCGATACATAGGTAGCGTCAATGCTGAGGCTAACACGATTCGCCTGATACCGACGAGCAATGACCCCAATGCCGATATCAGCATTTATACCTTAAACGATCAAGGCAGAATACGGGTCGGTAATGTGCTAAGTAGCGGTGATACCAGCGCACCCATTTTGATGAGGCACGACTCAGTCACCCGTATCGTCGTTGAAGTAGAGCCGAGTGCCATCGGTGTGCCGACCGTACAATATTTGGTATATCTACGCTACATACCACCCACCGATATAGAGAGTCTGGAAGACCTCAATGCGATACGAGATAACCTAAACGGTATCTACAGGTTGACCAGAAATCTAGATTTTCTAGATGCCGACAGTTATCGCGATGCCAATGCAAACATGAATAACTGGACGGTAGGCAATTTTGACGATGACAATGATAGCGGTTGGCAGCCGATCGGTCGCGTTTTCAACGGTGCCTTTGATGGCAACGGCTATACGATCCGCAATCTGCAAATCAACCGAGACGATATCGATCGCGTGGGCTTATTCGACACGATAGGAGTGTCTGGTGTAGTTAGAAATTTAATCCTTGAAGATCTTAGGGTAGAGGCGCATAGAAGCGAGATCCTGTATGCCGGCGGTGTGGCAGGTGAAAATGCCGGTATGGTGTTGAGTAGTGGGGTCATCGAAAGCAAGGTTGAAGGGGATGGCAGTACCTCGGGGCAACCCAATTTTATAGGCGGCTTAGTCGGTAGGAATAACGGCGGTGGCGTTAGCATCGGAGACATCTATAATAGTTTTGTAGTAGATACCGAAGTCGGCGTGACCGGTAACGACTCCGACGCGCATAGTGTCGGTGGCTTGGTCGGCAGAAACAATAATGGTGCAGAGATTCACAACAGCTATAGCGATGATGTATCTGTGACAGGTTATTGCCAATTAGGCGGTCTGGTCGGCAATCAATTCACTACTGATCGTGGTGTTGCAGATAAAATTAGTACCATCGCAAACAGCTATGCAAATGTTAGCTTGGAGCAGTTGGGTGCGAGCTGTAGAATTGCTAGTGCGATAGGCAAGTTGGTCGGTTTCAGTAATAGCTCGGATGTCGTCAATAGTTATGTGCGAGGCTCACCAGCGAGCATAGGTCTAATCGGTCAACGCACAGGTGCCGAGACTTTTTCTGACAGTTACTGGGATAGCGGGGCTTCCGATGTAGGTGCTACCGGCAAGACTACCACAGAACTTCAATCAACGATGATTGAAACTGGCATTTATGCGAATTGGAGTAGCGAGCACTGGGATTTCGTCTCTACCACCGAATATCCGATCCTCAAATATGTACAAAATCCCGCCACCCGCGGTTCACCGGCTTGCGACGCTGCCGGTTTGCCCGCTTGTGGTGATCTGATCGTGCCGTCGCTTCGTTCTGTCTCGCTAGACGATATAACGATAGTCAACGGTCAATTATTACCTGCGTTCGATGCCGACAGCGACAGTTATTCGGGCATCGTGGACTCTGCCAATCAGGTAATTCGCTTGATCCCGACCACGGTCGGTGCTGATTCCGAAATCAAGCTCTACCTAGTTGACGACACTGAGCGAACCCAAATCGGCAGAACGCTCAGCAGCGGTGCCACCAGCGACCCAATCCGCTTTGAGCAAAACGAGAGCAAACACATCGTCGTTGAAATAGACCCAATCGCAGCAGGTGTGCCTAGCGTAGAATACTCGCTAGATTTTCAATACCGCTTTATAGCTGAGATAAACTCGTTGGAAGATCTCTATGCGATACGCAACAATCTCGATGGTTTCTATAGATTGACCAAAGACTTAGATTTTGACGACGATGCCAGTTATGACCTCCCACAACTTAAAGCGAGCTGGACGGTGGACAATTATGACAACGACGATGATATTGGTTGGATACCGATAGGCGATGCCACACAACCGTTCACTGGTAGCTTTGACGGCAACGGCCATACGATATCCAATCTGCAAATCAACAACGATGCCGAAAATACCAACAAGGGTTTATTCGCAGTCATAGGCCGATCGGCAACATTACGCAACCTCGGCATATTGGATGCCGAAATAGAAGCCTACGGGCAGGATGTCGCTAGACGCGCCAGTTTCGGCACTTTGGCAGGTACGAATAACGGCACGGTCATCGGCAGTTATGCGCACGGCATAATCCGCGGTGATGCGCGCTTGGGGGGACTGATTGGTGTGAGTAATAGTAGTGGCCAGATTCTCAATAGCCACGCGGTGTGTACTATTAGCGGACAGGGTTTTTATATCGGTGGTTTGGTTTCGCTTAACTCAGGTGTGATAGTCAACAGCTATGCAGCTGGCATCGTTGAAGGAGAAGCAGACAATGGTGGAAGATTCGGTGGTTTGGTTGGTCTAAACACTTTCAGAGCAAATATCATTAACAGTTATGCGGACAGTCTTGTTTTGCCCACCGGTGCTGTCTCTAGCGGCGGGCTGGTCGGCCAGCAGGGCGGAAATTCTATAAATGCTTATAGCACTGGTATAGTGATCGGTGGTGTGACTGGTGGATTAGCAGGAAGTAGTTTATCCAATGATGACACCGACAATTTCAATAATTACAGCATCAGCGAGGTGACTGGCAGTATTGCAGAAGGTGGTTTGATTGGTGATGATGTTTTCCTTGAGATAAGAAATAGCTATTATGCTGATTCGTCTTTGCCTATCGTAGGAAACACAATTATCCCAACCATCATCGCTTCTTCGGTGTTCACCCCCGCCGAGTTGAGAGCCGGCACTTCGCAATTCACAAACTCAGACGATGTTTATTATCAATGGTCCAATGGTAATTGGGATTTTGGTGATACCACCCAATACCCGGTTCTTAAATATAGTCGCAATTTCGGTGGCACCAGAGCTTGTGACGGCGACGGTCTGCCGGCGTGTGGCGATGTGATACCGCGCCGTGCGTTGAGTGCATTAAGCACGGTCAGCGGCAAAGGTAGCCTTGCCTCATCTTTTGTTTTTGACCCGCGCTACCGTGCGCACACCGGCGTGATAGAAAATGACACCAATATCACCCAACTGCAAGCAGTTGCTACCAACCCCGATGCCCGCGTCACCTTTGTCTACTTTGATACATCGGGCAACCAGACCAGGCGTAGCACACCAATGCGTAGCGGTGCTGACGGCGTGCTAAGCGCAGATATCAGCCTAAGCGAAACCGAATTGACCCGCGTTGCGATAGAAGTGATCACCCCTACCAGCGAGGCCAGCAGCGGTGGTGTAGATTGGTATCATTTCTCGCTACGCTACCAGCACATTCCGCTAGACCAAAGCGATGTTCCTTATGCCAAGATCGAGTTTTTGGAAGATCTGGATGCGATACGCAATAACCTCAGCGGTTCGTATGTATTGACCAGACATCTGGATTTTGACGACGATGCGAGCTATCGCAACCTAGCAAACAAAGCCGAATGGACGGTGACAGACTTTGACAATAGTGGCGATGACGGCTGGAGACCAATAGGCGATGATACCAACACATTTACTGGCACCTTTGACGGCAGCGGTTATACGATCTCGGGTTTGCAGGTCAATTTCGACACCAACACGAATGGGCTGGGTTTATTCTCTAATATCGGTAATAACGGCATTGTCCGCGACCTGGGTCTGCTGGGTGTGAAAATAGATGCTGGCAATACAGTCGGCGCATTGGCAGGCATCAACCGCGGCACCATCATCGGCAGTTTTGCAGTCGGCGAGATAATCGCAAGGGCAAACCGGGTAGGTGGCTTGGTCGGCACATCTCAAGGTGCCAGCGACCTTATCATAAATAGTTATGCAGTGATTGATATAGAAGCGGTGGGTGGCGGATCCAAATCTGATTATGGTGGCTTGGTCGGTAATTCCACACAAGATGTAAGGATTATTAACAGCCGTGCGCATGGCACAATCACCGGCAACATCAACAATGCAGGCGGGTTGTTGGGTAGCAATTTTGATACTTCTCAGACCAAACGAATCCGCAACAGCTATGCCAGCGTTGACATCCAAGCAAATAGCAACGCCGGAGGACTCATAGGATTATCTAGAGCGAATGATTCAATCGTCAATAGCTATGCAAACGGTTCGGTGCATGTGGATACGAATGTGGGTGGTGGTTTAGTCGGTTCTATAGCGGGAAGTACATCTTTTGATAACCTGATTGATAAGAGCTATGCGATATCCAAAGTGACCGGCGGCAGCGACCTCGGCGGTTTGGTCGGCACCCGTAGCGGCACCCGCATCACCGTCAGCGATAGTTACTGGGATACCCAAACCAGCACACTGGATACCAGTGCCGGCGGCACCAGCAAAACCACGGTGGAACTGCAATCACCGATCACCAACCGCGATATTTATGCGAACTGGCAGACCAGCGACTGGGATTTTGGCAATACCACCCAATACCCACTCCTCAAATACGCCCAAAACCCCGATACCAGCGGTCCTAAGGCTTGCGACGACGATGGTTTGCCGAGCTGTGGCAATCTAATCGCACCACAAATTCGCTCAGGTTTGAGAAATCTAGCTTTAGCAGACGGTGTCGCTTTGACCCCACCTTTTGCTATGGAAAACATCAATTTGAACGGCAATTATATCGGTAATGTTAATAGAAACCCTATCCGCATCATCCCGACCGCAATGCAAGACAACGTCCGCATCAACATCTACATAGGCACCGTCAACGGCAAAAACCGACCTGATTTAAGCGTCTCCAGCGGTTTCACCAGTGCACCGATCACTTTGCGCGAAGACGGCATCACCCGTATCGTTCTAGATATCGCTGGCACTGAGACCGTCCGCTACCCACTCTATATACGCTACCTAAGCGATGATGAACTGGCAGATCGCGACCAAGATGGTTTTACTGAGGTCTATTATTTGGAGCAACTCCATGCAATACGCAATAATGCTGTAACCTTAAGCCGTAAATATAAGTTGATGCGCGATTTGGATTTTGAGGATCCGAACAGCTACTTTGCCGGTGCCATCAACCGCGACTGGGTGGTTAGAGACTTCAGCAGTACTACCGATACCGGCTGGACAGCGATAGGCAACAATAGTAGCAACCGCTTCACCGGCACTTTTGACGGCAATGGTTTTGTAATATCCAACCTGCAAATAAACCAAGCGACTAGTGATCAAGGTTTGTTCGCCAGTATCGGCAGTGGCGGGGTGGTGCTTAACCTAGGGTTGACCGATGTCAATATTGAGGCTACCAATAATGTCGGCACTCTGGCGGCGTACAACCGAGGCACCATCATCGGTAGCTATGCAAGCGGTAAAATCTCGGCAACCGGTACTATTATCGGTGGTTTGGTTGGCGAACACCGTGAAGGTTGGATTGCCAATAGCTACGCTGCCGTCAATGCCACCGGCGAAACTGATGTCGGAGGATTGGCTGCTCATAATTATGCTTCCATCATCAACAGTTATGCGACCGGCACCGTCACAGGTGAGCGATGGTCTGGTGGTTTGGTTGGCATATTACAACAAAATGGCCGGATCAGAAATAGCTATGCAACCGGGAATGTGGTTAACCAAATAGTCAGTGGCGGCGATAATGATAATAATGTATTTGAACAAGTAGGCGGTTTTGTCGGTCTAGTGTCTGACAACACTGACATCAGAGACAGCTATGCCACGGGATCAGTCATCGGTGGAAATACATCCAGAATAGGTGGTTTTGTCGGTCGTTTAACAAGTGCCAACTCAAGAATCAACAATAGTTATGCGATCGGCACGGTGACCAGCAGTGGAGCAGAACGGGGAGGTTTTGCAGGCGGAACGGTATCAGGGACTGTGCGCGACAGCTACTGGAATACTGAGACCAGCGGGCTGAGCAACAGTATCGCCGGCGTCGGCAGAACCACGATAGAGCTACAAGAACCCATGGCGGCAAACGGTATTTATATGAACTGGAGCCCTGACAGCTGGGATTTCGGCAACGACAGAGCATACCCCACGCTCAAATATGCGCAATCTGCCAATCCCAATATGCTTCGCGCCTGTGATGGCGATGGATTGCCGAACTGCGGCGATCCAATCGGATCACAAATTAGCGGCAGCTCCACACCGACAGATCTTGACAGCGACGGTTTCGCCGATATCTATTATCTAGACCACCTCAATGCAATCAATGCAGATGCTAGCGCATTACGTGGCAGATACGAATTAGTTCGTCATTTGGATTTCAACGACCCGAACAGCTACCTTGCAGGTGAAATAAACCGTAGCTGGAGAGTAGCAGACTTTGGCGATGGTGGCGATAAGGGTTGGACACCAATAGGCAAAAACCGATCCGGGTTCACCGGTGAGTTTAACGGCAACGGTTATACGATTTCAGGTTTGCAGATCAACCGCAGAGATGAGAATAGTCTAGGCTTATTCGGTTTTCTTGATCGTGGCATGGTGCGCAATCTTGGCTTGCTAAACTTAAGAGTAGAGGGACAAAACAATATCGGTGGTTTGATTGGTGATAATGATGGTCAAGTCATCGGTTGCTTCGTAATCGGTGAAGTGAGCGGGCGATTAGGTGTCGGTGGCTTGATCGGTAGATCCTCAGCCGATGTTAGCAATAGCTACACCGAGGTCATTGTAACCGCAACAGCGGACAATGTCGGTGGCTTGATCGGTGTTAATTTTGGTCACAGAATCTACAACAGCTACGCCGGTGGCAGAGTGCAAAGCAATTTCTATGCCGGTGGTTTGGTCGGCCGATTACGGCCTTTCGGTTTCAGTTTCGGAGGGAGTATTGAGAACAGCTATGCGACTGCTAAAGTTCATGCGAATAGCAATTATGCTGGTGGTTTAGTCGGAGGGACTTTTAGGAATCCTGTTAGTCCTTTCTCACAGTTATTCCCACTCATTGCCAATAGTTATGCGAGCGGAGCGATTAGTGGCAACTCGGGTAGCGGTTTGGTTGGTTTGTTAGATCCTAACTCAAGTGCCCCCGCCGCATTAACGGCTAATAACAACTATGCCATTGGTGCAAATCATTCCGATGATGCTAGAGGTCTTATACGACCTGCTTCGGGGTTAAGGAATGATCCTCAAGGCAGTGCAAACTACTGGGATATAACTACCAGTGGTATCCTCTACGATAGCACACAAGAATACGCCTTTAGCATAGGTAGGACTAAACAGCAACTACAATCGCCAACCGCTCCGAATGCAGTCAATCCCTCAGTTTATACCGGATGGAGCTCTACAAGCTGGGATTTCGGCAATCAAACGCAATACCCGATTCTCAAATATACCCAATCAGCCGGGAACGGCGTGCTTCGGACTTGCGACCGTCCTGGTTTGCCGAACTGCGGCGATCTAATCTCACCGCAAATCCGCAACGGTTTGAAGGATTTAAGGCTGGCAGATGGTGCTACTTTATTCCCGCCTTTCGGTGACCAGCACAGGAACATTATCGGCAATTACTCGGGCAATGTTGTTGTCAATCCGATACGCATCATCCCGACCGCAATGGAAGATGACGCAACCATCAATATCTATGTAAGCACCGTCACTGGCAAAGCTGTGCCAGACCAAACTATCACCAGCGGCGACACTAGCGCACCAATCACTTTGCGCGAAGACGGAATCACCCGCATCGTTTTGGAAATCGTTGGCAGCGAGACGGTTCACTACCCACTCTACATCCGTAGCACCGATTATTTTGACCTTGCAGACCGCGATGACAACGGTTTCACCGAGATCTATTATTTAGAGCATCTTAGTTCAATCGATACATCTACAGGATTATCCGGCAACTACGAATTGATACGCGATTTGGATTTCAACGACCCGGACTACTTTATAGGTCAAGCAGCCTGGAGAGTAGCAGACTTTGACAGTACTGCCGCTGCCAATATTGGCTGGATAGCGATAGGCAACACAACCACCCCGTTCAGTGGCGAGTTTGAAGGCAACGGCTATCAAATATCGGGTCTACAGATTAACCGCGATAGTCAAAATCATCAAGGTTTGTTCGGAGTTATTGGCAGTAGCGGTGTCGTACGCAATCTGAGTTTGACGAATGTACGCATAGAAGGTGGCTCGCAGGTCGGTGCCATCGTTGGCACCCATCGCGGTCAAATTAACAACAGCCATGCGGCTGGTATAGTATCGGGTGTTGCTAATGTCGGTGGTATGGTCGGCGATGCGACTGCGAATAGCGTTATCGTTAATAGCCGTGGTGATATTCAAGTGTCAGCAAGCGGAACGAACGTCGGTGGGATGCTCGGCAGATGCGTCGGCTGTACGGTATTGAACAGTTTTGCCGTCGGTGCGGTTAGCGGTCGCAATCAAACCGAGGGATTTATCGGAGGGTTTATCGGTAGGGTGGAAAGCGGATCTAACATTGCCAACAACTATGCCTGGGGTGATGTCAATAACGAAAGAACAGATATGGATGCGGACGAAGGCGCAGGCGCATTTTTCGGTTCAATAGATAGCATTATTAACCCTAATGATGTGCTTACAAATTTCAATTATGCAATCGGGCCGGTGAACCTGTCGTTTATCGGGTATAGCGGATTTCAAAGGTACGCAGACTCTGGTACCTTTTTTTTAAGTGTCCTCCCTAATTATTACAATTCCGATACTACGATGAGAACAGCTCAAGGAGAACCTCGTCCTACAATTTTCCAACCTAGAACCGCTACCCAGCTACGCTCGCCAACCGCTCCGAATGCAAGCAATCCTAGCGTTTATAGCGGATGGAGTACTGCCAACTGGGATTTCGGCAATACGATGCAATATCCAACCCTCAAATATACCGCAGCGACTGATGTGCTGGGCAGCCCAGCGTGTCGTGATGCAACGGACACATCGTCTCAACTGCCAGTATGCGGCACACTGATCAACCCCCGAGCTCGCTACGGTTTGAGCGCACTCACTGCCGGCAACGCACAGCTTTCCCCACAATTTGATGTAGCCGAACAAAACAGCATCGCCCGGCCTTATTTCGGCACCGTGACAGGTGAGACACCGCGCACCCAACTGATTGCCACGACATTTGAATCTGCCACCTACAGCGTCTATGTCGGCGGCATCCGCACACCCGAGAATACCGAGATTGTCAGTGGCACCCCCAGTGCTGAGATTACTCTCAGCCCCGACCGCACGACCGAAGTCGTCATAGAGGTTCACGGCACCGAGACGGTGCGCTACACACTCTATCTGGATTACCAGCAAGGAACAACGATAGATGCCGACCACGACGGTCTAGTAGACATTCACTACCTAGAAGACATCGCAATGCTGCGTTTCCACAGCGCAGGGGAGATAGGTCATAGAATAGAACAAGGCGACGAACTCAACACCTTGGGTTGCCCGAACCTCGTATGTCGCGGCTACGAATTGATGCGAGATTTGGATTTCAGAGATACCAACAGCTACCGCGACCCTGATAAAAATGGTGTGATGCAGCGCTGGACCGGCCTAGGCTGGGATTCGCCTACCTTGATTAATGCCGTATTCAACGGCAACGGCTATGAGATATCCAATCTGAAGATAACTGGAAATGAGTCTAACAATAGAGCATTTTTCCATACGGTGACTAATGCTTCTATAGATGGATTGGGTTTGGTGAATGTGGACATCAGTCCCGATAATAGTCTTGCTAGCCAGGGCGCATTTTCGGGAATAGTGAGATTTTCATTCAATAGCACGATTCGCAATAGTTATGTGATCGGGGATATAAGAGGAAATGGTAATCTAGCTGGTCTTGCATCTTTTGTGCTCGAAGACACACCAATAACTAACAGCTACTTCATCGGCACATTGAGATCATTAACGGAGGATATGAATGACACTGTTACCATAAGTGGATTAGGAAATGCGTCTACTGAGCTACTTGAGATCGAAAATAGTCGTGCGATCGGAAGAATAGAAACAAAGATAAGAGGAGGAAATCGCTTCTTTCTCTCAATGTTAGGAAGAAGTGGTGCTAATCGTGTAGAGATGAGGAATAGCTATGCATCGCTGTTGCTGACTAGGGCTGGTGTGGCGCAAGGCAGCTTGGTTACTGGCTCAAGTAATATCAGGAACAGCTATTTTGATCGCGACATCGCGATGGTTGATATGCCTGCATCTCTAGCAAGAAGCGGTGCCGAGTTGCGGGCAACGACGATGACCGGCATTTTTGCCGAGTGGGATGCTGGCGACTGGGATTTCGGTAGTGCGGATCAATCGCCGGTGATCAAATACAACTCCGACGAATGTCAAAGCGCGCAGAATGACAACCCGCTGTGCGGCAAGATACTCCCGTATCAGGGAAGCCTGATGAAGCGTTTTGAACTGCTCGGTAGCAATGCCGGCATCAACAAACCGTTTGATTTTGCGACCTTCAACGACTACCAGATCGCTGTCATTGGCGATCAACGAAGCCTACGCTTCATCGCCGAGTCTTTTGCACCCCAAGCCGATATCGTGGTTTATAAAACCACCACCGATGCCGAGGTCGTCAGAGTGAAAAGCGGTGTTGCCACCCCACCGATTGCATTGAACACCGTCGGCAACACGATTTTGGATGTGGTCGTAGAAGAGAGCACGGAGCGCAGATCATTCCGCTACCGCTTTAATATCTTGCGTTTGGACGAGCAGATTAGTCTTGTCGAAATAGACGGCGACGACGACGGTTTGATAGATATCGCCACTCCTGATCAGTTGAGTGCGATGCGCCATAGCTTGGACGGCAGTTTTTATAGAACGAGTGCCGACAGTTCGCCAATTTATTGTCGTAGCGGCTGCCGCGGTTATGAATTGACTGCCGATATAGATTTGGCAGGGATAGATTGGCAACCGATAGGCAGCAATACCGCTCGTTTCAATGCTCATTTCCAAGGCAACGGCTATGTGATCAACAACCTAAGCTTAAACGATCGCATGAATGACGATGTGGTGGGCTTGTTTGCTTATCTGGGTGGGGATGCCAGGCTAGAGGATATCCATCTCAGAGATGCCTCCGTCCGTAGTAATATAACTACCGCAGGGAGTCTATTCGCTACCTTGGCAGCGATTAACTACGGCACTATTTTCAATAGTCGTAGCGAAAATGCCGGGATTTATCTAGTAGGCATTATAGGTGCTGGTGCTTTGGTTTATGAAAACCACGGTCGCATCATCAACAGCAGCGTGGTAGGCGGCACGATGGAGGCTACAAATAGTTTTGGCGGTTTTGTAAGGATCAATCGAGGTACCATTCGCGGTAGTTTCTCGACAATTTCTATGGGTACTATCCGAGGGGCGATTGCTCCGGATGGTTTTTCAGTAGTGAATTTTTCTGGTGCTAACATAGAAGATAGTTATGCGCAGAGTAATTTTATTGGTGATGTACGAGAAAGTGTCTCAGGTTTAGTGGGTGTGCAACAAAGTCAAGTTCGTAATAGCTATGCAATTGGTGCACCGTTAATCTTCTCGTCATCGGGTAGTCCTCAAACCGTAGATAGCTATTGGGATCGGGATGCTGCTGCGCCTGGTGCGACCAGTGCCGGTGGTGCAGCTAGAACGACGATAGAACTACAATTCGCTGGTAGCCAAGATAATAGCACCGGCAATACCTATCGCTCGTGGGATCATCAACGATGGCATTTCGGCAGTGCCGACCAATATCCGACGGTGTTATATAGTAGTGCTGGTGGTGCCAATCTGTGCAGAGAGCCGACCGAAGCACAGCTACAAAGCTGCGATACGCTGGTCTCTAAGGGGTTGTCGGAAGCCGACCGTGCAATCGTTTGTCTAGACCGTCTGCAGAGAGATAGATCCGATCCGCCGTATTGCGGTGGATTGGTGCCGTATCAAGATCGTCGTGGTTTGATTGGTTTGGAATTACCCGCCGGCATGACTTTGGTGCCGGAGTTCAGTCCTGAGAAGGAGTCGTATCGCGTGGTGACGAGCGGGGAGCGTATCGTGTTCCATACCACGCCGACTGCCTATTATCACACCGACACCGTCACCTTCAATGCCGGAAACATTGAGCAGATCATTGCCGATAGGTCACGTACCCCAGATGCATACTTGTACAATGAGGAGGTTGGTGCTGTGACCTTGACGGTGCGCTCCGCTGCTGGCACGGAGCGCACCTACACGATCAATCCGGATGCAAGAGGCTATGCAGACCACATCAATACCGAACTCTCGGTAATGGATAATTTCACGCTGTTCCCGAACTTTGATCAAAATATCATTGACTATCATCTGATCGTGTATTCCGACACCGACCGTGTGCGCCTAGCTACGACTGCAACCGATACGCTGGGTTATGAGACAAGTATTGAGATTGCAGCCGACAACGGTTTATCGCCGATCTTGCTGGGGCGCGGCGGTGTTGCAGAGGTAGCACTGAACCCTGGTGCTGCCACTGAGATCACCGTAGCCGTAAGCAGTGGGCAGCATTACCATTTGGAATATCACATCGTTGTAGAACGGCTGCCTGGCCCCAGGCTGATGGACGCAGACAACGACGGATTGATAGAAATCGATTCCATAGAGCGGCTCAATGCGATGCGATATAGTTTAGATGCCAGCGGCTATAGTTATACCATAGGAACAAACACCATCAATATAGACAACGACTGTGAGGATTGTCGTGGCTATCAATTAACCAAAGATTTGGATTTCTTCGATGACGCAAGCTACATAAACGCACAAGATGTGATGCCGTTGTTGACCGAAAATGCAGGGTGGCAGCCGATAGGCGATGCTAGCAATCCGTTCACCGCCGAGTTCATTGCCGATGGCTACACGATATCGGGTTTGAGAATCAACCGCCGCAATACCAACAATATCGGTTTGTTTGGAGCAATTTCCGGTGCCAAGATCAGAGGTCTAGGCGTATTGAATGCTGAAGTCGTCGGCAATAACAATGTCGGCATCTTGGTCGGTAGCGACCAAAGAAGTAGCAATATCATCAACAGTTATGCAATCGGCACGGTGCGTGCCGCAGACAACGGCGGCGGCTTGGTCGGCATCCATCGTGGCGACATCGTTCACAGCCATGCCAATGTCCTGGTTGAAGTCAATGCCGTTGGTGGTGGCTTGGTCGGCGAGTTATTTAGCGGAGATATCCGCAACAGTCATGTCTCTGGTGCGGTCGATGCGCCTTCTACTTTGAGTTTTGCCGGTGGATTGGCTGGCGAAGTTTGGGACGCAACGATTGCCGATAGTTATGCGACAGTTGTGATTAACACCGGTAGAGGTGGTGGATTGGTCGGTTTGGTGTATTCACAGACTCAGGAGGGGACTGGTGTGCGCATCAACAACAGCTATGCCATCGGAGCAAATCGTGCCATTCGGAATGGCGGTTTGCTTTTCAATGAATTCAATGTGACCACCGCAGTCAACGACAGCTATTGGGATGTAGATACCAGCGGTATTCGCAGAGGTATTGACGGTGTTGGCAGAACCACTATGGAATTGCAATCCACGGCAACCGAGATCTACGGTAACTGGCTTGCCGAAGTATGGGATTTCGGCACTCCTATGCAATACCCACGGCTCAAATACACGACTGCCACTGATGCACTCGGCAGTCCTCCGACTTGCCGTTCTAGCTCCGATACCGCGTTGCGGTTGCCAGTGTGCGGTGAGTTACTACCCAATCAGTATATCGGTTTGAGTGATTTGGTGTTTTCAAACGAGGTTCTGGAGCTGATTCCGGCGTTTAATCCGAACCTATACGACTACCAGCTGATACTAAAAGCCGACCAGACACAATTCCACACTACACCGACTTATATAGGGGTTGGCACTATGTATCGCTTGTCGGTAGATAATAGAGATTTAGGTAACCTTGCCAGCGGCACAGCATCGTCGCCTATCTCGGTGCCGGCATCGGGCAGTACGACGATTGAACTCAGAAGCGGTGGTATAACTTACACCGTCACCGCGTCGCGTCATCCGTATCTGACCATCGGCGACATAGATATGGACGACGACGGCTTGATAGAAATACGTAACCGCACAGATTTGGATGCGATGCGCCATCAACTGGACGGTAGCGGTTATAGATCAACCGCTGCAATTGAAAAAATCACCGCTGGGTGTCCACCGGTTACCGGTTGTATCGGCTACGAACTGACGACGAGCATAGACCTCTCAAGTAGCAATTGGCAACCGATAGGAAGCATTGACCCTGCAACACGCGATTGTGGCAATGAGAACAGCCGATGTTTTGCGGCAATCTTTGACGGCAATCGAGCATTGGGCTACGAGATTTCTGGTTTGCGCATCGTCAGCCCGAACGCCGACAATATCGGATTGTTCTCCGCTTTGGCTTCCAATGCCGAGATCCGCAACCTGACGCTATCTGCGGTATCGGTTGCTGGCAACAGAAATGTAGGCGCATTGGTCGGCCGTAATCTAGGTGCTTCTGTTGTCAATGTCGGAGTTAGCGGCGAGGTGACCGGTGCCGAACACCTTGGTGGTTTGGTCGGTGACAACGACGGTTTGATTGAAGGGAGTTTTGCCGATGTCGTGGTGACTGGCGTGATCAACGACTTGAGTTTGCTCAACACCGAAAGCCACGCCATCGGCGGCTTGGTTGGTCATAACAGCAGCAACATTTATAACAGCTATGCCAGCGATTCGGTATCGGGTGATGACAATGTCGGTGGTTTGGTTGGTGACAACAATGGGCGCATCATCAACAGCTATGCAGGCGGTAGTGTCGCAGGCGAGAGCGGTGTCGGTGGTCTGGTTGGGCGCAACGCACAACGCAGCAGAGTCTCGGCAAGCTATGCGCTCGGTACAGTATCGGGCGATGAAAATGTCGGCGGTTTGGTTGGGTTGAACTTCGGCACACTGCTCAACACCCATGCAAACGGCATCGTTTTAGGGCAAAATCGGGTTGGCGGTTTGGTCGGCAGCAATCGCATTGCTGATATCAGTAATAGCTATGCGATTGCATCGGTAAGCGATGTGTCAAATAGTGGTGGTTTGATCGGTGATACTAGCGGGGGAGATGTCGTTGATAGCTACTGGAGCGTAGAAACCAGTGGATTGATGCAAAGTGCCGGTGGTAGTGCTCAGCTCACTGCGCAGCTGCAAACACCGATTGGCGCAACGGGCATCTATCGGAATTGGGATCCGGCGGTTTGGGATTTCGGCACCCCAAGCGATTATCCACTGCTCCAATATTCAACCGGCAACGATGACAGCAATCCGGCATGTGGCAGAGACGGACAACCGACCTGTGGCAGTGCACAGCTTCATGGCTTGGCTGATTTACAGGTTTTGGGTAGCGCAAACTTCATCGGGCAATTTTCAAGCCAGAGGTTACACTATCGTATCAATGCGTATATCGGAGTGACCAGAGCACTGAATCTGATACCGCAAGCAATAAATCCCAATGCGGTGATTACTATCTCCTACAACGGAGAGCAAATAAACGTTGCCAATGGTACGCTTAGCGATCCGGTTGTATTGGACCCGACGGTGGACGATGCGATCGTCGTATCGGTCAATACTGCTGGGCGTATTCTGAAATACATATTGGAAATAGATTATTTCAACTTTGATATGGATCGGGTTCTAGCCGATGCCGACGGCGACGGCTTGATAGAAATTGGGACTTTGGAAGACCTGTATGCGATGCGCCGTAGTTTGGATGGCAGTGCCTATATCGTCACACTACCCGACGGCACATCATTGGCAATCAGCGAAGGGTGTCCAGACTTCCCCACCACTGGTTGCAGAGGTTTTGAGCTGACACGAGACTTGAACTTCCGCAATGCCATGAGCTATCAATCGGGAGTAATAAATAGCGAGTGGACGGAGAGTTGGGAACCTATAGCCGACGCAGACAACCCGTTTGATGCGATGTTCAACGGCAACGGCTATGACATTCGCCATCTGAGCCTGCGCGGTTTGGACGGCAAAGGTGCGCTCGGTTTGTTCCACACCTTAGGTGTAAACGCTGTGGTTGAGAACCTACGCTTGAGGAATGTCACGATTCACGATGTGATGGGATCTAGGGATGCCAATGTCGTTGCTACAAACCAAGGTAGTTTGGCCGGCGAGAATCGCGGGCGCATCTCCAATGTCGGTGTCAGCGGTAGCACAATATTGGCAACACTCACCCCTGCCAATGCCAGTGCGGTGGCTAAAATCGGTGGTTTGGTCGGTCTTAATAATAGTGTCGCTCTGAATAATAGTAATAGTGGCGTTATCAGCCATAGCTTTGCACACATCTATATCCACTCAGAGATTTCCGCGCAAATGCAAAGTTTGCAAAACATTATCGGTGGCTTGGTCGGCAGCAATCTGAGCAGTGCAGTTATAAGAAACAGCTATGCGGTTGGCACTGCAAGCGGGCACTGTGTTGTCGGTGGCTTGGTCGGTGAGCATAGCCTGTCTTTTGGCTTGCAACCCACTGGTAGCTTTATACAAGACAGCTATGCGATGGTGGACATCACCAGACTCAATCAAACTTGTCCTCAAAGTACCAACATTGCAGCGACTGGATTCGGTGGATTGATCGGCATTATGGATAGTGCGGAGGTTTTTCGCAGTTATGCTGCAGCTCGTGCCTCGGGCCGCGTTGAAGGACTGATTGGTACGGTTATTCAAGCTAGTGGGGCTGGTGCTAACTATTGGGATGGCACCTTAAACCCCAGAGGGACTAATGGTTTCTTGGGTAGCAGTCAGACTACTGCGGTGTTGCAGTCCACATCGAGTGCCGTTTATGGAAATTGGAGTATCAGCAATTGGGATTTCGGTTCTAACCAACAATACCCGACGCTGAGGGCTGCCGACGGCAGTCGTGCGATGCAAGTGTGGGAAGAGTCTTTGCCGCAGAGTTTGCGCATAGAGAATGCCACTATAACGCCTATCAACGCAATAACCGAAGACACCAGTTATAGAGATGGTAATAGATACAAACTCTATGTGGATAGTAGCCGACTACCGTTGCCGATTACTTTTTATACCACACCGACTGGTATTACGCTCTATTGCGACGATGTGCGGTGCCCGTTGACCGGCGATGCCGCGATCACGTTGAGCGATACTGATCCACAAACGATCACGATGGTGGTGCGAAACGACAATCGGATCATGGAATATTACTTTGATGTGGTGCGTGAAAATGTGCGGCTGGACAATGTTGCTACAATCAACCTAAACGAAGGCGACACCTTCACAGTGGCAGGAGACTACACAGGCAGTTCCCAGGTTAGCATGATTAGCTGGTCGCAAACCGCTGGTCCGACGATGAACATTGCCGATGCAGACAGCTTGAACCTTCAATTAAGACCGCAAGTGGACCTAGTGCCGAGAAATGTTGCCGGTAGCGATGTTCGCTTTCATCTGACGATCGCAGTTGACGATGAGAACGGCAACCCTGGAGTTTATATCAGCAGAGAAATATCGGTGCGCATCAACAAAGTGGATAACGCACCGACAAGCGGAGATCTCACACTGGCACTGGGTGGCAACAAAATCACCGTAAGCGAGAGCTTGAGCGACATCGATGGCGACGGTGTGACTAACGCCGGCAGGCAATTCCAGCGGCGTCCTGCCGGAGGCAACTGGGCGGATGTAGATTTAGCACAAAATGGTTTGGAGTATACGCTACCCTCCGAGACCATAGACTATCAGTATCGTTTAACCGGCACTTATATAGACGGGCAAGGTTATCAAAGTGTCATCGTATCCAACACCATCACCGTTGCAGCGATATCTATGCCTATCTTTGCCGATAGCGACGGCGACTTGGTTGCAGATGACGACGACATAGACGACGACAACGACGGTTTGATAGAGGTTGAGTTTTTTGACGATTTGGACGCAATCCGCTATCAGCTGGACGGTCGCGGCTACCGAGCAAGTGCCGATGCCGAATTGAATACCGCCGGTTGCCCCGATACTGGTTGTATCGGCTACGAGTTGGCTCGCAGCCTATTTTTCTTTGAACGCTCACACTATCGTTCGGGTCAGCTGAATATATGGCCATTCAATTGGCCGTCTATAGGTGGTGTGTTCAACGCAACATTCAACGGCAATGGGGAAGTTATTAGAAGTATGACCATCGGTCGCTCAGGTACTGTACCGCAAGCTAATGTCGGTCTATTTTCCGAGATCGGTAGCAACGGCAAAGTTGAAAACTTGGTTCTGAGAAATCCCCTCATCACAAACTTGAGCGGGATTAAAAATGTCGGCGGTATCGCTGGTATGGTGCGTCGCGGCGGTATCATCCGCAATAGCTATGTGGACACCATGGAGCCTATCCTAGACCCTGCCCCTGCCATACGCGCAGATAGAGGTTCGCTAGGCGGTTTGGTTGGTGTCAACGAGGGTTATATACTCAGTAGCTATGTGAAAATCAATGTGGAAGTGGGGGACTCCGACGGTAATATCTCAAATAACGGCAATGTCAGTGTCGGTGGCTTGGTTGGTAGGAACCGAAATGGTGGGCGAATCCACAACAGCTATTATGCAGGAGGTAGGATAATCGGGCATTGTATCACCGGCGGTTTGGTTGGCTCTCAGGAGACTGCCACAGCGAGTGTGGATGCCATCAGCGAGATCAGAAATAGCTATGTGAGCGATGATGTTGAAGTGCAAATGGGGGCTTCGTCATGCACGACACGGTATCTCGGCGGTTTGGTTGGTGTCCACGTCAACGGCAACTCAATCATCAGTGATAGCTACGCCGGTGGTAGAGCTTATGTGCCGTCATCATCGTTCTTCCCTGGGGGAAATGTTACACTTCCCGTGGCAAATCAAGGCATAACTGCCCGTAGATGCGATACAAGTTTCACTGCTTTGGCTCGTGTTGAAGGAAATGAGGTTCCAATAGCAGATTTCGATGCTAATGTCGCCGGTCTATTAAACTATAACCCAGCTACCGATAGAGTACCGACGAATAGCTATTGGCGTAGAGAACCTTATCTATGTATTCAACCAAATGAAAGAAGCATTTTTCCATCTAATTATTTAAGACATGCAGTAACACAAGCGGATATAGCTAATAAAAGACTCCAAAGCCAACTGATAACCCCCATAGCCGCGAATGTATCGCAAATGTGTATAACCGACACCATGAACAATATAATCGGCACGGCGTTTACTGAAACAACAGCAAGCTGCACAACTTATCAAGGCTGGGACTCCGATGATTGGGATTTCGGCACCGATGCCCAGTACGCAGTACTCAGACATATCGAGGGCATCAATAGAGGCGATCCGGCTTGCGACTTTGACAACAGCACTCCGTTGCCAAGATGCGGCGCACTTTTGTCCGGGCAATCGCGCACCAATCCGGTATCTGTGCGCCAGGCACCTAGACTTTCCATCACACCGCCGCAGGTGATAATCAACTATGTGCTAAACGAGTCTGCTGCTGTAACACTGGGATCGCAAAACACGATAACGTTGAGTGAGGGAGATACTCTGAACCTGGATGCAGGAGACAGCTTTTCCTCAGACAGTGCGGCATTGGATTATTCATGGAGACAAATCAGTGGCACTGAGATATTATCCAAATCAAGCAGGCAATCAAGGATTAGCGTGAATGTACGCAACGATTTAGTGGCTGCCGATGCAAATCGTGTGCGTGTGGTTATCAGATTGGAAGTTAGCAGAAGAGACGATGCCAATATCTCGGCGGCTAGAAACATAACGATCGACATAAGCAAAACCAACCTCATCGGTAGTGCAGGTTCGCCCTACTGGGTGGATACCTCACTTTTTGCTCCTGCCGAAATCGTTGACGGCGACGGGGATACCATCAGCGGCATCAGATATCAATGGCAGCGTAGGGTGAGCGGCAGTTGGGTTGATATTACCGGGGCAACCGAAGCAACCTATAGAGCCCGCAATACTCTGAATGACGAACATCGCTTGCGCATCAACTATATCGATGGGCAGGGTAATTCCAACACCCTCTTCGTCTCTGCACCATCGTATGTGGCAGCCAGAACGGTGGATGCAGATGCAGACGGTTTGATAGATATCTCTACCATTGAGCAGTTGAATGCGATCCGCCACCAGCCCGACGGCAGCGGATATACAGCGAGCGCAGGTGCCACACCGAATACTAGAGGCTGCCCGGGCGGTGCCTGCAACGGCTACGAATTGGTCAGGAGTTTGGATTTTGATGACCCCGACAGTTATAGCAGTACTGCAGACAATATTACCGCAAGGTGGGGGGACTGGGATCCGATTGATAATTTCGCAACCGTTTTAGAAGGCAACCGGCATACGATTTCTAATCTGAATATTGTTGGAGGAGCTGAACCAATGGGTCTATTCGCTGCTACTGGTGCCAATGCCGAATTCAGAGGGTTGCGCTTCGCAGATGTGGCCATCAGCGGCAACAGTAGTCTCGCAGCTGCGCTGGTTGCCCAATTATCTAGTGGCGGCGAAATTCACGATTGCCATGTGCTGAGCGGTAACATCTCATTCTATAATCAAGGCGGCTGCTTGGTCGGTGATAGTTCAGGTACGATTAGCGATAGTTCGGCAAGCTGCACATTAAGAGGGGGAGACAGAGTAGGTGGCTTGGCAGGTGGCGCGCATACCATTATCAACAGTTCGGCAACCGCAACAATGCGTGGGGTTACTAGTCGGTGGGATGGCGGTAGCAGAGAGGTAAGTCGTGGTGGTTTGGTAGGCACATTGAAAGCCGACGGGCGTATTGAGAATAGTCATGCAATCATTAGTCTATCCGATATTTTTGTGGAAGGTAGCGGAGTGTCAGGCACCGGCGGCTTGGTTGGCATTAGCAAGAATAATAGTGCGATCATCAATAGTTATGCGACCGGCGATATTGATGAAATCAGTGGAGGAGTGCTCCATACTAATGTCGGTGGTTTGGTCGGTCGTTCTGGTGGGGCAATCAGCGATAGCTATGCAGTTGGGAATGTGAATGGAAACAATCAACTCGGTGGTTTGGTCGGTAATTCCAGTGGGGCGATTAACGACAGCTATGCGACCGGCAATGTGAGCGGATCCAGAGAACTCGGCGGTTTGGTCGGTAATTCCAGTGGCGCGATCAGCGACAGCTATGCAACCGGCAATGTAAGTAGCAATGTGAGCGGAAACAATCAACTCGGCGGTTTGGTTGGACTGAACGGAGGCACTATCAACAATAGTTATGCCATCGGCGATATTATGGGAGATTTAATTATTGGTGGTCTGGTCGGTGAGTCCAGTGGTAATGTCTCTAATAGTCATGCAACCGGAAAAATAACTAGAGGTCCTTCTTATCGCGCTGCGCTAAGGATAGGTGGTTTAATCGGGGATATCAGCGGAGGTACCGTGAGTAGTAGCTATGCATTGGGCATTGTGACTACCCCTCCCTTCCGGAGTACTGATTTGGGTGGTTTTGCTGGTATTAATCGTGGCAACATCAATAACAGCTATGCAGCTGCTTTGATTGATGCAAGGGAAATATCCAGAGGAGGTTTCGTCGGTGGTTTTCTCGAAGGCAAGCCGGCTGAGAACAGCTATTCCATCTCCGAAGGCTTAAACGATTTTCGGGCTAGTGGGTTTTCCGGTTTTTCCAATAATGTTAGACAAAGTTATTGGGACATTGACCGTAGTGGCACCAGTAGCTCTGGAGGAAACGAGATCGGCTTTAGGTCGGAAATCCTCAGGTCGGCAACGCAACCGAGCACAACGACACATCCGTATCTGAACTGGAGTAGCGAGCGCTGGAGTTTTGGCACCACTGAGCAATATCCGGCACTCAGATATTACGATAACACTTGTAGCACCAACACCCCGTCTGCAAATTGTGGGAATCTATTGCCTCGCCAACGCTTAGGTCTGCGAGATTTACGGGTCGCGCAAATCGGTGGAAGTGGGCAGTTGCAAATTGCGCCGCCTTTTGATGGTGTAGTAATCAAGAACGATTTTGATCAGCTGGCGGTTGAAAACTACGCGATATTGATGGACAGCAATATCCCCAGCATTGAAGTTTCTGCAATCGCAGCCGATGCTATCGGCACGATCACGATAAACGACTCACCAATGTCGGTAGGTTCGGCAAACTATACCTTTGTCCCCGATTTCCCTAATGTTAGGACGCTAAACATATTGGTATCGCAACCCTATGAGATAACTGGTGAAGAAGATTTGGATGTGGAATATCGTTTGACTTTCAGTACTGTCCCTGAGATAAATGCTATCACCCGCACGGTTGCAGAAAACGAAAACGGCGCGCCGTTGGCTGATTCGGTTGCGATAAGAGAAGGTCATTTTATAACGCTGAGCGGCGAACTGAGCGATGTAGACGGTGACAATTTAAGCTATCAATGGACGGTGGATGAAACACAAGTATCGCTTGTGGACCGCGCCACCCTCCGCGGTGATGTGGTCGGAGGTAGTGGCAACGCGATGCTTTCATTCTATCTGCGCGAAGATTTCATCGCTGCCGACCGCGACTCTGAGACAGTAAATATATCGCTGACGGTGCGCGACCCCAGTGGAGCAACTGCGCGTAGAGAACAATCATTCGTCGTCAACGAGTTCGATAACGGCGCGATAGATAGCATCGCTGCCCCGACGCGGGTCGGTTTGACCTATACCGCACCGCCACTCAGTCGCGTGCAGTTGGCAGAGGACCCCGACGGTGCCGGTGATCCGAACGATATTCGCTACCAATGGCAGCGGCAATCGGGCGGCATCTGGTCTGATGTCGTCGGTGCGAATCTTGCGAGCTATACTGCCGATGGTGCGATTGCCGACCATTATAGAGTGATAATAAACTACC
Organism: uncultured candidatus Poriferisulfidus sp.; assembly: GCA_965199685.1. GTDB lineage: Bacteria > Pseudomonadota > Gammaproteobacteria > Poriferisulfidales > Oxydemutatoraceae > SP5GCR1. The sequence continues at coordinate 936,123 of OZ241323.1, forward strand.
AAGATAGACAAGGTTATCGTAGCGACATCGTATCGGCACCGATTGAGGCAGCGGTTGAGTTTGTGCAGGAAGTGGTGCCTACTTCCGAAGGAAGCGGTTTTGAAGTACTGCTAGACGCAGACGGTTTAACACCTCAATTCGAAAGAACACAAACCGAATACGCAGTGCCGCCCGAAACCGATAGCATTGACATTGTGGTGATTACGCGCAGTGAGGATGTCTTTATCAACAATGTGCGCCTTGAAGGAAGGGTGACAACCAGCGATTTGGATTATGGCAATAATCGCATCGTTGTTGAGGCGCGAGACGAAGATAATACCAGCCGAAACTATACGATTTTGCGAGAATACGATGTCTCGTTAGGTGGTTGGAGTGTTGCATGGCAAGGCTCTCCTGACAATTTAGACTTCGTCGGTACTGATCTGCAACCAGATCCACCAGTGCGAATTCCCAACGATATAGATACAATTACTGTGACCGCAAGAGTGAACGAATTGATAGATATAGCGATTCGTTCAAAAGGGAATACGGTCGGTTCCATTACCACTTCCACCGAAGCCGGCGAGCTGGTCGCACGAGCGACGATCAGCAATTTAGCATTGGGCGAACATGACATTGAGTTTTTCTTGAGATCTCCCGACGGACAAAGCACCGCCTCACATGTCGCAAAAGTCTGGCGCCGATATAACAGTCAGCTGAGAAGTTTATCCGCAGATCGCCTGCATCCGGGGTTTAACCCTGGACAATTTGAATATTCTGCGACTCTATCCAATCATGAGGAAGCTACCACTATTTTCTTTGAAGCGAACGAAGGCGGCACAGTTTTTGTACGAAATAACCCAGTAACAGTCTCAAATCCGATTACTGGTTTGAGGATTGGCAGGAATACCGAGCAGATTAGGGTGACCGCACCGGGCGTACCAGATGAAGAGGAAACCATTTACGAGATTATATTCAATCGTGAATACACTTTAGATTTACGCAGTTTGAGTCTGAGCGACTCGCAGATGAATGTAGTAAATCTGTCGCCGGCATTTTCTCCCACTAGCCATACCTATACGACAATAGTTCCTACCGAAACATCGCGAGTCATAGTGACATTCGCAACCGACTTAGAAGTCGGATCCTCAGTGCAGGCATCTAACATGCCAACCGTCACCGACACAACGATACGCAATAATAATGTCCAAGATCGAATAGAGAAAACCATATCGCTACCGCTGAGCTTCGATGAAAACACTCTGGTCATCATGACATCGGCATTAGGAGAACAACAGGCAACCACGCTCACGATTACCCGCCTTAAAAGTGCCAATGCCAACTTGCAAAGCTTGCAGCTACGAGATACAAGAAACACTGATTTGCTTGCAGGAATTTTCGCAACCGACACCCTGAGCTACGATATCGATGTTGCCAACAATACAACTTCATCAACGCTGATATTGCAACCACAAGACGATAAAGTGACTAGTATCACGCTCAACGATGTGCCGTTGAGTTTAAGTAGCCTGAAAACTACTGGTTTGATTAGCAGAGCACTACCTCGCTTTATAGTCGGCGACAACGAAATCAAATTGAAAATAATCGCACATAACGAAGTCAGTTCTCAGACTTATACGTTGACAGTCAACCGTGAGGCAAGTTCCAACGCCAACTTGGATGGTTTCTCAGTCACACCGTTCTCTGAAGGAGTCCCTCAAGCTCCGGTGTCTCCACAAAATTTTGCTGCCAATACACTATTTTATACTTTGCCCGATCAGGAAAACGAGATAGATTGTATCAGGGTGACACCGGCAGCAGCCGATAGTGAGGCAACGATTGAAATCACCAAAAGCGGGGATACTCCCGAAGAAAATTACTTTGTTGGCAAAAACAACCGCGAATCTAGCGAATGTATAAACTTGGATGTTGGGGATAATACGATCACAATTGATCTCACCGCAACCAATAAAACAACGATTCGCACCTACACGATAGATATAGCTCGCAAGAGAAATTCTAATAAAAATTTGAGCGGCCCTCCAGTGGTTTCGGGTACCTCCGCAACCAGAGTTCTAGGAACCAACAACTACACCGCAACGCTAGCTATAAATGCAAGGAGTTTTGTGGTGTCGGCGACAGCTGAACACCCGAATGCAACGGTATTGCTAACCAGCGACGGTGTCGAGGCAGGTCCTAGCCGAACTGCATCGTTAGCCTCTATCGGTATAAGCATCACAAACCCGGAGGCACAGGTCACGATCGTTGTGACCGCAGAGGACGAAACGATGCAAACATACACGCTGACCGTTGAGCTGGATGTTAACAATAATGCAAGTTTAGCAAGTTTGACTGTGGCTGGCACTGCTGCGGTTAGGCAAAGCGATGGAAGCTATACCGCCAATGTGGGTGAGAATGTGGAAAATGTCTCAGTGACCGCAGTTGCCGAGGATTCCAATGCAACGGTAGCGATCAAAGAAGACGGCACTACACCTGTGAGTGCAATGACATCGGCAACGAGCAGTGTTCGCTTAGCCGAGACCGGAGACATTAAAACCCTAGAAATTGAAGTGACTGCGCAAGATGTCAGGGTCTCTGAAAGTTCTACTCTGACTATCGTTCGCGCACAGAGTAGCAATGATTGTTTGGCATCGTTGGCAATTCTAAACAGCGCAGACAATAGTCGTGCAGATAGCACAACTTTCAATAGCAGCTGCGACGATCAACCGTCTAATCCTATGGAAACTTTGGATATAGAGAATTCGGTCGCGCAGATACTGATCCAAGCGACTGCGCAGAACAGTAGGGCAAATATTAGAGTGCATGTTCCGGGCGACAGCGATGGTGAACAGATTCAAAGTGGTGCGAGCAATACAGAGGCTGTAGCCGTACCCGAAGGTGGTGCTACGACGATTACGATTGTAGTGACTGCCCAAAATGGCATGACAAACCGAGAGTATACCGTGAGGGTGCGACGCGCCGCGAGTTCCGATGCCGATTTGAGAGACTTGCAGTTACTCGATGTGAACGATGTCAACCTGCTCGATTTCGCAACCGGGCAAGAAAGCTACGATATAGGAGTTTCTAATGCGAGTAATCGTGCGACGGTGTCTGCCGAAGCACACCCGCAGGCAAAGATTAAACTACGCATAGACGGTGCAGAGGATATTGCCACCGGCACTGGTATGATTAGCAGTGAATTTGAGTTGCCGGGGACTGGGGCGGCAAATCGTATTCAGGTTCGTATCGTGGTTACTGCTCAAGATGAAAGCACGACCAAAGGCTACACCGTATTCGTGACGCGTGCCGATCCGGTTAGAACGAATGCAGACTTAGGGACGATCGGGTTTGAGGTAGATAGAGATAGAGACGGCACCTATGAATCGCTGCAGGTAGAAGTGACCTCACCCGAAGACGGTAGTACAACCCACTTGGCACGTATCAGAGGAATAGCGGAGCTTGAAGTTCAGAATATAATTCGCATTAGGGTGTTGCCACGAGCTTTTGACGGTGCTGCGACGGTGAGTATAAACAACGGAACAGCAATGTCTGCGCCGAGTTTAGATTTGATGCTCACTGCTGCATTGGATACCGCCGAAGCTCCTATAACTATCAAAGTCATCGCCGGGGATGGGGTGACATCAGCGACCTATAGCTTGCTAATAACTCGAGAGAGCAGTTCGGATACTGGATTGAGTTCACTAACAGTCGGTGGCACTGCATTGCAACTAAACGATGCTACAACCGAATATACCGCAGCCATAGCCGAGAATGTAATGACTACCGACATAAATGCACGCACTAGACATTCGCAAGCCACATTAGTCATTCGTGAGCAAGGAGATACTCAAACCCAAGATGATGGTCAAAGAGATGTAACTGAGTCAATTAGTATCGCCGATACCGGCGACAGTAAAACTTTTGACATCATCGTGACTGCACAAAACCCAAGCATAACTAGAACCTATACCTTGGAAGTGAGCCGAGATCCGAGTACCGATGTGGGCTTGAAGCGCATCACCGTCAATGGCAATGCCGCAACCAGGAATGACGATGGAACTTATACTGCGAGCATAGGCGAAAATACGACGAAGACTCGTGTGATTGTAGAATCAAATAGTCCTAAAGCGACGGTGGCAATCACCTTAGGCGGAGTCACAAACTCTGCGACCAGTCGGGCTAGCAGGGAATTTGCCATAGACGACCCCGGTGCTAGCGAACAATTACAGATTAGAATAACTGCGCAAGATGACGACACTGCACCACAAGATTACACTTTGACGGTGCGTCGCGACCTGAGTACCGATGCGCGCTTGTCGCGATTGGAATTGCTACCACAGCCGCCGGGTGGGGTTGAGCCGGTGATTTTTGATTCGCTAGCCAATACGATCGAACACGAGTTCCCCAACACCGTTGACCGTATCAAAATAAGACCGACTGCACATCCTTTTGCAAACAAAGTAGAGATGTTTAGGGTTGGGAGTTCGGTTGGCGAAATCATAGCCAAAGGTGCAGAGAGTTCGGATATAGCTTTGGCATTAGGTGAGACAACGACGATCACCATCGTCGTGACCGCACAAGATACCACAGCAGCGGTGGCAAGGTATACCGTTATACTCACGCGTGCATATACTCTGGATTTGCGCAATCTGAGTCTGAGCGATTTGCAGATGAATGTGGTAACCCTAATGCCAGCCTTTGCTTCTACGAGATATAGCTATGACGCGGAAGTTCCTGTGGAAACATCAGAAGTTACAGTGACCTTCGCAACCGACTTAGAAGTAAGATCCGCAGTGCAGGCATTGAGAACACCGACCGTCACCGAAACGACGATACGCAATAACGATGTTGACGATCGGATAGAGAAAACCGCATTGCTACCGCTGAGCTTCGGTAGAAACACTCTGGTAATCATCACATCGGCATTAGGAGAGCAACAGGCAACCACGCTTACGGTCACCCGCCTTAGAAGTACTAATGCCAAATTGCAAAGCCTGCAGCTGCGAGATCCAAGCAACATCGACCTACTTGCGGGAATGTTCACTCCCGACACCATAAGCTACGATATTAATGTTGCCAACAATATGAACAATATACCTGAAATGACGCTGATATTGGCACCGCAGGACGATAGAGTTTCTAGTATCACTCTCAATGATATGCCGTTGAGTTTGAGTAACCTGCAAAACACCGGTTTGATTAGCCGTACGCTACCTCCCTTTATAGTGGGCGAGAACGAAATCGAATTGAAAATTATCGCACAAGACGAAGTCAGCTCGCAGACTTATACAGTGACAGTCAACCGTGCGGCAAGTTCCAACGCCAACTTAGATGGTTTCCAAATCACGCCGGTTTCTGGAGAAACCTCTCAAGCTCCGGTGTCTCCGCAAAATTTTGCTGCCGATACACTATCGTATACCTTGCCTGAACAAGGCAACGAGATAGATTGTGTTAGGGTGACACCGGCAGCAGCCGATGACGAGGCAACGATTGAAATCACCAAACGCGGGGATACCTCTGAGGAAAATTACTTTGCTGGTAGGGGCAATCGCGGGATCAGCGATTGTATAGATTTGGATGTAGGAAGCAATACGATATCGGTCAAGCTCACCGCAACCGATAAAACAACGATTCGCACCTACATGATAAATATAGCCCGCAGAGCGAATTCCAATAAAAATTTGAGTGCACCTCCGACGGTTTCGGGTGTCGCCGCAACCCAAGTTCCAGGAACCAACAACTATACCGCAACGCTAGATGCAAATACAACGAGTTTTTCGGTGTCGGCAATGGCCGAGCATCCGAGTGCTACGGTATTACTTAGCACTAGCGACGGTGTCGAGTCAATGTCTAGCCGCACTGCATCGTTAGCCTCTGTTGGTATAAGCATCGCCGAGCCTGAGGAGCAGATCAGGATTATTGTGACCGCACAAGACGAGACGTCTCAAACATATACGCTGAACGTTAGTCTGGAACTGAGCGAGGATGTGAGTTTGGCAAGTTTGACTGTGGCTGGTACTGCTGCGGTTAGGCAAAGCGATGGAACCTATACTGCGAATGTAGGTGAGAATGTGGCAGATGTTTTGGTGGCCGCAGTTGCCGGAGATTCTAGTGCAACAGTAGTAATCAGAGAAAATGGCACTACGCTTGCGAGTGCAACGAGATCGGCGACAGGAAGTGCCAACTTGGCCGAGACCGGAGACACTACAACCCTAGAAATTGAAGTGACAGCGCAAGATATTAGAGTCTCTGAAAGTTATACTCTGGTTATCACTCGCGCAGAAAGTAGTAATGATTGCTTGGCATCGTTGGCGATTCTAAACAGTGCCGATAATAGCCGTGCATCTAGCATAACTTTCAATGGCAGTTGCGGCGATCAACCGCCTAATCCTATGGCAACTTTGGATATAGACAATTCGGTTGCACAGATCTTTATCCAAAAGACTGCGCAAAACAGTAGGGCAAATATCAGGGTGCATGTTCCGGGCGACAGCGATGGTGAGCAGGTGCAAAGCGGTGCGAGCAATACTAAGGCTGTAGCCATACCCGAAGGCGGTGCTACGACGATTACGATTGTGGTGACTGCCCAAAACGGCATGACAAACCGAGAGTATACCGTGGGGGTGCAGCGCGCTGCGAGTTCCAATGCCGCTTTGACAGGCTTGCAGTTGCTCAATGTGAACAATGTCAACCTACTCAATTTCGCAACCGAGCAAGAAATCTACAATATAAAAGTTTCTAATGCGACTAATCGTGCGACGGTGTCTGCCGAAGCGCACCCGCAGGCAAAGATTAAACTACGCATAGACGATGTAGCAGATATTACAACTGCCACTGGCATGATTAGCAGTGAATTTGAGTTGCGGGAAACTGGGACGGAAAATCGTATTCGGGTTCGTATCGTGGTTACCGCTCAAGATGATATCACGACTAGAGGCTACACCGTGTTCGTGACGCGCGCCGCCCCGATTAGAACGAATGCAGACTTAGGAACGATCGGATTTGAGGTAGACAGAGATGGTACCTATACATCGCTGCCGGTGGTACTGACCCCACCCGAAGAGGGCAGTACAACCTACTCGGCAATTATCAGAGGAATAACCGGGCTTGAAGTTCAGAATATAATTGACATCAGAGTGTCGCCGCGAGCCTCTGACGGTGCTGCGACGGTGAGTATAAACGGCAGAACAGCAATATCTGCGCCGAGTTTGGATTTGATGCTTGATGCTGAATTGGATACCGCAGAGGAACCTATATCTATCAAAGTCATCGCTGGGGATGGGGTGACATCGGCGACCTACAGCTTGCTAATAACCCGCGAGAGCAGTGCGGATACCGCACTGATTGTATCGCCAGTCGGTGGTGTTGAGATACAACTAAACGACACTACAACCAAACATACCATAACCTTAGATCAGAATGTAATGACTATTGACATCAATCTGCGCACCAGACATTCGCAAGCCACACTCGTCACTCAAGAACAAGGAGATACCACAACTCAGGATAGAGGTCAGAGGAGTGTGACTACACAAGTCAGCATCGCCGATACCGGTGGCAGTAAAACTTTGGAAATCATCGTGACTGCGCAAAACACAAGGACAAGCCAAACCTATACCTTACAAGTGAACCGGGCCCCGAGTACCGATGTGAGCTTTAAGCGTATCACCGTCAATGGCAATGATGCAACCAGGAATGACGATGGAACATATACCGCAAATATAGGCGAAAATACCGAGAATGTTAGCGTGATTGTGGAATCAAATAGTCCTAAAGCGACGGTGGCAATCACCTTAGACGGAGTCCCGAACTCTGCCACCAGTCGGACCATAACGGAATTCATCATAGACGATCCCGGTGCTAGCGAAGAATTAGGGATTAGAATAACCGCCCAAGATCCCGATACTGCACCACAAGATTACACTTTGACGGTGCGTCGCGACCCGAGTACCGATGCCAGCTTGTCGCAATTGGAATTGCTACCACAGCTGCCAAGTAGGGTTGATGCGGTGATTTTTGATTCGCCAGCCAATACGATCGAGCATGAGTTCTCCAACGCTGTGGGCAGTGTCACGATAAAACCAACCGCACATCCTTTTGCAAGCAAAGTAGAGATGTTTAGAGCAGGGAGTTCGGCTGGCGAAGTGATAAGAAAAGGTACAGAGAGTTCGGAAATCGTTCTGGCATCAGGTAAGACGACAACGATTACGATTGTTGTGACTGCCCAAGATGAAAACACGACCCAAGGCTATACTGTGTTCGTGACGCGCGCTGATCCGCTTGGAACGAATGTAGGCTTAGAGACAATCGGATTTGAGGTAGATAGAAATAGAGACGGCACTTATACACCGCTACCGGTGACAGTGACCCCACCCGAACAGGGCAGTATAATCTACTCGGCAATTATCAGAGGAATAACGGGACTTGAAGTTCAGAATATAAATCGCATTAGGGTGTCGCCGCGAGCTTTTGACAATGCCTCAACGGTGAGTATAAACGGCGGGGCAGCAATGTCTGCGCCGAGTTTAGATTTGACACTCGCTGCTGCATTGGATACCGCCGAAGCTCCCATATCTATCAAAGTCATCGCTGAAGATGGAATGACATCCGCGACCTATAGCTTACTGATAACTCGAGAGAGCAGTTCGGACACTGGACTGAGTTTGCTAACAGTCGGTGGCGTTGCATTGCAACCAAACGACGAGACAACCGAATATACCGCAACCATAGGCGAGGATGTGATGACTACCGACATAAATGCGCGCACCAGACATTCGTCAGCCACACTAGTCATTCGCGAGCAAGGAGACACTTCAACCCAAGATAGTGGTCAAAGAGATATAACTGAGTCAATCAGCATAGCCGACACTGGTGGCAGTAAAACTTTGGAAATCATCGTGACCGCGCAAAACCCAAGCATAACTAGAACCTATACCTTGCAAGTGAGTCGAGATCCGAGTACCGATGTGGACTTGAGAGGTATCACCGTCAATGGCAATGCCGCAACGAGGAATGACGATGGAACCTATACTGCAAATATAGGCGAAAATGATGAGAATGTTAGCGTGATTGCAGAGTCAAGTAGCCCCAAAGCGATGGTGGCAATCACCTTAGACGGAGTCACAAACTCTGCGACCAGTCGGACTATAACGGAATTTACCATAGACGAGCCTGGCACTAGCGAAGAATTACGGATTAGAATAACTGCGCAGGCTGACGGCATTGAACCGCAAGATTATACTTTGACGGTGCGTCGCGACCCGAGTACCGATGCGAGCTTGTCGCGATTGGAATTGCTACCACAGCCGCCGGGTGGGGTTGATGCGGTGATTTTTGACTCGCTAGCCGATGAGATTAGGTACGAGTTCCCCAACACCGTGGGTGGTGTTACAATAAGACCGACTGCGCATCCTTTTGCCAGCAAAGTAGAGATGTTTAGAGTAGGGAGTTCAGCTGGCGAAATCATAGCCAAAGATGCAGAGAGTTCGGAAATAGCTTTGACACTAGGTGAGACGACGACGATCACTATCGTCGTGACTGCACAAGATACTACAGCACCAATGGAAACTTATACCGTTATACTCACGCGTGCATATACTTTGGATTTGCGCAGTTTGAGTCTGAGTGATTCGCAGATGAATATGATAGCCCTAATGCCAGCCTTTGCTTCCACAGAACATAGCTATGCCGCAGAAGTTCCTGCCGAAACGACACAAGTTAGGGTGACATTCGCAACCGACTTAGAAGTAGGGTCCTCGGTGCAGGCCAGTATGCCGACCATTGTTAGCGAAAGGACGATACGCGATTACAATGTTGACGATCGGATAGAGAAAACCGTGTCGCTACCGCTGAGCTTCGGTGTGAACACTCTGGTAATCATGACTTCGGCATTAGGAGAACAACAGGCAACCACGCTTACGGTTACTCGCCTTAAAAGCACCAATGCTAGATTGCAAAGCCTGCAGCTACTAGACACAAGCAACACTGATTTGCTTGCAGGAATTTTCTCTCCCACCACCTTAAGCTATGTTGTAGTTGCTGCCAACGCTGACAATTTTATCACCCTGATATTGGAACCGCAGGACGATAAAGTTACTGGTATCACTCTCAATGATGTGCCGCTGAGTTTAATTACCCTGAAAACCACCGGTTTGATTACCAGTGGGCCGCGCCGCTTGGTGTTAGGCGAGAACGAAATCGAATTGAAAATTATCGCACACGACGAGACAAGTTCGCAGACTTATACATTGACAGTCAACCGTGCGGCAAGTTCCAACGCCAACTTGGATAGTTTCCAAATCACGCCGGTCTCTGGAGGAGTTCCTCAAGCTCCGGTGTCTCCGCAAAACTTTGCTGCCAATACACTATCGTACACCTTGCCCGAACAGGAAAACGAGATAGAGTGTATCAGGGTGACTCCGGCAGCAGCCGATGACCGGGCAACGATTGAAATTACCAAAAGCGGGGATACCCCTGAGGAAAATTACTTTGTTGGCAAGAACAACCGCGAGCCTAGCGAGTGTATAGATTTGGATGTAGGGAGCAATACGATATCAGTCAAGCTAACCGCATCGGATAAAAGAACGATGCGCACCTATATGATAAATATAGCTCGCAAGGCGAATTCCAATATTAATTTGAGTGCCCCTCCGACAGTTTCGGGTACCGCTGCAACCAGAGTCCCAGGAACCAACAACTATACCGCAATGCTGGCTACAACTGCAACGAGTTTTTCGGTGTCGGCGATGGCCGAGCATCCGAATGCAACGGTATTGCTTAGAACCAGCGACGGTGTCGAGGCAGGCCCTAGCCGAACTGCATCATTAACCTCTGTCGGTATAAGCAACACTGAGCCTGAGGAGATCACGATCATTGTAATCGCGCAAGACACAACGAGTCGAACATACACGCTGACCGTTAGTCTGGAACTGAGCAAAGATGTGAGTTTGGGAAGTTTGACCGTGGCTGGCACTGCTGCCGTTGAGCAGAGCGATGGAACCTACACTGCCGATGTAGGCGAGAATATGGCAGATGTTTCGGTGGTTGCGGTTGCCGGAGACTCCAATGCAACGGTGGCAATCAAAGAGGGTGTTAATACGCTTGAGAGTGCAATGACATCGGCAACGAGTAGTGTCCGCCTAGCCGAGACCGGAGATACTAAAACTCTAACAATTGAAGTGACTGCGCAGGATGTCGGGTTCTCTGAAAGTTATACTCTAGTTATCAGTCGCGCAGAAAGTAGCAATGATTGTTTGGCATCGTTAGCGATTCTAAACAGCGCAGACAATAGTCGTGCAGATAGCACAACTTTCAATAGCAGCTGCGATGCTCAACCGTCTAATCCTAGAGCAACTTTGGATATAGATAATTCGGTTGCGCAGATATTGATCCAAGCGACTGCACAAAACAGTAGGGCAGATATCAAGGTGCAGATTCCGGGCGACAACGATGGTGAACAGGTTCAAAGCGGTGCGAGCAATACTCAAGCTGTAGCCATACCCGAAGGTGGTGCTACGACGATTACGATTGTGGTGACTGCCCAAAACGGCATGACAAACCGAGAGTATACCGTGAGGGTGCAGCGCGCTGCGAGTTCCGATAACAATTTGAGACGCTTGCTGTTGCTTGATGTGAACGATGTCAATCTACTCACTTTTGCAACTGAGCAACGAAACTACGATATAGAAGTTTCTAATGCGAGTGATCGTGCGACGGTGTCTGCCGAAGCGCATCCGCAAGCAAAAATTAAACTACGCATAGACGGTGTAGAAGATATTGCAACGCGCACTGGTATGATCAGCAGTGAATTTGAGTTGCGGGAGACTGGAGCAGTAAATCGTGTTCGGGTTCGTATCGTGGTTACTGCTCAAGATGATATCACGACCAAAGGCTACACCATGTTCGTGACACGCGCCGATCCGCGTAGAACGAATGCAGACTTAGGGACGATCGGATTTCAGGTAGATAGAGACGGCATGTATACATCGCTACCGGTGGAAGTGATTCCACCCGAAGAGGGCAGTACCACCTACTCGGCAGTTATCAGAGGAATAGCGGGGCTTGAAGTTCAGAATGTAAATCGCATCAGAGTGTTGCCGCGAGCCTCTGACGGTGCTGCGACGGTGAGTATAAACGGCGAAGCAGCAATGTCTGCGCCGAGTTTGGATTTGATGCTCGCTGCCGCATTGGATACTGCCGAAGCCCCTATAACTATCAAAGTCATCGCCGGGGATGAGGTGACATCTGCGACCTATAGCTTACTAATAACCCGAGAGAGCAGTTCGGATACTGGATTGAGTTCGCTAACAGTCGGCGGCGTTGCATTACAACTAGACGATGCCACAACCGCATATACCGCAACCATAGGCGAGAATGTAATGACTACCGACATAAATGCACGCACTAGACATTCGCAAGCCACACTGGTCATTCGTGAGCAAGGAGATACTCAAACTCAAGATAATGGTCAAAGAAGTGTAACTAGGTCAATCAGCATAGCCGATACCGGCGACAGTAAAACTTTTGACATCATCGTGACCGCGCAAAACCCAAGCATAAGCCAAACCTATACCTTGGAAGTGAACCGAGATCCGAGTACCGATGTGGACTTGAAAGGTATCACCGTCAATGGCAATGATGCAACCAGGAATGACGATGGAACTTATACTGCGAACATAAGCGAAAATACTGAGAATGTTAGCGTGATTGTAGAATCAAATAGTCCTAAAGCGATGGTGACAATCACTTTAGACGAGCAAACAAACTCTGCAACCAGTCGGGCTAGCAGGGAATTTACCATAGACGATCCCGGTGCTAGCGAACAATTAAGGATTAGAATAACTGCGCAAGATCCCAATACTGCGCCACAAGATTATACTTTGACGGTGCGTCGCGACCCGAGTACCGATGCGCGCTTGTCACGATTAGAATTGCTACCACAGCCGCCGGGTGGGGTTGACCCAGTGATTTTTGACTCGCTAACCGATACTATAATCAGTCACGAGTTCTCCGGTACCGTGAGCGGTGTCAGAATAAAACCGACCACACATCCTTTTGCAAACAAAGTAGAGATGTTTAGGGCAGGGATTTCCATGGGCGAATTGATAAGAAAAGGTGCAGAGAGTTCGGAGATAGCTTTGACACTAGGCGAGACGACAACGATTACCATCGTCGTGACCGCGCAAGATACCACAGCACCGATGATAACTTATACCGTGGTATTAAGCCGTGTGAACTCAGATACCGAATTAGACGGTATTAGCGTGTTGCCGGGTAGATTAGAACCAACCTTCAGCCCCGATATGAAAAGTTATAGGGTAGTGGGTCGCATTAGAGAAGAGCTTACACTGACGGTCAGTGCCAAGACTGGGCAAATGATCGAAGCTAACAACACCGCTCTAACTAGTAACGTAGGTCAAAGCTTCCCTCTAGATTATGGAGCAAACATGATTGGGATCGTGGTGACCGCAGCCGACGGAGTGACAACCGAAGGCTATATCGTGACCGCAGTTCGTCCGGTCACTTTGGATAGTTTGACACTCAACGGGCTTAGCAACCTTGCTGATTATATGTTTGATACCGCTGTGAGAAGCTATACGGTGACGGTTGCAAACGATAGACCAGCACTCACCGTGATACCTAGCTCGAATGATAGCGATATCACCTATACGGTTCTTGAGGCAGGCGCAGGCATAGAGTTGCGACAGTTGCTACCAGACGAAGTTGGCAGATTTTCAGTTCCATTCAATGTAGGTCAAACAAAAATCATTACTGTGGTACCTCGTGCATCAAACGGAACGACCACTAGCTATGTGGTGCGTGCGACACGCGAAGTGAGCACCAATGCCGATTTGAGTGCTTTGAGGGTAGTGTCAAACGGAGCCACACTTACTGACTTTGATAATCTGGCAATAAACACGAGTTATATGTATGAAATTACTAATCCGGTAGTCGGAGACAAAGCGGAAAGTGTTAGGTTGGAAGCAGAGACAGCACATAGCAGTGCGACGATTACAGACTTCACGATAAACGATACTGACGCAGAGATCAGCGACGCTATATCTTTAGATGAAGGTCAAACTAAGATAGCTAGAATTGAGGTGACCGCTCAAGACGGGCAGACGACCAAGGCCTACACGGTGACGATTACGCGCCAACCGAGCAAAGACACACGGCTGAGTATGCTGAAAATCTCACCGGATGAATCAGTACCGGGATTTAGTTTTGATCCTACGGTGGAAAATCAACAAACCCGCTATTCTGTAGAACTATCTAGTAATGTAGCCAATACAACCCTAACTGCGGTTGCCAATAATGCGAACGCAACGCTGACAATCAGCGAAGGGAATAATACAACGAGTCCTGCCAACAGTCGTGATCTGCCGATTACGGTTGACGCAGGTGAGAGTAAAGTAATCACCATAGTGGTGACTGCACAGGATACTCAAATGATGGCAACAACCTATACCGTGACCGTATCTCGTGCTTCGGCGATGGATAGAACTTCGTTAGGATTTATGCTTGAAATGACCGGCATCACTCTAACCGAGGATCCCAACTCCGGAACCCGATATACTGGCGAAATTAGCAGTGTGACTAGCGAAACCATAATTTCGGCATCGGCAACCGCCGCCGATGTAAGTGTGCAGCGCATCCTAGTAGATAGCAACGAGCGTATCAAAGACGGAACGATCCAAACCTTAAGCGTAAGTTTAATTCCTATTTCTAATGCTATTCCTTTGTCTCAAGAGGGAATTAGCATCGTCATCGTACTAAGACGCATTGATAACACCGAAGACGGCTACACCGAAGAAAGTTATACCATAGACATAGCCGATCTGATCATTTTAGAGGCTTTGGAATTGACCGGCCTCAAGGCTGACGATCCGTACCAATTTGATCCCTTTGTGAATGAGTATACGGTGACGGTTGCAAACGATAATACGACGCTCACCGTCAAACCAATGCTACCAGAGGCAGACCAAAGGACTGCTTATACGATTTTTGACGAAGACATGGAACTAGCACAAGCCGATGACGGGAGTGTTTCAGTCCGATTGAATGTCAGACAGACCAAAGTCATTGAAGTGGTGCTGACAGCAGCGGGTGTGACGACAAATACCTATAGGGTGACTGCGACCCGCGAAGTGAGCGACAATGCCGATTTGAGTGCTTTGGAAATATTTGATGGTACCACCAAACTCTCTAACTTTGCCGACTTGACTGGGGTTAATAATAGCTTTGCAGTAGAAATTCCCAACCCGGTAATCGGCACCCAGGCATCTACGGTTAGATTGACAGCGCAAGCAGCACATAGCAGTGCGACGATTGTAGAGTTTACGGTAGACGACACCGCAGTATCGGGCATCTCATCGGATAAAACCGCAATAGACACAGATATTTCCTTTGCCGAAGGAGAGCAGCGGAAAGTAATCGAAATCAAGGTGCTCGCTCAAGATCTGGAGACGAGCAAGACCTATACGGTGACGATTACGCGCCAACTGAACCAAGATACGCGGTTGAGTATGCTGGAAGTTTCGTCGGGGTTATTGATGCCGGAATTTAGTTTTGATCCTGCACTGTCAAATCAACAAACCAGCTACCTCATAGAACTACCTAGTAATGTAGCCAATACAACCCTAACTGCGATGGCTAATAATGCAGATGCAACGCTGACAATCAGCGAAGCAACGAGTGGAGAGACTGGTGATCGCAACCGTCAGGGATCTCTGTCAATTACGCTCGCCGAAGGTGAGAATAAAAAAATCCTCATACTAGTGACCGCACAAGATACCACAGTGCAGAGGGCCTATAACGTGACTGTATCGCGTGCTTCGGCGATGGATAGGACAACCTTAGGGTTTGTGCTAGCGATGCGTGATATCAGCGTTGAGATAGACCCCGACGACGACTCTGGAACCGTCTATATCGGCAAAGCGACTGGTCGGATTGAAAATACTACGGCATCGGCATCGGTGACTGCTACCGGTGTCAGTATCCAAAGCATCCGGCTGGGCAATGATCGCACGATCAACTATGTTGATAGTGATAGTCCTGTGAATCTAGTGGAACCTGTGAATCTAGTGGCAAATGCAGACCCTGTCACCATTTCTGATGACATCCCATTGGCAGGGGGAGGTGCCCAAATTGTCATCGTAGTAAGACGTGCCGATGACACCGAAGACGACTACACCGAAGCAGATTACATTGTCAACATAGAGGCATCTGCATTACGCATCCGCGTCAAAGTATTTTTGGAAGGCCCACTACAATAATTTTTCAGTCAATTCCTCAAATTTGATATTGGAGATTCCTTTTATGCCGTATATAGTATTCAATATAATACAAGTATCATATACTGATGGAAATCAATAGTACATATTAATCAACGCTAGCGATATAAAATGCAACCTCATTTATCTTTTGAATTACAATCTTGTATCAAACCAAGACAGAAAAAGGCTCATTGGATTGTGGCAAAGGATTGTCGCAAATATATGCCGACAATGAGAGACTCTAGTGTTTCTCTTATCATGACTGATCCACCTTATTTTATTGATGGAATGGGGGACGAGTGGAATAACGATGCTCTTGCGAGTAGATTAAGACCTGGGGGTGTAGTTGGGTCGCTACCTGTAGGAATGAAATTTGATGTGACCCAAGGCGAAAAACTGCAATCATTCTTACAGCCAATCGCGCAAGAATGGATAAGATTGATTAAACCCGGTGGATTTGTTCTTTGCTTTGCGCAAAATCGTCTTGCACATCGCACGGCTATGGCTATAGAAATGGCTGGTTTTGAGATTAGAGATATCTTGGCATGGCGTTATGAAGGTCAAGCAAAGGCATTTTCACAAGAACATTTTATCCTTAAGCGGCGTATTCCAGAATCCGAAAAGAAAAGGTTAATAAAAAAACTTGGAGGAAGAAAGACTCCGCAACTCAAACCACAATGTGAACTAATTGTAATGGCTCAAGCACCGCGTGAAGGAACGTTTGTCGATAATTGGGATAAATGGGAAACTGGTTTAATTGATCCGCATAATCCACTGATAGAACCTAGTCGCTTCCCAGGGACGGTGATTCCCGCTCAAAAACCACGGCAGAGGCATGGTCATATGACAACAAAACCAATCGATTTACTACAACATTTAATACGTATTTTTTCGCCTGAAGGTGCTCTGGTTTTTGATCCTTTCGCAGGATCAGGATCGGCTGGTGTTGCGGCACGATTAGAAAACAGAGACTTTGTCGGGACTGAAATAGATACTGATATGGCTAGCAAGGCGCAACAACGAATTGAAACCCTCATAGCCAATTAATTAACTTCGCATAATATATATTATGTTAAATTGTTAAGCTAATAAAAATGCCAGCAAAAGCTGGCGTTTCTTTGTGTGAAAGTTCTTGAGAAATGTTTATCTGAGTAGCGCGATCGTCATGTTGGCGTAAGCTCCAACAAGCGTTCCCATGATGACTACCGCACCAATAAACAAGCTAATAACCCAAGTGCGCATTTTTGACATGTCAGCCTTAAACTCATCGCGGAGTTCGTTCAAGTCAGCCTTAGTCGCCATGCCTTGAATATCGTCTTTAAGTTCTTTGTATGCTAAGTCATGCTTGGTAGCCATGTCTTGAATGTCGCCCTTCAGTTCTTTGTATGCTTGGTTTACTGTCATTTCCTCGTTTCTCATAATTTGTCTCCTTTTAGTTAAATGAGTGAATATTGTAGCATATTGCGTCATAGCCGAAAGGTAAAAAACATAAATGAATTTGATATAATCCTTCATATAATCGACATAATGACTAAAAACTATGATCAATAAAAGAATTGTGCACACTCCTCTAGGGCAAGTTGTTATTAAAAAAAAGCCACTGAGACACGTTGTGCTAAATCGCGCAGCTCAAGGAGAAAGATATGTTAACTTTATCCTTCCTACATTAACTGATCCGAGTGAGATTTGGTTGACCGAATATAGTGATGGTTTCCGTTATCAGTTTTTTAAATTTTTTAAGGGTAAGAGACACATGCTGGTAATAGTTAAAAAAAATGCGAGCAGCAACTTGTTTTGGAACGCTATAGCAGCAAAATCAAGATATATAGACCACAAGCGAGTTGGAATTTTGCTATATAAGAATTACTAGGGCTAGAGTGCGTGGCAGGCTAATTCTTGCAGAACAGTTAGGTATTTGCCGTAGCCGAATGAACTTAAAGCCTAACCTAATTTCACTCGCCCCCACCTGCCACACAATGAAAGTATAACACTGAACTTGCAATATCAACAACCACTTTGCCTCGATATCAGATACCTCCGATACTACCAGTTTGCTGTTTTCGCTGGCTTTTTTCACTCGTTTTTAATTTAGGGAGACTAGTCAGGCTAAGCTCGCTTTGTTTTTTTCAAATTAGCTTTAGCTTCCGCGTCAATAAGATCAATATATTTTAGAACTTGCCGTTGAGACTTTCTACAAAGGCATTCTGGGTCGGTTTGCCGGATTCTATTCCTAGAATATTATCCGGCAAACTATATTGCAGAATTGGGGGGAATAGTATTTAATAGTTTCTAGAGATTCTACTATATACCACGAATGATATTTATCATTTTAGAAGTTGCATCCAAAAAGGCCGCTGCTAATACTTTGCCTTGGTTTGTTTTTGCCCAAGCACCGCCACCACCTGCAAGCAGGCTTGTGACCCCTAATCCTGCGAAACCAAGATCAGATACTTTGGCACTTCCTTCTGAGGCAGCCACTTGAAGACTAGTGCGACTATCAACTAAGAATAGTACAACTTGAGCTTCTTTTTTAGAAACTTTTAGTCCGCCTAAAACACCAGCAATGCCAGGAAGTAAAGCACCTGCTGCACCTATCCCTCCTCCTGCATCATCTTCAGAAAAAACGATATTAGGAGTAATCGTGTAGTCTGGTGTCATCATTTGACCTTTAGCCGTTTCACTGTCTGCCCTAAGCATGCCTTGCTCCGCGAGTTGTTGTTCTTGAAGGCTAGCCTGCATGCCTCTGTTTCTGTCAATAATCTGAAAACAGTTGGATTGTTGCAACATAAGACGTAGCAAGGACAATGGCGATGGTGGTAGTCCGTTTTGGCTTAGCACATAACTGTATCTTTGCCTAGCAGCATCATCCTCTATTAGAGCAACCTTAGCAATAGGTTTGATACATTTTGGCAATTCTTTTGCCTCGCCTTGCGAGGCACTGGAAGCATTTGTAGATTCGCTATTTGCTTTTGCTTGGGAAATTTCAGTAGTATCCGCCGCACTACCAGTAACCATGGAACCTCCTAGTCCTAGACTAGTTTGGCTAAGACATCCTGTCTGTATCACTAAGACTAGTAGAGCGAAAATTATCCAAAATTTATTACGGTTTATGCTTATAAAATTCACTTTTATTCTCCTATGATTTAATTGAATGTTAGTTGAGCTAAGTTGATATTTGATGTATTATAGCCTCTTTATTATTTTAGTCAATACGTTTGCTGACATTTATGAATTAGTATAGTAACTAAAAATTTAAGTAAATGAGAGAACATCTAAGAATAACAGTTTCGGCAATATTCTTGCTCGTTGCCACGACAGTAGAAGCCGATGTCCCTATGTCGCCCGGCACATTTTTTCAACCTGCCGTAGTAGAGAGTGCAAGAGAGATGATGTGGCTTTACCCTTCCAGTGCGACACTTGTTTTACCCCAACTAAACGACCAAGAAGAACAAGAAATTGCTAACTTGATCCAAGATAAGAGGCGCACCTATGTGACGATTAAGCGCGATGTCTCAGTCGCAACCTCTAACTGGAAACTGCTAGGCACCAAAAAAACCTTCAATATCTGGCAACTCCATATCAAATCGCCAGACGCACTTGGGATGCAGGCTTTCTTTTATAAAGCGGTCTTGCCTCCCAAACTGAAGATAAAGATATACTCTGGGCAAAAAGCAGTGACCAGCCATATAGATGAATATCTGGGTGATACCTCCACAGATCCGCAAAACTTCTGGGTGACAAGAGTGCCCGGAGACACCATCGTCATTGAAGTATGGATTTCTCAAGATAGCAACCTCAAACCTAATACTTTCCCGTTTGAAATCAAATCCATAAATCACTATTTCAGAGATGTAAACGGAGACCTTCCGAGCCATAGCCTTTATTCTGAACAACAGTCACAACAAGCACAACGGTCGCAACAAAGTCAACAAGCGCAGCAACTACAACAGAGTGTATGTTCTGTATTCAACGATTTATGTGATTTTAGAGATGGTCGTCGTGTGCATAGAGCAATAGGTTACATGCTTTATACTGATCCGAATGATAACACAGGTACATGCACTGGTGGTTTTCTGAATAATCTCAGAAGTGATGGAGCATTATATTTTTTAACCGCATTTCATTGTATTTATCCTGGCTTTTCCCAAAACACACAAAGAGGAAGTGATGTTGATGCAGAAATCTACAATAGTCTCTCCCGCTGTTCTGCTCCTAGCGAGCGACTCGTAGGAAGTGATGTCAAGTTTATCGCTGCAAGTGAGACTGCCGATTGGGCATTACTTTGGGTTAATAGAAGTACCCTGCAACGAGTGGATGGCTTGCCGTTTCCGGCGACTTCTCCTTATTTGTTAGGCTCAATTTCCTCCACGCGACTGGCAGTTGATGACACTCTGGAAACTCTGCATCATGCAAGAAGTACAATACAAAACTACGCTCAGTTTGGCGTTACCGCAATAGAAAACGCAAGAGCAATAGATTATGAAAGTAGAGCGAAAACTTTTTTTGACTCTTGTCAAAACATAGCCGGCTGTACACATTATAGAATAAGAGCTAAAGTTGGAGGAATATTACCCGGTGCATCAGGTAGTCCAATATGGAACCCTAGATATCGAGTTCGTGCAGTGCTAACACACGGTCAGGACA
Source organism: uncultured candidatus Poriferisulfidus sp. (assembly GCA_965199685.1). Classification (GTDB taxonomy): domain Bacteria; phylum Pseudomonadota; class Gammaproteobacteria; order Poriferisulfidales; family Oxydemutatoraceae; genus SP5GCR1. Next base: position 957,020 of record OZ241323.1, read on the forward strand.
ACCGATGCGTCGGTTTTGCAACTCGGTTTGATAAAATCGCTGAAGATGGTCGTGTTAGTTGTGCACTAAGCCAAGGCAATAGATATTACCCCCAAAATACTTCCAACTGTGACGACTCGGCACGTCCTGTTTATACTAACATTCCTCCATCTAGCCGTTTGTCAGGTCTTTCTTTATCTACGGGAACACTCCATCCAAGTTTTGATGGTTCAATCCCTAGATATTTTGCAGCCGTGCCTCATAATACCCGCCAACTTACGCTAAGATTTAGCACTGAGGATGGTACAGCAAATATCACTGTCAATGGTGATCCGATAACTAAAACCGCGACTATTCCTTTGAGTTCTGGCAATAATAAGATTACCGTGAAGGTGCAGACCGCAGACGGTAATAAAATGAATACTTACATCGTTGATGCAATACGGCTTGCACAACAAAATTTTAATCCTCGAGGAATTTGGACAGTAACTTCCACAATAGTAGTAGCTTCTAGTTCATTTTCAATTTATAATTTTAGGCAAAGGCATGTTATTACAATGGCATCGCGAAAGTTAACCTTAACAGAAACCGTTGGTTCTTTGCCTCGTTCTAGGAGATATTCTGAAATTCAGAGACACACGCCGAATCGTTATATATTTCAATCAGCAAAAGATATCAATTCATTATATCCAGCATTAGAAACTGATGCGACAGTAGATTATATCCTTATCTCTGATAAGGAAGCAATAGGAACACGATTCTTAAAAGGAAGTAGTATTTTGTCTTCATCCCTGTTCACATTAAGAGCAGAAAAATTAGAGAATACTCTAAAAAATATCAGGGTACTACGGTCAGTAAGTGAATTAAGCTCGGCCTTTACTAGTAATATATATTCCTATTCAGCAACCGTCGACAGCGATGTGGAGACATTCCCTATATCAATCACACGCAATATTGGAAGCCAATCAGTTACAGTCAACGGTATGCAAGATCAAGATTCTGAGGGACTTCAGATTAATTCTTTTGAAATTCCGTTAGATGTAGGAAACAATACCATCGTTATAGAAGTAAAATTACCGGACTATGCGACATCAACCTACAAATTACAAGTTACACGTCAAAGCCCTGCTTTGACCAAGTTGTCTTTATCCACGGGAACACTCAAACCCCGCTTTAGTGGAGAGATAACAAGATATTCCGCAACTGTAGCAAGCGATATAGAACAAATTATATTAACCCCTACAGTCAATAGTGCCAGACATAGGGTTACTATTACTGCCAATGGAAGATCTATAACCGGAAACTCAGTTCCTGTGAATGTGGGAGACAATAACATAGTCATTTCGGTAAGTACACGAGATAATCGAGCAACAACGACATATACTCTGAAAGTTACACGCCGAAGCCCTGCTTTGACTGGGTTGTCTTTATCTTCAGGAACACTCGGACCCAGCTTTAGTGGAGAGATAACAAGATATGCCGCAACCGTGGCAAGCGATACAGAACGAATTACATTAGCTCCTACAGCTAACAGTGCCAGACATAGGGTTACTATTACCGCTAATGGAAGCTCTATAACCGGAAATTCAGTTCCTGTGAATGTGGGGAACAATAACATAGTCATTTCGGTAAGTACGCGAGACAATCGAGCGACAACGATATATACCCTGACAGTTACACGCCGAGGCCCTACTTTGACCGGGTTGTCTTTATCCACGGGAACACTCAACCCCAGCTTTAGTGGGGAGATAACACGATATGCCGCAACCGTGGCAAGTGATACAGAACGAATCACATTAACTCCTACAGCTAACAGTGCCAGACATAGGGTTACTATTACTGCTAATGGCAGAGCTATAACCGGAAATCTAGTTCCTGTGAATGTGGGAGACAATAACATAGTCATTTCAGTAAGTACACGAGACAATCAAGCGACAACGAAATACACCCTGAAAGTTTCACGCCGGGGCCCTACTTTGACCGGGTTGTCTTTATCCACAGGAACACTCAACCCCAGCTTTAGTGGGGAGATAACAAGATATACCGCAACCGTAGCAAGCGATATAGAACGAATCACATTAGCTCCTACAGCCGATAGTATCAGACATGGGGTTACTATTACTGCTAATGGAAGAGCTATAACCAGAAATTCAGTTCCTCTTAATGTGGGAGACAATAACATAGTCATTTCAGTAAGTACACGAGACAATCGAGCGACAACGACATACACCCTGAAAGTTACACGCCGGGGTCCTACTTTGACCGGGTTGTCTTTATCCACGGGAACACTCAACCCCAGCTTTAGTGGAGAGATAATAAGATATTCCGCAACCGTAGCAAGCGATACAGAACGAATCACATTAACTCCCACAGCTAACAGTGTCAGACATGGGGTTACTATTACCGCTAATGGAAATTCCATAAATACAAACTCAGTTCCCTTGAATGTGGACGATAATATCATCACCATTGCAGTCAAGACACAAGACAATCAAGCAACAACAACATATACCCTAGTTGTGACACGATTAGAACCTTGCTTAACCGACCTTTCTTTATCTTCAGGATCACTCAGCCCAACCTTCAGTGATGATGCAAATGAATGTAGTGATGCGACAACACAATATGCTGCAACCGTAGATAGCGATATAGGAGAAATTACATTGACTCCCACAGCCAATAGTGTCAGACATAGGGTTACTATTACTGCTAATGGAAGATCTATAACCGGAAATGCAGTTCCTGTGAATGTGGGAGACAATAACATAGTCATTTCGGTAAGTACACGAGACAATCAAGCAACAGCGAAATACACCCTGAGAGTTACACGCCGAAGTCCTGCTTTGACCGGGTTGTCTTTATCTTCAGGAACACTCAACCCTAGATTTAATAGAGGGAGATTTCAGTATGCCGCAACCGTAGCAAGCGATATAGGACAAATCACATTAACTCCCACAGCCAATAGTGCCAAACATAGGATTATCATCACCGCCAATGGAAGATCTATAACCGGAAATTCAGTTCCTCTGGATGTGGGAGACAATAACATAGTCATTTTGGTAAGTACGCGAGACGATCAAGCAACAGCGACATACACCCTGAAAGTTACACGCCGAAGCCCTGCTTTGACTGGGTTGTCCTTATCCACGGGAACACTCAACCCCAGATTTAATAGAGAGAGATTTCAGTATACAGCAACTGTAGCAAGCGATATAGGAGAAATCACATTAACTCCCACAGCCAATAGTGTCAGACATAGGGTTACTATTACTGCTAATGGAAGATCTATAACCGGAAATGCAGTTCCTGTGAATGTGGGAGACAATAACATAGTCATTTCAGTGAGTACACGAGACGATCAAGCAACAACGAAATACACCCTGAAAGTTACACGCCGAAGCCCTGCTTTGACTGGGTTGTCCTTATCCACGGGAACACTCAATCCCAGCTTTAGTGGGGAGATAACAAGATATGCCGCAACCGTAGCAAGCGATATAGGAGAAATCACATTGACTCCCACAGCCAATAGTGCCAAACATAGGATTATCATCACCGCCAATGGAAGTTCTATAACTGGAGATTCAGTTCCCCTGAATGTGGACGACAATACCATCACCATTGCAGTCAGGACACAAGACAATCAAGCAACGACAACATATACCCTAGTTGTGACACGATTAAAACCCTGCTTAACTGACCTTTCCTTATCATCGGGATCACTTAGTCCGATCTTCGGTGATGCAAATCAATGTAGCGATGCATCAACACGATATGCTGCAACCGTACAAAGTGATATAGAACAAATCACATTAACTCCCGCAGCCAATAGTGCCAAACATAGGATTATCATCACCGCCAATGGAAGCTCTATAACCGGAAGTACAGTTCCTGTAAATGTGGGAGACAATAACATAGTCATTTCGGTAAGTACACGAGACAATCGAGCAACGACGAAATACACCTTGAAAGTTACACGCCGAAGCCCTGCTTTGACCAGATTGTCTTTATCCACGGGAACACTCAATCCCAGCTTTAGTGGGGAAATAACAAGATATGCCGCAACCGTAGCAAGCGATATAAGACAGATTAGATTAACTTCTACAGCCAATAGTACCAGACATAGGGTTACCCTTACTGCCAATGGAAGATCTATAACCGGAAAAACAGCTCCTGTGAATGTGGGAGACAATAACATAGCTATTGCAGTAAATACGCGAGACAATCGAGCAACGACAACATATACTTTAGTTGTGACACGATTAGAACCTTGCTTGACTGCCCTTGCTTTATCCTCAGGATCACTTAGTCCGACCTTCAGCAATCCAGATCAATGCGGTAATGCATCAATAGGATATGCCGCAACCGTAGCAAGCGATATAAAACAGATTAAATTAACTCTCACAGCCAATAGTGCCAAACATAAGGTTACTATTATCGCTAATGGAAGATCTATAACTAGAAATGTAGTTCCTTTGAATGTGGGAAACAATACCATAGTCATTTCAGTCAGTACGCGAGACAATCAAGCGACGACAAGATATACCTTAGTTGTGACACGATTAGAACCCTGCTTGACCGCCCTTGCTTTATCCCCAGGATCACTCAGCCCGAACTTCGGCAATCCAGATCGATGCAATAATGCGTCAATAAGATATGCCGCAACCGTAGAAAGCGATATAAAACGAATTAGATTAACTCCCACAGCCAATAGTGCCAGACATAAGGTTTCCATTATTGCCAACGGAAGCCCTATGACCGGAAAAGCAGTGCCTGTGAATGTAGGAGACAATACCATAGTCATTTCAGTCAGTACGCGGGACAATCAAGCGACGACAAGATATACCTTAGTTGTGACACGATTAGAACCTTGCTTAACAGCTCTCTCCTTATCCTCAGGATTACTTAGCTCGACCTTCAGAGGATGTTCGGATGAAACGGCAAATTATCGGGCAACCGTGAAAACAAATGCAGACCAAATTAGAATAAAAGCGAAGGCAGATAGACCTTCAAATAAGATGACTTTCAATGGTGAAAGGAATCCTTGGGTGCCACTGAGCGTAGGCGACAATACAATCACCGTGTCGGTAACCACGAAAGACGGTACGGCTAGTAAAGATTACAACTTGGTCGTCAGACGTTTAAGTACGGCGACTTTAACTAGACTTGCAGTGGAAGCAAATGAGCAGATGCTAGAGCTAAAACCCAACTTTAGGGTTATCAACTTATACTACAGAGTAAATGTAGAAAATACTATGACCACTGTCACTATAAGGCCTAGGGCTGCAGCTGGTCGCACTATCAGAGTACGTTATACGCCGGATGACGGCATCGTCATCAATCATCTTGTTTCTAGTGGCGATACGGTTACCATAAAACCGCTGTTTTACGGTACGAATAAAGTCTATATAGATGTTATGCATAACGATGCCATGGAGACATATGTGCTAGCCGTGATTATAGGTATTAAGCTACGGATAAAAGTATTTTTAGAAAGTTCCATGCAATAATTTTGATTATATTACTTGTCAGAGATTAGAAAAATTAATCCATAATCGCAAGATATTTCCGAACGTTGGCATCAAAGATAGTTTATTTGGCGACAATAAAGGCTTCTGTCCGTTGGACTCTGCCAATACGAAGAACTAATTTATTGATAGCCAGGTAGATTTGATATTGAAGAGAACAAAGTTACACAAAATAAATGACAGTCTCATTCCTTGCCTCAGTATCGGATACTTCCGGTATCTTTCTTGAGGCGTTATATCTAGTTATGGTTGTTTGGCGACTGATTCTCTCTCATTAAGCTGTTTTTGTAATGATTTTAAGTATTTCTCTCGATTTAGAATATCTTCTTTTGACTCTAAGCAGTTGCCAGGAAGCCAACAACCTAAGCTTTTTTCTTCTGTTGATGGAATTCCTAGTTCTAATTCAAGACTTTTTATCTCTTCCTCTAAATCCTTAAGTTTGCTTCTATCCACTAAACAGTTATTGCCCCAGCTATCACAAACTAGACTTTGTCGTTCTCCATTTTGAGTTCCTTGGTCATGTGCAAAAACAACATATGTTAACTGCACAACTAAAAAACAAAAAAGTAATTTGAAAACTTTCATAATGAATTAAAGTTAAATAATTTCAGTTTCATCGTATAACAACGTATTGAGACTGTCAACTATTTGTACGAGGAACATCATATATAGGCAATATCAGTCATCACTCCTTTCATTGATGGTTTCAAAGAGAATACTATACTCCAACCTCCTCACCCAACAAACATTCAATAAACCCATTGCACTGCCCTGCTATTTGCTATAATTGACCCATGATACACATAACTGCAGGATGTCATGGTTCTGTTCTTTAGCTTAGCTTCTATTGCCTTATATTTGATAACAGCGTTCATGCTGTTTCGTAGTGTGCGCTCAGGTTTGGGCATTGCGGCAAAAGCTCCATTATCGCTTTGGTTGCTAGCAATGCTTTGCCACACTAGTGCTTTGATGCCTGCAATCATTACTTCGCACGGTATAGACTTATCGTTATTCAATGCAATTTCGCTATCGGCATTACTGATTTCGCTGATTTTGTTCATTATCTGCACACGACAAGCACTCGCAGCACTGGGAATGATTATCTTGCCGATAACCGCTGTTTGCGTGGCACTGGCTCCTATAGAAACCGCCGACAAACTAGTCATTGACACCATCTCACCGGGCATACAGCTACATATCATCACATCGCTATTAGCGTATAATCTGCTTGTCATGGCAAGCATACAGGCTTTAGCAATCTATCGTCAAATTAGTTACTTAAAGCTAAAAGATCAATCTCAACATCAACTAATGTCCACACTACCGACACTTGATGCAATGGAATCTTTTCTATTTGCCCTAATCAAGTGGGGTATTTTATTACTGACAATAGGTTTAGTAAGCGGATGGCTTTATCACGAAGACCTTTTTGCACAGCACTTGATGCACAAAACCGTATTATCGGCAATGGCTTGGTTGGTTTTTGGCATCGTTTTGTTTGGCAAGCAATTGTACGGGTGGCGCACAAGTATTGCGGTTCGCTTGGTTCTAATTGCCACTGGGCTATTGATATTAGGCTATTTAGGTAGTAAATTCGTCTTGGAAGTTATACTCGACAGAATATAAAATCTCAATGTTGGAAGACATCCCACTTTATATACCGATTTTAATCGTTATATTTTTATTTTTCTTATCCGCTTTTTTTTCCGGTTCAGAGACGGCATTGATGGCAGCGAACCGTTATCGTTTGGTTCACCGAGCCAAAGCTGGCCATAAAGATGCAAATAGAGTGTTGAAACTCTTGAAAAAACCGGATCAACTTATTGCCTTGATTCTATTAGGAAACAACTTGGTCAATATCCTGATTGCCCAAATCTTCGCATACATAGGCTACCGTATCTACAACGAGATAGGCATAGCCGTTGCGACATTTGTACTGACCTTCTTATTGTTGATATTTGCCGAGATGACACCCAAAACCATAGCCGTGATGTACCCGGATAAATTGGCATCTATTGCCGGGCGAATCTATGTAGTATTACGTATCTTGCTCTACCCTTTTATCAGGTTTAGTAATTTGTTCACCAACGGCTTACTCAGGTTGCTGGGAGTGCGAAGAAATGCAAACACCGTGGAGGCACTCAATCGCGAAGAACTGCGCACTGCGGTGACCACCGCAGGAGAACTCATTCCCAAAGAATATCGCAATATGTTGCTGGGTATATTGGATTTAGATAAGAAAACGGTTGCCGACATCATGGTGCCGCGCTCCGAAATCTATGCAATTAATCTTTCCGATCCAACCGAACAAATAGAAAAAAATATAAGCAGTGCGATTTATACGCGTATACCACTATGCGATAAAACGATTGACAACATCGTCGGTATTTTACATCTGCGCCATCTTGTATCGGCAAATATCAAGGAATTTAATGCCGATGCACTAAGAGAAATGGCACGCTCACCCTATTATATTGGCGAACACACCTCGTTGACCGAAACTTTGCTGGGTTTTAAGAAGAACAAGCGGAGGGTCGCATTAGTGACAGACGAGTTCGGCGAAGTTCAAGGTTTGGCAACGATGGATGATTTACTCGAAGAGATAATCGGCGAATTCACTAATGATCCTAAAACTTACGACAAAATGATTACGCAACAAAAGGACGGCAGCGTCATCGTTGACGGTGGCTGCTATATACGAGAGTTGAATAAAACGATGGGTTGGGAGCTCAACGAAGACGGTCCTAAAACCATTAACGGCTTAGTCTTAGAGCATTTGGAACTCATTCCTAAATCTGCAATTTGCATATTAATCGGAGGGCATCCTGTTGAAGTTGTCAAAACACATAAAAATGCAATTAAAGTAGTCAAAATACTACCACGCATCCGACACTAAGCACAATGAAAAAAATAATTTGGCAATGCTATGAATTTCTGATATTTAGAAAACCTGTTATTGCATTGTTTGTCTTGCTCGCTTTAATTGCTTGGCTGGCAAGTCATTTGAACAATTTCAGAGTAGATGCCTCGGCGGACTCACTGGTCTTAGAAAACGACGAGGATCTCAAATATTATCGCGAGTTAATCAAACGCTACGGTGCGGATAATTTCTTTGCCATTACATACCAGCCTATTCCTCCACGACAAATATTTGAGAAGGAAACACTTGAAGAGATGCGCCGCTTTGCCGACGATATCGCAGCTATCCCCGGCATCAAGCGCGTATTATCTTTACTCGATGTGCCTCTATTGCAAAGCCCACCAATCAGTTTAGGTGAAATATCGGAGAATACCAAAACCATAGAAAGTAAGGATGTGGACTTGGAACTTGCTCAAAGTGAATTCAAGCATAGCCCTTTATACGAAAATTTACTGCTCAATCCTGACGGTAACACGGCGATGCTGCTTGCGTATCTTGAAACTGATGCAACCTATAAGCGATTATTTGCCGAGCGCGAACGATTACGAGAGCTCAAATACAGCGGCAACGATTATTCCGAGCAAGCACTGGCCGATGCAGAACGCGCATTCAAAGACTATCAGGTTGTACATACCCAAAACGAACGCAATATGACTATGGAAATTCGTGAGGTTATTGCGCGCTACCAGCAGAGTAATTCTATTTTTTTAGGCGGCTTACCGATGATTATTACCGATATGATCACGATGGTGTATAACGATATGATAGTTTTCGGCACTGCCATTATCATATTTTTAATCGTTTTACTCGGCGTTATTTTCCGGAGTGTGCGCTGGATTAGCATTGCGATGATGTGTTCGATGCTGTCTGCTGTTGCCACGATGGGTGTTTTGGCCCTGTTTGATCAACGGGTGACCGTAATCTCGTCTAATTTTGCCTCTTTGTTGATGATTATTGCGATGTCTATGGTAATGCACTTAATAGTGCGTTTTCGAGAATTACAAGCCAAACAACCCCAAACCAGTATTCTAGGATTGACTAAACAAACCGTGCAATTCATGTATATCCCGTGTCTATACGCGGCATTGACGACTATCGTTGCATTCGTTTCACTATTGGTGAGCGGTATACGCCCGGTGATTGATTTTGGTTATATTATGACTATAGGTATCGTGCTATTGTTTGTTGTAGTGTTTACCCTATTCCCTAGCTTTATATGCCTGACTAAAAGAAGCAAAGAATATACCGAAAAAGACTTTACCTATAAGATAACCAATACTTTCTCAAACTTAAGTCGCAAATACCATCATCCGATAATTTTGATTTCGGCATTGTTGGCAATCATTGGTGCCGTCGGCATGAGCCGCTTGGAAGTAGAGAATCGGTTCATAGATTATTTTGATAAAGATACCGAAATCTATAAGGGGATGTTAGAAATAGATAGAGAGCTGGGCGGCACTACGCCGTTTGATGTGATACTTAGCGCACCCGATACCATGGCTGCACAAGAGGAATCGCCGCCGACTACCAGCGAAGAGGATATAGATTTAGCGTTTGATGAAGATTTCTTAAGCGATTATCTAGGTGAAGAACAAAGCCTTGAGAACTACTGGATTAGCCCTGTAAAACTGCAAGAGATCAAGAGAATACATGATTATTTTGATAACAAACCAGAAGTTGGGAAAGTGCTGTCTCTAGCAACATTGGCCGAACTTGTAGAGATATTGAACGACGGCAAGCCGCTCAACGACTTTGAGGTTGCCTTTATCAGTAAATTACTCCCCGAAGATATCAAAAAAGTACTCTATTCACCCTATATTTCCGAAGACGGCAACGAAGTGCGTATCAGCATGCGCGTCATTGATTCGGATAAAAATCTAAAACGCAAAGAATTAATCGAGCAATCCAGACAGCAATTACTTGATTTTGGTTATAGCGAAGACCAATTCAGGCTTTCGGGGATGCTGGTGCTGTATAACAATATGCTACAGAGTTTATATCAATCGCAGATTTTAACGTTGGGAACTGTGCTTATCGTGATATTCCTGATGTTCTTGCTGTTATTCAGATCTATCTCGCTTGCAATTATTGCGATTATTCCCAATGCACTTTCAGCATCAGTTGTCTTAGGCCTAATGGGATGGGCGGGTATACCGCTTGATTTGATGACTATTACCCTCGCTGCGATTAGTATCGGTATATCAGTAGACAACACGATCCATTATATTGTTCGCTTCAAACGCGAATATGCTCATGATCACGATTATCAAGAGACAGTCAAGCGATGCCACAACAGCATAGGTCGAGCGATGTATTACACTTCTATTACAATTATTGCCGGCTTCTCCATTTTGGCATTATCCAATTTTATTCCGACGATTTACTTCGGTTTGCTTACTGGGCTTGCGATGCTGATTGCATTGCTTGGTGCATTGACATTGTTGCCCTCACTATTGATTAGCTTCAAACCAATGCGAAGTGTCTGAAAAATGAAAAAGACATTACAGAGAACCTATGAAAGATTGTCACCTACATTTTCGGTGCAAGCACAAGATCAGTATAACCAAAATCGTACCGTGAATGTTGCAGGCGAATCGCCATTAACTTTGCTAGTAGACGGACACGAAGTGGTAACCTTAATGACCTTAGGCACCTATCCCGAAGAACTTGCAATCGGTTATCTGCGTAATCAACGTCTCGTTGAGCATATAGATCATATCGCATCAGTGGAGGTTGATTGGCAAAAAGAATCGGTTTATGTCAAACTCAAAGATCGTTATGCGATAAGCGACTGGCAAAGCAAACTTTCCAAACGCATCGTCACCAGCGGTTGCGGACAAGGCACTGTTTTTAGCTGCACTTTGGATAAGTTATACGATCAAAGACTACCCGATGTGCAACTCAAACAATCGACGATTTATTCACTACTCAGTGCGATTGCCAAACGCAACGAGATTTATAGAGCTGCCGGCGCAGTACACGGTTGTGCTTTATGCGAAGGCGATAAGATTTTGGCATTTGTAGAGGACGTAGGCAGACACAATGCAGCCGACGCAATCGCTGGTATGATGTGCCTGGATGAGATTAACGGTGCCGATAAAATCTTTTATACCACCGGTAGATTGACATCCGAGATAGTTATGAAAGCCGCACACATGAGTATACCTATCTTATTATCTAGATCAGGTATCACACAAATGGGTCTACAGCTGGCGGAAGACTTGAATGTGATGATGATTGCGCGAGCCAAAGGCAAAGCTTTTTTGGTTTACCACAAGCACGAACAAATAATTTATGATATGCCCCCTACTCCACCCGATAATACTCGTTAATCTAAATCAATGTGAATATAATATAATCTATCGTCTAAATTACAATATAATACTTATGCAACTATTTATATCATTCTATTATGAAAAAAAGCACCACACAGACTAAAAAATTAAACTTTGAAGACACGCTCTCAAAGTTAGAGGATATCATTCGGCAAATGGAAGAAGGCGGACAACCACTAGAGAAAATGTTGGATCAATTTGAAGAAGGCACCAAATTGGTTGAGCAATGCCGCAAAGCACTAGACCAAGCAGAACTGCGAGTGAGTGTGTTAATGAAAGAACAATCCGAAGAAAGGCTAAAGGATCTTGACGAAAACGATAGTTCAGGAAACTGAACATTCTGCCGAAACATTTTTAGAACAGTGCGCGTCGCGCGTAACCCGTGAGATACAAAATACTACTGCTGTATATCAAGATAAACCACTAGTAGATGTAATTCACTATGCAAGTTTAGCAAATGGCAAACGCATACGACCAGGATTGGTTTATGCAACGGCACTCGCTCTAGATCTTGAGTTTGATCTAGTAGATCCGGTTGCTTGTGCGATAGAATTGATTCACTGCTACTCACTCGCACACGACGATTTGCCAGCTATGGACGACGACGATATACGGCGAGGTAAGCCGGCCTGTCATAAAGCCTTCGGAGAAGCTGAAGCGATATTGGCTGGTAATGCTATGCAGGCACTTGCTTTTGAATGTTTGGCTAATGCAAAACGGCTTTCAGATGCCGATAAACTTGCAGCTATTCGCATGTTGGCATCGGCAGCAGGTTTAGCGGGTATGGCAAGCGGACAAGCGATGGATATCAAAGGTATGGATACCAAAGTTGATTTGATTTACTTGGAAAAAACGCACAGGTTGAAAACTGGTAGCTTGATGAGTACTTGTATCACCATACCTTTGGCGTGCAAAGATAATTATCCTGAACCTATGTATCGTTCACTGGTAGCTTTTGCATCCGATATCGGCTTATGCTTTCAGATACAAGATGATATTTTAGATGCTTGCGAACAAACACAGCAAACGAACCACTCTAACAACGAGATTGATTATCCGTCTATCATAGGTATGATTGAGACTCAAAAATTATTAACAAAATTATCCGATCGTTGTCTACATTATTTGGACTGTATTGATGAGAAAGCAGATACACTGCGATTGCTTGCACGTTATATTACGACCAGAACCATTTAGTAAATGTCACTCTCTAAAACACCCCTACTGGATCAAATCACGGTGCCGGCAGACTTAAGGCAGCTACCTATAGAGCAATTGGATCAAGTATGCAAAGAATTAAGGACTTTCCTTATAGAAACTGTTGCGAATTGCGGTGGTCATTTTGCGGCTGGTTTAGGCGTGATAGAACTCACCGTTGCATTACATCATGTTTTCGACACACCAAATGATTTATTGGTGTGGGATGTGGGTCATCAATGCTACCCGCATAAAATATTGTGTGAGCGGCGAAATCAGATCGATAAAATTCGAACTCGCGGTGGTTTAGCCCCCTTCCCCAAACGATCAGAAAGCCATTACGATAGTTTCGGTGTTGGACATTCAAGCACTTCTATAGGTGCCGCCATAGGTATGGCAGCTGCTCAAAAATTGCTTGGTAAAAAAAACAAAATAGTTGCGATTATCGGAGACGGTGGCATGACTGCGGGGATGGCTTACGAAGCAATGAATCATATCGGCTCTTTAGGCTCGGATGTACTAATAGTCCTAAACGACAACGAGATGTCAATATCGCAAAATGTTGGTGCACTCAGCAATTATCTGACGAGAATAATATCGAGTCCGCTTTATTTGAACATAAAACAAAGCGGTAAAAAGTTACTCAAGCCGATGCCAACCGTACAAAAAATAGCTAAAAACACCAAAGAGCATATCAAAGGTATGATAGTGCCAGGTTCTTTCTTTGAGGAACTGGGTATTAGCTATTACGGACCTATAGACGGACATAATGTAAAGCAATTGGTACAAACGTTAAGCAATATCAAAAGAAAAGACTCCCCTCGCCTGCTTCATATCGTGACTCGCAAAGGCAAAGGTTATAAACGTGCCGAGCAAAAGCCGGTGACATACCATGCGGTTTCTCCTTTTGATCCCGATGTAGGATTGCAAAAAAACATCAAAGCCAAGGCACTTAGCTATACGCAGATATTTAGTCAATGGATCTGCGATATGGCAGCACAAGATAAGCAACTCGTGGCAATCACACCGGCGATGCGAGAAGGATCAGGTTTGGTCGAATTCCAAAAACGCTTTCCCGAGCGTTATTTTGATGTCGGTATAGCCGAGCAACACGCACTCACTTTAGCTGCAGGCTTGGCTTGTGAAGGAATGAAGCCGGTCGTTGCCATTTATTCCACTTTTCTACAACGCGCCTATGATCAATTTATACACGATATCGCAATACAAAATCTACCAGTTATGTTGGCAATAGATCGTGCCGGTGTAGTCGGTCCCGACGGTCAAACACACGCGGGTAGTTTTGATCTGAGCTTTTTGCGCTGTATTCCAAATACCGTGATTATGACACCTAGCAACGAAAGAATGACACGCGCCTTGCTCAATACCGCTTATCATCATAATGGGCCATCGGCAGTGAGATATCCTCGCGGTGTCGGTAGCGGTGTTTTACCCGATGATTCTTTGCAACTAGTGCCTATCGCAAAAGCAGAAATTATCAAACAAGGGAAAAACATTGCGATACTCGGTTTCGGAAGCCCGACAAGCACAGCGATTGAACTTAGCAATAAACTAAACGCTACGCTTATTGATATGCGATTTGTCAAGCCACTGGATCAAGACCTACTAACCGAAGTTGCTAAATCTCATTCTTATTTGATTACTCTGGAGGACAATGCTCGTGTAGGTGGTGCCGGCAGTGCAGTCTTGGAATTTTTGAGCTTAAACGAAATTCAAATTCGTGTATTAACTTTAGGGCTTCCCGATTATTTTCAGGATCATGGAACACGCGGAGAATTGTTAGCAGAAGCAGGATTGGATGTTGAAAGTATTGAAAAAAGCATAAGGCAATTTGTCAAAAATGGTATAGGCTAAAAAACTGTATTCAGAAATCTTCGGACTCTACCAAAGACTTTAGATATGCCTTAAAATTTTTGTTAATTTCTTTATGTTTCAACCCTAAATCTACATTAGCCTGCAAATAGCCTAATTTACTACCGCAATCGTAGCGTTTTCCTTTGCACAGGACGGCGTGCAAGGGTTCGTGCTGCATTTGCAAAGCAATGGCATCAGTTAATTGTATCTCTTTGCCAATGCCCATAGGTGTTTGCTTTATATACTTAAAAATACTGGGGTTTAATATATAGCGACCTATAATTCCAAGATTACTTGGTGCGTCTTGAGGTTTAGGTTTCTCTACAAGACGATCGACTTTCCAAACACCTTCTTCAATTTGCCTTCCTTCTATAATACCGTAATTACTAACTTGGTTGTCTGGCACTTCTTCAACCATTATTAAATTTCCTGGATATTCTCCATGATACTCGACCATTTGCTTTATTGAATTATTGGCACCATTGATAATCAAATCATCTGCTAACACGATGGCAAAAGGCTCTTTTTCAACTGCAGATTTTGCACAGAATACTGCATTTCCCAAGCCACTGGGTTCTTTTTGTCTAATGTTTATGCAATTGGCATTCGGTGGAATGATATCGTGAATTTGTTTTAATAATTGATGCTTTCCTTTGTTTAGTAGAATCTGCTCAAGTTCCGGTGCGCTATCAAAATGATCTTCTATTGCACGTTTGTTTCTGCCATTTATAAAAATAAGATTGTTGATGCTCGCCTTTACGGCATCTTCAACTGCGTATTGAATAAGCGGCTTGTCTACTATAGGTAACATTTCCTTAGGATTTACTTTGGTGACAGGTATAAAACGAGTCCCCAGCCCTGCTACTGGAAATATTGCTTTTTGTATTTTCTTGACCATTGAAACTGATAAACATACTTTATGTGGCGTATAATGATAGCATGTAATTCCTCTTCGGAGAACAAATAAGTGCTACAACAAAAAGGAAAATACATATACTTCACCTATAGTATCTATGGCGGTTTGGATGACCAAATCGCTATGCTGGAATTGATGATAACAGCAGCATTATCCTTGCAAAGAATTCTTATAGTCAAAGATACCGAAACTGCTTCACAGCATAGAACAAGCAAGAGATATGTCCCTTTTGATTGGTCTCGTTATTTTGATTTAGCGCAAACAAAAATAGCAAAGATAATGGCTAACGGAAGTATCAAGGAAATCGAATCTACTTTTTGTTGGGTGCATGAAAAAGATTTTGATTTCGAGGGGCACGCCCCGGAACAGATAAAACATATAAATGGTGATCAATTATACAATCCGGAAAACGAACACTACTCAGTGCTTTGCGTTTCAAAGATCACATTAGCAAGGACTGAAAAAAACATAGCGACTCTGAAAGCTCAAGGTATAACCATTTCTTGGCTCTCCGATCTTTTATACAAGGCGGTCTATCATGTATCGTTATCGCCCTCCTCTAGAGTAAATGAACTAAGCGATATAGTGCTGAACCAATTCGGCACCGATAGGCAAAGTAGCAACTATATCCAGACGACCGTAAGTGTCAAGACTAGACTTAAAAGATACGACTTCCAATTCAACTACTATATCTGTATGCATATAAGGGGCCAAGACAGGGCATTACTTGATAAAGACCATTATCATGCAATGCAAAAAAAACAGATAGAGTATATCGTTAAAATGGTTAGCAATATACATCGCAATATACCTATTTATATCATGTCGGATATAGCGGTGGGTTATTTTGATTTTCTGAAACCTAAATACAAAATATATACTTACCAAGATTTCCCTATCTTAAAAGAGCTTTTTGCCTCAAAAGAAAAGCCTGTAGATCATAATTTACTCTATGCTGTAGAAAAAAATATTATGAAATACGCTATGGTTAAAATTTTACCGCCCGGTAGAAATAGACTAATGTTTGATACTGGTGCTCGTTATGAAATTCCATCACATATAAGCCAGTCTTTTGATGCTTCCCGCAAAAAACGTACGATGAAGTTTCGGGCTATATCGTATATGAACGTATTAGATAAAATAATCTTAAAACTGAAGGGTAGACTGCGCAGATATAAAACCACTAAATAGATTGCAGTTAATTAGTCGTTTTTGGTCAACACGCGAAGCCTAGCGATTAATTTAGAACTCAGATCTTTGTTTAGAGATGCCAAAGCCCGCTTTTTTTCGTTTGCGCTAATAGATATATGCTCTGAGTAATAAGCATAGCTTGCCTCGGATTGTATAGATTGCATGGCGTATTTTTGCTGTGGTTTATCGGCATTCGTGACGACTTCAAAATCAACCTGAGCTATTAGCAAGTATTCACGCGCTTTTGCATCGTCGCCTATGGTGATTGCGTGTTGCTTAATTTTCTGGTTTTTTATGATGACTCCGGCCGTTGCTGATTGTGCTTCTACGACTTTCATTCCGTAGCCAAGCAAATCGCTTTTTAGCTGTATCCTAAATGCATCGTATCTGGGCACACCTTCTATAAAGATATTTTTCAATCTCGGAGAAAATAATTGTGCCTCATTGCCAGTGCCGCTTAGCCTATAACCACAACTTGCAATGAATATAGTCATAATCGCTACTGAGAATACCGTTATGATAAAACGAAGACGGTATTCGTCAACGGCACACAAAGTTGATAATTTTATCTTTGACATAAATAACCTTAGATGTTGCCATCCCGTCCAAATGTTTTTTGATTTTAGCATCAGAGAGTGCTAATTCTTTTACGGTTGCCTCATTACTGTTACGCGCAATATTTAATTTTGCTCTTAACTTACCGTTGATTTGTACTACTACTTCACATCTATCAGTATGCAATAATTCTTTCTTATAATCAGGCCATCGGCAATCTATCAAAGGTGTGCTATGCCTTAAACGTTGCCATAAATGATGCATAATATGCGGTGTAATCGGAGATAGCATTTTGATAATTGCCTCAAATGCTTCGCGTTTTAGGTTATACGCCTGCGGTGATGGATCATTGAATTTTGCCAATGCATTACTCAATTCCATGTTTGCGGCGATTGCAGTATTGAAAGATTGACGTCTGTCGTAATCGTCACTCACTTTAGCGATTGTTTTATGAATTAGATGTTGCATTTTACTGAATTTTGCATCGTCTACAACAGCTTCTGCCACAGGTTTGGTCTGCATGTGCAAATTAATTTGTTTCCACAGACGTTTCAGAAAGCGATGCGCACCCTCGACACCGGAATCCGACCATTCCAGAGATTGGGTAGGTGGTGCGGCAAACATGATAAATAAGCGCACGGTATCGGCACCGTACTTTTCAATCAATCGATCGGGGTCTACGATATTGCCTTTAGATTTAGACATTTTCACTCCGTCTTTAAGCACCATACCTTGTGTTAGTAAGCGTTTGAATGGTTCGTTTTTAAGATCGTCGGGAATGTTTTCCAGTAATCCTACATCTCTCATCAGGCGATGGAAAAAACGAGCATAAAGTAAGTGCAATATCGCATGTTCTATACCGCCTACATATTGGTCTACGGGCAACCAATAAGCCATCTCATCACTCAGCATTGCATCGTCGCAATCAGGACATGTGAAACGAGCATAGTACCAACTCGATTCTACGAAAGTATCAAAAGTATCGGTCTCACGTTTGCTATAGGTATTGTCCAATTGATAAAATTCCGGTCTCTGGGATAACGGTAATATACTTTCAAGTACTTGTTCCTCAGATGCCTTCAATTTAGATTCTTTAGAATTTGGTACAAAATCATTTCTGAAGAATTTGATGGTTTCAGTCAACGATTCTTCTCCCTCTGTAATTGCTGACGGCAATAAAACCGGTAGTTCCTCATCATCGGTAGCTTTGATTTCATCGCTTATATATTCAATGGGTATAGGCACTCCCCAATATCTCTGCCGCGATATGCACCAATCCTTTAGGCGATATTGCACATTCTCTTTTCCTTTATCCATGGCTTCTAGATCTTTTAATATTGCCTCAAAGGCTTGTTGGTAATCCATACCGTCGTATTTCCCG
The DNA here is from genome assembly GCA_965199685.1 of uncultured candidatus Poriferisulfidus sp. Lineage (GTDB taxonomy): Bacteria > Pseudomonadota > Gammaproteobacteria > Poriferisulfidales > Oxydemutatoraceae > SP5GCR1. The sequence continues at coordinate 975,891 of OZ241323.1, forward strand.
GAATTGCATACGATACCGTAATCAGTAAAAGCTTCGTGTTCTAAGGGAGACATAGGGTCGTTGTCGGCAGCTTTAATGACCTGCTTTATCGGCAATCCATACTTTTTAGCAAACTCCCAGTCTCGCTGATCGTGTGCAGGTACCGACATAATTGCCCCAGAACCATACTCCATCAAAACAAAATTAGCACACCAAATCGGAAGCGATTCTCCGGTAATCGGGTGATTGGCCCTAATACCTGTATCCACACCCTTTTTCTCATAAGTCATGGCACTTGCCTCAGATATAGATCTATGGCGATTTTCGGCAGTCAATTCTTCAATTTCGGCACGATTATTCTCTGCCAAAAATATAACCGGATGTTCCGGCGCAACAGCTAAATAGCTGGCCCCCATCAAAGTATCCGGACGAGTCGTGAAAACATCCAGATGTCCGGGGTAATCGCTGAGATCAAAACGGATATTAATACCACGAGAACGACCAATCCAATTGCGTTGCATTTGCTTGACCTGCTCCGGCCAACCGTCTAATTCGTCCAATCCTTCCAAGAGTTCCTCGGCATAATCCTCTATTCTTAAATACCATTGAGGAATTTTTTTTCGTTCTACCACGGCACCTGATCGCCAACCTTTGCCATCTATCACTTGTTCGTTGGCTAACACCGTTTGGTCTACAGGATCCCAATTTACCCAACCTTCTTTGCGATATGCGATTCCTTTTTCCAGAAGTTTAGTAAAGAACCATTGCTCCCAGCGATAATAGCCGGGATCACATGTTGCCAACTCTCTATCCCAATCATATGCTAGACCTAACCGTTTCAATTGATTACGCATGCGGGAGATATTATCGTGTGTCCAGTCAGCCGGCGAAGCTCCGCTTTGCTGTGCAGCGTTTTCGGCAGGTAAGCCGAATGCATCCCAACCCATAGGTTGTAGAACATTTTTTCCGAGCATGCGCTGGTAGCGACTAATTGCATCGGCAATGGTGTAATTTCTGAGATGACCCATATGTAAGCGTCCGCTTGGATACGGAAACATCGCCAAACAGTAGAATTTTTCTCGCTTAGGATCTGCCTCTACATTAAAGCAGTGATTTTGGTTCCAAAATTTCTGGGCTTCGGTTTCTAATTTATTTGCATCATAAGGTTCTATGTCATTCATTGACGCGGCCATAGGTATCCTCATAACGTGTAATATCGTCTTCTCCTAAATAATCACCGCATTGCACCTCTACCAAATGCAGTGCTTCGGTTGCGCTTTCGTTTTCTAATCTATGTTTTGCACCAATCGGAATATAAACCGATTGGTTGACTTCCAAATCAAGCACTTTGTCGTTCAAAGTCACTTTGGCTTTTCCTTTGACAATGACCCAATGCTCGGCTCTGTGCCGATGACTTTGTAACGACAATTTGTGTCCCGGCTTGACGATAATTCGCTTGACTTGAAAATTTGGCCCTTGGTCTACCGATTCGTAAGATCCCCACGGACGATATACTTTTGCGTGTAGGTCGCTCTCAGTGTATCCATTCTCTCTGAGTTTATTGACCAGTTGTTTGATTTCTTGTCCGCGCGAGCGATCGGCAACGAGTATGGCATCTTTGGTTTCTGCGATCAATTGATTTTTTATCCCTAAGCACGCAACCAGCCTGTTGCCGGCATAAACGATATTGTCTTTAGAATCTTCTATAACAGTATGCCCTTTTCCGCTTACCGCGTTCTTGCCGCTGTCAATGTCCTGAGTTTCCGATAAAGCCTGCCATGTACCGAGGTCTGACCAGTGGACATCCAAGGGGCATAGACGGATATTATCAACCTGCTCCATGATGCCATAATCTATAGATATATTAGGGCTTTGAGAAAAAGATTTAGAATCAGGGTTAACGATATAATAGTCATCTATGATTGCTTGCTTACCTTCGGATAATGCTTTTTCTCCGGCATTGTAAATATCCATCTGATGATGTTGTAGAGCCGATAAATAATGATCGGTTTTGATGAGAAAAATACCGCTATTCCAGTAATACGAGCCAGTTTTGATATATTTTTCAGCATCTTCTAGTTGCGGTTTTTCTACAAATTTAAGGACACGAGCAAGCCGGTTTGATTGCGTTTCTTTGTTGCTTACTTTTGCTGTTTTATTTTCTACTTCTATATAACCATAACCAGTTTCAGGTCGCGTAGGTTGAATACCGAAAGTAATAAAATCATTTGCCGTTGCAGCGATTAATTCGTCATCTATATAATCGCTAAAACCCTCTTCTTTCATATAGTGATCTGAAGGTAGTATTAGCATAGCACTATCGCTAAACTGCGAGCGTAACCAGAAAGCTGCCAGTGCAATTGCCGGTGCGGTGTTATGCGATGCAGGTTCGGCAATAACGGTGCAATTTTTTATTCCTACTTCGTGCAGGTGTTCTAAAGCCATGAAACGATGCTCTTTGTTGCAAACCACAACCACATGCTCTGGATGCAAAGGCATAATTCGCTCAACCGTGAGAGTGAATAGGTTTTTATCATCAAATAACGGGATAAATTGTTTAGGATAATGATGACGAGACAGCGGCCATAAGCGAGTGCCGGCACCGCCACTTAAGATAATCGGTATACATTTTGTGTTCATAGTTATAGTTTCTTCTCTGTTTTTTTCGTATGTAAATTGAAAAAGTAGGCAATAAGCAACGAGGCGACAATCAAAATCAGTATCGGGATGTTGCGCCATTGTGCATAAGGTGTAAGCCCGGTTCTCATTGTGATATCGTGACTAATCGTTCCTATTTCAAATAATTCACTGTATTCTATGATGCGCCCTTGATGGTCTATTATCGCAGAAATACCAGTATTAGTGGCACGCACCATAAATCTTTCGCTTTCGGCAGCGCGTACGCGTGCCATTTGCAACATCTGATAAGGGGCTGAAGAATCACCAAACCACGAGTCGTTACTAATATTGATCAGAAAATCAGCCATCGGCAAGCTGTCGGCAATATCGCTTGCAAAAGCAACCTCATAGCAAATAGAAACACCTGCAGTGTAATCCGATACATCCAGAGTTGGTTGCATATTTGCCGAATGTAGGTCCGACATAGGAATTATAATCCACTTGGAAAACACTTCAAAAACTGCTCGCATCGGGATGTATTCACCAAAAGGTACTAATCTTCGTTTATGATAAAAACGATTGTCGTTGATATTCATCAGGCTATTATAACGCTTGCCCTGCTCTTTATCTCGGTAAAAAATACCGGTCATTAGAATGATGTCATATTCATCGAATTGCCTGCGCATAGATGCAAGTTGTTTATTAAACATATCAGCATAAATCGGAATTGCCGTTTCCGGCCATAAAATCAAGTCACTATTCATTTGCTGTGCGCTTAGGTTCAAATATTGGGTCATCAACTTTTCAAAATAAGGTTTGTCAAACTTTAATTTTTGAGGGATATTTGCTTGTATAACTGATGTTTTTAAGCTATCGGCGGTCGCTTGTGTCCATTCTATAGTCTGTAATGCTGTGGTTGCCGATAAAAACACAACTAGAGACGAAGTTAATATTATTTTTCCACGACTTTTCAGTTTGAAAAAATAAACAACGCTTCCTGCACAAATCACCATCAACACACTACCGCCCAAGATACCGAATATTGGAAAAATACCTCGCCACGGTGAATCTATTAAGGCTTGTCCTAATAAATTCCATGGGAACCCGACAAACAATACACTTCGTCCCCATTCCATTGCAATCCATAATGCAGGGAATATCAGCAAGTAAATGCATAGTTCATGATAACGACGACAATAAGACATTAAGGTTGCGAGTAAGGCAAAAAACAAAGATAGAATAGCGGCGAGCAAAACTGCTGATAATGCGGCAAGAAATACCGGAGCCTGTCCGTAATCATGCAAACTATAATAAATCCAATAACTGCTTCCCAATGAATAGCTAAAGCCGAACAAGTATCCGAGTTTGAACGCACGTTTAGGAGGATGCTTCAGCCAGCTGGGCAATACCAAAGCGAGTGCCAAAATAGCGATAGGATACCAAGACCAAGGGGCAAATGCCAAGATAATCAGAGCACCTGCACTGATATTCAAGATGGAACTATTAAATAAGTATTTCATACACCGTAGAGGAGGACTAACATGGGATTGTTGAAAAATAGAACCGCCATTTGTTGCAGTAGCACAAATGGCGTGACTTTGTGCAGAACCTTTGCAACCACCCCGTCAGGCTTCGCCTGCCACCCCTCCAAAGGAGGGGAATGTACCAATGCAGATACTTTTTCAACAGTCTCATGTTAGCCCTCCCCTACACATGTCGGATACTTGTACCACTCCATATAGGATTAATCTATACGCTTAACATCCAACAACTCAACTCTACGCGTATTCGCTTTGCTGACTTTGAGCAACAGACCTTCTACCTTGACACTCTCGTCGCGATTAGGGATATGCCCTAATTGTTCCATCACCATGCCGCCTATAGTCGTCTCTTTGGTGCAGACCTTGACCGTAAAGTAGCGATTGAAATAATCTATTGGTGTGAATGCTTTTACCGAATAACTTTGATTGCCGTGGTTATATATATAATGCTCGTGTTGTGCATCGTGCTCATCGCTGATATCACCGACAATCTGCTCCAGCACATCTTCTATGGTCACCAAACCGCAAACTCCGCCGTATTCGTCAACCACAATCGCCATATGATGTCGGTTCTTACGAAATTCCGCTAGCAAAACATTCAAGCGTTTACTATCCGGTATGATTACTGGTTGCCTGATAATATCATCAAGGTTTAGCTTTTCCTGCCGATCTTTTAATGCTGGTAATAGATCTTTGGCAAGCAAAATACCTCTTATATCATCCAAATCGTCGTTGCTAACTGGAAATCGAGAGTGTCCGCTACTAATTACGGTATCCATGATATCTTCCAAATCGGATTTATAAGAGATGCATATCATTTTCGATCTAGGCACCATCACTTCTCGTACATGCATCTCACCGACACCAAATATGCCCTTAATCATGGACAGCGTATTGGCATTCAATAAATGCTGCTGATCGGCTTGTTTTAATACTTCGATTGCGGTAGAAAAATCTCTGGATTTTTTAGCCCATAAATTTTTCAATAATGCGATATACGTCTCTATCTTATCCATAGCGATCTCCTCCTTGAACTTGCAACTAATCGCACGACCAAGGGTCGGAAAAACCCAAATTAGTCATAATCTTGCTTTCCTGTGCTTGCATCTTAGCAGCCGAGATATCGTTATCGTGGCTGTAGCCTTGCAAATGCAAAAGCGCGTGTATAAACAGATGTGCCCAATGCGAGAGTAGCGGTTTATTCTGCTCTTGCGCTTCTCGCTTGATAACTGAGGCAGTCATCAGTATGTCTCCCAGATAATTCTGTGCTTCCAGAACATGCGTCGTGAAAGGAAACGATAATACGTTCGTGGCATAATCTTTATGACGATATTGTCGGTTATAGCGTCTCCCCTCTGCATTGCCGACGATACGTACCCCGACTTCGGCAGATGAATTGATAACCGCTGCCGCCCAGTGCCTAAAGTTTTTGTTATCGGGAACTTCGGATGAGTCGCCAGCCTCTGCTTCGATTTGGATGCTTACACGAGGCATCATGGTTATGAATCTCGCTCCTGATACGCGTCTATTATCTTGCGTACCAGTGGATGGCGTACGATATCGTCGGCTTCTAAGCGATTGATTGCAATGCCCGGTATATTTTTTAACAATGGCAAAGCATGAACAAACCCCGATTTTTGCGTCTTCGGTAAATCTATCTGCGTTATATCACCGGCGACTACGCCTTTGGAGCCAAAACTGATACGTGTCAAAAACATTTTCATCTGTTCAACCGTCGTGTTCTGAGCTTCGTCTAAAATAATAAAAGCATTGGTCAGGGAGCGTCCGCGCATATATGCAAGCGGTGCAATTTCTATGGTGCCGTCCTCTATCAGGCGGTTCACTTTGCTCGCGCCTAAAAACTCATTCAATGCATCGTACACAGGTCTCAAATAAGGATCTATTTTTTGTGATAAATCGCCGGGCAGAAAACCTAAGTTTTCTCCTGCTTCCACTACTGGCCTAACCAAAATCAATTTATCAACGATACCGTAATCCAAAGTCTCTACGGCTTTGGCAACAGCCAGGTAGGTTTTACCAGTGCCAGCAGGACCGAAAACCAAATTTAGGTCGTTTTGATTCATGTTGCGTATGTACAGACGCTGATGATTTCCTTGCGCCTTAATTTTCTTTTGTTTGGTTTTGATTTCAACCGGATCTGCCTCAAAATTATCACCAATTTCTGCCATAGAACTTTGCTGGAGGCTGATGAAAATGTCGTTTATCGTCAATTCTTTATCAGCTTTACTATAGAGCTTCTTTAATAGATGCGCTGCAACTTGACGAGAAGCTCGTTTGCCGTGGATGGCAAACTCGTTACCATGATGACTGATACGTACCCCACAATGTCGTTCAAGTTGTTGAATGTGCTCGTTCAGAGGACCACAGAGGCTGGCAATTTTTGAGAGGTTAGCAGGTTCTAGTATAACCAGATCTGCACTACTCGATTGAACGTCCAAAGGTTTTTACAATCTCCTCTATTTTATCAATGTGCCACGCAGCGAGTTAGGCATCGCTTGAGTAATCTGGACATGATGAATTTCTCCTATCATATCAGCATCTCCGTCAAAGTTAACGACACGATTATTTTCGGTGCGACCACAGAGTTGGGTTTTACTTTTCTTGGAATAGCCGCTCACTAAGACTTTCTGGATACTACCTACCATTGCGTTGGAAAATCCGCTTGCCATTTCATCAATACGCGTTTGCAATTTTTTGAGACGTGCTTTTTTGACTTCTACGGACACTGTGTCTTGCAGATATGCAGCTGGTGTGCCAGGACGCGCGCTATATAAAAAACTAAATGATTGGTCATAGATGACATATTCTATCAATTCCATCGTCTTTTCAAAATCTTTTTCTTCTTCACCAGGAAAACCTACGATAAAATCGGAAGTTATAGAAATATTCGGATATGCAGCTTTGAGCTTGCGGATGATGTTTTTGTATTCCAGCACCGTATAGCCTCGCTTCATTGCAGCCAAAATACGGTCCGAACCACTTTGCACTGGCAAATGACAATGCGGCATCAACTGGGGAATGTCGGCGTGTGCTTGTACCAGTGCATCGTTGAATTCTATAGGATGCGAAGTGGTATATCTTATTCTTTCTACTTTGCCGAGAGCAGCGACATAATATAACAATAAGGCAAAATCAACCGTACCTCTTTGCTCTTCTCGATAATATCCATTAACATTTTGCCCAAGCAAAGTAATCTCGCGCACACCCTGCTCAGTCAACAACTTGATTTCATCCAATATGCTATCAAGGGGGCGACTGATTTCTTTGCCGCGGGTATAGGGTACTACGCAAAAACTGCAATATTTATCGCATCCTTCCATGATAGAAACAAAAGCACTAGGTCCTTCAACATGCGGTTTGACCAAATTATCAAATTTCTCTATCTCAGGAAAACTGATATCTATTATCGGTACTTTGCTATGCTTAGCTTGGTTGATTAAGTCGGGTAAGCGATGGATCGTCTGAGGACCAAAGACGATATCAACTTGAGGCGCACGGCGCGCTAAATGCTCTCCCTCCTGGCTTGCAACACAGCCTCCGACACCAATCAATACATTCGGTTTCGCTTCTTTATATGCTCGCCAACGGCCTAGCTCAGAAAATACTTTTTCTTGTGCTTTTTCCCGCACCGAACATGTATTTAGCAATAGTATATCGGCTTCTTCTCTGTTTTCGGCTTTGCAAAACTCGTCTGAATGATTTAGCAAATCGTAAATTTTTGCAGAGTCATACTCGTTCATCTGGCAACCATGGGTTTTGACATATACCTTTTGTTTACTCACTAGTCTCTCCGGTAGTATTTGGTTTATAAGATGGTACCATGTCTACGATTAATTTTTCAATTTTATTTGTATCTCTTTGTTCCACATACATCGATAAATCTGATAATGCGAGCGATAATTGGCTCCAGTCTTTGACGGCTTCAGTAGTTTGCTTTATTTTAGGATGCTCGGTTGGACGAATATCCGAACTACTATACAGTTGCTCTCTCAGTTTTTCTCCAGGTCGCAAACCAGTATAGGCAATCTCAATATCGCCTTTTCCGTTTTCTTTGATCTCCAAGCCGCTTAGATGCACCATCTTCTTAGCCATTTCTAAAATATTAATGGGTTCTCCCATATCCAATAAAAATATCTCGCCTCGGCTCCCCATAGCACCGGCTTGAATGATCAACTGCGCCGCCTCCTCTATCGTCATAAAATAACGTTCTGCATCAGGGTCGGTTACATAAATTGCTTCGCGTTTGTTAATTTGTTCTTGAAATAGCGGTATAACCGACCCAGAACTTCCCATTACGTTGCCGAAACGTACCGCACATAGGCGGGTTTTATCGCTTTGGACGGCTAATGATTGTACGATCATTTCTGCCAACCGTTTGCTAGCCCCCATAATACTCACTGGTTGCACAGCCTTGTCGGTAGAAATCAACACCAAACAATCCGCCTTATGCCGCAATGCCGCCTCAGTAATGATTTGCGTGCTCAAAGCATTATTGGCAATACCGCTAATCATGTTTTCTTCTACCAGTGGTACATGCTTATAAGCTGCAACATGATAGATTACGTTCATGTGATTTTGTGCTAGTAATTTGTCTATGAAGTGCGCATTGTTTGCCGATTCCAAAAAAGATATGATGTTCGTTTGAGCCGATAACTTCATATTTTGCAGATGGTTTAGCAGACGAAATAATGCGTATTCCGACTGCTCTACAACGAATAGTTTGCTGGGTTTCAAGCGCATAATTTGCTCGCATAGCCGGCTTCCGATGGAGCCTCCTGCACCAGTGACCAATACATTGTTAGCTTTTATATCTCGTTTGAGTAAAGTTTGAATCGGTGGCACCCTATTCCGTTCCATTAGATCTTCTATTTTTACTGATTTAAGATCTTGCGCTCTAAATCCGTGCCTTGGTGTGGACGGCAGTATCCTGACTTTAGCCGGATACGAACTGAGTTTACTGAGTATTTCCACGCGTTCATCAATCGTATTGGGAGAAAAGGCGACAAAAATGTCCTTGACGCGGTGCTTTGCCAGTTGTTTTCTCAGTGCTTGTAATGGGTATGTGCGTAATCCACCGACCTCTTGGGATTGCTTTTCTGGTCGCTCGTCTATGAAAAACAAAGGCCGGTAATCGGAATCTATACCTTTCCATAAGGTAGCCAGTTGTATACCGATTTTATTGGCACCATAGATAGCAACTGGTATTTTTCTTTTTCTCTCTTTTAACTCCCAAAACGAAATCAAATACATCGCAATACGACTGCTGAGCACCAGACCCAAAAGCACTAAACCGAAAATCGCAATCAAAGAGCGCGGCAATCCAGGTACTTTTAGGAAAAAGTAATTGATGGTCCAGATTAAAACCGAAACGGCACCCACAGCTGCGATAATGCGAATAACAGCATCTAGGGAGACATGTCTGATGACCATCCTATATAAGCCGAGTAAATAAAAGACAAGCAGCGTGAGCATAGGGGTTAGTACGAATAACGGGAACCATTTGCCGTCAATCCTGACCCACTCCTCCAGACGCATTAAAAATGCAATCTCTAAGGAAAATAAACTGATTACGATATCCGAAGTGGCTAGAATAATTTTCTTGAAAATTCTAGGTAGTTGCAGTAATTTCTCTAATATGTTATCCATTATCACTCATAGTGGGCGTGTTCCGAGGGAAACTTACGATTTGCTAATATAAGCAATACTGAGAGAGGTGTCAATGAAATCAATGCATATAACATCGCTTGGTCAGGATACTGATTTGCCATATAAGCCCACGGTGCCAACCACAGAAAATTAATTGCAACAACGATAAAGGATACCGTTTTGTGTGCATAAGCCCTCGCCTGCTCCGCTTCAGCCTCTTTATTTTTTTGGAAATACAACGCAAGACGCTGATAGACATGCTGCCGGTGCGCTTGATAAAATTTTTGTTTATTCAGTATGCGCAAGATAATGGTAATGGTTGCATCCATAAAAAATACGCCTAGTAGAATCAGCCAAACCCAGACATTCATCGTTTGCTCTATAGAGGTTTGCACTGCGAACAATGCCAGCACAAAACCTAAAAAACTACTGCTTACATCTCCCATAAAAATCTTTGCTGGAGGCCAATTCCATATCAAAAAACCTGCAGTAGAAAAAGTAATTATAAGTAAAATCTCAACTTGATTGCGAGATGATTCATAGTTCGGAGCCAATAATAATAACGCTCCTGCAATCAACATCACACTGATCGCTTCCAGCGATGCAATCGCATCTATGCCATCCATAAAATTAAACAAATTGAGTATCCATAATATCGCCAAAACTTCGCACACAAATAGAATTGGAGAAGGCTGTATCGTCAAACCCATGAACGAAACCGACGGCATACCTATTTGTGCAACACATAGCACCGTAATCAATAAGGTGACAGCAAAACGTATCAGAGGATTTAAGCTATAGATATCATCAATAAACCCAATCAACGCAATAGCAATGCCTCCGAATATCAAGGTTTTCATGAAGCCAGGGTCAAGCGCGTCGCTTAATTCGGTCAAAAAAACGATGCAAAGAAAAGTTATCAAAATGGCAATACCACCGCCCCGCGGTACCGGAGATAGGTGCGAACTTCTGCTATTCGGTAAATCCATAACACGCCATGACAATAATATCCGATAGCATAAATAGGTCAATGCAAAAGAAGCAACAAAAGCCGATAGATAAATCAAGTAAATGGACACGATGGCTTTATAAAATTCTACGAGAATGACAATGAAAATGTCTCACTTGATTGCCAGTTTCCTCTCCCAAGCCAAAGCACTTTCTATGATGGTATCTAAACTCTGATAACGCGGTTGCCATCCTAATATCCTTTTTATTTTATCGTTGGCCGCTACCAACTCAGGAGGGTCGCCTGCCCTACGCTCACTTTCTACAACCTTGAAATCTACTTGGCTAATACGTTTTACCGCACTTAAAATCTCTTTGACGCTATAACCACTACCATAACCGCAATTGAAAATATCGGATTTTCCACCCCCTGATAGATAATCAAGCACGTCTAGATGCGCTTTTGATATATCCAACACATGGGTATAATCGCGCACGCAAGTACCGTCTTTGGTATCGTAATCAGTTCCATATAGCTTAATATGTTCTACTCGGTTTACTGCAACCATGCATGAAATTTTAATCAGATGAGTTGCTTCCAGATTATTTTCACCTATGCGAGATTGCAAATCGGCCCCTGCAACATTGAAATAACGTAAAATAGCATACTTAAATCCTGCCTGACCGGCAACATCAATAACCATCTGCTCGGCCATCAACTTGGAATGGCCGTAGGCATTAATCGGCATGAGGTCGGCTTCTTCGTCTATAGGTATATCGTTCGGTATGCCATAGACAGCTGCGGTAGACGATAAAACAAAATAGCCAATTTTATAGCGTGCGCATAGTTCAAGTAATTTGAGTGTTGCAACCGTGTTATTCTTATAGTACTTATAGGAGTCTTGCATCGATTCCTTCACACTGACTGATGCCGCAAAATGTATTACCGCATCAATGTGATATTGCTTAAATAAAGCATCCATTTGTGTATTGGTAATATCAATTTGGTGAAAATCTGCCCCAATGACCGCTTCTTTATAGCTATTGGATAAATCGTCGCATACGACCGTGCGGTGTTCGGACTCGGATAGCTGTAATACGACATGGCTGCCGACATAACCTGCCCCGCCGGTGACTAAGATGTTCATTATCTATATAGATTCATACAGTTGTATCAAATTTTTACACATACGCTCACGGCTAAACATATCATGGAAACGCTGCCGTCCCCGTTCACCTAGCCGTTTGCGTAAATCAGGCTGCCGATGTAGAACCGATATCGCATGGGCGAGTGCTTGGGAGTCTTTAGCTGGCACATTAATGCCGCTGATTTGATCGGCGTTAACCCAATTCACACCTGATTCGGGTATTACCGTTGACACGATTGCTTTGCCGAATTTCATTGCTTCTAATTGCACGATGCCGAATGCCTCAGAATTTGCTATCGAACTCATACAGAATAAATCACAAGCCCGATAATAACACGCTAAATCTGCCTCGTTTAAATAACCAAGTAATTTTACCCTTTCTTGCATTTGCATTTTTTTGATTAACCCCTCCAATTTATCTCTATCGTTACCCTCACCAGCTATCAAAATTACAATTCCATCGTCTAGCAAGCGTGCTGCTTTGATTAGATATTCAAAACCCTTGTAGTATATCAATCGTCCGACTGCCAACACGATAAAGCGATCAGTGTATATATCCCAAATCGCCTGTACTTGTTCGGCATCCACTGGTAGCGTTTTATCTTCGATACCAGTTGGGACTACGCGTACTTTATCACACCATTTTGTCAAATATTGAGTTTGCTTATAGCTCGGCGTTGTAACGATTACCGCATCGGCTCGCTTCAGCAACCAATGTATCAGTGGTGCCACCAACAAGCGCCCTATCTTCTGCCTGACGATATTGCAATGCCAATGAAGAACTAATTTCACCTTTGGTCTTAGCAAAAAGAACGCCAAAGCAGACATGGGGTCAGGATGATGTAAGTGTATTACATCGTAATTATTGGCGAGTCGCCTGAGATGCCACGGCAATAACGGTGCTAGCCAAGTTGATCTAAAACATCCCAGGCTCGCACTTCTATAGATTGTTCCTACAGAAGTCGCCTCAATCGAGGATCTGAAAGTCCTGCTGTATGACAATACATCACAATTTATACCGGCAGCATTCAAGCCCTCAAAGATATTGCGTATGACTTGCTCTACGCCGCCCACTGGCAGAGGATAAAATCTACCTACTTGTAAAACTTTCATAGTATCGCTGAATAAATACCATCATGACATGAACCTAACCGCTTGCGCCATATAATTTACGCAAACCATTGTAGGGGAGGGCTAACATGAACCTAACCGCTTGCGCCATATAATTTACGCAAACCATTGTAGAGGAGGGCTAACATGCCCTCCCTAACGCTTTGCGTCTGCACAAACAATCCATTCATTTATCATATTTACGGTCACCCACTGTAGAGGAGGGCTAACATGGGGCTGTTGAAAAAGTGTCTGCATTAGTACATTCCTCTCCTTTGGAGGGGTGGCAGACGTAAGCATTTTGTAATGCATGCGTTTAGCAATCAGGTTAAGGTTCTGCACAATGTTACGCCGTTTGTTGCCATTGCAACAAACGGCGGTTCTATTTCTCAACAATCAACCTTCACTAAAAAGGTATATCGTCATCAATCCCGGCATCTGTGGAAGGCGATCCACCCAAGGCATCTTCCACTCCTTTATCGGATGCACTGGGTGGGTTACTGCTATGCGAAGGTTTATCGCTATCGTACTCCGCAGTATTGCCTCTGCCACCTAACATCTGCATATCGGATACGACAATCTCCGTTGTCGTTCGCTCTTCTCCGCTTTGAGTATTCCACTTCCTAGTTTGTATCCTACCCTCTACATAAATTTGCGAACCCTTATGCAGATATTCATGCGCAATCTCTGCCAAGCGACCGAAAAATACCAGCCTATGCCACTCAGTTCGTTCATGCCGATCGCCGCTGTCCTTGTCTTTCCAACTTTCGTTGGTAGCGAGCGTCATATTGCAAACCGCAGCACCGCTAGGCGCATACCTGACTTCAGGATCTTGTCCTAAATTACCTATTAAAATTGCTTTGTTTATTCCTCTAGCCATTAAATGTTCTCCTATATGTTAATTAAAAATTCTAATTTTGCCCCAAATTCACCTTGCATTTTCGGCTTTCATGCTGAATGCGCATAAAAACCAGACGAACAGCATCAATGCCGATGGAATTATTATACTTGCCTCCTGCCAGCCTAGTAAAAATCCGCCGCTACTTGCACCGACAAAAATCCCTAAAAACTGAGCGGTAGAGAAAACTCCCATGCAACTGCCTCTAGCCGATGGATGGCATTTACGACTCAACAAAGCGGGTAAATTAGCCTCTAGATAGTTGAATGCGGTAAAAAATAATAGCACAAAGATGAACAATGTAGCACCGCTACTGCTCAAATACCAGCATAACTGACTCAGCATAAGCAAGAAAATAGCACCAAGAAAAACTTCTCTGACACGCTTGTTTTTTTCTCCCCACCCCAATGCTGGCCACATCAATGACACCGAACCAAGTAATATCAGCAGATAAAAAATCCAATGCTCGGCACTTGCTAAATCGAGGCGATTGATAATCGCCTGCGGTAGGATTACAAAGTTTGTTGCCATCGCCGCATGCAATGCGAACACACCAAAGTAAAGACGCAATAACTCCTTATCACGCAGCGCATCTTTGATACGATTACCCTGCCACTGCTCGGCAATGGAAGTTTTACCCTGATCGGGAACCTTCGGTACGCCGTATATGACGATGAGTATCGCAAGCGGTGCGAGTAAAGCCGATAACCAAAATATGCCCGACAATGCGATATACGAATGTAACACAGGTGCGCTTACCAATGCCAATGCAAAAGCAAACACGATACCACCACCAATCAATGCATTAATCTTGGATCGCTGCTCTTCACGAGTCAAATCGGCAGCCAGTGCCATCAGAGTAGATGCGACCGCACCGGCACCTTGCAATGCTCGACCTAAAATGACTCCGTATATTGTCTCGGCAGATGCGGCAATAAGGCTCCCTATGCAAAATAATAAAAACCCGGCTATAATAACCGTCTTACGACCCACGCGATCAGACAGCAAGCCCATAGGAATCTGCAGACACGCTTGGGTCAAACCGTAAATCCCTAAAGCGATCCCAACTAAGGAAGATGTTGCGAACTTAAACTCATGGCTGTGTAATGCAAACACCGGTAAAATTAGAAATAAACCGAACATACGAAGCGCGTAAATACTACTCAGACTTAGCGCAGTACGCTGTTCAATCTTGTTCATGTCTCGTTGTTTAATTTCTTATTTGTCGTAAGTGGGTTAAGCAATAACAGAGTATTATAATATAATGCCTAAGAACACAATTCACATCAAAGGTGCCCGAACCCATAACCTAAAGAACATAGATATAGAAATCCCCAGAAACAAGCTTGTCGTCATTACTGGGCTTTCTGGTTCCGGTAAATCCTCCCTAGCTTTTGACACGATTTTTGCCGAAGGTCAAAGACGCTATGTGGAATCACTCTCCGCCTATGCAAGACAATTTCTAACGCGTATGGAAAAACCTGATGTCGATCAAATAGAAGGATTGTCTCCGGCTATTTCCATCGATCAAAAAAGTACCTCGCATAATCCACGTTCTACGGTCGGTACAGTGACCGAAATACACGATTACTTGCGGCTGCTCTATGCGCGTATCGGCACACCCCACTGCCCTGAACATCATGTGCCTCTGACAAGCGAAACCGTGAGCCAAATGGTTGATCGTATTATGACCCTTACTGAGGACACTCCGTTGCTAATCCTAGCCCCTATCGTGCGCGAACGCAAAGGCGAATACAGCAAATTATTCAATGACCTTAAGTTGCAAGGGTTTTTGAGAGTACGCATCAACGGCACGATATACGAAATAGGTGAGCAACCCAAATTGGCATTGCACAAAAAACACACCATAGAGGTCGTAGTAGATCGATTGAAGGTTAGAGAGAATGCCGAGCAGCGTATTGCCGAGTCATTGGAAGTCGCATTGACTATGGCAAACGACCTTGCCATTGCCTTGCCGTTAAACGATCCAGAAAAACAAATGCTTTTCTCGGCAAGTTTTTCTTGTCCGCACTGTGGTTATACATTAAGCGAACTGGAGCCTCGCCTATTCTCGTTCAATAATCCGGTCGGAGCGTGTCCCGAATGTGATGGCTTGGGGGTCATTCAATACTTTGATGAAGACAAAATCGTCAATCCCGAACTGAGCTTACTGGGTGGCGCAATACGCGGTTGGGATCACCGCAACGAGCATTATGCCGATACGATCAAATCACTTGCTCAGCATTACGGTTTTGATGCTGAACAGAAATTTTCCTCACTCAAACATTCGTTGAGAGAGGTGATACTTTATGGCGACAAGAAGCAAAAGATAGAGTTTCGTTATCGTAACAGTGCCGGTAAATATACTACCTACCGCCATGCTTTTAAGGGCATTATTACTGGTATGGCAGAACGCTACGAGCAGACAACTTCCGAGCAAGTCAAAGACAAACTACGCAGCTTCTTATCGCTACAAAATTGTCATGTATGTGACGGCGAACGGCTCAATTTGGCAGCACGCAATGTGTATATCGCAAAAACACGGCTACCTGAGATTTCAGCAATGACCACAACTGAGGTACTAGAATTTTTCAAGGATTTGAAACTCAGCCAGAAGCAAGCCAAAATTGCCGATAAAATCCTAGCTGAAATACGCCATCGTCTGAAATTTTTGGTCAATGTGGGGCTTGATTATTTGTCGCTTAGCCGCAG
This sequence comes from uncultured candidatus Poriferisulfidus sp., assembly GCA_965199685.1. Classification (GTDB taxonomy): domain Bacteria; phylum Pseudomonadota; class Gammaproteobacteria; order Poriferisulfidales; family Oxydemutatoraceae; genus SP5GCR1. The sequence goes on from OZ241323.1 coordinate 992,513, forward strand.
TGCCGAGACACTATCGGGCGGAGAAGCGCAACGCATACGTCTTGCCAGCCAAGTCGGTTCACAGCTGGTTGGTGTGATGTATATTTTGGATGAACCCTCTATAGGTCTACACCAACGAGACAATAAAAGGCTACTCAATACGCTAAGCGAACTACGCGATTTGGGTAATAGCGTACTCGTCGTAGAACACGACAAAGACGCAATCAAGTCGGCAGACTATATTTTGGATATAGGGCCTGGTGCCGGTGAACACGGCGGTACTGTGGTCGCTTGCGGTAAGCCCAGTCAAATAGCCAAAAACTCAAATTCGCTCACTGGGCAATATCTTTCCGGCAAACGCGTAATTGCAATCCCCAAACGCACAACGATGCAACCCAAACGTGTGTTGAAAATCAGAAAAGCACACGGCAATAATCTCAAAAACATCAATGTTGATATCCCCTTAGGCTTGATGACTTGTATTACTGGTGTGTCTGGTTCTGGAAAATCTACTCTAATCAACGAAACCCTATACAAGCATATTGCCAATAAGCTACACCGCAGCAATCTGCATCCGGCACCATGTAATGGAGTCTTCGGCTTAGAACAGGTTGATAAAATCATCAACATAGATCAAAGCCCTATAGGTCGCACCCCACGTTCCAATCCAGCAACTTATACTGGTCTGTTCACACCAGTGCGAGAATTGTTTGCAAAAACCCCTGAATCCCGCGCCCGAGGCTACCTACCCGGACGCTTTAGCTTTAATGTTAAAGGAGGACGCTGCGAAGCCTGTCAAGGCGACGGTGTCGTCAAAGTAGAAATGCACTTTCTGCCCGATATCTATGTGCGTTGCGATGTGTGCAAAGGATTACGCTATAACCGAGAGACATTGGATATTCGTTACAAAGAAAAGAATATCTATGAAATATTGGAGATGACTGTAGAAGAAGCAATCGTCTTTTTCCATGCCATTCCAGTGGTTCGCAATAAACTGCAGACCTTGATGGATGTGGGTTTGTCTTATGTCAAACTCGGACAGAACTCTACGACGTTATCGGGCGGGGAAGCACAGCGTATTAAACTATCGCGTGAACTTGCCAAGCGAAGTACAGGAAAAACCGTATATTTATTGGATGAGCCTACCACTGGATTACATTTTCACGATATAGAGCAACTGCTGAAAGTCCTCTATCGCTTACGCGACGAGGGCAACACGATTATTGTCATAGAACATAATCTAGATGTTATCAAAACCGCCGATTGGATCATAGATTTAGGACCCGAAGGTGGCGATAAAGGCGGACAAGTCATTGCAACCGGCAGCCCTGAGACGGTTGCAGCCAACCCCGATTCATGGACTGGCCGCTACCTCAAACCCTACTTGTCCTAAAACATTTTATATAATGCTGGCATCGCACAACTTTTATGATATTATGCAATATGAATTATATGTTATTAGATTGGAGAGGATTGATAAAATCCTCCCCTTTCTTATGCCGACACCCTCTCTTCCGACTTTTTCCCTAAAACCTGATGTTGCTGAGATCAAATCATCAGCGTATTTCAAGGAACAACAGATATGAGACTGTTGAAAAAATACTGTCATTGTAAAAACTCAACTGCCACGCGCCATCAAATTTATGCAAACCATTGTAGGGGAGGGCTAACATGGGGCTGTTGAAAAAGTGTCTGCATTAGTACATTCCCCTCCTTTGGAGGGGTGGCAGGCCTATGCATTTTGTAATGCATGCGTTTAACAATCATGTTGAGGTTCCGCACGATGTCACGCCGATTGACCTGCTGGATCAATCGGCGGTTCTATCTGACGGGGTGGTTGTGGTGGTTCTGCACAAAGTCACGCCGTTTGTGCTACTGCAACAAACGGCGGTTCTACTTGTGCAGACGCAACGCGTTTCAGAGGGCATGTTAGCCTTCCTCTACAGCTCAAGAAATACTTTTTCAACAGCCTCATGTTAGCCTTCTCCTGGTGAAAAAGGCGAAATATTGATGTAAGGGATTTCTTTAATTTGTATCTGTTCAACCTCCGAAGCAGGTATGTTTTTGTCTATTGCCGATTCATTCCGATCTGCCGGCAATGTTGATTCCTGATAATCATAAAAAAAATAAGCTATTAACATTACAAAAGCAGAGAGAGCAATTCCCCATAAGTGCAGTCGTATGGGAGGAACCTGTTCACCATATACGTTGGTTGTCCTTTTAGGTGCAACAAGAGAAGGTAAAATACTATGACCAGTAGGTTTTATCATGATTACGGTGGTGTTGTCTGCTCTATCGCCTGCTCGTTCAACAGCAATATGAGACCTTTGTTCTAAAGCCAGTTGAGTATTGTCAGAGTCTAATAACTCCGACATTTCTTTCTCAGTCGTATGCTCCCAAAAACCATCAGAACATAAAATAAAAGCGTCTCCTTCCTTGAGCTTGAATTTTTCATAGCTAGGTTTAGGAGTACGCTGCCCCCCAATGCTTTGAGTAAGACGATTCTGATCCGGATGTGTCCCCATTTCCTCTTCGGCAACTTCACCACTCAGTACTAATAGCTGGACAATGGAATGATCTAGCGTTCTCTTAACAAACTTAGACGAATGAAATCTATAGCACCTACTATCTCCAACATGCGCAACTTCGGCATTATCGTCTTTAATCCACAATATAACGCCGGTAGTACGCGGGGAATTTTCAGGACTGTAAGATGTACCTAAGAAATCTTGCGAATTTAATTCTTGATGCGCATTATGAATAATACTCACTAAGTCATTATTAGCTTTATCCGAATACCAAAGTTTTGCCTGCTCAATTAATTTGCCTGCAGCAATTCCTCCGTCCTTATGCCCGCCCATCCCGTCTGCGACAACTGCAAGTACCCCCTTTTCACCAGTTATCAATAATTCCCTGTCTTGATTTTCTGCTCGTTTACCAATGAAACTATACGACGCAGTTTCCCATTGATCCAATTGGCGCGGGAGTGGGGCTAGCGAGAGAGTGAGTTGCTTGGATTCTATTTGCGTGATTGACATAATGCGTCTTTTTGGTTATCAGTGGATATTATATTCTATTTGGTGTTGTCTCATTTTTAGTGCCATATTCAACATGAGTTTTATGCCTTTGCATACCACCTCATTATGGAGCTGCTGGAAAAGTACTGTCATCGTTCAAACGTAACCGCTTGTGCCATTAAACTTATGTTAACCAACTGCAGAGGTAGACTAGCATGTCTGCCCCAAATTACCGTTCTGTATCACTACAACCGCCACGCTCCACCGAATTATGGTTACCGTAAATATAATGGATGAATATATTGATTGTGTAGACGCAACGCGTTAGGGCAGACAATTGAAATGCCGATTGACCTACAGGCTCAATCGGCAGCTCTATTCTGCCTCTACGGTGCATGGAATACTTTTTCAACAGCCTCATTTGACCTTATTATATTCTTCTTTAACCTTGAATGTTTACTCTCTTATTCTAAGAATGAGGAGATGACTTGAATATTTATGGAGTAAACGTCCGGGCAACTCGGAACCCGAAATTTTCTAACTGGGTAGCAACGGCATAGATTGGTAAGCGAGATGTGGAGCGCAGTGACGATTCTCTATTGCTCCAACCGCCGCCGCGTATTACGGCTTTGACCTTATCACATCCAACCCACTCTATATCAGCTGATGTGCCATGCCAGCAATCCTCTACCCACTCCCATACGTTACCATGCATATCGTATAGCCCAAATGCATTCGCAGGATAACTGCCTGCCAGAGTAGTGCCATCCATATAATAACCAAAGTTTGCCTGACTCTTAGAAATCGTATTCCCGAAATAATATGTCGTAGTCGTGCCAGCACGGGCCGCATATTCCCATTCAGATTCACTCAACAATCTATAACTCTGTCCGGTTTCCGTTGATAACCACTTCACATAGGCTTGAGCATCATCCCATGAAACACATACTACTGGATGATTATCACTTTGCTTAAAAGCCTTCGGATTATGCCAAGAACCATTTTCAGATTTATCACGACAATAACCAGTGGCATGATTTGTTTTCAGAATAAACTCTGTAAATTGCCCTACGGTCACTTCATATTTACCCACCGCAAAAGGTTGGGAAATAATAACCTGATGTTGCGGGCTTTCACTAAAGGATTCTGATCCCATCATAAACTCTCCTGCCGGCACCACAACCATCTCCGGACAGGTTGCACAATCACGAAAACTTTCACCTACTTGATATGCATTGGTAGATATTTGATTGTCTGGAGATTGTGGATTATGAACATACTGATAACTAATCGCTACGAATATAGTAAAAATGAAGCTAATAATAATTACGGTAACTTCGTTTATTGCAAATTTTGCCTTAGATGCTTTCGATATTGATTTTAGTTTTGGTGGTGGTTCCATCGTCAATAGTCTCTCTACTTCCTCTACATTTTACGGACAATCTTTTGCTTTTGTCTTTATGCATTTATCTACTAATCTCAATCACTCTCAAAGAGGGTTTTCATGCTAATTTCCGTACAAATTTTATTGGATAATCAATCCTATTATAATCTCTGAAACAGTTTGCAATAATCACTCTTATGATGCCCTTCTATTTTCATGGCAAAAGGTAAAAAAGACTCCATACTGGGGCTGTTGAAACATAGAACCGCCATTTGTTGCTGTTGCAACGAACGGCATGACATTGTGCAGAACCGCAGCGACCACCTCGTCAGATAGAACTGCCGATTGAACCAGTAGGTCAATCGGCGTAACATTGTGCAGAACCTCAACATGATTGCTAAATGCATACATTACAAAATGCATAGGCCTGCCACCTCTCCACAGGAGGGGAATGATGGTTTGCATAAATTAAATAAATGGATTGATCTAGTTCAATCGGCGGTCCTATTTTTTGACAGTCTCGTTTGACTCCAAAATACTCATGAGTAAAATGGAATTATGTCTATTTTACTGACAAGATATCTGGAAGGTTCGGTGCGTTCCGATTTGCAAAAAAGGATGGTTTTCTTGGGCGGTCCTAGGCAATCAGGGAAAACCACATTAGCTCAATCTCTACTGAAAAATTACAAAGACGGACACCCTGCTTACCTGAACTGGGATTTGGAACGTCATCGTCGAAAAATCAGAAACCATGAATGGCCGGCTTCTGAAAAGTTTATTATCTTTGACGAAATCCATAAACATAAAAATTGGAGAAATCTGGTCAAGGGCATCTACGATACTCTGAAAAATACGCATAGCTTTATCATCACTGGCTCGGCAAGGCTTGATCATTTCAGAAAAGGCGGAGATTCGCTGTTAGGTAGATATTATTATTACAGGCTTCACCCCTTCTCCCTTCCTGAAGTCGGTATAACCAAAGATAAGTTAAATAGGCTTTTTACATACGGAGGTTTTCCCGAAGTTTTTCTAAGAGCGGATAAAAGGCATTTAAGAAAATGGCATCGGGAGAGATTGGCTAAGATCGTCAGAGAAGATTTGCGTGATTTAGAAAGTGTCAAAGATATAGATAAAGTAGAACTTCTGGCAGAAGAACTTCCTCGACGCATTGGTTCTCCGCTGTCGATAAACTCTCTTTCGGAAGACCTTGAAGTTGACCCTAAAACAACCAAAAGATGGCTAGGTATCCTTGATGCACTTTATTATTGCTTTCAAATTGCGCCTTTAGGATCACCACAAATACGAGCGGTTAAAAAAGAGCAGAAACTTTACCTGTGGGATTGGAGTCAAATAGAGGAGCCGGGGGTAAGGTTTGAGAATATGATGGCATGTCAACTCTTAAAATATTGTCATTTTCACGAGGATGTCAACGGACACAAAATGGAATTGAGATATTTAAGGGACACCGATAAAAGAGAAATAGATTTTGTAGTCCTTGAAAATAAAAAACCGCGCTTTGCCGTGGAATGTAAGCTAAAAGCCATCTCAGCCTCTCCGCACCTTTTTTATTTTCAGCAAAGAACCCCCATCAAAACTTTCTATCAGGTATCGTTAGAAGCCGACAACCGACAAGTAGAGGAAAATATAAGCCTGACCTCTTTTGCGGATTTCTGTAGAAGAGAGAAAATGGTTTAGGTTTTATCTGGAACATATCTGTTTTGCGATGTTTGTAAAACTAGACCACAAAATTTTTGTTTGATTTTTCAAATTTAATGATACACTAATCCCGCATGATTACAGAGGTAATTGGGGGAGGGTTACTTGTAACCCTCCCTTTTTTTTACCTATAACCATAATCTAAATCAAATAAGGAGTGGAAAATGCTGACAAGAATGATACGAGAACTTTTTGAACCCTTAATTGAAATGATTCTTTGGATATCCCTAGTAGTTGCTCTTGTAGGAGGCTGGAAGGCAAATAGATTATTGGGTTCTCTTTTTGCTTTATTAATTTGGTTATTGACATCAGTTCTTTTTATAGGTCTTGCTTTGATTATCGTTGATATAAGAAATGCAGTTAAAAGGATTGAAGATAGTCGGTCGCAAGCAGGATTGAGATACGATGAAAAGATCGCAAATAGTCAGTCACAAGCAGAGTTGAGAGACAATGACGAGCAGTCAGGCCGGTGGGGATCAAAAATAGCCGATCGCAAAAAGAGACTATAAATTAGTATAGGAAATTACTCCTTGAGGAAAATTCTATAACCCTCCTCTCTCTTAAATGCTCTGCTATTTTCAGAGTAACGATCGAAAGAATCGCTAGCTATAATCCTAACTGCTACGACAACACACTCGTAAATCTTTGTATAATAGACGGCATGAAAACGCCTTGCCGAGCTACATAATCGATATCATGAAAGAAACATATAACTGCATATGCATCGTTGATAAAACCTTTTATACATTGAGAGTAGTCGTATGTTGAACGATAACGAATTGATAAAATTGATAGAGCAAGGTGAAAGCGACCGAGTGGAATTTACCTCATCGGCAAAGGATTTAGATAAAATCCGTGAAGCGATATGCGCATTCGCCAATGATTTACCTAATCACAATAAGCCTGGTGTTATTCTCATTGGAATTAATGATGATAAAAGTTGTGCAAATCTGGATATCAACGATGCTTTGTTGCGGGAACTTGGTGGATTAAAAAGCGACGGTAAGATTCTTCCTTTCCCAACCATGAGTGTTACTAAAAAAGAATTGCAGCATTGCGAAATTGCGATCATTCAAGTAGAACCCTCTGATAACCCGCCGGTTAAAGTTGATAGCAGATGTTGGATTAGAGTCGGACCGAGACGTGGTACTGCTACAGCTGAGGATGAGAGACGACTTACTGAGAAGCGACATTGGAGACAATTGCCGCACGATATGTACGAAATGTCGGGCACATCTATACATGATATTGACATGCAAAAGTTCACACAAGAATATCTTCCTCATGTCGTATCGCCTGAAGTATTAGAAGAAAACAAGCGTAATCCGGAAGAACAAATGCAGTCGTTGCGGCTACTTACATCAAAGAATATACCTACGGTTATGGCACTTTTAATGTTAGGTAAGGACATTCGTTATTGGTTCCCTGGTGCTTATATCCAGTTTGTTCGTTTTGAAGGTAACAAAGTCTCGGATTCGATCAAAAATCATGAGGAAATTAACGGTACTCTACCCGACCAGCTGCGTCAATTAGATAGTGTTTTGAAAACCAACATATCTGTTTCACTTGATACCAGTGGAACAACCCATCTTGAGTTGCCAGATTATCCTTATCAGGTTCTGCGGGAACTTGTCAGTAATGCAATCATACATAGAAACTACCAAAGTCATACTCCTGTGCGAGTCTACTGGTTTGCCAATAAGATTAGTATTAGTAGTCCTGGAGGGGTCTATGGAGAAGTAACCAAAGAGAATTTCGGTACAGGAATTACGAGCTACCGCAACCCTACGATTACCGAAGCAATAAAAAACATGGGTTTCATGCAAAAGTTTGGGAGAGGTTTAGTTACAGTTCGAGAGGAATTGAATAATAACGGTAATCCACCAGCAGATTTTGATATTAGCGAAAATTTTATTTCTGTTACAATAAAAAAACGAAAATGAAAACGATTGCTTTTTTCAATAACAAAGGCGGAGTCAGTAAGACATCGCTGGTTTATCATCTGGCGTGGATGTGTTCTGAACTAGACTACCGAATCATTGTAGCTGATTTAGATCCGCAGACTAATCTTAGCAGTATGTTTCTTAGAGAAGAAAGATTGGTAGAGATTTGGGACAATAAAGAGAAAAAAACCATTGATGAGGATATCTCACCTCTGTTTAGGGGGGGCGGAGACATTTCCGAAAAACCTTATATTGAGAAGATAGATGAACGAATTGGTTTGCTTGTAGGAGATTTGGCACTATCAAAACGAGAAGATGAACTTTCTATCCAATGGCCTAAATGTCTGGATGGTGACGAGCGAGCGTTCCGTGTAACGACAGCGTTTGCTCGGTTAATAAGCCATGCATATAAAGATTTTGACGCAGATATAGTATTGATAGATGTCGGACCTAATCTAGGTGCTGTCAGTAGAGCAGCATTGATAGCCAGCGACTATGTCGTGATACCGCTTGCACTTGATCTGTTCTTGTTGCAAGAGCTGCAAAATGTCGGTCCAACGCTGAAAGAATGGCGAAAAGCATGGAAGGAGCGTCTTGATAAAAAGCCTGAAAAACTAGAGTTTGATCTGCCTAAAGGTTCTATGCAGTCGCTTGGCTATATCATAATGAGATATCCAATACGATTAAGTCATCCCGTTAGAGCATACGCCAGATGGATTGAAAAAATTCCCTCGGAATATAGAACATTGGTTTTACAAGAAACCAACCCGGAAGAAAAGACAATAGATACCGATGAGCATCTTTTGGCACATTTGAAAGATTACAGCTCACTGATGTTACTTGTGCAAGAAGCAAAAAAACCAATGTTCATGTTGAAACCTGCCGATGGTGTTATGGGCGCGCAAAACAAAGCAGTCATTGATTGTTACAAAGATTTCAATTCTCTTGCCAAAAAGATTATGCAACGGATAAACGCGTGAAAGGATGTCAATATGGCAGACACGGCGCAACTGTTGAAAATATATTTTAGGCACCGTAGGGGAGGGCTAACATGCCCTCCCGAAACGTATTGCGTCTGCACAATCAATCCATTCATCCATTTCGTTTACGGTAACCATACAAATGGCGCATAGCGGTTCTGTTCGTGCTGACGTTCCTCCTCAATTTATTACCGACGTTAAAGCTAGTTTTTTCGATAAAATAGAGAAGTTAAAAATATTACAGGAGAACTCAACATGAAAAAAAAGCGTTTTAGTGAAGAACAGATCATTAAGGCATTAAAGTCAAACGAGGCCGGTATCAAAGTAATAGATATCTGTCGCGAGCTTGGCATCGCCGAGCAGACATTTTATCGTTGGCGCGCCAAGTATGATGGTATGGAAGTCTCAGCAGCCAAACGACTGCGAGAGCTTGAAGCCGAGAACAGCAAGCTCAAGAAGCTACTAGCTGAGACGATAATGAAGTACGATACGGTACAGGAAGTATTATCAAAAAAATGGTAAAGCCGGCGCAGCGCAAACAGATTGTCAAAGATCTAGTGAGCAAGGGTCGGCATAGTGAACGCACCGCCTGCGAGATTGCCGGTATCAGTCGCACTGCTTATCGTTATCAGGGTAAGCAAGCTGCTAAAGATGTCGAGCTAGAAGCCGCGTTATTGGCGAAGGCAAAGCAGTATCCGAGGTATGGCTATAAGATGTTGCATGGGCTTCTTAAGAACGAGGGCCGGGTCATCAATGTCAAGCGTACCTATAGGCTTTATAAGAAAAACGGGCTTGCATTGAAAACTAAGAAGCGCAAGAAGCTATGCCCGTTGCGTTGCGTGCCGACGACCCCACAACAGGTCAATGAGTGCTGGTCTATGGACTTTGTGCATGACCAGTTGAGTGATGGCAAACGCTTTCGAGTATTGAACATAATAGACAATTGCAGCCGTGAATGTGTCGGTCAGATTGTTGCCATTTCTATCACTGGCGAACGCGTCGCAAACTATCTATCCGAGTTGATAGAGAAACGCGATGCGAAGCCGGCCAGCATCGTCTGCGATAACGGCACGGAGTTTAGATGCAAGGCGATGTTTCACTGGAGCCAAGACCAGCAGGTGGCATTGGATTTTATCCAACCTGGCAAACCGACGCAGAATGCCTTTGTCGAAAGTTTCAACGGCAAGTTCCGAGACGGTTGTCTGAATCAGTTCTGGTTTCGTTCAATAAAAGAGGCAAAAGAGCTTATAGAAGACTGGCGAATAGATTATAATGAAGTCCGCCCGCACAGTGCACTGGGCTATCAACCCCCAAGTGTATTTGCGGAGGTAAGAGCATGAAAACTAACTTTTCAGTTGGTAATAATAATGGGGTAACTTCAGTGCAGAACGGTACTTTAGGGAGGGCATGTTAGCCCTCCCCTACCAGTATCGTAAATTTAGTGGCGCATAGCGGTTAGAGTGTGCAAGGATAACGCGCTAAGGGTGAGGTGTGATGAAGCGAGTAATTCTGGCGATACATTCTTCTTTGCCAATCCACATCATCACATGTCCCAATGCCGGGCTAGGTGCGCCGGCAGTTAGCACATAGCGCAGTGGCTTACCGATCATCCCCATTTTGATGCCGTGTTTGCCACTGAAATCAGATAATGCTGTCTTGAGGGTGTCGGCATTCCAATCTTCAATTTGTCGGATATACTCCAGCAAGGCTTTTAGTAATTCTAAAATATTCGGATCCTGATAATTCTTTGCAGTCTCAATATCGTAATCAGGGGTTCTATAGATAAATAGTAGTCCTTCGGCAAGCGTCGAGAGTGTTTTATAGCGAGACCGCATCTCGGCAACGATGTCATCAAGTAGCGGCCTTTGTTTTATCCGCATGCCCTTCTCAACCAAAAGAGTTTCTATCGTCCGACTAAGTTCGGAAATCGGCATATCGCAAAGATAGTGTGCGTTGAGCCAATCAAGCTTTTCGGTATTCAATGCCGCAGCAGACTTATGGATTGCCGGCAAATCAAAATGCGTTATCAACTCCTCCATAGCAAAAATTTCCTGATCACCCTTGGACCAGCCTAATCTCACCAGATAATTAAGCAATGCATGCGGTAAATAGCCTTGTTCTCTGTAATTAACGATGCCTGCCACACGGTCACGCTTGGAAAGACGATGTCCGTCCTCCCGCAACACCATCGGCAAATGCGCATAAGTCGGTATTGTTGCATCTAAATGCCTAAGGAGATTGATTTGCTGGAAAGTGTTTTGCAGGTGATCGTCGCCACGAAGTACATGGGTTATTTGCATATCGGTATCGTCCACCACAACCGCAAAGTTATAGGTCGGCGTACCGTCGGCACGCATAATGACGATATCGCTTAGTTGTTCATTTTCAATTTCGGTATGACCATGCACGCAATCATCAAAGCTAGTGATGCCGGTATCCGGTGTTCTGATGCGTATCGTGGGTTCTATGCCCGGGCGTGGTTCGGTACGATTACGGCATTTACCGTCATAACCCCATGCGGCAAAACCTTTATCAGAAAAGCCTGTTGCGCGCTCGGCTAGTTCCTCTTTGGTGCAGTAGCAATAATATGCCTTACCCTCGGCAAGCAATCGCTCGGCAGCCGCTTTATAGTGTGCGTGCCGAGTGCTCTGAAAATAAGGTCCCTCATCGTAATTCAATCCTAGCCATTCAAGTTCGGTGAGGATATTTTGTGCCGACTCCTCAGTAGAGCGTTCTCTGTCGGTGTCTTCAATGCGGAGAATGAATTGTCCTTGATGTTTGCGTGCATAAAGCCATGCGAATAATGCGGTGCGAACATTACCTATATGCAGTGTTCCGGTGGGGCTTGGTGCAAAACGTGTGCGTACATTCATAGCAGAAATGGGACTGTTGAAAAATAGAACCGACGTTTGTGTCTGTACAGGCAATCCATTCTATCCATCTCGTTTACGGTAACCATGATTTGGTGGCGCGGAGCAGGTAGATTTGCGCGAGGACTCAACTTTAGGGCAGAATAAAGCCGCCGATTGAGCCAGTAGGTCAATCGGCATTTTCGATTATCTGCCTCTACCGTTTTCATAAATTCAATGGCGCAAGCGGTTGGGTTTGTGTAAGGATGACGCGTTAGGGAGGGCATGTTAGCCCTCCCCTACCGTTTTCATAAATTTAATGGCGCAAGCGGTTGCAGTAGTGCAGAACGGTACGTTAGGACGGACATATGAGTCCGCCCCTACGACTTGTCGGTTACATTTCGGTTGTATAAACATATACTAAATGAGATATATATTCGCAATCGATATTATAAAGGCTAGTAATTGAATACAAAGCAGCGTATAAAGTCCTGCCATTAAATCATCTGCCATAATCCCGACACCTCCTTTAACTTGCTGGTCTATGAAGTCAACTGGCCATGGCTTGACTATATCAAAAATGCGGAATAATACAAAAGCCAGTAAAAGGTAGACCCAATCAGACGGCAAACTGATGCAAGCCACCAAAAAACCTGCGATTTCGTCAATGACAATGGCTTGGTGATCTCTCCCACCCAAGACATCGCTGGTGTATTCGGCAACTGCCGTTCCGATGCCGATTACTACTAATACGATGGATAAATAGAACAATACACCAATATCCATAATCAGCAAGTAGATAGGCACACCCAATAAGGTTCCCACCGTGCCTGGTGCCAGCGGCGACAAGCCGCAACCAAAACCCAAGGATAGGCAGTGCATCGGATTAATAAGCCATTTCCAGTTTGGCTGTGTTGATTGCTGTTCAGTCAAAGTGGTCATAGCCTAGGCGTTCTGGTAATTCTACGGGTTTTGATTGCTTATAACATCGCAAACCTTGCTCTGCCTCAATAGTGCCTATGCGGGTAATTGGTGTTTCTAATTCGCTCAATGCCAGCTTAAGTTCATCAAAGCGTGCGTCACTCAAGGTGAACAATAATTCATAATCTTCCCCATAACTCAAGACTTTAAGGAGTAATTCTAAAGTAGGACAACAGTGTGCAATCTCAGGGATCATTGGTGTATCGTCAATATCCACCCTAGCCCCTACGCCACTGGCGGATAGTAGCCGTGATAAATCTTTGAATATGCCATCGGATATATCAATCGCTGCCGTCGCATAGCGAGCCAGCAAAAGACCCTCTGCCACCCTAGCCGTAGGCTGTTGCATTCGTCTCAGGCATTGACTATAGCTTTGTGGATATGCTTTCAGGGTATCTTCGCATAGCATGATGAGCGCAGTCTCTGCAATCCAACCAGTCACATAGATACCGTCGCCAACTTGCGCAGTATTGCGAGATAGAATATGCCCTTCGTCTAAAGTGCCGATTACTTGAACGGTCATTGCCAACGGACCACGCGTTGTATCGCCTCCAATCAAACTCACACTATGCTGGTTTGCCAAGCGAAGAAAACTATCGCTAAAATCCTCCAGCCAAACTAAATCGGCATTCGGCATTGTCAAAGCAAGCAAAGCCCAGCGAGGTCTAGCCCCCATCGCCGCCAAATCACTTAAATTTACTGCCAGTGCTTTATGCCCCAAGTGGCTTGCATCGCTATTCATCTCATCAAAATGAGTGCCTGCCACGAGTGTATCAGTGCTCACCGCTATACGTCCGCCAGGTATATCGATAACTGCGGCATCGTCGCCTATACCTAAAGCGACAGACGGGTCGGGTTGCTGCTTGTCAAAATAACGAGCAATTACTTGCTCCTCACTCAGTGATAATCTCATTAGATCAGTCGGTTAGAGCGTATTTTTTAGCAAAGCAGTCAAGCACTCCATTGACGAAGCGATAGCTACCTGAGCCGCAGAACTTCTTGGCAATTTGCACCGCCTCGTTGATAGCGACTGCCGAGTCAATTTCGGCAATGCAGGCGATCTCGTATGCGGCATTGCGAAGAATGAAACGTTCAATCGTATCAACCTCCTCCATGCTTTTTGCCATACACTCTTCTAGCTTTTTGTCTAAGGATTTTGATGTAGCTGCTTGTAATAAGGTTCTAAAATGTGAATCGTCAACCTGCTCATAGCCCTCTTCGGATACAAATTGTTCTATGATTTCGTTAATGTTCTGACCACCGATTTGCCATTGATACGCCGCCTGCATTGCAAGCCTGCGCGCCCTGCTACGCGCATAAAAGTTTTGTGGCGTACCCATAAGAGTTATTGAAAAAGTATTTCATGCGGGGTGGTTTGCATATATGTTGGCTTAACATGCAATATTGTGCAAGTAATCGGCAAATGGTCTGCATAATTACATGGCACGTGGCGGTTGAGATGGTACAAGCACAATACTTTAGGGAGGGCATGTGGGTCTGTTGAAAAATAGAACCGCCGTTTGTTGCAGTAGCACAAACGGCGTGACTTTGTGCAGAACCTTTGCAACCACCCCGTCAGGCTTCGCCTGCCACCCCTCCAAAGGAGGGGAATGTACCAATGCAGATATTTTTTCAACAGTCCCATGTTAGTCCGCCCCTACAATTCTACTAAAAAGTTTTGTGGCGTACTCATAACTATTCATCGTCTACAAAGTCTGGTTGTCCCCACAAATCTCCTTTACCTAATACCTCCTCTCTATCAGATCCTTCTATTTCAGAGATTAGTTGCGCTATTCGTAATGTCGCAAGTGCGTATTCTATACCGCGGTTTGTTTTACTATCTGGTTTGGTACGTTCATTGGCATGTGCGATATCGTCCACTGCCAAAATGCCTAAAGTTATAGGCACCCCTGTCTCTAGCATGACTTGCATAATACCACGACTGCATGTATCAGTGATTAAGTCATAGTGCTTGGTTTCCCCTCGTATCACACACCCTAAAGTTAAGAGTGCCTCGTAAGCGTAAGTCGAAGCTATTTGCTGTGCGGCTATGGGAATCTCAAAAACCCCTGGCACATGCCAAATATCTACCGTATCTGCATTAAAGTCTTCAAAAGTTTTTATGGCACTCACTATCATAGAGTTAACGATTTCTTCATAATATGTAGCAGCGATGATACCGAAACGTTGTCCACTGGCATCTAATTCGCCAAATTCTACAATATTTGTTTGCATATCTAAGTCCTCGAAAGTTGGTGTTTAACCAAATCATCAACCGTTCCGATTTTCAAGCGATGCTTATCGGCAAAGTGTTCCAAGTCGGATAAACGTGCCATAGAACCGTCATCGTTGAGTATTTCTACGATGACAGAAGCAGGTTCAAAGCCTGCCAGTCGTGCAAGGTCACAGCCACTTTCGGTATGACCGGCACGGGTTAAGACACCGTTCGGTTGTGCCATCAGCGGGAAAATATGTCCCGGCCTTATTAAATCATCGGGGTGGCTGCCGGGAGAGACTGCCACTCTCACCGTGTGCGCACGGTCGTGGGTTGAAATTCCGGTACTAACCCCAGATCGTGCATCAACAGAAACCGTAAAATTGGTTGCCAGCTTACTATTCGTATCGCTCACCATCAGCGGCAGCTGTAAATGCTGGCATCGCTCAGGGGTCAGGGTGAGACAAATCAATCCGCGTCCGTATTTAGCCATAAAATTGATATGCTCTGCAGTGACAACTTCTGCTGCAACCATCAAATCACCTTCGTTTTCCCGTTTTTCATCGTCTACAATGATGACGAGATGACCATTTCGTAATTCATCTATAATCTCTGAGATCGGCGAAATTGGCATTTATCCACAATCAAGACAAGGCACTGAAACGTTTGAATACGTTGATCTTTGCATACACAGCGCGATCGCCTAATGCCTCTTCTATGCGCATCAGTTGGTTATATTTGGCAACCCTATCGGTACGGCAGATAGAGCCGGTTTTTATCTGCCCTACTCCGATACCGACTGCCAGATCGGCAATACTGGCATCTTCGGTTTCGCCAGAGCGATGCGAGATAATGCAGTTATAATTTGCTTTTTGAGCCATATCAATCGCTGCCAATGTCTCGCTGAGTGTGCCGATTTGATTGAGTTTGATTAACACGCAATTTGCAACCTCCTGCTTTATGCCTTCGGCGATTATATCAACATTGGTGACGAATAAATCGTCTCCTACTATCTGTATCTTATTGCCGAGCTTCTCAGTCATTATACGCCAACCTGCCCAATCGTCTTCGGCAATACCGTCCTCTATAGAGAGGATTGGATAACGGTCAACCCAATCGGATAGATATTCTACAAAACCGGAACTATCATACATCCGATTCTCCGATGCCAAATGATACTCGCCTGAGGAGTAAAACTCCGAACTTGCAACATCAAGTGCTAGATAGATATCTTTGCCTGCAGTATATTGGGTTTTCTCTATCGCCTCCAAAATTACTTCTATGGCTGCTTCGTTTGACGGAAGATTAGGGGCAAAACCGCCTTCATCGCCGACCGTGGTACTCAATCCACGACTGCTTAGCACAGCCTTTAAGGAGTGGAATACCTCTGAACCCACCCGAACCGCTTCTTTAATATTCTCTGCGCCAGTCGGCACCAGCATAAACTCTTGTATATCCACATTATTGTTGGCATGGGAACCACCGTTTAGGATATTGATCATCGGCGTGGGAAGCCGCAATACGGCATTTTCTTGCAAGCTGTTCAGATATTCGTATAAAAGACATCCATTCGTTTTTGCTGCGGCAGCTGCAGCTGCCAATGAAACTGCAAGGATTGCATTAGCACCTAAACGTCCTTTGTTTTTGGTTCCGTCTAGGTCAATCATTGCATGATCCAGTTGCTTCTGCTTGGTCACATCAATACCAAGTAATGCTTTTTGGATTTCGCCATTGATATTGTGCACCGCACTCTGCACGCCTTTGCCATTAAAACGTTTAGCATCATTATCTCGTAGCTCAACGGCTTCCAGAGTACCGGTAGATGCACCAGACGGCACCGATGCCCGCTCGCAGATGCCCGATTCAATTTTCACCTCTGCTTCCACGGTAGGATTACCGCGAGAGTCTATGATCTCACGCCCGCGTATTTGTATTATGTTATTTTTCATATTTTCCCTATATCTAATTGTTATTCGTGATTTTTTCTTTCACTATCTCGTCTATATGCTTTAATTCTTGCAGTAGTGAGTGCATCTTATCCAACGGCCAAGCATTAGGTCCGTCGCTCAAAGCATGGTCGGGATTTGGATGTGTCTCGGCAAATAAACCTGCAACACCCACTGCGACCGCTGCCCGAGCAAGTGCTGGAACAAATTCCCGATTACCACCCGAAGCATTACCCTGACCACCGGGCAATTGCACAGAATGTGTGGCATCAAAGACTACCGGACACTGGGTTTCTCTTAAAATAACCAAAGACCGCATATCCGATACCAGATTATTGTAGCCGAAACTAAACCCTCTTTCACACACCATCACTTGTTCGTTGCCGGTTGCACGAGCCTTCTCTACCACATGTTGCATTTCCCAAGGCGATAGAAATTGCCCTTTTTTGATGTTGACCGGCTTGCCCATTTTAGCAACATTCTGTATGAAATTGGTTTGCCGGCATAAAAAAGCAGGTGTTTGCAATACATCCACTACTGAGGCAACCTCGTCTAACGGTGTATCTTCATGCACATCGCTGAGTACCGGCACGCCAATATCAGTTTTGACCTTCTCCAATATACGTAAACCTTCAGCGATCCCCAAGCCGCGAAAACTCTGATGCGATGAGCGATTTGCCTTGTCAAACGAAGATTTATAAATAAAAGGGATTTTTAGTGCTTCGCTATAATTTTTAAGAGTCTGCGCACTTTGCAGTGCTAAAGCCTCGCTCTCTATCACACAAGGTCCGGAGATCAACACAAAAGGTTGATCGGATGCCATCTCAAAACCACAAACATTCATTGTTCAAGAATTGGGTGAATTAAAATGTATCGCCATTGCAAAAACCCAACCGCTATGCGCCACTTGGTTTTGGTTCCCATGAATTGGGTGGTGTACGATTTCGTTTGTGCGGGCGCGTTGCGTTTCGGGAGGGCATGTTAGCCCTCCCCTACGGTGTATGAAATACTTCTTCAACAGCCCCACATTCATGGTTTATGAGTCCGCTTGGCGGTGGTGAAGAGCCGCTTCCACAAACCCTTTGTATATCGGGTTTGCCCGGCGTGGCGTGGAGGTGAACTCAGGATGGAATTGCGTGCCTACAAACCACGGATGGCCGGGTAATTCGATGATTTCCACCAATTCTTTATCTTCCGAGTGTCCCACAACCTTAAGTCCTGCTTCAAGTAATTGATCCAAATAGCGATTATTCAGTTCGTAGCGATGGCGGTGTCGCTCCTCTATCACATCTTGTTGATATTGTTGGTAGCTCTTGGAGTCCTTATCTAAGCAACATCTTTGTATACCCAAGCGCATCGTGCCACCCATATCGGAGTTTGCATTGCGTTGCTGTATTGTGCCTGCCCTATCTTGCCATTCGGTTGCTAAAGCAATAACCGGATGCGGTGTGTCGGGATTGAATTCCGAGCTATCGGCACCGTCCAGTTTCGCAACATTGCGAGCGAAATCAATCACCGCAACCTGCATCCCTAAACAGATTCCTAAATACGGAATGTTATGCTCACGCGCATAGCGCGCTGCAGAAATCTTGCTTTCTATGCCTCTCTCACCGAAACCACCCGGAACCAGAATACCGTCGGCATCGTCTAATAGCTTGCAGTCCTCTTGCATATCTTCGGTGTTTATATGGATGATTTCCACATCGCACTGCAATGCCAAGCCGGCGTGGACTAGTGCTTCGTTGACCGACATATAAGCATCAACCAAACTAACATATTTACCAACAAGTGCAATTTTAACCGCATGTTTGAGTGCGTTGGAGTTCGCATCTATACGCTCCCATTCGCTCAAATCGGCAGGCGGCACATCGTGCAAGCCTAACTTTGAGACAATCAACTGGTCTATCTTTTGCTGGTGGAACCACAACGGAATACTGTAGATGCTATCAAAATCTATCGCCGATATCACATCTTCTACGCGCACATTGGTGAACAGAGCTATTTTCTTTCTATGCTCTAGAGGCAATTCTTGCTGCGAGCGACATAACAGAATATCGGGTTGTATCCCAATCGAGCGTAGTTCCTTAACCGAATGTTGGGTCGGTTTAGTCTTAATCTCAGCACTCGTCTTCAAATGAGGAATCAGCGTTAGATGTACATATATCACCTTATTTTGTTCCTCTAAACCCATTTGTCTGATTGCTTCCAAAAACGGCAAAGACTCTATATCACCTACGGTGCCACCTATTTCAATGATGGCAATATCGCTCCCCTTCGAACCTTCCTGGATTGCAATTTTGATCTCGTTGGTAATATGCGGAATGACTTGTACGGTTGCGCCTAGATAGGCACCTTGTCGTTCCTTGCGAATAACGCGTTCGTAGATTTGACCACTGGTGTAATTATGGTGCTGGGCAGCACGAAAATTTACAAAACGCTCGTAGTGTCCTATATCCAAATCAGTTTCGCTACCGTCTTCGGTCACATAAACCTCACCATGCTGAAAAGGACTCATCGTACCAGGGTCTACGTTGATATAAGGATCGAGCTTGATCAAACTCAAACTCAAACCTCGCGCCTCAAGTATCGTTCCAATGCACGCACTGGCAATGCCCTTACCCAAAGAAGAGACCACCCCGCCGGTTACGAATATATAGTTCATCTCAATCGCAGGCAGTGATGTTCCATATCAGCCGTAGCCTGCCTTGTGCATAAATCAAAGGGATACGGCCTCGCTGCCACATAGGAATACGGTATTCTTGAAAGACCTTTTTCAGGCTTTTATGAAAGAGACGATTGGATGTATCTTGAAACGCACAACGCTCACCGCCACGACGAAAATTTACGGTGAGTGCTTGATCAAAAAGAACAGGGGCTTGTCGCATTAATTCGGTCCTGCGTAATATCAAGTTCAGTTGCGGTATTTCACAATCTTTATCGTTATGCCATTCTATAGATGAAATCGGGATATGCTTTGACGGTTTGATTGCATACAATATGCCGTGATAAAAACCTATGCCGATGTCTGAGTAAGTGCATATCATACCACCACCCGAAGCATTTCGTTTGAATATATGCTCAGAAATCATACTGCAAATATATGCGAGCTGGCGCGTATTAGGTGGCGGTATCTCGTTCAGTTTGCACCATGCGCGCAATATCACATGACGATATGCAGTAGGCATAGTCAGCAAAACTCTGATTAATAAATTTACACTATGCGGCAGCAAACAGCGATGCAAATATCGCTTTGTCTCGGCAGTGATTATCGTGTCTGCCTCAGCTTGATGCGCTGCAGCCCTTGCAACAGCCTCGTGCCATGTTTGCCAGCGTGCCTCCAATATAGGGGCAACACGATGTCTTATGTAGTTGCGCGCATAACACAAGTCTTCGTTGCTAGGGTCATCAATCCAATTCAACTGGTGTGCTTGCGCATAGTGATGGATATCAGTGCGAGGGATAGATAACATCGGGCGCGCTAGTGCGCCTTCAGTCATGGTGCGATACTCAGGAATTGCTTTAAGACCGGCGGTGCCAGCACCACGCAATAGGCGCAATAACACGGTCTCGGCTTGGTCGTTTTGATGGTGTGCAGTCAACAATAAATCGCTTGCCTTGACAATGCACTGCAATGCACGATAGCGTGACTCGCGAGCTGCCGCCTCTATACCTTGTGGATGTTTGTCGGCGACCTGCACTACTTCGCATTGATATGCGATGCCCATGCTTTTTGCTTGTTCACGGCAGTGCGCTTCCCAGTCATCGGCTTCGGGATGTAAGCGATGATTGATATGCACTGCTAGTAACTTGTAATGCAGTTTTGCCGACAGATTATGGGTCAGATGCAATAACACGGTGGAGTCCAATCCACCGCTATATGCAACGACAATGCGCTCAGCTTTGGTGTGGTCTAAAAATCGTTGGAGCTGCTTGTGTACTCTTGAAACTATCCCACATGGAGCTGTTGAAAAATCGGCACACACAAATGTTTATCCGTCTAATTTACGATAACGGTAGAGGCAGACCCATGTGTCTGCCCTACGGTACCGTTCTGCAAAACTGTAGCCGCTCCGTGCCATAAGATTTACGGTAACCACCTCAACGGTGGTAGTTCTGCATAAACAACCCATTCATCCATAAAATTTATGATAACGGTAGGGGAGGGCTATCATGCCCTCCCAAGCGCGTTGCGTCTGCATAAACAATCCATTCATCCATCAAGTTTACGGTAACCCACTGTAGGGGAGGGCTAACATGCCCTCCCTAACGCGTTGCGTCTGCATAAACAATCCATTCATCCATCAAGTTTACGGTAACCCACTGTAGGGGAGGGCTAACATGCCCTCCCTAACGCGTTGCGTCTGCACAAACAATCCATTCATCCATCAAGTTTACGGTAACCCACTGTAGGGGAGGGCTAACATGCCCTCCCTAACGCGTTGCGTCTGCACAAGTAGAACCGCCGATTGAGCCAGTAGGTCAATCGGCGTGACATTGTGCAGAACCTCAGCATAGTTGCTTGTCGTACATTATCCTTCGTACACCATCCAATTTATGGGAACCAAAACCAAGTGGCGCGTAGCGGTTGATATCATGCAAGGACAAAGCGTCATGGGTGGTTTTCATAAATTTAGTGGCGCGTAGCGGTTGCAGTTGTGCAGAACGGTACTTTAGGGAGGGCATGTTAGCCCTCCCCTACAATGGTTTTCATGAATTTGGTGGCGCAAGCGGTTGAGATGGTGCAATTACAAAGCGTCATGGGTGGTTTTCATAAATTTAGTGGCGCGTAGCGGTTGCAGTTGTGCAGAACGGTACTTTAGGGAGGGCATGTTAGCCCTCCCCTACGGTGCTGAAATACTTTTTTAACAGCCATATATCAGACATCTTTGAAATATCCGATATCAGCCCACTTTTTGTATCGTTCCGCTAATAGTTGCTCAGTGGATAGATCACTTAGCCGATCAAGCTGTGATTTCAGAACTGATGCCAATTCGGTATGGGTGCTATCAAAACTGCGATGCGCCCCGCCGTTCGTTTCGGTGACAATTTTGTCGATCAAACCAAGCTCAAGTAGTTCGTCGGCAGTCAGCTTCAATGCCTTAGCGGCAGTGTCAGCATGTTTGGCATCTTTCCACAATATAGAAGCACAACCTTCCGGTGATATCACCGAATAAATACTATATTGCAACATGATCAGACAATCTCCGACACCTATTGCTAATGCACCGCCCGAACCACCTTCGCCAATAATCGTGCAAATAATCGGCACTTCCAGCTGTGCCAAAGATTTCAAATTGGCAGCAATTGCTTCGCTTTGGTTACGCTCTTCGGCATCTATACCGGGATATGCACCGGGCGTATCTATAAAAGTCAATATCGGTAGTCTAAATCGTTCGGCAAGTTCAAACATACGCTTGGCTTTGCGATAACCTTCGGGTTTACACATGCCGAAATTACGCTTGACTTTTTCTTGGGTATCTCGCCCTTTCTGATGACCTATGACAACCACTGGATGACCATCAAAGCGTGCGATACCTCCGACGATGGCAGCATCGTCGGCATAATGCCGGTCGCCATGCAATTCTTCAAAATCAGTGAATAACGCTTGTATATAATCTAGGGTATAAGGGCGTTGTGGGTGACGAGCGAGCTGAGTAATCTGCCACGGACTGAGCTGTGTATAAATGCTTTTAACCAGTTTATTGCGTTTTTGCTCTAACTGCTTTATTTCTTGTGTAATATCTATGCGGTTATGACCGCTTACATTCTGCAGTTCTTCGATTTTAGCTTCTAATTGAACCACTGGTTGTTCAAAATCAAGATGACTGTTCATTTCAAATTAAGTTGTATTGGTTGCTCTATTCTCATAAATCTATCCCCTTTGCGATGATATTATACAATACTATAAATTTCATGGGCAGCATGCAGATATACGAATAATTGTGAGATAATACACTATCAACTAAGAGATGGAATAATGGATATAGTTTATGAGACATTAAAAAAAATACCGGGTATAAGTGATAGCGCGGTACACGAGGTTGCTACAAAAATAAACAGAGTAGATGATGTGGCGACGAAAGAATATATTGATGCAGTCATAGCACAACTGGAAACAAGGCTAATCAAGCAAATATATGGTGCTGTTGCAATAATAATCGCAGCCATGGGTTTAATGATTAAATTTTTATGATTGCCAACTAAGGAATTAAAGCCTGATAGCCTAAGTACAAGTCTCTAAGAAAGCAAATGGCTATAGGTATACGGCAACAAAACCAAACATTCGCCAAACTGTTACGCAATGGCGACCTTCTAAATAGCACGATGGTAACCATCAATGCACCGCAAGTCACCGAATTATTATCCGATGCCGGTTTGGATTGGTTATTCATAGACGGTGAACACGGTGCCTTCGGCATTGATGCCCTGCAAAACCTCTTGCAAGCGGCAAACATCCCTGCTCTAGTCAGAGTCTCACACGCCGATCGAATTGCGATAAGAAATGTATTGGATATAGGGGCTGCTGGGATTATCGTACCGCAAGTGAATAGTGCGCAAGTTGCGCAAGACATCGTTTCGTGGTGTCGCTATCCTCCTGCTGGCACGCGTGGCGTAGGTCTTGCTCGCGCCCATCGCTACGGATTTGAGTTTGAGGATTATCTAAAATCCGCTGCCGAAGAAACCGTGATAATCGTGCAAGCCGAACATAAAGATGCAATTTCCGAAATTGAAGCGATCGCATCAGTAGAAGGTGTTGATGGAATTTTGATAGGACCGTACGATTTATCGGCAAGTTATGGCAAAGCAGGCATGGTAGACGATGCAGAAATACAAAATGCAATGGATACGATTTGTCGCGCTTGCTTATCAAAAAACAAGGTTTTGGGATTTTTTGGTATGGATGTAGAGGCAGTTATGCCGTGGGTAGAGCGAGGTGCCACATTGATTACTGTCGGTGTAGATTGTGTGACCCTGGGGACTAATACCAAGCGATATGCAGATGATTTGCAGAAGAGATTTGTTGAAAACTAGTGCAGAACCACCACAACCACCCCGTCAGGCTTCGCCTGCCACCCCTCCAAAGGAGGGGAATGTACTGGTGCAGAACCACCACAACCACCCCGTCAGGCTTCGCCTGCCACCCCTCCAAAGGAGGGGAATGTACTGGTGCAGACACGCCACAACCACCTTGTCAGGCGTAGCTCTCCATCGATGAGGGATGAAATGATAAAAATATGTGTTGCAGGGATACTTGCTTTATGTGTAACTGCGCTTCATGCAAACGATGCCACAGACGAAGGCGATTGTCCTATCGTGATGCCTAACTTTGACAACATGATGTTGCTTACCAGAGAAGAGCGCATACAGATGATGGATCAAGCATTGAGAGACGCACTTGCCCAAGTGCAGGATTGCAAACAAAGGTTCAGCGATGTACAAAACCAAAATAATAGCAACACCAGCAATTCCAATAATGCCGGCAGTGCAAGTACAAGCACTGATAGCAATGCAGAGCAAGCAGACAATGCCGAATCCGAGCAAGGCGATGCCCAAAATCAACAAACCGCAACACCAAGCAGTGAGATTTCCGGTAGCGAAGTCTCCGATGACCTCAATGAACCAGCCAATATGCAAGCACCCGAAGTTGCAACACCAAGCAGCGAATTGTCAGGCACAGAACCACCTACCCCCTCGCAAACCAATGAAGGTGCGTTAAGCGGTTCACCCGAAGACTACCCCCCTACCCCGTCCACCATAGAGGATAACAAGAAGACATTAAGCAACGGCAAATTGCCTGAGGATATACCGCCAGCAGACAATGATGATATAATTGCTAAACAGATTAGAGAAGCTGCGCTTGCAGAACCCGACCCCCAGAAACAAGCGAAACTATGGAATGAATACCGCAGGTATAAAGGTATTTCGGAAAAATAACTTAAGAGGAGATATGCAATGTATCACTACAAAAGTAAAACTGCCTCATTGGCGACACTTTATCTACTAAGCGTCACACTTATATTGAGTGGATGTTATGCGACAACAGGCTCCTCGTTATCAGGAGGATCGGCAACTGCGGTAGGGCCGGAAAGTTCCTCAAGGATAATGACCGCATCAGAGAAGCAATCGTTGTCGGCGCGAGCAATACAAAAAGAATTTGAAGTCATCGTGCCTGTTTTCAATCCGAATATACCAACAAATGCCAGTACATGGGAGAAAAAAGGTATTTGGCCGGAACTACGCCGAGTAGAATCTATAGACTTTGCTCTGAAGATGAAAAAGGCTTTGGAAGATACCAATCAACTCGGAGCAGTTCGGGTCACACCCGACCAAAAAGTTGCCGGCGATCTATATGTTATTGGTATGATTAAAGAATCAAACGGTGAAGATGTCAAGATTAACATCAAAGTCATTGGTATAGACGGCAGAAGCTGGCTCAACAGAGACTACAAACACCAAGTGGACGAGTATTTTTACACCAGTGTACGTAATAAAGGCAAAAACTCTTATGATCCAGTATTTGAACAAGCGGCAGCCGATATAGTCAAACAACTACGCAGCAAAGACCGAAGCTATTTGGAAGAACTCAATCGGCTGACCGAAGTGCGCTTTGCCTATTCAATGTCCGATGAGAGCTTTGAGCAATTTCTAAAGTTTAGAGGCAGTCGCGTAGAACTGGTGCAAGCCCCTGCCGATAACGACCCGATGTTAAGGCGTATTCATCAATATAGAGTAGAAGACCAACTCTTCACTGACAAGATGCAACAATACTATTACGATTTTGACCAAAAGGTAGGAGAATCTTATAAAAGCTGGCAAGAAGCCGCTTTTTCGGCATCAAAAGCGCGCCGTGAAGCTAAAAGCAAGGCCACATGGCAGGCTTTGGCAGGCATCCTTGCTATTGGTTTAGGTGCGGTTGCTGCTTCCAATAGTAATAGCAACTCAGTTGGAACGGTTGCATCAGTGGGAGCAATCACCGCTGGTGCAGTATTACTGTCGAGTGGCGTACAAAACTATAAAGAATCCAAATTTCATCAGGAAACTTTAATGGAATTAGGAAAATCAGTAGATATACAAGTTGCCCCTCAAGTCATTGAATTTGAGGAAAGAACGATAAAACTTACTGGGGATGCAACTGCGCAATTCAACCAATGGCGCGCCGCACTAAGGCGAATATACGCCGAGGAACAAACTCCTGAAATACAACTCTAACAACACTGACCCGATGAAACGGTTTTGAGTCTTTGAATAATCATCAACTCAAAAGCGGAAAAAGAACCCAAAGACATTCGTCGATCGTCAACCTCATTGGGGGCGCAATACTACTCGTTATCGTCATTGCAGTTTTGCTTTACGGGCGTGTTGATCTGACCAATATACTCAAAATAGAAGAGAAAATCGTAGAAGAAAATGTACCTGAAACACCAGACAATGATAGTGTTTCTGAGTCGCCGAGCGATGACTATATCCCTAAATCACCAGACGACGATAGTGTTTCTGAATCGCTGGACGACGAACAAAGCGAGACATTGAGACAAAAATATATCGCCCAAATGAATCGCTATGAGAATGAAATCAAACCTGAGATCAGCACACTCAACCTTTCAGCATGGTCGCCTGATAGTGCGTCGGAATTACAAACCAAGGAACAAGAGGCAATCAAAGCGTTTGCTGAAAGCCGATACGGGATGGCATTGACACACTTAGATGAGCTATTTGAAAAAATGTCTCAATTACAATTAGTTCAGAGACAAAACTATGAATCGGCTTTAAGCAATGCCAAGCAAGCATTTGAAGCGAATCAGATAGCGCAAGCACAATCTGCAATCAGCGATGCACTGCGCTACCTACCCGAGTCACCCGAAGCACTATTGCTAAAAGAGCGCATAAGTACGATGGAAGCGGTTGCTGCATTTGTCAAAGAAGCCGATATCGCGCGTATTGAAAACAATATCGGCGCAGAGATTGATCTGTTAGAGCAGGCGATTGAACTGGATCCGTATCGCGATACTCTAAGAGAAAGACGCCAAACATTGATAGCAAAACAACGCCAACAAACACTTGATGCTTTACTGCGACAAACATCGCAAGCACTAGACAATAAGGACATCAAAACAGCCCAAACATCGCTTATGCAAATCAGGCAAATGGATGCCAACCACCCGTCTCTAAGCCTACTCACTACTAAACTTAAGCAAATCCAAACCGAATTATCCTACCAAAGCCTCATCACAAAAGCGAAGACATCGGCAGATACGGATGATTGGCAATCTGCCGAAAACCATTATCGACAAGCACTAGGAATATATCCGGATAACAAAGATACCGAGGATAATCTACAACGCGCCGTGCAAATTAACCAATACACCGGAATAATCAAACAAGCATTGGCAAAACCAGAACGCTTGGCAGATGAACAAATCGCTGCGGCGATGAGACAAATAGTTGACGACAGCACCGTATCTGCCAAATACAGCACACAGCTACAACGGCTTATCGTGCGGTTGAACGATGCGATGATGGAAATGTCTAAACCAGTTGCGGTTACAGTCTATTCCGATGAAAAAACCTATGTGTCGGTACTTGGGGTCGGTGTCATCGGAAAAGTGCGCGAATATAACTTAAAGGAAGGCTTGAAACCGGGACGCTATCGCTTCAAAGGAGAACGCAAAGGTTATCAAGACAAGCTCGTTGAAATAGACATAAAGCCGAATCAACCAGCAGCCATCAAGGTCATCTGTGATGAACCTATCTGAAGCACATTTCCGCAGACAAAGAAGATCTTTTTGGCAAAAGATTATCGCAACGGGTGGTGTGGCAGTCATTGCAATCATCGCCCTATTCGTATTTATTTTTTGGGTCAAAGCGGTTGTTGTTGAAGTAGTGCCTGAGGCTGCGGCAATTAACGCTGAGCGTGTATTACGCGGTTGGGGTTGGGTACAACAAGATAAAGTCTATTTATTATCGCCCAAGGCGGACTTGAAAGTTTCGGCATCGGGTTTTATTGCTGAAACGATCCGCTTGGAACGTAGCACACTTGATCGACGTCTCGTCGTTGAACTCAAAGAAGCACCGGCTTTGATCAAAGCAACCGCAACACCTGCCGAGCCGAACATACAGTGGCAAATCGACTCAAAATATGTTGCATCAGGACCCGAACTGCAGGCACCGGTTGAACCCGGCACGCATACCGTCGAAGTTACGCATCCTTATTACCAACCGCAAGAAGTCTCGATTGATTTGATGCGTGGCGATGAGCAGACACTTGAATTTGTTTTAGAGCCGGTGCAAGGTTCATTCAACATAAGTTCTGAACCTGAGGGTATGCCGATTTTGTTGGATGATAGACCGGCAGGACAAACCCCTATCTCTGTAAGCCGACCAGGTGGTAGTTATCGTTTGCGTATAGGAACTCCCGACTTTGAAAGCATTGACGATACCGTTGAAATCACCTATATGCAGCCGGTTGCCAACAGAAACTATAGATTGATTTATAAAAAAGCCCTGCTCACACTCACACTTGAACCACTCGACGGGCAGTTGCTGATTAACGGCAAGGTGTCGCCTGCAAACACAAGGACGCTGGAATTGGAGCCGATGCGTGAAACCGTCATCGCTTATAGCAAGCCCGGCTATTTCGCAAAAACGATCAAACGCACTTTTAAGCCTGCCCAGCAAGAGAAAATCTCCATACTATTACAGGCGGAATTCGGCGAAGTGAGTATTAATGCAAATCCACAAGCGGATATCACAATAGATGATGAGGCAATAGGAAAAACACCTCAAACCCTCACCCTAAGCGCATTGCCCCATACCGTGCGTCTCTCTAGGCCCGGTTATCGCGCAATCCAAAAAACCATCCATCCAAGTAGTGGAAACCCAATACGAATTAACGAAACACTGCTCACCGAAAAACAGGCGATCTTAGCTGAGAGCCCTGCTGTCGCTAAAAATTCTATAGGATTGGAACTGGTGTTATTCAAACCCGACGAAAACATTGTATATGAATTAGGCGCGCACCGTAGTGAGAGAGGTCAGCGTGCAAACGAGATTTTGCGTAGCGTAAGCTTTGATAGACCTTTTTACATCAGCCGTAGCGAAATATCGGCTAAACATTACCAGCCTTTTAATCGGCAAATTTCAGCATCCAACCTTGCAGTCAACAATGTCTCTTGGGGTGAGGCAGCACTTTTTTGCAATGCTTTAAGTGTGCAAGAAAATCTACCTCCGTTTTATATCACCAATGGCAATATCGTTAGAGGTTATAACCCGGACAGTATCGGCTATAGGCTGCCTAGCGAAGCCGAATGGGAATGGCTTGCACGCTATGCAAACCGCAGTGCTTCAACCCTATTTATTTGGGGCAATCAAACAAAACTTCCTAAAAATGTCGGCAACCTCGCCGACGAAAGTGCCAAAAACAATGTTGCATTCTACATTCCCAACTATAACGACGGCTATCCGAAGTTGGCACCAGTCGGTTCGTTCAATCGGGATCGCGCTGGTCTGCACGACCTAGTCGGCAACCTCAGCGAATGGGTTCACGATGTGTATGCGGTAGAAATACCCTCAAAACCATTGCGCAACCCCTTGGGCATCGCAAATAATACCAGCCAAAGCGGACATGTCGTCAAAGGTTCCAGCTGGCGTTCAGGGACTTTATCGGAACTACGCTCCGTCTATCGTCAGCGAGCTGTCGGCAAATCCGACAGCATAGGCTTTCGCATCGCCCGCTACATCTATTGAGGATAATATCCATATATTTTTGATATACTGCAACTATGAAATACCGCTTTAAGACAAAGTACCGTGTAGCAATCATCATAGCGATACTCCTATTGCTTGCCGGCATCGCGATTGCTGGTATTGCCAGCTATTCCTTAAGCCTCAATTCGCCAGCAACCTTTCCGGTAGATATCTGAGTGCCGATGTCTAAGCTAATCAAAAGTCTTATTGCCTTGATAATATCAGTGCTATTCGTGCATTTGATTTATATCGGTTTCATTCTTCCAAATGCCGATATTGCGATTGAATTTGCCGAACAGCAAGGACAAGCGGTACCTCGCAATCTGTTTGTGATCTTAAAAGATCTAGAGCAGGAAATCTGCCTCATCTTGATGCTCTGGGGAACTTATTTGATAGTCGGGAAAATTGTTGCAATTAGCAAAGATCGCTACTTGCTTGACGAAAATTTGGTGGATTTTTCTAAGATAGAAAACGGCAATAAAATTGAAACTGCCAAAGCGGCACGCGATCAATTGCACACGCTACCAAGCGACATCGTCAAAACCTCTTTGGTGCAGACATTACTCGTTGGTCTGGATCGTTTTCTAATCACCAAAGATGTGCATTACACCGCCGAGGCCATAGACGCAAAAATGGATGCACTCGTGCTTGGCATAGAGGCGGAGAACTCAATGATACGCTACTTGATCTGGGCAATTCCATCGATTGGGTTCATCGGCACGGTGCGTGGTATCGGTCAAGCGTTATCGCAAGCCGACCAGGCACTTGCAGGAAATATCGCCGGGATGACCAATAGCTTGGGTGTGGCGTTCAATTCTACGTTGGTTGCACTCGTTATTAGCATATTTCTGATGCTTTTGTTGCATCAGTTACAAAGAATACAAGACGGTTTAATCGTGGATATCAGAGCTTATTGTGAAAAGCACATTATGAATCCGATCGGACAGAGCGAATAAATGGCACATTGGTTGTGCAGACACAACGCGTTAAGGCAGACAATTCCCCTCCTGTGGAGGGGTGGCGGGCGAAGCCTGACGGGGTGGTTGTGGCGTGTCTGCACAAATGAAAAAGTATCCTTGAACCGTAGGGGAGGGTATTGTATTTTGCAATGAATACGCTGCCCACCATCTTAGAGTGCTGCACAATGTCACGCCGATTGACCTACTGGCTCAATCGGCGATTCAATATGCCCTCCCGAAACGCGTTGCGTCTGCACAATCAATACATTCATTCATTTTATTTACGGTAACCATAATTCGATGGCGCGTGGCGGTTGTAGTGAAACAGAACGGTATTTTAGGGAGGGCATGTTAGCCCTCCTCTACAGCTGGTTATCGTTAATTCGGTGGCGCAAGTGGTTACGTTTATGCAAATGAGCTAGTGCAATGCGACATCTAAAAAGAAAAACCGAGGGATTCAACATTGCTTTCTTGGATGTTATGTCGTGCGGTTTGGGGGCTGTCATATTAATCCTGATGCTGGTCAAATATCAAACTGAACTACCCGACCAACAATCGTCTGCCTTGCAAGCCGATATTGCAATTCTAGAGCAACAGAACCTCCAATCCCAGCAAACCGTAGAGACACTACAAACTCAAACCAACGATACTCAAGCCGAACTGGTAAAACTCAATACCCAATTAGTCAGTTTGGTGACGAACATCAATAATCAAAAAGATACGCAACAATCACTGAAAGCGCAAATTGCAAAACTGCAATCACAAGCAGAAACACCCACGCCGGCTCCCCCTGCCCCAGTGCCGGTGGTCAACAAAGGTTTAGAAGACTACCTGCTGGGATTAGAGGTAGAAGGCGAGAGAATCGTCATATTGGTAGACAGCAGTGCCTCCATGACCGAAGAGCGGCTAATAGATGTCATCCGCTATAAGGTTACATCTGCACAAGAACGTCAACAAAGCCCTAAATGGGAACGCACTTCACGCATCGTAGAATGGTTGGTTGCCAAGGTACCCGAGGGTAGCGACTATAAAGTAATACGCTTTGCCGAAAATGCTTCAGTTGTCGGCGGAAATGCTTGGAAAAAAGGCGCGGATCCCCAAGATGCTGCAACGGTGCTATCGGATTTTAAGAAAATCGTACCCGAAGGCGGCACCAATCTACACGCAGCCGTTGCATTGATGCGTAGCGGTGCTGCAGGTTTCTCAAATGTTTATCTGCTAACCGACGGCTTACCTACACAAGGAGATAGAGGTAGAATCAGGGCAATTGCTTCGTTTTTCTCTGGTTGCACTTCTATCACCGGCAATGCCAAAAAAATTAGCGGTAAATGCAGAGTGAGATTGCTCAACGACATAGTCGCATCGTATAGAGAACGTGCAGTGGTCAACGTTATCCTCCTCCCGTTAGAAGGAGATTCTTATGCAGCCGGTGCTTTCTGGCAATGGACAGCTAGAAGCGATGGTCTACTTATCTCCCCCGAACATTCGTGGCCATGAAAAGACGCTCGCGCAATTTCAATATATTCAGCTTGTCCTTTTTGGATGTGATCTCGTGTGGTTTCGGGGCCGTCGTGCTATTGGTATTGCTTTCTAAATCAACGATCGGTGGCGGCACGATCGATATAGACCGTATCTCAGAACTACTTAAGACATTCACTCAAACCCAAGCGCAAAGTGCCGAGCTTGAATCCCAATCACAGCAACTCTCGTCTACGGTCGATGCACAGATAGACAAAGAAACGCAACTCAAAAGTGCGATTGACAAAGCAAGCCAAACGCTTGCAACGCTACAATCAGAGAATTCAACCTTGCAAGCAGAGATGGCCATACTGCAACAAAAAATCAGCCCACCTTCGGCCACGATAAGCGTAGAAAACAACACCGAAGACGAAGTCTATGCCGGTGGTATACCAGTGGACGCAAACTATGTCGTGTTCATAGTAGATACCTCAGGTTCTATGTTAGAGATTTGGGGTAAGGTGATGAAAGAAATGGAAAATATACTCAATATACATCCCAAAGTAGAAGGCTTTCAAATTCTCAACGATAACGGCATTCATTTACTTTCCGCTTATAAAAGAAAATGGATTGACGACACACCTAGTTTGCGCAGACGCACACTGCAACTACTACGCTCATGGCAAGCATTCTCAAATAGTAGCCCGGTAGAAGGCTTGCAAGAAGCCTTAAAGCTCTATGTGAAGCCTAACATGAAAGTGTCAATCTATATTCTGGGCGACGATTATACTGGTGCATCATATGACCCAGTATTGCAAACAGTCTCTAGACTCAATACCGACAGGAAAACTGGTAAGCCTATTGCCCGCATCCACGGCATCGGTTTTTATAACCAACAAGGCGGCGATATACTTCGTCTTTCCACGTTGTTGCGCGAGGTTGCTAGACAAAGCCGTGGGACCTTTATTGCGTTGGATTGATGTGAGATTGCTGAAAAAGTATTTCATATGCCGTAGAAACGGATAATTAAAATGCCGGTTGACCTACTGGTTCAATCGGCGGCTTTATTCTGCCCTAACGCATTGTATCTGCACAGGCAATCCATTCATTCGTTTCGTTTATGGAAACCAAAATCAAATGGCGCAAGCGGTCACGTTTGAGTGATGATGATATTTTTTCAACAGCCCATACAGCCTGAGAAGAGAAACAGATTGCATGTGTTATAATCTGTAAAAATTGAAACCAATTAACTAAACAGAGGTAATGGGTATTGCATGATTCTCTCTAACAAAGACATACTTGATACATGTAAAAACGGTTCATCTATAGTGATAGAACCTTTTTCTGAAGAGCTACTACAGCCGGCATCTTACGATCTACGAGTCGGTGATCAAGCGGCCAGTTCAGCTAAAAAAGAAGTGTTAGATTTAATCAAAACAGGTTTTATAGAAATCATGCCAGGGGATTTTGTTGTTATGCTCACATACGAAAAACTAACACTAGACTTACAACATACAGCACGCTTTGGATTAACTAGTTCTTACGCACGCAAAGGCTTGCTCGCTACGGTCGGACCTCAAGTTGACCCTGGCTTTGAAGGACGATTAATTATCGGATTGACTAACTTGTCAAGCAAACCAATCGTCTTGCCTTACAAGGATAGATTTTTGACAATTGAGTTTCATCGCCTTGAACAGCCGTCATCCACACCTTATGAAGGTCCCTATCAAGGACGAGATAAGCTGTCGCCGGATGATATCAAAACCGCATTAGAACGTGAATATATGTCACAAACTGAGATGATAAGGATGCTGGAAACCTTAGTGTCAACGGTGGAAAATCTGAAACAGACTATCAACTGGAAGTTACCGTTGATTCTAGGTGGAATAATGGCTGTTGCTATTGCTCTGTTTGGCGGTATCATCGCTGTATTATTGAGTGCCTTATAACTTAACGCACTATCTTTGCACAGTCTAAAGCACCAAACAGATTGCATAAATTTTATGGATGGATGGGGAGTTGTGCGGAACCGCACCGTTGGGGTGGTTTGCATAAATTTGGTAGCGCAAAGCGGTTGAGGTTGTGCAGGCATGACGCGTTAGGGCGGATATATAAATCCGCCCCTGCGGTTATCGTAAATTTGGTGGATGAATGGAGGGTTGGGTCAGAACCGGTAGCGTTGGGGTGGTTTGCATTTGGTGGCGCAAGCGGTTGAGGTTGTGCAGGCATGACGCGTTAGGGCGGATATGCAAATCCGCCCCTACAGCAAATGGAATACCTTTTATCTTGTACTAGCAAGTTCAACTTGGATGTTGTGCCAGGAGAAAAATTGAGCAGTCCAACGCTGCAGAAAGGTTACCTTGTATATATAATCTTGAGTATCTGTTCTAGATTTTGCTAACTCGTTATGGCATAAAAGGTCAAGTGCTCTCCGTATCGGCGGTTCATCCTTTTCAATTTCAAGTCGGCGAGCAACGAATCGTTTAACATCATCTTCATTATCGTTCATCGTGATATCTTTTTCTAATTCCCCAAATCTATGCTTGAGGCTCATGTGGTGACATGCACAACGAGAAAATGCAAAAAGTAAATCTAAGAGAAAAATCAGCATAGTGAAAACACTGAATACCGCCAGCCAGTATTCATCAATTATCTTACTTGCGATAGCAAATCCAATCGTTGCCAATGCAATACCAGACCCTACCACGATGCTATGACATGCTTCAAAAAATCGCCTGCGCCGGTCATGGTAACGTATTGATCGGCGGACACCCCATAGAAGATCCCACTCTTCTGAACTCTCACTTTTTGGATTTTCTTGGTTTGGGTGGGGGTGGGGCTGTGTCTGTTCCTGATGTGTGTCTATCATAATTACTCTTTGTTTGTTTATTACTTGATGATTCTGTTTTGCCACTATGTTTTATTGAAGTTGGTTTATCACTTTCTATTGTTCTCGCTCTACCACTCTCTTTTATTACTGTCGGTTTACCTCTGCTTTACTATATCATAATCTTCGGAAGGTGGGGATGGGCTTTGTTTCTTTTTCATTTTATCCTTTAATGCTGGTATAAATAAAAGCTACTTTAGTTTTGTTTAAGGTCATATTAGATAACTTTGGGAGGCAATTAATCTTGCTAAGGTAGAAAATTTGTTGCGCGGAGCGATTAAGTTGGTGCAAGGACGATGCGTTGGAGTGGTTTGCATAAATTTGAGGGCGCAAGCGGTTACGGTTGTGCGGGACGGTACCGTAGGGAGGGCATGTGGGACTGTTGAAAAATAGAACCGCCGTTTGTTGCAGTAGCACAAACGGCGTGACTTTGTGCAGAACCACCACAACCACCCCGTCAGGCTTCGCCTGCCACTCCTCCAAAGGAGAGGAATGTACTAATGCAGATACTTTTTCAACAGTCTGATGTTAGCCCTCCCCTACGGTTGGTTACCGTAAACAATGTGGATGAATGGATTGTTTGAACAGAGACGGCGCGTTACGGTTGGTTAACATGAATTGAGTGGATGAATGGAGGGTTGGGTCAGAACCATCACCGTTTGGATGGTTTGCGTAAATTGAGGGCGCAAGCGGTTATAGTTTTGCAGGACGGTACCGTAGGGAGGGCATGTTAGCCCTCCCCTACCGTTATCGTAAATTTTATGGATAAATGGGTAGTTGGTGCAAGGACGGTACGCCCGATAACGTAAACCAGATGGATGAATGGGTTGGAGGTGCAGGTGCAACGCGTTGGGGTGGTTATCGTGAATTGGGGGCGCGAGCGGTTGGGTTCGCGCGGAACGGTACCGTAGGGCGGACATACGAATCCGCCCCTACCAGTTACGTTACTTTTTCAACAGTGCCGTCGTGTCTGCACAAATCTATTCCTCTCCTGCGGCGGGGAATGGGTTGACTCTACCGTGTTGTATTGGGATCAAATAGGGTGCTAGGGATGCAATTGCCGCCTAGCATTCTGCTTGTATCATCTATGCCGTCCCCATCACCGCTTAAACTGCATGTTCCCGCTCTGTTGCCGTCTTTTATTATTGTTTCGACTGTAGCGTAGCTGTTAGTCACTATGCTGGTGTCTTGATTGTCGGTTTTGCCGATTATGCCGCCGACATTGGATGTGGATGTGCCTGTGAGCTGTTTGGCTATGACATAGCTGTTGTTAATGGTTCCGTTATTGATGCCTGCTAAGCCACCGACATATTCGCTACTTGCATTGCCCACTTTGACGATTGCATGGCTGGTGCTGATGGTTCCGTTATTAATGCCCACTAAGCCGCCGGCATTTGATCCATTGATGTTGGAGCTGCCTATTATGTTGCCAACTACATAGCTGTTAGCGATAATGCCACTGCTGATGCCTACTAAGCCACCAGCATTGTTGCCGCTGTTAATCGCTACGTTGATTAGACCAACATTATGTATGCTAGCTTGAGGCCCGGTGCGGGCGAACATCCCTGCGTATGTTATTATCGTTGTTGTTGTGTTGAGGTTGGATATCGTGTAGCCGTGACCTTCAAACCTGGTGTTGAAGTTGTCTATCGGTTGCCAGATACCTGTTAGCGTTATGTGGCCTTTGAGTTCATAGCCGTTGCAGCCACCATCGGGGCAGCCCATTGTAGTGGACACACCATCGTTGCTAGCTTTGTAGGCAGTGCCGTCTGGCTGATGGCGTATCGCATCTAGCTGGGCTGCACTGTATATATCTATGAGACCGTTGTCGTCTGCGTCTAGTTCTATATAAGTGTAGACCTCTGTCGTTATCAAATTATCGTGTGAATACGATTGGCCGTCTTTATAACTTATCGTCACTCGGTATTTGGTATACGCCGGCGTTGCATCCGGGATCTCATATGTACTACTCTCCGAATCATCGACTATTACCCAGTCCTCACCTAATCTTTGTTCTTGCCACTGGTATTCCATGCTGATAGGATCACCATCCACATCAGTTCCAGAGATTAGCCCTGGTGCGGTCAGGATCCGACCATTTACCATTAGGGTCGTTG
The DNA here is from genome assembly GCA_965199685.1 of uncultured candidatus Poriferisulfidus sp. Lineage (GTDB taxonomy): Bacteria > Pseudomonadota > Gammaproteobacteria > Poriferisulfidales > Oxydemutatoraceae > SP5GCR1. Next base: position 1,029,688 of record OZ241323.1, read on the forward strand.
ATTGGGGTTGGGCTGTGCCGTTATTTTCTTTTATAATCAGCAAGCCTTCGGAGACAAAGCTTGTTACTTGCTCTTGGTAGGTTGCCGTGAGGGTTACGGTCGCGGTCGCAGTTGTACGGGCATCCTTTATATAATTTACAGGGATTACAAAATCAACAGGGCTTCCGCTTGCCATGTCTGGAGATAGACCACCGCTATCCCATTCAAAGCTAACCTCGTTAATGTCGATTATTGACCTTATTTGATTTGTTGTATCGGCTTTCAGAGAGGCTGTTGTACCTTCACGGTACCCTGTCGTATCATAGTCAATATCAAGCTCAAAACGCCTTAGCTCAAAATGGTATGAGACTTCGCTTCTAGCGTCTTTGACGACCAATGTCATCGTCGAAATACTATCGGCAAACGGAATGTCGGGGTTAGGTGCGCCATCGCTTAGTTCTACATTGCCGTCGTTCTTATGCAGTTTAATCTCGGCAGGCCCGGATGCAGCAAACACAACTAGGTTTATAGTAGTACTTGCATTGCCTATGATTAAATTATAATCGTATTGCCTATTGCTAAAGTTATCTTGCAATATCACATTGCCGGATAGCTGCAACGACTGCAAGCCACTGCGCTGACCGGCAAATAGCACACCACAATAGTCCGGTGGATTTGTTTGCTTGCATTGGTCACGATCGTAGTGTTTCAGTGCCGGATATTGCTCGGAGGTGCCGAAATCCCATACATTAGGGTTCCAGTCGCGGTATATGCCGGTTGATGTTGTTTGTAGTTCTTCTGTGGTTTTGCCTTGGTTGCTGCCATCTTCTGTTATTCCACTAACATCCGTATCCCAATAACTATCTATGATTTTGGGATTAGATGGTTTGCTACCGACTAAACCACCTGTATTACTATTTCCTGTCACTCTAACCCAAGCATAGCTGTTCCTAATCTGACTAGACCCATATAATCCAACTAGACCTCCTACATTCGCATTCCCGACTACCGAACCAGCAGCATAACTATTCATAATCCGACCTGTATTTTCACCTACTAAGCCCCCTACATGGAAGCCTACATCAGTTGATGTATGCGTGGCTTGAACATCAGCAATGGCATGGCTACTAAAGATTCTACCGTTTTCATTACTACCGACTAAACCACCGATCCTATCCCCTTTCCCTATTACTTGAGTCAATGTTGTATTACCTGTTCCACTAACACGGCTCCTTCTGATAGTACCTTGATTTTTACCGGCTAAACCACCAATGTGATCCTCACCTTTAACATACAGCCCATACACATCCACATTGTCAATCAAAGCATTACCGCCATTCGCACCGACCAAGCCACCGACATGATCTTCTCCCTTCACTCGGGTAGATGTTGTATTATCATCACCGCTTATATTGCTATTGGTGATGCTGCCAAGATTTTTACCAACCAGTGTACCTACATGATTTCTACCGGTAACCTTTATCTTATCTAAGTTCACACCATCAATCATTGCGTCCCCACTGGTCATAAAAAATAAACCTATGTAGCTGCTGCTTGGTCTATTTATCATTAGATTAGAGATCGTGTGGTTATTGCCCTTAAATATGCCACTAAAAGAATTGAAATTATCTCTTATCGGCTCCCAACCTGTGTCGGTTGTCCAAGCGGTGCTGACTGCACCGCTTTCGTAGCTTCCAAAATGTAAAAAATCTAAATCGTTAACTAATTCATAGCCCTTGCAACCAGTTGCAGGACAACCTTTAGTGTCAATCCTAGCCATTGCATTGCCTTTATAACCTGAGCCATCCAACACAAAGCGGATTGCGTCCAAATCATCCAAAGTTCTAATCTCTATCAATCCGTCGTCGTCTATGTCTATGTCTATGTTTTCAATATTCTTTGAATAGACTGTCTTGTCATTGTTTTGCCCATCCATATAGCTTACCCCTACGCGGTATATCTCTCCGTCATTTGAGGTACTAGGAATATAGGTTCGTGTTGTTGCACCAGTAATATTCATCCAATTCCCATCGAACCTTGGGTTCAAATTCCTAGCCCTGAGCTGCTGCCATTGATAACTTATGTTAGGGTTGTCATTTACTCCATCGGGGTCAGTCGATAAATCTGGTAAATCCGTTGCTATCAGCGATGAACCGATTAAGGTCGCTTCGCCCAATTCAATGTAACCATTATCTGCCTTATTGATTGTTAGCGTGATTTGCCGGCGGGCAATGCCCCCTGGTCTACGCACTCCTGCCGTTATCGTGAATTGTCGACTATCCTCGCTTGGCGATATGTAATCCACCGGTATATTTGTAAAGGTTATAGTCTCTCCATTCAGCCGTACATTAGCCGGTAATAACGAGCCTAGTGTGCTAGGAATATCCCATTCGCATTTTGTATTACAACTACCTGTCCCTAGTTTCAGTTCTAATGAATCACCTTCATTAACATCAACCGAATTACCTTCGTCAATATCACTTTCTCCTCCTCCTTTATTAGCTTTAATTGTTATATCGGAAGAAGTAGGAGTGCCGAGGTCATAGTAAGACACAGTGATGACATACGATTTCGGTCGTTGATTGCCTATGGTTAGCTCAACAGTGATTACTGTGTTGCCTGCTATCTTCAGTGGAATTGTGGCTTTAGCAACCCCTGTTCCTGTCGTGATGCCTGTGGTATTGCTGGTGATACGTATAGCAGCATTGGTTGCAGTTGTATTTAACGTGATCTCTGTTACATTATGATTGACCATCACCGTATAGCTGAAGTCTTGAGCATCAAAAGATAAGGTGCCAGGGGATATGGCTAATCGAAGTTGACCGGGAAGCAGCTCACCGCAGACAGGTTTACCTTCACCACCACAAGCAGGATTGTTTGTATCGGGACCTGTTGCATATTTGAGGGCAGGATACTGAGTTCTACTGCCGAAATCCCAATTCTCATCATCCCATTGGTAATATGGCTGGTTTGAATCTGCACTTGGTGCCACTGTTGATTGCAATTCTATTGTAGTTTTGCCTGTGCCTCCGGCACTTCTCGTCATCCCACTAGTGTTTATATCCCAATAACTGTTCGTGATGGTACCTCTCCAATTTCTACCAACTAAACCGCCTACATAATACTGCCTTGCTACAACATTTCCGGTCGCATAGCTGTTGGTGATGGTGCCAACATTATTAAAACCGACTAATCCGCCTACCTCACGTCCTCCTTCAACATTTCCGATCGCATAGCTGTTGGTGATGGTAGCAGTTACATTTACATTATGACCAACTAATCCGCCTGCATAACTATTAGTTGCTGTAACATTTCCGGTCGCATAGCTGTTCAAGATGGAACCTTCATTTACACCAACTAATCCGCCTGCATAATTATTAGTCGCTGTAATATTTCCGGTCGCATAGCTGTTCAAGATGGAACCTTCATTTACACCAACTAATCCGCCTAGACGCGAATTTCCTGTAGCAGAACCGGTCGCATAGCTGTTGGTGATGGTGCCACTATTAATACCGACTAAAACACCTGCATACCAACTAGCCGCACTAACAAAACCCATAGCATAGCTGTTGGTGATGGTGCCACTATTAATACCGACTAAAACACCTGCTACATTAGTCGCTGTAGCAGAACCGGCCGCATAGCTGTTCGTGATGGTGCCCCCGTTATTCCAACCGACTAAACCGCCTGCATCATACCACCCCCCGGTAATGTCTACATTTAGCAAACCAACATTAGTAATTTTAGTCGAAGTACTCTCAATATAGCTGAACATGCCTACATAATTAGTACTAGGTCTGTTAATCATCAGATTAGAAACGGTATAGCCGTTACCTTCAAAAGTTGCGCTAAAAGGATTACTATTAACATTAGTGTAAGGTATATACTCGCCGATTGGTTGCCAGCCTAGTCCCGTCGTCCATTTGCTTTTGTTTGCTGATGCACTGCGATAGCTGTCATTGTCGTTGAAGTCTAGGTCTCTTGCCAACTCATAGCCTTTACAGCCGGTATTGGGGCAACCTTGTGCCACATTTCCCCGTCCCGCTAGGTTATTGCGAATTGCATCTAAGTCTTCTAAATAGCATATCTCTATCAAGCCATCGTTGTCGTCGTCTACGTCTGGGGAGCTACATGCAATAGGCAATGTACTCTGTTCAGATATAATTCTTGGTGGGTTGGCATTTTCAAGGGACTGTCTTTGGGGAGTGGTGCTTTGGATAAAGTCCTGGATTGCTTCCTCTGACGGGTATTGGGTTGCCTCACTGGTTGCAATGGTCTCGTAGCCTTGTCCGTCGGTATAGCCGATTAGCACACGATATTCGGTAAACCATTCTGCTGAGGCTGGGATAGTGTAGGTTTTATCGGTTGCGTCATCTAGATTCGTCCATTCGGCATCCTCACTCTGAGGACGGTGTTGCCATTGATAGCTGAAACTGTTGCCTGCGCCGTCCGAGTCTTCGCTTAGGTCTATCTCAGGTGCAGTTAATTCCATATCACTTAGGCTCGGAGAAGCAACCACAATATTGCCATTGTCTTTTTTAGCAACCATCAAGCTGATGTTTTTGTTGAGGGTTGTTTTACCGTCGGTGACTTCTATGCTTAGTCCTAATCCAGCATAATCTTCGGTTGTCGGAACATAGTCTGCCGGTATAAACAGAAGGAGTGATGCGCTCTCGTTGGCGGTTTCTGGCAATATCGTTTTGCCGGTGGTTTGCGTCCAGCGATAGCTTATTTGGTCCTCCGCTGTATCCAAGCTGTGGGATGCGTTCAACACAATCAGTTCGCCTTCATTTATCGTCTCATTAGGGATTCCAAGAATGGTTATTGTGTGGCGATAATTGACCGCAAATTGGTATTGTGCTGGCCTTTGGTTTGGTGCCGAGACTGCTACTGTAATGCTCGTGTCTTTGTCCAGTGTAATCACTGAGCTGGTCGTGCCGACAGCTATGCCGTTCCTACTGATACTGATGGCACTGGCAGGATTATTTGCTATTGGGGTTAGTTGCAGTTGGGTTATTTGTGGGCTGATATTGAGTTGGTAGTTTAGTTCGGTGGGCTTGAAGGTTGGGCTTAAGTCCACACGCTCTGAGAATATGATGCGCTCAAGGCTGGCGTGTTGTCCAAGCAATAAAGCGCCGCAGTTCGGTAGGGTCTGACCAGGACCGCACGCCGGGTTTTGAGGATCGGAACCCGTTGCGTACTTCAGAATAGGGTACTGCTCGGCGGTGCCGAAATCCCAATTCGCAGTACTCCACTTGTAATATGGTTTGTTTGAGTCATCGTCCTGTGCGTTTTGTGATTGTAGTTCGCTTGCCGATAAGCCTACGCCTCCGGTATTTTGTGTCAGCTTATTGGTTGTCTTGTCCCAATAGCTACGAGTGATGGTGCCACCAACGTTGATGCCAACCAAACCGCCGATGTAGCGTTTGCCCGATGTCTTGCCACTGACATAGTTGCCTATCAGTTTACCCAGATTGCTGATGCCGACCAAACCACCGATGTCTTCGCCACCCGACACAATGCCGGTTGTGTAGCTGCTGCTTATCGTGCCTTGCGAGTTGTCGCCAACCAAACCACCGACATGGTTGGCTGCACCGACTACGCTACCCATCGCATAGCTGTTGGTGATTGAACCACTACTCGCACCAACCAAGCCACCGACACCGTTGCCCTGACTCGACACTTCGCCGTTTGCATAACTGTTGGTGATTGAACCACTGCTACTGCCTGCGAGCGATCCGACCTCTACACCTTTGCCAACAACTCGACCGCTGACATAACTATTGCTGATATCCCCACCTACACTCTTGCCTACTAAGCCACCGACTTGACTATGTCCGCTTAGCTCTGCATTAAGTAGACCGATACCGCTAATCTTTGCACTGCTTCCTATGTGACCGAACAAACCCACACTGCTCTCACTAGGTCTGTTAATCATCAAGTTGTATATCACGTTGGGAGTGGAGCCGTTGTTAGTCTTGAATATTGCCGTGAACGGATGCACCGCATCACCAATGGGTTGCCAACCGGCACCGTCAGTCCAGTGCTTTAGGTTGGCGATGTTCTGATAGCTATCGGCACTGCTGAAGTCCAAGTCTCGGGTCAACTCATAACCCTTACAACCGCCGGGCGCACAACCCGTGGTAATCTCCACTGCGGTCTCGCTTAATTGCAAACCACTGCCATCCAACTGATAGCGCATTGCATTTAGGGTTTCCAAATCGTTGACCTCGATTAGACCATCGTTGTCTAGGTCTATGTCAATATAAGTTTGTGCGAATAGATTCGCGCTAAGTAGCACGAGTAGGATAGCTATATATTTTTGCATGATTCTTCCTTATAATTAGTTTCAATTACTTTAAGTAACTTATCCTCCCCCTGGATAAATTGTGCGTATAGTAGCCGATTTTTAATTTGAGGTCAAGGGGCAATTTCCCTTGTGGAGGCATGGTGGGGCTGTTGAAAAAGTACCGTCATCGCCAAGCGTAACCGCTTGCGCCATTGAATTTATGAAAATGGTAGGGCGGATTTGCATATCCGTCCTAAAGTTGAGTCCTCGCACAAATAAAGCCGCCGATTGACCTACTGGCTCAATCGGCATTTCAATAATCTGCCCCTACGGCATGTGAAATACTTTTTCAACAGCCCCACATGCCCTCCCGAACGCGTTGCATCTGCACAGGCAATCCATTCATTCATCTCGCTTACGGTTACCTACCGTAGGGGAGGGCTAACATCGAAAATCGTCAATAGAGAATCAAAATCGTACGCGATAGACAATTTCCTGTCAAATTATCAGGTCAATCGCCTAAAACTGAAACTTGATGATTAAATCATTGCCAGATGCAATGAAAAAATCATCATTGACACCCAAATATACTAGAAAAATGCTCTCGCCTCTCGCATTAGCGTAGGCGTAGCCATCACCGCGAATGCGGCTTAAGTTGATGTGTGTTAAAAACTGAGATACTAGTCTGACTGTATCAATGGGAAGTGCAGGTCTGGCAAGACCTCACCCAGATGCTCGCGTAAGGTTGCCAAAGCTCGGCTCAACAAACTAAGATAACCGTCTGGTAGTTTGAGTTTCCATTGCCGACTATGGTATACAATCTTCCCCGCCAAATCAAACAAATCCACTCGCAATGTTGATGCTCTGGCATGACGCATCTTGGGCGGTAAACCGTGGCGCATCAGTGCAAACACATTGAAAGATAACGCACATACGGCAACATACAGCGCATTGGCTGAAAAATCACTACAGGGTGTACGACCGGCAGCAAAGTCCGTTTTCAACTCTTTAATACGGTTCTCCGCATGCTCACCGCGTTGATTATACAAGTGGACAATCTCGGAGTTGTTGAGTCCTTTGATATTCGTGGCAATGGCATGATAGTCATACTGATCAGTGTCATCAACAAACAGTTCCAATACTGGTTGCCGACCCAGCAACTTGGCAGCCCGTTTTTTCTGGTGTGCCAGTGGCCTGAGGGTGCGTTGGATGACGAGATCAATTACATGGTCGCTACGATACATCTGGTACTTAAGACGAGCAACCCACTGGTGGTTCGACACACTGCCGTCTTTATATCGCAAGCGTTGCCAATCCGCCCCCGACAGTGCCGCAATGGCACGGCTAATCGCCGGGTTCATTGCCGCACGAATAATAAACTCAATGTGACAGCGGATGAGATAGTCAATCACTTTGTGTTGATAGCCGGCAGAATCACTGCGCACGCACTTGAGGCGGATACCCTTCGGCAACAGCTTTCGGCACATCTTGATGAAACCGATATTGTCAAAGTTCGGCGACACATAGCCGTGGCGCAACTGGGTGGCAATCACTTGACCGACCTCAACTAGCGTGCCGACCATCATCGAGAAACCTCGGTGGTTCTGATAGGTGCGTGTGGCACTGGCTTTCTCAGTCTCTATCAGCGTCGCATCAATATCCAAAGTCACCTCCTTGACCTTGCGATACTGCAAGGTGGCAGCAATCACCTTCTGATTGAGCTTGTTAATTAAATCCACACCCGCTCGACCCTGACGATGCAACCACCGCGATAAGGTATTGGCTCCCGGTATCTTGCTAATACCGATCAGCTTGAGCAAACCGCTTTCCTTGTGCAAACGCGACACATCGCTCAGACATTTCGCACCCTCGTTTTGCATCGCCACCAGTGTCGTTAGAATGTCGCCATTGAGGTAGCCACGATTGCTACGCGGTCGCCTAAATACGATATCCGCAAGTTTCTTAAGCTTGAGTGCTTTGAACACTTTAATGACTAGCAACAAGCCACCGCGCGCAGTCAATTCCTCAGTAGTAGCGCACAGACCATCCGCCGCTAGTTGGTGCTTATCGTGTTGCTTTTTTGGGTCTTTTTTTGCCATAATTCCTCCAATAATAGTGATGAATAAATAGTCCCTAAAGTAACATAAAAATAAGGATTTGTACAGAGTTTTAGGTAATAAATTAATAAAAAAGATTAATAGATTTTGTTTCACCCAATGGGTGAGATCGTAATTTGCTTGAGAGTGTTGCAATATAAAGGCATGCAACCTTTTACGGTTTTCTATTGCAGAATTAGGGTAACATGCCCTCCCTAAAGTATCGTTCTGCACTACTGTAACCGCCACGCGCCATTAAATCACGCAAACCACTATAATGCATTGGGATGGTTTTTGATATTTAATGAATCGATTGTGTAAGCACAAAGTAGTAATGTCACCTTTTGCCCATGTAGAAATGTCACTTTTGGGCGACAATAAAGCATTTTTAACCAAGCCAAGGAGAAGATGCAATGAACAAAGAGGATTACTATATGTCAGCCAAAGAAATACAACGCCGCGATGTCATCAAGCGGTGTGTAGAGGAAAAATTACCCAGAGCCAAGGCCGCCGAGATACTCAGTATCAGTGTTCGCCATGTCAAACGATTAATCAGTGAATACCTCAAGCATGGAGATAAGGCACTGATATCCAAGCGACGCGGCAAGCCGTCCAACAATAAAATCGCAAAAGAAATTAAAGACCGTGCCATTGAGCTGATTAGTCAGTACTATGAAGATTACGGCCCTACGCTTGCCCACGAGCATCTGTTTGAATATCATGAGGATGAGTTTGACCGTGCATTCAGCATTGAGACATTACGCAAATGGATGATTGAAGCTGATTTGCATTACCGCAAGCAACACAAGCCGGTCAAGACATATCAAAGCCGTCGTAGACAAGACGGCATTGGTATACTCACACAGATTGATGGTTCGCTCCATGCTTGGTTTGAGAAGCGCGGCGAGCCGTGCACGCTCATCGCCTTTATTGACGATGCGACCTCAGAGATTACCGCACTGCATTTCTGTGCTGCCGAGACCACGGCGGATTATATGCATACGCTCAAGCAACATCTGCAACGCTATGGTTGCCCACGGTGTCTGTATTCCGACCGCCATAGCATCTTTAGCAACAATGCCAAAGAGCAACACACCTTTCAACAACCCACCCAGTTTGAGAGAGCGTTGCAACAACTCGGCATTACACTTTACAAAGCCAAGTCTCCGCAAGCCAAAGGACGCGTTGAACGCCTGTTCAGAATCCTCCAAGACCGCTTAGTCAAAGCAATGAGGCTGCGTGGCATCTGCACCATTGAGCAGGCTAACCAGTTCGCCGAATGGTATCGCCAAAAACACAATCTGCACTTCGCCAAGCAGCCTCTAGACAGTACCGATTATCATCGCTGTGTGCCTCTTGGGGAACGCCAATTGGCACTGGTGCTTTCTCAACAGTATGATAGAAAGTTATCGAAAAACCTGATCTGTCAGCATCATAATATACAGTATCTTATCCAAACTGAGAAACCCAGTTATGCGATGCGTGGCGCACGGGTCACCGTGTGTGAGTTGCTTAATGGTGAGATTGTCATACTCTACAAGGGGCGAGAGTTGCCTTATACAACCTACCGCGAGCATCCGCCACTGTCTAAACCACATGATGAGAAAACAATCAATCCGGCGGTGGCTGAGATATTGGCAAAACACCGCACTGGTCATAAGCCGAAGTCAGACCACCCGTGGCGACGCTACAACGAAGAGTACCTCAGTGCCAAGCAGAAGTAATTACTGATGTTTTATCACACCCGTGGCGCAGGCTATCTTACACGCCTACGCCACTGTACCGACAACGGCTTTTGTCAAATCAGTAGATACCAACCGGCAACTTGCAACTTCTAACATGCTTAGAAATTGGCAGGTAGTAGAGGTCATCTCAACTAGAGATCGTCTCTTAATGGCACGCTATGGAGCTGGTTTTTTTAGTCGTTAAGCTTAATTTAGGCAAAAACCGGCACATGGTAAGCAAAAGTAAGTAGCATGAATGTTTTACTAGGCCTGTGCAAAAGCAGTCTTGCACGCTTGCGCCACTGCACCAACAACGGCTTTTGGCAAATCAACAGATACCAACCGGCAACTTGCAACTTCTAAAATGCCTAGAAATTGGCAGGTAGTAGAGGTCATCTCAACTAGAGATCGTCTCTTAATGGCTCGCTATGGAACTGGTTTTTTAGTCAATGAGCTTAATTTAAGCAAAAACCGGCAAATGACCCAATTTATTACTTGGTTCAAATAATCCACTAACCGCATAATGCGACCTTAAAGATCTAGTTTATTTAGAGTTTTATCGACATCAAGGGTGACATTTGAACTTTGGTCAGGAGGGTGACATTTGAACTTTGGGTTGACATTTAATGAATCGATTGACCATTCCTGTGGATTATATTTAATATATTTCCGGATTTCATATAACATTACCTCATTACGAATGATGCTATCCCAATAACTACGTTGCCATAGCTTTTTATCAAATCTTTGCCAACCGTATCGCTTAACTCCACGGATATAATTTGTGGTTGTCATAGTCTTCCACCATCCCACAATATGATCTATGGAATGACATTGTTGTCTCACTTCTGTAATGGTAATAATAAAATGAATGTGATTGGGCATCACAATGCACTCATCGCATTTTATACCGGCAAACTGATTCTCAATTTGATAAAAACAAAACCATAACATATTGCCAGCATCATTACATTTCATTTGGTCATTGATAATATTGCCAAATAAACATAATTTATTTTGGACACAAATTGTGACGAAATACATTCCTGGTTGAGCATAATCGTATCCTTTTAGTCGCATAGATTGACGATGACGGTAAGGTTTAGATTTTTGATTTTCATTTTTCATAGGTGTTCCTCATTAGTTAAAAATATTGGTTAAATGTGTATATCAAAAATTTATCAGGATAATGGGTTATTCATTCGATGATTTGGTGAACGGTAGTAAATAAAGGACGAGTGGTTTGCATAATTTGGGGGCGCGAGCGGTTGAGTATGTGCAGGACGGTAGCGTTTGGGTGGTTTGCATAAATTTGAGGACGCAAGCGGTTACAGTTTTGCGGGACGGTACCGTAGGGAGGGCAGGTATATTTAACTATGGCTTATTTGATATAAGATAAACGCTTATGTTAGCCCTCCTCTACCGTTATCATAAATTTTATGGATAAATGGAGGGGTGTGCGAGACCAGTAACGTTGGGGTGGTTTGCGTGAATTTGGTGGATGAATGGGTAGTTGGGGTAGAACCGTCACCGTTGGGGTGGTTTGCATAATTTGATGGCGCGAGCGGTTACAGTTTTGCGGGACGGTACCGTAGGGAGGGCATGTTAGCCCTCCTCTACCGTTATCATAAATTTAGTGGATGAATGGGGGATTGTGCGGAACCGGTACCGTTGGGGTAATTTGCGTGAATTGGAGGGCGGAAGCGGTTACAGTTTTGCGGGACGGTACCGTAGGGAGGGCATGTTAGCCCTCCCCTACGGTTGGTTACCGTAAACAAGGTGGATGAATGGATGGTTTGAACAGAGACGGCGCGTTACGGTTGGTTAACATGAATTGGATGGATGGGGGGTGTGCGGGATCGACACCATTGGGGTAGTTTGCGTGAATTTGATGGCGCGAGCGGTTACGGTTGTGCGGGACGGTACCGTAGGGAGGGCATGTTAGCCCTCCCCTACCATTATCGTAAATTTTATGGATAAATGGGTAGTTGGTGCAAGGACGGTACGCCCGATAACGTAAACCAGATGGATGAATGGGGGGTTGGTGCAGAACCGATACGACCACCCCGTCAGGCTTCGCCTGCCACCCCTCCACAGGAGGGGAATGATCTGTCTCTACAGGTTATGGGGAAATGGGGACTGGGGTTAGGAGGCCTTCGGGGAGGACTTTGATTTGGATATGGATAGTGTTATGGATATCGGCGAAATAGGTTATCGTTTCGTCGCTATCCTCATCAAGGCGCATTGTGATGATGATTTCTCTAGAGTTGGGGGTTAGCATTGCGGTAAAGGCTTTTCCATCTCCGTTCATGAAGGGTAGTCCGTTTTCATCTGTCGTCTGCTCTACCCCGAGCTCTACCTCGCTATCTACTCTATAGGTATAGGTGATAGTGGTATTTTCCATGCCTTCAATGAGGGGAATCAGCCTGACTCTGTCTAAACCCAGTCCGACTCTTACTATGTAGCCGCCTATTGTTTCAATCACGGTTGCTCCTGATTGGTCATCCGTCGGCACAGTCAATGAAAATACAGGTCTTGGGGCTTGACCTCGCAATAAGGTGCCACATAGTTCGCAGTCGGGTAAATCGACCTCGCTTTGTAGGTACCTGAGTGCCGGGTGTTGTTTGTTGGTGCCTAAATCCCAGCTTTCCACACTCCATCCGGAAATGGATGATAGTGATTGAATGGGCATCTCGCTGATTGCACTGTTCATTATCATTCCAACCGGGAGAAGTTGATCGACTAAGGCATGATTGTTTTGGCTTTGATCGGCATAGCTGTCAATGATTCTACCAGTGTTGATGCCAACCAATTCACCGACAAGTCTGATTCCGTCCACATTGCTGCCAGTGACATAACTTGAGGCTATCAGGTTTCGGTTATCGCCGACCAAGCCACCGACTCGGTCGTGTCCGAGCACATCACCAAGTGCATAAGTGTTGTTGATGCTACCAACATTCAAGCCGACCAAACCACCAGCATAATAAAAGTTTCTTCTTATCATGCCAGTTATTTCATCAATATTATTTCTTACTGTGGCAGTTGCATAACTATTATCGATGTTGCCGGCATTGACACCGATCAAACCACCGGCAAAGGAGGATCCGTGCACGGTGCCTTCACTTATGCTGTTGATGATTTGTCCGCTGTTGATACCAGCCAAGCCACCTATGAAGAAGCCAAACTCGCGACCTAAGGGGATGTTCTCGATGAGGGTCATAGGGTTTAGCGCAAACTGTTCAGACCCACTTATAGCGTTGCTGAATGTATAGCTGTTGTTGATAAGCCCGGCGTTAGCACCCACCAGTCCGCCACTCCATGCACTTCTTGCGATAACCGTACTGATGTTAGTTTCACTACCAACATGGCTGTTGATGATCGTGCCTTGGTTGTGACCGACCAAGCCACCAGCTAAATATTGACTGCGCACATCTGCACTCGGAAGCCTAAGATTGATGATGCGAGCATTGGGTCCAGTATGGCCAAATAATCCAGCATAATGACTTGGAATTCTTGGAAATCTACTAGTCCTATTAATCATTAGGTTAGCAATGCTGTAGTTGGCGGTGGTTGCGTTGAATTCGGCATTGAAAGGCGCAGTGCGATTTCCTATCGGTCGCCAACCATTGCCTTCAGTCCATAATGGTTTGTTTGTTTCTGGATTACGATAGCTTTCAACATCGGTGAAGTCTAAGTCTCTCGTCAGCTCATAGCCTCTGCAAACATCATTTCTAACACCATTGCTACTTTCTCCGCAAATATTTGGGATGCCGTCCAGATGGGCATGTATTTCATACAAGTCTTCCAAATCACAAATCTCTATCAAACCGCGGTCTCTGCTGGATTCATCACATTCCCCTTTCAGTTCATCGCTTAGGTTAGGTTGTGTGGGTATTGTTATTCTGTAATTTGCGCTTCTGATTGCTGATCCAGATCCAAGTACTGCTCTAACAAAAAAAAGACTTAGACCATCTAACGGAAGTGTAAATGGGGCTTCTTGTCTATTGATTTGTATCTGAACTGAAGCATCCGGCCTATTCACTGTCGCTGCCACCGTTATTTCGGTTGCAGTAGTAGGGATATCAAAGATCTCATAACTAAATAGAATAGTTGGGTCAAACGGAGGTTCCAATGTGCCGACTGATAAAGTCAGACTGGTCAAAAACTGCCGGTTTGTGCCTCTTGCTGAGTCTTCGTCTTCGCGGAGAAGTGGTGTGCCGCAAATCGGTAATTTCACTCGATAATCAGTCTGTCTAGCAACACAACTTGAATAGCCGTTGTTGTCAAGAGTGTTTGTGTACACTAGTGTCGGCGTACTAGATAATTCGGTAAATGTGCCGCCGTTTATGTTCGTTCCGACCAAATCACCGATATTATACGCTCCTACCACATTATTACCAGCATAGCCGTTAATAATCGTACCAGCATCGTTGTTGCCAACCAAACCGCCGACATTTGTGCTACCGATTACATCACCAAGTGCATAGCTGTTATCGATGGTACCGCCATCGTTATTGCCGACCAAACCACCGACATCGAAAGTACCTCTCGCAACATTGGTGGCAAAGCTGTTCGTGATAGATCCACCTCCCTCAAATGGGGCTTCGCTGTGGTTGTAGCCAACTAATCCTCCACTCGCAATGTTACTTAAAATACTATCACCATCATCTGCTATTGCATCAAGTGCATAGCTGTCGCTGATCGGGCCAAAGCTATAACCTGCCAGACCACCAGCTGCAAATTTCGCTCTTACGGTAACTTGTGTATAGCTATTGACGATTGAACCGTAATTAGAACCAACTAACCCACCAGCCCAGGCGTGAGTTGCTTCTACGTCAACCTCAGTGTTTGAAGTAAGCCTTGCCGAGCTGTTAGCAATCAGAGAACTCGCAATAACTTCACCGTCACTATTGGTTTCTCTACTCGTCAAGCCTGCTAAAGCACCGACCGCATACCGCCCTGTGATGTTTGGACGCTGAAGCTCAATATCTAAAATTTGGGCACGGGGGCCAATCACACCGAACAAACCAATATTGTCCTCCTCTGGTCTAGTGATATTTAGATTGCTAATGGATAGCGTGTCAGTGCTTGCGGTGAAAACGGCATTGAACGGGTTGTCAATGTCCCCTATCGGTTGCCAGCCGAGTTCTCCTCCTCCGGTTCTCCAGGCTGGATTTACATCTCCGATATAAGAATCATCAGAGCGGAAGTCTAGGCTTCTCTGCAATTCATAACCCTGGCAAAGTTCATTGCTGTTTTGACCGCAAGTCTCGGGCATTTTGGTCAGATTTTCGCGTATATCGTCCAGATCTTCCAAATAATAAATTTCTATCAAACCATCGCCATCACCATCATTTTCTATACCTACCCTAGTTTCGTCTACACCCACCCTAATTGGTCGCAAAATGAATGGTTGTTGGGTGTCCAAGATAAACACATCTCGGTTTGCGTATTCGGTTACATAACCTTGACCGTCGGTGTGGGTTACATTCACAACATAACGGTTGGTGTCAGTTATGTTGGGTACTCTATAATCAGGTGAATTAGAAGCGGTTTGCGCTACCTTTGCACCATTTTCATTCATGATCGCTCCTCTCCAGGTATAGGTGAACTCACCTGCGCCATCCGAATCGGGGTCGGGGTCTTGATTAACAAAAACGATGCTCAAGGTCGTTGGGCTGTCTTGCAGATCTAAGGCTATATCAGGAGGCATGCCGTTATTTACTTTGTTGACTGTGAATTCTATTCTTGGTGTATAGGTTATTCCGCCATCAACTATGTCTACTTCGAATATGAGGGGGGCGGTTCTAGTGTCGGCACCTCCTTGCACATAATCGTCGGGTATCGTCACCTGCAAAGTAGCGGTGCCTTGTCCTGATGAGATGCCAAGCCGACTCAAGTCTGTCGGTGTGGACGACCATGTGAACTCGTCGCCTATCGTAGTCGTGTTTAAGGTGATGGTTTCTCCTTCATCTACTACTGTACTTTCGGTCTGTATCTCGTATTGGTTGATTACCAGTGTGTATGTGGTATTAATATCATTGTCTGTCACGACGACGGATACGGTCGTCGGAATATCAAAATCTAATGAAATCGGCTCGCTGACTTGTCCGCTATCAATAAAATAATTTTGGTTGTCGCGCGCATCTATGATTCTGATCTCGGCATCATCATTGACAGCAAAAGGTCTTAGCTGGACTTCACTCAGGTTGTTGGGAAAACCCATAATATAATTCTGTCGTAGCACTGAGAAGGGTTGATTATCGAAGTTTAGGTCAGGGTTCAATTCCTCGCCATCTGATAACACGAACAATGCGCCCAAACCAGTTTGATATTGCTGATTGGGCAGCGGTCCACAGCGTGCGGTGCCGGAGGCTCTGGTACTGCTGTTGCATAGGCCATTGTCGTACCTAAGCATCGGATAGTTCATTTCATCGCCAAAATCCCAATCTGCGGTACTCCACTGTTGATAAATGCCGTTGGCATCTATTGGTGATTGCAATTCCATCGTCGTGCGTTGGTTGTCGTCATCGTCTGGGCGTATATCATCTCCGGTATAACGATCGCTATTCCAGTAGCTACTGTCTACCAGAATACTGCCGATACTACCATGCAATCCTCCTATGTTAGAGTTGTTAGCACTACGAGGAATTACTTTAGATATCGTATAACTGTCTTCGACAGCACTATCACTGGCTGTGCTGCCATTACCGATCAAACCACCCCAACTCACGATAAAAGCATTCGAAGGAATGGCGTTAACATCGCCGGTTGCGTAGCTGTTTGTAACCCGACCATTAAATGAGGAGCCAATCAAACCACCTGCAAAGTTACGCGCAAAGACGGAACCGCGTGCAAAGCTGTTCCTAACTATACCTTGGTCAGTGCCTACTAAACCACCAGCTCCTACACGTCCGCGTACTTCTATATCCGCGCCACTATTAATGATCTGACCATTATTGCTACCTGCCAGTCCGCCGGCATCTGAGAAGGAAGTTGTACCAATAGCTAAAATCCCACCGTCGGTCGCAATCACATAGCTATTATTAATTACACCTGAACTGTTATTAGCACCAACTAATCCACCTAATCCACTGATACCTCTGATATTAACCGAACCTCGCACATAGCTAGAGTTGATTGGACCTAATCCCACACTAACTAATCCAGCTACCTCGGTTCTTCCTGTGATGTCCACATTGACTAAACCTATATTTCTAATAATGACGGTTGGCTGTGTTTGGTCAAACAAAGCTACATTAGTTTTTTCTGGTCTATTAATGTAAAGATTGGAGATGGTATGACCATTTCCTTCCAGAGTATAAGATTGAAATATTCCAATAGGGTTCCAACCTTCATTGCTTCTAGCGTCATTCGGAGTCCATCTATTCATGTTATTAGTGTTCGCATAGCTGTTCGAGTCAATGAAGTCTAGGTTTCTCCTCAATTCGTAATTTCCGTTACTTTGTGTTGCAGCCAACTCTTCCAAATAATAGATATCTATGAAACCGTTGTCGTTGTCGTCATTATCGCCGGCTCTGTATATATGATTTCCTGCTATCGCTGCATTGGGATACCCTTGCGCATCGGTATATCGCACTTCCACGCGATAGCGAGTGCCGGCAAGAGTATCTGCCGGTATTTCATAGCTAGCATTTTTGATGGTAGTCGTTTCGGTAGATACGGTTGTCCATGAATTTGACCCGGAAGCTCGACTCTGCCATCGATATTGATACTCGGCATCGGCAGCATCGCCGTCGGGATCATTACCTACGGTGGCAGTTAGCATTCTGCTACCGAAGCTCCCATTAAAATCAATCCTGGCAGGTCCGTTGTTTGCTATCTTTATCGTCAATGGTTGGTTTATTACTACGCTGTCTTCTTCTAAGGGATCGGAAACCGTTAATGTCAGCGTGGTGTTGCGGGTCATTGTCCCTGACTGCACAAAGTTTCCTGACACTCGAACCGTGATCGTGGCATCGTTCTGCTCTAATATCTCCAGCACATCTCCTGACGGTAGTGTCCATTGATAGTCTCCTCCGACGATGTCAGGTGTCAGTGTGATGGTGCTACCCTCACTCACAGTGCCATCTTCGGCAAGCTCAGGCTCTATCATGATTTCTCTGGTTCCAGCAATATCCGGTGTTTTGATAACATTAAGCATATAGGTAGTTCCGACAGAATCAGTTACAACGATGTTCAGTTGCGTATTATCGTTAGGCAGTGCAATCGTACGTATCGCACTATCGATCGCCGTACCTCCACCGTTTATCGTGATGGTTGCTCCAGAGTCATAAGCTCTTAATCTTAGTCGAATGTTCTCTATACCATTCCTAATCCATGCGGTATATTGGGTTCTATCGGAAACGAATATGTTATCGATTCTTACTACCGTTGGCTCCAGTATGATCAAGTCTCGCAAGCCAATCCCTTGATTTGGTAAAAATGTGTTACATCGCGGCGGATCGGTATTTTCCATGCGTAGCTCATTAGAACACGGCTGGTATTCATTTGTATAGGTATTATATTTTAGGATCGGATACTGTTCGGATGTACCGAAGTCCCAATCGTTTAGGCGCCAGTTCTGATAATAAACGACACCAGTTATATTGGTATTTGCTGCAGTCGGAAATTTTAGCGTAGCTATGTCCTGTGTTGCATGAGAATTCAGCTCTGAACCTTGTACTTTATTAACGGCTATCTGATTGCCCGTTGCATAGATATTTATAAAATTACCTGCTCCTCCAGAGCTATCACCTTGCGTTCCCACAAATCCGCCTTGGTAGGTTTCCTGATCATAGCCTCTAGCATAGGCATCGTCGACGCGCACCACCGCCAAACCCAGCAAATGACCTAAGCTCGTTACACTACCACCACCTGTTAAATCAAAATCAACCCGTGTATAAACGTTGCGGTAGTTAGGAGCGGTGGCGGTGTCATCCGAAATGGCACGACCCACCAAACCACCCATCGTATCAACCGACACTTGAGTCTCTAAGTCGCCGGTTACGTAGCTGTGCGCGATAAGGCAATTCCTGCATGCAGCGACTAAGCCACCGCTATCGCCGCCTTGCGCCTGAATATCTACATCAAGCAAACCTATGTTGTAAATAACGAGTGGATCCGCTGCGGTGTTTTCTATGTTGCCGAATAAACCGCTATAAGCGGTGTTTTGATAAAGATTGGAGATTGTATAGCCGTTGCCTTGCAACATCATCGGAGCAGTCACAGTCGTTGAACTATTGCTACCGATTGGCATCCAGCCTGCGTTGTCTCTAGCTAAATTTGGCTGCCATGTCACCTTGTTGGTGATTGAGCTGTAGCTGTCGTCAACATTGAAGTCTAAATCTCTCATCAATTCGTAGCCTCTGCACGCGCCACTGTTATCAGGACCGCACCCTGCTGTTAACAGTGCAGCTGAGGGTGTTGTTCTGTAGCCGGTGCCGTCTAATTGATGGCGGATCGCATCCAAATCCTCAAGGTAATAAATCTCTATTAAGTCGTCGTTGTCTATGTCTATGTCTGAGCGATAATTGTCAGGTGTAAGGTCGCTAAAGGCGATACTTCTCTCATAGTTTTGTGCGTCAGTGTAGCTAATACCCACGCGATAGTTAAGGGTGATCGGATATTCAGATGGTGGCGTATAGGTTACAGCCGTTCCACCCTCTTCAATAGGTGTCCATTCAGATTCATTGGCACCTATGGGTTTGCTCTCCCACTGATAGCTGATATCACCTTCACCAGGATTGCCGTCCAAGTCTTGAATATCCTCCATAGCAGTTAATGAAACACCGTCTCTCACCCACGTTGGATTTCGTTCTGGAGTACTGTTATCTATCTTAATGACCGTTAGGGTTATGCTTTGAGCTGTAGTTTGCATAGTATCGGGGTCATCCACCATCAAAGTGAATACCACATTGCTAGTCGTACGATTACGGCCGATAAAATTGGGGGGTATTTCAACGGTCAATGTCTCTGCCGAGGTATCCGATAATATCGAATTGAGCAAATCAGGATTTAGTAATTGCGAGGGATCTTCTGGTACTGCGCTCCATGTATAGTTGTATGCTCTGGAACCTCCAGTGAATTGAGGAGCCTCTAGGGTGAAACTTCTGCCTTCGGTGGTAGTTATCACATCGTCTTCAATGGCTATGCCTCCAGTAATGCCGATTTCTCCAGAAACCACGAACATTCTATTTATCAAAGTGAGCATATATTCGGTCTCAGTTTCAGGAAAAACTTCTCTTACGTTAATGGTTATGGCTGTTTCCCCTACATTTTCCAGAGAAATGGGGTTGCCAAAATAATCTGTGCTGTCTCCTTGTCTGAAAACACTGATTTGCGAGTCGTCCTCGTAGGCTCTCAATGCAAGTTCCAAGTTCGGTGTCTCGTTGCCAAAACTTACCACATAGTCGGTGACCTCAGAGGCAAACGGTTTATCCAATCTGATGTCGTCGCTTACTATTTCCAAATCCCTTAAGCCATCGTTTTGATCCGGCAAAAATGTGTTACATCGCGGTTGGCTGATGTTTGGTGTGCTTGACTGTGTGACTGAGCATGCAATATAGCCAGGATTACTGCTCTTGTTGTATTTCAGAATTGGGAGTTGCTCGGATGTGCCGAAATCCCAATTATCAACAGCCCAATTCGTGTATAGTTCGGGGTCGGTACTATCAGGTGCATCTGGCGATTTGAGTATGCTTATGCTACTTGTGGTATAGGTGTTTGTATTAAAAAAAGACCCAGTGACAGCAATTTCTGTATCTGTTCCATAGCCATTCACAATTGTGCCTTCATAGTGTCCTATCAATGCACCTTCGTAGCTTTGCTGCCTATAACCTCTAGCATAAGCATTGCTAATGCGAACATTGGCACGACCCAGCAACTGCCCTAAATCCGATGCAGTCCCTTGTAAGTTAACTTGTGTATAAATATTTTCATATTGAGGATTTGTATCGTTAGCGGTTGTAGTCGCACGACCTACCAAACCACCCAGCGTATCAACCGCCGAGCCTTGGGGTGATAAAGTGCCAGTGACATAGCTGTTCGCAATAAGGCAATTTCTGCAGGCAGCGACTAAGCCACCGTTGTCGCCACCTCCTGTCTGAATATCTACATCCAGCAGACCGACATTATAAATAACGGATGGACTTGTTTGAGTGCCTTGTATGTTGCCGAATAATCCACTGTAAGCAGTGGTGTTTTGGTAAAGATTGGAGATTACATAGCCGTTGCCGTCAAATATCATCGTAGCAGTACTGGCGGTTGCGTTGGTGCTACCGATTGGTCTCCAGCCTGCGTTACTTCTGCCTTCGTTCGGCTGCCATATCACTTTGTTGGCGGTTGAACTATAACTGTTATCATCTCTGAAGTCTAAATTCCTTATCAATTCGTAGCCTTGACATACCTCATTGTTATCAAGACCACACCCTGCTGTTATCGCCTCTGCTAAGGGGGTTGGTCTATAGCCGGTGCCGTCTAATTGATAGCGGACTGCATCCAAATCCTCAAGGTAATAAATCTCTATCAAGCGGTCGTTGTCTATGTCTATGTCCGGTCGATAATTGTCAGGTGTAAGGTCGCTAAAGGCTGTATCAGTATTGCCTTGTGCATCCATGTATCGAATACTCACACTATAGTTAAAGGTAACTGGATATTGAGCTGATGGCGTATAAGTTACAGACGTTCCACCCTCGTCAGCTTCAATATTCACAAATACGCCGGAATCTATCGCGCTACGCCGCCACTGATAAGTGATATCACCTTCACCAGGATTGCCGTCCATATCATCAATATCCCCTGCCACAGCAGTTAATGAAACACCGTCTATTACCCATCTCGGATCTCGTGGTGGGTTATCGTTATCTGTCTTATTGATTATTGCTGTTATGTTCCGGGTAAAACTGGAAACATCGTCGCTCACCACCACGCTGAATAGCACATTGCTCATTGCCGGATCGCGAGCTATAAAATTCGGCGGTATACGCACAGTCAATGTCTGCAATGAGATATTTGATAAAACCAAATTAGGGTTTAACAACTGCGAGCTATCTTCCGGCATCGCTGTCCATTCGTAGCTGACCGTTCCGATGCCACCATTGATCTCTGGTGTTAAGGTGAAACTTTCGCCCTCAGAGGCGACTACTACACCATCATCTCTGACTACTACAACTCCGTCGCTTAGTCGCTGAACGTCAATTTCTTCGGCAACTCTCAATGTTCTATTCACTAGAGCAAGCGTATATTCGGTCTCAGTTTCAGGAAAGACTTCTCTCACCATAATTGTCACGGTTGTTTGCAGTGCATTTCCTAAAGGAATATCGTCGCTGACATCGGCAGTATCACGGGTGCCGGCAAAATAATCTGTTTCATCTCCATGTCTGAAAACACTAATCTGCGAGTCGCTATCGTAAGCCTTCAATCTTAGTTTCAAGTTTGGTGTATTATCGCTAAAACTTACCGCATAGTTGCTATCCTCAGAGGCAAATATTTGATCACCATCCAGTGTAATGCCTTGGCTCATTATCTCCAAATCCCTTAAGCCGTCGTCTTGATCTGGTAGGAATGTGTCACATTGCGGTGGGTCGGTTCTTTTTGTTTGTGGTGCGCTTGAGCAATGCTCAAAATATTTTAGAATCGGGAATTGCCTCGATGTGCCAAAATCCCATCTGTCGGTATCCCAACCGTTATATAACCCCAAAGTGCTGGGCCCAGTCGGCTCTTTGAGTTCGTCTTGCTGGAGGGATCGCCGGGAGTAACTGTCGAATACATCAGTATTGATATTTCCACGTACACCAAGCTGATCCCCAAACGAATAATCTACTACTGCATAGCTATTATCAATTCTGCTAGCTCGCGACGCTATTCCGCCTATCTCTAAGCTTCTGCCGATAAATCCTCCTGAGAAAGATACCATTGCATAACTGTTATTAATTGAAGCACCAGTTGCACCACCATTGCTACCATATAATCCACCAATAAAGCTAGTTCGGTCAATAGTTAAGTCCCCATAGCTATTGCTTATTACACCGCTACCGGTACCTGCTAAACCACCTACGAATCGGTTGTCTCCATCTGCAGTACCACCACTAACATAACTATTTATTATGCTACCTCCACCCAAGTTACCAACAAACCCACCTATGTTACTACTACCGCTGACATTTACTCTGAGCAAACCAAGATTACGGATTAGTCCTGAACCATCTGATCCTGCCAACCGACTGAATAAACCTTGACCTACCCCACGATTCATATATAAGCCGGAAATTACATTGCCGTTACCTTCTAACACTGCAGTTTCACCTTCTGTTTCTGCAGTAAGATCACTTATTGGAGACCACCCTGCGTTTGTAGTCCAAGCCGCTTTGTTCTTTATGTCTTGATAGTGTAAGTCATTGCTAAAATCCAGATGCCTTGCTATTTCATACCCGCTACAGGTGCCGCCACCATCTTCGTCGCAACCCAAGCTATTAAGTGCTATATCGCCGACGGGAGCTGGCCGATAACCTGTGCCGCTTGGTTGGTGGCGAATTGCATCCAAATCTTCAAGGTAATAAATCTCCACCAATCCGTCGTCGTCTATGTCCACATCAGTCCTAAATGTTCCGAATTGCGTTGTGGTCGTGTGTCCTTGCGCATCGGTATAGCTCAACTCGACGCGATAGCGAAGAGTTGGAGTGCTGCCTTTCGCTATCTCATAAGTGGCCATTGCGCTAGAGGTGGTTTCCGTTGCGATAGTACGCCATTGCGTATCGTCTAAAGCCAATGATTGCCATGCATATCGGAACCTGCTGTCGTAGCCGTCCTCATCCGATGCAATCTCGCCGTCCTCATCCAATATACTATTTGCAGTGACAGTTATGAAAGTGGTTGTCGGTTCATCGACAAATCCCAAATTTATGCCAAGGGTGGTATCGGAGTTGTTTTGCTTGATAATCGTCACTATGCTCTCGGTACTTGCCATAGAGTCGGCCTCGCTAACCGTCACCGTGAATACCACATCGCTTTGGTCATAATCACGCGCAACGAAATCTACAGGAATGTTCACAATCAAAGTTGAGGAGGTAGTATCTGATAATTGTAAGGTCGGATTCCGTAGCTGGGATTCGTCGCGTGGTTGATATTCCCATTGGTAAGCATAGTTTTTGCTATTCCCGCTACCACCGCCAATCGCATCGTCAGGGAGGCTTAAAGTAAATGTCTCTCCTTCGTTTACAGAACCTTCAATCGTAATCCCTCTTTGAAACATGATATCAGGATATTCCACAGTCAATGCATAGGAGGTGCGTGTGCTGGGAAACCTATCTTGAACCGTAATATCTATGGTTGTCCCTAGACCTATGGGGATTATCGGTTGGTTCTCACTGCTACTCAAAGTTATGCTTTGAGTCGTGCCTTGCCCGTCGCTAATTTCCATCATGACGGTTGCATCGCTGTTGTATCTCGTTAGTTGAAGTTGAAGTTCGGTGGTGTTCGTGGGAACTTCCATGATGTACGAAGTTGTGGTGGGACCAAAGTCTGTAGTCAGCCCTGCATTCTCAGTTAACGCCTGCAAACCTCTAAGGCCTATGCCTTGATTAGGCAGCAAAGTTCCGCACGGGGGCAATGCAGTGTCTTCGGATGAGTCACACGAAGTGAGTACGGTGGTGTCTGTTGAGTAGTATTTGAGCACCGGATATTGAATTGGAGAACCGAAGTCCCAATCGTCGGTGCTCCATCGGTAATAAACATCGCTTTCCATTGTCCCTGGTGCAGTTGGCATCCTCAATTCTTCGGTAGTTTGAGGGGTGCCACCTCCTCGAGAAATCGGCCGTCCACTCTCAATAGTATCCCAATAGCTATTATCCACCCTTGGGACTGGGTCAGAGCTCTGATTGCCAATTAAACCACCTATAATATTATCATTGCTACCATCAGATTCTACACTAGCAGTTGAGTAGCTGTTCCTGACATTATCGTTTGTCCAACCTACAAGACCGCCGGCATTGAATTGTCCTGCTACCCTGCCAGTTGCATAGCCATTGCTAATAGGTCCTGAATTCCTGCCCACTAGGCCGCCTACACTATTCCGTGCTGAAACATCAATAGCCGCATAACTGTTGAATATGTTACCCTCGTTGTTACCAACCAAGCCACCTACCGCTCCGGTGTTACCTATCCCAATAACAGTGCCTTGTACATAGCTACTTATGATGAATGCATTATCAGAGTTTAGACCAACTAAAAGACCTATTTGAGCCAGATTGCGATTAAATCGTCCTGTGACTTCGCCATTCTCAACATGGACATTTATCAGTCTACCGCCATTAGCACCGACTAAACCACCGACTCTAGTAAAACCTGTTACTTCTATTGTGGATAATCTTAGATTACGAATGGTGCCGGTATTTCCAGCGAACAAACCTACAGAGTCAGAATTGCCTCTGTCAATGGTTAAATTAGAGATACTATATCCGTTGCCTTCCAAAGTAGCACTGAAATTACTAATCGGATCCCAGTTTGCTATTCCTCCTAAGTCTATATCGTTGCGTAACTCATAGCCTCTGCATCTATCATTAGGACAGCCTTCAGAGCTGGAAAGTAAGAAATCAGAATACTCCGTACCATTTGGTACATGTCTTATATCGTCTAAGCCGGTTGCAGTACAAATTTCTATCAGCCCATTACCGTCTTGATCAACAACTAATTCATTGCCTGCTGAGACAACGGGTGTACCAACACAATCTGAATTGATACCTAGAGACTGCCCGAATGCAGACTGATACGGCAAAACTAAAAGTAAAATAAATTGCGCTAATAATATGTGTTTTAATTTCATTTATAAGGGGAGTATTATTCTATAAATATATCCTGCTTAACATTAGACGGAATTATACACCAAATTACCCAAATAACCTAAAATTGCATCGCCGATTCTATCTGACAGAGTGGTCGTTACGGTTCTGCACAAACCAAACCACTATGTGCCATCAAATTCATGATAACCACTGGTGTAACCGCCTCACGCCACCAAATTTATGCAAACCACCCTAACGTTATGGTTCTGCACAAACCCAACCACTTGCGCCACCGAATTATGGTTACCGTAAATACAATGAATGAATGAATGGATTGTTCGTACAGACGCAACGCGTTTGGGTGGTTTTCGTAAATTCAATGGCGTATGTCTTATAATGGTTCCAAATCTGTCGTTTTAGAATATACTCGTAGTAAACCTAATCCTAAGGCATAGTATAGTGAAAGAACTTATTACCATTAAACAAGCCAGCCTATGGGCAAAAAAGCATTTGAACAAAAATGTTAGCAGTTCAAACATAAGCTACTTGATACAGTACGGTAAGATCCAAAAATATAACAACAATGGCATTACGACCGTCAACAAATACGATTTGATTGACTATTATCAAAGCCGCCACAAACAAAGAGAATATCAATGGAAAGAAAAACTCGGCGAAGATTTGAACTGGGCATTGTCTTTTGATACGTTAAAAGAGAAAGACACCACCAAACATGTCCATCGGTTGCACCCTTACAAGGGCAAATTCATTCCCCAACTGGTAGAGTATTTTATAGACGACCATACCGACCGGTTTAAGACACAAAGCTACTTCCAAAAAGGCAATGTAATCCTAGACCCGTTTTCGGGTAGTGGCACGACACTGGTGCAAGCAAATGAACAGGGAATGCATGCAATAGGAATTGATATATCAGCATTTAATGTTCTGATGGCAAACGTTAAAGTGATCAGAGTTGACCTCAAAGACCTATACCAAGAAATACAACGTATAACCGAAGCTCTGCAGAAATTTATTTCCGACAACAACAATCTGTCCTTTGAACATGAGCTACTAGAAGCGTTGAACATATTTAATAAACGGTTTTTCCCTTCACCGGAATTTAAGATAAAGGTTAAAACAGGAGAAATAATAGCGAGCGAATATACTTTAGAAAAAGAACAGCAATTCATCAAGATATTCGATAAATTGCAGAGCAAGTATCAAATAAACATTTACCAAAAACGCAACGATAGTTTTCTGGAAAAGTGGTATTTAGAACCGGTCAAAAAAGAGATTTATTATGCTTTTGAACAGTTGAAGAAGGTCAAAAACCCAATCACAAAAAAAGTAATCACCGTTATATTGAGTCGTACAATCCGCTCGTGCAGAGCGACCACCCACGCAGATTTAGCCACACTTAAAGAACCAGTTAGTAAGACTTACTATTGTAGAAAACACGGTAAGATATGCAAGCCTCTGTTCTCCATTTTCTCATGGTGGAAACGCTACAGTGCAGACACCATCAATCGTCTTTATCAATTCAATAAGCTACGCACCGACACCTATCAAAAATGCCTACAAGCTGATGCCAAAAATGTAGATATCCTCTCTAAGTTATCGGCTAAGGATCCTGCATTTGCCACCCTTGTCGGGAAACAAAAGATAAAAGGCATCTTTTCTAGTCCTCCGTATGTTGGCTTGATAGACTACCACGAGCAACATGCCTATGCTTATGATCTGTTCGGGTTTAAGCGCAACGATGAACTGGAGATAGGGCCGCTATTCAAAGGGCAAGGGAAACTAGCACGAGCTTCTTATATTGACGGTATTGCACAAGTGCTGAATAATGCCAAGCCTTATTTGCAAGATGACTACGATATCTTTCTCGTCGCCAACGATAAATATAATATGTATCCGACGATAGCGGAAAAATCAGGAATGAAGGTTATCAACCGATATAAAAGACCCGTACTCAATAGAACCGAAAAAGATAAATCCGCTTATGCTGAGATTATATTTCATCTCAAAGAGGCATAATGGCACTGGCAAAAAGACAAGTTCAATCAATTGAAAAGATTATTGAAGACAGCTTACGAAACAAATTGGAAAAGCATAATCCAGAACCTGCCGTTATGCCATTCCATACTAGATTGCTCGGAAAAGACCGGTTGGCTCTTTATTCGTTCATTCATTCTCTGAGCACAAATTTCGGGACGAGTATTTTCGGAACCAGTGGCAGTTGAATTAGCTTCTTCTTCTCGCCGATTTAAGTTTGTGGAACGCCAGAGAGAATCAGGCTCCTCAATCAGCAAGCAAGCTCAGGATCAGATTCAAGAGATAATGAATGGATTAACCGCTGCCAATTTTGAACCGAATAAGCATAAAGAAGTTGAGGCGATTCGTAAAGTTTGTCAATCCGGAGAGATTAGGCAAATAAAACCAACCATAGTTGATTTGTATCTTGAAAAAAAGAACAGGGAAATTTATTTGATAGATCTAAAAACAGCAAAACCTAATAAAGGCAACTTTAAGGAGTTTAAGCGAACCTTGCTTGAATGGGTCGCAGTTGTATTATGTGAAAATCCAAAAGCAAAAATCAACACTTTGATAGCGATACCGTATAACCCTTATGAACCTAAGCCATACGCCCGCTGGACAATGGCGGGTATGCTTGACTTAGAGAATGAGCTAAAAGTCGCAAAAGAGTTTTGGGATTTTCTAGGAGGAGGCAAGACATACGACCCTCTGCTAGATTGTTTTGAACGAGTTGGTATAAGAATGAAAGACGAAATAAATAATTGTTTTGGAAAATTCAAATAAGTCCGAACAACCAATCCATTCATCCACCCAATTCACGATAACCATCAGTGTAACCGCCCGCGCCACTAAATTCACGATAACCAACGGTGTAACCGCCACGCGCCACTAAATTCACGATAACCAACGGTGTAACCGCCACGCGCCACTAAATTCACGATAACCACCTGTAGGGGAGGGCTAACATGCCCTCCCTAAAGTACCGTTCAGCAACACTGTAACCGCTTGCGCCATTGAATTATACAAACCACCCTAACGTTGCGGTTCTGCACAACTGTAGCCGCCCCGCGCCACCGAATTTATGCAAACCACCCCAACGTTGCGGTTCTGCACAACTGTAAACGCCCCGCGCCACCGAATTTATGCAAACGGTAGGGGAGGGCTAACATGCCCTCCCTAAAGTACCGTTCAGCAACACTGTAACCGCTTGCGCCATTGAATTATACAAACCACCTTAACGTTGCGGTTCTGCACAACTGTAGCCGCCCCGCGCCACCGAATTTATGCAAACCACCCCAACGTTGCGGTTCTGCACAACTGTAAACGCCCCGCGCCACCGAATTTATGCAAACGGTAGGGGAGGGCTAGCATGAGGCTGTTGAAAAAGTGTCTGCATTAGTACATTCCCCTCCTTTGGAGGGGTGGCAGGCGAAGCCTGACGGGGTGGTTGCAAAGGTTCTGCACAAAGTCACGCCGTTTGTGCTACTGCAACAAACGGCGGTTCTATTTTTCAACAACCCCATGCTAGCCCTCCCCTACGGTGCATGGAATACTTTTTCAACAGCCCCACATTGCGGTTCTGCACATGTTGCGCTGATTATGGTGCAGCCACTTGACGGCGCAATCTGAACAATCCCTCAATGATGCCGCCGTCGCTAGTGAAATAAAGCGCACCGTCCGATGCAAAAGCAACACCCATAGGGCGTGCCAGACGATCGCCCCCGTCATCTTGCAAATCTTCAATTAACGGCATGACTTCGGAGGCTTCATCTTCTCTGAAATGCACCAACACAACACGAGGCGGTCTACGGGTTGCGCGGCTTCCGAAATAGCCTCCTCTCGGCTTCGTTGCCCAAGAACCGTGTACCGCAACAACGGCACTGCCGACCATTTCTGGTTGCAATGCCCCTTGCGGAACAAAAGCAACACCCATTGGTGCGCTGCGTGCTGGGAAAGTCGCAACCGGCAACTGCGCATCGCGGCGCGGTGGCGGACTATTGATACAATTATCCGCCTGCAACTGATTGCGCTCGTTCAACCAAAACCACGGCATCCCATGAAAAGAACCAGAGACAATGCGACTGAAATATTCGGACGGCAGTTCATAGCCGTGATGGTCAGGACCGTTATTGCTCGCATAAAGCACGTCGCTGCCCGGATGCCAGTCAAAACCCATTGGATTGCGCAGACCAGTTGCATAAGGCTTCCATTGCGCCGCTCCGTCCTTTGATTCAGAAAGCACTAAGATGCCGCCGCGCTGGTCGACAAAACTATACCCTTCGCCTATATATTCATCGCTACAATTACCGCTGATACCCAACCCCAAATAGATCCTGCCATCAGGCCCTACGGCTACCGTTCGGCTCGCATGACCGCCGCCGGACGGCAACGCTGCGACCAGTTCAAAATCGTCATCGTCTAACATCTCGTCGCTGTCGGCTCTATAAGGTGCACGATAGACACCGTCAGTCATACCGACCAGCAATTCGCCATTGCGTACCGCAACACTGTGAGGGAAGCCGCCCGGCTTGGCAATGATCTCAGCTTTGTTATAAGGTGGTTTGATACGGTAGATATTACCTGCCGATGAACCGGCAAGTAAAACATCGTCTGCCGTCCTTGTCAACATGCGCGGCTTATTCATCTCAACCAATAGTTCTAGTTTATAGCCCGACGGCACAATCACGCGCCACGATAAACCACCCGTCTCAAGAAGCTGTTCATCATAGCCGAACATCTGTGTGTGTGCACTTGAATTCGGATTCAACAGAACCCATATCAGAATGGTTGAAATAAACAAATATGATATTTTGGAAAATTTTCTCATGACTACACATTATATAATCAGATTTGCTTGTAAAGGCATTATTTCTGATATAATTTACACAATCTAACTATCGGAGGCTTTTATTATGGAACAAGTTGTTATTTCTCAATCTAGGCGGGCAGGTCTTGCGAATAGCCGAATTATTAGCAATACCTACCTGCTACTTACCCTAACCCTGCTCACCAGCACAATCACCGCTGCGGTCGCAATGAATATTGGTGCCCGTCCAGTGAATTGGTTTCTGATGCTGGCGATATTCATAGGCATGCCGTTTGTCATCAACCGCTTCCGCAATAGCGTTTGGGGGTTGGTGCTTACCTTCGTGTTCACCGCATTCATGGGCTATGTGCTGGGACCGATACTGAGTCTTTATTTAAGCCTAAGCAACGGACCGCAAATAGTGATGATGTCGTTCGGCACGACTGCGGCGGTCTTTGTCGGGCTTTCGGCTTATACCCTCGCAACTAGGAAAGACTTCAGCTACATGCGCAGTTTTCTGTTCACTGGCTTGATTATTCTGCTCATTGCGATTCTTGCCAATTTCTTTATGGCAATACCGTTGCTGTCGCTGACTATATCGTCGGTTGCAGTATTCATCATGTCGGGACTGATACTCTACGATACCAGCCGCATGATACACGACGGCGAGACCAACTATGTGATGATGACCGTATCGCTCTACGCCAACATCTATGTGTTGTTCGTGCATCTGCTGAACCTGTTCTCGCTGATGCAAGGCAACGAATAGCGGATAAAAATTTCCGAATACGGTAGGGGAGGGCTAACATGCCCTCTCCTACAGCTAAAGATACTTCTTCAACGTCCCACGCTTGGACGATGACGATACTTTTTCAAAAACCTCTGAGGTTCTGCACCAATCAATTTGACCTACTGGTTTGCAATACCCTTTCGCCTTTAATTCTAATATCTATTTTCATTGTGGTATACTTCTAATGTGTGGCAAGCACCGGGCGGATGAAATTAGGTTAGGCTTTAAGTTCATTCGGCTACTACAAACACCTAACTGTTACGCGAGACTCAGCTTGCCACGCACTTTAGTTATCCATATAAAGCAAGACTCCAGTTCGTTGATTGTCTATATATTTTGATTTTGCTGGTATAGCGTTCCAAAACAAACTGCCGTCTATATTCTCCCGAGCAATTACCAGCATGTTTTTTTTACCTTTAAATAGCTTAATGAACCGACGACGTAAACTGCCGTCTTCGTAGGCAGTTAACCAAATTTCGTTCGGCTCCATCAATGCAAGGAAAATGAAGTTTGCATATCGCTCACGAAAGGCTTCCCGTTTTTTAGATATATGTTTTAATCCTTCCTTAGTGACAACAACCGGTTTTCGCGGTGTACGAATGAGTCGATAGCTATTTCCTTCACCAAGCACAGCTTTTATAATCTGAGCATAAGCTAGATCCCCTGATTCTGCTTTAGGCAGTAATTTAGGAGTCTGTGCGAACGCAGAGTCTGGAAGTTCTCTTACACTAGGCAATCCGTAATCTCTATAGCTTAGTTGATTGAGTTTTATGATGGCGACACCTTTATCACTACCCCATTTGATTGGGCAATGCTTCTCGCTTATCCCATAAAACCTATTATCAGAGATCGGCAAGAAGCTCTTAATCAACGGAAGCAGTACTTGCTTATTGCTTGAGAAATATCGTTTGGAGGAAACGTCATCTGTCAATTTTAAGTATTCAATATGTTTTTGATACATGTAATCTTCCTATGAATGTAAAACCTTGATATTAGCTTGAATGTCTTGTGCGGTGAGATGCAAATGGACGAACGGTAGTAAATATGGCAATGAACGGAGAAGAATGATTCGGCACTGGACTTGTGCAGATACGACAGGACTGTTGAAAAATAGTGTAGAACTATAACTTAAATTTAATGGCGCGTAGCGGTTGAGTTTGGACAGAACGGTACTTTAGGGAGGATATGTGGGGTTGTTGAAAAAGTGATATTCCTCTCCTTTGGAGGGGAATGTACCAATGCAGACACTTTTTCAACAGTCCCATGTTAGCCCTCCCCTACGGTAGGTGACCGTAAATTGGGTGAATGAATGGATTGTTTGTGCAGACGAAACGCGCTTGGGCGGATATGCAAATCCTCCCCTGCGGTTTAATGTTTTGCGAATGTTTCGCAAAACTGCTCATGGCGGCGCAATTCATCTTCGGTCGCTTCAATCACTATCAAACCCTCGTCGGATAAGACTCCCTCATCGTTTGCGGTGGCAACTTCACCCCTATCAACTTTCGCTTCACCAGCAAAAGATATACTCGTCTGCCCGCTCGTCATAGCTAAATAAACCTGTGCCAATAAATCCGCATCTATTAACGCACCGTGCAACTTACGATGACTTCTATCAATCTGATAATAATCGCTGAGCGCATTCAAAGCATAAGACGAACCAATATGAACCGTTTTAGCGAATTCCAATGTGTCAACGATGGTGCAACCCGTCTCCTGTATAAAAGTGCCACGATTAAGACGCGCCAACTCGGCATCCAGAAAGCCTAAATCAAATGGCGCATTATGCATCAACACCTCGCTACCTTTAACGAATTCCAAAAATTTATCGCACACATTGCCAAATAACGGACTCCCCTTGAGCATCTCCCAAGTATAGCCGTGCACTCGCCGTGCACCCTCTTCCACCTCACGCTCAGGATTCACTTTAGAGTAAAAAGTCTGCTCGCCAATATTGCGACCTATGATCTCAACGCACCCTATCTCCAAAATCCGATGCCCATCTTTGACCTCAAGCCCAGTCGTCTCGGTATCCAATGCGATCTGTCTCATTATTGCCTCCTGTGTGTGAATGTTAGATTTAGTAAATGATTGTTAATTGTGCGAATTAAATGAGCATTATATACACCGGCAAGCAGGATTTCTATTTTTCTTTTTCAATATTAAAACCCCCTTGTTACGCTGTTTGTTGGTGTTGCAATAAGACGGCGATTCTATTCCACCTGACACTCCTCCACAGGAAGGGAATAATTGAGTGTGTGCTATTGCAACGGGCCTTCCAAAAATACTTTGACTCGAATTCGGATGGCATCCACTTCATGTGATATTAGTATGGTAGTATCTTGATGAGTTCCAGCTTGAGATGTCACTCGCACTATAACCGTCGTATTTGTGTCTCTATTCAGTGTGATCTGCTGACGTGCTTGCCCGAGCATCTTCGCAGTATCAGCTGAAATCTCTGTCTTGGCGATTTGGATTGTCGCTTCGCTATGCGTTGCGGTCGTGTTTATCAAAACTGTTTCTAAATCATTGCCGACTTTTGCTGTGTATTGAGTTCTAGTTGTAGCAAAGTCTGGCATCAATCTTATAGTGCCACCGTCACTTACTATCTCCAGTGCTGCCAAACTGGCATCAGTGCTAGGCAGACGTTCTATTGCAACGGTATACTCCTCTTCGGTAGTTCCATCTTGCGCAGTTACTCGGATGATAATGGTCGTCGCTACTTCATCCAATGTAATCTGCTCCTGTGCTTGCCCGAGCATCTTCGCAGTGCCAGCTAAAATCTCTGTCTTGGCGATTTGAATTGTCGCTTCACTATGCGTTGCGGTCGTGTTTATCAAAATTGTTTCTAAATCATTGCCGACTTTTGCTGTATACTCAGTTCTAGTTGTAGCAAAGTCTGGCATCAATTTTATCGTGCCGCTGTCACTTACTATCTCCAGTGCTTCCAAACTGGCATCAGTGCTCAAACGTTCTATTGCAACGGTATACTCCTCTTCGGTAGTTCCATCTTGCGCAGTTACTCGGATGATGATGGTCGTCGCTACTTCATTCAATGTGATCTGCTGACGTGCTTGCCCGAGAATCTTCGCAGTATCAGCTGAAATCTCTGTCTTGGCGATTTGGATTGTCGCTTCGCTATGCGTTGCGGTCGTGTTTATCAAAATTGTTTCTAAATCATTGCCGACTTTTGCTGTATACTCGGTTCTAGTTGTAGCAAAGTCTGGCACCAATCTTATCGTGTCGCCGTCACTTACTATCTCCAGTGCTGCCAGACTGGCATCAGTGCTAGGCAGACGTTCTATCGCAACGGTATACTCCTCTTCGGTAGTTCCATCTTGCGCAATTACTCGGATGATAATGGTCGTTGCTGCTTCATCTAATATGATCTGCCCCTGTGCTTGCCCGAGCATCTTCGCAGTATCAGCTAAAATCTCTGTCTTGGCGATTTGGATTGTCGCTTTGCTATGTGTTGCTGTCGTGTTTATAAAAACTGTTTCTAAATCATTGCCAACTTTTGCTGAATATTCAGTTTTAGTTGTAGCAAAGTCTGGCACCAATTTTATCGTGCCGCTGTCACTTACTATCTCCAGTGCTGCCAGACTGGCATCAGTGCTAGGCAGACGTTCTATCGCAACGGTATACTCCTCTTCGGTAGTCCCATCTTGTGCAATTACTCGGATGATAATGGTCGTTGCTGCTTCATCTAATATGATCTGCCCCTGTGCTTGCCCGAGCATCTTCGCAGTATCAGCTGAAATCTCTGTCTTGGCAATTTGGATTGTCGCTTCGCTATGCGTTGCTGTCGTGTTTATCAAAACTGTTTCTAAATCATTGCCGACTTTTGCTGTGTATTGAGTTCTAGTTGTAGCAAAGTCTGGCATCAATTTTATCGTGCCGCCATCACTTACTATTTCCAATGCTGCCAAACTGGCATCAGTGCTAGGCAGACGTTCTATCGCAACGGTATACTCCTCTTCGGTAGTTCCATCTTGTGCGATTACTCGGATGATAATGGTCGTCGCTACCCGATCCAATGTGATCTGCTGCTG
This sequence comes from uncultured candidatus Poriferisulfidus sp., assembly GCA_965199685.1. Lineage (GTDB taxonomy): Bacteria > Pseudomonadota > Gammaproteobacteria > Poriferisulfidales > Oxydemutatoraceae > SP5GCR1. Next base: position 1,065,237 of record OZ241323.1, read on the forward strand.
TGCTTGCCCGAGCATCTTCGCAGTACCAGCTAAAATCTCTGTCTTGGCGATTTGAATTGTCGCTTCGCTATGCGTTGCTGTCGTGTTTATAAAAATTGTTTCTAAATCATTGCCGACTTTTGCTGAATATTCAGTTCTAGTTGTAGCAAAGTCTGGCACCAATTTTATAGTGCCACTGTCACTTACTATCTCCAGAGCTGTCAAACTGGCATCAGTGCTAGGCAAACGTTCTATCGCAACGGTATACTCCTCTTCGGTAGTTCCATCTTGTGCAGTTACTCGGATGATAATGGTCGTTGCCGCTTCATCTAATGTGATCTGCTGCTGTGCTTGCCCGAGCATTTTCACAGTTTCATTTGCAATCTCTGTCTTGGCGATTTGGATTGTCGCTTCGCTATGCGTTGCTGTCGTGTTTATAAAAATTGTTTCTAAATCATTGCCGACTTTTGCTGAATATTCAGTTCTAGTTGTAGCAAAGTCTGGCACCAATTTTATCGTGCCGCCGTCACTTACTATTTCCAATGCTGCCAAACTGGCATCAGTGCTCAAACGTTCTATCGCAACGGTATACTCCTCTTCGGTAGTTCCATCTTGCGCAATTACTCGGATGATAATGGTCGTTGCTGCTTCATCTAATGTGATCTGCTCCTGTGCTTGCCCAAGCATCTTCGCAGTGCCAGCTAAAATCTCTGTCTTGGCGATTTGAATTGTCGCTTCGCTATGCGTTGCTGTCGTGTTTATAAAAATTGTTTCTAAATCATTGCCGACTTTTGCTGAATATTCAGTTCTAGTTGTAGCAAAGTCTGGCATCAATCTTACAGTGCTGCCGTCACTTACTATCTCCAGTGCAGCCAGACTGGCATTGGTGCTAGGCAGACGTTCTATTGCAACGGTATACTCCTCTTCGGTAGTTCCATCTTGCGCAATTACTCGGATGATAATGTTCGTCGCTACTTGATCCAATGTGATCTGCTCCTGTGCTTGCCCGAGCATCCTCGCAGTATCCTCCATAATCTCTACCTTGGCAATTTGGATTGTCGCCTCGCTATGTGTTGCCGTCGCATTTATCAAAACTGTTTCTAAATCATTGCCGACTTTTGCTGAATACTCGGTTCTAGTTGTGGCAAAGTCTGGCACCAATTTTATAGTGCCACTTTCACTTACTATCTCCAGAGCTGTCAAACTGGCATCAGTGCTAGGCAAACGTTCTATCGCAACGGTATACTCCTCTTCGGTAGTTCCATCTTGTGCAATTACTCGGATGATGATGGTCGTCGTCGTTGCTTCATCCAATGTGATCTGCTCCTGTGCTTGCCCGAGCATCTTGGGAGTATCATTTACAATCTCTGCCTTGGCGATTTGGATTGTCGCCTCGCTATGCGTTGCTGTCGTGTTTATCAAAACTGTTTCTAAATCATTGCCGACTTTTGCTGTATACTCGGTTCTAGTTGTAGCAAAGTCTGGCACCAATTTTATAGTGCCACTTTCACTTACTATCTCCAGAGCTGTCAAACTGGCATCAGTGCTCGGCAGACGTTCTATCGCAAAAGTATATTCTTGTTTAGTGCTGTCCTGTGTGGTTACTATAATCGTAACAGTCGTTATACCGTCTTCCTCCAGCGGAATTTCTTCACTTACTTCGCCGCTACGCTTGTCGGTAAAATAGTCAGTGCTTTCGTCATCCTTTGCTTTAGTAATTGAGATAGTTGCCATGTCATTGATGACATACGGCCTTAGCTGAATCCCGGTGGTATATGGAACTGTAACATCATAGTCAAACAGTAAAGATGAGAAAGGTTGGCTACCGAATATATTGGCATTATCCTGCTCTTTGTCATCTATCACAAAGAGCACGGTACTCAAACCCACATTACTACGACCAGGTTGACTGAGTAACAATGCACTGCAAAGCGGCAGTGGTGTTTCTAAATCGACATCACAAGCAGGGTTGGTGTTATCATCACTTCTGGTATAGCGCAGTGCAGGATAACTGATTGCATTACCGAAATCCCAATCGACTGTACTCCAATTCGCATAAATACCGATTGCAGACTCAGGCGTTTTCAATTCAATACTAGTTTTGGCTTCGGTATTGGTCGTAATACCACTATTGACCGTGCTATCCCAATAGCTAGATTCGACCATACTGGTTGACCCAGCAGCAACCAGGCCGCCTGCCGTGCCGCCACCTCCAGTAATAAGCCCATATGTATAACTGTTTCTTATTAATCCTGCGTTATCGGCTACTAAACCACCAGCACGATTCCGTGTACTGTCCTGCGTACAACTTGCAGATCTGCTTACCGTACCCGATGCATAGCTATTGATGATTTCACTACCTATGAAATTCTCAGCAACCAAACCACCTACATCACAAGCACCACTCACATCACCTGCCGCATAGCTATTTCTAATTTTGCCTCTGTTGTTGCCAACCAAACCACCTACCAATAGCGTATTGGTAGATGTCGTCATCACATTCGCATAGCTGTTGACAATAATGCCAGTCGCAGAGTCATCGCCATCGTTAAGCGCAATCAATCCACCTAGGCTATGCTGTGTCCCAGTAACTTTGCCACCTTGCACATAGCTATTGACGATATCACCTTTGTTTTGTGCAACCAAACTAGCTACATAGCCTCTGCCTTTAATATCGACATCTGATATACCAACATTCTCTATTCTGGCATCTCCCGACAGTGCTGCAAATAATCCGATATACGCATCGTCAATCGTATCTCTATTTATTTGCAAATTAGAAATCTTGTAATTGTTGCCATTGAATGTGGTGGCAAACGGTGCATCGCTGCTTCCTATGGGCAACCAACCAGTATCTGCATCATCCGTAGAGTCATCCACCGTCCATTCATTTCTGTTTGACATCACATCTATATAGCTTTGAGTAGTTGTGAAATCCAAGTCTCTTGATAGCTCGTAGCCGATACAGGTATCGTTAGGGCAACCCAGAATGATTTTATCTGTAATAATATTGTCCGATCCGGGATTTATTCCATAACCACTACCATCCGCTTGATAACGCATCGCATCCAGATCTTCTAGATAATAAATATCTATCAAACCGTTCTCGTTACCGTCTACATTTATAGGAAACGGACCTATGTTATATTCGTTGCTATACCCTTGTCCATCGATATGGTTCACTCTTACTCGATAGCGGATTGTATTAGAAGAATTAAGCGGTATTGTGGCAATAGAACTGGTAGAGTCGTTTGTCCAGTCAATATCAACTTTATCTCGCTTCTGCCATCGATATGTAAATGTACCGGCACCATCCGGGTCTTTTGCACTAGAAGTGATGCTCAATGAAGTAGGCCTGACATTTAATTTCAGTTGTGGCTCATCGTTATCGATTTTGGTAGCAATGAGTCTAAGTTCAGTGGAAGCGAGGGTAAAACCATCGTCAACCGTTATCGTATAGACGATGCCCTGTGTCGCCTTGTCGGCTGCCACGAAGTCTGGAGGTACCACAACCGTAAAAGACGCAGTTGTAGCTTGTCTTCGGCTAATCTCTATATCCCTCGGTTGTATAAAATAACCATAATTCCCACTGCCTTTAGCAACCTCAATATCTACGCTAACAGAATCTCCTTCATTCACGCTACTGCTGGCAGCAGGCATACTACTGAAATTAACAATCTCAACGGGATTCTCTGGAGTTACCCCTATGTTCAAAGTATAAACGACATCTTCCACCGTAATCGTCAGTTCTTCGAATGCACCCTCTCGTAGCAGGATGTCAGCACTTAACTCACCACTAGTCTTGTCGGCAAAATAATTGATGGAGGTTTCGTCTCCTGCTTTGATGATTGAAATTGCCGCAGTGCTATTGATAGCATACAGTCTTAATTGAATCTTTGAGGTATTTGGAAGTATCACATCATAGTCAAACACTAAAGATGAAAAAGGTTGGTTGATAAATATATCATTGTTATCCTGTTCTTCGCTGTCTATCACGAAAAATAAGGCACTCAATCCTTCATTGCGATCAGGTTGATCAAATAGTAAGGTACCGCAGCGCGGCAAAGCTGTATCAGGATCTGTATCACAAGCATCGCTATCGCTATCGTTATAGCGCAATGCAGGATAACTCATTGTATTACCGAAATCCCAATCGGCAGTGCTCCAATTCCTATAAATACCGCTGGCATCAGTCGGCGATTGAAGTTCTGCCGTCGTCTTGCCACTTTCTATGTCAGGTCCGTTGCTGTTGACTTCCTTATCCCAATAGCTATGGGTGATACTGTTATTATTTATTATTCTACCGATCATGCCTACACCATTCATAGAAGATTTACCTGCAGCATAGCTATTCATTACATCGGAGTTATCATTAAAACCGACCAGGACACCTATATCTCTATTAGCTATGATGCTACATGTCTCGCTTATAATCTTCAAGTCAACCATCGCATAGCTGTCTTTAATTGTACTGATGTTATTCGGATCATCTCGGTTAGCGGTAAATTGACTGCCGACCAAGCCGCCCAATCGACAATAACCACTCACATTACCCAACGCATAGCTGTTATGGACTTTGGCACCGTTTACAGTTCCTCCGACTAAGCCACCCACGGTATGTGAATTGGCGGTAGCAGTTGATTGGGCTCGTACCTCGCCGTGCACGAAACTATAAGCAATGTTGCCAATACTATCATCACTACCGTCATTTCTACCTACCAAACCACCTATCAAAGTAGGGGTTGTCACGCTATTGCCAATTCCCTCTACATCGGCATTGATTACACCACTGTTCAATATCGTACCTTCATTGATGCCAGCAAGACTGCCGATATTTTGTAGCGCGGCTGACATTGAACTTCTAATCGTAGCGTCTCTCAAGATTAGATTCTGAACTTTGCCATTCACATCTATAACATCAAATAAGCCTATATCACTCTCAGTACTATTATTAATTTGCAAATTGGCTATCATATAACCGTTCCCTTCAAATTCCGTGTTCAATCCACTAGGCAGCCAGCCGGTATCTGCGATATCGTCAAAGTCTGCCACCGTCCACTCGTCTTTATTACGCATTGCGTCGAGATAACTTTGTGCCGTAATGAAATCTAAATCTCTACGCAACTCGTATCCCGAGCAAGTTTCTGTGTTACCGACTAGCTGACAACCTCGCGTGACTCTGACTGCTACACTGCTCGTGGTATAACCAGTGCCGTCGCTTTGATAACGCACCGTATCCAAATCTTCCAAATAGTAGATATCTATCAAACCGTCATCGTCATCGTCTATGTCAGCTCTATAAGGGCCTAAAGTGCGAGCAAAAGTATAGTCTTGCATGTCAGTGTAGCTTACTCGCACACGATAGCGAAAACTACTTGCGTCTTGTGATGGTACCGCATAGCTGTTAGACATGATCGAAGTCAACACCCAATCCTCACTGTCTATGCTACGAAATTCCCAAGCATAATTGGCTACACCATCACCGTCGGGATCGCTTGCCACCGTCTTTATATTTATCGTCGATGTGGTCACCATTGCTGTAAAGCTCGGATCACCGTTGTTAACCTTTACCACGATAATAGTCTCAGTGGCACTGCTTATAGAAAAACCATCGTTGACAGTCAATTTTATTAAAGTACCTTGCCTCAATACGCTGCGTGATACAAAATCTACAGGAATATTAAAACTTAAAGTAGAACTTGTGATTTGAGACTCAGATACACCTGCTAGCAAAGAAGCCGGTTCTGCAGTCCATCGGTAATTATAATTACTGCTTACGCCTCCTTCAATTGTTGCATTTATGTTAATCTTCTCTCCTTCTTTTACCGTATCACGATCACTGCTTATATCGGTCACTTCTATCGGTGTTGCATTGTTATTGACGATAAAGCGATAAACAGCCATATCAGATTCCCCGGAGTCTTCTGTGACGCGAATTAACACAGTTGTCCTTCCTAACGAGATAGGAATCGACTCACTTAACTCGCCACTGTGCTTGCCGGCAAAATAATTGATGGAACTCTCATCTCCTGATTTAGCAATTGAAATAATCTCGCCATTAGGATTAACACCATAAGGCAATAATTGAATCGAAGTCTTATCGATTATGGTTATTGTGTAATCAGATACCGAAAGAGAGAACGGCTTATCAAATATCATTTCATCCAAAGCTTCGCCGTCGGCGTAGAAAAGCACTCCGCTCAGTCCTGTATTTCCTTGACCTAGCAATATACCATTGCACAGCGGCAGTTCAGTATCAGGGTTGGAATCGCACGCTGGTTTGCCAAGGATATCGGTTGCCATAGTGTACCTAACTATCGGATAGTGTTCTGAGCTACCGAAATCCCAATCGTCTATACTCCAATTTGCATAGATGCCGACTGCCGACTCAGGCGTTTTCAATTCAGTGCTAGTCTTGGCTTCAGTATTAGTAGTAATACCGCTATTGACCGTGCTGTCCCAATAACTAGACTCAACCGTGCCGGTTGCTCCAACAGCAACCAAGCCCCCTGCCGTACCGCCACCCTCAGTAATAAGCCCGTATGTATAACTGTTCCTTATTAATCCTGCGTTATCGGCTACTAAACCACCAGCACGATTCCGTGTACTATCCTGCGTACAGCTCGCGGATCTGCTTACCGCACCCGATGCATAGCTATTGATGATTTCACCGCCTGTGAAATTCTCAGCAACCAAACCGCCTACATCGCAGGCATTACTGACATCACCTGCCGCATAGCTATTTCTAATCTTACCCTTGTTGTTGCCAACCAAACCACCTACCAATAGCGTATTGGTAGATGTTGTCATCACATTCGCATAGCTGTTGATGATAATGCCAGTCGCAGAGTCATCGCTATCGTTAATCGCAACTAATCCGCCTAGGCTATGTTGATCTCCAGCAACTCTCCCTTGCACATAGCTATTGACGATAGCACCCTTGTTTTGCGCAACCAAGCTGCCTACATAGCCGCTGCCTTCAATATCAACATCCGATATACCAACATTCTCTATCCTGGCATCTCCCGACAGTGCTGCAAATAATCCGATATACGCATCGTCAATCGTATCTCTATTTATTTGCAAATTAGAAATCCTATTATTGTTGCCGTTGAATGTAGTTGCAAACGGGTCATCGCCGCTTCCTATAGGTAGCCAACCGGTATCCGCGTTGTCTGTCGAGTCATCCACCGTCCATTCGTCTTTGTTTGACATCGCATCAATATAGCTACCGTCTGCATCAAAATCCAAGTCTCTTGATAGCTCATAGCCGATACAGGGATCGTTAGGACAACCCAAAATGATTTTATCCGCAGTAATATTATCCGATCCAGGATTTATTCTATAGCCACTACCATCCGCTTGATAACGCATTGCATTCAGATCTTCTAGATAATAAATATCTATCAGGCCGTTGCTGTTGCCGTCTACATCTATAGGAAACGGACCTATGGTATATTCGTTGCCATACCCTTGTCCATCGATATGATTTACTCTCACGCGATAGCGGATTGTGCTAGGAGAATTAGGTGGTATTATGGCAATAGAGCTGGTAGAGGCGTTTGTCCAGTCCATATCAACTTTATCTCGCTTCTGCCATCGATATGTAAATGTACCGGCACCATCTGGATCACTCACACTAGAAGTGATGCTCAATGAATTAGCACTAACATTCAATTCCAGTTGTGGTTGACCGTTATTGATTTTGTTGACTTCCAGTGTAATGCTTTTCGTCGCTATATTGCGACCGTTGTCTACCGATACAGCATAAGTGACATTCTGTGATGTCACCTCACTTTCAATCAAATCCACAGGAATTTGAATGCTTATGATAGATGTGTCTCCTGACCTTCGGAGTAGTTCGGTTGCGTCTTGCGACCACGAATACTCATAAAAGGCATTATCGCCGCCAACCTGTGCGGTGATAGTGTCTCCTTCATTCACCGGATCGCCAGGATGGGTAATATCAACCGTTATATCGTTATCCGGAATCGTTCTGTTCACGGTAAGGTTATAAGTCGTAGGTTCGGTATCGATAACTGTCACTGTTAGATTCACCGGTGCATCTCCACGAGGCAACGATATCTCTGCGCTTATGTCGCCGCTACGCCTGTTGATAAAATAGTCGGTGCCGGACGTATCTCCTGTCGTAACAATTGAAATAGGTGCAGTATCATTGATAGCGTATGGTCTTAGTTGAATCGTGGTGGTATAAGGAATCGTCACACTATAGTCAGACACTAATGACGAAAAAGGTTGGTTGATAAATATATTGTCATTATCTTGCTCCTCGCCGTCTATCACGAAAAATAAAGCACTCAATCCTGCGTTGCGACCAGGTTGACCAAATAGCAAGGTACCGCAGCGCGGCAACACCGTATCAGAATCTGTATCACAAGCATCGCTATCGCTCTCGTTATAACGCAATGCAGGATAACTTGTCATATTACCGAAATCCCAATCGGCGATACTCCAATTCTCATAAATACCGCTGGCATCAGTTGGTGATTGTAGTTCTGCCGTCGTCTTGCCGGTGACAATGTCAGGGCCTGTGCTGTTGACAGTCCTATCCCAATAACTGTCGGTGGCAGTGTGATTAAGCATACTATCACCAATCATGCCTATACCATTTATAGAAGATTGACCCGCTGCATAGCTATTGACTACATCCGAATTATTATCAAAGCCGACTAGCACACCTCTATCAGCCGTGATTCTACAGTTCCCACTCGCAGTCTCCAAGTTGACAATCGCATAGCTGTTTTCAATCGTACTAATTTTTCTATTCGCCCTGTTGCGCACACCGGTAAATTGACTACCGACCAAGCCGCCCAATCGGCAATAACCACTCACACTACCCAACGCATAGCTGTTATAGACTCTGGCATTGTTTACAGTTCCTCCAACTAAGCCACCCACGGTATGTGAGTTGGCAGTAGCAGTTGATTGGGCTCTTACTTCGCCGTGTACGAAACTATAAACAATGCTACCGATCTTGCCATCACTACCGTCATTTCTACCTACCAAACCACCTATCAGACTGGGGAATGTCACGCTATTGCCAACTCCTTCTACATCGGCATTGATTACACCACTGTTTAATATCGCACCTTCGTTGGTACCGGCAAGACTGCCAGTGTCTTGTAGTGCGGTTGACATTGAACTTCTAATCGTAGCATCCATCAAGATCAGATTTTGAACTTTGCCGCGCACTTCTATAAAACCAAATAAGCCTACATTACTCTCAGTGCCATTGTTAATTTGCAAATTGGCTATCGTATAACCGTTCCCTTCAAATTCCGTGTTCAATTCACTAGGTAGCCAACCGGTATCCGCCGTATCGTCAAAGTCTGCCACTGTCCATCTGTCTTTATTACGCCTTACATCAATATAACTTTGTGCCATAGTGAAATCTAAATCTCTACGCAACTCGTATCCTGAACAGGTTTCTGTATCATTCATTATTTGGCAACCTTGAGTGATTCGGACTGCTACACTGCTCGTGGTATAACCGGTGCCGTCGGCCTGATAACGCATCGCATTCAAATCTTCCAAATAGTAGATATCTATCAAACCGTCGTTATCGTCATCTATATCGGCCCTATATGGACCGAATACACGGTCAAAAGTATAGCCTTGCATATCAGTGTAGCTTATTCGTACACGATAGCGAAAACTACTTGCGTCTTGTGGCGGTACCGCATAGCTGTTAGATACGATCGAAGTCGATACCCAATCCTCATCGTCTATGTTGCGCAGTTCCCAAGCATAGTTCGCTACACCATCACCGTCAGGGTCGCTTGCCACCGTCTCTATACTTATCATCGATGTAGTCACCACTTCTGCAAAGCTCTGATCACCGTTGTTAGCTTTTATCACGGTAATGGTCTCAGTGGTACTGCTCATTGAAACACCATCGGCGACAGTCAGTTTGATTACGGCATCCTGCATTGACGCGTTACGGGATACAAAATCCATAGGGATATAAAAACTTAGAGTAGGACTCGTGATCTGCGACTCAGATACAGCTGTTAGCAAAGAAGCCGGCTCTGCAGTCCATCGATAATTATAGTTACTGCTTAAGCCTCCTACAATCGTTGCATTTATGCTAATCTTCTCTCCTTCTCTCACCATATCACGATCACTACTTATATTGGTCACTTCTATCGGCGTTGCATCGTTGTTGACAACAAAGCGATAAACAGCCATATCAGATTCCCCGGAGTCTTCTGTGACGCGAATTAACACAGTTGTCCTTCCTATCAAAATAGAAATGGGCTCACTCAACTCACCACTGTGCTTGCCGGCAAAATAATCAGTGACAGTCTGATCCTCTGTTCTGGTGATTGAAATAATCTCACCATTAGGATTGATACCATAAGGCAATAATTGAATCGAAGTCTTATCGATTATGGTTATTGTGTAATCAGATACCGAAAGAGAGAATGGCTTATCAAATATCATTTCATCCAAAGCTTCGCCGTCGGCGTAGAAAAACACACCGCTCAATCCTATATCTCCTTGACCTAGCAATATATTACTGCATGGCGGTAGTACAGTATCGGGCTTGGCATCGCACGCCGGTTTGCCAAGGATATCGGTTGCCGTAGTGTACCTAACTATCGGATAGTGTTCTGAGCTACCGAAATCCCAATCGTCTATACTCCAATTTGCATAGATTCCGGTTGCAGCATTTTCGTTGGTCGGCATTTTCAATTCAATACTAGTCTTGGCTTCGGTATTGGTCGTAATACCACTATTGACCGTGCTATCCCAATAGCTAGATTCAACCATACCGGTTGACCCGGCAGCAACCAGGCCGCCTGCTGTGCCGCCACCTTTGGTAATAAGCCCGTATGTATAACTGTTCCTTATTAATCCTGTGTTACCAGCTACTAAACCACCAGCACGATTTCGTGTACCGTCCCGCGTACAGCCTGCAGATCTGCTTACCATACCCGACGCATAGCTATTGATGATTTCACTACCTGTGAAATTCTCGGCAACCAAGCCACCTACATCGCAGGCACCACTCACATCACCTGCCGCATAGCTATTTCTAATCTTACCCTTGTTGTTGCCAACCAAACCGCCAACCAATAGCGTATTGGTAGATGTCGTCATCACATTCGCATAGCTATTGACAATAATGCCAGTCGCAGAGTCATCGCTATCGTTAAGCGCAACTAATCCGCCTAGGCTATGTTGATCTCCAGCAACTCTCCCTTGCACATAGCTATTGACGATAGCACCCTTGTTTTGCGCAACCAAGCTACCTACATAGCCGCTGCCTTCAATATCAACATCCGATATACCAACATTCTCTATCCTGGCATCTCCCGACAGTGCCGCAAATAGTCCGATATACGCATCATCAATCGTATCTCTATTTATCTGTAAATTAGAAATCTTATAATTGTTGCCGTTGAATGTAGTTGCAAACGGGTCATCGCTGCTTCCTATAGGTAGCCAACCGGTATCCGCATCATCCATAGAGTCATCCACCGTCCACTTACCTCTGTTTGATATCGCATCAATATAGCTACCGTCTGCATCAAAATCCAAATCTCTTAATAGCTCGTAGCCGATACAGGTATTGCCAGGACAACCCAAAGTGATTTTATCTGCAGTAATATTGTCCGATCCAGGATTTATTCCATAACCACTACCATCCGCTTGATAGCGCAATGCATTCAGATCTTCTAGATAATAAATATCTATCAAGCCGTTGCTGTTGCCGTCTACATCTATAGGAAACGGACCTATGGTATATTCGTTGCCATACCCTTGTCCATCGATATGGTTCACTGTCACGCGATAGCGGATTGTACTAGGAGAGTTAGGCGGTATTATGGCAATAGAACTGGTAGAGGCGTTTGTCCAGTCCATATCAACTTTATCTCGCTTCTGCCATTGATATATAAATGTTCCAGTACCATCTGGATCACTCACATTAGAAGTGATGCTCAATGAATTGGCACTAACATTCAATTCCAGTTGTGGTTCCCCATTATTGATTTTGTTGACTGTCAGTGTAATGCTTTTCGTCGCTATGTTGCGACCGTTGTTTACCGATACAGCATAAGTGAAGTTCTGTGATGCCACTTCATCTTTAATCAAATCTGTAAGAATTTGAATACTTATGGCGGCTGCGTCTCCCGACCCTCGGACTAGTTCGGTTTCGTCTTGTGACCACGAATAGTCATAAAAGGCATTATCGCCGCCAACCTGTGCAGTGATAGTGTCTCCTTCATTCACCGGATCGCCAGGATGGGTAATATCAACCGTTATATCGTTATCCGGAATCGTTCTGTTCACGATAAGGTTATAAGTCGTAGGTTCGGTATCCATAACCACCACCGTTAGACTCACCGGCACATCTCCACGAGGCAACGATATCTCTGCGCTTATGTCGCCACTACGCCTGTTGATAAAATAGTCGGTGCCGAGCGTATCCCCTGTCGTAACAATTGAAATAGGCGCAGTATCATTGATAGTGTATGGTCTTAATTGAATCTTGGTAGTATACGAAATCGTCACACTATAGTCAGAAACTAATGATGAAAAAGGTTGGTCGATAAATATATTATCATTATCTTGCTCCTCGCCGTCTATCACGAAAAATAAAGCACTTAATCCTGCGTTGCGACCAGGTTGACCGAATAGCAAGGTACCGCAGCGCGGCAACACCGTATCAGAATCTGTATCACAAGCATCGCTATCGCTCTCGTTATAACGCAATGCAGGATAACTTGTCATATTACCGAAATCCCAATCGGCAATGCTCCAATCCTCATAAATACCGCTGGCATCAGTTGGTGATTGGAGTTCTGCCGTCATCTTACTGGTGACAACGTTAGGGCCTCGGCTGTTGACAGTCCTATCCCAATAACTATCGGCAACATTAGAACCAGGTGTGTTGCTACCAATCATGCCTATACCACTTTCGGAAGGTTCACCCGCTGCATAGCTATTGGTTACATGCGAATTATTATTAAAACCGATCAGGACACCTCTATTAACTGGGATTCTACAGTTCCCGCTCGCAATGTTTAAGTCAACCATCGCATAGCTGTTTTCAATCGTACTAATTTCATTCGCACGGCTACCCTGCCTAGTAAATTGACTGCCGACCAAGCCGCCCAATCGGCAATAACTACTCACATTACCCACCGCATAGCTGTTATGGACCGTGGCACCGTTTACGGTTCCTCCGACTAAGCCACCCACGGTATGTGAGTTGGCAGTAACAATTGATTTAGCTCGTACCTCGCCATGTACGAAACTATAAGCGATGTTGCCGATATTGCCATCACTACCGTCATTTCTACCTACCAAACCACCTATTAGACTGGGGTGTGTCACACTATTGCCAATTCCTTCTACATCGGCATTGATTACACCACTGTTCAATATCGTACCTTCGTTGGTGCCGGCAAGACTGCCGGTGTCTTGTAGCGCGGTTAACATTGAACTTCTAATCGTAGCATCCCTTAAAATAAGATTTTGAACCCTACCGTTCACATCTATAACACCAAATAAACCGATATCACTCTCGCTGCCATTGTTAATTTGCAAATTGGCTATCGCATAACCGTTGCCTTCAAATTCTGTGTTCAATCTGCTAGGCAGCCAACCGGTATCCGCCGTATTGGTGAAGTCTGCCACCGTCCACTCGTTTTTATTATGCATCGCATTTATATAGCTTTGTGCCATAGTGAAATCTAAATCTCTACGCAGCTCGTATCCCAAACAGGTTTCTGTATCATTCATTATTTGGCAACCTCGAGTGATTCGGACTGCTACACTGCTCGCGGTATAACCGGTGCCGTCGGCCTGATAACGCACCGCATCCAAATCTTCCAAATAGTAGATATCTATCAAACCATCATCGTCGTCGTCTATGTCAGCTCTATAAGGACCTAAGGTGTGAGCAGAAGTATAGCCTTGCATATCGGTGTAGCTTATTCGTACACGATAGCGAGAACTACTTGCGTCTTGTGGTGGTACTGCATAGCTGTTGGACATAATCGAAGTCGACACCCAATCCTCACCGTCTATGCTACGCAATTCCCAAGCGTAGTCGGCTACACCATCACCGTCAGGGTCGCTTGCCACCGTCTCTGTGCTTATCGTCGATGTAGTCACCACTGCGGTAAAGCTCGGATCACCGTTATCAACCTTCATCACGGTAATGGTCTCAATGGTACTATCCATCGAAAAACCATCGGTGACAGTCAGCCTAATTACAGCATCCTGACTCGATACGTCGCCGGATACAAAATCCGCAGGGATACTGAAACTTAGAGTGGCACTCGTGATTTGCGACTCAGATACACCTGCTAGCAAAGAAGCCGGCTCTGCAGTCCATTGGTAATAATAATTACTGCTTATGCCACCCTCAATCGTCGCATTTATGTTAATTGTGTCTCCTTCTCTCATCGTATCACGATCACTGCTTATATCGGTCACTTCTATCTGAGTTGCAATATTATTCACGACAAAGCGATAAACAGCCATAGCAGGTTCCTCAGAGTCTTCTGTGACAACGACTGACACAGTTGTCTCTCCTAGCGAGATAGAAATCGGTTCACTCAAATCACCACTATGCTTGCCGACAAAATAATTGGTGACGGTCTCGTCTTCTGCTTTAGTGATTGAAATCGCCGCAGTGTTATTGATAGTGTATGGTCTTAGTTGAAGCTCAACGGCATTGGGAATTGTCACATCATAGTCAAACACTAAAGATGAAAAAGGTTGGTTGCCGAATATCTCGGCATTATCATGCTCTTCGCCGTTTATCACGAAAAATAAAGTGCTCAACCCTCCGTCGCGGTCAGGTTGACCGAATAGCAAGGTACCGCAGTGCGGTAACGCGGTACCAGGATCTGTATCACAGGCTTGACTATCATCTTCGTTATAGCGCAATGCAGGATAACTCGTTGTATTACCAAAATCCCAATCGGCAGTGCTCCAATTCTCGTAAATATCGCTAGCATCAGTTAGTGATTGTAGTTCTGTCGTTGTTTTGCCGGTAACAATGTCAGGGCCTGTGTTATTGACTTCCTTATCCCAATAACTGGCGGTGATGTTAGAATTAGCAGCACTGTCACCAATCATCCCCACATTATTTATAAAAGACTTACCTGCTGCATAACTATTCACTACATCGGAGTTATTATTAAAACCAATCAGAACGCCTCTATCTATAAGGTTTGCGATTCTACAAGCCCCGGATACATACCGCAAATTGACAACCGCATAGCTGTTTTCAATCGTACTAATGTCATCTGGATTGTTGCGATTGGTAGTAACTTGATTGCCAACCAGGCCGCCTAACCGGCAATAGCCATGCACTTGCCCCACCGCATAGCTGTTATGAATTTCGGCTCCGTTTAAGTTTCCTCCAACCAAACCACCAATACTATGACCGTCAGAGGCATGAACTGGTCTGGCTCGTACCTCACTGTGTGCAAAACTATAGCGAATATTGCCGATACCATCACTACCATCATTTCTACCTACCAAACCACCTATTAGATTGAGGAATGGCTCAGTGCTACCAACTCCTACTATGTTGGCATTGATTACACCGCTGTTCAGTATCGTGCCACTATTCGTACCGGCAAGACCACCGGTATGTTGTGTAGCTGTATTTGAAGCTCTAATCATAGTATCTCTCAAAATCAGATTTTGCACCGTCCCATCTGCGCTTATACTAGCGAATAAGCCTATATTATTTTGGATGCGATTGTTTATTTGCAAATTGTCTATCGCATACCCATTCCCTTCAAATAATGTGCTTAATCCGCTAGGCAGCCAACCGGTATCCGAACTGGTCCTGAAATCATCAACCATCCACTCACTTCTTTTTGACATTACATCTACATAGCTTTGGGTAGTCATAAAATCCAAATCTCTTAATAGCTCGTAGCCGACACAGGTACTGTTAAAACAACCTGAGGTGATTTTGTTTGCTATATTAGCCAAACCATAACCGCTACCATCCACTTGATAGCGTAACGCATTCAAATCCTCTAGATAGTAAATATCTATCAAGCCATTGTTGTTGCCGTCCACATCTATAGGGAATGGATCTATGATATATTCGTTGCTATACCTTTGTCCATCGGTATGATTGATTATCACGCGATAGCGGATTGTACTAGGAGAATTAGGCGATATTGTGACAATAGAGCTGGTAGAGACATTTGTCCAGTCCATATCAATTTTATCTCGCTTCTGCCATCGATACTTAAATGTACCGGCACCATCCGGATCACTCATATTAGAAGTGATGCTCAATGTAGTAGGGTTGACATTCAATTCCAGTTGCGGTTCCCCGTTGTTGCGCTTAGTGACTATCAGCATCAATTCTGCAGGGGTGGTACTAAAACCATCGTTGACCGTTATCGTATAGACGATACTCTGTGTCGTCTTGTCGGCTGCCACAAAGTTCGGAGGTGTCATAACCGTAAAAGATGCAGTCGTGCCTTGTCTTCGGCCAATCTCCATATTTCCCAGTTGCAGTAAATAATCATAATTTCCACTGCCGTTGGCACTCTCAACATTTATGGTAACAGAATCTCCTTCAGCTACAGTACTGCCGGTTACCGGCATACTATCGAGACTAATAATTTCAACTGGATCCTCGGGAGTTACCCTTATATTCAAAGTATAAGTGATGCCATCTACCGTAATCGTTAGTTCTTCGGTTATGATCTCTTGTAGCGGAATGTTATTGCTTAACTCACCGCTAGTCTTGTCAGCAAAATAATCGGTGGAGGTTTCTCCGGCTTTGACGATTGAAATCATTGCGCTGTTATCAACAGCGTACGGTCTTAATTGAATCGTGGTGGTATAAGGAATCGTCACACTATAGTCAGACACTAATGACGAAAAAGGTTGGTCGATAAATATATTGTCATTATCTTGCTCTTCGCCGTTTATCACGAAAAATAAAGCACTCAATCCTGCGTCGCGACCAGGTTGACCGAATAGCAAGGTACCGCAGCGCGGCAACACCGTGCCAGAATCTGTATCACAGGCTTGACTATCATTCTCGTTATAACGCAATGCAGGATAACTCATTGTATTACCGAAATCCCAATCGGCGATGCTCCAATTCTCATAAATACCGCTGGCATCAATTGGCGATTGGAGTTCTGCCGTCGTCTTGCCGGTGACAATGTCAGGGCCTGTGCTGTTGACAGTCCTATCCCAATAACTGTCGGTGGCAGTGTGATTAAGCATACTATCACCAATCATGCCTATACCATTTATAAAGGATTGACCTGCTGCATAGCTATTGACTACATGCGAATTATTATCAAAGCCGACTAGCACACCTCTATCAGCCGTGATTCTACAGCTCCCGCTCGCAATGCCCAAGTTGACAATCGCATAGCTGTTTTCAATTGTACTAATTTCATTCGCACGGCTACCTTCCCTAGTAAATTGACTGCCGACCAAGCCACCTAATCGGCAATAACTACTCACACTACCCAACGCATAGCTGTTATGGACTCTGGCGCCGCTTACAGTTCCTCCGACTAAGCCACCCACGGTATGTGAGTTGGTGATAGCAGTTGGTTGGGCTCGTACCTCGCCGTGTACGAAACTATAACCAATGTTGCCAACCCTATCACCACTACCATCATTTCTACCTACCAAACCACCTATTAGACTGGGGAATGTCACACTATTGCCAACTCCTTCTACATCGGCATTGATTACACCACTGTTTAATATCGTACCTTCGTTGGTGCCGGCAAGACTACCGGTATCTTGTAACACAGTTAACCTTGAACTTCTAATCGTAGCGTTCCTCAAGATGAGATTTTGAACTTTGCCGCGCACACCTATAACACCGAATAAGCCTACATCACTTTGAGTGCCATTGTTAATTTGCAAATTGGCTATCGTATAACCATTCCCTTCAAATTCTGTGTTCAATCCGCTGGGCGGCCAACCGGTATCCGCCGTATTGGTGAAGTCTGCTACCGTCCATCTGTCTTTATTAAGCATTGCATTTATATAGCTTTGTGCCATAGTGAAATCTAAATCTCTACGCAACTCGTATCCCGAACAAATTTCTGTGTTATCGGCCGACAAGCAACCTCGGGTGATTCTCACTGCTACACTGCTCGTGGTATAACCACTGCCGTCAGCCTGATAACGCATCGCATTCAAATCTTCCAAATAGTAGATATCTATCAAACCATCGTCATCGTCGTCTATGTCAGCTCTATATGGACCGAATACACGGTTAAAATTATAGCCTTGCATGTCGGTATAGCTTATTCGCACACGATAGCGAGAACTACCTGCATCTTGTGGTGATACCGTATAGCTGTTAGAGACGATCGAGGTCGAAACCCAATCCTCATCGTCTATGTTGCGCAATTCCCAAGCATAGCTGGCTACACCATCGCCGTCGGGGTCGCTTGCCACCGTCTCTATACTTATCGTCGATGTAGTCACCACCGTTGCAAAGCTCTGATGACCATTGTTAGCCTTTATCACGGTAATAGCCTTGTTGGTACTATCCATCGAAAGACCATCGGCGACAGTCACTTTGATTAAGGCATCCCGCCTTGACGCGTTGCGGGATACAAAATTCACAGGGATACTAAAACTTAGAGTGGGACTCGTGATCTGCGACTCAGATGCACCTGCTAGCAAAGAAGCCGGTTCTGAAGTCCATTGATAATCATAATTACTCCTTAAACCACCTGCAATCGTTGCATTTACGACAATCTTCTCTCCCTCTTCTACCGCATCACGATCACTGCTTATATCGGTTATCTCTATCGGCGTTGCATTGTTGTTGATGACAAAGCGATAAACAACCATATCAGGTTCCTCGGAGTCTTCTGTGACGCGGATTGCCACAGTTGTCCTTCCTACCAAAATAGAAATCGGCTCACTCAATTCCCCACTGTGCTTGTCGGCAAAATAATCAGTGACGGCTTCATCCTCTGCTTTAGTAATTGAAATAATCTCACCTTTAGGATTAATACCATGAGGCAATAACTGAATCGAAGTCTTATTGATTATAGTTATCGTGTAATCGAATACTGAAAGAGAGAATGGCTTGTCAAGTACCGTTCCATCCAAAGGTTTACCATCGGCATAGAAAAACACATGGCTCAGTCCTATATCTCCCTGATCTAGTAATATACCACCGCACAGCGGTAGGACAGTATCGGGGTTGGTATCGCACGCTGGTTTGCCAAGGATATCGGTTGCTGTAGTGTATCTAATTATCGGATAATGTATTGAAGTACCGAAATCCCAATCGGCAACACTCCAGTTGTAATAAACCTGCATTGTATTTGTCCCCGGTGCAGTCGGTGTTTGTAATTGAACTTTAGTCTTAGCTTCGGTATTGGCAGTAATATCATTATTAACCGTGTTGTCCCAATAGCTGGACTCGACCGTATCAGTCATCGCATCGGCAACCAAACCACCTATCGTACCAGTACCAGTAATACGCCCGCGTACATAACTGTTCTTTATTAATCCTTGATTATCGGCTACCAAACCACCTGCGCGATCCCGCGTACTGTCCTCCGTACAGCTTCCAGACCTGCTTACTGCACCTGAGGCATAGCTGTTGATGATTTCACCACCTATCAAATTCTCAGCAACCAAACCACCCACATCGCAAACACCACTCACATCACCTGCAGCATAGCTATTCCTGATTTTAGCTCTGTTGTTCCCGACTAGACCCCCCACCGATAGCGTATTGATAGACATCGTCATTACATTCGCATAGCTATTGACAATAATGCCAGTCGCAAAGTCGTCGCTGGCGTTAAGCGCAATTAATCCGCCTAAGCTATGCTGTGTTCCAGTAACTTTCCCTTGTGCATAGCTATTAACGATAGCACCCTTATTCTGTGCAACCAAACTACCTACATGGCCGCGACCTTCAATTTTTACATTCAGCATGCCGACATTCTCTATTCTTGCTTTTGATGACAGTGCCGCAAATAATCCAATATACGCGTCATCATCGGTATCTCTATTCATCTGCAAATTAGAGATCTTATAATTGTTGCCGTTGAATGTGGTAGCAAACGGTGCATCAATGCTTCCTATAGGCGACCAACCGGTATCCGAATCGGCCATAAAATCGTCCACCGTCCACTCACCTCTGTTTGACATCACATCTACATAGCTTTGGGTAGTCGTAAAATCCAAGTCTCTTAATAGCTCGTAGCCGATGCAGGTATCGTCAAGACAACCTAAGGTGATTTTGTTTGTAGTGATATTGTCCGATTTAGGATTTATGCTATAACCGCTACCGTCTGCTTGATAACGTAGTGTATTCAGATCTTCCAAATAATAAATATCTATCAACCCATCGTTGTCGCTGTCAATATTTATAGGAAATGGACCTATGATATATTCGTTAGGATACTTTTGTCCGTCGGTATGATTCACTATCACGCGATAGCGGATTGTACTCGCAGGAGTGCCTGAAACCATATAACTATCGTTAGTAGAAATATCCATCCAGCTACTATCACCCTCATCTCGGCTTTGCCATTCATACACAAATGTACCGACACCATCTGGATCATCTTCACTAGAAGTAATACTTAATGCAGTAGAGCTGACATTCAATTCTAGTTGCGGCTCACCGTCATCGACTTTGGTGACGATCAGCATCAATTCTGCAGAAGTGGTACTAAAACCATCGTCAACCATTATCGTATAGACGATGCTTTGTGTCGTCTTGTCAGCTCCTACAAAGTCTGGAAGTATCACATCCGTAAAAGACGCAGTCGTGCCTCGTCCTTGACCAACCAGCATAACATTCTGTTGTAGTGAATAACTATAGTCTCCACTACCTTCGGCAATCTCAACATCTATGGTAACAGAATCTCCTTCATCAACAATACTGCCGGCTACCGGCATACTATCAAACCTAATAATCTCAACCAGATCCTCAGGACCTACCTCTATGTTGAAAGTATAAGCGATGCCATCTACCGTAATCGTCAGTACTTCGGTTGTGAGCTCTCGCAACGGAATGTTGGCACTTAACTCACCACTGGTCTTGCCGTCAAAATAATCGGTGCTGAGTGTATCTTCTGCTTTGACGATTGAAATCGCCGCATTACCATTGATAGCGTACGGTCTTAGTTGAAATTCTTCGGCATACGGAGTGAACATATTATATTCAAGCACTGAGGATGAAAAAGGTTGATCGACAAATATATCGGCATTATCCTGCTCTTCGCCATCTACCACAAAAAATACAATACTCAAGCCCTTACGAATAGTTTGTTCGGGTAGTAATGCACCACAAGGTGGCAATGCTGTCTCGGCATCCACATCGCAAGCATTACTATCGCTCTCGTTATAGCGCAATGCCGGATAACTTGTTGTATTACCAAAATCCCAATCGGCACTACTCCAATTCTCATAAATACCCCTAGCATCAGTCGGCGATTGTAGTTGTGCCGTCGTCTTGCCGCTGTCTATGTCAGGGCCTCTGCTGTTGACATTCTCATCCCAGTAGCTGTCGGTGACATTGGGATCAGACATATTGCCACCGATCATGCCTATATCACGTATAGAAGAGCGACCTGCTGCATAGCTATTCACTACATCCGAGTTATCATTAGAACCGAGCAAAACACCTAAATTCACAGAGACTATTCCCCTACATCCACCACCCGATAAACTCAAGTTGACAATCGCATAGCTATTTTCAATCGTGCTGATGTCGTTTGGATTATTGCGGTTCGCAGTAGATTGACCGCCGACCAAACCACCCATCTGGCAATCACCACGCACACGACCTTCTGCATAGCTGTTATGGATTTCTGCACCATTTGTATTGAGTCCGACCAAACCACCAATGCTATGATTGTTGACGAGACCAGATACTAATCTGACTAGTACCTCGCCGTGTACGAAACTATAACGGATGTTGCCCATACCACTACCACCGTTATTCCTACCGACCAAGCCACCTATCGGATTGGGGTTTTCTGAGTTAGTATGACCATTTCCTTCTATGAAGGCATTGATTAAACCGCTGTTCAATATCGTGCCGTTGTTGGTACCAGCAAGACCGCCAACGCTTTGCGTGGCTATGCTCGAGCCTCTAATTTTAATGTTTGTTAGAGTCAGATTTTCAACCGTGCCGCCTCTATCTATAATACCGAATAAGCCGATATTCCTGTGGGTATCGTGACTAATTTGCAAATTTGCTATCGTATAACCGTTCCCTTGGAGTCGCGTGTTCAATCTACTAGGTAGCCAACCGGTATCTGTCGTATCACCAAAGTCTGCTACCGTCCATTGGTCTTTGTTACGCGTTGCATATATATAGCTTTGTGTGGTTGTGAAATCTAAATCTCTACGCAATTCGTATCCTGCACAGATTTCTGTGTTACCGGATAGTTGGCAACCTTGAGTGATTTTGCTCTCTCCATTACTGATGGTATAACCAGTGCCGTCGACCTGATAACGCACTGCATCCAAATCCTCTAAATAATAGATATCGATTAAACCGTCATCGTCGTCATCTATATCGGCTCTATAAGGACCGTCAAACGCCTGAGCAAAAGTATAACCTTGCATGTCGGTATAGCTTACTGCCACACGATAGCGAGAACTACTTACATTTTGTGGTGGTATCGTATAGATATTTGTTCTGCTAGAGATGCCGGGAATTATTTGCCAGATGTCACTCGTTATGCTGCGTTGTTCCCATATATAGTTAGCTATGCCGTCACCGTCAGGGTCGCTTACCACCGTCTTTATACTTATCATCGATGTAGTCACCATCGCTTCAAAGCTCGGGGCACCGTTGTCAACTTTCATCACGGTAATAGTTTCTGTGGCACTACTCATCGAAAGACCATCGGTGACGGTTAGTTTGATTACAGCATCCTGACTCGATATATTGCGGGATACAAAATCCAGAGGAATACTAAAATTTAAAGTAGAGCTCGTGATTCGCGACTCAGACACACCAGCCAGCAAAGAAGATGGCACCGAAGTCCATCGGTAATTATAATTACTGCTTAAGCCGCCTTCAATTGTTGCATTTACACTGATTGAGTTTCCTTCATCTACCGTATCACTATCACTGCTTATATTGATCACTTCTACCGGAGAAGGTCTACTAATTACACTAACACTATAGATGATCGGATCACCATCATCAAAGTCGTCTCTGACGGCGATTGTCACAGTTGTCTCTCCTACTGAGATAGAAATCGGTTCACTCAACTCACCACTGTGCTTGTCTGAAAAATAATTGATGGGAGGCTCGTCCTCTGCTTTGGTGATTGATATAACTTCGCCATTAGGATTAATACCATAAGGCAATAACCGAATTGAGTCTCCTTCCGTTATGTTTATCGTGTAGTCGGAGAATACTGAAAAAGAAAAAGGTGGATCCAGTGCTAATTCATGCAAAGGATTTTCATCAATAAAGAATATCATATCGCTCAGTCCTTTATCTCTCTGACCTAGCAATATACCACCACACGGTGATAGTGCGGTATCAGGCTTGGCATCACACGCTGGTTTGCCAAGGATATCAGTTGCCATAGTGTATCTAATTATCGGATAATCTGCTGCAGTACCGAAATCCCAATTGGCAACACTCCAGTTGTAATAAACCTGCATTGTATTTGTCCCTGGTGCAGTCGGTGTTTGCAATTCAACTTTAGTCTTGGCTTCGGTATTAGCAGTAATATCATTATTAACCGTGTTGTCCCAATAACTGGATTCAACCGTGCCGGTTGCTCCGATAGCAACCAAACCACCTGCCATACCATCACCTTCATTAATAAGACCATATGCATAACTATTCCTTATTAATCCTGCGTTATTGGCTACTAAACCGCCAGCACGATCTCGTGTAGCGTCACCTACACAGTCTCCAGACCTGCTTACTGTACTCGACGCATAGCTATTGATGATTTCACCGCCTATGAAATTCTCAGAAACCAAACCGCCTACATCGCAAACACCGCTCACATCACCTGCCGCATAGCTATTTCTAATTTTAGCTCTGTTATTGCCGACCAAACCACCTACCGATAGCGTACTGGTAGATGTCGTCATCACATTCGCATAGCTGTTGACGATAATGCCAGTCGCAGAATCATCACTATCATTGAGCGCAACTAATCCGCCCAAACTATGCTGTGTTCCAGTAACTTTTCCCTGTGCATAGCTATTGACGATGGCACCTTTGTTTTGTGCAACCAGACTACCTACATAACCTCTGCCTTCAATTTCTATATCCGATACGCCGACATTCTCTACCCTTGCGTTTGATGACAGTGCTGCAAATAACCCGATATACGCGTCATCAATCGTATCTCTGTTTATTTGCAAATTAGAAATTTTATAGTTGTTGCCGTTGAATGTGGTAGCAAACGGTGCATCGCTGCTTCCTACAGGCAACCAACCAATATCCAAACTAGTGCTAAAATCATCCACCGTCCATTCATCTCTATTTGACATCACATCTACATAGCTTTGAGTAGCCGTGAAATCCAAATCTCTTAACAGCTCGTAGCCAATGCAGGTATTGTCAGAACAACCTGAGGTGATTTTGTTTGTAGTGATATTATCCGATTTAGGGTTTATTCCATAGCCGCTACCGTCCATTTGATAGCGCAACACATTCAGATCTTCCAAATAATAAATGTCTATCAAACCGTCGTCGTCTTCATCTATGTCAGCAGGAAACAGACCTGTCGTATATTCATTTCTATAATCTTGTCCATCGATATGATTCACTATTACGCGATAACGGATAGTATTAGAAGCAGTACTCGACACCGCATAGCGATTAGTATCAGAAATATCCATCCAGCTACTATCACCTTCATCTCGGCTTTGCCATTCATACATGAATGTACCGGCACCATCTGGATCATCTTCACTAGAAGTGATGCTCAATGCAGTAGGACTGACATTCAATTCTAGTTGCGGTTCGCCGTTATCAATTTTAGTGACGATAAATACAAGTTTGGTGGAAGTAGTGCTAAAACCATCATCAGCCGTTATCGTATAGACGATGCTCTGTGTTGTCTTGTCGGCTGCCACAGAGTCTGAAGGCATCACAACCGTAAAGGATGCAGTTGTAGCTCGTCTTTGGCTAACCTCTATATCCCCTGGTTGTATAAAATAACCATAATTTCCACTGCCCTTGGCACTCTCAATATTTATGGTAATAGAATCTCCTTCATCTACGCTACTGTCAGCTATCGGCATACTATCAACATTAATAATTTCAAGGAGATTCTCGGGAGTTACCTCTATGTTCAAAGCATAAGCGATGCTATCTACCGTAATCGTTAGTTCTTCGGTTATGATCTCTTGTAGCGGGATGTTGTCGCTTAACTCACCACTAGTCTTACCGTCAAAATAATCAATGCCGGGCGCATCTCCTGCTTTGACGATTGAGATCACCGCAGTGCTATTGATAGCATAAGGTCTCAATTGAATCCTCGGAGTATTTGGAAGTATCACATCGTAGTCAAACACTAAAGATGAAAAAGGCTGGCTGGTAAATATATTGTTGTTATCCTGCTCCTCACCGGCTATCACAAAAAATAAGGTACTCAATCCTCCTTCGCGATCAGGTTGACCGAATAGTAAGGTACCGCAGCGCGGCAATGCTGTCTTGGGATCCATATCACAAGCATCACTATCGTTCTCGTTATAGCGCAATGCTGGATAACTCGTTGTATTACCAAAGTCCCAATCAGCAATACTCCAATTCTCGTAAATACCACTGGCATTGGTCGGTGATTGTAGTTCTGTGGTAGTCTTGCCAGTATCAACATCAGGTCCGTTTCTGTTGACAGTGCTATCCCAATAACTATCGGCGACAACGCGAACATGTATGTTGCCACCAATCATGCCCACATCATTTATAGAAGATTCACCTACTGCATAGCTATTGATTACATCTGAATTATTATTAAAGCCGAGCAGCACACCTCTACCACTTGAGATGTGACAATTCCCATCCGTAATCTCTATGTTAACAAGCGCATAGCTGTTTCTAATCGTACTGATGTCATCCGCATCATCTCGGCTATGGGTAAATTGATTGCCGACCAAGCCACCCACATGGCAGTAACCATACACACGACCTACCGCATAGCTACTATAGACCTCGGCACCGTTGAAATTTCTGCCGGTCAAGCCACCCACACTATGTGCGTTGGCAGTAGCAGTTGATCGGGCTCGTACCTCGCCGTCTACGAAACTATAACCGATGTCACCGATACCACCGCCACCGCCGTTATTTCTACCTACTAAACCACCTATCAGATTAGGGATTGTCGTAGTTCTGCCAACTCCTTCTATGTCGGCATTGACTACACCGCTGTTCAATATCGTGCCGTTATTGGTACCAGCGAGACTGCCGGTATTTTGCTCGGTCGTCTTTGAACCTTTAATCGTGGCATCCCTTAAAATCAGGTTTCGAACCGTGCCACCCACACTTATAATACCGAATAAGCCTATATTACTTTGAGTGCCATTGTTAATTTGCAAATTGGTTATCGTATGACCATCCCCTTCAAATCGCGTGTTTAATCCGCTAGGCAGCCAACCGGCATCCGACTCGTTGTTGAAGTCTGCTACCGTCCACTCGTCTTTATTACGTATCGCATCTACATAGCTTTGAGCTAAAGTGAAATCCAAATCTCTACGCAATTCATATCCCGAACAGGTTTCTGTGTTATCGGCCGACAAGCAACCTCGGGTGATTCTCACTGCTACACTGCTCGTGGTATAACCACTGCCGTCAGCCTGATAACGCACCGCATCTAAATCTTCCAAATAGTAGATATCTATCAAATCATCGTCGTCGTCGTCTATATCGGCTCTATATGGACCGAATATACGGTCAAAATTATAACCTTGCATATCGGTATAGCTTATCCGTACACGATAGCGAGAACTACTTGCATCTTGTGGTGGCACCGCATAGCTATTAGACATGATCGAAGTTGACACCCAATCCTCATTATCTATGCTACGCAACTCCCAAGCATAATTGACCACACCGTCGCCGTCAGGGTCGCTTGCTACCGTCTCTATACTTATCGTCGATGTAGTCACCATCGTTACAAAGCTCTGATCACCGTTGTTAACTTTCATCACGGTTAGAGTCTTGGTGGCATTGCTCATCGAAAGACCATCGGCGACAGTCAGCTTGATTACAGTATCCTGCATTGATGCATTGCGTGATACAAAATCCACAGGAATACTAAAACTTAGGGTAGAACTCGTAATTTGCGACTCAGATGCACCTGCTAGCAAAGAAGCCGGCACTGAAGTCCATCGATAATCATAATTACCTCTTAAACCACCTGAAATCGTTGCATTTACGACAATCTTCTCTCCCTCTCTTACCGCATCACGATCACTACTTATATCGGTCACTTCTATCTGAGCTACATCATTGCTCACAACAAAGCTATACACAACTGGGTCACTATCGCCGGAATTGCTTAAAACGACGATTGTCACAGTTGTCTCTCCCGATGAGATAGAAATCGGTTCACTCAACTCACCACTGTGCTTGTTGGAAAAATAATTGATGGGAGGCTCGTCCTCTGCTTTGGTGATTGAAATAACCTCACCATTAGGATTGATACCATAAGGCAATAGTCTAATAGAAACCTTATTGGCTACGTCTATCGTGTAATCGAATACCGAAAGAGAGAATGGCTTATCGAATACCGTGTCATCTAAAAGTTCGCCGTCGGCATAGAAAAACACATCACTTAGTCCTGTATCTCCTTGATCTAGCAATATAGCACTGCACGGCGGTAGTGCAGTATTAGGGTTGGCATCGCACGCTGGTTTGCCAAGGATATCGGTTGCCGTAGTGTATCTAACTATCGGATAATGTGTCGAGGTGCCGAAATCCCAATCGGCAACACTCCAGTCGTAATAAACTTGCATTGTATTTGTCCCTGGTGCAGTCGGTGTTTGCAATTCAACTTTAGTCTTAGCTTCGGTATTGACAGGAATATCACTATTAACCGTGCGATCCCAATAGCTAGACTCAACCGTGCCGGTTGCTCCAACAGCAACCAAGCCACCTACCGTACCGCCACCTTCATTAATAAGACCATATGCATAACTATTCCTTATTAATCCTTGATTATCGGCTACTAAACCACCAGCACGATTCCGTGTACCGTCACCTACACAGCTTCCAGATCTACTTACTGCACCCGACGCATAGCTGTTGATGATTTCACCATCTGTGAAATTCTCGGCAACCAAACCACCTACATCGCAAGCACCACTCACATCACCTGCTGCATAGCTATTTCTAATTTTGCCTTTGTTGTTGCCAACCAAACCGCCTACTGATAGCGAATTGGTAGACATCGTCATCACATTCGCATAGCTGTTGACGATTACTGCTTGAGTAGAGGCATTGCTGTCATTAAGTGCAACTAATCCACCTAAGCTATGTTGTGTTCCAGTAACTTTTCCTTGCGCATAGCTATTGACGACAACACCTTTGTTTTGTGCAACCAAACTACCTACATAGCCGCGACCTTCAACTTCTACATTCGGCATGCCGACATTCTCTACCTTTGCGTTTGATGATAGTGCCGCAAATAACCCGATATACCCATCATCAGCCGTATCTCGGTTTATCTGCAAATTGGAAATCTTATAATTGTTGCCGTTGAATGTGGTAGCAAACGGTGCATCGCTGCCTCCTATAGGCAACCAACCGATATCCTCATTATTCATAAAGTCATTGACCGTCCACTCACCTCTGTTTGACATCACATCTACATAGCTTTGAGTAGTCGCAAAATCCAAGTCTCTTAACAGCTCATAACCCATGCAGGTACCGTTAGGACAACCTAAGGTGATTTTGCTTGTGGTGATATTGTCCGATTTAGGATTTATTTTATAGCCGCTACCGTCTGTTTGATAACGCAATGCATTCAAATCCTCTAGATAGTAAACATCTATCAATCCATCTTCATCATCGTCAATGTTTATAGGGAACGGACCTATCGTATAATCGCTTTCAAACCCTTGTCCATCAGTATGGTCCACTAACACGCGATAGCGGCTGGTGATCGCAGGAGGACTCAACACCGTATGACTATTAGTGGAAATATTCATCCAGCCACTATCACCCTCATCTCGGCTTTGCCATTTATACGTAAACGTACCGACACCATCTGGGTCATCTTTATTAGAAGTGATGCTTAATGCAGTAGGGCTGACATTCAATTCCAGTTGTGGTTCACCGCTATTGGTTTTGGTGACGATCAGCATCAATTCTGCAGAAGTGGTATTAAAACCATCGTTGACCGTTAGCGTATAGACGATGCTTTGTGTCGTTTTGTCGGCTGCCACAAAATTTGGAGTTATCACATCAGTAAAAGACGCAGTCGTGCTTTGTCCTTCATCAATGGATATATCATCCTGTTGTAGCGAATAATCATAATTTCCACTACCTTTGGCAATCTCAATATTTATGGTAACAGAATCTCCTTCATCAACAGTACTGCCAGCTATTGGCATACTATCAAACCTAATAATCTCAACTAGATTCTCCGGACCTACCTCTATGTTGAAGGTATAAGCGATGCCTTCTACCGTAATCGTCAATTCTTCGGTTGTTTCTGCTCGTAGCGGAATGTTATCGCTTAACTCACCACTAATCTTGTTATCAAAATAATCGATGCTGGATGTATCTCTTGCTTTGATGATTGAAATCGCCGCAGTGCTATTGATAGCGTACGGTCTTAGTTGAAATTCTTCGGTATATGGGATGAACATGTTGTATTCAAGCACTAGGGGTGAAAAAGGTTGATTGACAAATATATCGGCATTATCCTGCTCTTCGCCATCTGCCACAAAAAATACAATACTCAAGCCCTTACGAATAGTTTGTTCGGGTAGTAATGCGCCACAAGGTGGCAATGCCGTCTCGGCATCCACATCGCAAGTATTAGCATCGTTCTCGTTATAACGCAATGCCGGATAACTCGTTGTATTACCGAAATCCCAATCACCAATACTCCAATTCTCATAAATATCACTAGCATCGGTCGGCGATTGTAGTTGTGCTGTCGTCTTGCCGCTGTCTATGTTAACGCCTCTGCTGTTGACACTCCTATTCCAGTAACTTTCGGTGACATTGGGATCAGTCATATTACCACCGATCATGCCTATATTAAGTATAGAAGAGCGACCTGCTGCATAGCTATTCACTACATCCGAGTTATCATTAGAACCGAGCAAAACACCTAAATTCACAGAGACTATTCCCCTACATCCACCACCCGATAAACTCAAGTTGACAATCGCATAGCTATTTTCAATCGTGCTGATGTCGTTTGGATTATTGCGGTTCGCAGTAGATTGACCACCGACCAAACCACCCATCTGGCAATCGCCACTCACACGACCTTCTGCATAGCTGTTATGGATTTCTGCACCATCTGTATTGAGTCCGACCAAACCACCGATGCTATGATTGTTGGTGAGACCATCCACTCGTCTGACTAGTATCTCGCCGTGTACGAAACTATAACGAATGTTGCCCATACCACTACCGCCGTTATTTCTACCGACCAAACCACCTATCGGATTGGGGTTTTCTGAGTTAGTATGACCATTTCCTTCTATAAAGGCATCGATTAAACCGCTGTTCAATATCGTGCCGTTATTGGTACCGGCAAGACCGCCAATGTTTTGCGCAGTTATGCTTGAGCCTCTAATTTTGGTGTTTGTCAGGGTCAGATTTTGAACTGTGCCGCCCCTATCTATAACACCGAATAAGCCGATATTCCTGTGGGTATCGTGGCTGATTTGCAAATTGGCTATCGTATAACCGTTCCCTTCAAATCGCGTGTTCAATCTGCTAGGCAGCCAACCTGTATCTGCCATATTGTCAAAGTCTGCCACCGTCCATTGGTCTTTGTTATCCGTTGCATAGATATAGCTTCGTGTGGTTGTGAAATCTAAATCTCTACGCAACTCGTATCCTGAACAGGTTTCTATGTTACCGACTGACCGGCAACCTTGGGTAATTCGGGTCGCTACGTTGCTCATTTTATAACCAGTGCCGTCGGATTGATAACGCACCACATCTAAATCTTCCAAATAATAGATATCGATTAAACCATCGTTATCGTCGTCTATGTCGGCTCTATAAGGGCCGTTGAACATTTGAGTAAAAGTATAACCTTGCTTATCGGTATAGCTTACTGTCACGCGATAACGAGAACTACTTACATTTTGTGATGGTATCGTATAGGTATTTGTTCGAATGGAGATATCAGGAATTACTTCCCAGATGTCACTTGTTATGCTGCGTTGCTCCCATATATAGTTAGCAACACCGTCGCCATCGGGATCGCTTGTTATCTTCTCTATACTTATCGTTGATGTAGTCACCATCACTGCAAAGCTCGGATCACCGTCGCTAACCTTCATCACGGTAATAGTCTCAGTGGCGCTACTCATTGAAAAACCATCGGTGACGGTCAGTTTGATTACAGCATCCTGACTCGATACGTCGCGAGATACAAAATCCAGAGGAATACTAAAACTTAAAGTAGAACTTGTGATGTTTGCTTCCGAAACATCAGCGAGCAAAGAAGCTGGTTCTGAAGTCCATCGATAATTATAATTACTGCTTAGGCTACCTTCAATCGTTGCATTTACACTGATTGAGTCTCCTTCATTTACCATATCACGATCACTACTTATATCGGTCACTTCTATCGGAGAAGGAACATTGTTCACGACAAAGCGATAAACAGTCATATCAGGTTGTTCGGAGTCTTCTGTGACGGCGATTGACACGATTGTCTCTCCTAATGGAATAGAAATCGGCTCACTCAACTCACCACTGTTCTTGTTCGCAAAATAATTGATGGTTGGCTCGTCTCCTGCTTTGGCGATTGAAATAACCTCGCCATTAGGATTAATACCATAAGGCAACAAACGAATCGAAGTCGTATCGGTCATAGTTATCGTGTAATCGAATACTGAGAGAGAGAACGGTTTATCAAATATCGTTTTGTCCAAAGCCTCGCCATCGGCATAGAAAAACACATCACTCAGTCCTATATCTCCCTGGCCTAGCAATATACCACCGCAGGGCGGTAGTGCAGTATTAGGGTTGATATCGCATGCTGGTTCGGCAGAGATGTCGGTTGCCGTAGTGTATCTAATTATCGGGTAATCTGTTGAGCCACCGAAATCCCAATCGGCAACACTCCAAGTTGCATAGATGCTCGTTGCAGCATTTTCATTCGTCGGCATTTTTAATTCGGTACTCGTCCTGGCTTCGGCATTGGTAGTAATATCATTATTAACCATAATATCCCAATAGCTAGACTCAACCATGCCAGTTGCACCGACAGCAACCAAACCACCTATCGTACCGACACCAGTAATACGACCACTCGCATAACTATTTCTTAACAATCCTGCATTGTTGGCTACTAAACCACCAGCACGATTCCGTGTACCGTCCGTTGCACAACTTCCAGACCTGCTTACCATACCCGATGCATAACTATTGATGATTTCACTGCCACTGCTGTTCTCGGCAACCAGACCACCTACATCGCAAGGACCACTCACATCACCTGATGCATAACTATTCCTGATTTTAGCTCTGTTGTTCCCGACTAGACCCCCTACCGATAGCGTACTGGTGGACATCATCATTACATCCGCATAGCTGTTGACGATAATGCCAGTCGCAGAATCATCGCCATCATTGAGCGCAACTAATCCGCCTAGGCTATGCTGTGTTCCAGTAACTTGCCCTTGTGCATAGCTATTGACGATAACCCCCTTACTTTGTGCAACCAGACTGCCCACATAACCTCTGCCTTCAATTTTTACATCCGATATGCCGACATTCTCTATCCTTGCTTTTGATGACAGTGCCGCAAATAACCCGATATACGCATCATCATGCCTATCTCTATTTATCTGCAAATTGAAAATCTTATAATTGTTGCCGTTGAATGTGGTAGCAAACGGGTCATTGACGGTTGCTATAGGCAACCAACCGATATCCTCATTATCCATAAAATCATCCACCGTCCATTCATCTCTACTTGACATCACATCTATATAGCTTTGAGTAGTCGTGAAATCCAAATCTCTTAGCAGCTCGTAACCAATGCAAGTATCACCAGGACAACCTGAGGTGATTTTGTTTGCTATATTAGCCGAACCATAACCACTACCGTCTATCTGATAACGCAGTGCATTCAAATCTTCTAGATAGTAAATATCTATCAACTCGTCATCGTCGCTGTCAATATTTATAGGAAACGGACCTATCGTATAATCGCTTTCATAATCTTGTCCATCAGTATGCTCCACTAACACGCGATAGCGGCTGGTACTCGTAGGAGTACTCGACACCGCATAGCGATTAGTATTGGAAATATCCATCCAGTCACCATCGCCTTCATCTCGGCTTTGCCATTTATACATAAATGTACCAGCACCGTCCGGGTCACTTACACTAGTAGCGATGTTCAGTGCATCAGGATTGACATTTAATTCCAGTTGCGGTCCGCCGTTATCGGCTTTGGTGACGATAAACGCAAGTTGGGTAGAAGTAGTACTAAAACCATCGTCGACCGTTATCGTATAGACGATGCTCTGTGTTGTCTTGCCTGCTGCTACATATATTGAAGGTATCATAATCGTAAAAGCTGCAGTCGTAGTTTGCTGTCGACTAATCTCTATTTCTCCTGGTTGTATCAAATAATCATGATCCCGATTGTCGCCAGCAATCTCAATATTTATGGCAACAGAATCTCCTTCATTGACAGTACTGCCGGCTACCGGCACACTATCGAAACTAATAATCTCAGTCAGATTCTCAGGAGTTGTTCTTATGTTCAGGGTATAAGCGACATCTCCCACCGTAATCGTCAGTTCTTCGGTTGTATCCGTTTGTACTGGGATGTTATTGCTTAACTCACCACTCACCTTGCCGTCAAAATAATTGATGCTGAGGGGATCGTCTGCTTTAACGATTGAAATCACCGCAGTGCTATTGATGGCATAAGGTCTTAGTTGAATCCCGGAAGTATCTGGAATTGCCACATCATAGTCAAGCACTACGGATGAAAAAGGTTGGTTGATAAATATATCGGCATTATCTTGCTCCTCACCGTTTATCACGAAAAACAAAACACCCAATCCTTTATCGCGGTTAGGTTGACCGAATAGCAAGTTACCGCAGCGCGGCAACGCTGTACTAGAATCTGTATCGCAAACAACACTATCGTTCTCGTTCTCATCTTCGTTATAACGCAATGCCGGATAACTCATCGCATTACCAAAATCCCAATCGGCAGTACTCCAATTCTCGTAAATATCGACGGCATCAGTCGGCGATTGCAGTTCTGAGGTAGTCTTGGCATTGGCGGAAGCGTCAGGACCATTAGTGTTGACAGTCCTATCCCAATAACTGGCGGTGACATCGGAAGGAGGAGGGCTTCCACCAAGCATGCTTATACGATTTATAAAAGATTTACCTGCTGCATAGCTATTGACTATATTTGAATTACCATTAAAACCGAGCAAGACACCTTTATAACTGAAGGCGAAACACTCCCTGCTTGCAGTCTCCAGGTTAACGAACGCATAGCTGTTTCTAACCGTACTAATGTTATCTGGATTATTGCGGCTGGTGGTAAATTGGTTGCCGACCAAGCCACCTAAATCGCAATTACCAAACACACTACCCCTCGCATAGCTACTATGGATTTCAGCACCGTTTACATTTCCTCCGACTAAGCCGCCCATGGCATGTCTACTGCGAGTAGAATCCCCGTGGATCCGTACTCTACCTTGTGCAAAACTATAGCGAATGTTGCCAATACCATCACCACCGTCATTGCTACCTACCAAACCACCTATTTGATTATAGATGACTTGAATACGGAGGCTGCCGGTCCCTCTTACATCAGCATCAATTACACCGCTGTTCAATATCGTACCGTGATTGGTACCGGCAAGACTGCCAGTATTTTGCTGGTCATTATTTGAACCTCTAATCGTAGTGTCCATTAGGGTCAGATTTTGAACCGTGCCATCCATGCCTATAACACCGAATAAACCTATGTTACTTTGGGTGCCATTGTTAATTTGTAAATTGGCTATCGTATGACCATTCCCTTCAAATAATGTATCCAATCCGCTGGGAAGCCAGCCGCTACCCGATGTCCATCCGTTTCTGTTACTCATTGCATCCACATAGCTTTGTGCTGTAGCAAAATCCAAATCTCTACGCAACTCGTATCCGGAACAGGTTCCTGTATTATCGGCTGACGAGCAACCTCGAGTAATTGTGTTTGCATCACTACCGATTTTATAACTGCTGCCATCGGTCTGATAACGCATCGCATTCAAGTCTTCTAAATAGTAGATATCTATCAAACCGTTATCATTATCGTCTACGCTGGCTCTGTAAGGACCGATTACACTTTCAGAGTCATAACCTTGCATATCGGTATAGCTTATTCGCACGCGATAACGAGAACTACTTGCATTTTGTGATGGCACCATATAAGGATTTGTGCTACCAGAAATATCGGGTATCACTTCCCAGATGTCATTCGTTATACTACGCTGCTCCCATGTATAGCTGGCTACACCGTCGCCGTCAGGGTCGTCTGTTACCTTCTCTACAGTTATCGTCGATGTAGTCACCTCTGCTGCAAAGCTCGGATCACCGTTGTCAACCTTCATCACGGTCACAGTCTCAGTGGCACTGAGCATCAAAAGACCATCGTTGACGGTCAGTTTGATTACCGCATCGCGCATCAATGCATTGCGTGATACAAAATCCACAGGAATACTAAAACTTAAAGTAGAACTTGTGATTTGCGAATCAGACAGACTAGTCAGCAAAAAAGTCGGCTCTGAAGTCCACCGGTAACTATAATTAGTGCTTAGGCCACCTTCAATCGTTGCATTCATGCTAACTGTTTCTCCTTCTCCCACCGTGTCCCGATTACTGCTTATATCCACCATTTCTATCGGAGTTACACCATTGTTGATGGCAAAGCGATAAGTAACCCTATTAGGTTCGGCAGAGTTGTCTGTGACAACAATTGTTACAGTTGTCTCTCCTAATGGGATAGAAATCGGCTCACTTAACTCCCCACTGTGCTTGCCGGAAAAATAATTGATGATGGGTTCGTCTCCTGCTTTGGTGACTGAAATAACCTCACCATTAGGATTGATACTATAAGGCAATAGTCTAATGGAAATCGCATTGGCTATGGCTATCGTGTAATCGGATGGCGAAAGAGAGAATGGCTTATCGAATATTGTTTCGTCCAAAGGTTCGCCGTTGGCATAGAAAAATACACCACTTAGTCCTATATCTCCTTGACCTAGCAGTATATCACCGCACGATGATATCACGGTATCGGGATTGGAATCGCACGCTGGTTTGTTAAGGATATCGGTTGCCGTAGTGTATCTAATTATTGGATAGCGTGCGGAGGTGCCAAAATCCCAATCGGCAACATTCCAGTTGTAATAAACTTCGGTTGTCGTGGTCCCCGGTGCAGTCGGTGTTTGCAATGCAACGGTACTTGTTGCGATACCGTCGTCACCATCGGCAGTAATATCATCGTTAACCGTGCTATCCCAATAACTGAACTCCACCGTGCCAGTCATCGCATCGGCAACTAAGCCACCTATCGTACCAGTACCGGTAACACGACCACTCGCATAGCTATTCCTTACCAATCCCCGGTTAAAACCAACCAAACCGCTTGCACTATCCAGTGTGCCGTCATCAGGACAATTCCCTGTTCTATGCACATTACCCGACGCATAGCTATTGATAATTTCACTGCCGGTGAAATTCTCGGCAACCAAACCACCTACATCACAAGGACCACTCACATCACCTGCCGCATAGCTATTTCTAATCACTCCTCGATTTCTGCCAACCAAACCACCCGGTGATAGTACCTCAGTAGAAGTCGTTATCACATCTGCATAGCTGTTGACGATGACTGCTTGAGTAGAAGCATTGCCGTCATTAACTGCCACTAATCCGCCTAAGCTGTTCTGCGTTCCAGTAACTTTCCCTTGCGCATAGCTATTGACAATAGTACCCTTGCTTTGTGCAATCAGACTGCCCACATAACCTCTGCCCTCAATTTCTACATCCGATATGCCGACATTCTCTATCCTTGCTTTTGATGACAGTGCCGCAAATAACCCGATATACGCATCATCAAACGTGTCTCTGTTTATTTGCAAATTGGAAATCTTATAATTGTTGCCATTGAATGTGGTGGCAAACGGTGCATCGCTACTTCCTATAGGCAACCAACCGGTATCCTCATTATCCATAAAATCATCCACTACCCACTCACCTCTGTTTGACATCACATCTACATAGCTTTGAGTAGTTGTGAAATCCAAGTCTCTTAACAGCTCGTAGCCGCTGCAGGCATCGTCAAGACAACCTGAGGTGATTTTATTTATTATGGTAGCCAAACCATAACCACTGCCGTCTGCTTGATAACGCAATGCATTCAAATCTTCTAGATAGTAAATATCTATCAAGCCATTTTCATCGTCGTCAATATTTATAGGAAATGGACCTATGGTGTATATATTGCTATGCCCTTGTCTGTCACTATGATCAACTATCACGCGATAGCGGATAGTATGAGCGGGAGCACCCGACACCGTATAGCTGTCGGTATTGGAAATATCCCTCCAGTCACCATCGCCTTCATCTCGGCTTTGCCATGTATACATAAATGTACTAGTGCCGTCCGGGTCTTCTACACTAAGAGTGATGCCCAATGCAGTAGAGCTGACATTCAATTCCAGTTGCGGTTCACCATTATCGGTTTTGGTGACGATTAGTATCAGTTCTGCAGAAGTGGTACTAAAACCATCGTTGACCGTTAGCGTATAGACGATGCTTTGTGTCGTCTTGTCGGCTGCTACAAAGCCTAGAGGTATCACATCCGTAAAGGTTGCAGTTGTGCTTTCCCCTCGATCAATCAGCCTATCTCTCTGCCATAGCGAATAATCATAATCTCCACTGCCTTCGCTAATCTCAATATTTATGGTAACAGAATCTCCTTCATCAACGCTACTGCCGGCGATTGGCATACTATCAAGACTGATAATCTCGACTGGACTATCGGGACCTACCTCTATGTTCAAAGTATAAGCGATGCCATCTACCATAATCGTCAGCTCTTCGGTTGTATTCCCTCGTAGCATGATGTTATCGCTTAACTCACCACTAGTTTTGCCGTCAAAATAATTGGTGCTGGATGGATCTCCTGCTTTGGTGATTGAAATCACCGCAGTGCTATTGATAGCATATGGTCTCAGTTGAAATTTATCGGTATGAAGAATCGCCATACTATAGTCAGACATCAATGGAGAGAAAGGTTGATTGACAAATATATCGGCATTGTTCTGCTCTTTGCCGTTTGCCACAAAGAATAAAATACTCAATCCTCTATCACGAATAGGTTGTTCGGGTAATAATGCACCACAAGGTGGCAATGCTGTCTCGGCATTCACATCGCAAGCATCACTATCGTCTTCGTTATAACGCAACGCTGGATAACTCATCGTATTACCAAAATCCCAATCGGCAGTACTCCAATTCTCGTAAATATCAATGGCATCGGTCGGCAACTGTAGCTCTTCGGTAGTCTTGGCGGTGCCAACGTTAGGCCCGCCGCTGTTGACATCCCGATCCCAGTAATTGTAGGTGATAGTGCCACCACCAACTCTGCGCCCGATCATGCCTATACTATTTATAAAAGATTCACCTGCAGCATAGCTATTCATTACATCCGAGTTATCACTAAAACCAATTAGGACACCTATACCCCTATTAGCCGTGATGCTACATGTTCCACTTGCAGTCCTCAAATTGACCAACGTATAGCTGTTTTCAATCGTACTAATGTTATTCGGATCATTTCGATTTGTAGTGACTTGACTGCCGACTAAGCCACCCAATCGGCAAAAACCACTCACATGACCCGCTGCATAGCTGTTATGGACTTCAGCACCGCTTACAATTCCCCCAACTAAGCCTCCCACGGTAGGTGCATTGCCAGTAAGAATTTCTTCGGCCCTTACTTCACCGTGTGCAAAACTATAACGAATGTCACCGATACCATGAACACCGTCATTTCTACCTACTAAACCACCTATTAGATTATAGGTATCATTTGAAAGAGTACGGCCGGTTCCTGTTACATCGGCATCGATTACACCGCTGTTCAATATCGTACCGTTATTGTTACCAGCAAGCGCACCAGTATTCTGCTCAGTCGTCTTTGAGCCTTTAATCATAGCATCCCTCAAAATCAGATTTCGAACCGTACCACCCATACCTATAGTACCGAACAAGCCTATATTATTTTGAGTGTTGTTGTTGATTTGCAAATTGGCTACCGTATAACCGTTCCCTTCAAATAGCGTGTTTAATCCACTGGGCAGCCAGCCGCTATCCGCCGTATCGGCGAAGTCTTCCACCGTCCATTCGTCTTTGTTAGGCGTTGCATCTACATAGTTTTGTGTTGTTGTGAAATCCAAATCTCTGCGCAACTCATATCCCGAACAAACCTCTGTGCTATCGGCTGACAAGCAACCGCGAGTGATTCTGACTGCTACACTGCTCGTGGTATAACCAGTGCCATCGATCTGATAACGCACTGCATCCAAATCTTCCAAATAGTAGATGTCTATCAAATCGTCGTTGTCATCGTCTATAACAGCTCTATACGGACCGAATATACGGTCAAAGTTATAGCCTTGCATGTCGGTATAACTTACTCGCACACGGTAGCGAGAACTACTTGCGTCTTGTGGTGGTACTGCATAGCTATTAGACATGATCGAAGTCGACACCCAGTCCTCATTGTCTATGCTACGCAATTCCCAAGCATAATCGGCTACACCGTCGCCGTCGGGGTCGTCTGTTGCCTTCTCTATGCTTATCGTTGATGTGGTCACCAGCACTGTAAAGCTCTGATCACCATTGTTAGCTTTTATCACGGTAATAGTCTCAGTGGCACTGCTCATTGAAAAACTATTGGCAACGGTCAGTTTGATTACGGCATCTTGCATTGATGCGTTGCTGGATACAAAATCTGGCGGAATACTAAAACTTAGGGTGGGACTCGTAATTTGCGACTCAGATAAACTAGCCAGCAAAGAAGCCGGTTCCGAAGTCCACCGGTAAATATAATTAGTGCTTAGGCCGCCTTCAATCGTTGCATTTATGCTAACTGTTTCTCCTTCTTCCACCGTGTCACGATCACTGCTTATATCCACCATCTCTATCGGAGTTACACTATTGCTGATGGCAAAGCGATAAGTAACTCTATTAGGTTCGGCAGAGTTGTCTGTGACAACAACTGTTACAGTTGTCTCTCCTATCGGGATAGAAATCGGCTCACTTAACTCCCCACTGTGCTTGCCGGCAAAATAATTGATGATTGGCTCGTCTCCTGCTTTGATGATTGAAATAACCTCACCGTTAGGATTGATACCATAAGGCAATATTCTAATAGAAATCGCATTGGCTACGGCTATCGTATAATTGAATATCGAAAGAGAGAACGGTTTATCGAATATCGTTTCGTCCAAAGGTTCGCCGTTGGCATAGAAAAATACACCACTTAATCCTATATCTCCTTGACCTAGCAGTATATCACCGCACGATGATAGCTTAGTATCGGGATTGGAATCGCACGCTGGTTTGTTAAGGATATCGGTTGCCGTAGTATATCTAATTATTGGATAGTGTGCTGAAGTGCCAAAATCCCAATCGGCAACATTCCAGTTGTAATAAACTTCGGTTGTCGTGGTCCCTGGTGCAGTCGGTGTTTGCAATGCAACGGTACTTGTTGCGATACCGTCGTCAGCATCAACAAGAATATCATCGTTAACCGTGCTGTCCCAATAACTGAACTCCACCGTGCCAGTCATCGCATCGGCAACTAAGCCACCTATCGTACCAGTACCGGTAATACGACCACTCGCATAGCTATTCCTTACCAATCCTCGGTTAAAACCAACCAAACCGCTTGCACTATCCAGTGTGCCGTCATCAGGACAATTCCCTGTTCTATGCACATTACCCGACGCATAGCTGTTGATGATTTCACTGCCGGTGAAACTCTCGGCAACCAAACCACCTACATCACAAGGACCACTCACATCACCTGCCGCATAGGTATTTCTAATCACTCCTCGATTTCTGCCAACCAAACCACCCGGTGATAATACCTCAGTAGAAGTCGTTATCACATCTGCATAGCTGTTGACGATGACTGCTTGAGTAGAAGCATTGCCGTCATTAACTGCCACTAATCCGCCTAAGCTGTTCTGCGTTCCAGTAACTTTCCCTTGCGCATAGCTATTGACAATAGCACCCTTGCTTTGTGCAACCAGACTGCCCACATAACCTCTGCCTTCAATTTCTACATCCGATATGCCGACATTCTCTATCCTGGCTTTTGATGACAGTGCCGCAAATAACCCGATATACGCATCATCAAACGTGTCTCTGTTTATTTGCAAATTGGAAATCTTATAATTGTTGCCATTGAATGTGGTGGCAAACGGTGCATCGCTTCTTCCTATAGGCAACCAACCGGTATCCTCATTATCCATAAAATCATCCACTACCCACTCACCTCTGTTTGACATCACATCTACATAGCTTTGAGTAGTTGTGAAATCCAAGTCTCTTAACAATTCGTAGCCGCTGCAGGCATCGTCAAGACAACCTGAGGTGATTTTATTTATTATGGTAGCCAAACCATAACCACTGCCGTCTGCTTGATAACGCAATGCATTCAAATCTTCTAGATAGTAAATATCTATCAAGCCATTTTCGTCGTCGTCAATATTTATAGGAAATGGACCTATGGTGTATATGTTGCTATGCCCTTGTCTGTCACTATGATCAACTATCACGCGATAGCGGATAGTATGAGCGGGAGCATCCGACACCGTATAGCTGTCGGTATTGGAAATGTCCCTCCAGTCACTATCGCCTTCATCTCGGCTTTGCCATGTATACATAAATGTACTAGTGCCGTCCGGGTCTTCTACACTAAGAGTGATGCCCAATGCAGTAGAGCTGACATTCAATTCCAGTTGCGGTTCACCGTTATCGGTTTTGGTGACTATTAGCATCAGTTCTGCAGAAGTGGTACTAAAACCATCGTTGACCGTTAGCGTATAGACGATGCTTTGTGTCGTCTTGTCGGCTGCTACAAAGCCTAGAGGTATCACATCCGTAAAGGTTGCAGTTGTGCTTTCCCCTCGATCAATCAGCCTATCTCTCTGCCATAGCGAATAATCATAATCTCCACTGCCTTCGCTAATCTCAATATTTATGGTAACAGAATCTCCTTCATCAACGCTACTGCCGGCGATTGGCATACTATCAAAACTGATAATCTCGACTGGACTATCGGGACCTACCTCTATGTTCAAAGTATAAGCGATGCCATCTACCATAATCGTCAGCTCTTCGGTTGTATTCCCTCGTAGCATGATGTTATCGCTTAACTCACCACTAGTTTTGCCGTCAAAATAATTGGTGTTGGGTGGATCTCCTGCTTTGGTGATTGAAATCACCGCAGTGCTATTGATGGCATATGGTCTCAGTTGAAATTTATCGGTATGAAGAATCGCCATACTATAGTCAGACATTAATGGAGAGAAAGGTTGGTTGACAAATATATCGGCATTGTTCTGCTCTTTGCCGTTTGCCACAAAGAATAAAA
This sequence comes from uncultured candidatus Poriferisulfidus sp., assembly GCA_965199685.1. Taxonomy (GTDB): domain Bacteria; phylum Pseudomonadota; class Gammaproteobacteria; order Poriferisulfidales; family Oxydemutatoraceae; genus SP5GCR1. The sequence continues at coordinate 1,108,076 of OZ241323.1, forward strand.
TACTCAATCCTCTATCACGAATAGGTTGTTCGGGTAATAATGCACCACAAGGTGGCAACGCTGTCTCGGCATTCACATCGCAAGCATCACTATCGTCTTCGTTATAACGCAACGCTGGATAACTCATCGTATTACCAAAATCCCAATCGGCAGTACTCCAATTCTCGTATATATCAATGGCATTGGTCGGCAACTGTAGCTCTTCGGTAGTCTTAGCGGTGCCAACGTCAGGCCCATCGCTGTTGACATCCCGATCCCAGTAATTGTAGGTGATAGTGCTACCACCAACTCTGTGCCCGATCATGTCTACATCATTTATAGAGGATTTACCTGCTGCATAGCTATTCATTACATCCGAATTATTATTCAAACCGAGCAGGACACCTATACGACCCGAAATACTGCAAGTCTCGCCTGCAATCTCCAAGTCAACGAGTGTATAGCTGTTTTTAATTGTACTAATTCTATCCGGATCGTCACGCCTAGAGGAAAATTGGTTGCCGACCAAGCCACCCACATGACAATAACCATGCACACGACCCACCGCATAGCTATTATAGATTTCGGCACCGTTGAAATTTCTGCCAGTCAAACCACCCACGCTATGTGCATTATTAGTATTACTTGGTCTGGCTCGCACCTCGCCATGTACGAAGCTATAACCAATGTCGCCGATACCACCGCCACCACCGTTATTTCTACCCACTAAACCACCTATTAGATTTGGGTTTGTCCCAGCACGGCCGACTCCCTCTATATTGGCATTGATTACACCGCTACTCAATATCCTACCGTTATTGTTACCAGCAAGCGCACCAGTATTCTGCTCGGTCGTTTTTGAGCCTTTAATCGTGACATCCCTTAAAATCAGATTTCGAACCGTACCACCCACAACTATAGCACCGAATAAGCCTATATTATTTTGAGTGTTGTTGTTGATTTGCAGATTGGCTATCGTATAACCATTCCCTTGAAATAGCGTGTTTAATCTACTGGGCAGCCAACCGCTATCCGCTGTATTGGTGAAGTCTCTCACTGTCCACTCGTCTTTGTTACGCGTTGCATTTACATAGCTTTGTGTTGTTGTGAAATCCAGATCTCTGCGCAATTCGTATCCCGAACAGGTTTCTGTGTTATCGGCTGACAAGCAACCTCGAATGATTTTGACTGCTACACTGCTCGTGGTATAACCACTGCCGTCAGTCTGATAACGCACTGCATCCAAATCTTCCAAATAGTAGATATCGATGAGACCGTTGTCGTTATCGTCTATATCGGCTCTATACGGACCGAATACACGGTCAAAGTTATAACCTTGCATGTCGGTATAACTTACTCGTACACGATAACGAGAATTACTTGCATCTTGTGGTGGTACTGCATAGCTATTAGATATGATCGAAGTCGACACCCAGTCCTCATTATTTATGCTACGCAATTCCCAAGCATAATCGGCTACGCTGTCGCCGTCAAGGTCGTCTGCTACCTTCTCTATGCTTATCGTTGATGTGGTCACCAGCACTGTAAAGTTTTGATCGCCGTTGTTGATCTTTCTCACGGTCACAGTCTCAGTGGCACTGCTCGTTGAAAAACCATCGGTGACGGTCAGCTTGATTACGGCATCTTGCATTGATGAGTTGCCGGATACAAAATTTGGCGGAATACTAAAACTTAGGGTGGGACTCGTGATTTGCGATTCAGATACACCAGCTAGCAAAAAAGCCGGTTCTGAAGTCCACCGGTAATCATAACTACTGCTTATGCCGCCTTCAATCGTTGCATTTAGGCTAATTGCATCTCCTTCATCTATCGTATTACGATTACTGTTTATATTGGATACTTCTATCGGAGTTGGATTATTGTTCACGACAAAGCGATAAGTAACCCTATTAGGTTCGGCAGAGTTGTCTGTGACAACAACTGTTACAGTTGTCTCTCCTAATAGGATAGGAATCGGCTCACTCAATTCGCCACTATGCTTGCCGACAAAGTAATCGATGGTAGGCTCGTCTCCTGCTTTGGTAATTGAAATAACTTCACCATTAGGATTGATACCATAAGGCAATAGTCTAATAGAAGCCTTATTGACTATATCTATCGTGTAATCGAATACCGAAAGAGAGAATGGTTTATCAAATATAGTTTCATCCAAAGCCTCGCCGTCAGCATAGAAAAAAACATCACTCAATCCTGTATTTCCTTGACTTAGTAATACACCACCGCACGGTGGTAGCGCGGTGTCGGGGTTGGCATCGCACGCCGCCTCAATGACGATGTCGGTTGCTTTAGTGTATCTAACTATCGGATAGCGTGTTGAGGTGCCGAAATCCCAATCGGCAACACTCCAGTTGTAATAAACCTCGGTTATCGTAGTCCCTGGTGCAATTGGTGTTTGCAATTCAACGGTACTTTCTGCTATACCGTCTTCAGCATCGACAAGAATATCATCGTTAACCGTGCTGTCCCAATAACTGAACTCGACCGTGCCAGTCATCGCATCGCCAATCAAACCACCTATCGTACCAGTACCAGTAATACGACCACTCGCATAGCTATTCTTTACCAATCCTCGATTAAAACCAACCAAACCGCCCGCACTATCCCGTGTGCTGCCATCGCTACAGTTCCCTGTTCTGTGCACATTACCCGACGCATAGCTGTTGATGATTTCACTGCCTACGAAACTCTCGGCAACCAAACCACCCACATCACAAGGACCACTCACATCACCCACAGCATAGCTATTTCTAATCACTCCTCGGTTTCTGCCAACCAAACCACCCGGCGATAGTACCTCAGTAGAAGTCGTTATCACATCTGCATAGCTGTTGACGACGACTGCCTGAGTGGAAGCATTGCCGTCATTAACTGCAACTAATCCGCCTAAGCTATGTTGTGTTCCGGTAATTTCTCCTTGCGCATAGCTGTTGACGATAGTGCCTTTGTTTTGCGCAACCAAACTACCTACATAACCTCTGCCTTCAATTTTTACATTGGATATGCCGACATTCTTTATCCTTGCTTCCGATGACAATCCTGCAAATAACCCGATATACGCATTATCAACCGTATCCCTATTTATTTGCAAATTAGAAATACTATATCCATTGCCTTCAAAAATACCATCGAAACAATCGCTGCCCGATTGATTACAATCATTGTTGATAACGATACCCAAAGGTAGCCAACCTTGCGTCGTAGTACCCATAAAATCGGAGTCGCTAAGTACCCAATCGTCATTGACTATACCCGATACATAACTTTGGGTTGTCGTGAAGTCTAAGTCTCTTACTAACTCATAACCATTGCAACCATCAATAGGACAACCTGCGGTGAGTGTTACATTCCCACGCCGTAAATTAGTACCCGAGAGACTATGCCGTATCGCATCAACATCCTCTAGATAACACAGTTCTATTAAACCATCGTCATCGTCATCTATATCGTCGTTGTTAGGGTCATTATCAAGTTCATTCGCACAGACCGCTTTGGTAAGAAGATCTTGTGCAAATATCGGTTGCATAATAAGCAAGCCTAAAAATAGTAGCAAACTATATTTACTCAAATTTATATTCATTATGTTTTTACAAAAAATATAACCATGAATAATCCGGTTATATTGCTAGAGAGGAAAATGCAATCGTGAACCATACGGCTACGTTGCTGGAGGGAGAAGTGCAACCGTGAACTATACAGCTACGCTGCTAGAGGGAAAAGAGGAGATTATTTGTATATCTGATGATTCGGACAAACTTATAGTTATGTTTTTTAATTATACATAATCCGACTAATTATGCAAACCACCTGTCCTGCTGAAAAAGTACCGTCATCGCTCGAACGTAACTGCTTGCGCCACCAAATTTACGCAAATCACCCTAGGGGAGGGCTAACATGGGGCTGTTGAAAAAGTGTCTGCATTAGTACATTCCCCTCCTGTGGAGGGGTGGCAGGCGAAGCCTGACGGGGTGGTTGCAAAGGTTCTGCACAATGTCACACCGATTGACCTACTGGCTCAATCGGTGGTTCTATCTGACGGGGTGGTTGTGGTGGTTCTGCACAATTCAATTCCCCTCCTTTGGAGGGGTGGCAGGCGAAGCCTGACGGGGTGGTTGTGGTGATTCTGCACTAGACAATTACCCTCTACGAGGCGCATGAAATACTTTTTCAACAACTCCACCTGTCCTGCAATATCTTACAAATGCTTAATGATTATTTTATGTTTGTCGGCTATTGCTTTTGCTACATCATTACGATGACAACATGTATGATCTTTCTCAAAGCAAGTAATGGCTACTCTTCGGTATTGCCGAACGATTTTCACTAGATCTTGCAATGCCTGTTTTTTATCGGTTTGGCTTAGAGTTTTTCGGTATTCACTGAACAGCCGATTATATTCGGTGCGAGATTTGATGTTCTTTCGCAGATTTCCCTTAATGCCCAATTTTGGAATATGGATATAAGCTATTCTGAACCTGTCGGTTATGTCTTGCAGTTGTTTTTTGGAAAAGCCCCACTTCATACTAAAAGGATTGTGCCGTACATCTATCAGTGCCGAGATGCCGTTATCGATTAAATCTCTAATATATTGTTCTACGCTTTTCCCTTCGTAGCCTATGGTATAAAGCGTTAAACGTTTATCCTTTACCTGTGGCTTCGCTTTGGTTATACGATGCCGCAACGGCTTGAATTTTGGTTTGTCTAGAACCTTGCTATTGATTGCGTAGTAAGGATACTTTTTATATACTTCATAGATGAGAGCATCTTTGGAAAGTCTTCCATATTTATCAAATATAGCGTCTATGCAATCTTCATCTCTAGGCTTTAGGTTAATCATCTCTTTAATTTTCTTATTACTCACAGCGTAGGCTTTGTCGTTTTTGGTTGTCGTCAACAACTGGTAATAATCGGTGAGTATCCGAGCATCCTCGGCAGCTTGAAACGAATAACATCCATACCTATACGGCAGGAAATGATACACCGGCTTTTCTTGGCGTTTAGTAAATAGAAAGAGCAACTTCTGCAAGCGGATTTTCTCCATACGATCTTTTCCGCGAGCTAGAATTGCGAGCAGAACTCGCCTACGATAGTACAAAGTCTTGGGAAAATTCATTGCTCAACCTGACTCAACCGGCGATTTGTTTTTGGCTTTGTCAAGAGAATTTATCACGAGGAAGTTGGACATTTTAGAGATTTAAGGAGCAATTCCCCTGTATAGTAAGTAAGCTTAAAATTTCTATTTCTGGGCTGTCTTATCGGATTCTTTGTTGTTGGAGTGTTACCAGCGATAACTGCGAAATGCTCTTTGATGTGTGGTTTCTTATCAAAATGCTTGTCTAACATTGAAACCAAATAATCCCAAACAGGAACAGTATAGCGTATCTGAGAACATGCATCTTCAAATTTCTGGTCTTTCTCATTAATTATAGCTGTTTTCAATTCTATAAAATAAACATCTATGCCACTCGTATTAGGTCCTATAATCAGATAATCGCAAGACCTCCTATATCCTTTTTTTGCATTTACTATTGAAGGATGGAATCTTTGCTCTTCACCTTCTTCGGCATGAATTTTAAGTCCTCTACCCGATAGTTCTCCTACATCAACTTCAACCTCCATATCAGCATTATCCTTTTTTTCTCTTAACACAATATGCCTTTCCAAAATTGGTTCACATACATCAGCTATTAAGAGTTTTTTTATATTTTCTATAGATTCAATCATTTTCCAGTGTCTCTATATCTATATAAGTATTCAGTTCTCCGCATACCAAATTAATGTTATCAATCGCATCATCAAAAACCGACATCTCTTTTATGCCCCTTTCGTCTATATCACATGGACTTAAACTACCTTTTTCACAAATATATGCCTTAACAGAATTGGGGTCTAAGTGATCATTTTCGGTATATTCTTTTTTATGCTTTTTAAGAAATTTTTGCTTATATCCAAAATCCTGATGCAACATAATCAAGTTATTAATTTCTTTGATTATGTAATCGCTATGCGTTGTTATTAGTACCTTTATCCCTTTGTTGACACAAAATGCCAAAAGTCGCGCCATCAAAACCTGATTGCCTGGGCTCAGATGACTCTCGGGTTCATCAATCATAAGAATTTGCCCCGGTGCTGCAATATGTCTTATGTAAAAATATAAATTTAAAATCCCGCGAGCAGACGATGACGCAAGATGCAAAGATATCTCAAATCTATTTTCCTCTATGTCATTGGAGATAAATTTTATTACATCTTGTTCTGCCGTATAGTAACCACCTACCATCTTCCTTACCAAACTTACCGCATCCGTTGACAATTCACTTTTCTGTTTTGCAATATTAAATAAATCTCTAGTGAAATCTATGTTGTGTTGTATTGGTATTGTATGACGGACACTTGCTTTTTCAATAAGGTCATCTGAGTCAAAATTTCCAATATCCGGTAAAATTTGTAGTAATCGAATAACTTTGTTTGCAGTTAAATCTAGATCTTTATAAAAAAGCGGGATGCCTAATCTCTCAGCAGGTAAAATAAATGGTTCTAGATTACTTTTTGTAACTATTTTTTCAAAAAAAAGATGTGTTTTTTTAAGTAGATGTTGCTCATGTATTACATATTCAGGATTATCAATTTCAAATTTCAGATTTTTACCTTGAGGAAAGTATTTTATTAATGCTTTCTGATTTTCAGTATTACGTATTGGAATTTCTCCTTTTATTAATTCATTTTCTGATTTAAATTGGAAGTTAGCTTTTTCAAATTCATTTTGCGGACAATTAAAAACCTTATGAATAAATTTTTCAGAAAAAAGTTTAGATGTTTCCTCAGTTAACCAATTACTCATATACTTATATTTATCTAGAGTTATTTCTGCCGAACTGGTTGCTTCCATTTGCATAGCAATCTCTTTGATTTTTATATTATATTCTTCAGGGTAATCTCTAGATTCATACAAAAGGTTAAGCAAGTTGTCTTTCTGAAAATCTAAAAAGCCGTAAAGTGTATATGCCAAATACGTTTTACCGGTATTATTTTGCCCGGCAATAATGGTTAAGTCTCCTAGCTCTAGTTCAGCCTTTTTAATCGGACCTATATTTTCAAATCTTGCTTTAATCATTTCCTTTTCTCTGGTATCACATTGATGACTTTTAGGCTTTCAATGCCTTAGTCATTAGTCTCTTTTTAGGAGGCAAAGTGTTATGCCCTTTTCCCAATTTAATGATGAGCATTATTATATCCGAAATCAAAATCTCTATTTTTGTTCATCAGTTTTGTAAATCATATCCACATCGTCGCATGCTTTTGACCTTTCCTCATATCTTGAGAAGGTTTCTTTGCGCTAAGATCGGAGACTACATAACCCGCTGAGCGATGCCCGTGAATTATTTGGTGAGGTTTATCTTCTTCAGAAAATTTCCAGTATTTTAGAGGTTTCAGATAGGAGGAATTCATTACGAGAGAGTCGGATGTTTTAGATCTTTAAGGGTTTTCCTATCCTCCTTTACATATACTATCAATTAGGAGATCTTTTATAGATTCAATCATCTTCCAGCGTTTCTCTATCTATGTGTATATTTAGCTCTTCGGATATCAGGTTGATATCATCAATCGCATCATCAAAAACCGACATCTCTTTAATGCCTTTCCTGTCTATATCACATGGACTTAAACCACCCTTTTCACAAACATACGCTCTCACAGAGGCTGGGTCTAAGTGATCTTTTTCCGTATATTCTTTTTTATGCTCTTTAAGAAATTCTTGCTTGCCTTCAAAGTCCTGATGCAACATAATCAAATTATCAATCTCCTTGACTATATAATCGCTATGCGTCGTTATCAGCACCTTTATCCCATTGTTGACACACAATACTAAAAGCCGCGCCATCAAAATCTGATTTCTTGGGCTTAGATAGCTTTCGGGTTCATCAATGATAAGAAGATCCCTCTTTTCTGCAGAATATTTTAAGTAAAAATATAAGCCCGGCATCCCGCAAACAGATGACGAGGCAAGGTGCAAAGGTATTTCATATCTATTTTTTCCTCTTTTATTGGAAATAAATTTGATTACATCTTTTTCTACTTTATAGTCTCCGCCTACTATGTTCTTTACTAAACTTACCGCATCTGTTGATAGTTCACTTTTCCATTCTGGAATATGAGGCACCCTTCTAATGAAATTTATATGGTGCTGTATAGGTGCCGCATAACAAACATCTCTTGTTACAATAAGCCTAGATGGATCGAAATTCTCAGCACCCAATGAATTTTGTATATGTTGAATTACTCTATCTCTATCGTAATTTAGTTCCTCATAAAAAATTGGAATACTATTTCTATAGTTATGTAAAAGAAATGGACGCATAAGATTTTTTTTTACCATTTTTGCCAAAGCGGTATATGCCCATTGCAACAATTTGGAGGGCTTAGCACGCTCTACATTATCCATCTCAAACTTTAGCTTATTGTCCTGAAAAAAACACTTTACTACTACCCTCTGTCTTGGGGAATACTGTACGGGAATCTCACCTTCCATTGATTTATTTTCTATAAGCTCAAAACTAGCCTTTTCAAACTCCTCTTCTGAGGCATTAAAAGATTGATGAAGAAACTCCTCGGAAAAAAGTTTAGATGTTGCCTTAAACAAATAATGACTCATATAATCATATTCATCTAGAGTTATCTCTGCTGACCAAGTTTCTCTCATTTGTTTGGCAATTTTCTTAATTTTTGCCTCATATTTTTCAGGGTACTCAAACTCATGGAAAAGGTGAAAACTACTTTTTTTCCAAAAATTCAAAAAATTATAAAGGGTATGAGCCAGGTAAGTTTTACCAGTATTATTCTGCCCAGCAATGATGGTTAAATCTCCTAGCTCTAATTCAGCCTTTTTAATCGGACCTATATTTTTGAATGTTGCTTTAAGCATTTTGTTTTCTCTGGTATCACATTAATGACTTTTAGGCTTTCAGTGCCATAGTCACTGATTTCTTGTAGAAGGCAAGGTTATGCCCTTTTCCCAGTGGAGTAATGAGCATTATATATGTATCGGCAAGCAAAACTTCTACTTTTGTTCGTCGGGCTCGTAAATCATGCCGGCATCGTCGCGTGCTTTCTTGTTCCTAAATTTAAACGAAGTCCGCCCACACAGCGCATTAACTCCTAAACCTTCCAGTATATTTTCGGAGACAACAGTATGAACACCAATTTTGCATGTTGTCCTAAAAATAGGGCAACGTCATAAGGGAGCCGGGCATTTCAGATCTTTAAGTGAAACTCCTTTAGTAGAGTAAGCAAGTGTAAAATTTTTACCTTCATGTTTGCAGTGCATAAACCTATTCGTCCGTCTCTTTTTTGTTGATGTAATTGTGCTGTTAGCAATGATTACGAAGTGTTGGTTAATTTTTGTTTTTTTTTCGTTAAAATGCTTTTCTACCATTGATACTATATAGTCCCAGACAGGAACAGTATTAAGTATCTGGTCACATGCATACTCAAATTTACGACTTCTATTGCCGCTTACGGTTTTTTTTAACTCTATAAAATAAACATCTATAGCACTTGTGCTAGGTACTATAATTAAATAATCACAAGATCTTCTATAACCGTTTTTCCCTGCTATCATCGCAGGATGAAAGAGGGTTTTCCCATTTTTCTTTGTATCTTTCTTGGAACAAATACGAAGTCCTATACCAGATAATTTTCCCACATTAACTTTAACCTTCATATCAACATCTTTATTTTTTTCCTCTAGAAAAATACTCTCTCCCGAAATTTCTTTACACATACTATCTATTAGGAGGTCTTTTATAGATTCAATCATCTTCCACTGTATCTACATTTGTATAAATATTTAACTCTTCGGATATCAGGTTGATATCATCAATCGCATCATCAAAAACCGACATCTCTTTGATGCCTCTTTCGTCTATATCGCATGGGCTTAAACCACCATTTTGACAAATATACGCCTTAACAGAATTGGGGTCTAAATGATCATTTTCGTTATACTCTTTATACTTTTTAAGAAACTCTTGCTTATCTTCAAAATCCTGATGCAACATGATTAAGTTGTTAATCTCCTTGACTATATAATCGCTATGCGTTGTTATCAGCACCTTTACGCCATTGTTGACACACAATGCTAAAAGCCGTGCTATCAAAATCTGATTGCTTGGGCTTAGATAGCTTTCGGGTTCATCAATGATAAGAAGATCTCCCTTTTCTGCAGAATGTTTCAAGTAAAAATATAAGCCTGGCATCCCGCAAACCAATGACGAAGCAAGGTACAAAGGTATTTCATATCTATTTTTTCCTCTTTTATTGGAAATAAATTTGATTACATCTTTTTCTACTTTATAGTCTCCACCTACTATGTTCTTTAGTAAACTTACCACATCTGTTGGCAGTTCACTTTTCTGTTTTACGATATGAGATAAATCTCTGATGAAATTTATATTGTTCTGTATAGGTGCCGCATAACGCGCACTTCTTTTCTCAATAAACTCCAGTGGATTAAAATTCTCAGTGTCCCATGAAGTTTGTAGTTCTTGAACCAGTCTATTTCTAGTGTAGTCTAGTTCCTTATAAAAAATTGGAATACTACTTCTATGGGTATGTAAAATAAATGGGCTCATAATATTTTGCCTTACTACTTCTCCCAAAGCGGTATATGCCCATTTAAGCTGTTTAGAGGACTTGGCATATTCTAAATTATCAATCTCAAACTTTAGCCTATTATTCTGAAAAAAACACTTTATTAATGCCTTCTTTTTTGGGGTATGCCGTACAAAAATCTCACCCTTCATTGATTTATTTTCTATAAGCTCAAAACTGGCCTTCTCAAATTCTTCTTTCGAGGAACTAAAAGATCGATGAAGAAACTCTTTAGAAAAAAGTTCAGATATTGTCTTAAACAACCAACCACTCATATAATTGTATTCATCCAAGGTTATCTCTGCTGATCCTGTTCTTTCTATCTGTTTAACAATTTCCTTAATTTTTTCCTCGTATTTTTTAGGGTACTTAAGCGCATTGAAAAGGTTGAACTCGTTGTTTTTCCAAAAATTCAAAAAATTATAAAGTGTATGAGCCAAATAGGTTTTACCAGTATTATTTTGCCCGGCAATAATGGTTAAGTCTCCTAGCTCTAGTTCGGCCTTTTTAATCGGACCTATATTTTCAAATTTTGCTGTAATCATTTCGTTTTCTATAGAATCACATTGATGACTTTCAGGCTTTCAATAATGATAAGCATCGTATATCGACAGGCAAAATTTCTATTTTTGTTCATCAGGCTCGTAAACCATGCCAGCTTCGTCGCGTGCCTTCTTATCCTTAAATGGAGTGTCACCAAAATTGGTTTTGTCGTTATACTTAGCACCTTGCCATTCAGTTTCGTCATTATAAGCAATATCACTCAAATTAGTGTATCTAAGGTCGGCATTGGTTAGTTTGGCATACATTAAGTTAGCATTACTCAAATTGGCATAAAACAAAGAAGTATTTATCAAATCACTATAGAACAAATTGGTATTACTCAAATCAGCACGCATCAGTTGTGTATTATTTAATTTAGCCATAGATAGATCTATACCACCTAAGTAAGCACGATTTAAGTTTTCCTTTTCTAAATTGCATCCTTTAGTAAGAGCATCTATTCTTTTTTCGTCAAAACCTGTTTCTCTTTTTAGATATGCAAGCTGCTCAAGTGCTATTTTTTTTAATGACTCTTTTCCTTCTAGATGTTCCTCTGCAAGCATTCTTGCACATTCAAAGAAAGTACTATTATCAGTATTATTTTGATTTGCTTCTAATTGTTTCCGAGCATCATGAGATCTGAATACCCATAAAGCAGCAAGGGTAGGAAGTACCAAAATTAGATATCCAATATATTCAGGCACCTCTCCTTTAATTAATGCACCAAGAAATTTATCAGATCTAGAAAATGAAATCAGTCCCAATAAAATTGCTATAGACAGGAATAATACTCGGCTTCCCATAGAAAGCAGCTCTTTTCGATCAAAATAACCTAAAGCAAACCCCCAAAGAGAATAATGAACAAACACATAAATAGATGCTCTCTTAGTATCCATATTATCTGAAAATAGCACCGGAAACGAAATAAGTGAAAGCATTATTAAAATTAATGGCAAATCAGCAATTTCACTATTAAATTTTCTGGATAATTTCTTTTTCAACATTGAAGCCTCCTGTTGCTTACTAATTTAATTGGAAATTCCATCTCTACCATGGCTCGTTTTGGGAGTAATGTCAGACACGACGATACTTCTATATCAAGACGGTTGTTTTTCGTGAATCCGATTAAAAATCTCTTGGGCAAGATGTCCGTGGACAATTGAACGGAACTCAGGGTCAGACATGATCTTAGAGAGTATCTCTTCGTTGCCTTCCATTCTCTCAATAAATAGCCTTTTTAGAGTGGTGTCAGTGTCTAGATATGAAACAAAGTCTGCGAAGTTATTGGCACGCGCTGCCTCAACAATATTTTGGTCGTTCTCTGCCGAAGTTTGTACCTGATCAAAGAACAACTGATCCGCCATAGTAAAGTGCGTACCAAAACGTTCATTGAGACGGTCAATCAAACTTGAGAGAGTCACCTCTTGGTCTTTAGTGCGCTCTGTGCCAACATCAGTCGGCCCTTTCAAAGGTTCCGCCACACCCTCCGCCAGCTTAATATGACCCTCGGATATTTGCTGAATCCGAAAGTATTGCAATGCCACTTTGTCGTCTAGGGCAAAGGCTTTGTCATCAATTGGTGGCAGTTTCATCAAAAGATTTCTCACGAAGGTGTAAAGCCGTTCAAGATCAGTATCGGGATAAGGGATAATCTGTGACAGGAAAGCATAGAGATTTCTATAAGCCGTCAACTGTTTGAAAAACTGTTCTTGTTCTTCTTCCTTACGACTCGTAAAGCGTTGGACAACAGCGTCAAGAATAGCGTTTATCTTGGGATGATCGGTAACCAAATGATTCTTACTGGGATACCAAACTTCGGCGAATGTATCTACATCAGCTTGCGTGAATATAGCCCATCCAAGCAGACGATGTTGCAGTTCGGAAAGTCGATGCGGTTCGGCATTCTTTCCGATAGGTGTCGTCTCATAATAAGGTTTGAATGCCTCGTAGATTTCTTCTGCTTCGTTAGCAAAATCTAGTACAAAGACGCGAGATTTACCGGGTTTAACGCGGTTGAGCCTTGATAGAGTCTGAACCGCTTGGACACCTGCCAGCCTCTTAACCACATACATTGTCTGCAATAGAGGCTGATCAAATCCAGTCTGATACTTTTCTGCAACCAGAAGAACTTGATAATTGTTTCCTGCAAAGGTGTCCGGCAACTCAGTTTCGGAAATACCGTCGTTCATTGCTACTTCGGTATACGACGACCCGGGAATGTCCGGATCAGAGACCGTCCCTGAGAAAGCCACCAGCGAATGAATGTCGGTATATCCATGATCTTGGATATAGCAATCAAAGGCAAGTTTGTATCTTACGGCAGCAAGGCGCGAGTTTGTGACCACCATAGCCTTTGCGCGTCCACCAATCTCGTTTTTCACATGAAGCCGAAAATGCTCAACAATGACGGAAATGACCTGGTCTATATTATGGGGATGAAGCTCCTGATAGCGCATAAGAGTCTTTGCAGTCTCTCTACGAGGCACATCAGGATCGTTCTCTATCTGTTTGATTAACTGGAAAAAACGCTTATAAGTGGTATAGTTTTGAAGCACGTCCATGATAAAGCCTTCCTCAATGGCTTGCCGCATGGTGTACTCATGAAACGGAGACTCACCGGACGGACCGGGTTCATCAAACAAGGCTTTGGTCTTAAACTTCGGTGTGGCTGTAAAAGCAAAAAAGCTAATATTCGGCTGGCGTTTCCGTTTTAGCGCGTCGCGCAGTATCGCTGCCTTTGCATCATCGGAGAGGTCGCTATCCTCTTCTTCGGAAAGTTGGGCGGCAACGGCAGCTTCAATTCCTTCTTGGTTCAGCATGCCTCTAAGGGTAGCTGCAGTTTCTCCGCTCTGGGATGAGTGCGCTTCATCAACAATAACGGCAAAGCGTTTACCCGCAGTATCGATTTTCACATCGTCTCCCTTACTCTCAAGCGTGGTAAGCGCACGCGAGATGTACGGGAATTTCTGTATGGTAGTGATGACGATAGGCGTGCCTTGAGATAAGGCGCGGGCAAGTTGTTTGGTATTTTCGTCAATCTTCTCGACTACACCAGTCTTGTGTTCAAATTGGTATATCGTTTCTTGTAGCTGTTGATCCAATACGCGCCGGTCGGTCACGACGACAACTGAGTGAAACACCTTTTCATCATTTTCGTTATGCAGGCTAGCCAGCCGATGTGCAAGCCACGCAATTGAGTTCGATTTGCCTGAACCAGCCGAATGTTGGATTAGATAATTACGCCCTGCACCATGAAACTTTGCATGAGCGACCAGTTTCCGAACCACATCAAGTTGGTGATAGCGTGGAAATATCATCGTCTCCCTTCTTTCAGTTTTCATACCTTTGTAGAATTTGACATGCTCCTCCTTGACCTCAAGGTGCATAAAACGTTGCAAAATCTCCAGCAGACTGTCAGCCTGTAATACCTCGTCCCATAGATAATGTGTCTTGTGATTTCCTTCAACCGGCGGGTTGCCCGCCGCATGTCTGTTGCCTTTGTTGAAGGGCAAGAAATAGGTTCCTTCGCCATCTAAACGAGTTGTCATCCATACTTCATCTGGATCCACTGCGAAATGAACCAATGCTCTTTTCTTGAAATCAAAAAGCAGATCGTGCCCACTGCGATCGTTCATATATTGGTTTTTCGCATCATTGGCGCATTGTTTAGTCAGCGGGTTTTTAAGTTCGGCAGTGACGACAGGGATACCATTAACAGCAAGCACCACATCAATAATGCAACGGCGATTAGAGCTGTCCGTATGTCCCAGAACCGAGGTAAAAGCAACTTGCCGAGTAATGGTCAGTCGGTTGTGAGCATAGTTTTTGGCAGCTTCAGGATTCATAGCGGTATTCGGTTGGAACCAAGCCATACGGAATATTTTGCCGTAGCATTTGAAGCCGTGGCGTAGAACATGAAGCGTACCCTTGATTTCCAGTTCCTTAGACAAGCTGTCCAGCACGGTCGCATTGGTTTTCTCCCCAAGCAACCTTTCAAGTGCCTCCCATTTTGCAGTTTGGCTGTCTCTGAGAAAACCGCAAACATCATCTGGGAAAAGCGCAAGTGCCTCATCAAAGGCATCGGGGCTACGCTTCTTATAGCCTCCCATACTGGTTAGCACAGTTTCAATCGCAGTCTCAAAAGCGTATTCGGTATGTTTTGCCATGATCAAATCTCCCAATCGGACATACTACAACGAGGTTTGAGAAGCTCAAAATATCCTGTGATGTTAAGGATCATTGTAGCTCCGGGAGTTGTCCGGTGACGGCAGCGGTGATAAGTGCCGATCTGTATTCTTCCATTTGCGTAATGCTGTCTTCAATCTTCTCAACGGTCTGGTCAATTTGAGCGGTATTCTCATCCAAAAATTGTGCAATATGCTGCTGTGTTTTGAGTGGAGGAAGTGTAATAAAAGCATTTTTCATTGAGTGTTGACCAAGACCAAAGCGAGTAACACCGTTAGCTGCGAGCTTAAATTGATCATTAAGTGGTTCTGCTCGGCAGAGCCAAGCGAGAAAACCAGCATCCAGTTCTGAACCAGGCTCAAAAACCGAGAGATGGTAGCCACACAAAACCTCAGACATATCCTCGGTAACTAAGGCAGGGACACCAATATCTTCCCACTCTTCGCTATCCTTCGTGATAATCACCTGGCCTCGTTTAAGTTGGAAACGCTTAATTTCCATTTCTGTCGCTGATCCTCTAAGAAACTGCATATCAGGCATAATCTGATCGTTGTAATACACATCAGTGTAATTACAAAGCCAAACTGGTTTTTCGTCCTCAGAAATGATCTTATCAACGCTACTGTTTCGAATATCGGCAAAGAACTTAAGTTTCTCCAGTCTCCAGTGCTGTGGAAGTTCTTGATAGGCTTCAAGTATCTTTTCTGGAATTTTGGCTATGCTATTAGACTCTTCAGTCTGATTTGCAGAACTATCACTGGCGAGACCAATACCAGAGAATTTTATTGGATTATTGGGGCCAATACCTTTGGTAACCGCAAGGGTAATAAGGGCTTGGCGTTTCTCGGCTAAACATTTTAGAAGTTCGCGCTTCTTCTTAATCAATTCATCAATACGCTCAGTCTTGTCATCCAAAAACCGTGCAATTTGCTGCTGTGTTTTGATAGATGGTATTCGGACATGGACATCAAGGAAACTTACAAGATCGAGATTTTGGATGCCAGTACTTTGTTTCAAATGAGGGAAAGTTCCTCGCCCATTGTATATTGCTAACCAGAGGTAATTGATAAAAGCCGGTTCCATATCTGCTGCTGGTCTACATCGTGCTAAGAAATTGGAAGTAACACTTGGATCAGTATCGTCATAGATTACAGCTCGTCCTACTAACTTTTTCTCACCGCCTCCAGATTTCTCAACGATAATATCTCCGCGCTGGAGCGCAAGTTTCTCGTAAGTTTCAGAATCAATGGAACGAAGAGTACGTTTCCCGTCATTTAGGCGGCCTAATCTTCCGTCAAAGTCTGCAGCACGAATACAAACAACATCCGTTTCACCGTCTGGTTCTGCACCCCATACTCCATTCTTACAACTTGAGAACACCCATTTAAGACGTTGCAGGTCTGTATCGGATTCGAATATCACGACACCAACCCTTTCAGTAGTTTGGCAATCTCTTCTTCAAGCCGTGTAATGTCTGCTTCTATCTCCTCCAACGGGCGCGGTGGCTTGTATACATAGAAATGTCGGTTAATTGGGATTTCATAGCCGACCTTAGTCTTTTCGTAGTCCACCCAAGCATCAGGTACATGAGGTAACACTTCGCGTATAATCCATTCATCAATGTCGTCTCGGAAGGCTTCAACTAACCGATCGTTGAGCTTGTTCGGTCCGAAGTCCATCGGCAAAGGTAATTCTGTGCCGGGCGGTAATGGGATGTTCTCAATATCTCGGAGTTCGCTATCTGGTTCCGGCTTGCCTTTGCTGTCCCGACAAATCTCAGCATCCGGGTCGCGCTCGCCGAGAGCTGTAAAAATTGCTTTCTTAATCGAGGCAGAGATTTTAATGTCTACTTGGCTTGCAGCCTCCATCATATCGGCTTCAAACAGTGTGCGATCCTTGTAGCATCCATTGTCTTCAAGAGTCTTGAGCATCGCAAGTATAGCTTTTTGCTGTTTGCATCCTTCTTTGATTTCTCGTTTGACTGCTGCCTCATCCTTACGCTTCTTTGAAATTGCTAGATTTTGAAAAGCTCTTTGCTCATTGAGCTTAGCAATACGCTCAGGTGTCGCCTCAAAGTTCATACGCAGAGGACGATCAACGGTTACCTTAAGAAAACCAAACTCGTGGTTCTCAAAAATACGCGAGATGACGCGAGTTTCCTTCTCCCCGTTCACTTGCACTTCGGCAGTCTCACCGTCCTGATAGTTTCCATAGATGCAGGTTAGTTGATCAATTTGTTCATCAGTGATCTCGTTGCGCTTGTTGTTGAGACTCTTTTTCATTTTTCCAAAGAAGCGCGTGCCGTCTATAAGTTGCACTTTGCCGCGTCGCTCCAATGGCTTGCGATTCGTCACCAACCAAATATAGGTGAATATACCTGTGTTGTAGAAAAGCTGGTCAGGCAGCGCAACGATAGTATCCAACCAGTCATTCTCTATAATCCAGCGACGAATGTTGGAAGGACCAGATCCGGCATCACCAGAGAACAGTGGTGAACCGTTGAAAACGATACCGATTTTGGAACCTAGCTTATCCTTGTCTCTTTCGGTGTAAGGATACATCTTAGAAATCATATGCTGAAGAAAAAGAAGCGAGCCGTCATTGATGTTAGGCAACCCAGCACCGAAACGACCATGAGGCCCCATGGTTTTGTGCTCATTTTCCACCACATCTTTCTGGACTTTCCATTCAACTCCGAAGGGCGGGTTTGCCATCAAGTAGTGAAACTGCTTTCCTGCAAATCCATCTTTAGTCTTACCATCGCCTAGGGTGTCGCCAAAGACAATATTGTCAATGTTTTCACCTTTGATTAGCATATCTGAACAGCAAATTGCCCACGACTCGGCATTGTATTCCTGTCCGAAAAGTGCAAGGTTCGCCTGTTCATTCTGCGATTGGATTAGCTTTGCGGACTCGGACAACATACCGCCCGTTCCACATGCCGGATCGTAGATCCTGCGGTAAATGCCGGGCTTATAAACATCTTGCTCTCCAGTATAGATGAGATGCGCCATCAGACGTATGACCTCGCGCGGCGTGAAATGATCTCCCGCCTCTTCGTTAGCCTGCTCGTTGAAGCGCATCACCAGATGTTCAAACAAGTAACCCATTTGCAAGTTATCAATCTTGTCTGGGTGAAGATCAACATTGACCATCGCTTTGACGATTTCGAATAAGCGGTTGCTGGCATCTAATTTCTCGATTTGCTCAGCGAATTTGAAACGCTCGAAAATATTTTTGGCAGTTTCGGAAAAACTGTTGATGTAGGATGTGAGGTTCGGCGCAATGTTGTCGGCATCGCCGAGTAGTTTAGCAAAGGTAAAGGAGCTGATGTTATAGAACGGATACTTTCGCTGAGGGTCGGCAGCCTTGCCTAGTTCAAGTTCCATTGCCTCTTCCGGAATTTCCTTTGCTTTCAACTTTTCATATTTCTTCAAAACAGCATCCTTGGTCGGTTCCAGGACACAATCAAGCCGACGCAAAACAACCATAGGAAGCATGACTAAACGATATTGAGGTGGTCTGTATGGTCCTCTGAGCTGGTTGGCAATTTCCCAGATTTTGGTTTTAAGTTGTTCGTGTATCTGTATGTTCACTGACCTGTCCCGCTAGATAAAGCTACTGAGATGTTAGTAAATTGAAACTGTTTTTCGGAAAATGCCATCAATTAAACGCAGGATTGATAATTATTTGTGCATTATCGTATGTGCCTTAAGTCGTAATGTCAAGCAGACATGCTGGTTTGTCGCTACTATCTCACGGCAGGTGATATGATAAATTTTTATGGTGTTATAGCATTTTTTATGTAACAATTAGTTTTTAAGACCATTCTGAACCAACGTAAAACTGCCTGCAATGCAACCACCACATACACAAGAAAAGCTATCTGTATACAAAGAATATCTAATTAACTATCTTTCGGTTATGTGCAGTGTAAGACATTGGAACACTGCTGTTTGGGAGCCTTTTGCAGGCGAAGGAGAAAGTACTGATAAAGAAAAAGGCAGTGCAATGATAGCAGCAGAGACCATAAAAGACTTTAGAGTAAAAAAAGATAAAGACATTCGTTTATTTCTTAACGAACTAAATCCCCAAAAATATCAACGGCTGGAAAAGTCAATGGAACCTTACTCGGATTTTGTGGGAGTTTTCAATATGGATGCTAAAGATTTTCTAGATGAAATAATCAAGTTTTTATCAAGCTCTAGAAAAATACATAGCCTGATTTTTATAGACCCATACGGCTATACCCAATACACAAAAGAAAACTTAGTTCGTTTATTAAACTTAAGCCGTATTGATTACTTAATCTTTATGCCAACCAGCCATATCTATAGATTTCATGGTAAGGAAGATAATCCTGCTCGCCAGTTTGCTTTAGATTTAGGTGTTAAGCCAGGCACATTAAGCAAGCCTGACCATGATGCTTTTTCTGCTGAATTACTGGGAAAACTGAAAGAAATCGCAAAATCCGACTATGGATACAGATATCAACTAGAAAATAGAAATGGATCAAGCACGCACCATTTGTTTTTTATTACCAAAAATCGTCGTGGTGCAGAAAAGTTTCTGGAAGTAAAAAATAAGCTAAAAGCCCAACTAACTCAGCAACTAACTTTTTTTGATTTTAATGAAATTGAAATAAAAAAGGATCTTTCTGACATGCTTCAAAAACCAATAAGCAATACAAAATTGTCAGACGAAATGATTAAGAAGGGTTATTTGCCCAAGGAGATTAATCCTTTGCTGAAAAAAATGGAAAAAGATGGGAAATTAAAAATTTTCCTTATTTCTCCTCACTCGAAAAGGAGAAAAGGTTCGTTCTACTTAAATGATAAAGAAGAGAATTTAAATAAAATTGGAATATGCTTAGATCATGAAAAACTCAAAGATTGAATGGACAGAGCGCACTTGGAACCCCGTTACCGGTTGTACAAAAATATCAGCTGGATGTAAGCATTGCTATGCCGAAGTGATGTCACGACGGTTGCGAGCAATGGGAGTTGCCGGTTATAAAAATGGCTTTGGCGTGTCTTGCCATGCGGAACGCTTGAAGCAGCCACTACTGCGTAAAATACCTACCATATATTTTGTGAACTCAATGAGTGATCTATTTCATCCGCATGTTCCGTTTGATTTTATCGACCGTGTTATGGAGACAATACACAATACGCCGCAACACACCTATCAGGTTTTAACCAAACGACCTAAGACTATGGCAAAGTATTTTTCTCGGCGAGCTATTCCCGACAATATATGGCTTGGCGTTTCCGTAGAAAACAAGAAGCATGGTCTTCCAAGAATACCGATACTACGAGAAATTGCGGCAAGAATAAGATTTTTATCTATAGAGCCTTTATTAGAAGATATAGGCGTAATAAATTTAGATGGTATTCACTGGGTCATTGTCGGTGGTGAGTCCGGACCTAAAGCTAGATTGATGGACAAAGCCTGGGTAACTTCAATCCAAAAGCAATGCAAAAAACGAAAGGTTCCGTTTTTTTTCAAACAATGGGGACGCTGGAGTGAGGATGGACAAAGCCGCAACAAAAAGGTTAACGGCAGAACCCTTAGCGGGAACATTTGGGACGAGATACCTATAGTATTGGAGCGCAATTAAAATTAGTGTGGCAAATACTCAAGAGTAAGGTTTGCACCCGTTGATGCAAATCAAGAGAGTTTTAGTTTCATTGCTGTCTTAAAGTCGCGCATTGCTTGCACATAACATTTTGCCGTAATCTCAACAAGCCCTCGGAGAACATAAAAAGCAACATCATCTGCCCTTAACTCAATAGCCCTATCAAAATCTTCAATTGCTCCCTTATAGTCCTTTAGGTTATACCTAGCAATCCCTCGGTAAGCATAATTATCAGCATTATTTAACTCTAATGCAATCGCCTTGTCATAATCTGCAATCGCTCCTTTATGGTCTCCTGAGCTACGCTTAGCAGATCCTCGGGATGCATAAGATCCAGCATTATTTGACTCTAATGCAATCGCCTTGTCATAGTCTGCAATCGCTCCCTTATAGTCTCCTAAACTATCCTTAGCAGATCCTCGGGAGGCATAATTATCAGCATTTTTTGATTCTAATGCAATCGCCTTGTCATAGTCTGCAACCGCTCCCCTATAATCTTTTAATACTCTCTTAACAAGCCCTCTGTTATTGTAAGTCCAAGCATTATCTGGTTCTAATTCAACTACTCTATCAAAATCTGCAATCGCCCCCTTATGGTCTTCTACACTATTTTTAGCAAATCCTCGGGAGGCATAAGCTCGAGCATTATCTGGTTCTAATTCAACTACTCTATCAAAATCTGCAATCGCTCCCTTATAGTCTCCTAAACTATCCTTAGCAGATCCTCGAGTTTTATAAGCCATAGCATTATTTGGTTCTGATTCAATCGCCTTATCAGAATCTGAAATCGCCTTATCAAAATCTGCAATCGCTCCCTTATGGTCTCCCAAGCTACGCTTAGCAGATCCTCGGGATGCATAAGCTCCAGTATTATCCGGTTCTAATGCAATCGTCTTATTAAAATCTTGAACCGCTCCCTGATAATCTTTTGATATAATCTTAACAAGCCCTCGGCTATTGTAAGTCAGAGCATTATTCGGAACTAACTCAATCGCCTTATCAAAATCTGCAATCGCCCCCTTATAGTCCCCTAAACTATCCTTAGCATATCCTCGGGAAGCATAAGCATCAGCATTATTTGGTTTTAATTTAATTGTCTTGTTATAGTCCGCAATCGCTCCTTTATAATCTCCTGTGCTAGCTTTAGCAATTCCTTGATTATTGTAAATCAGAGCATTACTTGGTTCTAACGTAATCGCCTTACCAAAATCTGCAATCGCTCCTTCATAATCTCCTGATTTATATTTAGCAATCCCTTGATTATTGTAATCGCCAGCAGTGTTCCGTTTGAGACCAAAAAGCCTATCATCCCTCTCTTTTTTTATCGTTTTACCATATACTGGGCCACTCTCTTTAACACCCTTTGCAGTAGTAATAGAAGCGCGAGTATACTTAAAAAAACCAGGTATGGAAACACTGAATTCATTTTTGGTGCTTTTCTCTAATTGCTGTTTAGGATGCCGCAAATGTTGTTCAAGTGTCTCTTTGTCTTTTCGTGAAAGTATACTATCTTTCACTGCTGATATGATATATTTAAGACCCATAGATTGGAATTATAACAAATATCAGCTGGTGCATTTCTTATATGTATGATGAGATGGTTTGCAGATATTTTTGGCACAAGCAATTAGTGTTGCGCAAGTACAACACGTTGTAGAAGGGCATATTGAACCACCGGCTGATTTGGTAGGTCAATCAACGGAACATTTGTGCAGAACCGACACAACCACCTCGTCAGATAGAACTGCCGATTGAGCCAGTAGGTCAATCGGCGTGACACTATGCAGAACTGCAATATGATTGCTAAATGCATACATTACAAAATGCATAAGCCTGACACTCCTCTACAGGAGGGGAATACCTTTATCATCCCCGGTTCAATGGTTCAGTCTTCGCTTTTACCATCGGCAACCTAGTGCTTGTTGGCGAATAGCTGGAAGTTACTAAGGAAGCACCGGCGATCGGGTGATTGCTCCACTTACGGACATGCTTGTAAAACTCTATCGTATGCCGAAGCGGTATATCTGCCTCATTATATACATCAGCAAGCAAAACTTCTACTCTGACTCATCACGTTTCATGGGAATCATACCTATTTCAAAACGCACTTCTATATCCTCAAGCCAAGTACCGTCAAAGTTGCTTTCTCCATCAAAAGCAGCAAGATGCCATTTATTTTTATCTTTTGCATTATCAATAAAATTACTTAGATTAGCTCCTTGCAAATTAGCATCACTCAAATCAGCATCACTCAAATCAGCACCACTCAAATTAGTTTCACTCAGATCAGCTCCTTCTAGATGAGTATTACGCAAATAGGCTCCAGATAAGTCTAAACCACTTAAGCGAGCATCTTCTAAATGCATCCTATCTAAGTCTATTCCCTGAGTAATAAGGCCTATTCTTTTCTCGTCAAAGTTAGTTTCTCTTTTTAGATATGCAAGTTGCTCAAGTGCTATTTTGGCTTCTGACGATTCTCTTTCCTTGTCTTTTTCTCCTTTTACTCCTCCTATCAATATTCGCTCACATTCAACAAAAGTGCTATTGTTGATGTTTTCTTCGGTTTTATCTATTTGCCTTTGCACATCGTGGGTTCTAAATAACCAAAGTACGAAAAAGGTGGGTAGACCTAAAGCTAAAATGGTTAAGCTGCCATGCAAAACATAATTATCTAATGCACAGAATATCCAATACACAATAAGTGCAAACACTATTCCTATCAATCCTGCGCGAAATAAAGAGTATGTTCGGTTTTCTAGAATCCATGGTTTACATTTTTCACTCCACCAACGCTCTCTAGATTCAAATTTTGTTTTTCGTAGAATCCATAGTTTGATACTGTCGTGCCAGTAACGTTTCATAGATTCAATTGCATTTTTCAACATTAAAACCTCCGTCAGTTTTAGTTCCAGTTGCTATTTATCGTTTATGATAAACGTGTAATGCTACGCTAAATGTTTGATAGTATAAATCATTTGGTTTGTAAAACTATGATTAGATGGTAGAGGAATTGGCTAGTGCAGAACTCTCACAACCACCCCGTCAGATAGAACCGCCGATTGAACCAGTAAGTCAATCGGCGTGACATTGTGCAGAACCTCAACATGATTGCTAAACGCATGCATTGCAAATTACTTAGGCCTGCCACCCCTCCAAAGGAGGGGAATAGTCCGCACCTACGGTGCATGAAATGCTTTTTCAAGAATAACATCGCGCCATTCATACCATATTCACTACCATTCATCGGAATGTTCTCCGATCCTCTAAATATTCGTCTAGGCTATGAGTTTTCAACTAAAACTTATAGGAGATTTACTATGGCTAACAAACGCCGCCCTAAACATTTACCACTAAAAAGTATTTATCAAAGAGAGAATACAATGACTACTAATTCTCACTTATATTTTCCAACACAAATCCCTTTAATTGGACACCAATTAGGTGGAGAATTAATGTCTCAAAGACCAAAAGATGGATACATAAATGCAACTGCTTTATGTAAAGCGGCAAAAAAATCATTTTATGACTATTCCCGATTAAGGACGACCAAAGCCTTTCTAGAGGAATTGTCTGCCGAAACGGGAATTCCCGTTTCGGCACTATTTCAAACATTTAAGGGTGGCAACAAGATTGAATTACAAGGAACATGGATACATCCTGCTGTAGCCACTCATCTTGCTCAGTGGCTTTCTCCTAAATTCGCAGTCCAAATATCTAAGTGGGTTAGAGAGTGGATTACGGGTCAAGTATCTGGCTATATGCCCCCTCATGTTAAAAGATATATAAAGAATACAGCAAAAATACCCCACACTCATTTTTCTATGCTAAACGAGATATACTTAAACTTAATAGCACCTCTAGAGGAAGCTGGTTTTTTTATGCCAGACAAAATGCTTCCTGACGCTTCTACTGGCAGAATGTTTTCAAGCTTTCTGCGCAAGAAAGGAATAAGTCCAGAGAGCTTTCATACATATACTCATGAGTTCTCTGATAGTAGGCATGATGTTCAAGCTAGGCTTTATCCTAATGAATATCTTGCTGCCTTTAAGAATTATTTTAACAAGGAATGGTTGCCTAAACACGCTGAAAAGTATTTCAAAGATCGCTCACCAAAAGCACTGCCATATATTAACTTGATTACTCCGTTAGAATTACCACCTACGAATAATGACTAGTTTAACCACAAAAACCATTATTTAACTTCCTTGAGAACCTTAACATGATTGCTAAACGCATGCATTACAAAATGTATAGGCTTGACATCCCTCCAGAGGAAAGGAATTGGCTAGCGCAGAAGCGACGCGCTTGGGTGATTTACGTGATTGGGTGGCGCGTGGCGGTTACATTGGTGCGAGATGGTACGTTTGGGCGGATATGCAAATCCGCCCCTACCAGTTTCATAAATTTGATGGCACGAGGCGGTTGGGGTTGTGCTAGGACAACGCGTTGCGGGAGGGCATGTGGGGCTGTTGAAAAAGTACCATCATGCATCGTAGGAGGTAATTGTCTAGTGCAGAACCACCACAACCACCCCGTCAGGCTTCGCCTGCCACCCCTCCAGAGGAGGGGAATGGTCCGCCCCTACCAGTTTCGTAAATTCAATGGCGCGAAGCGGTTGAGTTTGTTTGATGAGGATACTTTTTCAACAGCCCCGAATGGATTGTTCGTACAGACGCATCGCGTTGGATGGTTTACGGGATTATGTGGCGCAGAGCGATTGGGGTTGTGCAAGGATAACGCGTTAGGGCGGATATATAAATCCGCCCCTACAATTCTATGGAATGTTTGTTTAATTGAAGGTGCAGGGACTGCAGGACATGCGAAAGCCGTAGGTATTGTGTCGTTCGCCTATGGGCTTGCTCCTGCGGTTGGAGGAGCGTAAAGCACTCGAATTATCATTCCAGCCTCCGCCGCGTTGCACACGGTTACTACAATCACCACCATTTTCACTTCCCCAACTGAATTCGTTATTTGGTGCGTTATTGTAATTTGCGTGCCAGCAATCTTCCACCCATTCCCATACATTGCCATGCAAATCGTGTAACCCGTAACTATTCGCGGAATAACGGCTGATTAAAGTAGTACCGTTTATATTATTACCTGAAAAGTTTGCTTGCTGCGTTGTAATCGTATTACCGAAAGAATATCTCTGCATTGCTCTCCCTGCCCGTGTTACATATTCCCATTGCGATTCGCTTAATAATAGATATGCTTGACCAGTTCTAGCTTGCAACCAGTTTTTATAAGCATTGGCATCATTCCATGAAACACATACCACCGGATGATTGTCGGTTTGAGAAAACCCTGGATTTTCCCAATCGCAATCAGTGCCTTTCGTGCGCCCGGTCGAACTGGCGAATGCTCTATATTGTCCTCGAGTCACTTCGTATTTGCCAACGTAAAATGAACGGCGAATATTGACAGTATGTGGCGGCCTCTCATTCGAACTCGCATCTGTATCACCCGACACAGCACCCATCGTGAAACGTCCTCTTGGCACTTCCACCATTTCGGGAATAGGAATGGTTTCCACTGGTATATTCACCTGTGCCGTATTCCCGGAATTATCGGTCACAACGATCGTAATTATCGTTTTACCGTAGGCATAAGGAGACTTTGCATCTAGCATAAAACTTGCGGTTCTTTCTCTTTGATTAGGTGGGCCGACGATGATCGGAGATGCGGGAGTAATAGACATCGAATTATCAGCAGGTTCTAATTGGAGTTCCATAGAGACCTCAGCTCTTCTAGCAGTCACCCTAACTTGAACTTGCAAAGTTTTATCTTCAATCTCTTCTCTATTATCGCCATCCTCCTCGAGTAAAGTTACCCTTCTATTATTGTCATGTCCCTCAATTAGCAACAAATAAGATTTATCCGCTAGCGAGTTGACTATTGTAAGTGGTAATGTGCGAGCAATGCGAAAGCCTAAGTTGTTTTGTTGTATAGCCCTGCTAAAACTAGTACGGCTCGCAGAGCGTATATTATTAGATGGTTCATTCCAGCCACCACCACGAGCTACGTAATTATTCCTATCAGGACAAGAATTCGTCCAAGCACTACCATCCGTCGGTGCACCTTGATAGTTGTCGTGCCAGCAATCCTGCACCCATTCCCATACGTTGCCATGAACATCGTGTAACTCGAAATTATTGGCAGGATAACTGCCTACCGAAGTAGTGTCGTTTATATTACTATCTGCAAAGTTTGCTTGCTGCACCCTAATCGTATTACCGAAATGATAATTGGTTTCCGTTCTTGCTCGTGCTACATATTCCCATTCTGATTCGCTCAATAATCTATATTCCTGATCGGTTCTATCCGATAACCATCTCACATAGGCTCGGGCATCCCGCCACGATACATACGCCGCAGGATGATTGGCTTGCTGATAAAATGCCGGACTATTCCATATATCGTGAGGGGTGATATCCTCCGAGCTATCCAGAAAGAACTTAAACTCCTCTCGGGTTATTTCATAGCGACCGACTTCAAAAGGCACGGGAATATTGACGGGATGTCTAGGCCTCTCGCTCATCATTGACGATCCCATATTAAATTCCCCTGCCCCAACCTGCACCATTTGCGGGCTGATGGATCTTACTATCACGCGTATCTTCGTTTCACTTTGATTCCCCAATCCATCAGTCACAACAATGGTTAGCGTCGTCGCACCTATGCTTTGGGCGATAATTCTAAATGTCTCCGTTCTTGTGCTGCCACTAGAAGGAAAAGTTATAGGTTCCGAGGGTCTTGCTAATATTACCGACTCTCCGCCACGATCTAATCTTAGTGTCATCTCAATGGGATTTGTATCAGGTTTTATAAAGTTAATTTCGACCGGGATATCCATTCTTCTTAGGCTTCTATCTTCCCACCCCAATGTAAAACTTTGATTTTGCTCAGGTGAGGCTATTTGCGGTGCTGAAATCGTGCGGGCAATGCGGAAGCCGACATTGTTAAAGTGTCTATCACTTGAACCTGTGCCGCGTTGTGCTGAGCGTAGTAGTGATGGGTTATCGCTATCCCAGGCACCGCCACGAAGCACTCTGTTGTCTGACCCTTCACAGATGTTTGCATCAACAACAGCATTGCTGTTATTGGGTATATCCTCGTAGTTATTAGTGAAGCAATCCCGTACCCATTCCCATACATTGCCGTGAACATCGTGCAACCCGAAATCATTGGCAGGATAACTGCCTACCGAAGTAGTGCCGTTTATATTACCACCTGCAAAGTTTGCTTGCCGCGTTGAAATTGTATTACCGAAATGATAGTCGGTTTGGGTTCTTGCTCGTGCTACATATTCCCATTCCGATTCACTCAATAAGCGATAACCTTGTCCGGTTTCGTCGGATAGCCACCTCACATAAGCTCGGGCATCTCTCCACGATACATACACCGCCGGGTGGTCGGCTTGTTGCAAATAATAGTTAGGATCATCCCACACACTATGATAAGAGCTCCTTCCTGAACTATTAAGGAAAAACTTAAATTGCTCTCGGGTTATTTCGTGTTTGCTGACTTCAAAAGACTGGAGGGTAATCTGCTTTCGTGGCGACTCTACATTGCCGGTTTGTGCGGTTACGATGTCACCGTTTCTCCAATATTGATTGTGTGGTGAGGTGGGTGTGTTGTCGGATATCCCGATGTCAAACTCTCCGCCATCAACACGCACCATTTCCGGTATCGGCTTGAGCAGACCTTCCATGAATACCCGCACTTGAACTTGAGCATTGGTTTGCGCATAGCAAATACCGGATAATAAAAACCATGCAAGTAGAGAGGCTGTTTGAAAGGTAAGTCGAAGATTAGAGAAATCTTTTATTGCGCTTAGCTTTTTGATCATATTAAGGATGAATGTTAAGGGAAATTATATCATGCCTGGGGTTGTACGATTGAATAATGCCAGATACATATTGGACTTGGACCTTTTATGGATATAACATAGATGTTGGTTGATGTATGGCAAAGGCGTTTACAATATTGACCTAGCTTGCCGATTAATATTTGATAACTTATATACAAGGAAATCTGAAAATGTCTCAAATAGCGTTATATGACACATTGAGAAAAATAGACGGTGTCACTGATGCCGAAGCAAAAGAGGCTGTTGCCGATGTTGCAAATTCAAAAGATGTAGCAACAAAAATGGATTTATTGGAATTAAAATACCAATTAACATGGCGCATGATAATTGTAGGGTTAGGTGTTGCGGCAATAGTTATTGCTGCCGTTGGCTTAATGATTAGGTTTCTATAATCGTTAGAATTTCACAGAGGAGATTTGGCTGGTGCAGAACCGCCACAACCACCTCGTCAGATAGAACCGCCACTTGAGCCAGTAGGTCAAGTGGCGTAACTTTGTGCAAAATCTAAATGCTGTGTTCGTTAAAAACATCACATATATCAAAATCAATCGGCGTGACATTGTGCAGAACCTTAACAACCACCCCGTCAGGCTTCGCCTGCCACCCCTCCACAGGAGGGGAATGTACTAATGCAGACACTTTTTCAACAGTCTCATGTTAGCCCTCCCCTACCAGTATCATAAATTAGATGGATAAATGGATTATTTGTGCAAGGACAACGCGTGAAGGGGAATGTCACCTACAGAGGGATGCTGTCTTTTGCGATTTGGTCGGCGCGTTCGTTCTCCAAATAGCCGCTGTGAGCTTTGACCCATCGCCATTTGATTTTCATCAGTGCGTTCAGACGGTCTAGTTCTTTCCATAGGTCTTGGTTTTTGACTACTCTTTTGTTCGCTGTTCTCCAGTTGTTTTTTTTCCAGCCGGCAATCCACATCTGTATGCCGTTTTTGAGGTAAAGCGAGTCGGTTGTGAGATAAACGATGTGTTTCTTGCCTTTGAGTTTTTCTAGTTTGATTGCCGAGAGTCCTTGTATCGCTGCGGTGAGTTCCATGCGGTTATTAGTGGTGTTATGCTCGCCGCCGCAGAGTATTTTTTCGTAAGTTCCGTAAACCAGTATTGCCGCCCAACCGCCTGGTCCTGGATTGCCTCGGCATGCGCCGTCAGTATAAATATGAATGGGTTTTATGTCTGGCAAAGCAGATTCCTTAAGCGGTCGGCTGTGGGGCTTCGGGCTTTATCATGCGATCTTTCCATATCGGACCTAACGGTATCATGCGCGAGACTTGTTTTACTGCAAGTATTGCATAAAAGGAGCTACCCCATTTCATAAATCGCTTGCAACCGCGCGAGATTTTGCCCGCATAGCCGGGGTGGTTTTTGTATTGAATCAAAGGGGGGGCAAAATAATGTAATTCTTTTACCTTAAAGCCTAGCACTGAGAGCCAGTCTTTTACACGAAAAGGGGTATAGAAGTTGCCACACCACGGTGGGTTGGCTCGTCCGTGTAGTTGAAACAGCTTGAATAAACCCTGATAACTTATTGGATTGAAAGCGATTATTATAAGCGACCCTTCGGAGATTAACACTCTATCGATTTCGCGCAAAAACTCGTGCGGATGCGGGATGAATTCAAAAACATGGTGTGCGATGATCAGATCCATGCTCTCGGTATCAAACGGTAAAGAAGCGAAATTGGCAAGTATACCGGTGTCAGAATACCGAGCTGCATTGACAATACATTGAGTGCGTACGCGACTACAAGATAATAATTCTTCGCCTACCTGAAAGGATGCGATATGCGCGGCGTAATAGCCCATTGTTCTCTCCAGCCACGGCTGCAACGCGGGTTCAGTTTCCATCCATAGTTTTCTATTGACATCGCTTTGATACCATTCGTCCAGTAACAAGGAGTTTTGGGATGGGGTTCTTTCAATACGTTTTTTCTTAAAGTTAAACATTGGGTTGTTGAAAAAGTGTTTTATATTTATTTATGGGAACCATGATTTGATGGCGCGGAGCGGTTGGGTTTGTGCAATGACAATACTTTAGGGAGGGCATGTGGGACTGTTGAAAAATAGAACCGCCATTTGTTGCAGTAGCACAAATGGCGTGACTTTGTGCAGAACCACCACAACCACCCCGTCAGGCTGCGCCTGCCACCCCTCCACAGGAGGGGAATGTACCAATGCAAACACTTTTTCAACAGCCCCATGTTAGCCCTCCCCTACGGGTGGTTTGCATGATTTGATGGCGCGGAGCGGTTGGGTTTGTGCGATGACAATACTTTAGGGAGGGCATATTGAATCGCCGATTGAACCAGTAGGTCAATCGGCGTGACATTGTGCAGAACTCTAAGATGGTGGGCAGCGTATTCATTGCAAAATGCAATACCCTCCCCTACGGTGTATGAAATATTTTTTCAGACACGACACAATCATATTGTTAGGCGACGGAAATCGTAGGCACGGCTGCCAATAGTTCTTTGGTGTAGTCGTGCGTTGGTTTTGATAAAATGTTCATGGTATCTCCATATTCTATGATTTTTCCTTTATAAATGACTGCAATTTCGTGTGCTAGATAGGCAACGATAGAGATATCGTGGGTAATGAATAGGTAGCCCAAATTGAGTTGTATTTGCAGTTCTTGTAATAGATTGAGTATTTGTGCTTGCACCAGCACATCCAATGCGCTGGTGGGTTCGTCCCATATAATGAAATCTGGTTTTGCCGCAAGCGACCTGGCGATGCAAATACGCTGACGTTGACCGCCCGACAGCTGATGCGGATAGCGTCTTAGATAATCATTGCTTAAACCGACCTGCTCCAATAATCTGTTCAGTTCGGCATCCAAATCATCACACCCTTTGCATAGTAGAGCTTCGCCTAGAATCTGTGCAATAGACATCTTAGGGTTCAGCGAATAAAACGGATCTTGGAACACGATCTGCGTTTGTGCTTTGATATCATCTACCGGCTCAGGCCCTCCGCTCTCTGCGACAATATGGATTTTCCCACGGCTGGGTCTATTCAAAGCCAGCAGAGCTCTGGCAATGGTTGTTTTACCGCTCCCCGACTCACCAACCAATGCCAGCGTCCTCCCGCGTCGTAGCGTGAACGAAACACCGTCTACGGCTTTTACGGTATGTTTTATTTGCCTCAGCAACCCGCTACGTAATTGGAAATGGACGGCTAAATCGTCAACCTCTACCCTGCCCTGCGAAGTTCTATCGGCACCATCAAGTTTTTGTAGTTGCCCTTCGGGGTTTAATAGATAGCCGCGTTTGGATTGGTCGGGTAGCATTTGATAAAGACTGCGGGTATAGTCGTGGCGCGCCTGCTTGAAAAATATATCGGCATTCGCTTCCTCCAATATCTTGCCGTATCGCATCACTGCGATACGCTCGGCAACATTGCTGACCACTGATAAATCGTGAGAGATAAACAGCATTGCCATGCCACGGCGTTTTTGTAGATCGCACAATAGTTCAAGCACCTGCGCTTGTATCGTCACATCCAATGCGGTGGTCGGTTCGTCGGCAATCAACAAAGCAGGATTTGCCACCAATGCCATCGCAATCATCGCTCGTTGTTTCATACCACCCGACAGCTGATGCGGATACGATTGAAATACGCGCTCGGGATCCGGCAGTCCTACATCCTCAAACAACTGTAATGCGCTCTTGTGCGCCTCGGCACCTTTCTGCTTGCGATGCAGTGCTAGCGGTTCTAAAATCTGTTTGCCTACTTTCATCACTGGATTGAAAGAGGTCATCGGTTCTTGAAAGATCATTGCCAGTTTGGCAGCACGATAAAAGCGCATTTGTGATGCCGGCAGTTTGAGTAAATCAGTGCCGTTTAGTTCTACAGAACCCGAACAGATTTGCAAATTGGACGACAGCAAGCGCAACAAAGCCAATGCGGTCAGCGATTTACCTGACCCCGATTCTCCCAGCAACGCAAAGCTCTGCCCTTCGGCTATATCAAAGCTGATGTTATCAACCAGCACACCGCCTTGCGCTGGGTCTATGGTCCTTATCGTTAAATCACGAACACGCAACAAGGGTTTCATTTGGCGGACTCCGCAGTACGAGGATCAAACGCGTCTCTAACACCGTCGGCAAAAAGATTTGCACACAACACCAACCCGAATAGGAAAATCATCGCTGCGAGCAACGGCCACCAGACTATCGGCTCGCGCGCCATCTCTAAGCGCGCGCTATTGATCATATTTCCCCAGCTATTCATCGTCGGGTCTACGCCGATGTTGATGTATGACAGCACCGTCTCAGCCAGCACCAAGCCGCTAAAATCCAGTGCAATCGTGATGAACACGATATGCATCACGTTCGGTAAAATATGGCGTAGCAACACTTGCCACTGCGGGATGCCCAACACTTGCGCAGCCTCTATATAATTCATTTCTTTGATCTTTAATGTCTCGGCTCGTAGCAGACGGCACAAGCCTGTCCAACTGGTAATGCCGAGGATGCCGCATAGAAACAGCAATCGCAAATCCGAGCGTTCGGTCAGATTATTAAATTGCTCAGGATTCTGATCCATATAAACATGGAGTAGCAGAATTGACGCAGCAACCAGAAGTACACCCGGCACTGAGTTCAGCGTTGTATACAGATATTGGATGACATCGTCTATCCTGCCCAGAAAATAGCCGGCACAAACCCCCAGGACTAGCGCAAAAGGTAGCATTATCAGAGTCGTTAGTGTGCCGATTAAAAACCCAGTGCGTATGCTTTTGACTGCTTGATACAGCACATCCGAGCCAATTTTATCAGTGCCTAGCACATGATAGTATTGACTCATATAGGCAATCGTGAAAATCATCACAACGAGTAGCATCAAGGTTATCATCACTGCCCGCCATGGCAATTCGTGATGGTCGTGTATCAACATCGGCACAACCCGCTCTATGGGTTTGGATGCACGCTTGGCGTAGAAAAAGCAAATCAGCAAGTAAATGAAAAGAAAGCTCAGCAATCCGAAGAACACCCCTGTGACGATGCGCACACCAATATCAAAAGCCTTTTGCAGTTCGGGGTCATCCAAGTGTGCGCCGCCGTATTGCAGGCGCGGGTAATGCTGTTTGGTCACTCCGTCATCGACAAAGAACTCTTTGACATAGGCATGTGTTGCGAAAGGTGCCGCATAGCTTTTCTCAGTACGCTCGTGTAGCGGCAATAAGATCTGATCCAAAACGCTGACGATTTCGTTTGAATAGATAACCTCGTTGTTGGCACCCCGTTGATCCAACGCCTTATGAAAATGCAGCGAGTCTAGAAATGCAACCATGAAATAGAACATCAGAAACACTGAGGAGATCATTGCCACTTTGTTACGTGCAAGTTTTCTCCAAATCGCACGCAGATGAGGGCGCGTGCGTGCATAATAAAAATATACCGCGAACAATCCGATCAATACGAAAAAGAACGCATCGCTTAACAGGATAACCGGCTTAATCATTCTAAACGCACCCTCGGATCAACTAAGGTATATGAAATATCGGTCAGCAGTAAGCCGATGATGTATAGGAATGAACCCAAAAAGACCATCGCTCTGACGATTGCAAAATCCTCTCGGGCAATCGCATCTATGGTATAACTGCCTAGACCAGGGATGCCGAAAAAGGACTCTATGATTAAGCTCCCCAAGAACAACAACGGCAAGACGACAACGACACCGGTGAGTATTGGGATCATCGCATTCGGCAACACATGGTTGAACAGGATATAAAAATCGCTCAGCCCTTTGGCTCTTGCAGTAGTAACATAATCTTTGGAGATTTCCTCAAGGAAAATCGTACGGTACCAGCGACTGCCTGCCCCAATGCCGCTAACGACACCGATCAACACTGGAAGTATGACGAATTTGATGGCATCAATGCCAGTGTCATACCCTGAGATAGGCACCAGATTGAGTATTTTGGCAAATAGATATTGCCCGCCGATGATATAAAAAAGTGCCGAGATAGACATCAAAACGACGCACAATACGACCGAACTGAAATCGACATAAGTTGCCCTGAAAAACACCATGAACAATGCAAAGCTGATATTAACCAGCAAGCCGATTAGCAAAGTCGGTATCGCAATCGCTAAGCTCGGCCACATACGTTGCGTAATATCGTGGGCAATGTTGCGTCCGCTATCCGAAGGGCCGAAATCAAATGCGAATAGGCGCACCGATTTTTCGTAAAAGATGGTATCGGAGAATGCGCTCAAACCCTGCTGTTCACCGTTATATAACAAAGGTTTATCGTAGCCGCGCTCGCTTTTCCAGAAATCTATCTGCGCTTGTGTGACATGACGATCGCCCAAGTGCATGCGGGCGATATCGTCGGGTGAGTTGACGACGAAAAACAACGCAAAGGTCAGCAGGTTGACACCTATCAAAATAGGTATCGCATAAACAACTCGACGAAATAGGTAGTTAATCATAACGCAACCGCTCGTTGTCGTTTTTTATAGATATAAACAGCAGGCAAAACAGCAATGAACAGTACAAGCAGGAAAATCAAAATCGGCACAAGCTCCGGCTGATTCCATTCTACTCGCCTTTGGGCACGCAACTCGCTGTTTATGTTGAGGTATTTTAGTCTATTATGTGCCAGCTGATTCGGTTTTACATTGCCCAACCAATCGTGATAGAGTGCGAAAGATTTAGGATGGATACCCCAAACCCATGGCGCATCGTAGCGTAGGATATCCAGCATTTCGTCTATTAACGCTTGTCTCTCGGCACCGTTCGGCAGACTACGCATCCGTTCAAACATCTCGTCAAAACGCGGGTTTTGATAATTGGAAGAGTTCGCACCTTCGTAAGTAACTTTTGCATTGGGGCCGTAGAACAAAAAGAAAAAATTCTCCGGGTCGGGATAATCGGCATTCCATCCCAAGCGAAACACTTGTGCGGTGCCTTTGTTCAGCTTGTCTTGAAAACGATTATAGTCGGTGTTGCGTATCACCAACTGCACACCCAGATTATCGAACTGCTTGCGCAACCAGTTTAGCAACGCTTTGGCATCAGGTCCCGTCCCCACTGCATCAAAATTTATCACCAGAGGTCTTTGGGTTTGTTGATCTATGCCGTCTTTGTAGCCGGCTTCTGCCAATAAACGCTTAGCTTCGGATAAGGGTTTGCGCCGAGCTTGCCCGTCCACCCAATCGTAGACATAGGGGTTGATGCCCTCGACACCCGATACATTGCCAAACATGCCGGGCGGTAGCGGACCTTGCGCCGATAAGCCGCGCCCGTTTAGAAAAATAGAGGTGAACTCTTCCATATCTATCGCAATAGATATCGCTCGCCGCAATTTTCTAGCTCGCTCGCCGTCACCGCCGACAATCGGATCCAGCATATTAAACCCTATGTAAAAAGTAGATAGCTGATAAGAAACCGACAATTGGATGCCTTTATCAATCATAAAATCGGTCAAATCCAATTCACCCTGTTTGCCTATTTGTATCGCTTGATCAAAGCTGTCGGTGCTGATGCCTGAGCTGTCGTAATAACCTTGTAAAAATTTATTCCAATACGGAATACTCTCTTTCTCTAAGCTGTAGATGACCTTGTTGATAAACGGCAGCTGTTTATTTGCATCAGCCAAAAGACCCCGCTCTTGGTCTCCAGTATCGCCTTCGGTAGGATAATAGTCGGCTCTAAAATTAGGATTGCGCACTAGCATCATCCGCAAGTTGGGGTTGTTCTCAGTCATCATAAACGCCCCCGTGCCTATCGGAAACCAATCGAGCGTTATATTGCGTTCTTTGAGTCCCGGCTGATGATAAAAGCGATCGGCTTCCCACGGCATTGCCGCAAAAAACGGCATCGCAAGCCAATAGATAAATTGCGGATAATCCTTGCTCACCGTTATTCTATAGCGATAATCGTCAATGAGTTCTACGCCTGCCATCTGCTCGTTGCGCAAATCGAACCATGCCTCGCGCGCAAAGTCTTCACGCAAGTCCTTTATGCGTGCCCTGAACTCTGGGAAGCCAACGATGTATTGCTCCAGAATACTGGCAATCGGCGAATAGAGTGCCGGGTCTGCCAAGCGTTTGATTTGATAAACATAGTCAGCAGCTTTCAATTCACGCGTCGCTTGTTCGCTGAAATCTGACAGCCGCTCTATCTCGGCTAATTGTTCGTCGGACATTGCATGATATAAATAGCCGTCACCTGAGGTTACAAAAGCTGGATGTGGTTGGAACAAAATACCTGGGTTTATTTCTATATCGTAGACGATATAGGTTGCGTTCTCCTCATCAGTGCTATACCCCTCTGCGTCCACATAAGATAAAGTCGGCATCCGATTAGCGGTTAGCGGGATGAGTTGATAAGGTCGCTTTAGGTAATGGTATTGCAACACTGGCTCGTATACCTGCCCCAGAATCGCGTATTCGTTGCTACTATACGCACGCACCGGATCTAAATGTTTGGGGCGTTCGGTGAAACTGGAATAATAGCTATTGTCGGTCGATTCTCCGTACGGATTGTTCCATACCGTATCGCCGCACGCCGATAACAATAGCAATATCAGCGGGTAAAAATACCATTGTTTGTTGCGTGGTGTCTGTGTGAAAATCATTGACGTTACCCCGGGATGTGTAGCGGCTACGGGATGAACTTGGCTTAGGGAGGTTGCTCTTAATTTCGAGGTTGAATCACCATCACCTATTGTTTATAAAAACCGTATCATCAAGCCAACTGCTGACACAATATAGGCAACATTGATTGCGAGTAATAAGCCTAACATCCACTTTATTGCCTTGTTATCTGACTTTAGCTCTGCTATATCCATTTTAGTTGCCTTGTTATCTGCCTTTAGCTCTGCTATATCCATTTTAGTTGCTACGCTATTCGCCTTTAGCTCTGCAATGTCTGCCTTTACTTCTGATATATCCATTTTAGTTGCTACATTCTTTGAACTTGCAACATCAGCAACGGCTTCCTTTGCTTCATCGTGCTTTAGGCCTAACTTTGTAAATGCGTTGTATAGTGCGATTTCTGACATCTCTATTTGCTCCTGTGTAGTGATTTTACCATATTCCGAGATTTACTCTCATTTTGATACCGACGGCTGCATCAATATCCCTAGATAATTCCATTTTTACATATTCCTGTCATATTCTCCCGTCATTATAGTGGCATTGCAGGATTATTCCTAGCAATAATTTGATTAACTATTAGGAGTATAGAATGAAAAAATTTCGATCTTACCTTGCCCTCGCTGGATTGTTTGTTTTGAGTATCGGCATCGCCGATGCAAGAGAGCAAATCTCCATCGTCGGTTCTTCAACGGTATATCCATTTGCAACCGTAGTCGCCGAACATTTCGGTCAAACCACTAGTTTCAAAACCCCCAAAATAGAATCGACTGGTTCCGGCGGTGGCTTGAAGCTATTTTGCGCAGGACTCGGAGTACAAACACCGGATATCACCAACGCATCTCGCCGCATTAAACAAAGCGAGGTTGATAGTTGCCGTGAAAACGGTGTCAGTGAAATTATCGAAGTCAAAGTAGGCTATGACGGCATCGTGTTAGCCAATTCTAAAAAAGCCGATATGATGAAAGTTGAGCTTAAGGATATCTACTTGGCACTTGCCAAAGACATTCCCAACCCCGACGGCTCGGAGTCATTTGTGCCTAATCCTCACAAAATGTGGAGCGATGTCAACGCAGACCTACCCCAAAAAGAGATTATGGTGCTAGGTCCTCCGCCCACTTCGGGCACTCGTGATGCTTTCGTAGAGCTCGGAATGGAAGGTGGCTGCAAAAAATATGATTGGATTAGTGCAATGAAGTCTGTCGATAAAAGTGCATACAAAGCACGCTGCCATAGTATTCGTGAAGACGGCGCATACATAGAAGCCGGTGAAAACGATAACCTCATCGTGCAGAAGCTCAGCGTTAATCCCGATGCTTTTGGAATTTTTGGATTTAGTTTCCTTGAGCAGAATATGGATATCGTGCAAGGTGCTTTAATCGGCGATGTGTCTCCGGTCTTTGAAACCATCTCCGATGGTAGCTATCCCATATCCAGAGCCTTATACTTCTATGTGAAAAAACAGCATGTAGGTGTTATCCCAGGTCTTGCCGAATACGCCAAAGCGTTCATCAACCCTGAGGCAACTGGTCCGGAAGGTTATTTAATAGAAAGAGGTTTAATACCAATGGGCCCGGCTGAACACGAAGCCATTATGGATGCAGTGAACAACCTAGAGATTCTCTCGGCAACCTTATAACAATAATAAATTCGTCGCTTGCTCTTTTACAGGGCAAGCGACGTACTTTTTCAACAACCACGCATGGGGCTGTTGAAAAAGTATCTGTATTAGTACATTCCCCTCCTCTGGAGGGGTGGCAGGCGCATGCATTTTGTAATGTATGCGTTTAGCAATCATGCTGTGGTTCTGCACAATGTCACGCCGTTTGTGCCACTGCAACAAACGACGGTTCTACTTTGCGCTCGCAAGGGCAGACTTAAAATCGTAAAACAGGCAAACTTTAGTATAATTGAAAAACATTATTGACTATACGCACTGATATATTCTGAAAAGCCTAAAACTGTCAATGTACAAAAATTACTATCATACATGCCTTGAAAAACTTGTATTAGCAATAAGAACTCTCAGGGGTCTAAACAAATACCATCCGATTTCTAAGAGAAAACGCATTAAAACTGATCATACAGCATTGTGGTCATATCCTTGTAGTGGTAATACTTGGGTACGATTTATAGTTGAATATTTAACTGGTCGCCCTAGCTGTGGTACCAATATTAAAAATCTTAATGATGCGTCTATATGTCTGCGAAGAATTAAGTTCATGCTGCCATTAATTCATGTAAATATGAGCAAACCTTTTTCTATATATAAAAAGCATCATCCTTACCCTCTTACTAAAAACTCATCGCTTATATTACTAATCAGAGATTACTCCACATGTATGTCAAAAGTAAGTATGGAATTTTATCAATACTTAGATCTAATCGTTGCTTATGATCGCTTTGATGGTAAAAAAATGTTGATCTACTATGAGGATTTATTAACCGAACCACAAGTGGAGATATACAAACTGAAGCAGTTTTTTAATGCGCCTGAAAAACGCTATAAAACCCTTATGAGGCGTTACCAACGGTATCAGAGTATTTCGCAAAAATCACGAGGAAGTAGAGCAAAGAACAAATTAAATTCATCCCAATCAATAGAATATATGAACAGGCAATTTGCTCAATTACTCAATAAACCCGAATACCAATGTGCAAAACCTTATCTTGCTAGATATATGTAGTGTTTCTGATAAACACAATATTTAGATTTTGTACAAAGTTACGCCACTTGACCTACTGGTTCAAGTGGTGGTTTCACTCGGCTCAATCGGTGGTTCTATTTTTCAACAGCCCCAGCATATTGTCATTGTATATCGTACAATAGGCATCATGGAAGCCGCTCTTCGTATCTCAAATTTAGACAAAACCTACCCAAACGGACAAAAAGCTCTGAGCGATGTCAGTTTAGTTGTAGAGCATGGCGATTTCTTTGCCCTATTAGGTCCTAACGGAGCAGGTAAATCTACGACTATCGGCATCATCACTTCGTTAATCAAAAAAACTGCAGGTAAAGTAGATATATATGGCCTCAACATAGACACACATTTTAACAAAGCCAAACAGTACATTGGGCTGGTGCCTCAAGAGTTCAGCTTTAACCAATTTGAACCAGTCATTGAAATTTTAATCAACCAAGCAGGTTATTACGGGGTGCCACCTCGTAAAGCACGCCGGCACGCAGAACAGCATCTTAAAAATTTAGGCTTATGGGAAAAGCGTAGTCAAGAGGCGCGCAATCTCTCAGGAGGGATGAAGCGACGATTGATGATTGCCCGAGCGATGCTACACCAGCCTCAGCTACTGATTTTAGACGAGCCGACTGCTGGTGTTGATATAGAGATACGCCGCATGATTTGGAATTTTCTAACCGAATTGAACGAACAGGGTACGACCATCATACTCACCACGCATTACTTGGAGGAAGCCGAAAAATTATGCCGCAATATTGCCATCATAGATCAAGGGAAAATCATTACCAACACAACGATGCGTAATCTACTCAATAGCTCAGACTCAGAATCGTTCACTCTTTATCTAACCGAACCTATCACTGCAGATAATATGCCGACCATTGATTCGGTAACCTTAAAGCAGATTGATTCGTACACCTTAGAGGTGATCACCAATTCCAAGACTGATTTGGCGCGAGTATTTACTGAGTTGTCGCGACACAACATTCGCTTGTTGAGTCTGCGCAATACCTCCAACCGCTTGGAAGAATTGTTCTTGAAATTAGTGTCCGAACACGATGCTTTATCGTTAAGCAATTCCAATATTAAAGGACATGTACAATGAACGAGACTAGATTTGACTACCTGCAATATATAGCGATAGTGCTTTACACGCTATTGAGACGAGAGATATTACGTTTTATGCGTATTTGGATACAGACTTTACTACCACCGGCGATAACGACGATATTGTATTGCGTCATCTTCGGAGAGCTGGTTGGTCGACAACTCTCAGGGATGGGAGGTTACACCTATATGGAATACATTATTCCAGGATTAATCCTGATGGCAGTAATCACCAACTCCTACAGCAATGTCGTCACCTCGTTCTACAGCACCCGTTTTCACAAAAACATAGAGGAGATGCTTATCTCGCCGATGCCGGCATACATATTGATGATCGGCTTTATTGCCGGCGGCATGGCAAGAGGTTTGGTCGTAGGTCTAGTCGTCTGGGTAGTCTCCTTATTGTTTGCAACCCTTCCCTTCCCTGATTTCGGTTTGACGGTTGTCGTGTTACTTTTGACCTCTGCGGTATTTTCTGTCGCCGGCATGATCAACGGTATTTACGCCAGAAGTTTTGATGGGATTTCAATCATTCCTACCTTTATTTTAATGCCTTTGACCTATCTAGGTGGTGTCTTTTATTCGGTGGAAATACTGCCTGAAGTATGGCGCAACATAACTTTGTTCAATCCGATCTTTTATATGATAGATGTATTTAGACACGCCAGCATGGGATTTAGTGATGTAGATATTTCCAAATCACTGATTATCTTGGCTGTATGTTTGTTTGTTTTGGTAACTATTTGCCTGCAGTTACTAGTGCGAGGTGTTCGCTTGCGTAATTGATATGCCGATGATAGACAGCGACCCGCAAGAAACTAGAGAGTGGCTTGATGCGCTGGACGATGTTACCGAAATAGCTGGTAAAAAGCGCGCCGTTTATTTACTAAAACGTATAGAAGAGTATGCACAGGCGCAAGGTATCTCTGCGCCAAGCACCATCGCAAACACCCCTTATATCAATACCATCCCGGTTGACGAACAAGCGGCAAGCCCGGGCGATAATGCGATAGAACACCGGATTCGCTCATTGATACGCTGGAATGCCGCAGTCATGGTGATTCGTGCGAACAAAAAAGCTAGTGGCATAGGTGGGCATATCGCAACATTTGCATCCGCCGCAACACTTTACGATGTGGGGTTTAACCACTTCTTTAAGGGACCCAACCATCCCGACGGTAGCGACTTATTGTTCATTCAAGGACACAGCTCGCCGGGTATTTATGCGCGAGCATTCCTAGAGGGACGTCTCTCCAAAAAACAACTCAACGGATTTCGTTTTGAAATCGGCGAACAGGGCTTACCTTCTTATCCACACCCTAAATTAATGCCCGATTTTTGGCAATTCCCTACTGTTTCTATGGGGCTTTCATCAATCATGGGGATTTATCAAGCGCGCTTCATGCATTATTTGGAAAACCGCAAACTTGCAACATGCAAAGGGCGAAGAGTTTGGGTGTTTTTAGGAGATGGCGAGATGGATGAACCCGAGTCATTGGGGGCTATTTCTCTTGCCGGTCGTGAAAAGCTGGATAACTTGACCTTCGTTATAAACTGCAATCTGCAACGATTGGACGGACCAGTGCGCGGAAACGGCAAAATCATTCAGGAGCTAGAAGCTATTTTCAGAGGGTCGGGCTGGAATGTTATCAAAGTCGTTTGGGGATCCTATTGGGATCCTTTATTGCAAAAAGACAAAGAAGGTCTATTGGTGCAGAGAATGGGAGAAGTAATAGACGGCTATTATCAAAACTACAAGGCTAAGGAAGGTTCTTATATACGCAAACATTTTTTTGGCAAATACCCGCAGCTACTTGATATGGTTTCTGACCTGTCCGATTTAGATTTATGGAAGTTAAACAGAGGCGGACACGACCCCAACAAAGTCTATGCAGCGTATCACGCAGCGGTCAATCACCAGGAACAGCCAACCGTGATTTTAGCAAAAACAGTCAAAGGTTATGGCATGGGGGAGTCGGGCGAAGGACAAAACCGCTCGCATCAACAAAAGAAGATGGACATAGAATCGTTAAAGACGATGCGCGACCGCTTTAACTTGCCGCTCACCGACAAGCAAGTAGAAAATTTGGAGTATATCACCTTGTCCAGAGACAGCGACGAATACCATTACTTGTACGAACATCGTACCAAGCTCGGCGGCTTTATGCCACAAAGAAGTCATCTGCGCAAAGCCTCACCGCTACCCTACCCGAGTCTCGATAGCCTCTCCGCTCTGCTCAAACCGACACCCAGAGCCTTTTCTACAACGATGGCTTTTGTACGCATCTTAACTTTGTTATGCAGAGACCGACAGTTCGGGCGTTATGTGGTACCGATTGTTCCCGACGAAGCACGCACTTTCGGTATGGAGGGAATGTTTCGCACTTTGGGTATTTATTCGTCGGTTGGACAACTTTATGAACCCGAAGATGTAGATGAAATCATGTACTACAAAGAGGATAAATCTGGTCAGATACTGGAAGAATCTATATCTGAGGCAGGCGCATTTTCATCGTGGATTGCGGCGGCAACTTCGTACAGTGAGCATAGCTTGAACATGGTGCCTTTTTATATATTCTATTCCATATTCGGCTTCCAACGCATCGGCGATCTGGCTTGGGCAGCAGGCGATATGGAGTCACGCGGCTTTTTGATTGGGGCAACATCAGGGCGCACTACGTTAGCCGGAGAAGGCTTGCAACATCAGGATGGACAAAGTCACCTACAAGCCTCAGTGATACCTAACTGCATTAGTTACGATCCTTGTTTTGCTTACGAACTTGCAGTGATTATTCATCACGGATTGAAGCGTATGGTTGGCAAACAAGAGAATGTCTTCTTTTATATCACCGTGATGAATGAAAACTATGAACATCCTGAGATGCCCGGCGATATCGCTGCACAGATTATTCGCGGTATCTATTGCCTGAAGTCATCATCTCACCCTCAGGTTCGTCTATTGG
The DNA here is from genome assembly GCA_965199685.1 of uncultured candidatus Poriferisulfidus sp. Classification (GTDB taxonomy): domain Bacteria; phylum Pseudomonadota; class Gammaproteobacteria; order Poriferisulfidales; family Oxydemutatoraceae; genus SP5GCR1. Next base: position 1,152,345 of record OZ241323.1, read on the forward strand.
GTAGTGGTGCAATTTTAAGAGAATGTATTGCCGCACAAGAACTATTACAGAACGACTGGGATATAGAAGCCGAAGTCTACAGCGTGACCAGCTTCACTGAGTTGTCTCGCAATGGATACGATGCGCTGCGCTGGAATAGATTACATCCTTTAGCCGAAAAGCGTACACCTTATATCACCCAATGCTTACCTCAAACCTATATTCCGGTCATCGCTGCCAGCGACTATATGCACAGCTATGCCGAACAGATACGCGCATACATCCCCGCCCCCTACTATACTCTAGGAACCGATGGCTACGGACGCTCGGATACTCGCGAGCAACTACGACGATTCTTTGAAGTAGATAGATACCATATCGCATTAACCGCACTGCAAGCCCTAGCGGACAACAAAAAACTACCGCCCGACATACCAGCTTCAGCAATAGAAAAATACCAAATTGACTCCGACACCGAAAACCCGGCAAAACGTTAGCGAAAAGTGGCAAGCATAAACTGAATTCTACAAAATTAAAATGCTTGCGTTATAATCAGTGACAATCAAACGATATAGGATATTGCTATGGAATCTCAAATAACCGTACCGAATGTAGACGACTTTGATGTTGTTGAAATCAGCGAGATATTAGTCACTCTTGGCGATACCATCAATGCAGATGACAGCGTCGTGACTTTGGAAAGTGAAAAAGCGGCGATGGAAATCCCGTCTCCTCAACCGGGAGTAATCAAAAACATACATGTAAAAGTAGGCGATGCGGTTAAAACCAATACTTTGTTAGTTACACTGGAAACAGACACAGACACAAATCAAGCCGAGACTACAGGACTCGAATCTGTAACACCAAGCGAAGACACAACAGCAAGCCAAACCACTACACCACCTCAAGAGGAACCACAAACTCAAGCTACAGATAAAGAAGTATCGGCTATGCAACAACAAACGCCTGATGCTATTGCCTTAGAAGATACCACGGCACTGCGTGCCAGCCCTTCGGTAAGACGTTTTGCTCGTGAGCTTGGTGTCAAGCTCTCAGCAGTCGCTGGCACTGGTGCTAAAGGGCGGATTACCAGAGCGGATATTGCTCAATACTTTCGCACTGCGGTTTCATCGGCAACGCAAAGTACATTGACAACAAAACGAGTTGACTACAAACGTTTCGGCAATATACGAACTGAAAATATCGGCAGAGTACAACGTGCAGCTGCCGAACATCTGCAAAACACATGGCAAACCATCCCGCATGTATGGCAACACGGTGAAGCTGATATAGGTGAATTGGAAGACTACCGCAAACAACACTTTAATGGAGCTAAAAAATCAAGCAAAATTACCTTATTACCTTTTCTAATCAAAGCATTGGCACACTCGTTAAAAGAATTCCCTCGCTTTAATGCTTATTTAGAAGACTCTAAAACCATTTTGCTTAGAGATTATTATCACATCGGCTTTGTGGTTGATACCGAACATGGCTTGTTTGTGCCGGTGATACAAGATGTGGATCAAAAAGATATTAAAACCATAAACGGTGAACTCAAACAACTGGCGCAACGAGCCGAAGCAGGCAAATTAAGTGTTGGCGATATGTCTGGAGGTTGCATCAGCATCAGTAATCTAGGTGGGCTTGATAGTGGCACATTTACACCGATAATCAATGCACCCGAAGCGGCGATTTTGGGTATCAGCCGGGCCCGCACCACACCTGTTTGGGATGGCAAACAATTCGTACCCAAGCTAATGCTACCGTTGCATCTATCCTACGATCATCGCTTGAATAACGGTGTTGCTGCAGTAAATTTTCTTAATCATTACAAAGCATTATTGTCTAAATCTGATATTTTCAAGTAGGAGCTGATGAGCGCAACTTCTACTCAACCGCAAAGCAACGAACATCTAGTCGTCATCGGCGGCGGACCCGGCGGCTATAGTGCAGCGTTCAGAGCTGCCGACTTAGGTTTTGAGGTCACGCTCGTTGAGCGTTATCCGGTATTGGGTGGTGTTTGCTTGAATGTGGGTTGTATTCCGTCCAAAACATTGCTTCATGCAAGTGCAGTGATTAGGGCTGCACAAGGTTTGAAAGAGCAAGGCATCGTCTTTGATGCTCCCGAAATCAAACCCAAGGCATTGATGCAATTCAAAGACTCGGTCATCGCACGTTTGAACAAAGGGCTTGCTACACTTGCCAAAAAGCGACATATCCGAATAATACACGATACTGCCTGCTTCCATTCCGAACACGAATTAAAACTGACCGAGTCATCAAAGACTATAGGCTTTGACAAAGCAATTATTGCAACCGGCTCGCGCAACCGGCGTATAGAAAATAAAACAGATGATACACAACTTATGTATTCGGGTGATGCCTTGAACATAAAGCATGTTCCTAGTCGGTTGTTGATTGTGGGCGGCGGTATCATCGGCATAGAAAATGCCTTTATCTATCAAGGGCTTGGATCGGCAGTTGAAATTGCCGAACTCCAACCGCAATTACTTGATATGTGTGATAGCGATATAAGTAAACCACTGCTAGACCAATTGAACAACATTTGTGATGTGATCTACACCCAAGCCCAAGTTGGCAAAATTGAAAATGATAAAAACCGATTGCTTGCGGAAATAAAAACACCAGACACTACTATCACTCGCCACTACGATGCCGTTTTGATTAGCACCGGGAGATTACCGAATAGCGACATACTCAAACTTGATGCTATCAATTTGCTAACCGACGATAACGGATTTATCATGGTTGATGAGTGTATGCGTACTAATGTGACCGATATTTATGCAGTCGGTGATGTTATTGGCAATCCGATGCTCGCTCACAAAGCATCGCATCAAGGCAAAGTTGCAGCCGAACACGCTGCCGGGATGCGGGTTTCTTTCAGCGATGAAGCGATTCCGTCGGTTATCTACAGCGACCCTGAACTCGCCTGGGTTGGAATCACTGAAAAGATGGCGCGCAAAGCAGGAATAGATTGTCAAAGCGCAGTATTTCCATGGCAAGCGAGCGGGCGCGCGCTTGGCACAAAACGAGGCGATGGCTTGAGTAAGTTAATCTATCATAGCGAAAGCAAGAAATTATTGGGCGGTGCCGTTTGTGGTGCAGGTGCCGACGAATTGATTGCAGAAATAGCCCTAGCACTTGAGATGGATAGCGATCTCTATGATGTTGCTTTAAGCGTACATCCTCACCCTACTTATGCGGAAACCATATCACAAACTGCAGAACTGGCATTAGGTACGGTTACCGAACTTTATACCGGCATCCCGAATAAATGATATGGCGTCCCCAAGGGGATTCGAACCCCTGTTGCCGCCGTGAAAGGGCGAAGTCCTAGGCCAACTAGACGATGGGGACGCAATAGAAGTGTAAATTGTGACGATAAGTTGCCTTTATGTCAAGTAGATTATGAAGTGTATAGTGCTTGAGGGCTGACCACGATGCCGTCGCTGTCTGCATAGAGCCAATCACCAGGCTTGCAACTTACACCACCGAAGTTCACTTCTATATTGCAAGTGCCTCTATCCTTCTTTTCACTTTTGCGCGGATTAGTAGCAAGTGCTTTAACGCCTATCTTCAAGTTGGCAATGATATCGCTGTCTCTGATACAGCCGTTGATTACAACACCGCGCCAGTGATTATCTATTGCCAGCTGTGCCAATAAGTCACCCAACAGCGCACAACGTTTTGAGCCACCACCGTCAACGAGTAACACCCTATTGCGCCCTGCTTCTTGCAGTGTTTTTTTTACGAACGAATTGTCTTCAAAGCATTGCACAGTTGCAATCTCGCCGTGGAAAGCTGTCACACCACCGTAGTCTTTTAATGGCAACGCTATATGTTGCAATTCTTGTAAATGTGTATCGCACAAATCTGCTGTTTTGATAGTCATCCTTTATTCCTGATTGTTCGTGAGTGATTTAATAATTAGTTGAGTTTATATTTTACCGTAAATCGCTGTTTACGATAACCTGCGATAGCCACCGCTTCGATTAACGGAGATTTTATCAATATGTCGCGCAGCTGTTCGTTTTGCTTTTGATCTTGATAACTCGTTTTGAATTTTAATTCTACACCGTCGTCTTTATAGACGGTCGCAGTGCGCGGTGAGCTTTGCAAACGCGGCCAGTCTGCCATCTCGGTTTGGATTTGTGTAACTCTGTTCCTCCACGCTGTACGATCGCCTCTTAAATAATAAACTTTTAACTGTTCTGGTACATAACTGATAAGTACTTGCTTTAATACGACCGTCTCCGCTTCCGATATTTTATCTCCACTATCAATGTTATATACCGCAACGCTTGCCAGTATCGCTAAAATCGTAACCGCAATCAATATCTCTATTAATGTGAAACCGTAGTCTTTCTTTGAATTCATAAATAACTCCCCTATTTGCTTGCCTCTATCATGCCGATAAGCATACTGCAGATATATCGGAATAGAACCAGTGTCGGTTCAGTTGAAGTCTTTTAGCTAGAAAGGTAGTTGCAATATCAGACTCACAATCGAAACATTTAGAAGGGTCGTTGCCATAACCATTCCAAACATTCTTCGGAATAACTTTGTTTCCATCTGTGAAATCTTAAGTTCCATATCCTTGATATCGGCTTTGGTCGCCATGTCTTTGATGTCGGCCTTGGTTGCCATTCTCAATTCTATGTCTTTGATATCGGCTTTAGTTGCCATTCTCAATTCTATATCTCTGATATCAGCTTTGGTTGCCATATCTCTGATATCAGCTTTGGTTGCCATATCTCTGATATCAGCTTTGGTTGCCATATCTTTGACAGCATTCTTAACTGTGGTGTCAATAATGTAGATAAGACTCTCTATTGCCAAACCAATCTCTTCCTTGGTTGTGCCGGGAATCTTCGTTAGCGTCTGATGAAAAAGTGAGTCGTATATCATGATATATCTCCTATTCGGTTAATGATTATAAATAAATACTTGCCTTGCAGCAAGGACGAATTTGCAATACTAACCTACAAATACAGCCTGTGAAGCGATAAAAAATGAACGGTAGTAAATATCCGACGAATGACAGGATAGAACCGCCGATTGAGCCGAGTGAACCTGCCACTTGAGCCAGTAGGTCAAGTGGCGTAACTTTTTACAAAATCTAAATATTGTGTTCGTTAAAAATAGTACTTATGTCAAAATCAATCGGCGTGACGTTGTGCAGAACCCCAACATATTGCTAAACGCATAAATTACAAAATGCATAAGCCTGCCACCTCTCCAAAGAAAAGGAATACCACGTTTTCAACAGCCCCAAATCAAACTTCGGGGAATAATTTACTAATAGATTGTTCTTGGTGGATACTTGAAATTGCTTCCGCAAGCATTGCGGATACGCTAATTTGTCGAATGTTGGCACACTGCTCGGCAGCCTTGGAAAGCGGGATGGTGTCTGTGACTACGACTTCGTTTATCACTGATTGCGCAATGCGTTCAATCGCTGGCCCCGACAATACCGGATGGGTGGCATAAGCACTCACCTTAAGGGCACCGTTTTCTTTTAGAGCTTTCGCTGCTGCGCATAGGGTTCCGGCAGTATCAACGATATCGTCTATGATGATACAAGATTTATCTTTCACGTTACCGATTACGTTCATCACTCGGTTCTCGTTGGGACGAGGACGTCGCTTATCTATAATTGCAAGATCCGAATCACCCAATCGTTTAGCCAAAGCTCGCGCCCGCACAACACCTCCTACGTCGGGAGACACGATGATTTTATCACCTTGATAATGTTTATTGATATCGTCCAATAACACTGGTGACGCGTAGATATTGTCAATCGGGAAACTAAAGAAACCTTGTATTTGATCGGCGTGCAAATCCACGATGAGTGCGCGGTTCGCTTGTACGCCATTAATCATATCGGCAACTACTTTAGCCGAGATTGGAACTCTGGCATAACGCAAACGGCGATCTTGTCGGCAGTAGCCAAAATAAGGAATGACTGCAGTAATCCTCCCTGCAGAAGCACGATGCAGGGCATCAGTCATAATTAACAATTCCATTAGATATTCGGCAGGCGTGAAAATAGGCTGCATAATAAAAACATCCTTGCCTCTAACATTTTCAAGAATTTCTATACGCACTTCACCGTCGCTGAAACGGTCAACTAAGGCTTTGCCTAAATTAATTTGCAAATGAGCGGCTATTTTTTTTGCCAGCTCAGGGTTCGCGGTGCCGCTGAATAATGCAATTTTTTTTCTTTTATTTTCCATGTTAGTAATAACCGGTAGTGGCTGGGCCGGCAGGATTCGAACCTGCGAATGCCGGGATCAAAACCCGGTGCCTTACCACTTGGCGACGGCCCAAACGTATATCAACATCCAATGAGATACGCATATTAACATAAATTACTGATTTCATTGATTAACGGGCATCTCATCAATACCCTGTGCAAGCAAATATCGCAGATGTGCGGGACAACTATTGGTCAACTCATTCGCTTGTGCTTTGCTTTCGCAAGATGCAAAAAAAGCACCACCCGAACCAGTCAAGTGCGCAGTACTACGACCGTTCAGCCAATCCATATCGGCAGCAATCTGCGGATATTCTTTTCTGACAATCGCTTCAAACACATTCGTAGTGCGTCCCGCCAGATAGTCTTTCATCGAAACCCTGACACAATCTCTTTTTAACTCAGGATGTTCAAACATCACAATGGTATTAATCTGATAAGGCGGAATAAACACAGCATACCAACGCGGTGGTAGATTCACCACCCGCAGAATCTCCCCTATCCCTTCTCCCCATGCGCTCTGAGCACTGATAAATAACGGGATATCGGCACCTAAGTCTTTACCATAAGCCATCAGTTGCATATCGTTCAAACGACAATCCCACAACCGATTCAATACTTTGAGCGTGGTTGCTGCATCGGAACTTCCGCCGCCCAAACCCATTCCTGTAGGAATACACTTATGCAAATAGATATCAATCCCTTGTGGTGTATTGCAATGCTGCTGTAGAAGACGGGCAGCCTTGAATACCAAGTTATCTTGGAGCGGAATATCCACATTACATTGTAGGTTAATTGCATCGTCTGAGCGCACTTTGAAATCAAGCTCATCGTAGTAATCTATAAGTTGAAACAGAGTCTGCAATTCATGATAGCCGTCGGAACGACGTTTTGTAATGTGCAGGAAAAGATTTAGTTTAGCAGGTGCCAAGTGTTTCATAAAAACTACTTAGCATGCAGAAGTTTTGACAATATTTGGAGGTGTCTGCCACGAGCGTATATTCAACCACAGCTGGGTCTGTGCCCGGCTTAATGTCAAACTGCCTGGCGACCAATCTAAACAATCATCGTCTCTATAATCGGTATAGCTTATAGTCCATTCGCTTTGTTTATAAAGTTGCAATCTACCTTGTGCATCAAACTCAATGCCAAAATAAGACTCGCTAGGGGCAGGTGCACCCAACAACCAGTAGTGCAAGCTCTCGATCGGCACTTCTGCACCTAGCATAGATTTAATCAACACCGAAGGATTGGATGCCTGTGTTTGCCTGCCTTTGGAGTCTATTGCCGATACACTACCGTCTGACTGACTCTCTATAAGCATCAACCGCCGACCCAGCATATCGTTGAAAGTCATAGCAAACTCGTCTTCGCGTTGTGTCCATTGCATGATCCCCCGCCAACTCAATTTATCATGGCGTAGTGCTATCCTCATCCGCATATCCCATTGCGTATAGCTTGCGATACGCTCCTGCATGACCGACACCGCAGTATTGACAACATCAGCTTCCAGCTTTAGAGGCTGTTGTTGCGAGCAGGCACCTAATAACAAGCAAAGTGCCGTTAAAAGGAATAAAAGATGTCTCATAGAATTGTAGGGGCGGACTTGCACGTCCGCCCGAACGTATTGCGCCTGCAAATATAAAATCGTACGCCATCCGATTTATGGGGACCAAAACCAAGTGGCGCAAGCGGTTGCAGCTGTGCAGAACGGTACTTTAGGGAGGGCATGTTAGCCCTCCCCTACAGGTGGTTTGGGTACGCGTTGTATCAACACAAGATATTGTGCGAACATTCGGTAAATGGTTTGCATAATTTGGTGGCTCAAGCGGTTGGAATGGTGCAGAACGGTACTTTAGGGAGGGCATGTGAGGTTGTTGAAAAAGTATCTGCATTAGTACATTCCCCTCCTTTGGAGGGGTGGCAAGCGAAGCCTGACGGGGTGGTTGTGGTAGTTCTGCACTAGACAATTACCCTCTGCGGGTGCATAGCGGTACTTTTTCAACAATCCCATGTTAGCCCTCCCCTACAGGTGGTTTGGGTACGCGTTGTATCAACACAAAATATTGTGCGAGCATTCGGTAAATGGTTTGCATAATTTGGTGGCGCAAGCGGTTGCAGTTGTGCAGAACGGTACTTTAGGGAGGGCATGTTAGCCCTCCCCTACGGGTGGTTTGGGTACGCGTTGTATCAATACAAGATATTGTGCGAGCATTCAGTAAATGGTTTGCATAATTTGGTGGCGCAAGCGGTTGAGTTCATGTGATAACGGTACTTTTACAACGATGCACCGTTGCTTTACGGCATTATTTGTTCATACAAGCGCATCAGATAATCGCTTTCCGGAAAGTCTATCAAGGCATCTTTGAGTAGCTGAATCGCCTCTGCTTTCCTTTGCATAGACCATAAAATCTCAACCCAGTGACCTAAGATCTCGGAGTCGTGAAACATCGAAGCTGCCCTTTGTATATAGCTTTCGGCAAGTTCTAGATTATTGAGGCGAAATTCTAGCCAAGCCATGCTATCTATAATCGCCGGTTCAGTAGGGTTTATCTCATAGGCACGCCGTATATAAATGCTCGCATAATCTAAGCGGCGATTCAGGTCGGCGAGCGTATAACCCAAAGCATTCAATGCTTGCCAGTTATCTCCGTCCAATTCAATAACACGCTCCATATCTTGCTCGAACAAGTTCAATTGTTCCATCTCCAGCCGCAATATGCCACGAGAATAAAGCAAACTCAACGAGTCGGGATAACGTTCAATCGCCTCATCGTATATGCGTATCGCACGATCCTTAAACCCACCTTCACGCAATGCGGTAGTTTGCGCGATGTAATAGCGTATCTGCTCGTCCTCATTCTCGCTGAACTCTCGCAATGCTTCAAACTGCTGGTCAGCTTTGTCGAACAAACCTTGCATTTGATAGATTTTTGCGATATTGAGCATTACCTCCGAACGCAGACTTTCTAATTTGACGGCGCGGAAATAATTTATTGCAGCCTGTAAATCACCGCGTTTCTCGGCAAGCGTCGCCTTGTAATAGGTCGCTATTTGTTCATCACCCCCCAATTCGGAATAACGCGTCAGCAATCGTTCGGCTGAATCTAGCCGATCCTCGCCTATGTTAAATATTGCATATTGCAATACGAATGACACCTGATCCGAATTAAGGTCGTATGCGACCTTGAAAAATCTCTGTGCTGGAATAATATGTCCGTAGTTTTGTAAACTCAAAGCTGCTTTTGCTTGTAGCAAAAAGCTCTGTGGATGTAGCATTGCTTGTTGACTTATCCACTCTAATGCAGCATTGTCCTCATTCAATGCAAACAATATGTCTGCCTTCAATCCAATTGCTTTAGCTAAATTGGGGTTATATACCAAAGCCTGATCTATCATGTTCAGTGCTGCTTCATAATTACCGTAATAAAAGTTTAGATAGGCTTTTAACCAGTGAACGGCAGCATGTTCAGGTACCGCTTGCTCTAGCTTTTCAAGTACTTCACGGCTTTTGTCAAATTCAATGTGCCCTAATATGGGCAATACTTGCCGAGTATCTAAATCCTCCTCAGAAGTGAGCAAAACTTCTATATACCGTAAAGCCTCAGTATAGTCTTCGGTTTGCAAGTAAATCAATGCCATCACTTTGTTAAGTTCCATATTTTCAGAGTCGCCAGCATACCAATTTTCGGCTAAAGTTTTTGCTTTTTGGTAATCCTCCACACTCACTGCCAATGCAATCGCCGAACGATAAACTTCGGCATCTTTAGTCAATAATGCTGCTTTGTAATAGTGCTCCAAAGATTGTTCCTTGTTGCGATACTGTATCGCTATTTCGGCGGATAATAGTTCGTAAAATTGATCCGATAGCAATTTGGTCTCGCGATCCACACTACCCATAGACGCGCACGACGCAGCAAATACCAAAATCAAAGATACGATGCCGTATCGGCGTAGATATATTAGAAAATTCAAAATCATATTAGTTCAGATTGACAGAAACGGGATACTATTGCTTATTATGCACTATTTGTGCCTATTCCTTGCTATTTATCATTCTGTGACAAGTATAGTATGATTACACTGCTTATTGGTTTTTATACTCAAATGAATAAACTCAAAAAACGGTCTTATTATTCAGTGCGCTTGTGCGCATTGCTACTTTGTTTATACTGCGTCTCGGCATACGCCGACCCCCATGATTTACCGAATATTAGCGACCCCTCATATGCGACCATGAGTCTTGCCAAAGAAAAAAAACTAGGCAGAATCATACTAGCTGGAGTGCGTTCCAATTTACCTATCATTGAAGATATAGAAATACAAAGCTATCTGCGTCACTTGGGAGAAAGGATACTCGCACACAGTAAAGATCAAGCCTTGGATTTTCATTTCTTGCCGGTTAAAAGTCCTGCCATCAATGCTTTTGCTAGTCCCGGCGGTGTCTTGGCGTTCAACGAAGGTCTCATCTTGTCTGCCGAAACTGAGAGTGAACTAGGCGGTGTCGTGGCACACGAAATAGCGCATGTCGTACACCGCCATATAGCGAGATTACAGGCTTTGACCGAACAAAGCTCTTTGATCAGCACGCTTGCCCTCATTGGGGCACTTATTGCTGGTGCTTATAATTCTGAGTTTGCAGAATTGGTTTTATTCGGTGGATCGACGCTGCCGATAGAGAGAAGGTTAAGCTATACGCGTACTTTTGAATACGAAGCGGATCGCTTCGGAATGCAACTGATGGCAGCTGCCAGACTAGACCCTGCAGGGATGCCTGCCTTTTTTGAGAAACTGCAAAAACAAGAAGGAAGGAATCAACAAATAGAGTTTTTGCGCACTCATCCCCTGACGGTCTCCCGCCTTTCGGAGGCACAAACTCGCGCAGCGCAGTATCACGGACATTTTGAGAAGGATAGCAAAACATTTCATTATGCAAGAGCTCGCTTACTCGCGCTCAGCAAAACAACCAAAATACCTAAGCATTACGACAAAGATATTGAAAACTACCACAAAGCACTGATTTTTATAGAAAGGCAATCACCAAGGCTAGCCATTGAGCATCTAGAGAAAATCCCTGCTACCCAACAAGGCATACCAGTTAAACTAGCTTTCGCCCATGCCCATAGAACTATGGAAGCCTGGGACAAAGCCATAGCCGTATTAGACAAGCTAGATAGTCTACACCCAGGGCGCGCGCCGATAATCTATTACTTGGCACTGTGCTTACTCAAAGATAAACAAGCACAAAAAGCACTAGAGAAAATCAACGCTATTGCGCCGCTACATGCGTATTACCCACAATTTTATCAACTTGGTGCGCAAGCAGCAGCACAACTTGAGCGTCGCGGCGAATACCACGAATATCTTGCCGATTACTATGCAGCCGAAGGTTATATAGAACCTGCGCTACGTCAACTTGATCTTGCTGAAAAAAGCGACACACTACATCAAGCGATACGCTTTCGTATTGCAGCAAAGCGCAAAGACTGGGAAGAGCTTAGAAAAGAAATGTAGGAACCACTCGGCGATTCACTTTATTAAGTTAAGCGACCGCAACAATTCTTGTATCTTTTGCCGCTACCGCAAGGACACATCTGATTACGCCGCACCATCGTTGGAGAGCGCGGAGATGCTTTTTGTTTATTCGATTGTTCTACATAATCAGTACCGCCCAAAGACGGCACACGAAAAGAGAAAAAAGTATTACCATCGCTATGAGACACACTACAGTCCCCCATCGAGATGATATCCATTCCGATGACACACTCAATATCCGGGTGAGGCATTGCATGATCTATCTCGGTCATCTCAACCATAGCCATGCGTACTTTGTTCGGAAGATAAACATCCACGCCATAAAATAATTTTTGCTTGCTGTTTTGTTCTTTGACGATAGCTTCAAGTTCTAATTCTTCTATGAGCTTCCTAGATAATTGCGACCGTGCTGCACCAGTGCTCCACATTGCCCTACATCTACGTCTAGTGGGGTTTGAATAATTTCTTTTACTAAGTGTCGCCGGGCTAATCACTATATCAAACAAAATTACCGGCAGTTTGCCGTCTGCCCGCACCGTGAAAGATGCACTTTTAGGCTTATCTTCAGACTTCGCTTGCTTTTTATCGTTTTTAGGCTTTTGCTTTTTCATAATCACTCAGGAATTTTTTCAAGCCAGCATCGCTCAACGGATGCTTAAACATCGCTTCAAATACCGAATATGGACAGGTTGCCACATCCGCACCGACTTCGGCACATTGCTCTACATGCTGCAAATTTCTGATCGATGCTGCCAAAACCTCAGTGGCAAAGCCGTAATACGCAATGACATCGCAGATTCGTTCCACCAATCGCATACCGTCGCCGATTTGTCCGGCATCGTCCAACCGACCTATAAAAGGTGAAATATAAAATGCGCCCGCTTTGGCTGCAAGCATCGCTTGTGCAACCGAAAATATCAGCGTGCAATTAGTGCGTATATTTGCTTCTTTGAGTGTCTTTATCGCTTTTACACCAGCCTCAGTCATCGGCACCTTAACGACTATATGCGGATCTATGCTCGCTAACTCACGCCCTTCTTCCACCATCGCATCGTGTTCGGTACTAATCACTTCTGCCGACACATCACCGCCGACTATTCGACAAATCTGTGCATAATAGTCATGCAAAGATGCTTTATCTCGCCCGATGACACCAGTTTTGGCAAGCAAGCTCGGATTCGTAGTCACACCATCTATAACTCCGGAAGCGACTGCCTTCTCAATTACTTGTATATCGCCACTATCTATAAATAATTTCATTATTTGTCCTCGTTGGCTACTAAATCTAAATGCACCGAATGTGAAGTATTCAATGCTTGCCTGCGTACCGGAGCATGCCCTAACTGCTTTTGCTCAAACGCCGAAGGCATACATTGTGCGCCGTTTTGCAACGCTTCCAAAGAAGGTCCGCTAAACCGACAATACGAACTATCGGTTTCGTAAATCAATAACTCCGAGAGATTGGGTAAATAATCTATTAATTGCTGCCAAATAAACGTACTCAATATCTCAGTAGACGACCGCCAACTCAGCGATGCATCGCTGAGATTGAGGCTTTTATGATCCAATTTTTTGATAACTCGTTCTACTATTACAGCCTTCAAATAGCCGTAATCCATCACGAAGCCATTGTAAGGATCAATGGCATCACTGATCGTCACATTCAACTTGTAGCGACCACCGTGCAGATTGGCACAGCTACCGGGATGGTCGGTAATAAAATGTGCGGCATCAAAGACTAATTCTTTGGTAACCGATGCCTCAGGTGTCGTTGGATAAAAGCGCTCACTGGTACAGGGTAATTTGTCTAGCATTGATTGTATCAAGTGTAACAAGGTACGACTATCGGCAGTCGTTTTGCTACGCAACAATGCGCCGCCGCCGCCAATCGCATCGAGCCTAATCATCTGAACCATAAACGACGATTTTAGTCTGCGACAAACCCAATCAGCACAAGGTATATCGCAATATCGTAAGAACAAATAACCGCCGTGGAACTCCGCTTTGATTGCGATGCTCAGCGCAACAAAATTTAAGAAATCGGCATCGTTGAGTTGTTCCAATTCCTTTGCTTCATAGGTATCCAAAGTACGCTTCGGAGTCTTCAAACGATTTAACGCGACAACACGATGTGTCTCATCGTTGTAGATATATTCTTGCCTGAACTCAAATCCGTAATCAAGCAGTGTCTGCTGTAGCCAAAACAAAAAGTCCAAACGTCTAATCTCACCGCAAATCGTATAAAAATTATCGTCATCGGACAATGCGCCACATGCGTCCAACGCAGCGATCGCCAATTTTGCCTCATCCGAAACCAACCCTTTCGGATAGTTCCAATCGCCAGGGTCGTCAATAGCATTGATTTGTGAAGGCGGTACGAGTATATCCAATGGCAATTTATGGCGCAGTGCGTATTCTTGTAGCGTCAAGCCACAACATTGTGCTAGATGCTCGTTGTCTAAAAGCGGAACTTCTTTGCCACATTCTAAGCAGCGCATAACCCTATCTCCATTTGAATCCTCTCTTGTATCGATCAATCAGCTAATTATATCAGCCTTTTGCTTGACAATTTGCCATGCTTCTAATTTCTCGGCTAAACTCCATGTTGCGTTCGCCGGACTGCTAGAAGGCAATCTATGGTATTCCAGATTAAGGTCGCCAGATAGCTTGGGCAATATGTATTTGCGATATATCTGTTCGGCCTTGCCGCCGTTGAAAAACACCGAATGAATTGTGGTGTATTGCTTGAAAAAAGTATTGAAATCATTGACTTCAATACTTTCATCAACGATATCCGAATCGAGGCTCCCACAACGCATACAACCAGCAATTACATCCCACAACGCAACATGATGATCATTTAGGCTACGACAGCGATCGGCGTAGCAGAGCTTTGTGTCTGTACCAAATAATGCGCTTATGATTGGCCAAAAGTGATTACGCGGATGTGCGTAATATTGATGGTCGGCAAGCGATACCGCGCTTGGCATAGAACCAAGTATCAATACTCTGACATTCGGGCTTACGATAGGTGGAAAAGCCTTTAACCTAACTTTGGTCATCACGGTTCTGACGTTACCCCGTTTTTAGGAGCATCCGTCTAGATTATGGCAAGACCTGATTTTATGTATGTGATTGTCTGGGAAATATAAAAAACCCCGAAAAACAAATAGTTATCGGGGCTTTTTACTTTGCTTTCAAGGTTTTAGAAGCCTTTGAAAGGATGCTCTGCGCTATCTTTCTGAGCAGTTGCTTCGGCTGCCGTAGGCTTACCGCTGATGGCATTTTCTATTGCCATTTTAACTGCCTTATGGTTGTTTTCGTAGATTGCCTGGTCGCTTTCAGCTTGCCAGTGAATGAAAACACCTACACAGATGTAGATATCGTCTGCTTCGTCTTGGGGGATAACTCCGTCGGCAACACAATCCTGAACAGCTTTAGCTACCGCCGCTTGTGCGGGTCCAAACATCTGTACTGCTTGCTTTTGACCTTTAATCGTAACCTTGTTGAACATCATTGTGTTAGGCTTACAAGGCAGATTGGGGGCAATCACCGCCAACAAAGAAGTGAAACCATCTTTATTATTAACCAAACCATTGCAGAACGCTGTTTCAACAGCTGAACCACGCGGTCCCATGATTAAGTCTATGTGAGCGATTTCGGCCATCGTCCCAGATGGGTCGTTGTCGTTGACCAGGGCTTCGCCTACCATTACTTTACTAATTTGCATTGACATTTCTCCTTATCAATTTAGAGTTTATTACTCCAGACTAGCTAGAAAAACAGTCGCAACGGTCATATCAGCCGTAGTTCCCGGGTTGATGTTCTTTTGCTTCAGTTCACAGTCAAACTCAAGCAGTTTAGTATCAAAAGCTCCGGGTTCATCCCTGCGACAGTATTTTTCATACAGTGCAGAGGCGAGCTTGCGCACATAGAGTGCAGTTGCTTTCCCCCGCTTTCGTGTAATTAAACTGTCTGGATACGTAGAGAGCAGTTTCATATAGACACCGCTCACAGACGAAGGATTATAGCCCCATTTGGAATAAAATGCAAGTAATGACGGACATGCCTGCTTGAATATATCCCGATAATTGGTAGCGTATTGGGCAGCGATTAAATCTCGCTGTTGCGCTAAACGCATTGCTTCTAGCAAGGAAATATCAGGATTCGTGGCAATATCGGCTTGTTCCACACACCCTAAGCCGCCGGCTTCGGCAAGGCGGATTGCGTGATATGCCGAGCGTGCGTCGTCCACCGTGGTACTAGCTAATACCTGCTTCAGTGATTGTCTTAGCGATTTGCCATTAGCGGAATAAATCGCCTGTATCAATGGCGCACACAACAAAATAATGCCCAGGTTGGTATTCATTGATACCGCTTTTCGGGTATCCTGAACCGCACAGAGGATACGCTCACCTAGACTGCTTTGTGGGGCGCAAATTGCAGTTGCACAGGCTTGTGCGCTTTTTATAAAGTCCTCGCTACGCATTTGGTGTCCGGCAGAATGAATACTGACATTGCCGGGCTTGATCGCCTCTATATCAGCACGACAAGCAGATAAGAAGCACTTTTGCAGTTTCTCAGTCTGTTCAATCGCCACGACAATAGCGGGTTGCCATAAAATGATCTACGATATATTCGGCAACATTAACTGAGCTCACACCTTGCAAAGATTTCCAAGCAGGAATACTGTTTATTTCAATGACTTGCATCGTATTGCTAGTGTCACTTATCAGATCTACACCGCCATAAAATAGCCCTACTGCATGCACCGCTTGAATCGCAAGTGCGGAAGCCTCATCGTCGATAATCGCATGACGACATTCGGCACCTTGTGCGGCGTTGTTCACCCAGCCGCACCCTTGTCTTTGCATTGCCGAGACAACCTGATCACCGACCACAAACACCCGCCAATCATAAGGCTTACTATTTTTTATAAATTGTTGCAGATAATATACTTGAGGTTGTGCCTCGTCTGGTTCAGGCAGCTCTGAAACATCATGTATAAGCTGCAAATCCTTACCTTGAGAGCCAAAAAGTGGCTTTAGAACTACGGCTTGATTATTATCGGCAAGCCTTTGAACTATGGCACAGGCTTTTTGATAATCTACGGTCACCCAAGTCGGTGGTGTCGCTATTCCAGCATTTTTCAATAAAAAACTAGTCATCGCCTTATCTACGCTGCGTTCTATCATTTGTGCATCGTTGTACACATGGACACCAAGCCTTGCCAATCCATGCAATATATCCAAATGAAAAACCACGCTTTCCAAAGAACCCGCTGGTACACCACGGACAAAAACACCATCAGGCAGACACTCTGTGAAATCAGGTAGTTGTATATAGCTTTCACTTTGCGTGGAAATCATGCAATCATTCAATGCTACAATCTTGACTTCACATCGGTGTGCGGCAAATGCTTGTTGTAGCTGTTCGCAATGCCAGCCCGGAGCATCGCTAATCAACGCAATTTCGGTACTCTTTTTCAATTCAGCTAAAAGAGCTTTCGAGTAAATCGAGTGCGATAACGCCAGCGTGAAAGGTTTTACCACTCGGTAAATGGCTAACCGCTATTTGTGCAGGACTGAATAGCATCGGATCTATCTTGAAAAAATCGTATTCATAATCTTTGAATACCTCAGCAAAAGGTCTGCCGTAGTCGCGCGAAGTATTGCTCGGTAGCTTTTGCGCCAGGGACTCTGCAGCATCCATCTCGCCGTTGACAAATAGATGTACTCGTCCAGCAAACAATATCGCATCGTTGGTGCGTCCCATACCGGTGATAAAATCTTTGGCTGGCGGCGGGAAAGGCGCGCTTCCACATCCATCTACGATATCAGCTAGTTCAAACCCTAATTCGTGTACTTTATGCAAGGCGACCTCAAGCACTCTTGATACAACTTGCATCGAACCTGCCAAGCTACATGTCGGTGTCAAAATCACGGTCAAATTACATGCTTCTATGCCACATTGCAAAGCAATTTTATCGAGCAACGGCAATGGCGGATATTCGTCTACCTCTAATACGATAACGCCGTGATCCGACTGATCTCGGTAGGCAAGCTCCTTGAACAGATCCTCACGACACGCTAAAGCTCGTGCCGGACCCGATCCCAATGCTTGAAATTTTTTATCATTTTCCTC
This sequence comes from uncultured candidatus Poriferisulfidus sp., assembly GCA_965199685.1. Classification (GTDB taxonomy): domain Bacteria; phylum Pseudomonadota; class Gammaproteobacteria; order Poriferisulfidales; family Oxydemutatoraceae; genus SP5GCR1. The sequence continues at coordinate 1,170,283 of OZ241323.1, forward strand.
ACACGCTAAACTCCAACCGGCATACTGCGATGCAAGACACGCCAAAACTGGATTGACGGTATTGACATGCACGGTGAGCGGCCAGTTTATAGCAATGCCGTCGTGGATGAGTGAAACGCGTCCGAGCCCACCTAGACAAATCTCGGCAATCAGCCGACCTGCTTCTAGGCTTCCGTGTGACTTAATGCCGGCATCAACGATACAGGTTTGGTTTCCTGCCTTTGTGACCGACACCGAAAGCCGGTCGGCTTGTGCGCAGAGTTGCTCCACCAAAGGTTGTGCGAGTTTATTGATGCCGATGTTCAAGTATTTCATAATATCGCTCCATGTTTTTTACAGAATTGGGTTGCCTCATTTATATGATGTTTGTGCGATGCGCGTTTGCAGGTCACGGATTCGGTTTTGTAGACGAGTGAGTGCATCAACGGTATCATCGGCATTTACATGTAAGGTGCAAATGGGTGTATTCTTCTCAAAATAATAACCAGCAGGATTTTCCATCGGCACATTTTTGGCTTCTATAGGCCATTCAAAATCATTTGGTAATTGTATCGCTTTGTCGGTATAAACAATCGCAAAAGTCCTATACACCGACGCGACTTTTGAAGGTCTCGCCAAACCTTTGCCTTCGCATGCTTTGATATGTGCGTGTAGCAAACCATCATCATAATCTTCGTCGTACAGTGTCATCGTCGCACTGGGTCTTGGGTTTAGTTCTAAAAAATAGAGTCTGCTTCCGTCGTACAAATAATCAATGTTGTTCAAACCGATTAAATCTAATTTCTTGGCAACTGCCTCGGCTTGTGTTGCGCATGATTGATCCAAACAATATGCACCAATTGCACCACCATAGCAAAAAGGATGCCTAGCGTCGTGCTTGGAATGCCACTGTACGCTGAAACCCACCGTTTCAATTTGACTACCGTCGGCTAAAAATAGATGAGAAATGCCCGTCAACGGCAGATAACTTTGGCGGTAATAGCCCTGCTTTGTATCTTGGTAGTCATCGTTTTTGTAGATATGTACTCCGCCGCTACCAATTACGGATTTATATAGATAAGGCGGCGTATTATCTGGCATGGGCATAATTTGACCTGATGATCGCTCCAGCGTTTTATTTTTGCTAAGCCGTTGGTATTTGATTTGCTTGCCTTGCCATCGCATACCGCTTTGCCGAATCACCTCAAACGTAGCTTCGCAACCCTCAATACCCGACCCAAAAACCAAGGTTTTAAGACTCTCGGCATAGCGTTTGCTTGTTTGCACAATCGCTTCGGCTAGTGCATCATCGTCCAAACCACCTTCTTTGCGTAATGCGACGCGTGTTGAAGATACTGCATGTTGCCTCACTTCACGGTCGCAGAAGCCGTCTATTACCACGGCACTATATCCGCCACGTATTGCTGATGCAAGCAATGTGCGTGCGCTTGTCGCTATTAGTAATAGTAGTTCAGGTTCTTTTTTCATTGATATATAAGCGAAGCGGTTGAGATGGCACAAGTACCGTCATCACCCAAACGTTGGGCTGTTGAAAAAGTCTCGCAACTGGTAGGGGAGGGCTAACATGCCCTCCCGTAACGCGACGCGCTTGCACAAGTAGAATCGCCGATTGAGCCGAGTGAAACCGCCACTTGAGCCAGTAGGTCAAGTGGCGTAACTTTTTGCAAAATCTAAATATTGTAGTCACTAGGAACACTACGTATATCAAAATCAATCGGCGTGACATTGTGCAGAACCTCAGCATGGTTGCTTGTCGTACATTGTCCTTCGTACACCACCCAATTCATGGGAACCAAAACCAAGTGGCGCAAGCGGTTCTGTTCGTGCAGAACGGTACTTTAGGGAGGGCATGTTAGCCCTCCCCTACAGTTGGTTATCATAAATTTGATGGCGCAAGCGGTTACGTTTGAGCGATGACGATACTTTTTTAACGACCTCATTTTATTTATCAAATAAATTGAGTTGCGCTTGGTCTTTTGCCAGCGGCTGAAACTGTGAGCAGTCCAATTCAGTGCGAGAACTAAACCCGATACGACGATAAGCTATCTTAAAACGTTTAGCGAGCATATCGGCATACCATCCTCGCCCTTTCATACGCGACCCAAAGGACGATTCGTATAGTTTGCCGTCGTGGCAATCTCGCAGACGGTTCAATATGCGTTGTGCGCGTTCAGGATAATGCTGTTCCAGCCATTCCTTGAACAGAGTTTTCAATTCGTGAGGTAAGCGTAGCAAGATATAGCCTGCATAAATGGCTCCTGCGCTATTGGCTGCTTCAAGTATGTGTTCCATTTCGTGGTCGTTCAAAAAAGGAATCATTGGTGCGGCAATCACTCCGGTAGGAACACCTGCCGTCGACAATGCCTCTATGGTTTTCAATCGCTCATCGGGTATAGACGTACGCGGTTCCATACGCCTTGACAACGTGCGATCCAAAGTCGTAACCGAAACCCACACATTAACCAACCGTTGCTTTGCCATTTCCGACAATAAATCTAGGTCGCGCCTGATCAGTGTGGATTTGGTAATCAACGAAACCGGATGGTTACATTGGTGTAGTACCTCCAGTATGCCTCGGCTTAATTTGAGTTTGCGCTCCGCTGGCTGATATGCGTCGGTATTAGCTCCCAACACTATAGGACGGCATCTATAACTTTTTTTGGATAGCTCACGTTCTAGCACAGCAACCGCATCAGGTTTATAGAATATCTGTGTCTCAAAATCCAAGCCTGCGGATAGGTCCATATAACTATGGGTGGGACGCGCAAAGCAATAGATACATCCATGCTCGCAACCGCGATACGGATTGATAGTGCGGTCAGAGCTAATGTCGGGGGAAGTATTATAGTTGATTAGGCTGCGTATAGGTGCAGCGTGCAGTATAGTCTGCGGTTTGCTTGGGTCTTCCTCGTCGGTTCGCCAATCGTCCACCACCGCTTCGCTATGCGTTTCTGAAAAGCGAGAGCAGTGGCTACTCAACGCGCCTCGCCCGCGTTGATAATGAATACGAGCAGAATGTTGTTTTATATCTCCCATCACTAAGGTACCTCATAAAAAAGGTTCCACCACAACCAATGTAACGGAACCTTTCATGACACAAATAGGAGCGTCTATAACATGACTCTTATTGGTTATAGGTCATCTTGGTTTCGCTCTCCGAAGGTGCAGCACCGTATAAGGAATAAGCACCAAAGCGCATTTGATGCGCCCTACCCAGCTTTTCAGCATAGAAATCAATCATAAACTGCTCATCCAGCTCGTCACCGTCCCAGACGTAGGCTTTGAAGAATTGTTCATCGTCCTCGCCAGTTTTGTCCCACATTCCCAACAAAGACGATGTGAAATAAGCTCGTTTGCCGTCCCAACTTTGCGAAATCATATTGACCTGAGAACCAATAACATGCTCATAGACTTGCTTGGGATTAAACGGATCGCTAATGTCAAAATACCGAGTTTTGCCGTCCATAAAAGTCTGCACCCAAAGACCATTGTCGTCCGAAGTGATGGAAATGTCTACCGGCAAAGGTACATCTGCCGGATTACCGATATCGGCAACCGCTTGAGCATTCCACTCGCCGCTATCTACATCTTCGTAGATCAACCAAATTTTAGAGGTCAGTGCAGTGGTCGTAAAGCAATAATTATTTTTCGCTCCCCAGGCGCAGCGTATTTCCAACGGTGCCCCAGGCACATCAAATACTTTCTTAGGCATGCGACTATGCATATCCCACAACACCATCGTGTTGCCAAAACGTTTCATCGCTTCCGGATCCTTGAGCATTTTGCCAAAGTCCATCATGTAGTTGGACCAACCAGTAAAAGACGAAGTCAGCATCATGTTGCGGCGAGGCAAAACACGTACATCATAGCCATAGCCGTCGGCGACTTTGCCCATTTTCTTTGCACCGCGCAAGTCACTATCAGTAGGGTTCCAATGCGTTGCAATAAATTCACCTTCGTTGGTGTACTCTGCCAGGCCGGTGCGTCCGCCATTATCCTTGTTATTGGATAAAGCGGTGATCATCATACGCCCGGGTAGCGCATAGAAAGTATGCGGACCGACCAAACCATCGGTTTTAGCAACAAAGTTGCTGATTACTTTATGCAAACGCGGTTGGCGTGGGTTGCTGTGTACATCAAATATGAAGATTTTGTTGCTGTCCAACCCACCAGCCCACAAATAACGGCGGTCGTCGCTCAAACCGGAATGGTGCGCTTCGTTGCGCCCACCGACTGATAAAGTATGGACAATTTTACCGTATGTATCGGAAGCGGGGTTGACATCTATAGTAACGAGTTTGTCTTGTTCGTCTCCTAAGCCTTCAACACCTAAAGTCCAAACATAGACATAATCCTCTTGTCCGACTATTTTTGCCATATACGGCGACATACAGGTCTCGTCTGCTTGAGAGACGGATACAAATCCTGCTACTAGAAATAGTACGGGAAACAATTTACTAATTATCTTAGACATAATATTCTCCTATAAGTTAGATATCATTGATTATTGCAATAAGCTGTCGCTTTTGCTGTGATTGTAAAATAACGACTATAATAACATAGATTAACAAAAGATAGAAACGCCGATTGAGCCAGTAGGTCAATCGGCATTTCAATTGTCCGCCCTAACACGACATATTTGCGCGATTTATACATTCATCCATCAAATTTATGCAAACCATAGTCTTGTGGCGCGTAGCGGTTAGGTCTGTGCAAGACGGTACTTTAGGGAGGGCATGTTAGCCCTCCCCTACGGTTGGTTATCGTTAATTTAGTGGCGCGTGGTGGTTCTACTGTAGGGGACCTTCCAAGAAGACTCTTACCCTGAGGAAAATAGCTCTGATAATCTCTGCAAGTGCACTATCTCTGGAATCCAGTGCCTCGTCGGCTTCGTCTACTTTATCCGTTGCATTCTCAGGATCGGCATCGACTGGGTCGTTATTCGCCAAGTCTCGCAAACTGGTACCGGCACGACCTAAAGTAAAGCCAATCGTCGGATTGTTGCTATCATCGGAAATCTCTACATTATCATAAGCAATGGTCACACCGCTATCAGTAGTTGCGACCGTAGCCGTACTAGCGATAAGTTGCGGAGAACCAGTTTCCAGTATTTCCAACAGCGTATACGAGTTCGCATCGCCAAAGCCTCGCACCTGCTCGTTGACCGTCACTAAAAAGCGCATACTATAAAGATTGGCACTTACATTGTCGCGTATTGCCCGACCGTCTGCGGTTATCGTGATTGCCGGTGGCAAGGTATCTCTACGGGCGATTGCTGTAGGTGTCGTGTCTATCTCTGCCCCTATGTCAATTGCTTCGCCTTGCCTATTCATTGCACGATTGGCAAGCATATCCCTTAAAACTTGATTCGCCGCAAGTGCAAAACCGGCGGTGCGTTGAGTTTGATTCTCAGTGTCGGTAAACCTTACCGTATATCTGAGAGTCACTGAGTCGTTATCATCGTTTGAAGGCAAGCTACTGTCGGTAATAAGACCGTTCTCTCTACTTAAAGTCAAAGCGGTGCCGGTCGTCGGTCTATGGATCAGCCTATATGAGTCTAATAAGCCCAAATTACCACTAATCGGCCGGGTGGATTGCACCACGAAGTCCATCGTATATTCATCGCCGTTGTCACGATTCGGTCTTGCATCGCTTGCCGTCACCGTCAGGGTCGGTGCCAAAGCCGCATCTGGCATTTCAATGTTCGCCACTGCCGCATCACTGCGATCGAGTGGCTTAAAGCCATCCGCAGGCATCGTTAGTGTGCCGACGATGGTCTCAGTCGTATTGGCAACCAACGGCGCATTACTCGCATAATCGCACAGCGGGCAACCGTTCGGATCATCAGGGTCACTCAGCGCACGGGTCAGAGTAAAGCCGATGGTATTGGGAATTTCGCTCCCAACTACTCGCACGCCAAATGATAGGCTTGCTTGGTTTGCTGAAACGCTGATTGCACTGGAGGTTGTGATATTCTCCACATTCTCCGCAACCAATCTGTCACCGGTCAATACTCGCAATAATTGATACGATGTAGCAGAGTCCAACCCTCTAACATCAGTTGCGGCAACTTTCTGTTCACCGCTTTGTTGCATTGCAGCAACATCAAAAGTCAGATCGTAGGTTACCGAATCGGAATCGGAGCCTACGCTAGCAACGGTGGCAGTGGCTGTGCTCACCTCTATGAACGGCGCGGTCATGTCTCTGACTGCTATCGCAGAGCCTTGGATGTCAAACGGCTGGTTCGGCATGATCGCTCGTGTCGTGCCACCTTGAAGAGCATCGTTGTTGGATAGATCGCGTAGCGTTGAGGCACCAGTATATCCTGCTGTGAAACCGTCAGTTTCTCGTGCCTCATTCTCGCTTAAACGAAAAGCATTACTACTTAAACGCAGACTGTTGCTTATGGAAGTAACAATATCTACATTGGTATCTGCTCTCATAACTGGGCGATAAGTAGAGGTACGGGTATTCACCCGAAGTATCTCAGAACTTGATTGAACCTGCCATTGCGGGTTGAGGGCTTCACCGGATTCTGTGCTTAAACCAAAACTAAGCACAAATCCATTGATGTCTTGGCTGATATTAGCATCATCCACAAGCACGGTCGGTGATTGCGTATCTCGTGCGGCTATTGCTGTAGTGCGCGGGTCTATGCGAGCATCATTGCCTATAGCATTGCCATTGCTATCCAGCGGTTGCGTATTACCATTCTGCAATGCGCCCATAGCACGACCTAACACAAAGCCTTGGGTGCGCTGGGTCAAAGCAAGTGCCTGGTCGTCGTCGGCAGCACCAAAGCTGACCGTGTATCTCACTCTGACATGCGTATCGGTTGTGATTGTTTCTACAGTATGCTCAGGCTCAGCTATATACTGCTCTAAATCTATAGCATTGCCATTCGTCGGCACATGGATGAGTACATAAGAACTTGTGCTAGCGATATCCGGCACTGCTTCGCCATTAAGCGAACGCACTTCAAACACCATGCTGTAGCGATTGCCGTTGACATCGCTGTCGTTGGCATCGTCCACTTTGGGGTAGGCCCTAGGACCGTCATCTTGGTTAAACGGGATAATATCGGAAAGATAATGACTGGTATCAACAACCGCCTCAGAAATGATTAACAGTCTACCTAATCTGGCTATCGCATCAGGACTTGCATCCAGTCGCCCTGCTACGCCAACTTGCGGTCGATTGTTGGATTCGTCGATCAAATTGGCTCGGCGACCCAGTGTAAAGCCAATGGTTTCATCAACACTCACCAGTAAGGTCGGAGTGGTGACAAAAGTAACACTTACTTGCAAACCTTCTGCTGAGCTTACAGTAATCTCTGCCGCTATCTCAGTCGTAGCACCATCAGTCGTCAGGTGCAACAGCCTATACGACGATGAGTCGTTCAGTCCAGTGACCTGCTCGTTGCTTGCAACATCAAAACTGCCCTGATACACCAATGGATTATTTACGCTCGGGATCGCATCGCCATCCGCTCGCACGGTGATAATCGGATTATCGGTATTATCTTCAGGCACAGCAACCGCAGCATCTCCTCTGGAGTCTATGCGCTCACCAATTTCAACAGTATCGTCATCGGCAGGATCAACTGGAGTATTGCCTGACAAGTCTGCCAATCTAGCACCTCGCCCTAAGGTGAAACTATGTCTACTCGTAGCCTCAGGGTCATCCACGCTAAAGTATATCGTTGCACTTTGCAAGTTGTTCAAGTCGGCAATGCTAATACCGATCGCTGCATCGTCCAACACTACATCTTGCTCACCAGGTCGAACTCGCAACAACACATAAGAAGCAGTACTTTCTATACCGTCTATGCTCTCCTCGCTACTGACATCAAAACTGCCGTTATAGTTATTGCCGGTTTTGTTTAACGAATTAGCCATCACCGTAATGCGCGGCGGTTCAATATCCCTACGCACTATTGCTGTCGTCGTCGTATCCAAAGGTGATCCAGCTAGTATTATCGTACCGTCTCTATTAACTGGCAAGTTGCCGAGAGAATCGCATAAAACACAATCATTCTCAATGCTTGGACCAGCACGACCTAAAGTGAACCCGTAAGTGCCTTGCGTTATCGCTATGTCATCAAGGTCAACCATGAAAGTGACCCTTGCTGAAAATGTCGTAGAACTATCCACAGACAATATTGGGGTTGCAGCCGTTTCCATCGCGTCACCGAAACCATCGGCGAAACCATCGGCACCGACACGAGGTAGACGCAACAAGGTATAAGACCTCGCATCGTTTAAGCCACTAACTGCGTCGCTGCTGCGTACCTCAAAACTTCCAGTATAGATATTGGCATCGCGTGGGTCAGGAACCGCATCGCCGATTGCCGATACGGTAATCGTCTCGCCGGTTTGATCTACCATCCCTGCTCTTGCCGTCTCGGAGCGATCTAATGGGATGCCTGCGGTCGCGGTCTCAGTTGTGCCGACAACCACCGGGGCATTACTCCAATAATCGCATAGCGGACAATCGTCTACATCGTCAGGGTCATTAGGCGCACGGCCCACAGTAAAACTCAGGGTCTGTTGCACTTGCGGAATACTCAATCGGACATTTTCGTATATTATCCTTGCACGATGCTCCGAAATACGCTCTCCTTGGGCAACATAGGTGTCGGAGGAGACGACTTCGTAATTTTCCTCTCCGATCTCACGCAATAACTGATACGATGCAGGAGAATTCAAGCCAAGCACAAGCGCATCAAACTCTTGATCGTCATCATCCAATTTTTTAGAGGCAAGCTCAAAAACGATGTCATAACTTGTGCTATCTCGTTGTGCGTCAACGACAGTGGGAATTGATGCGGTCACCCTTATGAACGGCGGATTCATATCTCTAGGCACAAACGCAGCATCACTAATGTCAAAGGGTTGCCCCATCACCAGTACTGTTTGTGTGGTGCCACCTTGTATTACATCGTTGTTGGATAGATCGCGCAGTGTGGAGTCACCGTTATATCCCAGCGTAAAGCCTTCGGTATTTAAGGCATCGTTTTGGCTCAAACGATAACCAAAAACAGAGAAATCCCGAGCCGAACCTATGTCGCCGCGTGTGGTAATACTCTGCCCATAGTCGTCGTCAATCGCTATACCCCACCCAGATGTACTAAGTCTGCGCAGCAATACAAAATCATCTCCGTCGTTCCATTGCGGTTGCAGACTTTCATCGGTTCGCAAAGTGAAATCGATATCAATACCATCGCGTTCTATGCTTCTAACGATTGCCGTTACCGCTATTGCTGGTGCGGTCGTGTCTCGTCTAGCTATTGCTGTATCGTTCAGGTTTATCCGTGCATTATCGGCTATAAAATTGCCATCGCTATCAAGCGGTTGCATATCACCCTCTTGTAATGCACCCATAGCACGACCTAATACGAAACCGGCGGTACGTTGGGTCAAAGCAAGTGCATCATCGTTGTCGTTGGCACCGAATTCCACCGTGTATCGCACTCTAGCTTGGGTTTGATCGTAAGAAACCATCTCTACGGTATTCGCAATTATGTAACTGCTCAAGTCTATTGCGGCACCAGTCGTTGGCACATGGAGTAGAACATAAGAGCTTGCGCTACCGATGTCTGGTATTGCTTCGCCGTTGAGCGAACGCACTTCAAAAATCATGCTGTAGCGATTGCCGTTAACGGTATTATCAACAAAATCAACTTGAGGGTAAGCCTTAGGTCCGTCGGATTGATCAAACGGCGGCAACCGAGTAAGTACTTCGCTGGTATCCACAATCGCTTCGGCAGTGATCTGTAGAGCGCGATCCAATACCGCAACCGCAGCTGCAGATGCATCCAGTCTATTGCTCCGACTTGCGTCTACTAACGGTAGTCTAGGTGGATCGTCGCTGGTTTCCAAGTTGTCGCGACGACCCAGTGTAAAGCCGTAGGTCTGTTGAAAACTTGCTACCGTCAATGTAGTAGAAAAAACAACCGTTGCCATCTGCCCCAGCATGTTTGCATCCGTAGACTCGTTCACTTGTAATAATGTTGAGCGTGTCGTTATGATGTGTGAACCATCGCTGGTAATGCGCAATAGATTATAAGAGCCGGCATGCCTTATACCGTTTACATCTCTGTCGTTGATTACCGATACATCAAAGCTACCAGTGTATCTCAAAGGATTACCGGTATCAGCTATTGCTCTGCCGTTTGCCGCAACTACCGAAATGATAGGATTCAGGGTGTTGACGGTAGGTATTGGGGCTTCTGCGTCTGCTCGCGAGTCTATACGGCCGTTTGTCGTTACCTCCTCTTCCGTCACCGGGTCTATCAACGGATTACCCACCAAATCGCTTAATCTATCTTTACGTCCTAGGGTGAAACGATGTCCGCTAGTGGCAATGGGGTCGTTCACGTCAAAGTATATAGCTACAGTTCTCAGGTCATTGAAGTTTGCACTACCGACACTGATATTTGCATTAGGTAATACCACTGGTGTACTTGGCATGTCATCTATTCTCTGCTCTACCCGCAATAACACATAAGACTGACTACTCTCTATACCGTCTATGCCTTCAGTGGCAGTAACATTGAAACTACCCGAATAGCGGTCATTATATTTACTCACCGCTAAATCAGGTTCTATTGCGAGTAAGTTAGGTATGACCGTGAGTGATGGGCTGTCTTGCTCTATCGTAAATAGTGCTGGTGCGCTTGCATCCAATGGCAACGGTGGAGTCGTCGTCACTTCGGTCGGTGTCGTTTCACCTATGCTCACGACTGGATCGTTACTCGCAAAGTCGCGCAGTCTATCGTCAGCACTACGCCCTAGAGTAAAGCCTTCGCTGTTGAGGGCATCGCCGATGGATAATCGCGGTATATTGGTATAGCGAATTATCACCGTTCTGGTTGTCACTACCGTTATCTCATCTATCAGTCTGCCCGGCATCACCACATAAGTATCGCTATCTTGAAGTTTACGCAACAAGCTATACGATCCATTTTGTCTCAAATCTGAAAACTGGGTTGCCGGCACATCTGATGGTGCGCTCACCCTAAACGCCATCGTGTAACCACTCGCCGCTATGGTAAGTTCGCCTTCTCTCGCTACCGCATAGCTCGGCGGCACCGCATCTCTACGGGCCACTGCTGTAGCTGTCGTGTCTATCTCTGTCCCTATGTCGATTGCCTCACCTGCTCTATTCACTGCACGATTGGCAAGCATATCCCTTAAAACTTGATTTGCCGCAAGTGCAAAACCAGCAGTGCGTTGGGTTTGATTCTCAGTGTCGCTAAACCTTACCGTATAGCTGATAATCACTGAGTTGTTATCATCGCTTAGGGTCAAGCTATTGTCGGTAATAAGGCCGTTCTCTCTACTCAAGGTCAAAGCGGTGCCAGTCGTCGGTCTATGGAGCAGCCTATATGCATCTAATAAGCCCAGATTACCACTGATCGGCTGGGTGGATTGCACCACGAAGTCCATCGTATATTCATCACCGTTGTCAGGATTCGGTGTCGCATCGCTTGCCGTCACCGTCAGGGTTGGTGCCAAAGCCGCATCTGGCATACCAATGTTCGCTATCGCTAAATCACTACGATCAAGCGGCTTAAAGCCGTCCGCAGGCATCGTTAGTGTGCCGACGATGGTCTCAGTCGTATTGGCAACAAACGGGGCATTACTCGCATAATCGCACAGCGGGCAACCATCCGGATCATTGGGGTCGCTCAGCGCGCGGGTCAGAGTAAAGCCTACGGTATCGTCAATTTCGCTCTCTACTACTCGCACGCTAAATGATAGGCTTGCTTGGTTTGCTGAAACGCCGGTTGCACTGGCATTTGTGATATTCTCCACATTCTCCGCAACCAATCTGCCGCCAGTCAATACTCGCAGTAGTTGATACGATGTAGCAGAGTCCAAGCCTCTAACATCGGTTGCGACAACCTTCTGCCCACCATTTTGTTGCATTGCAGCAACATCAAAACTCATATCGTAGGTTACCGAATTGAGACTTACGCTAGCGACAGTGGCAGTGGATGCAGACACCTCCATGAACGGCGGGATCATATCTCTGATTGCTATCGCAGCGTCTCGGCGGTCAAACGGCTGGTTCGGCGTGATTGCTTGTGTCGTGCCACCTTGAAGGGCATCGTTGTTGGATAGATCGCGTAGCGTTGATGCACCGATATATCCGGCTGTGAAACCGTCAGTTTCTCGCGCTTCATTTTCGCTTAAACGAAAAGCACTACTATTTAAGCGCAGACTGTTGCTTATGGAAGTAACGATGTCTGCATTGGTATCCGCTCTCATAACAGGGCTATAGTTGGCGGTGCCGGTATTTACCCGAAGTATCTCAGAACTTGATTGAGTCTGCCATTGCGGGTTGAGGGCTTCACCGGATTCTGTGCTTAAACCAAAACTAAGCACAAAGCCATTGCTGTCTTGGCTGATAGTCGCGTCATCCACTTGCACGGTCGGTGATTGCGTATCTCGCTCGGCTATTGCTGTAGTGCGCGGATCTATACGAGCATCATTGCCTATAGCATTGCCCTCACTATCCAACGGTTGCGTATTACCATTCTGCAGTGCACCCATAGCACGACCTAGCACAAAGCCGGCGGTGCGTTGGGTCAAAGCAAGTGCATCGTCGTCGTTGGCATCACCGAACTCTACCGTGTATCTCACTCTGACATGTGTGTCGGTCGTGATGATTTCTACGCTATTCGCAACTATATAATTAGGACGGTACAAGTCTATTGCGGTACCGGTTGTCGGCACATGGATGAGTACATAAGAACTTGTGCTAGCGATATCCGACACCGCTTCATCTTCAAGTGAGCGTACTTCAAACACCATGCTGTAGCGATTGCCATTGACATCAGTATCGTTAGCATCATCCACTTTGGGGTAGGCTCTAGGACCGTCATCTTGGTTAAACGGAATAAGATCGGATAGATAATGGCTTATGTCAACAACCGCCTCAGAAGTGATTTGCACCAGCCTACCTAATCTGGCTATCGCATCAGGACTTGCATCCAGTCGCCCTGCTACGCCAACTTGCGGTCGATTGTTGGATCCGTCAATCAAGTTGGCTCGGCGACCCAGTGTAAAGCCAATGGTTTCATCAACACTCACCAGTAAGGTCGGAGTGGTGACAAAAGTAACACTTACTTGCAAACCTTCTGCTGAGCTTACAGTAATCTCTGCCGCTATCTCAGTCGTAGCACCATCAGTCGTCAAGTGCAACAACCTATACGACGATGAGTCGTTCAGTCCAGTGACCTGCTCGTTGCTTTCAACATCAAAACTGCCCTGATACACCAATGGATTATTTACGCTTGGGATCGCATCGTCGTCCGCTCGCACGGTTATAATCGGATTATCAGTATTATCTTCAGGCACAGCAACCGCAGCATCTCCTCTGGAGTCTATGCGCTCATTAATTTCAACCGTATCGTCATCGGCAGGGTCGGCAGGATCAACTGGAGTATTGCCTGACAAGTCTGCCAATCTAGCACCTCGCCCTAAGGTGAAACTATGTCTGCTCGTAGCCTCAGGGTCATCTACGCTAAAGTATATCGTTGCACTTTGCAAGTTGTTCAAGTCGGCAATGCTAATACCAATCTCTGCATCGTCCAACATGACATCTTGCTCACCAGGTCGAACTCGCAACAACACATAAGAAGCAGTACTTTCTATACCGTCTATGCTCTCCTCGCTACTGACATCAAAACTACCGTCATAGTTATTGCCGGTTTTGTTTAACGAATTAGCCATCACCGTAATGCGCGGTGCCACGATATCCCTACGCACTATTGCCGTCGTCGTCGTATCCAAAGGTGATCCGGCCAGTATTATCGTACCTTCTCTATTAACTGGCAAGTTGCCGAGAGAATCGCATAAAACACAATCATTCTCTATGCTTGGACCGGCACGACCTAAAGTGAACCCGTAAGTGCGTTGCGTTATTGCTATGTCATTGAGGTCAATCGTGAAAGTGACCCTTGCTGAAAATGTCGTAGAACTATCCACAGACAACATCGTAGTTGCAGCCGTTTCCATCGCCTCACCAAAACCGTCGGCACCGACACGGGGTAGACGCAACAAGGTATAAGACCTCGCATCGTTTAAGCCACTAACTGCGTCGCTGCTGCGTACCTCAAAACTTCCAGTATAGATATTGGCATCGCGTGGGTCGGGAACCGCATCGCCGATTGCCGATACGGTAATCGTCTCGCCGGTTTGATCTACCATCCCTGCTCTTGCCGTCTCAGAGCGATCCAATGGGATGCCTGCGGTCGCGGTCTCAGTTGTGCCGACAACCACCGGGGCATTACTCCAATAATCGCATAGCGGACAATCGTCTACATCGTCAGGGTCATTAGGCGCACGGCTCAAAGTAAAACTCAGGGTCTGTTGCACTTGCGGAATACTCAATCGGACATTTTCGTATATTATTCTTGCACGATGCTCCGAAATAAGCTCACCTCGGGCAACATAGATGTCGGAGGAGACGACTTCATAATTTTCCTCTCCGATCTCACGCAATAACTGATACGACTCAGGAGAATTCAAGCCAAGCACAAGCGCATCAATCTCTTGCTCGTCATCATCCAATTTTTTAGAGGCAAGCTCAAAAACGATGTCATAACTTGTGCTATCTCGTTGTGCGTCAACGACAGTAGGAATTGATGCGGTCACTCTTATGAACGGCGGATTCATATCTCTAGGCACAAACGCAGCATCTCTAATGTCAAAGGGCTGCCCCATCACCAGTGCTGTTTGTGTGGTGCCACCTTGTATTACATCGTTGTTGGATAGATCGCGCAGTGTGGAACTACCGTTATATCCCAGCGTAAAGCCTTCGGTATTTAAGGCATCGTTTTGGCTCAAACGATAGTCGGAAATAGAGAAATCCCGAGCCGAACCTATGTCGCCACGTATAGTAATACTCTGCCCATAGTCGTCGTCAATCGCTATACCCCACCCAGATGTACTAAGTCTGCGCAACAATACGTAATCATCCTCATCGTTCCATTGTGGTTGCAGACTTTCATCAGTTTGCAAAGTGAAATCGATATCAATACCATCGCTTTCTATGCGACTATCAGCGACCGTTACCGCTATTGCCGGTGCGGTCGTATCTCGTCTGGCTATTGCTGTATCGCTTGGGTTTATCCGTGCATTATCGGCTATAAAATTGCCGTCGCTATCAAGCGGTTGCACATCACCTTCTTGTAATGCACCCATAGCACGACCTAATATGAAACCAGCAGTGCGTTGGGTCAAAGCAAGGGCATCGTTGTTGTCGTCGGCACCAAATTCCACCGTGTATAGCACTCTAGCTTGGGTTTGATCGAAAGAAACCATCTCTACGGTATTCACAACTATGTAATTAGTAGGACGATATAAGTCTATTGCGGTGCCGGTCGTCGGCACATGGAGCAGAACATAAGAGCTTGCGCTACCAATGTTCGGTATTGCTTCACCATTGAGTGAACTTACTTCAAAAATCATGCTGTAGCGATTGCCATTGACGGTATTATCACCAAAATCAACTTGAGGGTAAGCCTTCGGTCCGTCGGGTTGATCAAACGGTGGCAACTGAGTAAGTACTTCGCTGGTATCCACAATCGCTTCGGCAGTGATCTGTAGAGAGCGATCCAATACTGCAACCGCAGCTACAGATGCATCCAGTCTATCTTCCTGATTTGCGTCTACTAACGGTGGTATAGGTGGATCGTCGCTGGTTTCCAAGTTGGCGCGACGACCCAGTGTAAAGCCGTAGGTCTGCCCTATACTTGTCGCAGTCAATGTGGTGGAAAAAACAACCGTTGCCATCTGCCCCAGCATGTTTGCATCCGTAGGCTCGTTCACTTCTAATAATGTTGATGCTGTCGTTATGATGTGTGAACCACCTCTGGTGATGCGCAATAGGTTATAAGAGCCAGCGTTGCTGATACCACTTACATTTTTGTTGTTGATTACCGACACATCAAAGCTACCACTGTATCTCAAAGGATTATCAGTAGCAGCTATTGCTCTGCCGTTTTCCGCAACTACTGAGATGATAGGATTCGGGGTGTCGACGGCAGGTATTGGAGCTTCTGCGCTTGCTCTAGAGTCTATGCGCTCTTCGCTACCAATTACTACGCTAGCAGTAGTAGGGTCAACCAGCGGATTGCCCACCAAATCGCTTAATCTATCTCTACGCCCTAGGGTGAAACTATGTCCGCTAGTGGCAATGGGATCGTTCACGTCAAAGTGTATAGCTACAGCTATCAGGTCACTGAAGTTTGCACTACCAACACTGATGTTTGCATTGTGTAATACCACTGGTGTACTTGGCATATCATCCATTCTCTGCTCTACTCGCAATAACACATAAGACTGACTACTCTCTATGCCGTCTATGCCCTCAGTGGCAGTAGCATTAAAACTACCGCGATACATATCGTCGTTTTTGACGATTACACCATTTGGTCTCACTGTGAGCGATGGGCTGTCGCGCTCTATCGTAAACAGTGCTTGTGCGCTTGCATCCAACGGCAACGGTGGGGTCGTCGTCACTTCGGTCGGTGTCGTGCCGCCTATGCTCACGACTGGATTGTTACTCGCAAGGTCGCGCAGTCTATCGTCAGCACTACGCCCTAAGGTAAAGCCTTCGCTGTTGAAGGCATCGCTGATGGATAATCGCGGTATATTCGTATAGCGCACGATTACCACGCCATCGGCTGCTATCTCATCTGCCAGTCTGCCCGGCATCACCTCATAGGTATCGCTATCTTGAAGTTTGCGTAGCAAGCTATACGATCCACTTTGTCTCAAATCCGAAAACTGGGTTGACGGCACATCATCTGGCGCGCTCACCCTAAACGTCATCGTGTAACCACTCGCCGTTATGCTAAGGTCGCCTTCTCTCGCTACCGTATAGCTTGGCGCGGAATCTCTCATTGCAACCGCCCTATCGCGGGAATCCAAACGGTCACCGCGCATAATCTCATTTCCGGTATTCACTGGATCAACCGGAGTGTTGCTCGCAAAGTCCTGCAAATTGTCGCGCCGTGCCAGTGTGAAACCTATAGTTTGCATCACTTCGTCAATGCTATCAAAGCGCATGGTGAAACTGATCGTCGCCGATGTAGTTGCAGTCCCTACATCTGCAGTAATCTGTGCTGTTCGCGTAGTCGGCGTACCACTACCACTGCGCGGGATTTGCCACAACCAATACGAAGCATCATCGGACAGCCCAATAATTCCATTCGCACCACTAATGCCGGTATCCAGTGTCGTATTTGCACTCACCGCAAATGCCCCACGATACATCAACGGGTCGTTCTCATCTGGCACCACCGCACCTTGTGCTACAACATTAATGCTCGGATGCGTTTGGTTGGTAGCAGCGAGTGCGTCAGCACTGTCATCAAACAGCTGCTCAGGGCCTATCGTGATCGGATCATTGTTGGCTAGGTCGCGCACGCCATCACCACCATAACCCAGTGTCAAACCGACTGTGTCGCGCGCCTCAGCTTCGCTTAAACGAACCTCTGCATCAATGTTATACGAAGAGAAATTGACATTGCTTACAGAAATCATTGGGTTGCTAACGATTGCATGACCACCTCCGCTAAGTTCGCGTAGCAAAGTGAAGTCAGTTTCTACAGGTGGTCGAAGCACTTCATTGGCAGAGATATTGAAGCGCAAGCTGTAGCCATTAGAGTCTATCGAGTTAGACGTTTGAACCACCAATATACTCGGACGCTGCGTATCTCTACGAGCGATTGCCTCAGGTGTATTATCCAAAACATCACCGACAGCAACCGCAGGTGGATTGCCAAAGATGTCCACAAAATTATCGTTTGTGCCGCGAGCTAGGGTGAAACCTTCAATACGCTGCGTTGCTTCCACGCTATCAAGCACGATAACATAAGTCAATGTTGTCGCATCTCTATTATCATTGGCTTCGGCTTCCTGTAGCACAACGCTCGTTATTGATGTTGCTAGCACTGGTTCGTTCTCGTCTATTGGTATCGCTATCAGTTGATACGAACTCTCATCATCTATTCCTGAAATCGCACGGTTTGCCTGAACTGAAAATTGCATCGTATAACGGTTGCCGTTAGCCGGACTTAGCATGTCTATATTGGGAACCGCCTCGAATGGGTAGATTGTTTCAATGTTGGGGTCAGGGTTCACATCCACTCGCATGTCAATCGCTCGCACCATGATTACTGGCGTAGTAACATTGTTGCTCAGTATTATCTCGTCCCTCAGTGCGGTCTGATAGTCCTCAACTATCTTAAAGTCCGCACCCAACACAGCATTACGCCTAAACTCCAAAGATATCGGTAGTTCTGCCTGCCTGACAAGCCCTTCGCTGATTACCACAGTGAGTGTCGCATTGTCATTGTTTTCATCGTTGTTGAGGTTGACACTAACGATCGTAGGTGTGGTTGCCGGTTTGTCTGCCGACGCGCAAATACCGCTGTTATCAGTCAAGCATAGATTCTCTTTGCTTACCGAGTCGGGATTGAGTGCTTTGCTAAAACTAATTTCCCATGTGGATTGACCCATTCCATCTTCACCTGTATAAGCCGTGCGTCTCACTTCGGTGACATACGGTGCATCAGTATCGTGCGCCAAGGATGCAACGAAGTTGCCGTCTGCTAAGTCAACATTGTTGACATCTCTGACGACACGAGTGCTGGTGCTAATGAGCCTCAATATGCCGTTGCTTACTGCCGATTCAAATCTAAGATTCACATAAGGCTCATTGACCTGATGTGTAGCGGTTGTTATGCCCACTGCTTCGCCGGCACCGTCGATAATGAAATTAGCTGGAGTCAGCTGCATTGGTGTCGTATCACCGTCATTGTATGCGGCAACTCCTTTGGAAAACCTAAGCCGCACACCCATGCCGTCGTCGTGGCGAGCATAATCCTCCACCCAAGTCTTGCCGTCTAATCTGAAACCGCGCAAATCGTTGTTTGCGATACCGAATACCACACGATTCGCCGTGCTGGAGTCTCCGCCGCCGGCAATCCAAACCTGATTCTCTGCCCATAATCTGCCCGAAAATGCCAAGCCGGCATCAGAGTTGATGTTACCTTCGTTTGCGTCCAAGGTTCCACTGCCGTCGGCATCGTAGACGATTTGACAGCTGAACTCTACAAAATCCTGCCATTCATTAGTGATCGTCGAAAAAGAACCGCTGGTAGCTTCGGTGGAAGTGAAATCGGTAGCCTCGGCAAATAAACTCAACAGCGAAGGCGAAGTATCCCTAAAGGTGAATACATAATCTTGGCTACCGGTAAAAATACCCCCTTTGGTATAAGTACATTGGCCGAGGTTCGTTGCGGTGTCGGTATCGTTGTCATAAAAAGCTGGCATGTTAAGGTTTTCTCCGAATGCCTCGGCGTTATAATCTATAGCCATACCACCAACGCTGTACGGCAACGCTGCTCCAGTTTTACGCACCTGCACCACGAACTCCAAGCGGTCGTCTCTGGTATCGTTGGGAGTACCGTTATCGTCGATTCGCAGACGCTCGGTATCAAAGCGCATATATACCACACCGTTGGCATTGGGCATACAGTCGCCAATATTATTGCCACCACCAATGCTACATGTTTGTGAAAAAGGGTCGGCTCCGGTTATGAAACGACTTTGCGCTATCTGATACTGTGCGTGCGCGTAGTTATTGAGTATCAATACCAATAACGCACAGACAAGGAAGTAAAAGTATTTCATGCACCTTAGGGAAAATCTATTCCCTCCAAAGTAGAAGAATGGGCTGTTGAAAAAGTATCGTCATCGCACAAAACCAACCGCTATGCGCCATTGAATTTATGATAACCACCCGTAGGGGAAGGCTAACATGCCCTCCCGAACGCGTTGCGTCTGCACAATCAATCCATTTATCCATTTTATTTACGGTAACCATAATTTGGTGGCGCAAAGCGGTTTTAATCGTGCCGAACGGTACTTTAGGGAGGGCATGTTAACCCTCCCCTACCGTTTGCGTAAATTCAGTGGCGCAAGCGGTTGAGTTTGTGCAGAACGGTACTTTAAGGCGGACATATAAGTCCGCCTTTACGAGTAGTTCGCATGTAAATCGCATTAACACACACATGGGGGCTGGGCACATCAGCAGATGCCTCAGGGAACTTGACTACTTTGGGTTAAGTTGTTGGCAATGATGTCGCTATAGTCGGCAGGTGTTACGATACTACTAAAGTTGGTATCGCCGTCGTGATAAGCCGAGATGCCAATACTGCCAGCAGTCCCAATCGTATAGTCGGTTATGTTCACTTCGCCATCTCGGTTCACATCACCTCCGTATAAAACATGAATATTGCTGTCCTTTTCTTTCAATGCTGAAGCATCGTTGAGGGCACTACCGCCAGCACTAAAATCATGGCTATAGATATCGGCGTTTCTGTTCGTATCCGCCACTCCAGTGATATTGGTTGCCGAGATAACATCCAGATGGTTGCGGTGGCGAACTACCAAATAAATATCTTCGTCGTCGGCTTCCTCCAGCTCTACAAACTCTACATCAGGGCAGGTGGCCTCAGTTGTCTCAAGGCTTGCTGCCGTACAAAGAAATGTTGAGGCTTGCATCATCTGTTCGGCGTATCTGGCTGCATCCACCACACGCCCGTTACTCAACAAAAATGCCGGCTTACGGGCAACGACATCAGTTGCCGCAGTCGCAGCATCACCAGCATCAGTAGATCTCAATTCCATCAATACCCAATCAACAACATCTTCGGGTACTGCTTCCACCGTAACACTCGGACACGACAGCGGGTTGCCAGCATCAATCGTGATAGCATCATAACTGCCATCGCAATAGGGGTCTTGCAGTGGCACCTCTATATCGGTGACCATCCGATCCAGCGTCTGGGCACCGACCGCACTGCATAGCAACACGAGTAGTACCGATATATAACTTAGTCTAATCATTTTCCTGTTTGCTTTCATCACTTAATCCTCATCTAGTTTAATGGAATGGGTTTAACGGAACGGTCCCTCAAGGAACAATTTCACTCTCAACAGCATGCCTCTGACAAAGCCGGCGATTGCACTAGCTCTGGAATCGAGTCTTTCTCTGTCGTCGTCTATGGTCTCCATGCTATTCTCAGGGTTGGCATCAACCGGGTCGTTATTTGCCAAATCTCGCAAACTGCTGCCAGCACGACCCAAAGTAAAGCCGATCGTCGGGTTTAACGAGTTTTCGACAATCTCTATGTTGTCGTAAGCGATAACCACGCCGCTATCGGTTGTCACCATAGCCGTAGCATTGATAAGTTGCGGAGAACCGGTTTCGACTATTTGCAACAACGTATACGAGTTCGCATCGCTAATGCCTCGCACCTGCTCGTCGTCGGCGACCGTCACCTCAAAGCGCATACTATAAAGATTGCTATTCATGTCGTCGCGTACTGCTCTACCTGCGTCAATGGTGATTGCCGGCGGCACGGTATCTCTGCGCGCCACTGCTGTAGCCGTCGTGTCTATCTCCTCACCTATACCAATTGCATCGCCTTCTCTATTCATCGCACGATTGCCAAGCATATCCATTAAAACATCATTTGCCGCAAGTGCAAACCCAGCGGTGCGTTGGGTCTGATTCCCAGTGTCGCTAAACCTTACCGTATAGCTGACAGTCACCGAATTGTTGTCATCGTTTATGTCCAAGCTACTGTCGGGAATAAGACCATTCTCTCTCAAAGCCAAAGCACTGCCAGTCGTCGGTCTATGGATCAGCCTATACGAAGCTAATACACCCAGATTGCCACTGATAGGCTGGGTGGATTGCACCACAAAGTTCATCGTATATTCATCGCCGTTGCTAAGACTCGGCATCGCATCGCTTGCCGTCACCGTCAGGGTCGGTACCGAAACCGCATCCCTCATATCAATGTTTGCTATTGCCGCATCACTACGATCAAGTGGCTTAAAGCCGTCCGCAGGCATCGTCAGTGTGCCGACGATGACCTCGTTGGTGTTGGCAACCAACGGCGCATTACTCGCATAATCACACAGCGGGCAACCGTCCGCATCAGCAGGGTCGCTCGGCGCACGGGTTAGAGTGAAACCGACAGTATTGTCAATTTCGCTCACCGGCACTTGCACACTAAAGAATAGACTCGCTTGGCTTGCTGAAACGCCGATTGCATTGGCACTTGTGATATTCTCCACATTCTCCGCAATCAATCTGTCACCGGTCAATACTCGCAATAATTGATACGATGTAGCAGAAGCCAAGCCTCTAACATCGGTTGCGGCAACCTTCTGTTCACCGCTTTGCTGCATTGCAGCAACATCAAAACTCATATCGTAGGTCACCGAATCGGAGCGCACATCAGCAACGGTGGCAGTCGATGCACTCACCTCTATGAACGGTGCAATCATGTCTCTGACTGCTAGCGCATCGTCTCGGCGGTCAAACGGCTGGTTCGGCGTGATGGCTTGTGTCGTGCCACCTTGAAGGGCATCGTTGTTGGATAGATCGCGTAGCGTCGAGGCACCAGTATATCCGGCTGTGAAACCATCAGTCTCTCGCGCCTCATTTTCGCTTAGACGAAAAGCATCACTGCTTAAGCGCAGACTGCTACTTATGGAAGTAACAATGCTTGCATTGGTATTCGCTCTCATAACCGGGCTATAGTTGGCGGTGCCGGTATTCACACGAAGTATCCCAGACCCTGACTGAACCTGCCATTGTGGGTTGAGGGCTTCACCAGAGTCTGTGCTTAAATCAAAACTAAGCACAAAACCATTGCTGCCTTGGCTGATATTAGCGTCATCCACCACCACGGTCGGTGATTGCGTGTCTCGTGCGGCGATTGCTGTCGTAGTGGAGCTTATAGGAGCATTATTACCTATAGCATTGCCATCTCTATCCAGTGGTTGCATACCACCATTCTGCAGTCCACCCATAGCACGACCTAACACAAAGCCTGCGGTGCGCTGGGTCAAAGCAAGTGCATCGGCATCGTCAGAACCACCAAACTCTACCGTGTATCTCACTCTGACATGTGTATCGCTAGTGATTGTTTCTACGCTATTCGCAGTGATATATTGAGCTAAATCTGTAGCATTGCCACTCGTCGGTATATGGATCAGTACATAAGAGCTGGTGCTGGCGATATTCGGCACCGCTACACCGTTAAGTGAGCGCACTTCAAACACCATGCTGTAGCGATTGCCGTTGACATCGCTGTCGTTGGCATCGTCCACTTTGGGATAGGCCTTCGGACCGTTAGGCTGGTCAAACGGGATCAGGTCGGAAAGATAATGACTGCTATCAACAACCGCTTCAGAAGTGATTTGCAGCAATCTAGCTACTCTGGCTATCGCATCAGGACTTGCATCTAGTCGGCCTGTTACCGGATCAATTTGCGCCGGTATGCCTTCTAATCCTCGTAAATTGGCTCGGCGACCCAGTGTGAAGCCGATGGTTTCATTGACATTCGTCAATGAAGTCAGCGTGGTGGCAAAAGTGACACGAAATTCGTGTGGTGGATTTACCAGGTTCACAGAGGGCACAGTAATCTCAGAAGCTATCTCAGTCGTCGCACCGTCGGTCGTCAGGTGCAACAATCTATACGATGCTTCATCAGTACTGTCGTCAAGACTTTGGCTAGTTATAACAGTAAAACTGCCTTGATACACCAATGGATTATCTGTGCTTGGGATGGCATTGCCATCCGCTCGCACGGTAATCGTCGCAAAGGCATCCCTCGCAGGCACAGCAGCCTCAGCATTTGTCCGGGAGTCTATGCGCTCACCAATACTAATCGGGTTATTGACATCGGCAGGATCAACCGGATCATTGCCTGCCAAGTCGGTCAATCTAGCACCCCGTCCTAAGGTGAAACTATCTCCAGCAATGGCATCAGGGTCAGTTACATTAAAGTTTATCGTCGCACTTCGCAAGTTGTTCAAGTCGGCAATGGTGATGCCAATGCTTGCTTCGTCAAGCATGTCCTGTAGCACACCAGATCGAAATCGCAACAACACATACGATCCGGCTTCCATTATGCCGTCTATGCTCTCCTCGCTACTGACATCAAAACTGCCGCTATAATCATTGCCGGTTTTGGTTAACGCGTTGGCTATCACCGTAATGGTGGAATTGACTCTCTCAACTTCAAGTTGTGCGGTAGCACTTGCATCCAATGGCAACGGTGGGGTTATTGTCACAGTCTGGGTTGTGCCATCTATGTTCACCACCGGGTCATTGCCCGAGGTGTCTCGTAGCCGTCCTGCTACGGCTAGACCTACCGAAAAAGACTCAGTCCGCCTGATCTGCTCTATGGACAACGGTGGCATCGTATAACGCAATTCTATGTTACCACTGACAGCGATCGGTTGTAGCGATGCCGACGGTACTGGCAGGTAGCTGTCGCTATCGTTGAGTCTACGCAATAGCTGGTAGCTACTTGCGCGACGCACTTCCGAGGTCGCTGTGCTTCTCACATCGCTCGGCGGGGTGATGCCAAAGCTCATCGTATAACCATTGGGTTGTATATCCAGCGAATCCGCTGCCACCACAAAGCTCGGCGGGATAATATCCCTGCGCACAATCGCGGTTGGTGTGGTATCCAGTGGCGCACGCTCAGCTATTAGATCGCCGTTCCGGTCGCGCGGTGGATTACTGCTAGCATCACATAAAATGCAATTATTTTCAGAGATATCTGTGACTGGCGCGAGGCCTAAGACAAAGCCGTAGGTTTGTCGGGCGATTTCTGGTGCAAGTTCCACACCGAAATCAATCCTCACTTCTGTCCTGTCTCTGCCAAAAAAAGCATCAGGTCTTGCCAAATAGACAAAGGGATTGCGATCGGGGTTATAGATGTTTTGATCATTTTGATATTCATCCGCGGGTAGCGATGCCGACAAGGTTGCGGTGGTCCCAGCGATCATGCCAATCTCTACCGGCGTACTGGCATTGCCGTCTTCACCCAGCGGCACACGCAATAAAATATAAGATCTCACATCGTGCAGTCTACCACCAGCATTTTCATCTAAGACTGGTGCGTCACTTATCACATTAAATTGCCCGGTATAGATATAAGGGTTGCGTTCATCGGGGATTGCATCACCTAGTGCTTGTAGTCTGATGATTGGACCCTCTTTATCCGGTGCTATAACCTGCGCGCTTGGTCGAGGATCCAGTGGTTCGTTGTTTGCCACCGTTCTGGTGGTACCGAACACAACCGGGGGGTTGCCCGAATAATCGCATAGCGGACATCTATTTGGATTGGCAAGGTCATCATCGCTCTGGATACGACGCCCCAATGCAAAACCAAATGTCTCTTGTGCCTGCGCTACCGTCAAGCCTATACTTGTATAAATTATGCGTGCTTGGGTTGTTGAAATGCTCTCAATTCTAGTGAAAGTAGAGTCATCGTATGGCACAAAGCTATTGTCTTCAAGGATGCGTAATAACTGATATGGACCTTGGCTCCCAACCGGTCTGCGGTCAAGGGAAAAAGTTGAGCTTATGCCATGCACGGGTTCGCTTGCGGTCATAGTAAAGACAAGGTCAGCAGTAGCAAGAACATTAACTATACTTCCTTCGCTTGTTACTTCTATGAACGGTTGAGTTGTGTCTCTGAACGCTACCGCAGAGTCTTGAATATCAAACGGCTGGTTCGCCACGATTGTTTGTGTACTGCCGCCTTGTATTACATCGTTGTTGGATAGATCGCGTAGCGGTGCGGTGCCGGTATAGCCGAGCGTAAAGCCAACAGTCTCCTGCGCTTCGTTTTGGCTCAACCTAAAGATATTGCTATTTACCAATAGATTGGGTGATATGAAAGTAATTAAAGTTACATTTTCGCCCGCCCTCGCAAAGGGAACATAGCTACCATCATTGAGCTTGCGGAATATCGCGAAATTTTCAAAATCAAGCCATTGTGGTTTGAGTGCCTCATTAGAGACGGTTTGCGCCTCAAGAGTCAACCTAGTACCGTCGCGATCCGTTGTAATCCTCTCTATCCCTACTTGCTCTACTATCTCCATCGTTGGTGATTGCGTGTCGCGCTCGGCGATTGCCACTGGGTTCGGGTTTATGCGGGTATTATCGGCTATGGTATTGCCATCGCTGTCCAGCGGTGGTGCATCGCTTTGCAGTCTGCCTGCCGCACGACCCAGCACAAAGCCTGCGGTGCGTCGGGTCAAAGCAAGTGCTTCGTCGCTGTTGTCGGCACCAAACTCCACCGTGTATCGCACCCTGGCGCGGGTTTGATCAGAAGAAATCATCTCTACACTATTTGCAACTATATAATTAGTAGGACGATATAAGTCTATTGCGGTGCCGGTTGTCGGTACATGGAGCAATACATAAGAGTTTATATCGTCTATGTCTGGTATCGCTTCGCCGTTGAGTGAGCTTACTTCAAAAATCATGCTATAGCGATTGCCGTTGACATTGAGGTCGTTGGCATCGTCCACTTTGGGATAAGCCTTCGGACCATCGGGTTGATCGAACGGGGCAAAAAAGCGGGCAAGAGTGTGACTGGTATCAGTGATCGCCTCGGCAGTGATCTGC
The DNA here is from genome assembly GCA_965199685.1 of uncultured candidatus Poriferisulfidus sp. Lineage (GTDB taxonomy): Bacteria > Pseudomonadota > Gammaproteobacteria > Poriferisulfidales > Oxydemutatoraceae > SP5GCR1. The sequence goes on from OZ241323.1 coordinate 1,196,815, forward strand.
AACGGTCTGTCCACTTCGGCAACCGCATCGTCGCTTGGGTCCAACCTGTCTTCACGGTCGGCATCTACTAGTGCCGACACATTGGCACCGTCTGCCAAGTTGGCACGACGACCCAGTGTGAAGCCGAAGGTCTGCTGCAAACTCACTGCCGTCAATGTGGTGGAGAAAGCAACCGTTGCCACCTGCCCCAAAGCAGTAGCATCCGTAGGCTCACCTACTTGTAATAATGTCGACCCGGTCGTTATGATGTGTGCACCGCCTCGGGTGATGCGTAATAGGTTATAAGAACCGGCGTTGCTGATACCACTCACTGGCGCGGTTGCAGACACCGCAAATGATCCGCTATATCGCAACGGGTTGTCATCATCGGCAACGGCATCACCATCTGCCACCACCGTGATAATCGTTGCGGTGGTATCGTCGGCAGGTATTGTCGCCTCTGCGCTCACTCTGGAATCTATGCGCCCATTGCTGCCGATTACTACGCTACTATCGGCAGGATCAACCAGCGGATTACCGACCAAATCGCTTAATCTATCTTTACGCCCTAGGGTATAGACTTGTGTGTTGGCATCGGCACCGGGGTCGTTGACCTCAAAGCTGACCGTTACACTTTGCAGCGTGGCAAAGTTCACGCTACCAACACTGATGCGCGTTTGCTCGTCTGTCAATACGACGATCGGCGTGCCTGGCGGATCTGCTGGGTCTAATCTCCTCGGCACTCGCAATAATACATAAGATGCACTACTCTCTATGCCATCTATGCCTTCGGTGGCGGAAACATCAAAGCTACCGCGATACGCAGTGCCGTTTTTGACGATTACACCACGCGGTGCCACCGTGAGCGACGGGCTGTCACGCTCTATCGTGAACAATGCTTGTGGGCTGGCATCCAACGGCAACGGTGGGCTCGTCGTCACGGTCTGTGTCGTGCCACCTATGCTCACCACCGGGTCGTTGTTTGCCTCATCTCGTAATCTATCGTCGCCACTACGCCCCAGCGTAAAGCCTTCGGTGTTCAGAGCATCGTCGATGGATAATCTTGCGATGTTCGTATAGCGCACAATCACTGCGCCATCAGCTACAATCTCATCTGCCAGTCTGCCCGGCAGCACCTCGTAGATATCGCTGCCTTGAAGTTTGCGCAACAAGCTATACGAACTGCTTTGTCTCAAATCCGAAAACTGCGTTGACGGCACATCCGCCGGTGCAGTCACTCTAAACGCTAAAGTGTAGCCACTAGGTGCTATCGTAAGACTGCCTTCTCTCGCTATCGTATAGCGCGGCGGCTCCGTATCTCTAACCGCAACTGCCTCATCGCGGGAGTCCAAACGCTGACCGCGCATAATCTCATTTTCGGTATTCACCGGGTCAACCGGAGTGTTGCTCGCAAAGTCTTGCAAATTGTCGCGCCGCGCTAGGGTGAAACCCATAGTCTGCATCACTTCGTCAATGTCTGCAAAGCTCACAGTGAAACTGATCGTCGCCGATGTGTTTGCGGTTCCCACTTCTGCAGTAATCTGCGCCGTCCGTGTAGTCGGCGTGCCACCACCACTCGGAATATTCCACAACCAATACGAAGCAACATCGGACAGCCCGACGATGCCGTTCGCACCGCTGATGCCGGTATCCAGTGTCGTATTTGCACTCACATTAAATGCCCCGCGATACACCAACGGGTCGTTCTCATCTGGCACCAACGCATCTTGTGCGACTACATTAATACTCGGATGTGTTTGGTGGGTAGCAGCAACAGCTCCGTCCCTGTCGTCAAATAGCTGCTCAGGGCCTATCGTGATTGGGTCGTTGTTGGCTAGGTCGCGTACGCCATCACCACTATAACCCAGTGTCAAGCCGACTGTGTTGCTCGCTTCGGCTTCGCTTAAACGAACTTCTGCACTGATGTTATACGAAGAGAAATCAACATTGCTTATAGAAAAATTAACCGGGCTACTAACGACTGCATAACCACCTCCCTCAAGTTGACGTAGCAAATTGAAGTCAGTTGCTGAAGGGGGTTGAAGGACTTCACCAGCAGTGATATTGAAGCGCAAGCTGTAGCCATCAGCGTTTATAGCATTAGCCGTTTGAACCACCAATATACTCGGACTCTGTGTATCCCTACGCGCGATTGCTGTAGCCGCCGCATCCAAAACTTCTCCGACCTCAACTGCAGGTGCATTACCGTAAGTATCAACAATTGTGCCGCGAGCTAGCGTGAAACCTTGAATACGCTGCGTTGCTTCCACACTGTTAAGCTCCACTGCATAGGTCAATGTCGCCGTAGTGCTATCATCACTGGAATCGGCTCTCGTTAGCGTAACGGTCATTGATGTTGCCGGCACCAGTTCGTTCTCGTCTACCGGTATCACTATCAGTTGATAAGAACTCTCATCATCTATTCCTGAAATTGCACGGTTCGCCTGAACTGAAAATTGCATCGTATAGCGGTTGCCGTTAGCTGGGTCTATATCGGGAACCGCCTCAAATGGATAAATCGTTTCGATGTTGGGGTCAGGGTTTGCATCGGCACGCGGGTTAATCGCTTGTACCGTGATTGTCGGTGCATCGGTGACGGTGCGTTCAGAAATGACATTGGCATCTATAGCCTCTCCAGTCCCAATCAAGCCGTCTGTGTTGGACGGGAAGTTGTAGTCGCCATCTGTCAAATGTGTGGGATCATCGCCTCGTGCCAATGTAAAACCTTCGGTCTGCCGAACCACATCCAGTGACGCAAGCTCAACCGTATATTGAAATTGAAATGTGTTGGCATCTTGGCTTATCAGCGTCAGTGTGCTAGTCGTCTCTGCCAACTCGTCACTTGCTATAGGTTTGCGCAATATTTCATACGACGCTGCATCACCTATCCCGTTGATGTTTGCATCATCAGTTGTCAAACTGAATTGACCGCTATAAAACCGCGGGTTGTTGATGTCAGGTATCGCATCGCCGATTTTGGCAAGCGTCAGTATTGGTGGGGTTCTATCCGCTCTGGAGGCGATTGCAGCATCGCTTAGGTCTATGCGGGCATCCGTGAGATCTCCATTACTTAGCGCAGTTATAATATCGGTTATTCGCCTCCCGTCTGTTCTTACTGGTGCGTTCCCAGCAAATATTTGATCACTCAAAACATCGTCAATAGCAAGTGCTAAGGTGAAACCTTTTATCGTTTGTAATTGTTCAAACGTAATACGATCTCCCGGAAAATAGATACGCGTAGTTACAGTTGTGCTTGTTGTCAAAACACCAGTTCTGGTTCTTTCTACACGATTGGAAACACTTGCAGTAAGTAGTAGTAAGCTATTATCATCAACGACACCGACAAATGAATAAGCAATGCTGTTAGGATCCAGATTCGCTGGTTCGTCAGAGCGAACGATATAGCTTACACGATAGCCAATTCCCTCATTATCGGATATCGGCATCGCATCGCCTTGCGCTTCTACTGTGATCACCGGCGGTATGCTGTCGGTGAGTTGTATCTGGTCTCTCAACGCAGTTTGATAGTCTTCTACTATTTTGAGGTCGGCACCTAGCACCGCATTACGTTTGAACTCCAAAGACAACGGCGGCGGTGCATGTTTGACACGCCCCTCGTTGATAACAACAGTCACAGTCGTACCTGTCGGACTCAACAAGACATCGTCAATGGATGCCTCTGTCGCATAGCGACTAGACGGGGCACAATTACCTGGTTCAGCGGTCAGACAAAAGTTCTCTGCAATCACGCTCGCTGGATTTAGCGGTTGGCTGAAACTTATCTCCCAAGTAGACATTCCTGTCTCAGTGCCGCTGTCGTAGCTATAGTTAGTACGCTCAATATTCGTTGCGACTGGTGCATCGGCATCGCGCACCAATGCTGCCGCAAAGTTGCCGTCTGCCAATTCAACATCGTCCGCATCTCTAATGATACCATTGGTGGAGTTGCTAACTAACCTTAATATCCCTCTACTCACTGCCGATGCAAACCTGATATTTACATAATCGTCGCCGGGGTTATGTTCTTCCACGACGATATCTCCGCCTGTTGTAGCCCCGTCGCTGTCAAGCGCAACGAAGTTAGCCGCAGTCAGTGACATTGGTGTAGTTGGATCCTCATTACTATATGCGGCAACCCCTTTGGAAAACTTAAGACGCACACCCATGCCGTCGTCGTGGCGAGCATAATCCTCCACCCAAGTCCTGCCGTCTAATCTGAAACCGCGCATATCGTTGTCGGCAACACCGAATACCGTGCGGTTCGCCGTACTAGCATTTCCACCACCAGCAATCCAAACTTGATTCTCTGCCCATAGCCTTTCGGAAAATGCCAAACCTGCTTCAGAGTCCATACTGCTGTTGCCTTCCGAGTTAACGATCTGACAACTAAAACTAATCAAGTCCTGCCACTCGTCGGTTATCGTTGTAAAAGAATTAGCAGTCGCTGTTTGTGAGACGAAATCGTCGGCAATCTCAAATATACTCAATAGCGAAGGCGATGTGTCTACCATCACCAATCCGTAATCCCCGTTGCTGAAATTGCTACCTCTGGTATAAGTACATTGCCCCAAACCTGTTGCGCTGTCAGTGTTGTTATCATGAAAAGCCGGCGTGTTAAGATTTTCACCAAGCGCATCCGTGTTATATTCTATGCCTAAGCCACCGACACTATACGGCAACGATTCACCAGTCTTGCGTACCTGCACGACGAACTCAAAACGATCATCGCTGGTATCACCAGCGGTACCGTTATCGTTGATCGCCGCTCGCGTCGGATCAAATCGCATGTGTACCACACCGTTGTCATTCGGCATGCAATCGCTGACACTGCTACCACCGCCGATACTACAGGTTTGTGAAAAAGGACCGGAACCGGTCATGAAACGACTTTCAGAGAGGCGAGACTGCGCGTAAACATCGGCATGGACTACCAGTAGTAGTGACATGCACAACGCAAACTGCATACCGAAGCATGCAACTTTTTTTATTACTCCCCCTGAAAACTTTGTAATATTTTTTAATTCAGGAACCATTTAATTACTCCTATAGGGATGATGATATAAAATTATGGAGATTATAACACTTTTGGTGGATGTATGCAAAGGAAAATCGCCGATTGAAACCGCCACTTGTTGCAGTAGCACAAGTGGCGTAACTCTGTGCAGAACCTTGACAACCACTCCGTCAGATAAAACCGCCGCTTGTTGCAGTTGCACAAGCGGCTTGACGTTGTGCAGAACCCTGACGTGTTGGGTAACGCATGCATTACAAAATGCATAGGCCTGCCACCCCTTCAAAAAAAAGGAATGGTCAGCCCTACACATGCAGTTTACGTTAGGGAACTTGACTACTCTGAGTTAAATTATTGGCAATAATGTCGCTATAGTCAGCAGGTGTTACGATACTACTAAAGTTGGTATCGCCAGCATGATATGCCGAGATGCCAATACTGCCAGCAGTCCCAATCGTATAGTCGGTTATGTTCACTTCACCATCTCGGTTCACATCACCTCCGTATAACACATGAATATTGCTGTCCTTTTCTTTCAATGCTGAAGCATCGTTGAGGGCACTACCGCCAGTACTAAAATCGTGGCTATAGATATCGGCGTTTCTATTCGTATCCGCCACTCCAGTGATATTGGTTGCCGAGATGACATCCAAATGGTTGCGGTGGCGAACTACCAAATAAATATCTTCGTCGTCGGCTTCCTCCAGCTCTACAAACTCTACATCAGGGCAGGTGGCCTCAGTTGTCTCAAGGCTTGCTGCCGTACAAAGAAATGTTGAGGCTTGCATCATCTGTTCGGCGTATCTGGCTGCATCCACCACACGCCCGTTACTCAACAAAAATGCCGGCTTACGGGCAACGACATCAGTTGCCGCAGTCGCAGCATCACCAGCATCAGTAGATCTCAATTCCATCAATACCCAATCAACAACATCTTCGGGTACTGCTTCCACCGTAACACTCGGACACGACAGCGGGTTGCCAGCATCAATCGTGATAGCATCATAACTGCCATCGCAATAAGGGTCTTGCAGTGGCACCTCTATATCGGTGACCATCCGATCCAGCGTCTGGGCACCGACCGCACTGCATAGCAACACGAGTAGTACCGATATATAACTTAGTCTAATCATTTTCCTGTTTGCTTTCATCACTTAATCCTCATCTAGTTTAATGGAATGGGTTTAACGGAACGGTCCCTCAAGGAACAATTTCACTCTCAACAGCATGCCTCTGACAAAGCCGGCGATTGCACTAGCTCTGGAATCGAGTCTTTCTCTGTCGTCGTCTATGGTCTCCATGCTATTCTCAGGGTTGGCATCAACCGGGTCGTTATTTGCCAAATCTCGCAAACTGCTGCCAGCACGACCCAAAGTAAAGCCGATCGTCGGGTTTAACGAGTTTTCGACAATCTCTATGTTGTCGTAAGCGATAACCACGCCGCTATCGGTTGTCACCATAGCTGTAGCATTGATAAGTTGCGGAGAACCGGTTTCGACTATTTGCAACAACGTATACGAGTTCGCATCGCTAATGCCTCGCACCTGCTCGTCGTCGGCGACCGTCACCTCAAAGCGCATACTATAAAGATTGCTATTCATGTCGTCGCGTACTGCTCTACCTGCGTCAATGGTGATTGCCGGCGGCACGGTATCTCTGCGCGCCACTGCTGTAGCCGTCGTGTCTATCTCCTCACCTATACCGATTGCATCACCTTCTCTATTCATCGCACGATTGCCAAGCATATCCATTAAAGCATCATTTGCCGCAAGTGCAAATCCAGCGGTGCGTTGGGTCTGATTCCCAGTGTCGGTAAACCTTACCGTATAGCTGACAGTCACCGAATTGTTGTCATCGTTTATGTCCAGGCTACTGTCGGGAATAAGACCATTCTCTCTCAAAGCCAAAGCACTGCCAGTCGTCGGTCTATGAATCAACCTATACGAAGCTAATACACCCAGATTGCCACTGATAGGTTGGGTGGATTGCACCACAAAGTTCATCGTATATTCATCGCCGTTGCTAAGACTCGGCATCGCATCGCTTGCCGTCACCGTCAGGGTCGGTGCCGAAACCGCATCCCTCATATCAATGTTCGCTATCGCCGCATCACTACGATCAAGTGGCTTAAAGCCGTCCGCAGGCATCGTCAGTGTGCCGACGATGACCTCGTTGGTATTGGCAACCAACGGCGCATTACTCGCATAATCACACAGCGGGCAACCGTCCGCATCAGCAGGGTCGCTCGGCGCACGGGTCAGAGTAAAGCCGACAGTATTGTCAATTTCGCTCACCGGCACTTGCACACTAAAGAATAGACTCGCTTGGCTTGCTGAAACGCCGATTGCATTGGCACTTGTGATATTCTCCACATTCTCCGCAACCAATCTGTCACCGGTCAATACTCGCAATAACTGATACGATGTAGCAGAATCCAAACCTCTGACATCGGTTGCGGCAACCTTCTGTTCACCGCTTTGTTGCATCGCAGCAACATCAAAACTCATATCGTAGGTTACCGCATCGGAGCGCACATCAGCAACGGTGGCAGTCGATGCACTCACCTCTATGAACGGTGCAATCATGTCTCTGACTGCTAGCGCATCGTCTCGGCGGTCAAACGGCTGGTTCGGCGTGATGGCTTGTGTCGTGCCACCTTGAAGGGCATCGTTGTTGGATAGATCGCGTAGTGTCGAGGTACCAGTATATCCGGCTGTGAAACCATCAGTCTCTCGCGCCTCATTTTCGCTTAGACGAAAAGCATCACTGCTTAAGCGCAGACTGCTACTTATGGAAGTAACAATGCTTGCATTGGTATTCGCTCTCATAACAAGACTATAGTTGGCGGTGCCAGTATTCACACGAAGTATCCCAGACCCTGATTGAGCCTGCCATTGCGGGTTGAGGGCTTCACCAGAGTCTGTGCTTAAATCAAAACTAAGCACAAAACCATTGCTGCCTTGGCTGATATTAGCGTCATCCACCACCACGGTCGGTGATTGCGTGTCTCGTGCGGCGATTGCTGTCGTAGTGGAGCTTATAGGAGCATTATTACCTATAGCATTGCCATCTCTATCCAGTGGTTGCATACCACCATTCTGCAGTCCACCCATAGCACGACCTAACACAAAGCCTGCGGTGCGCTGGGTCAAAGCAAGTGCATCGGCATCGTCAGAACCACCAAACTCTACCGTGTATCTCACTCTGACATGTGTATCGCTAGTGATTGTTTCTACGCTATTCGCAGTGATATATTGAGCTAAATCTATAGCATTGCCACTCGTCGGCATATGGATGAGTACATAAGAGCTGGTGCTGGCGATATTCGGCACCACTGCACCGTTAAGTGAGCGCACTTCAAACACCATGCTGTAGCGATTGCCGTTGACATCGCTGTCGTTGGCATCGTCCACTTTGGGATAGGCCTTCGGACCGTTCGGCTGGTCAAACGGGATCAGGTCGGAAAGATAATGACTGCTATCAACAACTGCCTCAGAAATGATTTGCAACAGCCTAGCTACTCTGGCTATCGCATCAGGACTTGCATCCAGTCGGCCTGTTACCGGATCAATTTGCGCCGGTATGCCTTCTAATCCTCGTAAACTAGCTCGGCGACCCAGTGTGAAGCCGATGGTTTCATTGACATTCGCCAGTGAAGTCAATGTGGTGGCAAAAGTGACACGAAATTCGTGTGGTGGATTTACCAGGTTCACAGAGGGCACAGTAATCTCAGAAGCTATCTCAGTCGTCGCACCGTCGGTCGTCAGGTGCAACAATCTATACGATGCTTCATCAGTACTGTCGTCAAGACTTTGGCTAGTTATAACATTAAAACTGCCTTGATACACCAATGGATTATCTGTGCTTGGGATGGCATTGCCATCCGCTCGCACGGTAATCGTCGCAAAGGCATCCCTCGCAGGCACAGCAGCCTCAGCATCTGTTCTGGAGTCTATGCGCTCACCAATATCAATTGGGTTATTGATATCGGCAGGATCAACCGGAGAGTTGCCTGACAGGTCGGTCAATCTAGAGCCCCGCCCTAAGGTGAAACTATCTCCAGCAATGGCATCAGGGTCAGTTACATTAAAGTGTATCGTCGCACTTTGCAAGTTGTTCAAGTCGGCAATGGTGATACCAATACCTGCATCGTCCAACATCACATCCGGCACACCGGGGCGCACCCGCAACAACACATACGATCCAGCTTCCATTATGCCGTCTATGCTCTCCTCGCTACTGACATCAAAACTGCCGCTATAATCATTGCCGGTTTTGGTTAACGCGTTGGCTATCACCGTAATGGTGGAATTGACTCTCTCAACTTCAAGTTGTGCGGTGGCACTTGCATCCAATGGCAACGGTGGGGTTATCGTCACAGTCTGGGTTGTGCCATCTATGTTCACCGCCGGGTCATTGCCTGAGGTGTCTCGTAGCCGTCCAGCTACGGCCAGACCTACTGCGAAGGATTCGGTCTGCCTGATTTGCTCTATGGACAACGGTGGCATCGTATAGCGCAGTTCTATGTTGCCACTGGCAGCAATCGGTTGTAGCGATGCCGACGGTACCGGCAGGTAGCTGTCGCTGCCATCGTTGAGTCTACGCAATAGCTGGTAACTACTCGCTCGCCGCACTTCCGAGGTCGCTGTGCTTCTCACATCGCTCGGCGGGGTGATGCCAAAGCTCATCGTATAGCCATTGGGTTGTATATCCAGTGATTCTGCTGCTACCACAAAGCTCGGCGGGATAATATCTCGGCGCACAATCGCGGTTGGTGTGGTATCCAGTGGGGCACGCTCAGCTATTAAATCGCCGTTCCGGTTGCGCGGTGGATTACCGTTAGCATCACATAAAATGCAGTCATCCTCAAAGATATTTGTGACTGGCGCACGACCTAATACGAAGCCGTAGGTTTGTCGGGCGATTTCTGGTGCAAGTTCCACACCGAAATCAACTGTCACTCGTCGACTTATACTACCAACACTCGCTTGTGATATCGCCAAATAGACAAAGGGATTATCATCGGGGTTTTCGATCCTATATTCCGGCGGTAGCGATACCGATAAGGTTGCAGTGGTCCCAGCGATCCTGCCGATCTCTACTGGTGTCCCGGCACTGCCGTCTTCACCCAACGGCACACGCAATAGAATATAAGATGGCGGATTGCCTAGTCTTATAACGCTACTAATGGTGAGAGGCTCAGTGCTCATTACTTCAAATTGCCCGGTATAGATATAAGGGTTGCGTTCATTAGGGATTGCATCACCTAATGCTTGTAGTGTGATGGTTGGACTCACTTTATCCGGTGCTACAGCCTGCGCGCTTTGGCGACGATCCAGTGGTTCGTTGTTTGCCACCGTTCTGGTGGTGCCGAACACGACCGGAGGATTGCCCGAATAATCGCATAGCAGACATCTGTTGGGGTCGGCAAGGTCGTTATCGTTTTGGATACGGCGCCCCAATGCAAAACCAAATGTCTCTTGTGCCTGCGCTAATGTCAAGCCTACATCTGTATATGTTATCCGAGCTTGGGTCGTTGAAATGCTGTCAATTGCAACGAAAATAGATTCATTATGTGGCACAAAACTATCGTTTTCAAGGATGCGTAATAACTGATATGCACCTTGCCGCCCAGCTGGTCTGCCGTCAAGGAAAAATGTTGAGCCTAAGCCATGTACGGGTTCGCTTGCAGTCATGGTAAAAGCAAGGTTAGCACTAGAGAGAACATCAAATCTACTTTCGCTTGTCACTTCTATGAACGGCGGAGTTGTATCTCTGAGTGCTACCGCGTCATCTCTGATATCAAAGGGCTGCCCCGCCACGATTGTTTGTGTGGTGCTGCCACCTTGTATTGCATCGTTGTTGGATAGATCGCGTAGCGGTGCGGTGCCGGTATAGCCGAGCGTGAAGCCAACAGTCTCCTGCGCTTCGTTTTGGCTCAACCTAAATAGATTACTATTTGCCGATAGACGGTTTGATATAAAAGTAATGAAAGTTATATTTGCACCTCCTCTCTCAAAGGAAACATAGCTACTATCATTGAGCTTGCGGAGTATCTCTAAATTTCTCAAATCAAGCCATTGTGGTTTGAGTGCCTCGCCAGAGTCGGTTTGCGCGTTTAAATTCAATATAATACCATCACGTCCCACCCTAATCTGCCTGTCTACCATCATCACCGTTGGTGATTGCGTGTCGCGCTCGGCAATTGCCATTGGGTTCGGGTTTATGCGGGTATTATCGGCTATGGCGTTGCCAGCACTGTCCAGCGGGGGTGCATCGCTTTGCAGTCTGCCTGCCGCACGACCCAGCACAAAGCCTGCGGTGCGTCGGGTCAAAGCAAGTGCTTCGTCGCTGGCTTCAGTATTGTTGTCAGGACCAAACTCCACCGTGTATCGCACCCTAGCACGGGTTTGATCAGAAGAAACCATCTCTACGCTATTCGCAACTATATAATTAGTAGGACGATATAAGTCTATTGCGGTGCCAGTTGTCGGCACATGGAGCAATACATAAGAACTGGTGCTACCAATGTCTGTTACTGCTTCGCCGTTCAGTGAACTTACTTCAAAAATCATGCTGTAGCGATTGCCGTTGACGTTGACATTAGAGTCGATGATATCGCCCACTACTTCGGGATAAGCCTTCGGGCCGTCGGGTTGATCGAACGGGGCAAAGCGGGCAAGAGTGTGACTGGTATCAGTAATCGCCTCGGCGATGATTTGCAGCGGTCTGTCTACTTCGGCAACTGCATCGTCGCTTGGGTCAAGCCTATTTTCACGGTCGGCATCTACCACTGCCGACACATCGGTACCGTCTGCCAAGTTGGCACGACGACCTAGCGTGAAGCCGAAGGTTTGCTGCAAACTTGTCACTGTCAATGTGGTGGAGAAAGTAACCGTTGCCACCTGCCCCAAAGCAGTAGCATCCGTAGGCTCACCTACTTGTAATAATGTCGACCCGGTCGTTATGATGTGTTCACCACCTCGGGTGATGCGCAATAGGTTATAGGAACCGGCGTTGCTGATACCACTCACCGGCACGGTCGCAGACACCGCAAATGATCCGCTATATCGCAACGGGTTGTCATCATCGGCAACGGCATCACCATCTGCCACCACCGTGATCATTGGTTCGGCAGTATCAGTGGTGGGTATTGCCACCTCTGCGCTTGCTCTGGAGTCTATGCGCTCATTGCTGCCGATTACGACGCTACCATCGTCGGGGTCAACTAGCGGATTACCGACCAAATCGCTCAATCTATCTTGACGCCCTAGGGTAAAACTATGTCTGCTCGTAGCATCGGAATCGTTGACCTCAAAGCTAACCATTGCGCTTTGCAGCGTAGCAAAGTCTATGCTACCAACACTGATGCGCGTTTGCTCGTCTGTCAATACGACGATCGGCGTGCCTGGCGGATCTGTTGGGTTCTCTCTACTCGGCACTCGCAACAACACATAAGAGGCACTACTCTCTATGCCGTCTATGCCTTCGGTGGCAGAAACATCAAAGCTACCGCGATACATATCGCCGTTTTTGACGATTACACCACGCGGTGCCACCGTGAGCGATGGGCTGTCACGCTCTATCGTGAACAATGCTTGTGCACTGGCATCCAACGGCAACGGTGGGGTTGTCGTCACGGTCTGTGTCGTGCCACCTATGCTCACCACCGGGTCGTTGTTTGCCTCATCTTGTAATCTATCGTCGGCACTACGCCCCAGCGTAAAGCCTTCGGTGTTCAGGGCATCGGCTATGGATAATCTTGTGATGTTCGTATAGCGCACAATCACCGCACCGTCGGCTGCGATCTCATCTGCCAGTCTGCCCGGCATCACCTCGTAGATATCGCTGCCTTGACGTTTGCGCAACAAGCTATACGAACTGCTTTGTCTCAAATCCGAAAACTGCGTTGACGGCACATCCGCCGGTGCAGTCACCCTAAACGCCATCGTGTAACCACTTGGTGCTATCGTAAGACTGCCTTCTCTCGCTATCGTATAGCGCGGCGGCTCCGTATCTCTAACCGCAACTGCCCTATTGCGGGAGTCCAAACGCTGACCGCGCATAATCTCATTTTCGGTATTCACCGGGTCAACCGGAGTGTTGCTCGCAAAGTCTTGCAAATTGTCGCGCCGCGCCAGTGTGAAACCTATAGTCTGCGTCACTTCGTCAATGTCTGCAAAGCTCACAGTGAAACTGATCGTCGCCGATGTGTTTGCGGTTCCCACTTCTGCAGTAATCTGTGCCGTCCGTGTAGTCGGCGTGCCACCACCACTCGGAATATTCCACAACCAATACGAAGCAACATCGGACAGCCCGACGATGCCGTTCGCACCGCTGATGCCGGTATCCAGTGTCGTATTTGCACTCACATCAAATGCCCCGCGATACACCAACGGGTCGTTCTCATCTGGCACCAACGCATCTTGTGCGACTACATTAATACTCGGATGTGTTTGGTGAGTGGCAGCAACAGCCCTAGCACTGTCGTCAAACAGCCGCTCAGGGCCTATCGTTATTGGGTCATTGTTAGCTAGGTCGCGCACGCCATCACCACCAGAACCCAATGTTAAACCGACTGTGTCGCTCGCCTCAGCTTCGCTTAAACGAACCTCCGCATTAATGTTATATGAAGAAAAATCCACATTGCTTATAGAAAAATTAACCGGGCTACTAACGACTGCATAACCACCTCCCTCAAGTTGACGTAGCAAATTGAAGTCGGTTGCTGAAGGGGGTTGAAGGACTTCACCAGCAGTGGCAGTGATATTGAAGCGCAAGCTGTAGCCATCAGCGTTTATAGCATTAGCCGTCTGAACCACCGATATACTCGGACTCTGTGTATCCCTACGCGCGATTGCTGTAGCCGCCGCATCCAAAACTTCTCCGACCTCAACTGCAGGTGCATTACCGTAAGTATCAACAATTGTGCCGCGAGCTAGCGTGAAACCTTGAATACGCTGCGTTGCTGCCACGCTATCAAGCACGATAACGTAAGTCAATGTTGTCGCATCCCCACTGCGATTGGGTTCAGCTTCCTGTAGCACAACGCTCGTTATTGATGTTGCTGGCACTGGCGCGTTCTCGTCTATTGGTATCACTCTCAGTTGATACGAACTCTCATCATCTATTCCTGAAATTGCACGGTTCGCCTGAACTGAAAATTGCATCGTATAGCGGTTGCCGTTAGCTGGGTCTATATCAGGAACCGCCTCAAATGGATAAATCGTTTCAATGTTAGGGTCAGGGTTTGCATCGGCACGCATGTCAATCGCTTGTACCGTGATTGTCGGTGCATCGGTGACGGTGCGTTCAGAAATGACATTGGCATCTATAGCCTCTCCAGTCCCAATCAAGCCGTCTGTGTTGGACGGGAAGTTGTAGTCGGCATCTACTAAACTTAAGGGGTCATCACCGCGTGCCAATGTGAAACCTTCGGTCTGCCGAACCACATCCAGTGATGCAAGCTCAACCGTATATTCAAATTGAAATGTGTTGGGGGTTTGGCTTATCAGCGTGAGTGTGCTACTCGTCTCTGCCAACTCGTCACTTGCTATAGGTTTGCGCAATATTTCATACGACGCTGCATCACCTATCCCGTTGATGTTTGCATCATCAGTTGTCAAACTGAATTGACCGCTATAAAACCGCGGGTTGTTGATGTCAGGTATCGCATCGCCGATTTTGGCAAGCGTGAGTATTGGTGGGGTTCTATCCGCTCTGGAGGCGATTGCAGCATCGCTCAGGTCTATGCGGTCACCCCGACTTATAGGCTGGTCATCGCCTGCTCTTACTGGTACATTCCCATCAGGTATCCGATCCTCTAAAGCACCTTCAACAGCAAGTGCTAAGGTAAAACCTTCTATGGCTTGTAATTGTTCAAAAGAAATACCATCTCCCGGAAAATAGAGACGCGTAGTGACAAGTGTGCTTGTTGTCAAAACACCACTCCTGGTTCTTTCTACACGGCTGATAGCACGACTAGTAAGTAGTGAATCATCATCAACGACACCGACAAGTGCATAAGCAGTCCCTACAGGATCTAGATTTGCCGGCTCGTCAGAGCGAACGATATAGCTTACACGATAGCCAATTCCTTCATTATCGGATATCGGCATCGCATCGCCTTGTGCTTCTAGCGTAATCTCCGGCGGTATCCTGTCGGTGAGTTGTATCTGGTCTCTCAATGCGGTTTGATAGTCTTCTACTATCTTGAAGTCAGCACCTAGCACCGCATTACGTTTGAACTCCAAAGACAGCGGCGGCGGTGCATGTTTGACGCGCCCTTCATTAATAACTATGTTGACGGTCGTAGGCCGCGTTGGATCCAGCACTACACGGTCAATG
Organism: uncultured candidatus Poriferisulfidus sp.; assembly: GCA_965199685.1. Lineage (GTDB taxonomy): Bacteria > Pseudomonadota > Gammaproteobacteria > Poriferisulfidales > Oxydemutatoraceae > SP5GCR1. The sequence continues at coordinate 1,212,152 of OZ241323.1, forward strand.
GATGCTTCTGTCGCATAGCGACTCGACGGTGCACAATTACCCGGTTCAGCGGTCAAGCAAAAGTTCTCGGCAATTACGCTCGCTGGGTTTAGCGGTGCACTGAAACTTACTTCCCAAGTAGACATCCCTATTTCAGTGTCACTGTCGTAGCTATAGTCAATGCGCCTGATACCCGTTGCAGACGGTGCATCGGCATCGCGCACCAATGCTCCAGCAAAGTTGCCGTCTGCCAATTCAACATTGTCCGCATCTCTGACGATACCAGCGGTGGAATTACTGACCAACCTTAATATCCCTCTACTCACTGCCGATGAAAACCTGATATTTACATAATCGTCGCCGGGGTTATGTTCTTCCACGACGATATCTCCGCCTGTTGTAGCCCCGTCGCTGTCAAGCGCAACGAAGTTAGCCGCAGTCAGTGACATTGGTGTAGTTGGATCCTCATTACTATATGCGGCAACCCCTTTGGAAAACTTAAGTCGCACACCCATGGCATCGTCATGGCGAGCATAATCCTCCACCCAAGTCCTGCCGTCTAATCTGAAACCGCGCATATCGTTGTCGGCAACACCGAATACCGTGCGGTTCGCCGTACTGGCATTTCCACCACCAGCAATCCAAACTTGATTCTCTGCCCATAGCCTTTCGGAAAATGCCAAACCTGCTTCAGAGTCCATACTGCTGTTGCCTTCCGAGTTAACGATCTGACAACTAAAACTAATCAAGTCCTGCCACTCGTCGGTTATCGTTGTAAAAGAATTGGCAGTCGCTGTTTGTGAGACGAAATCGTCGGCAATCTCAAATATACTCAATAGCGAAGGCGATGTGTCTACCATCACCAATCCGTAATCCCCGTTGCTGAAATTGCTACCTCTGGTATAAGTACATTGCCCCAAACCTGTTGCGCTGTCAGTGTTGTTATCATGAAAAGCCGGCGTGTTAAGATTTTCACCTAGCGCATCCGTGTTATATTCTATGCCTAAGCCACCAATACTATACGGCAACGCTTCACCAGTCTTGCGTACCTGCACGACAAACTCAAAACGATCATCGCTGGTATCACCAGCGGTACCGTTATCGTTGATCGCCGCTCGCGTCGGATCAAATCGCATGTGTACCACACCGTTGTCATTCGGCATGCAATCGCTGACACTGCTACCACCGCCGATACTACAGGTTTGTGAAAAAGGACCGGAACCGGTCATGAAACGACTTTCAGAGAGGCGAGACTGCGCGTAGACATCGGCATGGACTACCAGTAGTAGTGACATGCACAACGCAAACTGCATACCGAAGCATGCAACTTTTTTTATTACTCCCCCTGAAAACTTTGTAATATTTTTTAATTCAGGAACCATTTAATTACTCCTATAGGGATGATGATATAAAATTATGGCAATTATAGCACTTTTTAGAATGTATGCAAGAGAGAACCTCCGATTGTTGCAATTGGGTAAGTGGCGTAACTTTTTGCAGACACGCCACAACCACCCCGTCAGATAAAACCGCCGCTTGTTGCAGTTGCACAAGCGGCTTGACGTTGTGCAGAACCCTGACGTGTTGGGTAACGCATGCATTACAAAATGCATAGGCCTGCCACCCCTCCAAAGGAGAGGAATGGTTCAACGGTCTTCCACATAGCTTTGCGCCGATTCGCACGCATGTTCGTAATGTAGATAGACCGGCTTGTCCGATTCACACATTTGCTTCAGCAAGCGGTGCTGAGCCTGATATTTGATATTGCCGATTGCCAATGCACCGATTCCCACTGCACCCGATTTGGAACCTTGCAAAGGATCGCCGTCGTGCATAACATCAAGGCTGTGGATACCCGAAGGCGGTACCGCATTGACATCGGCAGCAACTTTAAGCACACCTGCTGATGCGATTTCGTCGGCATCCATCATTTGTATACCGGCAGCCGCAGTTGCCAATATAACTTCGGTTTTATCCAACAAAGCCGCTTTCTCATCGTTGCCTGCTGGATGCAGTTGCTCGGCATTTTGCTTGCATAGCTTGCGACAATTTTCAACAATGCCCTCGGCTTTGGAACGTTGACGGCTCATCAGTGTTACTTCGGCACCTAATTCGGTTGCCAGTATTGTGGCAACCATGCCGACTGGTCCGGTACCACCAAGCACCATCGCACGACACCCCTGCCAATCGCTTTGGTGTATGCGCTTGAGTTTGTCGCCGACCGCAACGATCATGCCGGCGGCGGTGGTAAATGCGCCGCTAGGGTCTGCCATCGCCGAAACTTCAAAGGGCGGCACCATCGCTTTCTGTACCGCTTCCAACATCTGTAGTGCAAGCGTCATATCGCGCCCGCCTATAAAAAGACCAGTGCGTTTGACACCCGAAGGACCTCTCGAAAAAATTGCATCTTGCACGAGTGCTTGCACATCAGTGAGTTCTAAATTGGTGTATGGAATTACTGCACCCCACCCTGCATCCATAGCCATGTTGACATCAAAAGGGCTTAGATTCGGAGCCGAAGTTAGCATGTGTAATATATAAGGTTTTTCCATTGTTATTCCCATAGTTTGTTGTTAATCTGAAACGACCACGGCACCTTGATTATCTCCCTTGACGATAAGAAAATCTATTTTCTCAGCACCTCCAGAAGTTTCGGTTTTGCCACCGTGGCATCGCACATAATCTTTTAATCTGGCTTTTAAGGCTTCCGCCTGTGCCTGATTTTCGGCTATTGCAAAAACAGTCGGCCCCCACGAGGTTTGGCCTATGCCTTTTATACCCTGTTTGTCTAAATATTCCAATAGTTTTATAGAATTAAAGCGCGATATTTTTTGTTCCTGAACTGATGAGAAATAATCTTTCATCGTTGCTTGCAGTTTGTACACCGCTTGAGTGAAACTCGCAAAGTCTCGCTCCACTACCGCCGGCATCAATTTCATAAGCACGGTACGGCTCAAAGCTCCGGCGCACGATTTAGAAAATTGCGGCAACTGCTCAAATGCATTGCGTTCACCGACACCATGCAACCCATCTTGCCCTTTGGTCGTAATCAACAAAATGCGCCATGCACTCGGGAAACGATGATGGAAAATCAACGTCGGCAATTTATCATCCTTGACACCGGCATCAACCAACACACCACCGCGATCAAAGGCATAAATTCCTATACCCGAGCGTCGACCGCGCGCCAAGCAATGCGCGATTTCGTGATGAGTCAAAGTCAAACCATGCAAGCTCGCCAAACCTTGCCCTATCGCCAACGCCGTTTGGGTTCCTGAACCGAGTCCTTGATGCGCAGGGATGGTTTGCTTTATATGAATATCGCAACGGCTCTCAACCTCGTAATGCTTATCAAAAGCTTTCACCAGTCGGGCGATGCGCGCGTTGTCGGCACCTTGTATATTGAGTGCTTCAGTAGCCATGATTTCAAGCTCCAATCTCGGCGTATCCAATGCGATGCCGGCACTTCCAAACTTGCGCCCGACACCACCGTGCAGATCTATAAACCCCAGATGTAATCTTGCCGGCGTGCTGATTTTTATTTTTGCGATAGAAGAAACAGGCATGATACAAAACGATATAGCGTACCATTATATATGAAGTGGTTTGCATGAGGGGAATGACCCGGCATTATACTAGTGGAGAACCGCCACGACCACCCCGTCAGATAGAACCGCCGATTATCGCCGAGTGAACCTGCCACTTGAGCGAGTAGGTCAAGTGGCGTAACTTTAAGCAAAATCTAATACTGTGGTCGTTAGAAATATTACTTATATTAAAATCAATCGGCGGTTCTCTCCGCGATATCTTTCGACGGTTGATCTATGGCTTGCAATACTTGGTCTCTTAGAACTAACCCTACGATTCGCATAAGTACTTCTATCTGTACACCTTCGTTATAAGCTATATCGGTTAAGTGCCTATATGTCGTTTTATCTTTTTCCTCTAGGTCCTTGAGAATTTCATCTGCTGCGCAATCAAAACAACTCTCTTGTATTTGATACGGGCCTCCATTTTCATCTTTAGCTTTATCAACGAGTTTTGCTCTATACCTGCTGGCAATCCTCGCTGCGTCCATCTCTTTAGATAGTTCTTTGCCTCTACTGTTTAGCGACATCGGACTACTGGCTTCTGTGTATTGCTGACCACTAAGTCCTGCGATTTGTTTAGAGACACTTGCAGTAGTTCTCTCAAGAATAGCTGTTGTCCTCTCAAGATTGCCTACCCTGTGTACGACATTCTCTGTTATCTTTTCAAGAGTGGCTACTCTGTTCACGACATTCTCTGTCGTCTTCTCAAGATTGCCTACCTTGTCTACGACATTCTCTGTCGTCTTCTCAAGAACGGCTGTCGTCTTCTCAAGAGTGCCCACCCTGTTTCCGATGCTCTTTATTTCATCAGGCATTTTAGAAATTTCATTTGCAGCTTTTCTGATCGGCTCAAGGTCCATCATTCTCCAGTCAATGGTCAATATCTTGTATATAAAGGTTCCTATAACCCCTAATAAAAAGATTACTATGATAGTCCAGGCGGCAGGAGGGAAAGAATCAATAAAACTCACTATATTCAAACCACTTACATCTTAGCCAGGTAACAAAAACTGAAGCATCATGCCCGTTAAAGAGAGGTTCACGATGATTGTTGCTACTAGCAATCCTACTATTCGAAAGAGCATTTTATTCTCTGATTTTGTAATGTCGTCTTTGGTTGCCATTTTAGATTCTAAGTATTTGATATCATCCTTGGTCGCCATATTCTTGATATCGTCTTTGGTTGCCATATCCTTGATATCGTCTTTGGTTGCCATCCTAGCTTCTAGATATTTGATATCATCCTTGGTCGCCATGTTCTTGATATCATCCTTGGTCGCCATGTTCTTGATATCATCCTTGGTCGCCATGTTCTTGATATCATCCTTGGTCGCCATGTTCTTGATATCATCCTTGGTCGCCATGTTCTTGATATCATCCTTGGTCGCCATGTTCTTGATATCATCCTTGGTCGCCATGTTCTTGATATTATCCTTGGTCGCCATATCTTTAACGGCATCTCTGAAAGAGAGTTCGTTTATATGGGTAATACTATCCACTACCATACTGACCTCCTCGTCGGTGGTATTAGGAATCTTAGCAAAAGTTTTAAGTAAAATTGGTCTATATATCATTAGAAACTCCTATCAATAATTATAATGTAAGTACTTGCTAAACAGCAAGCATTACCACCTTACACTATAGAAATAGGCATGGAATCGGTTTTGGTTGAACGGTAGCAAATATCCGACGAATGGTAGATTGGGGTTGTTGAAAAATAAAACCGCCGATTGAGCCAGTAGGTCAATCGGCATTTCAATTGTCCGCCCCCTACCAGTTATCGTAAATTCAGTGGCACATAGTGATTGAGGTTGTGCAGACATGAAGCGTTAGGGTGGTTTGCATAAATTTAATAGATGAATGTATAAATCGTGCAAGTACGTTGCGTTAGGGAGGGCATGCTAGCCCTCCCCTACCGTTTTCGTAAATTTAATGGCGCACAGCGGTTACGTTTGTGCGATGACGGTAATTTTTCAACAGCCCAATATCCGACGAATGGACTAGGGTAAAAGGCCTTCAAGGAGTACTCTGACATGCACAAAAATACTTGATGTCCGATCCGTTGAAGTCCTAACTACATCTCTAGATCTCACGACATCATAGACAAACTGTTGTGGTGCAGATACTGCCGGAGAAGCGACTCTCTGATGCCTATAGCCTTGCTCATCGTTATAGTCAACCAATACGCGATAGCGGTCACCTACAATACCGTCCACGGTATAGCTTGCATCAGTGGCACCATCAATATCCGACCAGCTACCCAGTAGTTCCTTTTGCCACTGATAAGCTATCTCAGGAACAAGACTTACTCCATCTGAGTCCGATGATAGATCTATATTTCCGATAGTGTAAGTGAAATCATTCAACATAGGCGCAGGAACCAATACGACACCATTATTCTCTTTGACTATCGTTAACCGCATCTTTTCACTCACCACACCCCAAGGATCCTCAACCATCACAACGATATCTACAACATCCATGCTTTGCATCTCAGTAAGCAGGTCATTGGGTATGTTAAGTTCATACATCAAATCGGCACGGCCTACCGCCGTGCCGGTGCTTATTACGGGCGGACATACGAGTCCGCCCCTACACATGTTGAGGTTTGGAATCGTGGTCAGACTATAACTCAACTCGCCTCCCTCAGGATCTTCTACAGAAGCATTTAAGGCAAAGGTCTCGCCCTCATCAATCGAAGCCGGCGCGTTGATATTGATCCGCGGCAGACGATTATTCACCGTTAATTTATATACGGTGGGATCTTCCACTCCTCGCATATTGCTTGCAGCGACTTGGATGATGGTGGACGTAGGTGTGGAGGTATTTAGTGCAATAGTATAGCCGCTATGGTTCGCCGGCAGAATTTTGCCGTCGGCTACGATGCTTGCATCGGGATTAGTTACTATCGGGGTAATTCTCAGCTCACTGGCATCAGCATGAACCGAAACCGTGTATTCTGTAATCGTAGAGCTAAAATTGGGAGAGAGAGGCAGATGTCCTGTTCCCACATTTTGTTCCACTTTTAAGTCTAATAAACCAACACGTTGATGAAGCAACAATTTGCCACAATCTGGTGACGGCACAGAAGTGTCGCAAGTATTATCGTCATATTTGAGTATCGGATATTGTTCTGGAGTGCCGAAATCCCAATCGTCGCTACTCCAATCCGCATAGATGCCGGTTGCGGCAGTTTCATCAGTCGGCATTTGCAATTGAACAGTGGTCTTAGAGGTGCCACCTCCCGGAGAATCCATCTGTCTGCTCGTATCAATGTCCCAATAGCTGTCAACCACGACTGGTTCGGGCGATTGTCTTCTGCCGATTAAACCACCTATGTACTGCACATCGTTGTCGCTTTGCATCTCAAAGGCTATCTTTACTTCAGCAGTTGAGTAGCTATTGCTAACTCTGCCGCCTCCCCATAATACACCAACTAGACCTCCAGCGGATTGTTCTCTCTGACTTATACTAACCGAACCTGCTGCATAGCTATTACTAATATATCCTGTACTCTCGCCCACTAGCCCTCCTGCATCCTGCCCCGCCAAAACATCAGCAACCGCATAGCTATTGCTGACGCTACCGTCGTTTATGCCACAGATGCCACCTATGCGTCGCAAACCTGTGACGGCACCATAAGCATAACTATTGATAATCGACGAATCCGATGCGCTTACACCGGTTAAAAGACCTATAATATTATTTTTCCCTACAACCTTGCCTTCGATAACATAGACATTCATTAGTTGACCCTCGTTGCGACCGACTAGACCACCGACCCTGGAACTACCTGTTACTTCTATTGCCGATAATCCAAGATTGCGAATGGTGCCGGCATTCCCAGTAAACAAGCCTACATCATCGATGGTGTCTTTATTGATTCGCAAATTGGAAATGTTATGTCCGTTGCCTTCAAAGATACTGCGGAAACAGTCGCTATCTGAATCATTACAACCACTGATAGTAATAGTACCTATAGGTTGCCAACCTGTAGTGGATGTCCAAACCACCTTATTGCGCGTTGAAACATAGCTCGCATTATCCAGAAAATCCAAATCTCTCACCAATTCATAACCAATGCACTGGTCGGCAGGACAACCTGTAGTAACCTTGCTTGCTGTGGAACTTGCACGGTAACCGCTGCCATCGAGTTGATAACGAATCGCATTGAGATCTTCGAGGGTTTCAATTTCTATTAAACCGTCGTTATCTTTGTCTTTATGCGTGGCGATGTCTGCATACAGCGGTGCGTCGTGGTGGATGTTCGTCTGGTAACCCTGTCCATCGACATAGCTTATGGAGAATCTGTATTGCGCGTTGCGAACATCTTCGGGTGGCGTATAGCTCTTTTGGTTTGCTCCGGGTATCTCTACAAATTTGCCGTTTTGTTCCCGCAACCATTGATAATCGATATCAGTCAAAGGCTCTCCATCTGTATCGTTTGACAAATCATCTGCGTAAAGCGTATCGCTGTTTATCCATTTCACGGTACCTCCGAAGTTTCCATTGTCGACTTTCCTCACCGATAGCGGTATCTCTCTGCTCACGACAAATGTCGGATTACCGCTTTCACTCAGTTCTAGTTTTAGTATCACCGTGCTATGGTTCTCGTCTCTTGCGACAAAATCGGCAGGCACCATAAGCCTTAATATAGATGTGGTTTGTATCTCCGACAGCAAAGGTTTCCCCGATACTTGCGTCCACCGGTGATTCAATCCTCGCTTGTTTGTTCCGACACTCGTTGAGGCATCTAAGCGAAAAACATCCCCTTCGTCTAAGGCAGAAATGTTTCTTGTGATTAGTTCGGTGGGAGTACTCCCGTTGACCACTTTGAGAATATGTAGTTGAGGCAAACGCACATATACTTGATAGTTCGCTCCTCTATTATTTCCACTTGCAGCCTCAATCTCAAGGTTGAAGGATCTAGATGCACTAATCTCTACGCTACCGTCCGATTGTTTGTTCAGCGGTAATCCACCGTCTTGACGAATCGTTATTTCAACACCATCGCCAGCAGTGGCGGCCATCTCTATAACGACCGGCAATGTCTCGTAGTCAATTACAGCGTCATAGTTAAACCTGTTCGGAGCAAAGCTCGGGGTCAATTGCACCTCTCCTGAATTGGACGATAAGCTAAGGCTATTCAATAAAAGTGCATCAGTAGTCTGACCGGGCAATAGAGCATCGCAACTCGGCAACTCGGTTTGGGGATCGCCAATGGAACTCTCGACACAACCCGGGTCGGACATGTTCAATCCAATCCCGTATTTGAGTGCCGGATATTGTGCACTTGTGCCGAAATCCCAATCGGCAGTATTCCAATCCACATAAGTTTGGCAATTAAAAAGAGTACCATTATCTCTTATACACGCCCTATCATTAACATTCGGCATTGTTGGAGTTTGGAGATTGTTTCCCAACCTTACATTGGTATCGAGTGTTGCGGGAGTACTTGTGTTCCCATAACAAAACACCACAGGCATCATATTATTCTCCGAGTTTAATATAAAACCATCATTACAATTAGCACCAAATTGCCAATAGCTATTGATAGGGTTTTCTATAGCATTGCCGTTAGGAAGTCTTCCAACCAAACCGGAGAGTGTACCAATACCGGAAACTTTGCCTATTGCATAACTATTTTCAATCGTTGAATCACTATTAACACTGACTAAACCGCCGGCAACTTGGTTATTTGCGTTCATACAAGGCCCGAATCCTGTTTCCACATTGCCCGTCGCATAGCTGTTTTTGATTTCGCTCCTTTTCAGTAACTCACCTGAGTTAGTGGAAAATTGATTTCCCACCAAACCACCGACTATGCAAGGTCCTTTGACCTCACCGGTTGCATAACTGTTATAAACCTTACCACCGTCTATGTTCCTGCCGACCAAGCCGCCTACCCCAACCCGTTTGTTTGATGCCATCCCGGAGTCTTCGGCAATCACGTTGATTTTTGCGTAGCTATTGAGTATAAAACCTTTATTCCAGCCAACCAGACCGCCTATGAATCCTCTACCGCTAGCAAACCCGACATCGCCTCTTATTATTTTATCGGTATTGCCAGATGCAACATCACCGACCACATAGCTATTGATGATCTCACTACCGCGTTCTGTAGAACCGGCAATGCTACCTACATTTTTAATCCCGATTAGACCTTTGATTGCCGCATCAATCAATCCCAAGTTTTCAATTCTACCCCTTGAACCAATAACAGAAAATAGACCAATATGGTTTTGATTGCCGACGCTACGGTTTATTTGCATATTGGATATCGTATAGCCGTTGCCGTTAAATACGGCATTAAGCCTATTGATAGGCTGCCAACCGGAGTCGCTTGCATCAAGGAAATCATTCACCGTCCAGCTATCCTTGAGTAGCGATGGATTCGCTGTGCGATAGCTTTCATTCTGGTTGAAATCCAAATCTCTGACCAATTCATAGCCGCGGCATTTCTCTACATCGTTGACCAAAGGACAACCTGCAGTAATTTTAACTGCACTTGCGGTTGTCTTGAAACCGCTGCCGTTCGGCTGATGACGTATCGCATCCAATTCTTCCAAATAACGAATCTCTATCAAACCATCGCCGTCGTCGTCTATGTCTAGATAGTCTATGACCTCGGACTCAAATTGTTGACGATAACCTTGATTATCCTCATGCGTGATGATTGCACGATATTGATAATCTCCCTCATTAGGAAGGGTCGGAGATCCGTCCCCGACATTGACCCAGGCTTCTGTGTCGTTAAGCCGACGCTGCCATTGTATATGAGTTGCTGCAAGACCACCGTCTTGGTCTATAAACTCGCTGCCATCCTCTCTTTCGAAGCGAATGATATAAGTGTATGCTTTGCTATTATCCTCAACCAAGCGAACGCGATGCGCAGTATCGTTGTTGCGCCTGGAAATTATCAACGGTAGCGTCTTGCTTAAATACACACCGTCGTTGACGGCGACTTCGATAATCAATGGTATGCTAAGGCTGTCGGCTTGACCCGGTACCACATCGGCAGGTATTATGAAATCCAATATCGCACTTTGTGTATCAACCGGCGATAGCACATCGTTGAACTTCAGCACATCGCCTACTGGTTGCCGCCAACTATAACGAGAGAGATCTTCATTCAAAGCATCATTCAAATCAAAGTTATTTGAGGCTATCAAACGAACACGCTCGCCTTCGGCTACCGTCAACGATGACAGTACGTCTGTTGTGGTCGTCGCCGTCACTCGCCTAATCTCCGATTCCACATAGCGGACAGAAAAGTTATATGATAATTCGCCGGCATCAGGGTTATGAGTGGTTATGGTGATCTGCGGTGTATCGCCGCCGTTCAATATAAACGATAACGGAACACTTGATGAGCATACTAAACCGTCGCTACAAGCAACATCAATCGTCGTATCGGATTGGGTTGATGTGGCATGCAATCGCACCTCTGTTATCCGTGCCGACTCAGTGATGAGTTCGTAATTGAAAATCAGCGGATGAAAAGATGGAAATGGTCGGACACCCGACAAAGTCAAACTTCGCAACAAACTCTTCCCTTCGGGTACGAGTAACCTTGCATTGTTGACGGCTTTCAGTGCTGGATAGCTATTGACATCTGCAAACTCCCAAACATTCGTATCCCAATTTCTATAAACGCCGCTATTTATCGGTGAAGTTGGTGAAGTCGGAGTGGACGATTGGAGTATTATTGTGGTTGCAGAAGTACCACCAGCACTCAATGCGACACCACTCACCTCTATATCCCAATGACTGTCGCTGACCGTGGCATCGTTGCGAGCGACCAAACCGCCTGCCTTAGACATCGCTCCGATGGCTATAATTTTGCTCACTGCATAGCTATTGATGATTTCGCTAGAACTTCGGTTTAAGGCAACCAAACCACCGACTCTGTCTCGACCAACTACCGATCCTCTCATATGGCTATTGACAATGCGAGCGCGATTATCGCTGACCATCGTGTCATTGATAGCAACCAAACCACCCGCCAATGCCATTGTTAACCTATTCGATAGATTGCCTTTGACTTGGGTTTCCGAGTATGACTCGGTAATGGAACCGGCAACATTCCAGCCGACCAAACCGCCTACGATTGCCGATGTGCCGTCGCCTTTCGCCTCCACATAACCGCTAACATAACTGTGCCTGATATCGCCTGCTCGGTTATGAGCAACCAAACCACCTACGTGTGCACCGCCGACTATATCCACATCGATTAAACCCAGCCCCTCTATTGCAACATCGGTTTCTCTACCATCTATCACACCAAATAAACCACCGTCACTATCCGGTCTATTAATCCTTAAATTGGAAATCGTATAGCCGTTGCCTTGGAATGTTGCCACAAACGGATGTTTTAGTGTCCCTATTGGCTGCCAGCCTGCTCCAGTAGTCCATGCACCGTTTACACTCCCTGCTCGATAATGTGCCGGGTTATCAAAATCCAAATCTCGCAACAACTCATATCCCTTACAACCAGTCGTCGGACAACCTTTGGCATTTTCTATCAATACACCATCGCCGCTTTGATGCCTAAAACGATTGCCATCCAAAGCGTTGCGCATCGCATCCAAATCCTCCAGTGTTAGAAGCTCTATCAATCCATCTTTGTCGGTATCAACATTTCTCGCACCCGAAGAGAAATAATCTACTTCAAAGTGATATCGGACGCGCTGATCTCCCGATACTTCAATACTAATCAGGGTCGTGGTGGTGGAACGTAATGCGATCGGCGAGCTGCTGGTAGCACTTTTTACCGTCTTGTCAAAGCCGTTATCGCTGGCGATGCGAATGATCGCATCCTCATCTAGGGCTTGTGGTATCAAATGTAGGTGTTCTATGTTTGCATCCAGCTCTACGCCGATGCGATAATGCAACTTGCTCGTATTAAAGCGCGGAGATAGTGTTACAACTTGTGAGATTGCCAAACTTGACAAACCATAAGATTGCAAACCAGTGAGCGTGCTTTCGGTAGTGCTGGTATATTTAAGAATCGGGTATTGCTGTGCGTTACCAAAATGCCAATCGCTATCGCTCCACTGGTAATAAGCCTTACTTGCATCCAATGATTGATTGTTGCCCGACTGCAGTTGCAAAGTGGTTTTGCCGATGCCGGCGGCGGACCCTCGTAGGTTGCTTGTCGCAATATCCCAATAGCTATTTACCGCAACACCTCCAGCATTGTTACCAATTAAACCACCCGTCGCAATTGCATACGAAGCACACACAGGCACACCTGTGCATACCACATCTGCAGTCGCATAACTGTTGCGAACCGAACCGCTGTTGTCACCGACCAAACCACCGACAAGTGTGGCACCTTGAATACTCCCGCTTGCATAAGTGTTTGCAATGGCACCAAGGTTCAAACCGACCAAACCACCGATATTATTATTGCCCAATACACGGCTCAAGCTGTAGCTATTCGCAATCACCCCACTATTTTCGTTGCGAGCTACCAAACCACCGACCGAAGGACCGCCCGATACGATACCGTAAACATAACTATTAGAAATACGGCCGGTGTTATAGGCAACCAAACCAGCGACCACACGCTCGCCTGCCACCATACCATTCACATAGCTGTTGTCTATCTCCCCAGCATTATAGGCAGCTAGGGTTCCAATACCCTTGCTACCTGCAATCTCTACATCTGATAAATTAACATTCCTGACTCGCGCACTATCGGCTAATGCCGCAAACAGACCGATATTGTCTCTCTTTGATGTGATGCGCAAACCAGAAATCTCGTAGCCTAATGCGCGGTTGCCATCAAATATCGCGGTAAAGCATTGGCTTTGCGCATCACCGCAATCGAGTGTCGTTCCATCAATTGCTCCGATCGGATGCCAATCGTAATCGGAAAGATCTATGCTTGCCGCCAGTTCGTAGCCTTTGCAACCGACATTCGGGGTAGTCGGACATCCCACGGTGATTTTGGTATCGCTACGACCTGCTTTATAGCCGCTACCATCTAATTGATAACGAATTGCATTCAAATCGTCGGAACTACGAATCTCTATCAAACCGTCGTCGTCTTCGTCTATATCGTCGACAGCGATAAAAGGATGTTTGCTTACCAGAACACGATAGTGTGTCATCTCTGCAGTTTCAGATACCAAAGGATCTTCCACTGTCAAGGTCAGCAAGAACTCATTAATATTGTCTATGGTAAACGTGGTGCCTTGACCGCTTCGTAATTCTTTGCGTGGATTCGTTTTGCTATCGTCGTTGACTATAACCACCGCATTCGAGTTAAACGTATACGGAATGATGCTAAATTCACGAGCGTTGCTTTTTACTATCAATTCGTAATTGTACATCTTAGAATCAAAGTCGGGGTTTAATAACAAAATCTGACTTGTTGAAAGTGCTAGATTTCTTAAACCACTAGGGTGTTGAACCGGCAACAAGGTGCCACACACCGGCATTGCGGTAAGTGTATCGTCGGCTGCTTGACATGCTGGGCGAGATATTATATTGGTGGCAGTGGTATATCTTAGTGTCGGATATTGCGAACTACTTCCGGAATACCAATCGCTGCTATCCCAGTTGCTATAGATTCCATCTCCGACCACAGGTGTTTGTAGCTCTGTCGTTGCCTTGCCGACACCGTTAGTATTATCTTCGTCATCCATTACTTCACTCGTATCAACATCCCAATAACTTTGAACAACAAAGAATGTATTCCAGGTACCACCTATTAATCCTTGACTACTGCCCGATATGTTGCCGATTGCATAGCCATTGATAATACTGCCACTTACCCAACCGACTAAACCACCGACAAAGCTATCTCCGCTAACCGCACCAGTCGCATAACTATCTTCGATATTTGTCGATGAAACACCGACTAAACCACCGACATAGTAATTCCCGCTAACCATACCAGATGCATAACTATTGTAGATACTTGAACTCGATTGATTCCCACCGACTAAACCGCCAACAAAACTAGTTCCGGTGACCTTAACACTTGTGTGGCTATTAACGATTACACCCGAATTACTACCAACCAAGCCACCTGAATACAAATTGCCTCGGACATCACCACCTCTCACATAGCTATTGACGATTTCACCATGATTCTCACCCACCAAAGCACCGCTATTAGATTGACCCCTAACATCAACAATAGCATCAACATCCACAGCGAGTAGACCAACATTCTCAATTCTCGCATTATCTGCCAAAACACCGAACAAGCCGATATTGTCAATAGCGGCACCGTTAATCCTCAGATTTGCTATCGTATGCCCATTTCCATTAAATAAATCTCTAAACGGATTGCTACTATCTCCTATCGGTTGCCAGCCTGCACCGGCTGTCCATGCCGGGTTGGTCACACCGCTACGATAGCTGGTAGGATCCTTGAAGTCTAAGTCTCTAGATAACTTATAACCCTTGCATCGCCTCACATTGTCTTTGGTGTCTATAGGACAATCCTTCAAGGTGGCAGATATCTGCTCCAAAGGATAACGCATTAGATTCAAATCTTCTAGATAATCAATAGGTATGAAACCATCTATTACCGCAATATCGTGCAGTAACTGAATCGTATAGGATGTCGGCATACCTTGCGTTGCGGATCTCACCGTAATAACGATGCTGTCTAAACCGTTGCTTAGAGCAAACAATGAACTTTGCCTACCGCGCATTGATGCACTCAAGCCACTTGCATTGACGGTTATCATATGACTGTCGTAATAGGCAGTGGATGTGGCACGAAATGTGACATCCCCGCTTGATATGGCAACGACCAAATGGTAGTTATATATTTCAGGATTAAATGCCGGAATCAAGTGTGCATTTTCTGAAAGCTCTATTTGAGCCAAGCTCGCACGCTGCCCGGGTAGCAAGGCTCCACAATAAGGCATCTCTCTCGGCAATCTTGGTAAATGACTACGACAAACGACCCCTCTATCATGTCTGTCATGCTCAGATAAGCCTGCAGACAACAACTCATTGTTGCAATCGGATAGTTGCTCAAGCGACGGCTGCTTACATGTCGTATTCTCGTCATCGTCTGTCGCATAAAGCAACACCGGATATTGCTTTATATTGCCAAAGTGCCAATCGGCTCTCTTCCATCCAGTGTAGATATCATCCGACGGTATACCAGCCTTGAGTGCCACCGAAGTTGTTGAGGTTCCGGCAAGTGAGACGGCTCTGGATATCACCGCATCTTTTCTGTAATAACTATTAACAACCGCATGTCCGAGGATGGTTGCTGCTACTAAACCTCCGGCACTTCCACTACTTGTCTGCACATCACCAGTTGCATAACTATTGTGAATTTTTGCATGATGATTACCGACTAAACCGCCGGCATTTCCATTACTTGCATACACATCACCGATCGCATAACTATTAACAATAGAACCATTTTGATTCCACCCGACCAAACCACCGGCAAAAGTATTATTCACTCGTACGTCAACACTTGTATAGCTATTGACAATCATGCCACCATTGTTTGTGCCGACCAAACCACCACCGTTGTCGCTATTGGCTAAGAGTTTGCCGTTTGCATGGCTATTGATAATCGTGCCGGAGTTGTGGCCGGCAATGCTACCGATATTGCTCTGTCCGGCGATATTCATATTCACTAAACCGACATTCTCAACTCTGCCGTAGGTTCCTATTACTCCGAATAGACCTACATAGTTGTTGTCTGTGTTTATAGTCAAATTAGAAATCGTATGACCGTTCCCCTTGAATACACCATTAAAAGATTCACTCAAATCACCTATCGGTTGCCAATCAAACCCAGCGAGATCTATATCGGCAGTCAATTCATATCCTATGCACCCGTTGGGACAATAGATGGCATCGGTGGTTTCGTTCTCTTGATAGGCACTACCATCCAAGCGATTGCGGACGACGTTCAAATCCATCGCATCATTAATCTCTATTAATCCATCGCCGTCTCTATCTATGCTCTGCACTACGGTGCTGAGTCGATTTATGGTGAATTGATATCTGTAGGAATCTCGTTTGTCGCCTTTTACGACTAAACCGATGACCGTGTCGCCGGAGTCGTTCAACAGAATCGGTATCGTCCATTCGCCACTATCGCTTACTCCTACCAAGCTGCCATCCTTAAAAACTTCAACCATTGCATTTGCATTGGATGCAGTCGGCAACAGACGAATGGTACTGCGATCGGCATTGACCAATATATCGTAATCAAATGACGCATGCACAAAGGGACTAGACAGACCAGTGCCTTCGGATAATTTTAGGCTTTGCAAAAAGCTACCTTGATGACGAAGCAAGCTACTGCAAGCCTTGGGACGCTTCTGAATATCCGCCGCCCCACAATGTGCATCACTATCGGTAGAATCGCCACGCAAATTATACTTAATCGCCGGATAATGTTTATCAGTGCCGAAATCCCAGTTAGCGGAATTGCCTAAATTATCGCTAGCCCAGCTCGTATAAATACCAGTTGCATCTGTAGGCGATTGAAGCGAGATAGTAGTCATCGGCACTCCTAAAGTCACATCGGTTTTAGAGATGTCTTGGTCCAGATAACTCGCGCGGACTGTCGGTACCATTATATCGTTCGGATCTTTATTACCACCGAATAAACTCTGCGACATACCAGCTTTAGTTGCCAGAACACTCGCATAACTATAGTTGATTTCAATAGCCGAAGAGGTGCGTGCGCCGATTAAACTACCTATGAATCCGTCATCGTGTTGTGCTGTAATCGTTCCGACTGCATAGCTATTGGCAATGATGATATCCGCATCCACATTGCCAATCAAACCTCCACCGACTGCCGATTGCTCTTTAACAACGAGATTACCGATGAAATAACTGTTGCTAATTCGTGCAACTCCACCGCTGGTTGCAGTAATAGTATTTATCAAGCCAGCGGCAGCGATGTTTCCTTCTATGTCTCCTATCACATAACTATTGCTTATCGTGCATTGCATACACGATGTGGCAATTCCGGCAACTACATTTCCTGTGATATCCACACCCGGCAATCCGACACCATCTATATAGGTGGTGCGGCTATCGCTCCCTATGGTCGCAAAAAGACCTCCACCTCCTCTCACTCTTAAATTAGCAATGGTTTTATTATTACCTTTGAATGTGCCGATAAAATTCCCTACTATAGGTTGCCAGGAACCTATACCAGTCCAGCGATTCATGTTCACATCAGCATTGCGATAACTGCTGGTATCGTTAAAATCCAAATCCCTTAGCAGTTCATAACCTTTGCATCCTTCATTCGGACAACCCGAAGTAACTTTGATCGATTGGGCATCTGCTCTATAACCACTGCCGTCCAACTGATGACGGATCGCATCCAAATCTTCCAAATAATTTATATCCACAAGACCGTCACCGTCTTCATCGATGACCCTATGGCTAGAATAGTCCAAATAAAGTGTATATCTGACCCTCTGTGTGCCTCCTACCTCAATGACAACTTTTTTTGCCTGATCATTTTTCAGTAAAATTGGCGCACTCGTGTCGTCGCTGTCTAGGGTTTCTCGCATAGTCCCGATAATGCTAATGCGTGCGGTTGATTCCATCGCAACCGGAATCAAGCGCACACTCGGATGGTTGCCGATTACTGTGCCGAAATAAATACCGCTTTGGTTGAGCTTTTCAATAGCAATCGGTGGGTGGAGGCTAATATCGTTCGTTGGCCTCAGGCCACGCAAACCGTAGCGAAAGCCCGGTGATATTAAATCACCGCAGCGCAGTGTCTTCAATGAACCGCACTCAAGAATACTCTCAGTTGCGGTGGTATGTTTGAGTATCGGGTACTGATCTATATCACCGAAGTGCCAGTCGCTATCACTCCACTTGTAATAAACCTCGCTTGCATCCGATGATTGGCTGGTGCCCGATTGAAGCTGTTGCGTGTTTTGCTCGATCCCGTGGTTGCCTCCGCTGGCAATGGTGTCGGTATTCCAATAGCTGGCGACGATTGTGCCGCTGGGGTTGTCTCCGACTAAACTACCCCCTGTTCCCCCTCTGTTATTTAGTTCACCAATTGCATAACTATTTTTTATAGAACCTTCGTTATGTCCAACCAAACCACCTACTAAAAATCCCTCAATATTAACTGAGGCATAACTGTTCATAAGCTGTGCTTGCGAGTCATTGCTACCGACCAGCCCTCCAATAGTGGAACCACCACTTGCCAAAATCTTACCAGTTGCATAGCTATTAGCAATCAAACTCTGATTGCGACCCACCAAACCGCCAAAACGTGAAATTCCTGAAACCGGCATTATGAGACCATCGGCATGACTATTGATAATCCTGCCATCGTTATCTCCGACCAAACCACCAAGCAATGAGGCTCCAGAAACTTCGCTTATCGCATAACTACCGATAATATCTCCACCCGCATTACTCGCAACCAGACCGCCGGCAGTGCCCCCGAACTTTGATTGAACACTGCCGCTAACATAACTATAGCCGACCTGCCCTCGGTTGGTGCCGACCAGTCCGGCAACTTTTGCACCACCTTCTATTCTCACATTCAACAAGCCGATATTGCGTATAAGTGCATCTGATGATGTAACACCAAATAAACTTTGATTGTCGGCATCGTCTTTGTTTATCTGCAAACCTGATATCGTATAGCCGTTGCCGTCAAAGCTACCGGTAAAAGGCTTTGTCTCGTTGCCTATAGGAACCCAACCTATATCGCTATCATCGTCGTAATCATCTACCGTCCAAAAAATCCTATTCAATGGATCTAGATAACTCTCGCGGTCTGCAAAGTCCAAATCCCTAGCCAACTTATAAAAGCCACTTGGTTGCTGGTGTATCGCACGCAAATCTTCCAAATAGTTAATCAACGCGAACTCTTTGACGGTGATATTTTGATAATCAATGTGTAGTGTATAGCGTACGGTTTGGGTTCCTTGCACTTCAATGTGGATACGTTGGATAGAGTTTTCTTGCAAAGGGATTGCTTTACTTGTCTCGCCGCTGCGGATACGGTCGTGTGCGATCTCATCATCGCCGATGTAGAAATTAATACGCGCAGTGGGTTCTATCGTCGTCGGAATAAACCGTATCGTGTTATCGGTACTGCGCAGACTGCCGATATAAATACCGCTGTGGTTTTGTTCCTCAATATTGAACTCAGGAGATAGGGCAAACTCGGTAGACAAAGCACCACCACCCACCATCTCCAAGTTGCGCAGACCGTAGCGTAAACGTGGTGATATCAACTCACCGCATTGCGGTAATCTCGGCAAACCGCAGCCATCGCCGTTGGGTCCCGGTGTATATTTGAGTATCGGATACTGTTCGCCGTTGCCGAAATCCCAGTTGGCATCGTCCCATTCCTCGTATATCCCGATTGCCGAAGTGGGTAATTGCATTTGTTGCGTGGTCTGCCCGCTGCCATGACGACCTTGCAAACCGCTGGTCTCGGTATTCCAATAGCTCGCACTGATGCCGCCACCATCGCGAGCAACTAAACCGCCGCCACTTCCTTGCACTCTCCCGATAGCATAACTGTTTGCGATCATCACTTTAGGTAGTGCATTAGTGCCTACTAAACCTCCCGATTCAATTTCTCCGACAACGCTACCTGTTGCGTAGCTATTGCTTATAGGCCCTCTGTTGGAACCGACTAAACCACCCACGTTACTATTCCCCGTCAAATCACCACTGGCAAAACTATTGATAATACGTGCATTGAGATCATTCCTGCCTACAAGTCCACCGACATAATATCGCACTCCCGAAAAACTGCCATGTGCATGACTATTGATGATTATGCCTAAATTATTGCCCGCTAAGCCACCTACACTTCCTTGAGAGCCTTCATCCTCCAGACTATGAAGCTCACCCACTACATAACTAGCGACTATAGCTCCCTCATTGGAACCGGCGAGTCCACCGATGTATTGATTTCCTTCTATCTTGACATACGCCAAACCGATATGTCTTACCGTAGCCGTAGATGCCAAACCACCGAATAAACCTTGATAGTCGGCCGCATCTCTGTTTATTTGTAAATTCAATATCGTATGACCGTTGCCCTCAAAGGTACCGTTAAAGCAGCTACTACGGCTATCATTGCAACCTATATCGACGGCTTTCCCTATCGGCAACCAGCCGGTGTCTGTACTATCTTCGTAATCGGCTACTGTCCATTTTGTTTTATTGAGCGGGTTGCGGTAGCTCGTATCGGCATTGAAATCTAAATCTCGGACTAATTCGTATTTACCATTTAGCCGATTGCGTATCGCATCCAAATCTTCTAGGTAATAAATATCGCTAAAACCGTCATCCTCTTCAACTGTCATAAGCAATAACGGCTCGGATACGACACGATGATCGTGCCCTTGATTATCGCGATAATCCAACAATACGCGATAGCTGATATTATCAATTGCCGAGAACACGGCAGATATCTTATAGCGCATTTCTGTGGCATCTTCAATGTCTTGCCACACTGCCGAATCGGGCAGTGGCTTGTATTGCCATTGATAACGAAGGCTCCTGAGGTCTACACCACCGTCGGGTTCCATAGATAAATCAGCCTCGCTGATATCCGCTGTTATTAGTGTGCCTTGGCGATGGCTCGGGGCAGCTAAGGTGCTTATACTGCCACTATCTGTTTTGATAACCGTCATTGTTGTATTGTGAACTGCGGTTGTCCCATCGGCACGCACCTCCGCTTGCAATATAACGAGAGTCTCGTCGACATCTTGGACTACAAAATCGTCGGATATGTCTATGCCCAGTTGAGCTTGCCTCGTGTTTAAGCCTTTCAATAAATTGGGTTGTGTCGGTGAGACTTGCCGCCAGTGATAACGCACTCGCCGCAAGTCCGGCTCAGATGTTGAAACATCGAACGTAATACGCTCACCTTCGCTCACTCTATAATCCGAACGGTCGCTAGTAATTGTTGCGTCCAGGCCGGATTGACGTATTACCCAGATGCGGTAGTGCCTCGCTATCGTAATCAAAGTCGGTTCTGGAGCTACATTCAAAGTGATTGGCACTGTCTCACCATTGCGAACCGACGGTAAGCTGGTCTCTTCGTCTTTAAGAACACTAATCGTTTGCGTGCTATTTGCTATCGTAGGGCTGAACCTTATTTGTCTTTTGCTATCGTCTATTAGATTCACACGATAGTTAAAGGTTTGTGGATTAAACGAAGGAGAAAAAGTCAAACCGTCTAAAACGAGCAAACCCGAGAGCATGATGTGTTGACCCGGCAATAGATGTCCTTTACTAGAACCCTCGCTGTGTCTGAGTATCGGGTGCTGTTCATTGGTTCCGAACTCCCAATCGTCTGTATCCCATCGTTCAAAGGTCTCACCGAGTGAACCAGGAGTGGTCGGTGATTTTAGCTGTGCAGTAGTTCGCAGACTACCACCGTCGCTTACTAAAATCCCGGCAACGTCGCTATCCCAATAACTATGTATTACACGCACTGTGGCAGTATGCCTTGTTTGATGTGCATAATTCCAAGCGATCAAACCGCCTACATGCTCACCGCTCGCCACAACTCGCCCGTTTGCAAAACTGTTAGAGACGATACCTTTATTGCTACCGACCAAGCCAGCAACTCTATGCACACCGGATACAAAACCACTAGAGTACGTATTGTGTATCTGACCTTCCTCGTTCCAGCCGACCAAACCGCCTACATTACTATTGCCTTCTATGCGATTAACCGTAAAACTATTGGTGATTTCACTATCGTTGTTCCAACCGACCAACCCCCCGACATAAAGATTGCCCGAAACCGCGCCGCTCGCCCGACTATCGGCGATTCTGCCGCGTTGATGATTCGCACCGACCAAACCACCGCTATACGAACCCTTGCTTATCACCTTAGCCTCGGCATGGCTTGCACTAATCCGAGCACGGTTGAGACCCACCAAACCACCGATATAATCACGCCCTTTTGCAGTCCCGTCGGTACGACTGTCTGTCAGCACACCATCAAAATTAAGACCAACCAAGCCGCCGACTTGGCTCACACCCGATAAACTCGTATCGGTAACGCTATACCTGATATTTCCTTCGTTATAACCTATTAGACCGCCGAGACTATGACCGCTACTCTCTACATGCTCAAGTATCACATCGCCGTTGAGTATCGTTCCCTCGTTGCTACCGAACAACCCACCTACATTGTTACCCGCACCGATCAAGCGACCACTCTCAACACCAATATACGAGATACCTCCGGCGTTGTGACCGGCTAAACTACCAATGTATGAATTCCCTTTGATGTTTATTTGCGACAATACCAAATTACTGATTTTGGCTTGTCTCGCCGTCGCCTTGAACAGACCGACATAATCCGACGGTCTATTAATATAAAGATTGGCTATCGTATGACCGTTGCCTTCAAACCTAGCGTTAAAGGCATTCAGCCGATTGCCTATAGGCGACCAACCTAAACCGCTAGTCCATGCTTCTTTGTTGGTGATATTGCGATAGCTGTCTTCGGAATTGAAATCTAGATTCTTACGTAGCTCGTAGCCGTTGCAACCGCTTTGAGGACACCCTGCAGTGATTTTGATCGCATCAAAACTTTCTCTATAACCACTGCCGTCAAGCTGATAACGAACCGCATTGAATGCGTCCAAATCGCATAGCTCTATCAAGCCGTCGTCGTCTTGATCTATATCGGTAGCATAATCGCATTGCAAACCCTCTTGCGCCGATACTGATCGCAATAATATCGTGGTTAGTATTAATACTAACCCTATGAAGCCCTTCATACTACGTTTCCCCCTACATAGCATCTTCTCCCAGCTAAATAAATGACCTATATTTCTATCTGTCTATTTATCGCTACTAAGAAACTCTATTATAGCATGCTACCAAAATGCTTAAAAAATGCTGTCAACGCACCAATCTAACCGCTTGCGCCATTCAATTTATGAAAACGGTAGGGGCGGATTTGCATATCCGCCCTACGGTACCGTTCCGCACAACCGTAACCGCCCTGCGCCACCCAATCACGCACACCACCCTAACGCGTCATCCTTGAAAAATTCCAACCGCCTGCGCCCTCAAATTTACGAAACTGGTAGGGACGGATTTATATATCTGCCCTACGGTACCGTTCCGCACAACCGTAACCGCCCCGCGCCACCCAATCATGCAAACCATCATTCCCCTCCTCTGGAGGGGTGTCAGGTCTATGCATTTTGCAATGCATAGGTTTAGCAATCATGTTAGGGTTCTGCACAACGTCACGCCGATTGACCCACTGGCTCAATCGGTAATTTAACATGTCCGTCATAACGCGTTGCGTCTGCACAATCAATACATCGATCTATTTGATTTGTAGTATGGTTATGATTTTCCGTACTCAATTTCTGACTGTTTTATGTCAATACTTTTGTCTTGTTCCTTCGCCTTTGCCTTGAGCCATTGTTCCCATTCTTGATAACGCTCTGCCCTCGGCCCGAGTATCACTTCGTTAAATTGGAAATTTTCTGGAGCTTCTATATAAAAACACGACATATCATTATCCATATCAACTTTAATTTTAGATACTGAAAATTCATTTTTTTTACCGTAACGCAATTGAATAGCACGTAACTCCTTTTCTTCACTATAACGTTTTTCTTTAAATAAAAAGCGAATACCATCTAGTAGTTCGCAGACAAGTCGTCGCAATGCATCCTCTGTTTTGTTTTCTTTTTTGAGTTGATTCTTTACATCATCATTTAACTTATTTTTGTATACAAATTTCTTTAAGGCATTCTTTATTCTCTCTGCCCATACATATTCTATAAATTTCTCTATATTTTCGAGTTGACCTGATAATTGTTTTAATTTTTCTTTTAGCTTATCATCTAACTCTCCTTGGTAACATATTTTATATAATGCCAATTTCTTTTGTGAGACATTCGGGTGTTCTCCCATAAAGCCAAGCTGGAATTGAGTATACTCCGAAAAGCATTGCTTATTATTAAAAATTAAACAGGCACCAGCCGCTTCTTCGGCATCATGTTTCCCATAAGTCTGCCAAAAAAACCGCTTGTCTTTTTGTTTGTTTTCCTTTTCAATGCCAACAAAGCTACCGATGTAAGCAGGTGAACGGTAAGACTTATCTTTATTTTCGTAAAAACACTCTTTTA
Source organism: uncultured candidatus Poriferisulfidus sp. (assembly GCA_965199685.1). GTDB lineage: Bacteria > Pseudomonadota > Gammaproteobacteria > Poriferisulfidales > Oxydemutatoraceae > SP5GCR1. The sequence continues at coordinate 1,236,849 of OZ241323.1, forward strand.
TATTTTTACCTATCGGATATTCTTCATCGATTATTTTGAAAAATATTTGCCCTTCTTTTAGGTCATTCATGTGGTCTGTATTGTAAAGCCGAAAGTCACCCTCTGTATTAAAAAGGCTCGCAAGTACATGAAGAGAGGTATAATGAGCAATTTCAAGGTCTTTTTCACAAAAGAGTTCATATCGTATTACACCAACTGCAATCCACAACATGTTATAGACTTTAAAAGCCTTAATTTTTTGATCTTTTCTCAGATCATCCATCACTAAAATCTGTGATACGATATAAACAACTGGTTCGTGGAGTTTATAAGATGAGCCATGTTTTATTGTTTCCTCAAAGTTATCAAACGCAGGCCAGTATTGTTCCTGCTTAAGATAGATCCAACCAAGGAAGTAATACGCATCTGCGTATTTAGAATTTATTTCTATTGTTTTGCTAAAGTTTTTTATCCCAAGATCATAGTTATCTTTGCTTTTGTTAAAATCTTTTATTGCAAAATTATCGCTACCTTTTCTATAGTAGATAAGGCCACGATGAAAGTGTGCATCTGCATGTTTGGGATTTAATTCTATTGCCTTATCAAAATTCTTAAGCGCAAGGTTAAGTTCTCCTTTTTTTGTGTAGGCAAAACCTAAGGTATAGTATGCTTTAGCTTTATCATGAGGTTCTTTTTCAAGATTGATAAGTTTAGTGGCTACTGGAATTAATTCATCCCATTTTTCTTCCTTCCAAAGTTGATTGATTTCTTTCCTAAGGTTTTCTATTTTTTCATTCATCTTTATAAACAGTAGAGGACTCCTTTTGAAGGTATTGTACCAAACCTACAGTGGGAATGAAGCTTGATGACCTTCCCTATTTTTAAGGTCAAAACTTAAATGGGATTTTTATTTATGAGTCACCTTCGTATCCAATTCTGAAGACCTTAAATAAGCTAAATTTCCAAGATTGTGATTCAATGTCAGCTGGTTTTTCAGTTAGTTAGAACAGGACTGTAGCGGTCTGATATAATACCTCTCAAGTAACCCTGTCTAGTCAAAATGAAATTGCTTATTCAAATTATTTTAATACTTGTTAGTGCTCCAGTATTAGTGGTTCTAGTATGGTTTTATTCTTTCTCTTGGGAAAATAGTTATGGTGAAAAAACGATTTTAATTGACTCTATATCTGCTCAGTTGACCATATTTGAGATGTTACTTGCATTGGCAGGCATTGTAATAGCAATAATGGCGTTTTTTGGATATCAAAAAATTAAAAAGGATATAACGAATGAAGTCAATAAATCTATTGACGATATTATTTATGAAAAAATAAACTCAGTATTAGACGAAAGAGGCTATCACCCAACCAAACATGCAACTGATACCGCCTCAAGCATAAAGGCTACTCAACTAAAAACAACTTCAAAAAATAAATTTCAAGACAATGTCGGAAATAGCTAAAAACAGAAAATTAGTACTGAATATTGTAAAAGGACAAACTAATCCTCCGGTTTTACTGATGCCTATCGCCAATAAACTTGGAATAGAAGTCTACAACGTACGAGGATGGAGCGATAGATTATCAGGAATGATAAGAGAAGATACAGAGGATGGCGGCAAGAGTGGTTATGCTATCTATGTAAATGCTAAACATCCCGAAACAAGACGACGGTTCACAATCGCCCATGAAATAGCTCATTACGTACTACACAAAAATCTGATACGCGACGGAATAGTAGACGATACTCTGTATCGTAGTGGGTTGAGCAACCTCATTGAAATGGAAGCCAACAGGTTCGCCGCAGAGATTCTAATGCCTACACATTTGATTAGGGCAGCGATTAGAAAGGAATTCTCCATATCAAAATTAGCCAAAAAATTTAAGGTCTCAAACGAAGCAATGGCTATTCGGCTGCAAGCACCTTAAAATTAGCCTCTCGCCTGAATTGAAAAATCAATCTCCTCTTACATAGTTGACAGTCTGTTTCATATAAGTTTTAGCCCTAAAAATAGAGGAAGGTCACCTCAACCGTTCTGTTTCATTCATTGAAAAAAACAAGAATGATATACAAAACTAGTATATAGATTACAATGAGGCCCGATCGCATAGTGCATTGCAGTCCATACATACGAGGACAATAAACGAATAGAGAAATCCGAATAATGAAAATATCAAAGTTTAAAATTAAAAACATTAAGTGTTTTGAAGAGATTGAAATCCCGTTTGAAAACGACAATAATGATACAACAAACTGGTCTCTTATCGTGGGAGATAATGGGTCAGGGAAAACAACAATCCTTAGAAGTTTAGCTTTAGGCTTATGTGATAGAGAAGGAGCTTCAGCCCTTCTATCAGAATTATATGGTGATTTCTTACGACAAGATACAAACGAAGGAGAAATCGAGGTTACATTGAAAGATACGCAAAATAATGAATATACAATTACAACCAAAATAGAGGGAGACAATGAGGCAGTTTCTCAAACTACTAATCCTGAAAGTATTCAAGATATCAGAAGAGAAATTTCTGTAGTAGCTTACGGTGCAAGCAGATCCATAATGGGTACGGAGTCATACAATGGATATGCTTTAGTTGACTCTCTATATACCCTCTTTAATTATGAGGCCAGCTTACAAAATGCCGAATTAGGAGCACGAAGGATTAAAGATCATAAAAATGGTGAATGGGAGAAAACAAAAGAAACCCTCAAAAAAGTTTTAATGTTTGATGAGAAGGACGAAATTTCCTTAGAAACGACAGGGCTTTATCTTAAGAAAAGTAATATCGGAAAAATCTCTTTCAACGCCTTAAACGACGGATACCAATCGCTAACCTCTGTTATTCTAGACTTTTTGAGCTGGAAATTACTTGGTGTGGAAGAGGGTTTTGACTTAAATAATCTCTCGGGTATTTTTATCCTTGATGAAATTGAACAACATCTACATCCACGCTGGCAAAGAAATATTATTAAACTTCTCTCCGAACAGTTTCCAGATATACAATTTATATGCACTACCCATACACCTATTTGCGCTTTAGGGCTTAATGATTTAAATTGCGCATCTCAACTCGTTAAGGCCTCTTATGATAACAGCCATAGCAATGTTGATCTTTTCAACTTAAAAGACGAGTTTAAGGGCTACAGAGCCGACCAAATATTAACCTCAGATATTTTTGGTCTGTCAGATACTAGAAGTATTTCTATTGAAAACAAATTGAACGAATACAGAGAGATTTATCTAAAATCCGAAGATGGAAGAAGTGCGGACGAGAAAGATAAGTTGCAGGACATTGAAGAGGAGTTAAAGGATCTTCCTATGTGGGAAAACGAAGAGGACAGAAAGACAAGAGAAAAAATCATTGAATTATTGAGGAAACGCAAGAACGAAATAGCAAGCTCAGATGGGTTATAATGGAATCCGTCCGCGACGTGCATTGGGGAGTCAAACCCTCAATACACTTTTGGTATGACATTAAAACAATATCATTGATTTCTTAGGCACTATGGCACAACATATTTCAATCATAAACTCGGAGCGGAAAGGCTTACGGAAAATCGCAAAAAGCCTTACGGAAAAAACCTCAAGAGGGATTTGGGCAGTTGCCGGATCACTGAAATTTGAAGAGCTACCATACCAAGAATACAAGATGAATTCTCACGACAGAGTTTTTGTAACCGAACGAAATGTGAACGGACAAAAAGAAAAGTTTGAACTACATTACGATACAAAAGCCAAAAAAATACTAGATATGTTTCTTGTGAAATGACCGGAATGCTGTGATTGTTCCTATACGCCATAACATTGAACAAAGTAAAGATATGCTACACAATGAAGTCAAGACTTACCTAGAAAACTTACAACAAGCGCAAAAATTTGATGCACCTGTAGAGCATTCAATTGCTCAAAAAATAAAAGAAATCCTAGAAGAAGATCCAAAATATCAACCAACAGACGAAGACAGGGCAGAGCAAATGGCTTTTGACTTTATGGAAAACTATCCAAATAATGATACAGGTTGGAAAACAGATAACGGACGACTAATGTATTACGGACCAATGTTTGTACTTCCGGATGATAAAAACCAGATGAGGGAATATCCGAGTATTACACGAGTTAACAAAGAAACATTGGAATACTGGGGAAAACGAGCAGAAGAGAGTACACATCCAATACTGTCATCTCGTTATGCAGATTTAATTGTTGATTTCTCTCATGAAATTTTAGGAGAAGAAGCAAATATTAATTTTTATCAAATTGCTATAGACTCTAATGTTGAGATTTGTGAAAAATCTCTTATACCCTTCCCACACAACATGACTAAAGCTAGGCGAGCATTGAAGTTGTCTGATTATAAACACGATTCATCCCGAATAAACCAAGTAAAAGATACAATTATAAAATTGGGAAATGAACCCGGATGCAAAGATTTTGCTTTTGAGTTGCTACTTATAGATTTCCCTAAACAAATAGTTTTCAGTAGAGAAGAAAAAGAAAATCTTATTAAGGAGACGGAAAAATTTCTAGAGGAAATAAAACAAAATCCACACATTGCGGAACGTTATGTTTCTCTTCTTGCAGAGTATTATGCTAAAGAGAAGGATGAAAATAACCTTATGCGTGTTTTGAATATTTTAGAAAAATCTCTAAAAGAACATAGTCAATTAAACTCCGAAGCATTGTTAACGATGAATGCCTATAATCAAATTCAGGAAATATATCGGCACTACGCAAACAGATTTAATGAAGCAAAAAAAGCTAGCGAAAGAATTAGTAAAGAATTTGGGCAGCTTGATTTGGATATAGATAAATATCTTCAAGACATATCAGTCGAAATAAAAATCGAACAAGAGGATATTGATAAAAACATAAATTCTATCTTCGGTGCAAAAAGGAATAACGAACTGGAGACAATAATGGGGAAAATTGCACTTCGCTTCTTACCCCAAAAAGATAACATAAAAAAGTCACTATCCGATATTTCTAGTAAATACCCCTTACAATTTTTATGTAGCCAGCAAATTATTTCTGATGAAAATATCCCAATTGCTAACCTTGGTTCACTTGAAGACGATTATGATAATCATTTGCAAAACCATACGAAACAATATATTCTGCCTAATTACTTTTTCTTGCCTCCTATAATAGATGAATTAAAGAAACATTTCTCGAAACAAGCGATTACCAAATATTTTTGCAAAGCCTATCTTTTTAGAGATAAAGAGAGAAAATATATTGAAAGAGCAATTTCTACATATTGGGAAAATGACTATCTTGTCTTTTCATCTCTATTGGTCCCACTCATAGAGAGTAGTATAAGGAGATTAATTGGGATTTGTGGGGGATCAACTCTAGAACGAAACCGCACAAAAGGTTATGATTACATTCCACTTCATCACTTACTAGAAAATAACGAAAGTATACTCTCAAAAGTTTTCTCGGAAATTGGCGATGATCTATCTTTCTATTTGCGTTTTGTCCTTACGAAAAAGCTAGGCATGAATTTAAGAAATAACTTTGCACATGGAATTGGGCTGAAAGATTTTTTTAGCCGCAATGTGTCAGACACATTATTTCACATATTAATCTGTTTGTCTTTAGTTGCTAAAAAGGAGGATAATCAATAATAAAAATTGATGTCATACTTAAATTTAGTACTAATACTAATCTGTTCGGTTCTTTTATTATTTGTTAATCAATTTCTCACAAACACTATATGCTAATTCCATAGTAAGTGGTTTTTTAGCGTTTTTCAAATCCTTCATGGTCTGCTCCCATAAAGAGGATTCAATATATTTAATATAATTGCTTCCTTTTTTAGTTAGTCCAATAATGTTAACAAGACGTATCATATTATCAAGAATCTTCTTATCACGAAATTCAGCTTCTATTAAACCCTCCTCCTCAAGCATCTTTGCATGAAAAACTATTTTTCCATCGCTTATATTCTTGAAATTTTCTTTTATGGCATCGTTGTTTCTTATATCCGATGGTTCTATGTGTGCTGGATAAGACTCTTTATCGGCAATTATTTTAAGAATAGTTTCTGATAGTTTTATATCTTCTCTCATAGTCTTTATTATATTTCAGACGAGGGAAGGTCAATCGCATGGGATTAGGGTTGTTTTCAAGGACTAGCAGAAGTTGGGAATCATCATTCGGGCTCGTCGGCATATTGGTTGTAGCCTAAACCGCATACATGTGGTTCTTGATAGAGAAGCAGGCGTAATTTCTTGAGTTTCTTGGCATCCCAGCTCATTGCTTTGGCGACGGCTTCATCCCAACGGCGGCGTACTTCACATTCACCGTCTCGAAACTGAGGAACAACCATATCCTTTGTTCGTTCCCAACAATTGGCAAGTAGCTTGCATATTCGTTTGTCTTTGATGTTTGGGATACGCAGATTATTTACTTCTGCGACGCTGTAGGAAGGAAAATCTAATGTCCGACCAGGAACCCTCATCAGTTGTAACCGCCCGACAGTTGAGTTGATGAACACTGCTGCCGCCTTTGCTTCTTTCGAGGAGAGTCCGGTAACTGGTATCCAGCTGTTACCCACATATTTTTCGTCACCTGCTACCGCAGTAAGACGTCCTGTGCCAACGCGTTGTCCTGCAGTGATTAACAAATATCCTGCTTTTTGTAATATCTTTTCCACTTCAGGATAGTTGCTCTCGTTCAAATCTAGTGTTTTTTTATTTCGTTTTTTGGGTATCCAATGTTCATCGGGAACACCAAGAATGAATGTTTGCGCATCTGCACTCTTGGATTTTAATATAGGGAGGCTACCGGGAGTATTGGGTTTCACTGATACAAAAGAACCACGCAAAACCCGACCCGCATCCTGTGCTAAAAGATCAAGTTGTTCTTTAATAGAAAGCAAATTTTGATCATCGTAACAGTAATCGGCAGCAGCTTGCGCCAATTCAGGCGACCGCCAAATTGCAGGAGTCCAATCGCCAGTTTGAATACGCTCGGCAGGCCAGTGAGAAACTTCTCCCCATCCGTTTGCTATCAATCCCTGCTGACATCGTAGTAAGCATTGATGAAAATCTGCTACTTCGTCTTCGTCAATAGGCATTCTGTCAAGATTAATGAATCTAGTCGGTGGTTTGGAACCACTGTGCCTTTGCATCACGATGATACTCTCGCTGATACTCGTATCTGAGCTCATGTTTATGTTCCTGGGTTGATGTGAGGTCAACACGGTATGTATATGGAAGCGTCGAGCAAGCTCAAGCCTCTCACACTGCCCAGAAGGTACCGTAAGGGCAACTGCCGGGTTGATCATTGTTAGTATGCCGTTGGTTTGCTTCACACAGTGGTCGGCAAGTCCGACGAAAAGCGGCCCGATGGAATTTGCATTTGTAAACTCCATCATATCAGGGTCAGCTTGGATGAGTTTTTGTTTCATTTGGTCGGTGCGATTGCGCAAAGCCTCTTGGATGGTAACAGGAAACTTTTCACCCATCTTGAAACGGTTGGTAAACGGCGGGTTCATAATGATGATGTGGGCATCCTTAGCGGCATCTACCGCATCTTCCAATTCCACATTATCTTCCCAGATCTCTTGAGAGTCTATCGTGTCGTCAGGAAAGTTCAGTTCATCGTCTCTGTCAGCTATTACTTTCTGTGCCAGTAGTTCTAATGTTCCAGCAGATATTTTATCCGAATTGAACGGATCAGGTCCGTACGGCATCAAGTGTAATCCCATCCTGCGGTAACGTACCTCTCTGTTGCCTGCCGTCAGTTGTGCTGCTGCAAGTTGTAAGGATACAGGATTGATATCCATTCCCTTGATAGTGTCTTGTACGGCTATTTTCTGAAGTTCGGCAATACGCCTTTCATTCGCGCCTCTTGCTTTTGCTCTCCTTTTCATATCAGTCATCATTGCGGCAAGCAATGTGCCGCTACCGCAAGCTAAATCAGCCGTTTTGTGTTGCTGCCAAACTTCAGGGTCGCTCCAGTTCTGTTCTCCGCAGGCATCCAGCGTCAGGCGAGCAGCTAAGGAAGCGGCAGGTGGTCTTGTGAAAAAAGCCCCGTCGCTCGCTTGATTACCCATTACTTTATTAAACAAGGGACCGGCATGGTCGGCACCCATATCAGCATAAGTTTCGGCAATACGCTCGGCTTCTGCAGAAATATGACTCAATGCATTTTCTAATCCACTGATTGTGCCGGTCTTTTCAATCGCATAAATGGCATCAACGGCAGGTTGGAATATTGGGCGGAAATCTATACGCATAATACGCTCCCATTCCTGTTTTATATTGTGAATAACTTTGGTGCTATTTTTGATTTCGGACAGAGGACTTATGTTCGGCATCCAGCCACCGTCACTGATACGTTGGTGTAGCATGGCAGCATTCATCATGAGCAAAGCGACTATCGTACAGCCGTCCGCTTGCTCTGAAATGTCTTTTAGGTTATCCAACCCGAAGTGCCGGTTCAGTTCTTTGGTCAAGTTGTCACTCTCAAGATATCGTGATGCTTCGTTGACCGCGTTCTCCAGCAGGTTTAAATCACGAGCCACACGGTCAGTCCTCAGACCGGACTTGCGCAACAGGTTCATCTTGATGGCATCCCCATGTTCACCTAGACCACTCAGCAACAGCAGTTGCTTACCGTACATCTGATCCATTTCTTCACGGGTTCGCCTTTCTTTCCTCTCTGATGGACGCGGTCGTCGTGTGCCGGCACCTTCGTTGATCATCTTTTTAGCCTTCTTTTTGCTTTTATCATAATCCACTGCGCCACGTGCTTCACCAGCAGCGGGTTTTTTCCTCGCAACGGTATCTATACGTAGTTCAATCTCGCCATCACTATTCTTTTTACCCGAGATGATTTGTGTAGGTTCTTCAGCCTTATATTCTGCTTGCGTGTCGCCAATACGATGGAATGCTTTGTTTGATTTGCTTTTTCCTTGCAACATTTTTTCTACTGCTTCTTCTACCGCACCCGGTGGCCCTTCGTATTCTCGATACTGAATACGATCTTTTTCCTTGTCTCCTTTGCTCACATATGCGACTATTGTTCGGATTTTTTCAGGTTCGCTCGGAATATAAACCTTTAGAAGATCAGATAGCTCGTCTTCTATACGTTGATCGTGAGCACGCAACGCCAGTAATATTTGCCCAAGTTCTTGCCAACCTTCTTCCATGTCACTTGTGCTGAGCCAGCTTTCCGGGTCGGCATCCGGTGGAATCAAAATGGGACAGATGATATAGCCTAGTTCCTTATTCGGTGCAGTCCGCATAGCGCGTCCGACAGCCTGAATCACATCAATGGGGCTTTTGCGCGCTTCCAAAAAGGCAACAGCACTCAATGATGGCGAGTCCGTACCTTCTCCGAAAATACCGACATTAAGGATACCGTAGGGAGAATCTGAGGTTGCATTGGCGAGTTGTTGTTTGGCTTGATCGCGCTCCACGACATTACTGGTAGCATCAAGGTGTTCTAATCTGTATTTCTTAGCTTGGCTGCCATCTGCATTATCTTGTAGCCATTCCTGAATCCATTCACGCACAGGCTCAGTTTGCAGTTTCCTAGACATCTCTTCGGATTTGGCGACGGTATTCAGAAATGCTATGCAAGAATTGATTGGGATGTTGTCTTTTTTGCTGCCTTGGGCAGCCCCTCCCATGGCAAGGGCAAAAACCAAACCCTTGAGATATTGCGCACTGCTCGGAGCTTTCTTTTTGCTTAATTCGGTTTCGGAGGCTAACTGATTGGCTTGCTTGTAGGCTTCAGGATCATTGACACCCAAGGCGATGATACGATAGTCGGATAGCCAACGGTTTTTCACAGCTTCGGGATAACTCTTGCGGTACAACTCAACGCCAAATGTTGATACATCATCCATATCTCGCACAATCCAATTATCGTTTTTGTTCTCTTTTAACTCAAAGACTTTGGGTGTGGCTGTCTGATATACCCTATAAGTTACCGGAAATTCCTTGTTGTTGTGGCACAGAGTAAAATCACGGATTTGTTTTTCCTCTTCATGTGCCTTTTCACGCGCCTTAGCAGTCCTGGACTTTCTACGCCGTAGTCCGGCAGTGCGATGTGCTTCGTCGGCAATCAGCACCTTTGCCGTGACTTTGGATGATTTTAAGGCATCTGCAACTTTACGCCCACTTTGGTATGTGCCGAATATCACGTTGATAGCATCTTCGTTTTTCCCATCCTTAATCCATTTTGCAATCTCTCTCGAGTCAGTAGTCACTCTACCTTTTAATTCTGTCTCACTGATATTGCTGTTGTCTACCGTCGGATTTTCTGAAGTATTAATGGAATCTTCACGATTGGGATCGTAACCAGCTGTTTTATCGGAGCAGACGGCAAGCGGTCTAATGCGACCACTGCTATGTTGTAAATATTCACGTCTGATTTGCGCAACAAGCGCAATGGAAGGACATAGAACAATGGCTAATTCACCGGGTTTCGTCAGTTTCTCCACAATGCGTAACGATATGCGTGTCTTGCCGGTGCCACACGGAAGAATGATTTTACCTCGTGCCTGCCCTTTGGGTAATCCTCCACTATTCGTCCTCTCGTGTTCCTGTAAAATACGAACACTCTCGGCTACTGCTTCATCCTGCATGGATGTCCTAGTCTGCGGCGGTATATCTGCATCGGAATGAGGTGGTGGGAGATTATCGTCCTGAGTTGGCATTGCATCACGAGCTTGACATAAATCTTCATAGATGTTGATAACTTTAAGCGGTTTGGAACGCAAATCAGCGCGGTTCTGTGCATTAGCGGGAACACGATTGCTACCATTGGTTACAAGCCACAACTCATCCCAGAACTCATGGGTCGTAGATGCAAGAAATTTATTTATTTCATCTGTTTTTATATTCACTCCCTGTCCTTGTTCATCTAATTTGCGAGCCTTGCACTGGATAGCGATGTGTTTGCCATCGCTACGGCGCATGGCAACAACATCTATGCCTATATCTTGCTTCGTGATATTTTGGAAACGGGATTGAGTTTTTGCCCAGTCACTCCATAAGGCAGCCTCTGAGATATCCCACTCCTTAATATGAGGTGCAACATCAACGGTCAATTGCTCCAGCCATTTGCCGTCTGTTTGTTGCGGATTTCTCTTGTCAAGCTCCTCAAAGGCTCTCTGAATTATCTCAGTGGTTGTCATAATTTATTTTTGCATACTACACTTGTAGTAAACGCAATTATATATTATACCGAACCTAAGTTTGACAAAGTCGGTAAATGAGACTTCAATTATTTTGTGTAACTTTGTTTTTTATTGGGGGCGTGCATGTCAACTGAAAGCAATAGCTTGTAAGCTAGGCTTGCTAGAGCGATATAGTGTAGGGCTAGATTCTTTTCTATTTTTTGGGGAGGCGAGTGTGCTTTCCCATTTCTAAAATGTTGTATAGCCATAAGTAAAAATCTCACACCTTGAAGAAAATTATCTTGCTCTATTTCTTCTTTTGTATATCCCCAAATCTTTTCCAAGTTTTTCTTAGAGGAGGCATCAGTTCCTCTTTCGTATCCTGTGATGTCCTTTAATTTTCCAAGAAAAATCATGTAGGAATTCCATACGGCATTAGAATAGTGTTCATTGTTTAATAACTCCTGTACACCTCTGAAAATATCCTCATGCAGAATAATATCAGTTGTGTTATCCGAAAATACGGTTTGAGGTGGGTTTTTAATTTCAACTGGCGGTTTGCCTAAAAGTCTGTGGGCAATATTTTGAGCATCTACGATTCGTTTTTCTGGAAAATCCTTCTTTATTAGTTTTCCCAGATCAATTTCGTGCTTGATGTATTCTATAAATTTAAAGATAGTTTCACCGACTAGTTTGTTATTGCCGTGTAAGAAAAAATTGAATACATTATCAGCTTCCTTGGCATATTTGTTAGATTTGTATCCGTATAATAAAGAATAATAATCTCCACGATTTTGATAAATATCAACTCCCAATTCCTCAAAAAAATGGTACAAATCTCTATTTGTAAAATTTAAGACCCAACCGTCTTCCATTTGAAGTAAAACTTCAAGTGTTCTTTTTTCCTCTAATGTCAAATTTACCATGTCCGATATAAAACTATGATAGATAATTGTTCATAACAAAACTAGTCAATCATTTAGTTTGCCTTTTAAGAACTCAAATATATTTTTGAATTTGGTAATCGTTGTTTTATGAAGTTTAATTTCTGTTCTATGAATGTACAGGTGTTCAATCGCAAGATTGAATTCCTTTTTTTTGTATGCTTTGTGCCCTTGATAACAAATTTGGATAATACGGATTTTTTCTGTTTCTGAAAACAGGTTCTCTGTTTCAAAATTTTTCCATTTTGAATTTATATTTTCAAGTGTAAAAATTTGATTTTTTAAGTCGCAGCCAATGTTTTCTATGTAGCGATTTTTTTCTTTCTCCCCTGCTTCATCAGAGTCGAAAAGGGCAATAAATTTTCTACTCCATCCAATGTATAGACGAAAGATATCTTCATAACTACTTGCTCCTACCCCCGGATAAAAGTTTAGCTTATATTGATTATTGAAAATAACTTCTGCAACATATCTGAATGTGTAATAGTCACATTTTCCTTCAGTAAAAATGAGCAATGGGACTAATTCCAATTTACTGGGGACATAGTCTAAAGCATCTAAAATTGGCTTAAAGTGATACTCTTGATCAGGATACTGAGCAGCAAAATTTTTATATAAGTCTATGCTAATGTCTGTCTTATTAATGTTCCCTTCTTCCGGCTTATCATAGTCTATTGCTTGATTCTTCACAATATAAGTTCCTGCAAGCCATTTAGGATTTATTAAGTGCGGGCTATGTGTTGAATAAATAAGTTTACAATCAGAAAAAGTATTTTCTAATGACTCTAAGAGCTTTTGTTGTGAACGGTAATGTAAATTACTTGCTGGCTCATCAAGTAAAAATAGAGTTTCTCCTTTATCGGCTGAGCGGGATTTTCTAAATGCCGTGAATATTAAAAAGCTAAAAAACCACCTGAATCCTAGGCTTCTGTCTTTCATTGAATAAATATTGCCTCCTTGTTTAATCTTGATTTCAAGAAAATACCCTTGGTCTTCACCATACGAAATACTTATCGTTTTTTTCTGTTTTTTACCAAGGATTTCATCCCATTTTTGTAATACTTCTTCATTAAGTTTTTGTTCCATATTTGAAAGCAACTGTCCTAAGGCTTGTTTGTCTGCTTCATCTTCCTTATTTCGCATTCTTTTTAGCAAGTGTGTTTCTATATTTAAATTATCCCCACATGAGGTCAGAATATCTTGCACTACAGCCATGTATCCTTCTAGTTTTGTTTCCGCTCTGTCAAAACTTTCAAGATATATTTTTTCTGGGAACCCATATAAAAAATTTTTATAGTATAGAATTTTGGGGAAATGATTATCTTCAATAAATGTTAAAAACTCTTGCCATATTTCTTCATCCCAATCAATAAGATTTATTTTTGCTTCGCTTCCTTTAGGTATACCCCCAAAATCTACACCCCAATAATCTGTAAATGGTTCATTAGGATCAAGCTTTGATTCCTTAAACTTAAATTCCTTATTTACTTCAATCTTAAGCGGAATATTAGGAGTTTTCAAAGAAAAGTCATAATCTTGTAGATAACTTTTGAAAGCCTCCGTGTCTTTATCATCCGCTTCCAATTCTGCTTCAACAGAAATTGTTTCGCTAAACGAGAGTTGCTGATCTTTGGGGATTAGAGTATGGGCATTTTCTTTGTCAATGCCATGTTGAAAGAAATTAATTGCCTCAAGTATTGATGTTTTCCCGCTTTCGTTTAAGCCCACCAATGTGAAAATATTAATATTAGGCTTTTGATCTAGATTTAATTCAAGTTCTTTAATCCCTTTGTAGTTTTTGATAGTAAACTTTGTATATCTCATATTGAAATTTTTTTACCTATCCTGTAGTAGTCATAAACCCATACATTCAGTTGATTTAGACATTATCCATCAGGGTCCTTATTGTATTTGGGACTTTTTCCATTATGTGTTCTACGATAATTTGCAAGTTCCTGTCGTTCCCTCTTTTTTGCATAATATTCAGTTATATATGCTTCCTTAGAAGTTTTCATGCAATCAAATTTTTTATCCAATCTATGCTCTCTCTCGCGTCGTTCTGGATCGTCGGTTGTGCCGATGTAGACTATTTCGTTTCCTCTCAATAATATATAAACGTAATAGACGACAATATTTTGTAGTTGCACCATAAGATATTCTCTTTGATATTAATTTACCTAAATATAGACACTAGTGCTAAATTTCAAGGCTTTGGTGATAAAAATATGAAATTATTGTATAAACCCTCTTAACGAAAATAATCAGCCAATCTCGGAATGCGATCTTGGAAATCTAGCTTACTTAAGGTTTTATCAGCATCAGGCACAGAGGTGACTTATATTACAAATCTCATTTAAGTGGAGACCCTCACAATGGGTGAAGGTCAGATGAGGTAGCATTTCCCTGAATAATGATTTTGAGGCAATTATCAGCCTTATGATGCAATGCCAGATAGGAGACCTATCTTGAAAGTTGATGTAAAATGCCATGATATATTAGACAAATGAGGTCAAAAGAACGCAAGCTGTTATACTGATTTTCAACGGTTTAACATACATTTCCAGAAAGCGCGAAGAATAATGGCAACATCAAAAATTGAGTGGACAGAGTTTACTTGGAACCCGGTGACGGGTTGTACGAAAGTATCCTCAGGCTGCAAAAACTGTTATGCCGAAAGTTTAGCGAAGCGTCTGCGGACAATGCGTGTAGAGGGTTATGAAATGCCGTTCACTAAGGTGCGGGAATTGCCCGACAGATTGGATCAACCGAGACACCGAAAATCACCAACCGTCTACTTTGTGAATTCAATGAGTGATTTATTTCATGAAAAAGTTTCGTTTAAGTTTATAGATAAAGTCCTCTCTGTGATTAGAGATACCAGCCATCATACCTACCAAGTTCTAACAAAACGTCCTCAACGTATGGCACGGTATTTTGCACGCCGAGAAGTCCCTCCCAACATGTGGCTTGGTGTTTCGGTTGAAGATAAAAAGTATGGCTTGCCGAGAATTCCGATACTGTGCAAGATTGCCACGCAACAAAGATTCTTATCGGTGGAACCTTTATTGGAAGATTTAGGCACTATAAACTTGGATGGCATACATTGGGTTATTGTCGAGGGTGAGTCTGGACACAAAGCCAGACCAATGGACAAAGCATGGGTGATTTCAATTCACAAACAGTGCAAAGCGCAAAAAGTTCCTTTTCTCTTTAAGCAATGGGGACGTGGGATTGTTGAAAAAGTACCATCATGCACCGTAGGGGGTAATTGTCTAGTGCAGAACCACCACAACCACCCCGTCAGGCTTCGCCTGCCACCCCTCCAAAGGAGGGGAATGTACTAATGCAAACACTTTTTCAACAGCCCCACGTTGGGGTGAAGATGGAAAGAGTCGTAATAAAAAAGCAAACGGACGAACCCTAAATGGACAGGTCTGGAACGGCATACCTGTAGTAATGCAACGTCGGGTTGCTGGGAAGTAAAATTGCCGTTTGATTTTGATATAAGTAGAGAAATTGAATTGTGCAGAACCGCTACAACCACCCCGTCAGATAGAACCGCCGATTGAGCCAGTAGGTCAATCGGCATTTCAATTTGTCCGACCAAGCGCGTTGTGTCTGCAAAAGTAATTTATTCATTCATTTCGTTTATGGAGATCAACACCAAATGGCGCAAGCGGTTACGGTTTTGCGAGACGATACTTTAGGAAGGGCATGTTAGCCCTCCCCTACCGTTTGCGTAGATTTTATGGATGAATGGATTGTTTGTGCAGGACTGCTACAACTACTGCAGGCTTAATCGGTAGTTTTACCGTTTAGTTTTTCAATTTCAGGGATAGGTAGACCTGTCACTTCGGAAATCAATGAAACTTCTAAACCTTTTTGCAACATATTCAAGACGATTTCGCGGTTTATTTTTTCTTTCATTGCTTCTTCCCTCAGCTGGTATTCCCACTCGCGTCTTTGTATGGATATAGCGTTCCACTCGTCTCTTTCCTCTTTGGATACTTCCATTAAATGTTCTAGTGCCATCTTCGTTTCTCCGTCTTGTGATAAATACTCTACTTGCTTGGGTGTCAATTCTGCCGAGTGTTTAATAATATAGCACCACCTATCTCTCATATCAACTAGTTCAAGGTGGCTCTTGTTAAAGTTTACTAATTCCACGACCACCATTTCAAAATCCTTAGTCACTTGCTTACCATGATGCTTCTGCAAGGTCATTTTTACTTCGTTGATATAGTCTCCTTCACCAAACACATCAGCTAGGGTAAATGCCAGTAAGTAGGTAGGCTTAACTTCAGCATACTTTATTGTCCACGCTTGAGCTGGCGAGTATGCAACTGCCCCCAATAAATCACCATTCTGGTTATGAAATGTTCCTCAAAATAGACTTGCATTTCTATGTTGACATTCTCGCCGCTACTGAGTTTGACATTGAGGTCAAGCACCACCTGTTTACCATCGGGTGTAGCTGATGGAATAGAACTGTCTTGCAGATGTAGCTTATCGTCCGATGGGTTCTGTTGATTGGCGGTATCGGATGCCGTGTTTAGTATATCGGGATTGACTAACGATATATCGGTAGCGTCATCGGAGACTGGCAGGAAGCTCTTAATCAATGAAAACAGTAATTGCTTATTGGTTGAGAAGTATCGTTTGAAGAAAACGTCATCTGTCAATTTCAAGTATTTAGTATATTTTTGTTTCATAGTAGGTCCTCTATAAGTTATAGTTGGGAACTTATAGTGTGGACGAGTATTTAGGGGGTCGGAGAACATTCCGATGAACGGTAGTAAATATTGGATGAGTGGTATGAGGTGACCGAAAACATTATGTTTTAGGCAGTTGTGCGAAGGTGCGGGAAATGGTTATCGGTGAATTTGGGGGCGCGGGGCGGTTACGGTTTTGCAGGACGGTACGTTAGGGTGGATATGCAAATCCGCCCCTACCGTTTGCGTAAATTTTATGGATGAATGGGGCTGTTGAAAAAGTACCATCATGCACCGTAGGGGATAACTGTCTAGTGCAGAACCACCACAACCACCCCGTCAGGCTGCGCCTGCCACCCCTCCACAGGAGGGGAATGTACCAATGCAGACACTTTTTCAACAGCCCCGAATGGATTGTTTGTGCGGAACTGCTACAACCACCCTCCGTCAGATAGAACCGCCGATTGAGCAAGACATATTGCGGATAATCGTAAATCAAGTCATTTTCCTGTTTTCTACAAAAATATTATTAATTGTCACATATAATATAAACAACTTATGAAACTCTATGCCCTTTAAGATTTATACAAACTGTTTAATAGAATAGTCGTGGCTACGATACAAGAAAAAATTATCAAATTAGCAAACATGTATTCTAAAACCCTAATAAAAAAAACAAAGAATCGCTTAATCGAAATGAAACAGGATGACTGTTCACATTATTTAATCTATGAAGTGTTAGGAATAAGCTCAGAATAAGCTCAAAAGAAGGAAAACTTATTGATACTTATCAGAACAAAGGTCGTTTTCTCTATAAATATGCCGGCTCCTTTTTAGAGGAAGCAACAATTTTATGTTTTGAAGAAAGATTTGAACATACTAAGAGAAAAGTGAAAATTCAAAATAAACTTGGCACGAGACCAAAAACTTTTGAAATTGACTGTGTGGTAGGAAATCAGGCATTAGAAATAAAATGGAGAGATGCGACCACTGATGGAGACCATATAAACAAAGAACATATTAGACTACAGAATATTAAAAATGCTGGATACAAACCAATTCGTATAATGTTTTACTACCCTAACAGAACTCAAGCCATAAGAATTCAAGAAACATTGAAAACAATCTACTTAGGAATAGAAGGAGAATACTACCAAGGGGATGAGGCTTGGTCTTATGTCAAAAAGGAAACTGATGTTGACTTGTTTAACATTCTTCAAGAAATAGTAAAAAATAAGACCAAAGAATGACTTTTTCATACGCAAAGCCATCGTGCTTAATACATGGAGATTGCAAATACGAACTGCAAAAGGTAGCAGAAAATTCTGTTGATTTAATCTATCTTGACCCTCCGTTTTTCACGCAAAAAAAACAAACGCTAAAAAACAAGCAAAATAAAGAATACACCTTCAACGATTATTGGGACAATATAGGCACCTACCAAAATTATATTCGGGAACGATTAAAGATATGCAAAAAAGTATTGAAAAATACTGGAAGTATTTTTTTGCACTGTGATCGTTCGGCTTCACACTACTTAAGAATTGCTCTTGATGAGGTTTTCGGTGCCGAAAACTTCCAAAGCGAAATTGTTTGGTTTTACAGAAGGTGGTCTAATGCAAAAAAAGGACTTTTGAATGCACATCAGGTTATTTTCTTTTATAGCAAAACTAAAGATTTCAAATTTAACCCTATGTATACAGATTATTCACCCACAACAAATCTTGATCAGATCTTTCAGAGACGAAAGCGAGATGCAAATGGAAAAACCATTTATAAAACGCTGGAAAATGGAGACATAGAGCTAGTTGATAAAAAAAGGGAGTGCCTCTCTCCGATGTATGGGATATTCCATATTTGAACCCAAAGGCAAAAGAAAGAGTTGGGTATCCGACTCAAAAGCCTATTTTACTTTTAGATAAAATCATTGAGCTTGTCACCGATGAAGGTGATACCGTTTTAGATCCGTTCTGTGGAAGCGGCACAACACTTGTTGCTGCACAATTTCTCAATAGAAAATATATTGGTATTGATTTATCGAAACAGGCTATTGAACTTTCAAACATGAGATTGAAACAGCCTATAAAAACAGAATCAAAATTATTAAATAATGGAAAGAATTCTTACATCAATCAAGACCCATCGATTACTTCAATTTTAAGTAGACTGCAAATTACACCGGTGCAGCGGAATAAAGGTATTGATGGCTTCTTGAAAATAGAAGGCTCTGTTAGACCTATTCCTGTTAAAATCCAACGCGACTACGAGACATTAGAAGAGGCTGCACAATTATTGTTACAGGCGGGGCAACGTATACAATATCCCCAAAGAATACTTATTAAAAAAAATAGTTTTCGTTCAAACGAACTTTTTACTTTCAGTCAAAATTTTCCTAAAGATTTAATAATCATTGATAATGTTGATGAACTAGACAAAGAAAAGTTAATGAGTAATATAAAGTGACTTTATAGAGAGTGCTGAAAAATGGAGCTGCTGTTTGAGCGAGTAGGTCAATTGGCGTGACATTGTGCAGAACTATGGCATATTAGGTAGCCAGGCATTACAAAATGCATAGGTCTGACACCCTTCGAGAGGGAGAGGAATAGTCCGCTTGCAGGCTTAATCGGCAGTTTTACCGTTTAGTTTTTCAATCTCGGGGATGGGTAAGCCTGTCATTTCGGAAATCTCCGAAACCTCTAGACCTTTTTGTAACATATACCAAGCAATGTCTTGAGCTGTGTTTATTGCACCTTCTTCCCTGCCCATCACCCGATACTCTTTTATGATTTGATCCAGAACTTTTTCTATGCCATGAACTTGAACTTCTTCTCTCAGTTCTTTTTTCAATGCTTTTGTTTCAACTTGGCATTTCCATTCATGTCTAGATCGGATTAGGGCGTTCCAATACCCTCTGTTCTCTTGGGATACTTCCATTAAATGCTTTAATGTCATTTTGGTCTCTCCGTCTTATGATAAATACTTTACTTGCTCGGCTGTCAAATCTGCGAGTGTTTGATAATAACACCACCTATCTCTTGTATCAACTAGCTCAAGGTGGTTTTTGTTAAAGTTCACTAATTCCACGACTGCCATTTAGGACAAGCCTTAGCTTGCGCGACCTACATACTTACGCTAAGGTTCCATACAATGTTATGCCGTTTGTTGCCGCTGCAACAAACAGCGGTTCTATTTTTCAATAGCCCCAAATTTTAACTTGAGGTTGACGGTATGCCAGCTTTTCCTCACGGGTCCAATCAGGGAGTCCATTTTTTAGCTGTTCAACATCGCCGACAGTTAAAAGTGTCATTTCGGAAATCTCCGAAACCTCATAACCTTTTTGCAACATGTTCAAAGCAATTTCTCGAACTTTGTTTGCTGAACCTTCTTCCCTGCCTATAACCCGATACTTTTTTGTGATTCGATCTAGAACTTTTCCTATGCCGTGAGCCTGAACTTCTTCTCTCACTTCCTCTATTCTCAGTTGATCTTCCCACTCGCGTCTACTTATGGATATAGCGTTCCAACGTTCTCTCTCCTCTTTGGATACTTCCTTTAAGTGATCTAATGCCATCTTCGTCTCTCCGTCTTGTGATAAATACGCTACTCGCTCGGGTGTCAATTCCGCCGAGTGTTTAATAATATAGCACCACCTATCCGCCATATCAATTAGCTCATGCTAGCCCTCCCCTACCGTTTGCGGAAATTTTATGGATGAATGAGGCTGTTGAAAAAGTATTCCATAGAATTGTAGGGGCGGATAATTGAAATGCCGATTGATCTACTGGCTCAATCGGCGGCTTTATTCTGCCCTAACGCAACGTACTTGCACGATTTATACATTCATCCACCAAATTTATGGGAACCAAAACCAAGTGGCGCGGGGCGGTTACGGTTTTGCAGGACGGTACCGTAGGGCGGATATGCAAATCCGCCCCTACGGTTTTCATAAATTATATGGCACATAGTGGTTCAATTTGTGCAGACGCAGCGCGTTAGGGAGGGCATGTGGGGCTGTTGAAAAATAGAACCGCCGATTGAGCCAGTAGGTAAATCGGCGTAACATTGTTCAGAACCTTAACAACCACCCCGTCAGGCTTCGCCTGCCACCCCTCCAAAGGAGGGGAATGTACTAATGCAGATACTTTTTCAACAGCCCCATGTTAGCCCTCCCCTACCGTTTGCGTAGATTTTATGGATGAATGGATTGTTTGTGCGAAGATAATGCGTTGGGGTGGTTATCGTAAATTTGGTGACGCAAGCGGTTACGGTTTTGCGAGACGGTATTTTAGGGAGGGCATGTTAGCCCTCCCCTACCGTTTGCGTAGATTTTATGGATGAATGGATTGTTTGTGCAGACGCAGCGCGTTCAGGTGGTTATCGTGAATTAAGGGCGCGGAGCGGTTACGGTTTTGCGAGACGGTACTTTAGGGAGGGCATGTGGGACTGTTGAAAAATAGAACCGCCGATTGAGCCAGTAGGTCAATCGGCGTAACATTGTTCAGAACCTTAACAACCACCCCGTCAGGCTTCGCCTGCCACCCCTCCAAAGGAGGGGAATGTACTAATGCAGACACTTTTTCAACAGCCCCATGTTAGCCCTCCCCTACCGTTTGCGGAAATTTTATGGATGAATGGATTGTTTGTGCAAGGACGACGCGTCAGGGTAGGAGGCCTTCAAGGAATACTCTAACTTGTACGGCAATTGTTGATGGTTGATCCATTGAAGTTCTTACAACATCTCTAGATCTCACGACATTATAGATAAATTGTTGCGGTGCCGATACTGCCGGAGATGCAAGCCTCCGCTGCCTATAGCCTTGCTTGTCGGTATAATCAACCAACACGCGATAGCGGTCGCCTATGATGCCCTCGACGGTATAGCTCGCATCGGTGGCATCATCAATATCCACCCAGCTACCCAGCAGTTCCTTTTGCCACTGGTAAGCTACTATGGGAGCAGGGTTTATTCCGTCCGAGTCCGACGACAGATCTATATCTTCAATGGTGTATGTGAAATCATTCAGCGTAGGCGCAGGAACCGATATGAAACCATTATTCTCTTTGACTATCGTTAGCTGTGCCGTTTTACTCACAGCACTTAAGCCATCGTTAACCGTCAAGACTATCTCTACATCGTCGGTGCTTTGCATTTCGCCAAGTAGATTACTCGGTATACTAAATGCATACCTCAGATCGTCACGACCCACCACCGTGCCGGTGCTTACCTCCAAATCCGGCAATAAATTTGGAATCGTAGTCAGACTATAACTTAACTCATCTCCCTCGGGATCTTCTATAGCAACATTCAATACAAGGGTTTCACCTTCTACGATTGAAGCAGGTGCATTAATACTTATTCTCGGCAAACGATTATTGCTTATCGTCAATTTATAGACAATGGGTTCTTCTGTCCCTATTGAATTACTTGCCGCAACACCAATAACCGTAGATGTAGGATCGGAAGTATTTAGCGCAATAGTATAGCTAGCATTGTTTGCTGGCAAGACTTTGCCGTCGGCTACGATGCTTGCGTCAGGATTAGCTGCTGTCGGGGTGATTTTCAGTTCGCTGGCATCGGCATGAACGGACACCGTATAAGTATTAATCGCAGGATTGAAATCAGGAGAAAGATGAAAATGTCCTGCCTCCACATCCTGTTCCAGCTTTAGATCTCGCAAGCCGATACGCTGATGAAGCAGTAATCTACCGCAGTCTGGCAACGGCATGGAAGTGCCACATGTGTTATCGTGATATTTTAGTAGCGGATATTCTTCGGAGCTACCGAAATCCCAATCGTCGGCACTCCAATCCGCATAAATGTCGGTTTCGATCATCGGCATTTTCAAGTCTTCAGTCGTCTGAGCGATGCCACCTCCCGGAGAATTCATCTGCCCACTCGTATTGATATCCCAATAACTATTAGCCACGACTAGGCTGGATGATTGTCTTCTACCGATTAAACCACCTGCATAGCTTACATCGTTGTCGCTTTGTATCTCAAAGGCTACTTTTACTTCAGCAGTTGAGTAGCTGTTACTAACTCTGCCGCCGCCCCATAATACACCAAGCAGACCTCCGACAGATCGTTCTCTCTGACTTATGCTAACTGAACCTACTACATAGCTATTGCTAATGGAACCTTGATTCTCGCCCACCAGACCTCCTGCCTCCCGCTGTGCCGAAACATCGGCAACCGCATAACTTTTGCTGATGCCACCAAAGTTTATGCCACAGATGCCACCTATCCACCGCATACCCGTAACATCACCATATACATAACTATTTATGATAGACGAACCCGATGCGCTTTCGCCGGTTAAAAGACCTATAACACTATTCTGCCCTACAACCTTGCCTCCGATGACATAGACATTTATTAATTCCCCTTCGTTGCGACCGACCAGACCACCAACCCTAGAATTACCTGTTACTTCTATTGCCGATAATCCGAGATTGCGAATGGTGCCGGTATTCCCGGCAAACAAGCCTACTTCATTTATGGTGTCTCTGGTGACTCGCAAGTTAGAAATACTATATCCATTGCCGTCAAGAATACTACTGAAACAGTTGCTGTCCGAGTCACTACAATCATTGTTAATAACAGTACCTATAGGTTGCCAACCTGCTCCGACTGTCCGAGCCATCTTATTGCGCGTTGAACCATAGCTTGCATCGTCTAGAAAATCCAAATCTCTCACCAATTCATAACCTGTGCATTGGTCGGCTGGACAACCAGTAGTAACCTTGCTCGCTGTAGAACTTGCACGGTAGCCGCTGCCGTCCAGTTGATAACGAATCGCATTCAGATCTTCGAGAGTCTCGATTTCTATTAAGCCGTCGTTATCTTTGTCTTTATGCATAGCGATGTCGGCATATAGCGGTGCATCGTAGTGGATGTTTGTCTGGTGACCCTGTCCATCAATATAGCTTATAGAAAACCGATGTTGTGTGTTGCGAACATCTGCGGGTGGCGTATGATTTTTTTGCTTTGCATCGGGCACTGCTACGAATATACCGTTTTGTTTCCGCAACCACTGATAACCAATATCGGCTAGAGGTTCTCCATCTATATCGCCCGACAAATCGCTTGCCGAAAGCGTCTCGCTATTTATCCATTTCACGGCACTCTCGGAATTTCCATTGTTGATTTTCCTCACCAACAATGGCACTTCCCTGCTTACCACAGATGCCGGATTATTGCGCTCACTCAGTTCCAGTCTTAGGATCACCGTGCTATCGTTCTCATCTCTTGCGATAAAATCGGCAGGTACCGTAAACCCTACGGTAGATGTAGTTTGTATCTGCGACAGTAAGGATTTCCCAGATACTTGACTCCACCGGTAATCCAGTCGCGAATTATTCTGCCCGAAACTCGTTGAAGCATCCACGCGAAAAACATCCCCTTCGTCTAAGGTGAGAATATCTCCTCTGGTTAATTTGATAGGCGCACTATCATTGACTATTGTGAGTATATGTAGCTGAGGTGGGTACTTTAAGTACGCCTGCATTTGATAACTTGCGCCTCTATTATTCCCTTCTGCGGTTTTAATCTGAAGTTTGAATGGGTCCCTTACACTAATTTGCACGGCACCGTCCGATTGCTGGGTTAGAGGAGATCCGTTATCTTTACGAATCGTTATTGCGGTATCTTCGCCGGCATTAGCGGCGATTTTTATAACCACTGGTGCTATCTCGGATTCAATCATCGCTTCGTAGTTAAACCTATTCGGCATAAAGCCTGGAGTCAACCGCACCTCTCCTGAATTGACTGATAGACTAAGCCTATTCAACAAAAGTGCATCGGCAATTTGACCGGACAATAGAGCATCACAACTCGGCAATGCTGTTTCGATATCTGTGTCACAACCCGGGTCATTGCTATCCAGTCCAATCCCATACTTGAGTGCCGGATATTGCGAACTGGTACCGAAGTCCCAATCGGCAACATCCCAATTTACATAAGTTTTACATACATCTTTGGACTTTGACTCATCTGCGGAACGCTCAGGACATGTATCCAATTCGGTATTCGGAGCAATAGGACTTCTAAGATTAGCTTGTAATCTTGAATTGTTGAAATTCAAATTTTCGCTTGTTCCGAAACATATCTCAACAAAAGCGGGAGTAAGAATAAACCTACAATTCGAATCATAGTTCCAATAACTATTGATGGAGGCAAACCCTGCGCCAACCAAACCAGCCAGTGTACCTTCACCGGAAATTTCACCTAAGGTATAACTATTTTCAACCGTTGAATTAGTATTCCTACCGACCAAACCGCCGGCAATTTGGTTGCTTGCGTTTACACATGCTCCGAATCCTGTTTCCACATTAGCTGTTGTGTAGCTGTTTTTGATTTCGCTCCTTGTCAGCAAGCTACCAAAGTTGGTAGAAAATTGATTCCCTGCCAAACCACCGACTATACAAGGTCCTTTCACCTCACCAGTTGCATAGCTGTTATAAACCTTGCCACCGTCTATGTTCCTGCCGACTAAACCGCCTACTCCGACCCGCTTATTTGATGCCATTCCGGAATCTTCGGCAACCACATTAATCTTCGTATAACTATTGAGGATGAAACCTTTATTCCAGCCAACCAAACCGCCTATGAACCCTCTACCGCCACCAAACCCGACATCACCTCTTATTATTTTATCGGTATCTCCAATAGCAACATCACCAACCACATAGCTGTTCACGATTACACTACCGCGTTGTATGGAACCGGCGATGCCACCTACATTTTTGATCCCGACCAGACCTTTGATCGCCGGATCAACCAATCCCAAGTTTTCAATTCTACCGCTTGAACCGATAGCAAAAAATAGACCAATACGGTTTTGATTGCCGACGCTACGGTTTATTTGCATATTGGATATCGTATAGCCATTGCCGTTAAATACAGCATTAAGCCCACTTATAGGCTGCCAACTGGAGTCGCTTGCATCGGTGAAATTGCTTACCATCCATTGGTTTTTGAGTGCGGATGGATTCGGTGTGCGATAGCTTGCATCGTCGGCAAAATCCAAATCGTTCATCAGTTCATAACCTCTGCAACCATCGCGAGGACAACCTGTAGTAATTTTAGCCGCACTCGCAGTTGCTTTATAGCCGCTGCCGTCCGGTTGATAGCGTATCGCATCCAGGTCTTCCAAATAACGAATCTCTATCAAACCATCGCCATCGTCGTCTATGTCTAGATAGTCTATGACCTCGGATTCAAGTTGTTCGCGATAACCTTGCTGGTCTTCATACATAGCGATTGCACGATATTGATAATCTCCTTCGTCAGGAAGGGTATACGAAGACTCGCTCCCGACATTGACCCAACCTTCTGCATCGCCACGCCGACGCTGCCATTGTATATAGGTTGAGGCAAAACCACCGTCGCGGTCTATAAACTCGCTACCGTCGCTTCGTTCAAATCGAACGGTATAAGTTAGTTGATTACTAGATCTAAGCAAACGAATACGACTGGCGGCATCGTTGTTTTGTTTGGAGACTATCAACGATATCACTTCGCTTAGATACACATCATCGTTCACGGCAACTTCCACGATCAACTGCACAATGTGGCGATCGTTCTGCTTAGATACGACATCAGCAGGTACTGTAAAATCCAATACAGCACTTTGTGTGTCAACCGGCGATAGTGTATCGTTGAACCTTAGCGCATCGCCAGCCGATTGCCGCCACCTATAACGATATAAGTGTTCTTTCAAACCGAAATTATACGAAGTCATTAAACGAACACGCTCGCCTTCGGCTACCGTTAACGGTGAAGATATTATTGTTGTAGTTGTTGCCGTCACTTGTCTGACCTCGGATTCGACATAACGTACCAAGAAGTTATAGGATAATTCGCCAGCCTCAGGGTTATACGTGGTTATGGTAATTTTCGGTGTGCGGCTACCATCCAATACAAACGATGCCGGAATACCCGACGAACACACTAAACCGTCGCTACAAGCAACATCAATCGTCGTACCCACTTGGGTTGATGTGGTATCAATCTGCACTTCGGTCATTTGCCCTGATTCGGCAATGAGATCGTAATCAAAAATGAGCGGATGAAAGGGCGGGAATAGTCGGACACCCGATAAGGTCAAACTTTGCAACAAACTTTTTCCCTCGGGAGCGAAGACTGGCGCATTAGTGATAGCTTTCAGCGCAGGATAGCGATTTGCATCTGCAAACTCCCACACACGGGCATCCCAGTTTCTATAGATACTGTTTGTCGGCGAAGTCGGCATAGACGATTGAAGTATTATTGTGGTCGCAGCGCCACCACCGGCACTTGATGTAATACCGCTCGCCTCTGTATCCCAATAACTATCGTTGACCGTTGCATCGTTGATGGCGACCAAACCACCAGCTTTAGACATCGCTCCGATGGCTATCGCCCTGCTCACCGCATAGCTGTTGATGATTTCGCTAGAACTTTGGTTTGACGCAACCAAACCACCGATGCTACCCGATCCGATTACCGAACCTATCGCATAGCTATTTTCAATGCGACTGCGATTGTCGTTGACGGCAACCAAACCACCTGCCAATACCGTCGGCAATCTATCGGACAGACTGGTTTTAACTTGTGCCATCACATACGATGCAGTAATTATACCGTCGTCATTCCTACCAACCAGACCGCCTACGATTGCCGATCCATTTCTGCCTTTTGCTGCCACATAACCGGTAACATAACTTTGGTTAATATTGCCTGCTCGGTTATAACCAACCAAACCGCCTACATGCTCACCACCAACTATATCCACATCGGTTAAACCGAGACCTCCTATTACTGTATCGGCATCTCTACCGTCTATCACACCGAATAAGCCACCGTCGCTATCCGATCTATTCATCCTTAAATTAGAAATCGTATAACCGTTGCCTTTGAATGTTGCCACAAACGGATGCCGCAATGTCCCTATCGGCTGCCAGCCTGCCCCAGTAGTCCATGCGGTGTTCACACTTCCTGCTTGGTAATGTAAAGGATTGTCAAAGTCTAAATCTCTTAGCAACTCATACCCCTTACAGCCAGTTATTGGACAACCCTTGGCATTTTCTATCGCTACATCGCTGTTGTTTTGATGTCTCAGGCGGCTGCCGTCCAAAGCGTTGCGCATCGCATCTAAATCCTCTAGCGTTAGAATCTCTATCAATCCATCTTTGTCGGTATCAACGTTTCTTTTAGCACCGGAAGAGAAATAATATACCTCAAACCAATATCGGACGCGCTGCGCTCCCGATACTTCAACGCTAATCATAGTCGTAGCAGTGGAATGTAATGCAATCGGCGAGCTACTGGTACCGCTTTTTACCGCCTCGTCAAAGCCGCTATCGCTGGCGATGTGAATGATCGCATCCTCATCCAGTGCATCCGGTATCAAATGTAGATGTTCTATGTTCGCATCCAGTTCTATGCCGATGCGATAATGCAATTTGGTCGTGTTGAAATGCGGAGATAGCATCACAACCTCTGCGATTGCCAAACTTTCCAAACCATAAGAGTGCAAGCCGATGAGTGTGCTTTCAGTACTACCGGTATATTTAAGGATCGGATATTGTTCTGCGTTGCCGAAATGCCAATCGCTATCACTCCACTTGTAATACGCCTTGCTTTCATCCGACGATTGGCTGATGCCCAATTGCAGTTGCCGAGTTGTCTTGCCGACACCGCCAGCCGATCCTTGTATGTTGTCTCGTATGTCGCTCGTCTCAATATCCCAATAGCTATTTACCGCAATACCACCAGTAGCATTACTACCGATTAGACCCCCACTAGCCACCGTATACGAGACACATTCAGGCACACCCGCGCATACGATATCTGCAGTTGCATAACTATTGCGAACCAAACCGCTGTTCTCACCAACCAAACCACCGATAAGTGTGATCCCCTCAACATGACCGCTTGCATAAGTGTTGGTAATAGTGCCTAGATTCAAAGCAACCAAACCACCAATGCCAGTATCACCCGATACACGGTTCAAGCTATAGCTGTTTGCAATCACCCCTCTACTTTCGTTGCGAGCAACCAAACCACCGACTGAGCGTTTGCCCGATACCATACCGTAAACATAACTATTAGAAATACGGCCAACGTTATGGGCAACCAAACCACCGATATCGCGTTCTCCTACCACCATGCCATTTGCATAGCTGTTGTCTATCTCTCCAGCATTATAGGCAGCTAGACTCCCGACACCAAAGCGACCCTCAATATCCACATCTGCCAAATGAACATTCTTGACTTGCGCACTATCGGCTAATGCCGCAAACAGACCTATATTGTCTCGCTGCGAGGTTGCGATGCTCAAACCAGAAATCTCGTAGCCTGATGCTCGATTGCCGTCAAATGTTGCTGTAAAGCATCGGCTTTGCGTATCACCACAATTGAGCATCGTGGCATCAATCGCTCCGATCGGGTGCCAATCGTAACCGGAAAGGTCTATGCTCGCTGCCAGTTCGTAGCCTTTGCAACCGACGGTCGGGGTAGTCGGACACCCTAAGGTGATTTTGTTATCTCTACGACTCGCTTTATAACCGCTGCCGTCCAATTGATAACGAATCGCATTTAGATCCTCGGCACTGCGAATCTCTATCAAACCATCATCGTCTTCGTCTATGTCGTTGACCGCAACAAAAGGATGTTTGATTACCATAACACGATAGCGTGTCGTTTCTGTAGTTGCAGATACCAAAGGATCCTTCACTGTTAAGGTCAGCAAGTACCCATTGATG
The DNA here is from genome assembly GCA_965199685.1 of uncultured candidatus Poriferisulfidus sp. GTDB lineage: Bacteria > Pseudomonadota > Gammaproteobacteria > Poriferisulfidales > Oxydemutatoraceae > SP5GCR1. Next base: position 1,266,369 of record OZ241323.1, read on the forward strand.
TTGTCTATGGTAAGCGTAGTGATTTGACCGCCACCTAATTCTTTGTTCGGATTCGTTGCACTATCGTCGTTGAGCGTAATCACTGAGTTTGAGTTAAAAGTATACGGAATGATGCTAAACTCACGCGCATCGCTTTTTACTATCAACTCGTAATCGTATATCCCGGAATTAAAGTCAGGTCTTAATAGCACAACCTGACCGCTTCTACTTGAGCGCGCCAAATTACTTAAACCGGTAAGCTGCTGAGCCGGCAACAAGGTGCCACACACTGGTATTTCGGCGCGTATATCATCGGCTCCGCGACATGCTGGGCGGGTAAGCACATTGGTAGCACTGGTATATCTCAATACCGGATATTGCGAACTACTTCCGGAATACCAATCGCCGCTACTCCAGCCACTATAGATTTCAGTACCAATCGCAGAGGTTTGCAGCTCTGCCGTCGTCTTGCCGATAACGTTGCTATCAAAATTGTCATCTCCCACTTCGCTCGTAGCGACATCCCAATAACTCTGAACAGCAAAGAGTTCATTCCAGACACTGCCTATTAATCCTTGACTACTGCCCGATATTTTGCCGATTGCATAGCTGTTGATAATGCTACGATTTACCCAACCTGCTAAACCACCTACAGAACTAACTCCGCTAACCGTACCAGTCGCATAACTATTGCTGATATTTGTGAATGAAACACCGGCTAAACCACCTACATAGTCATTCCCGCTAACTGCACCAGTCGCATAGCTATTGTAGATACTTGAACCCGATTGATTCCCACCAACTAAACCACCGACAAAATTAGTTCCGGTAATCTCAACACCTGTGTGGCTATTAACGATCGCACCCGAATTCCTACCGACCAAGCCACCTGAATACAAACTGCCTCGGACTTCACCGCCTATTACATAACTATTGACGATCTCACCAAGATTCTCGCCTACCAAAGCACCACTATTAGATTGACCCCCAACATTAACAATAGCATTAATATCTACATTGAGTAGACCAACATTCTCAATTCTTGCACTTGTTGCTATGACACCGAATAAACCGATATTATCAGTAGTGACACCATTGATCCTTAAGTGTGATATCGTATGTGCATTTCCAGCGAATAAATCACTAAACGGATTGCTACTATTTCCTATCGGCTTCCAGCCTGCACCAGTTGTCCATGTCGGGTTAATCACACCGCTACGATAACTCGCAGGATCCTTAAAGTCTAAGTTTCTAGTTAGTTTATAACCATTGCATCGCCTCACATTGTCTTCGCTATCTATAGGACAATCCTTCAAAGTGGTGGATACCCGCTCCAAAGGATAACGCATCAAGTTCAAGTCCTCCAGATAATCAATTGATATCAAACCATCTCCTACCGCAATATCGTGCAATACCTTAATCGTATAGCGTGTCGGTACGTTGTGACTTGCGGATCTCACCGTAATAACAATGTGGGCTAAATCGTCGCTTAGAGTGAACAAGGAACTTCGCCCACTGCTCGTTGATGAATTCAGACCATCTGCTTTTACGCTAATCGTATCGCTACCGTAATAGGCAGTCGGTGTAGTACGGAATGTAGCACCCCTACTTGATGTGCCAACAACTAAATCATAATCGTATATCTCAGGATTAAATTCAGGCAACAAATGTGCATTTTCTGAAAACTTCATTTGGATCAGACCCGCACGCTGTCCGGGTAGCAAGGCTCCGCAATAGGGCACATCTTCTATCAATCTCGGTAAATGGCTATTACATATAACCGCTTTATCATTCTCCGACAAATCAGACAATCTGCTATTGCAAGCGGATAACTGCTCAGGCGATGGCTGCATGCATGCCATATTGTCGTTATCACCTGTCGCATAAAGCAAGACTGGGTATTGCTCTGTGTTGCCGAAATGCCAATCCGCCCGATCCCACCCGGTATAGATATCATCTGACGGCACACCAGCCTTAAGTGCCCTCGCAGTTTTATCAATGCCTATAAGTGAATCGGTTCCAGAGATCACTGCACCTGCTCTGTAATGACTATTGGCAATTGTATGTCCGAAGCCGCTTGATGATACTAAACCTCCCACATTGCCATTGCCTACCCGCACCTCACCCGTTGCATAACTCCTGTCAATTCTTGCATGATTATTACCGACCAAACCGCCCGCCCCACCACTATTTATCTGCACATCGCCGAATGCATAGCTATTCACGATAGAACCAAATACTTGATTCCAGCCGACCAAACCACCTGCGAGACCATTCGCATCTACATCAACATTTGCATAGCTATTGACGATTGTGCCTTGCCTATTTCTACCGACCAGACCGCCACCGTTATTGCCTTTGGCTGAAAGCCTACCGCTTGCATAGCTATTGATAATCGTGCCGAAGTTGTGGCCGGCAATGCTACCAACATCGCTATGCCCGACGATGTTGACATTCACTAGGCCGACATTCTCAACTCTGCCACGATTGCCGATCGCTGCGAATAAACCCACATCGTTGGTACCGATTGCCTCTAGAGTCAAATTGGAAATCGTATGACCGTTGCCTTTTAATATACTGGTGAAAGGTTTACCAAGACTACCTATGGGCTGCCAATCGATCTCGGCAAGGTCTATATCGGCAGTCAACTCGTATCCCGTACAACCGTCAAAACAATATATCACATCGGCAGTTTCGCTTTGCTGATAGGCACTGCCGTCCAAACGATGACGGATGGCATTCAAATGCATCGCATTACTAATGTCTATTAATCCATCGCCGTCCTTATCTATGCTTTGGGCTACGATGTTGAGACGATTGACGACGAATTGGTATCGGTAAGAATGTCGATTGCCTTCTGTTACGACCAAATTGACGACCGTATTGCCGAAGTCATTCAATGGAATCGGCACCGTCCATTCACCGCTATCGGTCGCTCCAATCGGATTACCATCCTTAAAAACTTCAATCATTGCCACTGGATTAAACGCAGTCGGCAATAGACGAATGGTACTCTGGTCGGCATTGACTGATATACCATAATCAAATGACGTAAATGCAAAAGGACTAGACAAACCTGCGCCTGCAGATAATTTCAAGTCTTGCAACAGGCTACCTTGATGACGAAGCAAAGTGTGGCAAGCAGCGGGACGCTCTTGCATATCTGCAACATCGCAATGTGCATCACCATCAGTGGCATCTGCTTGCAAATTATACTTAATCGCTGGGTATTGCTTATCGCTACCAAAATCCCAATTTCCGCTATCCCAGTCTTCATAAATGCTATCGCTTGGTGTCGTTGGTGATTGCGATTGAAGCGCAACGGTACTCTTGAGTTCACCTAGTGTCACCTTAACCTGCGAGATATCTTCGTCCAAATAACTGGTGTTGACGGTCGGTGCTAGTTTGTCGCTCGGGTCTCTATTACTATCGAATAAACCTTGCGGCACGTCGGCTTTAGTTGCCGAGACACTCGCATAACTATAGCTGATTTCAATAGCCGATGATGTGCGCACACCGATTAAACCACCAGTGAATCCGTCATCGTGTTGTGCTGTAATGGTGCCAACCACATAGCTATCGGAAATGATGGTATCGGAGTCTACATCACCGATCAAACCTCCGCCGACTGCCGACCGACCGTTAGTCATAAGATTACCGATAAAATAACTGTTGCTAATTCGTACGGGATCTCCACTCGATGCAGAAATAATATTTATTAAGCCGGCAGCAGCGGTGTTTCCTTCTATGTTTCCTATCACATAACTATTGCTTATCGTACATTGCTTACACGATGTGGCAATTCCGGCAACTACATTCCCTTTGATATCCACACCCGGTAATCCGATGCCATCTATATGGGTAGCACGATCATCGCTACCTATCGCTACAAAAAGGCCTCCGTTCCGTCTCACCCTTAAATTGGCGATCGTTTTATTGTTGCCGTTGAACATGCCGACAAAAGTCCCTGCTATAGGTTGCCAAGCATCTGCACCGGTCCAGCGATGCATATTCGCATCGGCATCGCGATAACTGCCAGTGTCATTAAAATCTAGATCCCTTAGTAATTCATAACCCCTGCATCCTTCACTCGGACAACCGGAAGTAATCTTGATCTCTCCGACATTCGCTCTATAGCCGCTGCCATCCAACTGATAACGGATCGCATCCAAATCCTCTAAATAATTAATATCCACAAGACCGTCGTTATCTTCATCAATAACTCTATGATAAAAGTAGCTCAGATAAAGCGTATATCTGACTGTCTCTGTGCCTTCTACTTCAATGACAACTTTTGTTGCCTTATCATTTTTCAGCGAAATCGACGCGCTCATATCGTCGCTGTCTATGGTTTCTCGCATAGTCCCCATAATGCTGATACGAGCGGTCGATTCCATCGCCACCGGAATTAACTGCACACTAGGAACATCGCTGATGACTGTAACGAAATAAATACCGCTTTGGTTGAGCTTTTCAATGTCAATCGGTGTAGAGAATGTCGCATCACTCACTGGTGTCAAACTACGCAAGCCATAGCGCAAACCCGGTGATATTAAATCGCCGCATTGTGGCATTCCTGATGAACCACACGCGAGAACACTTTCGGTTGCCGTGTGTTTAAGTGTCGGATACTGACTTATATTACCAAAATGCCAATCGCCATTGCTCCATTTGTAATAAGCATTGCTTGCATCCGATGATTGGCTGGTGCCTGATTGAAGCTGTATGGTGTTTTGTCCAATCCCGTGGTTGGACCCGATAGCAATGGTATCGGTATTCCAATAACTGGCAGCGATTCTGTCAATGCCTTCGCTGATTCCGACCAAACTACCTCTGTTTCTGCTTCCTCTCTCCAGCTCACCGACCGCATAGCTATTTTTTATAGAACCTGTGTTATATCCAATCAAACCACCTGCTATGGCTCCCTCAATACTAACTGAAGCATAACCGTTAATAATCTTTGCGCTCCAGTCATTCTGACCGACCAACCCACCAATAATAGAGTTATTATTTGTTAGAAGCCTGCCGGTTGCATAGCTATTAGCAATTAGACTGCGATTATAACCCACTAAACCACCGAAGCTCGATCCTCCTGAGGCCGATGTCAAGACGACACTATCGGCATGACTATTGATAATCGTGCCACGGTTATCTCCAACCAGACCACCGATTGATGAAACTCCGGAAACTTCACTTATCGCATAACTGCCGATAATATTTCCACCGGCGTTAATTGCAACCAGACCACCGGCAATATCGCCAGGCTTTGATGCAATACTGCCGCTAACATAGCTATAACCGACTTGCCCTTGATTGGTGCCGACCAGTCCGGCAACTTTTCCACCCCCTTCTATTCTTACATGCAACAAGCCGACGTTGCTTATCAGTGCATCGGATGATGTGACACCAAATAAACCTTGATTTTCGGTAGTGTCTCTGTTTATCTGCAAACCCGATATCGTATAGCCGTTGCCGTCAAAGCTACCGGCAAAAGGCTTTGTCTCGCTACCTATAGGCACCCAGCCTGTATCGCTAGCATCGTTGTAGTCGTCTACTGTCCAAAAAATCCTATTCAACGGCTCTAGATAGCTCTCACGGTCTGCAAAATCCAAGTCTCTAACTAACTTATAGGAACCTCTCGGTTGATGATGTATCGCACGCAAATCCTCCAAATAGTTGATTGGCACAACGCTATCGGCGGCAGTATTTTGATAATTAATATATAGCATATAGCGTACAGTTTGAGTTCCTTGCACCTCCATGTGGATACGCGTGGTAAAGTTTTCTTGCAAAGAGATTGCTTTACTCGTCTCGCCGCTGCGGATGCGGTCGTACGCAGTCTCATCGTCGCCGATGTAGAAACTAATATCTGCGGTGGGTTCTATCGCCGTCGGAATCAACCTTATTGTGCTATCGGTACTGCTCAAGGTGCCAATATAAATACCGCTTTGGTTTAGTTCGGCTACATCAAATTTGGGAGATACGGTAGCACCGTCCGTCACCACTAAACTGCGCAGACCGTAGCGCAAACGTGGCGATAACAACTCGCCACACTGCGGCAATTCTGACGGCAATCCCGACATACTGCACCCATCGCCGTCGGGTCCTGGCGCATATTTGAGTATCGGATACTGCTCGCTGCTGCCGAAATCCCAATCATCATCACCCCACGCTTCGTATATTCCGATTGCCATTGTTGGTAATTGCATTTGTTGCGTAGTCTGCCCGCTGCCATGACGACCTTGTAAACCGCTGGTCTCAGTATTCCAATAGCTTGCACTGATGCTGCCGTTATTGTCACCGACCAAACCGCCTCCGCTTCCTTGCACCTTCCCGAGAGCATAACTGTTTGTAATTCTTGACGCAGACATTTGATTGGTGCCTACTAAACCACCCGCGCTACTTCCGCTAACATTGCTCGTTGCATAGCTGTTGCTTATAGACCCTTCGTTAGTGCCGGTTAAACCACCTACAGGAAAACTACCCCTAAGATCACCGCTAGCATAGCTATTGATCACGCGCGCGCCGACAGCATTCCAACCTATAAGCCCACCGATATAGCCCGATTGGCTTTCCAAAATCCGAGTGGTTGCATGACTATTGATTACTAACCCTAGATTAGTGCCGACTAAACCGCCTAAATTACTCGTATTCAAGCCTCGCCTTAAAATGACTGAGCTGACATAGCTATTGATTATTTTACCGTTGTTCTCCCCGACGATGCCACCTACCAGATTACTTCCCGAAAACTCCCCAACCGCATAACTATTGACGATAGTACCTATATTACGACCCACAAAGCCACCGATATATTTCCTCCCTTCTATCTTTACATCAAGTAAACCAACATTTCTTATCACCGACTCAGAGCTTAGAAAGGCAAATAAACCTTGATAGTCGTCAGTGTCTCTGTTTATTTGTAAATTGAATATCGTATAGCCGTTACCCTTAAATACGCCGGTGAAATGATTTATCAGAGAGCCTATAGGCAACCAACCGGTGTCGGCACTATTCTCGTAATCGGCTACCGTCCATTTCGTTTTATTGAGTGGGTTGCGGTAGCTCGCATCAGAGTTGAAATCCAAATCCCGGACTAATTCGTATTTGCCATTTAGTTGATAGCGTATCGCATCTAAATCCTCTAAGTAATAAATATCTCTGAAACCATCATTCGGCACGATATTCATAACCGATAATGGCTCGGATACGATACGATGACGATGGTTCTGCTTATCGCGGTAATCCAACCATACGCGATAGCTGATATTATTGATTTCCGACAATAACTGAGATATCTCATAGCGCATTTGCATCGCATCTTCAATATCCTGCCATATTGCCGAATCGGACGGTAGCTTGTACTGCCATTGATAGCGAAAGCTACTAAGATCTACACCACCGTCGGGTTCCATAGATAAATCGGCTTCGCTCATATCTGCCACCGCTAAAGTGCCTTCGCGATAGATCGGAGCAGCTAAGGTGCTTAAGCCACCGCCATTTGTTTTGATAACCGTCATCGTTGTATTGCGAATTGCAGTTACCCCATCGGCACGCACTGCTACTTGCAACACAACGGGAACCTGAGCGAAATCTTGAGCTACAAAGTCGTTGGGTATATCTATGCTCAATTGAGCTTGCCGAATATTTGAGTCTTTCAATAAATCAGGTTGTGTCGGTGAAACTTGATGCCAGCGATAGCTCACTCGTCGCAGATCCGGTTCAGAAGTTGAAACATTAAACGTAATACTTTGCCCCTCATCCACCCTATAGTCTGAACGGTCGCTACTAATCGTGGCTTCCAAGCCGGAACGACGTATTACCCAAATGCGGTAGTGCCTCGCTATCGTAATCAACGTAGGTTCAGGGGCTATATTCAAAACGATCGGTACTGTCTCGCCGTTGTTAACCGATGGCAAGCTAATTTTTTGATCTTTAAGAACACTAATCGTTTGTGTGCTATTCGCTATCGTAGGACTGAGTCTTATTTCTGTTATGTTGTCGTCGCTCAGGTTCATACGATAATCAAAAGTTTGTGGATTAAACGCACGAGATAAAGTCAATCCATCTAAAACAAGCAAACCCGAGAGCATGATGTGTTGACCCGGCAATAGATGTCCCTTATTAGAACCTTCGCTATGCCTGAGTATCGGGTGTTGCTCGCTGGTGCCGAAATCCCAATCGTCCGAATCCCATCTTTCAAAGGTCTCACCTAGTAGACCGGGAGCAGTCGGTGACTTTAGCTGTGCGGTAGTTCGCAAACTACCGCCAGCACTTACTAGAATCTCAGCAGCCTCGCTATCCCAATAGCTGTGTATTACACGCACCATAGCAACATGCCTTGTTTGGTGTGCATAATTCCAACCTACCAAACCGCCGACATGCTCACCGCTTGCTACAACTTGCCCGTTTGCAAAACTGTCGGAGACGATACCTTTATTGCTGCCAACCAAGCCACCAACTCTATGCACACCGGATACAAAACCACTAGAGTATGTATTGCTGATTTGACCCTCTTCGTTCCAGCCGACCAAACCGCCTACATCGCTATTGCCTTCTATGCGATTAACCGCAAAACTATTGCTGATTTCACTATCTTTGTTCCAGCCGACTAGACCTCCAGCATAAAGATTACCTGAAACCGTGCCGCTCGCCCGACTATCAATGATTCTACCGCTTTGGTGATTCGCACCGATCAAGCCACCGCTATACGAACCTTCGCATATTACTTTGCCTTCGGCATGGTTTACACTAATCCGTGCACGATTGAGACCGACTAAACCACCGATATAATCACGCCCTTTTGCAACTCCTCTGGTTCTATTATTTGCCAGCACACCGTCGGAATTGATACCGACCAAGCCACCAACTTGGTTCGTACCTGATAAACTCGTATCGGCAACGCTATACCTAATATGCCCTTTGTTATGACCCACCAGACCACCTAGACTATGCCCATTGCCCTCTACATACTCAAGCATCACATCACCGTTGAGTATCGTCCCTTCGTTGGCACCAAACAACCCGCCTACATTGCTGCCCATAGCAATTAGGCGACCGCCTTCCACCCCAATATAAGTGATACCTCCGCCGTTATGACCGGCTAAACTACCAACATAAGAATTCCCTTTGATGTTTATTTGCGACAATACTAAATCACTGACTTTGGCTAGCTTTGTCGTCGCTTGGAATAAACCGACATAATCCGATGGCCTGTTGATGTAAAGATTGGCTATCGTATGACCGTTGCCTTCAAACCTAGCAGCAAAGAAGTTCAACCGATCGCCTATGGGCAACCAACCTAAACCGCTAGTCCATACTTCTTTGTTGGTAATATTGCGATAGCTATCGTCAGAATTGAAGTCTAGATTCTTACGTAGCTCGTAGCCATTGCAACCGCTTTGAGGACACCCTGCGGTGATTTTGACTGCATCAAAACTTTCTCTATAACCACTGCCGTCAAGTTGATAGCGGATCGCATCCAATGCGTCCAAATCGCATAGCTCTATCAAGCCATCGTCATCTTGATCTATATTAGTAGCATAATTGCATTGAAAACCATCTTGCGCCGATACCGGGCGCAATAATATTATGGTTAGCAGTAATAAAAATCTTACGGATCCCCCCATACTACGTTTCCCCCTCTACATAGCATATTTCTAATTAGCTAGATAAATAACCTCTATCCCTAGCTATTTATTTTCATAAAGCTTTTTTACTATAGCATATTTTAGGCTGTTGTAAATAGAACCGTCATTCCATAAACTTAACCGCTTGCGTCATCAAACTTATGTTAACCAACCGTAGGGGAGGGCTAACATGAGGCTGTTGAAAAATAGAACCGCCGATTGAGCCAGTAGGTCAATCGGCGTAACATTGTTCAGAACCTTAACAACCACCCCGTCAGGCTTCGCCTGCCACCCCTCCAAAGGAGGGGAATGTACCAATGCAGATACTTTTTCAACAGCCCCACATGCCCTCCCTAACGCGTTGCATCTGCACACACAATCCATTCATCCATCAAATTTCTGGTTACCAACCGTAGGGGAGGGCTAACATGCCCTCCCTAAAGTACCGTTCTGCACTACTGTAACCGCCACGCGCCATCAAATCACGGTTACCGTAAGCGAGATGGATGAATGGATTGTTTGTGCAAGGACAGCGCGTTGAGGTGGTTTTTGATATTTAATGAATCAGTTGACCATTTCTGTGGATTGTATTTAATGTATTTCCATTTTTCATAAGTGTTCCTCGTTAATTAAAAATATTGGTTAAATGTGTATATTAAAAATTTATCAGGATAATGGGTTATTCATTTGGCAATTTGGTGAACGGTAGTAAATAAACGACGAGTGGTTTACATACGCGTTGTGTCAACACATTATATCGTGCAGGTACCCAGTAAATGGTTTGTATGATTTGGGGGCGCGAGCGGTTACAGTTTTGTAGGACGGTACTTTAGGGAGGGCATGTTAGCCCTCCCCTACCGTTTGCGGAAATTTTATGGATGAATGGATTGTTTGTGCAAGGACGACGCGTTAGCGTAAGAGGCCTTCGAGGAGTACTCTGACGTTTATGAAAATACCCGGTAGCCGATCCACTAAGTCTCTTACAACATCTCTAGATCTCTCAACGTTATAAATGAATTGTTGCGGTGCCGACACTGCCGAAGATACAAGCCTCTGATGCCTATAGCCTTGCTTATCAGTATAACCAACCAACACGCGATAGCGGTCGCCTATAATACCTTCAACGGTATAGCTTGCGTTAGTGGCACCATCAATATCCAGCCAACTGCCGAATAACTCTTTTTGCCACTGGTAAGCTATCTGAGGGTTAGGATTTATTCCATCTGCATCCAACGATAGAGCTATATCTCTGATGGTGTATGTGAAATCATTCAGCGTAGGTGTAGGAATCGATATGATACCGTTGTTCTCTTTGACTATCGTTAACCGTGCCGTTTCACTGACAACATTTAAGCCATCGTCAACCGTTAAAACTATCTCTACATCGTCGGTGCTTTGCATTGCACTGAGTAAATCATTTGGTATGTTAAGTGCATACCTCAGATCGGCACGACCCACCACCGTGCCAGTACTTACCCCCAAATCCGGCAATAGATCTGGAATCATGGTCAGACTATAACTCAACTCGTCTCCCTCAGGATCTTCTATAATGGCATTAAACGCAAGGGTTTCACCTTCCGAGATTAAAGCAGGTGCGTTAATGCTTATCCTCGGCAAACGATTACCGTTTATCGTCAATTTATAGACAACAGGATCTTCTGTCCCCATTGAATTACTCGCTGCAACACCAATAACCGTAGATGTAGGATCAGAAGTATTTAGCGCAATAGTATAGCCGACATTGTTTGCTGGCAAGACTTTGCCATCGGCTATGATATTCGCATCAGGATTAACCGCTATTGGGATAATTTTCAGCTCACTGGCATCGGCATCAACCGACACCGTATAGGTCGTAACCGTAGGATCAAAATCAAGAGAGAAATGTAAATGCCCATTCTGTTCCAGCCTTAGATCTCGCAAACCAATACGCTGATGGAGTAATAATTCGCCACAATCCGGGGACGGCATAGAAGTGCCACATGTATTATCGTCGTATCTGAGTACTGGATATTCCTTGGAACCACCGAAATCCCAATCGCCAGTATCCCAGGTGTAATAAACATCGCCTACCATTGTTCCTGGTGCAGTCGGCATTTGCAATTCAGCCTTAGTCTTAGCGATGCCACCTCCCGGAGAGTTCATCTGTCCGCTCGTATCAGTATCCCAATAGCTATTAGTGACAGCTTGACTAGAGTGTCTTCTACCGATTAAACCACCTACATAGCGTTCATCATTGTCCCTTTGTATATCAAAGGTTACTTTCACCTCAGCAGTCGAGTAGCTATTCTTGACACTACCACCCACCCATAATGTACCGACTAGACCTCCCACAGCTTGTCCTCTCTCACTTATACTAACCGAACCTGCTACATAGCTATTGCTAATAGGAGCTTGGTTCTCACCGACTAGACCTCCTGCATGCTGCTTTGCTGAAACATTGGCAACCGCATAGCTATTGATAATTTCACCGCGGTTTGCGCCACAGATGCCACCTACCCATCGCATACCTGTGACAGTACCATACACATAACTATTGATAACCGACGAACCCGGCATATTCTGACCAGTTAAAAGGCCTATAACATCATTTTGCCCTACAACCTTGCCTTCAATGACATAAACATTTATTAGTTGACCTTCGTTGCGGCCGACTAAACCACCGACACTGGTGTCGCCTGTTACTTCTATTGCCGATAATCTGAGATTACGAATGGCGCCGGTATTTACGGCAAACAAGCCTACTTCATTGATGGTGCCTCTATTGATTCGTAAATTGGCAATGCTATATCCGTTGCCTTCAAAAATACTGCTGAAACAGTTGCTGGCCGAATCGCTACAATCATTGTTAGTAATAGTACCTATAGGTTGCCAACCTACCCCACTCGTCCAAGTTGCTCTGTTGGGTAGCGAACTATAGCTTGCCTCGTCTAGAAAATCCAAATTCCTAACCAATTCATAGCCTTTGCATCCATCATCAGGGCAACCTGCGGTAATTTTGCTCGCTGTGGAACTTGCACGGTAACCGCTGCCGTCCGGTTGATAACGAATCGCATGGAGATCTTCGAGGGTTTCAATTTCTATTAAGCCGTCACCGTCTCTGTCTCTATGCGTAGCGATGTCTGTAAACATTGGTGCATCGTAGTCAATGTTTGTATCATAGCCTTGTCCATCGGTATAGCTTATAGAAAGCTTGTGTTGTGCGTTGCGAACATCTTCGGGAGGCGTGTAGCTCTTTTGGTTTGCACCGGGTATCTCAAAAAATATAGCGTTTTGTCTCCTTGACCACTGATAGTTAATATCGGTCAAAACTCCTCCGTCTATATCATCCAAATCGCCTAACGAAAGCGTCTCGCTAGTTATCCATTTCACCGCCCCCCCGAAGTTTCCATTGTTGACTTTCCTCACCAATAACGGCACTTCCCTGCTTACCACAGATGCCGGGTTATTGCGCTCACTCAGTTCCAGTTTTAGAACGACTATGCTATCGTTCTCGTCTCTAGCAATAAAATCAGTAGGTATCGTAAACTCTAAGATAGATGCATTTTGTATCCCCGACAGCAAAGGTTTCCCTGATACTTGACTCCATCGGTAATCCAGTTGCGAACTATTCTGCCCGAAACTCGTCGAAGCATCCAAGCGAACAACATCTCCTTCGTCAAAGCTTAGGATATTCGCTCTAATTACTTCGCTAGGAGTGCTACCACTGACTACTTTGGATATTTGAGGCTGAGGCTGATATTCTAGGTGTACTTGTATTTGGTAGCTCGCCTCCCTCTCATTTCCGCTTGCGGTCTTAATCTCAAGGTTGAATGAGTCATTCGTACTAATCTGCACACTGCCATCCGATTGTTTGACTAAGGGTGTGCCACCGTCTTTACGAATCGTTATTTCGGCACCTGCGTCAGCATCAGTAGCAAGTTTTATAACTACTGGTAATACTTCGGGTTCAATCACTGCTTGGTAATTAAATCTACTCGGTAGAAAGCTTGGGGTCAACTGCACATTTCTTGAATTGGCGGATAAGCTAAGGTTATTCAATAAAAGTGCATCGGCAATCTGACCGTTCAATAGCGCATTACAACTTGGCAATTCGGTCTCGGCATCGTTGTCGCAACCCGGGTTTTCGGTATCCGATCCGATGCCGTATTTGAGTGTTGGATATTGCTGATTTGTGCCGAAATTCCAATCAGCAGTATTCCATCTGCTGAAGATCGGACAATTGTAACTGCCATTGGCAAGATTTACACACGATACGATAGCACTTGGTCTGGTGGTAGATCTGAGAGAATTCTCAGGCCTTGCTTCCAGAAGGGTTATAGTATTAGCCCTTCGTGAATAACAATACATACCTGAAGGATTGCCGGTCTCATAACTACAATTAGCATCAAAGTTCCAGTAACTATTTTTCGGGTTTGCAGTAGAAGTATCACCGGTAGGGGATACTTGGCCAACCAAGCCACCGGAGCGTGCGCCGCCACCGGAAACTGCACCTAGCGCATAACTATTTTCAATTGTTGAGCTATCGTTGTTAGCGATTAAACCACCAACCCATTTGTTGTCTGAGTTAGAGCATGTTCCGAACCCTGTCACCACATTACCTCTTGCATAACTGTTTTTGATTTCGCTATTGCTAGCTTGATTCCCCACCAAACCTCCGACTTGGCAAGGTCCTTTCACTTCACCAGTTGCATAGCTGTTATGGACTTTACCCGAGAAGTTCCTGCCGACTAAACCACCTACTATTGCTCGCTTATTCCTTGCTAGAAGTGTGTTGGAGTCATCAGCAATCACATTGATCTCCGCATAACTATTGAGTATATCGCCTAAGTTATGGCCGACCAAACCTCCTATAAATCCAACTCCAACATCGCCACTTATTATTTTATCAGTATTCCCAGCTACGACATCGCCGACTACATAGCTATTCAAAATTACACTTTTACTATCTATTTGACCGGCAATACCTCCTACATTTTTATTCCCAGTCAGACCTTTGATCGCCGCATCCAAAAGACCCAAGTTCTCAATTCTGCCGGCTGCGCCTATTTGGGAAAACAAACCTATATTTTTTGTATTGCCGACACTACGGTTTATTTGCATATTGGATATCGTATAACCGTTGCCATTAAATACGGCATTAAATGTTCCACCTATAGGCTGCCAACTAACATCGCTAGCATCGGTGAAATCGCTGGTGAGTTCGCTCACCGTCCAACTATTCTTCAGTACAGAACGTGCGGCTTGATCCGATGTACGATAACTGGCATCATCGGTGAAATCCAAGTCGTTCATCAATTCATAGCCTCGGCATTCCTCTACATTATTGACCACCGGACAACCTGCAGTTACTTTGTCCGCACTTGCGGTTGCTTTATAGCCGCTGCCGTCTAACTGATGACGTATTGCGTTCAATTCCTCCAAATAACGAATCTCTATCAAGCCGTCACCGTCTTCGTCTATGTCTAAATAGTTTATGACCTCTGTTTCAAATTGTTGGCGATAATCTTGGTTGTCCTCGTAAGTAGCAAGGGCGCGATATTGATAAGCTCCTTCGTTAGGAAGGGTATACGGAGACCCGCTCCCAACATTGACCCAATCTTCTGTAGCGTTGCGACGACGCTGCCATTGTATATGGGTTTGAGCAAAGCCTCCGTCGCGGTCCACAAACTGGCTACCGTCCTCTCTTTCAATTAGGATGATATAAGTGTATAGTGTTTTATGTCTGATTAAGCGAATACGATCGGCAGTGTCGTTGTTGCGTTTGAAAACTATTATCGGTACCGCTTTGCTTAAATACATGTCTTCGTTCACAGCGACTTCCAGGATTAACTGCACAGTGCGGCTATCGTCTTGCTTAGATACGACATCAATAGGTGCGGTAAAATCCAACATGTTACTTTGTGTGTCAACCGGCGATAGTAAATCGTTGAATCTCAGCACATCGCCTTCCGATTGCCGCCATCTATAGCGATAAGAATTTTCATTCAAACCGAAATTATACAAAGTGATTAAACGAATACGCTCACCCTCGGCTACCGTTAATGGCAACGATGTGGTTGTTGTAGTCGTTTCCGTCGCTTGCTTAATTTTCGATGTAGCGTAGCGGATGGAAAAGTTATACGCTAATACTCTGTCATCAGGTGTACGGGTACTAATAGTGATTTCCGGCGTATAGCTACCATCCAATATAAACGATGCCGGAATACCCGACGAACATACTAAACCATCGCTACAAGCAACATCAATCGTCGTACCCACTTGGGTTGATGTGGTATCAATTTGTACCTCCGTCATCTGCTCCGATGCGGCTATGATATTGTAGTCAAAAATCAGCGGATGAAAAGACGGGAATAAGCGAACATTGTTTGATAGAGTCAAACTTTGCAACAGACTCTTCCCTGTGGGAGCAAGTAGCGGTACATTGGCAATCGCTTTCAGTGCCGGGTAGCGATTCGCATCTGCAAACTCCCATACATTGGTATCCCAATTTCTATAAATACTGTTTGGCGGTTCAGTTGGCGTAGATGTTTGGAGTATTATCGTGGTCTCAGAAGTGCCACCGGCACTCGATGCGACACCACTCGCCTCAATATCCCAATAACTATCATCAACCGTTGCGTCGTTTTGAGCTACCAAGCCACCCGCTTCAGACATCGCTCCAATGGCTATCGCCTTGCTCACCGCATAGCTATTGATGATTTCGCTAGATCCTTGGTTGGAAGCAACCAAACCACCAACACTGTCCTGACCAATTACTGATCCTATCGCATAGCTATTTTCAATGCGAGCACGATTATCGTTTAGAGCAACTAAACCACCTACCAATGACGTTGTCAATCTATTTACCAGATTGCATCTGACTTGAGTTTCCGAGTATGACTCGGTGATGGAACCGCCAACATTCCTGCCGACTAAACCGCCTACGATTGCCGATCCATTTCTGCCTCTTGCTGCCACAGAGCCAGTGACATAGCTCTTGCTAATATCGCCTGCTTGGTTATAGCCGACCAAACCGCCTACATGCGTACCTCCGACTATATCTACATTGCTTAAACCAAGCCTTTCTATTGCAACATCAGTTTCTCTACCGTCTATCATGCCGAATAAACCACCATCACTGTCTGGTCTATTCACCCTTAAATTAGAAATCGTATAGCCGTTGCCTTGGAATGTTGCCACAAACGGATGCCTTTGTGTCCCTACCGGCTGCCAGCCTGCCCCAGTAGTCCATGCGCTATTCACGCGCCCCGTTCGGTAATGTGCCGGATTGTCAAAGTCCAAATCGCGCAACAATTCATATCCTTTGCATCCGGTTATTGGGCAACCTTTAGCATTTTCTATCGCTACATCGTCATTGTTTTGATGTCTCAGGTGGCTACCGTCCAAAGCGTTGCGCATCGCATCTAAGTCGTCCAGTGTTAGAATCTCTATCAATCCATCTCTGTCGGTATCAACATCTCTCTTAGCACCGGAGGAAAAATAATCTACCTCAAAGCGATATTGGACACGCCGATCATCCGTAACCTCTATGGTAATCACGGTCGTATCAGTGGAATGTAGCATAATTGCCGAACTGGTGGTGCCGCTCTGGACCGTCTTGTCAAAGCCGTTATCGCTTGCAATTCGAATGGTTGCACTCTCGTCCAGTGCATTCGGTACCAAACGTAGATGTTTTATGTTGGCATCCAACTCTACGCCGATGCGATAATACAATTTAGTCGTATTGAAGTCCGGAGATAGTGTTACTACCTCTGCGATTGATAAACTTTCCAAACCATAAGACTGCAACTGGGAAATACCTCCTTGCATTGTACTACCGGTATATTTAAGAATCGGATATTGATATACATTGCCGAAATGCCAGTCGCTATGGTTCCATTTGTAATATACTTTGCTGGCATCCAACGATTGACTGTTGCCCGATTGCAGTTCTAAGGTTGTCTTGCCGATACCACCGGCCGATCCTTGTATGTTGCCTCGTATGTTGCTCATCTCAATATCCCAATAGCTATTCACCTCAATACCACTGATGCTGTTGCCGATCAGACCACCGCTAGTCACCGTATACGGGACACATTCAGGCACACCCGTACACACTATATCTGCGGTCGCATAACTGCTGATAACCGAACCTCTGTTCTCACCGACCAAACCACCAATGCGCGCGTTGCCTTCAACAATACCGGTTGCATAAGTGTTTGTAATAGAACCAAGGTTAAGACCAATTAAACCGCCGATGCTGTTGTCGCCCAGTACACGGTTCAAGCTATAGCTATTTGCAATCATCCCTCCGCTTTCGTTGCGAGCCACCAAACCACCGACTGAGCGTTTGCCCGATACCACACCATAAGCATAACTATTAGAAATGCCACTAACATTATATGCAACCAAACCGCCGACATCACGTTCTCCGATCACCGTACCATTTGCATAGCTGTTGTCTATCTCTCCAGCATTATAGGCAACTAGAGTCCCGACACCACTGTTACCCATCACCTCTACATTCGCCAAATCGACATTTATGACTTGCGCACCGTCAGCTAATGCCGCAAACAAGCCGACATTGTCGGTATCGCTGCTATCAATGCGCAGATTGGCAATGGTATGATTGTTGCCGTTGAATATTCCGCTAAAGCATCTATTGCTCGGATGGCTACATTCATCGGCATCGCCGTTCAATTCAATATATCCTATCGGTTGCCAGTTGGCAAAACGAACATCGTCAGCAAGATCTAGATCTTGCATCAATTCATAGCCTATGCAACCAGTCTCAGGACACCCTTGGGTGATTATGATATCGTTGAGACTCGCTCTATAACCGCTACCGTCTAGTTGATAACGTATTGCATTCAAATCGTCTAAACTACGAATCTCTATCAAACCGTCATCGTCTTCGTCTATATCGTTGACGGTAATAAGAGGATGTCTGCTTACCTCAAATTGATAGAGTGTCGTTCTCGTAGTCATAGATGTCAGAGGTTCCTCCACTGTCAGCGGCAACAAAGAATTATTGAGATCGTCTATTATTAGGGTAAGGGTATTACCGCTTTGTAATTTTCTCGTTCCGTTTTTATCGCTGATCAAGATCACCGCCTGCGGGTTAAACGTATGCGGAATAATACTAAACTCACGCGTGTTACTCTTTAATATCAACTCGTAATTATATATTCTGGAATTAAAGTCGGGGATTAGCTGAAAAACCTGACCGGCACTATTGGAAAGTGCCAGACTTCTTAAACCAACGAGACGTTGCCCTGGCAACAAAGTACCACATACTGGTATTTCGCTATCTATGCCCCCGACTGCTTGACACGCCGGACGGGTGAGCACATCAGTAGCACTGGTATATCTAATCATCGGATATTGACCAACTATGGAATACCAAATGTCGTGATGCCAGTCGCTATAGATTCCCTCACCGATCGCAGAGGTTTGCAGCTCTGATGTCGTCTTGCCAATGCCATTAGCATTGATTCCGTCGTCCGCTGTGTCACTCGTAATAGTATCCCAATAACTCATATTAGCAATCCCGTTAAAGCGCCAACCCATTAATCCACCAACAGTGCCAGCGGCATAGCTGTTCGTGATGGATACTCGGACAGTATCACCACTTAAAGAACCGACTAAATCACCCATACGCAAAGCTCCACTAACCTCAGCACTCGCATAGCTATTGCTAATATCAGCACTTGCGTATCCCACTAAACCACCTGCAGAAAACCCTCCGGTAACCGTACCGCTCGCATAACTATTGTGAATTTTTGCACTCTCTCCAGTAACACCGGCTAAACCACCGGTAAGGACAAATACTTCATTAGTTCCCACATCAACATGCGCATAACTATTGACGATTATACCCAAATTCCTACCGACTAAACCGCCCAAAGAACCACTAGCACTCTGTATTGAACCACCTATCAAATAACTATTGACGATTTCACCGTAATTACTACCCACCAAAGCACCACTATTAGATTGACCACCAGTAGTAACACGAATATCCACAACGACTAAGCCCATGTTTTCTATTCTTCCACCTTTTGCCAAAGCACCGAATAAACCGACATTGGCGAAAGCATTATTCTTATGTCTCAGATTGGATATCGTGTAACCGTTGCCGTCAAAAGTGCCAGTAAAGCATCTACTTGCGGCATCCTCACAATCGTTATTGACGACTTTCCCTATAGGTTGCCAGCCTACACCAATCGTCCATATTGGGTTGACAATGCCAGTACGATAACTTTCGGGATCCTTAAAGTCCAAGTCTCTGGTTAGTTTATAACCCTTGCATCGCCTGACATTGTCTTGGGTATCTATAGGGCAATCTTCCAAAGCAGCGGATACCTGCTCTAGAGAGTCACGCATCAGATTCAAATCTTCCAGATAATCAATTGCTATAAAACCATCTACTACTGCGATATTAGGCAATACCGTGATCGTATAGCGTGTCGGTGCATTGTGACTTGCGGGTCTTACCGTAATCACAATGTCGTCTAAATCATCGCTTAAAGTGAACAATACGTTTTGCCCGCTGCTTGTCGATACACTTAAGCCACTTGCATCTACGGTAATCGTATCGCTGCTGTAATAGGTGGTCAGTGTCGTTTGAGCCTCGTTACCCGAATTAATGACTAAATCATAATCGTATATCTCAGGATTAAATGCTGGAATCAAACGTGCATTTTCTGAAAACTCCATTTGGATCAGACCTGCACGCTGCCCAGGTAGCAAGGCACCGCAATACGGAACTTCTCCCGGCAATTTCGGTAGATTACTACGACAAACAACTGTTTTATCATGCTCCGACAAGCCAGGCAATCTGCTAATGCAAGCGGATAACTGCGCAGGCGACGGTTGCCTACATATCGTGTTATCATCGCCTGCCGTATAAAGCAAGGCCGGATATTGCTCCATGTTGCCAAAATGCCAATCTGCTCTGTCCCATCCGGTATAGATATCATCCGACGGCACACCAGCCTTAAGTGCCATCGCAGTTTTATCAGTACCGATAAGTGAATCGGTCCCAGAAATAACTGCACCTGCTCTATAATAACTATTGACAATTAAACTCTCGCCAGATATCAACCCCCCTGAGGCAAAAACGTCTCCTCGTATGCTACCAATGGCATAGCTGTTATGGATTTTTGCGCTCACTAGATCGTCAACACCGACTAAACCACCGGCAAGACCGTTATTCGCCTGTATGTCACCGGCTGCATAGCTATTGACAATAGAATTATTTGCTTGAGTGAAAGCGACCAAACCTCCCACAACAACAGTATTTGCGCGTATGTCAACATTTGCATAGCTATTAACGATCATACCACCATTACTTCTACCAACCAGACCACCTGCGATGCCACCCAAAGCTATTAGCTTACCGTCTGCATAGCTATTGATAATCGTGCCGGAGTTGTGGCCGGCAATGCTACCAATATCGCTAGTCCCGCTGATATTCACATTCACTAATCCAACATTCTCAACTCTGCCACGATTGCCTATCGCTGCAAATAAACCTATATCGTTTCTACCGACTGCCTCTAGGGTCAAATTAGATATCGTATAACCATTGCCTTTTAATACACCAGTGAAAGGTTCACCAAGACTACCTATGGGCTGCCAGTCAATCCCAGCAAGGTCTATATCGGCAACCAATTCATAACCTCTGCAGCCGTTGGCACAATAGATTGCATCAGTGGTCGCGCTGTGTTGATAGGTACTGCCGTCCAATTGGTGACGGATAGCATTCAAATGCGTTGCATTACTAATGTCTATTAATCTATCGCCGTCCTTATCTATGTTTTCAGCTATGATGTTGAGACGATTGACGATGAATTGATATCTGTACGAACTCCGTTTGTTTTCTTTGACAACCAAACTAAAAACCGTATCACCATAGTCGTTCAACGGGATCGGCACCGTCCATTCACCGCTATCGCTTGCTCCAATCGGATTGCCATCCTTAAAAACCTCCACTATCGCGACCGCATTAAACGCAGTCGGCAATAGACGAATGGTACTCTGATCGGCATTGACTGATATACCGTAATTAAATGATGCAAACACAAAAGAATTGGACAGACCGGCACCTTCGGATAATTTCAAGTCTTGCAATAGACTGCCTTGATGACGAAGCAAGGTACGACAAACAGTGGGACGGTTTTGAGGATCTACCGCACCGCAATGTGCATCACCATCGGTAGAATCGGAACGCAAGTTATACTTAATCGCGGGGTATTGCTTATCGCTGCCAAAATCCCAGTTATCCGAATTACCCAAGTTATCGCTACCCCAACTTCTATAGATTCCGGTTGCATTTGTCGGTGATTGAAGTACGACGGTATGCTTACTCTCTCCCAAAGTTACATTGATCATAGAGATGTCTTCGTCTAAATAGCTTGTGTAGACAGTCGGTGCAAGCCGATCTTTCAGATTTCTATTACCTCCGAATAAACCTTGCGAAAAACCGGCTCTAGTTGCCAGAACACTCGCATAGCTGTTGTTGATTTCAATAAGCGAAGATAAACGTGCCCCGACCAAGCCACCTATAAATCCGTCATTGTGTTCTCCGATAATCTCGCCGACCGCATAGCTGTCGGTGACCAATAAATCGGAATCTACATTGCCGATTAAACCACCGGCAATTGCCGACCGACCATTGACAACGATATTACCAATAAAATAACTGTTGCTAATCTGAACCTGCTCACCGCTCGTTGCAATTATATCGTTTAGCAAACCGGCAGCAGCAGTACTTCCTTCTATGTTCCCTATCACATAACTATTGCTTATCGTACATTGCACACACGATGAGGCAATCCCGGCAGCTGTCTGAGCCTTAATATCCACACCCGTTAATCCGATGCCGTCTATGTGAGCAACACGATCATCGCTACCTATGGATGCAAAAAGACCTCCGCTCTCTCTCAACCTCAAATTTGCAATCGTTTTATTATTGCCTTTGAACATGCCGACAAAAGTCCCTGCTATAGGTTGCCAAGTACCTGCATCAGTCCAGCGACTCATGTTCGCATCGACATCGCGATAACTGTCAGCGTCGTTAAAATCCAGGTCTCTTAGCAATTCATAACCTCTGCATCCTTCACTCGGACAACCTGAGCTAACCTTGAACGAATCGGCATCTGCTCTATAGCCGCTACCGTCCAACTGATGGCGGATTGCATCCAAATCCTCCAAATAATTGATATCCACGAGACCGTCGTTGTCTTCATCAATCACTCTATGACTAGAGTAGTTCAGATAAAACGTATATCTGACCGTTTTTGTGCCTTCTACTTCAACGACAACCTTGTTTATCCGGTCATTTTTCAGCGAAATTGGCGAACTCGTATCGCGGTTGTCTATGGTCTCTCGCACAGTCCCCATAATGCTAATACGGGCAGTTGTTTCCATCGCAACCGGAATCAAACGCATACTCGGATGTTCACCAAACACCGTGCCGACATAAACACTGCTTTGGTTGAGCCTGTCAATGTCAAGTGCGGGATAGAATGACGTATCACCCACTAATGTCAAACTACGCAAACCATAGCGTAATCCTGGTGATATCAAATCGCCACATTGCGGCACTCCCGATGAACCACACTCAAAAACACTTTCGGTTGCTGGAGTATGCTTGAGTATCGGATATAGCTCCATATCGCCGAAGTGCCAATCGTTATCGCTCCACTCGTAATAAGCTCTGCTTGCATCCGATGATTGGCTGATGCCCGATCGAAGCTGTATCGTGTTTTGTCCGATACCAAGGTTGCCTGCGGTTCGATCAGCAATGGTGTCGGTATTCCAATAGCTGGCCATGATTGTGCCACCGTCATTGCTGCCGACTAAACTACCTCTGTTTCTGCTACCATTCTTTAGTTCACCGATCGCATAACTATTTCTTATAGAACCTACGTTATATCCAATCAAACCACCTGCTACCATTCCAGCAATACTAACCGAGGCATAACCGTTAATAACCCTTGAATCATTCCAACCGACCAGCCCACCAATAATAGAGTGATTACTTGTCAAAATCTTACCAGTTGCATAGCTGTTGACAATTAGCCTGCGATTACGACCCACCAAACCACCAAAAGTTGTGCTTCCCAAATCCGGCATTATGATACTATCGGCGTGACTATTGATAATCCTGCCGCGATTATCTCCGACCAAACCACCCAGTGCTTGTAGTCCGAAAACTTCGCTTATTGCATAACTGCCGATAATATCTCCACCATTGTTACTTGCAACCAGACCGCCGGCAGTAGTGCCACTCTTTGATCTAATACTGCCAACGACATAGCTATAGCCGACTTGCCCTTGATTGGTGCCGACCAGTCCGGCAACTTCTGCACCACCTTCTACTTTTACATGCAACAAGCCGATGTTGCTTATGAGTGCATCGGATGATGTGACAGCAAATAAACCTTGATTTTCGGTAGTGTCTCTGTTTATCTGCAAACCTGATATCGTATAGCCATTGCCGTCAAAGCTACCAGCAAAAGGCTTTGTCTCGCTGCCTATAGGCACCCAACCTATATCGTTAGCATCGTCGTAATCGTCTACCGTCCAAAAAATCCTATTCAACGGATCTAGATAACTCTCGTTGTCTGCAAAATCCAAATCCCTAGCTAATTTATAAGATCCCTTCAGTTGATGATGTATCGCACGCAAATCTTCCAAATAGTTGATTGTCGTGACTTTATCAGTGGCAGTATTCTGATAATTAACATATAGCGTATAGCGTACATTATGGGTTCCTTGCACCTCCATGCGGATGCGCGTGATAGAGTTTTCTTTCAGAGAGATTGCTTTACTCGTCTCACCACTTTGAATCTCGTCGTACACGGTCTCATCATCGCCGATGTAGAAATTAATATGGCTTGGTTCTATCGTCGTCGGAATCAATCGTACTGTGTTGTCAGTACTGCTCAGGGTGCCAATATAAATACCGCTTTGGTTTAGTTCCTCGACATCAAACTCAGGAGATAAAACAACACCATCCGCCGTTGCTAAACTGCGTAAACCGTAGCGCAAGTGCGGCGATATCAACTCACCGCATTGCGGCAATCTCGACGGCAATCCCGACATACTGCACGCATCGCCGTCGGGTCCCGGGGCATATTTGAGGATCGGATACTGCCTGCTGTTGCCGAAATCCCAGTTGGCATCGTCCCACTCCTCGTATATCCCAATTGATGAAGTAGGTAGTTGCATTTGTAGCGTAGTCTGTCCGCTTCCATGACGACCTTGCAGACCACTGGTCTCAGTATTCCAATAGCTTGCGCTGATGACTCCACCATTGCTAGCAACTAAACCGCCTCCGCTTCCTTGCACTTTTCCAATGGCATAACTATTTGTAATCAATGCTGTAGATCCTTGATTAATACGTACTAAACCACCCACCTCAGCTCCGCTAACATTGCCTGTTGCATAGCTGTTAGTTATAGATCCTTGGTTAATGCCGACTAAACCGCCCGCAGAAGTACGGGATCCTAAACTGACATCACTGTTCGTATAGCTGTTGATAATCCGAGCATTGCTGCTATTGAAACCTATAAGCCCACCGCCGTTGGTTCTCGATCTACTTAAAACTTGACCTTTAGAATGGCTATTGATAACGACACCTTGATTGAGACCGACTAAACCACCTAGGTGTTGGATTATTGCCGAAGCAATGACACTGGCATGGCTATTAATAATTTTGCCGTTGTTCTGCCCAACAAGCCCACCTATAGAACTAAACCCTGAAACCTCGCCTATTACATGACTGTCAGCGATAGTACCCAGATTAAAACCGGCGAGTCCGCCGATAGTTTGATTTCCTTCTATCTTGGTATTCACTAAGCCGACATTGCTTACCGTGGCAGCAGATCCCAAAGCACCGAATAAACCTTGATCTTCAGCATTGACTCTGTTTATTTGTAAATTGAATATCGTATAACCGTTGCCTTTGAAAATACCATTGAAATTCTTTGCAAAAGTACCTATGGGCAACCAGCCGGTGTCCGCACCGTTTTGGTAATCGGCTACCGTCCATTTCGCTTTATTGATTGGGTCGCGGTAGCTCTCATCCGAGTTGAAATCTAAATCTCGGACTAATTCGTATTTACCGTTTAATCGATTGCGTATCGCATCCAAATCTTCTAAGTAATAAATATCGCTAAAACCGTCATTCGGCACGATGTTCATAACCAATAACGGCTCGGATACGATGCGGTGATCATAGCCTTGTTCGTCGCGGTAATCCAACCATACGCGATAGCTGATATTATCGATTGCCGACAACACTTGAGGTACCTTATAGCGCGTCTGCATCGCATCTTCAATATCTTGCCATGTTGCCGAATCGGATGGCAACTTGTACTGCCATTGATAGCGAAAGCTACTAAGATCTACACTGCCGTCGGTCTCCATAGATAAATCGGCTTCGCTCAGATCTGCCACCATTAAAGTGTCTTCGCGATAGATTGGGGCAGCTAAGGTGCCTAAGCTACCACCGTTTGTTTTGACAACGGTCATCGTCGTATTACGAATTGCAGTTACCCCATTGGCACGCACTGCTACTTGCAATACAACCGAAGTTTCATCGGCATTTTGAGCTACAAAATCGTCGGGTATGTCTATGTTCAGTTCGGCTTGCCGAGTATTTGAGTCTTTCAATAAATCAGGTTGTGTCGGTGAGACTTGCCTCCAGCGATAACGCACTCGCCGTGGATCTGGTTCAGAGCTTGAAACATTAAACGCAATACTTTGCCCTTCATTTACCCTATAGCCTGAACGGTCGCTACTAATCGTGGCTTCCAATCCGGAACGACGTATCACCCATATCCGATAATGCCTCGCTATCGTAATCAAAGTAGCGGCGGGGGCTAAATTCAAATTGATCGATACCGTCTCGCCATTGTGAACCGACGGCAAGCTGGTCCCCTCATCTTTAAGAACACTAATCGTTTGCGTGCTATTCGCTATCGTAGGACTGAATCTTATTTCTCTTACGCTGTTGTCGCTTAGATTCATACGATAGTCAAAGGTTTGTGGATCAAACGCAGGGGACAAAGTCAGTCCATCTAAAATCAGCAAACCTGAGAGCATGATGTGTTGACCCGGCAATAGCCGTCCTTGATTAGAGCCTTCGCTATGCCTGAGTATCGGGTATTGTCCATTGGTACCGAAATCCCAATCTGCAACATCCCATCGTTCAAAGGTCTCACCTAGTGGACCAGGAGCAACCGGCGATTTTAGTTGTTCGGTAGTTCGCAGGCTGCCACCGGCACTTACTAAAACCTCAGTAGCGTCGCTATCCCAATAACTGTGTATCACGCGCACCATAGCGGCATACCTTGTTTGATGTGCATAATTCCAGCCTATCAAACCGCCGACATGCTCACCGCTCGCTACAACCTGCCCGTTTGCAAAACTGTCAGAGACGGTACCTCTATTGCTGCCGACCAAGCCACCGACTCTATGCATACCAGTTACAAAAGCACTAGAGTATGTATTGCTTATTTGCCCGTCTTCATTCCTACCGACCAAACCGCCTATATCGCTATTGCCTTCTATGCGATTAACTGCAAAGCTATTGGTGATTTCACTATCTTTGTTCCAACCGACTAGACCTCCGACATAAAGATTACCCGAAACCTCACCGCTCGCCCGACTGTCGGCTATTCTGCTGCCGCGATGATTCGCACCAACCAAACCACCGCTATACGAACCCTCGCTTATCACTCTGCTTTCGGCATGGCTTGCGTTAATACGAGCACGGTTGAGACCTACTAAACCACCGATATAATCACGCCCTTTTGCAGTCCCGTCGGTACGACTGTCTGCCAGCATACCGTCAGAATTGAAACCAATCAAGCCGCCGACTTGGCTCACACCCGATAAACTCGTATCGGCAACGCTATAGGTGATATGCCCCTCGTTATGACCGACTAAACCACCAAGACTATGACCGTTGCTCTCTATATGCTCAAGCATCACATCACCGTTGAGTATCGTACCGGTGTTCGCTCCCAAAAGCCCACCTACATTATTACCCGCACCGATCAAGCGACCGCCTTCCACACCGACATAAGCGACACCTCCAGCATTATGACCAGCCAAACTACCGACATAAGAATTCCCTTTGATGTTTATTTGCGACAATAACAAATCGCTGATTTTGGCTAGCCTCGTCGTCGCGTTAAACAATCCGACATAATCCGACGGTCTGTTGATATAAAGATTGGCTATCGTATGACCGTTGCCTTCAAATCTAGCGGTAAAGAAGTTCAGCCGATCGCCTATGGGCAACCAACCTAAACCACTCGTCCATGCTACTTTGTTGGTGATATTGCGGTAGCTGTCGTCAGAATTGAAATCCAAATCGCCACGCAACTCGTAGCCGGTGCAGCCGCTTTGAGGACACCCTGCGGTTATTTTGACCGTATCAAAACTCTGTTTGTAGCCGCTACCGTCCAATTGATAGCGAATTGCGCTTAAGGCATCGAGATCGCAAATCTCTATCAAGCCATCGTTGTCTTGGTCTATATTAGTTGTGTAATTGCATTGAAAGGTATCTTGCGCTGATACAGGTTGTAATAATCCTATGACTACCAAATGAAGTATACATAGAAATCGGCTTGAACTTCTTTCATTCATTATCATAGGGGGGAATTTGCTAATGAATTTAGAAGTTATTCATAGAATATTTTATTCCACAATGTCGCATTCTCCTTATCGTTAACTTATCCCTATTTATGTAAAGAAAAAATCCCATTAATATAAATCTATAGTAATAATATTTGACTCGGATTATAACATATTTGGTGGTCACAGAGGCTTGATTAGATTTGTGCAAAACCGCAATGTATGATCTTACTCCAAAAAGTGGACAAAAAAAGACACAAAAAAGCAAAACGATCAGTACCAACAAGCGGCGGATGACCTGTGCGCCACCACTGAGTGTGACCTTGCGCGGTGGCTTGTTGCTAGTCATTAAAGTGTTCAAAGCACTGCGGCTTAAGAAACTCGCTGATATTCTATTTAGGCTGCCGGGTAGCAATCATGGCTACCTCAATGGCGACATTCTAACGACGCTGGTGGCGATGCAAAACGAGGGTGCGAGATGTCTGAGCGATGTGTCGCGTTTGCACAAGGAAAGCGGTTTGCTCAAGCGAGTGTGCGTTTAATTAACAAGCTCAATCAGAAGGTGATTGCTAAGACCTTGGAGTTCCAGCAAGTCACAGAGGTGACTTTGTATATTGATGCGACGGCGAGAGAGACTGAGAAATCCAGTGCCACACGGACCTATCTGAGGTATCGAGGTTTCACGATGATGGTCGGCACGCTAGTTGAGGTCGGTCAAGTGATTGCCACCCAGTTGCGCGACGGCAAGGTGTCGCCAAACTTTGACAATATCGGTTTCATCAAGACATGCCGAAAGCTGTTGCCGAAAGGTACTCTACTCAAGCGAGTTTGCAGTGATGCAGCCGGCTATCAACACAGAGTGATTGACTATCTCATCCGCCATCACATTGAGTTTGTTATTCGTGCGGCAATGAACCCGTTGATTAGTCGCGCCACTGCGACACTGTCGGAGGCGGATTGGCAACCATTGCTACAGTCAGACTAGCATTTCAGTTTTTAACACGCATCAACTTAAGCCGCATTCGCGGTGATGGCTACGCCTACGCCAATGCGAGAGGCGAGAGCATTTTTCCAGTATATTTGAGTGTCAATGATGATTTTTTCGTTGCATCTAGTTATGATTTAGCCACACAGTTTCAGTTTTAGGCGATTGACCTGATAATTTGACAGGAAACTGTCTATTGCGTACGATTTTTATTCTCTATTGACGATTTTCGGTGTTAGCCCTCCCCTACGGTGCATGAAATACTTTTTCAACAACTACACATATCAAAATCAATCAGCGTAACGTTGTGCAGAACCCCAGCTTGAGTGTGTAGGTCGGACAAGCTAAGGCTTATCCTCACAGATGCCCGGATTCTCATGATTTAATAACCATGCTTTGATGCTTAAATCTTGCTTGCCATCGCTACCGGTATAACCACAAAGCGCACCGGATTGAGCAATCACTCTATGGCATGGGATGATAATAGGTATTGGATTAGCAGCGCACGCACCGCCGATTGCTCGCGGATGCGTGTTGAGCTTTTGCGCTATTTGTTTATAGGTTGCCGTACTTCCTATTTTGATATTGGATAAGGTTTTCCATACTCGTTTTCTAAAGGAAGTCTGCTCGGAAAGTACGAGTGGAATCGTAAACTGGTTATGCGGTTTATCAAAATAGCGCATCAATTGATTATATGCCAGACAGGCCAAGCGAGTTTGAGGACAGACATTTGTATCGCACGAGGAGTCAGAGAAGGATATAGCACCTAAACCCTGCTCTCTTATTTCTAGAACCAGCCCACCTATTGGTGTTTTTAGATACAACAACTCCGCAATCGACTCTTTCATCGCTTATATCATGCGTCAAAATTAAATGGTCGGGGCGAGAGGATTTGAACCTCCGACCACCGCAACCCCATTGCGGTGCGCTACCAGGCTGCGCCACGCCCCGATATTCATCACATGCTTTTTAATATAGCTTGAAGTTCCTTAATAATTTCATCGAGCAAACGATTGTTATAGTGTCCTTTGGGGGCACTTTCGTCACCGTTTATTTTGCGTTTGGCTCCGTCTATCGTATAACCTTCATGCTTGAGCAATGTATAAATCTTTTTTACTACCAGCAGGTCATCCTTAGTATAAAAACGCCGACCACCGCGTCTGACAGGTTTTAATTGCCTGAATATCTGTTCCCAGTAGCGTAATACATGCTGCTCTACACCACACCATTCGCTGACATCGCCAATCGTAAAATAGTGTTTATCAGGTATCAGCGGATAACGAGTAGGTTTTTTAGCTTCTTCCGTCATTTGAAGCTATTCTGTTTTTCAATTTCAGCCCTGGCCTAAACACAACGACACGACGCGCAGAAATGACTGCCGGTTCCCCGGTCTTAGGATTACGCCCCATGCGCTGTTTCTTATTTCGTAGCAGAAAGTTTCCGAATCCCGATATTCTAAGGTCTTTGCCCTCTTCTAAAGCACCAACAATCTCTTCAAAGAAAAGTTTAACGAACTCCTCCGACTCAAGTCTGTTAAACCCAAGCCTATCGGTTAAATTCTGTGCTATATCAGCTTTAGTTATTGTCATGATCTCTACCTATTCTGTTATAATTACCATAATACTTATTGAAAGTATTTTATCAACTATATACCATAATTGATACTATGAACGATAAATTTATACAAAACTCTTCTACTTCTTTTACAGGCATAGACTTTAGCCAACGCGACCCTGCCGACGGCGTAGATCCTTTGTTTTATCAACGTTGGTCGCCGCGTTCTTTTAATAAAAAACCTATACCTGAAGAGACGCTTAAAACTATTTTCGATGCGGCGCGCTGGGCTCCTTCGTGTTATAACGACCAGCCGTGGTTATTTATCACATCCGATGGCGAGAAGGATTTTGATTTTTTTCATAACCTATTGACCGAATTCAATCAAGGATGGGCACACCTAGCCTCTCTGCTAGGTTTCATCGTTGCGCGTAAACACTTTGAACATAACGGTAAACCGAATCAGTTGGCAAATTTTGATTGCGGCGCAGCGTGGCTTGCGATGACTCTGCAGGCTAGACTGCTAGGGCTTTATACACATGGAATGGGCGGTATCAAACGCGAAGAAATCTACGAGGCTTTTAATTTAGACCGTGCCAAGTTTGAGGTAATCTGTGGTTTTGCGCTGGGTTATATAGACTCGGCGGATCAATTACCCGAAGACCCTTCGGACATAGAAAAACCATCCGAGAGAAAACCTTTAGAACAGATATGGCAACGCGGTCGTATGTAGAATCTGAGCTTTAGCTCAATCTACATTCGGCAGAAAACTGGTTGGATATCTCAGCTGTCAGTGTTTGGATTAGATCGTCAACGGTTTCTTTTTGTAGCGTTTGATGGGCATCCTGAAAAATGAAGCCAATGCCGATATTCTTAACACCCTTTCCCAATTGCTTGTCTTCGTAAGCGTCAAATATAAAACGATCTATCAGATGACTGATATCCAACGTATCTATATATTCTAAAATCTCCGTTGCATTGATGTCTTTTGCAACAACAAACGCCAAATCTCGGCGCACCGACGGATAAGCAGATATTGCTTGATAATGTGGGAGTTTTGCATCACCTATTGCATCCATTTGAAGTTCGAATAAAAATGCCTGCGCATGCAATTTATACTGTCTGCTCAACAACGGCGAAAGCGCACCGACACAACCGATGTGTCTATCCTCAACATAGATATCGGCACATTGACCTGAATGTAATCCCGGATATTCACCGGCCTTAAATTTAAGTCGACCTTCAAAAGCCCGCAACAAATTCTGCAAATCACCTTTGACATCGTAAAAATCATAGCACCTAGACTTATCGCTCCATTGATCGGGCATTATCGTGCCACATACTAACCCGGCCAACACATTGCTCTGTTCAATTTTGTTATCGGTAGTAAAAAATTTAGCCCCCTGCTCAAAAATACAAACCTTGTCTTGTTGTCTATTCAAGTTATGTTTCAATACTTGTAGCAAACCCGGCCACAAAGAAGTACGCATCACCGACATCTGCTCGGAGACCGGATTCCTCAGTTGTAATGCTTCGATATCGGCATCGGGCGTGAATGTAAGCAGTTGTTCGGGAGCGATAAAGCTATAGGTGATGACTTCAAAATAACCTCGTGCGTTCAAATAATCGCCGCTATGTTGAAAATGCTGCTGACCTTGGTTCACATTGAAACAATCGGTATGACTGCCGGGTGTTTCGGGAATACGCTCATAACCATAGATTCTAGCAACCTCTTCTATCAGATCTTCCTCTATTGCCAAATCAAATCTATAAGACGGCGGTATACACTGCCATCCCTCCTTGCTCTCTTCTAACTTACAACCTAAATTTTTCAAGGTTTTTTCGATAAACTCAGGCTTTATTTCCACACCCAAATACTTAGTTGTGGACTGCGCATTCAATGCAATCAGTGTTCTAGTCGGCATATGTTCACGCGACACGATTTCAACCGTAGGTCCGACCTCTGCATCCAATAGTGTTGCAATCAAATAACTCGCATATTCCATAGCCTTAGATTGCAGTTCAAAGTCTACGCCGCGTTCAAAGCGATGCGATGACTCGGTATGCAAACCATAGTGCCTCGCTCGCCCCAAGATTGCTTCGAGGGTGAAAAACGCGCTTTCTAAAACGATTTCGGTAGAGTCGCTTTTCACCGCACTGTGTTCTCCGCCTACGATGCCGGCGATTGCAATCGCTTGTTGTTCGTCGGCAATAACCAAAGTTTGCCGATCCAGTCCAATCGTTTGCCCGCCTAATATTTTCAGTTCTTCGTTCGCTTCCGACCATCGTATATGCAATGCACCCTTTAAGCTCCCCTTGTCAAATGCATGCATGGGCTGTCCTAATTCAAGCATAACATAGTTGAGTATATCCACGACCGGATAAATCGCACGGATACCGCATCGTCTCAGCCGTTCTTTAATCCACAAAGGTGTAGTCTTTTGTACATCTATGGCTCGTATTTCTTTGCTCAAATAACGCGGACAGGCATCGGGTTGTAGCAGTTTGACTGTGGGGGCATCGCGATGTGATTCAGTTGGCAAATCCCATTGCAAATCTTTGATAGGCAAATCAAGTATTGCCGAAAGTTCTCGGGCAATTCCTAAAATGCTCAAACAATCGGCACGATTGGGAGTTAGGTCTATGTCATAAACCAAATCGTCTAATTCCATATAGTCAACCAAAGACACGCCTATTTCGGCAGTATCATTGAGTTCCAACAGACCTTCCTGCTCGTGCGCCATACCCAATTCATAAGCCGAGCAAAGCATTCCATCCGAATCGCATCCTCGTATGTTTTTAACTGCGATCTGGGACTCTCCGATGTGTGCACCCGATGGTGCATAAGCTGTCAACATATCGTTGCGAACGTTGCTTGCACCACAAACCACATCACGCAATCGCGGCTCACCTATATCCACCTTACATAATTTGAGTTTGTCGGCATTAGGATGCTTATTTACATCTACAACGCGCGCGACGACTACACCCAATAAATCATGGCAGACGGTTTCTGTTGCATCAAGTTCCAAACCTGCCATCGTTAGGTGGTTGCCCAATGTTTCGGCATCTACCTCTAGAGGCAGCCACTGCTTCAACCATTCAAGATTACAACGCATCTCTCAGAGGTAAAATTGTTTTAAGAAGCGAATGTCGTTTTCAAACAACAACCGCAAATCGGCTATACAATAGCGTAGCATCGCCAATCGCTCTATACCCAAACCGAAGGCGTATCCTTTATACAAAGCAGTATCGTAACCCACCGCCTTGAACACTGCCGGATGCACCATGCCGCAACCCATAACTTCGAGCCAATCTCGTTTTTTGCCCTCTTGCCATTTGATGTCAACCTCTGCCGAGGGTTCGGTAAAAGGAAAGTAAGAAGGTCTGAAGCGTATCGCCAGGCTCTCGTCTTCAAAAAATGTGCGCAGGAAATTGGCAACCATCGCCTTTAAGTCGGCAAAACAAATATCGCTCCCTACCACCAAACCTTCAACCTGATGGAACATCGGGCTATGGGTAATATCAAAATCGCGCCGGTAGACGCGTCCTGGGGCAATGATGCGTATCGGTGGTTTGCGCTTCTGCATCACTCTAATTTGCACTGGTGAAGTATGGGTACGCAACAAGTTGCCGTTGCTTAAATAAAAAGTGTCGTGCATCGCACGCGCCGGATGCGATGCAGGGATGTTCAACGCTTCAAAGTTGTGAAAATCGTCTTCTATTTCCGGACCTTCGGCTATATCAAAACCTAGGTTTGAAAAAAGCGTCTCTATACGGCGTAGCGTGCGTGTTACCGGATGTGGATTGGCTGCACCAACGCGCCTGCCTGCCAAACCCACATCTATGCTTTCCTCTAAAGTCTGCTGTTCTATGGCTTGCGCTTTGAGTGCCTGCTCGCGGGCTTTGATAGCTTTGATAATATCTTGCTTTACCTCGTTGGCAAGTTGCCCTATCACCGGACGCTGTTGCGCCGGCAATGTGTTAATCTCTTTAAGTTGTAATGTCAGTTCGCCTCTTTTTCCTAGATAGGCAATCCTTAGTTGTTCTAGGCTTTTTAGGTCT
The DNA here is from genome assembly GCA_965199685.1 of uncultured candidatus Poriferisulfidus sp. Taxonomy (GTDB): domain Bacteria; phylum Pseudomonadota; class Gammaproteobacteria; order Poriferisulfidales; family Oxydemutatoraceae; genus SP5GCR1. The sequence continues at coordinate 1,301,214 of OZ241323.1, forward strand.
GGTGTTTTTTCAATCTCGGCACGCGCTTGGGATTTGAGCTGAACCAAATCCGGCATTTCATCCGACATTGGAGGGATACACTAGGAGGCGAGTGCGGTCTTAGCTTTGTCGACGATTTTCCCGAAAGCCTCTATATCGTTGACCGCAAGATCGGCTAATAATTTGCGGTCTATTTCCACACCCGAACAGGCGAGGCCGTTGATCAAGCGACTGTAAGACATGCCAAAAGATCGCGCCGCAGCGTTAATCCTGATAATCCATAAAGAGCGAAATTGTCGTTTGCGTTGACGGCGATCGCGATAGGCGTATTGACCAGCGCGTATCACCGCTTGCTTGGCAACACGAAATGTTCTGCTCCGCGCACCATAATAACCGCGCGCTTGTTTTAGAACTTTCTTATGTCTAGCGTGCGAAACTACGCCGCGTTTAACTCTCGCCATCTCTACTCCTCGTTAAGCATACGGTAGCAGCTTTCTAAGCACTGCTTCATCGTTGCTGTTTATTAAATCGGGCGCACGTAAATTACGTTTGCGCTTGCTGTCTTTTTTGGTCAAAATGTGTCGCGCATGGGATTGCTTCTTGCGAAACTTACCTGATGCGGTTTTGCTGAACCGCTTCGCGGCACCTCTATTTGTTTTCAACTTAGGCATTGTCTATCTCTTCAATTTCTTTTAGGGGCATATATCATTACTACTTGACGACCTTCGGTTTTGGGTTGTTGTTCAACGACACCATATTCCTTTAGATCGTTCTCTATGCGATACAGCATTTCCATTCCGAGTTCGCGGTGTATAAACTCTCGCCCCTTGAATCTCAATACAACTTTGGTTTTATCTCCGTCTTGCAAAAATTTCTTCAGACTGCGCAACTTGGTCTGATAATCCATCGTCTCGGTACTTGGTCTGAACTTGACCTCCTTGACTTGTATACGCTTTTGATTTTTACGCGAACGCTGTTCCTTTTTGCGTTGCTCAAACTTAAACTTTCCGTAGTTAAGCAACCTGCATACAGGTGGCTTCGCATTAGGCACTAGTTCAACTAAATCTAAATTTTGTTCCGCAGCATAGCTACGCGCTTTCTTTATACCTACAACTCCTATGTTGGTTCCGTCGGGTGCGATTAAACGTACTTCGGTGCAATCTATCTCACCGTTGGTTCGGTTATCCTTTTTTATCAAATTAAATTCCTATGTTCATAAATTACTCTCTGCATTGTACCTTAGTTTTCAATTCGCCAAGCAACTGCGCGACAGGCATCCAACCTAAGTCGGCACCGTTGAGGGTACGCACGGAAACATTCTGCATTGCAACTTCCTTGTCACCTACGATTATCATATAAGGAACCTTTTGCAAAGTCCAACTACGAATTTTATACCCTATCTTCTCATTTCTCAAGTCCTTATCGGCACGAAATCCATCGGCACGAAATTGTTCGGTTACTATCTGTGCATATTCGGCTTGCGCATCAGTGACATTCATCACCATAATCTGTACCGGTGCAAGCCATAACGGCAGTTTTCCGGCATAATTTTCCAGCAATATGCCTATAAAACGCTCAAGAGACCCTAAAATTGCCCGATGTATCATCACCGGCACCTGCTTCTCTCCGCTTTCCGAAACATAATTGGCATTGAGCTGCATCGGCATCGAGAAATCCAGTTGTATGGTGCCACATTGCCATTTTCTATCCAAGCTATCGGTCAGAGTAAACTCTATTTTAGGACCATAAAAAGCACCTTCACCTTCTTGAACTTCAAATTTCAATCCGCGCATTTCCAAGACTTCTCGCAACGCAGCCTCAGCTTTATCCCACAGCGCATCGTCTCCGACTCGTTGCGGCGGACGAGTTGAAAAGGCAACGATGATATCGTCAAAGCCGAAGTCGCGATAGACTTTGAACGTTTTTTCTATCAGTATCTCGATTTCATCATTGAGTTGTTCCTCGCGACAAAAGATATGCGCATCGTCTTGGGTAAAACGACGGGCGCGCATCAAGCCGTGGAGGGTTCCCGAAGGTTCATTGCGGTGCACCACCCCAAACTCGGCAATACGATAAGGTAAATCGCGGTAGCTGCGCAGTGTCTGATTATATATTTGTACATGCGCAGGACAATTCATAGGCTTGACCGCATAGTCTCGTTTTTCGGACTCGGTGCTGAAAATCATATCACCAAACTTTTGCCAGTGCCCCGACTGTTCCCATAGACTACGGTCTATCAACTGTGGGGTATTGACTTCATAATAGCGATGTTCCTTAATCGTCTGCCGCATATAATCTTCTACCAAGCGATAGAGCACCCAGCCTTTTTCATGCCAAAATGCCATCCCCGGTGCCTCCTCTTGAAAATGGAATAAATCCATTTGTTTCCCTAAATGGCGATGATCACGCTTAGCTGCTTCTTCCAGTTTTAGCAAATACGCTTTGAGCTGTTTTTTATCTGCCCATGCGGTACCGTAGATGCGCTGTAGCATTTCGTTGTTATGGTCGCCGCGCCAATAGGCACCTGCCAAATGCGTTAGTTTGAATGCTTGTAAATAGCGAGTTTCAGGCACATGCGGACCACGACACATATCTATATACTCCTGGTGATGATAGAGCGCGATAATCTCGTCATCGGGTATTTCTTCGGCAATTTGCACTTTATAGCTTTCACCGCGTTGTTTGAATACTTCGATCGCTCGTTCTCTAGAGACCACTTCCCTAAGTACCGGGTAATTTTTCTTAGCCAATTCTTTCATGCGCTGTTCTATCAAAGCTAAATCTTCTTCAGTGAACGAACGCTTATACGCAATATCGTAATAAAAACCGTTATCTATTACCGGACCTATTGCCATTTGCGCATCGGGATAGAGTTGCTTGACCGCATGCCCTAACAGATGCGCACACGAATGTCGAATAATTTCAACACCCACCGGATCTGCGGTGGTGATGATTTTGACTTCGGCATCGCTGTCAACCTCCACGCACGCATCGACCAGCTGGTCTCCGACTTGGCCGGCAATCGTCGCTTTCAATAACCCCGGACCTATCGCTTCGGCAATCTGTGATACGCTGACCGGGCTATCAAATTCTTTCTTTGAACCGTCTATTAAACTTATGGTTGGCATTGTTAATATGTCTTTTGTATTTTTAATGTATCGGTAGGCGCGATTGGATTTGAACCAACGACCTCCACCATGTCAAGGTGGCACTCTAACCAACTGAGCTACGCGCCTATTCTCCAAAAAATCACCGCTCAACACAACCAAGCGATGATACTATAAGGCAAATTTTTAGCAAAAGTATAACACACGGGTAAAAATACAGCGGCAACAAAACAGCTGGTTTTGTATGAAACCCTTGTGAAAATAGGCTGATTTACTATATGTAGCAACAATAATTTACTAAATGTTATGATATAAAATATAGGGTTGACATCAATATTTAACCATGCTAGCTTAATCACGGTATAGCGTGTTCGTTTGCTTTTATAGAGGGGGGAGTAAATAGGATGCGCTATACCATCCCTATATTCGGAGGCCAATATCTTGCCTCCTATTTTTCTAAGGAAGATAAAAAAACATCCGCTCAGCACGAGCGGATGTTTTGATTGAAGGTGTGTCTGTTGAAAAAGTACCCTTGAGCCGTAAGGGAGGGCTAACATGGGACTGTTGAAAAATAGAACCGCCGTTTGTTGCAGTAGCACAAACGGCGTGACTTTGTGCAGAACCTTTGCAACCACCCTGTCAGGCTTCGCTTCACAGGAGAGGAATACAGATTAGTTTATAATGTAGCGTTGCTGCCGAGGTGGCGAAACAGGTAGACGCGCTGGACTCAAAATCCAGTGGGGTTAAACCCGTGTGGGTTCGAGTCCCACCCTCGGTACCACTAGCCGGAAATCTTCGTCTGAAAGCCTTATTTTCTCTACCTTCTATACACTTCGTCGGTTATTTGGTGCATTTAGTCCTTTTGCACTTCGGCGCACACATTCGGCGTTTTATGCTGTATGCAGGTGATTTATGAATATCCATAGAAACAATATCGGAGTGGAAATATCTCCGTCGGTATTGCGCGTTGCGAGCGTGCTTCGACGCAAAGGCGAACTGCATTTAACGGCAACTGGTGAAATGCGATTGCCTTATTGCGATTTTGATGATTTGTATAAACATCCTAATGAATGTGGCAATGCATTGAACGATTTGTGCGCGCAAAGCGGCATACAATCAGGATTTGCCATTACGACATTACCGGCATCGCATGCTAAATCAAAATGTATCGCACTGCCTTTGATGAGCCGGCGGGCATTGTCGCGTATGTTGTCTAGCAAACATTTTTGGCATAAGCATTTGGGAGTCGGAAACGACGGTTATGGTTATGCCCAGCTGATGACGGTACACGATAAACAACGATATCGTTTATCAATCTATCTGATGGCAGTACCCAACACCACGCTTGCTTTCTATAGAGCCATGTTTGCTTGCACGCGATTATCGCTTAATGTGTTGACGCTTTCCTCGTTGGTATATTACGGCATACACTGTAAGCAAGCGGCTTGTCGCCTGTTGGTCATCAACGAATACGAAGCGTATCTGGCACACTTCGGAACGAACATATTCTCACATCGGACAATATTGTCCGATGACGACCACAAAAGTCTATGCGAGTCATCCGACGGTAAAATAGCACACGACGATAAGCGAGTAGCTAACGCGGTGCAGCATTTATCGGAGTCTTTACACGAGCGTTTGCGTAGCGAGCAAGGCGACAACCATACCCTACATCTAATCACTAGTCTAAACCAACAAACATCTGCACAATTAGAATCATCCCTGAACAATATCGCATTAAAGCCTTTGGATATCGCCAGCAACATAAAGTCATCAGCACAAGAGAAAAATAATGGTGCCACAATGTCTAAGATGATGTCGGCACCGATCGCATTGGCACATTGGCTAGCATCGCATCCAGCAACTTTCAGAACTCAAGCCAACTTCATCCACAATCACCAGAATATGTATTACAAAAGTACCGCTTGCTGGATACTGTCAACGATTATCTCAGCAATACTACTCTTTTACTATCAGCATATCGTAGCTTTGGATGCTACACATCATTCTCAACTGCTACACCAAACACAATTATCGGCACGACAAGAAGAATATAAAAACAAACTCAACACCCTAAGACTACGCACTGAACGGCGACGACAGATGCAGACACAGATGCAGTTTTTATCCGAGCAGCATCATTCGGCGATGGATCTATGGGCACGTTTGGGTGCTGCCATTCCTCAATCGATCAAAATAGAGAACATAGATTGCCGATGGCAAAGTAGCTGTTTGATAACTGCCACGGCAGATGATTACGGGCAACTTATACACTTTGTGGAACAGCTGGAGCAACTAGATATGATCTACGAAGTCGCTATAGAAAGCAGTCAAACGACACAGGAACATTCTGGCACAATGCAGTTCACGCTCACTTGTGAGCTTCATAACGGAATAGACGAATGATCGCACCAACCGACAATGCGATAAACGATGATATCGGCAATAACGATTGGCTTAGTGCACTGGCATCCCGGGTGTATAGATATTTCAATCGTTCCGGCGACCGCTTGTACAACCCAAACGATTTGTATCAATCTATCATCTATGTCTCGCTGATACTGTCACTGATTGTTCCCGGTGCTTGTTTTGTGGTCTTCGTATATCCGGCAACCGTGGACTATGCAACGAGTAAGGCACAGCTCGCATCTATCCCAATACTAACGCAACAAGTCGCACAACTGGACAAGATGTACCAAAGCGCATCCGCAACCCTGACTGAACTGGAGGCGGAGCCTTTGTTGGCTTCCTTAGATGATGCGGTGCTACAACACAACGCCATAGATCTGCATCGTATGGCACACAATCACCAGCTAAGGATTGTGGCAACGAACACCATAAACGACCACCGAATATCCTCTCAATTCACTGAACATTTTACGGCAACTCACTACTCGTGGCATTTGCGAGGACGGTTTGCCGATTATCTTGGATTCAAAAAAGCACTTTGGGAGCTTAGTCATTTGATGCAAATGGAACGCGAGCATCTATCGACCAAGGAAGAGCTACAACTCGATATCGTCGTTGATCTCAGCATGTATCAACTCAAGGAAGGAGGCTTGTGAGCGCGCCATGTATTGTACGGACACGACACAACCACCCCGTCAGATAGAACCGCCGATTGAGCCAGTAGGTCAATCGGCGTGACACTGTGCAGAACCCCAACATGATTGCTAAAAGCATACATTACAAAATGTATAGACCACCCCTCCAAAGGAGGGGAATTGTTTGTTTATGCCTACTCTGTTTGATTGCTCTATTTCCAAATGCTGAGAGCATAGAAACCATTGAGAGCAAGAATCATTTTCAGACCCAAGAAAAACCTTCGCAACTAGCAAAACCGCAGCAGCAACAAGTCGATCCACTTGTCGCTCATCCAGCAACACAGTATATAGTGCATGGCGTTATCGTGACGGCAGACAACGCAGTAGCGGTTGTTTATTCGCCAAACAATACTTGGCATAGATTGCGAGTGGATGCACAGCTAGGACAAGAGCAAGCGGTCATTCAACAAATTACCACCAGAGGCATCCAAATAAAGATGCAAGACACATTGTTATGGCTACCAGTATTGCAATGAATGTTGTAATCAAAATCGCTTGCACATTTTGTTCGTTGGTAATTGTCGCCGCAGTGTTATCGGCTTGTGCTTATTTTGAGAAACCAGCAGTACCTTTGGATAAAACTTTGATAGATCAACAAACCTTTATCAACCAACATCAAACGATTGCTCGGCAAACAACCGCTCGGCAATCACCGCCGCTAGCATCTTATCAACAACGGCGTATCGCATTATTGTCCGAAACTTTGCCGTCGCAAGAACCCACTTCAATAAAACCCATGATGGTCAGCCTCAGGTTAGTTGATTTACCGCTACGCGTCTTTGCATCTATGTTATCCGATTTGACCGGCTATAACATTCTAATCGCACCTGATGTGAACGGCACCGTCAATTACAATCTCAATCGTATCGATTGGCGCGATGCACTACATACCATCGCTGAATTGCATGGACTTGAGGTTGATGAATACCCGAATAAAAAACTAATACAGCTTCATAAAAACACCGGCAAGCAGAAAAATGCAAACACACGAATGGGCGAGCGATCGGCAAAGGCATACAATGTGGAACTATTCAAACTACGCTATACTGATGCAGAGAAAATCGCAACCCTACTCAAATCTCTATTGGGTGAGCAGCAAAAAAGGAATAATAATAACGATGGTGTCTCAGTGAGCGAAAGCTCAGTGGTTGCTGATAAAAGCAGTCACTCGTTGATTGTACAGGGCGACCGACAAACCATAGAACTCGCTGCCTCGCTGATCGGCACAATAGATGTGCCGCAACGACAAGTGATGATAGAAGCGTTTATCGTAGAAGCCGGCGAAGATTTTACACGCGCGTTGGGTGCGCGTTTGGGCAGACATAGAGATGGGGTTTTCAATACCGACAACATCAACGGACCTTATCTTAACCTGCCGGTTGCCGGTGGTAGCGGCGGATTGGGTTTGACTTTCGGTAGCGCGCGCATACGTGTAGAACTAAGTGCCTTGGAAAAAGCCGGCATGAGTCGGCTAATATCAAACCCCAAGATTTTCACGCTGGATAATCAATCGGCAATGATATTTGAAGGTAGCGAAGTGCCTTATCAAACGGTCTCCGACAGCGGCACACAAACCGAATTCAAGCAAGCGGGTCTGAAGCTCGCAGTCACCCCGAGTATCGTCAACGAACAACATCTAATGCTGGATTTGGAAATCAACAAAGATACCGTAGACACCCGGCTACAAAACCCACCTATCACGCGCCGTGAACTGACCAGCCGTCTGTTGGTACGTAGCGGCGATGTCGTCGTCATCGGCGGCATCTACCTCAAAAGGCAGGTGCGGGCGTTTGAAGGCATGCCTTTTATTACGCATCTGCCGTTCATCGGCGATTGGTTCCGATACAAAAGACGCGAAGGCGATGTTAAGGAATTGATGGTCTTTATCGCACCACAAATCGTATGAATAATCAATTAACTCTAGACGGATATGGCGAAGTCATTTACTTCGTTGAAGCGATGCTCCGCCAAGCTCTAAGCTACAATGCCAGCGATATACATCTAGAGCGATACGATGCCGGCAGCCGATTGCGCTATAGACTTGACGGCGTGCTACAAGAAGTGCAAACCGATGATTTTATGCAAGCGCAATACGCCGGTATCGTATCTAGAATCAAACTACTCGCCGGACTGGATATTGCCGAGCGCAGATTGCCTCAAGACGGACGTTTTTCTTTTGACGACAACAATGCGTCTGTTGATATTCGCGTCTCTATCGTGCCGTCGATATCCGGCGAGCGTATCGTGTTGAGGTTGCTCGATGGCGGCGGTTTCACACCGCGCTTGGATGCTCTTGGTATGAACGAACAACACTTAGGTTTGATGCAACACGCATTAAAGAGTAATCAAGGTATGCTACTGGTCACCGGACCTACTGGTAGTGGCAAGACGACAACCCTATACGCCGGCATCCACACAATCAACAAGCCCGATATCAACATTCTTACCGCGGAAGACCCGGTTGAATACAAAATCAACGGCATCAGTCAAGTAGAGGTCAAAGAAACAATCAGTTTAGGGTTTGCCGATATACTACGGTCTTTTTTACGGCAAGACCCCGAGGTTATTTTGGTCGGTGAAATGCGCGACTTTGAGACTGCCGATATCGCAATCAAAGCCGCATTAACCGGGCATCTGGTTATGAGCACCCTGCATACCCGAAACATCACCGGCACCATCGCACGGCTTATTAACATCGGCATTCCTGCCTATTTAGTCGGTGCTGCTGTCAATCTCATCGTCTGTCAGCGTCTACTTAGAAAAATATGCTTGCATTGCAAAGCACCCTGCGATGCTATGCCGGCAGCTTGGCAATCCAAAGTCAACGGCAAAGGAGCATCGCAGTTGTATCACGGTCGCGGATGCAAACATTGTCGTTATACTGGTTTCTCTGGTAGACAAGCCGTTTATGAAATGCTGGTAGTGGACGACGAACTCGGACACCTCATCTCCAACTACACCGATTCGCCGGCAACTGCCGATATACGATTAAAGGAACGATGCACCACAACCCTAGACCAAGCAGGTATGGAATTATTACAACTTGGCATTATCAGCCCTGAAGAGTACTTGCGGGTATTGGCTTAAGTGAAGCTATTGAGAATAGAAATAAACGATCTGCCTTTAGTAAGACCTGCTAAAATATCTGCCAACCAGGATAAACTTTATAAATGACCATAGAATTAACAAAAGATCAAATTAAAAACTTAAAAACAGAGAAGGCTTATAACCTGCCAAACCTCTTTTTGGATAACACTAAACCCAAAGAAGTTCTTTTTATATTGCAAAACTTAGGGCATCTTTCCACCAATTTCGACGATAGTTGTATCTTGCCTTTGGTAAGCGATAAAAACCAGAAGATCCGTCTTTGGTCAATTAAAACATTAGGCAAGACCAAAAAAATAAAAAATCTACGCGTGTTAGAAAAAGTAGCATATCAGGATGAATCAACCGAGGTTAGAAGAGAGGCAATTTCTTCTATCGGTAGAATCAAAGATAAAGTGATTATCCCTATTCTGATTAAATTTCTTAACGACGATGACCCTAAAATTGTTTTGCAAGCAATTAGAGGGCTTTTAACTTTCAGGAACGAACCTAAAGTCTGCCATGTACTTAAGAAATGCGCAATACATCCCAATGAAACAGTACAGAAAGTCATTGAAAAAGAGTTTCTATTAGAAAATAAAGCTATGCCTAAAAAACAAAATCATTCTAAATCTTATTCTTTCTTGAAAAATGTGGTCGTGTTGGGCGATGTAAGAAAAACACTGAAGTATGTACCCGATGAAAGTTTTCATCTCACCTTTACATCGCCACCGTACTATAACGCAAGAGACTACTCTATTTACAAAAGTTATCGTGAATACCTAGATTTTCTGGAAGAGGTTTTTTCCCTAACGCATAAAAAAACCAAAGAAGGCAGTTTTCCCAGACAGTTTATGCAAACGAGTCATAGAATATTATTCCTTCAAAAATGATTTGGTATTTGACCCATTTGCTGGAAGCGGTACTTTCGGCAGAGTAGCCAAAAGTCTTAATAGATTTTTCTTCCTTACTGAGAAAGAATCTAAGTATTTCAATTATATAAAAACCTCCTTTTCTAAAGAGGGCACTTTATTTGAGGAGGAAGAAAAGAAAAATTCCTTTTTATGCCTAGATGAATTTAAGGATGCCCTTGAAAAATGACACTAACCGAACAAATTGCAAAAAATATAATCAAAAAACTACTTAAAAGCGAAGACTATAGAACGGAGATTATCAGCCTTATAGACGCTAATTTCCTGCAGTTTGCAATAGCATTTTTCAAAAAAATTATAGAGGCTAAACTAAATAGTGAAAATATAACTACAGATTGGTATAAAGAAGAACTTCTAAACTCTACGCTTTCATCGGAAGAACTAGCGATAAACTCTGGTTTGAACATGAAAACTATAAACAATATGTTCAATTCTAGCCGCAGAGAAATAGTAATAGATGCAGCTGATGCTCATTATGATACTTTGTGTAAGCTAATCGAATCTCTTATTGATTCCGAAGACGGAATAGAACTTAAATTAACCTTAAAGTTTAGGGATGTCAGTGTCGAACTCAATGTCAACGAAACCCTAATAGTTATTAACACGCTTGCTGTAAAGAGATCTGCCATACGAGGTGGGTTTTGGAGTACTGCCGGAAAAAGAGTTGAGAAACCTTTAATGCAAACCTTATGTAAGTTATACAGCGTCCCATCCGAAAATTACCGAATTGAGACCTTAAACGTAAATAATCAAGATGGTTTTGATAGAGAAATTGACTTCTACTTAGTACGAGGAAACAAGGAGTTCAAGTGTGAAATCAAAGAGAGAACCGCCATTTGTTGCAATGGCAACAAACGGCGTAACATTGTGCAGGACTTCAACATGGATATGTAGGTCGGACAAGCTAAGGCTTGTCCTAAATATTGGGTAAGCAACAAAGCACAGTTAGACAGCCTCGGCGTGGAATGGGTTGCATTGAGGGATACTAATGGCTTTCGGAAATTCGGCGCTGTATTGAAAAAACTTAAGATTTCTTTTACCGACAGTAATTTTGACAATCTAGACTTTCGTATTGAAAAAATATTTGACGAGATATTTGTTAATTAAACATAGGATTATTGAAAAGAGAACCGAGGGTTATTGCAATGGCAACAAGTAGCGGGTTCACTCGGCGACAATCAGGGGCTTTATTCTACCCTAACGCGTTATGTCTGTACAAGTAGAACCGCCGATTGAACCAGTAGGTCAATCGGCGTGACATTGTGCAGAACTTCAGCATGGGTATGTAGGTCGGACAAGCTAAGGCTTGTCCTAAATGGTGGGTACGCAAAAAACCACCCCGTCAGATAGAACCGCCGATTGAACCAGCAGATCAATCGGCGTAACCTCGTGCAGAACCTTAACATGATTGTTAAACGCATGCATTACAAAATGCATAGGCCTGCCACCCCTCCAAAGAAGAGGAATAGTCTACCCCTACGGTGGGTATCATAAACGAAATGGATGAATGGATTGGAGGTGCAGGTGCAGCGCGTTTGGGTGGTTTGCGTAAATTGGAGGCGCAAGCGGTTAAGTTTGTTGCGGGTGGTTATTGCAACGGGCCTTCCAGAAAGACTTTGGCTCGGATACGAATGCCTATAGACTCCCGTATCACATTAATCGTATAGGTGTTTGAATTGGCACCGTCTTCGGACTCTACCTCAACCTCAATGATATTACCTGCCTCGCCTATCACATTCAATGGAATGTCGGTGTTCGATGGATAAACGGTGCGACTATTCATGAATACCGAAGTGATGGTCGTTGCACCATTGTTGTTCGTTGTGGGTATCACCTTTATGGTCTCAGTGGTATTGGAAACATTGACCGTATAAACAAAGGTGGCGGTAGTGTAATCGGGTTCCAACCTACCGGGCGATACTTCCAGGTTATGTAAAGTAGCATCGCTGGCATCAAACAACCTAATCAGCGTCACAGTATAACTTTTAGAGGTCTGTGCGTCGTTCGCTATCACTTTAATCCTGAGCAAAGTTTCAAAACCTCGCTTTGTTTTCTGCCCCGGCCATACACTAACTTCCGTACTTGCAATGTCTTCCAACGCTCCGCCATCCACCGAAATTTGGATGTCGGCATGTTCGGCGTCGCTCGCAGTAGCAGTAACTCTAAGTTTTTGAGTATCGTTACTCACTGAGACGGTATAAGTTGTGATCTCGCTATTGAACAGCGGAGTCGGAGAGACAGGAACACCGTCTTTGGTTATTCTCAGGCTATCCAAATTCGCATCCATATTCAACTCTCGAAGTACCGATACGGTATAAATCATTGAAGATATACCGTCCTGAGCGATTACCATGATATCCATCTGTGTCATCTCACCCGGCTCTAATTCAATCGGATTACTCAATAATTCTCCTTCGGAAATTTCCATATCCTCTTGTTGACCTGCGGACACGGCAACCAATCCGGGTACGAAATTAAACGGATTTTCGGTACCGTCGCGTCTGCTAATGATAATCGTTGCACTGCTATGTTGTGTTTCAATTCTGGTCCTAAGATTCTCCACCGTATTTGCATAAGAAACGACATTACGCATCATCGTGCCGCCATCCGATACCAATTCGTCTTGACTCTCCGATAACGGAAACAGCGTTAATTTCGCCAGAGCTACATCACTACTGTAGGGGCGGAACACTGATACGGTATAAGTCGTACTACTTCCGTCGTTTGCGATGACTTGGAAATCAATAAGCGTCGTTTTATTTACAGCTAGATCAACGACTTCACGCATGACACTGATGCGAGTATCAGGATTATTGCCGACGACTATGCTGGCACGCTCATGATTTGCTTGTGCTGTTATTACTAGGCGGCTTAGTGCATTGGGAACTTGTAATTCGTAGCGTGTTTGGGTTGTCGCAAAATCTGGAGTCAACGGTATAGGATCACCGTTTTCTTCACTCAGTCTAAGATATTTTAGGCTCTTATCATCGCTTGGATTACGAATTATGGATACCGTATAACTTTGCGAGTTGACCCCATTTTCAGCAACGACCGTGATTTGCACGGCTCGCTGCACATTTATTTCTTCTGCCAATGCTATATCAACGCTACGATTAACAAGTGGAGTACCGTTTATTCGTAGACTTGCCTCGCTATCGGCAGCTAAAGGAATCATTCGTATGATTTTCACATCGGTTGAAACCCGTACTTGATGATTTCTATCGTCGTCAAAATCGTCTAACTCCACAATTTCCAAAGGTGTCTGCGAGTCGAGTTTGTATAAGGCAACGCTATTCAAATCATCGTTGTTGCTATCCTGAGCATCCCGCCTCACTTTGATTCTATATGTTTTGTTAGTCTCATTTTCTGCGGTCACAACGACAGCTATATTATTAGTGCTAGCCCTTGCACCGGCATTTTCTAATCTCACACGGTGCGACATGTCTGCTATTGATCGACCGTTTATTTCTATCGCAATCGTTGCGTCATCGTCTTTGGTCTCGGCAATCACCTCAAGTTCTGAGACATTATTTGCAACACGAGTCTGGTATAGGGTCGTCTCGGCATTGAAGGCACGGTCAAACCTTGCTCCGACGATGCCCAGAACAGCTAGATCAGCGTTATCGTTAGCGACACGATTTACGAAAAGCTCATAGCTCTGCGAGCTTTGGTCGCTTGATATGACATTGATAAGCACTTGGTTTCTAGTGCCCGATAGCACCGGGAAATCCACACTTTCAATTTCTTTATTTGCGATGCGACGATGCGTAGTTTCGTTGTCGTTGACCGTGATCTCAATCTGTGCATCTCTATCGGCAACCGTAGCTTTTACTCTCGCCATTTTTACACTCTTGCTAATCGTTGTTTGATATGCATAGATAGAGTCTTCAAAAGACGGGGTGAATATCTCTACTGCCTCCTCAGGGTGCAATGTCAAAGATGTCAATCTATTGTCATCTCCGACACGCTCCACTAATACACTATAAACTTTAGAACTAACCTCGTCTTGAGCGAGTAATTTAATCTCGTAGGCGTTCAGTCCCTTTCTCAAATCATCTATGATGCTAATCACCTCACTTCCTCTCGCCGAGTCTTCGTTCAGTAGAACCTGCACATCACTATCTTGGGCAAGTGCTCTTATGATGATTTCCTCCACACTAACGGGAATGGTATAACGATACGATGTCTGCTCGGTATCGTCGGATATCAATGCTTCGCTCATCGGTAGCAACTGCTGCCCTGCTACACTTACAATCAAACTTTTTAGACTCAAATCAAACTCACGGATTACCGTCACGGTATATGTTTGAGTACTCTTACCCAAAGCGGATACTTCTATCTCAATCGTATTCTCTCCCACATTCAACGGGATATCCTCCAAAAATGATTGATCGGTTGCCATCAACATTCCGTTTGCGGTAATTGTGACCGTCGCCTCAGGTGTCGGTCTTGTTATTACGGTAATCGTGTTCGTTGAATGAGGTACCGTTACCTGATATTCTGTTATAGGACTCTCAAACTCAGGACTGAGAGTTTTCGCCGGTATCAGTCGTAAATCATACAAATAAGTACTCAGGTTCAAATGTGCTTGCCTCGGCAATAAAGTGCCACATATTGGTAATCTAGTCGTGTCCCCTGCCTCGCTACGGCATGCCGGATCATCTGCGTCCCCAATCGCATATTTAAGCCTGGGATATTGTAGCGAGTCACCGAAATTCCAATCGGCATCTTCCCAATCATAGTAAATATCGCTTGGTCGGGACCCTTTAGTGCCTCTCAACATTTCACTGGTAGTCTTAGCTTCACCAGGAAAATTAGTCGATGCTGTCGGGTTCACACTGCTATCCCAATAACTATTTCGGACATTGACATCAGCGACGGGAACCAAGCCACCTATAGATGTTGCCAATATTTCACCGATAGCATAGCTATTAGTGATGCTTGACAACCCTAGCGGCATACTGCCGACCAATCCGCCTGCTTTTTGCCTACTATTTACTGCGGCAGCTGAATAGCTATTGCTAATTGACCCAAAACTTAAAACACCAACCAAGCCACCCACCTTATGTTTGTTCAGATCTTGACCGGTTACCATACCGACACTATGACTATTCTCCACCAGACCTGCATTCTGTCCGATCAAGCCGCCGACGGATTCTATACCTGCTACATCGCAATCTACAAAGCTATTGATAATGCGACTACTCGTTGTCGCAGAAGCAACCATTCCTCCTACGATAAAACTACCTCGTATCGTACCTGATACCGAACTGTTGGTGATTTTCCCACCACTAACACCGACTAGACCTGCTACTCGATCTTGCCCACGAACATCAACATTCGCCAAATTGACATAGTCAATTTTAGCGGTTGCGGCTATCAATTTGAACAAACCGACTTCGTTGATCCTCCTGTTGATACGCAGGTTGGAAATCGTATGGCCGTTGCCTTGGAATACGCTATTGAAATTTACTATCGGTTGCCAATTTGTATAAGAACTCAAATCCACATCAGCTGTCAATTCATAACCTATACACATATCGTTGGGACATCCTCTGGTAGATTTATTCTTATCCGACGACTCTCTAAAACCAGTTGCATCTGGTTGATAGCGTATTACGTTCAGAGCATCTGCCGAGTGAATGTCTATATAACCGTCGTCATCTTGATCTATATCCACAGCGGTTAACTCGGTATACCGATTGACCGAGACTTTATAAGCGATATATGACTTGTCGTCTATCGCAAGGTCAATCCTAATTTGTTGATCGTTATCTACCGGTAGATCAGAGATTCGCTCACCGCTGTTTATGCTTCTTTTATAACTTGGATTTGCACCGCTACTAATGATAATCGTCGGTGTTGAATAGCTACGAGACAAAAATGGAATTAGCGTGAGCGTCGTCGTTTGGCTATAAACCGTGAGCTTATAGTCGTATTCTAACATCGGGCGTAGTCTTGGGTATAATGCGGCATCGGCTTCAACGCCGTTTATGGATTCTCGCATCTCCAAACTCAGCAAATTGAGATGCTGTCCGTCTATTAATGTACCGCGCATATCACAACGGATCCATTGGGGAGGGACAGAAGTATCGCATAAATCGTTGTTGTATCTGATGGCTGGATAATGTTCGTCGTCGCCGAAATCCCAGTCGCTATCGCTCCATTGATAATAAACTTCGGTCACAGTAGTGCCTGCCGCAGTCGGCATTTGTAGTGCTTCGGTAGTAGCAGTCAATGAACCAGCCGACAAACCGTTATTGCTGCCGTCGGTTATACCGCTCACCGTGCTATCGCTATAACTATTGTCAATCGAAGCACCGTTCAAATTACCAACCACAGCGTTGACCGAAGCATCCCCGCTAACTGTGGCAATCGCATAACTATCCTTAATCTCGGCATTACTATGTGCTTTGCCGACCAAACCACCTATCTCGCTGTTCGCATTGACTGCAGCGATTGCATAGCTATTGCTCAGCCGCGTATAGCCATCCATAATACCGACCAAGCCTCCCGCTTGCTGCGAACTTCCATCAACATTGACGAATACATAACTATTGGTGATTTCGGATATCTCCGATACCCGACCTTCTAACAAACCGACCAAGCCACCGACACCGTCGTTGATCACTTTAAGTTCACCAGTCACAAAACTATTGCTTACTTTTGATGAACTCGTCGCATGACCGACAATCCCACCGACACTCCTTAAACCCGATACATTCACATTCAACAAACCGACATTGTCAATCGTCGCACCAGCAATTTTAGAAAAAAGTCCTGCCGGTAGTGCGGTTATATCGTTTATGTATAAATTGGATATCATGTAGCCGTTGCCGTTAAATACTGCGGTGAAAGGCTGTGTTTCATTTCCGATCGGCGGCCAACCCTGCCCGTTGGTCCAAACATCTTTATTAGCCAGATTGTGCATATCACGATAACTGCTTGAGTCTAGAAAATCCAAATCACCGGTCAGTTCATAACCTATACAACCGCTCACTGCGGCGCAACCTAGAGTGTCTGCAGAACCCTCAATACTTGTCACTAAAGCACTTCCGTCCAATTGATAGCGCATTGCGTATAAATCTTCCAAATTGTGAATTTCTATTAAGCCGTCGTTGTCGTCGTCTACATCGGTATTATCGTATATGCCATCGCCGTCTAAATCTTTGCTAATATTAATAAGATATCTTAGCGAGGCATCACTGACCGCAACATTCACCGTCGTGATAATCGTAATCGTCGTATTAAACGACGGATCTATTGGGATCGTATAACTTCGTGTGCCGCTACTTGAGTTTATCGAAAAGTCGGCATCAGCCGAACTCGTGATATGCATCATCACCCAATCGGGACTCCTCAGCACCGGCATCAACTCAATATGCCGATTGTCAAAAGGAACATGGATTCTATAATCAAAAATATCGCTACTGAAATTCGGTTCTAGGTGTAGTTCGGACGAGGATAATTCTATATCAATCAAACTCGGGTCAACTTCACGAAAGAGCATCACGGTATAAGTGTTGGTCGTCTCATTGGGGGCGGTCACCTCTATTGCGATAGAATTGAGGCCTTCTCTCAACGAGATATTTTCGGATAATGTACGGTCGGCAATATATTCATCTTCGTTGACATTGAGCTTGATACTTGCATCAAGACCTGCTGCCCGCATCGTAATCATAACAGTCTCAGCTGAATTAGAAACCGTTGCTTGATATTCCCTGCTAAATGTATCAAACTGCGGAGTGAAGTCCTTCACTGGCGTTATCGTCAAATCGGTTAAATACGAGTCTGAAGGGCGGTGTAGTTGATTAGGAAGTAAAGTGCCGCATATCGGTAATATAACCGTTGTATCGGTTGTAGTACGACACGCCGGGTCGGCCTCATCACCTATCGCATATTTGATGCCCGGGTATTGCTCGGTAGAACCAAAGTCCCAGTTGGCATCGCTCCAGTTGAGATAGATATCCCCTACCCTGCTACCCGCAGTTCCAGCTTTGAGTTCGGCGGTTGTTTTGGCTATACCGGTACTATTATTCGTTGGTAGATCGGGGTTGATATCCCTATTCCAATAGCTATTAACAACTACAACAAAATATGAAATAAGCCCGCCACGGCTACGACCTTCTACTCTACCGATAGCATAAGAATTAACAGTTTCATCATGTCTGCCAAAAAGTAAAGCACCAACCATACCACCGCTACGGTTATTGCTAGTGACATCTACAGCGGCATAACTATTGCTAATTGTAACGCCATTTAAGTAGCCAACCAAACCACCCAATCGGCTCGCATTATCGTTCCTCTTTGTTACACTACCTGTAGCATAACTGTTGTCAATCGGAGCATCGGTAGACCCGATCAAACCACCGACCCTATTATTTCCCATTAATTCAATCATTGCATAACTATTGATTAAGCCACCTGTTCCATACATGATACCGGCGACCCCTCCTACATTAGCGTTGCCGACAATGCGACCCGATACCGAACTATTGCTGATCTTACTGCGACCGCTACCTACTAAACCGGCAACTTGATTCCATCCCAGCACATCTACGTTCGCCAAGTTGACATAATCAATTTTAGAGCCTTCCAATGTGGAAGCAAACAGGGCTATATCATCGCCCCCGCCTCTGCTTATAGTGAGATTGGAAATCGTATAGCCGTTGCCCTTGAATACGCTGTTGAGATTTGCTATCGGTTGCCAATTTGTATAGGAACTCAAATCCACATCGCTTGTCAATTCATAGCCTATACAAACATCGTCAAGGCATCCTCTGGTAGATTTACTCCTATTTTCTGCTTCTCTAAGACCGGTTCCGTCGGTTTGATAACGAATTGCCGATAATCCATCGGCTGAGTCAATATCTATATAACCGTCGTCATCTGCATCTATATCGGTAGAAGTCACCTCAGTATAATAATTTATTGAAATACCGTGTGTGACGAACGGTTGCTCATCCACATGCAATGCAATCGCAAGCTCTGCACCGTTATCTACCGGAACGCCCAAGGCACGCTCACCAACTGCTATAGCCGATTCGTAACCGTTATTGTTAGCGATAACGATGGTCGGTGTTGAATGGGTTTTAGACAAAATCGGAATTAGGGTGACGGTGGTCGTACGGTCATAAACCGTCAACGTATAATCGTCTGTGAATAGGCTGAACTGCTCTGGGAATAGTGGTGAGTCAAACGCTTCACCGTCTAGGTGCTCCACTATTTGCAAATCCACCAAACTCAGGTGTTGTCCGGGTAGTGATACACCTTTGACATCGCAGCGTACCCATTGGGGGGCAATAGAAGTATCGCATAAATCATTATTGTATTTGACTGCTGGATATTGTTCGGCATTGCCAAAACTCCAATTATCGGTACTCCATTGATAATAAACTTCGGTCACGGTACTGCCTGCCGCAGTTGGCGTTTGTAGTGCTTCGGTAGTAATATCCATCGGAGGGGCCATCGCAGTGCCTGCTATGCCGCTGATTGTGCTATCGCTATAACTGCTAACAAGCACAGTATCGTTGCGATTACCGATCAGACCACCCAGCATAAAATCTCCTTGCACGATCGGAATTGCATAACTATTGTTGATTTGGGAATCGCTATGACCTATGCCGACCAAACCGCCCAACTCTCGCTCTCCGATTAGACTACTTATCGCATAACTATCGTCTATGGAAGTAGTGCCATTCATAGTGCCGACCAAGCCACCGACCAAGCCGGTATCTGAAACTATCTCGACAACCACATAACTATTCTTGATTTCGGATTTCTCGAATGCCGTCCCTTCAAATGAACCGACCAAACCGCCGGCGTTTCTATTGGCTGTGGTGATATCACCGGTGACGAAACTGTTGCTTATTATCGATGCCTCGCTTGCGCGACCGACAAGCCCGCCGGTATCCCACGACCCGATAATTTTTACATTCAATAAGCCGACATAATCAATGATCGCACCCGCAGTCCGAGCAAAAAGCCCGACTGGCGACCCGATGGTGTTATCAATAAACAAATTAGAGATTGTATAACCGTTGCCGTTGAATACACCCATATAAGGTCGCGTGCTAGTCCCTATGGGATGCCATCCTGCTCCGGTGGTCCAAGCTATTTTATTAGTTCTACGAGTTTGTGCATCGCGATAACTGCCATCACTCAGAAAATCCAAATTGCGACTCAGTTCGTATCCTATGCAACCACTTCCGCTGGCACAACCAGTCGTGTCTTTGGATCCTCCGATGCTAAGAACATAACCGCTACCGTCTAATTGAAAACGTATTCTATCTAAGTCTTCCAAGCTATGAACCTCTATCAAACCATCGTTGTCATCGTCTACATCCATTGCGTTGGCAATGCCGTCGTTATCGCTATCCTGCATAACATTAATTTGATAGACCACCATAACATCGTCTGTTATGATATCGGTGCTTACCGTGATCGTAATAGTCGTATTGAACGCTATATCTAGAGGAATCGCCTCGCTTTGAATACCACTCTCGGCGACGATAGAAAAACTGGCATCCGCCGAACTGGTGATATGAATGCTCGCCGAGGCGGTACTGCTTAGCGTGGCTATCAAAGCGATATCGCTAATATCGTAAGGCGCATCTAGACTATAATTGAATATGCCGCTTTCAAAATTCGGCTCCAAGACCGCATCATCCAAAGATAAATCCAAATCGCTCAAAAGCGCAATATCGTCACCCTGATTAGGTCCAGTGACAAGCAGCGTATATGATTTGCTATCAGAACCGTCGCCCGAGGTCGATTTTATCTTGATGTCGTTTAGGTATCGATTGCCATCTAAACTAAGCTCTTGACTCAAGCGATTGCTGCCTTCGCTGAAAGTGTCCGGCGTACAAGTGTCGCAAGCTCCAGTAATGATTGCATCTTTGTGTATTGCTTCGGCTTGAACTACAACATTTTCATCAGAGATACGCACGATATAAATATATCGCTCGCTATCAAAACCCTTCACTAAATCAACATTCGAGTCGCTGTCGTATAACTGCAATTTTGCCAACCTTGCTTCGCTACCGACTTCTCTGGTCACTGCCAAAGTATAACTTTGGGTTGTCGTTCGATCCGGTGATGTCACCAAAATTGTAACCGTCTTTAGTTCCCCTACATCCGCCAGTACAACATTCGCAGTAGTGACGCGCATCACCGGAAGACTACCATCTATCGAAATTGTCGCCTCATTCTCGCTTGCCTGCGCATTGATTCCGAGTATGTTGGTCTCAATCGGCACACTGACTTGATAGTGGCTCAGACGCGCATCAAACTCAAACGGTAAATTACTGGGTGGCAACAACGCGATATGGCTCAGGTTAGCATTATCGCTTTGGGCTATGGCACGAATGATTTTCAGTAGATAACGGTTGCTCTGCTCTCCATCTTCGGAAGTCACGACCAGGGTGACAGTCGTGGTTCGCCCGACACTGAGACCGGCAATTTCGGTAGTGGCTTCTTTATCAATAATATCTACCGGCATTGCGTTTATCGTAATAGTGGCGTTTTGATGAGCAACCCGCGCCGTCAACAAAACCGAATCGACACTGTTAGCAACGGATACGCTACAACTGGTATTACAACTGTCAAAATCCAAATTGCCCGGAGTTATCGATAAATCCTCTAAATTAGCATTATTGCTAAGCCTATCTATTTCTACGATATAAGATTGCTCAGAGCCGTCCACAGCACGCACCGTAATCGTCGTTGATGTTATTCCGGTTTGCAAATTGAATTCCTTCTCTTGTTCACCAGTCGTAAAGTCGCCTCCGTCTATGCTCAACTCTGCTGCACCATGGGCAGCCTCGGCGATCAGCGTGACGACATTCTCGCTACGTTTGACTTGTGCACGATACCTTGTGATTTCTTCATTTTCATCGCTAGAGACTTGTGGAAGCAAATCTATCGTGCGCGCACCCACTTCTAATTGCAATTTTCCCAAACTTGTATCGTCGGCGGCTGGCCCCCGATAAGTAGTTCCCAAAGATCTAACAATATTGAAAAAACCTTGCCCGTCTCGGTATCCTATCCGCACACGATAGTGATGGTCGGGCATTACATTTCTAAGCGAATAGGTAGGGCTGAATGCCCCGGCTATAGGTCGCCAGTTCCTAGAAGAAGGTGCGAAGACTTCCCATTCATACCAAATATCAGGATTCGGATTGACTCCGTCGGGGTCAGTGGAAAAATCGATGTTTAGAACATAATTTGTACCTTCCACAACTGGAGCATTCAAAGAGACCGTGCCGTTGTTCACTTTCTTAATTTCCAACTGTACCCTTTTAGCAGCAATGATGTCACGATACTTTACATGGAAGTCCAAATCTACATACCCAAACCGGTCGGCTGCTGACACTATGTCTGTGGGTATCCTTGGCAAGCGAAAGGTGGTATCGTTTGTTACTGTATCGTCCAAAAAATTGCTACCCGATGAATCAACCCACTCATAACTTATATTCTCCCCAGCTTCTAGTTCGCTGCGAGCTTCACCGAGGGGCGTTGCCCATATAATATAACTCCCCACAAATTCATCAGCCAAGTTACCCTCGGATAATGCATAGCTGTCGCCTAGTTGATAATGGCGAGTAACGATTTGCGGGATGATATTGACCACATCCAAACCATAGAAAAGGCGAACCCTGTTATACGGCACGAAAGTTGTATTCCTATGCGATATACGCACGGTACTGAGGTCGCGATTGATGGTATACGGTTGCCCATTATCAACCCTCCCATTGTTTATACTCATATAAACAAGTGTTTCGGGATTTTGTACAAACGGCATGACTTCAATGTCTGTATCACTGCCGCCAACGACGATAGAGTATCCGGGTATGTTATCTCTAATCCTCGGCCATATCATCCGATTCTCATCCATAACAATTTCTTGCAATCCCATGCGCTGATAGCCCAGCAGTTTTGTGCAACTAGCGGGGTCGGCTTCAATCGCACACTGCGGATGTCTAATTGCTGGATATTGCATATCGCTACCGAAATTCCAATCTCTAATAGGCCAATTTTCATATACTCCGGTGGCAGTGGTCGGTGTTCTAAGTTCCGCGCTATTCTTAGCCCTGATATCATTCTCGTTGGGTATTCCGCTCAGTTCGGTATCCCAATAGCTATTTTCTGCTAGTGCTTTACTAAGTTCAAAGCCGATTAAACCACCCCTGGGATGATTTCCCGTTACCACACCGGTTGCATAACTATTGAAAATACTACTTATATTAAAGCCAACCAAACCACCGACATCACCGATTGGACCGGTCGCTTCTACATCACCTATTGCATAACTATCTCGAATAACACTGTTATCTACATTAATACCTGCCAAACCACCGATCAAATTGTATGCGACTAAAGGTACACTTGCATGGCTGTGGGCAATAATGCCACCGCGAGTATTCCCCCCGACCAAGCCGCCGACATATTGACTCTCCCCCGTACACCTTATCGCATTAAACGACGATGTACTCTGAGCGTAGGCGAAACTGTAGTCTATGATTCCAGCGTCGTTGCGTCCGACTAGACCACCGAACCATTGCCCTCCATCGCAAACTAACCAGGGGTGATCCGCATAGCTGCTGATAATGGTACCTGAATTTCTACCGACTAAACCACCGAGATGACTCTTGCCACTTACATAAGGGAAGGAAGTCCCGACATCGGAAACCTGTCCGGCGTTATTTCCAGCTAACACACCAACTTCTATACCGCCGATAATGATCGGTCTATGAAAAAGAATACGGCTGATCCTTGCATCCTCTCCGACTTCCCCAAAAAATCCTGCAGGAGAGCGATTGTACATCCACAGACCATAGATGATATGCGTATTACCATCGAACCCAGCATTGAATTTATTATCGGCAGAACCGATCGGCGGCCATCCAAGAACCGCTGATTCTTCTGGAGAAAATGTTCGCGCCCAAAGCTCTTTATTCTCTGTTCTCCAATAATAATATGCCAATTCTTCGATCGGATCGCTGGCAGTCCCTATATCAAAGGTTCTCACCATCTCATAACCTCGGCATTTCTCTATACCACCGACGATCGGACAACCTGCGGTAAGTAGAACCGCAGTACTACTCGCTCTATAACCGGCACCATCCATCTGATAGCGCATCGCATTAACCTCATCTATGTACCTGAGTTCTATCAAACCGTCGCTATCTTCGTCTATATCCAGTTGATGTGGCAATAAACTCTCACAAATCGGGCGCCCGCTCCCGCCACATGCAGGTAATTCGTCATCAGACCCCAGCGTATATCTAAGAAATGGATATCTAGCATAGCTTTCCTCTAAGCTACCGAATTTCCAATCCTGTTCGGTCCAAGTATAATAAGGTCGTTCTGAACTGTAATTTTGATTCTGTAATGTTTGCAGTCCTTTGATTGTCCAAGGTATACCACCGATACCACGAAGAGTAAATTGCCCCTCAAGGTTCCAATGACAATTACTCGAATTGCCACCGTTCTCGACTCCAATCACTCCTCCCCCGGCATGATTATAAAGATCTGTATACGGCTCAACCAGAACTACACCGGTATTGTAACATTTATTGAGTGTTGCCATATTCGCGCCGATCACACCACCGACTTCGGTATTTCCGAATGTCTCGGCCCTGACATAGACATTGCTAATCATCGCATCGGCATCGTTAAGACCCACAAAACCACCGATTCTATGGTTGTCTCCTACACCTCTGACTTCGCCCATCACATAACTGTTAACGATATCGCCGCCGTTATTCCAACCGACCAAGCCACCTACTTGGGTATTCCCGGTTCGCCGACCGATTGCAAAGCTGTTGGCAATCACACCACCCTCATTCCACCCGACTAATCCGCCGACATTATTCCGCCCGTTAATTTCGATCTGCAACAAGCCGATATTAAAGATGGTACTGGCACTGGTCACACCGAATAAAGCGATATCATCGCGGTCGGTTCTATCTATCATAAGATTGAAAATCGTATGACCGTTGCCGTCAAAAATAGCCTTAAAAGGCTCACGGCTTGTTCCTATCGGATCCCAACCTGCTCCGCTAGTCCAAGCGATTTTATCGGACTGGTTCAGGTAATCCGCCTCATCTAAAAAGTCTAAATCCGAGCGTAGTTCAAAGCCTTTGCAGCCACCATTCTCAGGGCAACCGGTTGTGTTCTTAACATCTTCTGCGCTTTCCATATAACCGCTGCCGTCTAAGCGATAGCGGATTGCATTCAATCCATGCAAATTATAAATTTCTATCAGCCCATCACCGTCGGCATCTATATCGCTACTATCCCAAATACCATCGCCGTCGGCATCTCGCGTAACATCAATTCGATATACCACCGAATCCTCTCCGCGATCCAAGCTCGTTGTTACAACGATGGTAATAATCGTGGCGGTACTCATATTCAATGGAATCGCATCGCTTTGTACGCCACTTTGCGCATTAATAGAAAAACCGCTATCCGCCGAACTCAATATATTAATGGTGACCGATTCGGTAGTGGCTAAGGTCGGTGTGACTTGTAGCTGTTGTATCCCCAACGGTGCATTGAGCGTATAGTCGAATAACTCGCCCTCAAAACGCGGTTGCAAATAAGCATAATCAAAGGATAAATCTAGACTTTCTAATCGTTGGGCGCGGTCGGGCTCTCTAATCACCGTCATCTGATAGCTTTGCATTGTCCCTCTATCGGGTGATTCTACGATAATCGTAATTGGAGTTTCTTCGCCTATGCCTGCTAGCATAATATCCGCAGTGGCAATACGAACAGTTGAGGGCCGATTGTTTATTGCAATAAATGCCTGACCTTCGCTCGCTTGCGCATGCACCCGAAGTATTCGTGTCGGAGTAGAAACACCAATCCGATATTGATATATATTGCGACTAAACATCAGCGGTAAATTGCCGAGTGGTGATATTTGCAAGCTGATGAGATCGGCATTATCGTTGCGTGGCGATACCCTAATTATTTTGAGTGTATAAGTCTTCTCCGTCTCTCGATCGGCAGCGGTCACCACGATAGGGACAATTCTCACAATACCTACCGGTAAATTGGTGATATCCATACTCGCAACGCGATCTCTCAATACAGCAGGCCTGCCATCTATAGTGATGCTCGCCTCTCTGTCGGCTGCTTTTGCGGTCACCAAAACCTGATTAATACTATTATCTATGGTGATGGTGCAGTCGTCATTACAGCTACTAAAGTCCAAGTTGCCTGGGGCTACTGCTAAATCGCTTAAGTTCGCATTGTTACTTTTCCTGCGCTCCACTGCAATAATATAAATTTGTGTGTTTCCGTTCGGCGCGCGTGCTTCAATCTCTATCAGATTCGTACCGACCTCTATGCCGATATCTAACGCTCGCTCATTCAACAAAAAGTGATCTCCGTTTATTCTCAACGCAGTAAGATTATGACTGGCTGCCACTGCCAGCGAAATAGTATCTACGCTGTTTGCAACCTCTGCCTCAAACCGGGTTGCCGTACTTGCCATTGTAAAAGACGGCGTCAAAGCAACTACATTGCCGTTTGCCCTTAATTGTAACTTTTTCAAAGCTATGTCTGCGGAGTTCGGATCGTCATAAGTAATCGGAAGTGATTCAAGCTGTTGTGAGTAATCTTGTCCGTCTGTATACTCGATCAATACGCGATACTGATTATCTGGAGTTGCATCGGCAAAAAGGTAATAGGAATTCGTCGCATTTTCTATATCGTGCCAAGTTTCCGCGTCGGATGCACGAGTCTGCCATCGGTATTCAAGCATAGGGTTTTGATTGACCCCATCTGGATCTTCTGACAGATCGACTACCATTTGGTATCTGTCGGGCTCTATGGCAGGGGCAGCCAACGAGATAAAACCATTGTTGATTTTAAGAACTCTCAAAATGATTGCTCTGCTGCTACTCGTTTCACGATAGCGTATATTAAAACTTAGTTTAATATCGCTTAATTCGCTATCCTCCGGAACTATCGCTTCGGATATGGGTGGCACCATTAAATTAACCTGTCGCGTATTCACTGTGGATAAAATATCGTTACCCGACAAATCACTCCACGAATAGCTTACACTGGTGCCGGCAGAAATTTCCTCAAAAGCATCTCTATCAAATGCAGTCGATAGCCTGCTAAGCAACAAATCACCCTTCAACTGCGAATCTAGAACGTCGCCCTCGTTGATGGTAATGATGCTATTTTCGCCTAGCTCCTCGTCGTTATAATTAATTTTGGTAATCATCTCGTTTATAAAAAATGAAGGAGCAACAAAACTTCTTCTATACGATACGAAATTGAAGTCGGATTTGGTTATGTGTATGCTAAATTCGTCACCAGCTCCAACCTTATGTGTTTGCTGATCTTCTAAATTAGTATCTAATATCCTAAGAAAAGCAAGCCTGCTCGGATCGTCTACAAAAGGAGTAATTTCAATTTCGTTTAGACCTTCCGGAATAACTATATCGTAGGTTATTCTTGCCGGGTTGAGCTCTGGGACCAAGGTGATATGCGGTGGTAAAAGCAATTTCTGCAGTGACAAACGTTGCGCGCCCAACAGTCTTTTACATGTAGCGGGAGCAACTTCGCTCACACAAAGCGGAGACTTGATCACTGGATATTGTAAATCGCTACCGAAGTCCCAATCGGCATGATGCCAATTCGCATATATCCCGGTTGTGGTAGTCGGTGCTCTAAGCTGTTCTCCACGCAACCCGCTGCCGCCAGCACTGTCTGATTTTCCACTCAGTTCGGTATCCCAATAGCTATCTATTACTAAACCATTCTCATCGGCAGAGCCGACCAAGCCTCCAGTTGCATTCCTTCCCACCACCGCTCCGATTGCATAGCTATTAGCAATTCTAGAGTTATTAGCACCAACCAAACCACCGATCTGACCGACAGAGTCTCCAATGGTGTTGATTGCATTAACATCCCCCAGTGCATAACTATTTTCAATAGTGCTCCCTTCGCTATTGAGGCCTACCAAACCGCCGATTGAATTACCTCCGGTTACCAACATCTGTGCAAAGCTGTGAGTGATGGTGCTATTCTCGCTATTACCTCCGGCTAAACCACCGATATACCGACTCCCCTCCGAGCAAATTATCCGGTTAAAATATTTATCAAATGTATGGCTATAACTATACGAAAGCACCGCACCTTTGTCGTTACGCCCTACCACACCACCGTGCCATTGTCCGGCACCGCATATCATTTCCAAATCGTTGACAAAGGTATTGTGTACGATGCCATTGTTCGTACCGACTAAACCACCGACGAGGCTATCCCCTTCTACATAACCGAGAAAAGAACCGCTTTCACTAACATGACCCAAGTTGACAGCTGCTAGAGTGCCGACTTCAATACCACCGACAACCCGCGGAAATACAAAAAGAACACCGCTGACTTTGCCGTTCTCACTTATTTCCCCAAACAATCCGACAGCAGCCGAGCGGTTATTCAACCATAAATCATAGAGCTGATATCTATTACCCTCAAAGACTGCGTCTAAGCCATCGCCGGCAGAACCGATTGGTGGCCATCCCGGACCAGTGCGAGATTGAGGTGACCAGAGGTGTCTATTTTCGATATTCCAATAATAATAGCCTACCTCGTCATCGCTATCCTGTGATGCCCCGAAATCCAATGCTCTGGCGAGTTCATAACCTCTGCATTTTTCTATGCCATCAACGAGCGGACAACCCTTGCTAACCAAGGTCGCCGAGCTGTTTGCTCTATAACCGATACCATCCAACTGATAACGCACCGCATTAAGTTCATCTACATATCTGAGTTCTATCAAACCATCGTTATCTTCATCTATATCAAATTGATCGGGTAATTTACTCCCGCAGCGTGGCGCATCAGTTGCGCTACAAACCGATAAACCGGCAACCGACCTTACGGTATATTTAAGCATCGGGTATTGCGGATAATCGTGCTCTATGCTGCCGAATTCCCAATCGTCGCTACTCCAGGTGTAAAACATACCACCCGAATTACTATCTTGGCCAACGAATGTGTGAAGGGCTACAATACCTGCGGCACCAGAAGGCGCGTATGCATTCTGAACCTCATCAAAGTTATATTGATCCTCAAAATTCCAATAATTATAGGTCATTTGACCACCTTCATTAGATCCCGCTACACCACCACCAAGATTCTCAAATCTATCTGCTGCCGGCTTAATCCAACTGATACCGGAGGCATAACACTTGGTGACCACAGCACTGTTTACTCCGACTATGCTACCTACCTTATCTCGCCCGATGACGTTGCTTCGGGTGTAGCAGTTAACGATTCTGCTATTCCCACTATTCTCACCTGCCACACCACCGGCATCGCCACCCTCTGCTATGGCTTCGGTCTCCCCCATCGTGTAACTCTTGTGAATCTCCCCGTCGTCATTCCAACCAACCAAACCACCAACCCGAGTATTTCCGACACGCCGACCAATCGCATAGCTGTTAATAATCATGCTGGCATTGCTCCATCCGACCAAGCCGCCGACACGATCCCCACCAGTGACTTCTAGATGTAATAAACCGATATTGATGATATCAGCGCCACGGGCAACACCGAATAAAGCAATATTATCATCGTCCGGTCTGTCTATACTGAGATTGGAAATCGTATAACCGTTGCCGTTAAAGACGCTCCGGAAGGGTGCCGCAGTCGTTCCTATCGGTTGCCACCCTGCCCCGCTAATCCAAGTGGCGGTGTTCTCAACAGAAAAATAGCTTGTATCGTCCAAAAAATCCAAGTCTCCGATTAGCTCATAACCAATACAGCCTAATACTGGACACCCTTCGGTAATTTTGGCTTCTGAATTGCTACTGGGTCTGTAGCCACTGCCGTCTAGCTGATAACGGATTGCATTGAGTCCTTCTAAATTACAGATCTCTATTAGACCGTCACCGTCTTCGTCTATATCGTCCGCGCCCCCCAAGTCGTCTTCGTCGGCATCGCTGTCTTGTTCATTTATAACGCATAGTTCCTGAGCAACAGAATCTTGTACAATCACATATTGACAAAGTGCTATCCCCCCTATGAATAAAGCTATGCGTAAAAGCTTTTTGGATAGTTCCATCTTCAGAGCCCCCTCCCTATGAAAATGGTTAGGTACTTATTATTGCCATAACCCTAGTTTTTGTCAATGTGATGTACGATGCTTGTTAGCGCGAAGTAGTAATGAGGAGCTATTGAAAAAGTGATATTCCCCTTTTTTGGAAGGGTGGCCTATGCATTTTGTAATATATGCGTTTAGCAATTATGCTAAGGTTCTGCACAATGTCACGCCGATTGACCTACTGGCTCAATCGGCGGCTTTATTCTGCCCCTACCGGTTATGGTAAATTTGACGGTAAACCCACATACTAATCAGGTTATTGACCGATGATTTTAAGATACAATGAGCAAGATAACTGCTCTATGCAAACCTAACCAATAAGCTAACTACCGACACAATAATGGCAACATTTATTACTAGTAATGAACCTAACATCCACTTCATAGCCCTGTTGTCTGCCTTTAGTTCTGTTATATCAGCCTTTACCTCCGCTATATCAGCCTTCGTTTCTGCCTTTAGTTCTGCTATATCTGCCTTCGTTTCTGCCTTTAGTTCTGCTATATCTGCCTTCGTAGCTACTTCCCTTGAATTCGCAAGATCCGCAACGGCTTCCTTTGCTTCTGCATCGGATACTTCTGGTATCTTTCTTAATGTGTCATATAACGCGATCTCAGTCATTTCTATTTACTTCCTCTATTGTTTATCGTAGAACTCGCAGTTTATCACAAAACTAGAATAATGTACGATGCTGTACGATGCCATGACATATTGGGGCGGGATGGTGGGTGCAAAGATGGTGGGTGTCAAGGGTCTGCTCTTGACCTGCTTCCTAAATTTAGCACTCATCATCAGAGTAAGTTTTCCGATGAGCATTTTTGTGTAAAATCGATCGCCGAAGTTCTGAGACTATTTTAGAGGTATTTAATCACTCCGACAGCAATGCTAACAACAATTACAATCAGCCAGCGTAAGTACTTCAATTCAGTCCGTATCTCTCGTATGTCCGACTTTACTGCTGCTATCTCCTTCTTTACCTCCACCTTTAGCTCTGCTATGTCGGCCTTGGTCGCCATATCTTTGATATCGGCTTTCGTTTCTGTTTTTAGTTCTATGATATCTGTCTTAGTTGCTACGTCCTTTGAACTCACAACATCGGCTATGGCTTCTTTTGCCTCGTCATGATTGAGTCCTAATTTAGTAAGTGCATTGTATAGTGCAATTTCTGACATCTCCATTTACTCCTATGCTTATATATATGCAGCATATCACATACCGACACTGGATTACCCTGCAAGTACCCAAAGTCATCAGCAGCCGTCGCCGGGGTGACCTTGAGCTGTTGAAAAAGTATCTGCATTAGTACATTCCCCTCCTTTGGAGGGGTGGCAGGCGAAGCCTGACGGGGTGGTTGTTAAGGTTCTGAACAATGTCACGCCGATTGACCTACTGGCTCAATCGGCGGTTCTATTTTTCAACAGCCTCATGTTAGCCCTCCCCTACAGGTGGTTATCGTTAATTTAGTGGCGCAAGCGGTTCTGTTGGTACAGAACAGTACTTTAGGGCAGACATACGAGTCCGCCCCTACAGGTGGTCATCATAAATTTAATGGCGCAAGCGGTTACGTTTGAGCGATAACGTACTTTTTCAACAACCTCATATGAGATTAAGAGGCTGTTGAAAATGCAGAGACTGCGGTATATCTGCTAAACTACGCTTTACGCATCCATAATCACATCCTTTGAGTATATAGAGTAATGAGTTTAGCTGTTGTCGGTCTCAATCATCATACGGCTCCGTTTGCAATTCGCGAAAAATTAAGTCTGCCTACAGACTCCATTCACGGTGCACTGTCGGAACTTGAGAAACAGTTGCACATCCAGTATGGCGTAATACTTTCTACCTGCAACCGTTGCGAGCTTTATGTGGAGATATCGGACAATGTTCAAGCAGAGCAGCTTATAAAATGGTTATGCACTCTAGGAAGCATTGAATACACCGACAATGCGAAGTATTTTTTTCAATTCGGCGATGTCAAAGCAGTGCGTCATTTGTTTGAAGTTGCCGGCAGTCTCAAATCGGAGATTGTCGGTGAACCGCAAGTCTTAGGGCAAGTCAAAACCGCGTATCAAACTGCATTATCCAACAACCGCACTGATACCGTATTAAACAAGTTGTTTGAATACGCTTTGTACACTGCCAAGCGAATACGCAGCGAGACGGCTTTGGGACAATATAAAACTTCGTATCCCTCTATTGCGGTTGAGGTATCTCAAAAAATCTTTGCGAAACTATCTTCTCGCCACGCCTTGATGATCGGTTCGGGCGATATGATAAAAGCGACCGCCTTACAGCTAAAAAGCGAAGACATCGGCACTTTGACTATCGCTAGTCGTTCACCGCAAAATGCCGAAAAACTGGCATTACAGCTGGATGCCGACACCCTCCTTTTTGATGAGATTTCCGAATCTCTGCACCACTTTGACTTGATTATTAGTTGCACGGCAAGCAAGGGTGCAATACTCGGAACAACGACAATCGAGCAGGCATTGAAACGGCGTAAACAAAATCCTATGTGTATCGTTGACCTAGCGTTTCCTCGAGATATAGAATCTACGGTTGCAAACATAGAAAATGTTTATCTTTACACGCTAGAAAACATAACCCAAATTGTAGATATCAACAAGCATCATCGCATCAGCAATATCGGCGAGGCACAGAAGATTATTGAACATGAGATTCAAAACTTTATGCGATGGTTGAATACCAGACAAGTCGCACAGATGATTACTCAACTCAAAGCTGAAGCCGACGAGCAAAGCACCAACATATATCAAAAGTCGCTTGCGATGATTGAACAAGGCAAAGATCCTGCACAAGCCCTAGAATATCTAAGACATACACTAACCGCTAAACTGATGCACCGAACAATTGAAACGCTCAATAAAGCTGCCGCAAGTGGCGATGCAGATTTAATCCGTGCCGCAACCCAATTGTACAATAAGCAAAGCATAGAAAAATGAAACCTTCAATACTCAAAAAACTAGATGCGGCATCCGAACACCATAAGCAAATAGCGTCGCAATTAGCCAACCCTGAGATCATCCAAGATCAAGCACAGTATAAAAAGCTCGGGCAGGAATACGCACACTTAGATTCAATCGTCAAACACTATAAGGCATACTGCGAATGTAACGATGAAATCGCTGAAGCTGAAGAATTACTAATTGAGCCAGACGATGCGCTGCGCGTTGTTGCACAAGAGGAAATCAAGGATTTGCAGCAACGGCAAACAACACTAGAACACGAATTACTACAGTTGCTGATACCTGAAGACCCGCACGATCAAGCGAACATATTTTTAGAAATTAGAGCCGGCACTGGTGGCGACGAAGCTGCTATTTTTGCCGGTGACCTATTTCGCATGTACAGTCGTTATGTGGAAAAAAAGCGATGGCAGATAGAAATATTAAATGTCAACGAAGGAGATCATGGAGGGTTCAAGGAAATT
This sequence comes from uncultured candidatus Poriferisulfidus sp., assembly GCA_965199685.1. GTDB lineage: Bacteria > Pseudomonadota > Gammaproteobacteria > Poriferisulfidales > Oxydemutatoraceae > SP5GCR1. The sequence continues at coordinate 1,335,002 of OZ241323.1, forward strand.
ATCTCAAAAATCAAAGGTGACGCAGTTTATTCTCGCCTTAAATTTGAATCGGGCGCACATCGCGTGCAGCGCGTGCCAGAAACTGAATCGCAAGGACGCATTCATACTTCGGCGGCAACCGTAGCAGTGATGCCGGAAGCACAAGAAATAGATCATATAGAGATTGATATGAGCGAGGTACGCATTGATACTTTTAGAGCATCCGGAGCCGGCGGGCAACATGTCAATAAAACCGACTCGGCAATCCGCCTCACTCATCAACCCAGCGGTATCGTCGTTGAATGTCAAGACGAACGCTCGCAGTATAAAAACAAAATGCGCGCGATTTCGTTATTGCAAGCCAAGCTCCTAGACGCAGAGCGACGCAAGCAAGCGCAAGAACATGCCGAAAACCGTCGCAATTTAGTCGGTAGCGGCGATCGTTCCGAGCGCATCCGTACTTATAACTTTCCACAAGGTCGGGTCACCGACCACCGTATCGCCCTGACGCTCTACCAGCTACCGCAATTACTGGAAGGCGACTTGGACATGCTGGTCAAACCGCTGGTCAACGAACACCATGCCGATTTGCTAACCGCCCTCAACAAAGAATGATGGATATACAAACCGCACGACACTATACACAAACGATGCTTGCTGAAAACTCTGATGACGGCGATTACCTGTTGAGCCATGTGTTGGGCAAAGATCGCGCGTGGCTTTATGCACACTCCGAATATCAACTCAACCATACCCAAAGCGAGAGATTGAAAGAGCTTACCGAAAAACGCAAAACCGGAAAACCTCTAGCTTACTTAAGAGGCTATCAAGAGTTCTACGGTTTAGACTTCATAGTCAACGAGGCGGTGCTGATACCTCGCCCAGAGACCGAGATTGCAGTCGAATATGCGATTAACTCTATGCCGCCTAATGCACGGTTGCTGGAACTTGGTACTGGGTGTGGCAATATCGCAGTTGCAATCGCTTGCCATCGCCCTGATTTGCAAATCGTAGCGAGCGACATATCCTTGGATGCGTTGGGTGTTGCACAGAACAATGCACAACGGCATCGATGCGATATAACTTTTGTGCAGAGTGACTGGTATCAAAATATCAACGGATGTTTTGATTGGATTATCGCTAACCCGCCTTATGTTGCGTTTGACAATACTGAGGCAGACCAAGACACAATCGCAGCGGAACCTGACCTTGCGTTATATGCCAAAGACAACGGCATCGCCGCATTAAGCACAATTATTACTCATGCCGAAAAGCATCTTGCTAGGCACGGCACGCTACTCGTAGAACACGGCTATAAACAAGCCAAAGCAGTGGAGCATCTGATGCGACGCGCAGGTTTTGAGGATATTCATTGTCTAAAAGATATTGCCGGACATTCACGATATACGATTGCAGAGTGCAGAACCGCAACGTGACCTACATATGTAGGGGAGGGCTAACATGGGATTTTTGAAAAAGTATTTCATACACCGCAGAGGTGGACTAGCATGTCCACCCTAACGCGGCGTACTCGCACGATTTATACATTCATCCATCAAATTTATGCAAACCACAATCTTGTGGCGCAAGCGGTGGGTTTGTGCAGAACGGTACTTTAGGGAGGGCATGTTAGCCCTCCCCTACGGGTGGTTATCGTAAATTTGGTGGCGCAAGCGGTTGGGTTTGTGCAGGTGCAACGCGTTATGGGCGATAGTCGTAATAATTTTTTGCTAGATACTCCACGACGGTTTGCGTTTGTTCCTCACTCCAATCAAGCTCAAGTTGATCCTTGCAATAACGCACACGCTGTTTCAATTCTTGGTAATTTTTAGCAAGACGATCCTTGCGCGTATATAAAACTTTTGCATCGCCGCTCACCATTTGTTCGTGGCAAGCAACACATTCGGCACTATAGTGAGGTGGTATGTTATCGTTTGCGGCTATGGCTATATTGAGTGTAGCGCATATAGCCGCACAAAGAATTTTTTTAATCATTGCTTTTTCATTTATAATGAATCGTTATGGCGGTTGATAAGTTTAACCTAATTTGGATAGATCTTGAAATGACAGGTCTAGATTGTTTCTCCGATTATATAATAGAGATTGCAACTATAATCACTGATAAAGCATTAAATATTATTGAAGAAGGACCGGAACTGGTGATTTACCAACCCGAAGATATACTTGAAAAGATGGATAAATGGAACAAAAAACACCACACTGCCTCGGGCTTGTTGGACGAGGTCAGACAAAGTGATATCAGTGTCGCAGAAGCCGAAGTGCAGACGCTCAAATTTCTAAAGAAACACATCTCTGCGAATTGCTCCCCAATGTGCGGCAACAGTATATGCCAAGATCGCCGCTTTCTAGCTCGCCTGATGCCCGAACTGGAAAGATTTTTTCATTACAGAAATTTGGATGTTAGCACACTCAAAGAATTGGTCGCTCGCTGGGCTCCTGATGTCGTCTATAAGAGTGATGCAGTGACCAGCCATCGCGCAAAACAAGATATCTACGGTTCCATAGAGGAACTTAGGCATTACAGAGAACATTTTATACAAGCGCAAGTTTCAGTTTCTAGGTAATTTGTTATACTAATGCGACTTACACAAACACAACGGAGTACTTGATTGATGCAAAACAAGAAGGATAAACCATTTTGGTGGCTTAAACGAGCAACCATCATGAAATGCAAAGGCGGTGTTGCGACATTGAACGTTCATGCCGATAATGATGGTTGTGAGGGTTGTGGCGGATTTAAGCAAAATATCTGCGCACTTTATACTTTTGGTTCTATTTTTTCATGGCACCGAAATACTTGGCAAGTGCCTACCAAGCATCTTTTTGAAAGCGGAACCGAAGTGCGACTTGCCGTTTATTCCGATACCCTACTAAAAATTGCCGCATTGTGCTACGGCATCCCCGTAGCAACGCTGATAATTACCGCGACTGTCACTCATTTGCTGCTTGGCATAGAATGGCTAACTGTCCTAATAGGACTAGGTAGCGTCGCCGCCTCGTATCTATGGATAAAACGGCGGCTGCTTTCTCCCAATTTACTTGGCATTCGTTTAACCCGATGAACCGATATTTATATATTCTGATCGCCGCGCTAATCTGCCTACCGCTGTCGGCACAGACCTCTTTACCGGATTTCTCCGAACTCGCCGAGCGTGCGGCACCAGCGGTGGTCAATATCAGCGTTGTAAATAAACCTCGCAAAAGAACATTCCAAAAACCCGAAGAGTTTCCCAATAATATCCCATGGGAAGACTTTATAGAAAAATTCATGCCACCCGATGAAATGCCACGACCGCCTAGTAAAAATTCGCAAGGATCAGGTTTCATCATCAGCCCCGACGGAGAGATTATCAGCAACTATCATGTCGTCAAGAATGCAGATGAAATCATCGTCAAACTAAACGACCGCCGTGAGATGATTGCCGAAGTGATAGGTTTTGATGAACTCAGCGATGTCGTGCTTCTGAAAATAGATGCCGAAAACTTACCAACCCTCACGATGGGATCTTCGGAATCCTTAAAAGTCGGACAATGGGTGCTAGCCATTGGTGCACCTTTCGGTTTTGATTATACGGTTACCGCCGGCATCGTCAGTGCCAAAGGGCGTAGCTTGCCGGACAGCAATTATGTGCCTTTTCTGCAAACTGATGTTGCAATTAATCCGGGTAACTCAGGCGGGCCGTTATTCAATTTAGACGGCGAGGTCGTCGGCATCAATTCTCAAATTTATAGCCGAACTGGTAGTTATGCCGGTTTGTCTTTCGCTGTACCTATAGATCTCGCACTCGACATAGTCGGGCAATTAAAAGATACCGGGCAAGTCGTGCGTGGTTGGCTGGGTATCTATATACAAGAAATCACCGGCGACTTGTCTGAGTCTTTCAATATGGACAGACCCATAGGCGCATTGGTCAGCCGAGTTATCAAAGACAGTCCGGCTGAGAAAGCCGGTATAGAAGTAGGCGATGTTGTACTGCGTTTCAACGATATGGAGATTGAGTCCTCCTCTATGCTACCACCGATGGTCGGTAGCGTGTCGGCAGGAGAAAAAGCATCTGTAGAGATACTAAGAGATGACAAAATAATCGATATAGAGGTCGCAATTGAACAACTGCCGTCGAATGAAGCCATGGCGATGGGTGCAAACACAAAACCCAAAAACTCCGAGATACTCGGCATGACACTGGAAGAACTCGATGCAGAACAGAGAGAAAAACCAAACTTCAAGGAAGGTGGTTTGATTGTAAAAGACATAGAAGACGGTGACGCTAAAAAAGCAGGCATACAAGAGGGCGATATATTGATTATGCTAAACAAACAACGATTTGAAACCGTAGAACAGTTTGAGGAAATCGTAGACGAGCTCCCCAAAGATCGCTCTGTTGCGTTGCTGGTCATCAGAAACAGCGAAAATCCGTTGTTTATTGCACTGAAATTGTCCGACTAACGATAAAATGCGTGTCGGTTTCTTGAAGATAATCTTCTTATCCGTGATACTTACATTCATTCTATGTTCACAAGCACAAGCACAAAAGAACCGTGTCCAGAATGAGCGAGCGAAACAGATGCAACAAACGCCGGCAACCGCCGCTAAGAGCGTAGAAAATTATACTCGGCGAGGCATTGTGTTGGCTAAAAATCGATTGAAAATAAATAGCCAAATAAGTGCAACCGTCTCTAAATTGCATACCGAAGAAGGTGCGCAATTCAACAAAAACGACTTGCTGGTTGAATTTGATTGCTCTATAGAACGTGCCGCACTTGAGGAAGCCAGACTCTCGCACGAAGTTGCAAAATTTGACTATGAGGCAAAACAACGCGAAGCCGAAGAGATGCTGGTGTCACCACAATCTCTAGAACTACTGAAACTGAAAACCGAACTCGCACTGACAAAACTCAACAATATACGCGGGCGTATAAAAAACTGCCGATTACTCGCTCCGTTCTCTGGGCGCGTTCTTAAAATGCTGGTGCGTGAATACGAAACCGCTGCCGAACTCGCACCAGTTATGGAAGTCATTGACGATCAACCTTTTTATTTCCGAGTCTTTTTGCCATGGGTATGGCTAAACAAACTCTCAATCGGCGATACCGTAAAAGTTGATATAATGGGTAAAAACTACCGTGCCGAACTAAGCGATTTATCACAAGAAGTTGACCCGCTTGATCAAAGTGTTAAGGCTTTGCTCAGATTCAAGTCCCAAGATGGGTTGAAATTAGGCATGAACGGTATTGCAAAATTTAATGTACTAAACTAAAAATAGGCAAAAGATGAAATTACCCGAACTTAAAACACAACACTACGAACTACTATGGATAGGCCTCGTTTCAATAGTCGTTCTCGTGTCGATCATTATCGTAATAAAAGACGATTTATTCAAAGAGAGCGTCATAGAGGATAATTGGGAAATCGTCAACGATGAAACTTCTAACCATAACGAAAAAATTGAAGCCCTGAAATACTTATTAGTACAAAAAGAACCAGTCGGCGACAAACTTAACTTGTCGGTAACACAGCATCTTTTTCAAGGCATAGACCTTTCACCTGCAACATTGGAGACTAAAAAGGGTGTCAGCTTGGAACGTATATCTCTTAAACAAGTAAATCTTTCCGAAGTCAACTTTTCCGATGTTAATCTAAGCGATGCAGTTCTCTCTGGAGCAAATCTCACCGCTGCCCGTCTACACGATGTAAACCTCTCCGGCGCAGACCTCTCGGATGCTAATCTATCGGGTGCTAACCTCTCCGGTGCTAACCTCTCCGGTGCTAACCTCTCCGGTGCCAATCTTTTTGCCACTGACCTTACTGCCACTAATCTCAGCAATGCGATTTTCTCCGATGCGAATCTTTTTGCCGTGAATTTTAGTGCTGTAAATCTTGCCGATGCAATATTAGACGAGAGGACGGTAATTGACTATTCATGGGCATGGAGACCTTCCGGCGAACAACTTCTCGAAACTTTCTTTCCGATAGGAACTCCTAAAAATTGGGACACAACTCTGAAGCCCGATTATCTATGTAAAACATATAGTAGCCTTGAGGAAATTGAAACTACCAAAAAGGAAATTGAAAAAGCAATAGAGAGACGCTGCAAACCTTATGTGCCACCACCGCCGCCACCAATTGAACCCGAAACCGAAACTCCCTGATTGATACAGAACCACAACGTAACCTACATGTGTAGAGGAGGGCTAACATGGGGCTGTTGAAAAAGTGCTGTCATCCGCCACATAATTCACGCAAACCGTAGGGGAGGGCTAACATGGGGCTGTTGAAAAAGTGTTTGCATTGGTACATTCCCCTCCTTTGGAGGGGTGGCAGGCGAAGCCTGACGGGGTGGTTGTGGTGGTTCTGCACTAGACAATTACCCCCTACGATGCATGATGGTACTTTTTCAACAGCCCCACATGCCCTCCCTAACGCGATGCGCCTGCACGCATGATCCATTCATCCATTTCGTTTATTGAAACCAAAACCAAGTGGCGCGGAGCGGTTGGATTCGTGCGAGTATCCGGCAAATGGTTTGCATAAATTTGATGGCGCGGAGCGGTTGAGATGGTACAAGTACGGTACTTTAGGGAGGGCATGTTAGCCCTCCCCTACGGGTGGTTAACATAAGTTTAATGGCGTGGAGCGGTTGGATTCATGTGAGTGTCCGGCAAATGGTTTGCATAAATTTAATGGCACGGAGCGGTTGGATTCGTGCGAGTACCCGGCAAATGGTTTGCATAAATTTAATGGCGCGGAGCGGTTGAGATGGTACAAGTACGGTACTTTAGGGAGGGCATGTGGGGCTGTTGAAAAATAGAACCGCCGATTGAGCCAGTAGGTCAATCGGCGTAACATTGTTCAGAACCTTAACAACCACCCCGTCAGGCTTCGCCTGCCACCCCTCCAAAGGAGGGGAATGTACTAATGCAGACACTTTTTCAACAATCCCATGTTAGCCCTCCCCTACGGGTGGTTAACATAAGTTTAATGGCGCGGAGCGGTTGGATTCGTGCGAGTGTCCGGCAAATGGTTTGCATAAATTTAATGGCACGGAGCGGTTGGATTCGTGCGAGTGTCCGGCAAATGGTTTGCATAAATTTAATGGCGCGGAGCGGTTGAATTCGTGCGAGTATCCGGCAAATGGTTTGCATAAATTTGATGGCGCGTGGCGGTTAGGTTTGTGCAGGACGGTGCCGTAGGACGGACATATAAGTCCGCCCCTACACATGTAGTTTACGTGTTGGTTCTACTTGTTGATTTCGGCTTCTACTTCGGTCAGACTTTTACGAAAAGCGGGACGTTCAAAAATACGCTTGGCATAATGACGGATCGGGCTACTGTTCTTTTTAGGTAAATCAACATCCAAGCTCGATAAACGCCACAAGATAGGTGCTATGCTGCAATCCAATATGGTGAATTCCTCATCCCAAAAAAAACGATTCGCTTTGAACATGTCGGCATTGGCTATTAACGTTTCTTGCATTGCGTTTTTTGCCGTGTTCGCTATTCTCCTGCTGGGTGACGATAGTTTTTTCACTTGATTGTACCAATCGTTCTCTAAATGGTACATCGCCATCCGAAAGTTGGCGCGTGAAATTGGGTCAGGTGGGATCATCGGTGGATGCGGATAACGCTCGTCTATATATTCCAATATAATACGCGGTTCGTATACGGTGATGTCGCGATCAACCAAAGTAGGCACTGCGTTGTATGGATTGAGATCGGCAAGCTCCGATGGTCTGTTGTTTCCGTCAACAATAATTGTTTCGTAATCAAGCTCTTTTTCGGCTAATAGAAAACGAACACGATGGCATTGCGGACACGAAGGTGCTGAATATAGTTTTAGGGTAAATTGTTTATCCAGCAGCGAGTAGTTATTTCTTGACATCTTTCCAGTATTCTTGTTTTAGCAAATAGACCACCGCCAACAAACCGAGTAAGAATAAAATAACCCATATCCCAACACTTTGACGTTCTAGTTTTGCCGGTTCTGCCAAATAAGTCAAAAAGGTAACGATGTCTCTGACCACTCTATCGTACTCTTCTGGCGACAAGGTACCGGGCTGAACCAATTCAAAGTCGGCAATAATTTGTCTATCGTTGCCATTCTCATCGGTGATAGTCTTGTATATCGGCTTTTGCCAGCCTTGTAAATCCCACATTACATGAGGCATCGCAACATGCTGGAATATTGCGTTGTTGACTCCCATAGGGCGCGTGTCGTCCAAATAGAAAGCCTTGAGATAAGTATAGAGCCAATCTTTACCGCGTGCGCGAGAGACCAAGGTTAGGTCTGGCGGCACTGCACCAAACCAATTTCGCGCACCCTCACTGGGCATCGACACTACCATCAAATCGCCGATCTTGCTATCAGTGAAGATAAAATCTCTTTTCACCATCTCTTCGGTCAAACCCAAATCGCGCCCGACCCACTGATAGCGCGCATAGCGAGAACTATGACAGCTTAAACAATAATTGACAAAGTATTTTGCGCCGCGTTGTAGCGTATTGCGGTTGTGTATGTCTACCTCTATGCTCTGCAACGGATACCCTTGCGAGACTGCACCAACAGCGGATGCCGTCGCCAGCAAAAATATCGCCATCAATGCGGCAAGCACTAGACGAAAATGCTGCGTCATGCTTGCACTCTTTCGGGTTCAGGCTTGTCCGCCGACCATTGCGTAAAAGTTTTTACCGTCGGCAAAAATAGTTGTACTAGTAAATAGACTACCGGGATAAACCACGAATATATAACTAAATCGGCAGGTTGGTCAGAGATTCTCTGCGCATCGTAAATGCTGATCAAGGCAATCCAAAATACCAGCCACCCTCTGTTGAATAAGTTAGAGCGCGGTTTGCTGTGCGTCCACAATATAAAGAAGAACAAAAAGTAAAGCTCGCTGAAGCGCACCGCCATCTCAGTGCGAAACGGGTTGACCGACAAAGTTCCTAGATAACCCAAATAGATAAAAACAACCACAAATACGGCAAGGTTGAGTTTGTGTAAAGTACTGCGATAGCGAACCGACTTAACCGGGTTTTTATCTATCCACGGCATAAAGAACAAGATGATGATAGCCGCACCCATTGCCAATACACCGTACCACGGGTCGGGTATCGCACGCAACACCGTATAGAAAGGCGTGAAATACCAAAGCGGTGATATGTGCTCAGGTGTCACCAAAGGATTCGCCTCTATGAAGTTATTATGTTCTAGAAAATAACCGCCCATCTCAGGGATATAAAATACGACGATAGAGAAGAACAGCAAGAACACGACCAAACCGACGATGTCCTTAACCGTGTAATAAGGATGAAAAGGAATGCCGTCTACAGGATTGCCGTCGGCACCTTTATTTTTCTTAATCTCAACCCCGTCGGGGTTGTTGGAACCTACCTCATGGAGTGCCACGATGTGCATGAAAACCAAACCCACCAATATCAGTGGGAATGCAATAACATGAAAGGCAAAAAAACGATTGAGTGTTGCATCCGAAACTACATAGTCGCCGCGTATCCAAATTGCCAAGTCCTCACCTATATAAGGAATTGCCCCAAACAAATTGATGATGACTTGCGCCCCCCAATAAGACATCTGCCCCCACGGCAACAAATACCCCATGAACGCTTCCGCCATCAAGGCGACATAAATGAACATGCCGATAATCCACAGCAACTCACGCGGTTTTTTGAACGAACCATACATCAATGCACGAAACATGTGCAGATACACAACGATGAAAAATGCCGACGCTCCGGTGGAGTGCATATAGCGAATCAACCACCCCCACTCTACATCGCGCATGATATATTCAACCGACGCAAAAGCACTCGCCGCATCGGGTTTGTAATGCATAGTCAGAAAAATACCAGTGAATATCTGTAGCACCAATATAAATAATGCGAGCGAACCAAAGAAATACCAAAAGTTAAAATTCTTGGGCGCATAATAGCCGGCAAGATGATCTTGCCATATCTTACTGAGAGGAAAACGCTCGTCTATCCAGCCCAAAAGACCAGTCGTCTTCTGCGTCGTTTGCTCCGCCTGCCCTGTCTGCTCCATCTAGGCTTTCTCCTTATCTGATTCGCCGATGACAATCTTGTCGTCGGCAGCATAGCGATAAGGGGGAACTTCCAAATTCTTAGGTGCCGGCACACCACGATAAACACGCCCTGCCAAATCAAAACGCGAACCATGACACGCACAAAAGAAACCACCTTCCCAGTTGGGTCCCAAATCTTCTGGCGCAATATCGGGTCGGAAGGTCGGCGAACATCCAAGATGCGTGCATATTCCGACCAACACCAAAAACTCTGGCTTGATAGACCTGTATTCGTTATGCGCATACTGCGGCTGCTGTGCCTCATCCGAATTGGGGTCGCGCAACTTCGGCTCTACATCCTTTAAGGTCTGCAACATCTTCTGGGTTCTGTTGACTATCCATATCGGCTTGCCGCGCCATTCTTCGCGCACCATCTCACCGGGCTCTATCTTGCTTAAATCAACCTCAACAGGCGCACCCGCCGCTTGCGTTTTGGCACTGGGCTCCATAGACTTTACAAAAGGAACAGCGGTTGTGACCAACCCCACTCCTCCTACTATCTTTGCACTGGAAGTTAAGAAATGTCGACGCGTAGCGTCAACTTTATCATCATCATTGGTAGGCATTATATGACTCTCTGTTTTTAATGTTTAGGTAAACAACTCTTATAATTTTAGTTAAACCGGCCTGCACAACGGCAGACTACCACACCATAATCGGCTAGGCGCAGTGGCAATACCAAGGGGAAAAGACAACTAAAACTAAAACCCTTAACAAATTGCCACTACTATGAGATTAACTAAGTGAGATTATAGCATAAGAATAAGCAAACCTCACATATTGAAAAATGCCAAGCCCCTCTCTGGGATAGTCGTGGTGGTTCTGCAACAGTCAATTCCCCTCCTCTGGAGGGGTGGCAGGCGAGAGCCTGACGGGGTGGTCGCGGAGGTTCTTGAACATACCTCAGAAGCATTAGGCATTATGCAGGTGGCAGGCGAAGCCTGACGGGGTGGTTGCAAAGGTTCTGCACAAAGTCACGCCGTTTGTGCTACTGCAACAAACGGCGGTTCTATTTTTCAACAGTCCCACATGCCCTCCCTAAAATACCGTTCTGCACCAACAGAACCGCCACGCGCCACCAAATCATGCGAACCACTTGAAACGTGTCGTATCTGCACAAACTTAACCGCTTGCGCCACCAAATTGACGATAACCACCTGTAGGGGAGGGCTAACATGGGGCTGTTGAAAAAGTATCTGCATTAGTACATTCCCCTCCTTTGGAGGGGTGGCAGGCGAAGCCTGACGGGGTGGTTGCAAAGGTTCTGCACAAAGTCACGCCGTTTGTGCTACTGCAACAAACGGCGGTTCTATTTTTCAACAGTCCCACATGCCCTCCCTAAAATACCGTTCTGCACCAACAGAACCGCCACGCGCCACCAAATTTACGATAACCATCCAAACACATCACTCCGACACGATTAACACATCTCCATCCTACCCCACAAAACTTCGAGGACACTGTCCCAACGATTTGCTATACTATTGAAACAAACTGATAGAAACTCATGACAAAAAAGAAAGCCATACTCATATATATAATCGCCGCTGTTTTTCTCGTTGGCTGTGCTGACTTGCAAAATGCATATGAATACAAACCGCCACCAACACAAGCACGAAAATGCTTCAGCAAATACATAAATGATGAACTAATATCTGAAACCTGCCACAAAGCCGTGAGATACGGACAATAACTGAAAAAAATCTCAGTTTTTGTTTCTAGATGGTTTTTATACTTTTGCACTAATGGTCAGTACAGCAATATATCAACTTAAAAACTGATTAAATGAGAAGTCTTGAGGTTGTGGTTGACTGCAAAAAAGCCGCCCGTAGGCGGCCTTTCGAATGTTGCGTAATATTCACTTATTAATCCTGATACGAAAAATCTTTATGTGAAATCCCTAATTCAATTCACATAGCATAGCATATCTTGAATTAAAAAACACTTTCTAATGCCGATTTAGCCTGAAACCACATCTGTGTTTATAATAGAGGATTTTATAAACAGATAACTGATAAGGAGATATATCGTCATGGGAATTAAATATCGTTTAGGGCTGGATGTTGGTGCCAATTCGCTTGGCTGGAGTGTGTTGAAACTAGACACGGAGGGTAAACCTTATGAAATAGAAAATGCCGGCGCACGCATCTTCTCCGACGGACGAGAACCCAAAGGTTATAGCACCTTTAAGGCAACTCGGAGAACGGCACGATCTGCCCGCCGGAATAGAGACAGATTCAAACAGCGACAGACATATCTGATAAAAGAACTGGAGAGAGCTAAATTGTTTCCACCTGAGTCTGATACTGTAACACGCTACGCTATACAAAAACTTGACCCCTTAGAATTGCGAGCTAACGCACTGCACGAAAAGCTAGAACCCTATCACATAGGTCGTGCATTATTTCATATAAATCAACGGCGCGGTTTTAAGAGCAATCGCAAAGACACTAGCAAAGATACTAGAGACGGTACGGTCAGTAAATCCGTGATGGCACTATTCAAGGAGATGGGTCTAGTTCAGCAAAGTTTTATCTCTGATGAACCTGAAAATCTTTCCAAAGAACAAAAGAAATTAATCCGACAAGAGGAAGCTAGACAAAAGAAAGAAGCAATCACTAAATTAAAAGACTCAGATGTTACTTTTGGTTCATTTTTGTGGGAACAGCACAAGCAACAGCAGCCGCAGGCAACCCGTGCTCGTCCCAACGTAGATACCAAGCTATATGATCTTTATCCGACACGCGACCTATTGGAGGATGAATTTGGCAAAATATGTGCTGCACAACAAAAGCATCATCCTAAACTTTTAAGTGCAGAAGTCGTCAAACATTTGAGAGATATTATATTTTATCAACGACCACTTAAACCTCAAGAACGCGGCAGATGTACTTATATGTACGAAGCAGGAGAACTCCGTACTTTCCGAGCAATGCCTAGCTTTCAACGCTACCGCGTTTATCAAGAAGTTAATAACTTAGAATGGGTTGCCGGTTCGGGACAACAATATCGCCTGAGAGATTATCCCGAAGCAAGGGATGCAGTCGTGGCATTATTAGAGAAACCTACTACTCAAAAGGGCAATGTTACTTTCGGAAATATAAAAAAAGTGCTTAAAAAGATAGGAATCGTAGAAGGTGAGTTTAAGTTAAATTACGAAACCTCAAAACGCAAAGGCTTGGACGGTAATCTTAGTTCTAATGTTATGCAAAAGGAAGACTGCATCGGAGACCAGTGGCACGATTGGGATATAGAAAAACAAGACTCATTCATAGAACTGATATTAAACGATGAACTCAGCGATGTAGAAGTCCGAGATAAGCTAATGAAAGAATACGAACTATCCGAGGAGGTAGCTACAATTTGTCTTGAAGAGCAATTACAAGAAGGCACGGCTAACCTATCCTTAAAAGCTGCCAGATTGCTCACGGAAAAAATGCAAAATGAATGTTGCCTGCAATCCGAAGCAGTGGAGCGTGTCGCAGAAGAACGCAACGACTTTGATAGCCCATTTATAAGATCTAACGAAGAGGGAAAATTATTAGAGCAACTACCTTATTACGGAGAACTATTTCAAGATGGCAGGCATATAATTCCGGGAACTAAGAAACCCGAAGACAAGCATGACAACTTAAAATTTTACGGAGGCATCACCAACCCTACGGTGCACATTGCCTTGAACCAAATCCGCAATGTAATCAATGAATTGATAAAAAGATACGGGCATCCGACTTCCATTGCCATTGAACTAGGGAGAGAGTTACCAGTAGGTGAAGAGGGACGCAGAGAAATAGAACAAAGACAAAAAAAGAGCCAAGACGATAATGAAAGAATTGATGCAAAACTTAAAGAACTTGGACAGCTTACAAATAGGGCCAATAGAATCAAGTTTAGGCTTTGGGAGGAACTAGACGAGGACACTGCCGGGCGCAAATGTCCTTTTACTGGAAAAACTATTGGTATTTATGACATATTTAGCGGTGAATTTGAAGTTGAACACCTCATCCCTTTTAGCATATCACTAGATGATGGCTTCTCTAATAAAGTACTATGTTCAACACAAGCAAACCGAGACAAAGGGCAACAAACTCCATACGAAGCATTTGGTCATAGTCCTGGTGATTACAACTGGAGTGATATTTTTGAACGTTCTAAAAGTTTAGCTGATAACAAACAATGGCGATTTTTAGAAGACGCTATGAGAAAATGGCAACGCGAAGAATCTGATTTTCTAGCACGTCACCTGAACGATACCCGATACATTGGTAGATTAACTAAAGATTATCTTGAAGCTATCTGTCCGTACAACAAAATTGATGTTGTCACCGGAAGATTGACTGCCCTTCTGCGTGGTTATTGGGGATTAAATAGCATTCTAAACGAAATACGAACTGATGAAGAACTTAAAAATCTCGGACAAGAGGCTAGTAAAGAAAATAGAGTTAGGTATTGGCTTTGGGAGGAATTAAACGAGGATCCTACTGGGCGAGAATGTCCATTTACAGGGAGGACTATTGTGAAGGATGACATATTTAGCGATGAATTTGAAATCGGATACCTTCTTCCTGATAGTACGAAAGACAAGAGTTTTTCTAACAAAGTGCTATGTTCGGCACAAGCAAACCAAGACAAAGGACAACAAACTCCATACGAAGCATTTGGTCATAGTCCTCACGATTACAACTGGAATAATATTCTGCAACGCTCCGAGAGATTGCCTGAAGACAAACAATGGAGATTTTTGAAAGACGCTATGAAAAAATGGCAGAACAAAAATTTTGGTAATAGTGAAAATACCAAAGCGAAGAAAAATCGCGACGATCATAGGCATCATGCTATTGATGCCATCGTAATCGGAATGACTACAAAGAGTATGTTGCAAAAGGTAGCAACGGCTGCCAACCAATCCGAAGAATTATACCTACCTTATCTATTTAAGAAAAAAGACAACGGCAAAAGCGCGATTGACCCATGGGTTGGGTTTCGTGCAGATGTGAAAAACATAATAGATAATATCATCGTCTCTCATAGAAAAAGGAACAAACAGTTAGGACGCGGTAGCACAAGTGGGCAACTGCACAATGAGACTGCTTACGGCTTAGTGACGGAACCTGATGATAAAAATAAATGTACAGTTGTAGTGCGTCAACCTATAGAAAAATTAGCAGAAAGTAAGAAAAAATTGGAGGCTATCCGGGACGAACATTTAAGAGAACAATTTTTAGATGCGTTTGATGAAAATGGCAAAGATGGTGTGATAGTTCTAGCTAAACAAAAAAATATTAGAGGGTTGCGTTGTACCGAGAACCTATCAATCATCCCTATTAAGGATAAAAACGGAAATATATATAAGGCTTTTAAGGGAGACAGCAACTGGGGATACGAAATTTATGAATACCCAGAAGGACACGAGAAGGCAGGAAAATGGGAAGGATTCCCAATTTCTACTCATGATGCCAATCAAAAAAACTTTCAACCAGGTGTAACACGCCGCCCCCATCCTACTGCTAAACTTGTAATGCGTTTGCATGTCAATGACTGCATAGAAATTATCGGAAAAGACAGCACACCACAAATCATGCGCTTGCAAATAATTTCAAAGAGTTTATCTTTTATACCCCCTAACGAAGCAAACGTTGACAAGCGGGCAAGGAATAAAGAATTAAAGTTCTATTTCAAGACTGGTAGTGCCTTACTAAAAGTCAGTGCTCGTAAAGTGCATGTTAGCCCGACAGGACTAAAAAACTACGATAGCAGTCGTACCTGACATTCAGTAGTCAATTTTTGTATGCCCGATCAAATCGTTGAAATTACACAACCAGGATATTGGTTAAGTAAATCACGCGGATTTTTAGAAGTTCAAAGCAACGATGAAAACCAAGTCAACGGGAAAATACCACTAGATGACATCTTATCGGTTGTTATTTCTACGCCGGGATGTTCTCTATCAACCGTTCTGATAGATTACCTGAGTCGCCGCAATATCCCTATTACGATATGCGGAGCAAACTACCTCCCCACAACGCTTATCTTGCCGATAGACGGTTACAATAGACAATTCCAAGTTATGCAAAGCCAAACCAATTTATCGGCACCGCGTCGTAAGCGTGCATGGCAAGCTATAGTCAGAGCTAAAATACAAAATCAAGCCGATTTACTGGAGTTTGTTGGAAAAAATAATATACAATTAAAACGCTTAATCTCAAATGTCAAATCCGGCGATACCAATAATTGCGAAGCCCAGGCAGCCCGCATTTATTGGCAAGATTTATTCGGAGAGGATTTTCGCCGTGACCGCACCGCTACTGATTTGAATACCCCGCTTAATTATATTTACACGGTTATTAGAGCGTGTATTGCTCGCGGGATCAGCAGTGCAGGATTGCATCCTACTTTCAGCATACATCATAAAAATCCACAAAATGCATTCAACCTAGCCGATGATTTGATTGAACCCTATCGCCCTATCGCCGATTGCTTTGTTTGGAAAAAATACTTAAATAAATTTGACCAGCTAACCCCCGAAGTAAAAGCGTCTCTAACAAGTATCGTAAACTTACAAATCCCTATAGGAGATGAAGTATCTCCTCTATCGTTGGCTGCCATTAAGACATGTCGTTCTTATGCAAGCTATTGCCTCAATGAAACAACAAATATCCTACTTCCTAAACTGCCTATGTCTTTAGAGATAGGGGCTTTATGAGTAATAACCAAAACCATCTAAGCCCGTATCGCATTATGTGGTTATTTGTAATGTTTGACTTGCCTGTAGGCACTAAAAAGGAAAGAGATCAAGCAACAAAATTTCGTCAAGGACTTCTTGATTTAGGATTTGAAATGTCACAATTCTCAGTATACTTAAAATACTGCCCATCAAAAGAAAAATCGGAAGTAGTTAGTGACAAAGTCAAAGTTAAAATTCCGATCGGAGGTAAAGTAGATATTCTGATGATAACCGATAAACAATTTTCAGGTATGAAAAGATTTTATGCAAAGACCGAAATTAAAAGCAATGCAAAACCGAAGCAGTTACATATTTTTTGATTACTTTTTTCTATGCCATATAGAAAAAAGTATCGTCATAATAACTGCTTCGGCGTTGTCTAGATTATAACATTTGAATTAGGGGTATCAGGACAACTGTATCGGTGGGTTGTGCAAACTGGCAGTAAGATTATAACATTTGAATTAGGGGTATCAGGACAACGTGAGGAGCGGTATCACTGTGGAATAAACAAGATTATAACATTTGAATTAGGGGTATCAGGACAACGGGTGTGCGTAATGTGATTGAGTTGTTAGAAGATTATAACATTTGAATTAGGGGTATCAGGACAACGTATTATCCACTAAAGCATTCAGATAATCCAGATTATAACATTTGAATTAGGGGTATCAGGACAACAGGTTCTAAGAATGGGTTGCAGACGGTATCCAGATTATAACATTTGAATTAGGGGTATCAGGACAACCAAAACTTCGTTCCGTTAATCCGAGGCGTAAAGATTATAACATTTGAATTAGGGGTATCAGGACAACCTTGGGAGACCATGGCACCATTGCATTCCGAGATTATAACATTTGAATTAGGGGTATCAGGACAACACCTCTGCCGCTGTCATACGACGCTCAGCAAGATTATAACATTTGAATTAGGGGTATCAGGACAACTGGCGCAGGGTGAAACTAATGAGCAGATAGAGATTATAACATTTGAATTAGGGGTATCTGGACAACGTGGCCGCGTCGCGCACATCCTCATAAGCCAGATTATAACATTTGAATTAGGAGGTATCAGGACAACAAAATTTTCGTCATGCGTAAAGGCAAACCTACATGTGATTTTAGATTTATGGTCACCTAAATAACGGGAAACACAAACTGGTTTGCCTCACGCATGACGAAAGAGAAATTTGCTAACTCCAGATATCTTGTTTAGCTTTCCAATCTTCCCTGATTTTATGAAACTTTTTCATTCTCTCATTAATTTTTGTAATCTCCTGCGGATAAAAGTTAGATAAGACATCACAAAGTTGTAAAATCCATTTTTTTCTTGAATATCCATCAATTATTTTTATATGATTAGAATTTGATATCTGTATTTGTCCCCATCCCAGCGCACCAATAGTCAAGCATTCCCAATCTAGAAATTCTATAGGTGAAAAATTGACATTTGTTACTTTTATCTCAGCATTATCACGAACCGTATATTTGACTATCAATACAGAAAATATATTCATATTTGACTCATATAATTTCGTCAATCTCGCAACAGAAGTAAGATTAGGCATATTGAATTCCGTATCTGTTCTATGCGTTTTTATGTCTACCATCGTATAAAACCCCTCTTTATCAACAAACGCCAAATCAGCCATTGAACGACGCTCAAATTTATTTGTATACTCGGAACACCACTCCCCTAAAAAAGTATTGAACTTTGCGGAAATTAGAGATTCAATTATATCTCCAGCAGCCCTTACGCTATTGATGGCTTGATTTGGCAAATCAATAGCAATGGAATTAAGATAATCTTTTATCTGTTCTGCTACATTCATATAATGGCCTTCATAATAAAAAGAAGCTTTCACAAAAACAAATCCTCCTGCTCCACCTCCGCCCTTGCTTTGCTAGTTGTCGGCTGAGAGTTACGTTCCCAGAAGACATTGTCTTTATAACCTTGTATAGTGGGGTCGGCGATCGCTTGTTTTAGGCGTTTGATCGCCCAGCAGCAATACTCTTGGTTAAGTTCTATCGCGCAGAAGCGTCTCTTTAGTTTATTAGCGACAACTGCCGTCGTGCCACTACCGGCAAAAGGGTCTAACACAAAATCTCCCGGCCTTGAGCTTGCCAAAATTAATTTTGCAATTAGCTTTTCAGGTTTCTGAGTGGGATGATTGGTATTCTCTGCCATAGACCAAAATGGAATTGTTATATCAGTCCATATATTAGACGGATGCGTGAGGCGATAATTACCGCCTGTTTCTTGCATCCAGTCTTTAGGTTTACCGTTGGTTTTATACGGTGCTATGACTTTGCGTTTTAGTTTGACCGCTTCTACATCAAAATAGTATTGATCGGAGATAGTGCAGAACCACAGATCTTCAGTGTTGTTCTTCCAGTTATGCTTAGCTCCCCGCCCTTTCTCTCTTTCCCAGCTAATCCGATTTCGGATATAAAAATGGGACTCTAGAATTGGTGCGACAAGCATGGATGTTTTCCAATCAGAGCAAACATAAATCGTTGCTGTCGGTTTTAGGGTAGGCTTTAATTTATTTATTGCGTCTTCAAACCACTGACAATAGGTATTCGCTTCCTTTGCCTTGAAGAGTGTGCCGTTGTAGTTTTTAGATAGGTTATAAGGTGGATCTAAAATCAATAAATCTACGAAATCGTGAGGTAGATATTTTGCGATAGAGAATATATCACCGCAGATGATTTTCCCGTCAATCTCTCTAGCACTAGACTTAGTGCTCAAACGATGGACTTCGCATAATAGTGTTTTTATTTCGTTGGCATCGCAATTTAAGGTTCGGTTTCTCACAATAATCACCTGCTGAATTTGTTGTGGTGTTTTTAATGGCTGTTTGGATAAACATTATAATACAGATATTAAGGTATTGTGATGGGCTGATGCAGATACGGCACAACCACCCCGTCAGGCAAAGCCTGACACCCCTCCATAGGAGGGGAATGGTCCGCCTCTACAATTCTATGGAATACTTTTCTCAACAGCCGCAGATGGGGTAACTTAGTTTAATGATAGCAAAGCGAACATGATACCGACTAGACCAACAAAGATGCCGACAAAACCAATACCAATAATGGTATTTCTAATGATGCTCTCTTTTTTAAAGCTCGCTTTCACTTCGTCCAATTTATCAAGTACCATCTGAATACCATTTGATACTTGGCTATCAACCGCACGCGCAGTGGTTTCAGCTTGAACTCGAGACATGCCTGCTTGTTCCAGTTTGTGCATCGTATTGAACACCTCTTCGCTTGAATTAATCGATTTAGACATTGTTATCTCCTACTGCTTAAAAATTGTAAATAGTGACTGCACATGCAGCCTTCCTACAATGGTAGCCGATATGAAAGCTCTAAAATTTGCTATCCGACGAACGGTCGTATTTGGGTATATAAAAGGTACCTGACGGGTGGTTTACATAAATTGAATGGATGAATGGATTGGCTAGTGCAGACGCAACGCGTTAGGGAGGGCATGTTAGCCCTCCCCTACGGTAGGTAACCGTAAGTTTGATGGATGAATGGATTGGCTAGTGCAGACGCAACGCGTTAGGGAGGGCATGTGGGACTGTTGAAAAAGTATTTGATATAAGCGAAAATAGACAACTGATTCAACCGGAGGTTTTTATGCAAGGCACTCACAATTTTCAACCTGAACTCTTTGTCCAAATAGACTATCAGGCACTCATTCCCAGCTATCACATATTAAGGCGTATTGATAAAGTTTTAGACTTGAGCTTTGTCAAACAATTAACCCAAAGTTTCTATAGTGATACGCAAGGTAGACCGTCAATAGACCCTGAGGTATTTTTTCGTATCTGTATATTAGGATACCTCTATGGGATTAAATCGGATCGTCAATTGTGCGATGAGATCGGCATGAACATCGGCTATCGTTGGTTCGTCGGATTAACGATGAGTGATGCGGTGCCGGATCACTCATCCTTAACTCGTATCCGGGACCGCTTGGGTGTCGGCTGTTTTGAGGCGGTATTTGAGCATGTAGTAGAACAATGCCGTGAGGCTGGATTAGTTGAAGGGAAACGGATTATAACCGATGCGAGTTTAGTTGAGGCGAATGCGTCGGCGAGGAAACTGGAGAGACGAGAGCAGCCGGCAGAGGCAATAGAAGTCACAGATGAGAAGCAACAAAGCAAGGAAGCAGTGTGTCAAACTGTGGCAGTGAAAAGAGACAAAGTCAGCAACCGTACCGATGCCGGTAAAGTAGATGATGATGCGAGTTCAGGCGAGGCGACTGCATCGGCACAGAAATTGGAGAGACGAGAGGAGCCAACACCAGCAGTAGAAGTTAAGGATGAGAAGCAACAAAGCAAGGAAGCAGTGTGCCAAACTGCGGCAGTAAAAAGAAAACCAGTCAGCAACCGCACGCATGTGAGTAGAGTAGACGGCGATGCGACTTTAGTCAATCGTCAAGGGTATCCAAGAAAGTTATATCACAAGGCGCACTATTGTGTTGACGCAAAGAGTCGAGTGATAACCGATTGTTATGTGACCACGGGTGCCTGTCATGAGACCAATGTCATCACACAGAGAATCCAATATCAACAAGAACGTTTTGGATTGCCGGTCGAAGAGGTGATAGCCGATGTCGGCTACAGCAGTGGCAAGAATTATCAGTTTTTTGAAGAACACCAGATCCGCAGCTATATCCCGACTGCGAAGTTTCGTCTGACACCTGGTAAACAAGTAGCTGATGAAGGCAGTTTCAAGTATGACCCCAATAAAGACATCTATACCTGTCAGGCGGGTCATGCGTTACATCCCAAACCTGCAGTGGGTGCGACGAAGTATTACCATATCAAGAAAGCCCATTGTAATAGCTGTCAATGGCAGGCGAGTTGTTATATAGGTAAGCATCATACTGGTCTATGCCGAAATGAGCATAATGCGGCGATCGAACGAGTGAGACGGCGACAAAGCGGTCAAGTCTTTAAGCAAAGAATGATTGAGAGAAGCTGGAAGATAGAGGGCTTATTTGCTGAGGCAAAGGAGCGGCATGGGTTGAGGCGGGCAAAATATAGAGGTACGAAGAAAATGCAGATCCAAGCCTACCTAACTGGGACTGTTCAGAACCTAAAGAGGCTAGCGGTTTCTTTAGATTTTTATTTTCGCTATATCAGATTTTGGTTTACACAAAGATTTTTATTATTGAGGTATAGTTTTCAAGGATAAGACGACTTTTTCAACAGCCCCATGTTAGCCCTCCCCTACGGGTGGTTATCGTTAATTTAGTGGCGCGTGGCGGTTGAGTTTTTACAATAACAGTACTTTTTCAACAGCCTTACGGTTATAGCGAGATGCCTTCCCATTCGGTGATGAAGTCATGCACATGGGCTGCGACTGCGTCGGGGCGGTCTTCCAGCACATAATGCCCTGCTCGTTCTATGAACTCAAGTCTCACTGGACCTGCGATTGCAGCTTTGAGGCGTATCCCGGATTCCTTAGGCATCCACGCATCATGCAATGCCCAGCAGATCAGCGTCGGACATTTGATTTGGGAGTGGTCTACCGACAGGGTTTCTTGATTGCCGGGTTGGGTGCAGACTTTAACCAAAGACTTAAAGCCGGTTAAGCCCGGTCCCCTAGCCCAAAACTGCAAGTAGTTCTGCTTAACATTTTGGTCAGTAAAAGCAATTTTGTCATGGCTACCAGTGCGTAATAGCATCCCGAAGTTTGCGGCAGCCTGTGCCATAGCACCTTGCAAAACCTCGTCGCTGGCACCCACCAAGCCGTTAAAGGCTTCTACTTCGAGCACTGGCCAGTAGTCAAATGCCACTGGATTGATCAGCACCAAACGACTGATATGGTCGCAATACTTTGATGCGAAGATCTGTGCAGCACCACCGCCGTGGTCGTGTGCCAAGAGGATTACTTTGCCTTTAAGGTCTAGGGCTTCTATCACTGCACGGATGGCTTCGGCTTGATTAGTCAGCGTATGTTCGAAATCATCCAGTGGCATATCGGACATACCATAACCGACCATATCCATCGCATAGCTGATATAGTCATCCTTCAGGTGTTCTTGCAAATGCCGCCACAAACGAGCATTTGTAGGAATCCCATGAACCATTAACAAAGCAGTCTCGCCTGAACCGGCTTTTTCAACGTTGATTTTTAAGTCTAATCCGTTGAGATTGATATTGACATCCATAATGCACCTCCTTTGATCTTAAGTTGTCAAGTTGAATATTCAGTTATCGTAAATAGAGGGTAGTATAGCATAGAATATTAGCGTTTTACTGCAGAGGTCCTTCAAGGAATACCTTGACTCTAATGCGGATACTGGTATCTGTATCTACTGCACGACGAGATAGGGTCACGGTATAAGTTGCCATCACTGTGGTATCTTGCGCAGTCACCACTATGGTAAAGTCTTTTCTCTCACCTTCGGTAAGTGTAATCGGCACATCCACTTGACGATTGGCAGCACTGGGTGGATTGCTCCCTTCTGTAATTGTCAGCGTTGCACTCGTATTATTGGCAACCGCAGTTAGGGTTGTATTGGCTACATCATTAGCCAGTTCCAAGCTATAGCTAGCATCTTGAGTTGCCGTTGCAGGATCAAAACTAAATCCTGGTAACGATCTACTTGGTGAGACTTCCAGCCTACTCAGCCGCGTGTCTTGGCTCCGTTGCCGCGTAATCGTCACCGTATAGGTCTTGATCGTCGTCAGGTCTTGGGCGCGCACTCTAATTCTGGCTATCTTGGTTTCACCGTCAGCTAAGGGTATAGCGTCGCCGAGGGTTGCGCTATCACCATCTATCGTAAAGCCTGTAATCATTGCATTGCTATTTTCTGTTTCTGCTTCCAACATCACACTGGTTGCTTTGTCGCCGACTACCGGATTAGCAATGTTATATTCATAATTAATCCTTGTTGCTAGATCAGTAAAGCTAGTAGCAGAACCTACATTCGGCACTACCCTCAAAACACTTAAGTTGGCATTGTCGCTCAACTCGGCTCCAGCACGAGATAGGGTCACGGTATAAGTTGCCATCACTGTGGTATCTTGCGCAGTCACCACTATGGTAAAGTCTTTTCTCTCACCTTCGGTAAGTGTAATCGGCACATCCACTTGACGATTGGCAGCACTGGGTGGATTGCTCCCTTCTGTAATTGTCAGCGTTGCACTCGTATTATTGGCAACCGCAGTTAGGGTTGTATTGGCTACATCATTAGCCAGTTCCAAGCTATAGCTAGCATCTTGAGTTGCCGTTGCAGGATCAAAACTAAATCCTGGTAACGATCTACTCGGTGAGACTTCCAGCCTACTCAGCCGCGTGTCTCGGCTCCGTTGCCGCGTAATCGTCACCGTATAGGTCTTGATCGTCGTCAGGTCTTGGGCGCGCACCGTGATTCTGGCTATCTTGGTTTCACCGTCAGCTAAGGGTATAGCGTCGCCGAGGGTTGCGCTATCACCATCTATCGTAAAGCCTGTAATCATTGCATTGCTATTTTCTGTTTCTGCTTCCAACATCACACTGGTTGCTTTGTCGCCGACTACCGGATTAGCAATGTTATATTCATAATTAATCCTTGTTGCTAGATCAGTAAAGCTAGTAGCAGAACCTACATTCGGCACTACCCTCAAAACACTTAAGTTGGCATTGTCGCTCAACTCGGCTCCAGCACGAGATAGGGTCACGGTATAAGTTGCCATCACTGTGGTATCTTGCGCAGTCACCACTATGGTAAAGTCTTTTCTCTCACCTTCGGTAAGTGTAATCGGCACATCCACTTGACGATTGGCAGCACTGGGTGGATTGCTCCCTTCTGTAATTGTCAGCGTTGCACTCGTATTATTGGCAACCGCAGTTAGGGTTGTATTGGCTACATCATTAGCCAGTTCCAAGCTATAGCTAGCATCTTGAGTTGCCGTTGCAGGATCAAAACTAAATCCTGGTAACGATCTACTTGGTGAGACTTCCAGCCTACTCAGCCGCGTGTCTTGGCTCCGTTGCCGCGTAATCGTCACCGTATAGGTCTTGATCGTCGTCAGGTCTTGGGCGCGCACTCTAATTCTGGCTATCTTGGTTTCACCGTCACCTAAGGGTATAGCGTCGCCAGGGTTGCGCTATCACCATCTATCGTAAAGTCTGTAATCATTGCATTGCTATTTACCACTGCCGCTTCCAACATCACACTGGTTGCTTTGTCGCCGACTACCGGATTAGCAATGTTATACATATAATTAATATTTGTTGCTAGATTGCCAAAGCTAGTAGCAGAACCTACATTCGGCACTACCCACTTAAGTTGGCATTGTCGCTCAACTCGGCTCCAGCACGAGATAGGGTCACGGTATAAAGTCTTTTCTCTCACCTTCGGCAAGTGTAATCGGCACATCCACTTGACTGGCAGCACTGGGTGGATTGCTCCCTTCTGTAATTGTCAGCGCCACCGCAGTTAGGGTTGTATTGGCTACATCATTAGCCAGTTCCAAGCTATAGCTAGCATCTTGAGTTGCCGTTGCAGGATCAAAACTAAATCCTGGTAACGATCTACTCGGTGAGACTTCCAGCCTACTCACCGCGTGTCTTGGCTCCGTTGCCGCGTAATCGTCACCGGTCTTGATCGTCGTCAGGTCTTGGGCGCGCACCGTGATTTGGCTATCTTCACCGTCACCTAAGGGTATAGCGTTCGGTGAACTCTGTAATCATTGCATTGCTATCGTTGCTTTGTCGCCGACTACCGGATTAGCATAATTAATCCTTGTTGCTAGATCAGTAAAGCTAGTAGCAGAACCTACATTCGGGCAGCACTGGGTGGCTCAACTCGGCTCCAGCACGAGATAGGGTCACGGTATAAGTTGCCATCACTGTGGTATCTTGCGCAGTCACCACTATGGTAAAGTCTTTAGCCTCACCTTCGGTAAGCGTAACCGGCACATCCACTGACGATTAGCAGCACTTGGTGGATTGCTCTCTTCTGTAATTGTCAGCGTTGCACTTGTATTATTGGCAATCGCAGTTAGGGTTGTATTGGCTACATTATTAGCCAGTTCCAAGCTATAGCTAGCATCTTGAGTTGCCGATGTAGGGTAAATCCTGGTAACGATGCTTCCAGCACACTCAGCCGCGTGTCTTGGCTCCGTTGCCGCGTAATCATCACCGTATAGGTCTTGATCGTCGTCAGGTCTTGGGCGCGCACTCTAATTCTGGCTATCTTGGTTTCACCGTCACCTAAGGGTATAGCGTCGCTGATCTCTGCGATAGTACCATCTATCGTAAACTCTGTAATCATTGCATTGCTATTTACCACTGCCGCTTCCAACATCACACTGGTTGCTTTGTGATTAATTATTCATAATTAATCCTTGTTGCTAGATCAGTAAAGCTAGTAGCAGAACCTACATTCGGCACTACCCTCAAAACACTTAAGTTGGCATTGTCGCTCAACTCGGCTCCAGCACGAGATAGGGTCACGGTATAAGTTGCCATCACTGTGGTATCTTGCGCAGTCACCACTATGGTAAAGCTACTCTCATTAAGCCATCCACTTGACGATTGGCAGCAAGCTGCTCCCTTCTGTAGCAGCGTTGCACTCGTATTATTGGCAACCGCTTGGCTACATCATTAGCCAGTTCCAAGCGCTAGCATCTTGAGTTGCCGTTGCAGGATCAAAACTAAATCCTGGTAACGATCTACTTGGTGAGACTTCCAGCTACTCGGCTACTCAGCCGCGTGTCTTGGCTCCGTTGCCGCGTAATCGTCACCGTATAGGTCTTGATCGTCGTCAGGTCTTGGGCGCGCACTCTAATTCTGGCTATCTTGGTTTCACCGTCACCTAAGGGTATAGCGTCGCTGATCTCTGCGATAGTACCATCTATCGTAAACTCTGTAATCATTGCATTGCTATTTACCACTGCCGCTTCCAACATCACACTGGTTGCTTTGTCGCCGACTACCGGATTAGCAATGTTATACATATAATTAATATTTGTTGCTAGATTGCCAAAGCTAGTAGCAGAACCTACATTCGGCACTACCCTCAAAACACTTAAGTTGGCATTGTCGCTCAACTCGGCTCCAGCACGAGATAGGGTCACGGTATAAGTTGCCATCACTGTGGTATCTTGCGCAGTCACCACTATGGTGAAATCTTTACTCTCACCTTCGGTAAGCGTAACCGGCACATCCACTTGACGATTAGCAGCACTTGGTGGATTGCTCCCTTCTGTAATTGTCAGCGTTGCACTCGTATTATTGGCAATCGCAGTTAGGGTTGTATTGGCTACATCATTAGCCAGTTCCAAGCTATAGCTAGCATCTTGAGTTGCCGTTGCAGGATCAAAACTAAATCCTGGTAACGATCTACTCGGTGAGACTTCCAGCACACTCAGCCGCGTGTCTTGGCTCCGTTGCCGCGTAATCGTTACCGTATAGGTCTTGATCGTCGTCAGGTCTTGGGCGCGCACTCTAATTCTGGCTATCTTGGTTTCACCGTCAGCTAAGGGTATAGCGTCGCTGATCTCTGCGATAGTACCATCTATCGTAAAGCCTGTAATCATTGCATTGCTATTTTCTGTTTCTGCTTCCAACATCACACTGGTTGCTTTGTCGCCGACTACCGGATTAGCAATGTTATATTCATAATTAATCCTTGTTGCTAGATTGCCAAAGCTAATAAGTTGGGTTCCGTTTGACAATATCCTCAAAACACTCAAGTTTGCATTATTGCTTAACTCGCTTACCTCGCGGGTTGCAGTCACCACATAGGTGTTCGTCGTTCCGTTTGGTGCTGTCAGGTCTATGTTGATAACTTTCTCCTCCCCTTCATTGATGGAAATAGATGTAGCAGGAGCGTTTTGTGCTAACTGAACACCGCCCTCAGAAATCGTATATTCAATTCTGCCAGTGGCAAGCATAGGAACCATCGGAGTGATGTCAAACATCACATTACGGTTAGGGATTGTCACCGCATAGTCTGTCACAAAGGGATTAAAGCGATAGGAACCGTCGGTCCCTGTTATACCTAAACCAGTTAAATTCACCGGACGAAATGCAGTCAAGATATAGTTTTGACTGGTCCTACCGTCCTGAGCAACCACCTTAATATCAATCGTATTATCCCCATATTGCAAAGCACGGGTTGTAGATGTGGTTATCTGCTCGGCACTGCTACCGTCAATCAACGCTGTCTCATTGTTGATACTAACCGTTTGTCTAGGACCAGAGGTCATTTCCAGCTCAATTTCTGCCCCGATATTCCCTGTCACTTCATACTCTCTATCAGCGGCTGTGGGGAAAGTAGGATTCAACCCTGCGCCTGGAGGATTAGTCACCCGCAAACCTCTCAAGTCATCATCCGCACTCCCAGTACGCACCACCGTTAAGGTATAAATCCTCGGCGTACCATTTTGTGCGGTCACTGTAATCGTCAAGGTTTCACTATCTCCAGCATTGGCTAGAGTAACCGTGCTTGATGTAGTTTGATCTACACCAATCATCACCGTTGCAGATGGATGGTTTGCAGTTGCGGTCACGAGCGTACTCATCACATCTGCGGGTATGGTTGCGGTATATGTTACGTTTGGATCATCATCCAATACTAAATCGCGAGGGGTCGCATCTTCCACGCGCAACTGAGCCAAACTCGCATCCGGGCTATCGGCACGCGTCACCACTAAAGTATAAGTCTGCATTGCCATACCATTTTCTGCGGTCACCCTAATCATCAGAGTCTTGCTATCTCCAGTATTGGCTAGGGTAACGCTCCTTTCCGCTCTTGGCATTCCGCTCACATCCGCCATGCCGTCTTCCATAATCGTCACCGTTGCAGATGGATGGTTTGCAGCCACGGTGATGGTAGCCATTTCTACATCAGCTGCTAATTCCGCAACATATCTTAGTGGATCGTTGGTATCAACGACAGCTGCCACACCCCCTACAGTTGGTGATGATGCTTGCAGCCTAACATCATTACTCCGCTCGCGGGTTGCAGTTATCGTATAGGTATAGGTCGCCGTCACACCCGGTACTGTCAGTTCTACGCTAATGACTTTCCTCTCTCCGACATCAAACGGGATTGAAGCACTCCCATCATCGGCTCGTGTTAGTACCGTGTTTCTATCAAGGATCCTGAGAGTAGTCCCTTGGTCTGCCGAAGAAGGTAGCCTTGGTGTGACGGTGAGTGTCGTATTATTGTTTGCAACCGTCACCGTATAGTCGTCATCAAAAGAATCAAATCGATACGGATCATCAGCTCTGAGGCCAGTCAATTCCAGAGCCTCTAAAATTATCACATCGCCGGTGTTCACGATATAGGTTGTTTCGGTGTAGCCGTCCTCAGTATCATCGTCGCGTCTTACTACGATTTCGATCTGAACTCCTCCTTGACGCAACGAAATAGCATCGGAAACAGCGGCCAAACTTCCGCTCAAGTCTTGAGCTGTTCCACCTATGATATGCTCCACGTTGTTCACTATAATGCTTCGCACACTTACATCTTCGGCTGCCGATGCTCGGATTGTGGTTTCGCTAATTATATCGTTAATTTCACCAGTGTAGCGGGTTCCAGAAGCGTCATCAGGCTCCGCAGTTAGGGTGATGCCGGTCATATCAAGCATAAATCCTAGTGAGGTTCTATCCATCGCTGAGGCACGCGATACGATTGCGGTATAAGTTGCCATAGGCATGCCCTCGTCGTTTGCGGTCACATCAATAGCGAAGACTTCGTTCATCCCTGCAGCAACCGTAACCGGCACATCTACCTCACGATTGGCATCACTTGGTGCATTGTTCCCCTCTGTAATTGTCAGCGTTGCATCCTCATCATGCGCCATCGCAGTTAGGGTTGCATTTTCTACATCATTAGTTAGTTCTATGCTGTAGCGGGTTTGTTGATTGACTACCATAGCATCAAAACTAAATTCCGGTACAAAAGTAACTTCACCCACCAGCGATTCAACTTTCAGCTCACTCAGCCGCGTGTCTTGGCTTGGTTGCCGCACAATCCTCACCATGTAGGTCTTGCTCGTCTCCATGTCTTGAGCGAGCACCTTGATTCTGGCTATCTTGGTTTCACCTTCACCTAAGGATATAGGGTCGCCGAGGGTCTCTCTAGTACCATCTATCGTGAACTCTGTAATCGTTGCACTACTATGATCCGCCTCCGCTTCCAACCTCACATTCGTTGCTTTGTCACCGACTACCGGATTAGGAATGTTATACACATAACTTGTCCTTGTTGTCAGATTGCCAAAGCTAGTAGCATCACCTACATTCGGCGCTACACTCAAAAGACGCAAGTTGGCATTATCGCTCACCTCGCGCCTTGCAGTTATCGTATAGGTATTCGCCAGCCTACCTGATACTCTCAGTTCTATGCTAATGACTTTCCTCTCTCCGAAACCAAACGGGATTGAAACACTTCCGTCATCATCTTGTGTTAGTGCTCTGCCTCCCTCAAGGATCCTGTACATAACAGTACTTTGGTCTGCCAAAGGTAGCATTGGTGCGACGGTGAGTGTTGGATTCTCGTTTGCAACCGTCACCGTATATTCGTTCACAAAAGAACTAAATGTGTACGGATCATCAGCCTCAAGTCCGGTCAATCCCAACTCCTCTAAAATTATCACATCACCTATGTTCACGATATAGCTTGCTTCGGTGTAGCCGTCCTCAGTCATATCGGCGCGTCTTACTACGATTGCGATCTGAGTTTCTTGAGTCACCGGAATACCGGAAAAAACGGTTGGATTGATGCGATCCCTGCTCAAGGTTTGAGGCATGAAACCTTCGACAGCCGTGCCGTTCACTAGGACGTTTTGCACACTTACATTTTCAGCAGTTACCGATGCTCGGATTGTGGTTTCGCTAATCTGATCGTTAATGCTACCGGTGTAGCGGGTTCCAGAAGCATCATTGGGATCATCATCTAGGGTGATGCCGTCCATTAAAAGCACAAATCCTAATCCTTCCGCGCCTCTATCCATCCGCGAAGCACGCGATATGGCCACGGTATAAGTTTCCATAGGATCGCCTTGGTCGTTTGCGGTTGTCACTATGGTGAAGACTCTATTCCTCCCGGCATTGACCGTAATCGGTATATCTACCATCCGACGGTTGGTGGCATCACTCAGGTTAGTGCCTGCTTCCCTGATTGTCAGCGTTGCATCCTCATCATTGGTCATCACAGTTAGGGTTGCATTTGCTACATCATTAGTTAGTTCTATGCTGTAGCGGGTTGGTTGAGTCTCCGATTCTTCCTCAAAACTAAATACCGGTTCAAAAGTAACTTCACCCACCGACGGTTCAACTTCCAGACTACTCAGTCGCGTGTCTTGGTTCAGTTGCCGCGTAATCGTCACCGTATAGGTAGTGACCGTCTCCATGTCTTGGGCAAGCACTATGATTCTAGCTATCTTGGTGTCACCTTCACCTAAGGATATAGCGTCGCCGAGGGTTTCTCTAGTACCATCTACCGTGAAGTCTCTAATCATTGCACCGCTATGCTCCGTATCCGCTTCCAGACTCACACTGGTTGGTTTGGCACCGACTACCGGGTTGACAATTTGATAGTCATAGTTCCTGTTTGTTGCTAGATCTTCAAAGTCAGTAGGATCACCTACATCCGGCACGACCCTCAAAACACTCAAGTTGGCATTATTGCTCGCCTCGCGGGTTGCAGTTATGCTATAGGTATTCGTCACACCCGGTGCTGTCAGAACCACTCTAATGGTTTTGGTATCTCCGACATCAAACGGAACTGAAGCACTGCCGTCAACTTGTGTGAGTTCCGTACCTCCATCAAAGATCGCGTAAGTAGTTCCTCTTTGGTCTGTCGCTGGTAGCATTGGTGCAACGGTGAGTGTCTCACTATTGTTTGCAACCATTACCGTATATTCGTTCACAAGAGGATCAAATCGATACGGGTCATCAGCCTCAAGTCCGGTCAATTCCAGAGCCTCTAAAATTATCACATCGCCTATGTCCACGATATAGGTTGCTTCGGTGAAGCCTCTCTCAGTATCATCGATGCGTCTTACTACGATTTCGATCTGAGCTGCTTCTTGAGGCAACGAAACAGTGGCAACAGCGGTTGAATTTCTGCTCAAGTCTCTGGTTGTTCCGCCTATGATCTGCTGTTCTACATCGTTCAGCATGATGCTTCGCACACTCACATCGTTAGCAATTGCCGATGCCGAGATTGTGGTTTCGCTAATCACATCAATAATTTCGCCGCTGTAGCGAGTTCCGGAAGCGTCATTGGCAACCGGGGTTAGGGTGATGCCGGTCATATCAAGATCAAATCCTAGCGAGGTTCTATCCATCGCCGAATCACGAGATACGGTCACGGTATAAGGTACCGTCGGCACTTGAGTATCTTGTGCGGTCACATTAATAGTGAATACTTTGTTCATTCCTGCATCAACCGTAATCTGTATATCACGATCGAGATCAATCGGTGGATTGCTCCCTTCTGTAAAGGTCAGCGTTGCATTCGCATTATTCGCCATCGCAGTTAGGGTTGCATTTTCTATATCATTAGTCAGTTCTACGCTATAGCTGGTTCGTTGAGTTTCCGTTGTGGAATCGAAACTAAATTCCGGTACAAAAGGAACTTCTTCATTCACCGGCAATAAGACTTTCAGCTCACTTAGTCGCGTGTCTCGGCTTGGTTGCTTGGCAATCGTCACCGTATAGGTATTGCTGGTCTCCATGTCTTGGGCGAGCACCTTGATTGTGATTACGCTCTCCTGACCCTCTGCCAAGGGAATGTTGCTGACTATCCTAGGCACTGAGATAAGCAGTGGTATTTCAGCACCGTTTATCGTAAAGTCTGAGATCGTTGCACTACTATCTGCCACTTCTGCTTCCAGTCTAACCTCGGTTATGTTATTGCCGACTATTGGGGTCTCAATTTCCAATTCAAACTCATCAGCCGTCAAATCGGGAAAGTTAGAGAGTTTGTCGGCAGATGTATTTTCGTCATCCGGAACCGCAAATACATCCAAAGCCCTTAAGCCTACATTATCCCTGAACACTCGTTCTGCAGTCACCGTATAAGTATTCATCGTTCCGTTTTCTACCCGCAGTTCTATGGTGATAACTTTGGTTTGCCCCTGAGCAAACGGAATATCACGCGAAATAGACGGGTCCGTGCTTTTTACTAGCTGCTGGCGTCGTTCTCTTCCTTCGGCTTGTTCAAAGATCGTATATTCAATACCGCTATCCTCAGGAATACTAGGAGTAAGGGTCAAAATCGGAGTATCGTTAGGGATTGTCACCGCATAGTCTGTCACAAAAGGATTAAAGCCTGCTATGCCTCCTAAACCGGCTAAATTCAGCGGACGAAATGCAGTCAACATATAGTTTTGGCTGGTCATATCGTCCTGAGCAAGCACATTGATCGTAATCAGGTTCGGTCCGTAATCCAAAGCACGGTCTGTAGTTTCGGTTACCGGAACTTCACTGCTACCGTCAATCAACGGTGGATCTTCATTGTTGATGGTAACTGTTTGTCCAGCGCGAGCAGTCATTCCCAGTGTAATTTCTGCCCCAATCTCCCCTGTCACTCGATACACTCTATCAGGGTCTGTGGGGAAACGAGGATCTAACCCTGCATTTGGATGACCAGTCACCCGCAAGTCTCTTAAGTCATCATTCGCACTCCCAGTACGCTCCACCGTTAAAATATAGGTCCGACTCGTTGTTTCATTTTGCGCAGTCACTATGATCTGCAAAGTTTGAATATCTCCAGTATTGGCTAGAATAATTTCTCTTTGCGCCCTTTCAAGTCCGCTCACATCCGGCATATTTGTTACTCTAATCGTCACCGTCGCAGATGAATGGCTTGCGGTTGCAATCACGGTTGAGCTTGTTTCATTCTCAGGTATGATTGTGTTATATATGATGTCTTCATCGTCGTCATCCAATGCTATATTACTCGGCTCGCCTTCTTCCACTATCAGCGAACCCAAAGTCGCAACCGAACTCCTATCACGCATCACCGTCAATTCATAAGGCGTTGACATGCCATTTTGTGCAGTCACCAAAATCATCAAAGTCTCACTATCTCCAGTCAAGTCTAGGATAACCTTGCTTGATGTAGTTTGCTCTCCACCAATCATCACCGTTGCAAATTCATTGTTTGCGGCCACAACCACGGTTGCGCTTGTCACATCCTCGTCTATGTTTGCGGTATATTCGGTTTGACCAGGTACCAATACTAGAGACTCGTCGTTCACCCTCAGCGAGCCCAAAGCCGCATCCGAACTATCATCACGCGTCACTATCAAAGTATAAGGCTGCATTGCCACACCATTTTGTGCGGTCACCGTAATCATCAAGGTCTTACTATCTCCGGTATCGTCTAGAGTAACCAGCCAATCCGCGCTTGGAGTTCCGCTTACAGCCGGCCTATTGTCGCCTACTTCCATAATCGTCACCGTTGCAAATTCACTGTTTGCAACTGCGGTCACGGTTGCACTCATCATATCTTCGGCTATGGTTGCGGTATATGTTCTTGGGTTATTCGTATCAAGGACAGATGCTACGCCGCCCACAGTGGGTGGTGCTTGCAGCCTAACATCACTACTCGCCTCTCGGGTTGCAGTCACCATATAAGTATTAGTCGTTCCATTCGCTTCCAGTGCTATGGTGATAATTCTGGTCTGCCCTTCCTCAAACGAAATAGTTGCGGGGTTGATAGTTGCGGAGTCGCCTTGTGCTAACTGATCGTCGCGTTCAGAAATCGTATAGCTAATACCGCTGCCTGCAGGAATCATCGGGGTGACCGTCAGTGTGGAGTTCTGATTAGCAAACGGCAGCAACACATACTCTGTCGTCAAACGCATAAAGTCATAGCTAAGATCGGAACGCACTCCTTCCACACTCGTTACTTCCAAACCCAAACCGTCCAAAGTCACCGGACGGAATGTAGTCAAGGTATAGGTTTGGCTTCTCTCTCGGTTCTGAGAAAGCACATTAATCTCAATCGTATTCTCCCCATAGACCAAAGGAACCCTTGGTCTTGCATTTCTTCCCAAGTCATCGTGATCTATTAGCTCAGTACCGTCGAGCGTGATTCTTTGCCCGAAGCGAGATTCAATTAGTAGCGTAATTTCTGTGACATCAAATTCCTCATTTACCAATTCCACATCATACTCAAAAGTATCTTCGTTGTATTCTTGACCTTCTGCAAACCTTGCTCTTATATCAGGTATCCTTAAATTTTCTAATCTATCTTCCGAACTCTCGGCACGCATCACCGTTAAGGTATAAGTCGTTGGCATCCCATTTTGTGCAGTCACTACGATCGTCAAAGTTTGACTGGTTCCGGTCTGGGCTAGAGTAACCACCTCTTCTGCACTTTGGTTTCCGTCCGCTAAGCCATCTTCTAGGATATCCACCGTCGCAAATCGGTCGTTCGCAACTGCGGTCACGGTGGTGTTCACCACATCCTCAGGTACGGTTGCGGTATATACTCTTAACTCTGGGTCGGCTTGCAAATCTAAATTACTCGGATCAGCACCTTCTACGCTCAGCAAACGCAAAGTCGCATCCGAACCGTCGCGAAGGTTTACCGTCAAAGTATAGCCTTGGGTGGTTTGGTTGGGTGCCTCCACAATGATAGTAATTATACGCTGCGGCATCGCGCGGGTTATAGAAATACCTTCTAGGCGTTCGCTACGCTCGCCGCTCTCTGTAGAGCCTCTGCGGTCGTCAATCGTCACCTTCCCGTTGGGATGATTAGCTGTTGCCTCTACATAGAATTCCGTCGTATCGCTACTAAGTTCAGCAATATATTCATCGTCCATACCGTCCACCAGCTGCGCCGGCATTCCATTAACATTCAGAACTTCACCCGGAGCTACACTGAGGCTAGTATCGGCACTAAATCGACGGGTCACTTTTACCGTATAAATTCTGCGCGTGTCTCCGTCTTGAGCGAGTACCGCAATCGTTATAGTTGTCTGTTCGCCTTCATCTAACTCAATAGTCGCATCTATACTGCGCCTATTCTCAGACACGCCGCCTGCAACGCCGTCTGCACTAGGAACGCTGACCCTAAAGTCTACAATCATCGCACTGGTACTGGATGTTTCCGCTAGCAATCTAATACCCGTTGTCGCACTAGGCACGAATTCATCTATTTCCAGGCTCGTCCCATCAAACCTATGAATACTCATGTTGTCTGGTGCCGACAATATCTCCAAACTACCCAAGTCGGCATTGTTGCTCAACTCTCGCCTCGCTCTCACCGTATAGGTATTCATCGTTCTTCCGTTTGGTGCTGTCAGTGCTATGGTGATAACTTTCTCCTCTCCTTCACCAAACGAAATAGTTGCGGGCACGTTTTGCGGCGATCGCACAATATCTGTGGCTCCTTCAGAAACGGCTCTTTCAGAAATCGTATATGTAATAACTGGCCTCTCATTCCCGATTAGCGGAAGCGTGGGAGGCGTGGGGGTGACCGTCAAATCCGATATCAGATTAGAAATCACCACCGTATAGCTTGTATTAAAAGCATCAAAGCTAAAGTCCGAACTCAGTTCTGAAAACTCTAAGTTTTCCAAAACCACCGGACGAAATGCATTCACTGTATAGGTTTGTGATTGACCTTGCTGAGGCATCACATTAATTGGAATCTCATTCGCCCCGTAAAACAAAGAGCGTATTAAACCGTCGGTTTCGTTGGTAGTGGTACGTAAACCACTAAATAAAGGATCTTCACCAATCGTAATCCTTTGTCCGATGCCAGAGGTTATCGTCAGAATAATGTTTCCTCCAATATCCCCTGTCACATCATACACGAAAGTATCTACCGCGAAATCAGGACTCAACCCTAGCTCTCTGCTTACATCATCCGACCTCACCTGCAAATCATTCAACCTATTATCCGAGCTCGATGCTCGAGTTACCGTTAAGGCATAAGTTCTCGTCGTGCCATCTTGTGCTGTCACTTCGATCTCCAATTCCTCACTATCTCCGCTCTGATCCAGAGTAAATGCCGTTTCCATTCTTAGCCTTCCGTCAATCTCTATCGTTGCAAATCGACTGCTTGCTTGTGCGGTCACGGTCACATTCCTTGCATCTATGGGTACGGTTGCGTTATATACGTCTAGGTTGGGTCGCAATCGTACTTCGATCGGGTCATCTCCAGCCACGCTCACGACCAGAGAACGCAAACTCGGATCCGAACTCTCGTCACGTATCACCATTAAAGTATAAGTGCGACTCGTCGTTCCATTTTGTGCCGTCACCTTGATCATCAGAGTTTGACTACTTCCGGTATCGTCTATACGAACCACCCTTTCTACACTTTGGTTTCCGTCCACAACCACTACGTCATTTTCTAGGATATCCACCGTCGCAAATTGATTTTCCACAGTTGCAGTCACGGTTGCAGTTGTTTGATCCTCAGGTATGGTTGCGGTATAGGTGTTTGCATCATCCAATGCTAAATCACTGAGGTTCGGGATCGCACCATCCACATCCAGTGAAGCCAAATTCGCCTCCGAACTCCCGGCACGCATCACTGTCAAAGTATAAGTTCTGGTCATACCATTTTGCGCAGTCACTATAATCGTCACAGTTTGAGTACTGCCGGTCTGGGCTAAATCAACCCGCTGTTCCGTTGTTTCCAACCCGTTAATCGTCACCGACTGTGCAAACGCATCATTCGCAACTGCGGTCACGGTCGTATTCATCAGACCTTCGGGTATCGTTGCGGTATAGGTGTTTGCGTCATCCAATGCTAAATCACTGAGGTTCGGAATCGCACCATCCACATCCAGTGAAGCCAAATTCGCATCCGAACTCTCGGCACGCATCACCGTTATAGTATATTCCCGAGTGGAAACACCATCTTGCGCAGTCACTCTGATCACCAAAGTTTGAGTACTGCCGGTCTGGGGTAGAGTAACCATCCTGGTGGCTCTTGTCATAACTTTGTCCACAACCACCACGCCGTCTTCTAGAATCTCCACCGACGCAAATCGATCGTTGGCAACTGCGGTCAGGTTTGTAATCATCATACCTTCGGGTACGGTTGCGGTATATGTGTCTTTATCATCATCCAATACTAAATCGCTGAGGGTCGGGATCGCACCATCCACCATCAGCGAAGCCAAATTCACATCCGAACTCTCAACACGCCTCACCGTCAAAGTATGGCTTTGAGTGGTTCCGTTGGGTGCCTGCACAATTATAGAGAATGTCTCCTGCGGCATATCGCGTGTTATTTCAATATCGGGTAGTTCTAGGGTGCGCGTTCCAGCACTTATTGTTCTGCCGCTGTCAATAATTGACACAAAGCCGGCTGGATGACGCGCTGTTGCTCGTATGGTGAATCGTTCCGTATCGCTACTAAGATCAGCTCTGTACTGGCGGACTCCCACCAGCTCTGCCGGCATATCGTTAACTGTCGGAGTTCCTTCCAGCAGCGCAGTATCGCCGCTAACTACACGGGTTAGACCTATTTCATAAGTTTTGCTCGTCCTTCCGTCTTGGGCAACTACTGTGATGTCAATCGCCACGCTTGCTCTTAAACCGATAGTAATAGTTGCATCTATACTACGCTTATCCGAAGATATGCCACCAACTTGTTGAACAGCGGGGTTTATTTCAAATTCTGTGATCATCGCAAAAGGATTTAACACTTCTGCCACCAATCTAACATCGTCTGTTAGACTAGAAAAATTCTCTACATAATTCACGCCGCTAAGATCATCAAAACTCAGAAGTAGAGTTTGCCCCGAAAATAGTTGAAAACTAGCCAAGTCGTCAATGTCGCTTGGGTCTCGGGTCGCTGTCACCGTATAACTATAAGTCGTGTCATTCGGTCCTTCCAGTGCGATGGTGATAACTTTGGTCTCGTTAGTTATGAACCCAATATCTGCGGATGCGTTTCGCTCTATCACATTGCCCCCTT
This sequence comes from uncultured candidatus Poriferisulfidus sp., assembly GCA_965199685.1. Taxonomy (GTDB): domain Bacteria; phylum Pseudomonadota; class Gammaproteobacteria; order Poriferisulfidales; family Oxydemutatoraceae; genus SP5GCR1. The sequence continues at coordinate 1,373,745 of OZ241323.1, forward strand.
CAGATATCGTATAGTCAATATTGATGCCTACAGGAATTCTGGGGGTGACCGTCAATGTGGTGCTCTGATTAGAAAGCTCCACCGCATAGTTTCTCGTAAACGCATCAAAGAGATAAGGATCGTCAGGTTTAATTCCACCCAAAACTAAATCTTCCAAAACCACCTGGCGGAATACCCTCAATTCATAGATCCTTGGACGTACATTAGGGTCTTGGGCAGATACCGCAATCCTAATGATGTTCAATCCGTAATCTAAGGACCTAGTGAAAGGAGCGACTACCGACTCCGCACCGGATACAATCACAATCGGAGGCTCGCCATCCACCGTAATCCGCTGGTTGAGACCGGAAGTTATCGTCGCGCTGAGTTCCGCTCCAACATTGCCGCCATCTTCTATCACTGTATAACGCAGATTATTTCTATCAAAGGGGCTATCTAATCTCAAGCCGGTGGTTGCTAACACCAAATCTCTTAGCTCGTTATCGTCGTTAAACGAGCGACCTACCCGTATCACATAATCTCTGGTCGTCTGGTTTTGGGCGGTTATTACGACCCTAATTGCCGTTGTGGAACCAACGCTCAAAGGTATTATAGAACTGGCAGCCCCCCTTGCTATCACTTCACCAATAGCACTGCCCGGTGCAAATACTTCTATCTTATCGGCATACACGCTTGCGGTGGGTCTCACCTGGACACCAGTCACATTGAAATCAAACTGCCGTCCATGCTCGCGCACAGTGGTCGGTCTGGTGACAAGCGGCACTGCTGTGTCTGTGGATGTACCTATCCACGGCACCAATACCAGTCTATGCAGACTCACATCGCTACTTCGCTCTCGGTGTATCGTTAATGTATATCTTTGCACATCACCGTTTTGCGCAGTCACCCGAATCTCTAGGTTTTTGCTACGCCCGAAATCAGGGGTGGCAAAACGTCCGCTCACTAGGGGTCCAAAATTCCTCACAGAGGTGATGCCGTCGGTGATTGCCACACTGCTCGCAACTCTGCTACCGGCTTCTGCGGTTACGATGGTCTCTGATATACTCTCGCTTGCCGTTGTGGTATAGGTTCTATTGCCGATGTCCATCGCATTAGTACCACCCACGGTGATACGCAACAAGCTGTTATCACTGCTGGCATCGCGATTTACTACTAAGGCATAATTTTGGCTCGTCTTGCCATCCTGGGCGATCACTTTGATCTGCAGCGTGTTTCTGCCGCCAGTATTGTCAACCTCAACTCGTCTGCTTGCGATATTTCCGGTGGTATCGGTCTCTTCGTCTAGGGTGATTTCCATCGTTGCCTGCGAATGTCGCGTTTCTATAGACACCGTGGCACTCGTCTCACGCTCTCCTATACTTGCCATATAGGGCTCTGCGTCGTCTTCCAACTCTATGGTATTTGGGGTAGCATTATCGGACAAGGTCACCGAAGCCCTGGTATCGTCACTGCTCCTAAGGGTTATTATCACTGCATAAAACTCTTCTACAGAACCCTGGATCTCAGCCCAAACTGAGAAATTTACAGTTAATACTTCGGTATCCAATTGCGGGTTTTCTCCCAAAGAACGAGACAATTCGGCAATGCGGCTTTGTACTACTATACCTTGGTCGGTGACAATGGCCGCTCCTCTATCGGCAGGCTCTATTAATAGCGTGATGTTACGTATATTTTGGATTTCAAAGTCGTCGGTGCCGAAAACATCTATAAAATAGGTGTTGCCCACTCTGCGTTGTTCCGTTACTATGTCTCCGTCAGTAGTAGTAAGCCTTATACTCCCCACCTCAGTATTCGTATTAAGTCGTCGCTCACGTTCCACAAACACGATATAACCCTTGGTCGTCTGATCTTGCGCGGTAACCACGATAAGAATTCGTCTTTGCTCCTCTGCTGTCAATTCAAGCGGGAGGCTGATGGTGGCGGTGTCACTAGTCGGCTGTTCATCGTCTATTTCCAGTCTAATATTCGCTCTTTCGTACGCGGTTGCAATCAGCTCAGTGCGCTCAACTGAATTGGGCACCGTTATCATATAGGTGGATAATGTCGGGTCAAACTCTAATCGGTTTACTCCCCGATCATCTCCGATTATATCCACCAGCCGCAAGTCTCTCAAATCAGCATCGGAGCTTGGTGCGCGTATCACCTTCACGGTATAACGCCGCTCTCTAGCACGGTCTTGGTTTTGGGGAGTCACTAAAACCGTAATCGTTGCCGAACTGCCCTCTGGCACATCTATGGCTCTACTATTGCTACCGCTCTGAACTCGCTCGCCGTCTACCCTAATAGTTGCGGTAGCATCTTCGGCAGTCGGTCGCACCAATATTTGTGCCGCCGAATTCGCTATATTGAAGGATTGGTTGAGACTGGCATCATCGCATTGAATATCCCTGTCGGTATCACCCGGCAACGAACTGCCATCTGAGTTTAGGATCGCGATAGCATCCAAACATGCATTGCCACTTGCTGCACGAACAATTCTCAAGGCATAAGTTCTCTCCGTATCGTCTTCGGCGGTCACTTCAATCTGTAAAGTTCTACTGCTTCCGGTCTCACGTATGTCAATCGGCACCATTTCTACTCGTGAGCGTGGAGAGGCAATCACATTGCCGTTTTCTGTAATTCCCACCGTTGCCGACGCATCTTCAGGAGTCACAGTTAATCGCGTACGCGCCGTATTCTCTGTGAGGTCTGCCCGGTATGGCTCTGCGTTGTCTTCCAAATCTATCATAACTGGGTCGGCACTGGCATCGGTCAAGGTCACCGAAGCCCTGGTATCCGAACTCTTCGCAAGGCGCACCGTCAAGGTATGAGTTTGGGTGTCCTCCCCATTTTGCGCTCGCACGGTTATCCTGATTGTCCGCTCCAACACATTCATCGCAACGCCTATCGGAATATCGCTCAGGGTTGCACTACTCTCTTGTTCTGCACCGTCGTTGATCGTCACCCTTGCCTGCGAATCCGAAGCCTCTGCCGTCACCGAAAAGCTCGTCGTATCCCTACGAAGCTCAACTTCGTATTGATCAGATTGACCAAGCACCTCCGCCGCCGACTGTGCCGAAACATCCAAATTCCCCTGAACACTCGGTGCTACTCTCAATTCGGTATTATCACTTGCTTCACGGGTTACCACCAGCGTATAATCACTGGATGCCACTCCATTCGGTGCGGTTGTCTCAATTGTGATAGTGTTTGCCCCCAAATCTAGAGCAATGAAGCGGCTCAAAGTACCGTCGCCTTTATCATTAAAATAGTCAACTTCGGGAACATCTCCGACTTTGGTAATCCTAACCGTCGCGTCTGGATGCTCAGTTCTTGGTCCCAGTTTGATCCTACTCACCTCAAAATCAACAGACCGCTGTGCCTCCAACTCGACACCGGCAAACTGCGAACGAGGTATCGGTGTGGAAGTTATAAGGGTGTCTTCCTGTGCATGGAATTCATTAAGCTGAACAGAACGCAGTCTAGCGTCATCACTCAATGGACGATTGACTATCAGCGTATAGGTCTGCGAAGTTATACCGTCGTGTGCGTATATTACCAACGCTATTTCATTCGGCGGCTCACCTTCTCTCAAGTCAAAAATAGTCCCTTCAACCTCATCGGTATTGCTCAGACCACTCAAATCCAAATCTCTATTGTCCAAAATAATCCTCGAGACATTCCGATCCTGCGGTCTCAATATCAACCGAAGGTCATTAACAAGATTAGGCACATCGATGGTAAAGCGTCGCGCATCTTCATCGTAGTTTGTAATATCTCCCGATAGAACCCTCAGCCCGTCGGGTTGCGGCCGCAGATTGGCGTTTCTACTTCTGAGACGGGTAACCGTGAGCGTGGTGATATTTTGTTCGCCCAATGCCGATAGCTCAAAGGCAATAGGATTGTCGTCAAAGTTCAACGGCACCAATGCGGTCGTCTCTATCCGATCTCTGGCATTGTTCTCTTGTATCGTAATACGCTCAGTGATGGTCGGCGAGGTGTTCGCACTCAGAGTGTTTTCTACTTCCAAGTCGGTTGCAAATGTCACTATAACTCGCGTTGTCATGTCGGAGACTGTTGCGGTATATTGTCGCCGCGTAGAAACAAATGTCGGTGATGTTTCTACGCCATCGGCCAAACTCAGACTGCGCAGATTCAAGCTATAGTCACGGAAAATGTTAAGCGTATAATCGGTATTTGCTTCATTCGGTGCCTGCACCGTGAGCCCAACGGTGTTACCACCTATCCCTAGAGATACGCTAGATGTGGAAGCTCTCTCCACACCATCAACGAGGACTGTAGTTCCTGGTGCCCCTGTGAACTCAATCAGCCCCGATTCGCGATAGTTGGCGGTGCGTGCCTCATATTGGGTTATTCCGGGCGCAACTACTGCCGGGACGAGCCTCTCCTCAGTGCTATTCGTGTTTAAGAACTCAAGGGTAGCATCGTATCTGCGCCAAACTGTTACGGTATATGTAACACTCCGAGCAGGAGCTAGACCCTGCAATCCAGCCGGAGACGACACGATAACCTTAATTTCATTCTCTCCTAATACTAAGTCTTCCAGTATCGCGTTTGCCTCAACCCCACCTGCCCCGGGTGTAATGGTAACGCCACTAACATTGTTGTCGTTCAATTCAATGGCAACATTCACCTCTTCAAATATCCCTACATCCACAAATACATCTTCAATGTTGTTGGGGATACAGTCCGATGATGCTTCGGGCATACAGTCCGGTGATAATACATAGTCGGTATCCGGTTCTGGCGGTCCAGCGGTTAAATCTATCGGCGATTGATTTGTCCATGAAATACTCCATTCTCGTATGGAGGTGTTGTATTCACGGAAAATGGTTACCGCATAGGTCACCGGCTCGCCCTCATCCTGCCATTGAAGGGTGAAAGTATTATCGCCGAGACTCAGCGGAAGGGTTCGCTCAATCTCAAGCCCAAGAGGATCCCCGTTTATCGTAATCTCAGAGCCAAATGCCCTAACCTCGACCTCGTCAGTTTCGGTCGGCACGATGTAGTTTGTAATCCTGGTGTCAAAGTCCTCTGCCATATCCCCCTCGGCTTGCCGCAAACCATCGGCAATGAAATCAACCCGCACTCGTCCTACATTGTTGGAGACCGCGGCATCAGGTATCGCTCGCAACAACAAACCTGCCGAGGCTCGCGCCGCTGCCGACATCACTTCGTTTCTATAACCCTGACCGTCGGTATAGCTTATGAAAACACGATAGAAATCGGCAATAGAACCGGCCACGGTAAAGCTCCGCTCAGTCTCACCGGCAATATCCCGCCACACACCTGCCAACTGCAGCTGCCAGCGATAGCCAATGCTGTCCACATCACCGCCGTTGTCGATGTCCTCATCCAACTGCATTTCGGTAATAGTCGGGGCAATATAGGTGAAACCTATTTGCGTCGGTGTGCTAACCTCATTGATCATGCCGTTGTTGTGCTTCATTACCGGTAGCGAAAGTTCTCGCGTCGTCATTACGCCTTGCGAATCTCGCACTGCCAACGATATGTTCACCGTGGCTTGCGATTCATCTGCAGCGATGAACGCATCGTTTAAGCGCAGCGGAAGCCCAACACTACTGCCTATCACATTGCCACTGAGCATAGATTCGTCTAACAGCGATACCTGATCTGTATCTACCGTCCACTCGTAGCTCAAGTCGTCGCCACTGGTGTTTGAGATGCGGGTAGTCAAAAGAATGAAGTGTCCTTCCCTTACCGGAATGGAAGCATCTATCGGTATGAATTCCTCGTCTGTTGCGGCTATAAATAGAATCTCGGAAATCTCGGTTAAAGTGCCAAACTCAAAGCGATATTCAACTTGGAGGTTTTCCCTGCCCTCAATCTCGTACGGCTCGGACACCCGCATGTTGACTATCGGCGTAGCAGAGAAGTCTAAAGACGGTGTGTATTCTATCGTGCCTGCCGACATCGGACCGCCTGCTATAGAGATGATGCCATCGGGGTTATTTGTAACTGCGGCAATGCCAATTTCAAGGGCATCTCGGTCCACATTGACTGAATAATCTCTAACCGCAATAGCATCGGGATCTTCCTTAATCACCGTGGCATCAAAGGTTGGCGCAATTTGCACTGGCCTCGTTGCACCGAGTTGGCTGACTTGTACACTTTGCAAGCCGAGGCGTTGACGGCGCAACAAGCTACCACAAACAGATAAAATTCCTGTAGCATCATCGGCATCACTGCACTCGCTTATTCTGGCGGTGTTAGGATCGTCCGCATATTTGAGGGCAGGATATTGTGTATCGGTACCAAAATCCCAGTTGTCCGAACTCCAGGTGTAATAAACCGTACCGGTCGTATTTCCTGGTGCGGTCGGCATTCGCAACTGAGTGCTTGTCCTAGAGGTGCCAGCGGCAGAAATCGTCTGTCCGCTCATCTCAATATCCCAATAACTTTCTAGCACCGTGATCGTGCTGGTACTACTACCGACCAAGCCGCCGACCTCTGTCTGCCCACTAATATTGCCGATCGCGTAGCTGTTTGATATTTCACCCATAAATGTCGCATTACCGACCAAGCCGCCTACTTGTGCATCGCCGCTCACCGCACCAGTGGCATAGCTATTGCTAACGGCTGAGTCAAATCCAAGTTGCGAGTTAGAACCACCAATCAAACCAATCAAGCCACCCACATTTCTATAGCCTTCTACATTGCCGGTTGCAAAACTATTATCAACGGTATCCGCGTCAAGACGCCCGATCAAACCACCAATGTTAACGCTTTGCGTCGCCGAAGGCACATTCACATCGCCGGCTGCATAACTGTTTGATATTCGATCCAGCGCATTACCGACCAAGCCGCCGACTAAATCGATACGAGCATCGCCAACATTGCTCACATCTCCTATCGCATAACTATTGATAATGTAGGTACCAAGCTGATTGCGACCCACCAAGCCACCGACCCCCAAGAAGTCGCTGGCATTGAAATCGCTCGCGCTTCGAGTTTGTATATCAACCGCTGCATAGCTATCTGCAATAAACCCGCTTGCCATGTCGGCAACCAATCCGCCGACATTGCTCTCATCACTCAGATCGGATAGCTGCGGTGCCCTAATGGAGCCGATTGCAAAGCTACGCTGAATCCGCGCAGAACTCTGGCCAACCAAACCGCCCACGACATTGTTTCCGGTTATCGTACAATTTGCCGAACTATCGCTGATAGTCGTCGCACTCCCCACTGACCCGATCATACAACCACCGGTGTCCTCAGTTACAACGACATTACCACTTAGAATATGGGTGTTGCTAATCTCAGAACCGTCAAACTCACCAACCAGCGCACCAACCTCGCTCTCGCCCCGCACCATGACTTCTGCCAAGCTAATATTCCGAATTTCGGCATCTCTTGTAGCATTAGCAAACAGACCTACACTATCACCAGCGATTATCACGTTTAGATTGGAAATCGTGAATTCGTTGCCTTCCAATTCGGCATCAAAACCACGGATCGGAAGCCACCTCTGCAATCTTGTTATAACCACACTGTTCATCGTGCTATAACTATCGGGATCATCAAAATCCAAATTCCTAACCAGTTCATAACCGATACAATCTCCGTCCGGACAACCGCTAGTATTGCGTGTCCCGCCACTTTCGGCTACATAGCCACTACCGTCCGGCTGAAAACGGATGGCATTCAGTTCCTCGATCGTAGAAATCTCTATCAATCCGTCTCCATCTTTATCGACGAAATCGGCAATCCTTGAAAACGGTAGTGCAGCAGCAGAGATTGTATTGGAATAAAGCTGGCGGTCGATATATGAGACTACCAATCTATGCTGAAGCTCCCGCTCGTCTGCAGGCACTTGATAACTGCGCTCAGTGGCACCCTCTATATCAACGAATATTCCATCCACGCCTTGTCGCCATTGATAAGTAATATCAGTGAAAGGACCACCGTCGGGGTCGTCGATCCTGGTTAAATTCAATACCGCATCGCCCAACCAATCCACCGTCAAGCGACCCTGACTGTTAGTCTTAGTGACATTCAATACGATACCTTCCAGCCTAAACAAATCGGGGTTGTCTCTCTCTCTGACTTCCAACCGCAGAACAACTTGTGCATTATCCACATCAATGGGTACCAGACTACCACTCACACCCAGCGTAATCTCTACGCCGGCAGTCGGCTCGGCCAACACTGTAGGACCGCTCACTTGCCGCCATAAATAGCGCAGCGGTGCATTATTCGGAGAGACACTGCGCGCCGCATTCAGATTTACACTGTCTCCTTCGTTTATGTTGATCGTGAACGGCTCCAATAACTCAGTTTGGATGTCTTCGTTGACGGTATAAAGAATTCTGGGTTGCGGCGGAGTATCCAGTTGCTCTGGTGCTGTTAACGGTGGCACATCGGTACGCGCCGGCTGACCGACCACCAAATCACCGCATTGGGGCAGCGAGGTGTTGGGGTTGAAATCGCAACCTGGGTTGTTTCTGGTCAGTCCGACATTGTATCTAATCAGCGCGAGTTGACTATTCGTGCCGAAGAACCAATCGTTGGTGTTCCAGTTCACATAGGTCGGACAGTTATCGGCTCTATTAGTAGCAGAAGTATTACTAAGCCTATCAGTATTAACACTTTCACAGGTGGGGGGGCTCGACAACAACGTATTCGGCGCTGTCGGCTGTCTCAATCCATCGCGTGGTCTAGCTCCATCATCATGAACATCAAAGTCAGAGTAACGAATACGAATAGTACCAATGTCAAGATAAGTACACTCATAATTTGTATAATCCCAGTAACTATCGTCTATCTCGCCACTATTGTCACCGGCAAAGCCATCAATACGAACCATAATAGTTCTGGAAATATTTACAGGTTCACCGACAACAGCAAAATTGCTGTGTGTTATGGTTCTGTCGCTATCGGCAGGGCATACTGTAACATTCCGAGACATTGGATCTAATACCGACAGCGTATTTGTGGGGTCACTGTCTCTGAATGCTCTAGTCCCATTTCCCACATAGCTATTGATCACGCGTGCGGTATCACTAACACCGACCAAACCACCAGCATGTACGCTATTGTTGATCCAGTTTCCACAGTTGGTGTCGGCATGCCTCAGTTCAACATTGGCATTAAATACATAACTATTTCTGATTTCGCTACTCAGCAGCTGCGTGTCTAGACTCTCAGATTCCTGATGCCCGACCAATCCACCGACAACGCATGGCCCCACAACATTTCCGTCTGCATAATAGCTGTTTAGAATCTTGCCTCCCTCGCTATTGCGACCGACCAATCCACCGGCAATCTTGATCGCGTTGGACACCAATCGTGCTTCTCCTCGTTCCAATGTATCCAAAAGTATATTGATTTTCGCATAACTACTGAGAATGTTGCCTCGGTTGACACCGACCAAACCACCCATGATTCCTGAGTCCCCTCCGATGACTCTAGCATTATTGGTTCTCCCAGTTTGACCAGTCACATAACTATTAGAGATGCTACCACCGCGCATCACGGTGCCAGCAATTCCACCGATGTTTTTCCTGTCTGCCTGTCTGAAGCCTCTGATCGCAACATCTACAAGACGCAGATTTTCAACCCTTGCGTTTGCGCCGATGACCGAAAATAAGCCGACATTGATTGCTGATGCGCTCCTGTTGATTTGCAGATTTGAGATGGTGCGATTATTTCCGTCAAATATCGCTCTGAATACACCGCCTATAGGCTGCCAGCTCTGATCATTTTCATCACTGTAATCTCCTCCCTCTACCCTCAAATTGTTGTCCAGTTCCCCTGAGGCGTAGCTATCGGGGTCATTGAAATCAAGATTAAGGTCTTCAATGTCCTCTGCCAACTCGTAGCCGACGCAACCACCGATCGGGCAACCGGTATTGTTCAATGGACCATCCTCGCTGTCTCTGAAACCTCTACCTTCCAGCTGAAAGCGCATCCTATTGAGGTCTTCCAAAGTGCGGATTTCTACCAGCCCGTCGCCATCTCTGTCTATGTCAATGATGGCATTATTATCATCTCTGTCTATGTTTAAGACAAAGTCGCCGTCGTCGTCGTTGGTTACAGGGACTGCAACGGAATTCGCCGTTATCAACATCTCCTCATAACCTTGTCCGTCTTCAAAGGTGAAAATGGTGCGATATTCATAAACTCTAGATTCATCAATCGGAGCCTGATAATTATTGGGAAAGGGAGATGGCAGTGGAAAGTCGACCCAAGCCCCTCTTCTGTCAGCATTGATTTGACGTCTCTGAAATGTTTGATTGATTTGGGTGATAGAATCACCATCCTCATCGCTTAATTGTATTATATCAAACCCTAATAGTGAGGGTGTAGTAGGATTAACTTCAATAAGGCGAATATCTCCGACGAGCGGCGTATTGTTGACCTTGTTGATACGCGCCGATATCTCTCTGGTGATATATGTTTGACCTCCGACACTGATTTGCAACCTAAACTTGACGGTGCTCTGGTCGTCCTCCCTAGGTACAAAATCTGTCTGCGGTCTTAGTTCGAGTGGTAGGATGTCTGTGTTGGCAGTGTTTATCGTCTTTCCTTCTATTTGCGTCCATTGAACCGTGAAATCGCTCCTATCACCCAACCCAAGATTATTCACATAGTCAGCACTTACTCGGAAGGTATTGTTTTCGTCTATGACAATGTCTTCCACATTGACTAGCGAAAATTCATCATAACGAACATTGAAATTATATTCCTCCACTCGGTTGCCACGTTTGGCAGTGAACCTAATCTGTCGGATATCACGACTGCCTAAAACAAACGAGGTGCTATCGGCAGCATCTGGCAACGTACAGGGGGGGATGTCTTCGCCTTCGCTGAGCATGCTGGGGTGTTTGCTGAGGATGTTGTTGCAGTAGATCTCAACCTCAATGCTAGCATCAGTGGGGGTGGTATTCAGCGTAATCGGAAGAGCCAGATTAGTGCCGTCCACGATCAGCAGTTTTTCCTCAAAAGCATAAGGATCAAAGTTTCCCTTGCCACTGTCACTCATCAAGTCCGTCAAGATCAGCGCATTCGTCGCAACAATATCGGCCACCACCGTATCACCCCATGCGTCTGCCACCTCACCGTTGATATCCTTCAATATGGGATATTGACCTTGCGCGAAAACCCAGTCGTCTTCGCTCCAGTTTGCATAAATGCCAGGATCGTTCCTTGGTACTTGTAATTCATTGGTAGTGCGGCGGTTCCCATCACCAGTGTTTAAGCTAGGAGCAAATTTTGAGTCCCAATAGCTATTCGTGGTGCTTCCCCCTCGCACTGATAATCCGTCAAATGAACCAGATGTCGAACCATTGGTGAACTCACCGGCTACATAACTATTCTCGATTACATTACTTCCAAAACCACTTATGCCACCAATATTAACGCTATTAGATCCAGCGGTTAATCTAACCATCATATAACTGTTTTCAATTCTACTGTTACCGACTGTAAATCCTACCAAACCACCTATGCTGTTTGTCCCCTCCACTCTACCAAACGCATAGCTGTTCAATAGCCGTGCAGGAATCGGCCCACTGCCGACCATGCTACCCATCAAACCGCCAGTGAATGATCCTTCGGTTGAAATATCAATGTGTGCCGAACTATGTTCAATGGTGCCTCTCGCATTCGTGCCGACCAAGCCACCGACACCATTCTCACCAGTAGTAGTACTCAGGCTCGCATTCTGGGCTACCGATATCTTGCCGTTGATCACATGGGTATTGGAAATTGTGCCTTCATTAAGACTTGCCACAGCACCTATTCGAGCTGCTCTTTGTGCTTCGATCGTAACATTCCTTAAATTCAGATTCCTAAGATCACCACGCGGACCTATGTTTTGGAATAAACCGGCACTAATATCATCGCCGGCAATGCGCACAATGCGCAGATTACTGATGGTATGACCATTGCCCTCAAAGATGCCATCCAAGCACTCATTCTCCACACGCCTGCCCCCTTCGAAACGCCCGCAGTTGTTGTCTAATAATTTGGTATTGCCTATAGGCTGCCAAACGATATTACCATCGCCGTCCACGAAGTCAGGGTTCACTTCGCCGAACAGATAGCTGCCGGGATCTAGAAAATCCAAATCTCTGGTCAACTCGTAGCCTCGGCAACCGACGGTTGGGGTTGTAGGACAACCCCTAGAAGTCGTCACCAGCACAAACTCAGGCTCACCACCCTCAAGGAGTCTACCAGTGCGGAATCTGTTCTGATACGCCAAGCCGTTGGTGAAATTACGCACCGCATTCAAATCTTCTAGAAACTCAATATCTATCAAACCGTCTTTGTCGGGATCCAAATCTCTATTGGCGAATTCTTCTAGCGTTTCGCCGAAATCAGTATTGAAATAATTGAGATCCAGCACATATTCAACGACCGATTTAGGGTTCAGACCGCCAACCGGACCGGGAGTTTCCACTAAGATGACGATGTCGTTGTCTTCAATCCCGTCCAGCTCAAGCCTTACACCTGCGCCTCTAGCAACCGTGGTTCGCTGTCCGTTGTTGAGATTAGCATAGCTAACATCAACCGTCGCTCCAGCGTCGAATGCATCCGGTATTATTAATAACTCTCTCGTTATCTGAAACTCTATGTCAATCGTATAACGCAACCTAAGCCCCGAAAATTGCGGATCCAACTTCGAAACTCCTATAACATTTAGATCTCTCAAACCGTAACGCTGATATGTTTGAGAACGATTTACGACTACCCTAGAGTTTGAGATCTGGATAAAACCACAGACTGCCGTGTCGGTCACTATGTCTGCGTCCGGGTTCTCTTCGTCCCTTATTAGCTGAAGAGCTGAATAACGGGAGGTACAAGCCGCACCATCCGGACCTTCTGAATATTTGAGTATCGGATATTCGGGGATTGCATTGTCAAGACCGAAGAACCAAGTACTTGACCCCCCTCTCCTCTCTGCATCCTGATCCCCCGCATCACCCCTTCCCGAGATCCAATCGAAATAGATAGTTTCGCTACCAGGTTCTCCAGGATTTAGCGGTGATTGCAACCCAGAGGTAGTTTGGGGCACACCACCGGCACTTTGCATCACGCCGCTGACTCTGGTATCCCAATAACTCGCAGTGGTGGTAGTGCCGGTGCCGCCGTCGCTATAACCAACCAAACCGCCAACATTGTTTGCACCCAGCACACGTCCGATGGAATAGCTATTTTCAATGCGAGCACGGTTCTCGCCGACCAAACCGCCGACCCTACTGCCGACCGTACGCGTTTCACCGATATCACCGGTTGCGTAGGTATCCCTCAATCTACCCAAATTCAAACCGACCAAACCACCGACCCTAGTGTCGCCCAAAACATTGCCTAAAGCATAACTAGCGAGAACCTGGGCACCGTTGTCGTTGCGTCCCACCAAACCGCCGACATCGTTTGCACCTGACACCCGATTGTCGGCATAGCTGTTGACTATATACCCGTTGGCACCGTCGTTGACACCGACCAAACCACCAATGCGGATGTTACCCGACACATCAGCGAGCGCATAGCTGTTGTAGACCCGACCGGCGTTATAACCGACCGCACCACCGATATTGGTGTTTTCACTCAAATTATCCCCACCAACCACAACATCGGAAAAACCGAACTCAACCAAGCCATCGTTATAGCCGACGAGACCGCCCAAATAGGCTAAGCCGACCACACTGCCGTCCACCTTGTTGTCCCTTAAAGTGCCGGCGTTATAGCCTGCTATCCCGCCGACACCCTCTCTACCTGTTAACGACACATCGGATAAAACGAGGTTTCTAATATTTGCCTCAGTGCCTAAATGAGCGAATAGCCCGACATTGTCGGTATCCGATGCGTCAATGCTCAAATTGGTGATTTCATAGCCGTCTACACGGTTACCCTCAAAAGTTGCCTCAAAACACGCACTTCGCAGGTCATCACAATTAAAGGCACCAAAACCACTCCTACCTATAGGCTCCCAAGTCCTGCCTAAAAGGTCGATGTCAGCAGCCAACTCGTAGCCAAAACAGCCGGTGGCATCAGGACAGCCGGCACTCACATTTCTATCGGTGGGCGACGCGCGATATCCGCTACCGTCCAACTGATAGCGCATCGCATTTAATTCTTCTACATTGCGTACTTCTATCAAGCCGTCGTCGTCCAAATCTACATCATTTCTTGTTAAATTGGATTGGATGACACTGATACGATATACCGAATTTGCCTCTCCACTACCCATCGGACGTAGCGTTATTTGAATTCCTCTGGCAGGCACCATGATGAAGTTGGAAGTTCGACCGCTAAGCAGCTCTGATTGTATTATCCTGTTTTCGTTGTTGAGAATCCAAACATTGTTGGTGCGTCTATACAAAGTTGGTGTGACGCTAAATCGGCTGCGACCGGCTCTCAGCGTCAGCCGGTAATCGAATACCCTTGGGTTAAACCGCGGTTCTAGATATAAAACATCGTCCGAAAATGCCAAGCTCCTTATACCGTTAAATTGTCCGAACAATAGTGAACCACAGTCAGGTAGGTCGCTAGCAGAACCGCATGCCGGGTTAGCAGTATCGGAACCCTCTATATATTCCAGTCTTGGGTATTCGTTGCTAGCGAAAAACCAACTGGCTATTGGCCAGTCAGCGTAGATTCCGGTATTTGTGCCAATTTGAAGCCCTGTAGTAGGCTGACCGCTACCAATAACAACGGGGGTGTCGTCCGGCATGGAACCAACAACGAAGTCGGAATCGAACTCAAAAGTACGGTTAACGACGGTGCTATCCCAATAGCTGTCTGTAGATCGAGCGACCCGTTCTTGTCGGTTTCTGGCACCCCTCACCAAGCCTCTGGCATGGGTATGCGTATTGGTGCCAACCGCATAGCTATTGTTAATTTCGGATGGATCGTTGCGCCCCACATCTTCAGCAAAACCAACCAGGCCACCGCCACCGCTGGTTCTATCATCATTTGTAGTTGTACCACTGATATTAACTACCGCATAGCTATTGTTAATAACAGCTCTCACTATAGAACCGACCAAACCACCAGCGCGCCGCCCACTGACTAAGCCGACCGCATAGCTGTTATCTATGAATGCATCAGGTAGCCCATCTGGGTTTTGTAATCTGCCGACCAAACCACCAGCAGCACCTCCGCCACCACCGTCCGGTGCCGACACCAAAACATTTGCAAAGCTGTTGAGGATGCGACCACGATGGTATCCAACCAAACCACCGGCATTGGTGTTGGCAGCACGTACTGTACCAGAAACATTGCTATTGATGATGTCGCTACCTTCTCCCCTGGCACGGACCAAATCTAAATCTTGACCGACCAACGCACCGACATTGCTACGGCCGGCAACTTCCACACCCAGTAGAGCAATACCGCGAATTGTGGCTTCGCGAACGACACCAAACAAGCCAACATTGTCGGCACTACGCCGACTGATGAATAGATCAGAAATCGTACGACCGACATCGCGATCAGCGACAAACTTGGCGGTGAAAGGATCTGCCTGAGTGCCTATCGGTTCCCAGCCAGCACCAAGTGTCCATCTTGATTCATCAGGAAAGGCTAAATTTGTTACGAGTTCATAGCCGTCGCACATTCGCCGCCGAGTTTGCCCTTCGATTAAGGGACAGCCGCTGGTTATCTGGCTGAATGTCCCGTCATCACGATAGCCGCTACCGTCGAGTCCATAGCGTATCGCATTCAACTGCTCAATCGTTCTAACTTCCAATAAACCGTCGTTATCGGAATCGGCAATGCGGTTGTCTGCACCGTCGCGAATTGCATAAGACAGGGTATCCACACTGATGGTATATTCAAAGCTATAGCGATATCCAGCACTCACGACCATCGTAATCGTCGTCGTGCCACCCATGTTTATCGGCACGGTTGCGGTATCCCCAGAAAAGCTCCCGCGCCCGACCTCACCAGTAGTGAGTTCACTGGTGATTTCGATATCCGCTTGCAGACCTTCGGTAGCAAAATACGGGTCGGTTACCATCACCTCAAGCCGCAGCGTGCTGGCATCGGAATATGCGGTCACACCGTAGGTGCTTCTATCTTTGTCAAAGCCAGGTCCCAAGTTCAAGCCGTCCAATGCAAAAAGGTCTATTTCTACATCGTCCGGATCAGTAGTGTCTCGCAACTTAATGTTATAAGTTAGCGTCGGGGATGTGGCAGCGACGGCATCGGTGCGTACCTCAAGGCTGAAGTTGTCCAGTTGGTCTATTTCTACATGCTCGGTACGGGTGTTGTCGTCAACCACCGTACGATCATCGCCAGTTATCAATGTGACGGTGTCGGTATGGTAATAGGCGGTCGGTATTAAATCAAAATCGGGAGAGCCGTCGCCATCAGAGTCGGGGGTGCCAGGGCGATCAAACTCTATATCATACGAATACACTTCAGGGCTGAATTCTTGCCCAGGATTGGATTGCTGCTCCAGCGACACACCAGTGGATAATCCCAGTCCGATCAAACCAAAGCGGTCTTGTCCCGGCACCAATTCACCGCAATACGGCGGTTCGGTGCGCTCTCTTCCTGAGCGATCCAAGCAAATCATCATGCGGTCGGCATCCGCTAAGTTACCGGAAACCGCAGCCAGCCTGGTGCAATCTTGCTCTGCTGTAGTCGGCTCTCTACACAGATTGGCATTGCCGTCTTGGTAGAGTGCCACCGGATATTGGTCGTCATTGCCGAACTGCCAGCGCGAGGCATCCCAGCGATAATAAGCGTCAGATGCCCTTGTTGTTTGATCACGACCCGATTGTAGTTGCGTCGTCGTTTGAGAGGTGCCTGCAGAACCGGAAAATTGACCGCTGGCTTGGGTATCCCAATAGCTATTGACGATCGTGCTTGTAGATTGCTCAGAGAGTACCAAACCACCTCTACCACCTGTGGCACCCCTGAGGTTCACAATTGAGTAACTATTCATAATCTCTGCGTTGTTGGTAGTAACCAAACCCGCTGCAGTATTATTAGAACCAATAACAACTCCAGTATTGCCTTGCGCATAGCTGTCGCTTATTATCGATCCATTGGTGTTGATGCTAACCAAACCCGTACCTTCAAATGTAACTCCTGATAAGCCTTCGCCAGAAATGGCAATGTTTGCAAAACTTCCACGAACAAACCCGCCGGAATTGGTATGTACCAAACCTGTCAAGTTGTCAACAGCATTGGCATTTTCTGGCACAGATAAAGACACTCCACTGTTGACGATGATGCCGCGGTTGTTGACAACCAAACCACTTACACTATTGGTAGGAAATCGATCAATATCAAAAATGGCATTTTCAACCTGACTATCAAAGATGATACCGTAATTGGTGACAGCCAAAGTGCTGATTGGAGGGTTAGGATTAACTAAGTCTTGGTAAAGGATGTAGGGGTTCACCAGTCGGATACCTTGTATCCGCGCATTTTCACCGACAGTGTCAAAAAATCCCGTATTAGCGGGCAAAGGTTGACCCCATCTCAGATTGGATATCGCATAGCCGTTGCCGTTGAACCGTGCGTTGAACGGTGCATCGCTACTGCCTATCGGCCTCCATTCAACTCCTGCCATGTTTATATCGGCAGTGAGCTCAAAACCACGGCAGCCGCTACGACAATAAACTGCATCACCGTCGGCAGTCTCTCTATAAAAACTGCCGTCCAAGCTATGGCGCATCGCAAGCAACTGGATGGGATCAGTTACATCTATCAGCCCGTCGTCGTCGAAATCTATCGCGGTGCTGTAAATCCGCACATCTAGGTTGAACACGACAAAGCGGTAGCGATACGAGGTGCGGTCTGCACTTTCATTGACGACCACATCCACGACCGTCTCACCGCGCGGGTTGAGCGTGATCCTCGGTATCTGAACACCGTTCGCGCTCTCAGAAATCATCTCACCGTCCCTAAACACCGCAATCGTGGAACTGCTAACAAAAGCCTCAGGGATAAACTCCAAAACCTTTTGGGTTGCCGGCACCGCAATCTCATAGTTAAATCTGGAGAAATCAAACGGCGGATTGATGCCCACATTTTCGGGCAATTCAAGGCTTCTGAGCAAGCTACCCTGATACGGAAGTACACCGCGACAAAAATCAGCAGACTGTGCATCGCATTGTGTATCTCTAGCGTATTTGACTGCCGGATATTGCTCGTCGGTGCCGAAATCCCAGTTGTCGGGGCTCCACTGGCGATAGATACCGCTCGCAGCAGTCGGCATCCGCAGTGCTTCGGTGCTTTGCACCTGACCGAGGCCGCGGGCAGTTCGCAATCCGGAAACATCACCGTCTATATAGGTGGCTGCAATATCACCTCTACCTATATCGCCGCCAGCCAAGCCTTGCGGCACCTCAGCGCGGGTTGCCGCAGCGGCAGCAAAACTACGGGCGATATCATAATTATCCAGGCGGGTTGCGCTAAAGCTCCCAGTTTGCCCTAAGGTGCTATCCACTATGGTCCTGCCAATCACATAGCTGTCGGAAATGGTTGGATGAAAGTCACCAACACCGAGCAAGCCGCCAGCCATGTAAGGTGGCAAGCTGTCGGCATTGTCGCGCGGCAAGCCGCCGGCAGTGTTGCGCGACAGCACGCGACCAATGAAATAACTATTGCGAATGGATATATCGGGCGACGATGTAGGCGATAGCGAATATTCGCTGACGAAGCCAGCAGCACTATTGATGCCCTCTACGCGACCGACAACATAGGTGTTATTGATTTCACAGCGATTGCAATATCGGGCAATGCCCGCAACCATAGTGCCTTGCACATCCACATTCAACAAACCCAGCCCAGTGATGGTGTTGACCTCGTTGATGATGCCGGCTCTGCGACTGGCACCGATCACCCCAAAAAGCCCGCCGTCGGCAATGGTTATTCCATCGGGTCTGACCGTGCCGCCTCTGACTCTTAAGTTAGAAATCGCAAAGCCGTTGCCGTCAAAGGTGCCGGTGAAGAACCGCTCGGCAGTACCGATAGGCTCCCAACTGCCGTTGCCACACTTTGCTGCCAAAAAGCGCGCTTCAAGTGAGGGATCTTCGCAATCAATAACCGGGTTATCAATAGGCTCCCAAGTGCCGTTGCCAGTCCATATTGCCCTATTAGCAATATTCTCGTAATCGTCAAATGCGTCAAAATCCAGGTCTCTGGTCAACTCGTAGCCACGGCATACACCGTTCGGACAACCTGCCGCATTGGGGGCAGTTTGAGCATCGGCACGATAATTTCTGCCGTCGGCTTCAAAGCGCATCCTGTTGAGGTCTTCCAAAGAATCCACTTCAATCAAGCCATCGTGGTCGGCATCAACTGCGAGTGCGTTATCTATATGTTTTAGGTGGAGGATATAGCGTATCGGGTCGTTGTTAGCTCTGTTGACCGTTATCACGATGCGAATTGCCTCGTTTTTGTCCAGAGTAATCGAGGGTGCCACCGTGCCGCTAGAAGCATCCATGAGCAATGGTGTTTCGCTATTACCCATATAGATGCTAAAAGTGTCACTTCCATTTCTCAGTGCTGGTGCCAATTCGGCAGTGGGGGTGTCATTGACGACCGCACCAGTATAAATGCCGACTCTATTCTGCTCCTCTATATCAAAGCGCGGATAAAATGTGCCAGCGTTAAGACTCAACCCACGCAAACCTTGTCCGCTGGTATGATAGCGAGCTTCAGGGGATATCACTTCACCACACCGTGGCGTAAATTGGGTATAGCAAAAGTCTTCAGGGAATAAGGTAGTCCGACAGTCTGGCGTATCGTCGGCTCGGCACGCATCTTCATCGGGACCCATAACATGTCTGGGTATCGGGTATTCCCTACGATTACCGAAATCCCAAGCATCTGCATCCCATTGCCGGTAGACACCGGTTGGGGAAGTTGCGTTGGTCTGCATTTGCAGAGCCTCAGTGGTGGTTGTGGAAGAAGCCTCAATTCCAACTTGGCTGACACCAGTGATGTCGAGGAAAGGATTTGCAGCGGCATTGGAATAAGACGAGATCAGACTACTATTATTCCCATGACTGCCGACCAAACTGCCTTTTCCGAAAGCGACATCTTGCGGGTAGATCTCGGTCAGCGCGTAGCTATTGGTGATGGATGCGTCGCCTATGGTAACTGCAGCCAAACCACCGATGATAGAGAATGCATCGTCGAAGGCACCCTCGGAGATTCTACCGCTGGCATAGCTATTCAAGATCGATCCGGAGCGATTATGCCCAACCAAACCACCGATAAACAATCCGTCGGATGATATCACGGTGTTTGCGTAACTATTGATGATTCTAAAATCTTGATGAGCTAACTGAAAGGAGCCGACTCTACCGACTAAACCGCCGGAGGCATTGCCGAAAGCATGGATGATGCCACCGGCGTGGCTGTTGACTATCATTCCTCTGCCCGACATCCCGGTAACTTGGCCAACCAATCCACCGACATTGTTATTTGCCGTTATCACACCGCCGGCATAGCTATTGAGTATTTTACCGACGCTCTCACCGACCAGACCACCGACATTGTCGCGTGCCGAAAGCTCACCGACTGCATAACTGCCGGTAATGCTACCCTCGTTGGTGGCAGCTAGACCACCGACTTGGTTTCTGCCCTCTATCTTTAGGCTGGGCAAACCCAGATCACGAATGTCACCAAACCTAGAAATACCAACGAACAAGCCTTGATAATCTGAATCGTCCCGGTTGATGGATAGATTGGAAATCGTATGGCCGTCGGCGTTAAAAATGCCACCAAAGCAGCTACTGCCATCATTGTCGCAGTCGTTGCTGGCGATGCCGCCTATAGGCTGCCAACCGAAGTCGGTGGGGTCGTCAAAATCCTGCACCGTCCACTCTTCGTTGACTTCTTCCGACGCATAGCTGTTCGGGTCGTTGAAATCCAAATCTCGGGTTAATTCATAATCGCTGTTCAAGGTATCCAGGTCGGCACGGATGTCATCAAGTTGTTCCAAGTTGTTGATCTCAAGAAAACCGTCGCCGTCTCTATCGCGGGGATTGTAGTTGAGGTAGATGGGAAATAGCACCGGGTCAACATCATCAAAGGTGGATTCAATCTCCAACACGATACGCGTAGTCCCTACGCCTAATGTGATCAGATTACTGTCCGCACCGCTGCCGGCAAGCCGCTGGAAGAAAGTGCCGTTGATATAGATGTTAATACCCCCAGTCTGGCGCGAAATTTGTGTCTCTGGGCTCAAACTGATAGCGGTTCCAGTGGAATCAAGGCTAAAGGTTACCGTGCCAGAATAATAGCCGAACAAGCCAATGATAGTATCACGAACACCACGACCAACGATACGTGGATTGAGGTCTACACTCCGCCCAGACGAATCCTCCACAGCCAAAGTACGTAAGCTATTTCCAGTGTGGAACGGCGGCGATAGGGAATCATCGCAAAGCGGTAGGCTCATGTCAGCCATTGTATCAGACATCGTACGACACGCCGCACCGTTTATGCCCAATATATCGGGTTCGGTTGCGGCGGTGTATCTGAGTATCGGATAACTGGCTCGATCGCCGAAATTCCAGTTGTCTGTACTCCATTCAAAATATGGGTCGTCGGACCCTTCACCGGGTCCCCGAGCGTCTATTAGATCTGAGGTGCTCTGATTGGAAGAATTAACGAGGTTAGAGATAGTTCCTCCTATCAGAGGATAGTTACTCAGATTTTGATCGGCATAGCTGGCAGTAACCTCAAGCCCAGCACTGCGGAAAGACCCAACCAAACTTCCGACCTGTAGGTTATCCTCTGCTACCTCTCTTGATATTTCTATTATGTTGGCAGCATAGCTGTTGGTGATGGATGCTTCATTGGCAAGACCGACCAACCCGCCGATGTACTGATTGGCATTGCCGATCGCTGGAGACACCAAAACCCAACCTCTGGCATAGCTACTTCTTATGGAATCTCCTGCCACTCCAAGGTTGCCGACCAAGCCACCGACATGGTTTGTTCCGAAAACTCTAGATTCGGCATAGCTATTGACGATTGTAACCGCTTCAGTGCCGGTAGTACTGCCGAGCAAGCCGCCGATATTCAATCCTCGGTGATTGACGACACCGCTGGCATAGCTGTTGACGATCACACCGCCTGCCGCCAAACCGACCAAGCCACCAAGGCTGTGGGCTTCGTTTCTATACGCGGTTATCGTGCCGTTCACATAACTATTGACGATTTGACCCACGACTTCACCCCCGACTTGACCCTCGATATTCTCGCCGACCAAGCCACCGACATTGCTCTGATAGCCGCCGGACACTTCACCAACCACATAAACATTGCGAATTTTGCCACGATTGGTAGCAGCGAGACCGCCGCTATCGCCGCGCCCTTCTATCTGAACATTGAGCAAACCGAGGTTTGATACCTCACCTGATACCTCACCGCGCCTTACGACACTTCTGATACTTCCGAATAATCCGTTGTTGGCACGCGCACTATCGTCGCTATCGTTAATCTTTAAGTTGGAAATCGTGAAACCGTTGCCGTCAAAGTTGCCGGTGAACGGATTGCTCGCGGTGCCTATCGGCGGCCAGCCACGGTCTTCAGGGTCTCCAAAGTTTAGTACCGTCCAGCTGCGATTAATCTCTCCCGGTAAATATCTACCCGGCGCATAACTGTCGGGGTCGTCAAAATCTAGGTCGCGCACCAACTCATAACTGCCTGCTAAGTCGTCGCGGATCTCAAAGAGTTCATCCAAATCGTCAATCTCGGCAATACCGTCATTGTTTCTATCTTTGGTGTTGAAGTTAAGATACACCGGATACTGTATGGTTTGACCTGCTACCACAAACTCCAAAACGATGCGGGTGATGCCTCTCTCTAAGGTGATCGGTTGGCTGGTCTCGCCGCTATTGATCTGCTGGTCGGGGACTGGTTTGCCAGTAACATCGCCGACATAAATGCTGACAGGTGCGTTGAGCGTTGTTGACGGTATGATGCGAAGGGTATTGGCATCGTGCATTGTTAGATTGCCGAAATAACTGCCGTTCAATTCGCGATGCTGGTCACCAAAAGGCGGATCCAGCCTCGCACCGTCCGCCAATGTTAGATTCTGCAAGCTGTTGCGAATTTGCGGTGATATTGGTGTGCCACATTGGGGTAAGTCATCGCTACCGTCGCCGCAAATTCGCAGCACTTCGGTATTGCTGGTCGGTGCATAATTGAGAATCGGATATTGCGATGCGCTACCAAAATCCCAATCGTCGCGTTCGTCGCTATTCCATTGATAATAGACACCGCTGGTGTTGGTTGTTTGCGCTACGCGCCCCTGTAGTTGAACAGAAGGTCGGGCGGAAGAATTCACGAGTCTCCCAGCACTAGTTCCTCTTAGAGGAATCCCACGATTGTTATCGGCGTTTGCATAGCTATTTTCAATGCTTCCATCAGCCAGACCAATCAAGCTACCGACAATTCTAGGTCCGCTAACTTGACCGTTGAAATAGCTATATGCAATAACTTGGCGGGAACTAAGAGTAGAACCGATCAAGCCTCCAATACTGCCATCAGTCCCGCCAACCTGACCAGTTGCGTAACTGTTTTGTAGTACTGTTCTGAGACCAGTATTGATTTGACCTACCAGACCACCGACACTACCTGATCCGGTGACATCTGCGGTTGCATAACTATTGATAATGTCATCTTCGTTCCGACCCACCAAACCACCTACACTACCACCAGTGACTTCAACTCTACCACCTGCGTAGCTGTTGTAGATGGTATGACCGACATTCCACCCGACCAAACCGCCTGCACTAGCTCTTCCGAAGACTATGGCTTCGGCATAGCTATTGATAACCCCACCAGGCCCGCTGGTATTGAAATTATATCCGATCAAGCCGCCGACAAAGTCCCTACCTCTAATCTCGCCAGTGACGAAGCAGCCAAAAACCCTACCAGCATTCTCGCCGATTAATCCACCGACATTGTTGTTGCTCACGATGTCCACATTGAGCAACCCAAGGTTGCGTATCGTTGCCGAATCAGAAAGTTGCGAAAACAACCCGATATTGTTGCTACTTCCTCTGTTGATTTGCAAGTTGGCAATGGTGAGGCCGTTGCCGTTGAGTTGCCCGCCAAACTCACGCGGTTCCCAGCCGTCGTCGCTAGCATTTCTAAAGTCCACCACTACCCAATCGCGGCGTACCTGACCTGAAGCATAGCTGTTCGGGTCGTTGAAATCCAAGCTCCGCACCAATTCGTAGGTTCTCGTTGTATTCTCCGCGTCGGTGATGGCGCGAAGTTCTTCCAGATTATCAATATCCACAAAGCCATCGCTGTCTAAATCTTCCAGGAAGCGGATATACACTGGATAGCGCACCGTCGCAGTCGTCTCAGTCTCATCGACGATCTCCAGCACGATGCGGTTGATGCCTTCGCTCAATTCAATTTCCTCACTGGTGCCACCGCTTTCAAGTTCCGCTTGCACAAGTTCCAATCCCGGCATTGTTTCGTCGGTGTCTGCATAGATATTAATAACGGCATCTTCTTCCTGTGTGGTCGTCGGGATTAAACGAATAGGATTGGCAGAGACTGAACCGAAATAACCGTTGCGGTGTCGGTCCATATTTTCCGCAAACGGTGGAACCAACCTGCTTCCAAACGCCAGTCTCAGGTCTTTCAGGCTGTTGCGAAGTGGCGGTGTTATTGGGCTACCACAGTCGGGCAAACTGCCAGTGCCACAAGTCTGCAGACCTTGTCTATCCGGATTGGCGGCATATCTGAGTCTCGGATATTCGGTGTTATCGCCGAAATACCAGTTGCGCTCGTCCCAATTGGAGTAAGGAACAGTTGCTTCGCCTTGCCGTCGATGCGGACCAGCCGATTTTAGGGTTGTCATGGGGAATTGTGAATTAGGGTAGCCCCAACCGCCTGCCGAACCGCTCTGACCAGTGGCTTGGGTGTCCCAAAAACTTGCCCTAACGACAGTATTCCCACTGTCATTGTTGCCGATCAAGCCACCGACAAAATTACGCCGTGTGTCGGGGCTGACCTCGGCACTCGCATAACTATTTATCACATTGGGGCTATCTATGTCACTGGAACCTTGCTGCAGACGACCGACCAATCCACCGGCGTAGGGTCCCTGCCCATCAGGCTCGGCAACGGCACGAACCACACCTGAGGCATAACTATCGGTGATACCATCAGTGCGGTCACCGGTCAATTGCCCAACCAAACCACCGACACGGCTGTTTGCGGTGACTGCAGTATCGGCATAGCTATTGTTGATGTTAGCTTCAGTGCGGTCACCGGTCAATTGCCCAACCAAACCACCGACGACATCACCGCTCGCTAAAATCACACCGCTTGCGTAGCTATTGATGATGTTAGCCGCAGAACTGCCAGCCAAACCACCGACACGGCTGCTGGCAAAGATGCTGGCGACGGCGTTGCTACCGACAACCGTACCGGCATTATTACCGATCAAGCCGCCGACATTGTCGTTGGCATGGATGCTAACCGAGGTGCGGGCATTGATGACGGTGCCTTCGTTGCGTCCTGCCAATGCACCGACATTGTCGTTGGCTTCTATCTCGGCATCAAGTAAATTGACATTGCGCACCTCACCACCCTGACCGCTGCCGCTAATGACTGCGAAAAGCCCTTGGTTGTCGGCGGTGTCTCTGTTTATCTGCAAACCCGATATCGTAAAGCCGTTGCCCTCAAACTCACCGCTGAAATTGTCTATCGCTTCCCAACCTTGATCGTCATCGTCGTTAAAGTCTGCTACCGTCCACTCTTCGTTCACATTGGGTGCCGCATAGCTACCCGGATCGTTGAAATCCAGATTTCGGGTCAGGAGATAGCTGCCACTCAGATCGTCGCGTATTTCGTTCAATTGTTCCAAATTTGCTACTTGTTGATACGGCTCGCCGTTTCTATCCAACAACGCTGGCTGGAAACGAATGGACAGGTTGTATCGATCTACGCTGCCCGGATATCTCTCAGTCGCAGGTGTGATGACTTCAACCGAAATGCGAGTGAGTTCACCCTCACGAAGCATAATCTCATCACTGGTAGCACCATTGCTACCACTCATCATGCGCGTACCAAGCGGTTGGTCGTCATCGTGAACATAAAAAGTGATTTGTGCATTGGGGTCGGTGGCAACCGCACGCAGTTGTGTGGCGGGATCGTCGTGGACGATGGTCCCCAAGTGGTCGCGATAGCGGAGGTCTATGTTGGGGCTGGCATCAGGTATGAAACCGGCCAATTGACCCACCTCAAAACTTAGCTCATTCAAAGGCGGCTCGCCAGTCGGTTCGCTTATCAATCCAGCGCAAGGCAACAAGTAGACGGTGCCACAGGCTACATCGCTGATGCGAGGAAAGAGGTCGGGGTTTGGTTCTGACACGAGTTGCAGAACTGGATATTGTGTCACCGTGCCGTAATCCCAAATATTTCTCCGTGCAAAATCAAGCTGGATCAACTGATTATCCAGAGACTGTAGTTCCATCGTGGTGCTCGGGAACACAGTTGAAATAAATGTGTCAGGGCCCCTGAATCCTGTTCCTGTGTCTGCGTCAGGGCCGCCGAATCCTGTGCCTAGCCCCGACACTCTGTCGGAGTTGAAATAGCTAATACTTAGTATACCTCTCTCCTCCATGCGACCTATCAAGGCACCCAGATTGCTGGCATCTCTTGCTGTGGCAGAGACTTCACTGATACTATAGCTCAACTCTACTACGGTCGCAGTGTTGATGCCGACCAACCCCCCGGCATTGCGTTCTGCCAAAACCCGCCCAGTCGTATAAGTATCTCTGATTCTGCTCGCCCGCACATTAAGATCGGCAAGTCTGCGAGCAGTAGCGAGACCGACCAAACCACCAACACCGCTGTCGCCCTCAACACGGGTATTGGCATAGCTACTAAAGACCCATCCGTCGCGACTACGCCCAACCAAACCACCGACATTGTTAATGCCCTCCACATCGCCGGAAGCATGGCTGTTGCCGATGTCGCCAGCACTATTAATACCGACCAAACCACCGACTTGATTGCCATCCCCTCGCACGATGACGACAGAGTAACTATTGAGGATTTCGCCACTACTCAAACCGACCAGACCGCCGGTATTACCACCGCCGTTAATCGTGCCGTGCGCATAGCTGGACATCACCTTACCACGATTGGTGCCGACCAACGCGCCAGTGTTGCGATCGCTATCATCCACAATACGCACATCCACCAAACCGACATCTCGCACCACCGCATTGGCACCGATAGTGCCGAATAGACCCTTGTCTATGCTGTCATCGCTGTTGTTGATGCGCAGGTTGGATATCGTATAACCACCGCCATCAAAGCTGCCGGTGAACGGGTTATCTGTATCACCTACGGGCAACCAGCCGACATCGTCAGGAAATCCAAAATTAGTCACCGTCAAGTCTGCATCGATTGCACCCAACGCATAACTATCCGCATCACCGAAATCCAGATTGCGGGTCAATACATAATCGCCGTTCAGACGGTTGCGCATTGCGTTCAAGTCCTCAATGGAGTCGATCTTGGTCGGTCCGACCCGATAGCGTATATAGAGCGGATATCTAAAGGTAAACGCCGGCATCGCCGGGTCGGGGGTTATTTCAACGATGATACGATTGATGCCATTCTCAGCCAACTCAATCGGCAGGCTGGTTTCGCCGCTAGAGAATGAAACACCCAGCTGTGTTTCCTCAGTGCCGTCAAACACATAGACTCTGATCTCGGCTCCCAAGAACTCATCAAATGTGGTGGGGATCAAGCGGATAATGTTGGAGTCTTCGAAGACCTCGCCGGAATAGCTGTCTTTGTTGGTGAAGGGGGGTATCAATACCCGCTCGTCGGCAAGGGTCAGACTTTCTAAGACACTGCGGAAGGTCGGTCCGATCAAACTGCCACAAAAGGGTAATGGTCTGAGGTCGTCAGCGGTTTCGCGACAGCTTTGGTGGCGACCAAAATCTTGGTTTTTAACCAGAGTGTGTTTTAGCACCGGATATTCGCTCTCGCTACCGAAATCCCAGTTGTCCTCACTCCATTGCCGGTAGATAAGGCTTGAGCTGGTAGACATTCGTAGCACATCAGTAGTCAAGCCACTCGCGTTGATCCTCGCATTGCTACCGCTTTCGCCAGCAGTGTCGGTGTTCCAATAATTCGGGATCGTGCTGGTGGTAGCGGTATTTCCAATGTTGCCGCTGAACCCTTGGTCGGTCATCCCCACAGAGTAATTTGCGTTGAGACTACCGCCAGCAGCCAGCGTGCCTAAAAATCCGCCGTTGACATCACCATCATTTACGATACTCGTGCTGACATTTCCCCACGCATAGTTATTGCTAAGGTCAAATGCACCCTCCAAATTACCGACAAATCCACCAAGCCTATCGGCAAGACGACCAATCCCGGCGACCGTACCGCGCGCAAAACTATTGCGAATCGCGCAAGCGTCACATTCACCAATCAAGCCGCCGGCATCCCTCCCAGTCGTGGACACCAAAACATCGCTATAGCTGTTGACGATCAAACCTCCGTTTCCTCTGCCAACCAAGCCACCGATACCACCCATATTGGCAATGTCCCCACCACGCTCTTCTGCGGTAATGCGACCTGCCGCATAAGCATTGAAAATCCGACCTTGATTTTCACCGACCAACCCGCCGATCTCAGAGTTGCCATTACCACTGCCGCCGATATCCACAACTGCGTAGCTTCCGATAATCGTACCTGCGTTGAACAATGTTAATGCACCAGCATTGAAAGTAGCACCACTGTTGGTGTTTCGGAACTTTACATTGAGCAAACCCAAATTGCGTACAATACCTGAGGATTCAATGTGGGTCAAGAGGGATGTTTCTCTGGTATTTTGAATGTTTCCTCCCGTACTCTGTAGGTTGGATATGGTATAGCCGTTGCCGTCTAAAACACCAAATAGACGGATATTTTGGCGCCAACCCTGATCATTTTGACCAAAGTCCGACACTATCCAGTCGCTATTGACGACACCTGAGCGATAACTGCTGGGGTCCTCAAAGTCCAAATCGCGCACTAATACATGATCTCGTTCTCGGAAAAAAGTTGAACCTGTTCTATCAAGATCTTCTAGATGTCTGATCGGCCTTGCCGCTCTCAGATAAACCGGATATCTGACTGTCGGTGCTGCCGGGTCTTCGGGGTCTATCTCTACGATCAAATAGTTGATGGCACTTGATACAGCGTTTAATGATATGCCATCTAAATTTCCCCGCTGATCCAATGTGATCGGGTCGCTGATGCCACCGCTGGCAAAAGTGCCACCGATCTGCTGTTCGCCATTGCCGTCCACTTGATAGATTCTGATCTCGGCACCGTCGTCCATCGCAGTCGGAATCAAGCGGATCGCATCGGGGTCGGCAAAGGCAACACCTAAATAACTGCCGTAGTGTTCGCCGTTTTGTTCAGTGAACGCTGGGCTGAGGCTGCCGTCGGCTATGTCCAAATTTTTCAAGCCATAGCGGAGTTGCGGTGCAATCAAGTCGCCGCAAATCGGTAGTGTTGCCACCTCCAGTGCGCGGTCGCCAGCACTACGGCAGGTTTGCAAATCTTCATTGGGGTCGGGGTGCATCGCGTATTTGAGGATTGGGTATTGCTGGGCTGTGCCGAAATCCCAATCTTGGTCGCTCCATGGTTGGTAGATACCGGTTGCGGCAGTCGGCATTTGCAGTGCTTCGGTGCTTCGGCCAGTTACATTAATGATTCTTGCGTTATTTTGCATTGTGCCGCTGGTGTCTATATCCCAGTAATTGGCTCTACTGGTAACTGAGAAACCTTGGTCTAATGGTGTCTCTAGCTGAGAAAAACCAAATGCCGCAGTGCCGATTGCGTAATTATTGGAAATACGAGCCCGTCGTCCACCTGTGACACTCATACGCCCGACTAGTCCACCAGCAGTTAAGTTGGGGGCTATATCAAAATAAGCATAGTTATTTTCAATCGTATATCTGCTTTGCGCAAGCCCGATCAATCCGCCGAAATCACTATCATTTGGGTTTCTTTGTTTATCCGAGCGACCCACCGCAAAGCTGTTGTGGATATTGCAACTCCGGCCGAGGCCGACCAAACCACCAACATTGAATACTTGGCTAGATGTTTTTCTACCTATTTCTACATGTGCATAACTGTTAATAATCGTGGCTTCTTGACAGCGACCAACCAACCCACCACTGCTATCCGTTTGTTGCGAAGTTGTGACGTATAAGTCGCCAACCGCATAGCTGTTGACGATATGACTTCCAGGCTCGGTATGACCGACCAAAATACCGACATCGATTCCAGTGACAGCACCAACCGCATAGCTGTTGATCACCGTGCCACGATTGATCGCGGCGATGCCACCACCAATATTATTATTACCTGAATTGGCTTCTGCTTTTAGTTGCAAGTTCAACAATCCCAAATTACGCACGATGCCGTCGGCAGCAATCGTGTCAAACAAACCTACATTCTGGTCTTGTTCTAAATCGGCAGCTATCTGTAGATTGGATATCGTGTAACCATCGCCGTCAAAGGTGCCGGTGAAGAACGGCTCGGCGGTACCGATAGGCTCCCAACCTGATCTATTTCTACCAAAAATTGCCAACCAGGTGCCGGTAATCGTATTGTCGTCGTTAATAGTTATATTGCTCTGATCGTTATAGCTTTCGGGGTCTAGAAAATCCAAGTTTCTGGTTAATTTATAATTGAAAGTCAGACCCTCAGCGATGTGATCGTTTATTTCTGCGAGGTCTTCCAAAAAGTTAATCTCTCTGGTTGTTCGGTGAAAGAGACTGAGCGAATATCTGAATGGTGCAACATCCGACTCATTGGGGTCGATTTCTATGAACACACGGTTCCAGCCGTCATTCAGTTCTATGTCTTCGGATTCATCACCGCTTCTCAACGGGCTGCCCAGCGGTGGTATTAACACCTCACCCTGCGGTGTTGTGAAAGGCGCATCCATTGGTACTCCCGGATCAGCGACATAAACCCTGATCGTGCTACCGGGGTTCCGTGTGGTCTGTAGCACTCGGATGATGTTGTTGATGTCGGTATCCACAACCGTGCCCTGATAAATCCCAACTTCGGGGTCAAACGGCGGGTCCAAATAGTCGGCACCAGACAGGGACAGCTCTAACAGACCGTAGTCTTCTATTATCGGTGAGTCGGGGCAATATGGGGGAAAGGTAATGCCACAGCCATCGCCTTGACCGTCGCCGTCGTCATCGCGAGGACCCGGGACATGTTTGGGTACCGGGTAATCGCTCTCACTACGGAAATCCCAGTTGTCCTCACTCCAGCCATTGTAGGCAACATCCGCATCATCTGCAATGTCCTCGGCAGAGGGCGGGGCAGTCGGCAATATTAGCTGTGCTCTCGTTCTTTCGGTGCCAGCTGTGTTGATCATGTCAGTCCTATCGGGGATAGTTATAGTTCCGTCGCTCTCCCAGTAGCTGTCAGTAACCGTCGCTAGAGAAGCACGGAATCCAAGAAAATGACCGATCCAGTAGCTAGCGTTATTGTTGAAGCCAGAGGGTAATGCTGTGATCTTGGCAGTAGTATAATTACGGAGCATTTTCGTCCCTACTCTAACCCCATCAATAAGGGTATTGTTAGTAGAACCCACAAATCCACCAACACTGCCGGTACCAACAAACGCTATGCTGCCTGTTGCATAACTGTCGCGAATTTCACCACCGGAGGCAAGCCCGACTAATCCACCAATTCGGTTTGAGTTGTTCAGGGTAATATTGCTACTGTTGATGTCAACATCGGCATAACTATTGAAAACTGAAGCATTTATGAGGTAACCAGCTAGACCACCGACACGGTGATCTAAACGACCACCGGCATTCCCACCGATAATCGTCACTTCTGCATGGCTGTTGCCGATTATAGTCCCCCCGGCACTCCATCCAACCAAACCACCGACTCGCTGGCCGATGCCTGCTGACATGACACTAATTGAACCAGTAACATAACTGTTGTATATTCCAGTTCTACCTGCAACAGCAAAAATGCCACCGACCTGACCACCGCCTTCTATCCTGACATTGACCAAGCCGAGGTTGCGTACCACACCTAAAGCACTGTTGGAGAATAAGCCAGCCGTACCACTGTCCCTATTGATTTGCAGGTTGGATATCGTAAAGCCGTTACCGTCAAAGTTCAACGGGTTCTGAAACGAGTTAATGATAGGTTCCCAGCCCAGTTTGGTGGTGCCAGCAAAATCGGCATCTCCCCCTACCGTCCAGCGCTCCATGTTCGCTGGGTCGCGATAGCTGTCTGGGTCATTGAAATCCAGGTTTCTGACCAATCCATAGTTACCACCAGTGCTGTTGCGTATTGCGTCTAGGTCTTCCAAAAAGTTGATGGACCGATTGCCAGTCAGCTCTCCCGGCACCAGATAAAGCTGATATCTGAACGGGGATATTTCCACATCCAGCGGGCTGACCTGTACGATGATGCGGTTGATGCCTTCCACCAAAGCGATATCGCCGCTGGGATCGCCGATGCCAAACTCGCCACCCACTGGGGTTTCTTGAAGACCGGAAAAAACAGTGATGCTGGCTTGGGATATCAATTCCGATCTGACCACCAGCCTGATTATTCGGTCGCCGTCGTTGTCAACTCTGGCGTAAAAGCTACGGCCTCCGTCAAACGATACCGGGCTACCGTCGGCTACGGACACGAATTGTTCGTCGTCAGCCATCTCGATGTCGCTCAAGCCGTAGCGGAGTTCGGGCGATATCAAGCTCCCACACGCCGGGAAGCCTGTAACACCGCAAATCTCGCCAGTATTTGCAAGGTCAGTACTCTGGGCATATTTGAGTAGCGGGTAATCTGTGGCAGTACCGAAATCCCAATCGTCGGTACTCCAGCCGCTATAAGTTCCAGGAGAACCCTGATTCGGGCCGGTAGGTCTTTGCAACATCGCCATTGTTCGGCGGGCGCGGTGATTGACTCTTCTTATGGCGTTTATCTCGGTGACAGTGTCCAAGCCACTGTACCAGTAGCTTGCGCTAATATCGAATTCGGCTTGACGTCTACCAGCAATCCCAGTGTAAGTGTTGAAATTTTGGGAAACTAATCTACTTCGTAGACCCTCAGGTATGCCACCAGTGGTATAGCTATTGTCAAAGCTGCCTCTGAAAGCACTACCCACCAAGCTACCAACACCAACTACTGTGAAGGTGTATCCCGCGTCAACGCGAGCAGATGACACATCACCGCTGGCATAGCTATTCTCAATCTCACCGCCTCCATTTTGCAAACCGACAAGACCCCCTACTCCTAAAGTGCGTTGTGCATCTAGGTTGCCGACAAAGTCGCTTGAAACATTGCCGGTGGCATAGCTGTTGGTTATGTTTCCGTTGAAAAAATCACCGACAAGACCACCTATTCGGATAACACCAAAACCAAAACCAGAACCGCTGCCTGTATAGTTACTGTGAACATCGCCGGTCGCATAGCTGTTGAAAATGTTTGACCGGTTAAGCTCACCGACAAGACCACCTACTTGCCGTGAGGCTGTAACATCTCCGCCAGCATAGCTGTTGATGACCCATCCGCCACTTTCCACTCGACCAACCAAGCCGCCTACCTGCACTCCTCCCCCTTGTACGGGAACATCGGCAAAACTGTTGGTGATTCTGGCAGATCCGCTTTCGAGGCGTCCAACCATGCCACCAACCTGATTGCCTCCCTGCACTCTATGATTTGCGCCACTGCCAATAACAAAGCAATTTTCTATTCTGGCACCTGATGAAGCCCGACCTACTAATGCGCCTACATTGCTTCCACCTTCAACCCGAGCATTGATTAAGCCGAGGTCGCGCACGCTGCCAGCTAATATTTGAAATAGACCCGTACTACCACTGGCATTATTGATTTGCAAGTTGGATATCGTATGGCCGTTGCCGTCTAGAATGCCCACAAAATTATTGATTGGTGGCCAACCTGCTCCGATGTCATTTTCAAAATCCACTCTCCAGCTCGGATTGACCTCGCCCGAGCGATAGCTGTTCGGGTCATTAAAATCTAAATCTCTGTCCAAACGGAAGAAGTCGCTTGAGAGTCTTATTGCGGCAAGATCTTCCAAAGAGTCAATGGCTCTATAAAAACGGGCATTGAGCGAGACCGTTTGGCGCACCGTTTCTACGCCCTTGATCTCTATCACCAGACGCAAACGCGACCCGTTAAAAGAAAGCAGGCTACTGGTTTCGCCGCTGGCCAAATCGGATACCAACAATGTTTCACCGTCGGCAGCATAAATATCAATAAGGGCATCGGGGTCAAAGGCGGTGGGGATCAACGCAACGGTGGCAGCAGTGTTGTCCGCCGGTTGCGGCACTTCCACAATACCGCTATAGTTTATATCCCCGATTGCATACGGTGGGAACAAATCGCTGTCGGCTGCTCTTAAATTCTGCAGGCCCTGACGAAGCACCGGCGAGATAAGCGTGCCACATCTGGGCATCCCGCGTGCATCGCAGATGGGGTCGCTGTCGGGGTCGGGGTGTGCGGCGAACTTGAGGGTCGGATATTGATTGATGGCACCGAAGTCCCAGTCGTCGTCGCTCCATTCAAAGTAGACCGCATCGAGGTCGGTATCCTGGCCGACACTTTGTTGCATCTCCACGGTTTGTTGTGGCAGACCGGCTACTGAGTTGCGCTGCATCGTGGAATCGGAGTCCCAATAGCTGGACACGGTTAGTAGCTCAATACCACCTGTACCTCCAAAATCAATTTCTGCACCAATCAAACCGCCAATAAGCACAAAGGGGTAATCATCCAGTTCTCTATCGTCTTCGGTAATCGTGATGCGCGGGGCAACCAAACCGGTCGCATAACTATTCTCCACCCTATGTGAACCAATACCTACACGACCGACCAAACCACCCATATAGATGTTTATCGTTGGCGGAACCTCCATGCGCGAAGTGATGTTCCCCGACGCATAGCTGTTGAATATACAGGCATCGCTCGCAGTCTCACTGGTAGTTGTGCAAAGGGAACGTTCAGTAGCCCTGTCTTCTATTAAAGACCCGACCAAACCACCGACCACATAAGGGTTGTTGTCAACCGCCGAGTCAAAATCAACCGACGCATAGCTATTGATGATTCTGCCCGAAGCGTTAATTCCTGCCAGTCCACCGGCAACACGCATATAACCACCACTGATATTACCGATAGCATAGCTATTAATGACAAGACCCGACTGTAATCTTCCGACCAAACCGCCGATATAACTTTCAGCCTGAACATTCTCTACGACATTTATGTTGATATCTGCATAGCTGTTGATAATCTCTCCATCACTTATAGTACTGAGCCCACCTGCTCTGACATTTTGCACGGTCATTTCGCCTTGTACATAACTATTGATGATCTTGCTGCCTTCGCTGATACTACCTGCCAAACCGGCAGCCTTGGTAAAAGGAGCTTCCCCCGGACTAAGAGCTTCTATCCTCGCATCCACCAAACCGATATCGCGTATGACGGCATTATTAGTCAACCCAATAAATAAAGCGGCACTGGTAAGTCCCCCTGTGTTTTGCTTGACCTGCAGGTTGGATATCGTGTGACCGTTGCCGCTGAAGGTGCCGGTGAAGCAAGCGGTACAGCCGTCAAATTCCTCATTTCCTATTGGTGTCCAACCATCAACTTGGGGACCATCAGCATCATCAAAGTCCACCGCCCAGTCCGAATTGACCACGCCCGAAGCATAGCTGTTCTGGTCGTTGAAATCCAGGCTTCTGGTGAGTTCGTAACCGAAGCAGCCGCCGGAAGGACACCCATGGGCTAATAAGGTAATGCCACCACTTATCGGTAATACGTATGCATCACCATCGAGACCGCGTCTAATGGCATCTAGATCCTCCAAATGATAGATATCTATCAAGCCGTCCCTATCTCCGTCCACTATCTGTGCCGACGCTGCCGATACCTGCGTGTTATCGTAGCCCTGCCCGTCTCGGTAGCTTATTTGCAGACGATATTGGGTGCGCGACGGGACGATGAGCGATGCGGTATCATAACGGAATTCGGTTGCGCCGGTTATGTCCTCCCAGTCGCCGCTGGCATTGGTCTGCCACTGATAGCTGAGGTTCTGGTCGGCAGCACTCGCGGCGCCGTCGGGATCATTGGCAATCGCTTCTGCCAAATCCTCCACTTGCAATGCCGAAGTTTCGGTGAGATAAATCGGTGGAGCCAAATCTGTAGCACCGTTATTGGCTCTGGTGATACGCAGTTGCACGGTGCTGACTTGTGGCGAGCCGGCAATGTCACCGCTCGCGGTTACTTCTAAGGTGACGGGAATATCGATTTCCGACGGCGGTACGATCGCGGTGGGAATCGTGATATCCAAGGGCCGATTGGTGGTGATGCCGGTTGCCAGTTCCGCGTCCAGCAGCCTGTCGGTCGCGGTCGGCGCGGTTTGCCGCCAAACATAAGTCAGCGGCACCGCCCCTTCAATACTATCGGCAACGGTCAAGCGTATGTTTTGACCTTCTGCTACGGTATTTTCCTCAAAGCCTGAGGTGATGTCGACGATTTGTAGCCCTTTGACGATTTGTATCCGATAGCGTTGGCCAACGATAATCGTGGTGGGGTCTAGACCGGGGTTCAGCGTGACCGTGACATCCCTATCACCACGCACTTGGGTTGGGCGCGAAAAGTTGCCGACCCTGAGGAGACTGACCACATCATCGTTTGAGTCTAAGTCGATGTTCACCGTGGCTGTTAGTAAATTTTCGTCTAACAATATGAAGTAGTTCGGCACACCCGGGTCAAACGGTGGCACTAATGCGGTATTGTTGACGGTGATATCTGCCAACGCACTTTGGCGGAGCAAAAGATCGCCGTTGGCATCTCTGAGCCACGGGTATTGCTCGCTGGTGCCGAAGTCCCAATTGTCGCTACTCCAGTCGTGAAAAATGCCGTCCTCTTCTAGGCTGGGTTCGGTGGCAACTTTGAGGTCTATAAACCCTATGCCGGCATCGCTGGATGCGGTGTCGGTCGCGTCGATATCCCAGTAGCTGTTCGCTACACCAGCGTCTGTGAAAATCCTAACCCTGCTCCCCTGGTTTAAGCCGATCAAGCCACCGACATCCAGACCGCTTCCTGACACCCTGCCTGCCGCATAGGTGTTGGAAACATTGCTTGTGCGGCTATTGTCGCCGATCAAACCGCCGACTCGGTTGACACCCTGCACGCCACTGCGGGCATACGAGATGCGCACCAAACCGCCAGACTTAATGCCGATAAAACCACCGATGTTGTCCACACCCGATACCATCGGGTTGATGGTGTAGCTTCTGGAAATCGCAACATTGTCTGACCTACCGATTAGACCG
The DNA here is from genome assembly GCA_965199685.1 of uncultured candidatus Poriferisulfidus sp. Taxonomy (GTDB): domain Bacteria; phylum Pseudomonadota; class Gammaproteobacteria; order Poriferisulfidales; family Oxydemutatoraceae; genus SP5GCR1. Next base: position 1,411,076 of record OZ241323.1, read on the forward strand.
CCGACATTGTTGACATCGTTCTCTACGCTGGGGTCGGGACTATTGTCTCCTATCACCGAACCGCTTGCATAACTGAAAACGATACTGCCACCGTTGTGATAGCCTACGAAACCACCTAGGTTATCTGCGGTGCCGTTGACATCGCCCAGTGCATAGGTACGAACAATGTTTAATTGTGCGCCAATGCCGACCAAGCCACCGACATGGGAACTGCCTTGCACATCGCCGCTTGCACTGCTGTCGGTAATGCTACTCCTGTTGTTCATGCTACTGCCGGTCATGCTACCGACCAAGCCACCGATGTTGTTGGCAGTGGCAGTCACATTACCGGTTGCATGGCTGTTGCTGATATCTAATCGGCCGGTGATATTACCGACCAAGCCACCGATGTGGTTGTTACCTCCGACATCGCCGCTGGCACGGCCGTTGGAAATACTACCGCTTTGTATGATGCCGATCAAACCACCAACATTCATCGCATCTACATTCATTATTGTGAGCGGAACATCGGCGGTGGCGGTGGCGACATCCAATGCGATTGCGCTGCCGACCAAGCCACCGATGGCGTTGTCGCCGGTGGCAGTGATGCTACCTTCGGCAGTGGCATTGGTGATTTCGCCGTTGTCGGCAGCTGGCACTTCCGAGGCACCGACCAAACCACCCACGTTGCTACCACCTGTGAGCGTGATGCTGGTTGCCCCGCTGTCGGTGATTTTTTGACCGCTGTGAAAACCGACCAAACCGCCGACAAAGTCGCTGGTGCCAGCTCTAATCTCCATATCTTCTACTGTGCTGTCGGTGATGCTGTCGGTGCTGTAGCCGACCAGACCGGCAGTGTAATCGCTGCCATCTACTAAATCTCCCGTTGCCGAGCTGTCGGCGATGGCAATTTCGGCATAGCCGACCAAACCACCACTGTAATCGCCGCCATCTACATCACCCCGTGCCGAATTGCCGCTGATTTGCAGTGCCATGCTAGCTTCTAGCTCTTCTTTCGATAACGATAACTCCTCGTCGGGCATCAAACACCTATTGGTGTCGAACCTGAGCCGACACGCATAACCGATTAAACCACCAACATAGGGACCATCACCCACTATGTCGCCGTGCCCCGCTACATCCGCATTTGCCTCACTATCTTCCACAGCATGGATGCTGTAGCCGATCAAACCACCAACGAACTCGTTGCCTGCCACACTGCCTATGACGATGTTGTCGTCTTGCACGGCTGCCTGACTGAAACCAATCAGACCACCGACACGGCTGCCACCCACTACGCTGACCGAAGCGAAGTTGTTGGCAACATTGCCACTGCTTCTGCCAATCAAACCACCGACATTCTCACCACTGATTAAAACATTGTTTTCACGCTCTTCCAAAGCCGTTAGGACCCTCTCGTTTTCGGGGCAAGTCGTTACTGCCAGGTTGTTGCGGCAACGTCTGTCATCATTGCCACCCGTGCCCCTATTGTCCCTAGGAACATTACCACCGGAGACCTCTTGGAGCAATACATTGACACCGACGACGGCACCATTGCTGATGCCAGCCACGCCACCCACATCGCTACCGCTGCCAACCACGCGCCCGTTTATGATATCAATGGCACCGATGATGCCTTCGTTTCTACCCACTAATGCACCAACTCGCGACAGACCGCTGACATTTACATTTTCTAATGTCAGCACCCTAATCGTCGCCGTCGGCTCGGTTTCTCCGAACAAACCGACACCGCTAATCGGGCGGTTGATAAAGAGATTGTCAATCGTGCGACCATTGGCTTCAAAGTCAGCTGAGAACCCGGCAATTGAATCGCCAATCGGGAGCCAACCTGTGCCAGTGATCCATGCCTGATTTACTTCGCCTGAGCGGTAGCTGTCTGGGTCTTGGAAGTCTAAATCGTTGCGTAGCTCGTAGCCTCCGCAGCCAGTAGCAGGACAACCTACCGTGGTTCTAGAGGTCTCACTGCTTTCCCTTAAGCCGGTGCCGTCCAACTGGTTGCGAATGGCATCCAATCCCTCTAAATCGCAAATATCTATGAGGCCGTCGTCGTCTATATCAATGTCAATGGTGTAGCCACACTCCATATCCACGATGGCTATTTCTGCGGAGTCGGGCGTGCCTAGCGTGTAAGCATTGTTTGTGGCGGCGATTAGGCTGGCACTGACACTGCCGACAGCCAAATGGTCGCCCTCGTCTATCAGTGCGGTGGGAATTCTAAGTTCGGCTTGCGTGCTACTGGTGGGGACGAGGACTGTGTGCATGCGTTCGTCTTGCGCGGCTATGAAGTCTAGGTCGCCGCTTTCTTGGACCATTAGATTAATCATCGTGTCGTTTGCTGCCGGCGTGTTGAGTTGCACGGTGAACACCGCATCGTCGCCTTTGTAGATAGCCTCTGCGGCAGCAGAGAGCGATGCGATTGGCTCGTCGTCTATTACTGCGACCGTGGTGATGCCCCTGACGGTTTCACTAAAGCCGTCCGGCTCAAAGACTTCGGCACGGATTAGGTTTATCCTATCGTCTAGCTCGTTGTTGACGGTAGAAGCGGTGAAGGTGCCGGTGACACTATTCACCCCCGCTGAGGTAAGATTAACCGTACCCCTGATGCTTGACTGCGGTATGAAATTGCTGCCCGGATAATCCGAGACGACAATCAGAACGTTACCCGGCAGACGGACCGTCCCTAGCTGGTCGCTGGATGCAACCCTCGTTAGCTCAATCATGAATGTTACATCTCCACCCTCGGCTATTGAAGCCGGGCTTGCAGTGAGGTTGGCAGTAACTCTATCGTCGTCTAGAAGTTCTGCAGTAAAGCTGTTGGCAGTGGCATCTATGTTAACGACATTCGTGCCGGTAGTTTCTCCAAGCGCAATGGTGAAAGGTTTATCTTTTTCAGGTTGATCGTTTTCTCCGCTGTTTTCTATGTGCATCACTATGCTTGTGCGTGAAGTGCCACCTGTGAAGCGAAGCCGAGGATTCGTATCAAGGTTGGTTAGGCTCACGCCAGTGGGGGGGCTTGCAATGGTTAAATAATTAGGCTGGACTAAATCAAAGACTGTGTCAAGTTCGCCAGTTATGTCCAAATCCACAGCAACGAACTCGCCACTGACCAGCTCGCGATTTAAATTGACAGTGAATGATATTTGGTTGTTTCCAAGAGGCGGAATGATCCCGTCCTGATTCATAGAACGCTCTCTGATGTTACTCTCAAAGACATTGAACGGGCCATCGTACGAAATGGAAACCGTCGTGGATGTGGGCGTAGGTGTGGGTGACTGCGCGTGTGCTTCACTTGCCAGCAACGCAAGCGAAAATAGAAGGATATATATAATGTTAGCGGTAAGTCTCATTGAGCAATAATTTACATTTAGCAGATTATACTACATATTGTAGCCATTGAAAAAAATTTTCTCGCACAAATTATTGAGAGTTGTTGAGGTTCTGCACCTCCAATCCATTCATCCATAAAATCCACGCAAACCGTAGGGGAGGGCTAACATCAGACTGTTGAAAAAGTGTTTGCATTGGTACATTCCCCTCCTTTGGAGGGGTGGCAGGCGCAGCCTGACGGGGTGGTTGTGGTGGTTCTGCACTAGACAATTACCCTCTACGGCGCATTATGGTACTTTTTCAACAGTCCCACATGAGGTTCTGCACCTCCAATCCATTCATCCATAAAATTCACGCAAACCGTAGGGGAGGGCTAACATGCCCTCCCTAACGCGACGCGCCTGCACAACCGTACCCGCTTGCACTATTTTCAGTGTGTGGATTACAATAGTATTTCAACCATCACAAACAGAGATTATTATGTCTGAAATTGCGTTATACGACACATTAAGAAAGATACCTGATGTATCCGATACCGAAGCAAGGGAGGCAGTTGCGCATATTGCCAGCTCACAGGAAGTGGCAACAAAGTCGGATATAAAAGATATGGCAACCAAAGCTGATATCAAAGATATGGCAACCAAAGCTAATATAGCAGAGGTAAAGACTGAGATAGCAGAATTAGAGACAAGACTAGTAAAGCAGATGTATGGAGCTGTAGCAATAATCCTTGCAGGTGTCGGATTGATGATAAGGTTTTTATAACAAGGCAAGACCATCATTTTCTCGACTGTCATTATTTGAGCCAGTAGGTCAATCGTCAGTTCTATCTGACGGGGTGGTCGCGCCGCATCTGCACCAACAATCCATTCATCCATCGCGTTTACGGTTACCAACCGTAGGGGAGGGCTAACATGGGGTTGTTGAAAAAGTGTCTGCATTAGTACATTCCCCTCCTGTGGAGGGGTGGCAGGCGAAGCCTGACGGGGTGGTTGTTAAGGTTCTGAACAATGTTACGCCGATTGACCTACTGGCTCAATCGGCGGTTCTATTTTTCAACAGCCCCACATGCCCTCCCTAACGCGATGCGCCTGCACGCACGATCCATTCATCCATAAAACTTACGGTTACCACCCACCCGCGCTCCCCTCGCACAACCGTACCCGCTTGCACTATTTTCAGTGTGTGGATTACAATAGTATTTCAACCATCACAAACAGAGATTATTATGTCTGAAATTGCGTTATACGACACATTAAGAAAGATACCTGATGTATCTGATACCGAAGCAAGGGAGGCGGTTGCGAATATTGTCAGTTCACAGGAAGTGGCAACAAAGTCGGATATAAAAGATATGGCAACAAAGTCGGATATAAAAGATATGGCAACCAAGTCGGATATAAAAGATATGGCAACCAAAGCTGATATAGCAGAGGTAAAGACTGAGATAGCAGAATTAGAAACAAGACTAGTAAAGCAAATGTATGGGGCTGTAGCAATAATCCTTGCAGGTGTCGGATTGATGATTAAGTTTTTATAACAAGGCAAGACTATCATTTTCTCGACTGTCATTATTTGAGCTAGTAGGTCAATCGTCAGTTCTATCTGACGGGGTGGTCGCGTCGCATCTGCACCAACAATCCATTCATCCATCTCGTTTACGGTTACCAACCGTAGGGGAGGGCTAACATGGGACTGTTGAAAAATAGAACCGCCGATTGAGCCAGTAGGTCAATCGGCGTAACATTGTTCAGAACCTTAACAACCACCCCGCGCCATCCAATTCACACCAACGCCCCCAACGCGTCACCTCCGCACAACCGCCTAAAACATACTGTTTTCGCATACCTCTTACCGTTCAGCACATATTTACTACCATTCGTCGGAATGTTCTCCGACACCCTGAATCTTGATTCAGACTAGGGGTTCTTAATTAAACCTAGAGGAAAATTACTATGGCTAGACAACGACCTAAACACTTACCATTGACAAATGACTTAGTCTTCAGACGATACTTGAAGACTAATAAGCAATCATCGCTTTTGTTGATGAACAGCTATCTACCATTCCTCAAGCACGCTTCGGATGTTGCAGTCCTCAATCCGGATAGAATGGGGATGCCGGACGACCTCGCAGAAGTCTTGAAACAACAGCAGCAATCAAGCGATACACTTATCCTAAAAGACACTTCTATTCCACCAGACAAACCGCGCGGCAGGTCAGTGATACTAGACCTCAACTTCAAATTAAGTAGCGGCGAGAATGTCAACATAGAAATGCAGACAGCTTACGAAAAGAGCTTTACATTTAGAACACTATATTATTGGGCGATGCTGTATGGTCAGGACATAGACCGCGGCGATGAGTTTAGCAATCTCAACCCGACCTACTCGTTGATATTCACCGATTTCACACTATTCAAAAGGAAGCGCAACTGTATCAGTGTGTTTGAGTTTGTAGATCGTAAAGAGCTTGAGTATCGTGCGAATATACCGATAGGGCTGACGATAGTGGAATTAAATAAGTTCAAGAAAAGCTACCATGAACTAATTGATATGGCGGAGAAGTGGTGCTATATTATCAAACACTCGGCACACTTAACAGCCGAGGCAGTAGCGTATTTATCACAAGACGGAGGAATGAAGATGGCATTAGAACATTTAGAGGAGATATCGAAAGACGACCAGTTATACTGGGACGCTATGGCGCGCAAGAAGGATCGGGTAGCAATTCAACTGGGAAAGAGCGATGCGTTAGAGGAAGGTATACGAAAAGGTCGCGTTCAAGGCATGCAAGAAGGCCGCGTTCAAGGCATGCAAGAAGGCGAAGTAAACAAAGCTCGAGGAATTGCTTTGAGTATGTTGCAAAAAGGTTTAGATGTTTCATTGATTTCCGAAGTGACAGGTTTATCAGTCGCTGAGATTGGACAGCTAACAAAGATTCGCTGATTGAACCAGAAGGTCAATCGGCGTGACATTGGGGTGCGTCTGCATTAGCTAATTCCCCTCCTCTGGAGGGGTGGCAGGCGCAATAGAACCGCCGTTTGTTGCAGCGGCAACAAACGGCGTAACTTTGTGCAGAACTTTAACATATATACAAAATGTAAAGCCTTTCCATGGGGTGGTCGCAGCGGTTCCGCACAAACAATCCATTCATCCATAAAATTCCCGGTCACCTACCGTAGGGGAGGACTAATATGGGACTGTTGAAAAAGTGTCTGCATTGGTACATTCCCCTCCTATGGAGGGGTGGCAGGCGAAGCCTGACGGGGTGGTTGTTAAGGTTCTGAACAATGTTACGCCGATTGACCTACTGGCTCAATCGGCGGTTCTATTTTTCAACAGCCCCACATGCTCTCCCTAACGCGACGCGCCTGCACAACCGTACCCGCTTGCACCCTTAAATCACAATAACCATTTGTCGCGTACTCACACAATATTATGTGTTGATACAGCGCGCACTTAAACCACCCTAACGCGTTGCGTCTGCACCAACAATCCATTCATCTATCTCGTTTACGGTAACCATAATTTGGTGGCACGTGGCGGTTGAGTTTTTACAATAGCGGTACTTTCTCAACAACGACTTCTTACCATTCAACTCATATTTGCTACCATTCGTCGGAATGTTCTCCGACACCCTGAATCTTGATTCAGACTAGGGGTTCTTAATTAAACCTAGAGGAAAATTACTATGGCTAGACAACGACCTAAACACTTACCATTGACAAATGACTTAGTCTTCAGACGATACTTGAAGACTAATAAGCAATCATCGCTTTTGTTGATGAACAGCTATCTACCATTCCTCAAGCACGCCTCGGATGTTGCAGTCCTCAACCCGGATAGAGTGGGGATGCCGGATGACCTCGCAGAAGTCTTGAAACAACAGCAGCAATCAAGCGATACACTTATCCTAAAAGACACTTCTATTCCACCAGACAAACCGCGCGGCAGGTCAGTGATACTAGACCTCAACTTCAAATTAAGTAGCGGCGAGAATGTCAACATAGAAATGCAGACAGCTTACGAAAAGAGCTTTACATTTAGAACACTATATTATTGGGCGATGCTGTATGGTCAGGACATAGACCGCGGCGATGAGTTTAGCAATCTCAACCCGACCTACTCGTTGATATTCACTGATTTCACACTATTCAAAAGGAAGCGCAACTGTATCAGTGTGTTTGAGTTTGTAGATCGTAAAGAGCTTGAGTATCGTGCGAATATACCAATAGGGCTGACGATAGTGGAATTAAATAAGTTCAAGAAAAGCTACCATGAACTAATTGATATGGCGGAGAAGTGGTGCTATATTATCAAACACTCGGCACACTTAACAGCCGAGGCAGTAGCGTATTTATCACAAGACGGAGGAATGAAGATGGCATTAGAACATTTAGAGGAGATATCGAAAGACGACCAGTTATACTGGGACGCTATGGCGCGCAAGAAGGATCGGGTAGCAATTCAACTGGGAAAGAGCGATGCGTTAGAGGAAGGTATACGAAAAGGCCGCGTTCAAGGCATGCAAGAAGGTCGCGTTCAAGGCATGCAAGAAGGCCGCGTTCAAGGCATGCAAGAAGGCGAAGTGAACAAGGCTCGAGGAATTGCTTTGAGTATGTTGCAAAAAGGTCTAGAGGTTTCATTGATTTCCGAAGTGACAGGTTTATCAGTCGCTGAGATTGGACAGCTAACAAAGATTCGCTGATTGAACCAGAAGGTCAATCGGCGTGACATTGGGGTGCGTCTGCACCAACAATCCATTCATCCACCCAATTCATGTCAACCAACCGTAGGGGAGGGCTAACATGCCCTCCCTAACGCGACGCGCCTGCACAACCGTACCCGCCCGCGCCCCCAAATTCACGATAACCATTTGCCGCGTACTTACACAATATTATGTGTTGACACAACGCGCACTCAAACCACCCTAACGCGTTGCGTCTGCACCAACAATCCATTCATCCACCCAATTCATGTCAACCAACCGTAGGGGAGGGCTAACATGGGACTGTTGAAAAATAGAACCGCCGATTGAGCCAGTAGGTCAATCGGCGTAACAGTGTTCAGAACCTTAACAACCACCCCGTCAGGCTTCGCCTGCCACCCCTCCACAGGAGGGGAATGTACCAATGCAAACACTTTTTCAACAGCCCCACATGCCCTCCCTACGGTACCGTCCTGCACTAATGCAACCACCCCGCGCCATCCAATTCACACAAACCACCCAACGCGTCACCTCCGCACAACCGCCTAAAACATACTGTTTTCGCATACCTCTTACCGTTCAGCACATATTTACTACCATTCGTCGGAATGTTCTCCGACACCCTGAATCTTGATTCAGACTAGGGGTTCTTAATTAAACCTAGAGGAAAATTACTATGGCTAGACAACGACCTAAACACTTACCATTGACAAATGACTTAGTCTTCAGACGATACTTGACGACTAATAAGCAATCATCGCTTTTGTTGATGAACAGCTATCTACCATTCCTCAAGCGCGCCTCGGATGTTGCAGTCCTCAACCCGGATAGAGTGGGGATGCCGGACGACCTCGCAGAAGTCTTGAAACAACAGCAGCAATCAAGCGATACACTTATCCTAAAAGACACTTCTATTCCACCAGACAAACCGCGCGGCAGGTCGGTGATACTAGACCTCAACTTCAAATTAAGTAGCGGCGAGAATGTCAACATAGAAATGCAGACAGCTTACGAAAAGAGCTTTACATTTAGAACACTATATTATTGGGCGATGCTGTATGGTCAGGACATAGACCGCGGCGATGAGTTTAGCAATCTCAACCCGACCTACTCGTTGATATTCACCGATTTCACACTATTCAAAAGGAAGCGCAACTGTATCAGTGTGTTTGAGTTTGTAGATCGTAAAGAGCTTGAGTATCGTGCGAATATACCGATGACGCTGGTGACAGTGGAATTAAACAAGTTCAAGAAAAGCTACCATGAGCTAATTGATATGGCGGAGAAGTGGTGCTATATTATCAAACACTCGGCACACTTAACAGCCGAGGCAGTAGCCTATTTATCACAAGACGGAGGAATGAAGATGGCATTAGAACATTTAGAGGAGATATCGAAAGACGACCAGTTGTACTGGGACGCTATGGCGCGCAAGAAGGATCGGGTAGCAATTCAACTGGCAAAGAGCGATGCGTTAGAGGAAGGTATACGAAAAGGTCGCGTTCAAGGCATGCAAGAACAGCAACGAGGGATCGCTTTGAGTATGTTACAAAAAGGTTTAGATGTTTCATTGATTTCCGAAGTGACAGGTTTATCAGTCGCTGAGATTGGACAGCTAACAAAGATTCGCTGATTGAACCAGAAGGTCAATCGGCGTGACATTGGGGTGCGTCTGCACTAGCTAATTCCCCTCCTCTAGAGGGGTAGCAGGCGCAATAGAACCGCCGTTTGTTGCAGCGGCAACAAACGGCGTAACTTTGTGCAGAACTTTAACATATATACAAAATGTAAAGCCTTTCCATGGGGTGGTCGCAGCGGTTCCGCACAAACAATCCATTCATCCATAAAATTCCCGGTCACCTACCGTAGGGGAGGACTAATATGGGACTGTTGAAAAAGTGTCTGCATTGGTACATTCCCCTCCTATGGAGGGGTGGCAGGCGAAGCCTGACGGGGTGGTTGTTAAGGTTCTGAACAATGTTACGCCGATTGACCTACTGGCTCAATCGGCGGTTCTATTTTTCAACAGCCCCACATGCTCTCCCTAACGCGACGCGCCTGCACAACCGTACCCGCTTGCACCCTTAAATCACAATAACCATTTGTCGCGTACTCACACAATATTATGTGTTGATACAGCGCGCACTTAAACCACCCTAACGCGTTGCGTCTGCACCAACAATCCATTCATCTATCTCGTTTACGGTAACCATAATTTGGTGGCACGTGGCGGTTGAGTTTTTACAATAGCGGTACTTTCTCAACAACGACTTCTTACCATTCAACTCATATTTACTACCATTCGTCGGAATGTTCTCCGACACCCTGAATCTTGATTCAGACTAGGGGTTCTTAATTAAACCTAGAGGAAAATTACTATGGCTAGACAACGACCTAAACACTTACCATTGACAAATGACTTAGTCTTCAGACGATACTTGACGACTAATAAGCAATCATCGCTTTTGTTGATGAACAGCTATCTACCATTCCTCAAGCACGCCTCGGATGTTGCAGTCCTCAACCCGGATAGAGTGGGGATGCCGGACGACCTCGCAGAAGTCTTGAAACAACAGCAACAATCAAGCGATACACTTATCCTAAAAGACACTTCTATTCCACCAGACAAACCGCGCGGCAGGTCGGTGATACTAGACCTCAACTTCAAATTAAGTAGCGGCGAGAATGTCAACATAGAAATGCAGACAGCTTACGAAAAGAGCTTTACATTTAGAACACTATATTATTGGGCGATGCTGTATGGTCAGGACATAGACCGCGGCGATGAGTTTAGCAATCTCAACCCGACCTACTCATTGATATTCACCGATTTCACACTATTCAAAAGGAAGCGCAACTGTATCAGTGTGTTTGAGTTTGTAGATCGTAAAGAGCTTGAGTATCGTGCGAATATACCGATGACGCTGGTGACAGTGGAATTAAACAAGTTCAAGAAAAGCTACCATGAGCTAATTGATATGGCGGAGAAGTGGTGCTATATTATCAAACACTCGGCACACTTAACAGCCGAGGCAGTAGCCTATTTATCACAAGACGGAGGAATGAAGATGGCATTAGAACATTTAGAGGAGATATCGAAAGACGACCAGTTGTACTGGGACGCTATGGCGCGCAAGAAGGATCGGGTAGCAATTCAACTGGCAAAGAGCGATGCGTTAGAGGAAGGTATACGAAAAGGTCGCGTTCAAGGCATGCAAGAAGGCCGCGTTCAAGGCATGCAAGAAGGCGAAGTAAACAAAGCTCGAGGAATTGCTTTGAGTATGTTGCAAAAAGGTTTAGATGTTTCATTGATTTCCGAAGTGACAGGTTTATCAGTCGCTGAGATTGGACAGCTAACAAAGATTCGCTGATTGAACCAGAAGGTCAATCGGCGTGACATTGGGGTGCGTCTGCATTAGCTAATTCCCCTCCTCTGGAGGGGTGGCAGGCGCAATAGAACCGCCGTTTGTTGCAGCGGCAACAAACGGCGTAACTTTGTGCAGAACTTTAACATATATACAAAATGTAAAGCCTTTCCATGGGGTGGTCGCAGCGGTTCCGCACAAACAATCCATTCATCCATAAAATTCCCGGTCACCTACCGTAGGGGAGGACTAATATGGGACTGTTGAAAAAGTGTCTGCATTGGTACATTCCCCTCCTATGGAGGGGTGGCAGGCGAAGCCTGACGGGGTGGTTGTTAAGGTTCTGAACAATGTTACGCCGATTGACCTACTGGCTCAATCGGCGGTTCTATTTTTCAACAGCCCCACATGCTCTCCCTAACGCGACGCGCCTGCACAACCGTACCCGCTTGCACCCTTAAATCACAATAACCATTTGTCGCGTACTCACACAATATTATGTGTTGATACAGCGCGCACTTAAACCACCCTAACGCGTTGCGTCTGCACCAACAATCCATTCATCTATCTCGTTTACGGTAACCATAATTTGGTGGCACGTGGCGGTTGAGTTTTTACAATAGCGGTACTTTCTCAACAACGACTTCTTACCATTCAACTCATATTTACTACCATTCGTCGGAATGTTCTCCGACACCCTGAATCTTGATTCAGACTAGGGGTTCTTAATTAAACCTAAAGGAAAATTACTATGGCTAGACAACGACCTAAACACTTACCATTGACAAATGACTTAGTCTTCAGACGATACTTGACGACTAATAAGCAATCATCGCTTTTGTTGATGAACAGCTATCTACCATTCCTCAAGCACGCCTCGGATGTTGCAGTCCTCAACCCGGATAGAGTGGGGATGCCGGACGACCTCGCAGAAGTCTTGAAACAACAGCAACAATCAAGCGATACACTTATCCTAAAAGACACTTCTATTCCACCAGACAAACCGCGCGGCAGGTCGGTGATACTAGACCTCAACTTCAAATTAAGTAGCGGCGAGAATGTCAACATAGAAATGCAGACAGCTTACGAAAAGAGCTTTACATTTAGAACACTATATTATTGGGCGATGCTGTATGGTCAGGACATAGACCGCGGCGATGAGTTTAGCAATCTCAACCCGACCTACTCGTTGATATTCACCAATTTCACATTATTCAAAAGGAAGCGCAACTGTATCAGTGTGTTTGAGTTTGTAGATCGTAAAGAGCTTGAGTATCGTGCGAATATACCGATAGGGCTGACGATAGTGGAATTAAATAAGTTCAAGAAAAGCTACCATGAACTAATTGATATGGCGGAGAAGTGGTGCTATATTATCAAACACTCGGCACACTTAACAGCCGAGGCAGTAGCGTATTTATCACAAGACGGAGGAATGAAGATGGCATTAGAACATTTAGAGGAGATATCGAAAGACGACCAGTTATACTGGGACGCTATGGCGCGCAAGAAGGATCGGGTAGCAATTCAACTGGGAAAGAGCGATGCGTTAGAGGAAGGTATACGAAAAGGTATGAAAGCGGGTCGCGTTCAAGGCATGCAAGAACAGCAACGAGGGATTGCTTTGAGTATGTTGCAAAGAGGCTATGAGGTTTCGGAGATTTCCGAAGTGACAGGTTTATCAGTCACTGAGATTGGACAGCTAACAAAGATTCGCTGATTGAACCAGAAGGTCAATCGGCGGTTCTATTTTTCAACAGCCCCACATGCTCTCCTTAACGCGACGCGCCTGCACAACCGTACCCGCTTGCACCCTTAAATCACAATAACCATTTGCCGCGTACTTACACAATATTATGTGTTGACACAACGCGCACTTAAACCACCCTAACGCGTTGCGTCTGCACCAACAATCCATTCATCTATCTCGTTTACGGTAACCATAATTTGGTGGCGCGTGGCGGTTGAGTTTTTACAATAGCGGTACTTTCTCAACAACGACTTCTTACCATTCAACTCATATTTACTACCATTCGTCGGAATGTTCTCCGACACCCTGAATCTTGGTTCAGACTAGGGGTTCTTAATTAAACCTAGAGGAAAATTACTATGGCTAGACAACGACCTAAACACTTACCATTGACAAATGACTTAGTCTTCAGACGATACTTGACGACTAATAAGCAATCATCGCTTTTGTTGATGAACAGCTATCTACCATTCCTCAAGCGCGCCTCGGATGTTGCAGTCCTCAACCCGGATAGAGTGGGGATGCCGGACGACCTCGCAGAAGTCTTGAAACAACAGCAGCAATCAAGCGATACACTTATCCTAAAAGACACTTCTATTCCACCAGACAAACCGCGCGGCAGGTCGGTGATACTAGACCTCAACTTCAAATTAAGTAGCGGCGAGAATGTCAACATAGAAATGCAGACAGCTTACGAAAAGAGCTTTACATTTAGAACACTATATTATTGGGCGATGCTGTATGGTCAGGACATAGACCGCGGCGATGAGTTTAGCAATCTCAACCCGACCTACTCGTTGATATTCACCGATTTCACACTATTCAAAAGGAAGCGCAACTGTATCAGTGTGTTTGAGTTTGTAGATCGTAAAGAGCTTGAGTATCGTGCGAATATACCGATGACGCTGGTGACAGTGGAATTAAACAAGTTCAAGAAAAGCTACCATGAGCTAATTGATATGGCGGAGAAGTGGTGCTATATTATCAAACACTCGGCACACTTAACAGCCGAGGCAGTAGCCTATTTATCACAAGACGGAGGAATGAAGATGGCATTAGAACATTTAGAGGAGATATCGAAAGACGACCAGTTGTACTGGGACGCTATGGCGCGCAAGAAGGATCGGGTAGCAATTCAACTGGCAAAGAGCGATGCGTTAGAGGAAGGTATACGAAAAGGTATGAAAGCGGGTCGCGTTCAAGGCATGCAAGAACAGCAACGAGGGATCGCTTTGAGTATGTTGCAAAGAGGCTATGAGGTTTCGGAGATTTCCGAAGTGACAGGTTTATCAGTCACTGAGATTGGACAGCTAACAAAGATTCGCTGATTGAACCAGAAGGTCAATCGGCGTGACATTGTGGTGCGTCTGCACTAACAATCCATTCATCCACCCAATTCATGTCAACCAACCGTAGGGGAGGGCTAACATGCCCTCCCTAACGCGACGCGCCCGCACAACCGTACCCGCCCGCGCCTCCAAATTCACGATAACCATTTGCCGCGTACTTACACAATATTATGTGTTGACACAACGCGCACTTAAACCACCCTAACGCGTTGCATCTGCACCAACAATCCATTCATCCACCCAATTCATGTCAACCAACCGTAGGGGAGGGCTAACATGGAGCTGTTGAAAAAGTGTCTGCATTGGTACATTCCCCTCCTGTGGAGGGGTGGCAGGCCTAAGCATTTTGTAAGGCATGCGTTTAGCAATCATGTTATGGTTCTGAACAATGTCACGCCGTTTGTGCAACTGCAACAATCGGCGGTTCTATCTGACGGGGTGGTTGTTAAGGTTCTGAACAATGTTACGCCGATTGACCTTCTGGCTCAATCGGCGGTTCTATTTTTCAACAGCCCCACATGCCCTCCCTAACGCGACGCGCCTGCACAACCGTACCCGCTCGCGCCCCCAAATTCACGATAACCATTTGCCGCGTACTTACACAATATTATGTGTTGACACAACGCGCACTCAAACCACCCTAACGCGTTGCGTCTGCACCAACAATCCATTCATCCATCGCGTTTACGGTTACCAACCGTAGGGAAGGGCTAACCTGGGATTGTTGAAAAAGTGTTTGCATTGGTACATTCCCCTCCTTTGGAGGGGTGGCAGGCGCAGCCTGACGGGGTGGTTGTTAAGGTTCTGAACAATGTTACGCCGATTGACCTACTGGCTCAATCGGCGGTTCTATTTTTCAACAGCCCCACATGCCCTCCCTACGGTACCGTCCTGCACTAATGCAACCACCCCGCGCCATCCAATTCACACCAACGCCCCAACGCGTCACCTCCGCACAACCGCCTAAAACATACTGTTTTCGCATACCTCTTACCGTTCAGCACATATTTACTACCATTCGTCGGAATGTTCTCCGACACCCTGAATCTTGATTCAGACTAGGGGTTCTTAATTAAACCTAGAGGAAAATTACTATGGCTAGACAACGACCTAAACACTTACCATTGACAAATGACTTAGTCTTCAGACGATACTTGACGACTAATAAGCAATCATCGCTTTTGTTGATGAACAGCTATCTACCATTCCTCAAGCGCGCCTCGGATGTTGCAGTCCTCAACCCGGATAGAGTGGGGATGCCGGACGACCTCGCAGAAGTCTTGAAACAACAGCAGCAATTAGGCGATACACTTATCCTAAAAGACACTTCTATTCCACCAGACAAACCGCACGGCAGGTCAGTGATACTAGACCTCAACTTCAAATTAAGTAGCGGCGAGAATGTCAACATAGAAATGCAGACAGCTTACGAAAAGAGCTTTACATTTAGAACATTATATTATTGGGCGATGCTGTATGGTCAGGACATAGACCGCGGCGATGAGTTTAGCAATCTCAACCCGACCTACTCGTTGATATTCACCGATTTCACACTATTCAAAAGGAAGCGCAACTGTATCAGTGTGTTTGAGTTTGTAGATCGTAAAGAGCTTGAGTATCGTGCGAATATACCGATGACGCTGGTGACAGTGGAATTAAACAAGTTCAAGAAAAGCTACCATGAGCTAATTGATATGGCGGAGAAGTGGTGCTATATTATCAAACACTCGGCACACTTAACAGCCGAGGCAGTAGCCTATTTATCACAAGACGGAGGAATGAAGATGGCATTAGAACATTTAGAGGAGATATCGAAAGACGACCAGTTGTACTGGGACGCTATGGCGCGCAAGAAGGATCGGGTAGCAATTCAACTGGCAAAGAGCGATGCGTTAGAGGAAGGTATACGAAAAGGTATGAAAGCGGGTCGCGTTCAAGGCATGCAAGAACAGCAACGAGGGATCGCTTTGAGTATGTTACAAAAAGGTTTAGATGTTTCATTGATTTCCGAAGTGACAGGTTTATCAGTCGCTGAGATTGGACAGCTAACAAAGATTCGCTGATTGAACCAGAAGGTCAATCGGCGTGACATTGTGGTGCGTCTGCACTAGCTAATTCCCCTCCTCTAGAGGGGTAGCAGGCGCAGCCTGACGGGGTGGTTTTTTGAGTACCCACCATCTCTACAACAACCCATCTTATCGTTCATCACATATTTACTACCATTCGTCGGAATGTTCTCCGACACCCTAAATATTCGTCCACACTACGGGTTTTTAACTAAAACTTATAGAGGAACTACTATGAAACAAAAACATATTCAATACTTGAAATTGACAGATGACATTGCTTTCAAAATATACTTCTCAACCAATATGCAAGTACTGTTCTCGTTAATCAAGAACTTCCTATCAATCTCCGATAGTACTGCGGATGCGGTGATACTCAACCCTGACATACTAGTCACGGCATCCGGCACCGCCAACCAGCAGGACTCATTGGACAATAGACTACATCTGCAAGACAGTTATATTCCACCAGATATACCGGGCGGTAAGCAGTTCGTGCTAGACCTGCGTGTCAAATTAAGTAGTGGCGAGAATGTCAACATAGAGATGCAAGCCTATGCTCAGAGACACTTCATAACCAGGATGTTAGCTTATTGGATACAGTTGCATCATCCATCCTTAATGCGTGGACAAGAGTATTCTCAGTTTAAGCCGAGCCACTCACTGGCATTTACCACATTCAACGCGCGTAATACATCACGCCATTTCAACAGGGCAACCATCAAATGGGATGACCCTCAGGATGGGCAAGTGACTAATCATTTTGAGATGGTGGTAGAGCAATTGAAAAATTTCAACAAGAGCTACCGTGAACTAGTTGATATGAGAGATAGGTGGTGCTATATTATCAAACACTCGGCGGAATTGACAGCCGAGCAAGTAGCGTATTTATCACAAGACGGAGAGACGAAAATGGCATTGGAACATTTAGAGGAAGTATCCAAAGAGGAGAGAGAACGTTGGAACGCTATATCCATGAGTAGACGCGAGTGGGAACGCCAACTGAAAGGAGAAGAGCTGGAAGAGAAAGGCTGGATTCGAGGCATGCAAGAAGGCGAAGTAAACAAAGCTCGAGGAATTGCTTTGAGTATGTTGCAAAGAGGCTATGAGGTTTCGGAGATTTCCGAAGTGACAGGTTTATCAGTCGCTGAGATTGGACAGCTAACAAAGATTCGCTGATTGAACTAGAAGGTCAATCGACGTGACATTGTGGTGCGTCTGCACTAGCTAATTCCCCTCCTCTAGAGGGGTAGCAGGCGCACTAGAACCGCCGTTTGTTGCAGCGGCAACAAACGGCGTAACTTTGTGCAGAACTTTAACATATATACAAAATGTAAAGCCTTCCCATGGGGTGGTCGCATCGCATCTGCACCAACAACCCATTCATCCATAAAATTCCCGGTCACCTACCGTAGGGGAGGGCTAACATCAGACTGTTGAAAAAGTATCTGCATTAGTACATTCCTCTACTCTGGAGGGGAATAACACTTTTTCAACAGCCCCGTCTATGGCTTCTGAAAATAGAACCGCCGATTGAACCAAATAACCGTTCCTTGTTGCAGTAGCACAAGGAACGTTACGTTATACAAGATTTAGCTATTTATGGCTGTTAGAAATAACACGAATAGCAAAGGTCAATCGGCGTGACATTGTGCAGAACCTCAACATGATTGCTAAACGCATACATTACAAAATGCATAGAACAATATGCCAAGGGGTGTGATAGAATATGCTTTTATTCCCTCTTTGCATTAGAAAGCACACGGTAACATCAACAACCATATTGGTGTTGCATAGTATAGGAGACAAACAATGAACGCAGCCGAACTTTTTATTCGTTGCCTTGAAAACGAAAACCTAGAATATATCTTTGGTATTCCAGGCGAAGAAAATATCCACCTAATGGATGTATTGCTTGATAGCCCTATAGAATTCATTTTGACTCGCCACGAGCAAGGTGCTGCATTCATGGCCGATGTCTACGGACGTCTGACAGGTCGTCCGGCAGTTTGCATGGCAACTTTAGGGCCGGGGGCTTCTAACTTGGTAACCGGCTTTGCCGATGCCAATATGGATAATGCGCCGATTATCGCAATCGCCGGACAAGGTGCGACTACCAGAATGCACAAAGAAAGCCATCAAATCCTAGATTTGGTTAGAATGTTTCAACCTGTTTCTAAATATAGCATCGGAGTCCGTGATCCCGAAGTCATACCAGAAATAGTTCGCAAGGCATTTAAGGTGTCAAAAACCGAGAAACCTGGCGGATGTTTTATTGATGTGCCAGAAAATATTGCCGCTGAAAAAATTAGCGGATGTGAGCCTTTGCCGGTTAGAGATGTGACGGTTCGGATAGCACGAACTGATTTAATCAACGAAGCTGCCGAAGTAATAGCCAAAGCCAAATTCCCTATCGTGATGGCAGGCAACGGCATAATTAGGGGCAATGCTTGCGCTCAACTGATTAAATTTATAGAAGCCTTGAATATTCCTACGGTCAATACTTTTATGGCCAAAGGTTGTGTACCGTTCTCTCATGAACTCAGCATTGGGACGGTCGGCTTGCAGGCTCGCGATTATGCCACCTGCGGCTTTGAACGCGCCGACGTAATAATCTGCATAGGCTATGACATGGTTGAATACCATCCTTATTTGTGGCATCCCAACAAAGACAAACACATTATCCATATAGATCCCACGCCTGCCGAAGTAGACGAGTTCTACAACGCCGAGTATAGAGTGCTCGGCGATATCGCCTCATCGCTTGAACAACTTGCACAAGCCGTCCTTGATAAAGGTGGTACTGATGCAAACTATAGTTCTAGCTATAGAAAAACCCTGAAAACGATGATAGAGGCAGATTTTTGGGCTTGTGCAAACGATACCGGCTGTCCAGTAAAACCTCAAAAGATACTATGGGATATTCGGCAGATACTAAATACCGAAGATATACTGATATCCGATGTAGGCGCGCATAAAATGTGGATCGCTCGCATCTATCAAGCCGAAGCCCCGAATACTTGTATCATTTCCAATGGTTTTGCCGCTATGGGCATTGGTGTGCCGGGTGCGATCGCAGCCAAGATGATTTATCCGCAGCGTACGGTACTGACTATTACTGGTGATGCCGGATTCATGATGAACTCGCAAGAACTGGAAACGGCAATACGTTATAACATACCGATTATCGTGATGATCTGGAGAGATGACGAATACGGTTTGATAAGGTGGCATCAACAAAAGGAATTTGGTCGACCAAGTCACATTGGCTTTGGTAACCCTGATTTTGTTAAATACGCCGAGAGCTTCGGTGCCAAAGGTTTTCGTGTAGAAGACGCAAGTGATTTACAAACAGTGATAAAGGAAGCCCGCGACTGTGGTACGGTTGCAGTTATTGACTGTCCGGTGGACTATTCGGTCAATATGCAATTTACTGAAAAGATGGGAAAACTTGTCTGTCCGATTTAACCAAACGAGGAGGGAACATGAAAAAGATAGAGCCCTTGCTAGTCAATGGAAAGGCTTGCGACTATGTAGAAGTCACACAGCCGTGGGACGAGCAAGCTATTGCTCGTGTAGGCGTAGTAGATAGCAATACTGCATTGGCTGCCTTAGATGTTGCGTATAAGACTTTTTGCGATAAAAATGCTTGGTTGCCTCGCGCACAGCGCATAGAAATACTAGAAAAAGTTTGCTCTTTGCTATCTAAACGCAAAGATGAACTCGCAACACAAGCAGCCGCAGAAGGCGGCAAACCACTCATTGATTCAAAAGTTGAACTGGATAGAGCGGTAGTATCTTTGCAAAGTTGCATTGACTATCTGCGTAGTGTTGATGCCGATGGTAGGCGTATCACTATGGATGTCAACGCAGCATCTCAAGGACACCTCGCTTTTACGATCAAAGAACCGCGCGGTGCGGTTGTAGCATTCAGTGCATTCAACCATCCGGTGAATTTAATTGCCCACCAAATAGGTCCGGCGATTGCTGCAGGATGCCCGGTAATCGTCAAACCTGCTGCGACAACACCTTTGTCGTGCTTTGCTTTGGTAGAATTATTTTACGAGGCCGGATTACCACCGGCATACTGCCAAGCCTTACTGACCAGCGATCACCAAATCTCGAATGAATTGATCTCCGATCCGCGCATGTCATTTTTTAGCTTTATAGGTAGTGCGAAGGTCGGCTGGTCATTACGTTCAAAGTTGCCTGCAGGTGCCGGTTGTGCGTTAGAACACGGTGGTGCGGCACCAGTGATTATCATGGACGATGCAGATTTGGACGACAATCTGCCTCGTCTTGCCAAAGGTGGTTTTTATCACGCCGGTCAGGTTTGCGTATCGGTACAGCGCGTTTACGCACACAGTTCTATCGCCGATAAAGTGGCAACGCGTCTAGCCGAACTAGGACAGAAAATGAAAATAGGAGATCCTACCGAAGCGGATACTGAAGTAGGGCCGTTAATTAAGCAAAGCGAAGTTGATCGAGTTGATCAGTGGGTGCAAAACGCCGTTGCAGACGGCGCACAGCTGGTGTCGGGAGGCAAACGCTTTTCGGATACCGCATATCAATGCACGGTACTACTTAATCCTTCCGATACTGCAAAAGTTAGCTGCGAGGAATTATTCGGACCAGTGATTTGCGTATATGCTTTTGACGATGTGGATGATGCCTTACGCCGAGCAAACACTTTGCCTTTCTCATTTCAAGCTGCAGTGATTACTCGCAATATGGACAACGCGTGGTATTGCGCAAAGCACCTGAACGCAACCGCAGTAATGATTAACGAGCATACCGCTTTCAGGGTAGATTGGATGCCCTTTTACGGGTGCATGCATTCGGGGTACGGAACTGGCGGCATTCCGTACACCATAGAAGACATGCAACTAGAGAAAATGCTGGTGATGCGCTCTAAACACTTATAAGAGTTATCATTAAAATGAGCATCGATCACAGACAGGGATGTGATTTCGGTCTATCAGCGGATTGCATCTCAAAAGAAGCACTGAAAGTACTAAAGATACTGCAGAAAGCAGGCTATAGCAGTTATATCGTAGGCGGTGGAGTACGCGATCTACTATTGGGCAGAAAACCCAAAGATTTTGATATTGCCACCGCAGCACATCCTGAAAAAATCCGTCGCTTATTCAGGCAATGCAGATTAATCGGTAAACGATTTAGGCTGGCGCATGTATTCTACAACAAACATATATTTGAAGTAGCAACGTTTAGAGCAAGCCACTCAGGTAAGGAACGGGAGAATCTCTCGGTAAAAAAATGGTGCGTTGCCGAAGACAACAAATACGGCACTTTGGATGAAGATTTGATGCGTCGTGATTTCACAATTAATGCAATGTACTACGACCCTTTTAGCGATGAACTGATATGCCACCCGCAAGCAATATCCGATTTAGAGCATAAGTGCCTTCGTGCGATTGGCAACCCACTGCAACGCTACCAAGAAGATCCAGTACGGATTTTGAGAGGCTTGCGCTTAGCAACAAAGCTCGACTTAAACCTAGAAACTGAGACCGAAGCACAGATTATTCCAAACCGCGCGTTGCTATTGAACATACCACACGCTCGTTTGTTTGAGGAATGCAAAAAATTATTCTGCTGTGGTGCATCACTCAGGCTTTTTCAAAGACTTGAACACTTCGGTTTGTTTGAACTATTATTCCCTCAAACTGCAGACGCAATGAAACACCATCCTAAGGCCGATGATTTTAAGCATTTCTTGGAACTCCTATTTAGTGCTACCGACACACGAATCGCTTTGTCAGAACCGGTGACACCGGCATTTATAATCGCCGGTTTATGGTGGTTGCCGATATACATCAGGGTAGGGAAACAGTCGGCTGGGAAAACAAGTCTTGCTAAAATTAGAGAAAAAAAGATTGGCGAGGTTGCGATGATACAACGTTCACGCATCTCCATACCCAGATACATATTGAATACCATATACGATATATATAATCTGCAACCTTATTTTAGTAGCCGAAACAAAAAAGAAATCAACAAATTAATTGATTCACGACGTTTTCGTGCCGCATACGACTTTTTATATCTGCTGTGTGAGGCTAAACTAGCCGATATGAATGTTTGCAGATGGTGGGAAAAATTTCAACAACTAGACAAAGAGCAACGTGATTTAATGATCGCGGACAAAGTTAGAAAGTATAACAAATACAAATATTCCAAACGCACAAAACAAAGTATGCAATGTTAGCGGCAATTGCACTGGGTGCAAACTTAGGGTCGCCTATTACCACCTTGAGCGCAGCGATTAGAAAAGTCGCCTGCCTACCGGCGAGCAGATTAATCGCCCGTTCAAGTGTGTATCGCAGTTGCCCACTAGGGCCGTCAAGACAACCCGACTATATCAATAGAGTGATACTGATAGAAACTTGTTTGGCACCGCTTGCATTGCTCAACTACTTGCAAAACATAGAACAAAAATTCGGACGACGACGAGGCGTGCGTCAGGGATTACGCTGGGGACCTAGAAACATAGATCTGGACATCATCGCTTACGGGAATAAATCTATTCGTAGCAAAAATCTAACTATCCCTCACCAATCTGCCGACAAACGCCTCTTCGTACTTAAACCACTTGCCGAAATCGCCCCTCGACTATCGCTTCCGGGCAAAGGAAAAGTCTGCGATCTATTAGCTATGCTGGGGGATGACAAAACATGTCGTAGAATTGGCAATGCCGAATAAGAAGAGCATAGACTATCTCGTTATTGAAGGCCCTATTGGGGTCGGCAAAACGAGTATCGCACGCAAACTCGCAAACGATTTCTCCGCAGAACTATTGCTTGAACAAGTAGACGAAAACCCGTTTTTGCAACAATTTTATAAAGATATTAAAAAATTCTCTTTGCCCACACAACTATATTTTTTGCTGTCGCGTGTAGAAGCACTGCGAAAGTTACAACAAAGAGATATATTTAGTTCTATGATAGTGAGCGACTTTTTACTGGAAAAAGATCAACTATTCGCCCGTCTTTTGTTAGACGACAAGCAGTTTGATCTTTACCGGAAAATATACCACAACCTACAAGTCCCAAATGTCAAAGCCAATTTAGTTGTTTATCTACAAGCACCAGTGTCGGTATTGATGGAGCGTATAAGAAAACGTGGGCGAGCCTTTGAACAGACTATAGATGAAGAATATCTCAACCATCTGAACAACGCATATCTGGATTTCTTTTACCATTATGAAAAATCTCCAGTATTGATCGTGAACACCGTAGATGTTGACTTTATAAACGATAAAGATGAATACTATAGACTTAAAGAGCATATTCTGAATATAGAGGCGGCAAAGTATTACTATAATCCGGCTCCCTATGAATTAAAGAAACATGGAAAATAATCGCAACAGCAAGATAACCTTGACTACTTTGCAACAAATGAAAGCATCGCATCAGCCGATTGCCTGCCTCACCGCATACGATGCTTCTTTTGCTCGCATCATAGATGATGCTGGTGCCGATCTAGTGTTGGTCGGAGATTCTTTAGGGATGGTCATACACGGTCATGCAACGACCGCTAAGGTGACCATGGACGATATGGTCTACCATTGCCGATGTGTTGCTCCCCATCTAAAACGTGCATTTTTCGTTGCCGATATGCCTCTAGCAAGCTATTCCTCGATTGACTTAGGCTTGCAAAATGCGACTCGCTTGATTGATGAGGGAGGTGCCGAAATGGTAAAACTTGAACTTGTATCGGATACCAGCGTAGAAGTAATACGAGCACTCGTAGATAAAAAAATACCGGTGTGCGCACATATTGGTTTCTGTCCGCAAACAATTACCGACACCGACTCTTCTTGCACTTCCACCAAGCCGAAAATAGACAATGACATGGTGCTAAAACAAGCGGATGATTGCATCGCAGCAGGTGCCGATTTGTTATTGGTCGAATGTGCCTCTAAAAACTTGGGCAAACAGATCAGCTCAATGAGTGATGTGCCGGTCATCGGCATAGGATCAGGAGCTGATTACGACGGGCAAATTCTCGTAATGCACGATGTTTTAGGAATTAGTAACCATCCGCCGAAATTTGCCAAGAATTTTCTAACCGGCAGAGATTCCATAGCGGCGGCATTCATCGCTTATATACAAGCGGTCAGAACAAAACATTTTCCCAAACCTTAAACTCGTTTTACCATGCTTATTGCCAGAGATATTATGCAAGTGCGCGAACAAATAGCACAATGGCAGAAACAATCACAAAGTATTGCTTTCGTGCCGACGATGGGGGCATTGCACGAAGGGCATTTTAAGTTGCTTGAGCGAGCACACGATGCTGCCGATAAAGTGGTAGCGAGTATTTTTGTCAACCCCGTGCAGTTTGACAAGATTGAAGACCTGCAAGCCTATCCTAGAGACGAAGCACGAGACATTGAGGCATTAAAACGTTTTAAGGTAGAACTTACCTTTGTGCCCACATTGGAAGAGATGCACAGCGCAGATTTATCATCAGGCGTACGGGTTATAGCCGGCAGTTTATCGGATGATTTATGCGGTGCTTTCAGACCTAAACACTTTGACGGCGTAGCAACCATCGTCGCTAAACTATTGAACATATTTCAACCTGATGTGATCCTGTTGGGACAGAAAGATTACCAACAACTTTGTATCGTCAGAGAGCTGGTACATAATTTATCGTTTGACACCGAAGTACTATCAGTGGAAACGGTGCGGGCTGCCGATGGTTTGGCGTTGAGCTCCCGAAACGCATATCTTTCCGAACACGAGAGAAAACAAGCACCCGCCTTATACCGGAGCTTGAAACAAATCGCGTATCATATAAAACAAGGCAGAGGCGACTTAGAAAATTTGAAAAAAGAAGCTACCACACTGATGGAGACTGAGGGCTTGAACATCGAATATATAGAAATTAGATGCGCACATTCGCTCAAAGTCCTACACCAAAAGCAATTTCCTCTAGTTATACTCGCGGCTGCATGGTTAGGGAAAGCTCGTCTAATAGATAATATACTCATGACCGACGAACACACTTTTTGATACTGTAAACCTTATCAATAGTTCTCCAAATTTAATTGCACACCAAGCGATATTCATCACCTTGTTCGCACCTTTTGTCCACCATCGTTTAACATTTGCTCCAATTCAGATTTGTGTTTAAGCCAATGACTCCTCAATAACTCATATTGATCTATATGATCGTATAGCTCCTCGTCTATGATTGACTTAGCTTTAGGGTATTTAGAATATATTTCATACAAGGAGCTTTTTTGATTAGGCCTAGGCTCCGATTGAAAGAAGTATTTCTGTATCTCTTTTGATAAACCCGGACACGCTATCTTTGTCTCCAACGCTTTGATATCCTCAATCAAATGTTCATATCTAATGCAAAAATCAATGACTAACTTACCGTCTATATGAATAGGTCCATATAGAAAGGAAGCAATCCACCCTGATTCTTTAGCTCTTCTTTCAATCCACTTTCCAAAGGCCGGTATGGTCACTTTTTCAGTCTCTTTTATATCAAAATATTTAGAAATCATTCTATCGTAAAGATTTCGTATGGTAGCTATCTTCGTATAACTTTCCCAGATGTCTATCGGAATATTATTTTTTATGACGGTCGCACGATGATGTTGCTTGTATTTACGATATCCGCCCTCTTTAACATTCTGCTCTCCACAATATCCTAAAGACTCTCTTATTTTATCCTGCTTACGCCCTAGCTTAGTTATTACATCCTCAGGCCCACAATACTTGGAAAGTGCCATCTCAAACGACGTACTTGCAGTTTTCTGTACCCTTATATATATAATTTTTAGTTTATGGGAAATAATCATTTTAATGGATACTTAGGTAAACAGAACCGCCGTTTGTGCAACAGTCTAAAACAGCAATTTTGCTGTGTCCTATAATTGTACATTACATTTCCACGCTAGGCTCAACATTTCCAAGATGATAGTTCCATATTCGTAATTTATCAGTATAATAATTTCCTAAATATCATACGTGGAGGTATTGACATGACATTAAGTACAAAATTTGAAGCACCCGAAGGACATTCATATCATCATATGTGTTGTCCGCACGACTGCCCCGACACTTGTTCTATTTTGGTAACCCGAAACGACAAAACCGGTAAAGTCGTCAGAGTGCAAGGTGACCCGACTCATCCTATCACCAAAGGCTATCTTTGCAACAAAGTAAATCACTATATTGAATTAGTTTATAACGATAATCGGGTTCTCTACCCACACAAACGAGTAGGACCCAAAGGCCCTAACGCAAAATTTGAACGCATTAGTTGGGACGAAGCTTTGGATACGATTACCGACAGCATGAAAGAAGTCATATCCGAATACGGTTCCGAAGCTGTGCAACCCTACTCCTATTCGGGAACACTTGGCATGCTCGGCTATTGGGGCATGGATCAACGTTTCTGGAACAAAATGAATGCCGCTAGATTGGAGCAATCGATCTGTATTTATGCAGCAATGTGGGCAGGCATTTATACCTACGGCATTGCCAACGGTCCTTCTATACACGAAGCGTGTTCGGAGGCGGAAGTCATTATATTATGGGGAACTAATTTGGTTAGCACTGGTGTCCATGCGATACCCTTCATACAAAAGGCTCGCAAACGCGGTGTCAAACTAATCGTCATAGACCCGCGCGTGACGCGCACCACGATGATGGCAGATTGGCATATACAACCACGTCCTGGCACCGACGGTGCATTGGCTTTAGGGATGATGAAGCTCATCGTTGACGAGGGTTTGCACGATTTAGATTTTCTAAAAGAGCAAACTGTAGGCTGGGAAGAATTCCTAGAGAAGAAGCTACCCGACTATCCGCTTGATAAAGTAGCAGAGATTACTGGGTTAGATGCCGACACGATTAAAAAGCTGGCTTTAGAATACGGCAGTACGAAGAAAAGCTACATTCGTGCAAATTATGGCTTGAACCGCCACCAAAACGCAGGACAAATGTGTCGTTCCATTTTGGTGTTGCCTTGTATCACTGGTGCATGGCGCGAGAAATGCGGTGGTGTCGCTTTCGGCACATTGGAAGAAATGTGGCTGAAATTTCCGTTAGGCAAACTACAACGTCCAGACTTAGGAAACCGTGCCGAGAAGCGTATCGTCAATATGGTGCAGATTGGACGAGCGCTAGCCGACGATATTGGTGCAAACGAAGAGAAACTTGATCCTCCGATTAAGCATTTATTCGTATATAACTCGGATCCGGCAAACTGTGCACCGAATTCCAATAATGTGCGCAAAGGACTGATGCGAGATGACTTGTTCGTTGCGGTACACGATACTTTTTGGACTGATACATGTAAATACGCCGATATCGTGATCCCTGCCGACACCCAATTTGAGCGAGCTGATTTGCATGCCGCTTACGGACATTATTACTTCAATATGAACAAGCCGATCATAGAGCCTCTAGGTGAAAGCGTACGTAATACTGAGATGTTCCGTATGCTCGCAAAGAAAATGGGCTATGTTGAGGCAGGCGATAATGCATTCACGCAAACCGACGAGGACATGATGAGGGAAATCGTAGACGATACCGAAAATCCCTTGATGGAAGGTGTCACCTATGAGGAACTTGAGAAAAACGGTTGGGCTAGAGGTAGCGTAGAATCCGAACGTCGTGACTTCCTGAACAAAGGTTGGCCGACCGAAAGCGGCAAAATAGAAATCTACAGCAAGACTTTAGCCGACCAAGGACAAGATCCTCTACCCACCCACAACCCTGAGGTTGAAGGACAAGAGGACCACGAGCGTCGCAAAGATTATCCAATACAAGTAATCAGTAGCGCAACCCATTACTTCATAGGTGATTCGTTCCAATCGGTGCCGCGCCTACAAGCGATGATGTCGCGCCCTACCGTGGAATTAAACCCCAAAGATGCAAAAGCACGCAATATCAAAGACGGTGATTTAGTACGTTTGTATAACAATCGCGGTGAGACCTTTTGTTATGCGGTAATCGTAGACGGCTTGTTGCCCGGTGTTTGTGGAACTCAAAAACAATTCAAGGGAAGCCATACTCCGGGCGGTGTCAACGCAAACGGATTGAACTCCGAGATGTTGACCGACTTTGGCATGAGCCCGTGTTTTTATTCGGTGCTGGTGGAAATAGAGAAAGCCGAGGCGGCGGATAAATTAACTGCACAAAAGTTAAAGCAAATGGGAGGAGAAACCGGCTATATCAAAGCATGGCGTTCCGACCCGCGCAATCAAGATGCCAAAATGAGTGATGAAGACATTATTGCGTATGCAAAATCGCAAAATCCACAAGCATTTACGGAGGTTTAATGTGAGCAATCCAAACACCAACTTTTACGACCCTGTTCAACAACTGGCCCGTATACCCTACCCCGACAAAACGCTTTACGGCGGCCGGGCAATAACCAACCAATGCACGGTCAAAAGCATTAAGAAACTAACTTACGATACTTGCGAGTTGGTTATCAAAGCCGAGGAAGGTTCGCAACCGATAGCGCGTAGCGCAGGGCAATATGCAATATTGAAGGTAGACGGCATTGAAAAACCACGTGCATATTCCTTTGCACGCTCTCCGAAATGCGAAGATGCAGGCGAATATTCATTTTTTATACGCCAAGTGCCAGGAGGGCAGTTTTCAAGCTGGTTGTTTGACACCGACCGTAGCGGGCAACCGATCACCGTTCAAGGGCCACTTGGGAAATTCGGCGTAGACCCATCTGACTTACAAATGGTTTGTATTGCTGGAGGTAGCGGCATGAGTGCTATCTTCGCACTGCTTGAAGATAGTTGCTTTAGACAAATACAGAGAAATGTATTGTTCCTATACGGCGCACGCGCCCAAAAAGACCTCTATTGCCTTGAAGAAATCAAAGCATTACAAGAAAAATGGCATTCGGATTATCAATTTGAGTTTGTTCCGGTGTTGTCCGAAGAACCAGAAGACAGCGACTGGCAAGGTGCACGCGGTATGGTGACAGACTATCTAAAGAAAAACTACTTGGATGCAGGAAAAGTATCGTTGGCGGAAGCCAAAGCCTATTTCTGCGGACCACCACCAATGATAGATGCAGGCATTGTAGTATTAACTGACCTTGGGATGTCAACAAACGATATCTATTACGATAAATTCGAAGACATCAGATCACCAGTGCCAGTAGTTGATAATGCAACCTGCGTGTTATGCGACGAATGTCTTTTCGTCTGTCCTATACCCAAATGTATTATTGAGGCATCAGATTTGCGTCAAGACGGCGACGGCATGGTCTACGAAGAGGTAGATCCCTACAAGACATCAGGTCTCTATTACAATACCTTGTATATAGATCCCAAGCAGTGTATACGTTGCTACGCTTGTGTGGATGCTTGTCCAGCCGGTGCAATAGACCCTAAAAATCCCACAATACCTCAAACAATACGTCGTATCAATAATTAAGGGTAGAAACGCGATCTAGCATGTGTAGGGGCTGACTTATAATAGTCTGCCGCTATACTTCAATGTATAATAGCCGAGTAACTTCAAAGTTCGGTCATGTATATTTTTTTGACTATCGCTGCAATCCTTGTTTTGCTACTGCTTATCCGTTGGATTAGACTACAACCTAAGGAAAATCGCTGGCGTTATTATCTGTATTTGCTGATTGCCTTGCTGGTGGGCATGGCATTAACTGGCAGATTGCACTGGTTCGTAGCCGCCGGTGGAGTTGCCATACCTTTTATAATGAAGCTGTTCACTTTTCTGCGCTGGACACCCTTCGTATTCGGTTTGTATCAAAGATTCAAGTCTGTTAAATCAGGTTATGGTGCGTTCAAATCAGCGAATGCTTCACCCGCGATGGTGCAGAACTTATTGCATCGCTTGGCTTCTCTCAATGAACGGGAAATGCGGGTTCTGATAGAAGTTTTGAAAAAAACGGATCCACAAGCAGCGAGCTTTGTAGAAGCGTACTTTAAGCGACGGCCCCACAGTCGGCAGCAGAATGCCTCTCCCTCAAATATCACAAGCAAAGAAGCCTATAAGATTTTAGGCCTTGAAGCCGGTGCAACACGAGAGCAAATCATAGACGCACACCGAAAATTAATGCAAAAATTTCATCCCGATCGTGGCGGCACAGCATATATGGCAGCGATGATCAACGATGCGAAGCGCGTCCTACTAGAACAGCTATGACACCAGCGCGATACCTCAGACGAGCATTTGACGGCATTGCCACGCTTTATAAACGAGTAAATGCCTCAAAGACCGTAGAGCGAGGACCTTCTTCAACTGATTACGGTGGCATGGGTGAGCGCGAAATACAACTGCGCTTAGAATTGCTAATAGATCTACCGAACAAAGATTTATCCGAATTATTTCAAACCGCAAAAGCACTGACCCGTTTCGGCATGGCCGATCAACTGCGCCTGCTGGAGGCGGCGCAACAACTGAGTCTCATTTCAACTGAGGTCGCACACGAGTTTTGTTGCCGAGCCATAGTCGCACTAAAAAATTTAGACGATAAAAACTGGCGCGTATGGGTCGGCAAAATAAAATCTCTGACCTTAAATAAAGGTGTGCCGGATGCAATGATGTATCTCGCACAAACCGACGATTATGTCGCATCGCTTCAGCCTGAGCCGACTACCGTGATACTTGAGCAGGTACGTTCAGTGATAGAGTATTTAGTCACTGGTTTTGGCAAAGCACAGCTCAAAATTGCCTCTGGCACGGAACTTTACACTGATACTGCAACGCTATTCTTACCCGAAAAATATACCGGCTTCAATAGCATTGATAAAAATTTCAGCTTCTATAAATTAGCAACGACTTATCTATGGGCGCAGAACTGGTTTGGTACATGGCGTATTGATATTCCGCAACTATTGTACGAACACGACGATCCTGAACTCGCAATAGAAATCTTTCAAGCACTGGAGACCTTAAGACTAGCGCATTGCCTAGAGCACAATCTACCGGGTATCATGCGATTAGAAAGTGCACTTTACGGTGCGCGCTGGCAACCACCTGATACACCTGCATGGCGTAATGCCTATAAAAAACTTTCACAGGAACATGCGCGTTCCGAAGACAGCTTAAACCTAATAAACTCAGTCTACACCGAGCCCACACCTAAACTGTATCCATGCCACGGCGTATTCAAACCAGGACGCGTCTATAAGGTAATTAAAACTCGTGTTGACGATAACCAAAAGCGACTTGCAGAAATGTTAGACAAACTACGCGAGCAACTACAAAAACAAAATAAAATTTCTCCCAAAACCTCAACCCCGTTCACATTGAAGTTCTATGAGCAAGCATTGACACCTGACGAATATGGATTTGTACTAAACCTCAACGGCGAAGATATAGAAATTCCCGAAGACATGCTCGAATTGTTTGAGCAGCTAGGACAAGATTTAGGTGCAATACCCGAGTCGGCATTATCGGCATCCGAGGCGGATACCAAAACTTCTGACCTTAGCGACGAAATCCCCGAAGTAAAGGAAAGCGATGCAGCAAAGTTACTGCTACCCGAATGGGACCATGCAATCCAGAAATATCGCAAAGACTGGTGCCATATCTATATAGAATCACTAAACGAAGGCGACCTTGATTTTGTATCTCGAACACTCGCCGAACACTATAATATCGTCAACCGATTGCACCGCACTTTTGAGGCGTTGCGCAACGACGACAAACTATTGCGCAAGCAAACACACGGAGATGAGATAGATTTGGATGCCATCGTAGAGAGCTTGGTAGATACTTTGGCAATAAAAACCGAACTCAACGACAATATTTTCATTAGAACTAATAAAGAAGAACGCGATGTTGCGGTGATATTCCTTATAGACATGAGTGCTTCTACACGCGGCTGGATCAACCGGCTTGAAAAAGAAGCTCTAGTGTTATTGTGCGAATCTTTGGAAACCTTGGGCGATCGTTATGCAATCTACGGCTTCAACGGACACACGAGAAAGCAATGCAAGATATACCCGGTTAAAACCATTGATGAAGATTACGGTAAAGCAGTTAAGGAAAAAATCGGCGCAATCAAAGCCGAACTTTATACCCGAATCGGTGCTGCGGTTCGTTATGTAGGAGAACAACTACAATCCATAGATGCCAAAACAAAAATACTCATCGTGTTATCCGATGGCAAACCCGACGATGCCGACGGCTATCGCGACAGCTACGGCATAGAAGACACCCGTAAAGCATTGTTTGAGTTGCGCGCCAATGGTATACACTCGCACTGCATCACGATAGACAAAGCAGCTATGGAATACTTACCTTATATGTATGGACATACCCGCTTCTCAATTATCAACGAAATAGAAAAACTTCCGCTCAGGATGGCAGAGATCTACCGTCAAATTACATGCTAAAGATCACACACCAATGACCAAGCAATTTCGATCTCACAGAATGATGGTCGTAGAAGATGCAGTCATTCCACTAGTCAACGCATTAATACGCAAACACCCCGACACCATCTCTTTGGGACAGGGGGTGGTTTATTATCCACCACCACCTGCTGTTTCACACGCGGTTAAAAAAGTGATGTCCCGCGAGGAATACCATCTCTACGGCCCGGTTGCCGGATTGGACGAATTGCAAACGGCGTTGAAGGATAAACTGCAAAGCAAAAATAACATCACATTAAGCGACAAACAATGTTTGTTTATAACTGCTGGTGCAAACATGGCGTTCAATGCAATCGTACTTGCGCTGTGCGACCCGGGCGATGAAATCATCGTTCTGGCACCCTACTATTTCAATCACAAAATGACCATAGAAATGTGTAGCTGTAAAGCTGTTATCGTTGATACCGATGAAAATTATCAGCCGGTGATAACTCGCATAGCGAAGGCTATTACCACTAAAACTCGAGCAATCGTCAGCATATCCCCAAATAACCCCAGCGGATGCATATATTCGGCACAAACACTCGGCGCAATTAACACGCTATGCGCCGAACACCATATTTATCATATCAGCGACGAAGCCTACGAAGATTTCACTGATCAAACACATACGCATTTCTCACCTGGCTCGCTCCCCGACTCGGCTACGCACACGATATCAATGTTCTCTTTTTCCAAAAGCTACGGTCTCGCATCGTGGCGCGTAGGCTATATGGTAATGCCTCGCGAACTAGATACAGCAATCCACAAAGTACAAGACAATATCCTCAT
This sequence comes from uncultured candidatus Poriferisulfidus sp., assembly GCA_965199685.1. Taxonomy (GTDB): domain Bacteria; phylum Pseudomonadota; class Gammaproteobacteria; order Poriferisulfidales; family Oxydemutatoraceae; genus SP5GCR1. The sequence goes on from OZ241323.1 coordinate 1,444,840, forward strand.
CTGTCCGCCCACCGTGTCTCAATTTGCTGCACTGGAATGTTTGGAATCAGGAGCAGATTATGTAAAAGACCGAATGAAACAAATCACCGCCAATAGAGAATTATGCAGATTGATGCTTGGGAAACTTGCCGACAAAGGTTTAATCAAACCACCACATATAGAGGGTGCCCTTTACGCTTTTATCGCTTTGTCCGACAGGGTCTGTGATATTGCGATGATAGAAAAACTGGTTGTTGATTTCGGTATCGCAGTAATACCGGGCTATGCCTTCGGCACACAATACAACAACTGCATCAGGGTATCGTACGGCGCATTATCCACGGAACGATTGGAAGTCGGTTTAACACGCTTGGCTAAAGGACTAAGTAGCTTGTCACCCTAAAAGCTGTAGAGGTGAGCTATATTTGGTTCTAATATGTTGACACTCGCACTAAGCAATTATTGATGACAGAAAATGAAATAAACACAAAAACAAGTAATTAAAATCGGATAAATACCTTGTAGGAAAAACTGCTATACTACGCAAACGAAAAGGAAAGACTAAAACCATGCTTATATCCGACACCGAACAAAAAATACTACATAGCATTATGTATTCTAATGTGCCCTCCGAACATACGAGGATTGGGTGGTATCATGCATAGTTGCTACCACATTGGAGACGCAATAGCTTTCCTCAAAAAACTCAAAGGCAAAGGAATCGCAGGCGTGGCGACTTCCCCACCATACAATAAAGCCTTTAACGGTAGAGGCTTAAAACCCGGTTCTAATTGGAAAAATAGTGCTCTGATGGCAACCAATTACACCCACTTTGAAGACAATATGCCTGAGGAAGACTATATAAACTGGCAACGGGAATTTCTAGAAGCTGCATTAGATTGCGTAGGAGATAAGGGAGTTGTCCTGTACAACATTGGACGCAAAATAAAAAATTTGCGCGAAGACAGACGAGAGAGAATTGTGCGTGATTTGCCTGTACGCCAATCAATTATCTGGAATCGTGGGAGTTCTCATAATCAAGGAGGTAAACGTCCGTCAATGCTTCCCCCCATCTATGAAATAGTGTATATAATTGCCGGAAAAGATTGGCGGCTTCCCGAACGGTACCTTTCCGAGTTTCGACACTGGGGAGATGTTTGGCGGATCAATCCTGAAATGAAGAATCCACACCCCGCTCCATTTCCGTTAGAGTTAGCCATCCGTTTTGCAAAACTAATTGACGGACCTTTGGCAGATCCGTTTGCCGGGAGCGGCACAATGGGAATAGCTGCTATAGAGATAGGCGTTCCGTACCAGCTAAACGATTTATCGCCGGAGTATCGGGATATGTTTCGCAAACGGAAAGCAATGTATATTCGGCAAACGAGCTTGGCTTTATGAAGTCTCTAATAGTCTCAAAGTTACCACGAAGCAAACAGAAAGGCAAAGGAGTTACAACTTACTGCGATATCTTAGACAAGATTACCAAGTACTCAAAAGCGCATCAATTTGTATCGGACATGATGTCGGCCTATGACAACTTATCTGAGAAACCGGACCGATCCATACATGGACGTTTTTTTGAACTCATAATCGGAGAAACGCTGGCACGAAAGGGGGTCTTATACCTATATTACCAAGCCGAAATTCGTCAAGTTCCTTTGGCAATATTTGATTGGTTTCTCTACCATGAAATAAGTCCGGTTACCGTGTCATGCAAAACTAAGTCTCGGGATAGATGGAAACAGGCAGCCTACGAGGCTATGGCATTAAAGCGAGTTTATTCTCAAGCCGTCAATTATCTAGTTACCATAGAGAAAGTAACAGATATAGAGAATAAAAAGAAACTCGCCCCTCAGACTATTGATTATTTTGTCGTCGCTTCCAATCCTGAATACGATGATGCATTAGAGGAGATTACCAGCAAGGTATACTGCCAGGCAGTTAAAACCTCTCCAATTGTAAATGGATGTCTACTAGACATTGGGAAAAGAAAATGAAATAAGACAACATAGAAAGCCGTTTTGTCAAAGTGTCATCAGCGTAGAGTAAATGTGGAAACCACCGATATAGGTGCCGATTGCTGACCCGATAGTGCTCAATACGAAAATCATGATGATTCTAGCCACTCTATTGTGCCGCCACCCCGACAATTTCGTAGTGTCTTTCTTGAGGGTTGCAAAATCGGAGACTCTGGGTTTCTTCAAATAAAGTTCCACCGCAGCAGCCACTATACCTACACCAATCGTAGGATTGATAGAGGTGAGCGGTGCTGCCAGAAAAACCGACACAATGGTCAAGGGGTGCGCCGCTGCTATCAAAGCACCCACTGCTGCCAAACCACCGTTGATTAGTATCCAATCTATTACAAGGTCAATACCTACTTGGGTCTCCTTAGCAAAGCCGTAAGCAAATCCGGCGAGTATCACAAACACGATTAGCCACGGCAAGAAGCGGGCAAACTTTTTTTTCGGCGGCACTTTTTCGTACTCGCTAATCGTCGCTTCTGGTTCGGTATTCGCTTGTTCAATCTCGCGCACGGTGCCTTTCAGATGTGCTGCGCCTATGATCAGTAGCATCGATTTCGGCTTATGTTCTGCTATGAATTGCCTCACTTTGGCAGCCATATAAGCGTCGCGTTCGTCAAGCAGTATATTTTTGATGTTGCGGATTGACATCGGTAGTTGCTCAAAAATGGCCTCTAAGGTTCGCCCCTGTTTGATGCGCTCTACTTCTTGTATTGAAACTTTTTCGGTATAAAACAAGCTCGCAACCAGCGCATTGAACAGCATCAATTTTCTCCACCACGACAAACTGCCGTAGAGTCGCTTGAAGGTTAAACCGATATCACGATCAACGATAGCCAAAGATAGGTTGCGTTCGTTGGCAATTCGCAATGCTTCTTTGAACTCCACACCGGGTTCCACTCCCAATTGATCAGCAAGACGTTGCTGATACCCTCCCAATATCAATATCGCTACTACTCTAAAGACTTTGCGTTGCCGTATCACTTCACCCAAATCCATATCCAAAAAACTGTTTGGTGATACCAGTGTTTTATGGCGACTTTGACACAGCTCCACTGCAACCGAATCGTATGCACCACTCTCAAGCAATGCACGTACCATGTTAGCACTTGCCTTTGATACATGGGCGGTTCCTAAAACGGTAACTCGCACACCTTGATATTCAAGCTCTACCAAAGGTTCTGTTTGAGATTGTGTTTTATCCATCGTCTCCGCAGACCTTGCATTTTGCATTTCTTCTCACACGCAGCTCTCGCCAATTCATCGTCTGCGCATCAAATAACAAAAGACGACCTACTAGGGTGTCTTTGAGGTTTAATAAAATCTTTAGTGCTTCAATCGCCTGCATACTCCCGATTACACCGACCACTGGAGAGAGAATACCGTTGGCAACGCAACTCTCGTCCACATAAGTGCCCTCGGTATAAAGACATTGGTAACAAGGGCTTTCGGTACTGCGAGCATCAAACACGCTCAACTGCCCTTCCATGCGGATGGCAGCCCCATGAACCAGCGGTGTTCGAGTGTGCCAGCAAGCCTTGTTGATCGCATAGCGCACTTCAAAATTGTCGGTTGCATCAACAACTACATCAACATCAGTAACTTGTCGTTGCAAAAAATCGAAATCCATTTTCTGATCTATAGACGTTATCTCAATGTCAGGGTTTAACCGATACAGAGTTTTTTGTGCCGATTCGGTTTTGCGCATATCAATACTCTCAGTGTTATGTATTGGTTGTCTTTGCAAGTTTGATAAATCAACGTAATCGTAATCGGCAATTAGCATATGTCCTACCCCGCTCGCCGCCAAATACATCGCCGCAGAAGACCCCAAACCACCCAAACCGACGACAAGTACTCGTGCCTCCAATAGCTTTTCTTGACCCTCTATGCCGATTTGCGGCAATAAGATATGACGACTGTAGCGCGACAACGCGTGGTCGCTCAAGCCGTCCGTCATTGAGATTTGCGGTTCTTTAATGCTGCTTTTTGTTCTGCCGTTAGTGGCTTTTGATAACGCGCTTTCCATTCCTTATAGGGCATCCCGTATATCATCTTGCGAGCATCTTCGTAATCCAACTTGATATTGTGTTCTTCCGCCGCTGCTACATACCATTTTGCCAAACAATTTCTACAAAAATCCGCCAAGTTCATCAAGTCTATATTCTGAACTTCGGTTTTTTCTTGTAGATGCTTGATCAATCTACGGTAAACGGCAGCTTCCAGCTCCAAGCGCGTGGTGTTGTCTATTTCAGTCATAATTACCTCGTCTTACTATCGTCTTTGGTTCACAAAATCTTAATAAGATTGTATTTTATACCAAAGTCAAGCAATCCCATGTTATTCAAAACATTCGTATGGATTTAAATCGGACAAACTAGGGTTTATTATCATCAATGGCTGACCATTTATGGTTGAACTACATGAGTTCTACAATCGCACTAGTGATTCCAGCGGCTATGCCAAATAAAAGCACCATTCGCCAAGTTAGGTCGGTTTTTAGGTCTGCTAATCCGGTTCTCATCTCCGTTCTAATTTTTTCGATTTCAACCTTAGTCTCTGCTCTTGCCTCAGCAATATACGCTTGGGTCGCCGCTTTTGACTCAGCAATATCTGCTTGGGTCGCCGCTTTTGACTCAGCAATATCTGCTTGGTTCGCCGCTCTTGACTCGGCAATATCTGCTTGGTTCGCCGCTCTTGACTCGGCAATATCCGCTTGGGTCGCCGCTCTTGACTCGGCAATATCCGCTTGGGTCGCCGCTCTTGATTCGGCAATATCCGCTTGGGTCGCAGCAATATCCGCTTGGTTCGCCGCTCTTGCCTCAGCAATATCCGCTTGGGTCGCCGCTCTTGACTCAGCAATATCTGCTTGGGTCGCCGCTCTTGCCTCAGCAATATCCGCTTGGGTCGCCGCTCTTGATTCGGCAATATCCGCTTGGGTCGCAGCAATATCTTCCTTAGTTGCTAGCTTATTTTCATCTATCATAGTTGCTATCTTATCTAATCTATCTAGTTTTTTAGCTACATCGCTCGCCTCGGCATTGCTCACACCGGGTATTTTTTGAAGCGTATTTTGTATAGTATCCATTATTTCTCCTCTTAATGAAAGTATATTGATAAAATATAGGTTTTACCTAGAGTTTTATCTAGACATTAACCGCTAAAACCTATTAAATCACAGCTATATAGAGGATTTTTGGAAAATGGTTGAACGGTACTAAATATCCGACGAACGGATAGATATTAAGTACCGATGCAATGCGTTAGAGGGAAACGCATACATCACAAAATGCAATATCTGACTCTATGAGTGGTTACCGAGTGCTTGTTCTATATCTGCGATGATGTCGTCTATGTGTTCTATACCTATTGATAATCTAACCAAGTCTTCGGAAACACCAGCACTTTTGAGATCGGCTTCTGACAATTGGCGATGGGTTGTAGTGGCAGGGTGGCACGCCAACGAACGAGCGTCGCCTATGTTGACGAGGCGTAGTATAAGCTGCAAAGCATCTATAAACTTAGCTCCTGCTTCAGCCCCGCCTTTAATACCAAAACTCAAGATGCCAGATGCTTGGCCGTTCAAATAGCGGTCTACCAACGGCTTGCTCGGATGGTCGTCTAAGCCGGCATAATTGACCCATTGCACACGCGGATGCGCTTGCAAATAGCGAGCGACGGCGAGTGCGTTATCGCAATGCCGCTCTATACGCAACGGCATAGTCTCCAAACCTTGCAGGATTAAAAAGCTATTCAGTGGGGAGAGTGCGGAACCCATATTCCGCAGTGGCACCACGCGCGCCCTAGCAATAAAAGCAGCTGCGCCCAGTGCTTCCACATAGCTAACGCCATGATAAGACGGGTCGGGTTCTACCAGCATAGGATAACGGTCGGCGTTTTCTTGCCATGGGAAATTTCCTGAATCAACGATGATTCCACCGATACTGTTTCCGTGTCCTCCCATATATTTGGTCAGAGAATGTACGACAATATCGGCACCGTGTTCAAAGGGTCGGCATAGATAAGGAGTCGGCACCGTATTATCAACAACCAATACAACACCGTGCTTCTTACAAGTCTCAGCGAGTGCCTCCAAATCGCACACATTCCCTGCCGGGTTGCCCAACGACTCGCAAAAAACGAGCTTGGTTTTCTCGTCGATTAAATCCTCTATCTGTCCGTCTTCAGTGAAACGCACCTCTATACCCAAGCGCGGCAATGTATGTGCGAATAAATTATAAGTTCCACCATAGAGCTGACTCGTTGAAATAATGTTGTCTCCGCTATCGGTGATGGTGAATATTGCATAAGTAGTAGCTGCCATTCCCGATGATAATGCCAGCGCACCTATGCCGCCTTCCATCGCAGCGACACGTTTTTCCAGTACATCAGTCGTGGGATTCATGATTCGGGTATAGATGTTGCCCATCTCTTTAAGGTCGAACAAATCGGCACCGTGTTGGGTATCTCTAAAAGTATAAGAGGTGGTTTGATAAATTGGCGTGACCGCAGCGCGCGTCGTCGGTTCGCATTCGTATCCACCGTGTATCGCAATTGTTTCCAGTTTCATTTGTTAATCCTCCTCAATATCATAAACTATATACATCGTGATCGTCGGATTCCATCGCCTCCAAAATGGCACTGGCACCGGCGATTGTCGTAGTATAGCACACTCTATTCTGCACCGCACTAGATCTTATAGTGCGCGAATCGGTAATCGCTTGCCTGCCTTCGGTTGTATTGATAATCAAATGAACCGTCCCGTCGTCTATGAAATCAATAACATTGGGACGTTGATTTTCTATGACTTTGTGAACAGAACGGCATGCAATGCCAGCATCGCTGAACGCTTGTTGAGTGCCTTGGGTTGCCAATATATCAAAGCCTTTGTCACCTAGGCTTCGGGCAATTTCTATCGCTGCCAGTTTGTCCGCATCTCGCACACTCATCAGCACCGTACCGCTACACGGCAATTTATTGCCGGCAGCAAGCTGTGCTTTGGCATAAGCCTCGCCAAAACTCTGACCGCTGCCCATCACCTCGCCGGTAGAACGCATCTCAGGACCCAAGATCGGATCCACACCTATAAACTTATTGAATGGAAAAACCGCCTCCTTGACCGCAAAACGAAAAGTACTCTGCTGCTTTTCCTTCAGCATATAAAGGCCCTCACGGTTTTCCACGAAGCCTTGTTTCTTGAGGTCTATATCAACCATGCAACGAGCGGCGATTTTAGCCAACGGCAAACCGGTAGCTTTGGACACAAACGGCACCGTACGCGACGCACGCGGATTGACTTCTATCACATAGACTTCATCGTTCTTGATAGCAAACTGTGCATTCATCAGTCCTTTGATGTTGAGTGCAAGTGCGATGATTTTAATTTGCCGCGCGAGTTCCGCCTGTATCGCTTTGGACAAGGAATAAGGTGGGATTGAACAAGCGGAGTCACCCGAATGTACCCCGGCTTGCTCAATATGCTCCATGATGCCGCCGAGTAATACATTTTCCCCGTCGCACACAGCGTCCACATCAACCTCTATCGCATCGGACAAGAAGTGATCTATTAAAACCGGTTTGTTTTGTGATACCCGAGTCGCCTCTAGTATGTAATGTTTGAGTTCGGTTTCGTCGTACACGATCTTCATCGCACGACCTCCTAGAACAAAAGAAGGTCTGACGATGATCGGATAGCCTATCGAAGAGGCAATGTTCAATGCCTCCGCTTCGGTCAGTGCAATGCCGTTGGGCGGCTGCTTCAAACCCAATTTTTCTATGACTTGCTGAAAACGTTTTCGGTCTTCGGCTAAGCTGATGGTGTCAGCACTGCTTCCGAGTATAGGCACGCCGGCATCAGCTAAACTTTGAGTCAGATTCAAAGGTGTTTGACCGCCGTATTGCACCACCACACCTTTCAAATCACCATTGCTCTTTTCGGTTTCTATAACGTTCAACACATGTTCAAAATCCAAAGGCTCAAAATAGAGACGATCCGAAGTATCGTAATCGGTTGAGACCGTCTCAGGATTGCAATTGATCATAATCGTCTCAAAACCAGCTTCGCGCAACGCAAACGAAGCATGCACACAACAATAATCAAACTCTATACCTTGCCCTATGCGATTGGGACCGCTACCCAGTATGATAATCTTTTGCTTCGCACTCGGATGCGCCTCGCATTCCTCGTCATAACACGAATACAAATAAGCGGTCTGCGTGTCAAACTCCGCCGCACAACTATCCACCCTTTTGTATGTCGCATTAATCTTTGCATTGCGGCGGCTGTTGCAAACTTTTTGGTCGTCGACCGACAACAACCGTGCAATATGCGCATCGGCAAAACCTTGCTGTTTGAGTTCATGTAAATGCGCCCGGTCAGAAATCTTAAAAACTCCGTCTTTTATCTTTTTCTCGGCATCTATGATCTCCGACATTTGACTTAAAAACCAAGGATCTATCTTCGTTGCCTCATAGAGCTTAGCGACATCAACACCCATCCTCAAAGCCTCGGCGATTAACAATATTCTGTCCGGGGTTGGATCTTGTAGGCGCAAAATCAGCGCATCAATATCATTGCCTTGTAGCGACTCGCTGCGCAATGCTTGCGGAAAAGCAAGACCAATATACCCAAGTTCCAAGCTACATAATGCTTTTTGCAAGGACTCTTTGAAAGTCCTGCCGATTGCCATCGCCTCGCCGACTGATTTCATTTGCGTTGTGAGATTTTTAGAGGTTTGAGGGAATTTCATAAAATCAAAACGTGGGATTTTAGTGACCACATAATCTATCGTCGGTTCAAACGATGCCGGTGTTGCCCCACTGGTAATCTCGTTCTTTAGTTCATCCAAGCTATAACCCACTGCTAATTTTGCAGCAACCTTTGCAATCGGGAAACCAGTTGCCTTAGATGCCAACGCCGAGGAACGCGAGACACGCGGATTCATCTCTATGACCACCATACGACCATCATCCGGGTTGATCGCAAACTGTACATTGGAACCGCCAGTATCTACACCAATCTCTCGCAGCACTGCAATTGAGGCGTTGCGCATCTTTTGATATTCCTTATCGGTTAGCGTTTGTACAGGTGCCACCGTAATTGAGTCTCCGGTGTGTACTCCCATCGGGTCAAAGTTTTCTATTGAACACACGACGATGCAATTATCGTTGCAATCGCGCACGACCTCTATTTCAAATTCTTTCCAACCCAACAAGGACTCCTCTAATAAAACCTCGCTGATCGGCGACAACGCTAGACCATGCTTGACTATGTCCTCAAACTCTTCGGGATTACGAGCAATACCGCTGCCGCTGCCACCTAAGGTATAAGACGGTCTCACGATGATAGGGAAACCCAACTGCTCGGGTGCTGCCTGCGCTTGTTGCCAATCCTTTACGACAACTGAGCGCGCACTTTTCAAGCCGATGTTCTCCATCGCCTTGCGGAACAACAAACGGTCTTCGGCCTTACTAATCGCCTCCGACGAAGCACCGATTAATTGCACTCCAAACTCTTGTAGCACGCCCTCGCGTTGTAAGTCCATCGCACAATTCAAAGCAGTCTGCCCGCCCATTGTCGGCAACAAAGCATCGGGTCTTTCTGTCGCTATGATTTTCTTCAATGTGCGCCATTCTATAGGCTCTATATAAATCGTATCGGCAGTATCCGGGTCGGTCATAATCGTCGCTGGATTGGAATTGACCAAGACGACGCTATAACCTTCTTCGCGCAATGCTTTGCACGCCTGCACACCAGAATAATCAAACTCGCACGCTTGCCCGATAACGATAGGCCCGGCACCGATAATCAAGATACGCGATAAATTGTCACGCTTAGGCATTAGATTCCATTTGCTGGATAAAATTATCAAACAATGCATTCACATCGTGGGGGCCAGGGCTCGCCTCTGGATGACCTTGAAAGCCGAATGCAGGATAATTTTTGTGACGTATGCCTTGAATCGTGTTGTCAAATAGCGATAGATGACTAACCTCCAACTGCTCAGGCAGGCTTGCCTCATCAATGCAAAAACCATGATTTTGACTCGTCAGCATCACCCGCTTGCTAGATAGATCAAGCACCGGATGATTTGCCCCGTGATGCCCGAACTTCATCTTCATCGTTTGCGCACCGCTTGCCAAACCAAGCAACTGGTGTCCCAGGCATATCCCGAAAACAGGCAAGCCACTAGGCAAAAGCTCGCGTATCGTATCAATTGCATAATCGCAAGGCTCAGGGTCACCTGGCCCATTAGACAAAAAAATACCGTCGGGCTGCTGTGCCAACACTTCCGCCGCCGTTGTCTTCGCCGGCACCACCGTGATATGACAACCTCGCGCCGCCAGGTGTCTCAATATGTTACGCTTGATGCCGTAATCAAATGCAACCACATGACGTTCGGAGTTTTTTTCTGCATCCCAACGATAAGATTTTTTGGTACTCACATGCTGTGCCAAATCTTTAGCTTTCAAACCTGAGAAGTTATGCAACGCCACTTCGGCATCATCTTGCGACACTGCCTCATCAAATACCACACCATCTTGCGCACCGTGCATACGCAAATGCCGTGTAAGGCGACGAGTATCTATATCGGCTATTGCAATGACCTTATTGTCTATCAGATAATCACTCAGATTCTGCTTACGACGCCAACTGCTCGCTGTTGACGGCAAATCGCGAATAACCAACGCTGCCGCATAAATCCCATCAGACTCCACATCTTCATCGTTCACACCAGTATTACCAATATGTGGATATGTCAATGTCACAATCTGCTGCGCATAAGACGGGTCGGTCAAAATTTCCTGATAGCCAGTCATCGCCGTATTGAAAACAACCTCGCCGACGGCGATACCACTAGCCCCAATAGAGATGCCGTCAAAACGAGTACCGTCTCTCAACAAAAGGGTAGCAAACCTTGCCATCTTGCTATGTTACCTGTTAGAAAATCAATTAAATATCTGCTTAAAAATCGGAAGTTGCGCACTCCCCTCCGCTAGCACACCACCTGCAATGCGCCTATTATACAACCAGTTGAAAGATTGAGGCATTGAATATGTTTTTGCATCATTTCTATATCCTTGCCGTAAAATAATCTCCTATGGAGATGAATGTGCTTGCCGATAAGATTAAACGGTGGGGAGTAGAACTCGGCTTTTCCGATGTTGGTTTCGCCAATACCAAATTGCACGATTATGAACTCAAACTACTGGAATGGTTGAACGATGGGATGCACGGCGAGATGCACTTCATGGAAAAACACGGTAACAAACGTAGCAGACCTGAGAAACTAATTGACGGTACCGTTAGCATCATATCAGTGCGCATGAATTATCTTGATAAGGACTCTGCCGATGCAGATACGGTATTAAAACAACCTCAAAAGGCGTATATTTCGCGCTATGCTTTGGGACGAGATTACCACAAATTGATACGCAAAAGATTGCAAAAGCTCGCCGATAAAATTACACAGGCAATCGGACCTTTCGCATACCGTGCGTTCAGCGATAGCGCGCCGGTATTGGAAAAACCGCTTGCCGAACAGGCTGCACTTGGTTGGATTGGCAAACACACATTACTGCTCAATCGTTCGGCTGGTTCGTGGTTTTTCTTAGGTGAGCTGTATACGAATTTGGCACTCCCGCCGTCTACCCTGACAACGAATCACTGCGGTAGCTGTGAACGTTGCATAGATATATGCCCGACTCAAGCTATCGTCGCACCCTATAAACTAGATGCCCGACGTTGCATCGCTTATTTAACGATAGAGTTCAAGGGTTCTATACCAGTAGAATTGCGTCCTCTAATGGGTAATCGTATATTCGGTTGCGACGATTGCCAACTGGTTTGCCCGTGGAACCGTTATGCGGGTTATTCCACCGAAGAAAAATTCCGCACCCGCCACAATCTAGATTCGGCAGATTTGATAGAGCTATTTTCATGGAGCGAGCAAATGTTTTGTGATAGATTGGCAGGATCGGTTATTAAACGTAGCGGTTATGAAAGTTGGCTCAGGAATATTGCAGTGGCACTCGGCAATGCGCCCAGCAGCGATGAAATCATACAGGCTCTGAAAACACGTCTAAACTATCCTTCCGAAATCGTTCGTGAGCATGTACGATGGGGCATTGAACAACATACTCGGAATACCAATACTAAGTGTTCCCCTCTCGCCACGTCAGATACTTATTAATCAGGCCACGGGTCGAAGCGTCCAACGAGCTTATCACATCGCCACTCGGATTGTTTTGCAGGCAATCAAAAACTTGGTCGGCTAATTGCTTTCCTTGCTCTACCCCCCACTGGTCGAAAGAGTTGATTCCCCAAATCAAGCCCTCGCAAAATACTTTGTGTTCGTAAAGCGCAATTAATGAACCCAAAGTGTGCGGACTAAGTTTACGTAGCATAATCGTGTTGTTCGGTCGGTCACCCGGACACTCGCGCTCGGATGTCTCGCTTTGTACGCCATGCATCAGTGCGTGAGATTGAGCAAAACAATTTGCATGAGGCAAAGCATCACTTTTGGTTCCATCAGCTATGCCAACGGTGTCGGCGGTCACGATAAAATCAATTGGGATCAATCGCGTGCCTTGATGTAAAAGTTGGTAATATGCGTGCTGTCCATCTAAAGCCTTTCCGCCCCATATCACCGGGGCTGTATCGCAGTGGAGCTTCTGCCCGTATCTATCAACTCGTTTGCCATTGCTTTCCATTTCCACCTGTTGCAAATAATTGGGTAATAGTTCTAAGCGAGTGTCATAACACAAGACCGCATGGTTCTGTGCGTTGTGAAAATTGTTATACCAAATGCCGAGCAGAGCTAGAATGACCGGCATGTTCTTTTCTGGCTCGGCAGTTTGAAAGTGCTGATCCATTTGATAAGCCCCAGCCAATAATTGCTCGTATACCTCCATGCCTAAGTTCACCGCAAGCGGTAATCCTGCTGCCGAACATAAAGAATAACGACCACCTATCGTAATCGGTACCACTAAGCAATGCTTGGGAGCAATACCGAACTCAATGGCTCTGGCACAATCGGCTGTCACCGCAAACATCTGATTTTGTGCACCGTCGCCCAACCAAGTTTTGGCATAACTTGCATTCATCAAGGTTTCTCGGGTTTTGAATTTCTTGGAAATAACGATGAAACAGGTACTTTTAGGGTTTAACTCAGACAGCAAAGACTCTAATTCCCCACAGCCTACCGTAGAAACAAAATGGACCCTAGAGGGTGTTTGCTTATAAGCTGATAGGGCTTGACTTGCCATTGCCGGACCGACATGCGACCCCCCTATGCCCAGACTAACGACATCAGTAATCGTTTGTCCACTAGCACGATGCGGAACCGAACCAGACAATTCCAAACATAATTCTTGCATTCGCTGTTTGGTCGCAATAATCTCCGTGTTCAAATCATCGGCATTTGGTTTATCCGATTGACCATGAGGTTGGCGTAAGACGGAATGCAATGCCGCCTGTTTTTCACTTAGATTGATTTCATCCCCCCTGAACAGCCGCGCTCGCCAATCTGTAAAATCTGACGAGTTCAATAATTCTACCAATAGCTTTATGGTATCGTCGGTAAATTTATTTTTGGAATAATCCAGAAATAGGTCGTGTGCTTCGATTGAATATTTATCAAAACGGTCGGGGTCTTGCGCAAATAAATCCTGCAACCGCATCGCCTGCGATTGAGCATAGTGTGCCTTTAGTTTTTTTAGGATATCCGTTTGTTGATTAAAATATGGCTTCATTTTGTATTGTGTTGTGCAAAGCCAATAGATTATAAACAATTAACGAACTTTGCGCTTCATCACGGTTATTATACAAAAGATAGCCAATAGTATTGATTAAATTAGATAGACCTATAGGGACTATAACAATAGTATTTAGGTCTGTCATCCAATCTGATATGTAGCCATGCCACACCTCCGCCTGCGGTGTTCAGCCATCTGGGTGTGTTGTCTAGATGTGTTGCAACCAGGCGACCGACTCGCTGCCACAACGCCTGATTTTGATAATCCGGCGCGTGCCTGCTAAATGCCCCTAAATGGCTATAGGCAGAGGCTTCGGCTTTAGGACACGGTGCTACCAACCAAGCGTCTTTACCCAAGTTGGGAAATGCAACTATATCTTTATCCGAAAAATAGTCCGCAAATGCATCGGTATCGGAGGGTATATCCAATTCTGGGCTATTTATTATCACGAACTCAAAAGGACGATGCACAGTATCCGAACTCAGTGGCGGTGTTTCCCAGCGATAAGCGATATATTCAATACTTGATAAGAATTCGATATAAAAGGTTCTAAAAATTTCGCTTTGCTGCCATAAGGTGATTACCGAATGATAACTCAAGACGGCACCTTCCTTTAATATATGTACCTTTAGCACACCTGTAGTGCCGACTTCATTGACACGGGTTTCAAACATATCCATATTTCTTAGGAACTTATACCGCCGAGCAACCCGACTAATTCCGACAATGCCGAATGACCGATATTATCGTTATGCACCTGAATAATCGGCACATCAGTCCAGACACTGAGTTCGCGTGCATTATCAAGCTCGCTTTCATCAGGCTGTGGATGCATACGATTAAGCACTACTGCGATCGCTTTGAGCTGTCGAGCGGCGAGTGCTTCTAATGTTAGTAGTATATGATTGATGCAACCCAAGCGATCGGGCGATACAACAACGACCGGAAATCCTAGTGCCGATATTAAGTCTGCATTAAGACCATCGGCAGCGATAGGAGACAACAACCCGCCGGCACCCTCCACCACCACAAATTGTTCTTCACAACGGCAACAAGCAGCGAGTTGGGCTATTGTGTGCGTCGTACCTGCCAGCATCGCCGCCCGTTCCGGTGAGGTCTCCGCTTTATAACGATAGCGACACACTTGTTCAATTGAAGGCGCAGATACTGAGGCTGCTGCCAGGCGCGTGGCATCTTCGGCTATCAACCCACGCTCACTGTCCGAACAGCCACTCTCCACAGGTTTGCGCACTGCTACTTTTAAGCCAGTCTCCTCCAACACTTTTGTTAAATGGCACGCAATTACTGTTTTACCTATACCGGTATCAGTGCCGGTAATGAATACGCCCGAACTAATCATCTAAACTGTTCAACAAGTATTTCATATGCCGTAGGGGCGGATTTATAAATCCGCCCCTACCATTTCATAAATTATATGGCACATAGTGGTTCAATTTGTGCAATGGTGGTACTTTTTCAACAGTCCCGAATGGATTGATTTTGCAAACGCAACGCGTTCGGGAGGGCATGTTAGCCCTCCCCTACGGTGCATGGAATACTTTTTCAAACACCCCATCTCAATCTTGACCCATCAATAGATTTTCAATCCATCTATATTTTTCAGTGGTTTGTCCTACAATCTCCGAAGGGAGTTTGGGGGGCGATGTTTGAACATCCCAATTATGCTGTATCAAATAATTGCGCACATATTGTTTGTCAAAACTGATTGGCTCAATGCCGGGGCGGTAGCTTTGCAAATCCCAAAAACGCGAGGAATCGGGGGTTAGTATTTCGTCTATCAATACTAAACGCTCTTCCGAGTCAATGCCGAATTCAAACTTGGTGTCGGCGATTATGATGCCGCGCTCATAAGCGTAGTCGCTACAAAGCTGGTAAATCTCAAGTGCCGTGTCACGAATTTCAGCAGACATTTGCGCACCTACAGAGTTTGCCATTTGCTCAAAGCTGATGGGTTTATCGTGTGCGCCTATCTCGGCTTTAGTAGTCGGTGTGAAAACAGCCTCAGGTAGCCGCTCGCCGAGTTGCAAGCCGGCATCCAAAGATATGTCACATAGCTTGCCAGTGTCTCGGTAGTCTTTCCATGCAGAGCCGTATAAATAACCGCGTACAATCGCTTCTACGGCAAGTGGTTTTGTTTTTTTCACGACCATGCTACGCTCGGCTAATTGCGGTTGATGCTTTAATTCTGCCACCCTATCGCTTGCCGCTATATCGGTGGTATGGTTGGGAAATATCTTAGCGGTTTTATCGAACCAAAAGTTGCTCAGCGAGGTTAATACTCTGCCTTTATCGGGAATCGGGGTCGGGAACACGACATCAAACGCCGAAAGCCTGTCGCTTGCAACCATCAATATATATTGCTCGTCTAGGTCATATAGATCTCGGACTTTACCTTTGCATAACAACGGTATGGATTCTAAATTAGAATCGTATATTGCCTCCATCGCTATAAGTTTATCGTCAACCTTGATCGTGTATATCGCACATACGCTGAACCGATTCGGGCAGGTCATCTGGGCAGCGACCACACATCTCATTGCCGGGTACCGCATAATCCATTTTTTGTGGTTTAGGAAACTCCAACGAGTCCATCAACGCGATAAACTGTGATCGAGTCGTTCCGACCTTGAGGCGCGGGTTGCGCATTTTTTCCTGACCGACGCTACTGATTCGGCGACCCTCGTAATCGTGACCGGGGTAAACCAAAGTATCTTCGGGTAGGCTGAATATCTTGTCGTAAATGCTGTCGTACAAAGTGCCAGAGTCGCCTGATTGGAAGTCGGTTCTGCCACAACCTTCTATCAATAGCGCATCACCGGTGAAAATCATTTTGTGTATGCCGTCGTCTATTAGGTAAGCATAATGGGTGTCGGTATGCCCTGGGGTGAACAAAGGATGCAATTCTATATGTCCAATTTTCAATGCCGTTCCCTCTTGCACGCCTATATCTCTGCAAGGAAGTCGATCGGCCTCAGCACCCACCAGTTTACAATCAGTCAACGCTTTAAGTTTCAATCCACTGGTGATATGGTCGGCGTGTATATGCGTCTCTATCGCATAATTCAAATTCAAGCCCAATTCTCTAATCGTCTCCAAGTCACGCTCGAAAACATCAAGTACCGGGTCTACGAGTGCCGCAGTGCCGGTCTCCGTACACGCAATTAAGTAGGTATAAGTACTGGACTGGGATTCAAAAAGTTGTTTGAATATCACTGCGCTACTCTGTTTGCTGAAGTTGGATAAAATACATAGTATACTAGTTTGAATACTGAAAATATTATGGAAACCGAAGAAATTAAGAATCTAATAACAGCAGGCTTGCCGGATGCACAGATTGATATAGATGGTGGCGACGGCAAATACCAGGCCAGAATCATCAGCGCAACTTTTGAAGGCTTAACTCAGGTGCAACGGCATCAGGCAGTTTACGCAACGGTTCAAGCCCAGATACAAAGCGGAGAACTGCACGCTTTGAGCATCGAAGCCTTGACACCCTCAGAAGCTGAGAACGATAGCACTAGTTATCTTTGAAAGCCCGACGTTCTAAACGATAAGCGGATAAGCCTTGTTGCTTTGAAAAATAGAGCGACAGCAGTTTCATATCTGCTTCGTTAATCGTGCCGATAATACTTAACATAATAGGGTTATTACGCTTTCCGTCCCTATAATCGATTAAGGATTGGTAAAGATAATCTCGATATTGCCCTGCTAAACGCGGGTGTTCAGGAAACATTGCGCTATTGCCGTCCATACCATGACAACCGGCACAGACTGCGAGTTTGGCATTTAATTCCTCTGAAAGCTGCGGGGGTTGAGCAGACGCAGCGACAGGTTCTGCTCCCGAAACAGTCTCCGACCCCGAAAAATAAGCAGCTATATCCGCCATATCAGTTTCCGATAAACCAGAGGCATGGGCACGCATCGTCGGGTGGCTACGCTCGCCGGATTGATATGCTTTCAAGGCGGAGATTATATAGGGAGCATGTTGCCCAACCAGTTTGGGTACATGATAACTAGGATAGATATTGCCGTAACTTGGTACACCATGGCAGCCCAAGCAGGTTTGTGCTTTCAACCTTCCGCTTTCGGCATCTCCTGCATTCGCAAGCGGCGATAATATAATAAACAAGCAAAGAACGTAGAAACGATACTTCATAAAAACTCCCTAAATGATTTAATATAAAGTGGCTATCATGCCAAAATATCGGGAAAATGTCCATAGTTTAGTTTGTTTTTGATTGAATATGTCACCAATTTCGCATAAACCTCTACAAAAAATTTGTATTCTGCGGTTGTCCGCAATCGGAGATGTCGTGCAAGCATCTATTGCGGTCAACGCACTCAAATTGTCGCATCCTCGGCTTGAGTTAACTTGGATTATAGGAAAAACCGAATACGAGTTGTTGGCTCATTTGAACGATATTGATTTTATAGTCTTTGATAAAAACAAAGTTTGGAAGTCTTATAAATTGATCGCCGAGCAATTATCTGGTAAAAAATTTGATGCTTTACTCTTAATGCAATACTCGTTGCGCGCCGGTTTGCTCAGCCTTTTAGTTAAAGCACCTTTACGCATAGGCTATCCGAATCAGTTATCTAGAGAGTTTCATAGTCTGTTCGTTAATCAACATATCAAGATGCCGACCAGCAAGCATGTATTGGATGTTTATTACGGTTTTGCCGAAGCACTGGGTATAAAGGAGCGGACAAATGCCGTCCCCACCTATTATCTGCCAGACGATACCCGATTTGCCGAACACAACTTACCCAAAGACAAGAAAATACTGTTGATCAGCCCGTGTTCCAGCCATAGCTTCAAAAATTGGCTACCCGAACGTTATGCCGAAGTCGCTCAAGTTGCAATGCAGCGATACGATATGCACCCTGTATTAGTAGGGAGTGATAGTCAAAACGAGCGAATGTACGAAGCACGCATACAGCAATACCTCCATACACCCTGCACCAGCTTAATAGGAAAAACCAGCCTACGGCGATTAGCTGCCATCGTTGCATATAGCGATCTAGTGATCGCACCGGACTCGGCAATCGTACATATTGCTTCGGCACTACAAACTCCGGTTATCGGACTCTATGCAGCAACTGATGCCGAGCGTAGCGGTCCTTACCGTTATCTAGATTGGTGCGTCAATCACTACCCCGAAGCATTAGAGAAATACTTCCATAAATCCATAAAAGATGTGCGTTGGGGAAAACATATAAAAAAATCCAACGCAATGGAGTTAATCAGCACGAAATTGGTGCTTGAAAAACTCAATCATATTATGAAGGCTATGGAGGCTGGAGCATGTTAAAGCAGTACTGCGTATATTGCTATAGCCGACAGTACTCAACGATAAAATCTGCAATTTGTTCGGGGTCGTTGATGTCTAGAATCGGAATCGTAATATCGGACGGTGGATTTTCATCGGTGGCAAGCGCAACCACGTGGGGGTCTTGACTATACATATAAGGGTGTTCTAGACCGCGCCTATGTAGTTCTATTTTGGGAAAGGTCTCACGCTTAAAACCTTCGACCAAAACAACATCAAGGCTTTGGCGAGTAATGATATCAACGAGTTCGGTCAAGGTCGCTTCTTCGTTCTCGCTAAAATGCTCGTGAATCAATGCCCACCGCCTACTTGACGATACGAGCATACTTTTAGCACCCGCTTTTCTAAGTTCATAGCTGTCTTTACCCGGCTGGTCGGTGTCAAAATCGTGGTGCGCGTGTTTGACGATGCCTAACTTAAATCCCTTGTCCTTTAATATGGGAATGATTTGCTTGAGCAAAGTGGTTTTGCCAGTCCCGCTGTGGGCGCAAAAACCTATAATCGGCAGAGTACTATCGTTTGTGTTTATCATTTCCTTTTCCTGTTTGTTGAGATCTTCGGGTGTGTTGATGTTCCTAAAAGCATCTACTCTATCACTGAAATCGCAGCGAACCGTTTTAAGTTTATCAAACCACCGATCTATTTTACGCCCCCCCTGCGCCAAGTATTCCGATAAAGAAGAACTTAGATTCGTTTTTATCAAACAGAAAACCGGATGAATCCGTTCTCCGTCGTCGGCAACCGCAATATCGGCATCATGCTCTGTCAATGTATTATACAAACGTTGTGCCAAATCTGTCGGAGGATGTGGCGTGTCGCAGGGACACACCAATAAGTAAGGTGTTTGTACATCACACAGCGCACTCGCTATTCCTGCCAAAGGTCCCATAAAATCATCGTTTTCATCGCTGATGACCGGATAGCCGTATTTTTGATATTTTGCTAAATTCCGATTTGCATTGATCCATACATGAGCAACCTGCACAGCAATACGCTCAATTACATGTTCTATCAGAGGACGGCCTGCCAGCATTATTAAACCTTTATCGGAATGTCCCATACGCGAGCCGCGCCCGCCTGCCAAAATCACAGCACTCAAATTTTCTTTGGCATTGAACACTGAACTATCGGATGTCATACCGCCATTATACATATTTGGGAGTAGACTTTGCATTAAGTGGACAAATGTATAGGGGCTTACAGACAATTTTATCCTTGTTTAATTGTGTAGGTAATGATACTATGCTGTCACATTTACACTGCAATATAAAAAAACATGCTTAAAAGACTTTTTTCCCTTTTTTCGGATGATTTATCCATAGACCTAGGTACCGCAAATACACTAATTTGTATGAAAGGCAGAGGCATTGTGCTTGACGAGCCGTCGGTGGTCGCAACGCGTATCAATAGCCACGGTTCTACGGTAAGTGTTGAAGCTGCTGGACGAACTGCCAAAGAAATGCTAGGCAAAACACCCTCTAATATAAAAGTTATCAGGCCTTTGAAAGACGGCGTGATAGCGGACTTTACGACAACTGAAAAAATGCTGCAGATGTTCATACACAAAGTCCATAAAGGTAAATTGCTTAAATCAAGCGGCAGGGTTCTTATCTGCGTTCCGTGCGGTGCGACCCAAGTTGAAAGACGCGCAATTCGCGAATCAGCACTTGGTGCCGGTGCGAGCAAAGTCTATTTGATAGAGGAACCTATAGCCGCTGCGATAGGTGCAAACCTCCCCATTAGCGAAGCACAGGGTTCAATGATTTTGGATATAGGTGGCGGCACATCCGAAGTCGCAGTACTATCGCTCAACGGTATCGTTTATTCGGCTTCGGTTAGATTCGGAGGTGATAAGCTCGATGAAGCCATCATTGACTATATGCGCCGCCAATACGGCGTGATGATCGGTGAAGCGACCGCAGAACGAGTCAAAAGTTCTATCGGCACCGCCTACCCGGCTGCAGAAATTATAGAAACCGAGATTCATGCCCGTGAGGTCGCCGGTGGAATTCCTAAAAACATTACCGTAACCAGCAACGAAATCTACGACGCAATGAAGGAAACATTGAACAACATCGTCCTTGCGGTCAAGAAAGCCCTTGATGAAACACCACCAGAATTAAGTTCCGATATAGCAGAACGCGGCATCGTCTTAACTGGCGGCGGTGCTTTGCTAAAAAACTTAGATGTCTTGATCACGCAAGAAACGACCATCCCTGCAATCATCGCCGACGAACCTCTCACTTGTGTAGCCCAAGGAGGAGGAAAAGCACTAGAGTTGTTAGACGAAAAGAAAGTCACTTTTCTCTATGAAGAATAAAATCGGAGCATCTAAAGATTAAAGAATTATTTAGTCCTCGCAACCTTACCTCCAAGCTGATTTTCTTTATAGCTTTATCTGTTGTTCTGATAATAACCGATTATCGGTTTAGCTATCTAGATAGAGTACGCTACCATGCCGATATGTTTGGCTACGCAATCCGCTATGTTGCAAACCTACCCTATATCACGACACTTCTGACCTACGAGTATTTACAAGAACGCACAGATTTGCTGGATCAAAAAGACCGACTGCAAAACGAAAATATCAAACTTCTTGCGGAATTGTCTGAAATGTCTGCACTCAAACAAAAGAATCGTCACCTACAAAATTTATTAAATCTACTTGAGAGCAACAGCAATAAAAATTTTACGGTAGTTAAACTGATCGGAGTATATTCTTCGTTGATAGAACAAAAAATCATTATCAACAAAGGAAGTTCGGACGGTGTCTACACAGGACAACCGGTATTGGGCACAAACGGTATCATCGGACAAGTCGGCAAATTGACCCCTATCAGCGCAACAGTCATATTAATTTCCAGTCCAGGTTTCACGGTGATGGGAGAAACCGAACGCTCCAGTCTAAGGGTGGTCGTGCGAGGCACTGGGAATGCAGAACAGTTGCAGTTACTTTATGTACCGACAACCGCAGACATTGAGATCGGCGATCAAATCGTCACCTCAGGTCTAGATCATAAATATCCTTATGGCTATCCTATAGGAACGGTATTGAGTATAGAGAAACCTGCAGGAGACAGCTTTGCTACGATTCATATTAAACCGAATGCCAAGCTCAACCATAACCTAGAGATGCTACTAGTCTGGCCGACCCAAACAATGACACACAACAATGAAAATACCTAAGAAAAAAATACAGTTCATACAACATGAATACGTGCTCGTATGGGGAAGCATATTCTTTGCCCTAATCATGGATGTACTACCTTTGCCTCAGTGGGGATACTTTTACTGGCCTAGCTGGACCTTACTCGCAGTTATTTATTGGATACTCGCCCTACCTTATAGATTTAATATCAAATTTGCATGGTTTACTGGGCTATTGGTCGATTTCATGTACGGCACTTGGCTGGGACAAAATGCACTACTTTATACCTTAGTTGCTTATGCGGTGATTTTACTTTATAAGCGCTTACGCTTTTATATTCCACAACAGATGCTTTTTGTCGCTATGATACTCAGTCTTTATATACTCTTTACCCTATGGATTGAGGGTATGCGCGATGCTTCTGGCAGCAGTTGGGAAAAGTTATATTCGGTTGTTACTGGGATGTTTGCATGGCTTTGGGTCTACGCAGTATTGCGCTATTTCAGACGAAAATTCTACTATTCGACACACGGATAAGAGCCCAATAATTTATAAAATGCAGCCTCTGCTCGGAGCTTGGCAAGCCCTTCTTTGATGTGCGGCTCTTCACAGTGCCCTTCCATATCTAGAAAAAAAGCATATTCCCATTTGATGCGCCGGGACGGACGCGATTCTATGCGCGTCAAACTGATACCTTGTTCGGCAAGTATCTGCAATAAGCCGACAAGAGTTCCTGAGCGATTATCAGTTGAAACTAAAACGCTGGTCTTGTCGCGACCACTCGGTTGCGGATATCGATCGCCCAAAATCAAAAAGCGTGTTGTGTTTTGTATATTGTCTTCTATATCGCTGGCCAAGATGTTGAGTTGATATAATTTTGCTGCGTGCGCGCTGGCAATCGCTGCCGCATCGTGGTCTCGCTCAAGTTGCCGAATTGCTTGGGTGCTACTCTCAGCATTGATCTGTACGCTGTCAGGCAAATGCGTATTAAGCCAATAGCGGCATTGGGCAAGAGATTGAGAATGTCCGTAGACTTTTGCTATATCTTTAATATGACTTTGTTTGCTAAGCAAGCAATGGTTGATGCGCAATTCCACTTCGCCAACTATTTTTATATCGGTTTCCATAAAGCAATTCAGTGTGTTGCTCACGCTACCTTCGCTGGAATTTTCTACTGGCACCACGCCGTAATACGCTCGGTTTGCCGAGATATATTGAAATACCTCTTCTATCGTGGTGCACGATTCCAGCGAGACGGCATGACCGAAATGCTTAAACACGGCTTGCTCGGTATAGGTTGCCGCAGGACCTAAGAATACAACCGTGAGCTTTTTTTCGAGGGCTCTACACGCCGATATGATCTCTCTAAACAGCATCGATAACGTGTCATTAGGTAAGGGTCCTGGATTTTCCGATAATAACTCGCTTAAATGTGCTGCCTCTCGGTCGGGACGATAGGTGCAGGTATCTTTATTCTCCTTTTGCTTTACATGTCCTATTTTTATTGCGTGTTGCGCTCGCTCACTAAGCAGTTTTAATATACGCGCATCTACTGCATCTATCTGCGCTCGTAATTTATCTATCTCATCGTCTTTCATCAGATTGCTCATTGTTCAAATTTTGCGTTCAAAATCTTTCATAAATTCCACCAAGGTCTCGGCACCAGAAATCGGCATCCCATTATACAGGCTTGCGCGTACACCACCGGTTTGGCTATGTCCTTTCAACCCCCATAAACCTTGTTCATCGGCTTCAGCTATAAATTTCTGCTCAAGCGCACTCGTGGGCAAATTGAAGAATACGTTTACCCGAGAACGATATTGTGTAGAAATAGGATTCGTATAAACCGAAGAACCATCTATATAATCGTATATCAAAGCCGAACGTTGCAGACATCGCCTTTGCATTTCTGCCACACCGCCCTGCTCCTCAATCCATTCCAGCATCAGGTTCGCAACCAACCACGAAAAAACTGGCGGTGTAGTCGGTCTGGATCTCGTTTCATATAATTTATTATAGTCGTATAACGCCGGAGTTAAACGATGACACGGTGACGCTAAGGCTTCGCGTGCTATAACGATATAAACCAAGCCGGCAACACCGGCATTCTTTTGCGCTCCGGCATATATCATCCGGTGCGAGCGTATGTTGATAGTGCGGGTTAAGAAGTTAGATGTCATATCGGACACTAAGCTACCGTCGTCTATATGTGCTTCGGCAAAAAATTCAAATCCGGTGAGTGTTTCGTTTGAAACATAATGGCGATAAGCCGGTGCCTCGCTAAGCTGCCATGCTTCAGGATCGGCTAGAGACAATGGCAGTTGTTGCGAGACTGAAGTTACGATTTTTAGCTTGGTATCATGAATATACTTTTTAGCTTCGGCGATGGCGTACTCCGACCAATAACCAGTATTGAAATAATCAACATGCTTATCTTGAGCAAGATTCATTGCCAACGCTGCGTATTGGGCACGAGTGCCGTTTGATGAAAATAATATCTCGTAGTCATCAGGGATATCGAGTAGCTTGCGCAGTTTATGCTTCATACTCTGAACGACCTCGTCAACATAGGCGGTTCTATGCCCTATCTCTAAGAGCGGCACCGGATGCTTCTCACAGACCAGTTGTTGGGATTTCTCCAATACGACTTCCGGTAAAATCGCAGGTCCGGGAGAAAAATTATAAAGCGGCATATAGATCGCGTGTTTTTAGGTGTGATATGGGGCTATGGAATACTTTTTCAACAGTCCCACATACCTTCCCCTACGGTGCATGGAGTACTTTTTCAACAACTCTACATCCACAGTAAGTAACAATCATTCCTTATCTATGCGTACTATTTCCGACAGCTTTGCATTATCGTCTAGCCGTATCAGCCTGACACCTTGCGTATTACGACTTACAGTAGAGACAGTAGACACTTTGGTGCGAACCAATACGCCTTTATTGGTGATCAGCATGATTTCATCGTTCCTCGAAAAAGGTAGCGCACCTATCACCTTGCCATTGCGTGCACTGGTTTTTATGGAAATCATGCCTTTACAACCCCGCTTCTTGGTGGAAAATTCCTTTGCGTAGGTACGTTTGCCGTAGCCATTTTCGGTTGCAACCAAAACTTTGACTTGCTCCTTGTCTTGCTCCGATAAACAGATCAAAGAGATGACTCTCGCCTCTTTGGGTAACCGCATTCCTATGACACCACGAGCAACTCTGCCCATCGAGCGTATGTCGGCTTCCTTAAAACGAACTGCGCGTCCCACATCGCTAAACAACATGATTTCTTTCGCATCGTCGGTTAATACCGCACCTATCATTTTGTCGCCATCTTTCAGATTGATTGCTCTGATACCGTTGCTACGCGGTCTGGAAAATTCCGTCAATGCCGTGCGTTTGACGATACCTTTTTGGGTTGCCATCGTAATATACAAACCTTCGTCATAAGATTTTATTGGTAGTATCGTCGTGATACGCTCACCTTCACCTAGTTTGAGCAAATTAACCAAAGGTTTGCCTCTAGCAGTGCGTCCTGCCCTAGGCAATTTATAAACCTTAAGCCAATAGAGTTGTCCGAGGTTGGAAAAACATAACAAGGTGTCGTGAGTGCTTGCAACAAACATCATTTCTATAAAATCTTCTTCCTTCACCGAGGTTGCCGTCTTTCCTCTACCACCTCTACGCTGAGCACGATAATGGTCGGGCGGTTGTATTTTGGCATAGCCGGCGTGCGATATCGTCAGCATCATATCTTCTTCGGTAATCAAATCTTCCTCGTCTATGTCTACCAGTTGGTCGACTATCTTAGTCCTACGCTCGTCGCCGTACTGCTTCTTGATATCCTTCAATTCATCGCAAATCACTTTCATCAAACGGTTGGGGTTGGAAAGTATTTCCAGTAGATCCAATATCAATGCAATAAGTTCCTCGTAGTCGGCAACTATTTTATCCTGCTCCAACGCGGTCAGACGATGGAGTCTTAGATCTAGTATCGCTTGTGCCTGCTGCTCGGATAGATGATAACCGTCTTCGTGTAAGCCAAATTCCTCAGACAAAGTGTCCGGTTTGGATATCACCGCATCGGCCCTCTCCATGAGCTGCATAACTGCCCCTGGTTTCCACGCCCGTCCGATTAGCGCACGTTTGGCATCGGCAGATGTTTGCGAACTTTTTATCAGCGCAATCACCTCGTCTATGTTGGCAAGTGCAACTGCCAAACCCTCCAAAAGATGTGCTTTATCCTTAGCCTTGCGTAATTCAAATACGGTGCGTTTGGTGACCACATCACGGCGGTGCCTTAGAAATGCTTCTAGAATTTCCTTGAGGTTGAATAGCTTGGGTTGGCCCTGCTGTAGTGCAACCATATTGATACTAAACGTCGATTGCATCTTGGTGTGCTTGTACAGATTATTGAGTATGATCTCGCTATTCTCTCTGCGCTTTAATTCAATAACCACGCGCATGCCTTCCTTATCAGTCTCGTCGCGTAATTCGGAAATACCTTCGATTCGTTTCTCTTTAATCAAATCTGCGATCTTCTCAAGCAACTGTGCTTTATTAACCGCATACGGCAGTTCTTCAATGATAATACGCTCGTGATCTCCTTTTTTTACTTGTTCTATTTTGCATTTGGCTCGCATGACCGCCCGCCCGCGTCCGCTACGATAGGCTTCGTACAAACCTGCGCGCCCATTGATAATAGCAGCGGTCGGAAAATCCGGTCCCGGAATATAATGAATCAAATCGTCTATGGATATATCCGGGTTATTCGCAAGTGCCAAAACCGCATTGATCACTTCACTCAAATTATGCGTTGGGATATTCGTTGCCATTCCGACTGCAATGCCTGCAGAACCGTTGACCAATAAGTTCGGTACCCGCGACGGCAAGACTACGGGTTCTTTCTCGGAATTATCGTAATTAGGAACGAAATCAACTGTCTCCTTATCTATATCGGCAAGCAGTTCGTGTGCTATTTTTGCAAGCCGGACTTCGGTGTAGCGCATCGCCGCAGGTGCATCACCGTCTATGGAACCAAAATTACCCTGCCCGTCTATCAACGGATAGCGCAAAGAGAAGGTTTGTGCCATCCGCACTATGGTATCGTATACCGCATTATCACCATGCGGGTGATATTTACCTATCACATCGCCGACGATACGTGCCGATTTTTTATACGCTTTGTTCCAATCGTTATGAAGTTCGTGCATCGCATACAGCACGCGTCTATGCACTGGTTTCAAACCATCGCATATATCGGGCAAGGCACGACCTATAATGACACTCATTGCGTAATCCAGATAGGATTTACGCATCTCTGCTTCTAAACTAACTGGCAGAATTTCCTTAGCAAAATCGGGCATGGTTATTTAAGAGGCAAGAGGGTGAATATGCGACGCTACTTCAAGAATCAATTTTGATCTCAAACAAGGTAGGCCAGTTTTTGCCGGTCACATAAAGTTTTTTACTTTTTGCATCGTAAGCGATGCCGTTTAAGACACCAGTTTTCGTTTTAGCCCTCACTTCTTCCAATAATTCCTTTAAGTCTAGATAAGAAATGACTACACCTGTTTTAGGATTGATTATCACGATTTTATTCCTTAACCACACATTGGCATAAATTCTCCCTCTCACCCATTCAAGTTCGTTCAGATATTTAAGCGGGCGTCCGTTTTCAGTCACCGATATGCGACTGATTTCCTGAAAATTATCAGGATCCATATATTTCAATATATCGGAACCATCGCTCATAATTAATTGTTTACCGTTGTTCGTTATCCCCCAACCTTCACCACTATATTGAAGTTGCCTTTTGAGCTGTAGCGTGTCGGCATCGTAGACCATAAGCACCCCTCTTCTATAGGTAAGTTGGTAAAGAGAGTCTTTTAGACGCGTCACACCTTCGGCAAAAAGATGCGGTGGTACTTCTTCTTCCGCCAACACTTCACCGTCTACGAGGCTCACCTTGCTCAACGACGACTTGCCGTAACCACCACTGCTTTCTATCAATGTATCACCGTCCACTATCAGCCCTTGGGTAAAAATTGCCGGGCGATGCGGGAAACGATTAACCACGTTGTAACTCAATAACCTGGCCTTTCTAACTCGATTTTGCCTAGCCTCCATCCGCTTCATGATGGCTTCAATTTCACTTTCCGTAACCTCACCATCTCCGGTAGGTTCCTCTTCGGCAATATCTTGTTCGTCAGTATCTGTCTTATCAGCTTCGCTCTTGGTACTCACGGAACTATCTCCTATATCCTCGGGCAGTAAGCGGATTTCGGTTTGAGTCGTTCCTTGAACGTTGTCTTCTTGGGCGTACAGAGGGTGTAGTTGGGTTAGAATCAACAACAGAGATATTAAGAATAAATAGTAGATACGGTAATGTCTCATTTAACGATATTATTAAATAATCCTATTATTATAAGCTATTTTAGCGATGTTTGATGCAATATTTAACCGCGAGTGGTATACATTTCCTCATTTGGATCCTGACGGTGATAAGGAATTAGGACGGTTGCGCCAATAGCGTTGCTCATGCATACGATACGATTGCAAGTCAAAGTTTTGATCGGGTGGGAAATCAAAGATTAGCGCGCCGGCCTTAGCGGTATCCAATACCTGAATACCTCGGGCGTAATAGCGATCTACGATATCAGCTCTCGGTAACCCAAAACGATTTCGATAACCGGAAGTGACTATCGCAAGCAAAGGCGATACTGCCGATATAAATTCAGGTGTTGACGAAGTACGACTACCGTGATGTGGAATTAGCAACACATCGCTCGGCAAAGACGGATGATGCGACACTATGCGCTCTGCAGCTTTCTCTATATCGGCAGTCAACAACAGCGAATGCTTTTGGTTGGAAATACGCAATACACACGATGCATTATTGCCTTTATAGATAGTCTCAGATTCCGGATAAAGTATCTCAAAGCGCACATCATCCCAAATCCAGGATTGACCTTTAACACAAGGTTCAAATGAACGGCCGCTAACCGTTAAGGGTTCACCGCCGAGCAAACGCTGCGGTGAAATATGCCGCATCAGTACTTCTGCACCACCGGCATGATCGTTGTCGGTGTGTGATACGCCTAATGTGTCAATGGTGTTGATGCGATGAGCGCGTAAGTAGGGTAAGACTACGCTATCCATTGTGTTGAATCCTGAGCGATAATACGGGCCGGTATCGTAGATCAAAGTATGTTTGCGTGTGCGTACTAAAACCGATAGACCCTGTCCTACATCAAAAAATACAACCTTAAAAGCACCCGAAGGCAGCGGCGACGGTGTGCTGAAAAACGGCAATAACGGAAATAGAAGCAATAATGCCAACCAACGCACGAGCTTTTTTCTTAATACGATAAACAACAAGATACCGGTTAAGGCAAACAATGCCGTCAAATTATCTATGTAATGAAACCACCTTATGGTATGGCTTGCAAACCAGTGATTGATTTGCCATAACATCTCAAATAATAAGTCGGCGATTTGCATAAAGAATAACGCAATAGGTTCACTGAACATAAACGAAGCAACGGCAATCAACGAACACGGCAATACCAAAAAAGCAGTCAGTGGAACTATCACCATATTGGCTAGTGGCGAGAGCGGTGCGCCTTGAGTAAAAAACAATAGAGAGGGTATTACCATCACCGTGGCAATATACGCCTGCATCCCGATCCATAATTTCCATCCCTTTAGATTCGGCGCAATCAATAAAAAAAATGCAATCATTGCAACGGCAGTGAATGACAGCCAAAAGGAAATAGACAAAGTTGCAGAAGGGTCGTATACAAGGATCAGTAATAAGGCGACAGTCAGAGACTGCGATAAAGATATCTTGTATCTAAAGAAGTTGGCGCAGACGATACATATCAACATGATCAAAGCTCGTTGCGTAGGTACCGAAAAGCCGGCGAGTGCCGCATAGGCAACCGCTACCGGCAAGGCACCCAACAAAGCGACATCGCGAGACGGATATAAATAACGATTCAAAAACAGGTAACGCCATAGACGTTCTATCAATACAAAAAATAAACCAAAAACCATACCGATATGCAAACCTGAGACGGCAAATAAATGGTGTGTGCCGGTGGCACTTAAAATTTCTCTTTGCTGGTGTGATAAAAGCGAACTTAAACCTAAAGTGATGGCAGCGACGGAATTAACTTGGTCATACTTGTGCCTATACGACTCCAGCTTATCAAAAAGCCGTTGCCGCCATAGTTCAAGGCTATATGCCAATGTCGCCGCCGGTGCCTCAAGCTTTTGATAAGAAACTACATAGGCGGTGGCTTCAATGCCTTGCATCATCAACCAACGTTCGTAATCAAAGGTGTTCGGATTGGCAAAACCGTACGGAGCTTTTAGCTTGATTTTTGCACGTAAAAAATCTGAGACTTTTATTTGCTCTCCATAACGATAAATGCTTGCTCTAACACGCTCAGGAAAAGGCTGATCTGCATCAGGATGTTCTATTACCTTTAATATAAATTGTGTGCTGCTACCCGTTCGCTGAATAGGAATTGTTGCAACCTGGGCTACGACTTCAACGGTTTTCCCTTCCCAAGCACTTGCCACTTCGTCTTCAACATCTAATGCCACGGTGTAAGCAGTCCAGAATAAACCTAAGCAAAAACCACCCAATAAACACCACCGTAACTTAGAAGAAAATAATAAAACACCGAAAGTCAAAAAAATCAGACTATGCACTTTCGGAAGTACTGGCAGAAGCTGCAAAGATAAGTTTCCTGCTAAAAAAGAAAACGCAAAAATATAAATCGTAGATAGCATGAAAACATCATAAGTAGCTTAAAATATGAGTAGTTAACAAAACTGCCGAAAATGCCTAAAAAACTGATAAAACGACTTTCGCCAAAAATGAACGAGATGCGAGCGCATCCTCAACTCAGGTACCTCAATACCTTGCTTCACAAAGAAAATCTATGGCATGTCAACCGCAACTCAATCGCCAATGCCTTTGCTGTAGGGTTGTTTTGCGTGTTTATTCCCATACCTTTTCAAATGATACCAGCAGTACTTATCGCGGTTTGGGTGGGCGCAAATATCCCAGTATCAGTATTACTCGTGTGGATTAGCAACCCTTTCACGGTCGCACCAATCTTCTATCTATGCTATAAACTGGGACAGCTGATATTGCAAACACCAATGAGCGAATTTCATCACTCGTCCGATACGAATCAAATTATGGAAACTATGCCCTTATGGCAACCATTCTTATTAGGTTGCTTAGTTATGAGTTGTATCTCCTCTATAGTCGGTTATACAATGGTCAAAGTTTTATGGCGCATACATATACTTTCTTATCTAAAGCAACGTCGCATTAGAAGAGATAACGCCTTGAGCGCATCTAAAAACAAATGAAGTATCTATTACTTGACATAAAAAAACCAGTTAGAAACATTGAGCATGCACTCAATATACTAAGTGCTGTTATCCAAGAAGCAGTGTGCCTAAATAGAACCCTCGTTGTCGGAACATTTACCATCAGTGCCGACGGCAACTTAGGTTATACACTCGAAAATACCAGTTTCAATCATTATGTGAGCTTGGACAAAGTCCAAATATGCAGAATAACAGACGGTGATATCACACAGCTTGACGAGCCGTTTAACTATACCAATGCAGAAAACTTTGATTTAGAGGCATATCGCGAAAACGAATTGCTGCTGGTGAAGAATAATGAAATCGTTTCTACAGAACTGAATCATCAATACAAAGTGATTGTCCGAAAAATAACTACCAATAAATATAGTCATAGTTATTCGGATATCTTAGTACACTTTCCTGCTTCAGCCGAAGTCGATCGCCTTAGCGATGTCGTGTTAAATGGTATGGGAACCAATCTTAAAATGGCAAAACAACGTGCGGAGATTCACTACGGCGTTGATTACTCGGCGAACTCGGACTTTTACCAAACAATGACACCTAGGCATCCAACTCATTATGCATGCCTGTACTTGCGATATGACAATACTAAGACCACGCTTGAGAAATTATATGCAATGGATATTCGCCAAATCCAAGCAATCTTTAACCGAGCGAGAATAACCAAAGACAGAAACGTTTATGTAGCTTCGGACATCAATGATGCCGATTATTTTGAACCTCTTAAAAAACAATGCAAACTCTATCAATACCACGACTTTGCGGAATTAAAAGCCTTGGTTTCTAGCAAAAACGGAGAAAAAGTTGATGACGCGATGCTCTACTCAGTGGAAAAAAATATTCTGCAATACGCCGCTATTAAAATGATTCCTTTTGAGGATCTATCCGGTCTTCCCATAATCTATGGGAACTCCTCCCATACCACCCCTTGGCGATATAAGTTTCTAGCATGTTATAAATCTTTAATCAGGCATACTACTCGGAACGATGGAAACAAGCGACAAATATCTAATATTTGATACCACAAACTGCTTTCCGGCCGGATTAGATCATAAGCTAAGTACCTTAAAATGTGCTATTAAAGAAGCTGTACGGCTAGATAGAGTGCTCGTTCTGAGAAAATTCGCTATATGGCACTACCAAAATCTCGTGCATAACCAAATTCCCACCGCAGATATCAAAAACAAACCCGAATATAAAGATATTAAATTTGAACGTTATATCAATATAGAAAAAACCGAAATATACGAATTAAAAGATAACGGAGATATTCAGAGAATAGAAAAACCTTTGCGCTATATGAGCGAAGAAGATTTTGATTTAAGCGCGTATACCAATAATCCCAAGGCTATTCTGAAAACGAGCAAGTTCGTGGGCGAAGACGCTAACCATACCCCTACACCAATCAATGAACACATACTCATTATGGAAAACAACGAATGTATTACTTCGCAGCAAAACAATCGTTATGAAATCATAGTACGAAGAACGAATAGCTATATATACAACGACGGTGCCGACCGTCTTTTAGTAAGCCTTTATCCTTCGGACGAAGTCGAGTATCTAACCGACATAGTTCTAAAATCTATAGGCACTAACCTTGATAGTGTGAAAAAACGCTTTTCCTTTTATCACAAAGCTCACCTACAAAAAGAACAAAATAACTATAAAGTAGAATTTTCACAGGAATATCCTCTTTATTATGCATCGCTGCATGTACGAGGTAACGATTCACTCAAGCATATCAGTAATCAATACGGTGCCAACCAAAACAACCTTAGACGCATCTTGAAAAACGCAGTACCTAAAGGCTCAATAATATACTTGATGTCAGATATAGCCGAACCTCACTATTTTGATTTTCTAAACGAAAACTACATCGTATACCGACACTTTGATTTTCCAGAGTTAAAGGCTCTGGTTGGTAATGAAGACAAAGAAGAGATTGACAACGCAATGCTCTATTCGGTAGAAAAAAATATCTTGCAATACTCACATATTAAGATAGTACGAGCAAGGGGATGTCTAAACTTTTATACACAAATTCCTCGCATACAATCCCTTGGTGGTTCAAACTTATAAGTATTTATAAATATCTAACAACTGATTTCATCAAGCGAGATTATTTCTACAAACCCAATTTACTACTTCAACATATCAAAAGAGAACTAAAATCCAATACACCTCGACATTGAGCATGATAACTATCTGTAGGGCTGTTGAAAAAGTACCGTCATCGGCGGTTCAACGTACCTCCGTCAATTCTATACACTTCGGGTAGACGGCTGACCAAATCCTGATCGTGAGTGGCAAATATCAATGCGGTTTGGTTATCGGCACTCAAGCGCAATAGCTCAGTGGTGACGGCTTCGGCACTATTTCTATCCAACTGCCCGGTTGGTTCGTCTGCCAAAATAATGCTCGGTTGGGTTATCATCGCTCTGCAAATCGCAACCCGCTGACGTTCCCCTCCTGATAATTGGTACGGTTTGTGTTTTGCTCGCTCTTTCAGACCTGTTTTGGCAAGTAGTTGCTTGCCCAAGCCTTCAACTTTAGCAAAAGATTGTCCTCGCAAAAGCAACGGCATCACCACATTTTCCAATACATTAAAGTCGCCTAATAAATGATGAAACTGGTAGACAAAGCCGATATGCCGATTTCTGAAGCGGCTACGCTCAGTCTCTGACATCGTGTTAATGCGCTGACCTTGAATCGTGATATCTCCTTCATTCGGAGTGTCTAGACCACCCAATAGATGCAACAGGGTACTCTTGCCGGAACCCGATACACCGATGATTGCAAGCATGCTACCCGACATCACTTCTAAATCCAATCCTTTTAGGACTTCGGTACGCGACTCGCCGTCATCGTAATATCTGGTAATCGCCCGACATTCCAGTAACGGACTCATCGTCACCCGCCTCTCAGAACTTCCGCCGGCCTCAGGCGCGACGCACGCCACGCCGGATAGAGCGTAGACAACACCGTCATCACAAAAGTCAGCACTGCAACCACAATGACATCCTCGGCTATCAATTTAGAAGGCACTTCGGTAATCGGATAAACATCTGGCGACAAAAACTTGACCCCTGTTGCGCGTTCTATTGCGGTCACCAAATCTTCTACATAGCTTGCGAGCAGTACCCCACCGACTATGCCAGTGATATTACCCATAAAACCAATTAGACAACCTTGGGTTATAAAAACCTTCATAACCTGAATAGGTCTCATTCCCATCGTTCTCAAGATGGCGATATCCGATTGTTTCTCTATCACCACCATCACCAACATCGAGATAATGTTGAACGCGGCAACTGCGATAATCAGTGCCATGATTAGAAATAATAATAGTTTTTCCATCTCCAAGGCTCTGAAAAAGTTGCGGTGATTGCGCGTCCAGTCGGTAATCCAATACTCTGGTCCCAAGCGCAAGTTGAGACGGTTGCTGAGTTCGGGTGACTTAAATAGATCGTCCAAGCGCAGACGGATGCCGTTGACTTTATCGTCCAGGCGAGCAAGACGGCTTGCGTCTTCCAGATTTAACAATACGATGCCGCGATCAAACTCAGACAACCCAGTATCAAATATGCCCGATATGACGAAGCTCCGCATTCTTGGTAACACACCAGCCGGGGTGACCGCGGCCTGCGGACTAATCAAGGTGATTTTATCGCCAAGTTCAGCCCTCAACGAAAAAGCGAGCGAGTGGCCTATGATGATGTGATAATCTTCCGCTGCCAGACTTTCTATCTCGCCTACTTTGAGATAGCCCTCTATGTTGGATACTTGCTTCTCAAGTTCAGGCACAACTCCGCGTGCATAAGCCCCTCTTACTCTATCGCCTTTCATCAGCATCACTTGCATCTCTACGAAAGGTGCTATCGCAGCAACACCAGATTCGTTCTCAAGTTCGGGACGCAAGGCTTGCCAATCGTCAATAGTACCGTCCAAACTACTCAAGGTGTTATGCGAGACTACATCGAGTATTTTGTTTCTAATCTCTTCCTTGAAACCGTTCATCACTGAGAGTACGGTGATGATAACGGTAATCCCGACTGCAATACCCAGGATAGATATCAACGATACGAAGGAGATGAAATGGTTATGCTTTTTGCCGCGGGTATAACGCCAGCCGACAAGATATTCTATGGACATCGTTATTCCAATATCTCGTCAATTGACAAAGAGACCACACTACCATTTTTTGTAGACAACGGTTCGCTTAGAGCCTGTATATCTCCCGGTTGCGGGGCTGCCAAACCTGATTTTGAGATACGCGCAATAATCTGAATCGAGTCAAAGCTATTGATGGTCATGCCCTCTATCATCGCATCCTCGGGTCCCAAGCAGGTCTCCAACGGCAAGACATCTGCAGTGAATTGCTTAATCGCAAGCGGCATCGGCGGACCTGTTGTTGCTTTGGCATAAACGAATAAGGTGTCTTGTGGCGATATTTGGGAAGGGAGCTCAGCATCCATCGTAACATTGACGCGTATAAAGCAAGCTGCTTCCTCAGATGTAGTTTGTGTTGCTTCCGAGTCCTCGGCTTGTTTATCCGACGTGTCTTGCCGTGGTTCATCTTGACTCGTATCGGGCATTTCGGTTGCTAATGTTCTGACTTCTATCAGCTTCTCCTCCACCGCATTCGCCAAAGGATCGCCAGCCTCCAATAATGTCAGCAAGTGTTCCCAATAGGAGATAGTTTGCAAATAATTCGCTCGCTCTAAATAAGCAAGCCCTATCAAAAATAAACCTCTCGTGTTATCGGGGCTACTTGCTACGGCGACCTCCAACAAGTCTTTAGCTTTGGCATTCAATGACCCGTCTGCAACAAGCAGTGCTTGAGCATAAGCGATCTGCGCCCATGCTTCAAGCTCGGCATAGCGTTCCGCCTGCTGATATGCCGTCACCGCTTTATCGTGTTCCTCCAACGCAGTATAGGAGGTAGCAAGTAGTAACCATCCTTGCGGATCATCTGGGGATTGTTCCAATCGTTGAGCTAGCTGCTCAGTATAGCGTTCCGCCTGCTGATATGCAGTCACCGCTTTATCGTGTTCCTCCAACGCAGTATAGGAGGTGGCAAGTAGTAACCATCCTTGCGGATCATCTGGGGATTGTTCCAATCGTTGAGCTAGCTGCTCAGTCAGTTGCACTATATCGCTTTCTTCATAAGATGGTGCGATGAGTAGCGAATAGCCGTTTGACCAATACACATAAAGCGAGGCACTAGAAACCACGATGAAAGCTGCCGTTGCTACTGAGACAAGCAAGCGTCTTTTATAGCTAGCTGGCTTATGCGGCTGGTTCGTGCCTTGCCGTCTAAACAGCGGCTTCAACAAAACAAGCAACAGCAATAGCCATGCCAGTGCCGCAATACTCCAGAATACCAGCATTAATCGGTCTCAGATTTTATCGCACGGTTTTGCCGCATAACATTTTTAATCAATACTGCCAAGCCTATCAACAATAATAGAAATGGCGCAACCCACAATAGATAATTCTGTGGTTTGAACGGTGGCTGATATAAAACAAAATCGCCGTATCGCTCAGTCATAAACTTGAAAATCTCATTGTCGTCGGCTCCCTCAATTATCATCTCCTTTACTTCGTCTCGTAAATCGACTGCCAAACCAGCATCGGACTCGGCGAGCGATTGATTCTGGCACACCAAGCAACGTAATTCTTTAAGCAAATTATGATAACGTTGCTCTTGTTCAGGCAATAAACCAGTAGTGGATAAGGCAACGGCGATAGAACACGCCAAGGACCACAACAGCATTATGCTCAACATCCGAAAAATTATTTTAGCCGGTGGTTTCATCATATTGCTCAGTGTGTAATCTTTGCAGTAGCGGTAGCAGTGTTTCTTGCATCAGTGTTTCGTTTATAGGACCTACATGTTTGTAGTGTATAACCCCGGCGTGGTCTATAACAAAAGTTTCTGGCACACCGTATACACCCCAATCTATTCCGACGCGCCCGTTGATATCGTGCAAACTCATCGCATAGGGATTGCCGTGCCGTGCCAACCATTGCAATGCGTCTTCGCGCACATCCTTATAACCTATGCCGTAGATAGGGAATTCCTCGCGTTGTGAAAATTGCATCAACAACGGATGTTCGTCCAGACACGACACGCACCAACTTGCCCAAATATTGACCAACGCAGGTTGTCCCAACCAATCGCTTTGCTTTATGTTTTGCGTCGGTTGCTGCAAATCTTCGGCTTCAAAAGCCGGCATCGTTTTACCGATCAACGGCGACGGCACATACGAAGGATCTAACTTCAAGCCAACAGCAAATAATGCCAGCATCGCAAAAAAAACCGTCAATAACACTATCAATCGCATCATTCTATCAAAGCACTTAGTTTAATGACCTTAAAAATTTTAGTCATAGAAATTGAGGACATAGTAAGTGGTAATTTTATTTTTCATCGTCATATAGTATGATTTTACTATATCCTTTTTGATTTATGAAAATCATAATTTGGTCTATACAGTTTTGGGTTCCATAAATTGGTAGGTAAACACGGTATGTGCCAAAGTTGCGAACGCGATACTATTGAGTAATTGTCAGTTTTGTAAACTAATCCTGTAATCCCTATTTGTCTAAATTTCTTAAAAAAGTGTTAAAATTTCGAGACTGCCATTATATATTTGGACATAATGTATTCTAAAATTGCTAATTACTTTCACATACTTAAAGCTAGAATCGTAGTTGCTTATGTTCTATTTCATCTATTCAAAGCGTGCTCCGGTGTTTCTATACGCGGTATCTGCAAATCATTGGCGAAAAATACCTTATTTTTAATAACTAAACCTTTAATTTGCCTGAACAAAGGCTTTCCTATAAAAATAGGATTTAAGCATCAATATGCAAAAGCCAAAGAAGCAATAACAATTTACTATAAAGACTTTTTCAAAGAGTATACTGCTCATCGCAAAACCCTTTTAGCCGATTATGTTTATGTGAAAATAGAATGTCCTTCACTAGGAAGTTATTTTCTTAGAATAATTGGAGTAGCCTGGTTATGTGAAAAACTAGGCATTAATGTCAAGTTTACTTTTCCTGATACTTATATCACTGGTGGTAGCAATCTCTTTGAAAATTCTATTTTGAATTATGCAAAGACATGCCACCTAGAGAATTTTACAAAATTAAAGAAACCGCTAGCAGAGCTAAACTATAGAAAAGGGAGATACCCTAGCCCATGGGAAGAGTTGGCTAAGCGTGAAATTTCTAGTGAATACGGGTATAAAATAATTTCAAGACTATCTATCAAGCAGGAAATACAACAGCAAGCGGATCAATGGAGCAATGCAAATATCAAAGGACAATATGTAGGAGTGCATTATCGTCAAACTGATGCTATCCATGAAAGTAGAATAATTAGCATAGACAGCTATATTGATTATCTTGAAAAAGTACTAGATGACCATTATCAGATCTATGCGTGTTCGGATTCTGCACTTTTCATTGATGCAATACACGAAGCATTTCCCAATAGGGTAGTTAGCAGAGATATAACACGTTCTAAGGATGGGCGGTCATTACACCGGCATGAACCTTATGCAGGACATCAACAAAGGCAAGATGCTTTGATTGACATGTTGACATTGGCAAAAGTCAAAATGATTTATACTATAGGTTCTAACTTTATAGAGACTATTAGATTCTTTAACCCTAAAATAAAAATGATTAATCTGTACGAGCGAGACCAAACTGATCCTTCTAGAATAGCTCTTATACGAAAAGCTAGAGCAGACACTGCGTGGAAAGAAACGCTTCCATTTGATACGGCGGTTCCTAATATTGAAAAGAAAAAGAATTAGTATCGCTGTTGTTAATTGATTGAAATAACCGTACCGTTCGCCGGTAATGCACTCCAATTAGCTCGAACGGTAACGCCTATCGCTGATTGACCACAAACCGCCGAGTGCCATCAGCAATGCGCCGATCCAAATCCAGCGTATAAAAGGTTTGTAATAAACCCGCACCCCGAAACGTTCTCCGACTGGTTCTGCCAACGAAACATACAAGTCCCTTAGCAAAGTTGCATCTATCGCCGCCTCAGTCATCGGGCTTGTCTGCACCCTATAGACGCGTTTTTGCGGATAAAGCGTTGCAACCTGTTCGTCGCCTTTATAGACATCAAGTTCGCCTTCCAATGCGCTATAGTTCGGACCTTCTCTGTTGCCGACACCGTTGAACACGAAACGATAACCGGCGACCGTGATCGTCTCCCCTTCGCTAAGCAACGCATTTTTCTCCTCGCTATAAGCTCCACTGAAAGTAACCCCCAAGACAAAAATACCCATCCCAATATGTGCCATGTTCATGCCGTAAAAAGAGGCTGGCAAGCTCCGCAACCGCTTCCAAGTAAGTGATTCGGAGAGAGTGTTATTGCCCAGCTTAAACAAAGTATTGAGCATTGCAAAGATAATCCATACTCCAGCGACAACACCTAACACGGTCAATAGAGAGAAACTGTCGCCGACCAGAAATAACAAAATCGCTCCGACGACGATTGCAATGCCGAGGATGCCGCGCGTCGCCTGCCACAACTGCCTCAGACTCGCTTGCCTCCACTGCATTTTAGGTCCCAATCCCGCCAAAAACACCAACGGCAGGGTTAGCGGCACGAATACTGCCGAGAAATACGGTGCACCCACCGATATCTTATCTAGACCCAACACATCCATCGCCAACGGATATAGGGTGGCAATCAAAATACACGCCATTGCAACCACCAGCAATACATTGTTGATCAGTAATAGATGCTCACGCGACACCAACGCAAATACACCACCGCTTTTGATCTGTGGGCTGCGTGTCACATAAAGTAGCAAAGCACTGCCGATGACGACGGTAAGAAATGCCAATATATAAACGCCTCGCTCCGGGTCGTTTGCGAATGCATGCACCGATACCAACACACCGGAGCGTACTAAAAAGGTACCTAACAGGCTCAGAGAAAATGCTAAGATCGCAAGCAGTAAGGTCCAGCTTCTAAACGCATTGCGTTTCTCAGTGACCGCAAGCGAATGGATTAATGCGGTGCCGACCAACCATGGCATAAAAGACGCATTTTCCACCGGATCCCAAAACCACCAACCACCCCATCCCAGTTCGTGATAAGCCCACCAGCTACCGAGGGTAATACCAATCGTTAAAAACACCCACGCTGCCAAAACCCACGGCCTAGACCACCGCGCCCAGCTCGAATCAAACTTGCCATCGAGCAAAGTTGCAATCGCAAAAGCGAAAGCAACCGAAAAACCTACGTAGCCCATATATAGCATCGGTGGATGAATGATTAAGCCGGGGTCTTGCAACAACGGGTTCAAGTCCCTACCGTCGGCAGGTATCGGAAATAGCCGTTCAAAGGGGTTGGAGGTTGCCAGTGTGAACAGCAAGAAACCAGTAGCAATAAGCCCCATAACGCCCAACACTCTGACCGAAAAGGTGTCAGGAAGTTTGCGGCTCAATAACGCAACCGCAAATATCCATCCACCTAATACAAATACCCACAACAATAAAGAGCCTTCGTGTCCACCCCATACTGCAGATAATTTATAGTAGATGGGTAAACTCGTATTGGAATGGGCAGCAACATACAGCACGGAGAAGTCGTCGGTCGCAAAAGCGTAACTCAGTGCGAGATAAGACAATAGTAGCAATGCGAATAATGCATAGCTTGCCGGGCGGGCTACTGCCATTAGTGCAACACTGTTGAATTGTGCACCCACCAAGCCGGCGATACCTTGCAGTAAGGAAACACTCAACGCAAGCACCAACAGAAAATGTCCTAATTCTACGATCATCGATTCAAAAATTATTTTTGTTTCAGAGGAATGGGCATATTCAGTGCTTCGGCAACATCCGGCGGCATGTAGTTCTCGTCGTGTTTTGCCAGCACGGTGTCGGCAATAAAAACACCATCGGGATTTAAGCTACCAGTTGCAATCACACCTTGTCCTTCGCCGAATAAATCGGGCAAAATGTCGTGATAAACGACGTTCACAGTGTCTTTATAATCAGTCAACGAAAAATAAACCGCATCGCTATGGCGCACGCTACCCTCTACAACCATTCCGCCTAAATTAAAGCTACGCCCTTTGGGCGGTGCGTGCTCCGCCAGTTGGCTAGGGGTATAAAAATAGAGCAAGTTCTCCTCCAGTGCATATAGCACTAGAACCGTCGCCGCACTGAAGGCGAGCAGCAAAATAGTGACAAAAGCCAATCTCTGTTTATGCCTTGATGTCATCGCCTACTTGATAACCCGCTTGAGTTTCTCGATGGTGCGCCGATGGCGGCGATACGGTGACACCGCAAGCCACAACAATATCAATACACACGCCAAATAAGAGGGCCATACAAACCATGCATAACCACCCATTAAAAACCAGTTCATCAATTAGCCTCACTTCAAATCATAGTATCGCTTAAACCAATGTTGCTCACGACAAGTGTCGGCAATCCGCATACGGATACGGGCAAGCAACGTAGTAATAAAGTATAACTTAAATACCACTGCCATATAAAGCAACGGGAGTAATATAGTGACATGGGCAGACGGTGCATCCAATTTGGTAATCGTAGGTCCCTGATGCAAAGTGTTCCACCAAATAACCGAATAATGAATAATCGGGATATTGACCACCCCGACGATTGCAAGCACCGCAGTTGCACGCGATGCTTTTTCGCGATCGTCAATTGCTGAACCCAATACGATAACACCTAAATATAAAAACAACAGTATCAACTCCGAAGTTAAACGCGCATC
Organism: uncultured candidatus Poriferisulfidus sp.; assembly: GCA_965199685.1. GTDB lineage: Bacteria > Pseudomonadota > Gammaproteobacteria > Poriferisulfidales > Oxydemutatoraceae > SP5GCR1. Next base: position 1,487,299 of record OZ241323.1, read on the forward strand.
CCATACCCAAAAAGCACCCCACATGGGTTTCCCCCACAGCATCCCAGTGAGCAAAGTGATTGCGGTGAACGCCGCGCCGATCACCGCACATTCACGGTGTATCAACTCGGCGAGCTTGACTCGCCACACCAACAAGACCAATCCGGCGAACGCCATCACAATATAAACGAACAAAGACATCCATGCTGCCGGCACATGTATATAGATAATGCGGTAGGCTTCTCCTTGCTTATAATCGGGCGGCGCAATATACAAAGCCCACAGCAAGCCGAGTGAAAATAATATCAATGTGACTGCAAACAACCACGGTTGCAAACTGGTCGTCCAACGGTAGAAAAAGGGCAAAGTACCCCACCTATAAAAAGTTCTAATATCCATATCAAATCAATCCAACACCACCCGCAGCGCGCCGTAAACGGCAATCGGCACTAAAGCGATGCCAATAATCAGCATGGCACCTAAAAAAGCCAAAGGTGCATTTGTCGGTAATCCGCTTGCCGCCAAATCAATCGCATTCGTTCCAAATATCAACAAGGGTATATAAAAAGGCATTATCAATAATGCCAACAACATGCCGCCCTGCCTCAAGGAAACGGTCAACGCCGCACCCAAGGCACCTAAAGCACTCAGGGTTGGTGTACCTAATAATAAACCGAAGATTACATCTGTCAAGGCATGGATCGGAATACCCAAAGCATAACCATACAATGGTGCAAGTATCGTAAACGGCAACCCAGTGGTACACCAATGGGTGAAAATGCGCGCCCACACGATGGTATAGATATTGCGAGTACTCAACATCAGTTGCTCCAAAATGCCGTTGTCAAAATCATCCTTGAAGACTCGCTCCAGCGACAACAAACTGGACAATAAGGTAGCAACCCATATTGCAGCGGGTGCGAAGGTACTCAGTATCGCACTTTGTGCATCCACACCCAGCGGAAACAAACTGACGATGATCGTAAAAAATATAATCGCGATCAACCAATCGCTACGGTCGCGAACCACCGACAACAAATCCCATTTGAGTAACGCGAATAAGGGCTTAAACATCGGCAGTCAATCTCAGTTGATGCGCACCTTGCAATGTATCGTGTGCGAACGGCTTATGTGTGGCAACGACTGCCATGCCGCCCTTATCTAAATGTTTGCTTAAAAGTTCTTGGAAGATATCGTGCCCCTGTTTGTCCAATGCACCAGTAGGCTCGTCAAGGAACCAAAGCTGCGCCTCTTCGGTCATTAAACGACACAATGCACCGCGTTGTCGCTGACCATGCGACAAAGAAGCATAAGGACGATCGGACACATCTCCAAGCCCTAAATAATCCATCGCCTCATCAATGCTGGCAACACCGCGTCGATCCCTTAAATCACGATAGAAACTCAAATTTTCTGTGACGCTCAATCCTCCTCTAAATCCTAACTTATGCCCGATATAGATAAATGTCTGATGATAACGCTCCCGATAATGACCTATAGAAAAACCTTGCCAACATACCAGCCCTTTGCGCGGTTCCGATAAACCACATAACACCCGTAGCAATGTCGTTTTGCCAGAACCATTCTCTCCACTCAATACACACCACTGCCCTGCCTTCAAAGCAAAGTTTAGCGCACGCCCTGCTACTATGCCTCGCCTTAGGCACAATTCTTGCACCTCAAATAACACTCTGCCGTTCACTTTGTTTTGATAAAATACAATGGATAAATTTGATAAATGATATACAATTATAGCCCTTTATGGATATCTAAATGAAATACAAAGGAATTATTTCAATCGGCGTAGTGTTCGTTGCTGGTCTTGCTGCTGCCGGCGCATTTACAACCACCTTAGAAGCGACAAATACCACTGAGTTTTGTACCTCTTGCCACTCTATGCAGTGGGTTGAGGCGGAATGGAAAGAATCGGTTCACTACTCAAATCTACAAGGCATACGCGCCCAGTGTAGCGATTGTCATGTACCCCAGCAATTCAATCTCAAGCTACACGCCAAACTGATGGCAGCAAAAGATGTGTGGCACGAAATACTCGGCACCATAGACAGCGAAGAAAAATTTGAGGCACATCGCTGGAGAATGGCAAACAAAGTATGGGGAAGACTCGATTCCTCGTACGCAATGACTTGTCTGGGTTGCCATCAATTCCAAGCTATGGACCTTGACGAGCAAGATAGAACTGCAAAACGCAAACACGAACGCGCCCACGCCGAGGGCGAAAATTGCATCTCGTGTCATACTGGGGTCGCTCACAAAACGCCGAAAAAACCCAAAGAACCAAGCGAAAGTCAAAGTGCCTCGCTTGATTGACAAAACCCTAACAAGCCATTGAATAGCCGATTCAATAATCTAGCTATACGAGTGACTTGCATAAATCGGAGATGAGATACATAAACCCTGCCACTTGCACAACATTGCTAATCGCTGTATCATACATCCTTAAATACGATGACTGATTTTTCAACGAGAACGAGGCTTTCAAAATGATCAAAAAAATTAATTTACTACTTTTTGCTTTAACTTTGCTATTTGGAGCAACGACGGTTACCCAAGCCCAGATGGCATCGCTAGAAATGCTACTGGGTACCTGTGTGTCGTGCCACGGGACGAACGGTGTCAGTCAAGGCCCTGCAATCCCATCTCTCGCCGGATTAACCCAAAATTATTTTATAGGCGCGATGCTTGCATATAAATATACCGACGACGAAGAAGGCTTAGAAGATGCACTTGAAATATTGTATCAAGACGAAAAGTATGAGTATGTAGAAGCATACCCTCGCTATAGCACGATTATGTCTCGCATCGCATCGGGTTATACACTAGAAGAGATTCTCACAATGGCGAGCGTATTGGTTGACTCTGAGGTCGTGCCGGTCAAGCAAGATTACGATAAATCAAAAGTCGGAATGGGCGAGGAACTACACGAAGAGTATTGTAGCAATTGCCATGAAGACAACGGTCTTTCAACTGCCGACGATGTCGGTCTATTGGCAGGGCAGTGGATGCCTTATCTGAAACATACTATGGAGGATTTTGTGAATGACCGTCGTGCGATGCCCAAGAAAATGAGAAACAAGCTCAACGACATGCTTGAAGCACATGGTGATGAGAGCATATACAGCTTGTTGCAGTACTACGCCAACGTAGGCAACCAACCCTAAAATTGTCAAGGAGATAATCAAATGTCAAATATTAATAGAAGAGATTTTATCAAACTAAGCGCATGCGGCACCGTTGCCAGTGGTGCGGCGGTACTGGGTTTTCCCCAACTGGCTTTAGGTTCCTCTCACGATGTCGTAGTTGTTGGTGGCGGTTCGGGTGGTGCAATCGTTGCCAAATATGTCAAAATGATGGACGAGTCTATTAACGTCACGCTGATCGAGGCAAACCCAAATTATTACACCTGCTTTATGAGCAACGAAGTCATTGGCGGTGAACGCGATCTAGCTACTCTGCAATTTGACTACGAAGGCTTAAAAGCACACGGCATCAAAGTAATCAACGAAATGGCAGAGACGGCTGATCCTGAGAAAAAAATGATTACTACTGCAAGTGGTACCGAGCTACCCTACAACAAACTGGTATTGTCACCAGGCATAGACTTTAAGTGGGATGAAGTAGACGGTTATAATGAGGCGGCAGCCGAAGTGATGCCACACGCATACAAAGCAGGTGAACAAACCATGATATTGAAACAACAGCTTGAAGCGATGCAAGACGGCGGCGTGGTCATCATTGCACCACCAGGTAATCCTTTCCGGTGTCCGCCGGGGCCTTACGAACGCGCCTGTCAAATAGCCCACTATCTTAAAAATAACAAACCCAAATCAAAAATCATTGTTGTTGATGCCAAAGACAAATTCTCCAAGCAAGAACTTTTCATGCAAGGCTGGAAGGATCGCTACGAAGGCATGATTGAATGGGTTTCGGGTTCGGATACTGGTGGTAGAGGTGTCGTTGCGGTTGATACCGCAAAGATGACGGTATCTACTGAGTTTGACGACTTCAAGGGCGATGTAATCAATCTTATCCCCCCTCAAAAAGCAGGTCAGATCGCTCAAAATAGCGGTGTTGCAGATGACTCGGGCTGGTGTCCAGTGCATTTGGATACTTTTGAATCAACCATACAAAAAGACATTTATATCGTCGGTGATGCAAGCATTGCGATAGGATTGCCTAAATCGGGCTATGCCGCAAACTCTGAGGCCAAGGTGTGTGCGGCAGCGGTTGTTGCGAGCCTCAACGAAAAACCAATAGGCGTACCCTCTTATGTCAATACCTGCTATAGCATCGTTGCACCGGATTACGGTATTTCAGTAGCTTCAGTACACAAGCTCTCCGAAGACAAAAGCAACATAGAAAAAATAGCCGGCGGTCTAACGCCTATGGACGCAACCGACTTTGCAAGACAAAGAGAAGTTCTATACGCCCATAGCTGGTTTGAAAACATTGTCCACGATATGTTCGGTTGATACAACGCGCACTAAACCACCCGTAGGGGAATAGTCCACCCCTACAATGTTATGATGCCCCATGCTATCTGCACAATCATCAGAACAAGAACACACATTACTGCACTGGGGAGAGTTATTAGGCTGTAGCTTCGCCTTTGAGGCCGCAAACTTCTACCAACGGCACAAACGCTCGCTACTGCTCGTTTGCGCCGATACTACGGCTGCCAACCGCCTATACGATCAACTACGATTTTTTTTAGGTGCAGAAGACAACTTACTACTATTTCCGAATTACGAGACTTTGGTCTACGATCAGTTTTCTCCCGACGAGAATATCCTTGCCGAACGCCTCGGCATACTATCGCAACTCCTCGTCAAAGACAGCCGAATTTGTATCGTAGCGATACCGACTTTGTTGCAGCGTCTGCCACCGCGTAGTTTTGTTGAAGGCAACAGTATTGAGCTTTCTATAGGTGATCAACTCAACATAGAAGATTTTCGTTCGCGATTATTCACCTTAGGCTATACCTCAGTCTCTCAAGTACAAAGATACGGAGAATATGCGATACGCGGTTCAATCATAGATTTTTATTCTCCATCGTCCGATTATCCTACGCGTATAGATTTATGGGACGATCAAATAGATACTTTAAGATCGTTTAATTCGGACTCCCAGCAAACGATAGAAAAAATAAAATCTGCGATGTTGTTGCCGGCGCGAGAATTTCTAATAGACAAGCAGACCATAAAATCGTTTAGATACAAATTTCGCTCACACTTCAGCATACAACCCGATCAATGCTTCGTTTATGCTAGTATCAGCGAGCGTATCATTCCGGCTGGCATAGAATATTATCTGCCGTTTTTTCATGACACAACAGCCACGCTGTTTGATTACCTCTCTCCCGACACGATTTGCATCTATGAGCGAGAAGTCAATGAGACTGCAGCAAAACATCTAGACTATATAGAAGAGAGATACCGACTGCTTGCTCATAACGAAGAACGCGCCCTGCTAAACCCTGGTCTACTCTACCTAAACAACGACGAACTAGCGAAACACTTAAAAAACTTTGACAACATTGAAAATCAACCTTTCAAGTATCACACAGATACGCAGCAACACGACATCCATAATTTCCAAACTCGTCTGCCACCACCCGTTGCATTAGAACCGCAACAAAAATCACCTGCCTCCAAACTAGAGGATTTTATACACACATACAAGGGACGCATCCTACTCCATGCACCCTCGCAGGGCTATTTGGAACAACTTTGCGAAATACTTGCACCGCATCGCATACGCCCAGAAGTGATGGAAAATTGGCAAACATTTCTCAAAAGTTCTACGAAACTTTGCATCTGCTGTGCCGACCTACATCAAAGCGTGATACTTGAAGAGCCGAACATCGCGCTACTCGATTATCACGATATTGCTACCAAACCGGCAAGCATTGGGGCGCAATCCAAACAAGCGCGTAATGTCGCTACATTGATACAAAGCATAGGGGATTTGGAAATCGGTAGTGCAACCGTGCATCAAGACTACGGTGTAGGTCGTTTCGTAGGCATAAAGGCGATGGAAGTGGGTGGTTATCTAGCGGAGTTTTGCGTGCTGGAATACGCCGATAAGGACAAACTCTATGTTCCGGTCACCGCACTGCATCTACTCAGCCGTTACACCGGCAATCCTTCGGGGCATGTCAAGCTGGATAATCTCAATGGCCGAGCATGGAATGCCGCAAAACGTAAGGCGGCGATCAAAGCGCACGATGTTGCAGCCGAACTGCTCGATATACAGGCGCGCCGCAACGCCTCCTCTAATATACGCTTTGAAATAGACCATTCGGACTACCATGCTTTCACTGCCACTTTTCCTTATAAAGAAACTCCTGATCAAAAAAGCGCAATAGAGGATGTGCTACAAGATATGAGTAGCGATAAACTGATGGATCGAATCGTCTGCGGCGATGTGGGCTTCGGCAAAACCGAAGTTGCGATACGCGCCGCCTTTGTTGCAGTACACAACCACAGACAGGTTGCGGTATTGGTGCCAACCACACTGCTTGCGATACAGCACTTTGAGGCATTCAGAGAGCGTTTTGCAAAATGGCCGGTACGTATAGAAATGTTATCGCGCTTTGTCTCTAATAAACGAAAAAGAGAAATCTTGAGCGCGATACAAAAAGGCGATGTAGATATCGTTATCGGTACGCACACCCTACTACGCACACCACCCGACTTCAAGAACTTAGGACTCATCGTAATAGACGAAGAGCACTGCTTCGGTGTCAAAGATAAAGAGCAGATAAAGTCAATACGCACATCGGCGGATGTATTAACGTTGACTGCCACACCGATACCACGCACACTCGGCATGAGTCTTGGCGGGCTTAGGTCCTTGTCTATCATCGCAACACCGCCGCCCGGACGCCGAGCGATCAAAACCTTTGTGACGCAATGGGACGATGCCTTAATCTGTGAAGCCTGCAACCGAGAACTACGCCGTGGCGGACAGATCTTCTTTCTACACAACGAAGTGCGAACCATAGATGATATCGCAGAGGCGTTAAGATCACTACTTCCTGAGGCAAGAATCGCAGTGGCACACGGGCAAATGAAAGAAAAAGAGCTAGAGCGAACAATGATGGATTTTTATAACCACAATCACCATATCCTCGTCTGCACGACGATTATAGAAAGTGGCATAGACATACCCAATGCAAATACGATGATTATCAATCGTGCCGACCACTTAGGATTGGCACAACTGCATCAGCTTCGCGGGCGCGTCGGTAGATCACACCACGCAGCTTATGCGTATCTACTCATTCCAACACGTTCAGAAATCACCGACGATGCAGCAAAACGGCTTGAGGTAATAGAGTCTCTGGAAGATTTAAGCATTGGTTTCACTATCGCAAGCCACGACTTGGAAATCAGAGGTGCAGGAGAATTATTAGGTGAGGAACAAAGCGGGCATATACAAAAAATTGGCTTTGCGATGTATAACAAGCTATTACGACGTGCTGTAGAAACGCTTAAATCAGGACAACTTCCTGACCCAGACCAACCACTCGATACGGTAGCCGAAATCAACCTTGGTGAACCCGCACTAATCCCACCGGATTACATCCCCGATGTCAATCTACGCCTAGTCCTTTATCGCCGCATCGCTGCGGCAATTGACGAAGAGAGCCTAGCCGAACTCAAAGTGGAAATGATAGATCGCTTTGGCGCACTACCGGATTACACAAAAAATCTATACACTAATGCAGCGATTAGAATAATATGCCACAATATAGGTATACAAAAATTAAGAGCTGACGAATCTGAATTGAATATACACTTTGAAGAACAACCCAAACTTGACCTGGACAGACTTATTGAAATGGTAAAAAAAGAACCTGAGAAATACCGCTTTATAGGCAATCATAAGCTCATCATAAGCGAGAACGAGGATAGCATGGAGACTGTTGCGGTGCGAGAATCAAAAATAAAAGACTTCATTAAACTCTTATCGTCACAGGAGGCAGCTTAGATGAAAATTTTATTTTTAGCGATATCGCTTCTAATCTACTGTAGCCATGCAAACGCACAAGATATTGCCGAACTATACCAAGCAGAGATTATCGTATTCAAGCAAATAGAAGCCGATAGCGCAATAGACAAACTCAAAGACTTGAGCCATATGCAGACAAGCCAGCACTCAGAACGCGCAGCCTTGAACTTATCTCAAACGAATGCCAACGATGATATACATGCAGTGTCCAAAAATCAGTTGAAATTAACCAGTGAGGCGCAAAAAATCCAGCTTGATAGCCGCTATGAATTACTTTACCACGGTGGATGGCGGCAACCGCCTTTACACCGCGCCCAGACACCCTACATCAATATCTTGAAAGGACCTCAGAACGGATTACTCAAAGGTACTGCTTGGATGAGTTTTGAACGTTTCTTCAAACTTATATTAGATTTCCAATACGACCCTAATTTTAACGACACTCCTGAGTTCGTTGATACACCACAGACTTTTTCCATTCCCATACATCTAGAAAGAATTATGCCAGATGAGACATTATTCTACATAGACCATCCCATCATCGGAGTGATTGCAATCATCAACCCGATATCATAGAACCGCCGATTGTTTCAGTAGCAAAAACGGCGTAACATTGTGCAGAACTCTGATAACCACCCCGTCAGGCTGCGCCTGCCACCCCTCCACAGGAGGGGAATGGACTAGTGCTACGACGACCGCCGTTTATGATATATCAAACTTTTTATTGTTATACGATGTCGGATACATAGTAAAATATGCGATTAAGTTAGAGGCAGGCTGATGCCTGCCGATAAGGTTTCGGCTAGTTGGCAGAATGGTCATGCAGCGGCCTGCAAAGCCGTTTATGCCGGTTCGATTCCGGCACTAGCCTTTGTCAACGAAAAGACCGAAGTTCACGATTGCATGCCCGGGTGGCGAAATTGGTAGACGCAAGGGACTTAAAATCCCTCGAGCAGTGATGCTCGTGCCGGTTCGACTCCGGCCCCGGGCACCATAGAAAATGCCATGTAGAATTACTTAGGCGATTAGTGTGCAGACCACCGAACGTTGTTTAGCATAGCTACGATGCTCCCACAAATAAATACCTTGCCATACACCTAGCATTAATCGCCCCGCTTGTACCGGTATGTTTAATTCGCTTTTAGTCAGTACCGACCGTATATGCGCGGACATATCGTCGGGACCTTCGGCAGTATGCCGATACAAGAGGTCTCCGTCAACTACCAGTCTACTCATAAAATTTTCTAAATCCGAATGAACGGTAGGGTCGGCATTCTCAGTGATAACCAACGACGCACTGGTATGTTGAATGAATAAATGGCACAAGCCTTCGGCATCAGTAGGCAACAAATGCTGCACGCGGGAACTTAGGTCATATAACCCTTTACCTTTGGTCTCGCACGATATTGTTCCTAAAAATGCCATCTGTGATTGTCTGTCGTTGTATAATATTCACTACATTTTATACGAGTTGCGCTATAAATGACACAAAGCATAAAACTTCCCGCCATACATAGACGACGCACCGTGTCGGTACAGGTTGCCGATATCACTATCGGCGGCACGGCACCCATCGTAGTGCAATCGATGACTGCTACCGACACCACCGACATTGACGCGACCACTGCCGAAATTATAGAACTTGCACAAGCAGGGTCGGAATTGGTGCGCATCACTGTCAACAACGAAGCAGCAGCTCGTGCGATACCCGAAATCGTAGAAAAATTGGATGCCTCAGGCAATCGTGTTCCACTGGTGGGAGACTTCCATTACAACGGTCACAAGCTAGTACGCAAATATCCCGAATGTGTTGCCCATCTGGACAAGCTACGCATCAACCCCGGCAATGTGGGACGTGGTTCTAAACACGATATACAGTTTGCCGAAATGATAGAGTACGCATGTCTATATCAAAAACCTGTTCGCATTGGTGTAAATTGGGGTAGTTTGGATCAAGACCTGCTGAAAAATAGACTGGACGATAATGCCAAGTTACAAAACCCGCTATCGTTAGACGAAATCACTTATAAGACGATGATCGAGTCGGCATTGCAAAGTGCCGAACAAGCCGAGAACTTAGGCTTAGCGCACAACGCAATCATCCTATCGTGCAAACTCAGTGATCTACAAGGCTTGGTTTGCGTGTACCGAATGCTTGCCAAACAATGCGATTACCCACTTCACTTGGGTCTCACTGAAGCCGGTATGGGACGGCGCGGGATGGTTAACTCAAGCGCGGCATTGGCAATTTTACTTCAAGAGGGAATTGGCGATACGATACGGGTCTCACTCACCCCTAAACCCGGTGGTAGCCGTAGCGAAGAAGTTTTGGTTGCACAGGATATATTGCAAGCCCTCAAATTACGCGCATTTATTCCTGCGGTAATCGCTTGCCCTGGCTGTGGGCGTACGAGTAGCGATTATTTTCAGAAACTCGCATCCGAAATACAAAGTTATATACAACAGAGAATGCCAGATTGGAAAACACAATATCTTGGTGTCGAAGAAATGACTGTGGCAGTAATGGGATGCGTAGTCAATGGACCTGGGGAAAGCAAGCACGCGGATATAGGTATCAGCTTACCGGGCAGCGGTGAGCGTCCAGTAGCACCCGTTTATATAGACGGCAAACACGAACTCACACTATCCGGCGACAACTTGGTATCTGAGTTCAAAGCCCTCGTAGAAAAATACGTTGCAGATAAATATAACCGCCGTTTGTTGCGGTAGCGTTTGGATATAATCCCAAAATAGATTAGAATAGCCTCTTTCTCATATATAGGACATAAATGATAGTTGTAAGACTTGCTAGAGGTGGTGCGAAAAAGCATCCTTTTTATCATATAGTAGTAACCGATTCTAGGCGGCGGCGGGATAGCGGCTACTTGGAAAGACTCGGTTATTTCAATCCCTTTGCCGTTAAAGACGAAATACCAGTGCTATTGAACCGAGATCGGTTTGATTATTGGATTTCTAAAGGTGCCAAATCATCATCGCGTGTTTCATCCATTATCTCAAAGTTGGAAAAAGAGGAATTCGCTATAAAAGCAAAAGTCAAAAAAACCGATACCAGCACAGCAGAACCCCCTAAAGCACCTGCAACCGAAAACGAGCCGCCTGCCGAAACAAAAGCTATCACAGAAGCTAAACAATCATCCGAAGAATCAAAACCGCAAGCACAAGCAAAATTAGGACTGGAAGATAAGCCGGAAAGCACACAGGAAGAAAAGCAAGCGACCTCTCCCGAAGCAGAAGCTAAGTCCGAGGATATCGGTGATGCGCTCAACGCAGAAACACCAATGGAAACACCCGAATCATCCGAAGCAAATAAAAAAGCTGACCACAAGTAACAGCCGATCACCTGATTTATCATACCGAATACTTGTCGGTGCGATAAAAAGCTAAAACCATTTGAAACTTCTCAAAAGAGAGTGATGCGGTGAGAATAGATACAATCTCAATTTTCCCGGAAATGTTCGGAGCACTGCAAAGCGGTGTAGTCGGACGTGCCATTCATAACAGCACTTTGCAACTGAATAATTGGAATCCTAGAGATTATAGCGACGATGTTCACGCAACGGTAGACGATCGTCCGTACGGTGGCGGTCCCGGTATGGTGATGATGGCAAAACCATTATGTTCGGCTTTGCGCAACGCTAAAGCACAACAACAGGGTTCTTATAAGACGATCTATATGAGCCCCCAAGGTCGTTGTCTAGATCAGCAAACTATCAACCGTTTGGCACAATACGATGGTTTGGTGTTGCTTGCCGGCCGCTACGAGGGCATTGACGAACGGCTGATAGAACTGGAAGTAGACGAAGAATGGTCTATTGGTGATTATGTAATCAGCGGAGGTGAATTGGCGATTATGGTATTGATTGATGCCATTGCGCGTCAGTACGAAGGCGTGTTGGGAGAGCAAGAATCGGCAGAGCAAGATTCTTTTATGCACGGGCTTTTGGATTGTCCGCATTATACGCGTCCTGCCGACTTTGAAGGCTCGCAAGTACCAAAGGTCTTATTGAGCGGAAATCATCAAGCGATAAGGCATTGGCGATTAAAACAATCGTTAATCAGGACTTTGCAAAGGCGCCCTGATTTATTTAAGCAATATACCTTAAACAACGAAGAACAGGCTATAATAGACGATTATTTAGCACAACAAGACGATCATGCAACGAGGAAATAACAAATGAGCAATATCATTGAGCAATTAGAAGCAGAGCAAATCAATAAGGAACTGCCTGATTTTCAGGCCGGCGACACCGTCGTTGTTCAGGTTGAGGTCAAAGAAGGTAATCGTAAACGACTGCAGGCTTTTGAAGGTGTGGTGATAGCAAAACGCAACCGTGGTCTCAATTCCTCTTTTACGGTTAGAAAAAACTCGCACGGCGAAGGTGTAGAAAGAGTATTCCAAACCTACAGTCCGCTTGTCAACAGTGTAAAAGTAAAACGCTACGGCAAAGTCCGGCGCGCCAAGTTATATTATTTGCGAAAATTAAGCGGCAAAGCTGCGCGTCTGAAAGAAAAAATCTAATCGGTGATTAAGGCGGGTGTCGTATAGTGGTTATTACTCCAGCTTCCCAAGCTGGTAAGGAGGGTTCGATTCCCTTCACCCGCTCCATTGACGCGAGCGGCAATTCTACGTGAATATCTCGACTACACAAACCAAACGAGTTGTATCCGGTATGCGCCCGACTGGCGCATTGCACCTAGGGCATTATCACGGTGTTATAAAAAACTGGATGGAACTGCAGCTAACCCACGATTGCTTGTTTTTTGTTGCCGACTGGCATGCATTAACAACGCATTACGACGAAACCGAACATATAGAAGAATACGCGCTACAAATGATTATCGATTGGTTGGCGTGCGGTATCAGCCCCGGCAATGCAAAGTTGTTTATACAGTCGCAAGTCCCCGAACACGCCGAATTACAACTGCTACTCTCGATGATCACCCCGTTGTCTTGGCTTGAACGAGTGCCTAGCTATAAAGACCAGCAAGCTAAACTGAGCGACAGAGATTTGATGACTCATGGTTTCCTGGGCTATCCTTTGCTACAAGCTGCAGATATTCTGATGTACAAGGCAAATTATGTGCCAGTCGGAGAAGATCAAGTCGCACATATAGAACTAACCCGAGAGATTGCTCGCCGTTTTAACCATATCTACGGTTGCGAAAACAACTTTGCAGAAAAAGTTGAAAACGCGATCCAACGACTAGGCACGAAAAACGCAGAACTTTATCTCAAATTACGTCGCAAACACCAAGAACAAGGAGACGATAAAGCACACGATACTGCGGTTGCACTCGTTGACTCCCAACAAAATATCTCTTATGGAGATCGTCAACGGCTTTATGGTTACTTGGACGGCCATTCAAAATTGATATTGCCGGAACCGGAAGCCTTATTGACTCAAGCAACTAAGACACCTGGTACTGACGGTCAAAAAATGTCTAAATCTTATGGCAACACTATCGCATTAAGAGAAGCCCCTGAGATGATAGAAAAAAAATTACGCACCATGCCCACTGATCCGGCGAGAAAGCGGCGCACGGATCCGGGCGAACCTACCAAATGCCCGGTATGGGAATGGCATACAATATATTCTGATGAAAAAACCCGACAATGGGTGCAAGACGGTTGTCGTAGTGCCGGCATTGGTTGCTTGGAATGTAAAAAACCGCTGATTGAAGCGGTGCAAGCCGAAGCCGAACCCATACGCAAACGCTCCAAGGAATACGAGGAAGATAAGGCAACCGTCAAGAAAATAATCACTGAAGCAAACGAAACAGTTCGTGATATCGCAAACGATACTTTGGAAGAGGTAAAGCTGGCAATTAAACTAATACATCGCTGAACATGGACACAACACTGGAGGCAAAACCCGTACTTGCAGTCATCGGAGATGAAGCGACCACGGAGTTGCCTCAGGATCTATATATTCCTCCTAATGCGCTACGGGTATTTTTAGAGACTTTTGAAGGGCCTCTAGACTTACTGCTCTATTTAATCAGACGGCAAAATCTCGATATTCTGAGTTTGCCGATTGCTAAAATTACTGATCAATATATCCAATATATAGAACTGATGAAACAACTGGAAATAGAACTCGCCGCCGAGTATTTACTGATGGTTGCAATTTTAGCGGAGATTAAATCGCGAATGTTGCTGCCGCGTCACGAACAAGACGAAGACGACGAGGAAGAAGACCCGCGTGCCGATTTAGTACGCCGCTTAATAGAATACGAGCGTATCAAAAACGCCTCCGAGTCCCTTGACGCGATGCCTCGTAGCGGACGTGAAACCTACGGATTTGAGACCTCCTGCGAAGGATTACATATCGTCAAGCCTTTGCCCAAAGTAGAACTGGAAGATTTAACAAATGCTTATAAAGAGGCACTGGCACATGCAGCACTCTATCAACAGCATAAGATCACCACCGAACCTCTGCTGGTAAGCGACCGTATCAACCTAGTCCTCAGACTACTTGATTCCGAACATAGCGTGGAGTTCAGAAACTGCTTCAACCCCCAAGAAGGGCAAGCCGGTGTGGTAGTTGCGTTTCTAGCCCTGCTTGAACTACTGAAAGCTAACATGATAACGATTGTACAAAGCGGATTTTGGGCACCAATTTATGTAAGGAGACGATGATGCCGATAACCGAAAAAAAACAATTAAAACAAATAGTAGAAGCCCTATTGATGGCATCGGCACGTCCCATTAACCTCAAAGAAATGAAAAAACTATTGCGCGAGAACGGTAAGTCTCCGGACATTGAACTGCTTAAAACAATATTAAAAGATTTAAGTGACGATTGTGAAGATCGCGGTATAGAATTGACTGAAGTAGCCTCAGGCTATCGTTATCAAACACGCACCGAACATGCGCCGTGGTTGACAAAATTATGGGAAGATAAACCACCGCGTTATTCCAAAGCATGTCTTGAAACCTTGGCACTCATTGCATACCGACAACCGATTACGCGTGCCGGTATAGAAGAAGTACGTGGTGTTTCGGTTAGCACTAGCACAATACGCACCTTAGAGGAGCGCGGCTGGATAAAAATAGTCGGACACAAAGAAGTACCAGGCCGGCCCGCACTCTATGCCACCACACAAGGCTTTTTGGATGACTTCAATATTCGCTCAATATCAGAATTACCGGAAGTAGAAAGTGTGGAAGAAGTCACAGCAAAAAATCCTCAACTCATGCTACCTATCGCTGCCGATGTTTTGCCTCCTGCTACTCAAGATACCGAAAACCGATCGGAACCGAATGATAGAACTGATACCCCGGTCAATAGAGGATAGATAACTCTAATTCCTGAAAGGAGGGAATAATGGTTGCCATAAATTCAATGTATAAACACGATAACTATGCTGACACGACACATTTGAACGGACATACTAGTCCACCCCTATATATCTAGGGGACACTTCTTCAACAACTTGCTATCTCTTGTTAGCATAGATATGTACAACAAAAGGAGAGGTTGGCCACTGATAATTAATTCTTGTGACCAGATGCATCGGGATCACGCCGACAGTCAGTCCATTGCTGAACTTACCTTTGATAATTTCCGGACTTATGAAGATATAATTATGTAACGAGCGCAACCGGTATGGTCTCCCCGGGCTCAGTGTTTTTTGCCATTTTCCTCCAATTTCTCCTGTACTGCTTGACCAAACAGAGGGTTGCCGCATTTGCCAGTATGCTTCGGGGTCATTTAACAATACTTCGTTCATAGATTTCTGATCGAAGTACCATTTAGCCTCTGCTACTTGTCGAAAATAGTTTTTGGTCCGAACATTGGCACGGCAAAGAAAAAAGCCTGCGCAAAGGGTAAAGCGATGACGAGAGAATTGTGGCTTTGGTGAGAATGAGCCCTGAGACACAAGCAAATCAAATTCAGTATGCTGTTTCAGCCAAGGGCGAGGATCTTGCAACCAAAATGCATCGGCATCGCTATGGATAAAATCACGTCCTGACTCGGCAAGCGCATAAAAAATTTTTTTGCGCAATGAAAAAATCACCTTTGCTCTAGGCTTTTTATCTGAGTTATCCAAGTTGTGCCTCGTCATATCTGGAAATAAATCATGCAGATAAACTGCGCAGGTACCGTGCCCCATTTCGTTTAGCCAACTAACCAATTCTTGGTCTAGACAGATAATTCGCCAATGGTCGCAAGTTGACAAGGCATGGTTAATCCATTTATTGATGACATCTCGATAGTTAAAAGTTCCGAACACGATTGTCACAGGTGTTCCGTTGAGCGGGTCAAATGGGGAAAATAGGTCTGTAGCCATAGTTATTGAGATTCCTTTCAATGAAGCTAATCAAGACTATGTTTGATGCCTCACCGACCAGCTTATGTCACTCTCCATACCTAGCTATGGTATTTCCAAATGCCACAATATTTACAGTAGGTGCTGACAATGCTATGTAGTTTCTGATGTTTAGCTTATATTGTTGGAATGACCTAGATCTAGTTATTCTATGTGTATCCATTTTTACTATTTTAACACTTGCAGAAGAAATTATAAAAACATAATTGAGGTTGTTGAAAAATAGAACCGCCGTTTGCGTCTAAACAAACGAAATCGCACACCATTTAATTTATGGAAACCAAAACCAAGTGGCGCAAGCGGTTGAGTTTTTACAATGACGGTACTTTTTCAACAGTCCTATGTGGAGTGAGGACAAGCCCTAGCTTGTCCGACCTACATACCCACACTAAAGTTCTGCAAAAAGTCACGCCGTTTGTCTTTGCTATTCGTGTTATTTCTAACAGCCATAAATAACTAAATCTTGTATAACGTAACGTTCCTTGTGCTACTGCAACAAGGAACGGTTATTTGCAACAAACAGCGGTCATGGCTTTTGTGCAAAAACTGGAAATTATACAAGGTACCCTATAAATAATGTCTGATTTACGCACCTTTGCTGCTCTGAACTTATGAGGACAAGCCCTAGCTTGTCCGACCCACATACCCACACTAAAGTTCTGCAAAAAGTCACGCCGATTGACCTACTGGCTCAATCGGCGGTTCTATTTGTTATAATCAGCTCTTTTATTCTGGATATGAGACAAATTTAATCAAAATGAATATAGGTATTATAGGTTACGGCACAGTCGGCAAGGCGGTTGCTAGAGGGTTTGAGAAAAAGACACAACTACATATATACGACCCACTTTATCGTGCAGATAGTGGCGAGGGGTTTTGCAACTCAATTACAGAGGTTTATCGTGCTTGCGAGTTTAGTTTTATCTGCGTGCCTACTCCCCAAAAACTAAAAACACCTGATGATGTTTATGGGGAATTTGACTCAACCATATTGGACAGCTGTATGGAGGCGATAGCGCAAGAGAAACTCTCAGGTTCTAAAATTGTTGTGATTGCAAGTACCGTTTTGCCTTCTAAAGTAAAAGAGTATCTTGAGACATGGCCGAAGATGAATATTGTTATATCACCCGAGCTGTTGACGGAGAAAAATGCGATACAGGATTTCCTGAACCCCGATTGTAGAGTGATCGGCGGCGAGCCTGAGCATAGTCGTGCATTACAAAAGTTATACGAAGATTACAGCGAGTGCCAACCGTGCAAGGTAGGTTATTGTAGTGCGGTCAATGCGGCTTACATTAAGTACATGAGGAATACTTATTTGGCAATAAAGGTCAGCATGATGAATCAGTTCTACGATTTATTTGAACAAATGGATAGCACCGACAGTTGGGAAGACATCGCAGCGATATTGCATTATGATTCGAGGTTGGGTGGCAGTCATTATAATGTGCCGGGACACGACGGAGATCGGGGTTGGGGAGGAAAATGTTTGCCCAAAGACTCGGGGGCTTTATATCACTATGCTGTGAGGCAAGATGTTGAGATGACTCTGCTCAAGGCAGCTTTGGAATACAATAAAAAAATTAGAAAAAATATTGATTGGGTTGAGTAGTTTGTTGGGGCGCGTGTAGCTGTTACGTTTTTTGTGTAGGAGGGGAATGGTACGCCTCTATGGTTTGACAATGATGGCTTGGGCGATTGCATAAGTTGCTTCGTCGCTGATGCTCACTAGGATGGTTTGGTTGGTTGGTTGTTTCTCGCTTTGATTCAGTATGGCATAAGGTTTGCCGTATTGGTCGCGTTTAATCAGTATTGATTTAGGGTACAAGTTCTCAGTAAAGCCGCTGCCCATGGCTTTGCTAACCGCTTCTTTAGCAGCAAACTGGCGAGCAAGAAAAGCTGCTTTGTCTTGTCTCTTACTATAGTCGGTATATTCTTGCGGATGCAAAATTCGTTTAGGGAATCGCTTGGGATACTTTCCTAGTATGCGCTTGATTCTATCAATGCTAACAATGTCTATGCCGATGCCATAAATCATTTGGACGACTCGCCGGCTAGTGTTATGGTTTTCTTGAATGTTCGCACTGCTTCTTTTAGACCAATAAAAATCGCATCGGCAACAATGGCATGACCGATATTCAATTCTTGGATTTGCGGGATTGCGGCGATGGCTCCTACATTATCTAATGTCAAGCCGTGTCCGGCATTGATTTGTAATCCGAGGTCTGCCCCTTGACGAGCAGCATCTACGATACGCTGATGTGCTTGTCGTTGTGCATCGCCAGTTGCCAATGCATATTCTCCGGTATGCAGTTCAACGATTTTAGCACCAGACTGTACTGCCAACTCTAGAACCGATAAATCGGGTTCTACAAAGAGCGAAACGGCAATGCCTGCAGCACTCAGCATCTCGCATATACCTGCAATACGTCTGATATTTTTATGCACATCCAATCCACCTTCGGTAGTAAGCTCTTCGCGCTTCTCCGGCACCAAACAGCAATAGTCGGGTTTGACCTGAAGTGCGATCTCAAGCATCTCTCCCGTCGCCGCCATTTCCAAATTGAGGTGTGTACTCACACATTGACGAGCAAGATAGACATCGGCATCCTGAATATGTCTGCGGTCTTCGCGCAGATGAATTGTAATACCGTCTGCTCCTCCCGCTTCGGCTTCGGCAACGGCACGGCGAAAATCCGGGTAGGGTGTATGGCGGGCTTGGCGTAAGTTTGCGACATGGTCTATATTAACGCCCAAAGTGGTTTGAAAATTTTTCATAACCCGTTTGTTTCAGATTGATTTCTTAGCATTGCGATATCATCTTCAGCTCGTTCCCGAAGCATACGTTTACCGTGTTGCTTGCTTTGAGTTTTAACACTCAATTTCAAATAGGTCGGCAGGCTAAGTGTATCCTCTATCGCTTTTCGTGCAGCAGTTCCTATTGTCTTAAGTCGACCACCTCCTTTGCCTATTACAATAGCTCGCTGATTGTCTTTCAACACCCATAAAAAGGCTTCTATACGCAATCGGTTTTCTAGTATTTCGACCGTTGAAACTTCTACATCCATCGTATAGGGAATTTCTTCGTGTAAATAGCGCATGACTTGCTCGTGAACCAATTCTTGAACAATCACCTTGGGGCTTTGATGACTGCTTGGGTTTCCTTTGAAGATAAAATCGGCTTGCGGTAACAGTGTTTTAAGCTCGGCTTTGAGATCGCCAAAATCTTTATCCCTACGCGCCGAGAGCGGCACGATCGCAGAGAAGCCGTGCCCACGAATTTTATCTATAGTAGTTAAAAGCGATTGCTTTTCTTTGAGCAGATCCGTTTTGTTAAGCACCAAAACACAAGGTGAGACACCCGATTGTATAATCTTCAAAGCCGCATCATCGGCTTTCGTCCACATTCTGCTATCAACAACCAGCATCACTAGATCAACACCCAGCATAGCCGCCTTAGCGTTGCGATTTAACATTCGATTCCAGGGATGATGTATGCTTTCATTCAACCCTGGTGAGTCTATAAAGATCATTTGGGTATCGCTTTCGGTTAATACGCCTTGTATATTATGACGGGTGGTTTGTGCCTTGTGCGTCACCGCAGCCCAATGATGTCCAATCAGGCGGTTGAACAGGGTTGATTTTCCTACGTTTGGTCTACCACATAAAGCTACAAAACCGCAACGACGCGCAATTGATATATTCGGTTTAGCTTGAGTGTTCATCACTTGCGCTCCAGCTTATACAACATTGCATGAGCCGCTTGCTGTTCGGCATCGCGTTTAGTCTTTCCCTTGCCTTCGGTCTGTCCTTGTCCAACCTTGCAAATCATCCAAAAACCTTGTTGTGTAGATTGTTTCAGTTGATATTGGGGGAGCGGAGAACTGCGCGCTTGTAGATATTCCTGCAGTCGGCTTTTAGCATCGCTAAAGTTGTCGGAACCAGATAATTGCTTCAAGTGTTCGGTATATATTTGTTGTATGAACTGCCATGTAGGCTGCAAACCTTGATATAAATAGAATGCACCTATGATTGCTTCCAAGGCATCCGCCAATATGGCATTGCTTAATTGATCGCCCCTTTGTCCGCGACCTAATTGTAGCCATTTTCTTAGATGAAGATCACTCGCTATCTCTGATAATGTTTCTTTGCGTACCAAGCGAGCACGCATTCGCGTGAGTTGACCTTCTGGCTTGTCGGAAAAATTATTATAGAGATATTCGGAAATTAATAATTGCAGAACCGCATCGCCTAGAAATTCTAAACGTTCGTTATGTTCTTTAGCATGGCTACGGTGCGTGATTGCTTGTTTGAATAATTGGTGGTTTCTAAAATCTTCGCTTAAAATTTTTTCCAGTTCCATATTCAAGTTGTATTTACCGTATGCTGTTACCTATTCTGGAAAATCCGATTTGCGCTTCTTGATGATTCCAGTTCATCCAAATCAAAAATGCTCTCCCTACCAGATTTTGTTCAGGAACAAATCCCCAAACTCGGCTGTCGTTGCTATTATCCCTATTATCTCCCATCACGAAATAATTCGCTTCGGGAATTTGCCATTCGTTTTCTAATCCTTTCATGGAAATGTCGGCAACGAGGATATTGTGTTTAACATCGCCCAAATACTCGGTTCTCTCGAATAAATCGGTACCGTAGATGCTGGTGTAGGGTGTGTTGCCGTTTTCTACTTGAGTGATCGGGACACCGTTGATATGCAGTTGTTTGTCTTTGTAGATGACCTTGTCGCCGGGGATACCGACAACGCGCTTGATATAGTCCTTCGTTGAGTCTTGAGGATAGCGAAAAACCACAACATCGCCTCTTTGCGGCAAATCCATTTCTATTAGCGTGTTATGTAGCACTGGTAGCTTGATGCCGTAAGTGAACTTATTGACCATAATAAAGTCTCCAATTTCCAAGGTCGGTAGCATGGAACCTGAGGGGATTCTAAACGGTTCTATAATAAAACTTCGTATCAATAGAACGATTAACAGAATCGGGAAGAAAGAAGCCACATTATCGGCAATACGAAAAGATAAACTAGGTGTTTGTGCCGATTTCTTATCATAGTCGTCGGACTTACGATAGACCCCAAGAGCCAAAGCAAGCAAGCCGGTGATGATGGTGGCAAGCACCAAAAAGAATTCAAGGTCGTAGTCCATAAATCTTAGAATAAAGAGGGAGTCTCTGCTTTTTAATGCAATAGCAGAGTATCAAATAAACGCTTGGCGGTGTCCTACTCTCACACAGGGAAACCCTGTACTACCATCGGCGATGCGCCATTTCACTTCCGAGTTCGGGATGGGATCGGGTGGTACTAACGCTCTATGGCCGCCAAGCAAATAAGCTTTTTGCAGTCTTTGCAACAATCTATCTTATCAATAATTGGCAATAAGATATACTAAAACGACAAAAACTGCGATAAAAGAGACTGTAGCAATTAAGTTAGTTATAGCAGGTTTCATATATTTCACTCCTTAAATATTTTCGCTAATTATAGCATATATATCGTCAAAAAGAAGGCGGGCAGGCAGATTATCGCATATATTCTGCTTGCTTTCCTATACCATCCCATTTACGATTCCCAATCGTATCCTGAGAAAAAGTCGTATTGTTCTATCAACGATGCGACTTTTTGTTTTTGCTTTGATGTCCATTCAAATTTAAATCGCCTTCTGCTAGGTTTTTCATCAACACAAGAAGCACAGTTGTCCAGATAATCGGGAGATACGGGCACTTGCACAAATTCGCATAGCTTGGTCAGTTGCAGCCTCGGATCTGCAACCATTTCTTCATGCTTAGATACAAATACATCTTGAGGATCTATCAGTCCAAGAAGTTTCCTGTTTCGCTCAGACCATTTTTCAGCAAACGATATAGCATTTGTTTTAATTAGCTTTTGATTACAATCTTTATTTTTATTAAGTTTGTGTGCTCTACTGCCTACCATATCGTAAGGGTTTCGGACCATTAAAATGAATTTCAAGCAAATGCCTCTTTCCTCAAGCCTTTTTTTGAAGGTTATAAGTATATCCTCATTAAGTAAGCCCTGTGTGTTGTTCCAAGAGCGTTTGATTCCTAAAACTTTCAGTGCTTTAAAGTGCCCTTGATATTGATTAGGCACCAGTATGTAACGTCTCTGTCTCTCACCTTTAGTAAAACGGTTCTCTTTCTTTTTCCCTATCCATCGCACATAATCTACACTCAAAACCACATTAAATATCTTGTTTAAGTCTGCCGAATATAGACAGTCTGTTTTCTCCAGCTCTATTCCGTTTATGTTATTTATGTATGTTGCCAATGCGTCTCTAAACCTATAAATAAAAGGCTCATCAGCCATAACTACGCTAGGATGTGCTGTTAGTAGATAACCAACTAACGATGATCCAGAACAAGGAAAACCTATAGTCAGTAACATCACCCGTACATCGTCAAAAGATTTTTCCCATAAATCTTTTTTCGGTTGTATAAGTTCTAAAAGCTTTTCTTTATACGAGTGTTGTTCCATCTTTTTAATCTCTGTGATGTTACCGTATTTACGATTCCCAATCGTATCCTGAGAAAAAATCGTATTGTTCTATCAACGATGCGACTTTTTGTTTTTGCTTTGATGTCCATTCAAATTCAAATCGCCTTCTGCTAGGTTTTTTATGAACACAAAAAGCACAGCTGTCCAGATAATCGGGAGATACGGGCACTTGCACAAATTCGCATAGCTTGGTCAGTTGCAGCTTCGGATCTGCAACCATTTCTTCATGCCTAGATACAAATATGTCTTGGGGATCTATCAGCTTAAGGAGCTTCATGTTTTTCTTGGATAATCCTTCAACACGCGATATAGCATCTGTTGTAATAGACTTTTGAGTACAATCTTCAATTTTATTAAGTCTGCTCGCTATATTGCTTATCACATCGTAAGGGTTGCGGACCGTCAAAATGAATTTCAAGCAGATATCTCTTTCCTCAAGCCTTTTT
The DNA here is from genome assembly GCA_965199685.1 of uncultured candidatus Poriferisulfidus sp. Classification (GTDB taxonomy): domain Bacteria; phylum Pseudomonadota; class Gammaproteobacteria; order Poriferisulfidales; family Oxydemutatoraceae; genus SP5GCR1. The sequence continues at coordinate 1,510,642 of OZ241323.1, forward strand.
TTGAAGGTTTTCAATACACTTTTTTTAAGTAAACCTTGTACGTTGTATCCAGAGCATTTGACTCCTAAGACTTTCAGTGTTTCAAAACAACCTTGATATTGATTAGGCACCAATATATAACGCTGCTCTCTATCATTTATAGCAAAAAGAATATTATTATTCTCTGAAGGTTGTCTTTTTTCTTTTGCCAATAACCCTCGCACATAATCTATGCTCAAAACCACATTAAATACCTTGTTTAAGTCCGCCGAATATAGACAATCTGTTTCCTTCATCTCTATTCCATTTATATTATTTATGTATGTTGCCAATGGTCTTCTTAACTTATAAACGAAAGGCTCATCAGCAATAACTAAGCTAGGATGTGCTGTTAGTAGATAACCAACTAACGATGATCCAGAACGAGCAAAACCTATAGTCAGCAACATTGCCCGTACATCCTTAAGAGATTTCTCCCATAAATCTTTTTTCGGTTGCATAAGCTCTAAAAGCCTTTTTTCATACTGGTGTTGTTTCATCTTTTTAGCCTCTGCTATGCTACCGTATTTACGACTCCCAATCGTATCCTGATAAAAAGTCGTATTGTTCTATCAACGACTCAACCTTTTCTCTCTGCTCCGATGTCCAATCAAACTCTGATTGTCTTTTACGAGGTTCTTTATGAACACAAGAAGCACAGCTATCTAGATAATCTGGAGATGCGGATACTTGCGCAAATTCGCATATCTTGGTCAATTGTAGTCTTGGATCTGCAACCATTTCTTCATGCCTAGATATAAATATGTCTTGGGGATCTATTTGTTTAAGAATTTTTATGCTTTTCTCAGACAATTCTTCAACATACGATATAGCCTTTGTTGTAATTGGCTTTTGAAGGGAATCTTTATATTTATTCCATTTGCCTGTTTTATTGCCTATCATATCGTAGGGATTGCGGACCGTCAAAATGAACTTCAAGCGAATGCCTCTTTCCTCAAGCCTCTTTTTGAGGGTTGTCAATTGACACTCGCTAGATAAATATTCTGTGGTTTTAGTAGAGCATTTGATTCCTAAAACCTTTAATATTTCAAAACGACCTTGATATTGATTAGGCACTAATATATAACGTTTCTGTCTCGTACCTTGAGCAAAAAGAATATTATTATTTTCTCTTTTTTCTTTGACCGCTAACCACCGTATATAGTCTACACCTAAAATTACATTGAATATCTTGTTTAAGTCTGCCGAATATAAGCCACCCTCCTTTTTACTTATTCCATTTATATCGTTTATATCCAATGCAACTGGCTCACCAGAACGGATAGCTGGTTGATCGGCAATAACCATATTCGAGTGTGCCGTTAGTAAATAGCCGAGTAGCGAAGACCCGGAACCGGAAAAACCTATAGTCAGCAACATCACCCGTACATCCTTAAAAGATTTTTCCCACAAATCTTTTTTTGGTTGTATAAGCTCTAAAAGCCTTTCTTTATACGAGTGTTGTTCCATCTTTTTAACCTCTGTGATGTTACCGTATTTACGATTCCCAATCGTATCCCGAGAAAAAATCGTATTGCTCTATTAATGATGCGACTTCTTGTTTTTGCTTTGGTATCCATTCAAATTCAAATCGCCTTCTGTTAGGTTTTTCGTGAACACAAGAAGCACAACTATCCAGATAATCAGGAGATGCGGATACTTGCACAAATTCGCATAACTTGGTCAATTGCAGTCCCGGATCCGCAACCATTTCTTCATGCCTAGATACAAATATATCTTGGGGATCTATCAGTTTAAGAAGTTTCATGTTTTCCTCGGACCATTTTTCAACGAACGATATAGCATCTGTTGTAATTGGCTTTTGAGGAGAATCTTTAATTTTATCAAGTTTGCTTGCTCTACTGCCTACCATATCGTAAGGGTTACGGACCGTCAAAATGAACTTCAAACAAATGCCTCTTTCCTCAAGCCTTTTTTTATACGAATGCTGTTTCATCTTTTTAGCCTTTGCTATGTTACCGTATTTACGATTCCCAATCGTATCCTGAGAAAAAGCCGTATTGTTCTATCAACGATACGACTTCTTGTTTTTGCTCCGATGTCCAATCAAATTCAAATCGCCTTCTGTGAGGTTTTTCATGAACATAAGAACCACAGCTGTCCAGATAATCGGGAGACACAGACACTTGAACAAATTCGCATAGCTTGGTCAATTGCAGCCTCGGATCCGCAACCATTTCTTCATGTTTAGATACAAATATATCTCGTGGGTCTATTTGTTTAAGAATTTTCATGTTATCCATAGATAACTTTGCAATATACGATATGCTCTGTTTTAGTATATTCTTTTCAGAAATATCTTCTTCTTTGCATTCTGTGTAGAACACATTTTTTGAGGCTCTAAGACTAGCCATATCATAGGGATTGCGCACCGTTAAAACAAATTTCAAGCGAATTCCTTTTTCCTCAAGCCTCTTTTTGAAGACTTTTAATACCCCATTTCCAGATAAACATCTTGTGTTGTTTCGGGAATGTTTAACTCCTATGACCTCCAGTGTCTCAAAACGACCTTGATATTGATCAGATATTAATAGATAACGCTTGATTTTATTAATTCCAGTAAAAGAAACAGTCTTATTTTCTCTCGGGAAGTTTCTCTTTTTTGCCGCTAACCATCGCACATAATCTAAACCTAGAACCACATTAAATATCTTGTTTAAGTCTGCTGAATATAGGTGATCTTTACCTACCAGTTCTATTCCGTTTATATTATTCATATTTTTCTCAAATGGGGTTCCTTTATCAAAAACAAAAGGTTCATCAGCAATAACCATGCTGGCGTGGGCCGTTAATAAGTAGCCGAGTAGCGATGATCCAGAACCGGGAAATCCTATAGTCAACAACATTACTCGTACATCCTTAAAAGATTTCTCCCATAAGGCTTTTTTCGGTTGTATGAGTTCTAGAACAGCTTGTTTATCCATGATACGGTGTTAAGTGAAAATAACAAGGCTTAGAGATGCAAACCAGCTGTCCCATGTAGCTTTTGGTGCTTTTCATAAGTTGCAGGGTATAAGCGATAGCGGATTGTTCTGTTTGCTTTCACTGGTTTATTTTAACATTAGCTTGTCAAGTTAACTATATAGGCTTCTAACATTTTTCCATTTGTACGAGACCATTAAATATTACAAGCCGATTGTAACAGGATTTCGCGTTTTGTAATGCACGACAAGCAATCAAGCTAAGGTTCTGTACAACATCACGCGGATTGACTTACTAGTTCAATCTGTGATACAGCAATACTAAAAGGTATTCGGGCTGCTGACCGGGTCAGCGATTTCTTCTTCTTCAAATAGATATTCGTCTTCTTTGCGGCCGCGTATATAATCGCCAGTGATCATTTGCCTATAGGTTGCCCCAGGACTAACCATCGGATAGACACCGGCATCTTGATCTATGATAACTTCTAAAAATGCAGGTGTCTTTGCCTCTACGAATTCCTTGATATAGGTTGTCAATTGTTCTCGTTTGTCAATGCGTTTGGCGAACGGAAAACCGTCTGCTTTGGCTGCTCGTACAAAGTCTTTACGAAATAAAGATTTATCGCTTCCCGAAAAGCGATTTTTGAAGAAGGTCTTCTGCCATTGTCGTACCATGCCGTCGCCGTAGTTATTGAGCAGTAGTATTTTCACCGGCAAGTCATAGGTGATAACCGTTTCCAACTCGCCTATGTTCATTCTCAAGCTGCCGTCGCCGTCTATGTCGCAGACTATTTTATCGGGACAAGCGAATTGTGCACCTATTGCGGCCGGCAAACCAAAGCCCATCGTTCCCATAGACCCCGAAGTTAGCCAACTTCTGGGATGCTTATAATCTAGATATTGTGCCGCCCACATTTGATGTTGTCCCACACCAGTCGTGATGATCGCTTCACCACAGGTTAACTCGCTTAATATCTCTAGTACTTCGTAGGGTTGTACCAGTTTGCTATTGTGGTCGTAGTCAAGTTTATGCTTTTGTTTTAGGCGGGCAATATGTTCGTGCCATTCGCTATAATCTTTGCAAAAGCCGTTGTCGTACTTCATTAGATCGGATAACACGGTGCGTGCATCGCCATTGTGAGACCAATCCGCCGCCATGACCTTATTAATTTCGGCGGTGTCTATATCAATGTGGAGTATTGCTTTTGCCGAGGGTGCAAAAGCATCCGGGCGACCGGCGACCCGATCATCAAAACGGGCACCGACTGCAATTATTAGATCGCAGTCTTCAACCGCATAATTTGCATAAGCGGTGCCGTGCATGCCTAGCATGTGCAGACTGAGCTCTTCGGTAGTATCTACCGAACCAATGCCCATTAAAGTGGTCACTACCGGAATACGATAGCGTTTTACAAAAGCCCGCAAAACCTCCGATGCATTGGAGTTTATAATGCCGCCTCCCACATAGAGTAAAGGATGCTTGGATGCGTCTAGGTAAGAGAAAAATTTCTGGACATGTTGTGGTTGTATCCGGTTTTGCATGACTTTATCTATTCTGGCTTTGTAGCCGGGTAAATTTAACTTGACATTACCGTCGTAGAATCCGTGCCAATTTTGTATGTCTTTGGGGATATCAACCACCACCGGTCCGGGACGACCGCTTCCAGCAATCTCAAAGGCGGATCTAATAGTCGCCTCTAATTTTTCGGGGTCAGTTACAAGCAATACATGCTTGGCGCACGACGACATGATATTGACGATAGGTGCTTCTTGAAAAGCATCGGTTCCCATCGCCGCGGTCGGTACTTGTCCGCAGATGAGCACCATAGGCACGGAATCCGCAAAAGAATCTCGTATCGGAGTCACGCTGTTGGTTGCGCCAGGACCTGAGGTTACCAACGCAACACCTGGTCGCCCGCTTGCGCGTGCATAACCTGCCGCCATAAAACCTGCACCTTGCTCGTTGGCAGGAACGATTAGGTTGATCGGGTCGCGCCCTTGATTTTTGCGGTGCGCCTCGTTATAGAGAAATATCGCATCGTAAGTCGGCAATATTGCTCCGCCGCTATATCCAAAAATCGTATCCACACCCATATCGGCAAGTGTCCGAATAATAATTTCGGCACCTGAAAATTTGGGTTTCTCTTCCATTTGGGTTTCGGTTTTTGAGTCCATAGCAGTGATTACATATTTTATAATAATGCCATAATTTAATTATGGCAAGAGTTATAACATTCCATCGCTCCAGAAATACATCACCAGGGTGACCACAACTATGGCGAAAAGGTTAATAACTGACCCGGCTTTAACCATATCTCTGATTTTTAGATAACCCGACCCTAGAACAATCGCATTGGGTAGAGTCGCAATCGGCATCATGAAGGCACAGCTGGCACCGACTGCGGTTGCGGTAATCGCCAGTATCGGGTCAATGCCCAAAGTGATGGCTAAAGTAGAAATAATCGGTGCTAAAGTCGCAGTTGTTGCGGTATTAGAAGTAACCTCAGTCAATAAAACGACCAAAGCGACGATCGTGAACATAATTAAAAGATCCGGCAATCCGACCAACCCGGTAAGCTGTCCTCCAATAATCACATCAACTTGATATGTTTTGATCGCCTGTGCCAATGCCAGACCACCTCCGAATAGAAAGATGATATGCCAAGGTAATTTCTTAGCAGTGTCCCAATCTAGAGTAGGCTGTTTTTTGCCGGCGGGTAAAACAAATAGCAGGATTGCCGCAAGCAATGCGATGCCGGCATCGGATAAACCGGAAAAAGGTCTGATGATGCCCGAATCGGTGACAAAGCTCAATGCTTGTATATGCGTTCTGCCTAGCCACAAAGTTACAGCCAATACGAAGACTGCCAGTGTGATTTTGCCACCGCGAGCTAAGGGCGGCAACCGTGTATATTGATCGCGCAGCAATTCCCGCCCCCCGGCAATCGCTTGACCAGAAACTGGAAAAATAAAATAGGTCAATAATAACCAAGTGAGCGGTAGCATAACCAAGACCACTGGTAATACCGCAATGCTCCAGTCAGCAAAAGCGATTTCATAGTCCATCATATTGTCTGCAAAACCGACGACAAAAGCATTCGGAGGCGTTCCCACTATTGTGGAAATACCGCCGATATTGCAAGCATAGGCGATGCTGAGCATTAAACCAATAGAAAAATTGCGCTGTAAATTGTCGTTTTCTGCTGGGTGTTGCTTCTCCAGCAATGCAATGACGGTCAATGCGATAGGCACCATCATCGCAGCGGTTGCCGAATTTGAAATGAACGCACTCAACACCGCACATAACAGCATAAACCCCAAAATCAAGGTTCTAGGCCGGCTACCTATATTTGATAAAATCAGTAGGGCGATGCGCTTATCTACATGCCACCGTTGCAGCGATAAGCCAATCAAAAATCCGCCTATCAGTAGAAAAATTACTGGAGAACTATAGGCTTGGGCAACGGTTTTGATCTCGCTCGGCGTTAATAACGGGAACAACAATAACGGAAGTAGACCGACAACGGCAATATGTATCGCTTCCAAAACCCACCATACGATCATCCATATCGCAAGTGCCACGATTACTTTGGCAGGATCTGTAAAAACCGTTTGCACACCGTTTATATCGTTGTAGGTGTCGGGCAACAGTAAGTACACAATCACAGCCAACACCGGCCCAAGTACTAAGGCTTTGAGCTTGTGCGGGCTAGTCACACTACTCACTATTGGTTTATAGTTCGGTGTTCTCTAATGCAGAAATTCTATCTTCTATTGGCGGATGGCTACTGAACAAACGACGAGATAGAGAACCGCCTACATTGCCGGAAATACCAAAAGCTGCCATTTCCTTAGGCAGGTCTTTGGCTTCACTTTTTGATTGTAGCCGCTTCAATGCCGCAATCATCTTGTCTTTACCTGCCAATTCGGCACCACCGTAATCGGCGATAAATTCACGACGGCGGGAGAACCACATAACGACGATACTCGCCAGCACACCCAAAACCATCTGTGCAAACAGGACGGTCATAAAATAACCGAAACTATAACTATTAGATCTGAGTATTACCCTGTCAACGATATGCCCTATGATGCGAGAGAAAAAAATTACAAAGGTATTCAGAACACCTTGAATCAAAGTCAAAGTAACCATATCACCGTTGGCAACATGGCTGACTTCGTGCCCGAGCACCGCCTCAACTTCGTCAGCATCCATGCTCATCAACAAGCCCGTACTAACTGCCACCAAAGCATTATTACGCGACATGCCAGTGGCAAACGCATTGGGTTGAGGTGAATCAAAAATGCCGACTTCAGGCATACCGATATCGGCTTTTTCGGCTTGTGCGGCAACGGTATCAAGCAACCATTTCTCGTTTCTGTTGCTTGGCTCTTCTATGATTTGTACTCCCATCGTACGCTTCGCTATGGTTTTAGACAACGCAAGTGATATCAGCGACCCGGCAAAACCAAAAACGAAGGAGATGAGCAGCAAACCGCCAACATTGAGACCGCTACCGCTGGAACTCAGCCAGTCTCCTACACCGAATAACTGCAAAACGATGTTCAGAACGAACAAAATAGCTAGGTTAGTACCTACCAGTAAAAATATTCTTTGCATTAGCTTGTCCTCATATTAGGTGTTGATACGACAAAACGGATATGTCGTATATTCATTCGCTTATTATACATAGGCGAGGAAATACTTAGTAGCTGGGTGCCGGAGAAACACTTTGTTCTCGCTTTTGCTCTCGTTTTTTGACGATTGAGTCGGCAATTTCACGAACCGTCATCTCTAGCCAACGGGCAGCAGGCTTATTTTTTTCATAATCTGCTTCCTCCATATTATTGATACGCCCGTCCCTACGCAACTGGAATGCGTCCTTGTATTTCTTTTTGCTGTGCGGATTATAAACGCCTAAGGTTCTGCCACCACTTTTGTTGATGACCGAAAATACCGGCACATCGCTAGGCCCGTCGGCAATATAAATCATATGTTCTATAGGTACGCGGCGTTGATCCTCTTTAATAGAGTCGTTGACCCGAATGTTGCTGTCTTTGTTTACACCTTTGTTGATTTCAAAAATCGCTCGCGTTTTAGTCGTGTCATCCAATACATAAATAACACGCTCTATACAACCTTGATCATTTTCAACAAACTCACAACCCCATATATCCGTCAAGCTGGATGCTACATCGCTCCCTTCAATTAGTTTTTTAAGCCCGGTGCTAACCACATAATGTTCAAGGCTCAAGTCATAATTTGAATACCGCGATTCTTTGACTATCTTTTTGAGGTTTTTCAGAAGCTCAACCAACCCCGGATAGAATTCAATACCCTTGCCCAGCTTTTTGAGTTGCGCATTGGACAGATTTTTGAATTTACCTTGCTGCACATAGTCTAAAATATGATTTAGATACACCAATGTGTTGGACACTTGGTTGCAACCTTTAGTTTGGTATTCGGTAGGTAATCGATTGACTTCATCCCAAAAAACCTTGCTGTCCTGACCATAAGCATCAAACAATACCTTTTGCATAGGTTCAGGTGTCATCGTCTCGTCGAAATCCCAAATGATTGCAATGATGTTTTGCGGGAATAGCTGGAATTTATTCTCCATAGTGTCAGTTATTATAATAGATAAATGGGGCTGTTGAAAAAGTGGCATTCCTCTCCTTTGGAGGGGTGGCAGACGAAGTCTGAAGGGGTGGTGTTTTGTGCACCCACTATTTAGGACAAGTCTTAGCTTGTCCGACCTACATACCCATGCTAAGGTTCTGCACAATGTTACGCCGTTTGTCTTTGCTATTCGTGTTATTTCTAACAGCCATAAATAGCTAAATTTTGTATAACCTAACGTTCCTTGTGCTACTGCAACAAGGAACGGTTATTTGCAACAAACGGCGGTTATATTTTGTGTGGATGCTATAATGTACATTGAACTTTAGGGTTCTCAACTAGACACTACCGCTCAACAAAATGGCACTAGGAAAATCACAAACATCGCAGCAATCCGAAACGGAATTATCTCAATATCAAAAGTATCTTAAAAACGTACGCGGGGCTGTTTTTACCGTAGGTTTTAATAGAAGCGGTTCATCTTTAATCGGCGATTTACTAAGCGCACATCCTAATATCGTTATGGATAACGAATCAGGAATAATTAGAAAATATGTGAATGGGGAATTTACCTCGCGTGAATCTTTGCTTTCTTTTATCATCAAACACGATATGGACAGAGCATACAAAAAAAACTATATTGTCGGACAATATCAACATCACTACGATGGCAATATAGAGATAATAGGTGATAAACATTCTCCAAATAATACTGTGTTTTTGACGAAGACCGAATCCAATACGCTAGAAGAACTTGAAAAATTCATCAAACTGCCGATTAAATTGCTGTTTAATGTTAGAAATCCTTACGATATGGTCGCCTCAATGGTCAAGGCTATTTGGGATGGCAAGGAGAGCCAAGACGAAAAAATCAAAGAAGCAATTTCATTTTTTACACGCCGTAGCGAAGACAATATGAAATTAATTGACCAAGTATCTGCCGACCGGATTTTTATGATTCGTCTTGAAGATTTTATAGTCTCACCCAAAAGAATGCTGTCAGATATATGCAACTTTTTGGGTGTTGCTAAAGCACCCGAATATCTTGCCAGCTGTACAGAAGTAACATACAAAATGCCTAATAGGAGCCGCAACACATTAAACTGGAACAAAGTATACGAAAGAGAAGTAGACGCATTAATAGAAAAATATAAATTCTTCAACGGCTATAGTCGAGATGCTTAAAACCCATCAGATCACCTTTGAAAACATGATGAAAGTGCGCGTCAAATGTTATCTCTTTCCCCAATTCCGCAAATGGCACATTTAATGTTCGTTGGTCTAACGCATTCTAAATTGATGAGGAAACGGTTAATGCAACATCCTTCTCCAGTGCTATAATGCAGAACTTATTTTAAGGTTTTCAACTAGACATTATCGTTTCAACACTATGGCATCGGAAAAACCACAAACATTGCAACAATCCGAAACGGAATTATCTCAATATCAAAAGTATATTAAAAATGTACGCAGGGCTGTATTCACTGTAGGTTTTAATAGAAGCGGTTCATCTTTAATCTGCCGTTTACTGAGCGCACACCGTAATATCGTTATAGACAACGAATCAGGAGTAATTAGAAGATATATGAACGGGGAATTCACCTCGCGTGAATCTTTGCTTTCTTTTATTATCAAACACGATATGGACAGAGGAAATAAAAAAAACTATGTTGCCGGACAATATCAACAGCATTACGATTGTAATATAGAGGTAGTAGGTGATAAACACTCTCCAAATAATACCGTGTCTTTGACGAATACTGCATCCAATACACTAGAAGAGCTTGAAAAATTTATTAAACTGCCGATTAAACTGCTGTTTAATGTGCGAAATCCTTACGACATGGTCGCTTCAATGGTCAATTCTATTCCTGATTGGAGACAAAGTCAGAGTGAAAAAATCAAAGAAGCAATTTCATTTTTTACACACCGTAGCGCAGACAACATGAAACTAATTGACCGAGTATCCGCTGATCGGATTTTTATGATCCGTCTTGAAGATTTTATAGCCTCACCCGAAAGAATGCTCTCGGATATATGCGACTTTTTGAGCATTGCTAAAACACCTGAATATCTCTCCGGCTGCGCAGCAGTGACGTACAAAGTGCCCAAAAGAAGTCGTGATACATTAGACTGGGACGAAGAACACCAAAAAAAAATAGATGCATTAATAGAAAAATACGAATTCTTTAACGGCTATAGTCGGGATACTTAAGACCAATCTCGAATATCTTTTCAGAAAACACAATGAAAGTGCGCGTCAAATGGATGAACCCTATGTCTTTTGTTGCAGAAACCGGTTCCGGACATAGCGTGCTGATGGATGGTGCGCCGGAAGCAGGCGGGCGCAATCTAGCTGCAAGACCTATGGAGATGGTACTGGTAGGATTAGGCGGATGCAGCAGTTTTGATATAGTCAAGCTATTAAAAAATGCTGGACAAAAAGTATACGGTGTGGAAATAGCATTAGATGCCGAACGAGCGGATAGCGAGCCTGCCGTTTTCATTCGTATCAACGGACATTTCACGGTGCGCGGTCGCCAACTTGATAAAAATATCGTCGCACAAGCAGTTAAAGACTCTGCCGAAAAACATTCGTCGGTTTCCAAGATGTTGGAGCGCACTGCCGAAATTAATTACAGCTACGAAATTATAGAAGAATGAAACCACCGAAGGCCATAGGTTTGTGCCATGTTGCACTAAAAGTGCAAAACATAGAAATTTGCAAACGTTTTTATGTAGATCTACTCGGCTACACAGTTGAATGGCACCCCGATTCAGATAATCTATATCTGAGTTCAGGACGGGATAATTTAGCATTACATCGGGTTGACGATATCGAAGGCACAGGTGCTCTAGACCATATCGGTATCGTATTGAAACAAGCCGAAGATGTAGACCTCTGGCATGAGTTCTTATTACAACATAATGTGAAAATAGATAAGCCACCGAGAACCCATCGCGACAATGCGCGCAGTTTTTATTGCTTTGACCCCGAAGGCAACCGTGTACAAATAATCTATCATCCACCCATCGCAAAAGTATGAGCGAGTCAGACTCGGCTCTGTGGGATGATACAATGCTGGCGTTTGACCACCGTCATCTACGCCATCCGTATAGTGCTCTGCACAGTGAAACAGAGGCCTGGCCGATCGTAGAAGCGCATGGTGTTTATTTGAAGCTCGGTGATGGCCGTCAACTCATAGACGGTATGTCGTCATGGTGGGCTGCAATCCACGGCTATAATCATCCTCGATTGAATACAGCATTACAAACACAGCTTCGCAAAATGGCACATGTGATGTTCGGGGGGCTAACACACCCGGCGGCAGTCGGATTGGGGCAGGCTTTGTGTGAGCTACTGCCCTCACCTTTAGAGTGCATTTTCTTTTGTGATTCAGGTTCGGTCTCAGTAGAAGCTGCAATTAAAATGGCTTTGCAATATCAGCAAGCCAAAGGGGCAAAAAATAAAACCCGATTGTTGACAATTCGCGGTGGTTATCACGGAGACACTTTTGCAGCAATGTCGGTTTGCGACCCAGAAAACGGAATGCACCAATTATTTCCCGATATCCTACCCAAACAAATTTTTGTGTCTGCACCTCATTATAGAGAATGTGAGGATCGAGATGCCGTCAATAAACTTGAACAAACTTTAGAAAACAACGCAGATAACATTGCCGCAATGATACTAGAACCCATAGTGCAAGGTGCCGGTGGCATGCATATATACCATCCGAGTTATTTGCGTCATGCTAGAGAACTCTGTAGTCAATACGATGTATTGCTGATTTTTGACGAAATTGCAACGGGGTTTGGCAGAACAGGAGCTATGTTCGCTTTGCAACACGCCGATGTGGTACCGGATATCATCTGTGTCGGCAAAGCCTTGGGTGCTGGTTATCTTACTATTGCAGCAACAATAACGACTGAGGCAATCAGCCACATTATAGATTCGGGAGAAGCCGGTGCTTTCATGCACGGACCCACTTATATGGCAAACCCACTTGCATGTGCGGTCGCATCGGCCAACATAGAATTGCTCAAACAAAATAAATGGCAACAACAAATCTCAGCAATAGAACAGCAACTCCTAACCGAACTTGAAGTTTGTAGCCGATACGATTCGGTACGCGAGGTGCGCGTCATGGGCGCAATTGGTATCGTTGAACTGTATAAGCCCGTTGATGTGACTACGCTATGTAAAACATTCGTCGCACAAGGTGTATGGATTAGACCGTTCCGAAACCTAATCTATATCATGCCACCTTATATCATCAAGGCAGACGAATTGTCGCAACTTACTGGTGCAATCAGTAGTGTATTACGTGATAGAACCGCCGATTGACCTATATTTTTGCTTTTTGAGCGCATGATTTTGAACAATATTTCACTTCATCCCACACCCTCTCCCATTTCTTGCGCCAGCTAAAAGGTCGCCGACACACCGGGCATATTTTTGTCGGTAGGTCGAATTTCTTTTTCATAAAAGGCTATCCAGAAATTTCCTGCTCTCATGAGCGATAGCTCTCTTCCTCTCTTCATTCATCCGATCGTAAGTTTTGTACATCATCGCTATGCGATGATTGAATTGAAGTTTGTCGCGATTACGGGCCAAGAAATCCCAATAAAGATAATTAAACGGACACGCATCGGGTCCGTTTTTCTTTGTGACCTTGTAGTTACAATTTTTACAGTAATCGGACATCTTGTTTATGTAAGAACCACCAGCAGCATAGGGCTTACTGGCTAGGTAGCCGCCATCGGCAAACAATATCATGCCCGAGACATTCGGTAGCTCAACCCATTCGTAGGCATCGGCGTAGACAATCAAGAACCATTCATTGACCTGTTTGGGATCAATTCCCGCAAGTAGCGCAAAATTGCCCAGCACCATAAGACGCTGAATATGATGGGCATAAGCGTTTTGCTTAGTTTCCGAAACACAGCGAGCCAAACAGTTCATTTTGGTGTCTGCCGTCCAATAAAAATCGGGAAGATTGCGCTTGGCTTGAAAAAAATTCTGTAGCGCATAATCGGGCATTTTAAGCCAATAAACACCGCGTATATATTCGCGCCAACCGACTATCTGGCGAATAAATCCCTCCACCGCGTTGAGCGGTGCTTGCCCTTGATGATAAGCATTCTCGGCAGCCTTTACACACTCAAGAGGTAGCAGCAAGCCACAATTCAGATAGAAGCTGAGATGTGAATGATACATCCACGGTTCCCCTTCAATCATCGCATCTTGATAATCGCCGAAATAACCAAGCCTTTGTTCAATAAACAGGTTCAACACTTGCAAAGCCTGATCGCGTGTAACGGCGTGATAAAAAGGCTCAAGATCTCCAAAATGGTTGGGAAATCGTTCTGCAATGAGTGCCATTACATCGCGTGTGATATCGTCTATATCTTCGATGTAAGGCTTGGGAATGTCTAATCCTTCTTTCGGAGGTTTTCTGTTTTCTGAATCATAATTCCACTTCCCGCCGATGGGTTCATCGCCATCCATAAGAATATGATATTTTTTTCTCATCTCTCGATAGAAATATTCCATCCGTAGTTGATTACGACCCTCTGCCCATTTAGAAAAATCCTCTGGAGTACAAAGAAATCGGTAGTCGGGTCTGATTTCAACGGGAATGGCAAATTTATCCTCCCATTGTTTAATATCGGACAGAACACGGTATTCGCCCGGATGCGTTACTACGATACGTTCAATATCATGCCGCTTTAGCGCGCGTTCAACTTCATTACTAAACGATCCTCCATTATTCGGGTCATTAAGTTTGGTATATTCAATCTTGTATCCATCTGCTTCCAACGACTTTGCAAAATGACGCATGGCAGAAAAAAGAAAAGCAATTTTCTTTTTGTGATGCTTGACATAGCTCGCCTCGTCCCATACCTCACACATAAGAATGATATCCTTAACCGGATCGTAGCCTTCAAGGCTTGTAATTGAGTGCGAAAGCTGATCGCCTAATATAAGACGAAGTGTTGTCATTGAGTATTCTTGGAAGGCTATAGCCTATCCACAATGGCTTCAGGGACGGTGCCCATCATGCGACAATTCCTGAAATGACCAATGTTGAAACAACAATAGCTGTTGCAAAACAACGCATCTGAAAATAGCTACGGGTAATGAGATTATGTTGGAAAAGTCTTTGATCGATAACCAACAAAAATAGAAATGCTAGTATGAAGATTACGAGTAACGGTTTAAAGGGTAATACCAAAAAAGCAAACCACAGTGGAACAACAATAACATTACTTGATATCGGCAAATAATATTGCCATTTATTCTTCATATAAAGATGTTGTCCCCAGTGATTGCCGGCTATGAAGGTTGCAATAATAAGCGCATACACACTTAAAATTTGCTTTGTGGCACCTAGCAATGGTAATGATGTTATATCAAATGCCAGACAGACAGCACAAATAATAAACGGCAACGCTCCGGCATAAGTGAGATAGAGATACAGCTTTTTCATTTGACTTGAAATCGTGTTACTTTAAGGCATACGCAACGAACAGAAATGTTGACCAGCTTAATCTGCTTGGCTACACCACAGAGATTCCGGAAATTTGAACTTAGCCATCAAACGGCTATGGCGGAGAGAGAGGGATTCGAACCCTCGATGGAGCTACAAACCCCATACTCCCTTAGCAGGGGAGCGCCTTCAGCCGCTCGGCCATCTCTCCGCAACCGGAAAGCAAACTTCTTCAATGCGAGGCGACAACATCAGATTTTTTCTCTTTGTTTTCGACAGATTCCTTATCGGCATTTTTCCTTTTATCATAAATCTCCTCACGATAAACATCTATACCTCTAGGCGCAGAAATGCCAATTCTTATTTGACTTCCTCTTACTCCCAAAACAGTAACACTAACCTCATCTCCTACTTTGAATGTCTCTCCTATCCTTCTCGTTAAAATTAACATAATAATATTCCTCCTGTCGGCATATTATATAACACTATTAAAGTATTGATACTGGGACTGTTGAAAAATAGAACCGCCGATTGAACTACTGTCTCAATCGGCGGTTCTATCTGACGGGGTGGTGTTTTGTGTACCTACCATTTAGGACAAGCCTTAGCTTGTCCGACCTATATACCCATGTGAAGGTTCTGCACAATGTTACGCCGTTTGTGCAACCGCAACAAACGGCAGTTCTACTTATCGTTATCAAGCGCAAAAGCTCGATGCAGGGTTTGCACGGCTTTTTGCATCATTTCTTCTTTTATAACGATGGAGATTTTTATCTCTGAGGTGGATATCATGCGTATATCTATGCCAGCCTCGGCAAGTGCACTAAACATTTTAGAAGCAACGCCTGCGTGTGAGCGCATGCCGACTCCGACCAAAGAAACTTTGACGATGTCGTCGGTACCTATAACTCGTCCCGAACCTAACTTTTCAACCGTTGTTTTTAGAATTTCCATTGCTTCACGATAATCTCTGCGGTTTACGGTGAAAGTGAAATCGGCAATGCCGTCGCGCGAACCTACATTTTGGACAATCATATCTATCTCTATGTTTGCCTCTGCGATAGGTTCCAATATACCTGCAGCAACGCCGGGTCTATCCGGCACACCGCGCACGGTGAGCTGTGCCTCATCTTGATTGCAAGCGACACCCGAGATTCTTAGTTCTTCCATCGAATTTTCCTCATAGCTAATCAGTGTGCCTTGACCCTCTTTGAAAGTAGACAGCACCCTAAGCGGTACATTATACTTGCCCGCCAATTCTACCGAACGGATCTGTAGCACCTTTGAACCTAGACTTGCCATTTCCAACATTTCTTCAAAGGTAATCGAGACAAGGCGGCGAGCTTTAGGCTCTATACGCGGGTCGGTGGTATAAATACCGTCTACATCGGTATAGATCCTACATTCTTCGCACTTGAGTTTTGCCGCAACTGCAACTGCCGTGGTATCCGAACCACCTCGCCCCAGCGTGGTGATGTTGCCGTGTTCGTCCATACCTTGAAATCCGGCGATGACCACGACTTTTCCTTGCTCCAAGCGATGTTTGATTTTGTGCTCGTCTATAGACCGAATACGCGCCTTATTATGGCTTTGATCGGTCATCATGCCGGCCTGCCAACCAGTCATAGATATCGCTGCGACACCCCGTTTGTTCAAAGCGATTGCCAATAACGCGGCACTGCTTTGCTCACCGGTTGCCAATAGTGCATCAAGTTCTCTACCGCTATAATGTGCATCGACTTTTTGAGCCAATCCTATCAAACGGTCGGTCTCGCCACTCATCGCCGACACGACCACAATGACTTGATGCCCTTGCCGTTGGGTTTTGTGGACTATCGTTGCAACATGTTCTATCAATTCAACGGAGGCAACCGACGTGCCGCCGAATTTCTGGACTATTACGGACATTAAACTAGGTTTTGATAATTATTTATTAAAAGCTCGGATACACTACTTCATCAGGCAAACCATAACAAGTATCGTATTCTACCCTAACTAGGTACAAACCATCACTCGCAGCAGTCACCCCGCCTTGTGTACGATCGCGTTTCGTCAATACTTCGGCAACCCACTGTACGGAACGAGTGCCGTCGCCGACCTCAATCAAAACTCCGGCAATATTGCGCACCATATATTGCACAAATGCGTTTGCACAAATGTCTATATAGATCAGGTGCCGGTCTCGGCGCACGTCAATCGTATAGACACATCTAATTGGTGTTTTAGACTGACAGCCGGCACTGCGAAAGCTACTAAAATCATGCTCGCCGATTAAAACTTGCGCCGCCCTATGCATGGCCTTTGCATCCAAAGGTCTATAAATATGTGTGGTCAGATCGTTCAACAAAGCGGAAGATTGCGGTGTATTCCAAATAATATATCGGTAGTAGCGTTTGATCGCACTTTTGCGCGCGTCAAAGTCGGTAGCCGCTGGTTGTATCCATCGCATACGGATATCTTTACTCATGTTTGCATTGCAACCGCGCAACCATTCGTTCTCCAAACGCACTGCAGCAGTCTCAAAATGAACGACCTGACCGGTGGCATGTACGCCACTATCGGTACGTCCCGCACAAACAGTTCGCACTGGGCTGTCCGCGACTTTTGTTAATGCTCTCTCTAAACAATCTTGTACACTGGGTGCATGCGACTGGCTTTGCCAACCGTCAAACGCAGTACCTTTATATTCGATACCGGCGGCAAACTTCATCACCCCATCTTATCTCGCAAATTGCGTATATGCGCTAGTTGTTGCGGATCTTGGCTTTGCTGCTCTATCTCTTTGAGCAAGCGACGCGCTTCTTCGTGTTCTCCCATTTCTATATAAGCCTCGGCGCGGTTGAGCTTAGCGATGATAGGATCGCCATCGCTTTTTTGCTCTTTATCCTCTTTATCTACAGGATTGATATACACTTGCGGAGTGCGTAATTTTTCTAAGTTCTTTTGTCCAGGTAAAGACATTTTAGTTCGGCTTGCATCAACAGGTCGTCCTACAGCTTGTGTTTTTTGCCCCAAAAATAATCGTATGCTCAATAGCAATAGTAAAGCACCTAAAAATACCGAGACCGCAACCCAAACTTTGGCATTGGACAATAACGGTTTCTTGCCCCAATCCATATAAACCAACCAACTCTGATAATCCAACCAATCTAGTGTTTCTACATGTTCTGATTTCGGTGGCGGTGGTTCTTTGGCACGCTGCTGCATTGCCAAATCCTCTTGTATCTTCGCATATCTAAGTTCGTAGAGTGTATTTTCGAGTATCGCTACACGTTCTTTCTCAAAATCCAACTGACTACTTTTAGTGGTTCCTTCCTCTAAGGTGTGTTCGGTTGCTTGCTTAAATAATGCTTTCAATATCAAAAAATCGCGCTGACCGAATAACGCAGCAGCCACTGCGCGCGCATTGCCAGACTCGGCCTTGATGCGGTTGAAGAACGCCTTTTGCCGTTCGTTGAGCAACGCCCTGATACCGATGATAAAACTTAGACTTAGCTCAGCAGAGTCAATACTCGTAATTAACTTCTGCTCGCCACCTTGATCTGTCTCGGTGACTAAAGATTGTAATTGACCCCACGCCTCTGTTCCCGATATCTTTTGCGAGGTAGCAAGTTTATTCGTTAAATAATTTAGCATTTCGGCAGGTGTCATCGCTCTGATCACCTCCACAATCGGAGCAGGTGGTTCTTTCAATACAACTTGATAAACCTTTTGCAAATTTTCCTTACCGTTGCCGATACGGACAATCAAATCAAAGTTAGGTTGGTTAATCGATACAATACTACTGACGGCAACATAAGGTGCGCTTGCAGATGCTACGATTTCCATCACCAGGCGGTCATGCAAGCCGTTAATATATTGAAGACCTTGTGCTTGATACTCGTCTTGATCAACCAAGATTACATACCAGTCGCTTAAGTTATCGGCTTCTATGCCTTGCAACGCAACCTCGGCATCAAGTATTTGTTGCTCCTCGCTATTAACCCTAATTTCACCCAATTCCAATGCCGTTGCCGAGCTTAGCATCAAACATCCGAACACGAACAATGAAAATAACCGATGTTTAGACATGGTTCAGGTATTCGCGAATCATCAATTCTGCTATTTGCACGCTGTTGGTTGCAGCCCCTTTACGCAAATTGTCGGCAACCACCCACACATTGAGACCGCAAGGATGCGATATATCCTTGCGTATGCGTCCAACCCAAACTGCGTCTTGGTCATCTGCCTCAGTTACAGCTGTCGGATAAGCACCTTCCACGCGCTCGTCCAGCACAGTAACACCGGGTGCTTTCTCCAGCACTTCGCGGGCAGCGATTTCGTCAATCTCCTGCTTGAACTCTATGTGTATAGCCTCCGAATGTCCGTTGACAACTGGTATGCGTACCGCTGTGGGATTGACCTTAATGCTCTCATCCTCCAAAATCTTTTGTGTTTCCCATACCATTTTCATTTCCTCTCTGGTATAGCCATTCTCCATAAAGCAGTCTATCTGCGGTAAGGCATTAAACGCAATCTGCTTAGGATAAATCTCAGGTTGCACCGTCTCGTTATTAAGCTCCAGACGGGTTTGCGATAACATCTCCTCCACGGCGCGTCTGCCGGCACCCGATACAGCCTGATATGTTGCCACATTGACGCGGCTTATTTGAAACAAATCATGCAGTGGTTTTAGAACCATAACCATTTGTATCGTAGAGCAATTGGGGTTGGCTATAATGCGATGCTTTTTATAATGCGCAGCGGCGTGCGGGTTAACCTCCGGCACCACGAGGGGAATATCTGCCTCGTTGCGAAAACGAGAGGTGTTGTCTATTACGATATTACCAGCTTTTGCTGCACGCGGCGCATAGATATCCGAAACCGAGGCACCTGCCGAAAATAGTGCGAGTGTCGTATGCGTGAAATCAAAATCATCGAGTAGACCGACCTCGTAGGATTGACCTCTGAATTGAACTATGCTGCCTGCTGAACGTTTGCTGGCGAGGGGATATAAACAATTCACCGGAAAGCTATGCTGCTCTAAGACCTTGAGCATCATCTCACCGACCGCTCCGGTTGCGCCTACCACCGCTATATTTACCTTTTCCATCTTGTATTTCTATTCTATTGATCCGTTTGTACTAACCAAGCGTATCATTCTATCCGAGTTCATCGTAATATCGCACTACGGCATCACCCAACTCGGCAGTCGATACGGCTTTATCGGCACCGGCGATATCGGGTGTGCGATGGGTCTCTACGGCATGTGCGACCGCTTGTTCAATGCGCTTCGCCGGCTGTGGCATGTCCAAAGAATAGCGCAATAGCATTGCCAACGATAGAATTGCAGCCAACGGATTGGCACGTCCTTGCCCAGCTATATCGGGTGCGGAACCATGTACTGGTTCATACAAACCTTTACCCGATTGATTCAAAGATGCCGACGGCAACATGCCGATAGATCCAGTCAACATCGCCGCTAAATCCGACAATATGTCACCGAACAAATTAGAAGTGACTATCACATCAAACTGCTTGGGCGCACGCACCAACTGCATTGCCGCATTGTCTACATAAAGATGGCTTAGTGTTACATCGGGATAATCGGATGCCAAACTCTGCACAACCTCTCGCCACAACTCGGAGACCTCCAATACATTCGCCTTGTCAACCGAACACAAGCGACCGTCGCGCAACTGCGCCGCCTCATACGCAATACGCGCAATCCGTTCTATTTCATCCTCGCTATACACCATTGTGTTATACGCCTCGCGACACCCTTTGGCATCGACTCGCACACCACGCGGCTCACCAAAATAAATCCCACCAGTCAGTTCTCTGACTATCAAAACATCAAGCCCTTCTATCAACTCGGCACGCAAACTCGAACGAGTAGCCAACGATTTGAACAACAATGCTGGTCGCAAATTGGCAAACAAACCTAGTGCTTTGCGGATAGCTAGTAACCCTCTCTCCGGACGCAATTCTCGATCAAGCTTTTCATATTGCGGCGCGCCCACTGCACCCATCAACAACGCATCGCATTCCTCGGCAGCCTCCAGTGTCTCATCAGGCAACGGTTTGCCGTGAACATCGTATGCAGCACCGCCTATTAGAGCCTCATGGTATTCAATCGTATGACCCTCGGCTTGCATGCACTTGATCAGCTTGACTGCCTCGGCAATAACCTCAGGACCTATACCGTCACCGGCTAACAACAAAATACGCTTGGATTTGGACATGGTTTATGGCATTGGATATTCTAAACCCGCTTATTATACAATCATTGCAATGTACCGCCATTGCACGAACCCAATCGCTTGCGTCATTGAAAAAGTACCTTCATCGCCAACCGTAACCGCTTGCGCCATTGAATTTATGAAAACCACCTGTAGGGGAGGGCTAACATGGGACTGTTGAAAAAGTGTCTGCATTGGTACATTCCCCTCCTTTGGAGGGGTGGCAGGCGCAGCCTGACGGGGTGGTTGCAAAGGTTCTGCACAAAGTCACGCCGTTTGTGCTACTGCAACAAACGGCGGTTCTATTTTTCAACAGTCCCACATGCCCTCCCTAAAGTACCGTTCTGCACGAACAGAACCGCTTGCGCCATTTGGTTTTGGTTCCCATAAATCAAATGGATAAATGTAGTGATTGTGCAGACGCAGCGCGTTAGGGCAAAATAAAGCCGCCGATTGAGCCAGTAGGTCAAGGCATTTCAATTGTCCGCCTGTAATGCGTTGTCCCTACACAAGGGGTAACGTCAAAGGTTCTTTAGTCACTTTGCTTCATTAACTTCGATCCCAGCATATCTGCTACGTCAGTTGTAAAAGGTGCCATGAACTATACCCAGTTCTCGGCAGATGTTCTCTATCGTGCGACCGGCCTCATGTGATTTGATCGCTCTGATGTTGCTCTTGTGTATACCGTCTCTTCATGTTGAAACCTCCTGTTGTCTACTAATTTAACTGGAAATCTCATTTTGGCACGGACCGGTTTGGAGGGGCGAAGTCAATGGAAAAGCGGGATTGACCCGCTTTTCTATTAGGATTAGAAAATTTTTTTATGAAGCTCTTTTATTATAGAAATTCTCCCAAAAGTTCGTCGTATTCATCTGCATAATCTACCATAAATTCATGAATTTTGTTATGGACTTCATAGTATTCAGGGCAAATTTCTTCAGCTATATCTTCTTCACACTTTTTTAAAAGTTGTTTTCTTTTTGCTTCTAAAGGGTCTATATTTAAAGCCAATTCTCTCATTAAAGCACAAGCTTTTATAGTCGCTTGATAGCGTTCCAAATTAAAGTGTGGTTTTTGAGGCAAGTTAGCGCACTCTCCCGCATATTTAACAACATTTTCTAAACTGTCATACATTTTCGTATTATAATCAGGATAAGTCTCTAAATTTTTATCTCCCTCATAGTTTAGAGAATTAATAAGAGCTGAATGATAATCACCAATAATACCTAAGTTATATTTTAAAAAATACAAATGAGGAAGTTTATAAGCCGAATCCAGTTCTATTTGACCATCTCGCTCAATAAACCTTAAGCCCTCTGGCGGATAATTGGGAATAAGCTTTATAATAGCTTGAGTTCGCTGGCGGTACTTAATGGCCTCATCTACTGTTTTAATTTCTATAAAGGAGTTATCAAGCTCTCCATTGGTTTGCAAATAATTAGCTAAAAAATTGTTTGCAAGTAAGTTACTGTGTCTATCTGCTAAGATATAAAGTTCTGGCAGACCCACACTATCATTTCCTTTAATGACCTCACATGAAAAATAAAGATAGCGGTAAAGCAGATCTTCACTATATTGGTTAAATAGCTCTTCTGCACGATCTGAGCAAACATATCGCCCTCTTTCATATTTTTG
Source organism: uncultured candidatus Poriferisulfidus sp. (assembly GCA_965199685.1). Taxonomy (GTDB): domain Bacteria; phylum Pseudomonadota; class Gammaproteobacteria; order Poriferisulfidales; family Oxydemutatoraceae; genus SP5GCR1. The sequence goes on from OZ241323.1 coordinate 1,533,572, forward strand.
TTCCGCATAGCTTAAAGAAGAAACAAACAAGCTTAAAGCAAGAACAACAATAATGAATTTAACTAACTTCATAACACCTCCTAAAACTGCCCCTCCCTCCTTTTCAGTAGCAAAACTCCAATGGGTGTATTATAAGTTACCTCTGTGCCTGATGCTAATAAAATCTTAGATCGGCATATTTGCTCCGCCAGTTGTGAAAGGTGCCATAGGCTTATACCTAGTTCTCGGCAAATGTCCTCTATGGTGCGACCTGCCTCGTGTGATTTGATCGCCCGGATGTTGTTCTTGTGTATATCGTTTCTTCATTTTGAAACCTCCTGTAGTTGTTTACTAATTTAACTGGAAATCTCATTTTTGTCATAGCCCTGTTTTTTTGGTGAGGGTAACGTGGGGCTGTTGAAAAAGTGTCTGCATTAGTACATTCCCCTCCTTTGGAGGGGTGGCAGGCGCAGCCTGACGGGGTGGTTGTGGTGGTTCTGCACTAGACAATTACCCCCTACGGTGTGCATGAAATACTTTTTCAGCAGCCCAACTTAAAAGTGTCGGATTTGTACACCTCCACCGTTTTGCAATTATGAGAACAAGCCCTAGCTTGTTCGACCTACATACCCACGCTAAGGTTCTGCATAATGTCACGCCGTTTGTGCCACCGCAACAAACGGCGGTCAGCGGTCATGTGAAAAGACTGAAAGTCACACATTCATTGCGTCATGTAAAGTGCCGGATTTACATACCTTTATGTATCGCAATTATGAGAACAAGCCTTAGCTTGTTCGACCTACATACCCATGCTAAGGTTCTGCAAAACAGTAATGCCACTTGTGCTACTGCAACAAGTGGCGGTTCTATTCTTTTAACAGTTTGACTATTGCTTGTTCTATGGTTGTGGCACGGCGGGTACCTTCGTGTGTTTCTCCGATAAACTTCTGCCGTATGCGTCCTTGCTTATCCACCAAATAAAATGCCGGCCAATAACGATTACGCATAGCACGCCAATAAACACTTTCGTTATCTACAACAACCGGATGATGTAGATCAAACTCCTCAACTTTCTGCGCTACTTTGCTTCGGTCTTTCTCATGCTCAAACTCTGGTGTGTGAACACCAATCACGACAAAATCCTCATCCTTCAGGCGAGCTTCCATAGCATTCAACCACGGAAAAGAACGATAACAATTCCAACAACCGTAAGTCCAAAAATCAACCAATACAACTTTGCCCTTTAAGTCCTCCACTCGCAACGGAGATGAATTAATCCAATCTTCCGCCGCTTGGGTATGGAATTGCGGCAACCTATCCGGTGGATCAGATGGCGATATTGATATGGAAGGCGGTATCGTGCCGACAAAAATAACTGCTACACACAAGCACAAAGCCAGGGTTTTGATTAAATAAGAAATATTCATAGTTTGTTCCTCCAATAGTTATTACACCGAACTACAATCGGTACCACTGTAGTTTATTATACAACTTTACAACCTTGCCGACGATAACCAAAGTGGGTGGTTTGATTTCTTCGCTATCTATTTTTGTTATGATGTTGCTCAGATCGGAAATTATCACTTTTTGGTCTGCTAAAGTGCCGTGCATTATTAATGCGATAGGAGTTTCGGGTGGCATGTTATGTTCGATTAGGGATGCGCAGATGTGTTCCAATCCAAGCAAACCCATATAGAAAATTAAGGTTTGATTCTCTTGTGTCAAGAAATCCCAGTTTAGATTAACGGTTCCATCTTTGCGGTGTCCGGTTACAAAAACACACGACTGAGCATAGTCTCTATGTGTGAGAGGAATACCGCTATAGGCAGCACAGCCTAGTGCCGCAGTGATACCCGGTACGATCTGAAACGGAATACCCTCATCCACTAGAGTTTCTATCTCTTCACCACCCCTACCGAAGATGAAAGGATCGCCACCTTTCAGGCGTAACACTTTTTTCCCTTGTTTTGCTAATTTAACCAATAACCGATTAATTTCTTCTTGAGACATTACATGCTGGGAAGGTTGCTTGCCGGCATAGATTTTCTCAATGCCAGGTCTTAACAATTGATGTATGCTATCCGAAACCAATCGGTCGTAGACAACCACATCGGCTTGCTGCATCAAACGCAAGGCTTTTATCGTCAATAAATCGGGGTCGCCAGGGCCAGCACCAACCAGATATATCTCTCCTGTTTGCTCGTTAATTTTTTGTTCGTCGTTTAGCAATGCAAGCAAGCTCGCTTCAGCTTCCTCATATCGTCCGGCAAAAATCGCATCGGCAATCCTGCCTCTTAAGACAATATCCCAAAAAGAGCGAAGTTGATCCAGCGTTTTATATTTCTCTTTGGCGCGGTTTCGGTATCGTTCCAACAGCTTGGCAAGCTCGGCATAACCCGAAGGTATGAAACCTTCTAAATAAGAGCGTAATAGGCGAGACAACGAAGGCGAAGTTCCACCTGCGGAAATTGCAATTTGTATAGGACTACGATCTACCAAAGACGGAAATAACAGATTCGCTTCATCGGCATCGTCGGCAACATTAACCAAACTGCCTTGTGCCTTAGCCAATTCGGAGACGCGATGATTGACTGCTCTGTGGTCGGTTGCCGAGACGACTATGTATGCTCCTTTGACATCGTCATCTTCAAAGGGACGCTTTTCTATCACACACGATGACTGCGCCCCTAATTTGCGCATTGCTTCGGAAATTTCAGGGGCAACTACTTTTAGTTTCATCCCACCCTCAAGCAGCCTGTGTGCTTTACGCACAGCGATTTCACCGCCGCCGACCACTAAACCTTGCTTTCCTCTCAGTTCTAGGAAAAACGGCACATAGCGCATGGTCTGTTTAGAGTAATTTAGTAAGCACTCGCGCGTCTTCCCTATCAGTCTCGGAAGGATAATAGTTTTTCCTTAAACCAATTTGTTGAAAACCTAATTTACGATAAAGGTTGAATGCTTGATAATTACTCGCTCTAACCTCAAGCAACATGCGCTTGGCATTTTGGACTATAGAAATATCGGATAAAAACCGAACCATATAGCAAGCATAGCCTTGTCTTCTAAAGTCGGAATCTACACAAAGATTCAATAAATGACTTTCGTCTATAGCGATTGCCATGATGGCGTATGCAATTATTTTGTCCGATTTCCTCATCATCCAACATTCGTACCGAGAATTGATACAGTCCGAAAATATCAACCGAGACCATGGAAACGAATACACGCGGCTTTCCAAAGCGTGCACTTCTGCGATATCTGCATCGGTCATTCTAGACATGAAAATTTTAGTCGACCCAAGATGATTAGGATTGCCTTCTTTATATAAGGTGTCGGTATCATACGTCTCCGGTAAAGCCTCTTTAACCAGTGCGCTCATTTTATAGTTCTCGCCCTACTGTTTTACAAGCAAATTGTAAATCTTCCCATGCTGCCGCTTTTTGGTTCGGAGATCTAAGCAAATAAGCGGGGTGATAGGTCACGATAACTGATGCTTGGGTATTTTCTATACGGTGTATTTGCCCGCGCAAACGCGACACGGGTGTTTGCTCTTTCAATAAAGCGTTTGCAGCAACCCCGCCTAACAAGACGATAATCTCAGGCTGCACTAGTTGGATTTGACGATGCAAATAGGAAAGACACTGCACTATCTCTTCAAGGCGCGGGTTGCGATTATCTGGCGGTCTGCATTTAATGACATTAGCAATATAAACCTCGTCCCGCTCAAAACCAATCGCTTTGAGCATTTTAGTCAATAGCTGTCCGGCACGACCGACAAAAGGTTCACCTTTTCTGTCTTCGTCCAATCCCGGTGCCTCGCCGATAAACATCCATTGCGCTTTTTTGTTGCCTACACCGAATACGGTCTGTGTGCGAGTCTGATGCAAAATACATTTTTTACAGTTCACAACCTCTAGCTCTAGACTTTGCCATTGCGGCGTTGTAGGTGTATCGTCCAGTTGAGACGGTTGAGTAGCAGGTTGACCAATATCAGGGTTCACTGGTATCGCTACTTCGGCTTGATCCTCAGTCGGAAGTGCGGCTTGTTCGGAGTCTTGTACGGATGAGCGAAGCACGCAGGGTTCTATGCCCATCTGTTGCAGATAAAGTAACTTTCCGACCGACACTCGGTAACCTCAGATATGCCCAAGTTGAGGATGTGGTTTACCACCGACAGATAATTTATTTAGTGCATTGATATAAGCCTTAGCCGATGCAATAACGATGTCGGTATCCACACCCAAACCGTTGACTACGCGCCCACCTTTGGACAAACGCACGGTAACCTCACCCTGAGAGTCGGTGCCGGTGGTGATATTATTCACCGAATATAACAATAACTCGCCACCACTTTGAGCTACCGATTCTATCGCCTTGAATGTAGCATCAACCGGACCGCTACCCTGTGCCTCGGCTTGATGCTTGGCATCTTCCACGCGTAGAGTGATCTTTGCACAAGGTTGCGTACCGCTCTCCGAAGTGACATTGAGCCAATCTAAGCGGTAGTACTCTTCTGCATTTAACGCCGCACTGTCGGACACCAATGCCTGCAGGTCTTCGTCGTAAATCTCTTCCTTTTTATCTGCTAGTAATTTGAAACGTTCAAACGCATCATTCAAATCATCGGTACTAGAGAATGTGACACCTAACTCTTGCAAACGCGTTCTGAATGCATTGCGCCCGGAATGTTTGCCCAATACGATGCGATTAGAACTCCAACCGACATCTTCGGACCTCATGATTTCGTAAGTCTCTCTATATTTGAGCACACCGTCTTGGTGTATGCCCGACTCGTGGGCAAAAGCGTTTGCACCAACGATAGCTTTATTGGGCTGCACCGGAAACCCTGTGATGCCGGCAACCAAGCGTGATATAGGCACAATTTGACGCGTGTCTATGTTTGTTGTGCAATCAAACACATCGGAGCGAGTGTGGACTGTCATGACGATCTCCTCCAGTGCCGCATTACCAGCTCGCTCACCCAAGCCGTTGATGGTACATTCTACCTGCCTTGCACCTTGTCTGACTGCACTCAGTGAATTTGCGACTGCCAAGCCTAAGTCGTTATGGCAATGGGTAGAAAATATCGCTTTGTCGGCGTTTGGCACCTTTTCCAGTAGGGTGCTGATCAGATTGCCGAATTGCTCAGGCATGCTATAGCCTACCGTGTCCGGGATATTGATGGTTTTGGCACCTGCTGCGATTGTGCTTTCGACCAAGCGGCATAAAAAATCAATTTCAGAACGGCCGGCATCCTCGGGAGAAAACTCCACATCGTCGGTGTATTGCCGAGCAAGCCGAACAGCCGCTACCGCTTGCTCCAACACCTGATCAGGTGTCATACGCAACTTGTTTTTTATATGTATGGGCGACGATGCGATAAAAGTGTGTATGCGCGCAGAGGTGGCCTCTTTCAATGCTTCGGCAGCCTTTTTTATATCTTTCTCCAATGCGCGCGCAAGCCCGCAAACCGTGCTTTGTTTGATCGTTCGGGCAATTTCTTGCACCGCTTGAAAATCTCCCGGGCTCGCAATTGGGAAGCCCGCTTCTATGACATCTACTCGCAACTTCTCAAGGGCTTTTGCAATCCTTAACTTTTCATCTTGGGTCATAGAAGCCCCCGGGCTTTGTTCACCGTCTCTTAAAGTAGTATCAAATATAATTAGCTTGTCTTTGGTCGACATAAGTCTCTCCGTTATTAAAAATCAAAATATAAAGGGATTGTGCGTCTCTAAGCTCGCCAGCCATTATTCTGCCGCGTCAGTGCGGCAATCGCGAAAGTAAAAGTCGCAACAATGCTTTATGTTGCTCGTGTGGGTGATTAAGATTTATGATTAAATAATTCATGTGGGCATTATAACCCATAAACGTGGAAATGCGCATTTTCTTGGTATAGCAGGGATCTATCACTTCAACGAGATTAGAATCTATGTGAAGAATTCCATCAGCAACATTATGAAACTAATTGAAGCAATGATAACACCGGTATGGACTATTTGCTGTTTCACTATTCGGGTTTCCAGTTCGGCAATTTCTACTCTAATACCATCGATATCCCTTTTTGTAGCCATGTCTTTGATATCGGCTTTGGTTGCCATGCGCGATTCTATATCCTTGATATCGGCCTTGGTTGCCATATCTTTGATGGCTTCCTTGATGTTTATATCGTTGGCATAAACCAAACTCTCTGTTGTCATATGTGCTTCCTCTTCGCTTACACCGGGAATTTTTGTCAGTGTTTTATGTATGATTTCTTTATGTATCATAATCAATCTACCTCCGTATATTATATGAAAATCCCCAATTTACAACACCCCCAAACCTAATTTTTACCATTCCGATAAACCGACCTATCTTTCCGACGGATGACATAACCACAACTTGGGTTGCCGTTTATGATGTTTCTAGAGGTAGCGTATAGCTTGTTATCGGCAGAGCGGTGGCAGTATTGAACTCGGCACTTGCTTCAATGGCAATGCGCGCAATAGCCTCTGCATCTTGTTGTTCTTCATAACACGCATACATGGCACCAAGTGCAATCTCGGCACCGGAACCTATAGCCCAATATTTGGAATAAACGCAGACTTCCCTAAGCGCAAACACGCCGAAGATACCATGACCGTTGGCAATCAACGCATCGATACGGCTAGACTCGTACGGTGCTTGCGGTTCTCCATCGACTTCTTCTTTGGTGTTCAGATAATAACGCTCTTTTAATATCTCGTGTATTGCGCGAAACGACTCAAAAATTGCCATCCGCGAACTGAAATCGTATCGGGCATTGTCTTCGGCAAGCAGGCTTCTAAGCACTACATCGTGCGCACTGCTACCAGTGATGCCTATATAATTGGATTGATAGCACAAAATTTTTTCATGCGCCAAATCATAAGCACTACTCTGCTTAAGATCGCCTATCGTGGCCAATGTGTCGGCAGCGATACACACTTGGTTGTGCTTGCGTACTACGACTATCGTGGACACGGTTCTAACAATACCCGAACATCTTTGCCGACATTCATCACTTCTTTATAACTAAAATTAATACGCTCTTCCATTGTTTGTATAATATCGTCAAACTCTGCCAACTTTTTGCTCTCTGCTCCCAATAAGCAAGGTGCTATATACAACAGCAGTTCGTCGCATAAACCGGCCTCTATGATAGCACCGAACAATACGCCGCCGGCCTCCACTTGTATCTCGTTAAGCTCGTATCGCTCAGCTAGGGTTTCTAGTAGCTTTAATAAGGGTATGCGCGATTTTGTGGTCGGCATTGATAATACCTCAACGCCGCGCCGCTCAAATTCATTTTGCTGCACTTCGGTGGCAACACTCTCGCAACAAACAACAACGGTTTTGGCATCGGAATTATAGATTTTTGCTTCGGGCGAGGTCGACAACCGACTATCCAATACAATGCGTAGAGGTTGTCTAACGGCTCCTTCTATGTCTAAATCCTCGGCAGAAACGCGTACATTCAACTGCGGGTCATCGGCTTGAACCGTACGACTGCTAGTCAATAACGCACTACTTCGGGCACGCCAAAATTGCACATCGCGTCTTGCCTCCTCGCTGCTAATCCATGCGCTTTTGCCGGAACCCAATGCAATGTGTCCGTCTAGGCTGATTGCCGATTTAAGCCGCAACCACGGCCGTCCTCGTTCAATACGCGATACAAAACCGCGATTTAAGTCTCGTGCTTGGTCGGGAAATAAACCACATTCAACTTGGATACCGGCAGCTTTTAATTCGGAAATGCCTTGCCCATGCACCCGAGGGTTAGGATCTTGCATTGCAATCACAACACGTTTGACTTTCGCATCTATCAGCGCAGGTACACACGGCGGTGTACGTCCTTGATGCACACACGGCTCTAGAGTCACATAGACCGTAGCATCTCTAGCATTATCTCCCGCTTGCGCAAGTGCAAGAGGTTCGGCATGCGCCTCGCCAGTGCGACGATGATAGGCTTCGGCGATCACTTTATCGTCTTGGACAATCACGCAAGCGACCATTGGATTGACACCAACCGTATAACGTCCGAGTTCCGCCAAAGCTAATGCTTTGGACATGTAGTGCCGATCGCGCTTGCTAAATCGCTGCATCTACGCTTATCCGATAACCGCCTCTACACATTTATAGCGCATTGAGGCTCTCCCTAAACCGTCGTCGGATTGCTCCGCTCAACTATAGACCGGATAACGTCTGCACAAACTCAAAGCCTGTTCCTTGACTGCTTTGATTTTATCCTCATCGCTGATATCGTCCAATACATCGCAGACTAGATGGGTCAACTGCTCCACAGCTTCGCCGTCAAAGCCGCGCGTGGTGATTGCTGGGGTACCGAAACGCAGACCACTGGTCACAAAAGGCGACTTAGTGTCTTTAGGCACGCTATTCTTATTGACGGTGATATTCGCTCTTCCGAGTGCGGCATCGGCATCCTTACCAGTTATATCTTTAGAAATCAAACTGACCAGCATCAGATGGTTCTCAGTACCTCCTGAAACGATTTCGTAGCCTCTGTCAATCAACGTTTTTGCCATCAGTTTGGCATTACTTTTAACTTCGGCAATATACTCTTTGAAGTCGGGCTGCAACGCTTCCTTAAAAGCAACCGCTTTGGCGGCGATAACATGCATCAAGGGACCGCCCTGCATTCCCGGAAAGACCATAGAATTTATTTTTTTCTCTATCTCCTCGTTGTGTTGACAAATAATAAAACCACTACGCGGACCTCGCAAAGTCTTATGGGTAGTTGAAGTAACCACATCGGCATGAGGTACTGGATTGGGATATGCATCGGCTGCAACCAAACCAGAGACATGCGCCATGTCAACCAAAAAGTAAGCACCGACTTGATCGGCTATTTGCCTCATCCGTTCCCAATCCACAACCTGTGAATAAGCAGAAAACCCACCAATCAGCATTTTGGGTTTATGCTCTAGAGCTAGACTTTCTATCTCGTCGTAATCAAGCAAACCGTCATCGTCAATGCCGTATTGCACTGCATTGAAAACTTGACCCGAAAAATTGACTTTAGCCCCGTGCGTCAGATGACCACCATGAGCCAAGCTCATACCAAGTATGGTGTCGCCGGGATCGCACAATGCCAAATAAACCGCAGCATTGGCTTGCGAACCGGAATGTGGTTGCACATTCGCATAATCCGCACCGTATAGTTCCTTCAAGCGCTCTATTGCAAGCTCCTCTGCAACATCTACATTTTCACACCCACCATAATACCGCTTACTAGGGTAGCCCTCGGCATATTTGTTGGTCATAATAGAACCTTGCGCTTCCAATACTCGAGGGCTTGCATAATTCTCGGAAGCAATCAATTCTACGTGATCTTCTTGCCGCTCGCGCTCGGCGGCGAGTGCTTCGGCCAACTCAGGGTCAAACGAAGCTATAGTCATATCTTTTTTGAACATCGGTCATTCCTATCGTTTATGAATTAATGGATAAAAGCACAACTGCTTTTAATGGATAAGGTTCTTATTATAGGCGATAATCGTACATAAACCCAAATATTCGGGGTGGTTGTCAAGGGTCTGCACATAGTTATGCCGATTGACCTACTAGCTCAACAGCCCCATCTAAGAATTTATGGGCTAAGGTCACGGGCAACTCGAAACCCAAGGGTGAATTCCCGATAATTCTCGCTGTACCTATAGCGATACGCAGATTTTATTAAGTCCGGGTTTACGGTACCCCAAGAACCACCGCGTGCCATTCTTTTTCCTTCACATCTGCCAAGCCACGCGCTACCGTCGGTTGGTGCATCTTTGTACTTAAAGTGCCAACAATCCTCCACCCATTCCCATACGTTGCCGTGCATATCGTGTAGCCCAAATGCATTGGCAGGAAAACTGCCTACTGCTGCAGTTCCGTCTTTAGCATACTGAGCCTGATTAGGAAAAATCATTCTGCCGAAATGATACGCTGTCGTGGTTCCAGCACGAGCCGCATATTCCCATTCTGACTCGGTCAATAACCTGTATTTATGTTTGGTTTTCGTTGATAACCAATCAATATATGCTGAAACATCATACCAAGAAACACATACTACCGGATGATTATTAGTTTGATCAAAACCCGGGTCATCCCAAGATTTATTCCTCAGAAAATTACAATTTGCGGTTTGGTGTTTTGTCTCTTCAACAAACTCTACATATTGTCCTAAGGTCACTTCATATTTACCCACCGCAAAAGGCCTGGGAATAGCAACTTGGCGTTGTGGATATTCTTTATCGCCTTGTCCTCTGTCTCCTGCAGGAAAACCCATCATGAATTCTCCTGCCGGCAACATGACCATCTCCGGACAAGTTTCGCAATCGCGAAAAGTCTCTCCCACCTGATACACATTGGCAGATGTTAGTACCGATAGCAATAATAAAGACAGCACAGCAGCAATGCTGTTTGCCGCCCTCTTGCTATTTTTTGGAATGTATACTTTCATTTGTTTGGACTAAAAAAACCCATTATAAACGAAAGCCTACACATGATGCTTAAGTTGTGCCTGCATAAATAGAACCGCCACTTGTTACGGTAAGAAAAGTGGCGTGACATTGTGCAGACTCTCCACAAGAGGGAATGGGAGAATGTTAGCGATATTGGTATGCCTGTCGCAGATAGAGTGCGAAGCGATAACCGAGCAATAAACTCAATATACTCAGATAAATCCACGCCTTTAAGTAATCGGCGCGTATCAACCACCAGTAGTGGATCAAACCAGCGGCGGTAATAACATAAACCAAGCGATGTAATAAAGTCCAGCGATGTTGCAAATAGCGGACTGCCCGATCGCTGGAAGTTACTGCCAATGGAATAAGTAGCACGAAAGCGGCAAAGCCAGCAAAAATAAAAGGACGATCCAGAATATCCAAAAGAATGGATTGCAAATCAAAAAATTGATCTAGCCATATATAGGTTGTGAAGTGGCAACATGCGTAAAAGAAGCTATACAAGCCTACTGCACGACGATGACGCAACAGCCAGCGCATATTCGTTAAATGCACCCAAGGTCTGAACGCAAGTACTATCAATAACATGCGCAAGGTCCAATCGCCAGTAAATCTCGTGATATATTCAATAGGGTTAGCTCCGAGGTCGTTATTCCAACCCGCATAGAGCAAATATATAAAAGGCAACAAACATGTGCCGTGTATGGTTATCCTGCTCGGCAATAAAGGAGGTGCAGGCAAAATCATTGTTACTATTTTAGAAGTATTTACTCAGATCCATTCCGCTGTATAAACTTGCAACTTCCTCTTCGTAGCCGTTGAATTTCAAAGTGTCTCGTTTGCCAAACTCGCCGATGCGTCGCTCGCGTCTCTGCGACCATCTAGGGTGATTGACTTCGGGATTAACGTTCGAATAAAACCCGTATTCGCTGGGTGCAGATCGCCCCCATGCGGTAGGCGGTTGTTGTTCGGTGAATTCCATTGCAACGATGGATTTAATGCTTTTGAAACCGTATTTCCATGGCACAACCAACCGCAAAGGCGCGCCGTTCTGATTGGGTAATTCCTTGCCGTAAAGACCTACGGCAAAGATGGTTAGCGGGTGCATCGCCTCGTCCATGCGCAAGCCTTCTTTGTAAGGCCAATCCAATACATTACGACGCTGACCAGGTAGATTCTCACGATCCAAGATAGAACGAAAGGCAACATATTTGGCGTTTGAAGTCGGTTTGCTTTGTTCAATAATACGGTTGACCTCAAAACCTATCCACGGTATTACCATAGACCAGGCTTCCACGCAGCGCAGACGATAAATTCTGTCTTCCAGTTGATGCGGTTTAACAAAATCTTCAAGCGAGTAAGTGCCTGGGTTTTCACATTCGCCACCCACCACAATACTCCATGGCTCCGTTTTAAGATATTTTGCGTTTTTATGCGGATCGGATTTACCGTAACCCAGTTCGTAGAAATTATTATAGGTAGTAACCGAGACCTCGCTGGTGAGTTCTTCGTCGGTGCTGTATGGACTATCGGGAAGATTGTCAAGCGGACCTAATATGGCATTAGCATAAGTCCCTAACGACAAACCGGCGGCGATAGCACCGCTGCTTTTAATAAAGTTGCGGCGATTTAGATAGACGGCCTCCGAAGTAATTTCGGATGGCTTTGGGGTCGAATAAAGTTTAGATTTGATTAACATAAGTCCTCCGATGTTTTACTCTATTGTACATAAAATTGGAGAATGTTTATACATAGAATCGCTGGTTATCGGTGAAACGTTGTGCCTGCCAACACTCCACAGGAGGGAAATGGCTAATGGGGGAAAGGCCAGGTGCGCAGTTTTTCTTTGTATCGCGCCCACAGTGCGGCGAAACCGCCCGGTTCTTTGATCAACAATATGATGATCACAACCCCGGTTATCACCTTACCTAAATTCTCTACAAATGCCGAATTAAATGCCCCTCCCAGCATCTTATCGCCGACAAGACTGATGACTATGTCAAACAAATAGACAAAAGCGGTACCCATAAATGAACCTGCTATAGATCCCAAACCGCCGATAATAATCATGAATAATACCTGAAATGCTCGGTCTAGTTCGTGCGTCCTGAGATTGATGTCGGTGGTGTACGAAAAAGAAAACAAAGCACCTGAGATTCCGATATAAAAGGTGCTGATAAAAAATGCAATGAGTTTGGTCACTCCGACACGGATACCTATCACACTCGCGGCGATATCCATGTCTCTGACCGCCATCATATTGCGACCCAACGAGCTGCGAACTATGTTTTTGGCAGCTATCGTAAGAATGATGACGGTGACCAACACCAAATAGTATTTTCCTACATAGGTGTTGAGATTCAGTGTCGTTAATTCGGGCAGATAAAAATTATTCGGATTAAAATGAAGCCAAGTAATCTCGTAATATCTAGAGGATAATAACACGACACCGGCATGATCGTAATTGACGAAGTAGCGATAAGAATTGAAAAACCATAATATGAAAAAGTGTGCTGCCAGCGTAGAGACAATCAAATAAAAGCCTTTGATTCTGATACTGGGCAAGCCAAATAAGACACCGACGAGGCCAGTCACGACACCGGCAAAAAACAGTGCCATAGGCAACGGCATGTCAAAAGGAATAATCTCTCCGTCAAAGCGATATAAGAAGTTGAAGGTTGCGACTGCTCCAAGTAGCATAAAACCACCCGTACCTAGAGACAACTGCCCGGTATATCCTGTTAATAGATTCAAACCCAATGCGGCGATAGAAAAAACCAGCAACGGAATTAGGATTGCCCCCATCCAGTAATCGTCGGCAATATAAGGAACTACAAACAATATGAACAGCAAGAATGCGTACAAAAACCAACGATCTTGACGCAGCGGTATCATGCTGCGATCTTGCATATAATTGGAGACTATATGATTTGTTTCTCTATAAAACATCGCAATATCTAGACATTAAACTCTTTCAATTTCTTTTTCGCCAAACAGACCCGCCGGACGCATTAGGATAAACAGCATCGCAATCATATAGCCGAACCAGTTCTCTATACCTTGCCCACCAAACCACTCTGCAACATAGACCTCGCCTAGCTTTTCCGAAACTCCGATGATAAAACCACCTATAATTGCGCCGGGAATAGATGTCAAGCCACCGACCAATATCACCGGCAAACCTTTTAACACGACTTGCGTCAAGGTGAACGATACACTGATGCGATCCGCCCACAGCAAACCTGCAACCAAACCAATCACACCAGTCACTGCCCAAACCACTGCCCAAATACGCGATAAAGGTACACCGACTGCCATCGCCGCCAAGTGATCGTCGGAAACCGCTCGCAGCGACATACCGGTTTTGGTTTTCTGGAAGAAAATGGATAAAGCTATAATCATCGTGCCGGCAACAATCGCAGCGAAGATATCAAATGCACCAATGAGAACATCAAAGCCTTCTATATAATCACTCAAAAAGATAGGGTTAGGCGATAACAATAATGCCAATAGATTGATAAACTTGGCATAAGTGCATGCCCAAAAACCGCTTTGGCATGCGAGTTCGGCATCTATTTCTTCACCAAGAAACTCGCCAAGTTTAAGTCCGTGAACCGCGGAGTCCCAAATACCTTGCGATGCGCCTTCTAAAAATATACTCAGACCTACGGTTGCCATAAACAAGGAAAGCAAGGACTGATTCGCTAGCGGTCGCATAATAAATCTTTCTATCAGTATGCCCATCATTATCATCGCACCCATAGTCAATACGAAAGCATACCAAAAGGATACTCCCTGTTCGGTCAATTTAACGAAGGTCAAACCTGCGAACAACAGCATCGTGCCTTGTGCAAAGTTGAACACCCCAGAAGATTTATAGATTAAGACAAAGCCGATGGCAACTAGAGAATACATCACGCCAGTCAGCAAGCCGCTAATAACTACTTCGGTAAAATACAGCATCTCTCTATCCTTTAACTCAAATTCGTCCGCTAATCACCGTTCTAGACATCGTGGCTTACTCCTAAATAGGCCTCAATGACTGCTTTGTTATTGCGAACTTCTTCGGGTGTGCCGTCGCCGATTTTTTCGCCATAATCCATGACGACTACATGATCCGATATATCCATTACAACGCTCATATCGTGTTCTATTAAAACAATGGTGGTGCCGAGTTCGCGATTAATTTCACCAATAAAACACGACATGTCTTTCTTTTCCTCAAGGTTCATGCCTGCCATAGGTTCGTCAAGTAATAGCAGTTTGGGTTCCATTGCCAATGCTCGCCCCAATTCCACACGTTTTTGTAGTCCGTATGCAAGTTTGTTAACCGGCGTGTTGCGTATCGCCTCTATTTGTAAGAAAGTGATAATCTCTTCTACTCTGTGGCGGTGTTCAATTTCTTCGCGTCGCGGGCGACCGTAGAAGATAGCCTGCTCCCAAAAAGTCGATTTCATTTTAAGGTTGCGTCCGGTCATGATATTGTCAAGCACCGTCATACCTTGAAACAGTGCAATGTTTTGGAAGGTTCTCGCAATGCCGTCTATTGCCATTTGATGAGGCCTCATGCGCTTGTAGACTTTGTTGTCAAACACGATGCGTCCTTTCTGAGGTGTATATACTCCGTTGATGATGTTGAGCATAGAACTTTTACCAGCACCATTAGGACCTATAAGTGCGCACACCTCTCCTTTATATACGTTAAAGCTAATATCGGCGATTGCTTGAACACCCTTAAAGGACAGGTCTACGTTCTTAATGCTCATAAAAACTTCTTTGTTCATTGTGTTTGCCATAATAATATCCTGAGGTTGCAAAGAGTCTTATAAGTTACAAACCTTGTATTCAACTTCGGTACCCATAGTCGGGTCATTATACTTAACTATGGATTCTCCACTCTCCATACTACTCAGTATCGTTGCAAAATTTTCCTTTATAACGTGCCTGCACAATTTATTCGTCCATGTCAACTCGTCCAAACTACTGGAAAATTCTCTTGCCAGCAATACAAAACGTTGTAATTTAACATTCTCCTCGCCAGTAGCCAAAGATTCGTTGGCATCTTTAATTTGGGAGGCGATTAATTCCTCCACTTCTTTTTTAGACACCAGATCCCGATAGCCGGTATAACGCACATCGTGGTATTCAGCCCAATATCCGACCGTATGCTCGTCAACTACGATTAACGCGCAAACATCGGCATTGCCTGTAGCCCACACATAAGCGTCTCGGATATACGGAGAAGACTTGATCGCATTTTCAAAGATCTTAGGCAACAATTTCTTGCCGCCGCCTAAATCCACGACTAATTCTTTTCTATCCTTCACATATAATTCCTCACCTTCCAGCACCCCTAAGTCGCCAGTATGGAACCAACCATCTTCGTCTATGTTGGCGGATGTGTCATCAGTATAAGCCTTGAAAACATTAGGTCCCTTGCACAAAATCTCTCCGTCGGCACTGATTTTAATTTGGCTTCCGTCTATAGCATGCCCTACCGAGTGTGCCTCTTTCTCTTCGGCAGTCTGCATCGCAATAACCCCACAGGTTTCGGCACAACCGTAAATTTGTTTTATGTCGATCCCCAATTTACGAAATAAATTGAAAGTCTTCTCGCTAATTGCATCGCCGCTTGTCGCCGCTATTCTCAGATGACTAAATCCGTAGACATTCTTAATGGGCGCAGTAATTAATAAATTGCCAATTATGGAAGACTCCCCTACCTGAGCACTTTCATAATAACGGTCGTATAGCTTGCGTGTTATTTTGCCAGCAAACGTGATTCTATTATGGATTAAAGTCGTTATATATTTGTAGACATGCGCAGAGGCAAAAAATAATGTGGGGCCAATTTCGCGCAGGTTCTCTAAAACCGTCTCACTACTCTCGGGATAACTCACACAAAAGCCGCATAGAAAAGAAGCCGCCTGTCCGTATATAAAACTGGCCGGCATTGCAATCGGCACAAACGACAATAACTCGTCGTGCTCAGTGATTTTTTCTATCTCAGCAATATAGCGCGCAATATGTAACATATTGGCATAACTCAACGGCACCAATTTAGGTTCGGCACCAGTGCCGGAAGACAAGAAAATAAAGGCAGTATCGTCTGGCATATTGGCGTTGACCGCATCCTTGAAGGCATCCGGATGCGCGGCAGCATATTCGTCACCGCGCGCCCGAACCTTCTCTACATCTTGCAATAAGTTTTGGTCATAAGATGCTAAGCCGCGAGGGTGGGTATAAAAAATATGCTTTAATTTATGTGATTGCTCCTGAGCGTCAAGCAGGGTGTCAACTTGTTGCTGATCGTGCGCATAAGCATATTGGATATTTAGGTTTGTGATCACATGCACCAAAAGTTTCACTGATGCGTTTGCATTGAGTGGCACCGGAATAGCTCCACACACTTGAAGCGCAGAAGTCATGAACATAACTTCGGGGGTGTTGTCGCTGACCACGATAACTTTGTCCCCCTTCTGCACACCCATAGCTACCAAGCCACTTGCGATACCTTGTACATGTCGTGCAAAATCACTCCATGTGTAAGTGTTCCACAGACCAAGTCGTTTAACGCGTAGTGCCGGCAAACTTGCATGCATATCGGCTCGTTGCATTAGTAATTGGGGGAAAGTTTCCATATCTCGTAAAGCGTTGAAATTATTATCCGATAAACAGCTTATCATACAAAAAATTAAAACTAAAGCAAGTTTTAGTTCTAAAATTTCCAGAATAAATTTATGCCGTACATGATGTTTCTTAATGTTTAAGTTCTGTCTATACCATATAATAATGATTAAAATTTATCGTTTATAGTGGTAACTATGATTCCGATTAGACTTTTAACATATATCGTTATTGTATTCGTACTGGCAGCTTGCGAGGATACCGCAAAAACAGATATGCCAGACATACCAGATATGCCACCTTGGCATCCGGATGCTATAGAAAACCCTGCTACTATCAAAGTCGCTCTCAGAGTAAATCCGGTAAGTTACTATTGGTATGACGGCAACGCAACTGGCTTTGATTATCAACTTCTGCAATCTTTTGCAAACCGCACGCAAACAAGAATTGAAATCATCCCCGTTTCAACCGCAGCAGAGGCAGTTGACTTACTAAAAAAAGGAAAAGTGAACATGGCTGCAGGCACTTTAGGTGCAACACAGATGTACGAGGAACACTTTGAAGTATCAAAACCCTATTACCGAAGCGAGCAATACATGATTTATCGTTATCCCGACACCAAACCGAAGCGTTTCGGAGAAATATCACTACCCGATGTAGATGTTGGCGCAAATCCCAACCACATAGCGTTATTGGAAAAACTGTCGCAAGAACATAGTGAAAAATCTATAGATACGGACTTGGGCGTCACGCCAGACGACACCGACAACAGCCCTTGGTACTTACATCCCGACACGCCTTCTTATGAATTAATAGAAATGGTTAATCTTGGCTTGGTACGCTACGCTCTAGCCGATAACCATGAACTCTCGGCAACCCATTTTTTATATCCTTACGTCAAAATTGCTTTTAAGGTATCCGAAGAAGTCCCCATTGTCTGGCTATTCAACCGTGAGCCTGCACAGGCAAGCTCACCACATCTAGTCTATCTCGCCGATGACTTGTTCTCAGAGATGCAAGAAAGTGGAGAACTTGATCGCATTACGAAGTCGCACCCGGGACATTTGGAACTACTCCCCTATGCTGATAAATTGACGTTTATAGAGACGGCTTATAGAAAACTTTCCAAACATAGGAGATATTTTCAAATGGCTGCCGATAGATATCACTTTGATTGGAAATTCTTGGCGGCTGTCGCATATCAGGAGTCGCATTGGGATCCGTTGGCAGTATCTCCTACTGGAGTAAAAGGCATTATGATGCTAACCAAAGAAATTGCGCAACAGTACGAAGTGCACGATCGCTCGGATGCTTATCAAAGCATCATGGGAGGAAGCAAACACCTAAACGAACTAATAAGCAAAATACCCTCCGAGATACCGACTCCAGATCGCGTATGGATGGCACTCGTTGCTTACCTCGCAGGCTATGGTCACTTGGAAGACGCTTTTAGATTAACACGAGAAAGAGGAGCCACTATAAACTCATGGATAGAGATAAGCCACTCCTTAAAGCTCCTGCAAAAACCGGAGTGGTACCTAAAATCAAGGCACGGCAAACCAAACGACAATGTCGTAATTTATATCAACAACATTCGTAATTACCAGTTTTTGCTGAGCCTGCTAGAAGACGCGATTTCTACCGAAATACCCCAAGACGGTCAACCCGAAATCATAACACCTATGTGAGATGTAGGGCTGTTGAAAAAGTACCGCCCGCCCACCCACCCCCTCCTTCGGAGATAGTAGTTTATAATCGGCAATTAATCCCCAACTCCTTATCAAAATAATGTGCATAGTTCCCACAATAATAAACTCATGGTAAAGAAAATACTCTTATTGTCTTCTCTGCTGGTTTGTACCTGCGGAGAAGTTTTGGGGCAACCCTATTGCGATCCTAATCATGAGGAGTATCCACTCTATGGTTGTACCTGTGGTGATAAACCCTACTGGTTTGATAGTCACTGCTCAGATGTTAGCACTACAGAAAAAAGCTCTAGATGTCTTAATCGCCTTACAGGGATTTATGCAATTCTTGAATGGATTGAAGTCAATTTCCCTATCTATGGTGAAACTACTACAACCATGTTCTCTCTTGAAGGTGGTGGTGGTGGACATACAGTGTCTCAATTGCGCATATTAAACTCTCTTGTCGATGGTGAAGTTTTTCAATATATACACACAGCCAGAAGAGATGTATATGACAACCTATACCCTGGGGCTATTGCTACTGTGGCTAATGATAGTAATTTTGAAAATTTTATTGCCGAAACTCCACTTGACTTTGATGGCATTAAGGCCGTTGTTGTTACTGCCACAGGAAACGAGAATGTAGATGAAGAAGACAATACACTAAGAGGTCTTGTAGGAGAAAACCATGACTACAGAAATCTCCCCTATCCTATAGGGGCTGGTGGGTTTGAGTATGTTCGATGGGCATCAAACTGTAGTGAGTTTGGTGATTGTGGGATATATAGAGTTAATGGACGTTGTCCTGCTGATGCTTTAGGTTTAAGTACTAATAGAGGCTCCAACTTCTGTGGAGATCAAGCGAAAAATCTCTGTTTACTTGGTCCCTACCAAGTTCCACAAGGAGCAAGTGAAGGGACTTCACTAGCCACTGCATATATTGGTGGTGTTATATGGGCAGTTGCCTATTTTATAAGACACTATCCTGAATATAGGTGGCAAGAACCATTAACAGATCTTCAAGCTGCGGTGACATCAGTTGCTATAGTCAAGAGCTGTACAGTGGATATGGGGGACCCCGGTCCTGATCCTGAACATGGTTTAGGAATGCTATCTCTTGAGTGTCTGAACAGATACGATGACGATGGTAATCATATGGGTTTCATAGACAATCCCTTGTCTGTGATAAACGAGAATCTATACCTTGAACCTAGTGGAGACTATGTCAGACCTCAATTAGCTGGTGCATCTAATGGAGTTACTATACAAGTGCAAGTTAGAGTACTTCTTGAGGGACTTCTCAATTAAACTAACCGCTTGCGCCACCAAATTATGAAAACCACCGTAGGGGTAGATATTGCCGTTCGTCGGTTTTTAGCTACCGTTGGTCAATTTGCCGAATCGTGCTATTAGACACTGAATCATAATGATTTTCCTGTAGCAGCATCTTGCTTTAGCAAGATGTTTATTTATAATCTAACCTTAGGAGAAAGAAATGAATATAACCAACGAAAAACTATACGAAATGATATTGGAGTTTAAGGCTGAAGTAAAATCCGACATGTCGGACTTTAAGGCTGAGGTAAGATCCGAGATAGCGGAAATAAAAGCTGCCCAATCGGAACTTCGCGCAGACATTAGTAAATGGGGAGTTGCATTATTCATCGGGAGCATCGTCGCAATGACCTCAATCATCGGCGTGTTCTTGGCAAGTGTTGTGTTGACAATCGCGCAGTAGAACCTTAGGACTGTTGAAGAAGTGCTGTCATCGCACAAACCCAACCGCCTGCGCCATCAAATTTATGATAGCCTCCCCTACGGTTCAAGGATACTTTTTCAACAGTCCCACATGCCCTCCCTAAAGTATTGTTAAACGCATGCATTACATAATGCATAGGCCTGCCACCCCTCCACAGGAGGGGAATTGCTTGGTGCGGATACGGTACAACTACTCCGTCATGCCTCGTCTGCTGCCCCACGTCTACGCTTAAAGAAGTCAATCAGTAATATGCTACAACGCTCTTCCAGCACGCCGCTTGTGACTTCAAAGTGATGATTGAAGTTAAAGATTTTTCTAAGGTCTACAGCACCACCTACGGAACCCTGTTTAGGATCGCTCGCACCGAATACCAATCGTTCTATGCGAGCATGAACCATTGCGGTAAAACACATTGCACAAGGTTCCAGCGTTACATAGAGTGTCGTATTGGGCAGGCGATAGTTTGATAGATGTAAGGCAGCCGCACGCAACACAAGCATTTCTGCATGTGCCGATGGGTCGTTCATTGCAATTGGGCTGTTATGGCATCTCGCCAGTACTTCGTCGCCTCGCACCAACACCGCACCAACGGGAACTTCGTCTTTACTTTGCGCAATAACAGCTTGCTCTAAGGCTAGCTCCATAAAAGCAATATCACTCATCGCATGCCGACATTTTATACGCTTGTCTTTAGATCACGAGCTTAGGAATTAGCCGGAACCAGATCTATTTTGCGTTCATCCGCGCGAACGGATTTAATTGAAACATTTAGCACATCGCCTATTTTATAGGTATTGCCGTTGCGCACACCTTTTAGATAGCGGCGTATATCGTTGAATTGATAATAATCATCTCCCAAATATTTTATATGTAACAAACCGCTGGTTTGTAGACTGGTTAATTCAATAAATAAGCCGAAAGACGTAACCGTGGTAACAACGCCGCGATATACTTGACCCACTTTGGTTCTCGCCAGTTGACATAAAAAATACTGCTCTATATCCCATACCGTCTCATCGGAGCGTCGTTCAGTCATTGAGCAATGCTGACCTTGAGACTTAAGTTCACCTTCGTCGTAGCAATGACCACTTGTTGATTCCAATGTCGTGTGTATTGCGCGGTGTACCGATAAATCCGGGTAGCGTCGTATTGGTGAAGTGAAATGCGTGTAATACTTCAAAGCTAATCCGAAATGTCCTTTCTTTGAAGGTGCATAGATTGCGCGTTGCAACGAAGATAAAATCATCGTATGTATAATTTGTCTGCTTTCGTGTGCGGAAGTTTGTTCGATTAAACGCGCAAGGTCAGTCACCTTAGTACCTTTCAAATAGAGGCCTGATGCGCGCAAAAAATCATCCAACGCAGGCAGAGCCTCACGCTTGATGCCTTCGTGTACTCGGCTCAAGAAACATAGGTTTTGCGATAACAAATAACGCGCTGCTGCAACATTCGCACAAATCATGAACTCCTCTATCATACGGTGCGCCTCGTTTCTCCTCAGTAGCATTACCGACTTGATCCGCCAACCTTTGTCAAAACACAAATGCCTTTTCGGAATATCCAAATCCAATGCTCCTCGTGCTTCACGCGACTTCCTGAGCAATCTATAGAGCTTTTCAGCCACTCGTAGCATTGCCGGCACCTCAGTAGGACAACAGACTATCGGCGAACCCTCATCAAAGAAAGTTTGTACCTGTTGATAAGTCAGTCGGCAGTGTGAATTGATTATAGCCTTGCTGAAACGATAATCTGCTATTTGCATTTGTGCATCAAAAACCATACGACAAGCGATCACTGGACGATCTTGCTTGGGTAGCAAAGAACACAAATCGTTTGACAACAGCGGCGGCAACATCGGCAATACACGATCCGGCAGGTAGGTTGAATTACCTCGTTTGAATGCTTCTTGATCGAGCATAGAACCGGCCCGTACATAACTTGCAACATCGGCAATCGCAACCCATAAGATGATGCCTTCTTCGCTCTCTTCGCAACAAATCGCGTCATCAAAATCTTTGGCATCTGAACCGTCTACGGTAACAAAAGGTAATTTCCTTAGATCTGTTCTATCCGCTTCGGTAGCAATATCAGTGGCTTGCTGCATACATTGATTTAGCTCGGCATTCACATCATTGTGCCAATCTTCTGCCAAACCCATGCGGCGTATTACCCTATCAATCTCCGAACCACTATTAGACTGTGACATTGTTTTTTTATAATGAATAGTTGAAAATATATCGTTTGCTGGGAAATAAATCGTCTGCCATCTGAGGTATCCTTCGTGCGATTTTAACATGGCACAACATACGCTTCATATATTGAATCTGCTATACTAGAAATTCTTTGATATGTAGCAGAAATTAGAAGGGCATGAGCCTGCTGAATAATGCCAGATACATATTAGTTGATTTGCAGTATAATAGGACTTAATCTCTTGATATGAACATCCACGGTTCGCATAGTATATTGGTTAATTTGCAGTATAATAAGGCTAGAAATATGTTGATGGCGTATGGTGAACCCTACATTTTAGGAGACCATAAAGAAAAAACAGTTTATAAAGTATGAGAATTAACCCTTTCTATCTAATAAAGTTCTTGTTAGTGGCAGCCGTGCTATGCTCGCCGGCAATGGCACAAACTGAACAACCTACACGATGTATGCGTAGCAATATAGATCAAGACAAAGACGGCTTGATCGAAATCTGCAACTTAAATCAATTAAATGAAATCCGTTTTAACTTGGACGGTGCGGCGTATACCCCAGAGGGGAGAACAGTAAAAATAACAAACGGCTGCCCAACAACTGGTTCAATAATTGGTTGTATAGGTTACGAGTTAACAAGAGATTTGGATTTCAGAGAAAGATCCGACTACCGCGATACTGGGGAATTTAGAAGAATAGGAAGAATATGGAGAGACGGAGGATGGCAACCGATAGGCGGTATTAATGTTAGAGACTCAGGGAGAGAAATACTAAGAGGATTCAGCGGTGTGTTTGAAGGCAACGGCTATACTATCTCCAACCTACTTATCAACCTAGAAAACGAAAACATCGCAAATAGGGACGCGACCGGATGGGGGCTAAGAGGTGTGGGTTTATTTGGCTTTACCACACAAACTGCCGTGATTAGAAATATCGGTTTACTAAATCTAAAAATTCAGAAAAACAATTCGCCTCAGGCGAGGCCGGACAATCCAGTAGATAACATCTACTACCTCAAGGGTGTAGGCGGATTAGTCGGCATAAACGGCGGCAAAATCATAAACAGCTATGTATCAGGAGAAATAGACGGAGGCATCTTCGATGCTAACTTTGAACCAAACAATAAGCAAGGAAGGGATAAAGTCGGTGGTTTGGTTGGCACCAATCTCAGCGAAATTGTTAATAGTTATGCAATCGCCACCGTCAGAGGAAGCAATATAGTAGGTGGATTAGTTGGCGAAAACTGTTTTAATCGCACGAGAACACTCTCTGTTATTCTCCCGACAACACCCCCACAAACCGTTGAAAGATTTTTTAGTTTTCATCCAGGATGTCCAGCGAATAGTACTGGCGAAATCATTAACAGCTATGCACGCGGTATAGTCCAAGCCTTAGGGAATGGCGGTGGGCTGGTCGGTGCAAATAGATCTAGGATCACCAATAGTTATGCAGACTCTGATAGCATTGCGCGTGTTGTACCTATTGTTGATGATAACCTATTGCGGATTGATTTCGGTGGTTTGGTCGCCGTCAATGATCGTAGCCAAGAGAATACAGCTGCGCTTATCAATCAGCCTGTACCGATAATCACTGCGAGCTATTGGCAAAACGATGGTTCCTCACTCAACGATATAGGCAGGGTGGGCAGTCAAAGATCAGCACTTTCATACACTGCAGGACGGTCGGCTTCCGACCTTAAACTCCCCGACGATGCAACCGGGATATATAGCAGTTGGAATGTTGCCGATTGGGATTTCGGCACAACTGAGCAATATCCGGTTCTCAAATATGCGACCGATGAAGACCCGTCAACATGTGGCAAACAGCCGCGCCGCAAAGATACCGATCCACCCGAGTGTGGTTCGTTGTTACCCAACCAAGGCACTGGTCTCAGAGATCTAGATATTGCAGGTGCAGAATGGACACCGGACTTTAGTTCCGACCAAACCGACTACACCGTATCCATTGACAATAGCTTCCAGGACATCAGCTTAAGGTTAAACGCCTACAACCCTGAAGCAAACATTACAATTGAAGATATAGGCACAGCAATCGGCAGTACGGAAACCACAATCCTGCTATCGCAGAGTACCACCTTAACTGTTACGGTTAGCGATGGCGATACTGATTTTAATTATAATGTGCGTATTGAGAAGCAATCTTTCGTGCTACTAGAGAGGGAAATTGAACTTCAACCCGAAAATGATATAAGCATAAACGCAGACGGCACGGTCAATGAGAATAGTGAAATCACCCTATCGGTTGTCGCTGATGGAAATTATGACTACAGATGGGAGCAGTCTCCTATGTGGAATCAGTCGCAGTCACCATATCCGAATGCCCCTTCAATAAGTACTTTTATACCCCTAGACTTTGTAGACGGTGACAGTGCATCAACAACCCGTAGCGTTATATTCACGCTCACTGTATCCGACGGCTCCGACAGCCTCACCTTGAGTAGAACGCTAATCGTTAGGAATGTACCCAACGAAACTATAGGACCACTTCGAGTAGATATAGACGCAGACAATGACGGCCTGATAGAGATTTACCACTTGGAGGATTTAGATGCAATTCGTTATCAAATGGATGGAACAGGCTATAGAGCCAACGCAACTGCTGCAAGAATCACCACTGGCTGTCCGAACACCGGCTGTAATGGTTATGAGTTGGCTAGAAATTTGGATTTTGAAGACGACGCAAGTTATTTCAGAAGATCCAACAAAGCACTATGGACGGTTGAGAATAGTGATGACGATAGAGGCTGGCTACCGATCGGAGACAGTCCAAATGCAGGTCGTTTTTTTAACAGCACATTTGAAGGCAACGGCTATACCATTTCCAATCTGCAAATCAATAGAACTGCCTCTGATAATGTAGGACTGTTCGGTTTAGCGCTACAAGACATTAATACACCTATAAAAAATCTCGGTTTGCGAGATATCAACATCAGAGGAAGAGAATCTGTCGGAGGATTAGTTGGTGATTGTACCTCATGCCTTATCGTTAATAGTTATGCCACCGGCACTGTTAACGGACATTCACACTTGGGTGGACTAATTGGTAGGACTAGAACAACGACTGTCGCCAACAGTCATGCAATGGTTAATGTTAGTGGATCAAATGATGCCGGAGGTTTTGTTGGAGGTTTGATTGGTCGTTGTAATCAAAGCGATATCAGCAACAGCTATGCGAGCGGGAATGTTAGCGGGAATGTTAGCGTAGGCGGATTAGTCGGCTATTTTTTCTCCAGCTCGCAATTTGGAAAAATCGACAACAGTTATGCAAGCGGTCAAGTCACAGGGAATAGCAATGTCGGCGGATTAATCGGAGCAAACCTAGGGGGGACTGGAATTACTAACAGTTATGCAAGCGGCGATATTCGTGGCAGTACTTTCGTAGGTAGCTTCGTGGGTTATAACTCGCCTGTCCTTGAGGAGCGCATTGAAGTAAATATTAGCATTGACGATAGCTATTGGGCAGAAAAGCCGGACTCTCCGACCAATGATCTAGAGCGACATCTAGGGCAGTCTGTCGAAATGCTCCAATCACCAACTGATGCAAGTGATATATATGCAAATTGGAGTACTACTGATTGGGATTTTGGCAACAATAGAAGTTATCCTGTCCTCCGCTATGGCAGTTCAGGAACGATAGACACCTGCGATTTCGATCCTCAAACCTCGTTGCCGCAATGCGGCACTCTACTCCCCAATCAGCGTGATAGCGGGCTGAGTGCTTTGTTCATTGTAGAAAATGGCGAGATAAGCAATAACGACTTAAGGTTTTTCACTAGGCCGTTCTCGTCTTTGGTCTACGATTATATCGTCCCAACACCAAGCTCGAATAAGTTCCAAATTATGCCGTTTGCAATCAATGGCGACAACGCAACGATTACCATTACCGAGTCAGAAAGAGTCGTCGATTTTTTCAACAACAGAAGTAGCGGTGACATAAGCGAAGAAATTGAGTTGGGAGACACAAGAATTTTAACCATAGAAGTGACGGATGGAGAAATTATTACTCGCTATATGCTGATAGTCCCCGGTTTCAGCCTTTTAATATCCGAAACGCTCATAGTTGAACCCACGAATGCGGACGGCACGGTTAACGAGGGAAGCACAATCACTTTACGGCCTATAGTTGCTGGCGGCACTGAGCCTTACGACCACGTATGGGCACACTCTTTGGAGGATCCATCAAGCCTATCGGAACTGACCACTTCGACTTTAAGTTTTAGAGTACCCGAGAATTTCGTCGGAACCGATGACACCCGCGATGTCGTATTTACGGTGAGAGTCAACGACAATGACGGTTCCTCATCCAGCCGCACTACGGTATTGAGGGTTAATCGCATAGATAACGGACCTCCCAATGCAGATATAGAAACGGAGATAACTAGCACAACCATTACTATCCGAGTGAACACTGGTGAGGATCCGGACGGCGACGGAGGTTTCACATATCAATGGCAAGAGAGAAAATTGGGCATTGACTGGGTAGATATTAGTACTAGCACTGATGCCCTCGTCATACCACAGGACACTCCCGGCAGTACCCGATATCGTGTAATAGTAACACACATAGATGCCCAAAATCATATAAGTATGACACAAATAGATTCGATTAGGGTGAGGGTTGATGACGACGGTGATAATCTAATAGAAATTTACTATTTGGAGGATTTAGACGCAATTCGTCATCAATTAGATGGCAAGGCTTACAACACCGGCAGCGAGACTGCTCGCGTCATTCTTGGTTGTGAGGCAGATACCTGTGGTGGCTACGAATTGGGTAGGGATTTGGACTTCAGAAAAACCGAGCATTATAGCGACAGAACGAACATGAACCAATGGATTCCGAATGAAGATAGAAGCAACGAAGGTTGGCAGCGAATTGGTGTTGGCGCAAGTGGTTTGGCTACTACCTTTGAAGGGAACGATTTGACGATTTCCAATCTGTTTATAAATCGTCCCTCTGAAAGTGCAGTAGCTCTATTCGGCCAACTAGCAAGGGATGGCAAAATTCAAAATGTGGGGTTATTGGACATAGATGTACAAGGACTTAGCTCTGTAGGCGGATTGGTGGCAAACAACGCGGGTTTGATACTTAATAGTCATGTGGGCGGCCTGGCACAGGTTTCAGGAAACAATTCTATAGGCGGCCTTGTCGGTTGGAATGTTAATGGGGGACGTATTATCAACAGCTATGCAGATGCTGAGATAATCGGTATTGTCGGTGCACTCGGACCTTCACAACTGGGTGGTCTGGTCGGTTTCAACCAGGGAGTAATTAACGATAGCTATGCAATGGGTGATATTACCGGAGAAGATAACGGCAATGTAGGTGGATTAGTCGGCGTTAACGAGCAACTCGTTACCAATAGCTTTGCAACGGGCAATATTTCTGGAAGACTCAATGCCGGAGGATTGATTGGCTTCAATGATGACCCTCCTTCTAACAATTTAACCCCTAGAGTTGCCAATAGTTTCGCAACCGGTAATGTTCAAGGTAGCAGAGATGATAGTCAAAACCTAGGTGGTTTAATCGGCCGTAATATAAGAACAGGAGCAGGGGCTGTCAGAAACACTTACTCCAACGGTGTTGTATCTGGGCATGCAAACTTGGGTGGTTTAATCGGATTCGCAGAAAATTCCCTCTTGCAGTTCAGCTACACAACGAGTTTGGTTATGGGAACTTCCTCAACCTCAGTAGGTGGTCTAATCGGCAATGGCAGTGGTGGTAGTGTAACTGCAAGTTATTGGCAAAATGACGACAGCGAACTTCCTGATGTAGCACGAGGAAACGTAACAATTAACGGCTCGGCGGGACGCTCGGCTACGGAGCTTAAAGCACCTGAGACAAATACCGGTATTTATAGTCAGTGGTCTACTGATGACTGGGACTTCGGCACAAGAGATGAATATCCGATACTCGGATACGGGAAAGGCATCCGCCCTATAGGCGACCCTCAATGCGCTGATGACCCCAATACCGAATTGTTACCTGATTGCGCCCTGATATTGGATGGTCAACAGCCTACTTTAGTAGCATTAGAGCTTGAGCAAACTAACAGCACCAGCAATGTCATAATATATAGATCTCTCACATTAGACCCTGAATTTGATCCCGAAGTTCTAGAATACGAGGCGGAATTTAATGCTGGAACCACCCGAATTAGATTAACACCCGTCGCCAATCACAGTAGCAACACTATCAGCTACAAAATAGGCACCCAAGACTTCCAAGAACTGACAGGCAATGCCTCTTTCATCCATATACTAATGAACAATGAGGATAGCTTAACTGTGGTGATCAGAGTAAGTCCACATTCCCGTTCTAGCACGCGTGGAACAAAAGAATACACCATTGAGCTAGACAAATCCCAAGTCAGATCACTGCTCGTCCGTACCAGGTTATTTTTAGAAGGCCCTGCACGATAACCAAAAAGTGCCGTCATCGCCTACACGTAACCGCTTGCGCCATTAAATTTACGATAACCACCCGTAGGGGAGGGCTAACATGCCCTCCCTAAAGTACCGTTCTGAATGAACAGAACCGCCTGCGCCACTTGGGTTTTGGTTTCCATAAATTAGATGGCGTACGAAGGATAATGTACGACAAGCAACCATGTTGAGGTTCTGCACAATGTCACGCCGATTGACCTACTGGCTCAATCGGCGGTTCTACTTGTGCAGACGCAACGCGTTTCGGGAGGGCATGTTAGCCCTCCCCTACGGTTCATGAAATACTTTTTCAACAGTCCTAGAATGCTTGACGGCATTGTCACAACCCAGTAAATAAGGCATAATAAGCATCATTATTCCCATTGCGTGAATAAAACAACCATACATTACAACAATCAATCGGACTATGAACAGCTTTGATACTAAAACGACTCTCCAAGTGGGTAGCAATGCCTATACCATCTTTGATATTTCTAGGCTTGAGCAAGCGCACAGTTTGCCTTTTTGCCTGAAAATTTTATTAGAAAACTTATTGCGGCACGAGGACGGCAACACCGTGAATAAGGCGGATATACAGGCTCTGCTTGATAGGAAAGGCGAGAACAAAGAGATCGCCTATCGACCGGCACGGGTATTGATGCAAGACTTTACCGGCGTGCCGGCAGTGGTAGACCTCGCAGCGATGCGGGCAGCAATGCATCGCTTGGGGCTAGATCCTGATAAAATCAACCCTTTGCAACCTACTGAATTAGTCATAGATCACTCGGTTCAGGTAGATAAATTCGGCACTGACAAAGCTCTAGACCTCAATACTAAAATAGAATTTCAGCGCAACCGCGAACGTTATAATTTTCTGAAATGGGGACAAAAAGCATTCTCTAACTTCAAGGTAGTGCCGCCCGGTTCCGGCATCGTACATCAGGTCAATCTGGAATATCTAGCGCGGGTTATATTCGTCAACGAAGAGCAAGGCGAAAAATTAGCGTACCCCGATACTTTGGTAGGAACCGACTCGCATACTACGATGATCAACGGCATCGGCGTGTTGGGTTGGGGTGTGGGCGGCATAGAAGCCGAAGCCTCTATGTTGGGGCAACCCATCTCTATGCTCATCCCTGAAGTCGTAGGCTTTGAGCTACGCGGGAAATTGCCCGAAGGCTCAACCGCAACCGATCTGGTGTTGACGGTCGTAGAAATGTTGCGCAAACTCGGCGTAGTAGGCAAGTTTGTAGAGTTCTACGGCGACGGCTTGAACGAGTTGTCGCTGGGTGATCGCGCAACCATCGCCAACATGGCACCGGAATACGGCGCAACCTGCGGCATCTTTCCGATAGACCAAGAGACTCTAGACTACCTATCTTTGAGCGGTCGTAGCAATGATGAGATCGCTTTGATAGAAGCCTATGCTAAACAATGTGGGTTATGGCGCAACGATACAAATAAGTTGCAATACGATAAGACGATTAGCCTTAACCTGAACGAAGTTGTGCCTAGCCTTGCCGGACCGAAGCGCCCACAAGATCGCATTCCATTAAACCTTGCACAGGAAAAATGTCGCGAAGCCCTTGAAAAAATCAACCCCACACCTAGACATGCCGATATTGAGATAGACGACGAGCCGGTGACTTTGCGCGACGGTTTCGTTGCCATTGCTGCGATTACCTCATGCACCAATACTTCAAATCCCTCAGTGATGCTGTCGGCGGGACTACTTGCCAAAAAGGCTGCTGCATTTGGACTTAAGGTCAAGCCATGGGTTAAAACATCGCTTGCTCCTGGTTCGCGTGTCGTCACCGATTATCTACAAAGCGCAAAACTTATGGATGCATTGGAAGCACTCGGTTTTTATAACGTGGGCTATGGTTGCACCACTTGCATAGGAAACTCCGGTCCCTTACCCAAAGCGATCACTGCTGCCATCAAAGAACACAAGCTGGCAGCGAGCGCGGTGTTGTCCGGCAATAGAAACTTTGAGGGGCGTATACATGCGCAAGTGCAACTGAACTACCTCGCATCTCCACCGCTGGTAATTGCATACGCACTCGCCGGCACGATGGATATAGATTTATATAAAGAACCTCTGGCTACCAACGAACAAGGGCAGCCGGTTTTTCTAAAAGATATTTGGCCTAGCCGACAAGAGCTTGATACATTACTCAAACGAGCATTGTCGGCAGACCAGTTCAGAGCGATTTATTCTGAGATATTTGACGGCACCGAAGATTGGCGTGAATTGGAAAGCACTGCCGATACGCTTTACGACTGGGCAGACTCTACTTATGTTGCCCACCCTCCATATTTTGAAAATCTCTCTTTAGAGGCGCAACAACCGACACCGATTGAAAACGCACGAGTACTGGCTATCTTGGGCGACTCGGTAACCACCGACCATATTTCACCGGCTGGCGCGATTGCACCCGATAGCCCAGCAGGATCATATTTGCAATCACAAGGCGTGCAGGTGCAAGACTTTAATTCCTACGGTTCACGGCGCGGCAATCACGAAGTGATGGTTAGAGGCACGTTTGCCAATATCCGTCTACGCAACCAATTAGTGCCTAATGTAGAGGGAGGTTATACGCTTCATTTCCCATCTAATGAGCAGATGACTATTTACGATGCGGCGATGCGCTATCTGCATGAGTCGGTGCCGACTATCGTCATTGCTGGCAAAGAATATGGCAGCGGTTCATCGCGAGACTGGGCAGCAAAGGGACCTAGACTGCAAGGTGTTCGGGCAGTAATTGCCGAGAGTTTTGAACGCATACACAGAACTAACCTGATTGGGATGGGTATATTACCACTACAATTTTTGGAAGGAGACGATGCCCAATCTCTGGGATTGGAGGGAAATGAACTTTATACGATTCGCATTGATAAAGACGGCATAGCGAATGTTCATGTGGAGGACGAAAGCCAGCAAAGCAAAATCTTTAAGGTGCGCATCCGTATAGACACCCCACAAGAGCAAGATTATTACGACAACGGCGGGATTCTGCACTATGTGCTACGCCGGCTCGCCGCTTAAATGTGTCGTAGGACTTTGAAAAAGTATTTCATACACCGTAGGGGAGGGCTAACATGCCCTCCCGAAACGCGTTGCGTCTGCACAAGTAGAACCGCCGATTGAGCCGGTAGGTCAATCGGCGTGACATTGTGCAGAACCTCAACAGGGTTGCTTGTCGTACATTATCCTTCGTACGCCATCCAATTTATGGGAACCAAAACCAAGTGGCGCAAGCGGTTCTGTTCGTGCAGAACGGTACTTTAGGGAGGGCATGTTAGCCCTCCCCTACAGGTGGTTATCATAAATTCAATGGCGCAAGCGGTTGGAATAGTGCAGAACGGTACCGTAGGGAGGGCATGTTAGCCCTCCCCTACAGATGGTTATCTTAAATTCAATGGCGCGAGCGATTAGGTTCGTACAATGGCGGTACTTTCTAGATGAGTTTGGCGGGGTCTAGTAACGTTTGTGCTTCTTCTCTGCTCAGATCAGTTTGTTCTAAAACGACATCAAGGATCGGACGGCGTTCTTGATACGCCTGCTTGGCAATCGCAGCACCTTTCTCGTAACCTATTACCCTATTGAGAGCGGTCACCAATATCGGATTTCTCTCTAAGGCGGACTTTAGGGTATCCTCGTTGACCACAAAATCGGCAACTGCTTTGTCGGCTAATACTTGCGCTGCATTGCTCAACAAATCAATACTTTGCAACAAGTTATACGCGATAACCGGCAACATCACATTGAGTTGAAAATTGCCCGATTGACCAGCAATCGTAATCGTTGCATCGTTGCCTATGACTTGAGCACAAACCATCGCAACTGCCTCAGGAATAACCGGATTCACTTTGCCCGGCATAATGCTACTACCCGGTTGCAGTACCGGCAGAGTAATCTCACCCAAACCTGCCAGCGGACCGGAGTTCATCCAACGCAAGTCATTGGCAATCTTCATAAGACCGACAGCGATAGTCTTCAGTTGTCCGCTACATTCCACTGCCGCATCTTGGGTGCTGAGTGCTTCAAATTTATTCAGCTTGGAAACAAAATTCATTCCGGCTCGCTCGGACAAAATACTACAAAATAAATCGGCAAAACCATCGGGACAATTTACACCGGTACCGACTGCAGTACCACCTTGAGCCAATTCACGAAGCCTCTCCAATGCAGAGGACAAGCGTTCAATCGCATAACGTACTTGCGCTTCCCAGCCACCCAGTTCTTGCTTTAAGCTGATCGGCATAGCGTCCATCAGATGGGTACGTCCGGTGGTTAGCTTATCTGAGAGTGCATCGGCCTTGTTAGCGATACAGGCTTCCAAATGTTGCAGTGTTATTATTAATTCTTCCTTAATCGACAGACAGGCACTCACATGTATTGCTGTCGGTATCACATCGTTGGAACTCTGGCTCATGTTGACATGGTCGTTGGGATGTACGGCCGAGCCGGCGATCTTTGAGGCGAGCTTGGCAATCACTTCGTTGGCGTTCATGTTTGAACTGGTGCCAGACCCGGTCTGAAATACGTCTATGGGAAAATGCGCATCGTGTTTATTGGCAGCGACCTCTGTGGCAGCTTTTTTGATCGCCTCCGCAATTTCGTTGTCTAACAAATCCAAGCGTGCATTGGTTTCGGCACAGCTATATTTAATTAAGCCCAACGCGCGTATAAAAGCAGGCGGCATGGGCAAACCACTAATCGGAAAATTATCTACCGCTCGTTGGGTTTGAGCTCCATATAACTTATTCTCAGGTACTCTGACCTCGCCCAGGCTATCTTTTTCTATTCTGTATTTACTCATTGTTTTGTGAAAATAGGGTTGGTTTAATCATTTTTTAATGGTTATCTAGTGTTCATTATATTACATGAGGTGAAACCGCCGTTTGAGCCTGTAGGTCAATCGGCAATTTGATATGCCTGCCCTAACGCGTTGCGTCTGCAAAAACAATCCATTCATTCATTTCGTTTATGGTAACGAAAACCAAGTGGCGCAAGCGGTCACAGTAGTGCAGAACGGTACCGTAGGGCGGACATGCTAGTCTGCCCCTACCGTTATCATAAATTTGATGGCGCAAGCGGTTACGTTTGAGCGATAACAGTACTTTTTCAACCACCCCTATGGAAACCAAAACCAAGTGGCGCAAGCGGTTGAGGTTTTGCAAGGACAACGCGTTTGGGTGGATATATTGAATCGCCGAGTAGAGGGGAATAAGCGGTATTCTGTGCTACTATAGATTACACTTCACAAAAACCCGACCTACGATGCTATCTAAAATTACTGCGATCAGTCCTATAGACGGGCGTTATCGAGATAAGAGCGAGGAGCTTGCCGATTTTTTCAGCGAGTATGCGCTGATGCGTTACCGTCTAATTGCAGAAATAGAGTGGTTTAAGTTTTTAGCTGCTCACAAGGGAATAGGCGAAATCCCCGAACTTTCCGAGCAGGCGGAAACATTTTTAACCAAGCTGGTGGACGACTTCGGAGAACAACAGGCGATTCAAATCAAAACCATAGAAAAAACCACCCAACACGATGTCAAGGCATTGGAATACTATATCGTCTCTCAAGTGCAAGCAGTGCCCGAACTCGCTAGACTATCCAACTTTTTTCATTTTGCATGCACATCCGAAGATATCAACAGCACCGCTTACGGCATGATGTTTATAACTGCCCGCGGGCAATGCTTGTTGCCTAGTATGCATCGCGTTCGAGACAGCCTGAAAAATATGGCAACACGTTATGCCGATGTCGCACTTTTGGCCAGAACCCACGGACAACCGGCATCGCCAACCACGCTGGGCAAAGAAATGGCAAACTTTTGTTACCGTTTACACGAACAAACCGAAAAATTTGCTGCGATTAAAATAAGTGCCAAAACCAGCGGTGCAAGCGGCAACTACAACGCACACCATATCGCTTACCCTCAAGTTGATTGGCATCGTCTGAGCGAAGAGTATCTGGCATCGCTGGGATTAGTCCGCCATCCCTACAGCACCCAAATAGAACCACACGATCAACTCGCTGAATTGATGGATGCAATGGCGCGTATAGCCCATGTATTGTTGGACTTATGCAGAGATATTTGGCTTTATATCTCGCTGGGAATATTCAGACAGAAGACCATAGATGAAGAAGTAGGCTCTTCAACAATGCCTCATAAAGTCAATCCCATACATTTTGAGAATGCCGAAGGCAACTTGGGTCTTGCAGTTGCGTTGGCAAGACACTTGTCGGACAAATTACCAGTGTCTCGTTGGCAACGAGATTTGTCGGATTCAACGGTGTTGCGGTCGTCGGGTAGCGTTTTTGCTTATATGCTAATAGCCCTTGATTCCATAACCACAGGATTGGATAGGCTCGAAATAAATCGCGAACGGATAGTGGAGGAATTATCTGCACACCCTGAAATATTGGGAGAAGCGATACAAACATTGCTAAGAAAATACGGTATGCAAGATGCTTTTGAGCAACTCAAGCAGTTGCAACGTGGGCAAAATGCGTCGTTGCAGACGCTAAGAGAGTTTATAGAGAATACTGATTTGCCAGATAGTGATAAAAAATTATTGCTTTCTCTTGAACCGCAAAACTACACCGGCATCGCTGAGCGTTTAGCCAGGGATGTGTGAGCGTACGCAGGGGCTGTTAAAAAAGTGCCGTTATCGCACAAACCCAACCGCTTGCGCCACCAAATTATGGTTTCCATGAATTAAATGGATGAATGGATTGTTTTTGCAGACGCAACGCGTTAGGGAGGGCATGTTAGCCCTCCCCTACGGTGGTTTTCTTAAATTCAATGGCGCAAGCGGTTCTGTTCGTGCAGAACCACCACAACCACCCCGTCAGGCTTCGCCTGCCACCCCTCCACAGGAGGGGAATGTACTAATGCAGACACTTTTTCAACAATCCTATGTTAGCCCTCCCCTACGGTGGTTTTCTTAAATTCAATGGCGCAAGCGGTTCTGTTCGTGCAGAACGGTAGTTTAGGGAGGGCATGTGGGACTGTTGAAAAATAGAACCGCCGATTGAGCCGGTAGGTCAATCGGCGTGACGTTGTGCAGAACCTCAGCATACTGCTAAACGCATAAGTTACAAAGTGCATAGGCCTGCCACTCCTCCACAGGAGGGGAATGTACTAATGCAGATACTTTTTCAACAGTCCCATACATCAAAATTAATCGGTGATCTTTACACTAACCGCCCTAAGATGCCGTTGTGCTGCTTGGCTTAGCAGGGTCATGCTATAATTGTGAAATAATGTCTTGAACCACTGAAACGAGGAGTGAATATTAATGTTTGATATAGCATTGTATAACACATTGAGAAAAATACCTGGTGTGTCTGATGATGAAGCAAAGGAAGCAGTTACTGATATTGCGAGTTCAAAGGAAACGGCTACCAAGGCTGATGTAGAAAGAATGGGGCGGATAATAATTATGTGGATGGTTGGTGTTGGTTTAGCAGTTGCCGGAATAGTAATTGCAGTAGTGGGATAACTGATAATCCGACCTGCACCATCAAATTCACGATAACCCATGTCGGGTACTCGTACCATTTCAACCGTCAGGCTCCGCTCTCTGCAGGAGTCTGTGCCGCCGGGTGGTTATTCCTTTTCGGTGGTTAGGTCGTCCAGCTCCATATCCAAAGAGTCGTATGTGGGGCTGAGTAGCTTGTAGTACCAATTTGCATAGAGTTGCGATAAATATTCGTTGTCGCTTTGTATCTCTGCTCTTGTTTCTGCGAGGGTATCGTATTGCGATGCGATATCGTCATCAAAGGCAACCGATACGATCGCATAAGACTCATCGTCTAATTGATAACTTTGCATGCCGAGTTCCAAACCGTCAAAGGTAGTAAATGTTGCATTGATATGCTTGTCAGGCAACAAAAAGCTATCGTCCTTAGGAAATACTTCCTTGAATTGCAGGTAATCAACCGCAGCGGCAATTTGTTGTATCAGGTAGTCGCTTTTCATCTCACGATCTTCGGGTAAATTCTCCAGCTTGAAGTCGCCGCCTTTTATAAGTCTCACTAAGTTCATGGTACTTACGGTCTCGCCATCGTGTCGCTCTATGACAATGCGATGCAAATCCTCAGGTGGGATATGAATGATATATTTATCCAACCATTTATCAATCTCTATATCCAAGTCTAAACGGCGGTTGATCATCCAATTACGATTTTCATCGGGAAGCCGTATATATTGTCCTTGATCTAAATGCGGTGCAGTGTTGCCCACGACAAGTTGCCAGCTACGATCTGCGTCGCTAATCTCCACTAAAACACCTGCCCCTTCTTCGGCATCGGCATCGGCAACGCCGAGTTTAGGAAAATCCTCCGGGCGCGAGCTCATTTCTTCTATTTTTTCCGCCTCAGATAGAGCGCGCAGCAAACTGCGTATCATCGTTACATCGGCAGGGAAATCGCCTTTTTCAGTGACTTGCCAAATATCCTCATCGCTTTTTTGTATACTCAGGGTTTGCTCGCCTTGCTCAAAGCGCAATTCGTTCAATCGGCCGATTACATTGACTGGGTCGGCTGCGATATCGGGAAAAAGTTTTTGGGGGTCTTGCGTTTTATCTTGTTCGCTAATCAACATGAAAACGGCAGCGGCGCAAACTGCGATTGCAAGTACGATAAAGACAAGTGATTTAGACTTCATCGTCTTTGGCGGCGGCGTTTAACAAATGCAAAAATCAGTGCGAGAACGGTGATTACTGCCGGCACCGCACCAATGTTGATTATTTTAAGATCACGCCCTAGTTGGTCTATGTCTTTAGCCAAATTATATTGAACGTCGCGAAGCTGTTTGCGGGTTTGCAGCCTTTGGTTTTGGAATTTTTCGTATTCCTGCAGCTGTTCGGCACTCAAAATATTAGTGCCTTGTTTGCGGTCGGTGCGCTGCTCTTGCAATTCCTGTAATTTAGCCTCAGTTTCTCTAAGTTTGTTTTCTAATTCTTGCTCTACTTCTCGGTATTTGATTACAGCCCCCTGCTCTATTTCCGTCACCTTAGTAAAGGGGCGGCTGAAACTTGCACGGCTGCGTATTCCTATTAAATCTTTACCTCCGGTCATATTGTCTATCGCATTGATTATGAAGTCGCGGTTGTTGGCTATCGGTTGATAAAGACGCTGACCAAAAAAGTTCTGCACAACAACCCATAAACGGTCACTCAATATATCAACATCGGCAACGACGAGCAGATTTACCGGGCCGTCCGATTTCGCTATATGCGGTGGCAAATCGGATTCACTCTCGGCTTCTTTCTCTTCTTCGGCTGTATCTTCCTCACTCACATCATCTTCTTCGTTTGCACTCTCTTCGCCTTCTTCCTCTTCCGCATCCTCTTCTTTGGGAGGTCCGTCAAATGCACTGCTAACTTCGCCTTTGAGGCGGGCAGCAATCGGATATTCTTTTTCGGAAGCACTAAATCCTTTTTCCAGTTCGGAAGGGTCGCTCATAAAACGCAATATGTTCAGGGGCAACAGCGAAGATCTCTTGCTGGTGTAGATTAAAGGTGTCATTTCTATCTTTTCCTCATCAAGCACCTGCACATGCGAAGCCATCGCAAAATTGACCTGCTCCAGTGCCGAAGTCACCACATCGTCTCGGTCTATGCTATCTTTTTTCAGACCTAAATAAAGAATGTTGCGCTGCGGCTGCCGTCCCGGCATGCTTATTTGCAAACCGTGATTAAAGTCGGTCACCACAGTACGCTCGGCTACTTCAAAGCCCCACTCCTTAAACAAGGTATTCAACGACGAACTCCTAATCGTTAAATCTTGCATAGGCATATCAGGCGGTAATGGAATGTCGTCCACTTCGGCAAAAGGATCTACAAAAAAGATCGCGTTGCCCCCGCGCATGACATATTGGTCTATTGCATAGAGTGCTTTGTCCTCTAGATTTTTGGGATGCACCACCATCAATACGTCAATATCCTCTTCTATAAGCTCGCTGTCGGTAAAGACCAATTTGACTTCAAAGAGCTGTTCTATTTGTTCTATAACCACCCACGGATTGCTTTGACTCCTTGCACCCAAACCCTCTACCGGATACATCGGCAGTGTGGACATCAAGCCGATGACCGGTTTTTCTGGGTTCATCAGCGTGTAGAGCAGTTTATCTATATCGTATTCCAAAAAGACTTCACGGCGAGGATCTAAAAAGGGGATTTCTTCTACATCCCCGACTGCGTTGCTACCGGCAAGACCAAAGTACAGTACATCACCGCTATCCTCCAGAGGGATTCTTTGTATACCGAAACCGGCAGCGCGATCCTCATCCTCTGAGAAAGGCTTTGGATCTATAAAATTGAGCCTCAACTTGTTGCCCGCATAGAGTGCATATTCTTCCAAAATCTCGCGTACGCGTTGATAGTATTTACGATAATACGGGTTGTTGCTACTCGATTCCTGGGTAAAAAACAGGTAGAGGTTCAATGGTTGATCTATAGCAGACACAATATTGCGGGTACTCTCGGACAATGTATATATTTTATTTTCGGTAAGATCCAAACGCGTGTGCTTGAACAACATATTGGATAAGGTGATCAACACCAGAAACAATACTGCCAACAATATACAAATACTTTTAGAAGAAGATAAAAATTGCATCGCCTATCACCCCTGTTTTCTGTTTTCCAAAATAACGACATTGGCAGCCAGCCAAAAACCTATCATCAGCATAAAATAAATGAGGTCTCTAAGATCTATCACGCCTTTGTTGATAGAACTAAAATGAGACAAAAAGCTCAACGAAGTTATGGTGTCCAATAAGGCTTGTGGTAGCCACAGCTTAAAGAAATCAATCACGAAAGGGAAATTCGTAGTAATAAACAAAAAGCAAATAACGATGCTGATGATAAACGCAATCACCTGATTACTGGTGGTCGCAGAAATACACGAACCGATTGCTAAAAACGCGCCTGCCATTAGGAAGCTGCCTAGATACGACGAGATGATAACGCCGTTGTCCGGGTCACCCAAGTAATTAACCGTTAACCAAGCGGGAAATGTCAACAACAACGCCAGTCCGGCGAATAACCATGCAGCGAGATATTTACCCAGCACCGCCTGCGTGATGCTGATCGGCAAAGTCATCAGCAACTCTATGCTACCGTTCTTTTTCTCTTCCGCCCACAGGCGCATGGATATGGCAGGGATTAAAAACAGATAAAGCCACGGGTGGTATTGAAAGAAAGGCACCAAATCGGCTTGCCGACGCTCGTATAGGTTGCCCAAATAAAAAGTAAATGTGGCAGCGAGCATCAAAAATATAATGATGAACACATAGGCGAGCGGGGTCGTGAAATAGTGCGACAATTCCCTTTTCATAATGGCGTAAATCGTCTTCATGCCAAACTACCTTCGGTTATTTTTCTGAATACATCGTCCAAGCGACCATGTTCAAACCTCAAATCGTCAACATCAGGTGTTCTGCTTGACATCCAGCTTTCAATCTGATTATAGACATTCATTTTTTCTTGATTCTTTACGAACACCAGCCAACGTTTGCTGAGTGTGTCGTATTCCAAAGATTTCACACCAGACATAGTTTTTATATCGGTCAACAGTGTTTCGTCTTTAGCATACAGACTGAGCGTGTTCTTATAACGAGATTGGGTCAATAATTTATCCGGTGTGGTGTTGATGAGAAGTTTCCCATTGGCAATAATCAACGCCCGGTTACAAACCGCAGTGACCTCCTCCAGTATATGGGTGGAGATGACGACTATTTTGCTGGCACTCAAGGAATTGATCAAAGTCCTTACATGGTATTTCTGATTCGGGTCTAAACCGTCGGTGGGTTCGTCCATAATCAAAACTTTAGGGTCGTGTATCAACGCCTGAGCCAAACCAACACGCCGCTTAAAACCTTTGGATAAGGTATCTATGGGCTGCATCAATACATCTTTAAGGCCAAGTTCTTCTATCACATAGTCCAAGCCGTTGCGCGTTTGCTCTCTGTTCAAGCGGCGGACTTCGGCAACGAAGCTGAGAAAATCTTTGACTGCCATGTCACCGTAGGTCGGCGCACCTTCTGGCAAGTAGCCTATCAACTTTTTCGCTTCTATGGGGTCGGCATCTATATCGTGGTCGTATATATCAATGGTGCCTGCAGTCGGCTTGAGGTAGCCGCAAATCATCTTCATCGTCGTAGACTTGCCGGCACCATTAGGACCTAGAAAACCTAAAATATCACCTGCGGCAACATCAAAACTGATACGGTCTACCGCGACAAAACTATCAAACTTTTTATGTAAATCTTTTACTTTTAACATTATTTACTACTTATCAATCTAAGCGCACTTGAGAAACCCTAATCTATGGTCAAACCTATATATTTCAAGACCCCTCCAACATTTTTTCTAGTTTAGGCACATCCGCTTCAGTATCTACCGAAACATGCGATGATGCCGAAACCATTCCCACATAAATCGTGCCGCCGTACCATAGCACCCGCAACTGCTCAAGACACTCGTTCAATTCTATTTCCGGCTGTGCAAGCGAGGCAAAATGCTTAAGGAAATTACAATAATATACATAAATTCCTATGTGGTGCAAACCCGTTTTGCCTCCCACAGGTAACCCTGCACGGCTAAAGTATAAAGCAAATTGCTTACTATCGCAAACCACGCTGACCACACTATCGGATACTAGATCTGTTGCCGGCACTTGTGCGGCAAGGGTTGCAACATCGGCATTGGGGTGCGTGTCTAAGCACGCAACCGCAGTGCGTATGTCTTGCGGGCTTAATAAAGGCTCGTCGCCTTGCAGGTTGACAACGATTTGCTCATCTTTCCATTTTCTAGTTTCTGCTATCTCAGCGCATCGGTCGCTGCCAGTTTTATGCATGGGTGAACTCAGACACGCAACACCACCGAAACCATCAACGCAATCAATAATTCTCTGATC
Source organism: uncultured candidatus Poriferisulfidus sp. (assembly GCA_965199685.1). Classification (GTDB taxonomy): domain Bacteria; phylum Pseudomonadota; class Gammaproteobacteria; order Poriferisulfidales; family Oxydemutatoraceae; genus SP5GCR1. The sequence goes on from OZ241323.1 coordinate 1,575,683, forward strand.
GTCGCTTGCCACGATGACTTCGTTGGCACCGCTTTGCACTGCATTTTCGTAGGTATATTGTATGAGCGGCTTACCACAAATTTTATGTAGTGGTTTACCGGGAAAACGTTGCGACGCATAACGCGCCGGGATGACAACCTTGAAATTAGGCAGAGGGGGTTCGTTTCTTTTTATAGTGCTCATACTCCTCGTCGGATAACTGTCGCGCCTCATCCGCTATCATCACCGGCAAACCATCGCGTATTTCATAGGCGAGCTTCGCCGACAACGAAATCAATTCCTGCTTCTCCTTATCGTAGATCAACGCACCCTTAGTAAGCGGGCAAACCAAAATATCGAGCAACTGTTTATCCATAACGATGTGAATTATATACCCAAATCCGCCGTTGAAAAAGTATTTCATACACTGTAGGGGAGGGCTAACATGCCCTCCCTAACGCGTTGCGTCTGCACAAACAATCCATTCATTCATCCAATTTACGGTCACCTACCGTAGGGGAGGGCTAACATGGGACTGTTGAAAAAGTGTCTGCATTAGTACATTCCCCTCCTGTGGAGGGGTGGCAGGCCTATGCACTTTGTAACTTATGCGTTTAGCAGTATGCTGAGGTTCTGCACAACGTCACGCCGATTGACCTACCGGCTCAATCGGCGGTTCTATCTGACGGGGTGGTTGTTAAGGTTCTGAACAATGTTACGCCGATTGACCTACTGGCTCAATCAGCGGCTTTATTCTGCCCTAGCGCGTTGTCCCTGTACAAACAATCCATTCGGGGCTGTTGAAAAAGTGTCGTAATCGCTCAAACGTAACCGCTTGCGCCATTAAATTTATGCAAACGGTAGGGGCGGACAATTGAAATGCTGATTGACCTACTGGCTCAATCAGCGGCTTTATTCTGCCCTAACGCGTTGCGTCTGCACAATCAATACATTCATTCATTTCGTTTATGGAAACCATTTGCCGAGTACTTGCACGAAATTGTGTGTTGATACGACGCGCACGTACTGGTAGGGGCAGACTCATATGTCTGCCCTAAAGTACCGTTCTGCATTATTTCAACCGCTATGCGTCACTTGGTTTTGGTGCCACAAATTGGATGGTGTACGATTTCATTTGTGGAAGCGCAACTCGTTTTGCACAGTGTTACGCCGTGTGTTGCAGCGGCAACAAGCGGCAGTTCTATTTTTCAACAGCCCCATAATTGCCTTATACAAGCCTAACCAACAAGGTAACTACCGACACAATAATGGCAACATTTACCGCTAGTAATGAACCTAACATCCATTTCATAGCTCTGATGTCTGCCTTTAGTTCTACAATATCTGCTTTTACCTCCGCTATATCAGTCTTGGTTGCCATATCTTTGATATCAGCCTTCGTTTCCACCTTTAGCTCTGCTATATCAGCCTTCGTTTCCGCCTTTAGCTCTTTTATATCCATTTTAGTTGCTACGTCCTTTAAGCTGGCAACATCCGCAACGGCTTCCTTTGCCTCAGCATCGGATACCTCTGGTATCTTTCTTAGTGTGTTGTAAAGTGCTATTTCTGACATATCTTGTCTCCTTTTATTAACTGTAAATTATCATTATAAAACAAGTGCATAACTTCACCAATCGCAATTTGACATAAATTGAGGCTGCTGAAAATAGAACCACCGTTTGCTGCTGTTGCAACAAACAGCGTAAAATTGTGCAGAACCACCACAACCACCCCGTCAGATAGAACCGCCGATTGATCCAGCAGGTCAATCGGCGTGACGCTGTGCAGAACCTTAACATGATTGCTGAACGCATGCATTACAAAATGCGTACACCTGCCACCCCTCCACAGGAGGGGAATGTACTAAGGAGTCGTTAGAGAATAAACTTTGCTTATATATCTAATAGTGCTATCCTGAATGCATGAGTGATGAGAAAAGAGATAGTGATCTTAAAAAGAAGTTATCGGCTGTACTACCCCACTTAAATGAAAAGCAACGCCGCATTCTGATCGCTGCTGAGGCTTGTAATTTAGGCTATGGTGGAATAGCAAAGTTGTCAAAAATAACTGGTGTCTCTAGACCGACGATTCATCGTGGCATCAAGGATCTCAATGAAGCGAAAGGTCAAGAAACAGCTTCGTTAAGTAGGGTGAGAAAAAAAGGCGGTGGCAGAAAAAAGCTCATTGATAAGTTTCCTGGTATCGTTGAGGCAATAGAAAACTTAATGGAACCGGGTGTGCGCGGTGATCCTGAGTCGCCTTTGCGTTGGACTTGCAAAAGCGTGCGTATGCTAGAGAAGGAGTTAAGAGCAAGAGGCTATCAGATCAGTTATTCAACTGTCGCTTGTTTATTAAAAGAGCTTGGGTTTAGCCTGCAGGCAAATCAAAAGACTTTAGAAGGTGCAACGCACCCGGATAGAAATCAGCAGTTTGAGTTTATCAACAAAAGAGCGAAGTGGTTTTTAGCCAGAGGCTATCCGGTGCTTTCTATAGATACCAAAAAGAAAGAGCTGATAGGTAATTATAAGAACGCAGGGAAGCAATGGCGTAAGAAGCAAAACCCGGAGCGAGTGAATGTGCATGATTTTCCTGATGCAGAATGTCCCAAAGCCGTTCCTTATGGGGTTTATGATGTGGGCAACAATGAAGCTTGGGTTAATGTCGGTATCAGTGCCGATACGGCTGAGTTTTCGGTAGAAAGTATCCGTCAATGGTGGAACAAGATGGGCAAGAAAAGATATCCCAAGACTTCAAAACTGTTGTTGTGTGCAGATAGTGGAGGAAGTAATAGCTATCGTTCTCATCTGTGGAAGTGGGAGTTATATCAGTTCGCAAAACAAGAAGGTCTTTCGATTACCGTGTGTCACTACCCGCCGGGGACGAGCAAATGGAACAAAATCGAGCATCGTTTGTTCTCGTATATCAGCATAAACTGGAGAGGACAACCGCTAAGAAATTATCAAACAGTGGTTAATCTTATCACTGCTACAATAACCCAAGCTGGTTTAACAGTTGAATCTAGGATTGACAAAAGGAAGTACGAAAAAGGAATCAAAGTGCCTAAAGAAAAAATGAAACAAATCAAAATGAGAAAAGAATCATTTCATGGGGAATGGAATTATACGATATTAAGTCTGTAAAGGTTATTTATAAACGATTACTAATGCAGACACTTTTTCAACAGCTTCATGTTAGCCCTCCCCTACAGTGATTAACATAAACGTTGCTACAACAAGCGATGGTTCACAAGTACGGTAGGCCGAGTTCGGTGAACATTGCTTGGTCAAACTCTTCGTCTACTCTTAGTTGTGTTTCAAGTATCCAAACATTGGCTGCTATTTTATGTCCTTGCTCGGCAAGTTCCAGCCATTTCACACCATCCTTAGCAGTCATTACTACCGGCAAATTGTCATCAAACTTGAAGTCAACCACCCGATAAGCATGATGATCCTTAAAGGCGTGTTTAATCGGCAACATGCCGAGCGACTCCAAGGTCTCAAAAAAACGCTCGGGATTTGCCAGTGCCGCACATGCGTGTACGCGCTGCCCCTTAAAGTGATCGGTCGGGTAATGTTTATCGTAGACTGGTGTATATAGACTTGTTGCCTTCAACCGTATCCCATAACGATGCCAACGCGGCAACAATTCGTCGTCTTGCTCCGACTTCAAGTCTCCGTTCACAGCCACAAACATAACATCGTTGATTCTTGATACCGGCTCTCGCAAAGGCCCGGCAGGCAACAAATAGCGATTGCCGAAACCCCTACTACCGTCTACTACAACAATCTCTGCCGTTCTTGCCAAACTGTGATGCTGCAACCCGTCGTCCGATAAGATCAATTCAACACCATGCTTATCTATCAATAGCTGCGCCGCTTGCTCAAGTTTTTTACCAATCACAACCGGGCATCCGGTCTTTTGATAGATGAGCTTAGGTTCATCGCCGACTACCCGATACGAAATATCATCATTAACTTCGATAGGCGCACCGCTACTCCCTGAACCACCATAGCCACGGCTCACCACACCGACCTTCATACCATGAATCTGAAAGTATTCCACCCAATTGATCACCAACGGTGTCTTGCCAGTGCCGCCGACACTTAGATTACCTACTACGATTACCGGCACCGGTAGTTGTTTCGGTGTTTTGGATCTATAGTAATACGCTCTAAAGAATAATCCGGCGCGGTAAAGCAACGATAACGGCAACAACGGCCATGCCCAATAACGCGGTGCGTGATACCAAAGGCGATCGTACCATCTCAAGCCGCTATCCTCCGACCGTGTCCGGACATGTAGAGCTTGTGATAAGTCTTTTGCGCAGTGATTAACTCGTCGTGCGTGCCTTGCTCTACGATATGTCCTTTTGCCAAAACCACGATGCGCTTCGCCAACCTAATCGTAGAGAAACGATGGGCAATTAAGATCATCGTGCATTGATCGGAGATTTCCTCCAACGCCAGTTGAATCATGCTCTCCGACTCTGCGTCTAATGCCGAGGTTGCCTCGTCAAAAATGATAATCGGTGCGCGCTTTAGCAATGCACGAGCGATTGCGACACGCTGCCGTTCACCTCCCGATAAGCGACCGCCAGCATCACCGATTGCGGTGTCAAATCCTTGTGGTAATTTTTTTATGAAATCTATTGCGTGCGCCTTTTGCGCAGCTTCTTCTATTTGTGACAGTGAGGCTTGTGTGCCGTAGGCAATGTTGTTGGCAATGCTGTCATTGAACAGCACGATATCTTGCCCAGCATAAGCAATCTGCGCGCGCAACTGAGACAACGACAGTTCCTTTATATCGTGCCCGTCAAGTTCAATATGCCCCTCGCTACATTCGTAAAGCCGGGGCAGCAAGCTAACCAAGGTTGACTTGCCTGATCCCGAAACACCGACCAACGCCAGCGTCTCTAAGGGAGCAATCTCTAAATTGATATGCGACAACGCCGGTTCAGGGTTCTCGGCAAGCGGCTGTGTGTATGAAAACGATACATCCACATAGCGTATGTGTCCTTGCCAGTTCCTATCCACATAGTTGTCGCTATCCGACTCTGGTTTTACATCTAGAAAATCAAACACGCTCTGTGCGGCAACGATGCCTTGTTGCAAAATCACATTGACTTGTACCAAACTGCGCACTGGTCTGAACAGCAATATCATCGCAACGATGAACGAGACGAAAGTCCCTGCCGACACTTTGGGAAGCAGTTGTTCGGTATTCATCAAATAGACGATCACCGCCAAGCTCAATCCCAAAACCAGCATCATAACCGGCGTGCCTATAGATTTGACTGCCGATGTGCGCATTAAATAGCGGCGCACATTCTCGTTGTTGGATTCAAAGTGTGCGGTTTCGTAATCGTAGCCGTCAAAAATCTTAATCGTGCTGTTACTTCTGACCGCCTGCTGCACATTGCCGGTTAAATTAGCCATTAACTCCTGATGGCGATGATGCAAGGAGCGAAAACGTCTATTGATATAACTCAATATAAATGCGATGACCGGCACCAACACCAACATAAGCATGGTCAGTTGCCAACTGATATAAAAAAGCCAAGCCAAGAGACCCAGCACCGTTAGCGTATCCCTAACCAAAATCGTCAAAGATCTAGACGATGCACTTGCGGTGATGCCGATGTTGTAGATTATCCGTGAAGTCAGCTTGCCCTCCGGGTTTTGATCGTAATAAGACACCGGCAGGCGCAATATATGCGCGAATGTCTCGGAGCGCAGTTGCTTGACCACATGGTTGCCCACATAGTCCATATAGTAAGTACCCATGAAACTGCCGACACCTCGGGCAAGCAACACCAATATGATGAGCAGGGGCAACCACTCCAGAAAGACATATTGGTCTTTGCTATAAAAACCCTCGTCTATCAGAGGCTTCATCAGCATAGCAAAACCAGTGTCGCTCGCCGCATAAATCAGCATCCCGAAAATCGCAATCACAAAATAGCGAGAGCGTTGCCAACTATAACTTAGCAAGCGATAAAAAACAGCTCTGTCTACATCAACATCCTTCATCGTGTTATTCGTCGTCGCTTGAGCTAAGGGCAGAACGGATCATCTCTTCCGAATAACCACGCTGCCAAAGAAATCGCCGCTGTTTAGCGAGTTCTTGCGCATTGCCGGGTTTTTGAGGGAATTTTTTCTGCAGGCAAGTCCTCGCGTTGTGTTGCCAGTCGGTGTCCGATTCGGCAAGCATCTGCTCAATACTCTCAGGATTAAGTTTTTTCTGTAGCAGTTCCATTCTAATACGCATAGGACCATAAAATCTGTTGGCACGGGAAGTGATAAAGGATTCTATATAACGCATATCTGATAATAAGCCTTCGGCTTCCAGACGATCCAATACAGCTTCTACGATAGCCTCATTGTTTGTTTTGCTTCTAGACAGCTTGGATTTCAATTCTGCCCTATGGTGTTCTCGTCGGCTTAAATAAGATAGTGCTTTTTTAACTAAGGCAGCCTGGTGCTGTTCATGAAGTACCGTCATCACCCAAACGTAACCGCCTGCGCCATCAAATTCACGAAAACCACCTGAACGTGCTGTGTCTGTACGAACAATCCATTCATCCATAAAATTTACGCAAACGGTAGGGGAGGGCTAACATAGAGCTGTTGAAAAAGTATCTGCATGGTACATTCCCCTCCTGTGGAGGGGTGGCAGGCGAAGCCTGACGGGGTGGTTGTGGTGGTTCTGTACTACTGTAACCGCTTGCGCCATCAAATTCATGATAACCACCTGAACGTGCTGTGTCTGTACGAACAATCCATTCATCCATAAAATTTACGCAAACGGTAGGGGAGGGCTAACATGCCCTCCCTAAAGTACCGTTCTGCACTATTCCAACCGCTATGCGCCATCAAATTCATGATAACCACCTGAACGTACTGTGTCTGTACGAACAATGCATTCATCCATAAAATTTACGCAAACGGTAGGGGAGGGCTAACATGCCCTCCCTAAAGTACCGTTCTGCACAACTGCAACCGCTTGCGCCATCAAATTCATGATAACCACCTGTAGGGGCGGACCATTCCCCTCCTTTGGAGAGGTGGCAGGCGAAGCCTGACGGGGTGGTTTTTTGCGTACCCACCATTTAGGACAAGCCTTAGCTGGTCCGACCTACATACCCATGTTAAAGTTCTGCACAATGTTACGCCGTTTGTGCTACTGCAACAAACGGCGGTTCTATTTCTCAACAGATCCACTTCGGCGTCCACCATCAAGCTGTAGAACCGGCAGTGGTTTTCTTAGGTGGTTCGCCGCTGGTTTGGACATTAGTTTTGCCCGCCTTTCCGTCTGCCTTTTTGTCGGTCTCGCTTTCGTTCTTATTCGCCGGAGTATCGCTCAACAGCAGAGTGCGTAGATTTTTTTCAAGCTCTTCTGCCACCTTAGGGTTTTCTTTTAAGTACAAACGCACATTATCTTTGCCTTGCCCTATTTTCTCGTTCTTATAACTGTACCAAGAACCCAGTTTCTCGACCAAATTGTGTTTCACGCCCAAATCTATCAGCTCGGCATCGTGCGATATACCTTCTCCGTATCTAATCTCAAAGTTAGCAACCTTGAACGGCGGTGCCAGCTTGTTCTTCACAACCTTAACGCGAGTCTCATTACCTACAACCTCGTCGCCTTTTTTAATCTGCCCAGTACGCCGTATATCCAAACGCATTGAAGCATAAAACTTCAGCGCGTTGCCGCCGGTCGTGGTCTCCGGATTTCCGAACATCACACCAATTTTCATACGTATCTGATTGATGAAAATAACGATTGCTTTTGAACGTTGGATATTCGCAGTCAGCTTGCGTAGTGCTTGCGACATCAAACGCGCCTGCAAACCGACATGGGTATCCCCCATATCACCCTCTATCTCGGAACGAGGCGTTAATGCAGCAACCGAATCAACAACCACCAAATCAACCGAACCCGAACGCACCAACATGTCGGTAATCTCCAAGCCTTGCTCACCAGTATCCGGCTGTGATATCAAAAAATCGTCTGTGTTCACACCCAGCTTGCCAGCGTAGACGGAATCCAACGCATGTTCGGCATCAACAAAAGCCGCAGTGCCGCCGGCAGCTTGACATTGCGCAACCGCATGTAATGCAAGCGTGGTTTTGCCCGATGATTCGGTGCCGAAAATCTCTATGATCCGCCCTTTGGGAAAACCACCTATACCCAATGCCAAGTCTAAAGCGAGAGACCCCGACGATATCACCTCTATATCGTAGGTTGCCTTTGTATCGCCAAGACGCATAATAGAACCCTTGCCGAACTGCTTATCAATTTGCGCTAGCGCAGTCTCTAACGCTTTTCTGCGACCTTCTTCCACTGTTATTTCTCCTCTGATTTAATGGATTTAGCTAGTAAAAGCCAATTTTCAAGCTATTCTATACCATAAATAGGCACCTCCGAAATAAAACCGACGAAGCAACCAAAATTCGGGTACAAACGGTTCAACCGCTATACGCTGTCTAGCTTTGATAAGGCTGTTGAAAAAGCAGTATTCCCCTCCTTTGGAGGGGTGGTCTATGCATTTTGTTTGCAAAAACATAAGGGCGAACCATTCCCCTCCTCTAGAGGGGTGTCAGGCTCCGCCTGACGGGGTGGTTGTGGAGGGTCCGTACAATGTTACGCCGATTGACTGCTGGATCAATCGGCGGTTCTATCTGACGGGTTGGTTTTTTGCATTCCCGCTATTTAGGACGAGCCGGGCACTCATGATGCGGGTCAAACGGCTTGTTCTTTCTGCATGATTATTCTCCAATTCAAGGCTCTTTAATCGTTTGGCCTCGTATTGATTTGATCGCTCAGATACTTTACTTCTGTGTAAATCGTTTCTTCACTTTGAAATCTCCTGTTGTTTACTAATTTAACCGGAAATCTCATCTTTGTGATTGCTTGGTCTTTAGGGGGGGAGCATATCCGGATTTAACTCATTCGCCTTATTAAAATCAGCACTTGCTTCTTCATCGCGTTCTAATTTAGCTTTAACAATTCCTCTGTTATAGTATGCTTTAGCATTATCAGGTTCTAACTCAATTAACTTATTAAAATCAGCGAGTGCGCCGTCATAGTGTTTTAATTTAGCCTGAACAATCCCCCGATTATTGTATGCTTTAGCGTAATCTGGATCTAACTCAATCGCCTTATTAAAATCAGCGAGTGCTTCTTCATCGCGTTCTAATTTAATTTTGGCATTCCCTCGGTTATAGTATGCTTTAGCATTATCAGGTTCTAACTCAATTAACTTATTAAAATCAGCGAGTGCGCCGCTATATTCATCTAATTCTGTTTTGGCTCTCCCCCGGTTATTGTATGCTTCAGTATTATCCGGTTCTAACTCAATTGCCTTATTAAAATCAGTGAGTGCTTCTTTATTGCGGTCTAATTTAGCCTGAACAATCCCTCGGTTATTGTATGCTTCAGTATTATCCGGTTCTAACTCAATCACCTTATCAAAATCAGCGAGTGCGCCGTTATAGTCATCTGATTTTGCTTTGATCCACCCTCGGTTATAGTAGGCAAGAGCATTATCCGGATTTAACTTAATCGCCTCATCAAAATCAGCGAGTGCTTCTTCATCGCGGTCTAATTCTGCTTTGACCCTCCCTCGGTTATTGTATGCTTCAGTATTATCTGGCTCTAACTCAACCACCTTATCAAAATCAGCGAGTGCTTCTTCATCGCGTTCTAACTTAGCCTGAACAATCCCTCGGTTATTGTATGCTTCAGCATTATCCGGATCTAACTTAATCGCCTCATCAAAATCAGCGAGTGCGCCGTTATAGTCATCTGATTTTGCTTTGATCCACCCTCGGTTATAGTAGGCAAGAGCATTATCCGGATTTAACTTAATCGCCTCATCAAAATCAGCGAGTGCTTCTTCATCGCGGTCTAATTCTGCTTTGACCCTCCCTCGGTTATAGTAGGCAAGAGCATTATCCGGATTTAACTTAATCGCCTCATCAAAATCAGCGAGTGCTTCTTCATCGCGGTCTAATTCTGCTTTGACCCTCCCTCGGTTATAGTAGGCAAGAGCATTATCCGGATTTAACTTAATCGCCTCATCAAAATCAGCGAGTGCTTCTTCATCGCGGTCTAATTCTGCTTTGACCCTCCCTCGGTTATAGTAAATAAAAGCACTATCTACATCTAAATCAATTGCGCGATCACAATCAGTGAGTGCTTTTTTATAGTATCTTAATTTAGCCTGAACATTCCCTCGGTTATTGTATGCGTTAACGTAATGATCCTGATTTAACTTAATCGCCTCATCAAAATCAGCGAGTGCGCCGTCATAATCATCTAATTCTGCTTTGACCCTCCCTCGGTTATAGTAGGCACGAGCATCATTCGGATTTAACTTAATCGCCTTGTCAAAATCAGCGAGTACGCGATTATAATCAGCGAGTGCTTCTTCATCGCGGTCTAATTCTGCATTGACCCTCCCTCGGTTATAGTAGGCACGAACATCATTCGGATTTAACTTAATCGCCTTGTCAAAATCAGTGCGTGCTTTTTCATAGTGTTCTAATTTAGCCTGAACATTCCCCCGGTTATTGTAGGCACGGGCATCATTCGGATCTAACTTAATCGCCTTATCAAAATCAGCGAGTGCGCCGTCATAGTCATTTAATTCTGCTTTGACCCACCCTCGGCTAGAGTAAATAAAAGCATTAAAATCGTTATCTACATCTAAATCAATTGCGCGATCATAATCAGTGCGTGCTTCTTCATAGCGTTCTAATTTAGCCTGAACATTACCTCGGTTATTGTAGGCGATGGTATAACGATCATCTAATCTAATCGCCTCGTTAAAATGAATAATCGCGCTATCATAGTGATCCCGAATAGCGTTAACTATGCCTCTACCGTTATAAGCAAGGGCATAATTCACTTTTGATTTTTTGGCTTCGTTAATAGCTTTCTTATAGTCGTCAATCGCAGCACTATAATATTTGCTTGAAGTGCTTGAAGATAGATTACTATTACCTCTGTTACTGTACCCTAAAGACAGATTACTATTACCTCTGTTATTATAAGTCGCAACAAGAACGTTAGTATTAGAAATTATGTCTTGGCTATAGTTATAGATATTGAAGCTTATCCGCCTAGCATTACCACCTCCAGACACTAGGTTTTTGGCGTGAGTCACTGTATCTGAATCAAAACGCAAGACACTCGCAATAAAATCTAGACCTCCAGGCACATGATAATTAAGGACAGTATCATAATGCTCAATAGCTGTTTCGTGATTTCCTTTTTGCTGATTTTCAAGACCATAGTGAAAGTTGCTAGCCGTTAATACCAATGCAGTAAACATCCATATAAAAAGCACACTTAAAAGCACAGCGATAAAACTATAAAAAAGTTTGTTACAATTATTAAGCAAACTCAGTGTTTTCTGGATAAATTTCACTACAACATAACCTTTTTGACTAAGAGTTACTGATGTGAGAGGGAGGTAAAATCTACCTGATTTATTTTATGGATTCTCTGAATTACATGGAGATACCATCTCCATTTAACACTATCACGATTTTTTGTCAGTAATAGCAAGTAATAATGTCCAATTCTCTGACATCACCCCACCCGGCTTTGCATCATGCTATTCTATAAATTAAGATAGATAGCCCGCTACACGTTATCATTCCACATCACATCGTTATCATTGTCAAAATCAAGATAGTTAGATGTTTCATCTTTATCGTAGTCTTTACTAAAAGGCTTTATTGCTTCAAAAGTATTTTGACTTGGTCCGTATACTTTCCATTCATCAATATTGGGTGAGCTACGATAGTGCGGCAATGAGTCATCACTTTCTATCTGAGCATCTTCTGCAAATACATTAAAAGATGCTCCTAGTATTACTGTGCTTATGAGAAACACAAAAAGTCGTTTTATCATATCCTTTACCTCCTTTTGCTCAAAAATGATAAACTTATTGTACTCTTTAGAGTATTTTATTCAACCAGTTGTACGATGCCATGATATGTTGGACAAATAGAGGCAACAGCATGGAAACTAACTTTGTAAGTAGTCCTAAAATGAGGCAAGATAATACCCAAACAGAAATATCGGATGCAGAAGGCGAGGATACTTATTTAGCCTTACTAAAATGCTTTTATGAGATTGGAAACCAGCGATGAACAGATTAGTGCTAGAATATGGAGACAGATTTGATGTTGAAAACAAAATTACATATAATTTGACAATCTAAAATTATGCATTATCTAACATTCATAACGATGCTAATCCTCTTTCTTTTAGTAGGATTGCTACATATATTATTTAAATCTCAAGACACTGTTTCAGCAAAAAACCAATCTGAAGATTTCCACTTGGCGAAGCGCTCTCTTCCGGGATGGATCGGAGGTATGACAGCTGCAGCAAGTAGTCATAGTGCATTCATGTTTACCGGTATGGTCGGTGCTATTATTTATTCTTTCACCTTTACTTGGTTGCTAGTTGGATGGATCATAGGTGCAATAATTGCTTGGTATGGGCTTTATCAAAAATTTTGGCAAAAAGCAAAAAACTACGAAGTAGTTACCCTAGCACAGTTTATTTCAACTTCCTCGTATGGAAAAGGAAGGAATATTTTCTTAAAGTCAGTCGCAGTACTTCTAGTTTTTCTTATGGGCTTCTATGCCTCTGCTCAAATTTTAGCGGCTGACTCAACTTTAGGTGTAGTGTTTGGTGAGACCTCATGGATATATGTAATAGGCTGTTTTGCCGTAATACTTATCTATAGTTCATTAGGAGGGTTACGTTCTACCGTTAATAGCGACGTACTACAAGGTGGCGTTATTATTATTTCACTAATAGCGGTTATTTCAGTAATGCTTTCAAAATTCTTTGCGGAGCCTTCGTGTCAGGAACATGTAGTTCAATTGATGAAAGGAGATTATTTCAACCTAACGTGGGGGTCAGGTATCTCGGCAACCCTACTATTCATTACTGGATGGATTATTGGCGGTTTTTCTGAAGTAGGCGCACCGCATGTTGCTGTAAGGGTATTCTCAATACAATCTAAAAAACAGGTTCATAAGGGTGCAAACACTTATATTTTCTGGTTTGTTCTTTTGTCTGTTTTGGTTATTCTTTTTGCTGTTCTCGCAAAAATAATGACTCCATGTCTTAATAATTTAACAGAAGCAACATCAGGTGCCATGGTTTATGGAACTGTTATTAATGAATTACTTCCTCCTTGGCTAATTGGCATAGCCTTAGCAGGGTTTGTGGCAGCGACAATATCTACAGCTGATTCACTCATACTGGCAGCTAGTGCGTCTGTGTCGGAGGATTTATCAAAAAATATTTTGCAAAAAAACACTTTGACATCTAGACAAGCTACTGTCGCTGTGGTTGGGATTGTTACATTTGGTTTTTATTATATTTTGAATAGTATTGCTACTGCTAAAGGTGTTGATATATATGGGCAGATAACGCTAGCATGGGCTCTAATTGCAAGTGTGTTTGTGGCTCCCGCTGTTTTATCTATAATAGGAAGGACTTATCCTATCATGGTGGTATATGCATCCTCTTTGTGTGGGGCACTTATGACTATCTTTTGGGTAGTAAGCGGATACAATAATACAATTTGCTATGAATTGCTTCCTGGAATTGCTACGGCATTTTTGATTTTGTATCCTTTTAGTAAAGTAAAGGAGAAGAAATTATGATGAGTTTTTATGAAAAACCCTTGCACCTAAATGTTGAAATAACAGGGTGGTGTAATCAAAAGTGTATCTATTGTTTCAACGACTCTCAAGCTAATAGAAAACATTTAGTGAAGAATATTGAAGATTGGTATAACTTGCTTTCTATTTTGAAGAATAATGGGCTAAACAGCATTCATATTACTGGTGGCGAACCATTCGGTTATCCAAAAATCCTAGAACTATTAGAGGTCTGCATGGAACATCATTTAAGTACTAGTGTCTTAAGTAATGGATTCAGAATTGCTTCGCTATGCAAGCAACATCCTAAACTTTTTTCAAACCTCGTTAAAGCTCAAATTAGTTTAGATACTCTAGATTGTGAACTTTTGCGTGTTAGACGTGGTTCAATCAAAGCCTATACTGATGCAATGTCAGCAATATATGCACTGAGAGACCTTGATGTTCCGCTAGAATTGAGCGTAGTTCTTGATAACGAAACAACTAGTGGCATAAACAAATTAAAAGAGTTTTGCAATGAAATAGATGCAAGTATATTGTTAAGGTATACAGAACAAACGGGTAGAGCAGAAAAAACAAGGCTTTCGAATCTTGATTTCATCTCCTATGAGGAAAAAAAGGGTACCGAAGAGCATGTTTTTGTGGAGGATGAGTTCTGCTATTTGCCATCCCTCAGGTTAGATGGTCTGAACAAAGGCATCTGGACTGTTGAATATGATGGCAATGTATCACCGAAACCATTCTATGTTGGTAATAGGTTATTTGACAATATTCATTCTTTGCTCAAACAGGTCGCGTAAGTTAATTAGATGGATAAAGATATATGCGAAAAAAATAAAGAGGTCTTATTTCAAATCAAGAGGCGCGTATCGGATGGAGAAGTAATTATTCCTTTTGTTGGATCAGGGTTGTCTGCTAGTTTCGGTTATCCGACTTTTAGGGAACTATTGGATAAAGCAAAGAAACATTTTTCCACTAAAAAAGTTGGAATTAGTGAACAAGAATATAAAAATTGTTATGAATTAGGGGAATTTGAAGACGCTATGGGTTTGTTATGTGACACAAATTCAGACATCTTTGAAGAATTTCTCTCTGATATATTTAATCTAAGTAAATATAGGGATAATCAAAAAAGCCGCATGTATGCACTGCCTCAGCTTACAAGCAAATATGTAATTACAACTAATTTTGATAAATGCCTTGAAGGTATGTTCAAAAATTCGGCGAAGTCATTCCGTAAAGTATATTCTAAAACAACACTAGAAGAAATGGTTGATACTAGTGATTTATCTATTGAATACCCTGTATTAGTAAAACTCCATGGCACTGCTGGAAATGAGGAACTCAAAGATAGGGTTCTAACCAAAAAAGATTTTCAAAAGGCATATTTTTTAGAGGAGCACGAAAATGATGTTGATGAAAGGAAAGTTGATATGAGTAAACCACTACCTACTATATTACGAAATCTAGCATTCTCAGGCATGCTTCTTTTTGTTGGTTGCAGTCTTAGGAAGCATGATCGTATCATAGAAATCTTTGAGAAACTTAATGCTTGCTTTCCTATTGGTTGGCATTATGCAATTGTCAAGATTCCTGAAAATCTAAATTCAGATGAAATAAAAAATAGAACTACAGAGTTAGGGAAAGCCGGGATAAGACCAATATGGTTCGAAAACGACAATTATGATGATATTGGTAAACATTTGAGAATGATAAACAAAGCTATACCTATGAAAAATTGGCCCAATAAGTTATCCCGTATTGTAGCTTATAATACACTTGATGCTATTCAAGTAGGTTCAATCATACGAATTGTATCCAATACTTCACAATATAGAGATTACTCTAAACAGTTATCACATATTTCTGAAAATATGAAAATAGTTATTTGGAGTATGCGTGGTTCACCTTTGAATATTTGCTATTCCCCAAGCAATAAATTAACACCGCAAGATAGAACTTTTGAACATATAAAAGCAGATTACAAATTTAGAATTCTTATCTTTAAAGACTTAGTCGAAGCAAACAATTATAAAGATGTCAAGACAGAGAAGGAACGTGAGAGGAAAAAGGCATTTGAGGAGAGTGCTAAAGAAGGTTCCGCTGAATTACTATATGCCTCAGAGGAATCTTTAAAGGAATTTGGGATTGAGAAATACCTTGATTTCGGTTATGTGGAAGCCAACTATGATTATAATTTAGTATTCTGCAGTACGTTTGGAAATCCGGATTTTTCATTTTCAAAGAAAATATCTGATACTCTCAGGGAGATCATCACATTTCGTAAAAATATACGCCTACCATCACCTGAAGAGTTCGCTTTTGTTGAAAACCTTTATGAAATCCAAAAACTAATAGATATAATTGCTAATTATCCAACAGAACCAACAGAAGAAAATGAATATAATTATTTCGATGGTTATCAAGGGTTATATAAAGAAATTGATGATCTATTGAATTATCATAAAGCTAAAGACGCTGAGGATGATTAGCTGGGTATGTGGAGGAGGTCGTGGAATTGGGGCTGCCATTGCAAAACTCTGTCAGGACAAGGGACACGAAGTATTTATAAGCACTCGAGGCAAGGAAACTACTGAAGAAGAAATTCTCCAGCGTGAACAAAAAAAAATTGCTCCTAAACTGAATATATTATTCGGTGATTTAGAGGATGCTAATGTTGTCAAAAAACACTTAATAGAAATAACTTCCTCATCTAAAACCATTAATGCAATTTATGTTTGTACGCATAGACCCTTTTTACCTGATACCATAGATAATTTAGAATGGGAGCAAGTGGAAGATCAGTTTATCGGATGTGTTAAACCAGTATTTAATATCATTAAAGAGTTGTGTATTAGCAAACAAGATCTAAGCAATTTATCTATTATCACAATGTCTTCCTGCACTGTTGCCACAGGTGAATCTCATATGATTTCAAGAAACCTTGGGAAGGCAGCACTAGAAGCAATGACAAAATCATTAAATACTTTTTTGAATCAAAAGGGAGCCAGAATAAACACTTTATCAATTGGTTGGACTGACACCCCTCAACTCAAAACCCACTTAAATGGTAGCTTCCTTCCTTTAAATTGTATACCAATTGGTAGGGTGGCAAATCCAGATGAAATTGCCTCTACAGCATTATTTCTAGCTTCTTTAGAATCATCGTATATTACAGGAACTGTCTTCCCAGTATCAGGTGGTTTATATACTGAACTGTAATCATGCTTAGCCACACAGAGCTTGAACTATCACCCTCAATGTGTTTATGGAGGTAATAACATCAAAACTAACTTTTTAGATGGTCCTAAAAAAAGGGTAACGTCAGCACTTATGACTATCTTTTGGGTAGTGAGCGGATACAATAATACAATTTGCTATGAATTGCTTCCTGGAATTGCTACGGCATTTTTGATTTTGTATCCTTTTAGTAAAGTAAAGGAGAAGAAATTATGATGAGTTTTTATGAAAAACCCTTGCACTTAAATGTTGAAATAACAGGGTGGTGTAATCAAAAGTGCATCTATTGTTTCAACGACTCTCAAGCTAATAGAAAACATTTAGTGAAGAATATTGAAGATTGGTATAACTTGCTTTCTATTTTGAAGAATAATGGGCTAAACAGCATTCATATTACTGGTGGCGAACCATTCGGTTATCCAAAAATCCTAGAACTATTAGAGGTCTGCATGGAACATCATTTAAGTACTAGTGTCTTAAGTAATGGATTCAGAATTGCTTCGCTATGCAAGCAACATCCTAAACTTTTTTCAAACCTCGTTAAAGCTCAAATTAGTTTAGATACTCTAGATTGTGAACTTTTGCGTGTTAGACGTGGTTCAATCAAAGCCTATACTGATGCAATGTCAGCAATATATGCACTGAGAGACCTTGATGTTCCGCTAGAATTGAGCGTAGTTCTTGATAACGAAACAACTAGTGGCATAAACAAATTAAAAGAGTTTTGCAATGAAATAGATGCAAGTATATTGTTAAGGTATACAGAACAAACGGGTAGAGCAGAAAAAACAAGGCTTTCGAATCTTGATTTCATCTCCTATGAGGAAAAAAAGGGTACCGAAGAGCATGTTTTTGTGGAGGATGAGTTCTGCTATTTACCGTCTCTCAGGTTAGATGGTCTGACCAAAGGCATCTGGACTGTTGAATATAATGGCAATGTATCGCCGAAACCATTTTATGTTGAGGATAGATTATTTGACAATATTCATTCTTTGCTTAGGAAAACTGCATAAATAAAGTCAGCTATGCCAGAGGAAATAGAAAAATATAAAGAAAAAATCTTACTTGATATTGAGGAAGATATAAAAAATGGAGTAGCAATTATTCCCTTTGTTGGTGCTGGGTTATCCGTTGATTATGGTTATCCCACTTGGAAGACATTGTTGCAGGGCGCATGCCAAATTGTCCTTAAAGATGACCCTTATGATCGTGGCATATTTAATATCTATATTCAAAATAACAACTATAGATTAGCAACTAATTTATTATGTAAAGATAAAAAAAGAAAAGATGCTTTTGAAAAATATCTTACGAAGGAATTTGATGGTATAGGTTACTCTAGAGATAGACTTACTCCTATGTCTATACTACCTAAAATTATTAAAAAATATGTGGTTACAACTAATCTTGACCGATGTCTTGAAAAGGTACTAGAAAACGCAGGGATGACTCCCCAAGTTTACTACAGAAGTTTATTAAAAGATATAAACCAAGAGGTCTTAGAAAGTCAGAATACTTTATTAATAAAACTCCATGGAACTGCTGGCCTAGGGGGTATAAGAGACAGAATTTTAACTAAAGAGGATTATGAGGAAGCATACTTATCGGACGGAAAGATTGATTTAAATAAGCATCTACCTGCTATATTAAATCACTTAACCATCTCAGGTAAATTTCTTTTTATTGGTTGTAGTCTTATGAAAGATGACTATATTTTGGAAATATTAAGAAAGTTTCAAAATGGTTTTGTCCCTGGCGTACACTACGCCATTCTTGAAAAAGATAAAGAATTGCAAGAAGCAAGAGATAAAGAATTGCAAGAAGCAGGAATACGATCAATATGGTTTGATGAAGGCAAATACAAAGATATTTGGAAACATCTACAACAGATTTCCCAGGTGATTGAAAGAATAAATAACATAGATGCATTATCTAAAACTAGAGTTTTTTATAAAAAATCAATTGTTCGGATTTCATCCAATATAAACGACTATGAAAAATATGCTGCATATATGACCGACTATAATCAGCCGATGGATGTAGTTATTTGGACTATGAATGGCTCGCCATTGAATATTTTCTCTGATAAAAATGATGACTATTTGACATCACAAGATCGGAAGTTTGAGAGAACAAATGCTAGGAAATTTAGAATTATTATCTTTAAAGATCTAGACACAATAAAATATTATACGAATGCCAGGGGAGACGAAAGTAAGAGAAAAAATGCTTTTGAAAACAGCTGTAGTAGGGAGCCTAGCGAATTATTATTCGGTTCAAGAAAATCTTTGAAAAACTATGGAATTGCTCCATATTTTGATTTTGGTTATGTGTCTACAGTCAACAAGCATAGTTGGATATTTTGTAGTGCGTTTGAAAGTTCAGACTTTAAACTAACCCAAGAAAAGAAAAACAATCAAGCTGATTATAAAGACATTATTACATTTTCAGAAAATGTTGCTCAACCACGAGCACCTAAAAATTGGAATATTGAACAACAACTCAAGGGTATTACAAGATTAATAAGTTGTATTCATCTTTATATAAAACAAAAAGAAAGCATAGATGGTTTATACTCTGATATAGATAATCTCATTGAAGCTGAAAATAAATAAGAATTTATGATTAGCTGGGTATGTGGAGGAGGTCGTGGAATAGGAGCTGCTATTGCGAAACTTTGTCAGGACAAGGGACACGAAGTATTTATAAGCACTCGAGGCAAGGAAACTACTGAAGAAGAAATTCTCCAGCGTGAACGAAGAAAAATTGTTCCGAAACTGAATATATTATTCGGTGATTTAGAGGATGCTAATGTTGTCAAACAACACTTAATAGAAATAACTTCGTCATCTAAAACTATTAATGCAATTTATGTTTGTACGCATAGACCCTTTTTACCTGATACCATAGATAATTTAGAATGCAAGCAAATGGAAGATCAGTTTATTAGATGTGTTAAACCAGTATTTAATATCATTAAAGAGTTGTGTATTAGCAAACAAGATCTAAGCAATTTATCTATTATCACAATGTCTTCTTGCACTGTTGCCACAGGTGAATCTCATATGATTTCAAGAAACCTTGGGAAGGCAGCACTAGAAGCAATGACAAAATCATTAAATACTTTTTTGAATCAAAAGGGAGCCAGAATAAACACTTTATCAATTGGTTGGACTGACACCCCTCAACTCAAAACCCACTTAAATGGTAGCTTCCTTCCTTTAAATTGTATACCAATTGGTAGGGTGGCAAATCCAGATGAAATTGCCTCTACAGCATTATTTCTAGCTTCTTTAGAATCATCGTATATTACAGGAACTGTCTTCCCAGTATCAGGCGGTTTATATACTGAACTGTAATGATGTTTTGCCACACAGTGTATTGGGCTATCAACCCTCAGTGTATTTGTGGAGTCAATAGTATGAAAACTAACTTTGTAGTTGGTAATAATAATGGGATAACGTCAGAGGCGGTTTTAATGGTATGATAATGATTATGTTTGTTAATGAAGGTGGCGGTGAAACGATTATCGTCAACATCAACGCCAACATAAAGTATACTAGTCATGGGTGACCTCCTTTGTTTAGTAATTTATCGGACCCCTCCAAAGAGGGGACTAAAGTGAAAGTTTAACTGACTTTCAGCAGAGTTGGTCATCCATATTATCTAAAGTTGAGTCCTCACACAAATCTACCCGCTCCGCGCCACCAAATCATGGTTACCGTAAACAAAATGGATAGAATGGATTGCCTGTACAGACACAACGCGTTAGGGCAGAATAAAGCCGCCGATTGATCCAGTAGGTCAATCGGCGTGACATTGTGCAGAACTCTAACACGATTGCTAGACGCATACATTACAAAATGCATAGGCCTGCCACTCCTCCAAAAGAGGGGAATATCACTTTTTCAACAGCCCCACATTTGTGAACAAAACAGACAATGTCCTGCGACCATCCCCACAATCGTGGGCAAGATGGGCGCAGGATCTAGTCTCATCATGGTCACCCTTGAACGCTTGCAACATTCCCTAAAGCCTCGTGAGGCATTCGGCTCCAGTTTCCAAGCGTGCGGGCAACACGGAAGCCGTTGTTGTTGTTCCGGTTAGTCGCGTTGTTGTTCCTGTTGCGATTGGCGGAGCGCAGGTTCTCTGGGTTGTTGTTCCAGGAACCGCCACGCAGCACGCAGGCTCAGGAGGATGACCAAGCTCCCAAGACGGGTCAAATAACCCACCTCTAAAGATGGCTCGGCGTAATCGCCAGGTATTCGCATGTTCGGCATGTGCAATCCATGCACGCACTCGTTGTTTAACATCAGCACAGCTAAGCAGGTTGTTTCGGCAACCCGCTTGCATCTTTCGCAGTCGCTGCCGAAAGCGGCGCACATTAGCCTCCGGCAACCTCCTAACGCCGTTCGGCAGTAGGACAAATCCTAGAAAAGTCGCAGTCTCGTCGGTTGACGCAATAAATGTTTTGTTCGGATGAAGTCGCAATCGGCGATACTCTAAATAGCGAGATATTGCTCGCCGCCATTTTTCTAACTCATCTCTATCATTGTGGAACAATACGAAGTCGTCCACATAGCGGATATAGCCCTTTGCTCGTAGCACTTCTTTGCAATAGTGATCAAGCCCGTCAAGGTAGACATTGGCAAAGAACTGACTGGTAAGATTGCCGATAGGTATACCTCGCCTACGCTCCCACGGCGTGAACAAGTCGTCGCCCGGAAAATAAAGATTAACTGCTTCTTGTGGATTGGAGGCATCAATAATTTGATCAATCAATTCCAAAGTCCGCAAACACCCAATACGATGGCGGAGGTCTTGCTTCAAAACTTCGTGATCAATCGCCGGGAAATACCGGTAAATATCGCAATGCAACACATAGCGAAAACGGTTGCGAAAACGCTCATAACGGGCTACGGCGCGATGCGAGCCTTTACCTTTGCGATTAGCATAACTATCGTAGATAAACCCGTTTTCAAACCTCGCCCCACAAGCTGCATACAGCGCATGATGGACTACCCGATCTCGAAATGGTGCCGCAGATACGGTTCTACGCTTGGGGTCGAATATCTCCATTTTTCGATAAGCCCCTGGGCAATACTCTCCGCTCTGCAATTCGTGTTCTAACTTCAATACCTCGTGCTCTTGATTGACAAGAAATGCTGCCACATTGCATTTTTTGCTCTTTCCTTTAGCGGCACGGTTGGATGCCTCTAAAAGTGCCGAGAATGAGGCGATCTTATCAAAGAGATTAAGCTCTTTCATGGCTTCTGTGAACCTTTAGCCAAGCACCAACCCGACTCCCTACTTCGTTAAGCTGGCGCACTGCATATTCGTGGCGGCGGTAATCCAAATATCTTAAATCACGACTGATCCTGAAAAAGAACCTCAGCTTCTCAAGCCCTAGATTCGCTCTCACCAGAGGTGCTTCGCGATGTTTGGTATAAGTTGCTTCAATTAGTGCTTCAAGCACATCCATTGCCGTTGTTTGGATTTTATCTCCAAGCAGAAATTTTTGTGTGCGCGGAAAGTTCATCAGTGTTGGAATCAACCAAACGATGAAGCGATAATGCACATTCAACGCTTGACCTGTCTCGCGTGCTTTACCTTTATCCGATATATTCAATTTTTATTCTCCTTAAATTTCAACCCCTCTTTTTTGGAGGGGAATGGTCCGACACTACGCTTATACAGACACGCCACAACCACCCCGTCAGATAGAACCGCCGATTGAGCCAGTAGGTCAATCGGCGTGACATCGTGCAGAACCTTAACATGATTGTTAAACTCATGCATTACAAAATGCATAGGCCCGCCACCCCTCCATAGGAGGGGAATGGTCCGCCCCTACCCATGTGGTTCTGCAAAATTTTACGCCGTTTGTTGCCCTTGCAACAAACGGCGGTTCTCCTTCCATAACCCAACATTACTAATCGACTCAAATCCTCGCCATCCGTAATCTCTGAGGTAAAGAGGTAAGGATTTAAGGGGTAAGCGTCCGGGCAACACGGAACCCGCCGCTGCTGCCCCGGCCAGTCGCGTCGTCGAACCCGCTGCGATCGGCGGAGCGCAGGTACCCCGGGCCGTCGAACCAGGAACCGCCACGCAGCACGCGCCACCTATCATTCCTATCACATTTACCAGTCCACGCACTCCCATCTGTCGGTGCGCCAGTGTAATCATTATGCCAGCAATCCTCCACCCATTCCCATACATTGCCGTGCATGTCGTGTAGGCCAAATGCATTTGCAGGATAACTGCCAACTCGCACAGTTCCCCAACAAGAGGAACTGGATGTAAAAGAACCACAGTCGGAATGCCAATAGCGCGCTTGATTCCTAGAAATGGTATTACCGAAATGATACGCCGTGGTCGTGCCGGCACGCGCCGCATATTCCCATTCCGCCTCGCTCAACAATCTATATGTATGGCCGGTTTTCCTTGATAACCATGCCACATAGGCTTTGGCATCATTCCATGAAACATATACCACCGGATGATTATTGGTTTGCGTAAAATGCGGATTACGCCAATTATTTCCGGCTTCGTGTTCCGTCTCCCTAACAAACGCCGCATATTGTCCTACGGTCACTTCATATTTACTCACCGCAAAAGGTTTAGCAATAGTAACTCGATGTTGTGGTCTCTCATCACTAAATCCTTCTCCTTCGGGCGAACCCATCAGGAAACTTCCTGCCGGCACCACGACCATCTCCGGACAAATCGTACAATCACGTACACTCACTACCTGCACTTGTGTTGAGACATTAACCTCCTCCACTGCCACTTGTATAGCAACCTCGTCTCTGTTTCCGAAGCTGTCGGACACCACAGCCGTTATCGTGGTGTGACCCGCGCCTGCTGTAGTCAACGTGAACTCTGCGCTCCTTTGCACCCCGCCAGTCGATTCAAAGGTTATCGGGCTGGTGGGAATAGACACCACTGAGGCACCGCCGGGGTCTAGTTCCAGTGCCATTGAGACCGGAACTTCAGTGGAACCCTCAATAACAACCTGCACCTGTGTTGTCTCCGCCACCCCACTGCTATGCTTTAACCCAAGTGCGGTGCCTTGTGTCGGGCTGATTATCTTGAGCGGTTGCGATGCGGCAATGGGTATTTCCTCGTATTGCTTTATTAATTGACCATAGCGACTGTAGCCGGTATAGCGGAGCTTGTATTTGCCTTCCTCTATGGGTCGTGAATTATCCACCTGCACGGTGTCTATCAAAGTTTCTGAGTCACTCAGTTCCCTAGTATCTCTATCAATCCTTGTCAACTGCGGCGCACCCTTGGGTGGAACAACCGACCAGCTGCCTTGTTGGATTTCGTTATTTCCAAAGAACCATTTACCCGACTCAGTAATCACGCCATAGGTATTGCTCGCACCCTTTCGAACTGCCATTCCCGGCAGCGACGCAAGTTCCCATTCTTCCCTAAACAAGTCATAGAAGTCAGTCTCGCGTCGCGACGGCCACCCTAGCAACGTGATAGTACTTATACCTCTCCCCAAAAGCGTTCTTATCCCAATAGGATTAATAATCTCAAAACCGGCGCGTATGCCTGCCGCAATACCCAAGCCCGCATCCCATCTTGTGAAACGATAATCGCTGTTGGCAATAGCCTCTTCTATATCGCTACTACTCGTATAATCAAATGTGCCTTCAAAATCGCCATCACCATATACATACGGGTCTAATCTAAGCCTTGTGAAAGCCACGCTGAGAAGACTCATATCCAGTTGCGGAATGAGCGAAAACCTAACCGTCATCCCAGTCGCCGCACTCTTAAACGTGACACCATACTTGCTATTACCGCCTGCTCTACCTACAGGCGTAATCCTGCCGTTTTTGTATCTAAAACCAGCCCTCAATTGATAGGTTGTTTGAAATGTCTGCTCTATATCCGAACGAGACGACACCTCGGCTTCGCCTCCCACTAGCAAGCGTAGTTCGCCACTAATCCAAATTGGGATACCTGCAGGTGTGGGAATGATCACTAAAAAACTCTTACCGAATACCTGAAGTTCTCCATCCAACATAGCCCCTTCGGGTCCAGTGATGATTTTCAATAATGCCTCTAGGTCTATCTCACCACCTACAACAACATTCATAAATTCCGGCACACGTGACTCTTTATCTATATTAATATCAAATATAGGGTCAAAATCAAGGTCCACCAAATCTACACCGAATACATTGTCACCTTTTCGCCTTAATACCAGATCCTTTTGAGAAAATGAGTCTATATCTGCATTGGAAGAAACCCAAACTGGTATGCTAAAAGCTAGATGCGGAAAGCGTTTGCATGGGGTATCAAGCAAAAGGTATATGTCCCAAGGATATTCACTTTTATGCCGTTCATCAGTTTGCCAGCTCACACGATATTCCACAATCTTTGTATTAGTGCTTGTGGATTTAGTCTCAACTGAGGCACCTTGTAGCCCATAGTTCATACCTTTGTTAGTAATTGCTTCTATGCTCAACGAACATGGGGCAGTAAAGATCTCAGGATACTCAATATAAACATCAAACGAAACAACCTCGCCGGCTTCGGTTGTCATGAAAGACGGATAAAAGATAGTTGGGTCATGTAAGGCCAATTTTCGTTTTTTGTAAGTCGCAGGAATATGTGGCTCAGGTGGCTGTTGCTCCGAGCGTAGTCCTATCCCGTCTATGATGCTATCGGGTGGGTTGTCGGTTTGGCTGAGCGGTTCGGACTGGCGTAGCCTGAAGCCACTGTCAGGCCAGAGCATCTCACGGACTTGCTCGCCGCCCTCAATGACCGGCTGATATGGCCACACTTCGGAGGGCGGCACCGACATCGGTGAGCGTAGTGCCGGCGAGAACCGCCTGAGTTTGCTGTCTGCCGGCGGCACTGGTTCGCCTTGTTGCTCGGAACGCACTTGTGCTGATTTCGCTGCGGCAATCGCCGCATCGTCGTCCACATCCTCCAGCTTGACGCTCATGTTCAGGCTGAGGTCTTCAAATACATCTGCTAGCGATGCCTGTTCAGTAGAGAGCAGCATTTGGGTGCTGTTGAGGATGTCAATGCGAGTAATCCTTCTGAGATAGCTGTTGTCTCGCCCCATCATAATTGCAACCTGTCCCACTTCCAGGTCGTTGCGACGGTCTATGATGATTGTGCCATCGGCATTCAGTGTCGTATCAATCTGTATTAGCACCACCTCGTTCTGGGTGGACAACTTCGGCATCATTGACATCGTGCGTATGGATATCATCTCCGAGAGGCTGCGGTTGCCGGCCTCGTCCAGTGCCGCAACATGCACATAGTAGGTCTGGCTGGTTTTGAGGTCATCCACACTGGCACTATATATGCCTTGCACCATCAGCCGTTTGGTGTCTGTGCCGATTGTGGTTGCGGTACTTTCAGAGACATGGACTTCGTAGACGATCTGCTCGGCAGCACTGCGGTCGTCGGTGGATGCCATCCAATCCAGTGCAATGGCAGTCGTGGAAGAGGCATACGCAGACACGATGACTGGTGGGGTCGGGGGTGTTTCGTCGTTGCCGGTCGGCAATGGCAACATCACGCTCACCGCTTGGCTGACGGCACTCTCGCCCTGCTCGTTGACCGCACTCACTGCGTAATAATAAAGCTCGCCACGGCTCAGCCCAGTATGCACATAGCTGGTGCCGTAGATATTCGGGATGATTTGATCTGCTTGCCCGCCATTCATGTTGGCAAAGCTGTTCCAATAGATCCTATACGAGGTTGCCCGATTTGCTGGTCGCCAGCTTAGTGCTATGACATCGTCGCGTGCTTCGGCAACCAAATCACGCGGCGGCGATGGCGGCGAGGTTGCACTGCTGCCAGGCCTGATATAGGTCGTTAGTTGCGTGGGGGTGCGCACCGCTTGAGGTATCGCAGTCAGTGAGCCGTCGGCTTCGTTGTAGACCAGCACGCGCTCTGTGTCCTTGTCTAGGATGAGATGATACGGGGCGCGGACGGTGACTGGGCTCAACAGGCTGGTGCGGTTGCCGTTATCAAGGTCAACCTCAATTACAGCCGCTAAACCATTGTCCACGACATACGCCAAACCAGCATCGTCGTCCAGCTCTACTGCAATGGGTCTATCAAACGAGAGACCCGAACCTCTTTCCGGTATCAAGCATATCGCTCGCACCAGACAGCCCGAAACGATGGCTCTGTCACCAGTCGTTGGGTCTACCACGAGGAGAGCGTCCAGTTGGTCGTCTACGACGACGATGCGGGTTGCAGAGCTATTGATACTCAAGGCTTGCGGGTGTAGCACAGGGGTGCCGTCTCCGATGTTGCGTTCCTCGGCTGGACATAAGTCGTTTGCCGTGCATCCCGAAACCACACTGCGGTTGCCGCTTGTTAAATCCACTGCAATGAGTGCGCTCAAATAAGTATCGGTGATAATCAGGCGATTGTTTGCCTCGTCCAACACCGCATCAGTCGGTTGCGTTAGCGGCACACCCTCGCCTACCTGGTATTGCCCCGACGGACAACGATTGATGATGTCACATCCCGAAACCACATTGCGACTGCCATCGGTCAAATCAACCGCAATCACCGCACGCAGAAAGCTATCAACAATGTAGAGCTGGTCGGTGCTATCGCTGCCTTCAACAAAGACTAAGTCATGCACATCCACCTCGCCAACCCTAAAGCTGGTGTCTACCAGTTGTTGCCCTGAACCCGATGGTCTAATTATCTGTATCGTGTGGTCGTCTCTCAATGCGTATAATGCGCCTGATCTGGACAGCACCGTGTCTTGCGCCCGTTCGGGAATGTTGACCGAGTCGGCAATGACCAAATCGTCTATCAGCAACCCTTCGGGGAATACTCGCACCTGTACTTGGATGCCCTGCAGTGGCGGAGGCTCTGCCAGCTTGCGATATGACACCTCGTAAGTGCCACGACACAGATTGCCGTCGGCGGCTTGATACGACCAAAAGGCACGCCCATTGCCATTATCGTTGTCGCTAAACTCGGCTCGCACGATTAGCGTGCTGGTGCCGTTAAATGCCGGCGCAGTGCTGTATTGCCCAGTAAATACATAAGTGCTTGAGCTGATCGCTGCCGAAAGCATTGCTGACAAACCAAAATCATCGCCAAAACTATAGTTCGCCGTGTTGCCTGTCTGCCTAATCTCAACCTGCTGTTCACGCTCACGCACCGCAGCACACGACCCTGATACCACGGTGGATGTTGTGATGGACAGCTGGTAATTGCCGTTGATAGCACGACTCGGCGTGTCGCTTAGATAATTGACATCAAAAGCACCCGTGCAGAGCGTTTGCGTATCGTCACAATATCTAAAAGCAAACGTGCCTGACAGACCCGAAGCAATACCTACTGTCCCTTGCACATTGATCATAGAGGAAGTCCTGCGAGGCAAAGCAGGTATAGAAACCTGCCTCTGCAATGGCAAAAACTCGTCTGCTAAACCATAGGGTGTTTCATCTATGCGCCTGCTCACACCACCCTCCATTATATGAAGCGTTAGCGTCGTCGCTTGCGTGGGTTGTTCTAAGCTAATCGCAACAAACGATAATGTGTAATCCTGCCCCCAACGAAGTTCGGAAGTTGTGATTGAAGGCGTGCCGAATACCAAAGCAGATTGCGAGGTGCCAATGACCGGCAAGCAACACAAGACAGATAGAGCGACTGCCCGCCGAATGAATCTAAGGGTCAATAAACCCCGCATTGTTATTTTCTTAAGCATGATACTGAGGGATAATAGAAGCGATTATACTACAACTGAGCATATCCACCAATTTACGGGAACCACCCCGTCAGGCTACGCCTGCCACCCCTCCACAGGAGGGGAATGGTCCGACACTATACTTGTACAGACACGCCACAACCACCCCGTCAGATAGAATCGCCGATTATCGCCGAGTGAAACCGCCACTTGAACCAGTAGGTCGATCAGTGTGACACTGTGCAAAGGTTTGATGTAGTCAAACAAGGCAGGCATGAAAGTAATAGATATCTGCTGTGAGCTAAGCATTACTGAGAAGACATTTTATCGCTGGCGCAGCAGGTATAATGGCATGGAAGTAGCCGAAGTCAAATGCCTGCGAGAACTTGAAGCCGGGAACAGTAAGTTCCGAGACGGTTGCCTGAATCAGCTTTGGTTTAGTTCAATAAAAGAGGCAAGAGAGACTATAGAAAGCTGGCGTATAGATTACAATGAAGTCTGCTCGCATAGCGCATTGGGCTATCAACCCTCCAGTGAATTTGCGGAGGTAACAGCATGAAAACTAACTTTGCAGGTAATCCTAAAAATGGAGTAACATCATGAGCAAGAAAATCAGTGGTGCAGAATACCCCTTAGCCAAGATATTCAGTTCTGAATTTGAGTACGTCATTCCATCCTATCAGAGACCGTATGTATGGACGCTAGACCAAGCGGCAGAGCTTTTTGATGATCTTTTTAACTTCTACAAGTCTGAGCCGGAGGAAGGCTACTTCCTTGGTAGCATAATTCTCATCAAGCAAGAGTCTGAGCCGTATGCGGAAGTAATAGATGGCAAGCAGCGTTTGACAACACTGACTATCTTGTTGTCTGCGCTTGCTTCGATATTGGAGGGGGAACATCAGTATACCCTTTGTAAGTATATTCAGGAACCCGGAAACGTATACGAAGACTTAGAGCCTAAACCTCGCTTGACATTACGGGAAAGAGACAGAGCGTTTTTCTCAAAATACGTGCAAGGACTGAATTTTGAACAGCTAGGCGGCCTTGACGATAAGAGTCTCGGCAACGAGTCTCAAATAAACATCAAGAAAAATAGCCAGCTATTTCTCCAAAAAATCGACGAAAATCTCGGCAACAATGCCAAGAACATCAATGGGTTTGTAAGTTTTTTGGTTCAGCAATGCTTTCTTATTGTTGTATCTACGCCTAACCGGCATTCGGCTTACCGTGTGTTTTCGGTCACGAATAGTCGTGGCCTTGATATTCAGACGACAGGCATGATCAAGGCAGACATTATGGACGGGCTCGTTATGGACAAAGAGCGAGATGAATACAACGAGCGGTGGGAAGACATGGAGGTTTTATTAGGTCGTGATGGCTTCAACGATCTGTTTACCCATGTCCGAATGATTTACGCCAAAGAGAAGGCAAAAAAGTCTCTTTTTGATGAGTTTAGACACCATGTGCTTAACACTGTTGAGCCTAAAGCACTTATCAGTGAAGTATTAGAACCCTATGCGAGTGCTTTAGCGACGGTTCGCAACGCAAACTACGAAGCCGTATCCCACGCTGAAGAAGTAAATACATACCTTCGTTGGCTTAATCGTATTGATAACTCAGACTGGATACCGGTGGCAATACTGTTTCTTTCGATAAATAGAAATGTACCAGAATACGTTGAGTGGTTTTTCAATAGGCTTGAGCGTTTGGCAGCCTATATGCACATATGCGCCCTGAACATTAACGAGAGGATCAAGCGGTACAACGATGTTATAGAAGCATTGGAGGGCGAACATTCATCTAACTCTCCCGTCCAAGCCGTTGAATTGACCAAGACGGAAAAAGAAAAAATGCGTGAGGCGTTGAATGGAAATATCTACGAACTCACTGCAAAACGAAGGAACTATCTGATCCTTCGCCTTGATGCCTTTCTTTCGGACGGTGCTGCCTCATACGATCATAGTATTCTGACTATTGAGCACGTTCTGCCGCAAACGGTAAGTGATAATACTGAATGGGCAAAATTATGGCCAGATGAACAACTGCGCAAACAGTGGGTACATCGCATCGCGAATCTCGTTCCTCTCAACAGAAGACGTAACTCACAAGCGCAGAATTACGACTTTACGAAGAAGAAGTCGGCATACTTCTCCGGTAGGGAAGGTGTGTCATCCTACGTATTAACAACACAAGTGTTGAATAGTGATCAGTGGACACTGGAACACCTGCAAAATCGTCAAAGTGAATTGCTTAAAGTCTTGTATGAAAACTGGAGGCTAAGTGAATAACATGAAACTCCACTTTGAAGAAGATCTGAAGCTGTTGAAAAAGTACCGCCACTGCACTGATTTCGGTAATTTCAGCTTACCAGCTTGCTGTCAGACTTTTATTTGATGGCCACACGGATGCCCAAAGCCATCGGCGGCCGTCGTTGGGGCGTACACAGGCTATCCGCAGTCGCTCGGCATGGGAGACTGAGCGAGACTAATGCGGATATATCTCCCGAATCCGGCCGGCTTGGCTTCCAACAGGTGGTCAAAACCGCAATTTTAGCTCCCTAAAAAGTTGTGGATGGCTTGTCTACCTACCAAAAATCACCATTACCTGTTTTGATGAAAGAAGTATATAATCCCCGTTTGGTTGTTGCTTAGGGTTGTATGATATTGTGGTAGAATACAAAATGATTTTTTTAATGGTAAGGAATGCCATTAATTATCCTTATAGTTGACTTTAATTCATGGAGGCGAATATGACTAAATATAAAGATCACGATCTAATCACTAAGTCTAATGGAGATATTGATATCAAGAAAGATGGAACATCAATACACACCATTGAACGTCGTTCTCACTCTTCTGATCCTGGGGCACTTGAGCAAGTTTTTGGGTTTGTTATGACTGCTGGGCACTCTGCTTTTGTTGATACTCCCTCAGAAACTAGAGCCAAAAGAGAAGCAAGGAAATACGTAGATAACTTAAATAAGTGATTATTGGGCTGTCTGTTTGGCTAATCGCAACCCGCTGTTCATGCTCACGCACCGCAGCACACGACCCTGATACCACGGTTGATGTGGTGATGGACAGCCGGTAATCTCCGTTTATATCATGGCTCGGCGTGTCGCTTAGATAATCAACATCAAAAGAGCCCGTGCAGAGCGTTTGCGTATCGTCGCAATATCTAAAGGCAACCGTTCCAGCAAGACCTGAAGCAATACCTACTGTCCCCTGCACATTGACCATAGAAGAAGTCCTGCGAGGCAAAGCAGGTATAGACACTTGCCTTTGCAACGGCAAAAACTCGTCTGATAGTCCATACGGCGTTTCATCTATGCGCCTACTCACACCATCTTCGGTTATATGGAGCGTTAGCGTCGTCGCTTGCGTGGGTTGTTCTAAGCTAATCGCAACAAACGATAATGTGTAATCCTGCCCCCAGCGAAGCTCAGAAGGTGTGATTGAGGGCGTGCCGAACATTAAAGCAGGTTGTGCAGCACCAATCACCGGCAAACAACACAACACAGACAAAGCGACTGCCTGCCGAATCAAACTAGAAGTCAATAAACCTCGCATTGTTATTTTTTTGCGCATGATATTGAGATGTAATAGGGGCAATTATACTGCAACTCAGCATATCTCCCAATTTCATGTACGATGCCATGATATATTGGAAAAACTGATGCAAATGAATCTCGGAATATGGTAAAATCCACACCTATAAACATAGGAGTAAATAAAAATGTCTGAAATCGCGTTATACAACACATTAAGAAAGATACTAGAGGTGTCCGATGATGAAGCAAAAGAAGCTGTGGCTGGTGTTGCGAGTTTAGGAGATGTAGCGACAAAAAAAGATTTAGCGGAACTAGAAACTAGACTAACGAAACTAATATATGCAGTTGTTGCAATAAATACTGGCATAATCATTGCGGCAGTAGGATTAATGATAAGGTTTTTATAAAGTAAGTAATTGGGCTGTTGAAAATGGAACCGCCGTTTGTTGCAACGGCAACAAACGGCGTAACATTGTGCAGAACGGGTTGCGTCTGCACTAGTCAATTCCCCTCCTTTGGAGGGGTGGCAGGCGCAGCCTGACGGGGTGGTTGTGACGCGTCTGCACAATCAATACATTCATTCATTTCGTTTATGGTAACCATGATTTGGTGGCGCGGAGCGGATATTGCATTTTGTAATGTACGACAAGCAATCAAGTCAAAGTTATGCACAATGTCACGCCGATTGACGGGCGGATATACAAATCCGCCCCTACAACTCAATCGGCGGCTTTATTCTGCCTCTACAGTTTTCATAAATTCATGCTATTATGTTATTTATGAGAATAAATAACATGATGTACTACAAAAGAGAACTTGATATTGGTTCCTACCCTTCCTCCTTGTTTCTGTTAGGGCCTTGGCAAGTCGGGAAAACCTATCTCATTAACCAATTAGATATTGCGGCTTATTATGACTTGCTTGATGCTCAGTTGGAAATGGATTTTCGGCTTCGCCCTCAGTTGTTTTGGGAAGAGATTGCCTCCTTAAAACCGGGAAGCAAAGTTGTAGTGGATGAAATACAAAAAGTTCCCTCCCTCTTAAACTATGTGCAAATGGGTATTGAAAAAAGGCGGTTGCAATTTTTTCTGTCGGGGTCTAGTGCCAGAAAACTTAAAAAAGGTAAAGCCAATCTCTTGGGCGGTAGAGCCGTTGACTTTAAGCTCCACCCACTCACAAAAAAAGAATTAGGCGCGCACTTTAATATAGAGCAGGTTTTAAGTTATGGTTCTCTACCTTTTATCTCAACGCTCGTCGCTAAGAAACAAGAAACCCTTGCCAAAGATCACCTAAAGAGCTATGTCACGACCTATCTCAAAGAAGAAGTGAAAGCCGAAGCCTTGGTAAGGCAATTAGGATCTTTCCAAAGGTTTTTAGAGGTGGCAGGTCAATGCAATGCTCAGATGATTCAGTTCAGCAATATCTCTCGCGAATGTTCGGTGCCGGCAAGTACCATTAAGGAATATTATTCTGTTTTAGAAGACACCTTAATAGGATACTTCCTCTGGCCTTTTGCTCGTAGCGAGCATAAAAAAGCACGACCTAAGTTTTATTTTTTTGATTGTGGTGTGGTGAGGGCTCTACAGAGAAGATTAAGCGGTAGTCCTTCACCCGAAGAACTTGGAATACTTTTTGAAACAAACCTTGCTAACGAACTTATAAGAATCAGAGATTACACAAGAAGCGATTATCAAATTTCGCTATGGCGGTCGGGGAAATGGGAAATTGATTTTCTTATTGAATTGGAGGGTCAACCTGTCATGGCAATTGAGTGTAAAACTTCTTTGCAAATAAAAAACAAAAACTCCATCAAAGCCTTTAGAGAGAACTTTCCTCGTGTGCCTCTGATTATCTGCTCGCTTCAGGAGGAAAAGACAAGAAAACTAGATGATAACCTTTGGATTGAACCTTTTGGCAAGACCCTAGAAAGATATAGAGAGCTTTAGGAATAATTGAAGGGGTGGTTGGTTTGTGGTTATCGTAAATTTGGTGGCGCGTAGCAGTTATATTTGTGCAAGTACTAAACTTTAGGGGGCATGTCAGGCTGTTGAAAAATAGAACCGCCGATTGAGCCAGTAGGTCAATCGGCGTGACATTGTTCAGAACCTTAACAACCACCCCGTCAGGCTTCGCCTGCCACCCCTCCACAGGAGGGGAATAAATTAGAGCAGGTGCATTATGTTTTGTCTAGTAATTGCAAGATGCCTTGCACGGCTTCGGCTACGGTCTCGCGGCGGATGTGGTCGCGCGTGCCGGCAAAGTTACACAGACGAATGTGCGGCGTATGGTCGCGCAGTTGCCAACCAATCCAGACCATGCCTACAGGTTTATCAGCAGTGCCGCCGTCGGGACCAGCGATACCGCTCACCGCAACCGCAATACCTGCATCGGGTATTTTCAGCAGGGTTTTTTCGAGCATCTGAGATACGACTTCGCTGCTAACCGCACCGTATTCTTGAAGTAGCAATTCATCAACGCCGAGTGTGGTTGCTTTTGCCTCAATACTATATGTTACTAAGGAAGCACTGAACCATGCAGAGCTTCCGGGCAAGTCGGTGCATGCCTTGGCAATCCATCCGCCAGTGCATGACTCCGCCGTTGCTAGCTTGATATTATGCCTACATAATGCGGATGAAAGTTTTTCGCACATTGTATAGATTGATTTATCGCTTAAAATATCGGTCATGGCGGTAATCGGGCTTTGGTTATATCCTTTTATAAGCAAATCTATAGACTGACATTATTCATTAATATAGAACGAACATTATATGTCAAAGGCTAAACACACGCAGAGCATGCAGCAGTATCTGGATATTAAGGCTCAATATCCTAAGTTGTTGTTGCTTTATCAGATGGGTGACTTCTACGAGTTGTTTTACGATGATGCTAAAAAGGCGGCACGCCTGCTTGACATCACCCTAACCTCGCGCAATCGCTCCGATAAAGAGCCTATTCCGATGGCAGGTGTGCCGGTACATTCGGTGGAATCGTATATTGCCAAGCTGGTGCAACGCGGCGAATCGGTTGTGCTATGCAATCAGATAGGCGACCCTAAGGCAAGCAAAGGTTTGGTCGAACGGCAAGTGGTGCGCATTATCACTCCGGGCACCTTAACCGAAGAAAGCCTATTGCAAGAGAGAAAAGAAAATCTACTCGTCTCCATACATCAAGACAAAGGCAACTACGGCATCGCAACCGTCGAACTCAGCACCGGAAACTTTAGGCTTTGCGAATGTGAGGATATTGCAACCGTCAACGCCGAGATCAAGCGTATGCAGCCTTCGGAAATCTTGTTGGCAGAGAATCAAAAATTAGAACTCTCCGCCCCAGCTCAACGAACAATACGTCCGCTCTGGCATTATGCCTACGATTATTGTCACCGTATCCTTTGCGAGCAAATGAACACCCGGGATTTAAGCGGTTTCGGCTGTGAGCAACTGCACAGTGCGGTTTGTGCAGCGGGCGCATTGCTTCATTACTTGAAGGAAACCCAAAAAAGCCTATTACCCCATTTATCCAAATTAACCGTAGAACATCTACAAGATTACATCGCAATAGATGCCGAAAGTCGGGCATGCCTAGAGATAGACAGCGCGCTTTCAGGCCAAGATAAGCACAGCTTGGTTGCGACCTACGATAAAACTGGTTCGGCGATGGGTAGCCGTTGTCTACGGCGATGGTTCGGACAGCCGCTCAAAGATCACAAACGGATCAATAATCGGCTTGATGCGGTTGAGTGGCTGATGCGGCACGGCGATACTGAGGCGATTGCACGACAATTCAGAAAAATCAGCGATTTGGAGCGCATTATCTCCCGCCTCGCTTTATTGACTGCACGCCCTAGAGATTTATTGGGTATGCGTGAGACACTGGAAATGCTACCCGACATCAAAGCACCACTGAATAATAGCGATGCGCACTTGCTACAACGGATTGACGCGATGCTCAATGTCAAGGAAACTATTACCGAGACTTTGGCGAGAGCAATAAAAGATCAACCGCCGGCGACGATACGAGACGGTGGCGTTATCAAAACTGGCTTTGATAACAAATTGGACGAATTACGTACTCTGAGTAGCCACGGCGACGACTATTTACTCAAGCTGGAAAAGGACGAACAACAACGCAGCGGCTTATCCAATCTACGTCTTGGTTACAACAAAATACACGGCTACTACATAGAAGTCTCTAAAACACAAACCCAACATGTCCCTGAGGATTATCAATGTGTGCAGACCTTGAAAAATGCCTCTCGCTTTACCATCCCGGCGTTGCAGCAATTTCAGGGACGTATCTTGACAGCACGAGAACAAGCGTTGGCTTACGAGAAAAAACTTTATTTGGAATTATTGCAAAGCTTTCTACCGGATTTGGTTTCATTGAAAGAATGTGCACAGGGTCTTGCAATACTGGATGTACTCAACAGCCTTGCGCGTTGTGCGCAACAGTATCGATATTGTCGACCCGAGTTCTCCGAGCAAATCGGAATCAAAATCATCGCCGGCAGACACCCTGTCGCTGAGCGCACTATGGAAAACGAATTTATTCCCAACGATTTATACATGGACGAACAACGACGCATACTGATCATCACCGGACCCAATATGGGCGGCAAATCAACCTACATGAGGCAGACCGCATTGATCGTATTGCTCGCCCATATTGGTGCTTATATCCCTGCCGATAAAGCCGTCATCGGACCTATAGATCGGATTTTTACGCGCATTGGTGCTTCGGACGACATTTCATCAGGGCGGTCTACCTTTATGGTGGAGATGACCGAAACCGCAAACATATTAAACAATGCAACTCCGCATAGCTTGATTTTGATGGATGAGATAGGACGCGGAACCAGCACCTTTGACGGCATGAGTTTGGCTTGGGCATGCGTTGCGTATCTTGCCGAACACAATCGCGCACTCACCTTATTCGCAAGCCATTATTTTGAATTGACATCACTAGACCAGCACTACGAAACAGTACACAATGTACATATAGATGCGATTGAACATAAGGAGAGAATAATTTTTTTATATAAAGTCAAAGCCGGTCCTGCCAACAAAAGCTATGGGTTGCAAGTTGCTCGGCTAGCCGGCGTGCCTGAAGATGTCATTGGTGTTGCCGAACAAAAACTACACATGCTAGAAACACAACAGAAACAAAACAACAACGATCCTCAAATCGCATTGGAATTCTCTCAACAAACAACGCAGTTGGTTGAGTCCGAGAAAAAACTCGCAAACTTGATATCCAAGTTAGACCTCGATGCGCTCAGCCCGCGTGAAGCACATGCCAAACTCTACGAAATCAAAAGCGAAGCCGAAAAGCTCTAAGCCTAAAAAGTCTATCTTCGGTTGGATTTTATCTGCTTTGGCAGTGTTGCTCGGCATCGCTGCTTTACTCAGTGTTGCGGCACGATGGTTTATATACGATATAGAACAATACCGTGGAATGATTGTCTCGCAGATTTCCGATACATTCGGGTTGGACGTATCTATAAGCGAAATTGAAGGACGGGTGGATTTGATCAATCCGATTATTTACACACGGCAAGTGGAACTTTCAAATCCTGAGGTTTCCACGCCACCATTGGTCGTTGAGCAGATGGAAGTCGTTATAGATTTATTCAGCTCACTAATCAATGCCGAACCACGCTTTCATTCGCTACAGATGTCGGGGATAGAACTTGCAATATCTACCGATATGGAAAATAAATTACTACGCCTGCCACAGATTGACCGAGAATTCTCTATGCCTAAACGACAATTCAACCTTGGTGAATTACTGAAAAAAGCCGTAGCAATTGATTATTTTGATATAGGCTTTCACGATGTACTGATACACTGGCATCACAAAGGTAGCGAAGATACCCGGAGCTTCAATATCAAACATCTTATACTCAACCCGCAATACTATAAAACGCAGCTGGCTTTGGTCACAGAACTACCTGAGGCTTTAGGACTAAAGCTGACCTTTATCGCTGAGCTTGCGCACGATATATTTAATCCGAGTGGTGATTTTTATATCAATGTTGATGACCTGAATTTAGCCACAATCTATCAGCTGAGCGATCTACAACCTGCCCAGCAAGGTCTGTTGCAAACTGAGTTATGGGGACAGGCATCGTACCAGCAAGGCTTAGAAAACTTAACCGGCACATTATCCTTAAAAGACTATCTAAATCCTGCATTAAATTCTACCTATGCGATATCGCATCTACAGACCGCATTGAACTGGCAAGCAAACGAGGGTGGCAGAGAACTAGGTTTTGCCGATTTGTCCGCACAAAGCGATGTGGCAGTTTTAGAGGATGCCGACTTGGCGATCGTTCAAACTCAAAGTGAAGCGGGTCATTTCAGCAATCTAAGATTTCAAGCAAATCACATCTCTCCGTCAATATACAATCAGCTGCTCTCTTATGCACAAAGCGATCTTGTTATAGAACAAAACCGCATCCAAACTGCTGATGACAAACGAACTGCTGATTTGATATTGCATACTGCGCACTCCGATCGTTGGTTTGCATCACCGCGTGCTTGGCCGCCGATACGATTATCGGAACCGACAATATCTGCTGACTTGCCACAACTATTGAGTGGGCAATTGGAATTGAGGTTGGACGATATCCGCCTGCATCGAGGGCAATGGACCTCACCGCAAAATTTGGAGCAGATAGAATTAAAAGGAAATTATAAGCAAGATGACGAACACGCCGAATGGAATCTGGAAGACTTATATATCAAAGGTTCTGCCGACAGCAACCTCACTGGAAATATCTCTTATCAGATAACCAACGGCAAAGATAAACATCTGCAGTCGTCGCTACGTCTACACAATCTTAACGCAACCGAAATCTCGCAATGGATACCGCCTCAAATGCTCAAACCCAGACTCGAAAACTGGCTACGCAACGCAGTGCTTGGTGGCACCGTTCAATACGCAGAACTGTCGGTGAACGGAAACCCAGATTTTCCTTTCGGCAAGGATGCAGGTCTCTGGCGATTGGAAGCACAAGCCGATGATGTCACTTTAGACTATCGCAAAAAAGACCCTGAAATCAGAGAACTCGCCCTAGAC
The DNA here is from genome assembly GCA_965199685.1 of uncultured candidatus Poriferisulfidus sp. Lineage (GTDB taxonomy): Bacteria > Pseudomonadota > Gammaproteobacteria > Poriferisulfidales > Oxydemutatoraceae > SP5GCR1. Next base: position 1,614,921 of record OZ241323.1, read on the forward strand.
TTGTCACTGGAAAATAAAACTCTAAAGATTAAAAGCAATAACTTAAAAATAATGGATTTTGATGCCAAAGATACAACGGTTTTGCTAGAAGACATTGCCGTGCCTTATATCAAAATTGATACTCAAGGCCGCGGGCCACTTGCCGATGTTTTGAGCTATGCAAAAATGACTGGGTTAGCAGACCCCAAAAGCATCCTGATCTCAAACATAGAAACAGACGGCGATGTAGATATGAGCTTGAAGGTGCATACGCGGATGGTACCAACCCTAGAACGTGAAACTTATGTAGGGGGTTATATAGACTTGGACGGTGCGAATATGAAATTCAAAACCTTGGGTTTAGATTTTAATCAATTAGAGGGACGCTTGTATTTTGATAGACTAGGCGGACGCTCTGATAACATCAAGGCATTGTTGAACGGCACCTACCCACTGACTGCAACCGCCGAGTCTCAAGCAGGTTCAACCTTGCTTAAAATGCAAACCCGCATCCCTTTTCCTAGCGATTATCTGCGCATACGCTCGCTACCCGAAAATACTTTCAATACCGCTCTTGATACTTGGGATGCGGAATTATTAATTCCACCGCTGCGTGCCGACTCCAAAGGTGCGGTGCGATTGAAATTAAACTCCGACTTGAAAGCCTTAGCGGTCAATATGCCCGACCCGTTGTATAAACGCGCTGGCGAGGTTGCCAACTCAACATTTCTTGCCGAAGTTTCCAAAGCCGGCAGTAATTATCAATTTGACTACGGTGATCGCATGCGTTTGGTTCTGCAAAACCCGAAAACCGAAACTGGCACCCGAACACCGACCGGCTTATTACATTTCTCACCGAAAATTGCCTATCCTTTTGAGGCTAGCGAAGATGCTCGTTTCATAGTGCGCGGTGTGATTCCGTATCTCCCTATCAATGAATGGCTCGATTGGAGGGGAGGTTATCAAGGTGGCACCGTCGGTTCTGAACTTTATGCACAAGATATAGATGTAGTGATAGACAAACTGGTTTGGAACACCTCAACTGCCAATCAAGCACACTTAACAATCAAACAGCAACAAGATAAAACGTTAGTAATGATAGACTCCGAAACAATCAAAGGTGGCGCATCGATTCCTGCAGACCAAAACCAACGCGTTTATATAGACTTGGATCATCTGATGCTAGAGAGTATTGCTGGATCATCCGACACACACAAACTGGATCCTGCCACGCTTCCTCCGACATCCATCAAGATAGATCGCTTCAAATCAACACGTTTTGATATTGCAGATGTCAAAATAGCACTCTCACCCGACACCGACGGGGTTCAAATAACCAGAATGACCTTCAGCAAAAAAGATGGCGATAAAATTTTAATCCAAGCGCAACTGCAAGGCGATTGGAAAAAGATAAACGAACAAGACTATAGCAATTTCAATTTCCAATTAAGTAGCGAGGATTACGGACAGTTGCTGCGCGACTGGAGTTTTTATAGCGGACTACGAGGAGGACAGGGGCAAATCAACGGGCAATTGAACTGGGATCATAGCCCTATGGAGTTTCAACTAGACCAGCTACAAGGCCCGATTAAATTACAAATCAAAGACGGCTCTATAGAAACCATAGAACCCGGAGTAGGTAGATTATTCGGCTTGTTGAACATCAATGTACTCGCACGGCGCCTATCGCTCGACTTCAAAGATGTTTTCGATAAAGGCTTTGAGTTTGATAGGATGCAGGGTGCGCTGGAATTTGATAATGCCGATTTAATGACTCAAAACCTTGACATCAACGGTCCGGCATTAGACATGAAAATCACCGGACGCACCGGCATCGCACAACGCAATTATGATCAAAAGATTGTGGTAACACCACATGTAGGCAGCAATGTTGCATTGGCAACCGCTTTCCTAGGCGGGCCTTTGACAGCTGCCACCGTGTTTCTTCTGGGCAAGGTCACCGAATTCGATGATTGGGTTGACAAAATCATCACTTTGGAATACACGATGAAAGGGACTTGGGATAAGCCCGAAGTTGAATTTACCAGTGCCCCAGTTGCGAAAAAGTTAGATCCGATGAATACACTCAAAGCCCCGGGCAGGCATATTAAAGGTATCCTTGACAAAATATTCTCGCGCAAGGATAAGTGAAACCATATAAGCAATAGTAGATATGATGTTTACGAGACCCCAGTGTAAGCTACGAATCCCAGCTATAGTCTGATAAAAAGTCATGCTGCTCAATGGTGGCAGCCACCTGTGCTTTATATTCTTCCGGCCAATCTATCAGATAACGGCTTTTAGTTGGTTTTTTATAAAAAATCTTGGCACAAGCATCCAGATAAGACTCGGTACTCCCTATGTTTAGAAAGTCACATAATTCCGTCAATTTTTTCTGAGGGTTTGCTATGTGGTCCTCAAGATGCCATACCAAAACAGATGCAGCCGGCATCTGAGATATCTTTGCTAATAAACGTGCTTTTTGTTCACAATCCTTTATAAACTTATCCATCATAATGTTCAGAATTTCTGTGCGTGTTTTCTGCCAATACGAGGATATCGTACTAGAACTAACCATATCGTATGGATTGCGCACAAGAAATATAAATTTCATCGGTACTTGAATATTATCCGAAAAAATTTCAAGTGCTTCACATTTGTTTGTAATTAATATCTCCGTATTGGTCTGAGGTGAACAGTCTCCGATTACGGTTAAACGTTCATAACGACCTTGCCACTGATCGGCAACTAAATAATATCTTGCTTTTTTTCTCTTATAACTGATTTCATCTGTATGCATCTTGTCATTCATTGCAAGAATTTCCGATAAAAACTCATCAACCGCTAGAGGGGTGCCATTATTCCACCAGTTTTTCAACAAATCAAACTTATTACCCATTACTACGTTAGGGTGCGCTGTCAACGCATAAGCTAGAGGTTGATTAGCAGTGCCGGAGAATCCTATAGGCAAGCAGACTGTTTGTAAATGTTCAAAATCCATAGAACCTAAATTGAATTATTTGTAAGATTTTATCATGTCATAAATAATATTATTCCCTTTATCCCAAATTATGTAATTGATTGGGGCTTTTGTAAAATAGAACTGCCGATTGACCTGCTGGATCAAGCGATGGTTCTACTTGGGATTAGGTTCCATTTCATTCATTAAATTCTTAATGGTTTTTGCGTTGCGTAAAATAGTATCTACTTTGGGTTGCGGCTTGTATGCGTCAGGAGGATTGGGGAAAGAATCTGTAGAGGCATCTGCATTTTGGCTGTCTATAGCTTTGAACTTAGGAGAATGACCGTAGTCATACGATTTAGGTTCTTTTTCGGCAACTACAACAACCGCTTGCCCAGGATAAAACAACGCTTTTAAGTTAAGCTCCTTGAACAGCGATGACAGGGCGGTTCGCCTGCTACTTTCGGCATGAGAAACCAATTTTTGCTTCAATATAGCATCGGATACCTCGTAGTGTACAACCCAACCTTCGGGAATCAATATCTCTATCAGAGCTTTCACCGATATGGAACTATAATGCACCATAACAGGTTCATCCAAGGAACCGACACCTTCCTTCGCTTTGATAACTGGTTGCACCGACCATAGGTCAGGAGCGGTATTGTGTTCTTCTAGAGGTATTGGCTTATCTGGTTTTGATAAATCCGCATAAGGCGCACTATGCTCAGGTGTGTATTGAACACGGTGCATATTCGGCATCTTATCGGATGAGTTTGCATTATCCATATATGACATTTTTGTCAGGTGATAAGGTTTGATATTCTCTTCGCTATATTGATTACGCGGTCTATCCGATGTCTCGTCATATAAATCCGCATTGTCAGCAATGGGTATTTCGGTTTTTGCTTTTCCAAAATATACGGCATCAGCGGTCGGTTCATCGTGTATAACTGTATTTTCGGAAACATCATCGTAAGCCACATTTGTGTCCGATACAAATTGTTCTACAGGCAAGACAGGGTATTCGTGTTGAAAATGTTTTAGCTCCACTGATGCAGGCACAGAATTATCCGATGGATAGCGGTTTAGCTCCGTTTGCGCAGGTACAGAATTATCCGATGGATAGCGGTTTAGCTCCGTTTGCGCAGGTACAGAATTATCCGATGGATAGCGGTTTAGCTCCGTTTGCGCAGGTACAGAATTATCCGATGGGTAGCGGTTTAGCTCCGTTTGTGCCGGCACAGAATTATCCGATGGATAGCGGTTTAGCTCCGTTTGTGCCGGCATAGAATTACCCAATGGATAGCGGTTTAGCTCCGTTTGTGCCGGCACAGAATTATCCAATGGATAGCGGTTTAGCTCCGTTTGTGCCGGCACAGAATTATCCAATGGATAGCGGTTTAGCTCCGTTTGTGCAGGCGCGGAATTATCCGATGGATAACGGTTTAGCTCCGTTTGTGCCGGCGCGGAATTATCCGATGGATAGCGGTTTAGCTCCGTTTGCGCAGGCACAGAATTATCCGATGGATAGCGGTTTAGTTCCGTTTGTGCAGGCACAGAATTATCCGATGGATAACGGTCTAGCTCCGTTTGTGCAGGCACAGAATTATCCGATGGATAACGGTCTAGCTCCGTTTGTGACGGCACGGAATTATCCGATGGATAGCGGTTTGGCTCCGTTTGTGCCAGCACAGAATTATCCGATGGGTAGCGGTTTAGCTCCGTTTGCGCCGGCACAGAATTATCCGATGGGTAGCGGTTTGGCACCGTTTTCGGTACAAGTGATATAGACTCTTCGGGATACACTCTATGCGTGCCATAGCCGTTAGAACCCTCTGTCGTTTGCCAGGGTACATAGGCGTGTAGCTGGATAATCAGCTTGCGGTTGACCGAATCTACCAATAGTTGCCATGCTTCGCCTGCCAGAGTTGCTATCGCATCTTTGAGAGTCATTAGGTTGAGCTTTCTATGTACTACTGGTATATCCAATCCGGAAAAAATGTTGTACGCCTCAAAACTTTGCCGCCAATCCACACGATAACCTGAGCGTTGCAATGCGTGATCAATCGCCTCTTGCACCGTTTTAATGGCGGACGGAAAATTAATTTGTGTCAACACTAAAAGCGGATTGACCTCTTCTAGAGCAGCATTTGTTTTATAACCAGTATAGCGATCTACTTGCAATCTGCGATCGTGCGAACTGTGACCGATAGAGTTTGCCTCGGCTGCCACTGTGGTTATAGTGCAAATATTAATCAACAAAAGTAATAAACTTACGATTATTTTCATATCAAAATCTCCTATGTGTTTATCTCTGTAAAACAAGCTAGTTTCATAGCGTGTTCCCCATAGCATACCGATTTTTAGGCGCACCGTTCGGCTTTCCGACGAACAAACACGATAATCGGACAAACGGTCAATAGTGTTAGAATATCTGCTTCATTAAGCTACTCTCTCGTGATGAATATACTCAAATGTGCGGTCATAGGAACAGGTTATTTCGGCAAGTTTCATGCGCAAAAATACGCAACTCTAGACGATTGCGAACTTGTTGCCGTAGCTGATAAGGACCCAACGGCGGGCGCAGCGATTGCATCCAAAGTCAACGCACAAAGCTGTTCCGATTATCGTACATTGATCGGAACCATAGACGCAGCGAGCATTGTCACTCCGACAGCTACGCATTATGCAATCGCACACGACTTGTTGAAAAACGGCATTCATGTGTTGCTGGAGAAACCGATGACAACCTCACTGGAAGAAGCCGATCAGTTAATCAAAATCGCTCGTCAAAACGATGCGGTGTTGCAAATCGGACACATAGAACGTTTCAACCCAGCACTCACTCGTATCAAACATACGATTACCAAACCTGAGTTCATAGAGGTTCTAAGGCTTAGCGGATACCAGAGCCGCAATACCGAAATAGGCGTAGTGTTTGATTTGATGATACACGACCTCGATATAGTATTGAGTTTGGTTGGTTCGGAAGTAGAGTCTATCCATGCCAAGGGCGTGCAGGTATGGAGCGAAGAGGTGGATATCATAAATGCTCGTTTGATATTCGCAAACGGATGCGTGGTCAATATCACCGAAAGCCGCATCAGCCTGAAGTCTGAGCGCAAAATCAGAATATTCAGCAGGAGTGACGGTTATCATTCCATAGATTTACAAAGCGGCACGAGCGAACACTATCAAATTAAGGACCGCAACCGTCGAGACTTCAGCCGACAAAGCTATCCAAGTATCGCAAATGCCGACCCGTTGCTTGATGAAATCAAACACTTCGTGGATTGCATCAAAAACAAAAAGCCTCCTAAAGTCGGAGGCTCGGAAGGACGAAGCGCACTGGTACTGGCACAAAGAGTGCACGATTCCTTGTACGGTAACATGACAATCAATCTATAATCAACCCATGAATACCATGCGAAGAATGTCCGAACTCAGGGAGCCAAAAGTAAGATGATACCGACTAGCAATCCACGCCTTCAACACCAACGCCTGAAAGCTGAAGTGGAGCAGGCGGTAATCAATGTCATGCGTAGCGGCAACTACATATTAGGGGCGCAAGTGGAAGCATTCGAATCCGAAGTTGCCAACTTTCTGAATGTTCGGCACACGGTAGCTTGTGCGTCGGGCACTGATGCCTTATTGCTGAGCATGAAAGCACTCGGCATAAAAGCAGGCGATGAGGTTATCACTCCTACATTCAGTTTTGTATCGGCTGCCGAAGTTGCTTGTTATCTGGGGGCAACTCCGGTGCTGGTCGATATTTCACCTTATAGTTTCAACATAGACCCTGAAAGTATAGAAGCGCACATTACTGAGAAAACTCGGGCAATCGTTGCGGTGCATCTATACGGTCAAACTGCCGATATAGAGTCTCTGATACAAATTGCCGAGCAGCATAATCTGCTATTAATAGAAGACTGTGCTCAAGCCTTCGGTGCAAAATACGACGACGACTATGCCGGCACACTTTCCGATGCCGGCTGCCATAGTTTTTATCCGACTAAAAATCTCAGTGCATACGGGGACGGCGGATTGATTAGCACAAATAATACCGATTTGGTGGCACATCTACGAGCACTGCGTAATCACGGTTCGTACACCCGCTATCAACACGATGAAATTGGTTATAACAGCCGTCTAGATGAGATACAAGCAGCAGCACTGCGGATAAAGCTAAAATACATAGAAGACTTTAATAATCAAAGAATAGCAATCGCAACACAGTACGATACCCTGCTGAAAGATTTTGTTACAATCCCGGCGCGCGATCCTCACGGCACACATGTATTTCATCAATATACGATTCTGAGTCCTGAGCGCGACCATATTAAACAGGCGTTGTTGGATAACGACATTTTATCCGACATCTACTATCCACATCTATTGGGTGGTCAACTCGCACTCAGCGAACTCTGTGAAACTCCGCCTTGTCCGAATGCCGAAGCAGTAGCTAAACAATGTTTGTCGCTGCCTATTTATCCGGGGTTGGATTCCGATACAATAGAACGCATTGCTTCTATCATCATTGAAACCGTACAACAAACGGATAATTAACTATACGAGGTTTAACCATGCCAACTTTATTCACCAAAATCATTAATCGCGAAATACCTGCCGATATCGTCTACGAAGACGAGCAGTGCTTGGCATTCCGAGATATAGACCCAAAAGCACCGACCCATATCCTGATCATTCCCAAAAAGGAAATTTCTAAAATATCCGAAGCGGTGGCAGAAGATCAAAAATTACTCGGCCACCTGCTCCTAAAAGCCGGCGATATAGCTCGTAGCGAAGGTGTCTCGGATAACTTCAGGCTTGTCGTCAACAACGGTGAGAGTGCCGGTCAAACCGTCTTTCATCTACACATACACCTGATGGCAGGTAGAGCATTTAACTGGCCCCCAGGTTGATAATAATTCAGAGGTAATCCTAAATATCCCAACTATATCCCGAAAAAAAATCGTATTTTCTAATCAATGCGCTTAGTTCTGTTTTTTGATTTTCTGTCCAGTCAAGTTCAAAGCGGCTTCTATAAGGTTCCTTAACTACTTGAGAAACACAATCCTCTAGATAGCTGGAGGAAATAGAGACTTGTAAAAAATCACAAAGTTTGGTTAATTGTTGCTTCGGGTTCTCAACCATATCCTCATGCTTTGCTATGAATACCTCTTCGGCATCAACTTGTTTAAGGATTTTTACATTGTCCTTACAAAAATTTATAATTTTTTTTCTATCATCGGCATTGGTCCTCACTGCCGTCGCAATCATATCGTAAGGATTGCGAACCGTGAAAATAAACTTTAAGGTGATGCCCATTTTTTGCAACTTTCCCTTGAGATTTTCTAGGATCTTGCCTTTTGATAAAACTTCCACATTTTGCCTAGAATGTTTTATTCCTATAACTTCTAGTGACCTAAAGGAACCCTGATATTGATTAGGAACATGTATATAGCGTTTGTATCGCTTGCCTCTGAGAATAACTACATCTGTTTCGTCTCGTCGCGACGAACGCTGTCTTCTTGTGTAATCCACGCTTAAAATGTAGTCAAACATTTTTCGTATGTCGGCTTTATAAAGAATATCCTTGTCGGGACGCTTTTTTTGGTTTATATCTTTAAGAACTCCGGTATATTGCATGGGTTCATAACTCACAGTAGGTTCATCTGCAATAACCATATCGGGATGTGCGGTTAGTAGATAACCGAGTAAAGATGACCCTGAGCGAGGAAACCCTATGGTGAGTACCATTACCCGTATATGGTCAAAAGGGCTTTCTTCAAAGTGCTTTTTATGAGGCACAGAGGAGTAATTCATAAAATGAAAATAATGCTGTTTACTTATGCTTTAGATATTCATTGCAAAAGTAGCCTTTTGTGCATTGCTGAGCGTAGCCGAAAGTGGCATTGATAAGGCAATGTTTAACCGGCGGGCTGTGCGATGCTTTGCGGGTCTAGTCGGCGTCCAAACCAGTTGATACGCCAATCTAGATGCGGTCCTGTAACCCGTCCGGTCGCACCGACTTCGGCAATAATTTGCCCTTTTTCCACACGCTCATTGACCACAACTCTAACTTTGCTCAAGTGCAAAAAAGTTGAAGATAACCCATAGCCGTGATCTACAACCATCGTGATGCCGGAAAAATACATATCTTCTATCATTCTCACAACACCGCCTGCAGGTGCTTGTATCTCGCTGCCTTCCGGGCAGGCAATATCCACTCCGTAATGTGGGCTACGCGGCTGTCCGTTCAATATACGGCGACTACCGTAGACCCCAGTAATCACCCCCTCAACCGGCCAAACAAACTCGTCAAAAGCATCTAGATTAGGAGAACTGATGCCACGTATTTTAGAAATCATCTGGACTTCCTTAGCAATACGCTCGTAGACCTCAGGAGGCGGGCTGACCTTTTTAGGATCTAAACCGTCTATGCGTTGAACCTCATAGTCACGCCTAGTGATTTCCAGTTCTTCTTCTATACGCCGACCGTCGGGGGTATGCACGACAAGCCGCGCTTGCTCAGGCGCATCCGCTGTCAAACCGAATATGAAGTCACCATTCTCGGATATTTGTAATAATCGCCCGTCTAAATAAACTTTAGAACCTGCTATTGTTTGGGCGCGGACGACACCACCTTGCATCAATTGGCCATGCAATTCAAGCGATGGAATTTCAGCCGCTGCCGTGCTCATAAACAAAACAAACAATAGAGAGGTATTCAAGAACTATGTCCTCATCCGCTATCGGGCGCGCCGCTGTCGGGCTTTAGATATAAACGTTTGGCTTGTAGCTTCTCGTCGTCGGGTAGCTTGTCGGCATAGTTGAAAATTGCTCTTTCCCAATGCCCGTATCGGGGGTTGCTAAGCACTATCCATTTAGTACCCCAATATTCCTGGTAAGGCTCTACCTCGGCTACACGTGCCGACGGAGAAGGGGAACCTGCCAGAAACCTGAAGTCATTGTAATTGTCACCGAACATCATAATAACCCGATGTGTTTCTGCTATCGTCGCTCTACGGCTACTTTTATCACTACCCCATTCAGCTTGCTCTCTTCTAAACAATACCTGATCGGCTTGTGCCTCAGGGTCCACCATCATCCTGATATTCTTCACGGTGGCTTCTTGTAATGCCACATCTCTATTCGTAACATAGAACACAGCAACACCTCTAGACTTGATTTCTGAAATCAATTCTTTGACACCTTTTATAGGCTCCGCTCTCGCTGCATTAGCCCAAACTTCCCAAGTTTCATAGTGATATGCCTGACCACTTGTGATTAAATACGCCTCATAAGGACTATTATTTAACACCGTTTCGTCTACATCAAAAATTACTGCGGGTGGCAGGTTTTGATAGTTTCCTTGTTGCTCTAAAGCCGCAGTCCAATTTTTGTCCTGCAACGCTTTGTCCAAGTTCATACGCGCTGCATTGAATGCTTGCTCTGTTGATGCAACGTATTCTGCCGACGATTGCATCCACAAAGTGCTATCCAAACCACCGTAATCCATGTTACGTTGGTCGCAACCGAATATCGGCAAAACCAAAAATAAAATAGTTAACTTTTTCATGACAATTCCCCCTTCTTAAAATATCAACGAATAGTCAAATTGACTTTGTTCCATTATACAACTATAGGAGCATACATGTAACCCATTTGGGCTGTCAAAAAATTACCGTCATCGCCCAAACGTAACCGCTTGCGCCATTAAACTTATGTTAACCAACCGTAGGGGAGGGCTAACATGGGACTGTTGAAAAATAGAACCGCCGTTTGTTACAAATAACCGTTCCTTGTTGCAGTAGCACAAGGAACGTTACGTTATACAAGATTTAGTTATTTATGGCTGTTAGAAATAACGCGAATAGCAAAGACAAACGGCGTGACTTTGTGCAGAACCTTTGCAACCACCCCGTCAGATAGAACCACCGATTGAGCCAGTAGGTCAATCGGCGTGACGGTGTGCAGAACCTTAACATGATTGTTAAACGCATGCATTACAAAGTGCATAGGCCTGCCACCCCTCCAAAGGAGGGGAATGGCCTGTTCCTACACATGTAAGTTACGCTATGGCTCTGCACAACAGCAGGTCAGTGGTGGTTCAGCGCAGTTCTGCCGGACTCCACCAATTCGGACTGGACAATTCCACTTCTTGCATACCTGTTAATCTGTTTGATAACTCTAGGCCAGCTAAGCCCGGTCCGGTTTTCACAAGATAAGCGTTCTTAGTGAAATCCATCTTAGATATTTGGTCAAGATTCATTCCGGCAAAGAAAGCATCTATAGACGTTTGATCCATCTCAGGCGATAAAACCACGATCACATCGCCCGGCAAAGCCTTCCATGAGCCGTTCTCAGTAACGAATACTGGGAATACATCGTCACTCATCTGATGCCAACTCTGCTTTTTGACTATCCTCAACTCACCGTTATCGGCAAGCACATCTTCTGGTTTTATCTCCGTCGGCTGTTCGGATTGCCTGTTGGCATCGTAGCGTTCCATAACTAGATTCTCGGCTTCCCATAAGGAGATGACATAATCCCCGTCTTGCCAGCTATATACTTTGCCGTCTTCGTCGGGAAGCACACGAAATCTTTCACCATCTCGCATTTCATCCTGTGCCACAGCAGGCAGCACACTCAAGCCGATAAGGAGCGTAGCGAAAATAAAAATATCTTTATATTTCATAATTACTCCAGTAATTTAATCCGATTTTGAGACACCTTATTTATCGTATTTGATATAAGCAAAGCGAGCATCCGACGGCGTGCCGGTTAAGGAACTCTCTTCTTCACCGGGTTGCCACTGTATAACTTCTTCTATCTTCTTAGCCAACTCAAAATCTTTGTTTGTCACACCTTTGGCGGCATGGTTCATCAGTTTAACGATAACAAAAGCATAAGAGACGGTTAGGTCGGGATGGTGAAAAGCCGCCTCCGATAAATGTCCGACGGTGTTAACCACCATCAAAGTGCTCTTCCAGCTATGGGTACGATATTTACGGCGGATCCAACCGTTTTCATAATACCAATGCGGTAGTTCATCTTTTAGGCGCGCCTCTATGTCTGCCTCGCTATATGCCTCTTCGTCTTCGTGTTTTCTCCAGCCCATAATAACCTCCGTTGATTTATACTATTCTAGAATTTCCTAGTTTAAGGGATTGGCTTCTGCCCCACTTGTGATATATATCTGTTAATGTAAAAAGTTCACAAGGGGGCAGAAACACATAAGCATTATACAATAACTCGCAAGTATAAATTTTCCGCATTAAAATTTCCGCCCTAAAGCCACATAAGTTTATAGCAACAATGGTTATGGTTTGTAGTACAATGGCTTAAATCCTTGATGAACGACACATGTTGAAAATGACTATCTTTCAATGCAAAACTACATTTAATATACACTACGAAATACAGTGACGGAAACGATAATCAAGCTAAAGCAGAGCAAACGACGCAAACGCAAGCGAGGCGAACCCAAAGGCAGACAGGTTTCAGATACCGCCCTGTCGGAAATCAGAGATTTGTTGGGAGACCGGCCTAGACGGCGCGACCTTTTGCTTGAACATTTGCATTTAATACAGGACCGCTACGGTCATATTGCTTTTGACCATTGTGTTGCACTCGCACAGGAAATGAAAATATCTACATCCGAAGTCTATGAAGTTGCCACCTTTTATCATCATTTTGATTTAGTGGGCGACGGGCAAACACCCCCTCCTCCATTAACCGTCAGGGTATGCGACTCTATCAGCTGTCAAATGAATGGTTGTGAAGCATTGATAGAGACATTAGAAAAAAACTTAAACGGCGATGAGGTCAGAATACAACGCGTGCCTTGCGTAGGTCGTTGCGAACAAGCACCCATTGCAGTAGTCGGCACGAACCCCATTACAACGGCAACATCAAAGGATGTATTGGCGGCAATAGAACAAAAAGCAACCAAGATACCCACAATCACAACGCACATCAGTTATGCGGCATACAAGCAAAAAGGCGGTTATCAACTACTCAAGGCTTTGCACGACGGCACATGCGACACCGAGTCGGTTATACAAGCCTTAGATGACTCAGGGTTGCGCGGATTAGGCGGCGCGGGCTTCCCAAGCGGGCGCAAATGGCGTATCGTTAAAGAACAACCCGCACCGCGTTATCTAGCGATCAACATAGACGAAGGTGAGCCTGGCACATTCAAGGACCGATACTATTTAGAACTAGATCCCCACCGTTTCTTTGAGGGTATGCTCATTGCAGCATTCGTTGTGGGACTTGATGCAATTTATGTTTATTTGCGAGACGAGTATGCTGGTGTGCGCGAGATGTTGACCAAAGAACTAGAATTATTGCAAAAAGAATCAGAATTACCTCTGCCGTTGATAGAACTTCGGCGCGCCGCAGGTGCTTATATCTGCGGCGAGGAATCGGCAATGATAGAGTCTATAGAGGGCAAGCGAGGAATGCCTCGTTTGCGCCCACCGTTCATCGCCGAAGTCGGTTTGTTTGGTAGACCTACTCTAGAACATAATATGGAAACCTTGTATTGGGTACGAGATATCGTAGAAAAAGGTGGCGAATGGTTTTCTTCAAAAGGACGAAACGGACGCAAAGGTCCACGCTCGTTCTCAGTTAGCGGGCGCGTCAACAAACCAGGTGTACACCTTGCACCAGCAGGCATCACCGTAAAAGAGTTGATCGACGAGTTCTGCGGCGGTATGCAAGAAGGACATACATTCTATGGTTATTTTCCGGGCGGAGCTTCGGGCGGTATTTTGCCAGCATCGATGGGAGATATCCCGTTGGATTTTGATACCTTGAACGAATACGGTTGTTTTATCGGGTCGGCAGCGATTATTATATTGTCGGATCAAGATCGGGCGCGTACGAGCGCACTCAATGCGATGCGCTTTTTCTCGCATGAGTCTTGTGGGAAATGCACACCGTGTCGGGTCGGCACCTCTAAGGCGGTGATGTTGATGGAGAAAGAAAAATGGGATGTCCCTTTGATGAACGAATTGAGCAAGGTGATGGCGGATGCGTCTATCTGCGGGTTAGGTCAAGCCGCACCGAATCCTTTACAATGTGTCATTAAGTACTTCCCATCGGAAATAGAGTAACAACGGAGGAGATTATGGCAGCTAATCCCGAATATTTTGCGAATACACAAACGGTTGAGTTTGTACTAAACGGACAAACCATAAGTGCTTTTGAAGGCGAGACGATTTTACAAGCGGCGAAGCGACACGGCATAGACATCCCACATCTGTGCTTTAAGGAAGGCATGCGTGCTGATGGTAACTGCCGTGCGTGCATGGTGGAAATAGAAGGCGAACGAGTATTGCAACCCTCATGCGTGAGACAACCGACTGCCGATATGAAAGTCACTACTGATAATCCGCGCTCTTTGCATGCACAGCGTATGGTGCTGGAGCTTCTGCAATCTGACATGGTGCAGCAAAGCTATACATTAAACAGCGAATTAGACCAATGGAGCCGTCATTTAGACCTCGGCTTGCCGCGCTTTGAAAGCCGAGTTAATCCGCCTGCGGATAATTCTCATCCGGCGATTGCAGTCAACCTTGATGCCTGCATCCAATGCACCCGTTGCTTGCGCGCATGCCGTGAAGAGCAGAACAACGATGTGATTGGCTATGCCCAGCGCGGTGCAAGTTCTGAAATCGTCTTTGACTTAGGCGACCCGATGGGGGTGAGTAGCTGCGTGGGTTGTGGGGAATGTGTACAGGCTTGTCCAACCGGCGCGCTGATGCCATCGCACGAAGTCGGGATGCAAGAGATAGATAGCAAAGTTGATTCGGTTTGCCCTTATTGCGGTGTCGGTTGCCTGCTGAGTTTTAACGTTAAAGACGATAAGATTATTTATGTTGACGGGCGAGACGGGCCTTCTAATAACAGCCGCCTATGCGTCAAGGGACGCTACGGCTTTGATTATATACACAATACAGATCGACTCACAAAACCGTTGATCCGAGTTGAGGATGCCCCTAAAGTCGCAGACATAGAATCACTGAGCGACGATGATATCTCACAAATGTTTCGCGAAGCGAGTTGGGACGAAGCCCTAGATTATGCTGCCGAAGGTTTGAAAAAAATATACGCCGAAGATGGTCCGTCGTCAATTGCCGGCTTTGGGTCGGCCAAAGGCACAAACGAAGAAGCGTATTTATTTCAGAAATTGATACGTACTGGTTTTGCAACCAACAACGTTGACCATTGCACGCGCCTATGCCACGCCTCTTCGGTTGCCGCACTTTTGGAAGGCATAGGTTCCGGCGCAGTCTCCAACCAAGTATGCGATGTTAAAGAATCCGAAGTCATCGTCGTTATTGGTGCAAACCCGACCGAAAATCATCCGGTGGCTGCAACCTTTATTAAAAACGCAGCACGTTCCGGTAAATGTCTAATCGTTATGGATCCGCGTGCGGTAGATCTCTCCAAGCACGCCGATTATTATTTGCAGTTCAAACCCGACACCGATGTCGCATTGCTCAACGCAATAATGCACTCTATTATCAAACAAGGTTTGGTGGACGAAAAATTCATTACTGAACGAACCGAGGGTTATAGCGAGCTGGAAGCACATCTAAAGGATTATTCTCCTGAGGCGATGGCACCTATTTGCGGCATAGACGCAGAAACCATAGACGAAGTCGCAGCGTTGTATGCAGGATCAAGGGCCTCTATCATCTTTTGGGGCATGGGCATCTCACAGCATATACACGGAACCGACAACGCTCGTTGCTTAATTGCGTTATCGCTGATGACCGGTCAAATCGGCAAACCGGGCAGCGGATTACACCCGTTGCGCGGACAAAATAATGTGCAGGGTGCATCGGATGCAGGCTTGATCCCGATGGTATTTCCCGATTATCAGCGCGTAGACAACGATGCAGCGGCGGATCGCTTTGAAAAATTATGGGGTTGTGAACTGGACAAGAAACCGGGCTTGACCGTTGTGGAAATCATGCACGAAGCCGAACAAAAGAAAATTCGCGGGATGTATATCATGGGCGAAAATCCGGCGATGTCCGACCCAAACCTCAACCATGCCCGCAAGGCACTCGCAACACTAGACCATTTAATCGTGCAAGATATTTTTATGACCGAGACCGCATTGTTTGCCGATGTTATTTTGCCGGCATCGGCTTTCCCTGAGAAAACCGGCACCGTGACTAATACTGATCGGCGCGTGCAGCTTGGTCGGCAAGCCTTAGATCCCCCCGGCGATGCACGGTTGGATTTATGGATTATACAAGACATCGCACAACGTATAGGCTTGGATTGGCATTACGAAAAAGTCTCCGATGTGTTTGATGAGATGCGTGAATGCATGGATAGCATCAAGGGTATTAGTTGGGAGCGTTTGGAGCAGACAGGTTCGGTCACTTATCCGTGTGACGATGCCGAAGACCCTGGGCAACCCATTCTGTTTAAGGAAAAATTTCCTACTGCTAATGGGCTTGGTCGCTTCGTGCCGGCGGAATTCACCCAGGCAGATGAACTGCCGGATAAACATTATCCTTTTATATTCATCACTGGACGCCAGTTGGAGCATTGGCATACCGGAGCGATGACACGACGAGCATCAGTATTAGCAGCGATAGAACCACACCCGGTTGCATCAGTACATCCCGACGATTTAGCCGCCATCAACGCACAAGCCGGTGATACCATTAGGCTGACTTCCAAGCGCGGCACAGTAGAATGTACGGCACGTAGCGAACGAGGCTTGATACGCGGACAAATCTTTATGCCATTTTGCTATAAAGAAGCTGCTGCCAACTTGTTAACCAACGCAGCCCTGGATCCCTATGGGAAAATACCCGAATTCAAGTTCTGCGCATTGAAGCTGGAAAAAATAGAAGCATCACCCGCATCGTAAAACAAAACCTCCTCAGGTACCGTTCCGCACAGCTACAATCGCCATGCGCCTCCAATTAACGACAGCCACCGTAGGGGAGGGCTAACATGCCCTCCCTAAAGTACCGTTCTGCACAACTGTGACCGCTCTGCGCCACATGATTACGCAAACCACCCGCAATGCGCTGTCCTTGCAAAATTCCAACCGCCATGCGCCTCCAATTAACGACAGCCACCGTAGGGGAGGGCTAACATGGGGCTGTTGAAAAAGTATCTGCATTGGTACATTCCCCTCCTTTGGAGGGGTGGCAGGCGAAGCCTGACGGGGTGGTTGCAAAGGTTCTGCACAAAGTCACGCCGTTTGTGCTACTGCAACAAACGGCGGTTCTATTTTTCAACATTCTCATGTGTCGACTTGCTGCGTATCTAGGCAAAGCCATCCCGCTACGCAAACTCTTATTGGAACCAGAACATAGTCTCTATGTGCAATCTTGGCAACCTCAAGAATTGCAATACGCCAAACTCAACGCCGACGGTTTCGGCTTCGGCTGGCATCACCCTGACGGACGCGCAGCGGTCTATAAAAATGCAATGCCTATATGGTCAGATGTTAATTTGAGCGACCTAGCCGACAGCTTGCATAGCGAACGATGGTTGGCGATGGTGCGTAGTGCAACCGCAGGTTTTGCCACCAGTGCTGATAACACACAACCCTTTAGACACGACCACTATCTCTATTTACACAACGGCTATATAAAGAATTTCAATCAGGCCATGCGGAAAAAAATCAGCAACGAATTATCCGATGAAATTGTCGCATCGCTACGCGGGTTGAACGACTCGGAATATCTATTTGCATTGTTGCGCCAATTCATCGCTAACTTCCCGCAAGAGAAGCTCTCTGGGGTCATCAAAAATTTAATTCGCTGGTTGACGGCACATATCGGAGACAATGAGGCCTTGCTAAACATGATTATCAGCGACAGTCAATCCCTGTATGCACTACGCTATGCTATTAATCATCAAGCACCCTCTTTGTATTTTCTGAGTGGGACCGACGCACTGTGGATTGCTTCGGAAAAACTAGACAACAAATCCGCATGGAAACATTTCCCGAAAAGAAACTGATGGTTGCCGACCTGAAGCACACTATTGAGTGGATTGAGTTATGAGATACGAACAACTTGTAAGGCTGTTGAAAAATAGAACCGCCGTTTGTTGCAGTAGCACAAACGGCGTGACTTTGTGCAGAACCTTTGCAACCACCCCGTCAGGCTTCGCCTGCCACCCCTCCAAAGGAGGGGAATGTACTAATGCAGACACTTTTTCAACAGTCCCATGTTAGCCCTCCCCTACGGTTATGGATTTAGTTATGAGATACGAAGAACTTGTAATAGAACTCTCGCAACTACACGATAAGGTGCAATGCTTAGCCGCGTCTATGGACGACAACGAGTATCGCAAACAATATCATCCCGACTTGAGCCCGCTAGGTTGGCATTACGGACATATAATCTATATAGAGAATTTATGGTTGCGCGATACCGTATTAAACCAAGGTACGCTAAAAGAAAGCGACCACCAACTTTACAATCCACGGAACACCCCAAAGCATTTGCGAGGAAATGCTCTGGTACATTGCGATATGCTTCTAGAACAAGGGCAACAGCAATTCAACGATAATGTTGCATTGCTCAACAATTTACCGACCAAGTTCGGCAAACATCGCTTGATGAAAGACGCTTACTTGCTAAAGTTTATTCTGCAACACCATACCCTGCATCTAGAGACGATGAAAATGATTATCACCCAAAAACATATTCAAGAAACCACACCAAGCGGTAACAGTCGCACACTCAACGGCAATAGCCTTAAACAAGCTACGCAAGTCAGCAAAAAACCCCTGCTATTTGAGAGCAAACGATACCGAATCGGAGGCAAAGACAACTGGTCTTTTGATAACGAACTACCTCACCACGCCATAAGTCTAGATACTTTTGCAATCAATCGCGCTCCGGTTAGCAATGCCGAGTATTTAGGGTTTATGGAAGCCGGCGGTTATCAAGACGAGCAATACTGGAGTGCCGAAGGCTTTTCATGGCTACAAAAATCAAAAGTAGAAGCACCCGACGGTTGGTGCTACCAAAACGGATGGTTTCAAGCAGACCCCGACGGTTATCAAAGCATTGATCCCGACGCTGCAGTCTGTGGTATCTGTTACTACGAAGCCCAAGCCTTTGCGAACTATGCAAACGCAAGACTCCCGCACGAATACGAGCGGGAAGTCTCACACCCACAGCTAGAAAAGAATAGCGATACTTGGGAATGGTGCCTAAACAATTTTCACCCATACTCAGGGTTTAACTCTTTCCCGTATCGCGAATACTCTACGCCCTGGTTTGACAAAAAGCATCATGTGCTACGCGGCGGTTGCCGCTTCAACGAAGTCGATTTTCATTTGCGGGCGAGCTTTAGAAACTTTTACGAAAAACACAAACGGCATATCTTCTCAGGAATTAGGCTCGCCTATGATATTACATAAGTTGCCGCCCACCCACCCCTGCCGGTGGTACATTCCCCTCCTCTGGAGGAGTGGCAGGCCTATGCATTTTGTAATGCATGCGTTTAGCACTCATGTTAGAGTTCTGCACAACGTCACGCCGATTGATTTTTATATATGTGATGTTTTTAACGAATACAGCATTTAGATTTTGCACAAAGTTACGCCATTTGACCTACTGGCTCAAGTGGCGAGTTCACTCGGCGATAATCGATGGTTCTATCTGACAGGATGGTTGTTGAGGGCCTGCAAAATGTTACGCCGTTTATTGCCGCTGCAACAAACGGCGGTTTTATTCTGCATTTAATACTTTACCAATGTCCCACCAAGGCAAAATAGCGCATTGATTTCTAGTTTGCTTATCTCTTCCAGCATAAATTAAGTAATTGCTTTTTTCGTTTGGATTGATTTTAGAAAAATAAGTGATGTTTTTTAAGAAGTCTGCTGAAAAAGTTTGGCTCGATCTAACCTCTATTATTTTTAAGTTTTTACTTTCAATTAAAAAATCAATTTCATGGCCTGTTTTATCTCTCCAAAAATAAAGTGGAGCTTTTTCCCCTTGATTGAAAAAATATTTTTCTATTTCTGAAAAAATAAGATTTTCAAAGATAAAACCTTTTAGAGCATGAAAAGCTAGATCTTCTACTTTTTTGATAGATAGTAGACTGCAAAGCAAGCCCGTATCATAAAAGTATATTTTGGGAGATTTCACGAGCCTTTTATTAAAGTTTTTATAATAGGGGTATACCCTTCTTAAAATAAAGCTACTTTCTAGGATAGAAATCCATGACTTTACGGTGTTTTGAGTAATGCCGCAGTCGTTTGCTAAAGACTGCAAGTTAAGCAGTTGCCCAGTTCGGTTGGCACATAATTTAATAAAAGTGTTAAACGAAGATAAGTTGCTTATATTTTTTATCAAGCGGACATCTTTGCTTACATAGGTTTCTATATAGTTATTGAAAAATGCACTGATTTTGATATTCTCGGCATGGAGTTGCGGGTAAAATCCTTTGAAAATCATTTCGTTTAAGGGAGTTGTTTTTTTAGCTTGTTTTAGTTCCTGAAGGGATAAGGGAAGAAGTCTTAATAAGGAAACTCGCCCTGCTAGAGATTGAGTGATTTTTTCTTCTAGCAGGAATTGATTAGAGCCGGTGATAATGAACTGTCCCTTCTTTTTGTTTTGGTCAACATGTGTCTGAATATAGGAGAGCAGGTCGGGGCATCTTTGGGCTTCATCAATGATAGCTCCTTTTTTATAGCTATCTAAAAAACCTCTAGGATCTGTTTGTACAAACTGCCTGTTGTCTAAATCCTCCAAAGAAATATAATGTTTTGAGGGAAAAGCTTTTTGGACTATTGTTGTTTTCCCAGACTGTCTGGGACCTAGCACAGCTGTAACAGGGTATTGTTTAGCCATTGATTTAAGAGATTTTAAGAGGATTCTAGGAATATAGCGCATATTTTATATTCTATTCTGCTTTGGACAAATATGCAATCTAATTCTATATTTGGACACATTGATACATGGGCTATTGAAAAAGTACCGTCATCAACCAAACTTAACCGCTTGCGCCATTGAATTTATGAAAATGGTAGGGGCAGAATAAAGCCGCCACTTGAGCCAGTAGGTCCAGTGGCATTTCAATTGTCCGCCCCTACGGTGCATGGAAACGATAATTTGTTGGCGCGGAGCGGTTGTAGTGGTACAGAACGGTACTTTAGGGAGGGCATGTTAGCCCTCCCCTACCGTTTTCATAAATTTAATGGCGCGGAGCGGTTGGGTTTGTGCAGAACCGCAACGTTCGGGTGGTTATCATAAATTTGGTGGCGCAAGCGGTTGGGTTCATGCGATGGCGGTACTTTTTCAACAGCCCGACATTACTACTTTGCGCTTACAGCATCGTACACAGAGAAGCAAAATATCTCGGAACATGTTAAACTTTGCATACTGGAGTAAATAGAGATGACTGATATTGCATTATACATCACACTAAGAAAGATACCTGATGTATCTGATGCCGAAGCAAAGGAAGCGGTGGCAGAGGTTGCGAGTTCAAGGGAAATGGCGACGAAGGTGGATTTAGCAAACTTAGAGACTAGGCTAACCCAGCGAATTTATGCGGCGGTTGGGATAGTTCTTGCAGGTGTCGGGTTAATGATAAGATTTTTATAACACGGTAAGACCGTCATTTTTTCGACTGTCAACTATTTTGTGAGACTTCGTAATCAATAGCTAATCGGTTCATCACCGGTATCCAATCTTGTATCGGCATCATATAAAAGGTCGCATGCCCTTATATTGCAATACTCTCATGCAAATTACTGACTCACCCACTGGGTGAAAAATAATTATTCTGATTTTTTACATAAAACTCTCTACAAATCCTTATTTTTATGTTACATTTTACCAATTAATAATATAGGAGACATTATGGAAAAACGAAATAAAATAAAGCAAGACAACGAGACTGAACCGCCTTATAAGCTAGTTACTACCTTCGAGAAAATAACCGCTAAGTGTAGTTGGTTGTCATTT
The DNA here is from genome assembly GCA_965199685.1 of uncultured candidatus Poriferisulfidus sp. GTDB lineage: Bacteria > Pseudomonadota > Gammaproteobacteria > Poriferisulfidales > Oxydemutatoraceae > SP5GCR1. The sequence goes on from OZ241323.1 coordinate 1,636,845, forward strand.
ATTAAAGTGCTCAAAGCACTTGGGCTTAAGCAACTCGCTGATGCCCGATTTAAGGTGCGGGGTAGCAATCGTGGCTACCGCAATGGCGACATTCTAACGGCGTTTCTGTTAATGCTCAACGAAGGTAAGGGATGTCTTAGCAATGTGGGGCTGTTGAAAAATAGAACCGCCGTTTGTTGCAGTGGCACAAACGGCGTGACATTGTGCAGAACCTTAGCATTGGTATGCAGGTCGGACAAGCTAAGGCTTGTCCTCACGAGGACAAAATGGCAAAGGAATGCAGATCCGCTACTTCTTATAATGGAATGGAAGTAGTTCCTACGAGTGGTTGGGGCTGCAATCTAGTTCTAATTTTATAGTTTAACTATTAAAGCCACAATTATTCCGACGGCGGCAATGATCATTCCACCAACAGCGTACATCTGCTTAACCAGCCTGACTTCTAAATTAGCCAGGTCCGCCTTCGTAGTCACATCTTTTGAGTCGGCAAGATTTGTCACAGCTTCCTTTGCCTCAGCATCAGTGACACCGTCTACTTTCCTTAGAATATTGTATAGTGCTATATCAGTCATATCTTAATACTCTTTGTTGATTGAAAACCAAATTATACATCAGATGACTACTTAACTGGTTCACTTAGATAATTGGGGGCTGTTGAAAGTAAAAACGCCGATTATCGCCGAGTGAAACCGCCACTTGAGCCAGTAGGTCAAGTGGCGCAACTTTGCGCAAAATCTAAATATTGTGATCTTTAGAAACAGTACCTACATCAAAATCAATCGGCGTGACATTGTGCAGAACCCCAACATGATTGCTAAATGCATACATTACAAAATGCATAAACCACCCCTCCAAAGGAGGGGAATTGTCTTCCCTACGAGAGACATTGTTGTACAATAGCGCAATGGCTAAAAACATTAGACCCCACTCTTCCATAATCGTTGACGGCGATGCCCGCGCACCCAGCCGTTCGATGCTGCGCGCTGTGGGTTTCAAAGACAAAGATTTTAACAAACCACAAGTCGGGATTGCCTCGACATGGGCTGAGGTCACGCCTTGCAATATGCACATTGACCGTTTGGCTCGGCGGGCGGCGAGAGCAGTTGACGATGCTGGCGGCAAAGCTCTGATATTCAATACGATCACCGTTTCCGACGGCATCTCTATGGGCACCGAGGGTATGAAATATTCTTTGGTGTCGCGTGAAGTCATTGCCGACTCCATAGAGACGGTTGTAGGATGCGAGGGTTTTGACGGTCTCATCGCTATTGGTGGCTGCGACAAAAATATGCCCGGTTGCATGATGGCAATCGCTCGTCTAAATCGTCCGGCGATATTCATATATGGTGGAACGATCCTACCAGGAACTTTGGGTAAACAAAAACTTGATATTATCAGTGTATTTGAAAGCGTAGGAAGCAAAGCAAAAGGCAAGATGAGTGCCAAGCAATTCAAGCAAGTTGAATCTTGCGCAATTCCCGGTCCGGGCTCCTGTGGAGGCATGTACACCGCAAACACGATGGCTTCGGCAATAGAGGCTCTGGGCATGAGCCGACCTGGCAGTTCGGCGCAAAACGCAGTATCACGCGCTAAGTCGGAAGATTGTAGTGCTGCTGGGAAATTGCTGGTCAATTTAATCAAAAAGCAGATATTGCCACGCGACATTATGACCAAAAAGGCATTTGAAAACGCAATCACGGTCGTTACCGCATTGGGCGGTTCCACTAACGCAGTACTACATCTGATTGCGATGGCGCATAGTGCCGGTGTAAAACTAAAACTTGACGATTTCTCAAGAATAGGACGCAAAGTGCCAGTGCTTGCTGATCTTAGGCCCAGCGGTCGCTACCGCATGTCCGAGTTGATTCGCATCGGCGGCATACGTCCGTTAATGAAATTATTGCTTGAAAAAGGATTGCTACATGGCGACTGCCTAAGTGTCACCGGTAAAACTCTAGAACAAGATCTAAAAGATACTTCGGACTACCCGAAAAATCAACAAATTGTTCGTGGTTGGGACAACCCTATAAAAGCTGACGGACACATCGTGATTTTGCGAGGCAACCTGGCACCTAAGGGCGCAGTTGCCAAAATTACCGGCAAAGAAGGCATGCAATTTAGTGGTATTGCTCAAGTGTTCAACTCCGAAGAGGAGGCACTGCAAAATATCTTGTCAGGAAAAATTAAGAAAGGGAACGTTATCGTAATCCGCTACGAAGGTCCGCGAGGAGGCCCCGGTATGCGAGAGATGCTGTCGCCGACTTCCGCGATCATGGGACAAGGATTAGGTTCCCATGTTGCATTGATTACTGATGGGCGATTTTCTGGAGGTAGTCATGGTTTTGTCGTCGGACATATAACCCCCGAAGCGGCAACCGGTGGGCCTTTAGCCATCGTCAAAAACGGTGACTCTATTACCATTGACGCAGTGGCAAAGACCCTAAATCTCAACCTAACGGAGGCACAGATCAAACAGCGACTAAAGAAATGGAAAGCCCCAAAACCGAGCAACGACGAGGCACACTTGCGAAGTATGCACGGCTCGTAGCCTCCGCTTCTGAGGGCGCGGTAACTGAGTAGTGGAATCGCCGATTGAGCTTGTAGGGCAAGTAGCGTAGCGTTATGCAGACACGCCACAACTGTTGAAAAAGTGTCTGCATTAGTACATTCCCCTCCTGTGGAGGGGTGGCAGGCGAAGCCTGACGGGGTGGTGTTTTGCGTACCCACCATTTAGGACAAGCCTTAGCTTGTCCGACCTATATACCCATGCTAAGGCTCTGCACAATTACGCCGTTTGTGCCACTGCAACAAACGGCGGTTCTATTTTTCAATAGTCATGTTGATAGTTAGACAGAATACGGTGCTTGAGTTTTGGACATCGGGTCCTATTTGGACAAAGAGTGCATATAACACCATGTGGTGTTTAATCGGTTGCGCAACCGGTGATTTAGGCACGATTGCATATTTTCAGATCGCCGGTATTCGCTGGCCTACACTGTTTATTATGTTGCTCGCAATGGTCAATGGTTTGATTACTAGCATTTTATTAGAGACCTTTATTTTGATTAAACGACAACACTTTCCGTTTATAACTGCATTGCGAACAGCACTGGGAATGAGTTTTATCGCAATGTTGGCAATGGAAATAGCGATGAATACCACTGATTTTATTATCACTGGGGAAGCAAGGCTAACGCTTACGGCGATATTGCCTATATTGGTGGCAGGCTTTGTTACACCATGGCCGTATAACTATTGGCGGCTGAAAAAATTAGGGCTTAGTTGTCATTGACTAATCGTTTATAATAGCCTACTTAAACAAAACCCGATATTCGTGAACTAACGAAAATGATTAATCCCACTTCAACTTTAAGGAGTTCAATATGCCATTAACGCAAGAAGAGCTAAAAGCTCTAATGGAACAAAAAAACATCATGCGCCGCAAAGCGTACGACGCAAGAGCAGCGCAAGAGAATAAAGATGAAATTAGCGAGAGTATCTGTGAAAAATTTATCGCTTTGCCAGAATATCAAAATGCGAAAACTGCAATGTGGTATATAGATTGCCGTTCCGAGACACGCACTAAAAAACATCTGCAACTAGAGATCGATAAACAAGAAAAAAAAATTATCGTGCCCTACTGCACGGTAGACGAGAAAGGCGACAATAAGTTAGGACTTTGGCATTTGAGCAGTTTTGATGAGTTGGTCGTCGGTAAATGGAACATTTTGGAACCACCACGCGAATTGTGGGGCAACCCCGACAAAGAGGTAGAACCCGAAGAACTTGATATCGTTATGGTGCCTGGTGTCGGTTTTGACCGCAGCGGCGGTCGCATGGGCAACGGTCAAGGATACTACGACCGCCTGCTGGAAAGGGCACGCAAAGATTGTCCATTGATAGCCATTTGTTATGAATCGCAGTTATTTGAAGAAATACTGGTAGGACCGCACGATATATTCATGGATAAAGTGATTACCGAAAACGACATCTACAAGGGCAAAGGAAGGGACTAATGGTTGCCAAAATAGACGATACCTATGCAGAGGCTTTTAAGAGTCTTTATGTAGAGTTTTTAATCACTGCCCGAGATCGCAAATGGCTAGACCATGCGATTAACGCCTGCACTGGTAATGCGTCTAGTTCTATACTCTGCGATTGTGAGGCCGGCTTGGATCGTTATGTAGGCCCGGGCGGAGACGAAAGCATGCAAACCCCGGACGGGTGTCCGGGGGCGATTATCCAACTACATGTGCCGCGCTTCTGGAAGGACCGCATCACACGGCTTGAACGAGCAGCACTGGTGCGTATCAGTCAAAATATATTAACTTGTCCGACCGCCTCTTGCTTCAATATGCTTGAGGATAGCGAGGATTATTATCAGATAGGACGAAAAGTTGCTTATTTCGGCAACGGTTATCAAAAACGCATAGAGCGTTTTGGGCGTAAGATGTGGTGGATACCGATACTCGGAGGAGAGTTTATATTAGATCGTCGTCTTGGTTATAGCGAAGGTTTGATGGGCGGGAATTTATGGTTCTTCGGCAAAGACACAGACGCAGCACTCAACGCTGCCGAAAAAGGTGTGGAGGCAATTGCTCCGATGCCTGAGGTCGTCACGACTTTCCCGGGCGGCATCGCCGGAAGCGGATCTAAAGCGGGTAGCCGCTACGATTTTACGATTGCCAGCACCTACGAAAAATTCTGTCCGATGCTCCAGCAGAACCCTGATGTGGAACACGGGTTGCCCGAGGGTGTTGCCTCAGTGATGGAGATTATTATGAATGGGCGGAACATAGAAGCCATCATTAACGCAACCCAAGCAGCGATATCGGCATCCAAAGATACCGAAGGTCTAATGATGATCTCGGCAGGCAACTACGGCGGCAAGCTAGGTAAGAGCCTAATCTATCTACACCCTGACAAGCAACCGATTTAACCAAGTTCACTGAGACAACGATCATGCAACAGGCGATTATTATGGACGGACAAAGTCTGTCGCAAAAGATCGCTCAGGATTGTGCAGAAAAATTAGCTGGATTAAACAATCCTGAGATTGTTTTAGCTACCGTACTAATCGGTGACTATGCACCGAGTCGCCTTTATGTGAACTTGAAGATGCGGCTTGCTAAAAAAGCAGGTTTGACACCGCGTTTGGTTGAATTATCGGCAGATATAAGCAATGATCAAGTCGAAGACATATTGCTGAGTCTTGCCGGCGATAACCAGGTACACGGCATCCTCTTACAATTACCCCTGCCCGAACACCTAGATACCAACCGTCTGTTAGAAATGATTCCACCGGAAAAGGATGTTGACGGCATGACTATCCAAAGTATGGGGCGATTGATTAAAGGCGAGGTCGGTATGGTGCCCTGCACACCGTTGGGTGTCATGCGGTTCATCAAAGAATACAACATTACCACCGAAGGGCGCACCGCCGTGGTAATAGGACGATCCTACCTAGTTGGCATCCCGCAAATGCTGTTATTATCCAAACAAGGTATTGATGCGAGCGTAACGCTGTGCCATTCTAAAACCGAAGCTATAGAAGATATTTGCCGTAATGCCGATATTATCGTCGCTGCTGCCGGCATCAACGGACTGATTGGTAAATCGGCAGTCAAGCCGGGAGCTGCGATTTTTGATGTAGGCATCACCCAAGTAGATGGGAAAATCATAGGCGATGTCATTTATGATGAGGTCAAAGAGATTGCTGGAGCGATTACACCTATGCCGGGTGGTACCGGCCCGATGACGGTTGCCAGTCTCATTGAAAATACAATCAAAGCGGCGGAAATGCAAGGGGCGATTGAAGGCAATTCGCTAGAATTGTAGGGGCGGACCATTCCCCTCCTTTGGAGGGGTGGCAGGCGAAGCCTGACGGGGTGGTTTTTTGCGTACCCACCATTTAGGATAAGCTTTAGCTTGTCTGAGCTACATACCCATGTTAAGGTTTTGTACAATGATTAAATTAAGCTCCCAAAAGTATAGCAATGACTAATCAACGGATAGAAAACATCAACCCTCAAATTCTGCGTCAATGCCGAGAACAAATTGGATTGAGTATTGAACAAGCTGAAAAAAAAGCTAATGTAAATAAACTTGCTAGTATTGAGGCAGGTGAAAAATATCCTACCATTAAGCAAATTGAAAATCTCGCTAAGCGATATCATGTGCCAACATGGGTTTTTTTGGAAAAAGAACTACCCACTAAATATCGCTTTGATAGTTTTGTATCTTTTAGAAAATTCCAGAATAATCCTATTAATGTTTATGAAGTACGATCTGTAATAGCAAACGTGGAACGCTTCAGAGAGTTGTTGCTGGAATTCAGAGACGATATGGAGGAACCCATACAGCCCTTTTTACCACCAAGAGTAATAGAAAGTGATTTCAAGGCCACCGCAGAGATTATTCGTCAATGGTTAGGATGTACGGAGATGCCGTATCCGCTTATGGAATGGAAGCGTATGCTCGAAAATAAAAATATTTTCATTTTTACAACCAGTAAATACCGAAGCTGGTCAAAAGTTGCACCAGATAAATTTCGCGGGCTGTCCATATACTATGAAACCTTACCGATTATCGTCATCAATAACTCCGATGCATATAAAGCACAATCATTTACATTGTTTCACGAGTTGGGACATTTACTTAAAAAACAAAGTGTTCTAGACGAACATAAGGAAATAGAATTACACAAGGGTGAAGAGAAATGGTGCGATATGTTCGCAGGTGAAGTTTTGATGCCTCAGGAGGATTTTTTATATAAAGTGGAGACATTCTCTCATAGCGAGTCGTTAGAAAAACAGATAAAACATATCAAGAGACTGGCAGACAAATTTCAAGTTAGTTCTTATGCTTTTTTAGTGAGAATGAGACATCTAGATGTTATCACTCAATCACAATATAATCAACTTGTAGACCAGCTAAGAAAAAATTACCTTGCATACAAAAACAATCTAAGAGAGGTAAGAATATCAAGAAGTATAGCGAAAGAGGCTCTGGAGCAGTACGGTACTATTTACTCTAAGGCAGTCGCGCAGATGTACCGAAATCAAGAAATTGGGTTACATAAATTTTGTAAATTGTTCAAAATCAAAAGGGTATCGGATGCGTTGAAATTAGAAACCCTACTATGAGTTATTGCATAGACGCAAATATATTTATCACTGCTTGGCATAGGGATTATCCTAAACATATATTCCCAAAACTTTACCGTGAATTGAAAAGCAAATTATCAGACCAAATTATTATCATAAAACCTATTTTTGACGAGATAGAACTTGTTTTAGGTGGTAATAAAAAATTAAATTTATTGGATAAAAAAATTCCAAACGAATATGAAAAGCAGCAAAGTACTTTATTAAAAGAACATCCTCTTCATATGTGGCTAAGAAAGGAATTGAAAATAAAGAAAACACCTATCACCGAAGAAGTGGAAAGATTGGCTCTTAAGTTAGAGGGTAAATATGAAACCGATGAAATCTCGAGAGGAGCAAGTCCCATAGATATTAAATTAATTGCTTTTGCCGTCCTAGAGAAGCACATCGTTGTTACATTTGAGACATATCAAAAACAGGTTCCAACTAAGAAATCAAAATATAAAATTCCCTTAATATGTGAAAAGGAGGGCGTTGAATGTATTACATTTGTTAAGATGTTAGATCGTAGCAACATACGCGCTTAGAAATAAACTAGAAAATTGCTATTTGCTTTTCAAAAGTTATGTAAACTTAGATTAGTTTTCTCCCTGCAGTTTTTGTTGCAGTTGTGCTTCGTCTATGATTTCAATCCCTAAATCTTCGGCTTTTTTGAGTTTGGAACCAGGTTTATCACCAACGATTAGTGCGGTGGTCTTTTTAGTTATGCTGTTGCTAACTTTGGCACCGTGTTGTTCGAGTAATTGCTTAATCTCCGTTCGCGGAGTGCTCAGTGTGCCGCTTATGACATAGACTTCGTTTTGCAGTTTCTGCACAGTCTTAGGCGGTTGAATCGTTTCTATAACCATGCCTGCTTGCTTCAAGGCTTCAATAACCGCTTTGTTTTTCTTATCCTTGAAAAAAATGTGTACCCACTGAGCAGTAATCGGTCCTATCCCATCGACTTCGCATAATTCGGCTTCATCGGCAGCCATCAGTTTTTCAAGGCTGCCAAAACGGCGAGCCAATAGTTGTGCGCCAACTTCACCGACTTCGCGAATACCTAGTGCATAAATAAATTTTGCAAGCGTCGGTTTGCAGCTTGCTGCTATCGCCTTTAATAAATTGTCGGCACTCAGTTCCCCCATTTTATCGAGCGACGCAACATCCGCTTGCTTGAGTTTATATAAATCGGCTATATTTTCCACCCAACCCTTGTTCACCAACTGGTCTATGAGTTTTTCACCCAATCCTTCTATGTCCATTGCCGCACGCGAAACGAAATGCTGTATTTGCTGCTTGCGTTGTGCGGGACAACTCAAGCTCTCTACACACCGAACAACCGCTTCTTCAGTTTGTATGACTACTTTGCCGCTGCATACCGGGCATCGTGACGGTGGCTCAACCAGTTTAGTATTTACTGGTCTCTGCTCTGTAACCACTTTGACGACTTGAGGAATTACATCACCTGCCCGTCTAACGAACACCGTGTCACCGACACGCACATCCTTTCGTTTGACCTCGTCCATATTATGCAATGTTGCATTGCTGACCATAACCCCACCTACCGAAACTGGTTTAAGGCGAGCTACTGGGGTTAAAGCACCAGTCCTGCCAACTTGAAATTCTATCGCTTCTACGACTGTCGTGCGCTCTTGGGCAGGAAACTTATAAGCGATTGCCCAGCGCGGTGCTCTGGCACGCATACCCAATCTATCTCGCTCGGCGATGTTGTCCAATTTATAAACAACACCGTCTATCTCATAAGCCATCTGAGATCTTTGCGCCATAACTCGGTTATAAAAATCTAGACACGCATCCAATCCTTTTACACGCTGGGCATCGGGACATATCGGGATACCCCACGATTTCAAAAGTTTTAAGTTATCAGTATGCGATGCCAACGATCCCGACTCTCCACTTTGTTCTAAACCATAACAGAAAAAAGACAAATACCTATCGGCAACTACTTGCGGGTCTTTGTTTCGCAAACTGCCTGCCGCAGCGTTGCGCGGGTTGGCAAAAATCTTAGCCGATTTCTTCTGCAATCGAGCATTCAGTTTTTCAAAGTCGTCGCGGCGCATATAAACCTCTCCGCGTATTTCTAGCAAAGCCGGCGGCTTTGCCAATTTTAAGGATTGTGGTATGGATTTAATCTCGTATACATTGAGAGTGACATCTTCACCAGTATAACCATCTCCACGCGTCGCCGCAGTAGTCAACAAACCATTCGTATAGATCAATGATATAGCTAAACCGTCCAGCTTGGGTTCGGCACTGTAGACGACCTCGTCGGACTCCAGTGCCTCTCGCATACGTCGGTCAAACTGCTTGAACTCGACATCGTCCTGTGCATTTTCAAGCGACAGCATAGGCACTTGATGAGATACCGAATCAAAAAGACCGCTTATGGTTGCGCCCACCTGCAGAGTTGGAGAGTCGGTGGTTTGTAGTTCGGGATGGGCTGCTTCTAGTTCTTGTAATTCTCTTAATAAAGCATCGTATTCTTGGTCGGCAATGATAGGGTCGTCCAAATTGTAATAGAGATGGTTGTGTTTTTTAATCTGCCATCGCAACCATGCTACACGCTCGGAAAACTTTTGATTCATCGTGAAGGCTTATCATCTATATCCTTGCACAATTGGTCTATTTCATCTAGGGCTTCTTGTGCTAAAGGCTTATAAGATTGATCCAGGATTTCGCCTTCCATTAGATTGCTCAGCCTTTGAGCACAAGCATGCATCAACAAAAAGGCTTCGTGTGCCGAGCAAAAGGTGGGTAATTCCATAAATAGACTCACACCTTCTATCTTGATTTGTTCCATTCGATCCCATTCAAAAGTTCCCGGCTTATTTTTGTCGGCAACATGAAATAGTGGGGTCGTGGTACTGTTTTGATGAAAGTACTGAAAGATATTTTTATCGCTTGGTGTTAAACCAGCCCTATCGGCAACTTCCATCAGTTTTGCTCCTTCCCAATATTGTCCTGAATGTGCCCAAACATGCAATATAACCAGTGCTGGTTCGTCTTCGGATGATGGCTCAGGAGGTACGTCAACCTCAGAACTTTCGCTTTTATCTGATATGGCGGTTGACATCTTTGGTAATAATCCATCGTTGTCTTTGGTCTCAGAGTTTTGGGTCTCGGCAACTTTGATACGCAAAGAAGGAATGTCGCTTACTTCGGTTTTTTTCTCGCCCATCAAGGAATCATCAGGCGGCGGGGTACGAAAAAATGTTTGGTCGTCTTTTTCTTTATGCTGGTGCCTGCTATAAAAATAGACCGCGACAATAATCACGATTCCGATAATTATCAATAACCAGCGTAGTTCCATCATTATCCGCTTGCCATTTGCACCGCTTCTTCAACGTTGACCGAAACCAACCTGGAAATGCCCGGTTCCGCCATCGTAACACCAACCAGAGCATTGACGTTCTCCATCGTTAAGCGGCTATGAGTAATAATCATAAACTGCACTTTTTCGCTCATGTCGTTTATCAGCTTACAAAAATTTAATATATTATTTTCATCCAACGGCGCATCTACTTCGTCAAGTATACAAAAAGGGGCAGGTCTTAACTCAAAAATGGCAAACACCACCGCAAGTGCCGACAATGCTTTCTCTCCTCCTGATAACAAGCGTATTGAAGATAATTTTTTGCCCGGGGGGTATACCATAATTGAAACACCGCTCTCAAGCCAGTTTTGCTCAACCAATTCTAACCGTGCATAGCCACCGTTGAATAGACGTTTGAAGATAGCACTGAGCTTATCATTGATCTGCTCAAAGGTGTTTTTGAATTTTTCTTTGCTCTCGCGATCAATCTTGCTAATGGCTTGCTGTATTGATTCAAGTGCCGAAACCAAGTCTTGATTTTGATCGTCTAAATACGATTTGCGTTCGCTCAATTCTTCAAATTCTTCTATCGCGATCAGATTGATAGAACCCATACGGCTGATTTTCTGTTCCACTTTTTCAAGGTCGGCGCGAACCTGTGTTATATCTTCGGCTTCTTCGTTATCGACAAATTGTTCTGGTGCCGAATCAACCTCCGACAGTTTTTGTCGTAAATCGTTGCAACGCACTACCGCTGCTTGGTGTGAACCATGCAGTTGTTCGTGCTGTGCCTGCATATTTTCCCTGGCTTCATGCAACGATTTATGCTGTGTTTCCAATTCGTGTATCTTTGATTGACCATCTTTTAGTATCGTATTACATTCGGAAATAGTTGCGTCAAGTGCCTCTCTTTGGTTGATCAATCCTTGAATCTCCGCTTGCCGCTCGGCAATAGGTTCACGCGAGTTTTGCGTAGCCTCGTGCATCGCTTCACGGCGGTGTATTAAATCAGTACGCTGTTGCCGGTTCTGTTCCGACGCTTCGTCCAATCCTTTGAGTTCGGTAACCAAGGACTGTTGCTCTATCTCTATTTCGTGCAGCTGGCGTTGTTGTTCTGAAATCTGATTTCTGGTTTCTGCAACCGCTGCTTCGCTTGCTACGCGCTTTTGTTCAAGCGCACTACCGCTAGTGTCGTGTCCGGATGCCAAAGCTGCGGCTTGTTCGTAATCCTTTTGCAATGCATCGCCTTGTTTGCGCATATCGGCTTCTCGCTCGCTCAATCGAATCAACTCATCGTCTAGATTTTGCATTAAATCGCTTTCTTGTTTGATCTTGATTTCGGTTTGTTGCATTTGTAATTTGATATCAGAAACATCGTTCATACAAGTTTGAAGTTTAAGGCGTATTTGCTCACGGGCTTCCTCGCAAGCCTGCAAGCGATCACGCAACGACGATGTTTGCATCTGCAAATCATTTACTTTTTTATCTGCAGTTGTGATCTCAATTTGCAGTTGCTCTATTTCGCGACGTCTAGACAACATTCCGTTCTGCTCATAGTTTCTATGCAGTTGCATCCAATGCTTGCCAAGCCATAAACCTGCGGTGGTTATCAATGACTCATGGGCGGCAAGCTGATTGCGTCGTTGCAGTGCAAGTTCTGAATTATCCACTATATAGATATGAGCTAATAAAGCCTGTATTGCAGTGCTGTTTTTGATTTTAGTGGCAAGAGAATCTGACGGTATGTCGGCAGGTGGTGTAGCGGATTCAATCATCATCAATCTCCCAGACTTTATTTCCGAAGAGGTCTTTATGTAGGTGTCAAGCGCATCCACTTCCATACCGCTCAGCATATAGCCGAGTACCTGCTCTACGGCTTTCTCCCAACCTACTTCCACTTCTAAATAATCTACCACTTTTTTGACATCGGACAGATTATTTTTTTGCAGCCAATCGGTAAAACCTTCCGGCACCTGCTCGGCTGCTTCTTCTTGCAGTGCTTTCAATGATGCGAGTCTGCCGCGTAGATTCTGAACATGGATACTGGCTTCGTGGGTATCTTTCAGAGCATCATCAATTTGAGATTGCAGTTGGGTAGCCTCATTGGTATGCTCCCGAATACCCTCCTCGTGTGCCGATAGAGTTTGTTGCAAAGTTTGCAGTTCGTTCTGTTCTTGTGCGAGTTTCGCTTTCTCAGTATCGGGTTGTATCGCTGCCCAACGCTCGGTTATTTCCGACATTCGGCTTTGTACGTTATCAAGTTCTCTTGCGCAATAGTCTATCTTGACACGATAGACTTCTACATTATCCAAAACTTCCTTGCCGCTACTGTGGTGGCTATCCCATTCAGATCTCAGTTTGCTCTGTTCTTGTTCCGCGTCGTTAAGTTGCCGTTGATACGCTGCCATTTTATCGTTTGCTCGTACGATATCCTGCTCAGCGGTTTGTAGTTTCTGCTGTAATTGTGCCTTCTTTTGCTCCTGTGCTTGATCACGAGCATCGCATTTTTGCATTGCCTGTTCTATCGCTTCCTGCTCTTGGGATAGTTGCTCTGCGTTCTTACGGCGATTTGCGATATCCTGCTCTATGCCGGCGATCTCTGCGTTGAGTGCATAGAAACTTTCACGGGTTTGATTGAGCTTTTCGTTCCATTCGTCTTGCGCCAAACGGAGTTCCTGCGTTTGAGTTTCCGAGGCAGTAATCTCGGTTTGATTGCTTTCTAATTTCAACCGTAATTCGGACAGCTCCTTTTCGTGATGCAGACGTTGTTCGTCGTATTGACGATATTCCAAAATAAGCACCCGAATACTTAATTCATGCTGTTTGTCTTTTAGCTTCTTAAATCTTTCGGCATCCCCGGCCTGACGTTTAAGTTTTCTCAGTTGCTTGTCAATCTCTTCGCGAATATCCCGTACTCGGGCAAGATTTTCACGGGTATGACGCATCCGAGTTTCGGCATCCCGCTTACGGTCGCGATATTTAGATATGCCGGCAACCTCTTCTATATAAAGTCGCATTTCGTCGGGTTTGGCTTCTATGATTCGGGAAATCATCCCTTGTTCTATAATCGCATAGCCGTGTGTGCCTAAACCAGTGTTTGCAAACATATCGTGTATGTCGCGCCGACGACATCGCGTGTTGTTTATAAAGTACTTGGATTCTCTGTTCCTATCGACGTTGCGGCGTATTGAAATCTGATTATACGAAGCGTATTGCCCGCCGGCAGTATTATCAGTATTGTCAAACAATAATTCCACCGCAGCCAAGCCCATCGCCTTGCGAGCACTGGTGCCGCTAAAAATAACGTCATCTGCATAAGCCGCCCGCACTTCGCGTGCATCGTGTCCTAATGCCCAACTCACCGCATCGACGATATTGGATTTACCGCAGCCGTTAGGACCCACGATGGCGGTCACATTTGATAGAATATCAATTGTGACTTGATCGGGAAAAGACTTAAACCCTACTAACTTTATCTTTTCAAGTTTCATCTTCGTTGTATTAAAATAGATAACTAAAGGTTAAGAATTATGTCCAATCGCAAACCCACCAAAAACATAGAAACTTTTGACAACCCTAGAGTTGACCGTGATTATACCATTGATATAGATATTCCTGAGTTTACCTGCTTATGCCCGCTAAGCGGACAACCCGATTTTGCCCATTTATATCTGAGTTATACACCCGACAAATTGTGTATAGAATTAAAAAGCCTTAAAAACTATATGTGGACTTTCAGGGATCGGGCGGCATTTCACGAGGCGGTTAGTAACGAGATTTTAGATCACCTCCGCTCGGCGATTGAACCTCGATTTATGAGACTTATTGCGGATTTTAATGTGCGCGGTGGTATACAAACTTCGGTGACAGTAGAACATTGTCAAGACGGTTATGTTCCCCCTGCAAGCCGTTCTCCTATAGAATAACCATAATGCCCCTGTAGCTCAGTTGGATAGAGCAACGCTCTCCTAAAGCGTGGGTCGGATGTTCGAATCATCTCAGGGGCACCATAAATCGTCGTGGAGTGATTCTACGCTTTTATTATTTTTGATGTTATTATATGTTGCTTAAACACGGAGTATCAAAGATGACAGAACAAAATTTAGTATTTACCGAAGCAGCTGCGACTAAGGTTAAGCAGTTAATAGACGAAGAAAAAAATGACAAATTGAAGTTGCGCGTCTTTATAACCGGCGGCGGTTGTTCCGGTTTTCAATACGGCTTTACTTTTGACGAGAACCTTCAAGAAGGTGACGCTTCGTTCGAAAAATGTGGTGTTGTCTTATTGGTAGACCCGATGAGCTACCAATATCTAAGGGGTGCCGAAATTGACTATAGCGAGGGTTTAGAAGGAGCTCAATTCGTTATCCGCAATCCGAATGCGGCAACGACCTGCGGTTGCGGTTCGTCTTTCTCGCCTGCTTAGAAAATATTTCATAGAATTGTAGAGTGGACTTGCATGTCTGCCCGAACGCGTTGTGTTTGCACAATCAATCCATTTATCCATTTCGTTTACGGTCACCTACCGTAGGGGAGGGCTAACATGCCTTCCCGAAACGCGTTGCGTCTGCACAATTAATCCATTCATCCATTTCGTTTACGTAAACCACCGTAGGGGAGGGCTAACATGATGCCTTATTTAAAATCAAGTCATTTTACTCTCTTTTTTATCTCCTTTTCTGAATATCTATTTAGGCCGCAGCCGGACACTCATGACGCGGATCAAACAGCTTGTTGTGCTTGAGTACTCCATGAATAATACGGGTGAGCTTATGTGCACAAGCGACAATGATTTCCTTTTTGCTTAACTCCGGGCGTCGGCGTTGCAAGCGGTTGGCAAAGTCGCGGATAATGGGGTTATGAAGCCGTGCCGAGAGTGCCGCCATAAACAAAGCGGTGCGTAGGCAGCGATTGCCAATTTTAGAGATATGACCCCGTGCTTCGCAGGTGCCGGATTGTCTGCGCATTGGTGCGATGCCGATAAAAGCAGCGAGTTGCTTGGGATGCTCAAACGTATTATCATCTAATACTGCACACAGGGTGGCTGCGATTTGCATACCGATACCGGGTATCGAACACAATAATTTGCAGGTCTGTGCGAGTTGTTCGTTTTCGGCAATGAGCCTTTCGATTGAAGCATCAATCTGATCAATGCGTTGCTCAAGGTATCTCAAGTCTGCAGCCGCACTGCGCTTTTGTCCCGCGGTGCGCAAGGTCTTTTCACTATTCCTTAACATCGTCTTCGCTAATATCAGTTTGTATCTGCGTTTGAGAGCATCCTTCAAGGTCTGGATAGCTTTTGATGAACTGGTCCACCGATAATTAGGGTTTGACACTGCGAAGCGTGCAATTAAGCGCGCATCATCGCCATCAGTTTTATTACGCATATTAAGACTTTTGCGAAAATAGGCAACTTGAGCCGGGGGTGCCACCTGTATCGGATGTTTAGCCCGGTAAGCTCGCTCGCAAAGGTTTGTCTCCAAGCCACCAGTGGCTTCAACGCAGATTGGGCAGCGCTTTGCGCCCTGTTCGGCAAGCCAAGCTAACAGCTGTTTAATACCTTTGGTATTATTGCTAAATTGTGCTTCCGAGAAACTCTCGTCAACGAATAATAATGCCACCTCTAAAGTGTTTTTAGAGACATCAATGCCGATTGCGGCAGGTTGTTTGTGTTTCACCATAATTTCCTCCATAATAGTTATTGAATGAATGAATTACTAGGTATCAAGCAGTGTTTAGGAAAGTATGACTACGCCGCCCAAACAGGTGAATACGAGATCTAAAGTCCCAAGCTGCCTTACGAGCTTTATAGTCATAACGCCGGAGGAGTGCTTATCATGTTAACAGGCTTTAATGCCTAATCCTCTCTTGAGCGTGTCTCCTTCGACTTCCTAGGCACTGCATCTACCTAAGCGTTTATCTTATATCAAATAAGCCATAGTTAAATATACCTGCCCTCCCTAACGCGTTGCGTCTGTACAATCAATCCATTCATCCATTTCGTTTACGGAAACCTCCGTAGGGGAGGGCTAACATGCCCTCCCGAAACGCGTTGCGTCTGCACAATCAATCCATTCATCCATTTCGTTTACGTAAACCACCGTAGGGGAGGGCTAACATGCCCTCCCGAAACGCGTTGCGTCTGTACAAGTAGAACCGCCGATTGAGCCAGTAGGTCAATCGGCGTGACATTGTGCAGAACCTCAACAAGGTTGCTTGTCGTACATTATCCTTCGTACGCCGTTCAATTTATGGGAACCAAAGCCAAGTGGCGCAAGCGGTTCTGTTAGTGCAGAACGGTACTTTAGGGAGGGCATGTGGGACTGTTGAAAAAGTATTTGATATAAGCGAAAATAAACAACTGATTCAACCGGAGGTTTTTATGCAAGGAAATCATAATTTTCAGCCTGAACTGTTTGTCCAAATAGACTATGAGGCACTCATTCCCAGCAATCATTTATTAAGGCGTATCAATAAAGTTTTAGACTTGAGCTTTGTTAAACAATTAACCAAAAGTTTTTATAGTGATACGCAAGGTAGACCGTCAATAGACCCTGAGGTATTTTTCCGTATTTGTATATTAGGACACATCTATGGGATTAAATCAGATCGTCAATTGTGTGACGAGGTAGCAATGAACCTCGCCTATCGTTGGTTCGTCGGATTAACGATGAGTGATGAGGTGCCGGATCATTCGTCATTAACTCGTGTGAGAGATAGATTGGGAGTTGGATGTTTTGCGTCGGTATTTGAGCAAATAGTAGAACAATGCCGTGATGCAGGCTTAGTGCCTGGCAAGCGTATCATAACGGATGCGAGTTTAGTTGAGGCGAATGCGTCGGCGAGGAAACTAGAGAGACGAGAGCAGCCGGCACAGGCAATAGAAGTCACGGATGAGCAGCAGCAAAGCCCAGAGGCGGTCTCGCAAACTGTAGCAGTGAAAAGAGAACAAGTCGGCAACTATGCCGGTAAAGTAGACGGTGATGGGAGTTCAGTTGAGGCGAGTGCATCGGCGCAGAAACTAGAGAGACGAGAGCAGCCGACCATGGCGGTAGAAGTGAAGGATGAGAAGCAGCAGAGCAAAGAGGCGGTTTCGCCAACTGCGGCAGTAAAAAGAGAAAAAGTCAGCAACCATGCCGGTAAAGTAGACGGTGATGGGAGTTCAGTTGCGGCGAGTGCATCGGCGCAGAAACTAGAGAGACGAGAGCAGCCGACCATGGCGGTAGAAGTGAAGGATGAGAAGCAGCAAAGCAGAGAGGTGGTCTCACCAACTGCGGTAGTAAAAAGAGAAAAAGTCAGCAACCGCACACATGTGAGTAAAGTAGACGGCGATGCGACTTTAGTCAATCGTCAGGGGTATCCAAGAAAGTTATATCATAAGGTGCATTATTGTGCCGATGCAGCTAGCCGGGTGATAACCGATTGCCATGTGACCACGGGTGCCTATCATGAGACTAATGTGATAACACAGAGGATTCAATATCAACAAGAACGCTTTGGATTGCCGGTCGAAGAGGTGATAGCAGATGTCGGCTACAGCAGTGGCAAGAATTATAAGTTTTTTGAAGAACACCAGATCCGCAGCTATATCCCGACTGCCAAGTTTCGTCTGACACCTGGTAAGCAAGTAGCCGACGAAGGCAATTTCCAGTACGACCCCAATAAAGACATCTATACCTGTCAAGCGGGTCATGCGTTACATCCCAAACCTGCAGTCGGTGCGACGAAGTATTACCATATCAAGAAAGCACATTGTAATAGTTGTCAATGGCAGAATAGTTGCTACTTAGGCAGGCATCATACGGGTCTATACCGAAATGAGCATAATGCGGCGATAGAACGAGTGAGACGACGACAAAGCGGTTTAGTCTTTAAGCAAAAAATGATAGAAAGAAGCTGGAAGATAGAGGGTTTATTTGCTGAGGCAAAGGAGCGGCATGGGTTGAGGCGGGCAAAATATAGAGGTTTGGAGAAAACGCAGATCCAAGCCTACCTAACTGGGACCGCTCAGAACCTAAAGAGGCTAGCGGTTTCTTTAGATTTTTATTTTCGCTGGATCAGATTTCAGTTTATACAAAGATTTTTATTATTACGGTATAGTTTCCAAGGATAAAGCTACTTTTTCAACAGTCCCATGTTAGCCCTCCCCTACGGTGGTTTTCATAAATTATATGGCGCGTGGCGGTTGAGTTTGTGCAAGGTTTCAATATGTGGTTTTCGTAAATTTGATGGCGCAAGCGGTTCTGTTGGTGCAGAACGGTACTTTAGGGAGGGCATGTTAGCCCTCCCCTACAAGTGGTTATCATTAATTTAGTGGCGCGTGGCGGTTGAGTTTGTGCAGGACGGTACCGTAAGGCGGATATATGAAATTGCCGATTGACCTACTGGCTCAATCGGCAATTCTATCAGGTGCGGTAAATAGTCCCCAACAATGTCGCTTCACGCGCGCCTGTAAACGGCGCGATGATGCCGCTACGATTTTCTATGCGCTGTTTGGCAAGCCAGGCAAACAATATCGCTTCAACCCAATCCGGATCCACACCTCTATCCCCAGTGCTAATGATATTCATTTGCGTATGTTCACACAGACAATTTATTAAATGCTTATTGTGTACACCTCCACCGCAAACCAACACTTCGTCGCTTTCACTGATATATGTTTTGAGTGCATCGGCAATCGTAATCGCAGTAAACTCAGTCAGGGTTGCGGCGATATTGCCAAGGCTCGGCGATACGCTTTTTTTGATATAGCCGTCCAACCAATCTAGAGAGAAATAACCTGTGCAGGTACTCTTAGGGGGAGTCTTAACAAAAAAAGGATCTGTCAACATAGCCTGCAACAGTTCCATGTCGGGAGCATGAGAAGCAGCCCATTGACCATCTTGGTCATAACCTTGTCCATTATGTTTTCGACACCAAGCGTCCAACAAACAATTCCCGGGACCAGTATCAAAACCAGCAAGTATCTGCTCCGCGTCTAGTACGGTGACATTGGCAATCCCGCCTATGTTGACGATTGCCTGCTTTTTATCGGCTTGTGCAAATAGTTGTGCGTGCAGTGCAGGAGCTAGAGGAGCCCCCTGCCCCCCTGCAGCGATATCGGCTCGCCGGAAATCTGCGACAACGGTCAGTCCCGTTTGATAAGCAACAATATTTGGGTCGGCAATCTGTAGGGTCAAAGGAGATTCATGCCGAGTGTCGTGCAAAATCGTCTGCCCGTGCAATCCTATCGCCTCCACCGCTTCAAACGAAAGTTCTTGACAGGCTATGAAATCGTTAATGCAATCGGCGAATAGTTTCCCGAATGTATAATCTAATTGCACATATTCGGTCAGCCGACATGCATCGGACTGCATGCGTTTTGCTTGCGTAATTAAATCTTCGGTAATCGGATAGTTGGCATACGCCGACAATAAGGGATGCTTGGCGGAAAAATCAACTGCGGCGATATCAATCGCATCCATGCTGGTTCCGGACAATGCGCCTATAAACATTTCGTTCATAACCGTCAAAGTGTCTGCAACTACTTAAGGATTTTTGTCGGCTATATAAGCGTCATCCAAAAGATGTAGTTTTTCTATGGTAGGTTTGATATATTCGTTAAAGCGAGGCATTTCGGATTTTGCCAGCGGCACGGCATCAGGTAATTTTACGGTCAACGGATTTTTATGTACACCATTGACTCTAAACTCATAATGAAGATGCGGTCCGGTTGAAAGACCAGTTGACCCCACATAACCGACAACCTGCCCTTGCTGAACCCAAGAACCTATGCGTTGCCTATCGGCAAACTTTGAAAGGTGCGCATAAAGCGTGCTGTAACCACCGCCGTGTTGTAGGACAACGGTATTACCGTAGCCGTTATGAAATTGTCGTGTAGAAATTCTTCCGTCTCCCGCAGCTCGTACTGGAGTGCCTCGCCTTGCCGCATAATCTACACCCTTATGGGCACGTACTCTATGAAGTATGGGGTGCATCCGCCTAGGATTAAAACGCGAGCTGATATAGGAAAACTCAAGCGGGTTGCGCAAAAAAGCCTTGCGCACCTTCCGCCCGTCAAGAAAATAGTAATCAGTAAACCCTTCGGAGTCGGTATAACGAACGATGCGATAATCCTTGCCATTATTCGTAAAGCGCAAAGCAAGTATAGGGCCGTCATCTATTTTCTTTCTACCGACATAGTTTTCGTAATAAATAACCGAAAAATTGTCGCCTTTGCGTATGTCGTAGGCAAAGTCTATATCCCATTCCATAATATTGGCAATAGAAATAATTAGTTTGTCCGATAAACCTATGCGCTTTGCAGATAGGTATAAAGAGTCGGCAATTTCAACGGTGGCATGTGTTTCTAATTTCTCAATTTCCAATATCTCCTCGCCGATTTTGTAGCTGCCATCTTCTTGTAAGCTAATTTTATAATTTTGCAGAGGTGATACTTGATAATTGATCTCCAATAAAACTTCGTCTTTTTTCGTGAATACGATTTTCCGACCCACCACTAAAGAATTAAAAGGCCCTAATTTTGTGTTACTTTCCATAAGTTTTCTGATTACGCTGAAGTTTCCGTATTCTTCCAGTATGTGCGAGAAGGTCTCACCAGTTTTAATGGTATGCGAATATACAATATCAGGCTGGGGTTGTGCAGATACTTTTGATGATTCCGGCAAGACAGGTTTTACCAATGCCAAAGTGCCAGGGCCGCTAGTTTGTTCTGCCGTATGTACGGCTTGTTTCTCTACTGGTACCTCCATTATGTCCGACGAGCTTCCTTCCATTGCCGACGGTTCAATTATGTCCGACAGACCTCCTCCCATCGCCGGTATGGGACCCATTATGTCTGGCAATTCTTCTACTGATTGATTATCAAACAAAGTGACCAGTGCATGCTTTTCAAAATTGGACTCCGACGAATTCATAGCAAGTATGAACACGGTCAGAGACAGCAATAGTGTAAGCGTGATAAAAAATTTAGTCGCGCCTTTGTCCTTTTGATGCTGATGCTGTAGAATTTGCTTATTAATCATTAGATTTGAATAATGTTTTTCCAATTATAACAGAGAACGATGGATATTGAAGAGTTATTACGCGGAACCGAGGAAATCATCTCACTTGAGGAACTGAAACAACGTCTTGAATTTAACAAACCTTTAGTCGTAAAAGCGGGGTTTGACCCGACTGCTCCTGATTTACACTTGGGACATACCGTGCTAATTAATAAACTGCGTTATTTCCAAAAACACGGACATATCGTGAAATTCCTTATTGGGGATTTCACCGCGT
Source organism: uncultured candidatus Poriferisulfidus sp. (assembly GCA_965199685.1). Classification (GTDB taxonomy): domain Bacteria; phylum Pseudomonadota; class Gammaproteobacteria; order Poriferisulfidales; family Oxydemutatoraceae; genus SP5GCR1. The sequence goes on from OZ241323.1 coordinate 1,658,607, forward strand.
TAATCGGCGACCCGTCGGGCAGGAATGTAACTCGCAAACCCATGTCTGCAGAGCAGATTAAGGAAAATGCGGACAGTTATGAAAAGCAGATCTATAAGATACTGGATCCCGAAAAAACAGAAATTCTTTTCAATTCTCAGTGGCTTGGGAAATTGTCGGCGGCAGAAATAGTCAAACTATCCGCCAAACACACGGTCGCGCGGATGATGGAGCGCGACGACTTCAAAAAACGTTATAGCAAAGAACACGCCATAGGCATCCACGAGTTTTTGTACCCGCTATTTCAAGGTTACGACTCAGTTGAGTTGAAAGCCGATATAGAACTTGGTGGCACCGACCAAAAATTTAATCTGCTGGTAGGCAGAGAACTACAAAAAGATTGGCAACTCGCACCACAGATTGTCATCACGATGCCTATTCTAGAAGGTTTGGACGGCAAACAGAAAATGTCCAAATCGCTCAACAACTATATTGGTATTTCTGAATCACACAAAGAAATGTACGGAAAACTAATGTCGGTCTCGGATCAATTAATGTGGCGTTATTTTGAGCTGTTGAGCTTTAAGTCTAAGGCAGAAATTGACGATTTGAAGAAATCAGTAGCCAACGGAGTAAATCCCAGAGACATTAAGATGATGCTGGCCGAAGAAATCGTCGCTCGTTTTCACAATAAAGCTACTGCTGCTGATGCCAAAGCTGATTTTCTGACTCGTTTCAGCCGCGGACAAATACCCGACGATATTGAACATTGTAAAGTTCATGTGGACAGCGACAGCCTAACCCTACCCAAATTATTGAAAGAATCGTCCATGATGAGTTCTACTTCGGAAGCCAATCGTATGATTGCACAGGGAGCTGTGCGTATAGATGGAGTCAAAGTAATATCCAGAGATGTACATATTAAGGTAGGAACCGAACATATATATCAAGTTGGCAAGCGTAATTTCCGTCGCATATTGCTGTGCAAAAATTGATAGCTCATAGCAGAATTGTATAAATGATTATTTCACATAAACTAAAAGTCATCTATATAAAACTAACCAAAGTTGCAGGCACGTCGTTTGAACTAGCCTTATCAAAGTATTGCGGTCCCGATGACATTCTCACACCAATAAAAGGAGGCGGCAGCAAACATCGTGAATTGGGTGGATTTCTTAAAGCACAAAACTATGTAGACCCTGAAACTCTGAAACCCAGGTTTGTAAACCATACTCCTGCAAACAAAATAAAAAGATTGGTGCCGAAACATATCTGGAATGATTATCTGAAAATCGCAACTATTCGCTGTCCTTATGACATGTTGATATCGGGATACTATTTCTTTAAGAGTAAGAAAGAAAGAGCAAAAAAGGGAGCTTTTGAAGAATATGTGGCTAAAGCTAAGCGAGAATTTAAAGGGATATATGATTTGCACGAAGGTGGGGAAATATTAGCCGATTTCTTAATCAGATACGAACACCTAGATCAAGATATAAAAGAACTAGAATCAAAAATAGGTTGCCCCGGGCTTCTCAAAATATTTCAAGGCATCACTGCCAAACAAGCAGGACGTCATAGGGAGAAAATATCCAGTTGCGAGATATATTCTAAATATCCGAATACGAAATTAATAATAGACCAAAGATGTTCCAAACTGGCAGAGGAGTATGAATTCTTCCAAAAATACTGGCCTATGTATAAATCTAAATTAGAAAGGGATATTGAAGAGAACAAAGTTACACAAAATAAATGACAGTCTCAATAAATTCTCAGCTAAACTATAGCCTCAAATGATTATTTCACATAAACTAAAAGTCATCTATATCAAACTAGCCAAAGTTGCAAGCACATCGTTTGAACTAGCTTTATCAAAATACTGTGGTCCCGACGACATTCTCACACCAATAGGAAAAAACGGCGGCGGCGAGTTTCGTGAATTTGAGGAATTTCTTGAAGCACAAAATTATATGGATCCCGAAACACAGAAACCCAAGTTTAAAAGCCATACTTCTGCAAAAGAAATAAAAGGATTGGTGCCGACACATATTTGGAATGATTATCTAAAAGTCGCAACTATTCGATGTCCTTACGATATGTATATTTCGTCTTATTATTTCAGAAAATATAAATCTCAGAAGAAGAAAAAGAAATCACCTGACAAAAATTTTGAAGAACTTGCTATTAAAAGTAAACAAATATTAACAAGTTTGTGCAGCTTGCATGAAGAAGGAAAGATGCTAACAGATTTTTTTATTAGATACGAAAATCTAGACGAAGATATCAAAAAGCTAGAAACCAGAATAGATTGCCCAGATCTTGTCGAAACATTTCAAAGTATTACTGCCAAAAAAAATATACGTCCCAAAGAGAATACCTCCAGTTGTGAGATATATTCTAAATATCCGAATGCGAAATTAATAATAGACCGAAGATGTTCCAAACTGGCAAAAAAGTATGAATTCTTCCAAAAATACTGGCCTATGTATAAATCTAAATTAGAAAAGGATATTGAAGAATATCAGGCAACCCAAACCTAATCACCGAAACCACTTTACATAACTCCTAGTGTAGATACTCTGGGGCTGTTGAAAAAGTGTCTGCATTAGTACATTCCCCTCCTTTGGAGGGGTGGCAGGTGCAGCCTGACGGGGTGGTTGTGGTGGTTCTGCACTAGACAATTACCCCCTACGGTGCATGGAATACTTTTTCAACAGCCCCTTATTTCCTTTTAAGAGAAAGGCTATCGTATAAATCCCTTTTGGGAATAGGCAGGTAATTATTCCCCGACCTTTTTCTTCCATCTAGTGATATGATTTTGGTTTTAGGATTAAAGAACCTTATTACATCTACAAATCCAGAACCTGTTGTATGTATCAACTTAGCCCTGGCTAAAACCAACAAATCCATAAAGGCATCTTTCCTCTGATGAGGGCTCCTCTTGCCGGCCATTTTATGTAGCGCTCGTGGTTAGTTGATCGTTGAATATCTCTTGCGAATACCCTACCCGGGAATGCAATTTGCATCTCATTGATAAACTGTGCTTGATCAGAACACGCAAATATGCGGCAGTGGTTATCTAATACCTCTTTTAAGTAAACAATATAAGATTCAAGAGTTATCGTATATCTGAACGGAAGTTTGTCTTTTAATGCTATTACATCAGTACCACGAAAATGAACTGCAACCCAGTCCTCGTTAGTATTCAGAGCAATATACTCATCTGTATGTTTCTCAAGGTCGGATCTAACTGATAGTTTTGATAGTGTTTTATGACCAATTTCAGGAGGAACTATATATTCTCCGATACGTATCCCGTATATCTTGGAAAGACTACCTCAGAAACATCTACTGTCGTTATGTCAGATTTGGGGTGGTTTTTGCTATATTTTCCCACATCAATATAATTCTCAAAAAAAGTTTCTATTCCTTTAGAATCACTATCACGAGTAAATTCCAAATTTATTTTGAATTTTTCGCAAAGCCATGCATTAGCAATCCAATAACATAACAAAGTCGAAATACTAGGTTCATTATCTGAAAGTTTTACGACCAGGCATTTTCTATAAATAAAAACATCTTCAAATCCAAGATCTTTTATATTTTTATAATGATCTAACACCCACTCAAAGGAAAAGGGTTGTTTAATAAAACTCTTCCTATAAATACAAGCAAGGCAGAGTACGTAAAAGATAAATACTTTGAATTTCAACTTCCTCCCAAAATATATTATTCTTCTCCCAGATATCATGCTGTATTTCTAAATAAGTTAAATTAGTTTTTTACGAATGGACAAATCTTGCTATACTTAAACCATCACATAGGTAAAAACGGCAAGCCTATTATTAAGGAAATGAAATAGCCATTAGTTTGTCAAGTTATCTATATAAGTCCCTATATTTTAATCAGAAAACTAAGAATAAACTATATGTGTAGTTCCAGTTTTGATAAAAGTTCTCGGCTAAACTATAGTCTCAAATGATTATTTCACACAAATTAAAGGTCATCTATATAAAGTTAATCAAAGTTGCAGGCACATCGTTTGAACTAGCTTTATCAAAATACTGTGGTCCCGACAACATTCTCACACCAATAGGAAAAAACGGCCGCGAGTATCGTAAATTTGGGGGATTTCTTGAAGCACAAAATTATATGGATCCTGAAACCCAAAAACTCAAGTTTAAAAACCATACTTCTGCAAAAAAAATAAAAGGATTGGTGCCGACACATATTTGGAATGATTATCTAAAAGTCGCAACTATTCGATGTCCTTACGATATGTATATTTCGCTTTATTATTTCAGAAAATATAACTTTCAGCAGAATAAAAAAAGACTCCCTGAAAAAAATGTTGAAGCATTTGTTATTAAAGATGAACGAGTAATAAAAAATTTACGCGGCTTGCATGAAGAAGGAAAGATGCTAACAGATTTTTTTATTAGATACGAAAATCTAGACGAAGATATCAAAAAGCTAGAAACCAGAATAGATTGCCCTGGACTTCTTGAAACATTTCAAAGTATTACCGCCAAAAAAAATATACGTCCCAAAGAGAATACCTCCAGTTGTGAGATTTATTCTAAATATCCGAATGCGAAACTAATGATAGATCAGAGATGTTCTGAACTGACCGACAACTATGAATTCTTCCAAAAATACTGGCCTATGTATAAATCTAAATTAGAAAGGGATATTGAAGAATATCAGGCAACTCAAACCTAATCACCGACACCACTTAAAATAACTCCTGTTGTAGATACTCCATCATTGTGAATTAAATACCGAGATTATTTCCTTTTAAGAGAAAGACTATCGTATAAATCTTTTTTGGGGATAGACATGTAATTATTTCCCGATCTTTTTCTTCCGTCTAATGATATGATTTTGGTTTTAGGATTAAAGAATCTTACTACATCTACAAAACCGGAACCTGTCGTATATATCAACTTAGCCCTTGTCAAAACCAACAAATCCATAAAGGCATCCTTCTTCTGATGAAGGATCCTCTTACTGCCTATTCCATGCAGACGCTTGTGGTTAGTTGATCGTTCAATATCTCTTGCGAATACCCTGTCTGGGAATGCAATTTGCATCTCATCAATAAATTGTGCTTGATCAGAACACGCAAATATACGGCAGTGGTTATCTAATACCTCTTTTAAGTAAACAATATAAGATTCAAGAGTTATCGTATATCTGAACGGAAGTTTGTCTTTTAATGCTATTACATCAGTACCACGAAAATGAACTGCAACCCAGTCCTCGTTATGACCTTGCCCCTCTAAACTGGGCCATGACAAAATGAGACTTTCGGTTAAATTAGTAAACAACAGGAGGTTTCAATATGAAGAAACGATATACACAAGAACAACATCAGAGCGATCAAATCACACAAGGCCGGTCGCACGATAGAGGACATCTGCCGAGAACTGGGCATAGCCCACGGCACCTTTTACAACTGGCGTAGCAGATATACTGGGCTAGAAGTCAATGAAGCAAAGCGGTTAAAGAGTCTTGAACTGGAGAACAACCAACTCAAGAAAGTAGTCGGTGAGCAAGTCCTTGAACTCAGAGCCCTCAAGGATGTGCTGTCAAAAAAGTGGTGACCCCGGCAAGCAAAAGAAGTGTTGTGCAAGACTTAAAGACCAAGCATCATTTAAGTGAGAGGCGCAGTTGCGAGCTGGTCGGGATCAGCCGTAGTAGTTATCACTACCAAGCACACCCCCGTGATGATGCGGAGATTAGAAGTCGCATGTGCGAGTTAGCAAGCCAATATCCACGCTATGGCTATTTACTACTCTGGCGTTTGCTAAGAGCAGAAGGCTGGGTGGTGAATAAAAAGCGGGTCTATCGCATCTATAAGGAAGAAGGACTGCAAGTGCCCAAGCGAAAGCGCAACAAGCTCATCCGCACCCGGCAACGGCATCCCTTGCCGGAACAGGTGAATTGTCGCTGGTCAATGGACTTTGTCAGTGACCGGTTAAACGACGGCAGGCCGTTTAGGATACTCAATGTGATGGACGATTGCAGTCGTGAACTGGTTGGTCAATGCATCGGTTTTTCGATTGGCAGTCAGCAGGTGATTAGGTTTTTAGAACAACTCATCGCCGAACGTTCCTGCCCGCAAGGCATTGTCTGCGATAACGGACCTGAGTTCACGAGTAAAAAGATGCATCTGTGGTCACAGGATAGCGGGGTCAAACTACACTTTATTCAACCCGGCAAACCGACACAAAATGCCTTTGTAGAGAGCTTAAACGGTAAGTTTAGAGAAAACTGCCTCAATCAGCACTTGTTCCGCAGCCTTGAACAGGCATGCCACATTATTGAACAATGGCGATACCACTATAACCATGAACGCCCGCATAGCTCACTAGATTATATGACCCCAGTAGCATATGCTACACGCATCGTATAGTGGAGATCTTGTTTAGTGCTTATGAGACAAGTTGAAAATCCGCTGGTAGTAGAGGTCATCTCAACTAGAGATCGTCTCTTAATGGCACGCTATGGAGCTGGTTTTTTAGTCGCAAGACTTAAGATTAGGTAAAAACATGGTATTTTTTCTAATTTGCCGCTTAGGAAAAATAACTAGCCAATATCGAAATGCGACATTGGTGTCTAGTTTATTTAAGATTTTATTAGTATGAGGAACAAAGACGATTTATAATACAGCTCTCATTTAAGTGATGGCCCTCACGGTGGGGTAAGGTCAGTTAGTATTTAGAGCAATATACTCATCTGTATGTTTTTCAAGGTCGGATCTAACTGATAGTTTTGATAGTGTTTGATGACCAACTTCAGGAGGAACTAGATATTCTCCGATATGTATACCTGTATATCTTGGAAAGACTACCTTAGAAACATTTGCTATCGTTATATCAGATTTGAGATGATTTTTGCGATATTGTTTTATATCAATATAATTCTCAAAAAAAGTTTCTGTCCCCTTAGCATCACTATCACGAGTAAATTCCAAATTTACTTTGAATTTTTCACAAAACCACTCAATAGCAACCCAATAACAAAACAAACTCGAAATACTACCCCAATTATCTGAAAGTTTTACGACTAGACATTTTCTATAAATAAAAACATCCTGAATTTTAGAGAGTTTTCTGCGTTTGTAATTCTGTAATGCCCGACGGATGGTTAAGGGTCGGTGAGCAAAACGCCACTTATAAATATTAACAATGCAGATTATGTAAAAGATAAATATTTTGAATTTCAACTTCCTCCCCAAATATATTATTCTTTTCCCAAATGCCATGCTGTATTTCTAAATAAGTTAAAGTGGTTTTTACGAATAGCCAAATGCCTGCTATATTTAAGCCATCACATAGGCATATTTTAATCACAAAACTGAATAATGCCAGATACATATTGGACTCTTTAGAACCTAATCTTCCCGCTAGAAAAAGTACTTTTTCTAGCGGGAAAATCCCCCCAAAATTAAGGTAGACAACATGAAATATCAACACCTCGGCTATCGCATTAAAGGATTTTATAAAATAGCTTCTTTTGCTAATAAGTGGGAGGCTATGATGGCTACTGATGCTAAACAAAAACTTGAGGCTTTAGAACTCTGGGAAAAACACGGTTTAATTGCGACGCTAGACTTTTATAAGGTGAGCCGTGCGACCCTATATCTGTGGAGAAAGCACTTTAATGAGTGCGGCGTATCGGCTTTGCAGGATGCAAGTAGAGCACCTCACCAGCGTCGCCGTCGTAATTGGTCTACTCAAATCACTGGCGAGATTAGGCGACTGCGACACAGCTATCCCAATATGGGTGCACCGAAGATTTATTACTTCTTAAAGCCGTGGTGCGATGAACGAGGATTGAAGTGTCCGAAGCCTCGCACCATCGCACGATTGATTGCCGATGCACCCGATAACATGCGCTGCTCACCGCCGACCATCTCTGGCAGAACACGCAAAAGCAAGGCTGCTACACCACGCGCTCGTATCGCCAAAGGTGCTAAAGCCGAATTCCCCGGAGACTGCATGGCTATGGACACCATCCATTATTTCGTTGGTCAAACCCGCTATTATCTGTTTACTGCGATCGATCACTACAGCCGTTTCGCCATTGCCATTACATGCCGACGCGCCAATAGTAAAAATGCTGCGGCATTTGCAAAGTTGGTGCATATGGTATTCCCTGGCAACATCTCTCAAGTACTGACCGATAACGGCAGTGAGTTTCAAGGAGACTTTGATGCGTATCTACAACAACACAACATTAAACACTGTTATACTTATCCTCGTTGCCCTAAAATGAATGCCATAGACGAGAGATTTAACCGTACTATTCAAGAGGAGTTTGTGGCACATAATGTGGATATTCTGGAGGAAGATTTGGCACTGTTTAACGACGTATTATTTGAATATCTTGGGCGGTATAACTTCAGAAGGCCGCACCAAAGCCTAGGCTATAAAACACCGGTAAAACAGCTTGCTTCTTTTTGCCCCCATTTGTCTAATATGTCATGGCATCGTACAAAAACTAAGAATCAAACATATAAGATGGTATAATTATGGTCTAGGTTTTGATAAAAGTTTCTGACTAAATCCTAGTTCCAAATGATTATTTCTCACAAACTAAAAGTTATCTATATCAAACTAGTCAAAGTTGCCGGTTCGTCTTTTGAAATTGCACTTTCTAAATACTGCGGGCCGGACGACATTCTTACCCCTATATTACCCGAAGGAAAGATATGGAAATCAATGGGATACCACCGCAGCGGGCAAAATTATAAGAATCCAACAGGAAAACAAAAATATATCGCTCATGTTGAAGCGTTGGATGTGAAAAAATGTATACCCAAAGATGTTTGGGATAATTACTTAAAGATAGCGACTATTCGATGTCCTTACGATGCATATATTTCGTTTTATTATTTCAGAAAATATAACTTTCAGCAGAATAAAAAAAGGCCTCCTGAAAAAAATTTTGAAGGATTTGTTATTAGAGATAAACGAGTAATAAAATATTCATGCAGTCTGCATGAAGAAGGAAAGATAATAATAGATTTTTTGATTAGATACGAAAATCTAGACGAGGACATCAAAAAGCTAGAAACCAAAATAGATTGCCCAGGGCTTCTCGAAACATTTCAAAATATTACCGCCAAAAAAAATATACGCCCCAAAGAGAATACCTCCAGTTGCGAAATATATTCTAAATATCCGAATGCGAAATTAATAATAGACCGAAGATGTTCCAAACTGGCAAAAAAGTATGAATTCTTCCAAAAATACTGGCCTATGTATAAATCTAAATTAGAGAGGGACATTGAAGAATATCAGGCAATCCAAACCTAATCACCAACACCACTTTACATAACCCCCGTTGCAGATACTCTGGGGCTGTTGAAAAATAGAACCGCCGTTTGTTGCAGTAGCACAAACGGCGTAACATTGTGTGGAACCTTAGCGTAGGTATGTAGGTCGGACAAGCTAAGGCTTGTCCTAAATGGTGGGTACACAAAAAACCACCCCGTCAGGCTTCGCCTGCCACCCCTCCACGGGAGGGGAATGTACCAATGCAGACACTTTTTCAACAGTCCCGTATTATTTCTTTTTAATAGAAAGGCGATTGTATAAATCCTTTCTAGGAATAGGCAGGTAATTATTTCCTGACCTTTTTCTTCCGTCTAGTGATATGATTTTGGTTTTAGGATTAAAGAATCTGATTGTATCTACAAAACCAGAACCTGTTGTATATATCAACTTAGCCCTGGCTAAAACCAACAAATCCATAAACGCATCTTCCCTCTGTTGAGGGATACTTTCACTATCAACTTTGTGTAGCGGATGGCGGTTAATTGATCGTTGAATATCTCTTGTGAACACTCTGCCCGGAAATGCAACTTGCATCTCATCAATAAATTGTGCTTGATCGGAACACACAAATATACGGCAGTGATTATCTAATACCTCTTTTAAGTAAACAATATAAGATTCAAGAGTTATCGTATATCTGAACGGAAGTTTGTCTTTTAATGCTATTACATCAGTACCACGAAAATGAACTGCAACCCAGTCCTCGTTAGTATTCAGAGCAATATACTCATCTATATGTTTCTCAAGATCGGATCTAACTGATAGTTTTGATAATGTTTGATGACCAACTTCAGGAGGAACTAGATATTCTCCGATATATACGCCAATATGCCTCTGAAAGACTGCACCAGAACCATTTGTTCTCGTTATGTGAGATTTGGGATGGTTTTTGCGATACTGTTTTAAATCAATATAATTCTCAAAAAAAGTTTCTGTTCCCTTAGAGTCACTATCACGAGTAAATTCTAAATTTACTTTGAATTTTTCACAAAACCATGCATTAGCAATCCAATAATGTAACAAATTCGAAATACTACGACAACCTCGTAAAGGTTTTACGACCAGACATTTTTTATAAATAAAAACATCTTGAAATTTAGAGCGTCTAGTGTATTGATAATAATCTAGAATCCTACTGAAGTATAAGGGTTGCTTAGTAAAACCCTGTCTACAAATATAAGAAATACAAATTGCGTAAAAGATAAATATTTTGAATTTCAACTTCCTCCCCAAATATATTATTCTTTTCCCAAATGCCATGCTGTATTTCTAAATAAGTTAAAGTGGTTTTTACGAATAGCCAAATGCCTGCTATATTTAAGCCATCACATAGGCATATTTTAATCACAAAACTAAGAATCAAACATATAAGATAGTATAATTATGGTCTAGGTTTTGATAAAAGTTTCTGACTAAATCCTAGTTCCAAATGATTATTTCTCACAAACTAAAAGTTATCTATATCAAACTAGTCAAAGTTGCCGGTTCGTCTTTTGAAATTGCACTTTCAAAATACTGCGGGGCAGACGACATTCTTACCCCTATATTACCCGAAGGAAAGATATGGAAATCAATGGGATACCACCGCAGCGGGCAAAATTATAAGAATCCAACAGGAAAACAAAAATATATCGCTCATGTTGAAGCGTTGGATGTGAAAAAATGTATACCCAAAGATGTTTGGGATAATTACTTAAAGATAGCGACTATTCGATGTCCTTACGATGCATATATTTCGTTTTATCATTTCACAAAATATGACTTTCAGCAGAATAAAAAAAGGCCTCCTGAAAAAAATTTTGAAGCATTTGTTATTAAAGATAAACGAGTAATAAAATATTCACGCGGTTTGCATGAAGAAGGAAAGATAATAATAGATTTTTTGATTAGATACGAAAATCTAGACGAAGACATCAAAAAGCTAGAAACCAAAATAGATTGCCCTGGTCTTCTTGAAACATTTCAAAGTATTACCGCTAAAAAAAATATACGTCCTAAAGATAGTGCTTCCAGTTGCCAGACATATTCTAAATATCCGAATGCAAAATTAATAATAGACCAAAGATGTTCCGAACTAGCAGAAGAGTATGAATTCTTCCAAAAATACTGGCCTATGTATAAATCCAATTTAGAGAAGGCTATGCAAAACCATGCCCGAAACTCTCTGCCATAATTACACGATACGACACACTACATTAATTTTAGTAGAACAATCTTTGAGATTTAACTTGAAAGCAACAAAACCACCTATATAGTAATAGGCAAACATCGTTAATGTCAAAAAGGAACCACATAAATGGAAGACACAAAATCATCCTCTGTTGAACAAGTAGGTAAGCAACCTAAGACGAGTAATGCCGACAAGGCTGATTCGCATAACCATTCCGAAAAAGGGACAGATCCAAAAAAACAACAAAAGCAGGAAACATCTGCCCAACCCGAATTCGACTCCGCTGCCGAGATAAAGAAACTGGAAGACCAAATAGCAGAATACTACGACCAATTAATGCGTAGCCGTGCCGAATTAGAAAATTTCAAGAAACGCACGCAACGAGAAGTTACACAAATACGTAATTACGCCAACGAACAATTTGCAGTGGAACTACTGGCAATCAAAGATAGTCTGGAAATGGGTTTACAGGTTGACACCAAGGAAGACACAAAAAAACTACACGAAGGTATAGAGTTGACGTTAAAACTGTTGCAACAAACTTTTGAAAAATTCGGAATCAAAGAAATTAACCCTGAGGGTGAAATTTTCAATCCGCAACACCATCAAGCCATGATGACACAAATCGATACAACTAAACCACCCAATACAATATTAAACGTTTTACAGAAAGGCTACTTAATGAACGACCGTCTGTTGAGACCGGCGATGGTCTGCGTGTCTAGTCAACCCGAAGTATCTAAACCTCAAAAAAACCCGAATCTGGAAAAACAATCGGAGAAAAAGATAGAAAACACGATAAAAAATTAGATTAAAACAGACTCGGAACCTTGAAAGTCCGATTTAAGCCCATATTTAAGTGCAATATCAAATATGGAGAAAAACAAACATGAGTAAAATTATAGGTATTGACTTAGGCACAACCAATTCCTGCGTTGCAGTCATGGAAGGCGAAAGTGCAAAAATCATAGAAAATAGCGAAGGTGGTCGTACCACCCCTTCAATCGTTGCTTTTTCTAAAGAAAGCGAGGTTTTAGTAGGTCAATCTGCAAAACGGCAAGCAGTCACAAACCCCTCAAATACGCTATTTGCGATCAAACGGCTAATCGGACGTCGCTACGACGAAGAAGCGGTTAAAAAAGACCTGAAAATGGTCCCCTATAAAATTGTGAAATCAAAAAATAACGATGCCTGGGTTGAAGCTGATGGCAAGCAAATAGCCCCACCAGAGGTGGCAGCGCGTATTTTGATGAAAATGAAAAAAACCGCCGAGGATTATTTGGGGGAAGAAGTAAAGGAAGCGGTGATCACGGTGCCTGCATATTTTAACGACTCGCAACGACAAGCAACCAAAGATGCCGGCAAGATCGCAGGCTTAGAGGTGAAACGCATTATTAACGAACCGACTGCGGCAGCCCTTGCTTACGGTCTTGACAAGGCAAAAGCAGGCGACCATAAAATAGTCGTGTTTGACTTAGGTGGCGGTACTTTTGATATCTCCGTCATCGAAGTAGCCAGCGTTGAAGGTGAACAACAATTTGAAGTGCTCTCTACCAACGGCGACACTTTCTTAGGCGGAGAAGATTTTGACACTCGCTTAATGGAGTATTTAGCCGACGAATTCAAAAAGGATCAAGGCATAGATCTGCATAATGATCCACTGGCTTTGCAGCGTCTTAAAGAAGCTGCCGAAAAAGCAAAAGTAGAACTGTCATCTAGCCAGCAGACCGAAATCAATCTGCCTTATATCACCGCCGATCAATCTGGACCTAAGCACCTAAATATAAAATTGACTCGCGCCAAACTTGAATCCTTAGTAGAAGACTTAGTCAAGCGAACCATAGAACCGTGCAAACAAGCTCTAAATGATGCCAAGATCAAAGCATCAGACATCAGCGATGTGATTTTAGTCGGTGGGCAAACCCGTATGCCGTTGGTGCAGAAGTATGTTGCCGATTTCTTCGCTACTGAGCCGCGCAAAGATGTCAACCCCGACGAAGCAGTTGCCATAGGGGCTGCGATACAAGGTGGCGTTCTAGGTGGCGACGTTAAAGATGTGTTGTTGCTTGATGTAACACCCCTGTCTTTGGGCATAGAAACACTGGGCGGCGTGATGACCAAACTGATTGAGAAAAACACGACGATCCCGACAAATGCTTCGCAGGTTTTCTCGACTGCCGAAGATCAACAATCGGCAGTAACTGTACATGTATTACAAGGTGAGCGCGAACGTGCAGCAGCAAATAAATCTCTTGGTCGTTTTGATTTAACCGATATACCACCGGCACCTAGAGGCATTCCACAAATAGAAGTCAGCTTTGACATAGATGCTAACGGAATACTCAATGTCTCGGCCAAAGATAAAGCGACCGGTAAAGAACAGTCTATAATCGTTAAAGCATCAAGTGGGTTGTCCGATGAGGAAATTCAAAAAATGGTTGATGATGCCGAACAACATGCCGAGGAGGATAAAAAATTCCAAGAACTCATTGCTACGCGCAACCAAGCCGAAGCCTTAATACACGCAACTGAGAAATCCATCAAAGAATTGGGAGACAAAGTTGAGACAGACGAAAAAGAACGCATAGAAAGTGCTGTAAATGAATTGAAAGAGCTTATCAAAAACGATGATAAGGCTACCATTGATAGTGGTGTCCAGAAACTTGCCGAGGCATCGGGTAAACTTGCCGAGCGCGTCTATGCGGCACAACAAGAGAAGCAAACCGAAGAGTCTGTGCCTCAAGCCGAATCGGAAAACTCATCGGATGACTCGGATAAAAAATCCGATGATACGGTAGATGCCGAGTTTGAGGAAGTTGACAATACCAAAAAATAAGACCGTTTGCAGATATCAAACATTTCCACCCTTTTGAACCTGTTTGAACCTGCCCGGTTTTTGATTAAGCAGACAGGTTAAACGGGAATAAGTTGATGGCAAAAGAATATTACGAAACACTGGGTGTCTCTCGGCAAGCCGGTGCCGATGAAATACGAAAGGCGTATCGCCGTTTGGCGATGAAATATCACCCCGACCGAAATAAAGACGACAAAAAAGCCGAACAAAAATTCAAAGAAATTAAAGCAGCGTACGATGTCCTCTCGGATGACCAAAAACGAGCTGCTTATGATCAATTCGGGCACGCAGGTTTAGGCAATGCTGGTGCGGCAAGCGGAAGCGGTAATTACCAAGATATATTCGGCGATATATTTGAGAATTTCTTTGGTGGCGGCACTTCGTTCAGACAACGTGGTGGCCGCAGTGCCGCATATCGCGGCAACGATCTTGAATCTGCACTTGATTTAACACTTGAAGAGAGTGCTTACGGCACGGAGAAAAAAATCAGAATAAGAAGCATGCAGGTCTGTGACCGTTGCGATGGCACAGGGGCAGAACCTGGTAGCGGCTTAAAAACCTGCGAAACCTGTCATGGTAGCGGTCAAATCGCTATGCAACAAGGCTTTATATCGTTCCAGCAAACCTGTCCGACTTGTGGAGGAAGCGGTCAAATTATAGCCGAGCCGTGTAAAAAATGTCATGGGCAAAAACGAGTAGAAGCAGCCAGAACACTGTCGGTTAAAGTACCTGCAGGAATAGACGATGGCGATAGTATACGATTGTCAGGCGAGGGAGAAGCGGGAATAGGCGGCGGACCTCCCGGCGATTTATTTATACGTATACGAATACGTCCGCACGAAGTATTCAAACGTCGCGACGGTAATTTACTTATTGAAGTTCCCGTCTCCTTCCCTACTGCTGCCTTAGGTGGAGAAATAGAAATACCATCTTTAGGAGGAAGGCTTAAACTCAAGATACCCAAAGGTACGCAAAGTGGAAAGAACTTCAGAATGAGAGGAAAAGGAATCAAACACTTACGCGGCGGCGGTAGCGGCGATTTGATTTGTCGTGTCAATGTAGAAACACCGATCAACCTGACATCTCGTCAAATAGAATTATTAGAAGAGCTCAATGGTTCGTTATCAGGGGCTAAACACTCACCGCGCTCGGAAAACTGGCTTGATGGCATTAAGAAATTCTTGAACAAATTTGACCTCAACATATAAGGTCATACGCTAAAAGTTATAATAAACAATCACAGTATGACTTCTTTATAGAAATGGAAAAAAAACAAATCAAAGTTGCGATCAACGGCGCGGCAGGTCGTATGGGGCGTATAATTTCCGAAGTGATAGACCGACGCGAAGATATGATTATTACCCATGCCTATGATCGTCCCGACTCTACCGATATAACCAAGCACTTATGTGAGATCTCTAGTAGTCAATCTCAAGTGATCGTAGAACCTTCAAGCATGATAGGCGAAGGTCGTTTTGATGTATTGATTGATTTTTCTACACCTACTTCGGTAATCAATGCAGTGCAGCATTGCCTACAAGCCGAACGACCTATGGTCATTGGTGTCACTGGTTTTAGCGAAACCCAAAAAGAAGAATTGCAAACATCTGCCAAAGAAATTCCTATATTAATGTCACCCAATATGAGCATTGGTGTCAATCTGTGTTTTGATCTATTGGCACGCGTGGCTCAAACAGACTGGGGTAAAAACGCACAGGTTGAAATTGTAGAAACACATCATCGAAATAAAAAAGATAAGCCGTCTGGGACCGCACTCAGAATGGGTGAGATTATTGCTGAAAAAAAAGATGTTGATTTAAGCGATATCCCGATGAAATCTTATCGAGAAGGCGAAATAATGGGAGAACATAAAGTATTCTTTTCCACAAACAACGAGTGTATAGAACTAAGGCACGAAGCCATGGATCGCTCTCCGTTTGCCAACGGTGCGGTACACGCTGCATGGTGGATCGTCAACACCAAACCAAAGCCGGGAAGAATCTATACGATGAATGATGTTATTGGAACATCCAATGAGGCATAAACTTATCCTATACGATTTAACTGACCTCTCGGAACTAACCAAGATGACGATGTTTGGATAATATACTTCTAACATATAGAATAAGCAACCTGATGGCTGAGAAACTTCCTTTGTAACCAAGAGTTTATTGGTTATTTAAGCCGCTACTGTCGTCAAAGCAAAAGAAAGAATGTTAAAAAATAGAGTAATTATTTTTAGGAGATAAACATGGCTGTACAACAAAACAGGAAAACTCGTTCTAAACGAGATATGCGTCGCTCGCACGATAAAGTTAAACCTGCCACTCTATCGATCGATTCTACAACCGGAGTCAAACATCGTCGTCATCACATTGGCAAAGACGGTTTTTATCGCGGCAAAGAAGTGATCGTAGAAAAAATATATAGCGAAGAGGAAGAAGAAAAAGAATAGGCAAGCCGATATTGCCTTCTTTGTTCATACCCTAAGATTATGAACGATCGCATCAGTGTAGCAATAGACGCAATGAGCGGCGACCACGGTTTAGATGTGACCGTGCCGGCAGTAATTTCTGTGATTGCCAAATATAGCGATCTGCATTTATTACTGGTGGGCGATAGCAATTTGATAGAATCAAAGTTATCTATGTTGGATATAGACACTAGGCAACGGGTGGATTGCGTGCATAGTACACAAATCGTAGAAATGCACGAACCACCTACTGTTGCGCTACGCACAAAAAAAGATTCCTCAATGCGAGTTGCGATCAATTTGATTAGAGAAAATCGTGCCCAAGCCTGTGTGAGTGCCGGAAATACCGGTGCATTAACCGCAATATCACGCTACATATTACGTACTCTAGCCGGTATAGACCGACCGGCGATAATCACCGCTCTGCCGACAACCAAAGGACATACTTATATGTTGGATTTGGGGGCCAACGTAGATTGCAAAGCGGAACATTTATTCCAATTTTCGGTCATGGGTGCGGTACTAGCTTCGGCAGTTGACGGGTTGGAGACTCCTCGCGTCGGCCTACTCAACATAGGAGAAGAAACCATCAAAGGTAACGATCAGATCAAAGAAGCCGATCGTCAGCTACGCTCTAGCAAACTTAACTATATAGGTTATGTTGAAGCCAACCGTATCTACGAAGGTATCGCAGATGTAGTCATAACCGACGGTTTCGTCGGTAATGTTGCATTGAAAACTGCCGAAGGCACAGCTGCTTTCATTTCACATTCTCTCAAACAGGCTTTTAAGCGTAACTTAATGACCAAATTCAGTGCTATGCTCGCTCAACCTACGCTTAAGCTGATTGCCCAAACCATAGATGCGCGTAGCTATAACGGTGCCAGTTTGCTGGGCTTGCAAGGTGTCGTAATCAAAAGTCACGGCAGTGCAGACCAATTAGCTTTTGAAAAGGCGATAGAGGTGGCACGGATAGAAGCGATGAAGCAGGTGCCACAAATGATAGATAAACAGCTTGAGGAAATGCTCGTAAACTAAGGCAATGGCTATTTATACAAGAATAACTGGTAGCGGGTCATACCTGCCTGAGAAAATCCTAAGCAACAAAGACTTGGAGAAAGTCGTCAACACTTCCGACCAGTGGATACGCGAGCGCACTGGGGTACAACAAAGACATATTGCGGCAGATGGAGAAAGTAGCAGTCAACTTGCCTACTACGCCTCACGCAAAGCAATGGAAATGGCATCAGTAACCAATAAGGACATTGATCTATTAATTTGCGCAACAACCACACCCGATAAAATATTTCCTAGTAACGCCTGTGTCATACAGCGCAGATTGGGTGTGCATCAGTGCCCAGCTTTTGATATACAAGCAGTTTGTACCGGTTTTATTTATGCTCTGGATATCGCCAATCGCTTCATCAAAATGGGCAGTGCTAAATGTGCTTTGGTAGTTGGATCGGAGATATTGTCTCGCATCATAGACTGGAGTGATCGTTCAACCTGCGTGCTTTTTGGCGACGGTGCCGGGGCAGTGGTGTTACAGGCTGACACTGAGCCCGGTATCTATTCAACCCACATACACGCAGACGGTCAGTACGAGGAATTATTGTATGTAGACGGG
Source organism: uncultured candidatus Poriferisulfidus sp. (assembly GCA_965199685.1). Classification (GTDB taxonomy): domain Bacteria; phylum Pseudomonadota; class Gammaproteobacteria; order Poriferisulfidales; family Oxydemutatoraceae; genus SP5GCR1. Next base: position 1,677,054 of record OZ241323.1, read on the forward strand.
ATGCCAGCATCGGGAAGTTGTTACATCAAGATGAAAGGGAGCGAAGTATTCAAGACCGCAGTTCAAACCTTGGGGCAGATTGTGGATGAAACATTGGAAGCAAATAATTTAGACCGCAGTGCTATAGATTGGCTAGTGCCTCACCAAGCCAATTTAAGAATTCTTTCGGCAATAGCTAAAAAACTCGCATTACCGATGGAACGTGTTGTTGTTACCGTCGACAAGCACGCAAACACGTCGGCTGCTTCGATACCACTGGCACTTGATGAGGCAATTAGAGATCAACGCATACGATCGGGAGACACCGTGATGTTGGAAGCCTTCGGTAGCGGTTTTACTTGGGGGTCTGCACTACTGAAGTTTTAGCTGATATAGACTATGCCTCGCTTTTTTAGTCCTAGCTGTAGACGCTGTAGCCGTCTAAGCGAGTATTTGATGAAGACTAAAAAAATATATCCCGACTATCATTGCGCCCCGGTTCCGCCTTTAGGACCTGTGGATGCTCGGCTGGTTATCGTTGGTCTGGCACCCGGCAAACACGGAGCAAACCGTAGCGGTAGAGTTTTCACTGGTGACTACGCAGGCATATTGCTTTATAAGACACTCTATAAATACGGATTTAGCAATCAACCTGAATCAATTTCTTGCGACGACTCTCTCATACTAAACAACTGCAGGATCACCAATGCCGTAAAATGTTTGCCACCGGATAATAAACCCAACATGGAAGAAATTAAAACTTGCAACCGTTTTCTCAAAGCGGAAATACAGATGTTACGCTCTGATGCGATCCTGCTTGCGTTGGGGCATATCGCACATTCGGCAATCGTGCGCGCCTACGGCTCAAGGCAATCCGAATATCGCTTTAAGCACGGTTGCGTACATTCGCTTCCAGACAACAAAAAGTTAATAGACTCCTACCATTGCAGTCGTTATAACATTCAAACCAAACGTTTGACCAGCAGACAATTTGAGGCTATTTTTGCAAAGGTTGTTAAACTAATCTCTAGGCACGATTAAATGTGCTTTAGATGCGACAACGAGGTATATACTGATGAGCGAATTTGATGCCAAAGAATTTATAACTACTCTCCCCCATGTCTCGGGCACTTACCAAATGCTCGATTCTGCAGGAGAACGGCTTTATGTAGGCAAAGCCAAAGACCTCAAAAAGCGTGTCGCTTCGTACTTTAGAAAACACGGTTTGTCGCCAAAAACCAAAAGCATGGTCGATCAAATTGCCGATATTAGGATTACGGTAACGCAAACCGAGTCCGAAGCCTTATTGCTAGAAAATAATTTGATCAAAAAATACATGCCGCGCTATAACGTGCTATTACGCGACGACAAAAGTTATCCTTATATCTATATATCAAATAACGAGAAGTTTCCACGCATCGCCTTTTATCGCGGAGCTCGCAATACAGACGAGCATTATTACGGACCGTATCCCAGCGTTGCTGCGGTAAGACTTACGATCAACCTACTCCAAAAGCTATTCAAGCTACGCACATGCCAGCCTTCTTATTTCAAGAACCGCACCCGCCCGTGCCTGCAATATCAAATCAAAAGATGTAGCGCACCTTGTGTGAACTATATAGCACCGCAAGACTATCAACAAGAATTATCACATGCCATACAATTCTTGGAGGGTAATAGTAGAAGCCTAATTGAAACCTTAATCAAACGCATGGACAAAGCCGCACAAGACTTAAATTACGAGGAAGCGGCTGACTTCAGAGATCAAGTTGCTCTGCTAAGACAAGTCTCCGACCAACAGCTCATCACCAGCGAAGGTGGAGACACCGACATCATCGCTGGAAGCATCAAAGAAATGCATGCTTGCGTACAGGTGTTCAATATTCGCAGTGGAATGAACATAGGCAACAAGGCTTTTTATCCGAACTTGCCGAATAACGATATCAGCATGGCTCGGCTATTAACCACATTCGCCGGGCAATACTATCTCAAGCACCCTATTCCAGATGAAATTATTTTTAGCCATAAACCCGATGACCAAACAACTCTAACGAACATGTTAAGTGAAAAATCTGGTCGTAAAGTGAAATTGATTACTCAGACGGTGCGTGGTAAGAAGAAAAAATATTTGGAACTGGCGGCTAAGAATGCCGACATCGCATTAAAAGCCAAGTTGTTATCTCGTGCTGGCATGCACAAACGTCTACAAAGCCTGCAAGAAGCACTCAATCTATCGCAACTTCCTGTGCGCATGGAATGTTTTGACATCAGCCATACTATGGGTGAAAAAACCGTAGGTTCTTGTGTGGTGTTTGACCAAAACGGTGCACTCAAGCAGGAATATAGACGGTTTAACATCACCGGCATCATCGGCGGCGACGACTATGCAGCGATGAAACAAGCACTGCAAAGACGCTATAAACGCGTAAAATCAGACGACGGTAAAATACCTAATTTACTCTTTATAGACGGAGGTAAAGGACAAACCAAAGAGGCACAAAAAGTTCTAAAAGAACTTAATCTGTCCGATGTGACTATTATCGGCATCGCCAAGGGGGTTGAACGAAAGCCCGGATTAGAGACATTAATACACGGCGATTTAGGCATAGACATAAAACTGGACGCAGATTCGCCGGCACTACATCTGATACAGCAGATACGAGATGAAGCACATCGCTTTGCCATCAGCGGGCATCGTCAACAACGCGACAAAGCCAGACGACACTCACCGCTAGAGGATATACCGGGACTAGGAACGAAGCGGCGGCAATCTTTATTACGCTATTTCGGCGGATGGCAAGGTGTCAATAGAGCGAGTATAGAAGAACTTGGAAAGGTGCCAGGGATCAGCCTGAAATTAGCCGAATCGGTCTATCAAACATTGCACGAATAATAAATGAAAGCTCAATTACCCAACATTTTGACATTCTCGCGTATCCTGTTGATACCGTTGTTGATATTGTTTTTTTATCTACCCTATCGGTGGAGTTTATATTTATGCACGCTGATATTCATACTCGCAATGCTAACCGATTGGCTAGACGGTTATCTAGCAAGACGTTTTAATCAACAAAGCTCTTTCGGTGCCTTTTTGGATCCTGTTGCGGATAAATTGGTAATCAGCACCGCGCTAATCCTAATCGTCAGCCGGCAACAGGATTGGATCATCACACTGCCTGCATTGGTTATCGTAGGTCGAGAAATCGCCGTCAGCGCGTTGCGCGAATGGATGGCAGAGTTAGGAAAAAGATCCTTGCTCGCAGTCTCCTTCATTGCCAAGATAAAGACTGCCGCACAGGCTGTCGCAATCGCCGCGCTACTATGGCACTATCCGATACTCGGCTTAGATATACATCGTATAGGGTTGGTACTTCTATATATCGCTGCGATACTCACACTAATTTCCATGTTTGACTATCTAAAAATAGCATGGAAATCTATGCGCCATTGAACCACCGAATAGACTGTTGAAAAAGTATTCCATAGAATTGTAGGGGCAGACCATTCCCCTCCTCTGGAGGGGTGGCAGGCGCATTTTGTAATGCATTCGTTTAGCAATCATGCTGAGGTTCTGCACAATGTTACATTGATTGACCTACTGGCTCAATCAGTGGTTCTCCTTTGCGTACCCACCATTTAGGACAAGCCTTAGCTTGTCCGACCTACATACCCACGTTAAGGTTCTGCACAATGTCACGCCATTTGTTGCCGTTGCAACAAACGGCGGTTCTATTTTTCAACAACCCTCCACAATGTATTGGTGGAGCCGAGGGGATTTGAACCCCCGACCTCGACAATGCGAATGTCGCGCTCTCCCAACTGAGCTACGGCCCCGTCAATCATTTGTGTATTGTATGATGATTGGGTATACGGGTCTAGCCTTATCCCGATACTGGCAACCGAATAATATTTATCATCTATCCGCAAATACATACAGGACATCAACGGGTAATACTAGAATTGATAATTAAGTAATTCTATATCGCGTGCATATTTGCGAGCAACGATCTCTCGCATTTCATCGGTGTAGTAGTCTCTATAATTTTTCCCTTCGCGACTATTACTACTTTGACGAATTTTAGGAATTTTGCTGATTTTATGATCCGGTGCAATAATAGCCAACAACTTTATTATGTCTGCTTTGTAATTTTCAAAACGCCCTATAAAATCTATTTTCTTCGGATCAAAAAAGTAATGTTGGGGTAAAAAATGACCATCCCCAAACCAATTAGGTGTTTTTGCGACGTACTTAACAAAGTCTTCAAATGTCATCTTATTCAATTTTATAGTACGCCGCCCACACATCCACCATCTCCCAATTCCGGGGCTATTAAGCTCATGGGGTTTTGCATTCTTGCAAACACGATCTCGCACCAAAAAACAGTAGCAAGAAAACAATCTACCCCAAGGGTTTCTAACAAATGTCCATGAATAATAATCATCGTGCTTATACCTTGAAGGATATAAAAAATAATCTAAATGTTTAATCCTTTCATATAATCTGGTCTTTTGCTGTTTTTCCGAATCTCTATGCAAGGCCATCATTATATGTCTGTGTGAAGTTGAGGCTACCTTAGGAATCGGGAAAGAAACAAATTTATACCGGTGAGAAATATCTATATTGCAATATAAAGGAAAGGGGTTAAAGCCGGAATTATATAAACACTTCAGCATCTTTTTTTGATGTTTCAAATTCATTGCATTTTTGACTAGCTGTCTCCGGAAATGCGCATTATTAAGATTTGTTCTTATCAGATTGAGCATGAGATCTTTAAGTTATAAAACTATTGGTATGACCACTGGGTGAAGTAGCCGCACCCGAAATATCCCAGAGTTCCTTGGGCAACCTGAATGTGACTGTTTCCTCAATACCTGCTTGTTCTATGACTTCGGTTGCTCCGTAATCTCTTAGTTTCTGGACAACCTGCTTGACCAAAGTCTCAGGTGCAGATGCCCCTGCCGAAAGCCCTATACATTTTTTACCAACCAACCACTTTGGGAGGATCTCGTCAGGCATGTCAATCAAATAAGATTCAACGCCTCGCTTAACCGCAATTTCGTGTAGGCGATTGGAATTTGAACTATTCTTGGAACCTACGATTAACATTAAATCGCATACTTCAACCAATTTCTTGACCGTGTTTTGGCGATTTTGAGTCGCATAACAAATATCGTCTTTGCGAGGTTTACGTATGTCGGGAAAACGTTCTACCAATATCTTTATGATCTCGGCAGTATCGTCCAATGATAATGTGGTTTGTGTTACCATTGCAACTTTTTTTGTGTCGCAAACTTGTATTTGTTCGGCATCTTCGGTGGATTCCACTAAAAAAATAGCATCGCTTGAAGTAGTGTCGTATTGCCCCATCGTCCCGTCAACTTCCGGATGTCCACGATGCCCTATCAAAATCGTCTCATAACCATCTTGTCTATTTTTCAATACTTCTAAATGTACTTTGGTAACCAACGGGCATGTGGCATCTATCACGCGCAGCCGGCGACGACGGGCTTCGGCTCTCACATCTTGAGAAACACCGTGCGCACTAAAAACAACAACCGATCCTTCGGGTATTTCGTTTAATTCTTCGACAAAAACAGCCCCCTTGTCTCTAAGCTCAGTCACCACATAGCGATTATGCACAACTTCGTGCCGCACATAGATAGGCTTGCCGAGCATATCCAATGCACGCTCTACTATCTCGACAGCCCTGTCTACACCGGCACAAAACCCTCTAGGGTTGGCTAAAAGAATCTTCATTGCATATTTGGGGCTTTGTCACGAAGTGTGACAACTATAATCATCAGCGCACCGACAGTAATGCCTATATCAGCTATGTTAAATGTCGGCCAATGATAGGATCGATAATAAACATCCAAAAAATCGACAACCGCGCCCCTAAACAAACGGTCAATTAAATTACCCAAAGCCCCTCCCATTATCATCACTATGCCGATAGCCGACATGACGGCACCTGGTTCTCCGGGTTTTAACTTTTTGAGTAAGGACCAAAGAATACCGCATACGACCACTGTCACTACAATGAAAAACCACCGTTGCCATCCGCCTGCCTCGCTGAGCAAACTAAAAGCAGCACCAGTGTTGTACCACAAGGTCAAATTAAACGACGGCATCACCGGATAAGGCTGACCTTGAAGTAGCCATGACTCCGCAAACCCTTTGCTGATTTGATCCAACAATACGATGAGCAAGACAACCCCAAGCCATTTATAGTGGTAGCTTTTTAATAATGCTAGCTGGGAGGTATTGGTGGACACATCCATTTTGAGTGATAGAAGATTCTAATCAGACGGGTTTTTTCTTTTTGCCAGTTTCCAATGCACCATAAACAAGATGATCTGAATCAATAAAACAATGGAATACTGGACGATGTCCTGCAAGCCTTCTCTCTGCTCTCCCTTGAGCGCAGTGCGATAGGCTGCTTCACGCGCCTCAGTAATTTCCTGTTCCGACATATTCTTTAATTTACCGGAGAGACTTTCGATGTCCGGACGAGTGGCAACAAATTCATCGTTGCTTTGATATTTGGAATGTTCCCAGCTAGGCAAAGTCAACTCAGGTGCGATAATGCTGGTCATGGCATAAATAATAATACCAAAGGCGATACTACCTATCAGCACATTGATAAAACAAACCGCAAAGGCATAAAACTCAAGCAGCGTTCTTTTAACCGTTGCCATTTACTTCCCTGTTTAAGATATTGTTCATACTGCTATTATAACGGCAATAGTTTCTCAAAAACTTAAATAACCCTCAACGCATTATCAATATCGGAGTGCCTTCCTTGACAAGCTGCCACACAACTCGCATATCTTTATCCTTCATAGCGATGCAGCCTTCGGTCCAATCCTTTGCGAGATTTCTCCTTTTAATAGGGTCATTAGGTTCTCCGTGTATCATAATATCGCCGCCGGGATCTTCACCCCTGAGTCCAGCAAGATGCCTGTCGGTGTCATTAGGAAAGGAAATGCCGAGCGAACGGAAGAAACGACTGTCGGGATTGCGTCGATCAATATAATAAAGACCTTCGGGGGTACGAAAGTCCCCTGATTTTTGTTTATGTCCTACCGGGTTTTTCCCGAGTGAAATTGCAAATGTATGTGTGATTTCCCAGTTTGTCAACAAGTGCAGTTCACGCTCTGCTTTCTTTACCAAAATAGCATTCACTTCGTTTTGCGCAGACACCAATCCTCCCATCATCAATAATATGGCGAAAGTAACGATTAATAGTACTCTTTTCATTATTGCTAGCCGTCTAATAACTTCTTCCTCTGTCTGACCAGTGCGATCCCCGTACCCAACAGACATATCTTCACAGCAACACCCAAAGTTGCCACACCTATTATAAGATAATTTAAGCTGGCTAGATTCTCTCCATAATACAGTGTGATTAGTTCTTGTAGTTTTGCATGCACCAAAGTAGATACGATAGCGATTACCAGCGTAGCCCCGAAACCACCCATTAAGCCGTAAGCCCAAGCCGTATAAAGAAAAGGTCGCCTGATAAACATTGCGGTTGCTCCCAATAACCTGAGAATCTTTATTTCGTCTAAACGTCTGGTTATTTCCGTCAGCATAAGCGTAGAAATCATCAATATCGCAGCACTCGCAAACAAAATTGCCAACAGCCAAACAGCAGTGCTAATAAAGGTAACCAGCGCATCCATACGCTCAAGCCATATAACGTTCGTTTCTACTCTTTCTATGTATCTTTGTTGTTGAACATTAAAAAGTAATGTGTCCAAAGCGATGCCATGGCTATGTTCTAATTTCGCCGATATTTCAATAACCGCAGGAAAAGGATTCTCATCAAATAACGTCAAACTCTGTTCCATGCCGTATTGGTTTTGGAAATAATCCATTGACTCCTCGGCACTGATGAACTGCACTTCGGCAACGCTTTCCATTGCCGATATCTGGCTGGTCAATTCCGCTATCGCCTCATCAGAAGTATGCGGTGCAATATACGCCGATACCGAAGCAGGCCGCTCCAAGTCGGAGACAAGCCCTTGGGTATTTTGTAATATCACCAGCAAGATACCGGGCAACGACAACGCAATAGTAATCAACGCGACTGATAACACGGTCAGCAGAGGACTTGCTTTTAGGTTTTGCACCGTCTGATGCAATGCCAAGCGGTGGCTTTCCAAATAATGACGAATGGCTAATAACATTGGCAAACGTATATTCTGTAGCCTTGTATATTAGCATTGTTTAACCCATGCAAGAGCGAATTATTCTCCTCCTGTGGAAAGGGATAATCCACCTCTACGGGCGATTGAAAATGTTTTTTATGCCGTCTTGCCAATGGATGATTTCTATACCATCTACTTTTCTAGATCGTTTTCCCAAGCAGAGTACATACTCTTTTTTAGAGTTCATGGCTTCTCTCACTGATTTAAGATTTTTAAGGTCATGGCTTAGAACTTTATCTTTTGATTTGATTTCAACGAGTATAACTTCTTTTCCTCTTTCAAGGACTAGGTCAATCTCCACGCCATCTTTAGAACGGAAATAAGAAAATTTATATCCGCTCTCAAAGTACTCGTTAATTCTATAGGCCTCGGAGACAACCAAATGTTCAAAGGCATTGCCGAAAGCATAGTTTGAAGGCGTTATGGTTTCAGTGAGCAATCCCGACAAAGCTCTGGCCACGCCTAAGTCAAAGAAGTAAAACTTGGGGCTTTTGATTTGCCTTTTTCTAATAGATTTTGTGTAAGGATATAAATGAAAGCCTAAAAAGGTATCTTCCAATATCTCAAAGTATCGTTGGCAACTTTTATAATCAATGCCGGCTTCTGCGGCAATTCTAGAGTAATTGAGAATCATCCCGTTGCACTGACCTGCTACATCTAGAAAAAATCTAAACGGCTGGATATTTCTGATAATCTGTTCATAAATGACCTCCTCCTTCAGATAAACCTGCACATAAGAATTCAAGTAGCGATTTTTTTCCTTTTTATTTTTGAGATTGAAAATCTCAGGCAGACTACCTCTTTGTAACACTTCATGGAGGTCAAACTTTTTACCTAATTCTAAAAAGGTTAAGGGGTAGAGCTTGTATAGGAAAGCGCGTCCGGCAAGCAAATTGGCACCACCCAATTTTAGTTTTCTAGTACTTGACCCTGTCAAAGCGAAATTTAACTTTTTTTTCGTTATAAGACGATGGACTACATCCAATAGCTTGGGGATCTTTTGGATTTCGTCAATCACCACGAAGCGAGGCTTTGCCTTTAGGGCATCAATCTCCTGCTCTAAAGCAGAGGGGTTAAGAGATAGTGTGCGTTCTCTTTCCGGTTCAAGCAAATCAATCCACAAAAGGCTATGTTTAGCTCTAAAGCCCTTGCTCCAGAAACTTTCTAGATAGCTTGACTTTCCGGTAGCCCTTGCTCCGAAGAGAAAAAAACTTTTATTTTTAGAGCATTTAAGTAATCTTGGGAACATATATCTAAATTGTCCGCCAAAATAGATATAAAGTCAACATAAGCACCGATTGACCTATCCACTCAATCAGTTGGGTATGTGCAAAAATAGTAGTTTAAGGAGGGCAGGATTAAGACCTACCTAATTTGATATCAGATAAATGCTTAGGTATATACAATGAGGAAGTTTCAGGTGACATGACAAGAGGAGGTTTAAGCATTAAGCCTGCTAGCTTGATATCTTAAACTTTCTCATCAGCCTTTGTGCAAGGGATGCCTTCTTCATGGAAGGAGGAATAACATCTTCACGGACTTTTTTAGGTGGAGGAGGTTTGGGAAGTTTATTTTTTAATTTCTTGCGCGGCATGATGGTTTTTTAGCTAGTTAAAAATCTATGATTTTTCAGAAATAATTGAAAACAAATAAAACAAGGCAATAACTATTGAATAAGAAAGCCTAATAACTTGGTATCTTAATCTTTCCTGTCAATTTTTGCTTAAGGGTTGCCTTCTTCATGAAATCTGGCATAACACCTTCGCAGACTTTTTTAGGTGAAGGGGGTTTTGGGAGTTTATTTTTTAATTTCTTGCGCGGCATGATGGTTTTTTAGCTAGTTAAAAATCTATGATTTCTCAGAAATAATTAAAAACAAATAGAATAAGGCAATAACTATTGAATAAGATGGCAATACTTGAATAAACCTAACAATATAAGCGTTTCTTGTTACATTGATGTTGTGGTTATAATCTGCGTATTTCATAAACTGTTTTGTAAGATTCTTCTCCAAAATTTCTCTCACCGTTAACTCCAAGTCCTGTTTATTCCGATCTTGATCAAAATCCTTTTTGCGACACTCCATTAGTCTATCATAATATTCATCAAAGCCCTTTAATGAAACTTCATGATATGTCCATTTGGTTAGTACCTTATAAATGCAGTGTGATAAATATATAAGAATAGATAAACTAACAATTATGAGCGCATTCGGTATACTAATTATTACGGACTGTTGCCATGCAAGGGCAGCAGCTTTGCCGATTAAGAAAAAATTTATTGGTGCCATAAATGTTAAAATCGCTATTGGTAATTTTAGTCTTGAGTAGATTTGCTCGCGCTTCTCTAGTTCATAAAAATAAACCTTTTCGTAAAACTTTCTTTTTTCTGTTCTATTCATTTTAAGGGTATCCGTCTCATTTAAGTATTGCTTATAAAAAGCAGTATATTCCGGTGCTTATTTGGCACGATTCTGCAATCTGACGAGCGGTAGTAGATATTAGACAGACGGTTAAAGTTGTGCAGATACAATACGCTTAAAAGGGTATATTGAATTGCTGATTATTGACGGGCGGTTTGCACGTTGTAGCCAAAACTCGGCTATAATGGCGTTTTCTATATACGATTATGAACTCACCAAAGCCAAGAACACATCTCTGATGCCGATTTACGAATATGTTTGCGAGTCTTGCGGAGAACGTTTGGAGGTATTGCAAAAAATATCCGACCAACCTTTGCGCAAATGTCCTGCGTGCCACAAAGAAACATTGAAAAAACTTGTCTCGGCGGCAGGTTTCAGGTTGGCAGGCAAAGGTTGGTACGAGACTGATTTCAAAACCAAAAATCAGCGTAATTTAGCAGGTATCCAAGAACCTAAAGCCGATACGAGCAAAGCTAAAGATGCCTTTAAAAAGGCCGACGCTACACCAAGTAAAACTGCAAATGCCAAAAGTGGCGCGTCTAAACCACAAACCACTAAGCCAGCCAAAACCCCAGCCTAAAAATTCAATTAACGATGCGAAGTTATTATTGCGGAGAAATCGACCAACATTCTATAGGTAAAGAGATAAGTGTTTGCGGCTGGGTCAACCGTCGTCGCGATCACGGCGGCGTTATATTTATAGATTTACGCGACCGTGAAGGCATATTGCAATTAGTTGCCGACCCTTCTAATTCCGAAGTGTTTGCGATCGCAGAAAAGGTGCGCAACGAATTTGTATTACAGGCAAAGGGAGTGTTGCGGGCGCGCCCCGAAGAAACCGAAAACCTCGACCTCAAAAGCGGAAAGGTTGAGTTGTTATGCGAATCTTTGACTATTCTCAACAAAGCCTATACGCCACCGTTTCAGCTAGAAGACCAAGATGTCAACGACGAAGTACGCTTGCGCTATCGTTATGTAGACTTGCGACGACCGCAAATGCTTGCAAATTTGAAAATGCGTGCTGAGATTTTGAAAACATTGCGAGCGTTTTTGGAACAACATGGCTTTATAGAAATTGAGACACCAATGCTAACGCGTGCCACACCCGAAGGTGCACGCGATTATTTGGTTCCCAGCCGCGTCCATCCTAAGAGTTTTTATGCACTGCCGCAATCTCCTCAACTATTCAAGCAGTTATTGATGATGGGTGGTTTAGACCGCTATTATCAGATGCCTCGTTGTTTTCGCGACGAGGACTTGCGTGCCGACCGCCAACCTGAATTCAGCCAACTTGACATAGAAACTTCCTTCATGGACGAAACCGCTATTATTGAATTGATTGAACAGATGCTAAAAGATCTATATCGTTGTGTGCTAGATGTAGAACTAGCAGATTTCCCGCGCATGTCTTATGCCGAAGCAATGGCACGCTACGGTTGCGACCGCCCTGATCTGCGTATTTCACTGGAGCTTAGTGAATTGACGGATTTGATGCGCAGCGTGGAATTCAAAGTGTTCTCCGGACCCGCCAATGATCACGCAGGACGGGTTGCAGCGTTAAAAATCCCGCAAGGAAGCCGCCTAAGCCGCAAAGAGATAGACGATTACACTGATTATGTCGCACGCTTTGGTGCTAAAGGACTCGCCTATATTAAATGTGAGTCTATCGCATCAGGCAGAGAAGGCTTGCAATCTCCTATATTGAAATTCCTTCCTGACGAGGTGATTGCACAAATCATTGAACGAACACAAGCTCACGACGGAGACTTGATATTCTTCGGTGCTGGACATAAAAACATAGTCAACGACTCGCTGGCTGCACTACGCGTGCAGATTGCCCATGACCTTGACCTCGTGGCAAAAGAACCTAAATGGAAACCGCTATGGATTATTGATTTTCCGATGTTTGAATACAACTATCAGAATAAACGATGGGATTCTATGCATCACCCTTTCACCGCTCCGGCGACGAACTCAAACAGCTTGCTTGAGAACCCCGGCGACTGCTTGTCGCGTGCTTACGATGTAGTGGTCAACGGCATAGAATTAGGCGGGGGTTCCATACGCATACACGAACAATCCACACAGCGCAAAGTGTTGAAGGTCTTGGGCATTGACGAAGCCGAAGCTGAAGAGAAGTTTGGCTTTTTTCTGCAAGCATTGAACTACGGCTGTCCGCCGCACGGCGGCATCGCTTTCGGCTTGGATCGCATTGCGATGCTGATGAGCGACAGCACCTCAATCCGTGATGTGATTGCATTCCCCAAAACCCAAAGCGCATCGTGCCCGTTGACCAATGCCCCTACTTCGGTTAGCGAAGCACAATTAAAAGAACTGCATCTAAAGCTCGGAAAATAGTCTCCTCTACTTACGGCTTATAAGATATAAAACCGTGAAGTCTACCGATAATGGATACGGTATAGCGCAGAGCCTGTCGTCCTTGCAGTCGTAGAACCTCTATCAAAATTCCTGCTACTGGTTTTGATAACGCAAGTGCCAAGTTTTTAATTGCCCATGCCGGTTTAATGCGTAGATGCTTTCGTAGCATTGCGCCGCGTCCCATGCCGTAAAGATAGTGTTTGCGTGTCCAAGCATGCAATGACATTCCTTCCGGCTTTAGACTCGGATGCAAAACCTCGTAGCGAGGCTGATACAGTAACTTGCCGCCATGTTGAAGTATACGCAAAACCAAATCAGTCTCTTCACTGCTACCATAACGTGTACCAGTACCTAGATGTTCATCCAATAAACCAACCTCAGATAAAACAGTCCGCTTGATTGCCATCGCAGATGCCAAACAGCAATCGTAATTTCTAAAATTTACACCCTCAGGTTTGGGGCCGGAATAACGCGAATAAGGCTTGCCGTCTTCTATATTAAAGCAGATACCACAAATTACATCGTGATCCGGACTATCCTTGGTAATCTGATCAAGTCGATTTAACGTATGCTTCTTAAAACGAGCATTAGCATCAACCAAAACCAAGTAGTCTCCGGTTGCGTGTTTGATCGCCAAGTTACGAGAGCGGGAAGCACCGGCACCTTCCATGCGAAACCATTGACAAGGACCACGCGACACCTCCACAGGTGCTTCTTTGATATCCGACTGATCAACGATAAGCGTTTCAAAGGACTCTGCATAAGTTTGCTGTTCAATCGTCTGTAGCAAGCCGAGCAACTCAGAACGGTTATTTCGTACCGGAATAACAATAGAAAATTTCATGTGAGATATCCTTATTTTCGCTTTATTTATCTAACTCGGAAACATAGACGCTTATAATACATTATCTAAATAATCAAATTAAAAATAAAACCGCGATTAAATATACATATGTCCGAAAAAGACCGACACTACAAACGTCCTGAATCGGTACTCGTCGTAGTCTATACACGTAGCAACGAGATATTGGTACTGAGACGCAAAAAACCGAATTATTTTTGGCAGTCAGTTGCCGGCAGTTTGGAATGGGACGAAACACCGGAACAGGCTGCGAAGCGAGAACTTTACGAAGAGGCAGGCTTGTCTGACACAAGTTTAATGGTCAATTGGCACAGTCATAATGAACTTTTGATTTACCCTATGTGGCGACACCGGTATGCACCGGGCATCATTTCCAATAAAGAGCACCTGTTCAGTCTAAAACTAGAGGCACCGTGCAGTGTTGTGCTCGATCCAAGAGAACACAGCGAGTATCGCTGGCTTTCTTTATCGCAAGCCATGAAGCAGATTAGTTCGCATACCAATCGTGGCGCAATTGCGCGCTTATTAGCCGACTAGCCTACAATTAGTTTAGAATAGACCGCAATAACAGAGGAATGATTAATGGCAGGACATAGCAAATGGGCAAACATACAACATCGGAAAAAAGCACAAGATGCCAAACGAGGTAAATTATTCACTCGTCTGATCCGTGAAATCACCGTGGCTGCGCGCATTGGAGACGCAAACCCAGAGAGCAACCCTAGATTGCGTCTGGCGATAGATAAAGCACTCGCCGCAAACATGCCGAAAGACAGCATCACGCGAGCTATCAAACGTGGTAGCGGCGAAATAGAAGGCGCAATCTACGAAAATATTAGCTACGAAGGTTATGGCCCTGGTGGTGTTGCCGTATTGGTGGAATGTACCACTGATAATAAGAACCGAAGTGTATCTGAGGTGCGACATGCTTTTGCTCGATTCGGTGGTAATCTGGGAACCTCGGGATCGGTGTCTTATTTGTTTAAGCAATGTGGAGTGTTAAGCTATCCTCCCAGTGCAAACGAAGAAGCGATTCTAGATGCTGCAACACAAGCCGGCGCAGAAGATATAGAGAGCGAGGACAACATAGAAGTTTTGACAAACCCCGAAAACCTACTACAAATTAAGCAAGCAATGACAAACTCAGGTATGGAACCAAACTCTGCTGAGATAGAAATGCGCCCCACAAATTTAGTGCCGTTGGACGAAGACGATAGTAGTAAATTACTACGCCTTTTGGAAGCACTAGAGGACTGCGACGATGTACAAAATATCTATTGCAATGCTAGTTTTGCAGACTCGGTCGTGAATCAGGAAGCGAAGTAATGATGCAGCGTATTTTGGGTATAGACCCGGGTTCACTATCTACTGGTTATTCGGTTATAGAAAGCGACGGTCGCACAAATCGTTATATCACCAGCGGTCAAATTAATACCTCTTCGTTAAGTGCCGTGGAGCGTCTAGCTACTATCTACGACGGTGTCGCCGAAGTTATAGAAACTTATCAACCCTCCATGATGATAGTAGAAAAAGTATTCATGTCAAAAAATGCCGACTCGGCACTCAAGTTAGGACAAGCGCGCGGCGTTGCGATTTGTGCCGGTGTTAAGGCCGGACTTGCAGTGCATGAATACAGTGCGCGTTTCGTTAAAAAGACCATTACCGGCAACGGTGCTGCCGACAAAAGACAAGTCAAATACATGGCGTGTCGGCTGCTCAGCATAGCCGAGCGAGACCAAAACGACGAGAGTGATGCACTTGCGATTGCTTTATGCCATGCTTTTGCAACACCATCCGACAGAATACCTGAGCTACATCAATGATTGCTCGGCTAAGCGGTGAACTCATTCTAAAATCACCACCCTATCTATTGATTGAAGTCGGCGGTCTCACCTACGAACTGCAAGCCCCAATGTCAACTTTTTATAAACTTCC
Source organism: uncultured candidatus Poriferisulfidus sp. (assembly GCA_965199685.1). Classification (GTDB taxonomy): domain Bacteria; phylum Pseudomonadota; class Gammaproteobacteria; order Poriferisulfidales; family Oxydemutatoraceae; genus SP5GCR1. Next base: position 1,692,845 of record OZ241323.1, read on the forward strand.
TGAGGTCGGCACGCCAGTTGTGGTATTAACTCATCTGATTGTGCGCGAGGATGCACACACCCTATATGCCTTCATCAACGAATACGATAAAGCCTTGTTCAAAGAATTGCTCAAGGTGCGCGGTGTCGGTGCTAAAATGGCACTAGCCATTCTATCCAGCATGGAAGAAGATATATTCAGACAATCTATAGAAAACGAAGATGTAGGTGCATTATCTGATTTGCCGGGCATAGGTGTAAAAACGGCACAGCGATTGATCGTAGAGATGAAAGACCGCTTTAAGGATGAATTTTGGCAAAGTTCCGCTACAACCGCAGCGGATTCTCGTGGCGACCAATCACAAGCTGCGTCGAGTGCTTTAGTCGCACTCGGCTACAAATCCAGTGAAGCAAAAAGCCTAATCAAAAAAGTGAACACCGCAGGCAAAACGGTAGAAGAGATTATCCGTGAAGCACTACGATTAAAAGCCTAAATAATATAATACACGCAAACGATGGATGCAGAAACGAATAACTCGTTATTGAGCGGCGAGCCAATAGCCGAAGAAAGACAAGTTGACGACGATGTGCGTCCTCGCCGATTGAAAGACTACATAGGACAATCTTCGGTCAAAGAACAGATGGATATATTTATCTCTGCAGCTAAAGAACGAGGCGACGCGCTGGATCATGTATTAATCTTCGGACCTCCTGGTTTAGGCAAAACAACCCTTGCGAATATTATTGCCAACGAAATGAATGTTAAAATTCGACAAACCGCAGGCCCCATTTTAGAAAGAGCCGGCGACCTCGCTGCGATATTGACCAACTTAGAACCTAAGGAGGTATTATTTATAGACGAGATTCACCGTCTCAATCCTGCTATAGAAGAAATACTCTATCCGGCAATGGAGGACTTTCAATTGGATATCGTCATTGGAGAAGGTCCAGCAGCACGCTCAATCAAACTTGAGTTGCCACCGTTTACCTTAGTTGGAGCAACAACACGCGCTGGTCTGCTCACCTCGCCTTTACGCGACCGCTTCGGCATAACTCAACGTTTAGACTTCTACCAAACCGAAGAACTCGCACAAATCGTAAAACGCAGTGCGAATATACTTAATGTGGTCATAGATAAAGCAGGCACATTTGAAATTGCCCGCCGTTCACGCGGCACGCCGCGCATCGCCAATCGCTTGCTTCGTAGGGTACGCGATTATGCGCAAGTCAAAGCCGACGGAGTCATCAATCAAATGATTGCCGATAAGGCTCTTGATATGCTCAATGTAGATACACATGGTTTTGATGCTATGGACCGCAAACTACTAGAAACGATCATAGAAAAATTCTCAGGAGGCCCGGTCGGCATAGACAGTTTAGCCGCAGCGATTAGCGAAGAACGTGGCACCGTTGAAGATGTGATAGAACCCTTTTTAATACAAAGTGGATTTTTAATCCGCACTGCGCGTGGACGATTGGCAACCCAATCCGCATACCGACATCTAGGCTATCAAGTTCCTCCTTCTACACCGCAAGCCGAAACCTCCAACCAAAGCCTGTTTTGATCTCGTCAGTAAATCCCAAACTCACATCCACTCCGCACGCTTGTCCATTTGAGGTGGTTTGGAACAGCTATCAACTCCCAGTTCCGACAATGCCACATTGTCAATCACTCAGAATAGGGTATTATAAGCATTTGTAACTTAAGATTATTTAGAAACAATAGCGATTTAGACATCTAACCGTGATATTTGGTATTGATATCTGTCAAACTATATGGAGAATTAAGAAATGCAATCTGAAATTGGCTTCCTTTCATTGATTAGCGATGCAACCTTTATCGTGCAACTGGTGTTGCTCGTGTTAATCATAGCCTCCGTTTTGAGTTGGAGTGCAATTATTGCAAAGTGGCGTGAGTTTCGCCATGTAAGAAAACAAGCTAATCAATTTGAGGAACGTTTTTGGTCGGGAATGGAGTTAAGTGAACTTTACAAAGAGATTGACGTTCAGGAACAAAGCGGTATGGCAAAGATATTTCACACTGGGTTCGACGAATATATACGCCTGCACAAGCAAGGCTCACTATCACCACTTGCAATCGCGGATACTGCGGTGCGTTCTATGAAGGTTGCTTTATCTAGGGAAGTTGATGGGTGGAATAGACACTTAAACTTTCTATCTGTGGTGGCTTCTACCTCGCCTTATGTAGGTTTGTTCGGTACCGTTTGGGGTATCATGCATGCCTTTCTTGCATTGCAAGACGTACAACAAGCAACGCTGTCTTTGGTTGCACCAGGGATTGCCGAAGCCTTAGTAGCAACCGCATTAGGCTTATTTGCAGCAATTCCCGCAGTGGTTGCATACAATCGCTTCAGCGAACATACCAATTTATTGCTCTCACGCTATGATAATTTTATAGAGGAGTTTACCGCGATATTACATCGTCAGGTTCTGCATACAAACATTTCGGAATGACACGATGAGAATATTAGCCCGCAATAAAGCGATTGCAGAAATTAACGTTGTTCCGTACATAGATGTCATGCTGGTGTTGCTGATCATCTTTATGGTTACGGTACCGTTGATACAACAAGGCGTGGAAATAGAATTACCTGAGAGCAATAGCGAAACGCTTTCACAAGATACCGAACAAGAACCGCTGATTATTACCGTTGACAAAGTCGGTAATTTCTTTATCAATCAGGGTAATCGTGCAAATCAAGCCCTACAGGAAGAAATTTTGATTAAGGAAACTGTCATGTTACTTGAACAAAATCGTTATAGCACAATTTATGTGCGCGGCGATCGTAATGCACCGTATAGATATGTGATGCAGGCAATGGTCGCATTGCAGAAAGCGGGAACCGAAAAAATAGGTTTGGTCACCCAACCTCCTGCCGAGTAACTACGATGCGCAAACCGCGCGGTTTATATTTAAGTTCTACGGTTTTTTCCGTACTACTGCATCTTATATTTTTTTTCACGATTGTAGTTTCCTTAAAAACCTGTGCCGGACCTGTTTCTCTGGTGACACAATCATCGCCACCGCCGATGGAATCCATAGAGGCGGAAGTCATCACACAACAGGAGGTGAATGAGTATTATGAACAAAAACAACAAAAAGCATTGGCAGAAGAGCGCGCACTGCAACTTGAAAAAGAGCGACAAGAACGTGCGCAACGTCTTGCCGAAGAAAGAAAAAAAGCAGAGTTATTAAAGCAGAAGAAATTACAAGAGGAAGAGAAAAAACAGGAAGAGGCACGACTAGAACAACTGCGTATAGAAGAACAAGAGCAGCAGCGACAAGCTGAGTTAAGACGTAAAGAGGAAGCAGAACAAGAACGCATCAAACAAGAACAGCAGCGACAAGCTGAATTAAGGCGTAAGGAGGAAGCCGAACGAGAACGCATTGAACGAGAACGTATAGCCGAAGAAAAAAGGAAACAATTAGAGGAAGAGCAAAGACGCATAGCAGAAGAGAAAAAACGCTTAGAGGAGGAAAAAAAGAGGCAACTAGAGGAAGAGCAAAGACGTATAGCAGAAGAGAAAAAACGCTTAGAGGAAGAAAAAAAGAGACAACTGGAAGAAGAACAACGTCGCTTGGCTGAGCATAGAAAAAAAGAAGAAGCCGAACGATTGAAAATGCGCAAAAACCAAATTGCAATTTGGCAACGGCAATACGAACAGATGATTCGCAGTAGCGTAGAACAGAACTGGAAAAAACCTCCCTCCAGTGTTGAAGGCGGTGAATGTGTACTCAAGATACGGCAAGATGAAACGGGTAAGATACTGAATGTCAACTTTTTACGCTGCGAAGGCGATAAATTATTCACACGCTCAGTTGAAGCAGCGGTATGGAAAGCCGACCCGCTTCCAGAAGCACCTTCACCAGAAGTATTTGACTCGGAAATTGAATTTACCTTTAAGAGAGATTATTGATTATGCGTATACTACACAAGATAACAAACTTGCTCGTGTTGTTATTCGTCTTTGCAACTGCGCAAGCCGAATTAAAAATAGAAATCACCGAAGGCGTAGTCGGCGGAGTTCCGATAACAGTACTGCCATTTGCGGGAGAACCCCAGGACGTGCCTCGCAACTATAGTCAAATTATCGCATCCGATCTAGCTTATAGCGGCTTATTCCTCATCTTAGACGCACAAAACTTCTCCCAGCTAGCCCAACCAAGTGATGCAATGGACTACGAGGCTTGGCTGACAAACGGTGCCGAAAAAATAGTGTCGGGCACTGTGGACGAAGGTGCTTTGGTTGTTCGTTTAGACGATGCAGTCAAAGCAACCAAATCAAAGGAATGGAAATTCAACCTTGAAGATAGTCTGATCAAAACTGTTGCACATTACGCAAGTGATTTAATCTATGAGGAGATTGCTGGCGTGGCAGGGATTTTCAGCACCCGGCTAGCATTTGTCAGTTCGGAGAGACTAGGTCCCAAAGAACGGAGGTTTAACTTAAACATAGCAGATGCCGACGGACAAAACGTTACTACCATTTATTCTTCAGACGCAACACTAATGTCGCCGGCGTGGTCTCCTGATTACAAAAATCTCGCTTATGTCTCTTACGAGAACAACGAACCACAGATATTTATACAAGTATTGAGCAGTGGAGCGCGTAATAATCTATCCGAAACAATAGGTCCCGCCAACGCACCTGCTTGGTCCGACGATAACAATCAATTAAGTTTTGTCGCTTCGAGCAACGACAACTCCGATATTTATGTTTACCGTTTTGACACCCAAAGAGTTATACGGGTAACCCAAAGTTTGGCAATAGATACAGAGCCCACATGGATGGGTAACGATGCCTTGATCTTTACCTCGGATCGCAGTGGTACACCGCAATTGTATCAAGCATCACTGGCCGAAGGTAATATCATACGCCTAAGTTTTGAAGGAAACTATAACGCCGATGCCGATGTCTCGTACGATAGCACCAAGCTCGCTTATATCAGCGAACGTGGTGCTGGATTTTCCGTAGTCATCCGTGATCTAAGCGACGATGGCGAGCTTGCTTTGAGTTTCGGCAGCCTAGACGAAAGGCCTCGCTTTGCTCCCAACGGACATCTACTGAGCTATATCACAACCCAGTACGGTGAATCTGCACTCGGATTACTGACCATAGACGGTGCTCTAGGAAAACTAATTCCAATAGAAGCCAATAATATTAGAGGGATTTCATGGTCGCCGCTGGTGCGATAGCAGCCTTAACTGACAACATCAAAGATGATTAAACAACTGCTTTTAATTTTTATATTGTTTGCCAGTATAAATGTGTCGGCACAAGAGCAAAACAGTGCCCTGCTCAATAGATTGCTCGATAAAGTGCAACAACTACAAAACGAAGTAACCGAATTGCGCAACCAAAATGAACTTACACAATTTGAACTAAAAACGCTACAAAAAAATCTAGACCAGCGATGGAGTGAACTAGAAACACAAATTGATAGGGCGCATACAACACCGACGATGTCACCGGCACCTACAGAAGTTGCTCCCACCAATACCCAACTAGAACAACTAAAAAATAATTCCCAAAAGTTAGAACAGAAGATTACTCAAACAAATAGTCGCCTAGATGAACTTGCTGGTATCGTAAAAGAGATGCAACTACAAATACCCGAAGCACCCGCTATGGAACCCGAAGCACCCGCTATGGAACCAGAAGCACCCGCTATGGAACCAGAAGTACCTGCCATAGAACCCGAAGAAAAGCCTTCTCTGATAGAACCTGCTGGATTACCCGACGAAGATGAATATGCAGCTTATAGCAAAGCGATGGGTGCTTTAGACCGTGCCGATTATACTCGTCTACGCGACAACTTAACGCGTTTTCTACAAGATTATCCTCAAGGAGATTATGCCGACGATGCAAACTATTGGGTTGCCGAGTCGTATTATGCGGAAGGTGATTTAGAACAAGCGACATTGTATTTTACACAGCTAATTGAAAATTACGGCAATAGTGAAAAACGTGAACCGGCATTGCTCAAGATTGCTTATATACGGCTCAACAAAGAGCAATGGGAAGACGCGCGTAAGATCTTAGAACGTTTGAAAAATGAAGCCGAAGACGAACAGATACGAAAACTAGCAATAGAACAACTGGAACAACTGGGAAATAAAGGACGCTAAGCCATGTCACCGGCTCGAGCACTAAAGGTTAGTGAGATCTTTTATTCTCTGCAAGGTGAATCGCTAACAACTGGCATCCCTACTCTCTTTATTAGGCTTACCGGCTGTCCCCTCCGTTGTAGCTATTGCGATACCGAATACGCATTCAGTGGCGGTGAATGGATGACCATTGACAATATCCTCAAGCAGACCGAAAAAAGTAAAGCCGACTATGTGACGGTAACCGGCGGCGAACCTTTGGCACAAAACCGCTGCTTAGATTTATTACAAAAGCTGTGCGATGCAGGGTACCGCGTTTCTTTAGAAACCGGCGGTGCGCACGATATTGCGAAAGTGGATCCTAGGGTAACGGTTGTCATGGATATTAAAACACCATGGTCCGGAGAGGTTAACCGTAATCACTACGCTAACATTACCCGATTACGCACCGACGATCAAGTCAAGTTCGTGATTTGTAACCGAGAAGATTACGACTGGGCTAAAACATGCTTAAAAAAATACCAATTAAACCGACGCTGCAATATATTGTTTTCGCCAGCATGGCAACTTCAAGACGCAAGCGAACTAGCCGAATGGATACTCACCGATAGACTCTCAGTGCGGATGCAAGTGCAATTACACAAAATACTGTGGGGAGAAACACGCGGACGGTGAATAACAATACTCCGTTAAATGCTGTGGTACTCCTATCGGGTGGGCTTGACTCGGCAACGGTATTAGCACTCGCTAAATCCCAAGGTTATCTTTGTCATGCAATTAGTTTTAAGTATGGGCAGCGGCACGCAGTTGAAATTGATGCCGCTCAGAGGATTGCGAATCACCTCAAAGTAGAAAAACACCTGATATTTCCTCTCTCGCTTGACTCTATAGGGGGCTCCGCTCTAACCGACTCAAAAATTGAAGTACCAGCGACACCTCAGTCTACTGCCCACAGGGAAGATGTTATTCCCATAACTTATGTACCGGCGAGAAATCTAATTTTTTTATCAATTGCACTAGCATGGGCAGAAACTCTAGATATCCACACCATCTTTATAGGAGCAAACGCAATAGACTATTCGGGTTATCCCGATTGTCGCCCGGATTTTATAAATAGTTTTGAAAACATTGCAAAATTAGCTACCCGAAGCGGCGTACAACAAAATGGATTTCGCATTAATGCCCCTTTGATATCAATGCGTAAATCCGAGATTATAAAATGCGGCACACAACTGGGATTGGACTATTCGTTAACTATTTCATGCTATCAAGCAAATGACGAAGGCAAAGCCTGTGGAGTATGCGATGCTTGCCGATTCAGACAACAAGGTTTTAAGGAAGCCGGTATCGCCGACCCTACCCGCTATTACTAAAATAACCGTTATATGTAGAACATGATTATTTCCCACAAACATAAAACGATCTTCATAAAAATAATGAAAAATGCCGGTTCATCGTTTGAAATGGCATTTGCAAAGTATTGCGGTCCGCACGACATCATCACACCAATTGCAGCCAATAAAACAATGAATAAAAGAAAAAGGGTTGGATACAACAAAGGACAAAATTACATGGCACCTTATGAGTATAAACTCAAATATCGCAGTATCATATTGATGGATCCTCCCAAGTTTGTTGAACATAGCTCCGCTGAAAGCATACAACGACTAATTCCCGACCAGGTTTGGAACAGCTACTTAAAAGTAGCTATCATCCGCTGCCCATACGACATGTTAATTTCTTATTATTACTGGCTTAAACGCCTCCCTTCAACGAAGGCTGAGAACTTTGAAAACTACGCATTAGAACGCGGGATTAAGTGGCTTATTAAGAATTACCAAAAACTCCAAATTGACAGAAAATTAGCAACTAATTTTATGATCAGATACGAAAATCTAAACGAAGATATTAAAAAACTTGAAATAAAAATAGGTTGCGACGGTGTACTAGAATCCTTTACAAACCTCCATGCAAAAGGTGATTTCCGTCCTAAAACAGAAAACACCTCTGCTCATAAAATATATTTTGAACACCCCAAGGTGAAGATAAAACTTGACAAAGCACTTCGTGAAAACTTTGGTCAAGACGAGTTACAAAAATATTTTTCAGCCTACAAATCCGAGTTAGAAGAAGCCATAAAGGATAGAACCACTGATTGAGCCAGTAGGTCAATCAGTGTAACTTTGTGCAGAACCTTAACGTGGGTGTGTAGGTCGGACAAGCTAAGGCTTGTCCTTATAGGTGCAAAATGGCAGAGGCACACAGATCCAATACTCTTTATAATGGAATACGTTTAATTTATAGTTCTTTCCTAAAACCGACAACCACCAATTGAGCCTGATATTACCCCTAAAAACTTAGCCATGATAAAAATGATATTTCCAATTAAATTAACCAACAACATGAGGTTTCAAAATGAAAGCGGCTAGAAGTAGCAAAGCCAAGAGACAGGAAATATGAACGAATGAATAATGCCAGATACATATTGGACTCTTTAGAACCTAATCTTCCCGCTAGAAAAAGTACTTTTTCTAGCGGGAAAATCCCCAAAAAATCAAGGTAGACAACATGAAATATCAACACCTCGGCTATCGCATTAAAGGATTTTATAAAATAGCCTCTTTTGCTAATAAGTGGGAGGCTATGATGGCTACTGATGCTAAACAAAAACTTGAGGCTTTAGAACTCTGGGAAAAACACGGTTTAATTGCGACGCTAGACTTTTATAAGGTGAGCCGTGCGACCCTATATCTGTGGAGAAAGCACTTTAATGAGTGCGGCGTGTCGGCTTTGCAGGATGCAAGTAAAGCACCTCACCAGCGTCGCCGTCGTAATTGGTCTACTCAAATCACTGACGAGATTAGGCGACTGCGACACAGCTACCCCAATATGGGTGCACCGAAGATTTATTACTTCTTAAAGCCGTGGTGCGATGAACGAGGATTGAAGTGTCCGAAGCCTCGCACCATCGCACGATTGATTGCCGATGCAGCCGATAAAATGCGCTGCTCACCGCCGACCATCTCTGGCAGAACACGCAAACGCAAGGCTGCTACACCACGCGCTCGTATCGCCAAAGGTGCTAAAGCCGAATTCCCCGGAGACTGCATGGCTATGGACACCATCCATTATTTCGTTGGTCAAACCCGCTATTATCTGTTTACTGCGATCGATTACTACAGCCGTTTCGCTATTGCCATTACATGCCGACGCGCCAATAGTAAAAATGCTGCGGCATTTGCCAAGTTGGTGCATACGGTATTTCCTGGCAACATCTCTCAAGTACTGACCGATAACGGTAGCGAGTTTCAGGGAGACTTTGATGCGTATCTACAACAACACAACATTAGGTACTTGACTAGTTTAGGGGCCAAGATTCGGTAAAATAGCTAGTAATGACAACGAAAAATAGACATTTTAGAAGAGCACATATTTCAAACAGGAAAATCAGGGTTGTGTGAGGTATTTTGTCCTTGATCTGAGTGCGACCCAAATCGCCCAAGCAGCGGAGGTGAATAGGAATACAGTGAACAGATATGTCAATATAATCCGAGAAAAAATTGCACAGTGCTGCGAACAGACAAGTATATTCTCTGGTGAGGTAGAGTTAGATGAGTCCTACTTCAGTGGTAGCAAAAAAGGAGATAAAAGAGGTAGAGGCGTGCAGAACAAAGTACCGGTGTTTGGCATATTGAAAAGAGATGGGAAGGTCTATACACAGGTGATACGCAATGTATCAAAGAGCGAAATACGCCCTATTATCAAGCGTTTAGTAGGACATCAGAGTACTATCTACACGGATAAATGGAAAGCTTATGACGGGTTGGTGTTGAACGGATACAAACACTATCGCATCAATCATTCAAAGACAACGGGCAGTGGTACTAGACATATCAATGGCATCGAAAACTTCTGGGGCTGGGCAAAAAGGAGACTAACAAAGTTCTGTGGAGTATCTAGAAAACATTTCCATCTTCACCTAAAAGAATGTGAATGGCGGTTCAATCATAGGCACTTTTCGGTCTCCCAAAAGTGTGATATGCTGATGAATATGGTAAGGGATATTTGAGTGAGATTTTATCCCTAAACTAGTCAAGTACCTTGTCTAATATGTCATGGCATCGTACACTGGTTTATTAGAAACCTTTCAAAATATAAAAGATAAATCTGATTCCCGACCATCAGGAAAGGATATTTATACAGTCTACTCTAAAAATCCCTTAGCAAAGAAAATAGTAGACATGAAATGTCAAAACTCCACAGGAAATGAACTGTTTGCAAGGTATTATCCGATATATAAACGAAGGCTAAATGAAAAAATTACTCACCCTGAGCCAAGATATGCTTCGTTCTTGGACGATTTGATATACGAATATTCCTATTTTAATAAGTGCCTCAAGAAACCAAAAAATAGAATCTCCGATTGACCTACTGGCTCAATCGGCGGCTCTATTCTGCCCCTACAATTCTATGAAATTTTTTCAACAGCCCGAGATTAATCAGATTACAATATGCTGGTATAATTAGCCTCTTACACAAATATATCAATTAGATGGACTTAGTACAACAAACTCTATTGTGGGCATTCCTAATCGCATTACTCGTAGGTGCGGTTGCGAGCAAAACCAACTTCTGTACGATGGGAGCAGTTTCCGACTGCATCAACACCGGCGACACCGGACGAATGCGGGCATGGGTGTTCGCTATCGGCACAGCAATCGCTATCGTCGCATTACTAGAGATATGGGCACAAGTAGATTTATCGCTTGTAGAAGACGGTAAAACCGGCAAACCACCCTACACAACTCCACAATTTGTATGGTTACGCTATATACTCGGTGGATTACTATTCGGTATTGGCATGACACTAGGTTCGGGGTGTGGCAACAAAACTTTAGTACGCATAGGTGGCGGCAACCTTAAATCTATATTTGTCTTTTTGATTATGGGCGTAGGTGCCTATTTGATGATCTATACTGATTTCGGTTTTTATGTATTTCTGCAATGGATGCCGGTGATAGATTTCAATGATTACGGTATACCGAGTCAAGGTATTAGTGCAATACTATTACACGGACTGCCTCTGGGCATCGAGAATACTGCCAACGGCAACCTTATAATCGCATTGATTATCGCTATCGCACTCTTTATATGGTGCTTTAAGTCCACTGATTTCTCTAAAAATACCGATAACATCACCGGCGGCACAATTATTGGCGGTGCGGTTGCACTTGCATGGTATGTCACCGCAGGACCGCATGGTCAAGAATTACTAGAAGAAGTAGAATTTCTAGATCAAATACCTTATGATGTGGGTGCTCAATCGCTTACTTTCGTAAAACCAAGCGGACACTTTTACTATTGGATACGAGAAGGATTTTCATTTCAATATCTCTCCTTTGCACTGATAGCGGCATCAGGGATTATCGTAGGTTCCTTTGTGTATGCAATATTTACCAAGAGCTTTCGTATTGAATGGTTTGCCAACATCAAAGACTTTACAAACCATTTGTTAGGCGGTTTGCTGATGGGCATCGGCGGGGTACTATCCTTGGGCTGTACTTTCGGACAGGCAATTAGCGGTGCATCTACACTCGCGCTGGGTGCTTTGCTTACCTTCACCTTTATTGTCCTGGGCGCGGCGACAACAATGAAAGTCAGCTACTACAAACTCCTATACGGAGACGATGCCAGCTTTCCCAAAGCTTTGTTGGCAGCCCTGGCGGATCTCAAACTAATCCCCAATAATTGGCGTCAATTAGAATCAATTTGAGGTCAACAGGGCAAGCCGTTGATTATCTCTCATAAATTAAAAGTTATATTTATAAAAACTAGTAAAACTGCCGGTTCATCTTTTGAGCTTGCACTCTCAAAATATTGTGGTCCGGATGATGTCTATACTCCAATAGGCACAGCTTCAGACATCAGAAAATCTTGGAATATCCCTCAGTCTCAAAATACAAAAAAGACAACGTATGAACATCACACTTCTGCATCTAAAATAAAAAAAACCGTACCCAAAAATATATGGAATAACTACTTAAAAGTATCTATTATCCGTTGTCCTTACGATACTCTGATTTCCTCATACTACTGGAACAAACCTCGAGAAAGCTTTAGCTTATTTATAGCAAATTTATTAGCACCCCAAAGACATCTTTGGGGTTATAAAGTGATATGTATTGACAACCGTTTAGTCACTGATTTTTTAATTAGATATGAGCACCTAGACAAGGATATTAAAAAACTGGAAACAAAAATAGGTTGTCCCGGTTTATTAGAAACCTTTCAAAATATAAAAGATAAATCTAATTACCGACCGCCGGGAAAGGATATTTATACAGTCTATTCTCAGAATCCTATAGCAAGGGCAATGATAGATAAAGTATATGGAAGTATGATGGACAATGAGTTAGTAGCAAAGTATTATCCTACATACAAGGAAAGACTAGATCAGAAAGTTTCTGAACCGGGATATTTCTCGGTATTTATGGCTAATGAGCTATTGAAACACTTCAGCCTAAAGAAGTCCTTAAAGGAAAAGTCCAAGAAGAACCGCCGTTTGAACTAGTAGGTTAATCGGCGTAACTTTGTGCTAAATCTGAATAATGTGGTCGTTAGAAACAGTACGTATGGGACTGTTAAAAAAGTACCGCTACTGCATAAACCGAACCGCTTGCGCCATTGAATTTATAATAACCACCTGTAGGGGCAGACTCGCATGTCCGCCCTAAAGTACCGTTCTGCACTACTGCAACCGCTTGCGCCATTTGGTTTTGGTTTCCATAGACCAAATGAATGAATGGATTGTTTTTGCAGACGCAACGCGTTTCGGGAGGGCATGTTAGCCCTCCCCTACGGTGCATAAAATACTTTTGCAACAGCCTCCCACGATACGAACTACAAATTAGCAAATGCCATTTCAAAGTCTATACGAGTTTTAACTTGCTGGGGTTGCTCCTTAAAATCAGAGGTGGTGAAGAAATAGACGATCAAACGCGAAGGACTGGCAGATAATCTAGGAAAAATGTCCCTATTTACCGAAATCCTTATCATTTGGTAGGTTTTAGGGGGCGAAAAATCTTCCATATAATAGCCGGTCTCAGATTGATACACTTTGAATTCTTCGCTATCGCGAGTCATTGACAAGATATTTTTTATACCTTTGTAGAGCTCCTTAAAAGGCACATACCATTCGTTCAAGGCTGCCTGCTGATGGTCGCGAGGCAGTGTAGCCCAAGTCGCAAACATGGGTAAGTGAAAACTTGCCAACCCACCGATAATGTTGACATGCGATTTGGTAGTACTCAATAGATAATGGTTGTGGTACATTGAGATAGGAATAGACAACTCCTCTATTTTTTCCAATACCTGTTTTTTCTCCTCTATTTTTTCCCTCAAGAAAATTTTATCAACCTGAGGTTGATCCTCTAGTTCTTGCAACTGCTGATACTGCCAGATTAGGTGCTGCATTATCTCGCTACGCATATCGTTGTTTGTATTAATTTCGATCAAACTATGCAATAAACGCAAAATATCTATCACCGAATAATCCTGATTAGCCGAGAGTCTCGCTTCTATTTCGTTGATCAGATACTCATAGCGTAGAAAATGCCTCATCCTACTGTTGAGTGGAATCTCATAAATCGTAGTTGCTTTATGCTCTTGTTTCGAGTCCTCTATTTTGTCCATTCCTTATGTAACCTATGCACTTGTTGTTTTAGGTGATTTATATCTAAACTATTATCAATCACTTGGTTTGAAACTTCTAGTCTTTGCTCGCGAGTAGCTTGAACACTAACGATTTGGGTTGCTTCTGCAACACTTAAACCATCACGAAGAACGATTCTTTCAATTTGAGTTTGCTGCAGGCAATCGACTACAACAACAAAATCCACTAAATCCATCATCTGAGCCTCCAGCAACAATGGCATAACAACCACGCAATAAGGTGCTTCTATATCATCAATGCGCCGCTTTAATTGTATACGGATGTTTGGATGCAAAATGTTATTGAGCTGTATTCTAGCCTCTTTATCTGAAAATATAATTTGCCGTAACATCGCCCTATCAAGTTGATTATTCTTGACTATCTCGTCACCAAAGACAGCTACGATTTGTTGTAACTGAGGACTCCCGGGGAGCACAAGTTCTCTAGCGATAACATCGGCATCTATGATCGGTGTACCAAGATCTGCAAAGAGTTCGGCTACGGTACTTTTACCGCTACCCGCGCCACCGTACAAAGCCACTTTCAACATTTATAAGCCATTACATTGGAGGAATAATCTCAAAGGGCATTTTGAGTTGCGAATAAAATAAGAAAGATAATATGCCTGAGAAAGCTAAATAAGGACCGAACGGAATCGCATCCGAGAGCGCATAGCTCTGTCTCATACGCACCACACCATAAAAAATTAAACCGCTTAACGATGCAATCAAGACCAAAGCAGGGAGTACTTCCCAACCTAACCAAGCACCAATGGCGGCTAATAATTTCATATCACCCTGCCCCAATCCATGCCGGCCCCGAACCAGCTTAAATAATTGATTTAACAAGAAAAAAGATGTATACCCCAATACTGCACCTAAAATTGCTTGCTCTGCCTCTACGATGGTATCAAAGCAATTTAATAATAGTCCTGCCCATATTAAAGGGATGGTAATCTCATCTACTAGATAACCTTCTTTTTGATCGATGCAAGCCAATGCAATCAAACTTGAAGCGAAAAATACACCGACGATGCTCATATACGAAACACCATAGATAGAAAAAACCAGTAACCAAATAATCATCGTCAATAACTCTATAACCGGATAGCGCGTACTAATGGGTTTATGGCAGTAAGCACAAGACCCTCTCAACAATATAAAACTGATTATCGGAATTTTATGCCGCCATAATATTGGTGTTTTACAGTGGATACAGTGAGAACCCGGATAGAACAAAGAAAAACTCAGTGGCACTTGCTCATACTCCGCCTCAGTAAGCAATGCGTGTGCATCATTCTGCCATCGCTGTCTTAAAATCAAAGGCAATCTATAAATAACCACATTCAAAAAGCTGCCTGCAATCAAACCCAAAACAGCGACCGAAATCCACCATGCAAGGTCAGGAACAAAGCCTACTTTATACATTTGCAAGAAACCGAAACTTCATCCAGCCATTATACATAGAACAGCCTGATATGCTTCTATAATGCAAAACCAAGCGTAAAGATAGGGACATACATTGCTGCGATAATCCAGCCGACTATGGCTGCCACCAAACAAATTAATGCAGGTTCCACCCAGTGCATAATGCTACGCATTTCTGTATCAAAGAGATCGTTGTAATAAGTTGCTATTTGCGCCAAGGATTCCGTGAGTTGACCACTATCTATGCCGACACGTATCATTTGCTTCATAAATTGCTCAAAAAAATCTACTTTGCAAATAGCATCGTATAAGTTCGCCCCTTTATTTATATCGTGTTTGAGTGTCTCTAAGGCTCTTTTGAATACCGCATCTCGTGTTGCCGACGGCAACCACTCCATCACTTTATCTATAGGAACACCTGCTTGATAAGCCAAACCCAAAGTAGTTGCAAAAAAACTCTGAAAATAGCTACGCCTAAGAGAACCGCAAAGAGGAAGTTTTAAGAAAACATACGATGTGATATATCTAAACGTCATAACCGTACGATGTAGCAATAAACTGGTTATATAAACCGACAACAATACAATCAACAATACGCCACCGTGTTGTTCTAGCCAAGATGAAAGATCCAAAGTTAATTGCGTATAGTTTGGTATTGCAGCACCAAGTGCCGCATAGCTTTTTTCAAACTGAGGTACCACCGTTTTCAACAATAAAACCATCACCGCTATTGCCACACCCAATATCAACGAAGGATACGCCAAGGCGCGTTTTAAGCTACGCAATGCAAGAATCTGCTTTTCCTTTTGCGCCGCAAGTTCGTTAAGCAATGCGACCAATTTACCACTATCTTCTCCGATACGAATCATGTTGACAAGGTACTGCTGCCGACTATCCAAATGGGGTTTTAAGCCTTCGGATAAACTTAAGCCCGACTTGAGGCAATACAACAACCAAGCGAGCACTGATTTTAGCTTAGACGGTGATTGCTCATAAAGCAACTGTAGTGCCGAGTCCATCGGCAACCCGGCATTTAATAATGTTGCCAATCGCTTCATCAAAAAGCCTAATGATTTTGTATCCAAACGTTGCACCAAACGAACATCCTGCGCCTTAGTCAAAATGATCCCTTGATGCTCCAGGTGATGCAAAAGTACACTCTCGTCTTCCGCCACATACATGCCGTTGACAGTAACCCCGTCAGAGCTAATACCACGCCACTTAAATAACTGAGCCGATGTTTGCATTATCTTAACGACAGTTTGACGGCAGATACTTGGAATCTATGGGATCAGATTCGCTTTGATCGTGGCCACAAGTCCAACGCAACGATCCCGTTTGAGGTATCGCTGTTAACAATAGTGCTTTGCCGGCAACATCCTCAGAAACATTCTCAGACAAAGTCAATTTAATCATTGCCTTGCTATCGTCGTCTCCTTCCTTGCTATAGCCGATTGCAGAAATGTATTCGGTACTAAAAGTGGTGTCTATCCCTGCCACATCAGCATTCTCTGGCAATTCTGCCATCGTGATATAGTATTCGGAAACCATTACTTTTAGGGAACTTCCAACATTCATAGCTTCGGAAATTTTAGCTCGCACGGTATAATCTTGATATGCCGGTATAGCTAAAGACAGCAGTATGCCTACGATCGCTATAGCAATCATCAATTCTATTAATGTAAAACCTTTAATTTTCATGCTCAATCTCCTTATAAAATCAACAGCCTTATTATCCGATTTTGAGGGTTATTTCAAGCCTAGTAAAAATAAACGGTCATATATTTCCGACGAACGGTAGTTAATTCTTTCAAACACCTCCGAAAATGCGTATTGCTCTAGCACAACACTCTTATAAAATGGCCGATATAGAGGGCAACATACTACGGATATTAAGAGTCGTACGAGAGGCACATGCCCAAAATGCGCGCTTGGTTGTATTCCCAGAGATGGCAATTACCGGATACCCTGCCGACGATCTTTTATTACGCACCGACTTTCTGAATAAGACGGTGCAAGCTCTTGAGTATTTAGCAAGACAATCACCTCCCGATACCGATATTATCGTAGGTGCACCATGGCAAGAAGACGATAATTTATACAACGCAGCGATACATATCTCGAACAATCGTATAACCTATTGCTACTATAAACGTTATCTGCCCAACTACGGTGTATTTGACGAACGCCGACATTTTAAGCCCGGCAATCAAAATTATGTTTTCCAAATAGACGATTTATCCATAGGTGTGACGGTTTGTGAAGATATTTGGCATCCCATACCTGCTCTCGAAACCGCACAATCAAATGCAAACCTCATAATCAATATCAACGCATCACCTTTTGATATCAACAAACAAGCCCAACGCGACCACATACTGCAAGAGCGAGTCGCTCAAACTAAAACACCCATCTTGTATCTAAATCGTGTCGGCGGACAAGACGAACTCGTCTTTGACGGAGATAGCAGGGTGATTTCCGCACAAGGTCAAAATATTTTGCGCGCACCGGCCTTTGAAGCAGATGTTTATTTCTTGGAAATAGACAACGGTCAATTATCAGCGAAAACTCAAGCCCGAACATCGGGACAAATTGTCAATATACGACGCGCTCTGACTATGGGACTAAGAGATTATGTAGAGGATCACGGTGCCACAGGTGTTGTTATCGGATTATCAGGAGGTATTGATTCAGCTGTCACACTAGCGATTTCGGTTGAAGCCTTAGGGGCAACTAAGGTGCGTGCCTTGATGATGCCATCTCCCTATACTGCTACAAGTAGCATAGAGGATACCCGTATCTTGACAGATAAGTTAAAGGTCGTCTTGCAAGAAATTCCGATCACAAACCTATTTGAAGCGATGAAACAAATGCTCAAGCCGGCCTTTGAGGATTTACCCCCTGACAAAACCGAAGAAAATATACAAGCACGCTTGCGCGGCAACTTGTTAATGGCAATCGCTAATAAGCATGGATTGATGGTCGCAGGCACTTCCAACAAAAGCGAAATCGCAATGGGTTATACCACGCTTTACGGTGACTCCGTAGGTGCTTATGCACCGCTTAAGGATCTATCTAAAACTTTGGTTTATCAACTCGCACAAGACTATAACAAGGACGGGACCATCATCCCTCAACGCATCATAGATAGACCACCGACTGCCGAATTAGCCGAAGGACAACTAGATACCGACAGCCTACCACCTTACGAAATACTGGATCCCATATTAGAGAAAATAATAAACCACGATGCCACCGTAGAAGCACTAGTCGCAGAAGGCTACCAATACGACTTGGTTGCAAAGATATGGCAGGCTGTCCTCGCCAGCGAATACAAGCGTCGCCAAGCACCAGTAGGACCGAAAATCACACCTCGCGCCTTTGGTAGAGAACGACGATACCCCATCACTTGTTATAATTACTCCGATAAATAAGAAAATCCTATGCTTAAAAGAATCTCTGTTTATTGGTACACACTGAAGGCTGCTTTAGTGCTGACTTATATCTTTCATTTGGACAGAATATACAAACCCTTGTTTGAAAAAAGCCTCATGATAATACGCTCTATTTATACCCCCTCCCTTCGGTCAAACCATCGTGAAATTCCCATTGAAAAAAAAGAAGAGACTATTAAAGATAAGAAAAAAAACCAGCAACCCAAGAAAATTAAAAAGAAAAAAGTTAAACTTACAAAGAAAGAATCAACATATGATTCACTAAAAAAATACTTTTCAGCATATATATATCTCGTTGGATATCTCAAGGATGGTATAAGTTGCAGATGTATTACCGCAAGAATATTAGAGTACGGTAATGTGGGAAGCACTCTATTCACTTTGGTAGGCATAGCATGGATTTGTGAAAAATTAAACATCAATCTCAGGCCGGTTCGTGAAAAGTCTGCCTATTACGATATCTTCAACGCCACCTTAAATTACTCGGAATCTTGTCAATGCGAAGAGTTTACAAAATTAAGAGAACCCATAACACAGATAACACACATGAAATACCTTAGGATAAACTTAAGGGATGTATTAGGGGAGTTTTCAAGAGATAGAATTTCTAGTGAATTCGGGCATAAAATAATATCGGCATTATCCATAAAACAAGAGCTACAACAGCAAGCCGATCAGTGGTATCAAACGAATATTAAAAGAAACTTCATTGCGATTCACTATCGTGGAACTGATTCCTTATTCCTAAGGAAAATCACAATTGATGCTTATATTACATATTTGCAAAAAGTACTAGACAAAGATTGTTATATTTTTGCATGTTCGGAGAAAGAACAATTTATTACGCGAATGAAAACAACGTTTCCCGGCAGAGTGGTTGCTAGAAATATAAGGCGATCATATACTGATAAACCCATACACTTTGGTTGTAATTCTCAACAAATACAAGACGCTTTTATAGACCTTTTGATATTATCTAAAGCCGAACTAATATATACGGTAGGTTCAACTTTCACCGATGCCGCTAGATTCTTAAATCCTACTATCAAAATTATTTGCTTGCAACCTAGAGCTAAGAATATTTCTAATTACCTCCCTGTCCCCAGAAAGGATCTAGTAGAAAAAATGAAACAAGAATATCTAGATTCGGAGATTAGCGTTTGATAGCCAAAACAAATAGTATCGCTAGTATCTCCTCTTGATCCGCAATTTTTCTAGAATCACGTCGGTCAGATCACCAAATCCGGACATCCAATTTCTTTGTTCCTGCTCGCTAACTTGTGCCAACCCCTGTAAGTTAGAAGCGGCGTAATTCGGGTAGTTGTATTCCAAAACTCTAAGCGTATCACTGGCTAGATCGTTGGAACCTATCTGCTTATATGCTTGCGCCATTAGCAGTAGTCCGTCGGGTGTATGCTGGGCACCGTCGTATCTCTCAAGCATATACTTCATACGATTGACCGTTGCTAGATAACTACCCTGCCTATAATAAAAAAGCGCAACACGAATCTCGTGGACTGCCAACATATTGCGTAGCACAACCAGTCGTCTTCTGGCTTCTTCGCGATACTCGCTATCGGGAAAACGTTGATATAGGGTTTTGAAAGTCTCAAAAGACTCTTCCAAAGGTTGGGAGTCTCTTGCGGTACGGTCGCGAGGAATAAAAGAATCCAAAAAATGCTTGCCATAATTAAAATAAGCTAAACCTTTCAGATAATAGGCATAATCCAAATAAGGGTTATTGGGATTAATTTTTATAAACTGCTCAGCCATCACCGCGGCGGTTTCGGCATCATCCGATTTATAACTTGCATAGGCCGTCTCAAGCAAGGCAGAATTTGCAAAAGGACTAAAAGGATAATCCTTTTCCAGTTTTGCGTATTTCTCTAGCGCAGCGGGGTAGTTACCTTTCTCTAAACTTGCTCTAGCCGAAGTATAGATAACCTCGGCCTCTTCGTCCTCGCTCTGATCGTCAAACCAAGCACAACCTGAAACAATCAGAGCAAGGTTCAATGAAACTATAAAAAGTAGATATGATAATCGCATCTCTCACGGTAGAATGTTATTGATAGTTGTATTATAACGCCTCTCACTATGTCCGATAAAAAATTAACCGCCACATTGCCGACACATTGCATAGGATTAAGGCTAGACAAAGCATTGTCAAAATTGTTTGCAGATTATTCGCGAAGTTTTTTGCAACATTGTCTTATAAAGGGCTTGATTTTAGTGAACGGACATACCGCACAAGCTAGCGATAAAGTATTAGGCGGCGAACAAATCTCTTTTGAGTTGCCGACGGTCGCTTCTGAAAAACCAGTAGGCGAAGCACTTCCCTTAGATATAGTCTTTGAAGACGAACATCTAATAATTGTCAACAAACAAGCGGGTGTTGTAGTGCATCCTGCTGCCGGACATCATTCTGGGACACTACTGAATGCATTGTTACACCACTGCCCGGAGCTAGAAGCATTGCCTCGCTGTGGCATAGTCCATCGGCTGGATAAAGATACCAGTGGCTTATTGGCGATAGCAAAAACCCAAGAAGCACATTGGGGATTAGTCAAGCAATTACAAAACAAAGAGATGGGACGGCATTATATCGCCTTAGCACGAGGACAATTTATCAGTGGCGGAAGCGTAGATGCTGCAATTGGTCGTCATCCAGTAGATCGCAAGCGTATGGCAGTAGTGCAGACCAGTGGCAAAACTGCGATCACTCACTACCGTATCGCATACAGATATACCTCGCATACCCGACTTGATATCACACTTGAAACCGGACGCACCCATCAAATTCGTGTGCACCTATCTCATATACATCATCCATTATTCGGAGATACACTATACGGAGGCACCTATCGTCCGATTAAAGGGTGGCAACAGCAGCATTTAGACAAACTAAGAAATTTCAACAGACAGGCATTACACGCAAGCCGACTGAGCTTAAAACATCCGCATAGCGGTGAATTGTGTCACTATCAATCCGATCTGCCCGACGATATGAAAAACCTATTCAAGTTGTTTGACGAAAATGAAAAAAGCACAACCAACTGACGATTATTTCTCCGACGGTTTTCTATGGCCGAATTGGTCGGTTCCAGAACGCGTGAAAGCATGCATCAGCACACGATTAGGCGGCTATAGCCTGCCTCCTTACGACAGCATGAACATAGCTTTACATGTGGGAGACAACGAACTCAATGTAATCAAGAATCGTCTTGAGCTAAAAAAACGACTCAATCTACCCTTCGAACCTGCTTGGTTGGAGCAAGTCCACGGCAATAAGGTTGTCGTAGCCGAGCAAAGTCATTTCCCCTGCCAAGCCGATGCCACCATCAGTTTTGGAACAGGTTATATATGCGCTGTTATGGTTGCAGATTGCTTGCCGGTATTATTTTGTGATCAATCGGCAACTCGCGTCGGTGCTGCACACGCCGGCTGGCGCGGTCTAGCCGCAGGCGTTTTAGAAAATACGGTTGAGGCATTGGATTGCGATCCTAAACAACTTTGTGCTTTTCTAGGTCCAGCGATAGGGCCGGATGCCTATCAAGTCGGCGATACGGTGCGCGACACATTCCTAGCACAAAATGACCAATACGCACTATGCTTTCTGCCGGATAACTGCGGTGCATGGAGAGCAAATTTATACCGACTAGCACAACTAAAGCTACAAAGCATAGGTGTACGGAACATCAGCGGCGGTTTGCACTGTACCTATCACGACCACAAGCATTTTTTTTCCTATCGGCGAAAAACCGATACTGGGCGTATCGTTGCATTAATCTATCTGTCAACCCGCCCGTAGGAACAGACTATTCGGGGCTGTTGAAAAATAGAACCGCCGATTGAGCCAGTAGGTCAATCGGCGTAACAGTGTTCAGAACCTTAACAACCACCCCGTCAGGCTTCGCCTGCCACCCCTCCACGGGAGGGGAATGTACCAATGCAGACACTTTTTCAACAGCCCCACCCTACTTGAAAACGACTATCCGACCGCCATATTAGTTATCGGAGAGTAATATGCGTTTTGATAAATTAACGAATCGATTCCAAACGGCATTGCAAGATGCCCAATCGTACGCGTTGAATCACAACCATCAATTCATTGAACCTTTGCATTTGTTACATCAAATGTTGAATGAAAACGACGGCACGGTGATGCGACTGCTGGTGCAATGTGGCATTGATATAGAAACACTTAAACAGAGAGTCAAAGACGAAATCGATAGGTTACCTATCGTTGAAGGGACACCCGGCGAAGTCCATATTTCTCAGGATTTAGCCAAAGTATTCAATGTCTGTGAACAGCTGGCAGGACTGTATAAGGACAGCTATATAGCTTCCGAGTTATTCCCGCTGGCATTATTAAAAGCCAAGACCAAGGAAAGCCGTTTGCTCTCTCAAGCGGGATTGGAAATCACCAATTACGAACAAGCCTTGCGGCAAATCAGAGGTGGTGAATCGGTTAGTGATGCAAACACCGAAGATCAGCGCGAGGCATTACAACGTTATACGCAAGACCTTACCGAAAGTGCGAGACAAGGCAAGCTAGACCCGGTGATCGGCCGCGACGACGAAATACGCCGCGTCGCTCAGGTGCTGCAGCGTAGAACCAAAAATAATCCAGTTTTAATCGGGGAACCCGGAGTGGGAAAAACCGCTATCGTTGAGGGATTGGCATTACGCATCGTCAACCGAGAAGTGCCCGAAGGCCTAATAGGTAAAAAGCTACTGAGCTTGGATATGGGGGCATTGATTGCTGGAGCCAAATATCGCGGTGAATTTGAAGAACGGCTTAAAGCAGTGCTAAAAGAACTACAACAAGAAGCCGGCAATGTCATTCTATTTATAGACGAGTTACACACGATGGTAGGTGCAGGCAAAAGCGAAGGGTCTATGGATGCTGGCAATATGCTAAAACCTGCACTGGCACGCGGAGAACTACGCTGCTTGGGAGCAACCACACTAAACGAATATCGTCTCTACATAGAAAAAGATGCCGCTCTAGAGCGTCGCTTCCAAAAAGTTTTAATCGACGAGCCGAGCATAGAAGATACCGTTGCGATTTTGCGCGGATTAAAAGAACGCTACGAGGTACATCATGGAGTCGAGATTACCGACCCTGCCATTATCGCAGCAACACGGCTTTCGCATCGTTATATCAGCGATCGCCAGCTGCCGGACAAAGCCATAGATTTGATAGACGAGGCAGCCTCTCGCATCCGTATGGAGATTGATTCCAAACCCGAAAGCATGGATAAGCTAGATCGGCGATTGATACAGCTTAAGATAGAGCGAGAAGCCTTGAACAAAGAGAACGACGAAGCCTCTAAAAAACGTCTTAAGGATCTAAATGAGCAGATTGCCGAACTGGAAAAAGAATACGCCGATTTGGAGGAGATCTGGAAATCCGAAAAAGCTGCAATGCAAGGCACGACGACAATCAAAGAGGAACTGGAACAAGCGCGCATCGCTTTAGATGCTGCTCGCCGGGAAAGTGATTTGGCGAAAATGTCCGAACTGCAATACGGTACGATTCCAGAATTAGAGAAACGCTTGGAGGCTGCACGCAGCGAACCGCAATCATCTGATTCGCAAACAACACGCTTATTGCGCAGCCGGGTGACGGAAAACGAAGTAGCCGATGTGGTATCCAAATGGACGGGTATACCAGTGAGCCGTATGCTACAAAGCGAAAAAGAAAAATTACTCAACATGGAACAAGAATTGAGCCGCAGAGTGATATCGCAACAAGAAGCGATAACAGCAATCTCACAAGCTACCCGACGCGCCCGTGCAGGATTGGCAGACCCTAATCATCCTAGCGGTTCTTTCATGTTCTTAGGTCCCACTGGTGTAGGAAAAACCGAGTTATGTAAAGCATTGGCAGCTTTTTTATTTGATAACGAACAAGCGGTGGTCAGACTTGATATGTCCGAGTTCATGGAGAAACATTCGGTTGCCCGTATGATCGGCGCACCGCCCGGCTATGTAGGCTACGAGCAAGGCGGTTATTTAACTGAAGCCGTGCGCAGACGACCTTACTCGGTCATCTTGTTGGACGAAATTGAGAAAGCGCATCCCGAAGTCTTTAATATATTGTTGCAAGTGCTAGACGACGGACGCCTAACCGACGGACAAGGACGAACCGTGGACTTCAGAAATACCGTGATCGTAATGACTTCCAATCTGGGCAGCGATTTGATACAAGAAAAAACTGGTGCCGACTACGACGAAATTCGTCTAGATGTAATGCAGATTGTGCAGAAAAGTTTCAGACCAGAATTTCTCAATCGTATCGACGAGATTTTGGTCTTCCATTCGCTGAACATGCAAGACATACAAAAAATCTGTGCCATACAGATTGAACAGTTGAAACAACGGCTGAGCAACCACGAACTTAGATTGGAAATTAACGATGCCGCGATAGACTGGCTGGCTCAACGCGGTTTTGATCCGGTGTATGGTGCGCGTCCTCTCAAACGCACGATACAGCACGAATTAGAGAATCTGCTATCGGAAAAACTACTCAAAGGCGACTATACCGCCGATGATGTCATCAGAGTTGAAGTCGAGAACAACCAACTAGCCATAAAGTAGGGACGAACTGTTCCCCTCCTTTGGAGGGGTGGCAGGCATATGCATTTTGTAATGCATGCGTTTAACAATCATGTTAAGGTTCTGCACGATGTCACGCCGTTTGTGCTACTGCAACAAACGGCGGGTCTATCTGACGGGGTGGTCGTTGTGGTTCTGCAAAATGTCACGCCGTTTGTTGCCGCTACAACAAACAGCGGTTCAGTCTTGTCCTTCTGTGCCAGCAATTAAGTTCTTTATATTTTGCCGGTGGCGTATAACAACCAAAATCGACATCAAAATCGATATAGCAATCAGTTGATAGGCAGCGGATTGCCACCATAGTAGCAATGGGGCTACCGCGCACATCGTCATGCCACCTACCGACGAATGTCTAAAGATACCAACTAAGGCAAGCCATCCTCCCACCCACATCAGTGCTACCAAAGGTTGCGTGCCGATTAAAACTCCCAAATAAGTTGCAACACCCTTACCTCCTTTGAAGCGATGATAAACAGGAAAGAGATGACCCAAAAATACAGCCAAAGCAATCCCGGCTGTAACCCAATCATCCACGCCTAAATGAAAGGCAATACCTAGAGGTATTGCCGACTTTGCCGCATCGCCTATGAATGTCATCGCCGCTGCCGACCACCCTCCTACACGCACTACATTAGTGGCACCCGGATTACCCGAACCTGAACGCCGAGGATCCTCCGAACCCGACAATTTACACACAACGATGGCAAAAGTGACAGAACCTATCAGATATGCTCCAACTATATACGCTATTTCAATCCACACATTCCACTCCGATTTGCAAAGGATTATAACGCCACTTTGAAGGTTGGCAAACACCAGCAATAATTCATGTAAAATATGTTTGTATCGTTTGATAGCTTAGACAACTTAACGAACACAGGTATCGTATATAAATCTTATCTCAATTAAAACAATATAAAACAATGTTCATAGAGCGTAGTGGTCAAGGACCGAATTTAGTTTTATTGTCCGGTTGGGCGATGACCCGCCATTGCTGGCATCAATTTATACCAGTTCTGGAAAAGCACTATAAAACGGTACGGGTCGATTTACCTGGACACGGCGACGGCTGCGGTAGTTGCTTCTCTTTTTCCAGAATGGATGAACTAATTACTGAACTGTCTGATCTATGTGAAGAGGAGGCTACATGGATTGGATGGTCGCTGGGCGGGCTTCTCGCACAACGTGTCGCACAAACATATCCGCATAAAGTGAAACGTTTGATTTGTGTCGGAAGTACACCCTGTTTCTTACAAAAAAACGACTGGTCGGAAGGAATCTCGGAAGCAGATTATAACCAATTCTTAAAAATCTTTGTAGCGGATAACTCCATTGCACTAGAACAATTTATAACTTTGCAAGTTGTCGATTCCGAAAACGCGAATGAAACTTTCAAGATATTAAAACTACTACTGGTTAATAACTACGAGCCCAAAGAATTAATCGCTGCCCTTGAACTACTGCGGAGCCAAGATATGCGCAAAGCGATTGCAAAGTATAAAGGTCCGGTATTATTCATCGGTGGTGATGCTGATAGATTGGTAAGCGCAAGCAACCTTAAGGCATCTTCTACGCTCACCCCCAAAGGCGAAGTTAATATAATTGCAAAAGCAGGTCATGCCTCAATGATCTCCCACTTTGAAGAGTTTAGCGAGCGATTAACTGAATATTTGTATAAAACTGATGTATATAAATAAAGCAGGGGTAAGTCGCTCTTTTAACAAGGCAGCCGAAAATTACGACAGCCACGCCGGCTTGCAACAAAAGACTGCTTGCAATTTAATCGCCTTAGTAGAAGAACACGCATCGGATGTGCGTATTGCTATTGATGTAGGTTCAGGAACGGGCTACGGTGTACGGCTACTCAATAACAAGCTCCCTGATGCTATGGTGGTTGCCGTAGATATAGCACCGGCAATGATACAACGCTCTGCCGGTGCACATAAAGTTTGTGCTGATGCAAACCATCTGCCGTTTAAGCATACATGCGCCGATCTGATTTATTCGAGTTCTTTCGTGCAATGGTGCGATACACCTAAACAGCTGTTTGTACACTTGGCGCAGTTGCTAGTTCCAGGCGGTTGGTTCATTTTTTCTACCTACGGCCCCAAAACCTTGTACGAATTGAAAACTAGCTGGGCCGAGATAGATAACTTCCCGCATACCTTGGAATTTCCATCGGCTTCAAAATTAAGAAAGATGCTCGCAATGAGCGATTTTATAGTCTACGACTGTAAACGTAGCATGGAGATTATTTACTACGAAGGCGTTGATGCCTTACTCGGCAACCTAAGAGGCTTGGGGGCGCAAAATAAACGTAGCGACCAACGACAAGGACTAACGCCGTCATCTAAACTGCAACGGATGAAAGACTATTATAAAAAGCACTACGGCGTACAAGATTTAGTGCCTGCCAGCTATGAGGTTTTGTTATTCTCGGCTCGCCTGCCCCACCATAAATAACATCGTTCATCCGAGCAAATAAATCCGCGTCATTTTAGAAAAAGGCAAATCACGCAGAAATGAATGGGTCGTATAGGGTTCGAACCTATGACCATCGGGTTAAAAGCCCGGTGCTCTACCAGCTGAGCTAACGACCCACCGAAAACATCAGTGCCGAAATAAAGCCGGTTTCATGGCACACGGATCAATTCCTGTCAGTATCACTGGCACACAAACTACGGCTAAGATTAATTACTTTGATATATTATGATTGTCTTTCTTCTTGAAACGATCTATGAAATCGAAAATAGCACTTAGAAATTTCATTGTGATCCAACCAGCAGCAGAAAATTGTATAATAAAACCTAACCATTGAGAAATTGGGTTGTTTGTTTCTATTCCTAACTCTGCTAACAACATGCCGAATATTCCTATTACTATTGCTGCGAGTAATTCAATAAAACTTACAGCATCATTGTTTATATTCCTTTGCCGATATTTATCTTCAAAGGTGCCAATTGTGTTCATTCTAATCTCCCTCTTCTCTCACCATGTAAAAGACACATGAAATTATAACACAACACGATGCCGTACAGTTTCTTGACATCTTCTCCCAATATCGGCTGTATTTATATTTAGCATAACAATTTAATGCTACCTCCTAGGCATAAGCTGTTATAATTTATGCCTTAGTGTCAACGATAGAACCATCACATCAATAGAGGTAATTCCATGTTTGATTTTTTGAAGAAAAAACCCAGTAAATTTAATGTAACCATTGCCAACACCGGACAGACTTTTGAAGTGGAAGGCAAAATAAATCTTTTGCAAGCCGCACTGAATGCAGGCATTGAATGGCCACACGACTGTCGGGTTGGCAGTTGTGGTACTTGCAGATGCATCTTAAAGGAAGGAAAAATAAAGCCACTCAATGATTTTAGCTATGTGCTTGACAAAGAGCATACGGACAAAGGTATGATTTTAGCTTGTCAGAGCAGGCTGACCAGCGATATCACCGTTGAAGTTGATTTTGACCAAGGAGCATTGCGCTAAACAATTCGGCTTCGGCCATTGCCTATAAAGTGCATTTGCCGTTCCCCATTAAAACAACCGCTAGGCGCAGATTTGTTTTACTGCTGGTATTTTTATTGCCGGTTGCTTTTTCAATCTCTCTCAAACAGGGTACTGTCGCTATCGGGTGGCAGGAACTTTTTTCGGTATTTGGCTTAACTCAACAACCAATAAATGAAACTGCCCGTATTATCCTGTTGGAGCTCAGACTACCTCGCCTTTTAATCGTAGCGGCTACAGGTGCATCGCTTGCTTTGTCGGGTGCCGTGATGCAAGGGATATTCAGAAACGCGCTGGCAGATCCTGCTTTACTGGGTATTTCATCGGGCGGCGCACTAGGCGTTGTTTTAATACTCGTCACCGGCATTGCACCTTTATCGTGGACTACTGAGAGTACTCTGTTTCTACCTGGTATTGCCTTCTTAGGTGGCATCAGTGTTGCCGTATTCATTTATCAAATAGCTCGGCGGCACGACTTCTTGGACAACACCGTTATCTTGCTAATCGGTATTGCAGTCAATGCACTAGCTGCCGCAGCGATAGGTTTTATTACTTTCATTAGTAGCGATGCGGAGTTGCGCGGTTTTATTTTCTGGATGTTCGGTAGTTTTGCCGATATCGGCTGGATATATCTTTTCCCAGTTGCCGTATTGATGTTGCCTGCGCTTGTCTTCCTTTTATGTATGGCGCGCCCCTTGAACGCATTATCGCTGGGCGACGAAGATGCGGTCTATTTAGGATTTAATACTGAGCGCGTCAAAAAAACAGCTTTACTATGTGTTGCTCTATGCGTCTGCGCATCAGTTGCCGTCGCCGGTATCATTGGCTTCGTAGGGCTAATCGTGCCGCATCTGGTTCGTCTGGTTATTGGTGCTGATCACCGTTTTCTGCTACCGGCAACTGCCATAACTGGTGCATTATTTCTATTACTTGCCGATACGATTACGCGTGTGATATTACAACCTTCCGAATTGCCGATCGGAATACTCACGGCAATGGTTGGCGTGCCTTTTTTTGTTTTATTAGTGTTGAACCGATACGGGAAGAAATTATGACACACCACTTAACATCTCATGATTTAAGCTATCGTGCCGGACCAACCTGCTTGCTTAACCGAATCAATAATCGCTTCAACAAAAGGCAAGTCAATATGTTGATCGGAAATAACGGTGCAGGTAAAACGACTTTACTGCGTCTACTGGCAGGCTTTTTGCAACCCGACTCGGGATCAATTTCTATAGACGGAGACAATCTATCCAAATTGAGTCTTATAGAATTGGCGCGCCGCCGCGCAGTATTACCGCAACACGATTCACTCAATACGGTTTTCACTGTAGACGAAGTTGTAGGTTTTGCCAAACTACCTTTTACCGATCAATCGGCAAATCAATACGCCATGACTCATTTCCAAGAATTAAAGAAAGAAATCATAGAAGAACTGGAAATAAAAGACCTACAAAATCGGCTATATCATACTCTGTCTGGTGGTGAGAAACAGCGCGTGCGGCTTGCGCGCGTGATACTACAAGCCAAATTAGGTGAACCAGGCAACAGTTGGTTGCTACTTGACGAGCCATTGACTTCTTTGGATTGGGGACACTGCCATAAACTGCTCAATTATCTGCACCGCCTAGCCACTGAAGGCTTAGGGATATTAGCCATAATGCACGATCTCAACTTGGTATTGCAATACGCCGACGAAGTTTGTATGCTTCATGAAGGGCAAGTATATGCAAGCGGACGCAGTGCCGATGTACTAAACGAAAAAAACTTGAAAAATGTTTTTGGTGTCGCCCCTAATTTTGGGAAACCGCTCGTAGAGGAGGGCTAACATGGGACTGTTGAAAAAGTAGCTTTATCCTTGGAAACTATACCGTAATAATAAAAATCTTTGTATAAACTGAAATCTGATCCAATGAAAATAAAAATCTAAAGAAACCGCTAGCCTCTTTAGGTTCTGAGCGGTCCCAGTTAGGTAGGCTTGGATCTGCGTTTTCTCCAAACCTCTATATTTTGCCCGCCTCAACCCATGCCGCTCCTTTGCCTCAGCAAATAAACCCTCTATCTTCCAACTCCTCTCTATCATTCTTTGCTTAAATACTGGACTGCTTTGTCGTCGTCTCACTCGTTCTATCGCCGCATTATGCTCATTTCGGTATAGACCCGTATGATGCCTGCCCAAGTAGCAACTGTCCTGCCATTGACAACTATTACAATGTGCTTTCTTGATATGGTAATACTTCGTCGCACCGACTGCAGGTTTGGGATGTAACGCATGACCCGCTTGACAGGTATAGATGTCTTTATTGGGGTCGTACTGGAAATTGCCTTCGTCGGCTACTTGCTTACCAGGTGTCAGACGAAACTTGGCAGTCGGGATATAGCTGCGGATCTGGTGTTCTTCAAAGAACTTATAATTCTTGCCACTGCTGTAGCCGACATCGGCTACCACTTCTTCGACCGGCAATCCAAAACGTTCTTGTTGATATTGAATTCTCTGTGTTATCACATTAGTCTCATGATAGGCACTCGTGGTCACATGGCAATCGGTTATCACCCGGCTAGCTGCATCGGCACAATAATGCACCTTATGATATAACTTTCTTGGATACCCCTGACGATTGACTAAAGTCGCATCGCCGTCTACTTTACTCACATGTGTGCGGTTGCTGACTTTTTCTCTTTTTACTACCGCAGTTGGTGAGACCACCTCTCTGCTTTGCTGCTTCTCATCCTTCACTTCTACCGCCATGGTCGGCTGCTCTCGTCTCTCTAGTTTCTGCGCCGATGCACTCGCCTCAACTGAACTCCCATCACCGTCTACTTTACCGGCATGGTTGCTGACTTTTTCTCTTTTTACTGCCGCAGTTGGCGAAACCGCCTCTTTGCTCTGCTGCTTCTCATCCTTCACTTCTACCGCCATGGTCGGCTGCTCTCGTCTCTCTAGTTTCTGCGCCGATGCACTCGCCTCAACTGAACTCCCATCACCGTCTACTTTACCGGCATAGTTGCCGACTTGTTCTCTTTTCACTGCTACAGTTGGCGAGACCGCCTCTGGGCTTTGCTGCTTCTCATCCTTCACTTCTATTGCCTGTGCCGGCTGCTCTCGTCTCTCTAGTTTCCTCGCCGACGCATTCGCCTCAACTAAACTCGCATCCGTTATGATACGCTTGCCAGGCACTAAGCCTGCATCACGGCATTGTTCTACTATTTGCTCAAATACCGACGCAAAACATCCAACTCCCAATCTATCTCGAACACGAGTTAATGACGAATGATCCGGCACCTCATCACTCATCGTTAATCCGACGAACCAACGATAGGCGAGGTTCATTGCTACCTCGTCACACAATTGACGATCTGATTTAATCCCATAGATGTGTCCTAATATACAAATACGGAAAAATACCTCAAGGTCTATTGACGGTCTACCTTGCGTATCACTATAAAAACTTTTGGTTAATTGTTTAACAAAGCTCAAGTCTAAAACTTTATTGATACGCCTTAATAAATGATTGCTGGGAATGAGTGCCTCATAGTCTATTTGGACAAACAGTTCAGGCTGAAAATTATGATTTCCTTGCATAAAAACCTCCGGTTGAATCAGTTGTTTATTTTCGCTTATATCAAATACTTTTTCAACAGTCCCACATGCCCTCCCGTAACGCGTTGCGTCTGCAAAAACAATCCATTCATCCACCCAATTTACGGTCACCTACCGTAGGGGAGGGCTAACATGAGGCTGTTGAAAAAGTACTATCATTGTAAAAACTCAACCGCCACGCGCCACTAAATCAACGACAACCACCCGTAGGGGAGGGCTAACATGGGACTGTTGAAAAAGTATTTGATATAAGCGAAAATAGACAACTGATTCAACCGGAGGTTTTTATGCAAGGCACTCACAATTTTCAACCTGAACTCTTTGTCCAAATAGACTATCAGGCACTCATTCCCAGCTATCACATATTAAGGCGTATTGATAAAGTTTTAGACTTGAGCTTTGTCAAACAATTAACCCAAAGTTTCTATAGTGATACGCAAGGTAGACCGTCAATAGACCCGGAGGTATTTTTTCGTATCTGTATATTAGGATACCTCTATGGGATTAAATCGGATCGTCAATTGTGCGATGAGATCGGCATGAACATCGGCTATCGTTGGTTCGTCGGATTAACGATGAGCGATGCGGTGCCGGATCACTCATCCTTAACTCGTATACGGGACCGCTTGGGTGTCGGCTGTTTTGAGGCAGTATTTGAGCATGTAGTAGAACAATGCCGAGATGCCGGATTAGTTGAAGGGAAACGGATTATAACGGATGCGAGTTTAGTTGAGGCGAATGCGTCGGCGAGGAAACTGGAGAGACGAGAGCAGCCGGCAGAGGCAATAGAAGTCACAGATGAGAAGCAACAAAGCAAGGAAGCAGTGTGTCAAACTGTGGCAGTGAAAAGAGACAAAGTCAGCAACCGTACCCATGCCGATAAAGTAGATGATGATGCGAGTTCAGGCGAGGCGAATGCATCGGCACAGAAATTGGAGAGACGAGAGGAGCCAACACCAGCAGTAGAAGTTAAGGATGAGAAGCAACAAAGCAAGGAAGCAGTGTCACAAACTGTGGCAGTGAAAAGAGACAAAGTCAGCAACCGTACCGATGCCGGTAAAGTAGATGATGATGCGAGTTCAGGCGAGGCGACTGCATCGGCACAGAAATTGGAGAGACGAGAGGAGCCAACACCAGCAGTAGAAGTTAAGGATGAGAAGCAACAAAGCAAGGAAGCAGTGTGCCAAACTGCGGCAGTAAAAAGAAAACCAGTCAGCAACCGCACGCATGTGAGTAGAGTAGACGGCGATGCGACTTTAGTCAATCGTCAAGGGTATCCAAGAAAGTTATATCACAAGGCGCACTATTGTGTTGACGCAAAGAGTCGAGTGATAACCGATTGTTATGTGACCACGGGTGCCTGTCATGAGACCAATGTCATCACACAGAGAATCCAATATCAACAAGAACGTTTTGGATTGCCGGTCGAAGAGGTGATAGCCGATGTCGGCTACAGCAGTGGCAAGAATTATCAGTTTTTTGAAGAACACCAGATCCGCAGCTATATCCCGACTGCGAAGTTTCGTCTGACACCTGGTAAACAAGTAGCCGATGAAGGCAGTTTCAAGTATGACCCCAATAAAGACATCTATACCTGTCAGGCGGGTCATGCGTTATATCCCAAACCTGCAGTCGGTGTGACGAAGTATTACCATATCAAGAAAGCACATTGTAATAGCTGTCAATGGCAGGCGAGTTGTTATATAGGTAAGCATCATACTGGTCTATGCCGAAATGAGCATAATGCGGCGATCGAACGAGTGAGACGGCGACAAAGCGGTCAAGTTTTTAAGCAAAGAATGATTGAGAGAAGCTGGAAGATAGAGGGCTTATTTGCTGAGGCAAAGGAGCGGCATGGGTTGAGGCGGGCAAAATATAGAGGTACGAAGAAAATGCAGATCCAAGCCTACCTAACTGGGACAGTTCAGAACCTAAAGAGGCTAGCGGTTTCTTTAGATTTTTATTTTCGCTGTATCAGATTTTGGTTTACACAAAGATTTTTATTATTGCGGTATAGTTTTCAAGGATAAGACGACTTTTTCAACAGCCCCACATGCCCTCCCAAACGCGTTGCGTCTGCAAAAACAATCCATTCATCCACCCAATTTACGGTCACCTACCGTAGGGGAGGGCTAACATGTTCTCCCGTAACGCGTTGCGTCTGCAAAACAATCCATTCATGCGTTTCGTTTATGGAAACCATACAGATGGCGCAGGTGGTTGGAATCGTACAGATACGACACGCTCGGATGGTTTGCATGATTATGTGGCGCATAGCGGTTAAGATGGTACAAGTACAATACTTTAGGGAAGGCATGTTAGCCCTCCCCTACCATTTTCGTAAATTTAATGGCGCAAGCGGTTCTGTTCGTGGAGAACGGTACTTTCGGGAGGGCATGTTAGCCTTCCTCTACGGTGGTTTCAGTAAAGTTGTGCAGACACGATGCATACGCCTGACACCCCTCCAAAGGAGAGGAATAATATGCCCCTACAGTTTACTATCTAAGAGCCTGCTCTAAATCGGCGATGATATCTGCAGGATCTTCCAAACCTATAGATAGTCTTACGACTTCGGGTCCAGCACCTGCTGATATTTTATGTTCTTCGGAAAGTTGACGGTGGGTGGTAGACGCAGGATGTGTGATCAAAGAGCGTGTGTCACCTATATTCGCAAGATGAGAAAATAGCGTACTCTGTTCCACCAATTTAACTCCCGCTTGATAGCCTCCTTTGAGGCTAAAAGTAAAAACCGAACCACTACCGGCAGGACAATATTTTTGCGCTAATTGATAATAAGGACTAGACGGTAAACCGGCATAAGAAACTGCTTCAACAGCAGAGTTTTGCTCTAACCATTGGGCAACTTCCAGAGCGTTAGCACTATGTTTTGCCATGCGCAATGGCAAGGTTTCAATACCAGTAATCGTCAGATACGCATTCAACGGTGCCATCGTCGGCCCCAAGTCTCGTAGGCTCACTGCTAAGGTATATATCGCATAGGAAGCAGTACCGAAGTTTTCCGTAAAGCATATACCGTGGTATGCCGAACAAGGTTCACCAAGAGCAGGGAATTTATCGTTTTGCTTCCAATCAAAATTGCCGCCGTCGATTACCACACCACCCATCGCATTGCCATGACCCGATAAAAACTTCGTCGTTGAATGTACGACGATATCTGCACCGTACTCTATAGGACGCATCAATGCCGGTGTTGCAAGCGTGTTATCAGTAATACACGGGATGCCTGCTTCGTGGGCAATCTTGCTAATTGCCTCTATATCACATACTACGCCCCCAGGGTTGGCAATCGTTTCGGTAAACACAGCTTTGGTGCGCTCATCTATCTCTTTACGAAAATTTTCAGGATCATCGGGGTCTACAAATTTGACTTGCCACCCAAAACGCTTGAACGAATAACCGAATTGGTTGATTGAACCACCATAGAGTTTTTTAGATGCAACGAAATTATCCCCAGACTCCATCAATGCAAACAATGCGAGTAACTGAGCCGAATGTCCCGAGGCGGCGCATACCGAAGCCACACCGCCTTCCAAATCGGCAAGTCTCTTCTGCAATACATCAACCGTAGGGTTTGTGAGCCGAGAATAAATAAATCCCTCGGTCTCCAAGTTGAACAGTTTCGCCGCGTGATCTACGTTTTCAAATACAAAAGCAGTAGATTGATGTATCGGCGTGATACGCGCACCAGTTGCAGAGTCGGGTTTAGCCCCGGCGTGTATCGCTCGTGTCGCAAACCCCTGTTTTTTATCAGGCATCGTTTATCTTCTTCAAACCTTAAGCGAGTCAAGTAATTCTTGGGAAGGTGTAAAAAACATCGCACCCGTCGTAGGCGTAGTGTAATCCATTAGATGGTCATGTAGTCTATCCGCTTTGCCATACATGCGCGCCAACATTTTTTCTATGATGTCTAAATCCTTCGTGTATGCAACAAACATCGATCCTTTGGAACCTTTGACACTAAAATACGGCATGCTATGGCGCAAAATCTCAAGTTCTTCACCATCTTCTTTTATGACGACGCGACTGATATGTGAAGTCGGCGGCTTTCTATCTGCACCCAGCTCTAGGCTTGCCTCTTTGGTACGCCCTATTAAATATTCTTGCTGTAGTACCGTGAGTGTTTTCCATTTATTAAGTTTATGCTTGTAACCCTGTACGAAAATAAAGCTACTTCCAGCTAATAACTGGTTGCTATCGGAAACACCTAACAAGGCTATTTCTTTGCGTGTTTTTGCATCCTTCGGGTTTTCGGTGCCGTCTATGAAACCAATCAAGTCTCTCTCACCTAAATAGCGTGTACATGCTTGTTCGTGGATAATTTGTAGTTCATTTTTTAAGGGTTCAAACCAATTATGTGCTACTTCGTAGTTCAAATCGGCAAATCTGCTATTCAGGTGCAAAAATAAATCACCACCAGTTGCCGGAGCAGAATAGTCTCCATCTATACCGCCGAAAGTCCGAATACCTTTAGGTATTGCTTCGGGCGTAGGAGCAATAGCCTTCCAATATGCCTCGCCAAAACTCAACGCATTATTCACTCGGGCAATTTTTTTCAGCTTAGTTACATATTTATCTATATCGACAATAGTTGATGCCAACTTTCTACTTTTGTCTTTAATGGTACATGTCAGGAAAAGACTATGCGTGGCAGATTTAGGAATTATGGCTGATTGAGGGCGCATTACTTAAGAAATAGCTAAATAGATTATACATATTGGCTCAAAGTTAATTATTATAGCAAATCGTATTTGGTGAACGATATTATTTTTTGATATTGTCAACCCAAAGTTCAAATGTGGGGCTGTTGAAAAATAGAACCGCCGTTTGTTGCTGTTGCACAAACGGCGTGACATTGTGCAAAACCCTGACGTGTTGGGTAGCGCATGCATTACAAAATGCATAAGCCTGCCACCCCTCCAAAGGAGGGGAATGGTTCGGCACCAACAGCCCTAAATGATTTTTCCGTGACTCAAATGGATAATACGGCAATCAAATTTTCCTATCAAGGATAGGTCGTGGCTTGCAATTAAGACTGTTACACCAACGCTGTTAAACTCCATAAACAGCCGTATAATCTCCTCCGATAGTTCCGGATCAAGATTACCAGTGGGTTCGTCAGCCAACAATATTAACGGGCGGTTGACTATAGCCCGTGCAATGCCGACACGTTGTTGCTCGCCAGCGGATAAAACCTTCGGATTCAGACTTCCCTTATCTTCTAAACCTACTTTTCTGAGTGCTGCACACACACGAGACTCCGATTGTTCGGGCATAATACCGCAGATTTGTAGCGGCAACGAAACATTGTCAAACACCGAACGATCAAACAATAAACGGTGTTGCTGAAAAACAAATCCGATGCGCCTACGCAAATGTGGCAGGCGGCTCGCTTTGAGTTTGCCCAAGTCTTTACCGTCTATTATTACCCTACCTTGATCGGGTTTTTCTATGCTGGGAATTAAACTGAGCAAAGTGCTTTTGCCGGCCCCAGAATGACCGGTGAGAAAAGCCATCTCTCCTGCCTCCATGCTAAAACTAACATCGGAGAGTGCAGTTTGATCTTGATATTTTTTACCGACTTTCTCAAAACTTATCATAATATTCAGCTTGTCTATACCTGCATTATTGCAGTAGCATATTCTGTAGCATTAAATGTATGCAGCTCATCCAATGCTTCACCGACTCCTATAAATCGTATAGGTATTCCAGCCTCTCGCGCAACGGCAACGATAATACCTCCTTTAGCACTACCGTCCAACTTGGTGACGATCAGACTATCTATTCCCAAGAATTTATGAAACTCGGCAACTTGTTTTTTTGCGTTTTGTCCGGTCGTGCCGTCTATCACTAAAATTATCTCGTCGGGTGCATTCTCGTTTTGCTTGGTCGCAACTCGCTTGATCTTTTGCAACTCTTCAATTAGATTTTTATCGGTGTGTAGCCGGCCGGCGGTATCGGCAATGACCATATTGATACCCTTGGCTTCGGCAGATGCCATTGCGTCGTAGACGATAGCGGCACTATCGGATCCAGGAGACTGTGCAACCACAGGTATATCACAACGCTGTGCCCATATCCGCAGTTGTTCTATCGCCGCTGCACGAAATGTATCAGCCGCCGCAAGCATTACCGTTTGCCCTTGCTGTTTATAGTGATATGCGAGCTTAGCTGCCGTTGTCGTTTTACCACTGCCGTTGACCCCTACCATCAAAACCACATAAGGTCTGTTGCGAGCTTGCATATCCGATGTACATTCGCACGGTTTCAGTATCGTCGTGATTTCCGCTTCAACCGCAGCCACCAACTGTGCCATCGATCCAATACGCTCACGCTTTGCTTGTACTTTGATGCTTTCAATGATATCTTTGCACGCAATCATACCGACATCGGCAGCTAGCAAACGACGCTCAAGTTCCTCCAAAAATTTTTCGTTGAGCCTTGAGCCGAACAAGGCACTCAAGCCCGAACCTAAACGGCTGCCGGTGCCGTGCAATTTCTCTTTAAGTTTGTTATGCCATTTCATTTTTCCGAAATTAGTCCGTTTTGTTTTATACTATACCTAGAGGTAAAGTCGTATTGTATCAATCATGATGTTTTTTAGTCCAAAAATTCTGCTATATGCCGCTATATTATTATCGGCATCACTGTTATCAGCTTGTGCGGGAATGCAACAGCAAAGCTCTCTTGAGCAAGACCACGCGTCCTCCGCATTAACCGCCTATGGCGTACACGAGTTTAAGTTAGATAACGGCATGAAGCTACTTGTGAAAGAAGATCACCGAGCACCAGTGGTCATTTCTCAGATCTGGTATCGCGTCGGTTCTGCAGACGAATACGGCGGAATAACCGGCATCTCCCATTTCTTGGAACACATGATGTTCAAGGGTACCGATAAATATCCGCGCCAAGCGTTCACCGAAACCATCAAAAAACATGGTGGGCGAGATAATGCCTTCACAAGCCGTGACTACACCGCTTATTATCAGCTGTTTGAAAAAAGTTATCTGGAAAAAAGTTTTGACTTGGAATCCGACCGCATGATCAATTTACAATTAAAACAAGAGGATTTTGAAAAAGAACGCGAAGTCGTCAGAGAGGAGAGACGATGGCGGGTTGATGACGACCCTGAGTCTCGGCTCTACGAACAGCTCTATATGTCGGCATTTAATGCCGCACCTTATCGCCAACCGATCATTGGTTGGGACAATGATTTAGTCAACCTCCAGCTACAAGATTTATCGGATTGGTACCAGCGTTGGTATGCACCCAACAATGCAACCTTCGTCGTTGTCGGCGATGTCGAAGCGAACGAAGTATATGCACTAGCACAACAATATTTCGGAGACATTGAACCGCGTCCATTGCCCGACAGAAAAGCACGCGAAGAGATGCCACAAAATGGTGAAAAGCGTATTACGCTATCGATACCCGCAACCCAGCCGGCACTTGCAATCGCCTATAAAGCTCCTCAGCTCGGACATGCAAAAGAAGCATGGCATCCTTATGCGCTATCGGTACTCGCAGCGGTATTGGCAGGCAACGATAGCTCCAGATTTTCTAAAAATCTGGTCAGAGGCAAAGGTATCGCATTCTACGCGCAAGCCTATTACGGTGTATATAATCGCTATCAAAATCTATTCGTGATATTTGCTGCACCCAACACCAATAGCGATGTAGCGCAACTCAAGCAGGCCATTGAAAACGAAATACAACAACTCAAAACGGAAACTATCAGCGACGACGAGTTACAAAAAATTAAAACCCAACTGCTCGCCTACAAAATATACCAGCAAGATTCTATACAACAGCAAGCGTCCTCGTTGGGACGTTTGGAAACCATAGGCGTAGGATGGCAAGAACACTTTCGCTTCCCACAGCATATACAAGCTGTGACCGCCGAACAAGTTAGACAAGTTGCCGTTGAATACCTTGTGGAACCAAAACGCACCGTGGCGGAACTTAAACCCTTGTTGATGCAAAGCGAAAACACTATTCAAAAATGATTAACCCAGGAATGATTAACATGATATACAGCTCCCGATTTTTGCTAGCACTCTCTATGTTTTGCGTTATCGCATGGAGTGGTGTGGCGCGTGCCAATTTTGAGATTGAGCATTGGAATACCGACAACGGCGTGCAGGTCTATCATGTGTATCAGAGTGAATTGCCTATGGTGGATATAGAACTTATTTTTGATGCCGGTAGCGCACGCGACGGCAAACTCTATGGCTTGGCGAGCTTAGTCACTGGACTATTGGCTGATGGAGCCGGCGGCATGGATGCTGATCAAATCAGCACCGCATTTGATAGTATTGGAGCCGAATACTATACCGAAACTGGCAGAGATACAACGAGTGTCAGGCTTAGAACCCTGACTGAGCAATTACAAAAATCCACTGAACTATTGGCAACCGTGGTGTCAGAACCCGACTTTGCTGAGCAGATGCTGAAACAAACTAAAACGCGTACGCTTACGGCGATACGCAAACAAGCCCAAGAACCCGGCGCAATCGCATCAATTGCACTTTATAAAGCACTCTATGGCGATCATCCGTACGGACACCCTCGCATCGGCTTGGAAGAAACAGTCTCGGCAATCACACGCGCCGATGTGCAAGCCTTCTATCAAAAATACTTTGTAGCAAGCAATATGCATCTATCCATCGTCGGCGATATCAATCCGAGTCAAGCAAAACAACTCGCCGACGAACTAAGCCAAAGGTTTGCAACAGGTTCTAAACCACCACCGATTCCACTTGCCGTTCAGGCATCCTTAGGTGATGAAATACGCATTCCTTTTGATTCAAAACAAGCCCATGTTTATGTTGCACAGCTGGCGATAGGTTTTAGGGATGCGGATTATTTCCCGCTTTATGTCGGCAACCATATCTTGGGAGGTAGCGGTTTCGGCTCCAGACTTTTAGAGGAAGTACGCGTTAAGCGCGGATACGCCTACAGTGCATGGAGCTATTTTGTCCCGCAGCGAATGCGAGGAGCCTTCATCGTCGGTTTTCAAACCCGCGTTGATCAAGCGGATGACGCACTAGCACTGGCACGTCGGTTGATTGCAGAATACACTGAAAATGGGCCGAATACCGATGAACTAGAGCTCAGCAAACAGCACATCAAAGGCAGTTTCCCACTACGCGTCGCCAGCAATGCGCAAATCTCCAACTGGGTCAGGCGCATCATCGTAGAAAAACTTGCACTTGACTATACCCAAACCTTTACCGATAAAACCGAACAAATAAGCCAAGAACAAATCGTCACAGCCTTTAAGAAACATATACAAACGGACAAAATGGTAGCGGTAATCGTCGGGGGATAAAGTGCCGTCCAAAGTGCGCATCATTGCCGGACAATGGCGCGGTAGGAACATAGAATTTCCAAACTTGAAATCGCTACGCCCGACTCCTGATCGTGTTAGAGAAACACTATTCAACTGGCTGTCTCCGTGTATTGTTGGGGCGAAATGTCTGGATTTGTTTGCCGGCAGCGGTGCACTCGGCTTTGAAGCATTATCCAGAGGGGCAACTTATGTAGTTTTGGT
This sequence comes from uncultured candidatus Poriferisulfidus sp., assembly GCA_965199685.1. Taxonomy (GTDB): domain Bacteria; phylum Pseudomonadota; class Gammaproteobacteria; order Poriferisulfidales; family Oxydemutatoraceae; genus SP5GCR1. The sequence goes on from OZ241323.1 coordinate 1,734,856, forward strand.
AGATAACAACGCGTGCATTTGCAAACAACTCAAGAAGCAAGCCCAAATCTTGAATGCAAACAACATTCGTATCGTACATCAAGAAGCAACCGAATTCATCGCCGATAACCGAGATAATTTTGATCTTATCTTCATAGATCCACCTTTTAACTCTAAGCTAGCTTCCACACTTGCTGACATGCTTTTAGAGCATCCGATGCTGAACAACAAGGCAATGCTTTATGTTGAAATTCCGTTATCCGAAAAGCCGAAGACACCCGAAACATGGATGGGTTGGAACATAGTACGTTCCGGAAAAACCTCGCAGGTATGCTACCTTCTATTAACCAAAGGTGGAACCGCCGATTGAAACGGGTGAAACCGCCACTTGAGCTAGTAGGTCAAATGGCGTAACTTTACGCAAAATCCAAATACTGTGTTCAATAGAAACACTACGTATATCAAAATCAATCGGCGTGACGTTGTGCAGAACCCTAACATGTTGCTAAACGCATAAATTACAAAATGCATAGGTCTGCCATCCCTCCAAGGGAGAGGAATGTACTAATGCAGACGACTTTTTCAACAGCCCCATGTTAGCCCTCCCCTACGGTGGGTATCGTTAATTTAGTGGCGCGTGGCAGTTGGGTTTTTGCAATAGCGATACTTTTTGAACAACCTCTAATGGGTTAAAAAATGTTTTTGCGTACGATGTTTTCTTCTCGTCCCGGACCGGTTGAAACCATATCAACAGGAACGTCTGTCAGCTGTTCTATACATTCTATATAGTGACGAGCTTGACTCGGGAGGTCTTGATAGCGGGTAATGCCGCATATCGTTTCCGTCCAACCTTCCAACTCTATGTAATGGGGCTTGCACTGAGACAAATCATTGCTCGTCGGGTCGTAGCTATCACAAATCCGCAACTTTTGTAGCCCTGTTAGTACATCTATTTTGGTCAAGCATAAGTAATCTACGCCATTTATTTTAATCGCTCGTTTTAGGGCGACGGCATCCAACCAACCACAACGCCGATCTCTGCCAGTAGTCGCTCCTTTTTCTTTACCGTGCGTAGACAGATATTCTCCTACCTCGTCATCCAATTCGGTAGGAAAGGGACCGTTGCCGACGCGAGTCGTATAAGCCTTACTGATACCTAGGACATGGCCTATATCTTGCGCTGCCATACCTGCGCTACAGCTTGCATTAGCGGCGATTGTACTAGAAGAAGTCACATAAGGATAAGTGCCATGATCTATATCAAGCAATGTTCCCTGCGCACCCTCAAATAATATATTTGCCTCTTGTCCAACGAGATGGTGCAGACGATCAGAAACTGAGACTGTCCACGATATAAATTTGTCTTTGTGTTCATATATGAATTCAAGTTCCTCTGCGCAATCCGCAGTCGGCGATTGATAATAGTGCTTCAATACAAAATTATGGTATTCAAACAATTCCTCGGTTTGCTCAACAAAAGCATCCCAATTTTGGAGGTCTCCCAATCGCACTGCCCGTCTTGCCGCCCGATCCTCGTAAGCCGGACCTATGCCCTTGGCAGTAGTGCCTATGGCAGATTTTCCACGTCGCCGTTCACGCGCTTCATCAAGCAGACGATGACATTCCAACACCAGCGGGCAGGCACCCGAAATACGAAGACGCGAGTCAGCCTCTATGCCGATAGCACTTAACCCTTGCATTTCCTCAAGCAAGGCTCGTAGAGATACGACCACACCACTGCAAATAAGACATTCTATATTTTCATGCAATACACCCGATGGTAACAAGTGCAATATATGTTGTTTGCCGTCGACATAAATCGTATGCCCTGCGTTATGACCGCCTTGAAAACGAACAACGGCATCTGAATGTCTGGTGAGGCGATCTACTATTTTACCTTTACCTTCATCCCCCCATTGCAAGCCAACAACTACGACACAAGTCATTTAATAGTCTCTATCGTCCATTGTCCATCTACTTTGACAAAACGAGCATCGCACCCGTAGTCTTCTGGCTGTTCGCCTCCTAGTTGGGCGACAACCCTATCGCCGTTCGCGCGTGCAGCCTCTACCATTCTTTGCAATACTTCATCTTGATTTCGCGGCGCAAATATAAGTTTTTTATCTTGCAGTGTGCCTGACGCACAATCTTGATTGATATCCAAAAACAATTTCATGTCGCCACTAAAACCGACCGCCGGGCGTGCACGACCAAAAGGTTCACCGACACCGTCATAACACCCTCCTCTTGCAACCTCTTTCCTAATGTCCAAAACAAAAGCCGAGAAAACAATGCCTGCTTCATAGTGATACGAGGGTAGTTCGGATAGGTCAAAAAGTATTTTATCGGCGTACTCCGACGACTTGTCGGCAACGACTTGTAGCTCGTCCAGCAACGCCGTCATGTTATCCGATATGCTGCCATAACAACGGCGAGCATCTTTTAGTACGCTTATATCCCCGTGAAAATCACTAAGGTTGGTGAACCACGTTATCTGTTGTTTAGGAATTCCCGCTGCTTTTAGGTAAGTGTTAATTTCGTGCTTAGCCTTGAAGTGCAACAAAGGAATTAAATCGGCATTTTGTGTCGGCTGTAATTTTGCTGCTTTGACCAATTCCAAATAAATGCCTACATGCCCCAAAGACAGGAGGCTCTGTGTCGCATCTGCCAACTTTAGTGTCTTCAACATTAGCCGTATTATCTCAAGCGTACTTTCGATGCTGTCGTGTCCGTAGACCTCGGCACCAAACTGTATCGGAGATCGCGAAGCCCCGACGCTTTCAGGTTTAGTTTTTAGCACCGTGTCGCAATAGCATAAACGGTTAATTTTATTCCCACTCAGAGCATGCACATCTATGCGGGCAATCTGTGGTGTCATATCAGCACGCACACCTAAGGTTTTGCCGCTCAACTGATCGGTTAACTTAAATGTCTGCAACAAAAGCTCATCTTCTTCAGGTGCAACCAAAGACTCTAAAAACTCAACAAGTGGAGGATTGACTAACTCATAACCCCAACCGTCAAATAAATCTATAATCTGCCGACGCATTGCCTCCAGTCGTCTTGCCTCTGCAGGCAATATGTCGTCTATATTCTCCGGCAAAATCCACTTTTGGGTCATGGCTGCTATGCCCAACTTCTGGCAACATATACAATTATCAGTCCAATCATCATAAGGATTAGGCTTCCCACCCTAAGACGAAAATCACTAAATTCACTTATTCCGATCAATATTTGTTTCCAATATGCGGGTCTGAGAAACGGGACGATGCCCTCAAAAACGAGCATCAGTCCGAGTGCGGTAACAAAATCGGTCCAGTCCATCTTTAATGTTTATATATGCCGTATTCGCAAATGTATATCCTTGTGCAGGAATATACAACGTGCATCATTGTGCATCGTTTTCCTATTCTTGGCTTTTTTGATTAAAGTAATTGAAGAAATCGGATTCGGGTTCCAAGATTAGAGTGTCAGCCCCTCCGAATGAATCTTCGTATGCCCTTATACTGCGAGTGAACGAGTAAAACTCAGGATCCTTGTTGTAAGCATCGGCATATATGTTTGCCGACTCTGCATCTCCTGCACCACGAATTTTTTCCGACTCGCGATACGCCTCGGCGATGATCGCAATACGCTGACGATCGGCTTCGGCTCGGATGCGCTCTGCCTGTTCCATACCTCGGGCTCTGAAGTCTCTTGCAACACGATTACGCTCGGCACGCATTCTGGCATAAACGGCATCGCTGACATCGTCGGGTAAATCTATACGGCTGATACGCACATCAACAATCTCTATACCAAGTTCCTTAGCTGTTTCGTTTGATTTGACCCTTAATATATCCATAATCTGGCTACGTTCTCCAGAAACCGCCTCCTGTATCGTCCGCTTGCCAAACTCGTTGCGTAGTTGGTCTTTCATAATCTGCGATAAACGACTTAAGGCATTACGCTCGTCGCCTCGCGTAGCACGATAGTATTGTCCAACATCCAAAATGCGCCACTTTACGAAGAAGTCTACGGTCACATTTTTCTTTTCCACTGTCAAGAAACTCTCGGGTTGTGCATCAAGCGTTAAGATACGCGCATCAAAAAATCTAGCGTTATTGATCAACGGGAATTTGAAGTGCAGACCTGGTGGAATATCTTCTTTAATGATCTCGCCCAATCTAAATAGCAAGGCTTTCTCACGTTGATCTACTACATAGGTTGCGGTATAACCGATAAACAGTACGAGTGCGATAATAAATGGTAAAAATCTTTTCATTATCTACCACCCCCTCTCAACCGCTCCACGCCCGAGCGAATTCTATCGCTCATATTCCTGGTGTTATCATTACCTGAACCAGCAGACTGGGATGCTGAACCCTGCTGCCGACCCGCGGAGTCTCTTCTCGTCGCATCTTGCATCATTCTATCCAACGGCAGATAAAATACATTGTTACCTTCGTCAACGTTAATCATGACTTTATTGGATCTTGACAACACCGATTGTATCGATTGCAAATAAAGACGTTCGCGCGTCACTTCGGGTGCTTTGCGATACTCGTCGTATAGTTTGGTAAAGCGTTCGGCTTCACCCTTGGAATTCTCAACTACTCTTTCTCTATAGGCATTCGCCTCTGCCATCATGCGTGCCGCTTCACCACGTGCTTGCGGGATTATGCCATTGGAATAAGCCTCGGCCTCGTTGATAAACCGAATCTCATCCTCGCGTGCTTTGATGGCATCTGCAAAAGAACCTTGCACCGCAGCGGGCGGTTGCGACTGCTGCAAATTAACATTAAGAACGATTAAACCGGCGACATAGTCGTCCAATATAGACTGCATCAAAACCTTCGTCTTAGCAGCGATATCGGCGCGCCCCTCACCAAGAATAAAATCCATACTATTCTTGCCGATTACTTCACGCAACGCACTTTCCATTACCTGAAAAAGTGTTCCTCGAGATTGATCCGCTCTATCGTTGTCTATGTCGGGCAAGCGTACGTTAAAAAGATAATTGGCAGCATCCTTAACACGGTATTGCACAGCCAATTCTACTTCAACGATGTTTTCGTCTTGGGTTAGCATAGAGACTTTATTTTGTGCCGATCGCACCTTGCCCACATCCACTTTTTCAACTGTCTCAACCGGAAATGGGATGTGCCAATGCGGGCCTGGTAAAGTCATATCGCTATACTCACCAAAGCGCAAAATAACACCCCGCTGACCTTCGCTAACAATATAAATACCGGAAAGTACCCAAGCAACGAAAACCACACCTAGTATTAATGAGAAATTAAACGAGTTGGATTTACCGAATCCAGAACCAAAGCTCGGCCTTTTTCTTTGCGGAGGTTCATTTGACGATGAACCAGGTCTTTGGGATTTATTTTTCTTAGAACCAAAAATAACGCCTAATAAATCCATTAAGTCAGGAGGACCTCCCGATGAACTATCTTTTTTATCGGATCTATTCGTCCTATCTTTATCTTCGCTCCAAGGCATGTTTTACAGTTAAATTAAAATTGTTTGTTCGGGATTGCTTACAAAGCCATCAATTAATAAAAGGTGATTATATCATCCCCATAATAATAATGAAAGAACCTGTACGATGCCATGACATATTAGACAAATAGGGGCAAAAAGAAGCAAGCTGTTTTACCGGTGTTTTATAGTCTAGGCTTTGGTGCGGCCTTCTGAAGTTATACCGACCAAGATATTCAAATAATACGTCATTAAAAAGTGCCAAATCTTCCTCCAGAATATCCACATGATGTGCCACAAACTCCTCTTGAATAGTACGGTTAAATCTCTCGTCTATGGCATTCATTTTAGGGCAACGAGGATAAGTATAACAGTGTTTAATGTTGTGTTGTTGTAGATACGCATCAAAGTCTCCTTGAAACTCACTGCCGTTATCGGTCAGTACTTGAGAGATGTTGCCAGGGAATACCGCATGCACCAACTTGGCAAATGCCGCAGCATTTTTACTATTGGCGCGTGGGCACGCGATGGCAATGGCGAAACGGCTGTAGTGATCGATCGCAGTAAACAGATAATAGCGGGTTTGACCAACGAAATAATGGATGGTGTCCATAGCCATGCAGTCTCCGGGGAATTCGGCTTTAGCACCTTTGCCGATACGAGCGCGTGGTGTAGCAGCCTTGCTTTTGCGTGTTCTGCCAGAGATGGTCGGCGGTGAGCAGCGCATTTTATCGGCTGCATCGGCAATCAATCGTGCGATGGTGCGAGGCTTCGGACACTTCAGTTCTCGTTGCTCACACCACGGCTTTAAGAAGTAATAAATCTTCGGTGCACCCATATTGGGATAGCTGTGTCGCAGTCGCCTAATCTCGTCAGTGATGCGAGTAGACCAATTACGACGGCGACGCTGGTGAGGTGCTTTACTTGCATCCTGCAAAGCCGATACGCCGCACTCATTAAAGTGCTTTCTCCACAGATATAGGGTCGCACGGCTCACCTTATAAAAGTCTAGCGTCGCAATTAAACCGTGTTTTTCCCAGAGCTCTAAAGCCTCAAGTTTTTGTTTAGCATCAGTAGCCATCATAGCCTCCCACTTATTAGAAAAAGAGGCTATTTTATAAAATCCTTTAATGCGATAGCCGAGGTGCTGATATTTCATGTCGTCTAGCTTGATTTTTTGGGGATTTTCCCGCTAGAAAAAGTACTTTTTCTAGCGGGAAGATTAGGTTCTAAAGAGTCCAATATGTATCTGGCATTATTCAGAACCATATTTTTCTTTTCTAGAGAGGTGGCGGATGGAGTCCGACAGAGTAGTTGGGGTATGTCTGTACCAGCTTATTCCTCTCCTCTGGAGGGGTGGTCTGCGCGTGCCGACCCGTACAATCATCCCATTCATGCAAGGTTTATCCTACTTTTGATTGCAAGCGATGTACATCAGTTTGTTCTAGACTCAATTCCAACAGCCATCCCTGTCCGGGTATATAACGATCATTAACAACTCTTTTGTTGTCGTACAAAGACGCGCGTATGGCACCGGCATCAGGCGGCAAACATAATCTATATAGGGTTTTCTTCGCGGCGATTTCGCGTTGCAATGCATGCCGTAAAAGATCTATCCCCGTACCTTCTAGTGCACTGATGTAAACAGCCCTATCAAAAGCATCACCGTTGGAACCTATCGCTGCCTTCGTATCATCTAGCCGATCTATTTTGTTCATTATCCTGATGCGTTTAATATTGCCTGCTCCGATTTTATCTAGAACCTGCTCCACGCAGCGACGTTTCTCCAGCCGTTGTGGGTCAGAGGCATCTTCCACACATAAAATCAAATCGGCATTGCGAACTTCAACCAGAGTTGCATTAAATGCGTCTATCAATTCATGGGGCAAATTTCGTATGAAGCCTACGGTATCCGACACCAACACCGTGCAGTCCTCCAATTCCAAACGCCGAGTAACAAGATCTAATGTCGCAAAGAGCATGTCGGCGGAATCCACATTAGCCGAGGTCAGGGCATTGAACAAAGTAGATTTTCCGGTATTGGTATAACCGACCAAGGCTATAAGCGGCAAAGCATTTTTTTGGCGATTTCGCCTGCGTTGCTCGTGTTGATGTTTGATACTTTTGAGTTCTTTTTTAATGGTTGCAACGCGCCGTTTTAATAGTCGACGGTCAGTCTCTAACTGTTTCTCACCAGGACCGCGCAACCCTATACCTCCTTTTTGACGCTCCAAGTGCGTCCAACCGCGCACCAAATGTGTGGCAAAGTATTCCAACTGTGCCAGTTCAACCTGTAATTTGCCCTCGTACGATCGCGCCCTTTGTGCAAATATATCAAGTATCAAACCCGTATAAGTGATGACTCGGGTGCAGGTATGTTGCTCTAGATTACGTATCTGACCGGGGCTTAAATCCCGATCTATTATGGTCAAACTTATATCATGTGCTTGCGCTAGTTCGCAAAGTTCGGAAGCCTTGCCCGAACCAATGAGATATTTAGAATCCGGACGATTCCGACGAACATTCATTACAAGCTCTGCATGAATTCCAGCAGAGGCAACGAGCTCACGAAATTCCTCTAAATGCCTAGTATCTTTGCGCTCTCTTCCAAAACTTGTGCTGAGCAATATCGCCGACTCGGATAAAAATTGATGCGCTTCTCTCATGTTAGGTAAATATTAGCTAGGATTTGTCTATTATGCAAGTTATTCTCTTCTTGTAGAAAGGTTACTAAAAAATAACAGATAGTCCCGACACTTTCCTGTAAAATTATCTGATAACAAATGTTAAAGAGGTATACAGATGTCAGAAAGTTCAAAAAGGAAACAATTGACTTATAGAAATCCGATTACTAATAGCGGCACAGACCCTAGAGCGAGGTAGTGTTTATGGATGTTCAAATTATCAATGACGATTGCAAACAGTACCTACTTAATGCTGATAGCAACTCCACAAAATTTGATTTCACTTTTCTTGATCCGCCATTCAATCAGGGAAAAAATTATAGAAACCACAACGATTGCATGTTAAGCGACGAATACTGGAATTGGATGAGAGACATTTGTAGCTGTGTTTACAATCTTTCTTCGCCTGGTGCTGCTATTTATTTTATGCAACGCGAAAAAAATGCAGAGTATGTAATGAAGGTTTTAAGGGAATCCGGATGGGTTTTTCAGAATTTAATTGCTTGGCGAAAAAAAACTTCTGCGATACCAAGCACCATACGCTATAGCAAGTCGTTCCAAATCATTATTTATGCTACAAAAGGGAATCGCCCTCGAGTCTTTAATAGATTGAGAATCGACCCACCGTTAATCAACGGCTATGCACCACGCAACAATGGGATTTTCGTGCCTGATGTATGGGATGACATTCGTGAACTCACCTCTGGTTATTTTGCTGGTGATGAAGCATTGCGTTCTAAAGATGGGGAACGCGCGCATAAACAGCAATCGCCTATTGCATTACTACTTAGAATGGTGTTAGCGTCAACTGCTCCTGGAGATTGTGTTTTTGATCCATTTTGTGGAACCGGAACAACCTTAGTGGTTGCTTCGCAACTGGGACGCCATTCTATCGGAGTGGAAAAAGACTCGGTCAACATAAATCACATCAAACAGCGTTTGAACCACATAAGACCATCTGATTCGCTGATAAAACATCGGGCAGTATATGCCTGCACTCCGGATCTTAATGAGATATGGCCGACTAAAACGGCAATTCATACGCAACCACAATTAGCAATTAGTTGAGTAATCAAATTCACTCTTCCATCTTCCATTTTTTTGTATTCCTGATGGGGCGCAGAGGATATTTCGTACAAGAAAATAACCTAGAAGATTTTGCTTATCCCGAAGAGATGATTGCTGCCAGATCAAAATCAGGATTTCCTGATTTTGTACTCAAAATAAGTGGTGATAGCCGGTACTCCGGAGGTGAGTTTATTGAATTGAAAGATACGAAATCACACAGTATTGCCTCATTCAACTCAACAATCCCCAGTGCAAAAAAGTGTATTGACGATTTACCAAAAAACATTCAGAAAATATTGATTGAGTCCGGCGAGGTGAAGGAAACAATGCCAGAGAGAGATGTCTATTACTTAATCCGAGGGGTCAAACAATCGGCATCTTACCCACTGTCTAAAACAATATTAGTCGGTGGGGCTTTCTTTGAAACTATGTCGGTTAACGAAGTTTTAACCAATGCATTTAATCAGGTTGCATTAGACTCTGTGTCGGATGAGTCTATCTTGGCAAGTCTTTCGGAAAATTTCAGTGTGCAGCAATCCAAATTTGCCGAAACTAGAACGGTTGGAAAATCAGCCATTTCGGTGCGTTTTAGAGTGATGGCTCAGGCTGACCCTCGTGCAAACCTATTAAACGAGAACAAATACCCAATGATTGGAAATAACACCTTGACATTTTTGCATCATGAGAAACCGACAAAAATTAATCAACAATCACTGATTATGCATGATTGGGAGTCGGCACCTTCACAAGTCAAAAAATGCACAGGGTATCAGAAACTGAATCATGCGTACGACGACATAGATGCATCTCTGAAATCAAACACTCAGGTGTCAATAATGAATCACCCATTAAACGGACCCTTTTTTATGGCTCAAGCATCTATTCACCCATAAGCGGTTAGTTTGGCATGAGCATGTGGGACTGTTGAAAAATAGAACCGCCGATTGAGCCAGTAGGTCAAGTGGCATTTCAATTGTCCGCCCCTACGGTGCATGAAATACTTTTTCAACGGCTTCATTTCACTAGAGGCAGGTTTTTTTGTTATACTTCCCTAAAAATCACCTTAGAGAGAACAAAATTGGCTATCAGCGAAGGACAAATTGAAAACGACTTCATAAAGAAGTTGCAGGAACTTAAATACACCTATCGTGATGACATTCGTGATAAGGCTACACTTGAAAAAAACTTTCGCAAAAAGTTTGAAGCCCTCAATCGTGTTACTCTAACTGATACCGAATTCGCCCGTCTGCTTGGCAACATCGTAAGCAACGATGTATTTAAAGCAGCTAAAACCCTGCGCGAATATCATCACTTTGAACGAGAGGATGGAACACCACTCCAATATACCTTAGTGAATACCAAAGACTGGTGTAAAAACGAATTTGAAGTCATCAACCAAATACGTATCAATACCGAGTATAGCCATCACCGTTATGATGTCGTGATACTCATCAACGGCATCCCCGTTGTTCAACTTGAGTTAAAAAGACACGATGTTGTCCCTCAGAAAGCTATGCAACAGATTGTCAAATACAAAAATGATCCCGGCAACGGCTACACCAACAGCCTGCTATGTTTTATGCAGTTGTTTATCGTCAGTAATGGATATAACACCTACTACTTCACAAACAATAACGACAAATATTTTGAATTTAATGCCGACGAACGCTTTCTGCCTATTTACCGAATGGCTAACCGAGAAAACACAAAAATCACTGGATTGGATGGATTTGCCGATAGCTTTTTAAGAAAATGCAAACTCAGTGAGATGATCAGTCGCTATATCGTGCTAGTGGAAAGCGAAGAAAAACTGATGATTATGCGTCCCTACCAAATCTATGCAGTAAAGGCCATCGTTGACTGCATTAACGAAAACCGCGGCAACGGCTATATTTGGCATACAACCGGTAGTGGCAAAACCCTTACTTCGTTCAAGGCATCAACTCTGCTAAAAGACAATCACGATATTGAGAAATGCTTTTTTGTCGTAGACCGCAAAGACCTTGACCACCAGACCAGAGCGGAATTCAACAAATTCCAAGAAAAGTGCGTCGAGGAAAATACCAACACCAAGACCTTAGTGCGCCGTATGCTGTCCGAAGATATCGCCGACAAAATCATCGTCACCACCATCCAAAAACTGGCACTGGCACTGGATGATAGCAGTAAAAAGGCTCGCCTGCATAAACAAAAAGGCAGACAAACCTACAAAGAGCGTCTGAAACCACTGAGCGACAAGCGCGTCGTATTTATCTTTGACGAATGTCATCGCTCGCAGTTTGGCAAAAACCACGATGCCATTAAAACCTTCTTTCCTCAAGCTCAACTATTCGGCTTTACTGGCACACCAATTTTTGATGAAAATGCTAAAGACCAAAAAATTGACGGGACGGTATCTTACCGCGTCACAACTGAGAGTGTCTTCGAAAAAGAGCTACATGCTTACACCATCACCAATGCCATTGAAGACAAAAACGTACTTAAGTTCCATGTTGACTACTTCGGTCAAAACAATGACAACGGCACCGACGATAAAAGCAAACAGCCTGCAAAGGTTAAGCCCACGCCAGAGGCAGTCGTCAAAGAAATACTACAAAAGCATGATAGTGCTACCAACAACCGCCGCTTTAATGCCCTACTGGCTACTGGGTCAATCAACGAGGCTATCAACTATTACGAACAGTTCAAACGAATACAAAAACAAAAGCAAGCCGAAGACGATAGCTTTATACCACTCAACATCGCCTGTGTGTTCACACCCCCAATACAAACCTTAGACAAAGACGATAACAACCTCCATGACATAAAACAACTACAAGACGAACTGGAGCAGGAAAAAGAAGACAACAAAGTGGAACCAGAAAAGAAAAAGGCTGCACTCAAAACCATCATTGCCGACTACAACGAGCAATACGGTGCCGGTTTTAGCATTAACGAATTTGACCGCTATTACCAAGATATACAAGGGCGCATTAAAGATCAGCAATACAAAAATTCCGATTACCCGCACAAAAAGAAAATTGACATTACGATTGTGGTGGACATGCTACTCACCGGCTTTGACTCCAAATACCTTAACACCTTGTATGTGGACAAAAACCTTAAACATCATGGACTGATTCAGGCATTTTCGCGCACCAACCGAATACTGAACGGCACCAAACCACATGGCAACATTCTTGATTTTCGCGGACAAAATAAAGCAGTAGATGACGCTATTATCCTGTTTTCAGGAAAAGAAGCGTATGCCAATAAACAAATCTGGCTGGTTGATCCCGCCTCCAAAGTAATTGAAGAATACGAAACCGCAGTGCAACAACTGCAAACTTTTATGGAAAAAGAGAATTTGGAATTCCACCCTTCAGAAATAGCCAACCTCAATGGCGATGTTGCCAAAGCCAGCTTCATAAACCAATTCAGAGATGTGCAGAAACTAAAAACACAGCTCGATCAATACACTGATGTGGATGACAACAGCAAACAAAAAATAGAACAACTATTACCGGAAGACCATCTGCAAGGCTTTAGAAGTGCCTATTTAGAAACCGCACGAGAATTAAGAGAAAATTGGAACACAGACAGCGATGCCGACAAAGCCGAACAACTGGATTTTGAACTGGTGCTGTTCTCTTCGGTTCTAATTGACTATGACTATATCATCAAGCTGATCTCCGAAATCACGCAATCTAGCACCCCACAGAAAATGAACCGTGAGAAACTCATTCAACTGATTCAGAGCGTTGCCAACCTAGAAGAAGACAGGGAAGATATTATTGACTATGTCAATCAGTTAGAAGCTGGTGTAGTGATGGATGAACAAGCCGTACGAGACGGCTATGAAAAATTTAAGGAGCAGAAATCACAACAAATGCTAACAAAGATGGCACAAAAACATGGCTTGCAAACAGATGCCCTGCAAACCTTTGTCGACAACATCATGGATCGCAGGATTTTTGACGGCGAACACCTGAGCGACTTACTCAAACCAATGGAACTAGGCTGGAAAGCCAGAATGGAAAAAGAGACCGACCTAATGAAAGACTTAGGACCCTACTTAAGAAAACTCGCTCGCGGACAAGATATATCGGGACTATCAGCTTATGAATGAGCATTACAGACCTCATCATGTAGGGAAAATTAGATGACACCTCTGACTGTTGAAAAAGTGGTATTCCCCTCCTTTGGAGGGGTGGCAGGCGAAGCCTGACGGGGTGGTTCTTTGCGTACCCACTATTTTTCAACAGCCCCAGTTGTGGTTCCCATGAATTAGATGGCGTACGATTTTGTTTGTGCAAAAACTTTCCAAACTAGAGCACGAAAAGTTGTCGTTTTGGCGCGTTTAGATTTAGGGGGACATCCTCATCGAAACCCTGACGGCCAAGAGCTTGAATGCCCCCACCTCCATCTATATAGAGAAGGCTACGACGATAAGTATGCGTTTCCATTGCCAAGAGAATTTATGGGGATTAGCGATACTTCAGAATTTCTAGGTGCTTTTATGGATTATTGCGTTATTATTAAAAAACCCATTATTAATAAAAGACTATTTACACGATGATAGACGACATTCAATCACTACTGGACGACTACATTCGTTGGCTCAAAGATAAAACGGTTCTGAAACAAATAGACAAGCGTTGGGTTCAGGTAACCACACCACATCTGGATCGCCACAATGACTGTTTGCAGTTTTATGTGTGTCAAAAAAATGGTGGCTATTTACTCACAGATGACGGTTATATCATTAATGATTTAATCAATTCCGGATGCTCTCTAAAAAGCAAAAAACGCAAGACATTGTTAGAAACCACTTTGAATGGATTCGGTGTGCAACTAGAAGGCGAGCAATTATTATTGGAAGCCACATCGAAAAATTTCTCTCGACAAAAGCATAATCTTGTTCAAGCCATGCTGGCGGTTAATGATTTGTTCTACTTAGCTTCACCTTATATCACTAGTCTATTTTCCGATGAGCTCACAAAATGGCTTGACTTAGAAAATATTCGTTTTACTCCAAAGGTTAAGCTCCCCGGTAAAAGCGGATACGACTATCTATTTGACTGTATTATCCCAAGATCTCGCCAACATCCTGAACGGATTATTCAGGTAGTTAATAACCCTAAAAAAGTTAACACAAAAACACTGATTTTCAAATGTCTTGACACACGAGAAGTCAGAACCTCAAACCCACAATTCTATGCCTTCTTAAATGATGCAGAAGGTTCTGTTTCTGAATCTGTGACATCCGCCTTGCAAACCTATGACCTAAAACCTGTCCTGTGGTCTGATCGTGAAAATGTAGCAGAAGAACTGGCTGCATAATTGCAATGGCTAACACCTGAGCGACTTAACGATATCAATGAAACTGGCTCGCGGACAAGACATCTTAGGACTATCAGCTTATGAGTGAGCACAAGCAACTAGTGCCAAAACTACGCTTCCCAGAGTTTAGAGGTGAGGAAGAGTGGAACAAAGATAAAGTCATTAACCTAGTATCAACATTAAATCCTCCCAAAAAGTTGCCGTCTAATCTTTACTTAAAAGAAGGTAAGTTTCCAATCATTGATCAAGCTCAAAAATATATATGTGGTTTCACGAATGATGAAGATGCACTTATCTCTACTGAATCATCACTTATTATTTTTGGCGATCACACCTGCGTTCTCAAGATTATAGATAAACCTTTTGTGCAAGGTGCAGATGGCATAAAAATACTTAAGGCAAAAAAACTTATAAATCCAAACTACCTTTATCAATATCTTTTAGCTTATCCAATAGCGAGGGAAAGCTACAGAAGACATTTTTCAACTCTTCAAGAGAAAACTATTTGTTTCCCTAAAATAGAGTCTAAAGAACAGCAAAAAATTGCTGGCTGTTTGTCATCCATTGACGAGAGCATCTCCACACAAACCGAAAAACTCAATGCCCTGAAAAAGCATAAAAAAGCCCTGATGCAACAACTATTCCCTGACGAAGGCGAAACCACCCCCAAACTACGCTTTCCTGGGTTTAGAGGTGAGAAAGAGTGGAACAAAGATAAAGTCATTAACCTAGTATCAACATTAAATCCTCCCAAAAAGTTGCCGTCTAATCTTTACTTAAAAGAAGGTAAGTTTCCAATCATTGATCAAGCTCAAAAATATATATGTGGTTTCACGAATGATGAAGATGCACTTATCTCTACTGAATCATCACTTATTATTTTTGGCGATCACACCTGCGTTCTCAAGATTATAGATAAACCTTTTGTGCAAGGTGCAGATGGCATAAAAATACTTAAGGCAAAAAAACTTATAAATCCAAACTACCTTTATCAATATCTTTTAGCTTATCCAATAGCGAGGGAAAGCTACAGAAGACATTTTTCAACTCTTCAAGAGAAAACTATTTGTTTCCCTAAAATAGAGTCTAAAGAACAGCAAAAAATTGCTGGCTGTTTGTCATCCATTGATGATTTAATAACTGCACAAGCCGAAAAAATAGACATGCTCCAGACTCACAAAAAAGGTTTGATGCAAAGATTGTTTCCCACTGCAGACAAGATGAGTGCATGAATAAAACTACTAAAAACTCCTTTGACAGTCTAGATGAAGTAGCAGGCTATCTGCGCAAACGACTAGAAGATAAAAAGGAAGACGCAGAGAAAGGTAAAAAATACATTCTTCTGTTTGCCCACAACGGTATAGGCAAAACGCGTTTGTCAATGAAATTTAAAGAACGAGGAAAAAAGGGAGATCAACGGGACACCTTGTATTTTAATGCATACACCGAAGACCTGTTCACTTGGGACAACGACAAAGAATACAAGCTAAAACTCAATATAGAATCAAAGTTTTTTGACCGTTATGAAGAGTCGCACATGGATACCCGTATCCCTGAACTTCTCAATCGTTATACCGATTTTGGTTTCAAGATTGATACCAACAAGTGGGCTGTGCGCTTCTATCGTGATAAATCTGACAACATCAAAGTTTCACGCGGTGAAGAAAACATCTTTATTTGGTGCTTTTTTCTAGCTATTGTTCAGCTGGTAATAGATGGGGATGAAGCCTATGATTGGGTAAAATATATCTATATTGATGACCCTATTTCATCTCTTGATGAAAACAACGCAATAATGGTCGCCCATCATCTAGCACAATTATTGAAAAAGGAACATACCCTGAAAACAGTTATATCTTCTCACCATTCGCTATTTTTCAATGTGATGTGTAACGAACTTAGCAATGCTGATAAATATTTTTTTAGCAAAGATACGGCTTTAAATACTTATCTTCTAAAAGACACCAGTAATAAACCTTTCTTTTATCATGTAGCTTTGTTACAAGAACTATATAAAAAAGCAGAGTCAGGCGAGCTGTACACTTATCACTTCAGTATCCTGCGTAGCATATTGGAAAAAATAGCAGTTTTTCATGGTTTCACACATTTTTCAGCATGTATTGAAAAAGGAAGAGACGATACAGATTCTATATTATATGCAAGAATTATTAACGCCCTAAGCCACAGAAAGTACCCACTATTTGAACCGCGAGAAATGGTACAGGACAATAAAGATATTTTTCGCAAAATTCTTAATGACTTAATGAAAAACTACCGATTTAATCCGGAATTATTTGAGGAATCAACTAAAGGGAAACCAGTATGACCCAAGAACAATTTAATCAACTCGGCAAAACTCTGTGGGATATTGCCGACCAGCTACGCGGCTCCATGGATGCCGACGACTTTCGCGACTATATGCTATCGTTTCTGTTTTTGCGTTATTTATCCGACAACTACGAGGCTGCCGCAAAAAGAGAACTTGGGCAGGATTACCCTAAACCCGAAGATGGAGATAAAAGATCGCCGTTAGCGATATTCTATGCCAAAACCCCCGCCGATGCCGCTAAACTTGAAGAACAGATGCGTCGCAAGATGCATTATGCAATTGAACCCGAATATCTATGGAGCAGGATTGCCGAAATGGCACGCTTGCAAGATGATCAATTATTAATAACCCTTGAAAACGGTTTCAAATATATTGAAATCCATAGTTTTGAGAGCAACCTTCAAGGCTTGTTTTCGGAAATCAATCTACATTCAGAAAAGCTTGGTAAGACTGCAACCGAACGCAACAGAGAGCTCTGCAAAATCATCCAAAAAATTGCCGAAGGCATGGCAGAGTTTTCGACGGATACAGACATTCTTGGCGATGCCTACGAATATCTGATTGGTCAATTCGCCGCTGGGTCGGGTAGAAAAGCCGGCGAGTTTTATACGCCACAAGAAATTTCAACGATTTTATCTCGTATCGTTACACTTGATTCGCAGAAGCCGAAAAACGGAACCAAAAAAAAGCTGGGAAGCGTGCTGGACTTTGCATGTGGTTCAGGTTCTCTGCTACTCAATGTACGTAAGTGTTTGGGTGCCGGAGGTATCGGTAGGATATACGGTCAGGAAAAAAACATTACCACCTATAATCTTGCACGCATGAACATGTTGCTACACGGGGTAAAAGATACTGAGTTTGAGATTTATCATGGTGATTCATTACTAAATGATTGGAATATACTACGAGAAATGAATCCGGCTAAAAAATTGGAATTTAGTGCTGTTGTTGCCAATCCACCTTTCAGCTACCGCTGGGAACCCAATGACGAACTGCGTAAAGACTCTCGTTTCAAAAACCATGGGATTGCACCCAAATCAACAGCGGATTTTGCTTTTTTACTGCATGGCTTGCACTTTCTGGACAACGAAGGTGTGATGGCGATTATTCTGCCTCACGGCGTACTGTCTCGCGGCAAAGCCAACAATGCGGAGGCACGTATTCGAACCAAACTCTTAAAAGACAATCACATTGATACGGTAATCGGCTTGCCAGCAAACCTATTTTTCTCTACCGGCATCCCAGTTTGTATCGTAGTGCTGAAAAAATGCAAAAAAGACGACGATATATTATTCATCAATGCGAGCGAACACTATGAAGCAGGCACACGGCAGAACAAATTATTGGATGAACATATAAACAAAATTGTAGAAACCTACCAATTTCGTAAAGAAGAACCACGCTATTCTCGCCGAGTTTCTGCGGAGGAAATTGAGCAGAATGATTTCAATTTGAATATTTCGCGCTATGTGAGCGTCGCCAAACCGGAACCGGAAATAGATTTAGAGGAAACCCATAATAATTTGGTTGAACTGGAAAAAAGAACTGCTAAAGCGACCGAAACTCATAACCAATTTTTGAAGGAATTAGGATTGCCTTTGTTGCCTGATTAACCTACTGTCTCAATCGGCGGCTTTATACTGCCCTAACGCGTTGTGTCTGTATAGGCAATCCATTCTATCCATTTAGTTTACGGCAACCATGATTTGGTGGCGCGGAGCGGATATTGCATTTTGTGATGTACGAATTCAGCAATCAAGTTAAAGTTGTGCACAATGTCACGCCGATTGACCTACTGGTCCAATCGACAGCTCTCCTTGCTATGATACGGGCTATTTCTTATAATTCAACTGAATAGGTTAGAAATGGAAAATATAGATAACTCAACGAAACTATTTACAGAATGGTGTTTGAAATGAATACACAGCTGGACTTTCTAGAATCGGAAACGCATGTTCTACAATCGGACAAGGCAAGTTTATACATCAAGCATATGGAACTGAGATTGGCTAGCCTTGAAGCCTGCACCTCAGCCATAAGAACCGAAATAGCGGTTGTGAAAGATGATATAGAAAGTTTGAAACTAAGACTAAGTAAGATTAAGACCGATATCGCAGCAATGAAAGCCAACATAGAAAGTATAGAACTGAAACTAAGTAATCTTGAAACCAGACAAGTGAAAATGCAAGCTGATATAGAAAGCATAGGACTTAGACTAAGTAACCTTGATGCCGGACAGGTAAAAATACAAAACGATATAGAAAGTCTAGAACTAAAACTGAGTAACGCTGAAGCTGAGAGATTGGTTATAAAAGCTAAAATCGGGAATATAAAAAATGATATTTGGAAAATAGGGAGAGACATCTATTCAATAGAATGTGATAAATCTAGAAGGGACATCAATAAATTGGGTGTTATGTTAATGATCTGCCTAGCTGTTTCAACAGGTGCTATTATTAGCATGATCTTGATTCTCGCGAAATAATTTCTGCCCCGAAGCCCATCATATTTGCATGATTTAGATCTGTGCAAAGATGGTGGGTACGCAAAAACCACCCCGTCAGATAGAACCGCCGCTTGTTGCCATTGCAACAAACGGCAATTTTACCGTGCAGTTCGTCTATCTTTTTAATACCATTCGTCGGAAGTGCCGGAAAGCACCATATAACCTGGTCCAAAATTGGATTATGATTAGACGGCTTGCTATAACGCAGGCTATTTCTTATAATTCAACAAGAGAGGTTAGAGATGGAAAATATAGAAAATGTAAATAACTTAACGATTGAAACCATTTACAAAATGGTGCTTGAAATGAAGTCAAAGCTGGACTTTCTAGAGTCAGAAACGCATGTTCTACAATCGGACAAAGCAAGTTCATTTATGGAGAGTATAGAACCGAAGCTAGGCAACCTTGAAACCGGACAGATGGAAATGCAAGCCGATATAAAAAGTATAGAACCGAGACTAAGCAAGGTTGAAACCGACATCGTAGAAATGAAAGCCGATATAAAAAGTATAGAACCGAGACTAAGCAAGGTTGAAACCGACATCGTAGAAATGAAAGCTGATATAAAAAGTATAGAACTGAGACTAGACAAGGTTGAAACCGACATCGTAGAAATAAAAGCCGATATAAAAAACATAGAAACGAGACTAAACAAACTTGAAACCAAGATGGCGGCTATGCAAACCGACATTGGAAATATAAAAGAGGGTATTGCGAGTATAGCAGCTAAAATTGAAAAAATCTTATCGGAACAATCTAAATTTAAAGATGATGTCTACAAATGGGGTGTTGCGTTAATGATCGGCGTAGTTGTTTCGGTGAGTTCTTTTGTCAGCTTGATCGTGATGTTTGTGAACTAATTCCCAATCCGAAGCTCATAATTTTTGCATGATTTGGGTTTGTGCAGATACGCCACAACCACCCCGTCAGATAGAACCGCCGATTGAACCAGTAGGTCAATCGGCGTTTTAATTGTCCGCCCAAACGCGTTGTGTCTGCAAAAACAATCCATCCATTCATTTCGTTTATGTAAACCAAAACCAAGTGGCGCAAGCGGTTAGATGTCGTGCAAGTGCGGTACTTTAGGGAGGGCATGTTAGCCCTCCCCTACCGTTTTCATAAATTTAATGGCGCGGAGCGGTTAAGTTTATACAGACATGCAAGTCCGCTCCTACGATAGGGGCCAGAGGTTTCGGATTGCAGCGATGCCCTGTGCGCCATGGGTTCGGCAGTCGGCTAAATCGGCAGTTTGGAGTCCGCCGATTGCATAGACTGGTATCGTTGCGTCTTTTACGAGTGTTTGGAAAGTCTCCCAGCCCAAAGGCGGTTTTCCGGGATGGCTGGGTGTCGCTTTGAGCGGTCCGAGTAAAGCAAAGTCGGCTTCTAAGCGGCAGGCATGTTCGAGTTCTATGCGATTGTGGCATGAGACGGCGAGTAGTTTGTCTTCTGCCAGAGGGCGAGTGTGATATTTCGCCGCGTATTTAGTACTGAGTTGTACGCCGGCTGCGTTCAAGGTATCTACTTGGGTCGGATGATTATGTATCAGCAATCTACTGCTCCATGTCGGAGACTGCGATAATAGCTTGCGCGCATATTCTATATATGTGCGGCTATCGATTTCAGTGGAGCGAAAGACGGCAAGCGATATACCCGATTGAAATGCTATATCCAAACCTTGCTTTAGCACATTTAAATCAAGCAGTGAAGGGGTTATTAAATAGCGATCGGGCAACGATAACGCTTTGATAATCACACGGTTCGCCGGCGGGAAGTCGCTTGCTTTGAGTTCCGATACGGTTTGCCATTCCAATGACTTATAAAAATGACAGCTCGGCTCACCCCGACAATTTTTTATCGTATACACACTAAACGAATATCTTTGTGCGTCATACAACCATTTAAATTCAATGAGCGGTTTGGCATCGCTTTCTTTGATGACTAGCCCAAGCTCTTCTTTCAATTCTCGCACCATAGCTTGTTTCGGTGCCTCGTTTGATTTGACTTTGCCGCCGGGAAATTCCCAACAGCCTCCTAGAGGCAATGCGCTATCGCGCCAACCGACGAGTACGCGGTTATCTCGTAAAACAACGCCTAAGGCGACTGAAATTGTCGAGGCTGTTTTAAGTTCGGTATGCGGCATTAATTCTTACATAGTCTTCGGTCAAATCCGAAGTCCATATTAATGCGCTTTCGGTGCCTCTATCAAGTGATACTCTCAGGTGGACTTCTGGTTTCTCCATGATAGCCTTTGCAGTTGCTTCATCGTAATTCGAATCCAATGCACCGCGGTGGTACAAGCAATAATCGTCTATAAAGCAGCTTACCTTGTTTATGTCCAATGCTTCCAGACCACTGCGCCCCACTGCGGAGATAACTCTTCCCCAGTTTGGATCAGCAGCAGCGAAAGCCGTCTTAACCAGTGGTGAGTGTGCAATCGTATAAGCGACTTGACGTGCCTCTTCGTGAGATTTCGCTTGTTCCACCTGTATTTCTATGAAATGACTTGCGCCTTCTCCGTCGCGAACGATCTTTTTTGCTAATTCTTGCATGACTGCTTTCAATGCTTCAGAGAAAGCATCTTTGTCGGATGCGGAGAGTGATTCCCAATCTACGCCGCTGGTGCCAGTCGCAAGCAATGCGCAAGCATCATTGGTTGAAGTATCTCCGTCAACCGTGATGCAATTAAACGAAGTTGCTAAGGTTTCCTGTAATAACTGTTGCAGTATTTGCTGGTCTGCCTTTAGATCTGTTGCGACATAAGCCAACATGGTTGCCATATTGGGGCAAATCATACCTGAGCCTTTGGCAATGCCGGTTATAGAAATCGTTTCTGAACCAAGTGGCACTTCCACACTGAACCATTTAGCAACGGTGTCGGTGGTCATGATTGCTTGCGCAGCCGCTTCCCAATTATCGGGCGAGAGTTTAGCGAGCAAATCAGGAATTGCTGAGATGATTTTGGATGTCGGCAACCGTTCTACCATGACCCCGGTAGAAAAAGGCAGCACTTGTTCAACGGCAACACTGCTTGCATCGGCAACACCTTGACAACACGCTTTGGCATCGTCAATACCTATCTGACCTACACCAGCATTAGCATTGCCGGCATTGATAAGCAAGTAACGAGGTTGTGCTACATCAAGGTATGCCTCGCTCAATATCACTGGGGCAGCCTTGAATGCATTGCGGGTAAAACACACTGCGGTGTTGGTTGTCTTCGACAGCTCTATCAGAACTAAGTCATCGCGTCCCAAGTATCGTATTTCAGCAGCAATCGCAGCAAGACGGATGCCTTTAATAGGAGCCGGTTTTTCTATCTTTCTCATAATGACAATATTCATATTTTTTGCGCAAGCCACGGTAGCACAAATCGTTAACCGTAGCAAGACATATGAGGCTGCTGAAAAAGTATTTTGTTCACCGTAGGGGCAGACAATTGAAATGCCGATTGACCCACCGGCTCAATCGGCGGCTTTATTCTGCCCTAAAGCGTTGTGTCTGCAAAAACAAGCCATTCATTCATTTCGTTTATGGGAACCAAAGCCAAGTGGCGCATAGCGGTTGAAATAGTGCAGAACGGTACCTTAGGGAGGGCAT
This sequence comes from uncultured candidatus Poriferisulfidus sp., assembly GCA_965199685.1. Lineage (GTDB taxonomy): Bacteria > Pseudomonadota > Gammaproteobacteria > Poriferisulfidales > Oxydemutatoraceae > SP5GCR1. Next base: position 1,757,807 of record OZ241323.1, read on the forward strand.
GTTAGCCCTCCCCTACCGTTTGCATAATTTAGTGGCGCGGAGCGGTTGGGTTTGTACGACAACGGTACTTTTTTAGCAAGACGTGTGACTTTAATGGAAACCGGCTTTTCTATCTTTCTCATAGCAACAATGTTTATATTTTTTGCCTGAGCCACAATAGCACGGATCGTTACGCCCTAACTTTTTACGAGTGCGCCGAATCGTCTCAGGTTTTAGCGATTGCATGTTGCGGGGGGGTGGGGGTGCATTATCCGGTGGTATGGAGGCAATGCCACCGGCAGCCGCAAGCATCGGCGCAGTAGCATTTGCTACATCAGGTTGCGGCACGGTCGGCGGCAAATTGCTCCTTGGTTGTTGGTGTTGATAATTTATCGCATCCTCGTTGGGAGATTGCGCCGGCTTTAGTTCCGGTTGTTTGTTCAATCTCATCAGACTTGAAGCAAGGTTATGGCGGACGGTATTCAACATCAGTTGGAACATCGCAAATGCCTCTCGTTTATATTCTTGTTTGGGGTTTTTCTGAGCGAAACTGCGCAAGCCAATACCTTGACGCAGATGATCCATATTTGCCAAATGCTCTTTCCAGTAATTATCCAAAACTCGCATCATCAAAATCACTTCTATTTTGTATAAGGTTTCTTGGCCAAAAATAGCCTCTTTTTCTTCATAGTTTTTGAGCATGGTGTCGCATACTTTTTCGCGTATCACAGTCGTTGAGATATCAATCTCGGAGGATGCAGAGGCATCAAACTTCAACTCTAAGCCAAATTCTTGGGATAAGTTTTTTTCGAGGGCTTTGATATCCCATTGCTCCTCCAACTGCCCTTCGGGAACATATTGGTCAACCACAGCTTCGCCGACCTCGCCCAATATATCCAAAATCTGTTCGTGCACTTGTTCGGTTTCCATCAGCTCGTTTCGTTGCTTATAGATGACCTGTCGTTGCTCGTTTGCTACATTGTCGTATTCCAACAAGTTTTTTCTAATATCAAAGTTATGCGACTCCACTTTGCGCTGTGCATTTTCTATCGCTCTGTTCATCCACGGATGTTCTATCGCTTCACCTTCCTGCATCCCCAGCTTTTCTACCAAGGACTGCACTTTGTCGCCGGCAAAAATACGCATTAGGCTATCGTCCAAAGACAGATAAAAGCGGCTTGAACCGGGATCGCCTTGACGTCCTGAGCGACCTCGCAGCTGGTTGTCCACCCGTCTAGATTCGTGCCTTTCGGTACCGATAACCCGCAAACCACCTGCTTCTATTACCTGTTGGTGGCGTTGCTGCCAATCCTCGCGCATCGCATCGTGCTTGCTTTCGTCGGCTTCCTCTAGCTCAGTGTCAAGCGAGCCACCTAACACGATGTCGGTACCACGACCTGCCATATTCGTTGCAATAGTCACGGCACTGGGACGACCCGCTTGGGCGATGATTTTAGACTCGGCTTCGTGGTGCTTGGCATTGAGGACTTGGTGTTTGATTTTCGCTTTGCCCAGCATCTTGGAGAGATACTCGGAGACTGCAATAGAGGCGGTTCCGATCAATGTCGGTTGCCCGACTTCAAAACTTGTTCGTATATCTTTGAGTATAGCCTCGTATTTCTCCTGCTCGGACATATAAACTGCATCAGGTTCATCTTCACGAACCATAGGTACATGGGTCGGAATAACGACGACTTCCAAGCCGTAGATATCCTGAAATTCAGAGGCTTCAGTGTCGGCGGTGCCGGTCATACCGCTTAACTTTTCGTACAAGCGAAAATAGTTCTGGAAAGTAATGGATGCTAGCGTTTGATTTTCATGTTCTACACGCACACCCTCTTTTGCCTCCACCGCTTGGTGCAAACCATCGGACCAACGCCGCCCCGCCATGACGCGCCCAGTGAACTCGTCAACGATTAAGACTTTGCCGTTGCGCACTAAATAATCCACATTCTTCTTGAACAAGCCGTGCGCCCTAAGTGAGGCACTTACATGGTGTAATAAATTAACATTGTTGAGGTCGTAAAGGCTTTCGTTTTCTTTTAGCAACCCTTCCCTAAGTAACGCCTCTTCAATACGCTGATGCCCTGCCTCAGTCAACAACGCAGCACGGGATTTCTCATCTATCGTATAATCGTCCGCCTCGCTATCGTCAGTGCACGGTTTGAGGCGTTTCACCAGCTTGTCTATTTGATAATAAATATCGGAGCTTCCTTCGGTGGGGCCAGAGATAATCAACGGCGTGCGTGCCTCGTCAATCAAAATAGAATCGACCTCGTCTACGATTGCAAAGTAATGTCCCCGCTGCACCCTTTGCGAAGCCTCGTAGATCATGTTGTCCCGTAGATAATCAAAACCAAACTCGTTGTTCGTCCCATAGGTAATATCGGCTTTATAAGCGGCAACCCGCTCTTCGGGTTTCTGCCCGGCAACGACAACCCCGACGCTCAGTCCCAATTTTCTATAAACGGCACCCATCCATTCGGAGTCTCTGCGCGCCAAATAGTCGTTGACCGTCACGATATGCACGCTTTGCCCGGTTAATGCATTCAAATAAGCAGCCAACGGTGCGATGAAGGTTTTGCCTTCGCCAGTACGCATCTCGGAAATTTTACCGTCATGCAAGACCATACCGCCAATTAACTGCACATCAAAGTGTCTCATGTTGAGTTCGCGCGACGCTGCCTCTTTCACGGTAGCAAAAGCCTCGGGCAATAGGCGGTCTAAGCTCTGCCCTTGTGCTAGACGTTCTTTGAATTGATCCTTTTTAGCGAGTAGTTCGGCATCGCTTAGATCTTTGTATGGCTCTTCCAAAGCATTAATATCTTGAACAACCTTTCGGTATTTTTTCAGTAGCCGCTCATTCTTGGAACGGACGAGCTTGTTAATAAGTTTAAGCATAAGAGACTTTTTTCATTTATTTTTGATACCTTGGGCAATATTGCGCATAATAAACCATTTTACAGGAAATTAATGGTTGGCTTATAGTTGAACGATGAAAAAACTTGGAGATTTAATCAATCCTAGCTTGGCACGCAAAGCACAGCTGCTTGAAATTATGAGCGAGAGCGCACGCACCCGATTGCCCAGAGAAATAGCATCGCATTGCTGGGTGGGTGGGTTCGAAAAAGACCATATCGTTTTGGTTACAGATTATCCCCATTATGTTACTTACATACGTTGTCACCAGCGCGAGATATTAAAACAACTCAAAGAGGAATTTCGAACTCATGTACCTGAAAACATTAGAAAAGTCCGTATCAGAGTTTCAAGAATATTATCGTGAACTGATGCCTCCTGGATGAGGCGGCATCTAAGCGACTATCACGCCGTCAGGTATAGTCTTCTGCCAAAGGATAGATGATAGGCAAAACGGCAGTGTCGGAGTCCTCTAACAGATTCTCTTCCCACGCCTCAACATCTTCAAGCAACTTGATGAGTAAGCGGTTATTCAATTCATGGCCGGATTTATGACATTCGCAACAACCCACTAGACCGTGTCCGAGTAAATACAAATCTCCGACCACATCAAGCACCTTATGTTTGACGCACTCGTCTTCCGAACGCAAACCGTCTTCATTCATAACTCGGTGATCGTCAATCACTATAGCATTTTCCAAACTTCCCCCTAGAACCAATCCACGCTCACGCAATTTCTCATAATCTTTAAGAAAACCAAAGGTTCTAGAACGGCTCACACTAGCTACAAAAGAAGTTGTCTTAAAGTCTATTTCAACCCGCTGCTGACGATCCTCAAACACCGGATGGTCAAAATCAATCGTAAAAGCAACCTTGAATCCATCATAGGGCTTCAGGCAAATCCACTTATCGCCATCCTCTATTTTGATTTCCTTTTTGATGCGTATAGATTTTTTAGGCGCATTTTGCTCTGCTATGCCGCCCGATTGTAACAAAAATACGAAAGAACCCGCGCTACCATCCATGATTGGCACTTCGGGTGCATCTACATCTATATATAAATTATCAATGCCCAAACCAGCAATCGCAGCAAGTAAATGTTCAACCGTAGAAATATGCGCGCCATCAACGCCTAAAGTAGTTGAAAGTTGCGTATCGGTTACATATTTAGCTTGAGCGGGTATTTCCACCGGCTTTTTCAAGTCCACACGACGAAACACAATACCCGTATTAGCAGCTGCTGACCGCAGCGATAATTTTATTTTCTTGCCGGTGTGCAAACCTATGCCTACCGCTTCAATAGAATTTTTTAAGGTTCTTTGCTTAATCAAGAGGGGTCCCTTTTTATCGTGGCTATCCTATAATTGTCCATCACTTAAATTAGAATGATTATAAATGATACCATATATTATTGCTAAAGCAAGGAAAAATTATTGGTTTTTAGGTTCTCACTCCCAAAACGATGCCTTTTTGGCGGAAGTCGTGAAAAACTTGGGGGGCATTTTCTAAAGCCGCCTCTAAATCATTAGGACAATGTTGCTTGGCAACAGCACTAACGGCATCTCGCCCGCTAGTGTCGGGGTGTTCGGATAAATAATCCAATAAAAGCACCGTCATGGCATTTAACAGCATATAGTGAACTTTATGGTCGGAATCTCGGCAAATCGCCAGCCGGTATATCTCAGAACCACGCTCAACAGGTCTGTAGTCAGGGCTGATACGATGCACCGGCCATTGATAATCGTGCCATTGAGCCAACGGCGACAATACTGGTTGCCCTTCCATTAAATTGCCATTTGCATCTACCATAGATAGGTCGCCGACATCTTCGGCAAATGTCACCACGATTTCCACATGTTCATAATGCGCTAATTCGTATAGGTATGGAGGGTCGCATTGGCGCGGCGTATGCTCCTTTTCCAAATAAAGAAGAAACTCCTTAGCAATCTCCATGAAATAAGGCGAATGGCATTGATGATGCGCATAAAAAGCACGCGCTAATGTGTTCCAATCATCCTCCTTGTAAAGACTCTTCAATACTGGGAAACCGCGAGAGATAAAACCTGATATATTTTTGAAGAATAACTGCCTATAGATGTCTAGGCGACGATCTTCCAACCCTTCGGGAGGAGGATGATGTTTCGGGTCTCGCAAATGATTCGCCAGTTGGCGTTGCACTTGCTTAAAATCAACCATCGTTAGCCCAAGTGGTTGAGATAGTACAAGGATCCAACATGGGTATGGGCGGATTGGGCGCGCGTTGTGCAGACATGTCGGGCTGTTGAAAATGTACTGTCATGCACCGTAAGGGAGGGCTAACATGCCCTCCCGAACGCGACATGTTCGCACAAATAATCCATTCGGGGTTGTTGAAAATGTACTGTCATGCACCGTAAGGGAGGGCTAACATGCCCTCCCATAACGCGACGCGCCTGTACAAACGAAATCGTACACCATTCAATTTATGGGAACCAAAACCATGTGGCGCAAGCGGTTCTGTTCGTTCAGAACGGTACTTTAGGGAGGGCATATTGAATCGCCGATTGAACCAGTAGGTCAATCGGCGTGACGTTGTGCAGAACTCTAAGGTGTTGGGCAGCGTATTCATCGCAAAATGCAATACCCTCCCCTACAGGTGGTTACCATAAATTTAATGGCGCAAGCGGTTACGTTTGAGCGATGACAATACTTTTTCAACAGCTCCACATGCCCTCCCCTACGAGTGGTTTCCATGTTGTATTGTGCGAATACGTGCGACTTCCGAAAGCAGACCGTCAAATCCGGAAAAATTGAAATCACGCTCTAGCAAGGTAGGGATAACACCAAACAGCTTATATGTCTCGCCCAATAGGCTCCAAACGTTCTCTATAACATCGGCACCGTGCGTATCAACGATCAGATCAGGGGCTTCGTTATAATGTCCGGCAATATGGCAATAAGCAATACGCTCGGCAGGTAGCTCTTTGATATATTGCTTTGGGTCAAATCCAAAATTGACTGAGTTAACATAAACGTTATTGACATCCAACAATAATTGACAATCGGCTCTCTCCAGTACCCGATTAATAAAATCAGTCTCGCCCATCGTCTTAGCGGGTGTTATATAAGCGGAGACATTTTCTATTGCGATGCGCCGCCCGAGAAAATCCTGAACCTCGCAGATGCGATCGGCAACATAATCGGCTGCCTCAGGAGTAAACGGGATAGGCATCAAATCATAGAGATGCCCACCTTCGGAACAATAACTCAAATGCTCGCTATAACAGCGCACCGAATATTGCTTTATGAAGTCCTTAACTTGTCCGAGAAACTTTCTATCAAGCGGGTCGGGGCTACCTAGAGAAAGCGACAACCCATGACAAACCAGAGGATACCGCTCAACTAAATACTCAAATTCCTCCCTAATCCGCCCACCTATACCGATCCAGTTTTCCGGTGCAGTCTCAAGAAAATCAATCGCTCTAGTATCACTGTCCTTGATTTTCTTAATGAGACTCCTACGCAATCCCAGCCCGGCACCAGAAACCGAATACGAAGCGACTTCCATTTTTTATTTACGCATGCGCGCAATAATATAATCAATGCTCAGCTTTCCTGCACCATTGAAAAATAAAACCAGCAATATAATCAAATAAATCAGCGGTAACTTAAAGCCATTATCGCAGACGTTATAACCGAAGCCTGCGTGCACACTGTACCAAGCGACTATATCCAATATGATTAAGGTAAAAACCCAAAAACGCGTAGCCAAACCAATGGCTATAGCTATCGCCCCCAAGACCTCTGCCCATGTTGCCATAAACCAACTGATGTTAGTAGGTATCATATTAAACGGAAACGGAAAATCATCAACAATGTTGTCAAACCAATTGCTCCCGCTCAATTTATTTAGGCCTGCTTCCCCAAACTCCCACGCAATAAACAGGCGTAGTAGTAACATCGAGAGGTAATCACCGATAACGGAAAGTCTTGCATATAAATTATCTATAGCATTCATAATCTACTCCCTTAAGGTTGTGAAAATCGTTGCATGATATTATCCCACATTTTAAGCATATCGCGTTTATATGAGATAAATAGTATAAAATAGTAGCAATAACCCCCAAGTATTGAAAAAAATGTTGCTAGCCGAAGCATATCTACGAGTTAAGAACCGCCATATTCTGTACGATTATCAATTCCCGATAACTGCCGAGTGGTTTGACCGCAAAAAATTATCACGGATAGCCGAGCTTTCTGGTGAGAGCGAAGGCGGTCGCACCAAATCAATTTTCTTTAAGATAAACGGACAAGAATATATGCTCAAGCATTATCATCGCGGTGGAATGGCAACACGCTGGCTCAAAGATCGTTATCTATATAGAGGATATCGTGAAGTCTATGTATTTAGAGAATGGCGATTACTTCACCAAATGCAACGATGGCATTTACCAGTGCCTACGCCGTGTGCAGCTTCTTACATTCCTAAGTTAATGCTCTATACCGCAGATATGATTTTCGGTAGTTGCCGACCGGCTAGGCCTCTGTCATCTTTGTTGTGCGAACAAGATATTGAAGAGAAGCATTGGCGGCTAATTGGCAAAACGATCCGCCGCTTTCACAATAAAAATGTTTTTCATGCCGACTTGAATGCCCATAACATTTTGTTATTAGCTGAGAAAGACCAGGTGTTTTTGGTGGATTTTGACCGTGGCTTTATATGTGAAAAAAGGAATGCTTGGCAGCAAGCTAACCTCAACCGCCTAAAACGTTCATTCAAAAAGCTACATAAAAAGCATGGCGATAGTTTCCACTATAGCAAGGATAATTTTTTAGCTTTGGTAGATGGATACCACGACAACGCTTATTCGCCTAAATTCCCTCGCATCAACAGTGGTGGTTGAAAATCCAATGCCTCTAATTCTGCCATATAACGTTGGGCAATATCCGCATATCTGCTTAAATAATTCTTCGCCGCTTCGGCATTTTTCTGGTAATAATCAGGTTGTTTGATAACGTTTCCAAAAATATCCGCTAAGGCTTGTGCGTCGTCTATGATGATAAGCCCACCCATCTCATTCAGTGCTTGCGCTTCTTCGATTATGTTGTCCAAATAAAAACCAGTAACTTGAGGCGTGCCGAGCATAGCCGCTTCTAATATGTTATGTCCGCCTTTATTAACCAATGACCCTCCTAAGAAAACCAAGCAGGCGTGTTTTATCAGTTGAGGTAGTTGCCCTATTCGGTTGTATAAGATGACATCGCCGTCGCTGACTGTCGTATTGGGGCGATAATAGTTTGCGCGAATATGGTTGCTTTGCAAAGCATTTAGTATTTTCTCCGTTCTTTCAGGATGGCGCGGCGCAATCACCAGCACACAGTCTCTCTCTTCTATTTGTTGCCATACTCTGGCAATTTGTAATTCTTCGTCGTCGTGGGTAGAGGCAGCAAGGATATAAGGCCGGTTAATCAAATCCGATAACTGTTCATCAAAGCTCGCTGCGTATTTAAGGTTGCCCAATGTTTTTATTTTCCACGGCGGTGCGCCCACTTTTATATAAGTTTCTCTATCGCGTTCGGATTTTGCGTAGATTGCTTTTAAGGACTCCAAGCTCTGCTCATAATAACGACGTACCCACACATTGGCATTCGCAGTGCGCTTTGACAGGCGGGCATTGATGATCACGGTCGGGATATGACGCTCGGCACAACCATGGAACAGATTAAACCAGACTTCGGTTTCCATGATGAGTGCCGCACGCGGACGAAGTGTCTTCAAAAAACGTTTCACTAGGAATATGTAATCTAACGGCAAGTAGCAATGTTGCATACGGTGTCGGGCTTTGGACCTAAATACTCGGGCGGAACTAATCGTGTTCGTTGATACGAGTATACGATCCTCAGGATACTTAGCAATCCATTGTTCAAGAAAAAGCAATGCGGTGTTAAGCTCTCCGACTGATGCGCAATGTATCCATAATGGTCGCTCGCGCAAAGTGGGTAGACACATACCGAAACGTTGCAATATATAACGGACGCTACGATATCTAATCCCTACGATAACCGTGTAAAGCAATAATAGCGGAAACACCGCCCACAATAAAAGCCGATAAACTACGGCAATCATTCAGCTATGATTTGTCGCCTGCCAGCTTTAGCGTAGCCATTGATCGATTTGTTGTATATCTCTCTCAGAAAGTATGCCTGCCATCCTTTTTAGGCTGATTATGTCAACGATGTAGCGATGGCGCGCCATGAGGTAATCGCGTTTCGCCGCAAATAAATCTTCTACCGCAAGCAACACATCTACCGAAGAACGGGTGCCGACTCTAAAACCGATTTCGTTGGACTCATAAGCACTTTGTGCCGAGTCAACAGCTCTCCTCAACGCCTGCGTCCTGCTGATGCTCGCTAGCACGTTCAAATACGACTCTTGTGCTCGTTGTTTGACAGTGCGATGCGTCTCTTCCAACTGCTTCTGGCTTTCTAGTGCAAACTGTGCGGCTCGTCTCACTCTATAGTAGGTCTCACCACCTGCAAACAATGGGATTTGCAGTTCTATTCCTAACTCAGTGTCTCTTATCGTGCTTTCACCACCCGGTGGTCTATCTCCTAACCTTTCACGCTCGTTACGACGCACAAATGCACCCAACGTAGGGTAATGGTCGGCACGCTGACGTTTAACTTCATCGTTAGCGATATTGACAGTCAGCTTTTCAGCAAGTAGCTGCGGATTTTGCTCGCTTGAGGTTTTGATCCAAGCGTCTATGTTTTGAGGTTCGGGATATACAATTGGTGCGTCTTCCGATAAGACTTTCAGCATAGGGATATTTTCGTTGACGATGATTTGCAACTTAGACAGATTAACCGATAGTTCGGTCTCGTTCAATATTTCATCGGCAATGGTAAGATCAAAAGAGGCTTCGGCTTCTTTAACATCAGTTATTGTTGCAAGCCCAACCTCAAAGCGATCGCGCGCTTGCTCTAGCTGTCGTTCTACTGCCTCTTTCTGCGCCCGCGTAAAGTCTAACCGTGTTTTCGAATCTAATACCATAAAATATGCGCCAACAACACGCTCGAGCAAATCATGTTCTGCCGATTGCAATTCAAACTGTGCGCGCTGCGCCATAGAACGGGACTGAGCTAGTTCAACATAGTGCCTTCTGTTGAATATGGACTGCTCAAGTGATAATGTCATATTCCGTGCTTGAAAATGATTAGTAGTTTGATCACTTGAGGGACCTCTTTGATCATCTGGGTTAAAACCACGAATCTTTTGATCGTTGATTTTCGTACGATTTGCCCTAAATGAAATTTGCGGTAATAACTGAGCGCGACTGATCGATGGCTCTAGAAGATTTGCCTCATGATTAGCCAGACTCGCCTGATAACGCATGTCGTTTTTTGTTGCCATTTGGTATAACTCCAAAAGACTGCGTCTCTCGGAAGCATCCACGGTTTCGGGTTGATCAAAGCTCTGCGCATCGGCAACGGTAGCTAAACAAAAAACCGCAAGGAGTAAACCAACCAAATAGGACTTAAACATAATTGGTAAATCCTTAATCGTAAGTCGGCATGCTAGGGTCTACATCTTTAGCCCACGCATCTATGCCACCTTTTAGGTTGATTACTTTTTTGAATCCATGTTTCTCCAGATATATTCCTGCCGCACGACTGCGTATGCCGTGATGACAAACGACCACTATTTCGGAGTCTCGATTCAATTTGTCAAGCTGTTCCGGTAACTCCGGCATTGGTATCAACTCGGAATCGGGAAAATGCACGATATCGTATTCCCACTGCTCGCGTACATCTATCCATATGGGCGGATCGTTTGTTTCGCCCATATAGGTTTTTAGTTCCTTAGGATTTAGTTCGTTCATAAATTAAAAAATTATATTTTATACTTAGTAAAGAATGAAGCCTTGTATTGTACTACGGAATTATTCAAACATAGAACCACCAATTGACCTACTGGCTCAATCGGCGGCTCTATTCTGCTCTTATAGCTTGCACATAGATAGGCATTAGGTAATAATGGAAAACATGATGAGCGATACAACTGAGCAATTTGAAAAAATAAGTCTACCCCAAGCACTAAAGCACGAAGCCTCACACAAAATCTATGTGACTGGTTCGCGATCGGATTTGCGAGTTGGGATGAGAGAGGTTATACAAAGCGACACGCCGAGTGAGAACGGTCCTATTGCCAATCCTCCGATCCCGTTATACGATACCGCAGGTCCTTATACTGATGACTCGGTAGAGATTGATCTACAACAGGGGTTGGCAGAGAAACGTCGTTTGTGGATAGACGAGCGTGCCGATTGCAAAATAACCCCACCGCAAGATCGCAATAAAACATTGACAACTGGTAATGGGCACTTTGTTCGTTCGCGTCGCATCCTAAAAGGAGGTTGCGTGACCCAAATGCATTATGCACGACAAGGCATCATCACCCCTGAGATGGAATATGTTGCGCTACGAGAAGATAACCGCTTGAGTGAAATCAAAAAAGATCCGAGTTATGCCGATTTATTATGCCAACATAAAGGCATGCGCTTTGGGGCTGAAATCCCCGACACAATAACACCCGAATTTGTGCGCAACGAAATTGCCGAAGGACGGGCGATTATGCCATCCAATATCAATCACCCGGAACTCGAACCGATGATTATCGGTCGCAATTTTTTGGTTAAGGTCAATGCCAATATAGGTAACTCTGCGGTGCGCTCTTCTATCGCTGACGAAGTTGAAAAAATGGTTTGGGCGGTGCGTTGGGGGGCAGATACCATTATGGATCTTTCTACCGGCAAAGATATACACGAAACACGGGAATGGATTATACGCAACTCGCCGGTGCCGGTCGGCACCGTGCCGATCTATCAGGCTCTAGAAAAGGTGGACGGCAAAGCTGAAGATTTAAGCTGGGAGGTTTACAGGGATACGCTGATAGAACAAGCTCAGCAAGGTGTTGATTATTTCACAATACACGCCGGCGTATTACTACGTTATATTCCTTTGACTGCTGAACGCGTCACCGGCATCGTCTCCAGAGGCGGATCAATTATGGCAAAATGGTGTCTATCGCATCACCGCGAGAATTTCCTGTATACGCACTTTGAAGACATATGCGAGATTATGAAACAATACGATGTGTCTTTTTCGCTTGGTGATGGTTTGCGACCCGGCAGTATTGCCGATGCCAACGACGAAGCACAGTTCGCCGAGTTGCAAACACTCGGAGAGTTGACCCGCATCGCTTGGCAGCACGATGTGCAGACCATGATAGAAGGGCCTGGACACATACCAATGCACCTGATAAAAGAAAACGTAGACAAGGAATTACGCGACTGCATGGAGGCACCGTTCTACACTCTGGGACCGTTGGTAACCGATATTGCACCGGCGTATGACCACATCACTTCAGCAATTGGTGCAGGAATGATCGGGTGGTACGGTACTGCGATGCTGTGCTATGTGACACCCAAAGAACACTTGGGCTTACCCGACCGAGAAGATGTACGCGACGGCTTGGTTGCTTATAAGATTGCCGCACATGCAGCGGATCTGGCAAAAGGACATCCGGGCGCACAACTACGCGACAATGCACTGTCCAAAGCGCGTTTTGAATTTCGTTGGCAAGACCAGTTTAATCTCAGCCTAGACCCTGAACGAGCTAGAGAATACCACGACCAAAGCCTGCCACAAGAAGCTGCCAAACGTGCCCACTTTTGTTCTATGTGCGGACCACGCTTTTGCTCAATGAAAATTACCCAAGATGTGCGCGCTTATGCGGCGAAGATTGGCAAGTCGGACATAAAGGTGGCAGTGCAAACCGGCTTACAAGAAAAAGCAAGCGAGTTTCGAGATAGCAACGCGGAAGTCTACCGCAAACTATAGACAGAACCACCGAGTAAACCGTAGGGGAGGGCTAACATGCCCTCCCTAAACGCGACGTACTTGCACGATTTATACATTCATCCATCAAATTTATGCAAACCATAATCTTGTGGCGCATAGCGATTGTAGTGGTACAGAACGGTACTTTAGGGCGGATATATAAATCCGCCCCTACGGTGCATGAAATAATTTTCTAACACCACACTTTTTGAGAATGATATGAAACTAATCTATAAAACCATAATGCTTGCCGTGTTGGTACTTGTGATGCCAGTGGCAGCTGATGAAATACCGACGGAGGTGATGGTTGTCACTGCGAAGAGATTGCCTACCGACACCAACCGCTTGAGCGGTAGCGTGAGCGTGATTACTGCCGAACAAATAGAACGCCGACAATATAGAGTGCTCAGCGATGCCTTGCGTGACATTCCCGGTTTATCGGCACCTGCATCGGGAGGCATCGGCGCGCAGACTTCGGTCTTTATACGAGGCACCGAATCCGACCATGTTTTAATCCTGATAGACGGTGTAGAAGTCACCGACCCTGCGGCAGGTAATCGCTATGAGTTTGCGCAACTTTCGCTAAACGGTGTTGAACGCATAGAGGTGCTGCGCGGTAATTATAGTGCCGAATACGGCTCTGAGGCACTCGGCGGCATCATCAATATCATCACCCGAACACCAACTGAGAATGATATTTCTGCACAAGTTGAAACCGGTTCTTTTGATAGACACTCCGGCACGATTGATATAGATGCGGTTTATAAATCATTGGATTTTTCGTTGAGTGGCAGATATTTTGAGACTGATGGAGAGAGTTTCACACCCAGCCGCATACGACGACTCAATGCTAGCACGATTCAATACGAAGAGCGCGACGGTTATAGAAACAATAATGTCAAAGTCAACGCAGGCCTATTGCTGGTTCCCGAAACCAATACCAAACTGTCAATGAAGTCCGAATACAGTCAAACCAACTTGGAATACGACCGCAATGACTGTGAAGACCTAGAACTTGAACAATCGTCTTACACAAAACGTACAACATTCGCACTCTCAGGAAACTATTTTGACGGGATATGGAATCCGATATGGCGTATGGATTATTACGAAAGCGATAGACACGAACGCAATGTCCGCAACAGCTGTGATAGCCTCAACATGAGAAGTGAAAGATATAAAGGCGAGCGTTTCAAACTCAACTGGCACAATGTATGGCAACCGCGTCCAAGCTGGGATATAGCATTCGGTGTAGAGACCGAACTGGAACAAGCACATACTGATGGAGAATTTGACGCGAGCGCACGCACCAACGCACTCTATACCGAACTGCGCTATACGCCGACACCCGACTGGCACCTAAATGTAGGCTGGCGCAACGATGATTCCGATGACTTCGCAAGCGAGCGGAGCTATCAGGTGGGTGCGGTACTGCACGCAAACCTCAATACACGGCTACATTTCAATTATGCAACCGCTTTTAGAGCACCTTCGTTGATAGATCGTTTTAGAGATTTCCCAGCTTTTAATTTTTCCGCCAACCCAAACCTAAAACCCGAAACCAGCCGTGGCTGGGAAGTAGGTATAGAACAAAACTGGCTACGATGGCGGTATGGTTTCACATATTTCAATACTGACATCAATGATTTAATCGTGTACACCTTTAACCCTATTGATTTCACATCAACGCTCATCAATCAAGATCAAGCGCGCATAGACGGATTAGAAGGCTTTATCACATTCCGAGCCGATAGGACGTTCGTCACACGATTGGATTACACACAAACCAGTGCCCACGATCAATCTAATCAAAGGCTACTTAGAAGGCCGCTGCGCCAAGCTGTTTTATCTATAGACTATGATCCCGACGAAGGGGCGCTAGCGGGTTGGTCTTTTGATATGACTTTGAATTACAGGGGACCGCAAAGTGATGGAGAAAGAGTAAGTTTCGCACCTATAAGCAAAGGGGGTTATACCCTTGCTAACTTAAACCTGAACTATACAATCAACGATCGCCTGAAACTCTACGGCGGCATCAACAACCTATTTGATAAATCACACGAACCTATAGACGGCTATCAAGGCACCGGCATAAACGCACATATCGGTCTATCACTAAGATAGTGCCTATCAATCTAATTCCCCTCCTGTGGAGGGGTGGTCTATGCATTTTGTAATACATGCGCTTAGCAATCATATTGGGGTTCTGCACAATGTCACTCCGATTGACCTCCCGGTTCAATCGGCGGTTCTATCTGACGGGATGGTTGTCAATGGTCTGCACAAAGTTAGTAATCGTCTCAAAGTCTCGTCATCCAAAGTGTTTGAGGTAAAGATTTAAGGATTTAAGGGGTAAGCGTCCGGGCAACACGGAACCCGTAGTAGCCGCTCCGGCCAGATGCATCGTCCCCGCCGCGAAAGGCAGAGCGCAGGACCCGAGGAACATCGAGCCAAGAACCGCCACGCAACACGCGTACGTCAACATCATAACATCCGCTAAGCCACACACTACCGTTTGTCGGTGCACCAGTGTAATCATCATGCCAACAATCCTCCACCCATTCATCTACGTTTCCGTGCATGTCGTGTAGCCCAAACGCATTTGCACGAAAATTGCCTACTGCTATGGTGCCTTCGTTGTTGAAGTCGTAATTGGCCTGATTACCCAGAATCATTCTGCCAAAATGATATGACGTGGTCGTTCCAGCACGAGCCGCATATTCCCATTCTGCCTCAGTCAATAACCGGTATTCATGCCCAGTCTTCATTGATAACCAATAAACGTATGTTGAAGCATCATCCCAATTAACACATACTACCGGATGATTATTGGTCTGCTTAAAACCCGGATCACGCCAAGATTGACCTTCCGGAAAATCACAATTTCCGGCCTTATGTTTTGTCTCTCTGACAAACTCTGCATATTGACCTACGGTCACCTCATATTTGCTGACCGCAAAAGGTTTAGGAACAGTAACTTGATGTTGTGGCCCTTCATCATCGTGTCTTCCTCTCTCTCCTTCAGGTGAACCCATCGTGAACTCTCCTGCCGGCAACACGACCATCTCCGGACATGTCTCACAATCACGAAAAGTATCTCCCACCTGATACGCACTGACAGATGTTAGTGCCGATAGCAATAATAAAAACAATGCGGCGGCAATACCACTTACTGCCTTCTTACCATTTAATCGCATAGCTCTCTTTGAGATGTATACTTTCATTTTCCCTCGTCTATTTGAATTGAAAAGCCCATTATAGATGAATAGCCCCACATTAATGCTTTGCAGTAACCACATCCATACACGAGCTTGACATTCTAAATTAGGAAGTGTATAAACTTCCAGACAAACAGGATATTATGCACAATGAAACACAAGACATTCGATAGATTTGATCACCAAAGGTTATTCCTTATAAAGTCCATGACAAAGTTCTATAAGAAATTGAAAAATCACCCCACAAACCAA
The DNA here is from genome assembly GCA_965199685.1 of uncultured candidatus Poriferisulfidus sp. Classification (GTDB taxonomy): domain Bacteria; phylum Pseudomonadota; class Gammaproteobacteria; order Poriferisulfidales; family Oxydemutatoraceae; genus SP5GCR1. The sequence continues at coordinate 1,774,057 of OZ241323.1, forward strand.
ATCAATACATCACTAATTTTCATTGCAGGCTAGGTGAGTGCAAAATCGTTCGTCATGGAGAATATCGCTAACAAGGAATTAATGGAACAATGGAGTTAAAAGCAGTAGACCTATTTTGTGGTTCAGGAGGGCTGAGTGCTGGATTCATAAATGCAGGAATAAAGATGTTAGCTGCATATGATAATTGGGAGACAGCACTTGAGACTTACCGGCGAAATCTGGTGAATCACGCTTTCAATCGTGACCTTAGTGACATTGATAAATCGACAGAAGAAATTGAAAGCCTCTGTCCCGATATTATTGTGGGGGGACCACCGTGCCAAGATTTTTCTAGCGCAGGAAAAAGAGTTGAGGGAGGGAGTGCTAACTTAACCAATGTGTTTGGAAAGATTGTTGCCAAGTGTAAGCCGTCTTTTTTCCTGATGGAAAACGTCCCTCAAGTTCGTACCAGCCATGCTTATCAAGAGACAAAAGAGAATCTAATTGCGGCTGGATACACGATATCCGAAACGGTTTTAGACGCAAGTTACTGCGGAGTCCCCCAAACAAGAAAAAGATTTTTCGCGTTTGGATCTACTTGGAAAGATGCGCCAATAAAATTTCTTCGGTCTTTGGAGAGTCAAATTTCAGAAAAAAGAATGACCATAAAGGAATATCTTGGAGATAGCATTAACATAGAGTTTTATTACAGACACCCACGGAATTATTCAAGACGTTCGGTGTTTTCTGTATATGAGCCATCTCCAACAATACGCGGCGTAAATCGCCCCGTACCCCCTGGATACAAAGGTAACCATCTTGACCGTGTGCCGCCATTGAGTGTCAGACCACTAACATCTTTTGAGAGAAGCAGAATACAAACATTCCCTGCATCTTGGAACTGGAATGCTGGAGATAGAAATGCAAGTGCTGAATTGCAGATAGGCAATGCTGTTCCTGTAAATCTTGCGTCATTTGTTGCTACCGGGATACTTAATGTCACAAAAACAAGATAATCCTAAAATTTACGGAATCACCTCTGATAACTCCAGCAGATACGCAGAAGATTTATGGGGGAAAAATCAGTTTAATTCCACATTCCCATTGTCACTCTGTCTTTATATGCGTGACGAGGAAATGAATCCCATATCAGTACGGATGATTGATGAAAGAACCAAGACAGATGACTCCTGTTGGACAATGTGCGAGGTTATCGGAAAGAACTGTGACAATCCGTTTTATCAGTTTGAAAAATCTTTCAAACCGTATGCAAAATTTTCTCGAAATAAAGTGGATAAAATAGATCTGATTGTCTCTCTAAACGGCATTCAGACGATACCACTTGAAGTAAAACTGACGGTTGTCCCTGATATGGCAACTTCTAATAAATTGGAAACAGAATGGGCACCAGAAATAGTGATGCGGCCGGTTAGTTCGGCCCACGCCATGATGAGTGTCGCATCCGCATTAATCAATGAAGAAAACCAGTCTATCAAGAATGAAGTAATCAAAGTCATAAAGCCAGCGTACAACAGGATATCGGATTGGGATAATGAAGCAGAGGTTATCAGGTATTCAAGCTATATTCATGGTGCATTGAAAAATGTATTGAAAATAGTAGAAAAATTGCAAAAGCCTTTTTTGTTAAATCCTATATGGCGGACGAAAGGACAATCTCTAGAGTTATGCGAGCAATGCTTTGATGTATTTGCATGGTCAGATGTCGCTGTAATGGGGATTCCTATGCAAGAATGTAGCTACAAAAACATAACCAAAATGACTAGAACATTCAGAGAAGTAACTAGACATATAAGAAGCCTATATGACATCTTGCAGACGGGAGACTATGACTACTCTGCCATCTACAAGGGAATGTCATACGGTATGCAGACAGACAAAGCATTTACCATTGGTGGGAACATTAGTATCAGATATTTGAATCACGATAGGCTAATTACACCTCTCCTACCCCGTAAGGTTCTGCATGAATTAATATTGAACGGTGGTGAATCGAAGTTGAAGCCTGAACGCAGATTTGATGCCGCTGTCCAAGTTAATATGATGGATTGAAAAATGATTATAAGAGACGATGACATGAGAAAATAACAAAGCCTGCACGTTGCCGAAGCAGATCCGTGTATGCGTTGCCTATTGAATCTATATTGCATGCCTGCTTGACACGCTTGAAAACCACCCGTAAGAGCGGGCGACAATCCTACTATGTTATAATTTGCACCATAGCTTAAATCATATAAATACTTCAACATTAAACATTCTATATCTAATTATGAAAGACAGTGAATTTATAAATTATTTTATGGCTGTGTTAGGTGTATTGATTGCAATTACCGCAATTCTATTAGTACTGGCTAACAGCCTAGCCTCTCATCAACAAACAACGGATGTCGCAATGATTAAGAGTACTAACGAGCGCATCGCACCCATAGGGCAAGTTAATATAGGCAACGTTCCGGCACCAAAGGCATCTGCAACGGATGACGGAGGTGAAGCGACGGCAGTCGCTTTTAGTGCCGAAGGCGTTTATCAATCAGTGTGTCATACTTGCCACGGCACAGGTGTGTTGGAATCACCGCGTATTGACGACGCTGCGGAGTGGACAAAACGCTTAGCAGCAGGCATAGACACCGTCTACCAGAAAGCCATACAAGGGGTCGGCAATATGCCAGCTAAAGGTGGGCGCACTGATCTGTCGGATCAAAACTTCAAAAAAATTGTAGATTACATGTTAACGCAAGCCGGTGTCTCTCCTTAAGCATTGAAAAAATATACTCTTATACGCGCAATAATTTATCCAAAGTTCTATACGCAATCGCTTCCAGCAGGTGCGGTTCTTCTATTTCCTCGCTAGCTGCTAGATCGGCAATCGTTCTAGCGACCCTAAGAATCCGATAATACGCACGGGCAGATAATTCCATTTTATCTACAAAACGCGTCAACAGTTTCTGCTCGGCTTGCTTGAGCTTGCAGAAATGATCGATCTCTTTGGTCTCCAACAGTGCATTATTCTTGCCTTGTCTTCGTAATTGTCTTTGCCACGCCGATAATACCCGCGCCTGTATTATCACACTGGCTTCACCGCGTGATGTTTCTTGATTCAGCTTGCTCCATTGAATACGCGGCACGCGTATATGTAAATCTATACGATCAAGCATAGGAGACGAAAGTCTACGATAATAATGTATCAGTCTCTGCTCGCTACAGTTGCAGCGACCGTATTCATCTATATCGGAACCGTCGGGGCAGGGGTTCATCGCAGCGATTAATTGAAAACGGGCGGGGTATGTTACGCTTAAGGATGCACGGGCTAAATTAATTGCGCCTGTCTCTATAGGTTCACGTAAACCGTCTATGGCTTGACGGCTAAACTCAGTCAACTCATCCAAGAAAAGAACACCGTTGTGCGCCTTGGATATCTCACCTGGTTTGGGATGTGTGCCGCCACCAAGCAAAGCAGCTGCCGATGCACTATGATGCGGTGAGCGAAACGGGCGGAGATAAAAATTATTGAACGTTAATGTTTCCGTCCCCAGCGACATAATTGATGCGGTTTCTATCGCTTCATTTTTGTCCATCAAAGGCAGAATGGTCGGGAAACGTTGTGCCAACATTGTCTTGCCACTGCCGGGAGAACCCATCATTAGGCAGTGATGACGACCGCTTGCTGCAATTTCCAACGCCCGCACGGCGTGACTTTGTGCGCGCACTTCGGACATATCACTGGTATTGACTATGGTGGAGGCTTCCTTCAAAGGCGATACTGGTTTCGGTTTATCCTGTTCGCATAACCAGCGATACACTTCAACCAAATGCTCGGCACAATAGATTTGAGCTTGCGGCTGTGCGGATAAAATCAAGCCTGCCTCTCTTTCGTTGGCATGAGGAATAATCAGCCGTCGCTTTGCTTTTATAGCAGCGAGAATGATCGGAATAACACCTTTTACTGATAGCAGTTCACCGCTTAAACTGAGTTCGGATAAAAACTCGTAGCCGGCTAGTTTGTCATGCTCTAACTGACCGCTCGCAGCCAATATACCCAACGCGATAGGCAAGTCAAAACGCCCACCCTCTTTGGGCAAATCAGCAGGAGATAAATTAACCGTAACCCGCTGCTGAGGGAATTTGAATTGATTATGCGATAGTGCCGCACGAACCCGATGCTGGCTTTCCTTAACTACCGTTTCGGGTAAACCTACAATATGCATACGCGGAAGTCCCGAAGCGATAAATACTTCTACCTTCACTGCGATTGCTTCGATCCCACTACAAGTTCTGCTATGTACTATTGCAAGACGCATCAAATCATTCTCCGTAAATGCACTAGAATAATCTGGAACTAGGGCAGTGGCTGTTATTTCCGATAAAATCCCCTGATAAACCGACGAATGACTATAAATGAGTGCAGACACGACACAACCACCCCGTCAGATAGAACCGCCGATTGAACCGGTAGGTCAATCGGCGTAACACTGTGCAGAAACTCAACATGACTACTAAACGCATGCATTACAAAATGCATAGGCTTGACACCCCTCCACAGGAGGGGAATGGGTTTGTCTCTACAGATGGTTGGTAGTATTACCGTTCGGCTTCGGCAATCCGTTTTTCTAGCTCTTCAACTTGTTTGAGCAAGCGATGCAACAACGCGACTTGTGCGTCGTATTCTTCGCGACTGACTAAATTCATCTTTTTAATCAGTGCTTCCAATCCTAGCCGTATGCCCTGCTCCACTTCTTTGCGTGCGTCGCCGACGAAAGGCGGCAAACCTTTTACAACCTCTTGCACCAGTTGATTGATCTCTTCCTTTTTCATCAATTATCGTGGATGTTTGCTTAGCGCGTAGTGTCGGATCTAATCAATGACGGGTGCTTGAGAAATCAATCATTCTCTGGGTTGAGCGCAATGCTTTACGGCGTATGGCCTCAGGAACTTTAACTTCGTTATCAAGCCTATCTAGGGTTTGCTCTAAGTTATCCAGTCCGTTCATTGCCATCCACGGACAGTGCGCGCAACTTTTACAGGTTGCGCCTTCCCCTGCAGTCGGGGCTTCTATGAATTCTTTGTTTTTCGCCAGTTGCCGCATCTTATAGAAAATGCGGTTATCCGTTGCAACAATAAAACGCTTATTCGGCAATTCCACGGCTGCCTTGATCAAAGCACTAGTAGAACCCACCGCATCGGCTATTTCAATCACCGCTTCGGGAGATTCCGGATGCACAAGTACCGCAGCATCAGGATAACGTTCCTTTAAGTCTAATACACCGCTATACTTAAACTCCTCATGCACAACGCAGCTACCTTGCCACAACAACATATCGGCACCGCTAACTTTTTGGATATAACGACCCAAATATTTATCGGGTGCCCAAATAATTTTCTCGCCCTGATCCATCAGATGAGAAATAATCTGTACTGCGTTGCTGGAGGTAACTACCCAATCGGCAAGTGCCTTTACCTCGGCACTGGTGTTTGCATAGACAACGACCACCCGCTCCGGATGTTGCTTACAAAACGATGCGAATTGATCGGCAGGGCAACTCAGATCCAACGAACAAGTCGCCTCCAGCGTGGGCATCAACACACGCTTCTCAGGGTTGAGAATCTTCGCAGTCTCACCCATGAAGCGAACACCTGAGACAACCAAAGTTCCGGTTTCGGTGTTTTGACCGAATTTTGCCATCTCCAGAGAATCCCCGACAAAGCCACCGGTTTTCTCTGCCAATTCCTGTATGTCCTCATGCACATAATAATGAGCAATCAAGGTCGCATTCAGCTTGCGAAGTTTCTCGGCAATACGTACAAGCCTCAATTCCCGCTCGCGACCGTGATACTCAGGTACAAGCGTGCATATATCAGCCGTTATTGGGGCTTTAACCGCAACCGCTTCGGGCATATATCGTATTGTTTGTGATTCAATAGAAATCATAATTTCATATTTCCATAGCAATTAATCATCGGGGAATTGTTACACATAATAACATATCATACTGCGGAGATACACAGGATTAACTGCTACGACTGGTTGTACGCAAAGGAATAGCCCTTTGAGTTATGGTCTGCTCTTTTCCCAAGAGTGTCTGCCATTTGAGTTTTATCAGAAAATGCTGTCCCGAACGGTTGATAGTCAATTTTCCCTGAGGAAACAATGGCTTTGTGATGCCAAGCTGCCGACACTGCGCTGACTCTAACATCGTTCTGCATCCCCATAAAGCCAACTGAAAGTCAGCAAATTCTCGAGGGTTGCATTCTTGCAAAAAGCAATTAGAAGCACCGGCACCGGAATTACCGCTACTTAGATAGTACTCGGGATTTGGACTGGCGTGCAGCACTGCAGAAATTTCGTTTAACAACAGGCGTGCTTGTAATGAACGTATCAGTTCCCTCTCGGTGGATAGATTTTTTTGTTGTAGTTGCGCAAATCCCAATAATGCGATAACTGAGATTGCTAAAGCAAGCAAAAGCTCTATCAAGCTAAATCCCGAACACCCATGTTGATGAGAGGGCCGACGAGAGGAATGACTATATCGCATCGTTTAAGGTGGGCAGTTGTCAACATCGGATGGCTGCTCATCGTTTGGGTATTGCATTAAACGCACTCTACCACTTTGACTGATGATAAGCTCCGAAATCGCCTGCGTTGGTGACCCCGAACAAAGCATAAAACGCCCGTTATAGTTGGCTTTGCCGAAACGATTATAAGTAATGAACTGTGAGAAAGTTTGGGAACGTATGGCGATGTCTCGGGCATCGCTTTGTTGCACCATCAAAAGACGCTCGTCGCGATCCAACACTCCATTGACAGAATCAGGATGCTCCATGAAAACGAGCCAACCTTTTTCGTAAGCTGTTCCTGCACAACGCGTGCCATCCTCACTACTGCATATCGTAGTCGCACTACCGCTGACCATTGCATGACTGCGCGCAAACTCTAAGGCTTCCCAAAACTGATGGGTATAGTGCATAAACCTATTCTGCTTAACCCAATAAGCAGGCAATGCCAAAACCGAAACCAGCAACAAACCACTAATCCCTAGCGTAAGTAACAATTCAATCAGCGTGAAACCTTCGGTTGTATTTTTCCTATCCATATTGCCATATTAAACAACACGAGTAACCACAAAAAATTTATCCGATAAACAGGCTCAAATAAGCGATAAACAAAATAGAACCGCCGATTGTTGCCGTTGCACAAACGGCGTGACATTGTGCAGAACCTTAACATAGTTGTGTAGGTCGGACAAGCTAAGGCTTGTCCTCATAGAGGCAAAATGGCAAGAGCATGCAAATCCGATCCTTTTTATAACGAGATGTGGGACTGTTGAAAAAGTATCTGCATTAGTACATTCCCCTCCTCTGGAGGGGTGGCAGGCGAAGCCTGACGGGGTGGTTGTGGTGGTTCTGCACTAGACAATTACCTCCTACGGGTGCATGACGGTACTTTTTCAACAGTCCCATGTTTGTAATTTATAGTTCTTTCACAAAAGCGATAACCGCCGATTGTTGCCGTTGCATAAACGGCGTGACATTGTGCAGAACCTTAACATGGGTATGTAGGTCGGACAAGCTAAGGCTTGTCCTAAATGGTGGGTACGCTAAAAATCACCGCATCAGTCAAAGCCCTCCATAGGAGGGGAATATATTCCTAGCACAACCGGCAGTATGGGAGTTAGATAACTCGAATTTTCCTCGATTCTAGATTGTTCAAATTGCCAATGATGGTTGCTTGTTCAAAGCCTTTTTCTAAAAGTAAGTTCTGCACTTCCGATGCCACAGTCGGCGAGCAAGCGACGAGTAGACCTCCGTTGGTTTGAGGGTCGCTTAATAAGGTTTTGATTTCTTTTGCTCTAGCCGACAACTCCACATTGCGGCAACAATGCTCCCAGTTGCGAGTGCCAGCTCCGGTGCTAACACCGTTCGCCGCTAAATCCACCGCTTGTTCAATCAGCGGGATATCGTTCGCATTGATTACAGCTTGCAGTTTTGACGCTCGGCACATCTCCAATAAATGGCATAACAATCCGAAGCCGGTGACATCGGTCATCGCATGCACTGACTTCAACTGTGCAAGGTCGGCACCTATATCGTTCAGTTGGCTGGCATACTTTATCAGGGTTTCATAGCCTGCTTGATCAAGTTTGTTTTGTTTATAGGCAGCTGCCAATACACCAATGCCCAACGGTTTTCCCAATAGTAAAACATCGCCGGATTGCGCCGTGTCGTTCTGCTTAATATGATCGGGATGCGCTAAGCCACAAACCGAGAGACCATAAAAAGGCTCCGCGCAGTCTATAGAGTGTCCGCCTGCCACCGCAACACCGGCGCAATTACAGCTTGCACTACCGCCTTCCAACACTTGTGCTATCACCTCCGTTGCCACCTTATCCGTCGGCATGCCGAGTATGTTTAAGGCTAAAATTGGTTTGCCGCCCATCGCATAAATATCGGATAATGCATTGGCAGCGGCAATGCGACCGAAATCAAAAGGATTATCTACTAGCGGCACAAAGAAATCGGTTGTCGCAATCAATACCTGCTCTGAATTAAGTTTGTAAAGGGCTGCATCGTCGAAAGTATCGCTACCTAGCAGTAGTTGCGAGTCGGATAAGGCAGGGATGTTTTCTAGCAATTTCCTGAGCATACTCGGAGAAATTTTGCACCCACATCCGCCGCCGTGAGATAATGCGGTTAATTTGAAGTTTTGAGTCATGTTTAATGTTTAAGCTAGCAGAAAATTGGACCTTAGATCACATTGCGCATTTTGACGACATCTTAGATGTGCGTTCGCCTGCGGAGTACGCACTTGACCATCTGCCTCAAGCACTTAATTTCCCGGTGCTAGACGATGAAGAACGTTCACGCGTAGGCATATTATATAAAAAAGTCTCTGGCTTTGAGGCTAAAAAACAGGGTGCCGCTTTAGTCGCATCGCATATCGCATTGCATATAGAATCGCAACTTGCCAACAAAACCGAAAGCTGGCAACCTTTAGTCTATTGTTGGCGCGGCGGCACCCGTAGCGCAGCGATGGTTCATGTTCTAAACAACATAGGCTGGAGGGCGCAACAGTTACCCGGCGGCTACAAGGCATATAGGCATAGAGTGATAGAAACAATTGTCGAACTTGCTCCCCAGTTACGCTTTGTAGTGCTATGCGGGAAAACCGGTGTTGGGAAAACACGATTGCTGGAGGCTTTGCATAAGCATAGAAAACAAGTACTTGACTTAGAAAAAATCGCAAACCACAAGGGTTCGGTACTCGGTGAACCAACGCAAGGAGAACAGCCCTCGCAAAAATGTTTTGAAAGTAAGCTATGCCATACGATGAGAGCCTTAGATCCTGATCAAACCGTTTATGTGGAATCAGAAAGTCCTAAAATTGGGCGTGTCCAAATTCCCACAGTTCTACTCAACGCGATGCACCGTGGCCGATGCCTACACATAGAGGCAACAATGCCTGCACGAGTGGCTTTCCTATGCAAGGAATACCGGCATTTTTTGCAAGACCCGAAATTGTTCCAATCGGCAATAGCTCGATTGACAGCTTATGTTGGGAAGAGAAAAATAGCATATTGGTTGTCCTTACACAAAGCACAGGAAATGTCAGAATTAGTAGGGGATTTGTTGGTTTCGCATTATGACCCTTTTTATACCCGTTCTATGAATAAACATTTTGGGCATTATCAAAACACCAATACCACAATACAGCTCCATAAAATAGACGAAGAGAGTCTCAACAAAGCCGTTGCCGATATTGAGCAAATGTAGGTTGCAGGTATAGTAAAATGTTCCAAACTATCTAACATATCTACAATTTCAGAAACCGAAATATATCTAAATAATGCCTTATCCTCCTATTTATATCATTAACCTGAAGCGGACTCCAGAAAGAAGATTATTTATACAAAGACAGCTTGATGCTCTAAATCTAGACCATGAATTTGTGGAGGCAATCGATAAATACGATTTAGGCTCTACGACTGAGCGTGCGATTATTGCTGATCAACTGAGCATTGACACAGCCAATATGGAAACCTTATACGGTTATTATAGTAATCGTAACCGTCTTGCGAACTTGGCTTGTTTGTTAAGCCATATCAAAGTCTATAATTTAATCATAAAAAATAATATTCCATATACTTGTGTGTTAGAAGATGATATTCACTTATTGCCTGTCTATCCTAGAATATTAATAGCTGCACAGAAAATATCTTGGGAGGTTTTAATGCTTTCTAGCCAATCAGCTTATGTTCACAGAATAATATATGAATTACATACTTCTAAGTTCCGTAGTCTGTACAAATTTATACGCTATAAAAAATATTACCCTGAATTAACTTTCTATACTGCCCGTTCAATAGCCTTAAAAATCATAAAATTACCCATATTGCGATACAAAATAACAAAGAGAATAAGCGTAAAAGCTAAATACACTAGAAAAGAAAAATTTATAGAATATATGGCATGTGAAATAGGCGCGTTACCTAATCGAGATAAACGTTTATGGCATAAAGTCACTCTAAAGCATCATATCACTACACCGGAAGTATCAAAAATCGCTTCAGGCATGGCTTACATGCTAACTCGCTCGGCAGCAATTAAATGGAAACAGACAGCTATTTCAGGATTTAGACCGATAGATTGTGTACCTATGGATTTGTATGCTAAAGGGGATTTAAGCCTTTATCTTGTCACCCCACCTTGCGTTAATGCCTCGTATCATTTCCTAGTGAATTCCGTCAATGCCGATTGATCACACTTATAACCTTGAAGCGATGCTACCATGCGATTAAATGTAAAGTGCGAACATGTCAAAATGTTTCAGAATATTTAGCACTATGTCGTTAATTCCTAAAATTAAAATATCTAAGTAATGCCTTACCCTCCTATCTATATCATCAATCTGAAACGTACTCCAGAGAGAAAATTATTTATACAAAGGCAGCTCAATGCCCTAAATCTAAACTACCAATTCGTAGAGGCGATTGACAAATACGATTTAGGTTCTAAGGCAGAGCGTGCAATCATTGCCGACCAGCTAGACATTGACACAACCAATATGGAAACCCTAAATAAATTGATTGACAACAGTCGTTTGGCTTGTCTATTAAGCCATATCAAAGTCTATAATTTAATCATAGAAAAAAATATCCCATATACTTGTGTATTAGAAGATGATGCCTACCTATTACCTGACTTCTCTAAGATATTAATAACCGCGCAGCAAACAGCTTGGGATGTTCTAATGCTCTCCAACCAATCACATTCTGTGCGAAAAATAATACTTGAATTACATACTTCTATGTTCCATAGTCTATACAAGTTAATATGCTATAAAAAACATTACCCTGAATTAACTTTTTTTACCGTCTGTTTAATGACCTTAAAAATCATAAAGTTACTTATGTTGCGGCACAAAATGACCAACAAAATAAGCGCAAAAGCTAAATACATTAAAAACGAAAAATTCATAGAATATATGGCATGTGAAATAGGTGCGCTACCCAATCGAGATAGACAGCCATGGCATAAAGTCACTCCTAATCACCATATCACTACACCAGAAATATCAAAATTCAATGCAACTTCAGGCATGGCTTATATGTTGACTCATTCGGCAGCAACCAAATGGAAACAGGCAGCTATTTCATTGTCTAAGTCGTCATCAATAGATCGTATACCTTTTGAATTATACAAAAAGAAAGACCTGAAGCTTTATATTGTCCTTCCACCTTGTGTTAATGCCTCATACCAGTATCTAGTAAATTCTGCACATTGCTACTAGGTATTGTACGGTGTTAGAGGTTGTTGAAGAGTAGAACCGCCGTTGTATATTTAGCCGCCGCTCTGGAATACGGTTCAGGTTCATAACATAGATTGGAGGAAAGGTTGCCATTATGGTTGTTTGAGATGAGGAATTTATTCCTGCATCACCGACGGCGAGCACTAAATCTAAGATACTCATAAGTGGCAGTTGCACAAGGTGGAGTGACTATTCGTAGCTTCACTTGCTCATTTTTGTACAACTCCCAAGGGGTCTGGTCTATTGCCAATACGCTGGGATCAAGAACCTTGCGTTTCCACTTTACTGCTGTCAATTGATTTACTAAATAGCCTATAGTCGAGTAAGGCTCATATTTCGGCTTGGCGATACGATGATGCTCGGTTAATGGTTGCAGACTACTTTTTTCGGGCCATACACCAAGTTGAATAACAGTATAAAGTTCTAGAATTTCGTGCAGCTCTCTATGCATTCTTTCACAATAACTGAAATTGATCCAAGGTGAACGAAGTTTTTCTAGTACGACTTTTTTTACAATCTCTTTATACCTGATGTTGTATTCTTCACAAACTTTTAAGACACGCTCCAACTGCCTAGGATATCGATGGAAATCAATACCGTAATCTTCTGATAGGCGTTTTAGTTGATATGCTCTTTGCTTAGTGCTAAAGCTATTAACTAAACGATCTAAGAGCAATAAATATTTAGATAATAAATTTTTAGTAGACCTCTTTATCCCCAAGTATGGTACAGGAAAATATTTGGTAGGTTGACTGGCAAGTAGCAGTATATCCCATTCCAGTTCAGAGGCAATTTTAAGAACCTCAGGGAAAGTCGGCAATAACGTAGCATCGTCTTCCAGTATGCATGCCCAATCAATACCATTTTTGATCATCAAGTCATAAATTTTGATATGACTTAATGCGACAGCAAGCTGACCTAGGTTGTCATTTTTCCAGTTTTTGTCCTGCTTGGTCTTCGCATGATCAACTATCGCAGCATATTTGTTTTCTATAAAGGATTCGCCAATGCCTAATGATTGTGCAATCTGTACGCGATATTCTTGGGATTCCATTTCATGTTTATCAATATCATCTACATCAACAAACTCATACTTTAAGCTAAACGTATCCAATTGCCTTTGTATGTGCAACCTACGCTCAGGGTTACGCTTCAGATTAATAACATAGATAGGAGGAAGGGTTACCATTATATTTAATTGGATTACGAATTTATTCTGTATTATAAATTACTATCTAAGGCGAGTACTATACATAAATGAACTATGTCAACCCAAAACTCAAATGCGAGGCTTGGGTTGACATTTCGTTACGGAGTAATTGTGGTTTTGTCAAGTTGCCTATATAATTCCCCTCGCAAAGGTATATCGTCATTACAACTATCAAAGGAATTAGGTATCACTCAAAAGTCGGCTTGGTTTATGCTTCAGCGTATTCGGGAGGTTTGTAGGCAGGGAGTATTTAAGTTATCTGGTACGATAGAAATGGGAATTATATACAATAATCCCTACTTAACAAAGAAATCACTTTTGACGGTTTTGAGAAAGCAACAAAAGAGGTATTACTAAAGCCTGTTTCTAGTAAGGCGAAGTATCAGAACAAGAAGCCGGCAAAGAAAGAGCTAAATACTTGGTTTAAGATACACAAGCGGAAATAATCGGTTTGTAGATTTATGTATATAATTCCCTAAATTTTATCCAGTGCGGACGCTATACTTAAATGAACTATGTGTAGGTATTGCACAAGGTGGAGTAATTATGCGTAGCTTCGCTTGCTCATTTTGGTATAGCTGCCAAGGAATTTCATCGATTCCTAAAAGGTGTTCTGCAAAGGCTTCATGCTTCCATTTCATTGCAGTCGGTTGATTTACTAAATAGGCGGTAGCCGAGTAAGGTTTGTATTTTGGTATGGCGATACAATGATACTCGGTTATTAAATTGAGACTGGTTTTTTCGGGTACTGCACCGAACTGCATAAAAATATACGGTTCTAAATATCTGTTTAGGGTTTTATATGCTTGATACCGTTCATGATCTATCATAATAATACGGCGATTAGCTGGCATAATCGTTTTTGCAATCTCTGTGTATTTATTGTCATATTCTTTTATGATATCTGCGAAACGTTCCGATTGCTTGAAATATATACGAGAATTAAAACCGTACTCTTCAACCAAACTTTTTATACGATAATCTTTTTCGTTTTTGGTTGTTGGAGTCTCCTTGAGTCGACGACCTAAGAATAATAAATTTTTGCTAAAAATACGAACGCATCTAATATGTTTTTTTAGTATTTCAGAAAATATACTTGGGTAATGAGCAAGTAGCAATATATCCCATTCCAGTTTGGGGGCAATTTCAAGAACCTCAGGAAAAGTAGGCAACAACTTAGCATCGTCTTCCAGTATGCAAGCCCAATCAATATCATTTTTTACCATTAAGTCATAAATTTTGATATGGCTTAGCGTAGTAGCAAGACTACCTAGTTTTACATTTTTCCAGCTTTTGTTTTGGTTGGTTTTTGCATGATCAGCTATTGCAGCATATTTGTTTTCTATAAGAGATTCGTCAATGCCTAATGATTGTGCAATCCGTATACGATGTGTTGCAGATTCCAGTTCATATTTATCAATACCATCTACATATACAAACTCATACTTCAAGCCGAGTGTATCCATCTGTCTTTGCATATAAAGTCTACGCTCTGGATTACGCTTTAGATTAATAACATAGATAGGAGGAAAGATTGCCATTATATTTAATTGGATTACGAATTTATTCTGTATTATAAATTACTATCTAAGGCGAGTATTATACATAAATGAACTATGTCAACCCAAAACTCAAATGTGGGGCTGTTGATAAATAGAACCGCCGTTTGTTGCAACGGCAACAAATGGCGTAACATTGTGCAGATGCAACCTGATGGAGTGGTTTTTTGTGTGCCAACCATTTAGGACAAGCCTTAGCTTGTCCGACCTACATACCCATGTTATGGTTCTGCATAGCTTAACGCCGTTTGATTTTTATGTACGTAATATTTCTAATGAGCACAATATTTAGATTTTGCACAAAGTTACGCCACTTGACCTACTGGCTCAAGTGGCGGGCTCACTCGGTTCAAACGGCGGTTCTATTTTCAGTACGAACCTCTAAAATGATAAACTACATATAAATAAATATCTTGAACCTAAAGAAATCTAAATAATGACTTATCCTCCTATTTATATCATTAACCTGAAACGTACTCCAGAGAGGAAATTATATATACAAAGGCAACTTGATGCCCTAAATCTAAACTATGAAGTTGTAGAGGCGATTGACAAATATGATTTAAGTTGCAAGGCCGAGCGTGCAATTATTGCCAATCAACTAGACATTAGCCAAACCAATATGGAGGCGTTATACGATTATCATTGTAACCATCTCGGACCTTTAGCTTGTTTATTAAGTCATGTTAAGGTTTATAATTTAATCATAAACAACGATATTCCCTATACTTGTGTGTTAGAAGATGATGCCTGTCTATTGCCTGTTTTTACGAAGATACTCGTAGCCTCCCAGGAAATATCTTGGGAGGTTTTAATGCTTTCTAGCCAATCATGGCTTATTCAACGAATAATATATGATTTCTACCATTACAAGTTCCGTAGTTTGTACAAATTACTATGCTATAAAAAATATTACCCAGAATTAACTTTCTTTACCGTTCGCCTAATAATTTCAACAATTATTAAATTTCTTATACTGCCTAACAAAATAATTAAGAAAATAGCTGCAAAAGGTAGATATATTAGCAAACTACATTACGCAGCAGCCCTGCTACTAGATATGGGACATGAGATAGGTGCGATCCCTGATAAAGACATTCATTCATGGCATAAAGTGGCTCCCAATCACTATCTCGCCCTCCCAGGAAGATTATGTTTAGCCTCATGCATGGCGTATATGCTGACAACATCAGCAGCAATTAAATGGAAACAGGAGGCTATTTTGCCGTCAAACAGGCCTATAGACCGTATACCTGCTGCATTGTGCAAAAGAAAGTGCTTAAATCTTTATATTGTCGTTCCACCCTGTGTTAGAGGCACATATCGATTTGAAATAAATTCTGCCAATTGTATCTAGGTGTATTGATAGCCTAGAACTTTATCTGCCTTCCCTAAAGGTAGTTATCATAAATTCAATGGTGCATAGCAGTTGTAGACCATCCTGTCAGGCTAGATAGAACCGCCGTTTGTTGCAACGGCAACAACGCATGCCGTGCAGTAATTTCATTTGATAGAATAGACATCTTATTATTCACATTTAAGTTTATGACACCTAAAGCAAATACGATTCAGGGCATGTTGTTATGCTTGCAGCATTATTGGGCAGAACAGGGTTGTGCATTATTACAAGCCTATGATCTGCCTATGGGAGCAGGCACATTCCATCCGGCAACTTTTCTGCGAGTATTAGGCAGCGAACCTTGGCGGTGTGCCTATGTGCAGCCGTGCCGGCGTCCCGCAGACGGTCGTTATGGCGATAATCCTAATCGCTTACAACACTATTATCAGTTTCAAGTTATCCTAAAACCTTCACCACACGATATACAACAGCTGTATCTAGATTCTCTATGTGCATTGGGCATTGAAACCAAACGAGACGATGTTCGTTTCGTAGAAGATAATTGGGAGTCACCCACGTTGGGAGCTTGGGGTTTAGGTTGGGAGGTGTGGCTCAACGGTATGGAGATCGGACAATTCACTTACTTCCAACAAATGGGTGGGATAGAATGTGTGCCGGTTACCGGCGAGATTACATACGGCATAGAGCGTCTTGCGATGAGCCTACAACAAATAGATAATACCTTTGATTTGCTGTGGGCAGACTCCGGTCACTCACAGCTCCATTATCGTGATTTATTTTATCAAAACGAAAAACAACAATCGGCTTACAATTTTGACGAGGCAAATGTGTCTCAATTGAAGCGGCAATTTGACGAAAAAGAGCAAGAGTGTTCGCAGTTGATGGAAAAGGAGTTAGTGTTGCCCGCCTATGAGCAAGTCGTTATAGCCTCTCATTTTTTTAACCTACTTGATGCGCGAGGGGCAATTTCGGTAACCGAAAGACAACGTTATATATTGAGAATCGGTAAGCTCGCACATCGGATTGCCCAATATGTAAGCGAGAGTGAAACCAAGAATAAACAGTAACTGCTCACCCGACACATAGAACCAAAATCGTAAGAGAAAATGCAAAGACGAAATTTGCTTATAGAAATAGGCACCGAAGAACTACCTCCTGACGGATTATTTGAATTGGCCGAGGCTTTTGCGCAAACCCTTAAAAAACTATGTAGTGAAGCTGGTTTTGACAGCGAGCAGGCACATTCTTTTGCAACACCTCGCCGAATCGCCGCTCGCTTGGATGCTTTGATCGAAACACAAGCAGACCAGATAATAAAACGTAAGGGACCGCTCATAGAAAAAGCATACGATAAAGACAGAAATCCACTGCCGGCAGCGATTGGTTTTGCTAAATCATGCGGAATAGAAATATCAGAACTACAGATTATTGAAACTAAAGGCGAGCAGCGTCTTTATGTGGAAAAGACCGTCAAAGGTCAAAACATAAAGGATTGCGTTGCGTTGTTGTTAGAGCAAACACTCCAACAATTGCCGATGAGTAAACGTATGCGGTGGGGGGATACCGATTATGAATTCATACGCCCGATACATTGGATGTTGGCCCTGTACGGTGAGCAGATACTTGAATTGGAGATAGCAGGCATCACTTCTAACAAGCATACTTATGGGCACCGTTATCATTGTCCCAACGCTTTGAGCGTGTCGCATGCGGATGACTACGAAAGTCTATTGGAGCAACAAGCTAAAGTTATTCCTTCGTTCAAAAAACGCTTGCAAAAAATAAGTTTGCAAATAAAAGAGGTAGCACAGCTCGGCAAGGTACAAACAAACGAACAGCTACTCAAACAGGTCACATCGATCATTGAATGGCCGATTGCAGTTTCCGGTCGCTTTGACAAGTGCTTTTTGAGTCTGCCGGCAATAGTGATCGGCAAAATACTGGAAAAAGACCAAAAATGCTTTACGGTTTTAGCCGAAGACGGTACTTTGGCACCGGAATTCATAGTGATAGCAAACATAGAAAGTACCGACCCTAATGCATTGCGCCACGGTTATGAGCGAGTGGTAGAACCTAGATTGAAGGATGCAAACTTTTTTATCGACCAAGATAGAAAACATTCGCTGGCACATTATGCAGATGATCTTGATAAATTGGTTTTTCACCAACGGTTGGGCAATCTAACAGATAAGGTTGCTCGCATAACAAATATAGCCCTTGCCATCGCACAATACCTATCCAAATCGGATAATGATTATGATTTTGACCAACATGACAAAGACGCAATTGAACGAGCTGCCTACCTTTGCAAGGCGGATCTCAGAACCAGCATTGTTTGCGAATATACCGAACTCGCCGGTTATATAGGTAGCTATTATGCGGAATGCGACGGCGAACCCATGACGATATGTCGTGCAATAGAGCAGCATATAAAACCAGTGCGTGCCGGTGACTCTCTGCCCAAAGAAAAAATCGCTATCGTGCTGGCGATTGCCGATAGACTAGACACCCTAATCGGTATTTTCGGTATTGGCGAATATCCAAGTGGTAGCCGCGACCCTTACGCATTACGACGCGCAAGTCTGGCATTGATACGGATTCTTACCGAATACCAACTGGATTTAGATTTGACAATGTGGGTTGAACAAAGTCAACAGCATTATAACGGGAAAGTCAAAGAGGAGGGTGTCGCGCGATTGTTGGATTATTTGCAAGAGAGGCTCAAACATTATTTCATAGATTGTGAGTTTAGCATCGATAGAGTAGATGCAGTTGCTACAAACCGACCTTTGCATTGCCATGATATGCAACAACGCTTGCTCACACTGCAAAGTTTTATGCAAATGTCTGAAAGCGTTGAACTTGCAGTAGCAACTAAACGGATACGTAATATCCTAAAAAACAATCTTTCTGAAAATATCAAAGAATTTGATCCGGTAACGTTAAATGACGGTGCAGAGCGTAGGCTTTTTGAGGCGTTTAATAAACGAAGCCTGCAAGTCCAGACATTGATAGATCACGGAGACTATTTAGAAGCACTGAGGACTTTGGCACAGCTACGCGAACCTATAGACAATTTTTTTGATAAAGTACTTGTTATGTCTGAAAACGAAGCCGAAAAAAATAACCGCCTCGGATTGCTCTATCAAATAGATCGCTTGTTCATGCAGATTGTAGATTTCTCTAAACTTCAATTGGAGGAATAGTTTTATGAAATTTATTTTGCTCAATCGCAGCGGTGTAATCAACCGGAGGCACTATTGAAAAAGTATTTTATACACCATAGGGGCAGACATATGAAATGCCAATCAATTTTTATAGACGGGGCGGTTGGAAAAGTATTTCATGCACCCGTGAGGAGTAATTGTCTAGTGCAGAACCACCACAACCACCCCGTCAGGCTTCGCCTGCCACCCCTCCAGAGGAGGGGAATGTACTAATGCAGATACTTTTTCAACAGCCTCAGATTCATCAGACTATGTTGAAACCTCTGAGCCCATCAAAGGAAGATCACCTTGCGGAGGTTGCCAATCACTTTACGAAAAGCATAAATAATGCAGTTGCTTCATAGCCTAGATAGCCTAGTTGCATTCAAACAACCTTGCGTTGCCACCATAGGTGCTTTTGATGCCTTGCATATAGGACATCAAGCGATTATACGCAAGACTCAAACCATAGCAAAAAATTACTGCGTGCCGGCGGTTGTAGTGATGTTTGAGCCGTTGCCCGGCGAGTTCTTTGCGGATAAAGACACACCGCCAAAACGTATCTATACGCTACGCAAGCGTATTGAGCTAGTACGGGAAATGGGTGTTGATTATCTAGTGTGTCTAAACTTTAACAAAACTTTAGCGAATTGGACGGCAGCTGAATTCGTTCAAGGTGTCATACTTGACGGCTTGCAGGCACGCCATTTAGTCGTAGGAGACGATTTTCGTTTCGGTAAAAACAGGGAGGGAGATTATAATATGCTCCGTGATTATGGGAGTCGTTTCGGTTTTGAGCTTAGTCGTATAGATGCGGTGATGGTCGGAAATATGCGAGTTAGTAGCACTCGGATACGCAAGTTGCTACTCGCCGGCGAGTTGGTACAAGCCAATCGTATGCTTGGAAATCCTTATAGTGTCACCGGTCGCGTTCGTCTCGGCGATAGATTAGGTACACAATTAGGCTATCCCACCGCTAATTTGAGTTTCAGGAAACGCCAGCCGCCGTTGCATGGGGTTTTTGCGGTTTCGGTAGAGGTTCTAGGCATGAAACTTAAAGGTGTCTGCAATGCCGGTGTGCGCCCTACCGTAGGTGCAGGGCAATACCGAATAGAGACTCATATTTTTGATTTTGATAAAGATGTGTACGGAGAACGTGTGACTATTTACCCGCAACACTATCTCAGAGCTGAGCAGCGATACAACGATATAGAGCAACTTAAAAACGCTATATGCAAAGACATAAAAGTAGCAAAAGTATTTTTAGAAAGCGAAGTAAATAACGACACACAGACACAATATCTGAATAACTAAACATCAGTGATGGGAGACTATAAAGACACATTAAATTTGCCGAAAACCGACTTCCCGATGCGCGCCAACTTGGCGCAACGAGAACTGGAAATTTTGGCTTATTGGGAATCGATAAAACTGTACGAACTGATACGCTCGGAGCGGCACGGACGCAAGCAGTTCATCCTACACGACGGGCCTCCTTATGCAAACGGCGATATCCACATCGGACATGCGGTCAATAAAACGCTAAAAGATATCATCGTCAAAAGCCGATTGATGCAAGGACTTGACGTGCCTTATGTGCCGGGGTGGGATTGTCACGGACTACCTATAGAACAGCAGGTGGAAAAAAAATACGGCAAAGCCAAAACCGCAGAAGACACTCAATTATTTAGAAAACGATGTAGAGAATATGCTGCCAGCCAAGTTGAAAAGCAACGGCAAGATTTTATACGCTTGGGTGTATTGGGCGATTGGCAAAATCCTTATCTCAGCATGGCGTTTGATACCGAAGCAGATATATTGAGAACACTCGGCACGTTGCTCACCAAAGGCTATCTGAAGCAAGGACATAAACCCGTGCATTGGTGTTTGGAGTGTGCCTCAGCACTTGCCGAAGCGGAGGTTGAATATCACGACAAAGTATCCAAAGCGGTTGATGTCGCATTTGCAGTGCAGGACACAGGCGACTTGAACGAAAAATTGCAATTAGAAACCGACACCGCCTCTCACATAGTGATTTGGACAACCACACCTTGGACCTTGCCTGCCAACCAAGCCGTCGCACTGCATCCGGAGTTGGATTATGTAGCCCTCTCTCACGACAATCAAATCTATATTGTCGCCGAAGGACTTGCCGAACAATGCGGTGAGCGTTATCAATGGAGTCCCACATTGTTATCTACTTTCAAAGGCAAACGTTTAGAAGGCTTGCATCTGAAACATCCTTTTTACGATTATACCGTCCCTATCGTTATGGGCACGCATGTCACTTTAGAGGCTGGCACTGGTTGCGTACATATTGCGCCGGCGCACGGCGTAGATGATTACATACTCGGACAACGCTACGAACTTCCCTGTCAAACACCGCTATTAGCTAATGCCGTATTCGCGCCCACAGCAGGATTTCTAGCCGGCCAGCATGTGCGCAAAAGCGACACATTGATCATTGAAAAGCTCAATGAAATGCGAAACTTACTGCACAGTTGTGATTACGAACATAGTTATCCTCATTGTTGGCGGCATAAAACTCCCATCATCTTTAGGGCAACACCACAATGGTTCATAAGTCTAAAAAATGATGGACTGTTGGATAAAGCATCTGCCGAGTGCGATAAAGTGCACTGGACACCGCAATGGGGGCAAGCACGCATCAAAGGGATGTTGGGTTCTAGACCAGACTGGTGCGTGTCTAGGCAACGTTATTGGGGTGTGCCGATCGCAGTATTCGTACACAAACAATCCGGCAACTTACATCCCCGTACTGCAGAAATCATAGAACATGTGGCGCAAAAAATAGAACAAACTGGTATAGAGGCATGGTTTGAATCGGACTACAAAGAACTTTTGGGGAGTAACGCAAACGACTATAGGAAGGTTAAGGATGTATTGGATGTTTGGTTCGATTCAGGTGCCACACACGCTTGCATACTTGATAAACGCGACGAGTTGAGGCGACCTGCCGACCTCTATTTGGAAGGCTCGGATCAACATCGCGGGTGGTTCCAATCGTCATTGCTAACTTCGGTTGCATACAACGGTAATGCACCTTATCTCGGCGTGCTAACACATGGCTTTGTGGTAGACGAAAGCGGTCAGAAAATGTCTAAATCTAGAGGCAATGTAGTCTCGCCGCAAAACGTCATCAAACAATACGGTGCTGATATTCTACGGCTGTGGGTCGCAGCAACCGACTCCAGTGGCGAAATGACTATATCAGATGAAATTCTAAAACGGATTGTAGACGCGTATCGCCGTGTTAGAAATACCGCACGCTTTTTGTTGGCTAACTTGAATGATTTTAATCCCGACCATGATCAAATAGATCCGAATTCTATGCTTGCATTGGATCGCTGGGCAGTTGCCGTTAGTGCCGAATTGCAACGCAAGATACAAGAGGACTACATGGACTATGCTTTTCATCGTTTGTACCATCGGCTACATAATTTTTGTAGCATACAAATGGGCGGTTTTTATTTAGATATTATCAAAGACCGCCTTTACACGGTACACCCTCAGGCTCTGGCTAGACGTTCTGCACAAACCGCAATGTACCATATCATTCAGGCACTAGTAAGATGGATTGCGCCGATTTTAAGTTTTACCGCAGAAGAAATATATAAATCGCTACCAGGGACGAAATTGAAAAGCGTTTTCTTATCCGAATGGTACGACGGTTTATTTGATCTATCGGAAAATGAAGCTCTAAGCATGTCGCAATGGAATCGAGTACTGGATTTACGGGATACCGTCAATAAGCAAATAGAAAACATAAGGCAAACTGGTGTCATAGGCTCCTCGCTGGATGCCGAAATAAAGATCTATTGTGATGGCGATGATTACCGACTACTCAAACAACTGGATAAAGAGCTTAAATTTTTGTTTATCACCTCGGCTGCCGAAGTTTATTCATTAGCACAAACCCCTGACGACACCGTGCGCGTCTCAGATCGTATGAGTGTCTTTATATCGGCCAGCCAATATCCAAAATGTCCTCGTTGTTGGCATCGCTGTGACGATCTTGAGGGAGCCGACAATGATACAATATGCGCACGTTGCATGTTGAATGTTAATGGCAAAGGTGAAGAACGCATCTACCTATAAATGTTATGAAAAATACTCAAAAACTAATCACTATCGCTCTCTTTATTTTGCTCCAGTTATTCGGAGGAACGGTAAGCGCACAAACATCACAATCCTCAAAGCCTAACATGATATTTATCATGGTGGATGATCTGGGCAAAAACATACTCTCTTTGCCTAGGATAAAAAATGTACTCAAGATGCCGAATCTTCAACAGCTTGCCGCAGAAGGAGTAACATTTAAGAATGCTTATGCAACACCATTCTGTTTCTCCACAAGAGTAAAGCTAGTAAGTGGGCGAGATCCATTGAATACGGGAGCTTATGCAAATGAATCTCCCAGTGGTGGTAGAAGTGAGCCATATTTTCACAGAGTTGTAAATCAAGGACGTACTACAGGATTTTACAAATATTTTTATCGTGGTGACTCAAATATACACCCTTTTACAGACGCTCAATATACATCTAGCTTTGCGTTACCGCTCAAGCAAGCAGGTTATACAACTGCAGTTGTCGGGAAATGGCATCTAAACGACCATGTTAAGCAACCTCGAATTTTCAGAACATTCGGTTTTGACCAATGGATGATGTCTAATAACCACGTAGCCCCGGGTGCTTCAACTGATAAAGGGTATGTAGTTACCCCTACTAGATCTCATGCCGAAAAATTAGCCGACTTTGTTGTTAATTTCATCACTGAGAATAAGGATAGACCTTTCTTTGTCTACTATCCCATGCATCTAGTACATACACCTTATGTAATGCCACACAATCCGATAGGACATTTAACACATACCGTGCTGGAGCGACATATTGCCATGATTGAATATGTAGATTTAATCATAGGCCGTTTGATAGAAACATTAGAGATGTTAAACATAAAGGACCAAACCATAATCTTCTTCTCAGGCGACAACGGCGATGCTAGTGAATATCGTTCTTTGTACGAACTTATTCAAGGTCCCGAAAAAAGCAAACAGCAACCTTTCTACGGTAAAGGTTCTTTACACGAAGGCGGTGTTAATGTACCTTTGATAGTCAGCGGCGGTCCGGTTGTGAAAAGAGGAAAAACCGAAGCCTTGGTGGATTTCACCGATATCTTACCGACACTTGCCGATCTTGCCGGTGTCTCCGTTGTTAGAAAAAATCGGGAAAACAATAACGATTACAGGGGAATAGCCGATCAATATGTTTCTGTTGCTGAACTATACAAAGGAGACGGCTATTCCATAGCACCTTTCCTAACCGGACAAAGCGATGACACACCACGGAAATGGATGATGTATGCCTTGGGCGGTCAAATCGTGGTGCGTAATAAAAAGTTCAAGCTATGGACAAAAATAGCAGATGACAAATATCAAGGATATAAACTCTATGATTTATACAATGACCCCTACGAACAAACCAATCTATACAACAGCACGGATCAAACCATTGTTACAGCTAAGCAACAACTAAACAACGTACTGGACAGTGTCCCCCGCCCCACAAAAATAGACGAATATTTTGATCCGGTAGATTGGAATTACGGCATGCTATCTCATTGGTCTCTTAATCAACCAAAATTTCTAATAAACGAAAATAAATTAGCCGATACCGAAAGTGGTTACGATGTGTACGACACCGAAATCGTCTTTGACAAACAGGGAAAATTCGGACAAGCAATCAGCTCAAACCGGATGCAGGTTCTTTATTCTAAAGGGCTGTTTTATAACTTTACCATTGATGACAACAAGAGACTTTTTAACCGACACGGTAAAGGTATATTCTATAAAGCAATCACAAAACTGATAGAAACGAATAAAACATTGATGGAATTTTCAGACTCTCTCTATACTAAATGGTTTCCTCCTAGTAAATATCCTTCCAGAAAAGGAGACCGAGAGAAATTTCTCTCCAGCATGACCGTGTCGGCATGGGTAAAAACCCCACAACTCAAGGAAGATATTTATATTTTGAAGCAACCATACACTGACAAAGAAGGTAGTTTAATAAGTTTTGTTATCACCAAAAATGCAACCGTTAACTTCGAACTGACCACCAACGATCAAACTCAAAAGTTAGAGAGCAAAACTTTAGAGCAAACACTCTGGGGACAATGGATGCATATCGTAGCAACATGGGACGGACGCGATCAGTGTGGCGAAACCATACTTTATGTTAATGGTATGCGTGTTGCCCAAGCATGTCTAGGAAAACCTTTATCGGCAGACGACACCGCCAACTTGTTGCTGGGCGGCTTTACCGAAGATCCGACGACCAATCATCCTGAAACATCAATAGACGACATTGCCATATGGCGGCAGCCGTTGATGCCGATGCAAATAGAAGCGTTGTATCGGCTTGGTAACCGTTTCTCTTACAATGCCTCGCAAGTTGATGCTTTGTTCAATACACCCGAGCAGGATGGCATAACAAAAATCGAAGATCAGGTGTGGCATCGTGCCGAATTAGAAAAAACAACCGATACGGATAGTTTGATGATTCTAGAACTTCCCAATGAGGTCAAAGTTCAATTCGGGGATGTGATGGCAATCAAAACCTCAATCTGAACTCAGAGTGAAACGGTGATGCAGTACAAAATGTATGAGAGCTTAATGGAAAATATCCGACGACTGATTTCCATTGCTTTCCTTATTTTGCTCCAGTTATTCGGAGGAGTGGTAAGCGCACAAACATCACAATCCTCAAAGCCTAATATGATATTTATCATGGTGGATGATCTGGGCAAAAACATACTCTCTTTGCCTAGGATAAAAAATGTAATCAAGATGCCAAATCTCGAACGGCTCGCCGCAGAAGGAGTGACATTTAAGAATGCTTATGCAACACACCTCTGTTTTTCCACACGAGTAAAGCTAGTAAGTGGTCGAGCTTCATTGAATACAGGAGCTTATGCAAATCAATTTCCTAATGGTGGTGTTCCGGATAGAGTGGTCAGCAAAGGACGTACTACAGGATTTTACAAATATTTTTATGGCGGCGATTCGAGTATATACCCTTTTATAGATCCTCAATATACACCTAGCTTTGCGTTACCGCTCAAGCAAGCAGGTTATACAACCGCAGTTGTCGGGAAATGGCACCTAAACAACTATGTTAAACAACCTCGAATTTTCAGAATATACGGATTTGACCAATGGATGACCAAATCAAATCAAGGACTGAGAGGGTACACTGACAAAGGATTTATAGCAATATCCGGTTTCTTTCCTCGAAAATTCGCCGACTTTGTCGTTAATTTCATCACTGAGAATAAAGATAGGCCTTTCTTTGTCTACTATCCTATGCACTTGGTTCACGCTCCTTTTGTGGCCACACCCTTAGCTCCGGATGCAAAAACCAGGGAGGAAAAAATGATTTCAATGATTGAATATGTAGATTTTATTATAGGACGTTTAGTAGAAACACTAGAGACATTAAACATAAAGGATCGAAGCATTATCTTTTTCTCAGGCGACAATGGGGATGCTGATGCTTATCGTTCTTTGTACGAACTTATTCAAGGTCCCGAAAAAAGCAAAAAGCAACCCTTCTACGGTAAAGGTGCTCTACACGAAGGCGGTGTTAATGTGCCTTTGATAGTCAGCGGCGGTCCGGTTGTGAAAAGAGGAGAAACCGAAGCCTTAGTGGATTTCACCGATATCTTACCCACACTTGCCGATCTCGGCGGTGTCTCCGTTGTTAGAAAAAATCGCGAAGATAATAACGATTACAGAGGAATAGCCGATCAGTATGTTTCCGTTGCTGGACTATACAAAGGAGACGGCTATTCTATAGCACCTTTTCTAACCGGACAAAGCAATGACACACCACGGAAATATATGATGTTTGCCGCACCCCGTGAAATGGTATTACGCAATAAAGAGTTTAAGCTATGGGCAAAAAGAAAGGGGAGGGATACATATCAAGGATATAAACTTTATGATTTATACAACGACCCCTACGAGCAAACCAATTTATACGATAGCACAGACCCAACCATTGTTACGGCTAAGCAACAACTAAACAAAATATTGGAAAGTCTCCCTCAACGTACAAAAATAGATGAGTATTTTGATCCGGTAGATTGGAATTACGGCATGCTATCTCATTGGTCTCTTAACCAACCAAAATTTCTAACCGGCAAAAATAAATTAGCCGATACCGAAGGTGATTAGTAATCGTTTATAAATAACCTTTACAGACTTGATATCGTATAATTCCATTCCCCATGAAATGATTCTTTTCTCATTTTGATTTGTTTCATTTTTTCTTTAGGCACTTTGATTCCTTTTTCGTACTTCCTTTTGTCAATCCTAGATTCAACTGTTAAACCCGCTTGGGTTGTTGTAGCAGTGATAAGATTAACCACTGTTTGATAATTTCTTAGCGGTTGTCCTCTCCAGTTTATGCTGATATACGAGAACAAACGATGCTCGATTTTGTTCCATTTGCTCGTCCCCGGCGGGTAGTGACACACGGTAATCGAAAGACCTTCTTGTTTTGCGAACTGATATAACTCCCACTTCCACAGATGAGAACGATAGCTATGACTTCCTCCACTATCTGCACACAACAACAATTTAGAAGTCTTGGGATATCTTTTCTTGCCCATCTTGTTCCACCATTGACGGATACTTTCTACCGAAAACTCGGCCGTATCGGCACTGATACCGACATTAACCCAAGCTTCATTGTTGCCCACATCATAAACCCCATAAGGAACGGCTTTGGGACATTCTGCATCAGGAAAATCATGCACATTCACTCGCTCAGGGTTTTTCTTCTTACGCCATTGCTTCCCTGCGTTCTTATAATTACCTATCAGCTCTTTCTTTTTTGTATCTATAGAAAGCACCGGATAGCCTCTGGCTAAAAACCACTTCGCTCTTTTATTGATAAACTCAAACTGTTGATTTCTATCCGGGTGCGTTGCACCTTCTAAAGTCTTTTGATTTGCCTGCAGGCTAAACCCAAGCTCTTTTAATAAACAAGCGACAGTTGAATAACTGATCTGATAGCCTCTTGCTCTTAACTCCTTCTCTAGCATACGCACGCTTTTGCAAGTCCAACGCAAAGGCGACTCAGGATCACCGCGCACCCCCGGTTCCATTAAGTTTTCTATTGCCTCAACGATACCAGGAAACTTATCAATGAGCTTTTTTCTGCCACCGCCTTTTTTTCTCACCCTACTTAACGAAGCTGTTTCTTGGCCTTTCGCTTCATTGAGATCCTTGATGCCACGATGAATCGTCGGTCTAGAGACACCGGTTATTTTTGACAACTTTGCTATTCCACCATAGCCTAAATTACAAGCCTCAGCAGCGATCAGAATGCGGCGTTGCTTTTCATTTAAGTGGGGTAGTACAGCCGATAACTTCTTTTTAAGATCACTATCTCTTTTCTCATCACTCATGCATTAAGGATAGCACTATTAGATATATAAGTAAAGTTTATTTTCTAACGACTCCTTACGATGTGCACGATACCGAAATCGTCTTTGACAAACAAGGGAAATTCGGACAAGCAATCAGATCAAACCGTCTGCAGGTTCCTTATTCTAAAGGGCTGTTTTATAACTTTTTCATCAATGAAAAGATGGGGCTTTATGACCAACACGAGGATAAAGAGATACCTTATCGGGAAATCTCAAATTTGATAAAAACAAGCAGAACACTAATGGAATTTGCAGACTCTTTTTATACCCAGTGGGCTCCCCATGCTAAATATCTTTCCAGAAAAGGAGACCGAGAGAAATTTCTCTCTAGCATAACCGTGTCGGCATGGGTAAAAACTCCGAAACTCAAACAAGATGTTTATATTCTGAAGCAACCATATGCCAATAAAGAAGGTAGTTTAATGAGTTTTTCTATCACCAAAAATGCAACCGTTAGTTTTGAGTTGACTACCAACGGTCAAACTCGTAAGTTAGAGAGCAAAACTTTAGACCAAACATCTTGGGGACAATGGATGCATATCGTGGCAACATGGGACGGACGCGATCAGTGCGGCGAAACCATACTTTATGTCAACGGTGCGCGTGTTGCCCAAACATGTTTAGGAAAACCTTTATCAGCAGACGATGCCGATAACCTATTGCTGGGCGGCTTTGCCGAAGATCCGACGACCAATCATCCCCAAACATCAATAGACGACATTGCCATATGGCGGCAACCGTTGATGCCGATGCAAATAGAAGCGTTGTATCGGCTCGGCAATCGCTTCTCTTATGATGCCTCGCAAGTTGATGCTTTGTTTAATACACCCGAGGATGATGGCATAACAAAAATTGGAGACCAGGTGTGGCACCGTGCCGAATTAGAAGAAACAACTGATACGGATAGTTTGATGATTCTAGAACTTCCCAATGAGGTCAAAGTTCAATTCGGGAATGTGATGGCAATCAAAACCATATCTCCTTGATCCGAACTCAGAGTTGAACAGTGATGCAGTACAAAATGTATGAGAGCTTAATGAAAAATATCCGACAACTGATTTTCATCGCTTTCTTTATTTTGCTCCAGTTATTCGGAGGAACGGTAAGCGCACAAACATCACAACCCCCAAAGCCCAACATGATATTTATCATGGTGGATGATCTGGACAAAAACATACTCTCTTTGCCTAGGATAAAAAATGTACTCAAGATGCCTAATCTTCAACAGCTTGCCGCAGAAGGAGTAACATTTAAGAATGCTTATGCAACACATCACTGTTTTTCCACACGCGTAAAACTAGTAAGTGGCCGAGCTTCATTGAATACGGGGGCTTATGCAAATCAATTTCCCGCTGGTAGTAGAAGAAAGCAATATCTTAGCAGAGTTGTAAACCAGCAACGTACTACAGGGTTTTACAAATATTTTTATGACGGTGATTCGAGTATACACCCCTCTATAGACCCTCAATATATGCCTAGCTTTGCGTTACCGCTTAAGCAAGCAGGTTATACAACTGCAGTTATCGGGAAATGGCACCTAAACGACTATATAAAGCAACCTCGGATTTTCAGAATATTCGGATTTGACCAATGGGCGATGACTCCTCATCATACAAGCGTAGAGATATATACTGATAAAGGATTTAGAAATTCTTTTGGTTTTACTCCCAACGAGTTAGCCGACTTTGTCGTTAATTTCATCACTGAGAATAAGGATAGACCTTTCTTTGTCTACTACCCTATGCACTTGGTTCATGCTCGTTATGTAGCGACACCCTTAGCCCCAAATGCGATAACCATGGAAGAAAAAATGATTTCAATGATTGAATATGTGGATTTGGTCATAGGTCGTTTGATAGAAACATTAGAGACATTAAACATAAAGGATCAAACCATTATCTTCTTCTCAGGCGACAATGGAGATGCCAATGCCTATCGTTCTTTGTACGAACTTATTCAGGGGCCTGAAAAAAGCAAACAGCAACCTTTCTACGGCAAAGGTTCCCTATACGAAGGTGGTGTCAATGTACCTTTGATAGTCAGCGGCGGTCCTGTCGTGAAAAGAGGAGCAACCGAAGCCTTGGTAGATTTTACCGATATCTTACCGACACTTGCCGATCTTGCCGGTGTCTACGTTGTTAGAAAAAATCGTGAAAACAATAACGATTATAGAGGAATAGCTGATCAATATGTTTCCGTTGCTGAACTATACAAAGGAGACGGCTATTCCATAGCACCTTTTCTAACTGGACAAAGCGATGACACACCACGGAAATGGATGATGTTTGCGTTGCGCAGTCAAATCGTAATACGCAATAAAAAGTTCAAGCTATGGGCAGAAAGACAGGGTGATAAATATCAAGGATATAAACTCTATGATTTATACAACGACCCCTACGAACAAACCAATCTATACGACAGCACAGACCAAGCCATTGTTACGGCTAAGCAAAAACTAAACAGCATATTGGATAGTGTCCCCCAACCCACAAGAATAGACGAATATTTTGATCCAGTAGATTGGAATTACGGCATGCTATCTCACTGGTCTTTTAATCAGCCAAAATTTCTAACAGGCGAAAATAAATTGGCCGATACCGAAAGTGGTTACGATGTATACGACACCGAAATCGTCTTTGACAAACAGGAGAAATTCGGACAAGCAATCAGAGCAAACCGTCTACAGGTTCCTTATTCTAAAGGGCTGTTTTATAGCTATATTATCGGTGACATGACAGGGTTTTCTGAACAATACAAGAATGCAAAGGTGCCCTACAACAAAATCTTAAATTTAATAAAAACGAGCAACACCCTAATGGAATTTGCGGACTCTTTTTATACTAAGTTGCCTCCTCCTATTGAATATCCCTCTAGAAGAGGAGACCGAGAGAAATTTCTCTCCAGCATGACCGTGTCGGCATGGGTGAAAACTCCACAATCCAAGGAGGATATTTATATTCTGAAGCAGCCGTATACTGATAAAAAAAGTAATTTAATAAGTTTTTCTATCACTGAAAATGCAACCGTTAACTTCGAACTGACCACCAACGATCAAACCCAAAAGTTAGAGAGCAAAACTTTAGACCAGACACTGTGGGGACAATGGATGCATATTACAGCAACATGGGATGGACGCAACCAGTGCGGCGAAACCATACTTTATATCAACGGGATGCGTGCTGCCCAAGCCTGTTTGGGGAAACCTTTATCGGCAGATGACACCGACAACCTATTGCTGGGCGGCTTTGCTGAAGATCCGACGACCAATCACCCTGAAACGTTGATAGACGACATTGCGATATGGCGACAACCGTTGATGCCGATGCAAATAGAAGCGTTGTATCGGCTCGGCAATCGCTTCTCTTATGATGCCTCGCAAGTTGATGCTTTGTTTAATACACCCGAGGATGATGGCATAACAAAAATTGGAGACCAGGTGTGGCACCGTGCCGAATTAGAAGAAACAACTGATACGAATAGTTTGATGATTCTAGAACTTCCCAATGAGGTCAAAGTTCAATTCGGGAATGTGATGGCAATCAAAACCATATCTCCTTGATCCGAACTCAGAGTTGAACAGTGATGCAGTACAAAATGTATCGGGCTGTTGAAAAAGTGTCTTCATTGGTACATTCCCCTCCCGTGGAGGGGTGGCAGGCGAAGCCTGACGGGGTGGCCTATACGTTTTGTAATGCATGCGTTTAACAATACTGTTGAGGTTCTGCACAACGTCACGCCGTTTGACCTACTGGCTCAAACGGCGGTTCTATTCTACGGTAACTGACTTTGCAAGGTTGCGGGGTTGGTCTATATCAGTTCCTTTCAACAACGCCGTGTGATACGCAAGTAATTGCAAAGGTATCGTGAACAAAATCGGAGAAACCGCATTCTCAAAAGCATCCAACCGTATCACTTTCAAGGATGATTTCTCGTCTGATTGAAACCCAGTGCCAGAATCTGCAAAAACATGCAAACGCCCTC
Organism: uncultured candidatus Poriferisulfidus sp.; assembly: GCA_965199685.1. GTDB lineage: Bacteria > Pseudomonadota > Gammaproteobacteria > Poriferisulfidales > Oxydemutatoraceae > SP5GCR1. Next base: position 1,806,687 of record OZ241323.1, read on the forward strand.
CCCTAGCTCGCACTTCCTTTAGATTAGATTTGAGTTTAGATAGTAATCGGTCGTTAGGTGCCACTGCAACGACCGGCATATTGAAATCTACTAAAGCCAGCGGGCCGTGCTTAAGTTCGCCTGCTGCATAAGCCTCAGCGTGTATATAAGAGATTTCTTTCATTTTGAGTGCCCCCTCCATAGCGATGGGATAATGCAAACCTCGCCCTAAAAATAAAGCGTGTTGCTTGTCGGAGTACTCTCTTGCCAATAAACGTATTTCCTTCTCACAGTCTAAAATTTGTTCTAGACGCGCAGGCAGGTTGCGTAGTTGATCAACAAGATCGGATACTGCCGACTTCGTCAAGCATCGCCGTTTACCCAAAAGTATAGTCAATAGCAACAAAACGGTAAGCTGTGTTGTGAAGGCTTTAGTTGAAGCCACACCTATCTCAGGGCCTGCATGGGTCATCAATACCGCATCGACTTCTCGGGTTAGAGAACTCTCAGGCACATTGCAAATAGCCAGTGTTTTGAAATAGCCGTGCTGCTTGGCAATCTGCAATGCTGCCAAAGTATCCGCGGTCTCACCCGATTGAGAAATGACAACCAACAAGGTATGCGGCGGCACAAAGTGATGTCGATACCGAAATTCGCTGGCAATCTCCGCACTACAAGACATATTTGCAAACTCTTCCAACCAATAGCGAGCGACAAGTGCGGCATGATAGCTGGTTCCGCAAGCAACAATATGCACCTGTTCAATATGATCAAGAAATTCGGTTGCATCAGGAGAAATAATATCATCCGGAATATCATTGGCAAGTAAACGCCCTTCAAGCGTATCTGCGATAACACGAGGTTGATCGTATATTTCCTTCTGCATATAGTGTTGATATTCACCCAAGTCACTGTTATACGAAGCCAACGATATCTCATGGCGTTCGCGCACTACAGGTTTCAAATGACTATCAAAAATATGCACTTGACCTCGGCTAATCTCTGCTATGTCACCGTTTTCCAAATGGATAAAGGTTTGAGTAATAGGCGACAACGCTTGTATATCGGATGCCGCATAGTTGGCACGCTCTCCGATACCGATGACCAAAGGGCTTCCTTCTCGTACCAATACGACACTTTCAGGATTTTGCGCGTCAAGCACAGCTAAACTATATGCCCCTTCAAGATCGTTGATGGTTTTTGATATCGCCCCCAATAAATCCTCATTTTGTCGTAAATAAAATATGATTTGATGTGCTATGACTTCGGTATCGGTTTCCGAACTGAACTCAAACCCTTCGGACTTTTGCATCTCCTTCAAAACTTCATAATTTTCTATGATGCCGTTGTGGACGATAGCAATACGGTTATCGGAAATATGCGGGTGTGCATTTGCTTTATCAGGCGCACCGTGGGTAGCCCAACGTGTATGCGCTATGCCGATATTACTACGGCATGGTGTTGATTTTAGTAATTCTTGTAGTTTTGCCACCTTACCCAAACATCGTACCCGTTGTATGGGAACATCACCGTCATCGTTCAGAACCGCAATACCGGCAGAGTCATAACCGCGGTATTCTAGTCTGAATAAGCCCTCCATTAATACACTACTCACATCGGATGTTGCGATAGCAGCTACTATTCCACACATCGTTTCTATTTCTTTGTTGGGCGTCGCCAGCCTTTCACCGTAGTCTGTTTGCAACGAGATAATGTCAATTCATCGGCAGGCACATCGTGGGTAATCGTTGAACCAGCACCAATGGTAGCATTGGAACCTATTTCAATGGGGGCAATGATTTGCGTATCCGACCCTATAAATACATTATCTCCGATAATCGTGCGATGTTTATCGACCCCATCGTAGTTACAAGTAATTGTGCCTGCACCTATATTAACCTTTGAACCTATTTCGCTATCTCCCATATAACTTAGATGGTTGATTTTAGCGTCATTGCCAGTTGTGGTCTGTTTTATCTCTACGAAATTACCAATACGGTTGTTATCTCCTATTTGCGTGTCAGGGCGCACTCGCGCATAAGGTCCTACGATGCAATACTTGCCAATGTGTGCGCCTTCTATATGAGAAAAAGACCTAACCACCGTACCTGCCGCAATAGAAGTATTTTTCAACACACTATAAGCCTCTATCCTAACATCGTCGCCGAGCTTTATTTCACCCTCAAGTATTACACCTATATCAAAGATAACACCTTTGCCGAGCTGTACTGCCGTACTGCGCACATCTAAACGGCTAGCATCTTGGACTATAGCACCGTTTTCTATCAGCTCCGAAACCCGCATCCGCTGTAACAATCGTTCTGCTGCCGTATACTGATGGGGAGTATTGATGCCGAGGGCTTGCCATGTTTCTTGCAACCCACAAATCCCCATATCCAAATCTTCGTCAACCGCTATCTGTATACAATCAGTCAAATAATATTCTTGTTGTTTATTTTCGTTTGTTATTTTTTGTATTAATCTGCTTAGGGTTTGCGCTTGTGCGGTCATAATACCTATGTTGACTTCTTCCACCTTGCGTTCATCAGGCGAAGCATCCGCTTCCTCCACAATACGCATAACCTTCCCGTCATTGGTACGCAGCACCCGTCCGTAACCTGTAGGGTCTTTTAATTGCGTGGTCATAAACGCCAGTTCGTATTGTGCTTGTAAAGCTAACAACATTTGATAGCTCGATGCATTGACAAACGGCATATCGGTATACGAAACTAGAACTTGATCGTTGGATGCTATAGCGGGCAATGCTTGAGAGACTGCGTGTGCCGTACCAAACTGTTCGTCTTGTTGGTGCCAATGAACATTATCCAATCCCACAAAACAATCGGAAACTGCCTCCTGAACCTGCTCGCCACCGAAACCTACAACAATATGCAGCTTTGCCAGTGGAAGTTTCCGTAATTCCCTAATGACATGGAAGATAAGTGGTTCACCACCCAACTCGCAGAGTGCTTTAGGTTTTGTGCCACACATTCGCCGAGCTTTGCCGGCTGCAAGAAGAATTATAGAAAGGCTCATTGAATTACCAAAACTTAAAATTTGACACATAAAAATTGCATGGTTCGGTATTATACCTTAGGGTGAAATGGTCTCTATCAGAAAATCATCAATCAGAACCAGAGACTGGAACTGTTGAAAAAGTATTTCATGCACCGTAAGGGAGGGCTAACATGGGACTGTTGAAAAAGTATTTTAGGCACCGTAAGGGGTAATTGTCTAGTGCAGAACCACCACAACCACCCCGTCAGGCTTCGCCTGCCACCCCTCCACAGGAGGGGAATGTACTAATGCAGACACTTTTTCAACAGCCTCAGACTCTAACCTGTGTTGTGTTAATACCTTACTCGTGTATCCGACTATACATTGTATAATGGGCTACTGATGGATTGTGTTCACTACGATTACATCGTTTCAATATCTACTTTTACTATGTTTAGCAAAAAATTCGTACAAGGCACGGTTATAGAAAATAAGCACTGGACAAAGCGATTGTACTCCTTGAAGGTAGATGCCGAAATTCAAACCTTTTTGCCGGGTCAATTTGGTCGTCTGGGCTTAGAGATTGAAGGCGAAGAAATTGCCCGTCCGTATTCTTTTGTCAACGCGCCGACCGAACCTTACCTGGAATTTTATTCAATCATAGTACCCGAAGGACTTTTATCGTCTTGTTTGCACCAATTGAAACCGGGAGCTAAGGTTTGGGTCGCTTCTTCACCCTCGGGATTTTTCACCTTGGACGAGGTTCCCGAAGGACGCGAACTTTGGATGCTTTCCACAGGTACCGCTTTAGGACCTTTTCTTTCAATATTAAAGACCGATGAACCATGGCAACGTTTCGATAAAATCGTATTAGTACACGCAGTTCGCAGCGAAAAGGAACTGACCTATAAACAAACCATAGCGGCTTTTAAGCAACGTTCCCCCGAACAATTTACAATGATACCTTTTGTTAGCCGGGAACAAACATCGTATGCTTTGCCGGGGCGTATACCTGCTGCGATTGAAAACGGTACTTTAGAGGAACGAGCCGATACGCCGCTGGCTACCGAAAGTTCCCAAGTGATGATTTGTGGCAACCCCGATATGGTAAGCGATACCACCGACATATTGAAAACCAACGGTTTTACCAAAAACAGACGCCGAACTCCGGGAAATATCACAACTGAGAATTATTGGTAGTATTCGGGCGGCATCTATACTGCTTACTCAATGCGGTTTTTAATGATGCCGATTTTTTCTACTTCGCACTCTACTACATCGCCGGGACGAAGGTATTCCGGTGGTTTTCTGACATAACCGACACCGCTAGGTGTGCCGGTCGCAATCACGGTACCCGGTTGCAAAGCTATTACCTTGGATATGGCAGAAATAACCGTAGCAACATCAAAAATCTGGCTTGCCGTTGTATCGTCTTGTTTGATAACTCCGTTTACGCGACTGCGCACAAAAAGTGATTGCACATCACTGATGTCGGAGGCAGTCACGATGCACGGACCCATCGGACAACTACCAGGCAGGCTTTTACCCAGAAAAAACTGCCGGTGTCGTTTTTGCAAATCTCTAGCCGATATATCGTTAACCACGGTATAACCGAATACATAATCCAGTGCTTGTTCTCTACTTACTTTATGAGCAGTTTTTCCGATTACGACTGCCAATTCGGCTTCCCAGTCTATTTTTTGGGAGACTTCGGCATCGTAGGGGATGTTATCGTAAGGACCAATTACCGTAGAAACATCTTTGGTGAACACGATAGGATACTTGGGTAGGTCTTTCTGTATAAGCGTATTGCCTTGGGTTTCCTTGACATGTTCGGAATAATTCCAACCCAAGCACATAATGTTGCAAGGGGGACTAGGAATAGGTGCTTGCAACTTTTGCAGTTCTACTTCCACTTTTGCACATTCGGGGGCGACATCAACCCACTTAGCCAGTCGGGCTAAACCTTGAAAACCTGCGTTAATCAGCGACAACATGTCGGTATAAGGTGCCGACCAGTCAGGATCAAGCGCAGGCAACCAAACTTCCTTAGCCACCAATACGCCAATATACGATGTTTCTTTATGACTATAGTTAACCAGCTTCATAACAAAACTCAATAACTGCTGGCGATTTCGTGTGTAGTTTTCATAAATCAGACTGATAGCTTTTGCGAAACTTTTCTAACAGATCATTGCGAGGAATAGGTACACCGTGAGGAGAAGCCCTACCTATAGAAAATCTCTTGGCAAGCCATCTTTCATCTAATGAGACAATTTTGATGACAGGATTTAAGAACCTTAACGCATCTATAAAACCAGAACCTGATGTATACACCAAATTAGCCTTTGCCAAAATCAGCATATCTATCAAGGCATCTTTTTTTTGTCTCACACTGCTATATTCCGGATCTTTATGAAGCGTACGGTTGTCGTAGGAACGCTGAATATCTCTTGCAAACACCCTTTTGGGGAATGCAATATGCATTTCATCAATGAACTGTGCCTGGTCTGAACAGACCAAAATACTACACTTCTTGTCCAACACAGCTTTTAAGTAATCAATATAATCTTCAAGCTTGATCCTACATCTACTTTTATATTGTGTTTTCATATCCCTGCAATCTGTGCCACGAAAATGGACTGCCACCCAATCGCCTTTAATATGATTAGCGAACCACTCATCCGCGCGTTTCCGAATGTCCTCTCTTATCGACAACTTTGATAATATCTTGTTTCCGTATTCTGAGCGCATATACATAATCCCGATCCAAATAATTGGTGTGAGTGCAACAAACTTTTTCGTATTCTTAAAATGGCTTTCTTGGTATTCCGACGTGCTATTAATTATTAAATCATTGGAAAACAGGTATGATAAACCCTTTATTTTCAGATTGACCTTCATCTTCTCGCATAACCACGCTAAAACTGATATGGACAAGAATATATGCGACATAGTTATTATCTGATGACCCCTTAAAACAATGTGCTTGGTATAAACGAATTCCTTGCGGTATACACCAATGTCATTTCTAACTTTATGAAACATTTTACGGCATCCAAGTATGTACTCTACAAACGATAACTCTTGCTGCTTATATTTGATTTTACCAATCGATGCATATAGAGCACTGATAGCAAGCAATATCTCCAGCTTGCATGTATACCAAAGTATTACTATTCTATTCATTCTTTTCTCCTTACAAAGTATTTCAATCTACATGAGCGACATATTTAGGCGTGTCCGTTAAAATGACTTCTAACTCCTCGCCTATTATGACTATAGTTAACCAGCTTCATCAAAAAATGCAATAACTGCTAGCGATTTCGTGTGTAGTTTTCATAAATCAGATTGATAGCTTTTGCGAAACTTTTCTAACAGATCATTACGAGGAATAGGCACACCGTTATGAGAACCTATGCCTATAGAAAATCTCTTGGCAAGCCATCTTTCATCTAATGAGACAATTTTGATTTCAGGATTTAAGAACCTTAAGGCATCTATAAAACCGGAACCTGTCGTGTATACTAAATCAGCCTTTGCTAAAATCAGCATATCTGTCAAGGCATCTTTTTTTTGTCTCACACCTTTATATTCTTGATATTTATGAAGCGAACGGTTGTCGTAAGAGCGTTGAATATCTCTTGCAAACACTCTCCCTGGGAATGCAGTATGCATTTCGTCAATGAACTGTGCCTGATCAGAACAAGCCAAAATACTATACTTCTTATTCAACACAGCTTGTAAATAAACAATGTAATCACTCAACTTAATCCCACATCTTTTGTTAAGTTGCATTTTCTTGTCATTGCAATCTGTACCACGGAAATGAACTGCCACCCAATCGCCTTTAATATGATTAGCAAACCACTCATCTGCACACTTTTTAATGTCCTCTCTTATCAGAAACTTTGATAATACTTTTTTTCCGTGTTTTGATCGCATATACGTACCTGCGAGCCTGAGCACCGGGCCTGCATCAAGCCTTTTCGTATTCTTAAAATGTCTTTTTCGATATTCCGATACATTATTAATTATTAAATCATTAGAAAAAAAGTCTGATAAACCCTCTATTCTAAGATTGACTTTCATTTTTTCGCATAACCACGCTATGAATAATGAGGCATAAAGTATATGCTTCATAGATTTTAGACCATGACCGTCTAAAATAATGTGCTTGGTATAAATGAATTCCCTGCGGTATGCACCAATTTTATTTGTAACTCTACGAAACATCTTGCGGCATCTAAATATGTACTCTATAGGCGATAGCTTTTCCTGCTCATAATTGGATCTAGCGATAACTGTGTAGAAACAACCGATAGCGAGCAGCATCTTCAGCCTGTACATATGCCAGAATATGGCTACTTTCTTCATTCTTTTCTCCTTTCAATCTACATGGGCAACATATTTAGGCGTATCGGTTAAAATGACTTCTAACTCCTCGCCGTTGATTATAAACGGTTGATCAAGTTGTTCAAAAATCAAACTAAGCCCAACATCGCCGGAAACACGACAGGGCAAACGAATCGTATCATGGTAGACAAACACATTGTCTCGAAACTCACCTCCTTGCACTTTTTGAGGAAATTCAATTTTTGAAGCATCTACACCATCGTCAAAATTGCCTTTGACGACGATACGACCACTCTGTCTCCAGCTAGTCCGTTGTCGTGCTGCATCCATCACTTTGATAATTGAGGCATCGGAAAATATCAGCGTATATTGATCTTTCTGAAACTCCAAATCGCTAATCAGCATGTCCGGTAGTTGAAGCAATCTATAACTCATATCAGATCACCCAACTGAGCATAATAGCTTGCTATATACTCGTCTAACGATAAATCATTGGCTGTTTCCAACCGTTCTTGCTCAATGATGCTGTCTTGTGCTATTTTTTCAAACTGCTTCAAACGTTTCTCATCCATAGTGTCTTGCATAAAATAATTTTTCTTTTTTATCGCATAACGTTGCACCAAATCAACAAAACTTTCTTGGTTTTCTCGCATTTCCTCAAGTAGCAATGCCGAGGGACACATTTCGGGGTTCTGAAATTTCTCTATCTGCTCTTGCAATGCTGAACCATATACGTTAGTGGCACATTGCTCATCCAATAAGCCACACACCGACTGCATTTGTTCGCATAGTTCTATTCCCCATTCTTTTAGCTTCCGGTTTTTTCCTAAATCGTTCAACTCTAAATCGGGATGACGACCTTGATGCGCAACGTTGATCTCGTTGCCGTCAATCATTTGCCATTGATTAGTCTGAATTAGCGGGCTGTCGTTAAATAAACAAAAAAGCATCAATGCTTCTATAAAACAAAACTGTTTCGTCGAAACACCGGTATTTTCAAATATATCCACATCGAGCGACCTCAGTTCCACATATTGAACACCTTTCTGCTTTAATGCAGCAAGCGGCATGTCGTCGCCAATACTTTGAGGTTTGGGGCGCATCGTAGTGTAATATTCATTTTCTATTTGTAGGATATTGGCATTCAACTGCAAATGCTCACCATTGTTTTTCATACCAATATTTTTATAGGGGGCATATTCGGTAGTCACTGCTCGCCATAGACTCAACACATATTGGGTGACATTGTCGTAACACGCTTTGACACCAATTTTAGCTTCTTGGTTGTTTTGATAACCGATGTCTCCCATGCGCAACGAAGTCGCATAAGGAGCGAATAAGGTATTATCGTCAAAGCGTTCCAGATTGTGCGTATCACCGGATGCAAAGGTTTTGCAAACTGCCGGGGACGTGCCGAACAGATAAGGGATGATCCATGCTAGGCGCAAAAAATTTCGGATTAAGCCCATATAATGTTGAGAGCGAAAATCCTGCATAGACTCAGTATTGCCCAAATATTGGCTATACCATTCCCAAAATGGTTCCCCCAAAGAATAATTGAAGTGTACACCTGAGATTACCTGCATAAACCGACCATAACGATACCCCAAGCCTTTTCTATAAATGGTTTTCATTCTGCCGATATTAGATGAACCGTAATAAGCAAGCGGAATATCGGTATCTCCTCTGACAATGCACGGCATGCTTGCACACCATAATAATTCGTCGCCTATATTGGCATAAACATAACGGTGTATATCTTCTAGAAATTCTATCGCTTGTGCCGAATTGATCTGCGGCGGAGTCACAAATTCCAACAATGCCTCCGAAAAATCGGTCGTAATATAAGGATGTGTTAACGCCGAACCCAAAGCCTCGGGATGTACAGTCTTTGCCAAAGTACCGTCGGATGCAACCCGCAAGGATTCTTTTTCTACACCGACCATGTGATGTTGCAAAGGCTTGCTCTTCTCGTTGGCAAGCGCGCTGATGATTTTTTCTATTTTAGGGAGCGAAATCACAATTCAGAACTTTGCATGAAATTTCTATCAAACAAAGGGCCTGGATCTGTTTTTCGGCCGGGCGATATGTCGCTATGATAAGTAATGCGCGATAGGTTTAACTTAGGATAAGCAGCCAGCAAGGCAGATACGATTGAACGAAGACTTTCATATTGCTGCGGTTCGTATGCCTCAGTATCGCAACCTTCCACTTCTATGCCAATAGAAAAATCATTGCAATTCGATCGTCCCTCAAAGCTTGAACGACCAGCATGCCAAGCACGGCGGTGGAATGGAACAAACTGTATTATTTGGCCATCGCGGCGTATTAATAAATGCGCGGATACATGCAGATCTTCCGCTAATTCTAAAGCCCTAGATTGTTCCGCAGTTAATTGGTTGGTAAATAATTGTTCTATCTCGGAACCTCCGTAGCGACAACGCGGCAAACTGATGCAGTGAATTACTATAAGTTCAATTTCCGCTTGCGGCGGACGAGCGTCGTTATTCGGAGAAGGTACGTACTGAACACCCTCCAGCAAGTGTCGCGCTAAATTAACTTTCATTGGCTTTCCAAAACTGCTAAATAATATCTCAGAATCTCATCATCAAAACACGCAAAAACAATGTCCATTTCATCCCCGTATTGTTTGCAACTACGCACCGCGATTTGCACTGCAGAATCTATAGGATAGCCGTAGACACCACAACTGATTGCAGGAAATGCGATGCTATTCAGAGATAGCTCTTGGGCTATGTTCAAAACATTCCGATAGCAGGCTTCCAATAATTGTGCTTCGTTTGCTCTTCCACCTTTCCATACCGGTCCTACCGTATGTATCACATATCGTGCCGGTAATTGATAGGCTTTGGTCAACCGTGCCTCGCCAGTAGGGCATCCTCCCAAGGCTCTACATTCCTCCAGTAATTCGGGACCTGCGGCACGATGTATGGCTCCGTCAACACCCCCTCCGCCTAATAATGTGCTGTTGGCAGCATTTACGATGGCATCAACCTCAAGCCGAGTAATATCTGTTTTAATGGCTCGGAGATTAGGTTTCATGGCGGGTTGACAAAGTAAGCAGAATGAAAAATGATCAATGCTTAATCAACGTGCCTACGCCACCGTCGGTCAATAATTCAAGCAATACGGCATGGGAAGTGCGCCCGTCTATGATATGCGCCGATTCAGCCCCTTGACTAATCGCCCGCAACGCGCAGGAAACCTTGGGTAGCATCCCGCTGTGTATGGTCTGCTGTTCTATCAATCTAGAAATCTCCGCACCAGAGGCTTCAACTATCAATTCACCTTGGTTGTCAAGCACACCCTCGGTATTCGTCATCAAAATCAACTTTTCGGCTTTCAGATGTTGTGCAATGCTGCTTGCTACCCAGTCTGCGTTGATGTTGTAACATTCGCCTTCGCTACCAATTCCTAGAGGAGAAACCACTGGAATATTTGTAGGGTGGCGTACAAGTTTGTCAAACTCGGCAGAAATATAACTCACCTCTCCCACCATGCCTAAGTCTACTTTTTCTGTTATGCCTCCTGTGGTCTCAAGTTTGGTTGCCTTTATCAATCCATCAGCTATGATGCTTCGCGCTTCTCCTTCGTGTTCTTTTATGTATTGGGTAATGCCAATGTTGATGCTTCGCAAGGTCATTACGATTGTTTGTATCGCCTCTTTACTGGTAATGCGCAAGCCATGAATAAATTTACTTTCTATGCCAGCTGCTTTTAGGTCTGCAGAAATAGAAGAACCGCCGCCGTGGACGATTACCGGATGCATGCCAACCGCTTTCAATAATACAACGTCCCTTGCAAAACTATGTTTCAATTTTTCCTCAGCCATTGCACTACCGCCGTATTTGATAACGATTGCCTTGTTGCGAAATTTTTGTATATAAGGCAACGCCTCACTTAATATCTTAACTTTGTCTTTGTCACTTAAGTTGTCTGTCATCGCTTAATCCCATCAAAAGGGTATCTGCAAGGCGGGTTCTACGGATAATAATTGTTCTCTAAAAATATCTTTTATTTCGTTAAGCCGCGCATCATTGTCAGCCTCAAAGCGTATGACCAAACATGGTGTGGTATTAGATGCACGCACTAACCCCCAACCGTCCTCGTAATCAACGCGCACACCATCGGTATAATCAAGCTGTGCATCCTCAAAACGAGCCAGCTTTAGAAAGTTATCCATAAAGGTATGTTGATCTCCCTCGTCTTTCAGATGCACATTTAGTTCTGGGGTGGCAATGCCCTGAGGAAACATCGCAAACATATCGCTACAAGTTTGGTCACTGGCAGCATAGATCTCTAAGAGGCGTGCCGCCGTATATAACGCATCGTCAAAACCGTACCAACGGTCATTGAAGAAAATATGCCCACTCATCTCGCCTGCCAAAAGTGCGCCGGTTTGTTTGAGCGTGGACTTGATGTACGAATGTCCGGTTCTGCATATTTGAGGTTTGCCACCGTTTTTTGCTATGACTTTGGGTAAGTGGCTTGAAGATTTAACATCGTAGACTATGCAAGCACCCGGTTGCTGTCGCAATAGGTCTTGTGCGTACACCATCATCTGAAGATCAGGCCATATAATATTGCCCAATTCGTCTACTACACCTAAACGATCTCCGTCACCGTCAAAAGCAATACCTAGCTCCGAGCGACTGGTTTTCACTTCGGCTATCAAATCGACGAGATTTTTCTCATCGCTAGGGTTAGCATGATGATTAGGAAAATTTCCGTCTATATCACAATACAAGCAGTGCAATTTACATCCCAGAGCCTCAAATAACGCAATGACATAAGGGCCTGCAACCCCGTTCCCACAATCTGCAACAAGCTGAACAGGACGCGTGATGCGAATATCCGATACTACTTTGTTTATATAAGGTTCTAGTACGTTGAGCTGCTTATAACTGCCTTGTCCTTTTCTGAAATGCCCTTTGACTACATCACGATATAGAGTCTGTACATCGTCACCCGCCAGTGTATGACCGGCAACCATCATTTTTATCCCGTTATAATTTGCAGGGTTATGGCTGCCGGTTATCATCAAACCGCAACCTTCTCCGTATTCATGGGCAGCGAAATAAAGTACCGGTGTAGGTACTTCTCCCACATCTGTTACTTGTACACCTGCCGATTGTAAACCGTCCGATAATGCAGTAGCAAAACGAAGGCTTGATAATCTTCCGTCGCGTCCCAGCATAAAGCGCGATGCATCGGGATAACGCGTTGCTATTGCGCGACCTATATCATAGACTAGACTTTCATCTAGACTCTCATCTACTATACCGCGCACATCGTATGCGCGAAAAACACGTTGATCTACCGACATCGTTAATTCTTGCCGGAGTGCCCAAACCCTTTGTCGCTACGCAGGCTTTGCTCAAAAGACTCTACCCGCTCGAAATCAACCTGAACCGTAGGCACAAAAACAAGCTGTGCAATACGATCTCCGGGATTGATGCTAAAACAATCGGCACCGCGATTCCAACAAGAAATATAAATTTCTCCTTGATAGTCGGAGTCTATTAAACCAACGAGGTTACCCAACACGATGCCGTGTTTGTGTCCTAAACCGGAGCGAGGCAATACGACCGCAGCGAGTGACTGGTCTGCTATATGAATGGCGATACCGCTGGATATCAATTCCACCTGCCCAGGCTTAAGTTCAAGCACATCGTCTAAACAAGCTCGTAGATCCACGCCTGCCGAGCCTGAAGTCGCATACTCCGGAAGCGGATATTGACTACCTATACGCGAATCTATGACTTTAAGCTGTATGCGTTTTTTCATAAGCTCGCGTATGTTCGTAATAATCAATAATATGCTTGATGATGGCTTTCCCTAGATTGATCTTTGAGTCCGGACCGAGTTCTACCTTAGCGTTGCGCTTATATACGATGACTTTGTTATTTGGCGTGTCAAAACCGTAGGGATAATTCGTGCCGACTTTGTTGGCAACAATCATATCCAAACCTTTGGCAAGCAATTTTTTCTTGGCATTGCGCTCAAGGTCTGAGGTTTCGGCGGCAAAGCCAACCAAAAAAGGATGCGGTTGCATCGTCCCCACCGTTGCTAAAATATCCGGTGTTTGAGTCAATTGCAAATGCATCGCTTGCTCATCTCGCTTGATTTTATGGTCGGAGATTTGTTGTACCCGATAATCACTAACTGCGGCACAAGCAATAAAAATATGCGCATCTTGGACAACCTGAAGCGTTGTTTGCAGCATATCGGCGGCGGACGATACATCGTATCTTTTAACCTGATGCGGTGTCTCCAACGAGACCGGCCCGGCAATCAAATGCACATCGGCTCCTGACTCAACGGCAGCAGCGGCTAATGCAAAACCCATACGACCCGAACTTCGGTTGGTGATATAGCGCACCGGATCTATCATCTCGTGCGTAGGTCCTGCGGTAATAACGACTTTATATCGGCTTAAGGTTTTATTGGAACTTAACAATTTAATGACGCGATCAACCAACTCCGATGGCTCCAACATACGCCCTTCGCCTTCGTCACCACACGCCTGCTCACCACTGTCGGGTCCCCAAATCGTAATGCCGAAACCGCGTATCTTTTCAACATTGGCTTGCACTGCCGAATGTAACCACATTTGTTTGTTCATCGCCGGGGCAAGTATTAACTTTTTATCGGAGGCAACGCACACCGTGGACAATAAATCGTCGGAGATTCCGTGCGCCAGTTTGGCAGCGAAATTAGCCGTAGCCGGCGCAATCATAATCAAATCCGCCCAACGAGCCAAGTCTATATGTTTCATTCCAGCTCCTTCGGCTTCGGCAAATTGCTGCGATTCAACTGGATGTCCCGATAACGCCTGCAATGTCAAATTTGTTATAAAAGCCTGCGCCGAGGATGTAGTGATTACGCGAACCTCTGCACCTTGCCCGCGCAACTCACGTACCAAATAGGCACTTTTATACGCTGCGATGCTACCGCAAACGCCTAGTAATACTCGTTTCCCGTCTAAGTCTCGCTTATCCGATTGCATAATCTTTTCTTATGTTTTTGATTTTAGCTGTAAATTAAAAAGGTAATTTTAGCTTATCCTTCAACCCTTCCAATAGATTCCCTTTGATTTTATCTTGTATCTTTTGTTCAACCTCACCTATTTTTTCTTCCACTTTTTCCTTAACTCCGCTTTGATTCAACAGTCCGTCCTTAATTAGACTGCTCAAGTCGGGCTTGTATTCCGGAGATGCCAAATCACCCGAAATATGTATAGGTATTTGTATCCGTCCAGCAGACTTCAATTGGGGATACAGCATGTAGTCAATCGTTGAATTAACGAGGTTCACTTGCCCTGATCCTTTAACATTGAACAAAGGCATTCGCACCGCAAGGTCATCGTTTTTTGCAACTCCTTTGCTCAATACTATGCTTGCTTTCATCTCGTCAAAGATTAATTCTTTGCCGGCAGCTTGACGGGCGCGACCTTCAAACAAAGCCACTATCCTTTCAATGACTGCCGCAAGCGACTGATCTTGCAAAGCTCCCTCAGTAATACGCACATCCGCCTTGCCGTCGGATGTTGCCAGCATTTGATCATAATCGCCTAGAGTTCCTGCTAAAGCCAGCTTGATCTGCGCTTGTCCGCGTACGGTTGCTTGGCGATCGGCACTCAATGCCGATTGTATTTTGTCTATAGGAACTTGGTTGGCAGATAACCTCATTTGATAGCTATTGGATGCCGGATTCAACTCGGCGTTTCCAGAAATTCGACCTTGATGAAAATCTGCTCGCTGCAAATCCAATAATATCTGATCTCCGACCATAGAACTTGTCAACAAAATTTGTTTCAGTTGTAAAGCATCATAATTGAGTGTTGGAACTGCAACATCAACCTTGGGGTTTGCATATAAATCGCTAAAATTGCTACGCCCCTCCACCTGCATATCACCGTACGAAATCTTGAATCTATCAACGACAAAGTCTCCCTTCAATAATGCTTTATTGCTCTCGGCAGTGAGTTGTAGACTCATACCTTCGTCCAAACCTTCCACCTGCGCCAGTGTGTTTAGATTATTAAGTTGTACAACATTCTCCGTCTGGTCGGGCAACAATTCGGCTGTGACTTTAAGGCTTGCAGCCAATGCTTTAATATCTTGCGACAACCCGTCGGCACGCGCATCCAGTTCAATGGGAATCGCTTTATCGGCTGATAAGGCACCGCCGCTCAATTCAAAACCGGCTACTTTGGCATTGACACCAGCAACCAAAGGTGTATCGGCTTGCGTCAACTGGATTTGAACATCCACATCACTAATTTTTACATCGCCGCTAGATAAATCCGGTAGTACCGCAGTGTCCAGTGCGATTTGAGCATTTAGACCTCCTAAACCTTCCGACAACGAATTAACATCCGCGTTTAGGGAAATCGGCGTAGGTTTGTCAAACGATAAAGCACCGCTGTTGAAATTCAGATTATCAACTGCTATGCGTGTATCGTTTAGGCGGTCATCCCACAGTAGGTAGCCGTCTTGTAACGCAACACCACCAAAGCTGGTCAATGCTATCGCTTGAGAAGCACCAGTTGCCGTACCGTCGTTTGTCTTTTTATCCTCCCCAACAAGCAGTTTTAGGTCGTCAAAATTGAATTGACCTTGGGCATTTCTCACAATATTTGCTCTGATCCCTGTGAGAACAATACCGTCTACCTGTGCTTCCTGCCTTAGCAAAGGTAATAACTTCAATCCTAATTGTATTTCTTGTGCTTGTAAAAAAGGCGCGCTTCCAAAAGCAGGGTTTTCTCCGATTTGTAGCCCAGTTGCCGCAATACCCAAAGACGGGAATAGGCTCAAGTTGAGAGTCTCAAGTTCAACCGAACGCTTGCTATTTTTTTCAACATAGGAGATAAATTGGTCCTTATAGTCGTTTGCATCAAAGTAATACGCAAAAATAGTACCGAGTGCGACAACCAGTACTATTCCAAATAACAGAAATAGGAATATTCCCTTTATTAATTTAAGCATTCTCTTGACGACGCCAGATTCCCGAACGCCCCCCGGATTTTTCTATTAGGCGAACATCACTGATGACCATTCCTCTATCCATTGCCTTACACATATCGTAAATAGTCAGCAATGCAATTTGAACCGCAGTAATCGCCTCCATCTCCACACCAGTTTTTGCATGAACCTCGGCACGACTCCGACAAATAATGGCAGGCGGATCTTGCTTAGGTTCAAAACTAAGGTCTACAGAAGAAAGACCAATCGTGTGACACAGCGGTATCAGTTCGGCAGTGCGTTTGGCTGCCATAATACCGGCAAGCCGGGCAACACCCAACACATCGCCTTTAGCAGATTCTCCAGCTAAAATCGTCTGCAAAGTTTGCTCTTTCAGCAAAATGCGTCCTTCGGCAATTGCCACCCTATGGGTGACAGCTTTATCGCCGACATCAACCATTCTTGCATTGCCTTGTTTATCAAAGTGCGTTAATTCAGACATCTCTTTTTTAGTTTCACGCGGTAAAATAATTCGGTTGGGGTATCAAAATAAGAGTATAGCATGATAAAAGTTAGATATTTTGCGTCGTTGCGCGAACAAATAGGGCGAGACCTAGATATTATAGAAGATATAGACGGAATATCGTCGGTGAGAGAACTAAGGAAAAGTTTATCAAGCGTATTGCCAGCGCAGACTTTATGTGCAGTCAACTACGAGTATGCCGACGACGATACACCAGTTAAGGACGGCGACGAAGTTGCTTTTTTCCCACCGGTTACAGGCGGATAAGAAGAATTATCGTAACACCAAAAACATCGAATAATTGCCACGTAGTATTTTTAACAACAAAGGTTTATCTTCGTCTATTAAAGCCTCAAAAACATCGAAATCTTTCACAATTCGACGGTTTGTTGCGACGATAATATCGCCTTGTCGCAAACCATTGCGTTGCGCAGCACTACCACCTTTGACTTCCTTGATCTCTATGCCAGGTTTTTCCGCATTATCGCTCTCCGACAAAACAGCACCTGAGAGACGGCTATCGTAGCGATCTCCATCGGCACTCGCTATTTTTCTAGCAGTAATATAAGCGGTTATTTCAAGTTCATCATCATCTCTGAGGACTTCTAATACGACTTTGGATCCCATGCGAAGCAACCCGATATAGTTTCTTATGTCGGCACTATCCTCAATTTCTTTACCATTGACCGATAAGATGATATCACCTGGTTCAATGCCCGATTTTTCAGCCGAAGAACCAGGCTCAACTTCAGTAATAACTACGCCTTTTTCTTGATCTAGACCAAAGGCATCGGCTAAATCTTGAGTGATTGTTTGGACGACGACACCCAAACGACCCCGCTTAACTGCACCGTGTTCAATCAATTGTTCGGTGATATTCATTGCCATATTAACCGGTATCGCAAAACCTATGCCGACATTTCGACTGGCTCCTAAAATAGCGGTGTTAATTCCTATCAAGCGACCTTCCAGATCAACCAAAGCACCGCCCGAATTGCCGGGGTTGATCGACGCGTCGGTTTGTATAAAGTCTTCGTACGACTCTATCCCCAAGCCGCTACGCCCTAGTGCACTGACAATACCTAAGGTCACGGTATGTGCAAGTTGAAAAGGATTACCAATGGCGACGGCAAAATCGCCTACCTTAATCGCTTCTGAGTCACCTATTGATATCTCTACTAGATCTTCGGCATCTATTTCTATCACTGCGATATCGGCTTCTTCGTCAATACCAACTATTTTAGCGGTATAGCGTCTGTCGTTGTCTAAGGTTACCTGAATATTGTCGGCTGCTTTGACCACATGTGCATTAGTAATGATATAACCTTCTTCGGCATTGATAATAACACCCGAACCGGCACCACTACGACGACGTTCTCGTTTTTGCCCTTCTTCAAATCCTGGAAAGTCAAAAAAGCGTCTGAAAAATGGATCGCTGGAAAAAGGGTGCGGGCGACGATAAATTTCTATGACTTCCTCAGTTGCGATATTAACAACTGCCGGCATAGTTTTCTCCAGCATAGGTGCTAAAGTCGGCAGTGCTCCTGCCGATGTTGCAGCATGGACCGACATAGTAGCAGAGAATAATGCAAATGTGGCGAATAGAGTGATAAAAGTTTTTTTCATCGGAGGTTCCCAATAAAGAATAATAATCCGCGAGCGTGCTGTACACGCTCGCGGGGTTATGGTGTAGAACAGTTTAGTTTACAGTCACCGATATTTTTTTAGGTTGCACCGATTCCTTTTTTGCTACCGAAATCTTCAGCACACCGTTCTCGTGCTTGGCTGCAACAGTCTGGGTATCGGCAGTCGAAGGCAATGTAAAGCGTCTTTGATAACTACCCGAATGACGTTCGGTATGTATATATTGCTCTTTACTATCGCTCACTTCGGACGAATGTTTTGCCGATATCACAAGGCTGTTGTCTTCTACATGCACGTCGATATCGTCGGCTTTGATTCCGGGCAAATCGGCATAAAAAGTCCAACCCGTGTCGCTTTCTTTAACATCCACTGCTGGTATTAACCATTTGCTAAAATCTTCGCCGGTGCCTTTTTCATGAGGCCAAGCTAACAATTTCTCAAACGGACCAAACAGTCGATCAAAGTTTGACAATACTAGTGAATTATTCATTTTCCTTACTCCATAGTTGTGTTAATCGGATATTTATAATATAGAGACGCAATATTGATTTTCAAGTAACTATTGATTGATTAGATAGCTTCAAAACAACCCTTGTTTCTATTTTTACGCACCTTATCGGCGGTAAAGATTTCTCCGTTCATCGCGATATAAACACCCGACTTCAATAATTGAACCGCAGCCAAGGCAAAACCAGTGTTGAATTCTGCATCGCTATTTTTGAAGCGAGCGGGTTGCATAGCACCAGTCAAAACAATCGTTTTCCCAGCAATGCCTTGCAAGGCACGCGCGGTTTCTACCATCGTATCAGTGCCGTGTACAACGACGAAATGTATGTTTGAGTCTTTTGCTATACGCTCACGTAGAATGGCGCGGTCGGCATCGTTGAGGTCCAGACTATCTTTGCCTATGATTGCTTCAACTTGATAATCTAGTGCCACTTTTGCTTGTTCTAATATGGAAGATGCTTGAGGGTCGCCGATACGATAATCACTCAACGCATCGTAATATACCTTGTCGAAGGTGCCACCTGTGGCAAGAAATATAATTTTCATTTGGATATGCTCCCGGTTATCGTTTGTTCATCGGTAAATAATGGTTGCTTTCTGATATTATTATAAAAGATGTACGATACTGCTCAAAAATTACGCGCCAAGATTATCGCTGATAGCGACCGCTGTGTTATGTGCGGCTTATGTTTGCCACATTGCCCGACTTTCAATATTGAGCGCAACGAAGCCGATTCGCCCAGAGGGCGTGTCTTATTAGCTAAAGCGATTGCCAAACAACAGTTAAAAGCCGATGAAGATGCGCGCACACATTTTGAGTCATGTCTGCATTGCTTGCATTGCGAGCGGGTTTGCCCAGCAAAAGTACCCTACGGAGAATTAATAGATAACATCAAACATTATTTACATCAGGAACGACAAACAACCCCGCCACCGTTATGGTTGAAATTGGTAATCGTTTCTCGTCAACTACGACTTTTTTTTGCTTTATTTATTAAGCTATACCAATACTCCGGGATACAAGCGATGTTGAGACAATGGAATTTATTCAAACGCTCAACCGCTGCCTCTTGGGATGCAATGTTGGCTAAGCGATACTATATACCTGCTGTAAAACCACGCTCAACAATCAAACCAGAATATAAAACCGTAGCCTTGTTCACCGGTTGTGTCGCAACTATAAGCGACCAAAATACCTTGAAAGCAACTAGAGAATTGCTCAGAGCGGCAGGCTTTAAGGTACAGCCAAATAACCGGCAGTATTGTTGTGGGGCTATCCATCAACATATTGGTGATTCGGAGTATGCACAACGTTTAATGTTCAAAAACTCAGAGGCGTTCAAATCCGACATTCCCATCGTGTCTTGTGCGAGTGGTTGCGGGGGACGATTACAGCAATACGATAACGAGATATCAACGCATCATTATGACATCCACGCCTTTTTAGCCGAACACGCCAAGCATTTGGTTTTTAGAGAATTATCCGAGACCGTTGCATTACATACGCCGTGTTCAATACAAAACATCTTAAAACAACAAGAAATGCCAGAACAGCTTTTGAGTCTAATTCCGAACTTGTCGGTTGTTTCCTTAAAACCTCAAACAACTTGCTGCGGAGCAGCAGGTATACAGATATTGCAACACCAAGCACAAGGTAATGCATTAGCCGATGATACAATTGATGCCATGAAAAAAACAAATGCCGATACCCTACTCACATCAAACGTGGGCTGCGCTATGCACTTAAGACGTAGAATTTGGCAACGCAAACTTAAGTATGAAGTGATGCACCCTGTGCTATTACTTTATAAACAACTACAAACTACAAAAGACTGATGAAACGGTACTCGCTTATAGATCAACTGATTATAAATGCCGACCTTGTGTTGCGTACGGTCAACGGTATATCGGCAGGAAAGCAACGCGAACATCCGGCAACGGGCATTCCCGAAAGTGATTTAAGCGAAGACGAAAAAGAAACGGCGGCTCGTTTGATGCGCGTCAACCACGCCGGAGAAATCGCTGCGCAAGGCCTTTATCACGGACAGACATTATTTGCGCGTAAGCAAACCACACGCCGACACCTGCTTGACAGTGCACATCAAGAAACCGAACACCTGTATTGGTGTGAACAGCGTATAAAACAACTGGGCGGTCGCACCAGCTTACTAGCACCAGTTTGGTATGCGGGTTCTTTTGCAATAGGAACCCTGGCATCGCTCGCCGGCGATCGCTGGAGCTTCGCATTCATAAGGGAAACTGAGGAACAGGTCGTAGAGCATTTACAATCTCACCTAAATCGCCTGTCTCCTAAAGATAAAATTACAAGAACGATTATCAGGCAAGTGATTTCAGACGAAGCCGAACATGCCCAATCGGCGTATTCAAAAAGTAGTTATAAACTTCCGCAAGAGCTTAGCACGATGATGCGAGCGACTGCTAAAATCATGACCGTCGGGGCATACTATATATAATTCTATTCGTCTAGAGTCTATAAAGATTTAGGATGAGTTATGAAAAATCCCCAAACTAAAACAATCTATTGCAGCTCAGAAGGCTGGTAATACGAACCTTTTCTATACCATCCGCCCTCAAAAACAAATCTATTTCTCCGGTAGGAGTGAATCTTAACTGCAGCATATCTCATGATGTTTTTCTCTACTGAATATAACAAATTGTGATCTATAACCCCGTCTTGGGAAACCTGCTCTACAAGTTTCTCAAAATCAGTGTATCTATAAATATTGTATTTAGGTTTTAAGAAGTCAAAGTAATCAGCATCCATTATATTTGACATGATATAAAGCGGCATATTTTTGCTATGCATTTCGTAGACATTTTTAACAGCTGCTTCTATACCTTTGCGTAGATAGTCGGCATGTTTTATTTCTTTTGATGCTATTTTTGAATATTCGGCAAATCTTACATGCATACATGCATAATAACGGAAATTATTGAAGTCCTGCTCTATGCTGAACTTTCTAAATCTAGGTAGATCATATAAAGCACCGGTAAATAACTTCATACTCTCCCGTTTTGTGCCGAAATGATTGATTACTATATCGCTCAAGTTCTCCACTCGTCTAGAAGGAGGAATAACGATATAAAACGGAGACTTAAAGTATGCATTTAATCTGGGGCTAAAATATAAGCCTTTGTAAATCTCAGGTAACTGTTTATCCCTACCTTTTCGCCTTAAACTTTCCTTATCTCTAGCTAAAACGATTATGCGAATAGCTTCATTTTTTCCATCATAAAGCTGAAGACCATTAACACGCCGTAATTGTGATTTGGGACACGACCAATCAAAATCTTTTTCATGCACATACCGTAAAGTTTCAGGCAACTCTTTAATTGTTCCTTCGGATGTCGTCTCCAATATTTTTACAGCCGATAAATTGATATGTTCGTCCCAATCAATAGATACATCTTGTTCTATGTCATCTAATCTATGTATGAAAGAGGTTCTAGCCTGCTTGATAATCGGAATTTTTCCTAACGATAAAGCCACTCTTATAAGTAATACCAAATCGTAGGTTTTAGAGTCCAAACCGCCGTCGTATTCATAAGGAAAATACAAGTATTTATCGCTGTGCTGTAACATCAGTGTGATAGTCTATTTATCTAAAATAGTTCAATAAGTGTTCTATGTCACCCAACATCGTTATCACTGCTTAAAACCTGTTTTCCTACGACTCCAATCCCCTCTAAAAACAAAAAAATAATCCTTTCGTTGAGGAAAAATTTTAACTAACGCATGCCGCATAATATTCTTCTCCACAGAATAGAGTAGGTCGTGATCTATGACTTCCTGCGCTACAAACCGTTCTCTAAGCTCCTCAAAATCGGTATATCTATATACATCGTATTTGCTTGTCAAAAAGTTAAAATAATCAGGTTCTGCTATGTTTGACATAATGTATAGCGGCAAGCCTTTAACACTCTGTTTATACACCATTTTAATGGTTTTGCTTAAACTTTTTTTTAATGTCTCGGGATGTTGCTCAAGATGTCTTGAAGCCACCCTAGCATTACCTACATACCGCACATGTATGCATGCATAACTACCTGAGTTCCTTAAAAATTTGTTCCTTTGCCCCCGCCATCTAGGTAAAAAGTCATGCAACATATTACACAGAGTATTCATTCCTGCTAAGGTTGTCCCAAAGTGCCTGAGTACTATCTCTGTTAAATAATTTACTTCCTTAGGGGGAGGGAATGTTATGAAAAATGAGGAGTCATAATGAAAATCACCTCTTCTACTATTAAATTTCAACTTATTGAGAGAACCAATTGGTTTTTTGAACGATGACAAATCTTCATCTTTTAGTAGACAGATTATCGGATAACGATCATTGTCCTTATCGTGAACTTGTTTATTACTAATAAAACGTATTTGGTTCTTAGAATACAGATTGAAATCAAAATCCTTTTCGTAGATATATTGTAAAGTATCGGGAATTTCCTTTACAAACCCGTCGGGTTCTGCTTTCAGTACCTTTGCTTTTGACAAATCAATATATCTATCCCAATTAATAACCACATTTTTTTTGATATTATCCAACCTATGCCTTTTAGAAGTCTCCATTTCTTTTATAACAGGCACTCTTCTCATAGATAAAGCGACATTGACTATCCTTTCCAAATCCCAAAGATTTGAATCCAATCCTCCTCCTTGAACATATGGAATATAGAGATATTTTTCTGGATGCTGTAACATTTTTTAGCTTTGGGTGAAATGATACCAGTTTATTTTTTATATTTATTGGAACGGTCTTCGGGCCATACTGAGCATTGGGAATCGGCTTCAAAAAACGATAGTTGGACAACGCCTTTGGAAGTAACCAAGCCCCTAGTGGTATTGAAGCCAACAATGTTAGCTAGAGTATGCCTCGTTGTTTCTTTGTTAGTCTGTGACATCATATTAGTCTACATTATCAAAACAGTCATCATATGGGGCTGTTGAAAAAGTATCTGCATTAGTACATTCCCCTCCTTTGGAGGGGTGGCAGGCGAAGCCTGACGGAGTGGTTGTGGTGGTTCTGCACTAGACAATTACCCTCTACGGTGCATGAAATACTTTTTCAACAGTCCCATATATCGAAATAGCTTTATAAGTGTTCTATGCCGCTTAACATTATTATTGTTTTTTTCAACAAGACCAGTTGTATTCCATTCTCCTTTGAAAACAAACATGTTATTTTTCCGTGCAGGGAAAATTTTAACTAATGCATGCCGCATAATATTCTTCTCCACCGAATAGAGTAAGTCGTGATCTATGGCTTCCTGCGCTACAAACCGTTCTCTAAGCTCCTTAAAATCGGTATATCTATATATATCGTATTTGCTTTTCAAAAAGTTAAAATAATCAGGTTCTGCTATGTTAGACATAATATATAGCGGCAAGCCTTTAACACTTTGTTTATACGCCATTTCAATGGCTTTGCTTAAACTTTTTTCTAATGCCGAGGACTGCTGCTTAAGCAGTCTTGAAGCACTCCTAATATTACCTGCATATCGCACATGTACGCATGCGTAACTACCCGAGTTCCTTAAAAATTTTCCCTTTTGTTTCCGGTATCTAGGTAAAAAGTCATACAACATATTACATAAAGTATTCATTTCCGCCAGGGTTGTTCCAAAGTAACCGAGCACTGTCTCTGTTAAATCATTTACTTCCTTAGACGGAGGAAATATTATGAAAAATGAAGGATCATAATGAATGTCACCTCTACTATTAAATTTCAACTTATTGAGAGGACCAATCGGTTCTTTGAGCGATGACAAATCTTCATCTTTTAGTAGACAGATTATCGGATATTGATCATTTTCCTTGTCGTGAACTTGTTCACTATTGATAAAACGTACTTGACTCTTAGAATACAGATTGAAATCAAAATCCCTTTCGTAGACATATTGTAAAGTGTCAGGGATTTCCTTTGTTGATGCTCCGTCAGGTTTTGTCCTCAGTATCTTTGCTTTTGACAAATCAATATATTTATCCCAATCAATAAATGCATCCTGTTCCATGTTATCCGACCTATTAAACTTATAAATCTGCATTTCCTTTATAATGGGAATTCTTTTCATAGATAAAGCGGCATTGATAATTATTTCCAAATCCCAAAGCTTTGAATCCAATCCTCCTCCTTGAACATATGGAATATAGAGATATTTTTCTGGATGCTGTAACATTTTTTAGCTTTGGGTGAAATGATACCAGTTTATTTTTTATATTTATTGGAACGGTCTTCGGGCCATACTGAGCATTGGGAATCGGCTTCAAAGAACAGTAGTTGAGCAACACCTTCACTGGCATAGATCTTAGCCGGTAGCGGCGAAGTATTAGAAAATTCCAACGTTATATGCCTCCCACTTGGGTTCTAGAGGTGTAACATCAACGATGATGCCACAGCGAGCATAAGTCGATTTATCAACCTCTGCTTTGCTCGATGCCATCACAATTACGTTCTTGATTTCACGCATAGACTTCAGATTCTTTTGCACTGAATGACAAAAAATCTTCAAATCAACTTTTACCATTGACATTGTATTACTCTTGTTATCTGAATAGCTTGATACATATTCTAAGCTAAGCTGATATCGTTATCGCTATTAAATTAAAATCCCATTTTTCCACGACACCACTCTCCTCTAAAAGCAAAAACATAATCCTTTCGCTTGGAGAAAATTTTAACCAGTGCATGTGTCATAATATTCTTCTCCACCGAATAGAGTAAGTCGTGATCTATGACCTCCTGCCCTACAAACCGCTCTCTAAGCTCCTCAAAATCAGTATATCTATATATATCGTATTCGTGTTTCAAAAAGTTAAAATAATCAGGTTCTGCTATGTTTGACATAATGTATAGCGGCAAGCCTTTAACACTCTGTTCATACACCATTTTAATGGTTTTGCTTAAACTTTTTTTCAATTTTCCAGGCTGTTGCTGAAGCAGTCTTGAAGCCTGCTTAGCACCAACTCCATACCGTACATGTACGCATGCATAACTACCTGCGTTCTCTAAAAATTTGTTCCTTTCTCTCTGGTATCTAGGTAAAAAATTATGGTACTTGACTAGTTTAGGGATAAAATCTCACTCAAATATCCCTTACCATATTCATCAGCATATCACACTTTTGGGAGACCGAAAAGTGCCTATGATTGAACCGCCATTCACATTCTTTTAGGTGAAGGTGGAAATGTTTTCTAGATACTCCACAGAACTTTGTTAATCTCCTTTTTGCCCAGCCCCAGAAGTTTTCAATGCCATTGATATGTCTAGTACCACTGCCCATTGTCTTTGAATGATTGATGCGATAGTGTTTGTATCCGTTCAATACCAACCCGTCATAAGCTCTCCATTTATCCGTGTAGATAGTACTCTGGTGTTCCACTAAACGCTTGATAATAGCGCGTATTTCGCTCTTTGATGCGTTTCGTATCACCTGTGTATAGACCTTCCCATCTCTTTTCAATATGCCAAACACCGGTACTTTGTTTTGCACGCCTCGACCTCTTTTGTCTCCTTTTTTGCTGCCACCAAAGTAGGACTCATCCAACTCTACCTCACCAGAGAATATACTCGTCTGCTCACAGTGCTGTGCAATTTTTTCTCGGATTATATTTACATATCTGTTCACTGTATTCCTATTCACCTCCGCTGCTTGGGCGATTTGGGTCGCACTCAGATCAAGGACAAAATACCTCACAATTTCCCTGATTTTCCTGTTTGAAATATGTGCTCCTCTAAAATGTCTGTTTTTCGTTGTCATTACTAGCTATTTTACCGAATCTTGGCCCCTAAACTAGTCAAGTACCAAAATTATATAACATACTAGATAGGGTGTTTATTTTCGCTAGGGTTGTTCCGAAGTGACCGAGTACTATCTCTGTTAAATCATTTACTTCCTTAGAGGGGGGAAATATTATGAAAAATGAAGGATCATAATGAATGTCACCTCTACTATTAAATTTCAACTTATTGAGAGGACCAATCGGTTCTTTGAACGATGACAAATCTTCATCTTTTAGTAGACAGATGATCGGATAACGATCATTCTCTTTATCTTGAACTTGTTCACTATTGATAAAACGTATTTGGTTCTTAGAATACAGATTGAAATCAAAATCCTTTTCGTAGACATATTGTAAAGTGTCGGGGATTTCCTTGAATGCTCTGCCAGATTCTGCCTTCAGTATCTTTGCTTTTGACAAATCAATATATTTATCCCAATTAATAGATGCATCCTTTTTCATATTATCCAACCTATGACCTTTAACAGTCGCCATTTCTTTTATAATGGGAATTCTATTCATAGATAAAGCGGCATTGAATATTTTTTCCAAATTCCAAAGATGTGAATCCAATCCTCCTTCTCGAACATACGGAATATAGAGATATTTTTCTGGGTGCTGTAACATTTTTAAGCTTTGGGTGAAATGATGCCGGTTTATTTTTGATATTTACTGGAACGGTCTTCGTACCATACCAAGCATTGGGAGGCGGCTTCAAAAAACAATAGTTGGACAACACCTTTGGAAGTAACCAAGTCCCTAGTGGTATTGAAACCAACGATGTTAGCTAGAACATGCCTCGTCGTTTTTTTGTTAGTCTTTGACATCATATTACTATCGTTACCAAAATAGCCATCATATATCGAAATAGCTTCACAAGTATTCTAGGCCGTCCCGTTATTTTTTTCCAACACAACCTTTACTATTCCATTCTCCTTTGAAATCAAACATGTAATTTCTCCGTGCAGGGAAAATTTTAACTAATGCATGCCGCATAATATTCTTCTCCACCGAATAGAGTAAGTCGTGATCTATGGCTTCCTGCTCTACAAACCGCTCTCTCATCTCCTTAAAATCAGTATATCTATATATATCGTATTTGCTCTTCAAAAAGTTAAAATAATCAGGTTCTGCTATGTTTGACATAATGTATAGCGGCAAGCCTCTAATACTTTCTCTACATGCCATTTCAATGGTTTTTCTTAAACCTTTTTTTAATGCCGAAGACTGCTGCTTAAGCAGTCTTGAAGCCTGCTGAGCATTACCTGCATATCGCACATGTACGCATGCGTAACTACCCGAGTTCCTTAAAAATTTTCCCTTTTGTTTCCGGTATCTAGGTAAAAAGTCATACAACATATTACATAAAGTATTCATTTCCGCCAGGGTTGTTCCAAAGTAACCGAGCACTGTCTCTGTTAAATCATTTACTTCCTTAGAGGGGGGAAATATTATGAAAAATGAAGGATCATAATGAATGTCACCTCTACTATCAAATTTCAACTTATTGAGAGGACCAATCGGTTCTTTGAGCGATGACAAATCTTCATCTTTTAGTAGACAGATTATCGGATATTGATCATTTTCCTTGTCGTGAACTTGTTCACTATTGATAAAACGTACTTGACTCTTAGAATACAGATTGAAATCAAAATCCCTTTCGTAGACATATTGTAAAGTGTCAGGGATTTCCTTTGTTGATGCTCCGTCAGGTTTTGTCCTCAGTATCTTTGCTTTTGACAAATCAATATATTTATCCCAATTAATAGATGCATCCTGTTCCATGTTATCCGACCTATTAAACCTATAAATCTGCATTTCCTTTATAATGGGAATTCTTTTCATAGATAAAGCGGCATTGATAATTATTTCCAAATCCCAAAGCTTTGAGTCCAATCCTCCTCCTTGAACATATGGAATATAGAGATATTTTTCTGGATGCTGTAACATTTTTAAGCCTTAGGCAAAGTAACACCAGTTTGTTTTTGATATTTACTGGCACGGTCTTTGTACGATACCGAACATTGGGAATCGGCTTCAAAAAACAACAGTTGTGCAACACCTTCACTGGCATAGATCTTAGCCGGTAGCGGCGAAGTATTAGAAAATTCCAACGTTATATGCCTCCCACTTGGGTTCTAGAGGTGTAACATCAACGATGATGCCACAGCGAGCATAAGTCGATTTATCAACCTCTGCTTTGCTCGATGCCATCACAATTACGTTCTTGATTTCACGCATAGACTTCAGATTCTTTTGCACTGAATGACAAAAAATCTTCAAATCAACTTTTACCATTGACATTGTATTACTCCTGTTATCTGAATAGCTTGATACATATTCTAAGCTAAGCTGATATCGTTATCGCTATTAAATTAAAATCCCATTTTTCCACGACACCACTCTCCTCTAAAAGCAAAAACATAATCCTTTCGCTTGGAGAAAATTTTAACCAGTGCATGTGTCATAATATTCTTCTCCACCGAATAGAGTAAGTCGTGATCTATGACCTCCTGCCCTACAAACCGCTCTCTAAGCTCCTCAAAATCAGTATATCTATATATATCGTATTCGTGTTTCAAAAAGTTAAAATAATCAGGTTCTGCTATGTTTGACATAATGTATAGCGGCAAGCCTTTAACACTCTGTTCATACACCATTTTAATGGTTTTGCTTAAACTTTTTTTCAATTTTCCAGGCTGTTGCTGAAGCAGTCTTGAAGCCTGCTTAGCACCAACTCCATACCGTACATGTACGCATGCATAACTACCTGCGTTCTCTAAAAATTTGTTCCTTTCTCTCTGGTATCTAGGTAAAAAATTATATAACATACTAGATAGGGTGTTTATTTTCGCTAGGGTTGTTCCGAAGTGACCGAGTACTATCTCTGTTAAATCATTTACTTCTTTAGAGGGGGGAAATATTATGAGAAATGAAGGATCATAATGACAACCAACGCTACTATTAAATTTCAACTTGTTGAGAGAACCAATCGGTACTTTGAGCGATGACAAATCTTTATCTCTTAGTAGGCAGATTATTGGATAACGATTATTCTCCTTGTCGTGAACTTGTTTACTATTGATAAAACGTACTTGACTCTTAGAGTACAGATTAAAGTCAAAATCCTTTTCGTGAATATATTGCAAAGTGTCGGGGATTTCCTTGAATGCTCTGCCAGATTCTGCCTTCAGTATCTTTGCTTTTGACAAATCAATATATTTATCCCAATTAATAGATGCATCCTTTTTCATATTATCCAACCTATGACCTTTAACAGTCGCCATTTCTTTTATAATGGGAATTCTATTCATAGATAAAGCGGCATTGAATATTTTTTCCAAATTCCAAAGATGTGAGTCCAGTCCTCCACCTCTGACATACGGAATATAGAGATATTTTTCTGGGTGCTGTAACACTTTTAGGCTTTGGGTAAAGTAACACCAGTTTGTTTTTGATATTTACCGGCACGGTCTTTGTACGATACCGAACATTGGGAATCGGCTTCAAAAAACAATAGTTGTGCAACACCTTCACCGGCATAGATCTTAGCCGGTAGCGGCGAAGTATTAGAAAATTCCAACGTTATATGACCCTCCCACTCAGGTTCTAGAGGTGTAACGTTAACGATGATACCACAGCGCGCATAAGTCGATTTACCCACGCATATAGTCAAGACCGAGCGTGGAATCTGCAGGTACTCAACAGTACTCGCTAAGGCAAAAGAATTAGGCGGAATAATACAAACATCTGAATGTACGTCAAAAAAACTTTTCTCGCTAAATGCTTTGGGGTCTACGATAGTTGAATTGATATTGGTAAACACCTTGAAATGATTACTGCAACGAATATCATAACCGTAGCTTGAAGTGCCGTACGAAATTACTTTTTGATCGTCAACACGACTAATTTGATTAGGCTCAAAAGGCACAATCATGCCTTTTGCCGCCATCTCGCGTATCCAATTATCAGGTTTGATGGACATTTCAATCGTTGCGGATAACAATTTTAGGGAATTTGGCAGAATAATCTTTGCCTTGAATCGCGAGCCTGGCGGCTGCTTTACGAGCTACTTCTTTATAAATTTGTGTGGGACGGCTATCCTCATCAATCAATACAGTAGGGGTACCACTATCAGTTTGTTCGCGAATATGAATATCCAACGGCAATGCACCCAATAATTCTACGTCGTAATCTTCGGACATTGACTTGCCGCCTCCGCTACCAAAAATAGGCTCTTCGTGTCCGCATTGGCTACAGATATGAATGCTCATATTTTCAACGATGCCGAGTATAGGCACATCGACTTTCTGAAACATTTTGACACCTTTGCGGGCATCGAGCAGGGCAATATTCTGCGGAGTAGTCACAATGATTGCTCCACTCACAGGTATTTTCTGCGCTAAAGTGAGTTGCACATCACCAGTACCGGGTGGCAAGTCCACGATCAAATAATCTAAATCAACCCAGTTGGTATTATTCAATAACTGTTCTAAGGCTTGTGTGACCATAGGACCTCGCCAAATCATAGGTGTATCTTCTTCTATCAGAAAACCGATGGACATGGCTTGTAGTTCGTGCTTTTGCATCGGCTCTAGAGTCTTGCCGTCTTTAGAATCGGGCTGTCCTTTAAGGCCTAACATGCTAGGTTGGCTGGGTCCATAAATATCCGCATCCAGAATGCCGACCTTCGCACCTTCGGCAGAAAGTGCCAAAGCCAAATTGACCGCGGTAGTTGATTTACCAACCCCGCCTTTGCCTGATGCTACCGCAATCACATTTTTGATCTCACGCATAGGTTTCAGATTTTTCTGCACAGAGTGAGAAACAATCTCCCAATCAACCTTTACCACAACCTCTAGGATGCCTTCCAAAGCCTTGATTTTCTCCTCTATTTGACTTTGAAACCATGCCACCATAGATTTTGCCGGGTAACCCAGCCGTATATGCACGGCAACCTTTCCATCGGCTATATCAACCTGCTCAACCTCTTTGGAAGCAACCAAGTCTTTGGCAGTATTGGGGTCGGTAATGTTAGCTAGGATATGCTCTATCGTTTCTTTGTTAACTTCTGACATCGTATTTCTCTCATTATCAAAACAGCCATTATATACCATACATTTCAATCATATATACGATGGGGGACTTATATGGGATTGTTAAAAAATAGAACCGCCGTTTGAACCAGTAGGTCAAACGGCGTGAAGCTATGCAGAACCATAACATGGGTATGTAGGTCGGACAAGCTAAGGCTTGTCCTAAATGATAGGTACACAAAAAACCACCCCGTCAGGCGAAGCCTGACACCCTCCAGAGGAGAGGAATATCACTTTTCAACAGCCCCATATATCAAAATCAATCGACGTGGCTTTGTGTGGCTTGCATAATTTGATAGCGCAAGCGGGTTGGGTTTATGCAATGTCAGTGATTGTTGAGGCGGTAGACATTCGGTTTCTATTAAATCCTGAAGGCTTTCGCAACATCGGATAACATCATTTCTCAAGTGTCCCAGTCGTATCCTGAAAAAAAATCATATTTTTCAATAAGCGATTTTACAGTCTGTTTTTCGTCTGCAGTCCAATCATGTTTGAGACGGCTTTTATGGGGTTCTTTATCAACTACAGAAGCGCAGTCATTTAGATAATCTCGAGCAGCAGGCACTTGTAAAAAATCACAAATTTTAGCCAATTGTGAACGAGGATTTGCAATCATGTCTTCATGTCTTGCTATAAATATATCTTGAGGGTTAAAATTTTTGATAATTTGTATATTTCTTTTACAAAGCAACGGCAAATTATTGCTACTTTTGTATTTTCGCATGGTTGCCAGCATGTCATATGGGTTGCGAGTCGTACAAATAAACTTTAAGTTAATGTTCCTTTTTTTGAGTATTTCTTTTAGGTTTTCCAATTTAGAAATATCAAATTTTATTACGTGCCATTGAGATCGTTTATTTCCTATGACTTTCAATTGCTTAAAGTATCCTTGGTGTTGATTAGGAATTAACACGTAGCGTTTTAATCTAACTTTGCCTAATCCTTCGAGTCGATCATATTTTGATAGTATGTAACCCCAATTCCGCAATAGAGTATAAAAATCGTATGTGATGGATAGTTTCCTGCTCAATCATCAGATCAATCGTCCGAATCTGAAACTTCATGCCACTTAATTGCTCAATGACTAGGGATCAATCCCCATTGAGACTCAAGTGAACTGCAAAAATGCCCGGGTCTCTCGCATTGGGGTAGACACTGGCATGGCATCTACTTTGACTGATGCCTAGTGTGGGTTAAAAGATCGTGTCGCAGGTCTTAATGTAGCAAGGGGTATCGCATCTTCGGCAAGAACTCGCCGAGGGTGTCGTCAAGGTGGGCAAAAACCTTGCTTAATAGCTGGTAATGCCTTTTGTGTAGTTTAAGTGTCCATTGTCGCCCATGTTGCACAATCTTTGCCGCCAGTGCAAACACATTGTAGGCTAACGCGCACATACAGACATACAGTGCATTGGCACCAAAGTCACTACACGGCAAACGACCGCCGGCAAAGTCCAATTTAAGTTCCTTAATGCGGTTCTCCGAACACTCGCCACGCTGATTATACTCTTGTATGATGCGCGAGTCGTCTAA
Organism: uncultured candidatus Poriferisulfidus sp.; assembly: GCA_965199685.1. Taxonomy (GTDB): domain Bacteria; phylum Pseudomonadota; class Gammaproteobacteria; order Poriferisulfidales; family Oxydemutatoraceae; genus SP5GCR1. Next base: position 1,840,104 of record OZ241323.1, read on the forward strand.
GCTCTGGATATTGGTTGCAACCATACGATAGATATACCGGTCGGTCTCAAGATAGGTGGGTATAGACAGTCCCGGCAACTCTCTTTGTTCAGGTAAATCGGACACTGCGCTCTTTAGAGTGCGTTGGATGACGACATCAAATACCGTGTTGCTGTGATGCATCGTATGCGTGCGCCGTGCCACCCACTCGTGTGGCGATAGATTGCCGTCTGGTCGCCACAACGGTTGCCACTGTGCCTCTGGTACTGATGTAATCAGTGCCTTGGTTGCACTGTCCATGCGTGCACGAATAACAAACTCAATATTTTGTCGTGTTATATCATCAATCACATTTTTTTTATAACCAGCCGCATCCGAACGCACTCGCCTCAACTCGGCACCCGCCGGCAACTGCGCTTGGCAGGTCTTGATAAAACCCTCATTATCATAGTTCGGTGGCACATTGCCGGCACGGAACTCAATGGCGATGACTTGACCGCTTTCCGCTACCGTGCCGATGATTGGCATAAAACCTCGTTGCCTCAAATAGGTCCACTGCGCACCCGCTTTATTATTCAAAATGGCGGTTGCGTCAATATCCAATGTGATGCGCTTGACCCGCAATAAATCCAAAGTCTTGGCAATCACCGTGCGACTGAGCTGGTGAACTTGCGGCACGCCAGCCTCGCCATTACCGCGCAACCACCTCGCCAAGGTGTCTGCTCCCGGCACCTGCGCCATGCCGGCGAACTTAAGCAACTCATGTTCGCTGTGTAGGTGATACACATCCTCAAGACATTTCCCGCCCTCGTTGAGCATCAGCACAAAAGCCTTGACGATGGTGCTGTGGTGATAACTACGATTGCTGTTTAGCCGTGGCAATATGCCATCAGCCTGTTGCTCAATTCTCAGTGCTTCAAGCAATTTGTCCATCACCAGCAAGCCACCCCGAGAGGTCAATCTCTCGTTAGTGATACCCAGCTTAAACAGCACTCGCTTGCACTTTTTAGTGCGCTTTTTCTTCTTTCTTTTTGACATCATACCTCCGGTGTTGTCAATGATTAAATAATGACAAGAGTAACATAAAAGTAAGGTGTTATACAGAGTTTTATATGAAAAATTAGAAATAATTATTTTTCACCCATTGGGTGATACAGTGATTTGCATGAAAGTGTTGCACTATAAGAGCTTACGACCTTTTATAGTTTTCAATTGCGGAATTAGGGATGTAACTTTTTAATGGTGTTCTGAAATCATGTTCTAAAATAAGATTAAACACCGTTTCTAAATTGGTTTTATCTGATATGCATATTCTCATTTTGCTTACAAAAGAGGGAGCTTCATCGGCAATAACTATATTAGGATGTGCTGTTAGCAAATAACCTAGTAATGAAGAACCAGAACGGGCAAAACCTATTGTTAGCAACATTATCCGTATATCCTTATGTGATTTTTCCCAATCTTTCTTTTTAGAAAAGGCGAGACTGTCAACTATTTTGTCTAACTCTGTTGTGTTCAATGTTAAACCTACCTTCGTACTCAATAGCTAGTCGGTTCCATCGTCGGCATCCAATTTTGTATTGGCATTGTCCGGCTGATGACGTTGCCCCATTATTATTGCTATATATAATGTTAGTTTTCATGCTATTGCCCCCACAGATACACTTAGGGGTTGATAGCCCAGTGCGCTGTGCGGTCTTCTAAAGTGATATCGCCCAAGATATCCAAATAATGTGTCGTTAAACAGTACCAAATCTTTCATTAAAATATCCTTATTATGTGCCACAAACTTCTCATGGATAGTGCGGTTAAATCGCTTGTCTATGGCATTCATTTTCGGACAACGAGGATAAGTATAGCAGTGTTTAATGTTGTGTTGCTGTAAATAAGCATCAAAGTCTCCCTAAAACTCGCTGCCGTTATTGGTCAATATTTGAGAGATATTGCCGGGGAATACCGTATGCATCCATTTTGCGAATGCCGCAGCATTTTTACTGATGGCGCGTCGGCAGGTAATAGCAATGGCGAAACAGCTGTAGTGATCAATCGCAGTGAACAGATAATAGCGCGTCTGCTTAGCAAAATAATGGATGGTATCCATAGCCACGCAGTATCCGGGGAATCGGGCTTTAGCACCTTTCGCGATACGATGGCGTGGCCTAGCAGCCTTGCGTTTGCGTATTTTGCCAGCGATGATAGGTGGCGAGCAGCGCATTTTATCGGCTGCATTAGCAATCAATCTGGCAATGGTGCGAGGCTTCGGACATTGCAGCCCTCGCTGCTTACACTATGGCTTCAAGAAGTAGTAAATCTTCGGCGCGCCCATATTGGGACAGCTGTATCGCAGCCGCCTAATCTCATTAGTGATTTAAGTAGACCAATTACGACGACGGCGGTGGTGCGGTGCTTTACTTGCGTTTTGCAAAGCAGATACACCAAACTCGTCATGGAGCTTTCTCCAGTGATACAGGGTAGCACGGCTCACCTGATAAAAGTCTATAGTTGCAATTAAACTATGTTTGTCCCACAATTTTAATGGATTAAGTCTTTGTGTGGCATCAGTTGCCATCATAGCCTCCAGTTTGTTAGAAAAAGAAACTATTTTATAAAACCTCTTGATGCGATAGCCGAAGTGTTGATATTATATGTCGGCCACCTTGATTTTAGGGGCATCTTCCTGCTAGAAAAAGTATTTTTTCTAGCAGGAAGATTAGGTTCTAAAGAGTTCGATATGTATCTGGCATTATTCAGCGGTTGCGTTTGGGCGATGACGGTACTTCTCTAGCAACCCCAGAGTTCCACACTAGGAGTCACGTAAGATGGTGTCGGTGATTAGGTTTGGGTTGCCTGATATTCTTCAATATCCTTCTCTAATTTAGATTTATACATAGGCCAATATTTTTGGAAGAATTCATGCCTCTTTGCCAGTTTGGAACATCTCTGGTCTATTATTAATTTCGCATTCGGATATTTAGAATATGTCTCGCAACTGGAAGCATTCCCTTTAGGGCGTATATTTCTTTTAGCGGTAATACTTTGAAATGTTTTGAGAAGATCCGGGCAATCTATTTTGGTTTCTAGCTGTTTGATATCTTCGTTTAGATTTTCGTATCTAATCAAAAAATCTACTAATATCTTTCCTTTTTCATGCAAACCCCGTAAATTTTTTATTACTCGTTTATCTTTAATAACAAGTGCTTCAAAATTTTTTTCAGGAGGCCATCTTTTATTCTGTTGAAAGTCATATTTTGTGAAATGATAAAGCGAGATATACGCATCGTAAGGACATCGAATAGTCGCTATCTTTAAGTAATTATCCCAAACATCTTTGGGTATACGTTTTTTCACACTCAACGCTTCCGTATGGGCGAAGTATCTGGTTTTTCCCGTTAGATTCTTATGATTTCGCGCACCGCAGTAGTATCCTTTTGATTTCCATATCTTTCCTTCGGGGTATATAGGAGTAAGAATGTCGTCCGGCCCGCAGTATTTTGAAAGTGCAATTTCCAAAGACGAACCGGCAACTTTCAATAACTTTATATAGATAACTTTTAGTTTGTGAGAAATAATCATTTGGAATTAGGATTTACCAGAAACTCCTGTTAAAAATGCAACTGTAATTATACTATCTTATATGTTTCAGGTACTTGATTGGTTTAGGGATAAAATCTCACTCAAATATCCCTCACCATTCTTATCAGCATATCACACTTTTGCGAGACTGACAGGTGCCTATGATTGAACCGCCATTCACATTCTTTTAGGTGCTGGCGATTAAAGAAGCCTCTGCCCAATGCACGATGCCGATACGGAATTGGATACCGGCGATGAACTGATTTGCTATTGAGTACGAGGATAAATTTGATATTGAAGAGAACAAAGTTACACAAAATAAATGACAGTCTCACAGTCTTAGATAATCCCACTATTTAATCCTCAATGATTGGAGTATCTATACTAGGAGTTAGGTAAAGTAGTATCGGTGATTAGGTTTGGGTTGCCTGATATTCTTCAATATCCCTTTCTAATTTAGATTTATACATAGGCCAGTATTTTTGGAAGAATTCATACTTTTCTGCTAGTTCGGAACATCTTTGGTCTATTATTAATTTCGCATTCGGATATTTAGAATATATCTCACAACTGGAGGTATTCTCTTTGGGACGTATATTTTTTTTGGCAGTAATACTTTGAAATGTTTCGACAAGATCTGGGCAATCTATTCTGGTTTCTAGCTTTTTGATATCTTCGTCTAGATTTTCGTATCTAATAAAAAAATCTGTTAGCATCTTTCCTTCTTCATGCAAGCTGCACAAACTTGTTAAAATTTGTTTACTTTTAATAGCAAGTTCTTCAAAATTTTTGTCAGGTGATTTCTTTTTCTTCTGCTGAGATTTATATTTTCTGAAATAATAAAGCGAAATATACATATCGTAAGGACATCGAATAGTTGCGACTTTTAGATAATCATTCCAAATATGTGTCGGCACCAATCCTTTTATTTTTTTTGCAGAAGTATGGTTTTTAAACTTGGGTTTCTGTGTTTCGGGATCCATATAATTTTGTGCTTTAAGAAATCCCTCAGATTCACGAAACTCGCCGCCGCCGTTTTTTCCTATTGGTGTGAGAATGTCGTCGGGCCCGCAGTATTTTGATAAGGCTAGTTCAAACGATGTGCCTGCAACTTTGGCTAGTTTGATATAGATAACTTTTAGTTTGTGTGAAATAATCATTTGAAACTGTAGTATAACTGAAAACTTTTATTAAAGCTGGAACTTGGAATTATATACTATTCTGCACAAAGCCTATTTATGATGTACGGTGCCATGACATATTAGATAAATAAAGGCAAAAGGAAGCGGGCTGTTTTGCCAGGTTTCACATAGGGCTGTTGAAAAAGTGTCTGCATTGGTACATTCCCCTCCTGTGGAGGGGTGGCAGGCGAAGCCTGACGAGGTGGTTGCAAAGGTTCTGCACAAAGTCACGCCGTTTGTGCTACTGCAACAAACGGCGGTTCTATTTTTCAACAGCCCCACATTACTACTTTGCGATTACACTAATCGCTATAAGCCTCTACGATGGCGTTATACAGGTTTTATGCGTTCAAGGCGACGAAAACATAAATCGTATTTGTTTTTATTGTCGGCGCAGTAATCACTGCTTTCAACGATACGCCAATCTTTGCTCTTCAACAAAGATGCTGGAAAATAGGTGTCGCCCGACAACGTTTGAGTTTTAACTAGGGTAGAGTATATCCGATTTGCATAAGGTATGAATAGACGATATATTTGTGCGCCGCCGATTACAAAACATTCTCTATCGCCGACTAGGGTTTGCAATTCTTCTATAGAGGAAATTAGATAGCATCCCTGCGCATTGACACGATTATGGCTGAATACTACATTGCTGCGGTTAGGCAGCGGACGGCCTATAGACTGATGAGTCCTTCTGCCCATTACGATGATATGCCCGCTGGTGATTTTTCTGAAACGAGCAAGATCAGCAGGCAGATGCCAAGGCAGCTTATTGTTCGCCCCAATTAAATAGTCGGGTGTGTGGCATGTGATTAGAGATATTTTCATACCGCAACCGATGCCGAAATCGGAGCATGCGGATGATAATCCAAAAGTTCAATGTCTTCAAAGCTAAATTGATATAAATCTTTGACCGCTTTGTTGAGTTTTACTCTTGGTAAATTTCTGGGTTCTCTTTTTAATTGCTCACGAGCTTGCATCACATGATTTTTATACAAATGTACATCACCCAAGGTATGAATCAATTCGCCACATTCAAGGTCGCTAACTTGGGCTATCATCATCGTCAATAGCGCGTACGAAGCAATATTGAAAGGCACGCCTAGAAAGACATCGGCACTACGCTGGTAGAGTTGACACGACAATCGTTTATCTACCACATAAAATTGCATTAATATATGGCACGGTGCCAAACGCATATAGGGCAATTCACCAACATTCCATGCGCTGATCAGCAACCGACGAGAGTTGGGCTGTACTTTCAAGTCAACCAGCAAGCGGCTCAATTGATCAACCGTGCCGTCCGCACCGCGCCACGCACGCCATTGCTGTCCGTATATAGGTCCTAAATTGCCGTCTTCATCTGCCCATTCATCCCATATAGAAACATTGTGTTTATGCAGGTAATCAATATTGGTGTCTCCAGCAATGAACCATAATAATTCGTGCACCACCGACTTGAAATGAATCTTTTTCGTAGTCAGCAAAGGAAAACCATCTTGCAGTTGATAACGCGACTGCCATCCAAATAAAGAATAAGTACCGATGCCAGTGCGATCCTCTTTGACCGCACCTCGCTCTAATATCGTTTTCAATAAATTAAGGTAAGGTTGCATAAATTCGTATCAGTAATTCCCAAGCAGAACATTTTATCCGATAATCAGCCACGCTGCTTGTTACCATAAAAGACCAGCCCAATACCGATCGCAACCATTGCCAACGACAAAAGCTGCCCCATTGTCATCCACCCCAGAGCAACAAAGCCTATATGTGCATCTGGCTCTCGGGTGAACTCAACCAAGAAGCGTAGCACACCATAACCAATGGCAAAGTAAGCAGCGACTCGACCTAGGGGGCGCGGTTTTTTAGAATAGAACCACAACACAATGAATAACACCACACCCTCCAGCAAAAATTCATACAGCTGAGAGGGATGACGCGGCTCAGAACCAGCCATAGGAAACACAACTGCCCACGGTACATCGCTAATCCGCCCCCATAATTCTCCGTTAATGAAGTTACCGATTCTTCCCAAGCCCAGACCTATGGGTACTAGGGGTGCGATAAAGTCCATTATTCGCAAAAAGCTAAGCCCACGAGTACGTGCAAATATCCAAACAGTGATCAGCACACCAAGCATCCCACCGTGAAAACTCATGCCACCTTGCCATATCATGAATAAACTTAGCGGCTCAGCCAGTAGCGTAGAGAAGTTATAAAATAGCATATAGCCTACGCGCCCACCGACAATTACGCCGATAATTCCGTAAAACAATAAGTCGTCAAGCTTAGCTATCGGAACGCCGTATGAAGGATTGCGGGCGCGCATACGGCCCAATATATAAAATATGATAAAAGCGAGCAGATACATCAAGCCGTACCAATGTACCTGAACCGGACCTAAGGAAAATGCAACAGGATCTATAGTTGGGAGATGAATCATGATAAAAGCATTATAATAGTATTGTCAAAGTTATCTACAACAATGAAAAAACACAACCGTCTATTAGAAGAAACCAGTCCTTATTTGCAGCAGCACGCCGATAATCCGGTAGATTGGTTTCCTTGGGGTGAGGAAGCCCTAAACAAAGCAGAAAAAGAGGATAAGCCTATATTTTTATCGATAGGTTATTCGGCATGTCACTGGTGCCATGTGATGGCTCACGAGTCTTTTGAAGACGAACAAACTGCCGAAATGATGAACAAATACTTTGTCAACATCAAGGTAGATCGCGAAGAGAGACCCGACCTAGACAAAATTTATCAAGCATCGCAAGCTCTGATTAACCAACGTAGCGGTGGTTGGCCGTTGAGCATGTTCTTAACCCCGACCAGCCACCTTGCCTTCTTCGGCGGTACTTATTTTCCCAAAGAATCGCGCTACGGGATGCCTGCATTCAAAGATGTTCTACAGCATATACACCACTACTACCAGCAACGCAAGGATAATATATACAAACAGAATATCGCAATGCAGGAAGCGTTACAAAATATATATACGCTGCCTCAAAAATCCGATATAGCAAGTGCTGTGTTGATAGAGGAAGCCGAACGCACATTAAATGCTATGTACGATAGGCACTACGGAGGGTTCGGGAATGCTCCCAAGTTTCCACAAGTGGATTTACTGGATTTTTTGATCATGCTATGGGTGAGAAATCCAGCCAAAGCACAAAGTGCGGCAATTTCTCTGATTACGCTGAGCAAGATGTGCCGAGGCGGGATTTATGATCAGCTAGGAGGTGGCTTTTGTCGATATTCGGTAGACGAGCAGTGGCTGATTCCGCATTTTGAAAAGATGCTTTACGACAACGGACAATTATCTAGATTGCTGGCGCAAGCATGGTCTATTACGCACGGTGAGATATTTAAGCGTAAGGCGATTGAAACAAATGACTGGGTAATACGAGATATGCAATCACCTCAAGGTGCTTATTATTCTTCTTTAGATGCCGACTCCGAAGGTATGGAAGGAAAATACTACTGTTGGGAACAAGACGAATTGCGATTGCTACTTGCCGAGGATTACGACATTGCCGCATATTATTTCGGCATTGAAGGAACACCTAATTTTGAAGGCTATTGGCATCTGCAAGAAAAACACGATATCGAGGAAACCGCACAAACCCTAAAAATCACTGCCGCATCGGCAAAGAAGAAAATTGAAGGTGCAAAGCTAAAGTTATTGGAACATCGTACGCTGCGAATTATGCCTGAGCGCGACGAGAAGATATTAACGAGTTGGAATGCACTGATGGTCAAAGGCATGGCATTATCGGCTTATTTGTTGGACAAATCCGAATACCAACAATCCGCTAAGCGTGCCTTGGACTTTATACGCGCACATTCTTTGAACGGCGCACGTCTGTATGCGGTTTGCAAAGATGATAAAGCACATACCAATGCCTACTTGGACGATTACGCCTTTTTGATTGATGCAATCCTCTATCTTAGCCAAGCCCATTGGCATAGCGCGGACTTTGAGTTGGCTTATGATTTGAGCAACACTTTGATCGATTATTTTGAAGATGCCGAACACGGCGGGTTTTATTTCACCTCTCACGACCATGAACAGTTGGTACAACGGCCGCGTACATTGACCGACGAAGCGATACCCTCTGGCTATAGCATTGCAGTTAGCGCATTACTCAAAATGGGTACCCTACTAGGTGAAGAACGGTTTATAAGAGCTGCCGAGCATGCAATGGTACAGGCTAAAGGGGCAATGGTAGACTCTCCCCAACACTATACAGGCCTGCTCAAAGCCTTTATGGAATACGAACAAGAATTCGAATACATCGTTATTCGCGGTAGCTCAAAGATATGCGCACAATGGTTGCGTATCACCGCAGATTACTATAGTCCGATTCGCTTGTGTTTCGCTATACCGACAACTGCAACCAACTTACCCGCCGCTTTAGAAGATAAAAAAGCCGATAGCTCCCCTGAGAAAGGTATTGCTTATTTGTGTCGTGGGCAAACCTGCTATTCACCTTTTAAGGATATTGAAGAGTTAACGAAACATTTGCAATCATCGGTAGCTTCACTGCCTCTAGAATGAGCCATCTAAGATTATTTTTACGATTCATTCTAGTCGGATCGCATGTTTTGTTGGCGGCAATAATTGCACCTTTATGCTTTATGTCAGGCAAGCACGGCAGGCTAAAACCTTTTCAGAAAAGGTTAATACAATGGGAGATGAGATTTTGCTTGAAACTGTTGGGTATCAAAATACATCGCATAGGACAAGCTACAGAAAAAGTACAATTGATAGTATCCAATCACATCTCTTGGATCGATATATTGGTTATCGGTAGCACGATATCATCGTGTTTTTTATCTAAAGCCGAAGTACGGAAATGGCCGATTATCGGAAAACTCACAATACGCTATGGCACTATTTTCATTACCCGAGGACAAGACAGCCACTTGGTTCGAGAAGAAATCACCCGAAGACTCGCCGATGATATCAACGTGGTTTTATTCCCCGAAGGTACAACCTCGGACGGCAGGTCAGTACGCCCTTTCTTTCCACGATTGATGGCTGCTGCTATAGATACCGATACATCAATACAGCCCGTTTCCCTGCGCTACATTAACGACAACCGAATTAGCGATATCGCACCGTTCACAAGTGACCGTTCTCTGTTGAGCCACGCCATTCAGCTATTAAAACAAAAGTCTACCGATGCTTTCATTTGCTTCGGGCCGCCCATTACGCCCCAAGGAAAAGACCGCAGTAGCCTTGCCAAACAAGCACACGCCACAGTATTAGAAGGAGTTATAAAAACATCTCCGCCGTTGCCGTGAAACCTATAATCGCTAACGAAATGACACAGAGATTCACATCATAGAGCATCTCATTATGTGCTATAGTTATTGACCCAATCGGAGTGTAGCTCAGCTTGGTAGAGCACTGCCTTCGGGAGGCAGGGGTCGGAGGTTCAAATCCTCTCACTCCGACCATTGGAAAGTAGAACCGCCGTTTGAGCCAGTAGGTCAATCGGCGTAACATGGGGCTGTTGAAAAAGTGTCTGCATTAGTACATTCCCCTCCTTTGGAGGGGTGGCAGGCGAAGCCTGACGGGGTGGTTGTGGTGGTTCTGCACTAGACAATTACCCCTTACGGATGCATGAAATACTTTTTCAACAGTCCCATATGTCGAGTGGTGGTTGGCAGTTATATGAAAAGACTCAAAATCATACAATCATTGCATTATGTAGAGTATCGTATTTACACACCTTGATCGTTTTGCCGTTATGAGGACAAGCCCTAGCTTGTCCGACCTACATACCCATGTTAGGGTTCTGCACAATGTGACACCACTTGTGCTACTGCAACAAGTGGTGGTTCTATCATGCAAAAATACACTTAGTCGGTTATTAACAACCATTCGTCGGTATTCCGAAATCCAGCCGTCTAAATAAGGCAAAGTAGCATATTTTACGGAGATATATATGACTATTAAAAACTGGCCAAACAAGGAAAGACCGCGCGAGAAATTACTCGCCCACGGATCGGAAAATTTATCCGATGCAGAATTGCTTGCAATCTTACTAAATTCAGGAACATCCGGAATGTCGGCACTTGACCTTGCCCGTCAATTATTGAAAACCTTCGGAAGCCTGCGGGCGATAACCGAAGCAGACAAAAAAGATTTATGCCTCAACAAAGGCGTGGGAGATGTTTGTTATACGCGACTGCAAGCGGCACTAGAAATTACTAGAAGGACACTGATGGAGTCTATGAAGAAAAAAGATATGGTTGCCAGTCCTGAACGAGCACGTAAATATTTAACCCTAAAGATGCGTAATTATCCCTACGAAGTTTTTGCGTGCTTATTTCTTGACAACCAGCATCGCGTCATCGCTTTTGAGGAACTATTCCGCGGCACCATAGACGGCGCAAGTGTGCATCCTAGAGAAGTCGTTAAGAGAACCCTGCATCATAACGCAGCAGCGGTTATCTTGGTTCATAACCACCCTTCGGGATCTAGCGAACCTTCTCATGCCGACCGCCATATAACCGAAGAACTAAAAAATGCCTTATCATTGATTGATGTGCGGATACTCGATCACTTTGTGGTTGGTGAAAAAATAACATCGTTTACTGAATCTAATTTACTTTGAAAACACGCTACACGCGTGTTTGCATCTATCTATTTTAAGTAGATTACACAAAATGAGGTTCTCTATATTATAATAAGCGTCATATCTTCTTTGATACTACAAAAATTAAAACTATGCGAAAAATACCGATAACCAAATTAGGGGCAGAAAGGCTTAGAGAAGAATTAAAGCACCTCAAAACCGTAGAACGCCGGAAGATAATCGCAGCGATTGCAACCGCGCGTGAACACGGAGACCTTAAAGAAAACGCTGAATATCATGCAGCACGCGAACGCCAAAGCTTCATTGAGGGGCGCATCAAAGACATAGAATTCCATCTTTCCGAGAGCGAAATTATCAATATCGCACAATTAAAACATAATAACAAAATAGTATTCGGCGCAACGGTTAAGTTATACGACAAGGATGCCGAAGCAGAGTGCACATATCAAATTGTAGGAGAAATAGAAGCGGATATTAAGCAAAACAAAATATCCGTCACCTCACCTTTAGCACGAGCGATGATTGGGAAGGTGGAAGGCGATAGTATTGTCGTCGAAACACCAAGCGGTGAAAAAACATACAAAGTTCTATCATTAAACTACGGCTAGACTCAGCCAAAACCAATCGGCTGTGAGATTACTCTTCCCATAGCAATTCTGCTTCTTTTAGTCTCTGCTGATACTTTATCCTTTTTTTTATACCACTCGGCACTTAGCCTGAGACATACGGCCTCTATAGCGTAAAAATATGACAGGTTGTCCTTGAGGCTAATTTTTCGCATATCACAAAAACCATGAACGCTTATGAAAATCTTTAGTAAATCTATATTTTCCAAACATTGCCCGGTTTGTTTATCTGACACCAAACGCACCGGCTTGTGTGAAAATTGTTTATCGAATCTAATTCAACCAAGACATAGTTGTCGTATTTGTCTTGTTCCGCTTGAACGTCAAGCAGGCAATATCTGTATTCCTTGCGCGGCAGGCGTGCCTTTTGATCAAGTTGTTGCACTCGCTCGTTATACTCCCCCCCTAAGCGATTTGATTTGTAGATTGAAATACCACAATCATATCTATTTAGCTAAAGTTCTAGGCACATTGCTTGCAAATCATATAAAAAAGCACCGACAAACATTGCCCGAATTGTTAATCGCCGTACCGTTGCACAAACAACGCATAAAACAACGAGGGTTTAATCAAGCCGTAGAAATTGCACGCACAGTATCTGCCGAACTAAACTTGAAAACAGATTATCAGTGCATTGAAAAGTCTAAAATAACCCCTTTGCAAACCACACTCAATTCGCATCGGCGCAGGAATAATCTAAAAGGTGCTTTTCGTCTGCGGCGGCCGGTATATGCGAAATCAATCGCATTACTTGACGATGTGATGACCACTGGGGCAACCGTATCGGAAATCGCATCGTTATTGAAAAAAGAGGGCGTGCATCGTGTCGAGGTTTGGGTTCTGGCAAGAACTTCTCCTTCGCCTTAATTAAATAAATCTATAAAAAGTCCAACAAAGACAGCCATACCAAAATAGTTATTATTGTTGAATGCCCGCAAACACAATTCCGGAGATCTGTTTCTAAGAAGATACTGCTGATATATGGAAAAAATTATTGCCACTGCCAAGCCACCGTAATAAAAACTTCCTAGGGTTTTCAGATAACCTGCGATGAATAAGAACACAAGTACTGATAACTGAAACACGGCAATCAGTGAACGATCGTACTTGCCAAACAGCAAAGCCGAAGATTTCACACCTATTGCCTGGTCGTCGTGACGATCAGCCATAGCATACATCGTATCGTAAGCAACCGACCAACAAATACCGGCCGCATATAATAACCAACCTTCTAGAGGCGGCAATGCATTAGTTTGGGCAGTATACGCCATTGGTATCGCCCAACCAAAGGCTAAACCTAGATGCACTTGCGGCAAAGAGTGTATGCGCTTCATAAACGGATAAGATATCGCTAGAAATAGTGCAATCACAGCCATATATACGGTCAGTCTGTTAGTCTGTAATACCAACAAGAAAGCTAACATCAATAAAACGACAAATAAAGCAAATGCTTCTGCCGGTGAAACATGGCCTGAAGCGATAGGGCGATTTTTGGTTCTGGCAACTAGAGGATCTATTTTGCGATCGACATAATCGTTAATCACACAACCTGCCGAACGCATCAGTACTACGCCAATGATGAAAATCAATAATATCCGTTGTTCTGGGAAACCGCCACCAGCAAACCACAAAGCCCATAGCGTTGGCCATAACAACAAGTAGATACCAATAGGGCGAGAAAAGCGCATCAGCACCAAGTAATTTTTGATACGCTCACCCATTATGAAACTAGCATTTTTCACAGTAACGCAAACATGTCGCTGTTACAAATGTATAAAATGTTTATACAACCGCAACCTAAACTGCATTTGCAGGGATGGACTGAGGCTGTTGAAAAATAAAGTTATTGATCCGCTTTCTTGGCCGCCTTGCGTTGAGCCCTTTTTCCTGCTAAAAATCTAGCTCTTTTTTCTGCTTTTATGCGGGCTTGTAATTGTGCTTGCTCTACTGCATCCATAGCCTGATACAATTTTTGCAAAATGCTTTCTATCCTCTCTTTGGTTTGTTCACTGCCCGGAAGGTTTCTGGCTTCCTCCAATATGGCAATCGCCTCTCTCGGATTATCTCTACGAATCTCCGAGATCGCTTTAGTAAGCATTACTGAGGCCGAGCGTGCACGTGATGTAGACCATGCTCCGACTAGCGAGTCAAATTCATCGGTTTTACCCAGTTCTAGATAAACACCCGACAATGCATTCAATACCTGACGTCGATACGGATAGTCTTTACGTATTTCTTCAAATAAAGGAAGTGCTTTTTCGTACTCTTGATTTCTGTAATAATAATTACCAATATAATACATAGTCCTTTTTCTTATTGGGAATTCTTTATATGATTCTTGGGCAGCCTCAAACGAGGTTTTATAGTTGCCGGCACTATAATTTGATACAGCCTTAAAGTACAAGTTGTCGGACTTGTACCAAATAATTTGGATGGCTAACATAGCAACAGTTGCCACAGTCATCGCAGTGGCAGTGGCTATTTTCAAAACAGGTGATGGCAAAGCCCAACGATAAAATGTACGCTCGCTTGAGTCAGATGCCTGCCAAACGGCACCGGCGAGTATACCGACATAAAGCATAGTGATCGCTATAGTGATGGGTTGCTGTAATGGGAAACTGACAAATGCATTCCCGGCAATACCTAATATAGCTACAACGACGGTCATCACCATCACTTGATCTTCCTTCCGAAGTTCGCTTTTAAATGAAAATACGCGTACTATGCCAATAAGTACTGCAAAGGCTACCCATAACATTAATAGTAGTCCGACTAGGCCTAGTTCACATATAAACTCTACATAATCGTTATGCGCATTAATATGAAAGAGTGTTTCACCTCTTAGTGCAGGGTCAACCGCGTAGGACTCTTGATATTTCGGATAATAAACCATCCAATTACCAATTCCTACGCCTAGAAACCAGTAATCCTTGAACATATTATAGGAATTTCTCCACATAATAAGACGCTGATTCTTACTTTGTTCATAACTTTTCTTAGCAGATTCAACTAATTCAGAAGGCGACTGCGCTTGTACTGCACCTCCGCGTGGATTCGTGGACTTATCAATTCCTCCGGTGTTTTCCTCTAAAACTGGAACATTAGAGACGAAAAACTGCGGTGTCGTATTAACCAACGTGACTGTTGCCACAAAAAATGCTACCAAAGCTAATATTTTAGGAAGTCCCCAGTTGTATTTGTGAACCAAGCCGTACTTAAAATAAACCAACAATGCAGCTAATATAACCATTTCAACTATCCATGAGAACCATGAACCGCGTGTACGACCATAAAATAAAGCAGCCAGTGCGAAAGCAGAGCCTAAAGCATAAAACCATGATGCTACAGGCTGACGGCTGTTTATGAAAAGCCCCACACCTAATATCCAAGTTAGAATTAAGAATTCTCCATTCATATTTTTATTGCCGAATGTGGCTGCGGGCGAGGCATGTTGGGCAACCCAGTCTATAGAGAGCAGATATTGCCCAGCACCCAATAAAGCGATGAGAACTAAACTACAAAACAGGCAAAATAGCATCGGGAATATGGAGCGCCTGTCGCGTAAACACATCAACGCCAAAAAGAAAATAATAAATCCCGCTCCCCAATCCAACACCTTGACTATTGCTTCATAAAAGTTATGCGCCCAAAATAAAGATAAAACCATCCATAAATAAAAAGCTACGACGGGATATAACAGTAACGGAACATGCGGGATCAAGATAGCGTCACTTTTATTCTTATACACCAAAAACAAATAAACAGACAAAAATGCTATAGCACCCACTTGCAACATTGATGCCATATAAAGATCAGGGTTATAACCGTATGAGGTCTGACCCAAAGGTGCGACGATAGCGACTAGAGCAATAAAGATAGAAAGTGCCCACACATAAGATTGAGGTATCTCCGATATTACTTCTAATTGATAACGTCCTGAGATTGAATTCTCAGGCACACCGTTTGCCGATAAACCTGCTTTTTTATCAATAGATTTAGGGGATGATCGCTTTGACGCAGTCTTAGCGACAACAGTTCCCTTTTTCTTTTTCCTAGTAGCCATTCTGTTCCATTTCAAAAGTAAAAATTAAGTCCCTATAATAACATGATATAGCGTTGCATAGCATAAATAACGCAATCTTAGTGACAGAAGTCAGGGGTTAAACTATGGCGCAGATTCTATATGTTTATAAACATTTATTATCACAATGGTGCCGAGGAGAGGACTTGAACCTCCACAGGGTTTCCCCTACTGGCACCTGAAGCCAGCGCGTCTACCGATTCCGCCACCTCGGCGAAAACCCGTTGCAAAGTTTAACACACTGTCTATTCTTTAGATACTTGAGATGTTTGCTCCAGCACCTCGTCTGCAAAACTTCCTGCTACATTTATATCTACAGGATCGAGCATATCTCTCTCTGTCGATGTTGCAAATGCATCTACTCGGCTTTGTAAATCACTGAGATAGCTCTCGGATTGCACTCTTCCCTGACATAGTATTTGCTCTTGTATATTGATTAGTTCAGTACCAAGATTTAACCCGTTTTGAACCCATGCTCTGATTGCATGATCTTGTTCTGGATATTTCCCCAGTGCCTCAGTATAACCTTTGCTACTCGTGCCGTATTGGGTAAGCTCTTGCGTACTGTCGCGGAATGTTGAATTTCGGATAGTATCTACCATTTGCACGATCTGTGTTGACTGCTGTTCCAAAGTTTTTAGAGACTCGGCAGGCATTTTCTGTTTTTCTACATCGCTTAAATACCTAAAAGACACCATATCAGCCACATTTCTAAGTGCGGTCGTTCCTCTGCGTAAGGCTTTATCACCCGAATTGAAAAACGAAGCGACCTCGCTACTACTTTTTGAGGCGGCTAATCCTTTTGCAGCATTCTCTTTAGCAACCAATATCCCGGATGTGGATGCTACGATTAAACCATGCACTCGGCCTTGCAAGAGAGAGGCGACAGCATTACTCGCCGGACTAGTAGTAGCAGTGGCAGGCGATGATATTTGTTGACGACGACTCTGTGAACGCCTCCCAAAACACGACCCTAATGCGCTAAATAAACCTTTGCGTTCACTATGTGTGGGCGAACGCGCCGCTCTACTGCGTATACTTTTCCTCGAAATATTGGGACTGAGGTTAGCACTCACTCCATCATCGTTGGGGACGCTTTTACTAACGCGGCCATCGTTCTGGGCAGCTTGCCCGACGTTGGTCGGTTGTGGGGGACGATTAGTTGAATTTACTAGCATAACAATACCCTCCTTTATCTTTATCGTTACTACTATGGCGTAGTATAACATACTGTAAGGACCAAGGCTGCAACTTAGCGCAACATCACTAGTAACACAATATAATTCATTGCTTCAATTCATCGAAACGATGGGTAGGAAGGAATTATATGTCGGTGTTGCGTTATAATGGGTTCGTCATTTGTACTTTCAGGTTGTCTTGATGGAATATAAGAAATATATGTGCGTGGTGTGTGGCTGGGTCTACGATGAGGAATACGGCGTGCCGGAAGATGGCATAGAACCCGGAACACGTTGGGATGACATCCCGTTGAATTGGACTTGCCCGGAATGCGGCGCGCGTAAATCCGACTTTGAAATGGTTGAACTGGGTTAGCCGATGTCTATCTTGGTTTGCGGTTCCGTTGCTTTTGATAACATCATGGTCTTTAACGACCGCTTTAGAAATCACATTTTAGCCGATCAGTTACATATCTTAAACGTTTCCTTTTTGGTGCCCGACATGCAACAACAATACGGCGGTTGTGCAGGAAATATTGCGTATAACTTATCCTTACTCAACTGCGAGTCTTACGTAATGGCAACCGTGGGCAAGGATTTCGGTGATTACGGTAGATGGATGGATCGTTGTGGTATAAACCGAGACCACATAAAAGTTATTACAGACAGCTATACTTCACGAGCCTTTATCATTACTGATATGGACGACAATCAGATTACTGCATTTCATCCGGGGGCAATGGAACATTGTCATATCAACCAAGTACCTGCCGGTGAAGGCATTATTTTAGGGATTATTTCACCCGACGGACGCGAGGGTATGCTTCAACACGCACAACAATTTAAGGATACAGGTATTCCGTTTATTTTTGACCCCGGTCAAGGAACACCAATGTTCACAACAGAAGAGCTGGATCATTTTATAGACCAAGCCGATTGGCTGGCATGCAACGATTACGAGGCACAGATGATTTGTGAACGCACCAATAACTCAATGGAACAGATTACTGAACGGGTGCGAGCTTTCATTGTCACCCAAGGCGATAAAGGTTCTATGATTTATACAAAGGAAAAGGTTCATACAATTCCTGTGATACGCGCCGAAAAACCGAAAGATCCGACAGGCTGTGGCGACGCTTACCGGGCGGGATTACTCTACGGCTTATCCAAAAATCTTGATTGGGAAACAACTGGCCGTATCGCATCGCTACTGGGAGCTTATAAGGTTGAATGTTCAGGCGGACAACAACATTCTTTTTCCAAAGCAGAGTTTAGACAGCGTTATGCAGAAGTCTATGGCGTTAATATCGTTGTATAAAGTGATATCACTTAAAAGATCCAAAAGATCAACCAAACCCTAACTACTCTAAAACGAGCGCAGTATAGTATGATAAGAGGTTGAACGCCTAAAATTTACTCAACGGAAAGATTGCAAATCATGTCGATTATAAACACCGAATTTCATCAAGCGGTTATCTCTTTTACATATTACCTAGCTGCAATACTATTTCTAACATTCATTGCACTCGCAATAATGGTGGTCGTTATGTATGTTGTGGATATTACCCAGTCGCAACATACCATCAGAAGAAACTATCCGGTGATAGGACGGTTTAGATATCTGTTTGAAAGGTTAGGAGAATTTTTTAGACAATATTTCTTTGCCCTAGACCGCGAAGAACTACCCTTCAATAGGGCACAACGGAGTTGGGTTTATCGTGCTGCCAAAAACCAAGATACAACTGTTGGATTTGGCTCTACCAAAGACCTGCGACCAGCCGGCAGTATTCTTTTTGTCAACTGTCCTTATCCAACATTGGATAAGGATGCTGCCGAAACGAGTACTGTAACAATCGGATTGAATTGCCCGAATCCTTATAGTAATTCATCACTAATAAATATATCGGGAATGAGTTATGGTGCGATTTCCAAACCGGCAGTTCTCGCCTTATCCAAAGGAGCGAAAATGGCAGGATGCTGGATGAATACCGGAGAAGGCGGGCTCAGTCCTTATCATTTAGAAGGCGGTGCCGATATTGTTTTCCAAATCGGTACCGCTAAAAATGGTGTCAGAACACTTGACGGTCACCTAGACGACAAAAAACTTGCCGAAGTCGCAGCGCACCCCCAAGTCAAAATGTTTGAACTCAAACTCAGCCAAGGTGCCAAACCCGGCAAAGGCGGTATTCTCCCGGCAACTAAGGTGACTGCTGAGATTGCCCAAATACGCGGTATAGAACGAGGTAAAGATGCGGTTAGCCCCAATCGTCATCCCGAGATAAACAACAATTCCGAACTATTGGACATGCTCAACCATATACGTGCCGTCACTGCCAAACCCGTCGGGTTTAAGGTAGTGCTGGGTGCCTACGGCTGGCTTTCAACATTGTTTGAGGAGATTATTGAACGCGGCGTAGAATCGGCACCCGACTTTATTACCATTGACAGTGCGGACGGCGGAACTGGTGCCGCCCCTATGCCGTTAATCGATGATATGGGCTTGCCACTTCGCGAAAGTCTCGCGATGCTTGTGGATACACTCGAAAAATATAATCTACGTGAACGAATCAAAGTAATTGCATCGGGAAAATTAATCACTCCTGCCGATGTTGCTTGGGCATTATGCATAGGCACCGACTTTGTTGTCTCGGCGCGCGGTTTCATGTTTGCATTGGGATGTATACAAGCACTGCAATGCAACAAAAATACCTGCCCTACTGGCGTTACGACACACGACCCTAAGTTGCAAAAAGGTTTGGTGCCAGAAGACAAAGCGATACGAGTATGCAATTACTTCAAACGGCTTAGTTATGAAATCGGAGTTATTGCCCATTCCTGTGGCGTATCAAACCCGCGAGAATTAAAGCGTTTTCACGCCCGCGTCGTAATGCCAAACAGTTTATCCATCTCACTCAGCGAACTGTACCCAGAAATTAATGGATGAACCCATTGTGAGGCTACACCAGTCAATTCCCCTCCTGTGGAGGGGAATGGTCCGCCCCTATGGTGGTTATCGTTAATTTGGTGGCGCAAGCGGTTTTGCACAACGTTACGCCGTTTGTTGCCGCTGCAACAAACGGCGGTTCTATCTGTGGAATGCTTGCGTGGCAGCCTCTAAGGTCTGTTCTAAGACCTCAGTGTCGTGTGCTATTGAAACGAAGCACGCTTCGTATGGCGATGGTGGTAAATAAACCCCAGCATCAAGCATGGCATGGAAAAAATACTTAAACGATTCTCCGTTATCGCCCGTTGCACAATGACGCACTTGGCTTAAATTTTCTACTCTCCGCTCTGCCCCCAAGAAAAAGCCGAACATAGCTCCCATAGAGTTGCTATAAAAATCCAACCCTACTTCGGTAGCACAATCCGACAAACCTTGACTCAACGCTTGTGTGGTTTGTTCTACATGCTCAAAAAGACCATCGCTACAAAGCAACTCCAGAGTCTTTAAGCCGGCAGCAACAGCCACCGGATTACCCGATAAGGTGCCAGCTTGATAAACTGAACCCAGCGGGGCAATATGTTCCATAATTTCTCCGGCACCTCCGAAAGCTCCTACCGGCATTCCACCACCGATGATTTTTCCTAACACGGTCAAATCGGGCTTGATTTGATAAACAGCCTGCGCACTTCCGATTGAAACCCTGAAGCCACTCATGACCTCGTCAAAAATGAGTAATGTACCGTATTGATCACAACATTGACGCAAGGTTTTTAGAAACTCAGGATCGCCCGGCACGAAGTTCATGTTGCCGGCAACAGGCTCAACGATAACCGCGGCAATTTGTTCTCCTATCTGTTCAAACACTGATTGAACCTGCTCAACATCGTTATAATTTATTGTCGTGGTCAGCGATGCGAATCCTACAGGCACTCCAGACGAGTTCGGAACACCCAAGGTTAAAGATCCCGAACCGGCACCGACCAGCATCGCATCGCTATGTCCGTGATAACAGCCGTCAAACTTGACGATTTGATCACGCCCGGTATAACCACGCGCTAAGCGTATGGCACTCATAACCGCTTCGCTGCCCGAATTAACCAAGCGTAGCAAGTCTATAGAAGGAATATGCGCTTTGATTTTTTCCGCTAGTCGGGTTTCAATTTCGGTTGAGGCACCAAAGCCTAATCCGTTTGATGCTGTCTGTGTCACCGCTGCAAGCACTTCGGGATGAGCGTGCCCCATAATCATAGCCCCCCATGAACCCACATAATCTATATAACGATTACCGTCCTCGTCGTAGAGCATCGCACCCTTAGCTTTTTTGATAAAGGGTGGTGTGCCGCCGACCGCTTTGAATGCCCTAACCGGAGAATTGACTCCCCCAGGAATAGACAAGCATGCGCGTTGATATAATTCTTTGGAATGTTTCATTGAGTCATTAATTTGGGGATAATCGTTATTTACTGATAGATTATTGTAATCTATAATTT
The DNA here is from genome assembly GCA_965199685.1 of uncultured candidatus Poriferisulfidus sp. Taxonomy (GTDB): domain Bacteria; phylum Pseudomonadota; class Gammaproteobacteria; order Poriferisulfidales; family Oxydemutatoraceae; genus SP5GCR1. Next base: position 1,861,767 of record OZ241323.1, read on the forward strand.
ACGATACCGACCCTGCCCCATGACTTAAACAGATTAAACGACAGTGAACCTTCAAACACATAGCACTTTGCCACCGCTCAGCCACAAAGATAAAAGTATAGTCTATGTGGGTGTCATTGCGGTGATGCTCGTATCGTGGCTTTATCTACTAAACATGGCAGAGCAACACAGCCGAATGGATATGACCATGATGAGCATGCCACAAAGCGGTTCTGGATCTGGATTGACTCTAGACGGTTTCTTGGTTTTATTCCTGATGTGGGCGGTGATGATGACTGCGATGATGCTGCCCAGCATATTACCGGCAACCACGATATTCACGGCATTTAATCAACGCAAAAAAGCACATGCACAACCTTATGTGAGAACTTATATCTTTGTCATAGCTTATCTAAGCGCATGGGTTGCGTGTAGTGTGTTGTTTGCACTTACTCAATCAGGTTTATCAACGGCAGGTGTACTGGATAGTGCGATGAAAACGAACAACTCGCTATTGAGCGGTGGAATTTTGGTACTCGCTGGTATTTATCAATGGACTCCGCTTAAAGAAGCCTGTCTTAAGCAATGTAGGTCACCGCTCGGCTTTTTCATAGAAAGATGGCGAGAAGGACACTGGGGAGCTATTTACATGGGGTGGCGTTATGGTTTGTTCTGCGTCGGTTGTTGCTGGGCGTTGATGGCAATTATGTTTTCGGTGGGTGCTATGAATATCTTATGGATGGCTATACTATCTATCTTTGTATTGTGTGAGAAGATTGCCCCGCAAAGCAGGTTTCTGCGAAATACCACTGGTGTTTTATTGGTCTGTTGGGGTGGTTATTTATTACTGAGCTGATACATAATAAGGCGCGTACAGATACGCAAGAACGTGGTATAATTCGCCTTTCAATTTAATGTGAGGGAGCTATGACTAAATCATCCAAGTCTAAACAATTTAAGTTAAGCAAAGAGATTATTACCAAAGGCAGAGAACGCGGTTTTCTAAGTTGTGCCGAACTCAGCGATTATCTACCCACTGATATCGTTGAAGCAGAGCAAATTGAAGATATCATCTCGGCACTAAATGAAGCAGGTGTCAAGATAGTCGAAAAATTACCTTCCGAAGACGAGTTGTTACTCAACAACGACGAAATAGTTGAAATGCCTGCGGAAGAAGTCACTAGGGCATTAACGCATACCAACCACGAACTAAGAGGAACAACCGATCCTACTCGTATGTATATGCGCGAAATGGGGGCAGTCAATTTGCTAAACCGCGAAGGAGAAGTGGATATTGCCAAGCGCATCGAAGAAGGCATGGATAAAGTACGCTCGGTACTGGGAACCTTCCCACCGGCAATTGCTGTATTGCTGGATATCTATGAACAACATAAAAATGGCGATATTAGAGAACAAATAGCGACTGGTTTTTGGGAAGAATGTGAGATTTCGGTAGAAGAAACCAAAAAAATGGATAGTATGGAAATGATGGATCCCGACTTTCAAGAAGAGCGCATTGACAGCGAAGATTTAGAACAACATCTAGCATTCTTAAAAAGACTTTATAAACGATCGAGACTGAAATCAGTACGCAGTTCGCCAAAATCGTATGCCAGATTATGTCAGAGAATGTCAGGGTTGTTGTTGGAACTTAATCTCACTCCTTTTGTCAACGAAGCTCTGAACCAAGAATTGAAATCTTATAGCAAGCGTATCAATACGGCAGAGCGTGTTTTGTTTGATATTTGCGTCAAAAAGGCAAAGATACCCAAAAAATACTTTGTGGATCGTACCAAAGAAAACAAAATCGGCTATGGTCTGGGTACGAGTCTATTACGGTCAAAATATGGTAAATCTTTACGCTCTTATAAAGACGAAATATTGAGAGAGCAGAACAAAATGATCCAAATCGAAGAAGATACTGGTCTTTCTATTGCCGAAATCAAGAGAATCAATCTCGCTGTCGGTTCGGCAGAAACAAAAGCACGGCGTGCTAAAAAAGAAATGATCGAGGCCAATCTACGATTGGTTATTTCTATCGCTAAAAAATACACCAATCGCGGATTACACTTCTTGGATCTGATACAAGAAGGCAACATCGGGTTGATGAAAGCGGTTGATAAATTTGAATATCGCCGTGGCTATAAATTCTCAACATATGCAACTTGGTGGATACGTCAGGCGATTACACGCTCCATAGCGGATCAAGCGCGTACCATACGCATCCCGGTACATATGATAGAGACGATTAACAAATTCAACCGCACCACCCGCAGACTTATTCAAGAACTCGGACGAGAACCCAAACCTCACGAACTGGCAGAAGCATTGAGTATGCCTGAAGACAAAGTGCGTAAGGTGATTAAGGTAACCAAAGAACCGATTTCTTTAGAAACACCAGTGGGTGATGATAATGACTCTCAGCTTGAACAATTCATCAACGATGAAAACATAAAATTGCCGGACGAAAACGCATACAGCGAAGCCTTAAAAAACGCTATGGAAGGCTTGTTGACAGGGCTCACTCCTAGAGAAGCACAAGTTTTGAGAATGCGCTTTGGTATCAACATGAACACCGACCACACCTTAGAGGAAGTAGGAAAGCAGTTTGATGTCACACGCGAGAGAATACGCCAAATAGAAGCAAAAGCACTGAAGAAATTACGGCAACCGTCTAAAGCAGCAGTGCTTCGTAGTTTTCTAGATACCGATTGAGAGAACACATTAAACAATTTGCTATTGCGATAGCACAAATATAGTTCTATCCTTTAGCCTATATCCAGGGGCCTGTAGCTCAGTTGGTCAGAGCGGGGGACTCATAATCCTTAGGTCGCAGGTTCGAATCCTGCCGGGCCCATTCGTTGTTATTACGATTAGACAGCCAACAATGCTGCCAGACAATCAGTCCACTGCCGCTTGCGATACGCCCCAAAACCCAATAATGTGAATAGTGCCTCTAGTCGATCAGTGTCGGCTTCGCTGAGCTGCGCATTAAAGGTCTCAGGCAATGAAACATCCCTACAAATTGTAGCTAAACGGTATGATAATTTTATGGTCTCTCTATACTCCCTGACCAAACCTTCGATACGCTGCGCCCCGCGAATACCAATATCGGAGATACAACCTACCTCTGCCAATAACCGATCAATAGAATTAAAATGACGGATTAATTCTGTTGCAGTTTTAGGTCCGATGCCTGGTACACCTGGTATATTGTCTACGGGATCCCCGGCAATCGCCAGCATATCAGGAATTTGTTCCGGCAACACCCCAAACTTATCAAATACTCCTTGGCAACCTAATTTAAGATTCTGACCGTAGTCCCACCATATATCATCACCCTCCAGCAGCTGTGTTAAATCTTTATCTCTGCTGACAATGACCACCGATTGCCCTCGCTGGTGCGCTTGATGAGCCAAAGTGCCGATTAAATCGTCGGCTTCATAGTAGTCTGATGCGATTTCGCTCAGCCCAGTAGCAGCTAGAAATTCCCTACACTGTGCAAACTGACTCTTTAGTTCCTCAGGGGCGGGGTCTCGGTTCGCCTTATAAGGCGGATAAATATCGTTTCTGTACGAGGTATCCAAACTCTCGTCAAAAGCAAAGACTATATGTGCAGGCTTTACTTGATTCAGCAGTCTTAGCACAAAATCGCAAAAACCGTATACTGCATTGGCAGGTTGTCCTTTGCTATCGCAAACGGTGTCGGACAATGCAAACCAAGACCGAAATACATAGATACTTGCGTCAATCAGATAGAGGCGTGTATCGTCAATCATTGGCTTCAAACGTTGTGCGTATAATCTGTGCGGCATCAGGGTGCAACAGCTTCATGGTTCTATACGAATATTGATTATAAACCCAGCCTGTTCCGATCAAACAAAGGCCTTTTTCAAAAATCATAGGTGACACAGCATCAGCCTCAAAATAAATTTCACTTTGTTCTGGTATCAAAAAACGAAAACGGTCGGACAAATAAAGATATTTTTTATTGCGGTATTTTCTAACGCTTTGTATACAACCCAATACTCGGTTGAAACCGCTATATTTTAACTTGTCGGCAGCGACTGGGGCAAAATAAGGTTCTACCCAAACACCCTGTTTTGTGCGCCGAGCGTGCTGTTCGGCATCACGATAGCACTCGCGATAACGTAAATTAGGAGGAATACTGATCGCAAAACCCAGACCCTCTAGTATGAGCTTTGCAGCCACATTGTTGCCCTGCTCATCAAAGACATGGGCTAACATCCTGCCGTATTTATCATAGCGATCTTTATCGTTAACAATGAATGCGTGATCGTTATGTAGGTATGCATGCAGCCGTTGTTGTGCGCGAACGGCTAACGGTTGATCAGGCCTGTCTTTGTAACCTATCTCTGGTGTGTTAATACCGATAATTCGTACGCGTTTATCATTGGTCAAAGTCAAGGTATCACCGTCGTTGACAAAGCGCACTGATACCCGATGATTCGGCGCTTGCAATGCACACGAATCCTCTTCGGCACTTGATGCGACGGAAAAACTTAAAATAAAGAGAGGGAAAAATAAGGCGTAGCTTGAGCGACGCAATGCATTAACGATTATAACGCTTGCGGAATTTGTCAACTTGACCGGCACTTTCTAAAATTTTCTGCTTGCCTGTGTAAAAGGGATGGCAGGCTGCACAAACTTCAACTGTCATTTGCTTTTCTGGATAAGTCGAACGAACTTTATATTTAGCACCGCAACTACAAGTCACGTCAACATATTTATATTCAGGATGTATATCTGTTCTCATCATGGATTTAGAGTTAAATGCGTATCATAGCCGAATACGAGACTATAGACAAGAGGAATCGCTACGATTATACAATGTTGGTTTATGAAATAGCTTGGCTATGCTCTTAACAAGATGGTCAATGTCGGCTTCTTGATGCGCTGCGGATAGCATAATTCTGAGGCGGGATGTCCCCGGCGGCACGGTGGGCGGGCGTATCGCCACAACCAACAAACCATCTTTCAGCAGGGCATCGCTTAAATCCATTGCCGATTTAGCGTCTCCGACGACGATGCCCTGAATCGCAGTTGTTGAGTCCAAACAAGGAATTTCATATTCGGTCATCATACTTCTAAATAAATTGATATTCCGATGCAGTGTATTGCGACGGGTGTCGTCGGTTTGGATAATTTCTAAGCTCGCTTGCACTGCACAAACGACCGGGGGAGGTAGTGCGGTTGTGTAGATATAGGTACGTGCTTTTTGTATCAAAGTCTCTATTAAATCATCGCTGCCAGCAACAAAGGCTCCGCCAGCACCTAAGGCTTTGCCTAAAGTTGCCATCATTACCGGTACTTGCTTTTGGTTCAACCCGAAGTGTTCGAGGCTACCGCTTCCCGAAGCTCCCAACACACCGAAGCCGTGCGCATCATCGACGACCAAAGTCGCAGAGTGTTCGGTAGAAATATCGGATAACTCAGTCAACGGGGCAATATCTCCACCCATACTAAATACTGCATCGCTGACGACAATAGCGTCTTTTTTTGCGAGTTTCAGACCTTGACGCAGAGATTCGGTATCGCTATGCGCATAACGGCATAAGTTTGCACGCGACAACAAAGCAGCATCAACCAGCGATGCATGGTTCAATTTATCTTCGTAAATGGAAGTATGCCTATCTGCCAATGTCGTCAATATGCCCAAATTAGCCATATAACCGCTGGAAAATACCAAAGCCCGATCCCTAGATACAAATTTTGCCAAAGACTCTTCAAGCATTTGATGTGCCTTTGTATAGCCGTCAACCAAACAAGAAGCACCGGAACCAGTTCCGTATAGACGTGCGCCCTCTATGCAAGCATTAACCACATAGGGATCACTCGCAAGTCCTAGATAGTCGTTGCTTGAGAAAGATAAAACCTCTTGCCCGTTCCACATCCGCAAAGCGCCCTTACATCCCAGGCTGACATGCCTTTTGCGGTAAAGATTGTGACTATGTTGATGGGCAATAATAGAATGTAGATTTTTCAAGAGATGTCGCAGTCATATAATGACTTATTAGTGTGCGGAAATTGTTTGCAAATCAAGCCGTTTGAATAAATCCATATCACGTTCCGCCTTGGGGTTAGCGGTGGTCAGCAATTTCTCTCCGTAAAACACAGAGTTTGCTCCGGCGAAGAAACACAAAGCCTGCATTTCTTCAGACATGAGTTCACGACCCGCAGAAAGCCGCAACCACGACTTGGGCATTATCATACGCGCGGTTGCAATCGTGCGCACAAACTCTAAACTATCAAGAGCTTCTGTGCCGTAGAGAGGCGTGCCTTCAACCTGCACCAATAGATTAATCGGCACCGATTCAGGATGTGTTTCTAGGTTCGCTAATTGACAAAGCAAGCCGACACGCTCGGCACGAGATTCACCCATACCAAGTATGCCCCCGCAACATACCTTAATACCTGCTGCCTTGACACGGTCTAATGTCGTAAGCCGTTCTTCGTAGGTGCGTGTGGTAATAATATTGCCGTAAAACTCCGGTGAGGTGTCCAAGTTATGGTTGTAATAATCAAGCCCCGCACTCGCCAATCTGTGCGTTTGTGCTTCACTCAACATGCCCAATGTTGCGCAAGTTTCTAAACCCATAGCTTTGACCGCTTCCACCATTTCGGCAACCCGTTCTAGATTTCTATCGGTTGGGGATCGCCACGCAGCCCCCATACAAAATCTATCTGCGCCGCTTTGTTTAGCGCGCTTTGCTGCCTTAAGCACTTCTTCGGTAGCCAACAAACGTTCCGGACTTAGGTTGGTATTGTGGTGAATACTTTGCGGGCAGTATGCACAATCCTCCGGGCATCCTCCGGTTTTAATCGATAACAAAGTACTGATTTGTATTTTTTGAGGATCGTGAAATTGCCTATGAATACTTTGTGCCTTGAATAAAAGGTCGTTGAACGGCATTGCCATTAAAGCCGTTATTTCCTGCTGTTGCCAGTCGTTCCTTATGCGGATTTTGCGCTTAGTCATTGAATGGTTATCCTCGTTGTTTATCAATCAAAGTGTTCATTATAAGAGATGTGGTTCTGTTGAAAGGTATTTCATAGAATTGTAGGGGCGGACTAGCATGTCCGCCCTAAAGTACCGTTTTGTATCATTATAATCGCCACGCGCCATCGAATTATGGTTACCAAAAATAAAATGGATGAATGTATTGATTGTGCAGACGCAACGCGTTAGGGAGGGCATGTTAGCCCTCCCCTACAGTTCTTATTGTAAAAATCCTTCCAAGAATACTTTGACTCGCAGTCTAATAACTCCTTGCTCCTCAATGATTTGAGAGTCATCATCCAGTCCTTGAAGCTCTATCTGTGTCGTATGCTCGCTTCGCTGACCCAAGCTGTCTATTATCGTAGTCCGTACACGGTAGGCAGTTCCCGGTGCCGAATACTCACCATCTGGCAACGTATAACTCATTCCGTCTACGCCCTCTAGCTCACGGAACTCATCTGAACCTACGGGGCAATGCTCCCATACATGCGTCTTTTCTTCAATGCCATTGTCGTCTCTTAACTCGTCGTTGAATTGCAATACACCATCGGGCAATTCTACAAGGGTTGTCGTGCCAGTGGTCGGGCTGTCTATTTGCAATACGATGCTCATAGTTTCAGTCGTGCCGTCGTCATTGTTGACCTGTATCTCCAACATCTGTTCCGACATGTCGCTGATATAATCCGTGTCGGCGATGCCGCTGAACATCAATCCCAACTCCGACTCCGAATATTCCATCCACTCCGGCATATTCAACACCTCATAGCTTTGCATGCCATTCAGAGTACTTCTTGAAAACACATAATCAAATGGCGCATTCGCTCCAACGATTTGCGACGGCGCACTTTGCTCGGCTCGTGAAATCTTGAGGCGATAGGTTCTGCTCACTTGCGACGCAAACTCAACCTTCACTGTGATTAGCGTTGTCTCCGAAGTAGCCAACGAAATCTCAGGACTTAAGCTACCGCTTGCTACACTTTTGCTGAAGCCGTTGTCGCTGCTGATACTTATGTCGACAACACCAGTGGGCGTGGCAGTCGGGCGCAATTTGATCGTATCCACCTCGTTGGCTATCAGCAAACGATAATCAAATACTTCGCTGTTAAACATATAGGGTATTTCTTCACTAGTTAATACAGACAAACCCAACAACCCAACTCGTTGACCGGGCATCAGTGTGCCGTCGCTCTGTTTAAGAGCAGGGTATTGTTGTGGCGTGCCAAAATCCCATACCGTGGGATCCCAGCTACTATATATCCCGGTCGCCGTCGTAGGAGACTGTAGCTGTGCTGTCACCTTGCCTTCGCCACTACCTGCACTTTGGGTTTTGCCACTCGTTGTCTTATCCCAATAGCTGGTCGTGATACTATTTTGAGATAAACCAACCAGACCCCCTGACCTAGAACGGAAGCCAGTCGCAATAACAGAACCCACCGAATAGCTGTTGATAATTTCACCGACATGGTGTCCGACTAAGCCGCCAACATAATTGCTCCCTTCAACAGCGGCAAACGAGTAGCTATCCCTAATCGTATAGCGCACCGCATTGTAGCCCACTAAACCACCCACTGTGTTTGCTCCTGCCACTTCACCCATTGCATAACTACCGATGACGATACCACCACCACTATTAATGCCGATTAGTCCACCGACGTAATAGCCTCTCCCTTCTACATCGGCAATCGCATAACTAGTGCTAACACGACCGTTAGCACCAGTGTTGTCGCCAACTAAACCGCCGACACGGTCAAAACCTTTTACAACACTCAGCGCATGACTATCAGATAGATCACAGACTAACAGATAACCTACTAAGCCACCCGCCGAGTTATATCCTATACTCACAGTGCCTGTTGCATGACTGCCGGTAATACTGGAATATGAACAGTCACCTACTAAACCACCTGCCTTAGCCTGTGCTACCACATCACCAGTCATATAGCTGTTACTGATACTTATACCATTGAACATAGCACCGACTAAGCCACCTGCGGATATCCGTGCTTTAATATCTGCATCTATCAATCCGACACCGTTAATGCTAGCGTTGCGACCAGAAGCAACACCAAATAAACCAACATGCCCTTCTTGTTCTCTATCAATCATTAGGTTGGAAATCGTGTGGTTGTTGCCTTCAAACGTTGCCTCAAGCCTCATTGGCTTCCAGCCAGCTCCTGTCGTCCAAGCTGTCTTGTTGGCAATATCTCGATAATGATCATCATTATTGAAATCCAAATCTCTACTCAATTCGTATCCTCTACATCCACCTTCACCACAACCTGTGGTGATCTTTATCGCCGTTTCGTCTTCTCTATAGCCACTGCCATCCCATTGATAGCGCATTGCGTTCAATCCCTCCAAATCGCAAATCTCTATCAGACCGTCATCGTCTTGGTCTACATCTGTTGTTCCACAGGATACTAGAGGAGGTGCTTCAACTTCTACTCTTAGTTCAACCTTCTCTGCACTTGCCGTAAGCGTCCCGCTGTCGTCGCTCGCAGTCAATAGCAAACTCAACGAACCTGCTTGTAATGCGGTTATTTGGAACTCGGCTGTTCTCGTCTCACCGACACCAGCACTCAGCAATATATGTGGCGGTTCTATCAGTACTATCTCCGTCATTGTCGGAACCTGTGCTATCGTCAGTGTCACAATATCGTCCTCATCAACTTCCGATATGACCACTGAGACCATCGTCGTCTGTCCGGATATTAGCCTGATAGAACTATTGTTGTGCGGCAACTCTATACTCGGACTAGTATTCGTTTTACCTTGATAGGCTAAGAAATCGGATACGACTTCCTCAATATAGCCTTGCCCGTCGGTGTAACTCACCACCACGCGGTATTGGATGGTACCTCTGGTGTACTCTGGAGCGACATACACCTCGCTCGTACCAGCAGATACGTTCGCCCATGCAGATTGGACATCTTCTCTGCTCTGCCATTGATAGCTGATATTGCTACCGCCGCCGTCGGGATCGCCGCTTAAATCTATGGACGGGGCAGTAAGCTCTCGCTCGTTTAGGATTGGTGCGCCTAATCCTGTAATCTGTCCATTGTTGCGCTTGGCTATGGTTATGACTACTTGTTGTGCAGTACTCCCCACATCGCTCATTACATCCAACATGATTGCCAAATTGACGGTGTTTGCATCAGCAGACACATAATCTTCCGGCACCTCAATCGTGATACTGCCCTGGGTTATAGGTTCTATCAGCAAGTCTCCATCTGATACTTGCGACCAACGATAACTCAACGGAATGATGCTCGTACTGCTTGTAGACAATGCCGTTAATGTGATGCTATCACCTTCGTTAATGGCACCCACCGGCACACCAGCAATCTCTACGCTTAGTCGGTGTGATAAATCAGGTCGCCCTCTAGGCTGGTTGGGCATTACCCTGCCGTCGCTGTATTTAAGTATGGGATATTCTTCGGTTGTTCCAAAATCCCACACTTCACTACTCCAACCATAATAAATCTCAGTTGAAGTGCTCCCCGCTGCTATAGGTGATTGCAACTCTACCGTAGTCTTACCCTCGCCACCAGCACTCGTCGTTTGCCCGCTAGTCCACTTGTCCCAATAGCTACTCATGATAGTGCCATAGTAATTATAACCAACTAAACCACTCAACTCAGACGAGCCCGAGATAGAACCTGTCGCATAGCTATTCGTAATACTACTATCTCGCCAATTACTACCAACTAAACCACCTACTTGATAGGTTCCTACGATAGAACCCGTCGCATAGCTATTCGTAATACTACTACCTAGCCAATTCTGACCCACTAAACCGCCTATCTCAGAGATCCCTACGATAGAACCCGTCGCATAGCTGCTCATAATGCTACCACTAGAATTATCACCAACTAAACCACCTATTTGAGAGGTTCCCATGATAGAAACCGCCGCATAGCTGTTCGTAATAGTGCCACTAAAATTATCCCCAACTAAACCGCCTACACTATCATATCCTGAAACGGAACCTGTCGCATAGCTGTTCGTAATAAAACCGCTATTACTACCAGATAAACTACCAGTATTAGAAGCGTTGGTATTTATGATATTTACATCTAGGAAACCAATATTAGCAACTTTAGCCTCATCTCTTATATTATGGAAAAAACCTACGGAACCACTAGATCTGTTAATCATTAGATTAGAGATGGTATGACCATTACCATCAAAAGTTTTTGCAATGTAACCAATTGGTAGCCAACCTGTTCCAGTTGTCCATGTGATCTTGTTAGCTGTTGAACTATAACTATCGTCGTCGTTGAAGTCTAAGTCTCGGGTTAGCTCGTAACCTTCGCAACCAGTAGCAGGGCAACCTAGAGTAATCTTCATTATAGATGTGCTAGGCTTATAGCCGGTGCCGTCCGACTGATAGCGCATTGCGTTCAACCCTTCCAAGTTGCATATCTCTATCAGACCATCGTCGTCTTGGTCTATATCGGTCGTTCCACAAGATGTTAGGCTTGCTATTTCTATAAGAGAGTATCTGCTTTCATAAACTACAGCTGGCGAGATAACTTCCTCGTTATAGCCTTGCCCATCAGTGTATCTCACGACCACACGATACTGGAAAGTGCCGAAAACATTCTCTGGAATGGTATACGCACTGTTTGTGCCAGTAGGCACGTTTATCCATGCAGTTCGGGTGGTTTGATTGCTTTCTCTGCTCTGCCATTGATAGCTGATAGTGCTACCACCGCCGTCAGGATCACCATTTAAATCTATAGACGGGGCAGTAAGCTCCCTCTCGTTTAGGCTGGGTGTGCCTAATGCTGCAATCTGACCATTGTTGCGCTTGGCTATGGTTATGAACACTTGTTGTGCAGTACTGCCCACATCGCTAATTGCTTCCAGCATGATTGCCAAATTGACAGTATCTGCGCCTGCAGACACATAATCCTCCGGCACCTCAATTGTCACGCTGCTTTGGGTTGTAGGCTCTATCAGCAAGCCCTCGTCTGATATTTGCGACCAACTGTAATTCAATGGAATGATGCTCGTACTGCTTGTAGACAATGCCGTTAATGTGATGCTATCACCTTCGTTAATGGCACCCACCGGCACACCAGCAATCTCTACGCTTAGTCGGTGTGATAAATCAGGTCGCTCTCTAGGCTGGTTGGGCATTACCGTGCCGTCGCTGTATTTAAGTATGGGATATTCTTCGGTTGTTCCAAAATCCCACACTTCACTACTCCAACCATAATAAATCTCAGTTGAAGTGCTCCCCGCTGCTATAGGTGATTGCAACTCTACCGTAGTCTTACCCTCGCCACCAGCACTCGTCGTTTGCCTGCTAGTCCACTTGTCCCAATAGCTACTCATGATAGTGCCATAGTAATTATAACCAACTAAACCACTCAACTCAGACGAGCCCGAGATAGAACCTGTCGCATAGCTGTTCGTGATACTACTATACCTCCAATTACTACCAACTAAACCACCTACTTGATAGGTTCCTACGATAGAACCCGTCGCATAGCTATTCGTAATACTACTATCTCGCCAATTCTGACCTACTAAACCGCCTATCTCAGAGATCCCTACGATAGAACCCGTCGCATAGCTGCTCGTAATGCTACCACCAGAATTATCACCAACTAAACCACCTATTTGAGAGGTTCCCATGATAGAAACCGCCGCATAGCTGTTCGTAATAGTGCCACCAGAATTATCACCAATTAAACCGCCTACACTATCATATCCTGAAACGGAACCTGTCGCATAGCTGTTCGTAATAAAACCGCTATTACTACCAGATAAACTACCAGTATCAGAAGCGTTGGTATTTATGATATTTACATCTAGGAAACCAATATTAGCAACTTTAGCCTCATCTCCTATATTATGGAAAAAACCTACGGAACCACTAGATCTGTTAATCATTAGATTAGAGATGGTATGACCATTACCATCAAAAGTTTTTGCAATGTAACCGATTGGTAGCCAACCTGTTCCAGTTGTCCATGTGATCTTGTTAGCTGTTGAACTATAGCTGTCGTCGTCGTTGAAGTCTAAGTCTCGGGTTAGCTCATAGCCTTTACAGCCGATAGCTGGACAACCTAGAGTAATCTTCATTGTGGATGTACTCGGCCTATAGCCGGTGCCGTCCGATTGATAGCGGATTGCGCTCAATCCTTCCAAGTCGCATATCTCTATCAGACCATCGTCGTCTTGGTCTATGTCTGTTGTTCTACAAGATGTTAGACTTGCTATTTCTATAAGGGAATATCTGCTCTCATAGACTACAGATCGCGAGATAACCTCTTCGTTATAGCCTTGTCCGTCAGTGTAACTCACGACCACGCGGTATTGGAAGATACCTATCACATCCTCTGCAATGGTATACGCTTCGCTCGTGCCGGCAGATATATTTGTCCATGCGGTTGCGGTGCTCTCTCTGCTTTGCCATTGATAGCTGATGTTGCTACCACTGCCGTCAGGGTCGCCACTCAAATCTATAAATGGAGCGGTAAGCTCTCGCTCGTTTAGGTTAGGTGCTCCTAATGCCGCAATCTTACCGTTATTGCGCTTGGCTATGGTGATTGCTATCTGATGTCTAATGCTACCCACATAGCTACTTACTTCCAATGCCAGCACTAAATTACTGCTATTTGCGCTCGTCGCAACATAATCTTCTGCCACCTCAATCGTCACACTGCTTCGGGTTGTATGCCTTATCTGCAAGTCTCCGCCCGATACTTGCGACCAACTATAATTCAGCGGAATGATGCTCGCACTGCTCGTGGACAGTGCTGTTAGTGTAATGCTCTCGCCTTCGTTAATGGCATCCACTGGCACACCGGCAATCTCTACTTGCGGCATCTGTGGTATATCCTCAGGAGGTTCTCTACCTTGATCAGGCATTACCGTGCCATCGCTATACTTAAGTGCAGGATACTGCTTGGTCGTGCCAAAATCCCACACGGCGGTACTCCAGCTACTATATATCCCGATTGCCGTCGTAGGTTCTTGCAGTTCTATCGTGGTCTTACCTCCGCCACTAATATCAGCACCCCAACCATAATAAATCTCAGTTAAAGTGCTTCCTAAAGTATCAGCACCCCAACCATAATAAACCTCAGTTAAAGTGCTTCCTAGTGTCGTAGGTTCTTGCGGTCCTCCGCTACCTGCCGTCTGCCCGCTAGTCCATCTATCCCAATAGCTATTCGTGATGCTTCCATCATAATTATTACCAATTAAACCGCCTACATCAGCAAATCGCACATTTACTGTGACAAAACCTGTCGCATAGCTGTTCGTGATGCTGCTATTATTTTCACCAATTAAACCACCTACATAAGCAGACCGCCCGTTTCCTGTAACAGAACCCGTCGCATAGCTGTTCGTGATGCTTCCATCATAATTATTACCAACTAAACCGCCTACATCAGCAGACCACCACCCAGTCCCTGAGACAGAACCCGTCGCATAGCTGTTCATGATGCTTCCATCATGAGTACGAGCGACTAAACCACCTACTTGAGCATAACGACCAGTTCCCTTAACAGAACCTGTCGCATAACTATTGATGATGATGCCGCCTTCATTTGCACCGACCAAGCCACCTACATTAACACCATTAGAAACACTCCCTGTAACAGAACTCGTCGCATAGCTGTTCATGACACTGCCATCATAACTACCACCAATTAAACCGCCTACAGCAACATGAGAACCAGTTCCTTTAACAGAACCCGTCGCATAGCTGCTCGTTATAGAGGCATAATTCCCACCGGCTAAACCGCCTACAGCAATATTAGAACCAGTCCCAGTCACATTGATATTAAGTAAACCAATGTCAATGATTTTAGATCGCCTTGCTACACGACCAAATAAACCTACATATTTAGTGTTAGGTTTGTTAATCATAAGGTTAGAAATGGTATGACTGTTACCATCAAAAGTTGCTGTGAAATGCGGTATTGGTTGCCAACTTCTACCTGTAGTCCATGTGATCTTGTTTGCCGTAGAACTATAGCTGTCGTCGTCGTTGAAGTCTAAATCTTGGGTTAGCTCATAACCTATGCAACCACCATCAGGGCGGCAACCCATAGTAATTACCGGCGAAGATTGATTTATCCTGTAACCAGTGCCGTCCATTTGATAGCGTATTGCGTTCAATCCCTCCAAGTCGCATATCTCTATTAGACCGTCATCGTCTTGGTCTATATCAGTTGTTCCACAAGATGTTAGACTTACTATTTCTGCTCGCGGTATTTGCGGTCGCTCTCTAGGTTGATCAGGTATCACCGTGCCGTCGCTGTATTTAAGCGCAGGATATTGCTCAGGTGTGCCAAAATCCCATACGCTGGTACTCCAGCTTCTATATATCCCAGTTGATGCCGTAGGTGATTGCAGTTGGGTGGTCGTTTGACCAAGCCCGTAAGTGCCACTAAAAATACCACTAACACTCATATCCCAATAACTGTTGATAACACTGCCAATATTATTTCCTAGTATCCCTCCCCTATTACCGCTGCTGCTAGTGATTCTAGAAACCGTATAGCTATTAGTAACCGTCCCGGCACTATAATTACAACCTACTATGCCACCAATATAGCTACCGCCCGACACGCTCACATTGGTATAACTATTAGTAATCCTGCCGTGGTTGTCGCCAACCAAACCACCAGCACTATCTCCCCCTCGTATTGTGCCTGTTGCATAGCTATTGCTTATTACACCACCACTATTCACGCCAGCCAAGCTACCTATACCCCAGCTTCCTCTAACATTGGCATTGATTAAACCGATACCTTCAATTCTAGATGAACCTCCTATTCCTCCAAACAAACCAATGTTTCTAGCAGAAGGCCTATCTATCATCAAATTAGAGATGCGATGTTTATTAGCCTTGAATATCGCATTGAACGGACTATCTTCTGTTCCTATTGGTTGCCAACCTGTACCTGTAGTCCAAACAACTTTGTTAGCTGTTGAGCTATAGCTATTGTAGTCGTTAAAGTCTAAATCTCTAGTTAGCTCATAGCCCTTGCAGCCGGTAGCAGGACAACCTGCAGTAATCTTTGTCGTAGATGAACTCGGCCTGTAGCCAGTGCCGTCCATCTGATAGCGGATTGCGTTCAGTCCCTCCAAGTTGCATATCTCTATCAGACCGTCGTCGTCTTGGTCTATGTCTGTTGTTCCACAGGATGTTAGGCTTATTATTTCTGCAAAAGAATATCTGCTCTCATAGACTACGGCTTCCGATATTACTTCCTCGCTATAGCCTTGTCCATCGGCATAACTCACAACCACACGATACTGGACAGTGCCGAAAACATTCTCTGGGATGGTATACCCTTCGCTCGTGCCAGCAGGCACATTCGCCCACACAGATTGGGCATCTTCTCTGCTTTGCCATTGGTAGCTGATATTGCTACCACCACCGTCAGGATCGCCACTCAAATCTATAGACGGAGCAATCAGCTCTCTCTCGTTTAGGCTTGGTGCGCCTAATACCGAAACCTTGCCGTTGTTGCGCTTAGCTATAGTGATTAATACATGTTGTGTGGTACTCCCCACATCACTCATTGCTAACAGCACGATTGCTAAATTGACGGTGTTTGCGCCTGCAGACACATAATCTGCCGGCACATCAATCGTGATACTGTTTTGGGTTATAGGTTCTATCAGCAAGTCTCCATCTGATACTTGCGACCAACTATAATTCAATGGAATGATGCTCGTACTGCTTGTGGACATTGCCGTTAGCGTGACACCATCACCTTCGTTAATAGCACCCACCGGCACACCAGCGATCTCTACGCTTAGCCTGTGTGATAAATCAGGTCGCTCTCTAGGCTGATTGGGCAGCACCGTGCCGTCTCTGTGTTTGAGCGCAGGATATTGCTCAGTTGTGCCAAAGTCCCACACATCAGCACTCCAGCTACTATATATTCCAATCGCCATCGTGGGTTCTTGCAATTGCATCGTCGTCTTAGCTAGACCACCGGCACTCGTCGTTTTTCCGCTAGTCCATTTATCCCAATAGCTGGTACTGATGGTGTAATAATCACTCCACCTATCACCAACTAAACCGCCTACATTATTTGCCCTATCTCCTGTAACAGAACCCGCCGCATAGCTGCTTGTGATCCTACTCGAATAAGTATAACCAACTAAACCGCCCATATTATTTGCCCTATCTCCTGTAACAGAACCTGTCGCATAACTGTTCGTAATGCTACCGCGATGATGAACAGCAACCAAACCGCCTACATCAGAATAGCTACCATTCCCTATAACAGAACCTGTCACACAACTGTTTTGGATGGTCCCATAATTGTTACCAACTAAACCGCCTACCTGAACAGAATAGCCAGTTCCTTTAACAGAACCTGTCACACAGCTGTTTTGAATGGTTCCATAATCATTATTACCAATTAAACCACCTATGCTAGAGAACAACCATTTTGTACCTGTGATGTCAACATTTAGCAAACCTAGATTGATAACTTCAGCATTTCTTTGTGTATAAGCAAACAAGCCTATATAAAAAGCATCACTGTTAATCATAAGATTAGAGACGCTATAGCCGTTGCCTTCAAAGACTGCTGTAAAGGCGTTGTGCGGTCGTCCAATTGGCTCCCAACCGCTACCCGTAGTCCATCTCCGTTTGTTTGCTGATGCATTGTGATAACTATTAGCATCATGGAAGTCTAAACGCCTTACTAACTCGTAGCCTTTGCAGCCAGTGTCAGGACAACCTGCAGTAATCCTTATCGCCGTTTGACTTGTTCTATAGCCGGTGCCATCCATCTGATAGCGCATTGCGTTCAATCCTTCCAAATCGCAGAGCTCTATCAGACCATCGTCATCTTGATCTATATCCGTTGTTTTACAAGATGTTAGGCTTGCTATCTCTACTTGCGGCATTTGCAATCGCTCTCTAGGCTGATTGGGTATGATTGTGCCATCGCTATATTTAAGCATAGGGTATTGCTTGGATGTACCGAAATCCCATACATCAGTATCCCAGCTACTATATATCCCGCTTGCCGTTGTGGGTGATTGCAGTTCTATCGTAGTCTTACCTCGGTATCTGAGACTCGTTGTTATCCAGTTATTCCACATATCCCAATAACTGTTCGTAATGTTGTCGCTGACAGAACCGACTAAGCCTCCTATGCGATCCCCAATATATATAACAGGACCTGTCGCATAGCTGTCCGTAATACTACCTGTGTTAGTACCAACTAAGCCTCCTATAGATGAAGTATAATTCACTGTAACAGAGCCTGTCGCATAACTGTTTGTAATACTACCGTCATTATAACCAACTAAACCGCCTACACGAGCAGAGCGGACATGATAATCCTCACCTTCCCCTGTAACAGAAACCGTCGCGTAGCTACTCGTGATGGTGCCAGAAGACCAATTCTCACCGACTAAACCACCTACCACTATAATATAATCGTGATCAGTGCTTTTAACAAAACCTGTTGCGTAACTATTTGTGATAGAACCTTTATTGAAACTTACCAAGCCACCTGCACCATAACGCCCTACGACACTTATATTTAGTAAGCCAATGTTCATAATTTTAGATTGTCCACCCGTATAACCAAACAAACCCCCATCGCTACTGTTATTGTTAACTGTAAGATTAGAAATCGTATAAGTGTTACCGTCAAAGGTCGCTACAAAGGGATTTTTATTATTAGTATTTCTATAGTACCCAATTGGGTTCCAACCTGTGCCTGTAGTCCAAACAACCTTGTTTGCCGTTGAGCTATAGCTGTTGTCATCGTTGAAGTCTAAATCTATGGTTAGCTCATAGCCTTTGCAGCCAGTGGCAGGACAACCTGCGCTAATTTTTGGTGCTGAGCCGCTCGCTTTGTAGCCCGTTCCATCTAACTGATAACGGATTGCGTTCAATCCCTCTAAGTCGCATATCTCTATCAAACCATCGTTATCTTGGTCTATGTCTGTTGTTCCACAAGATGTTAGGCTTGCTATTTCTATAAGAGAGTATCTGCTCTCGTAGATCACGGTCTCTGAGATAACCTCTTCGTTATAGCCTTGCCCGTCGGTGTAACTCACTATCGCACGATACTGGACAGTGCCGAAAATATTCTCCGGAATGGTATACACCCTGTTCGTACCAGCAGGCACATTCACCCATGCAGTTCGGGTGGTTTGGTCGTTCTCTCTGCTTTGCCATTGATAGCTGATATTGCTACCACCGCCGTCGGGGTCGCCACTCAAATCTATGGCCGAGGCAGTAAGCTCTCTCTCATTTAGGCTTGGTGCGCCTAATGCTGTAATCTTGCCGTTGTTGCGCTTGGCTATGGTGATTAATACATGTTGTGTGGTACTCCCTACATCACTCATTGCTGACAGCATGATTACCAAATTGACAGTGTCTGCATCAGCAGACACATAATCTTCCGGCACCTCAATTGTGACACTGCTTCGGGTTATAGGTTCTACCAGCAAGTCTCCATCCGATACTTGCGACCAACTGAAATTCAACGGAATGATAGTCGCAATGGTTGAAGACGATGCCGTAAGTGTGATGCTATCACCTTCGTTAATAGCACTCGTCGGCACACCAGCGATCTCTACGCTTAGCCGGTGTGATAAATCAGGTCGCTCTCTAGGCTGATTGGGTATCACCGTGCCATCGCTGTATTTGAGCGCAGGATACTGTTCGGCTGTGCCGAAATCCCATACATCGGTACTCCAGCTTCTATATATCCCAGTTGCCGTTGTAGGTGATTGCAATTCTATAGTAGTCTTACCCTCGCCACCAGCACTTACCGTTTGCCCACTAGTCCATTTATCCCAATAGCTGCTCGTGATTCTACTATAGTTATTCTGGCCGACTAAACCACCTACCCTACGCCCTCCTTCAACATTTCCGGTCGCATAGCTGTTCGTGATGGTGTCTCTCCAATTTACACCGATTAAACCACCTACATTATCCATTCCTTCAACATCTCCTGTCGCATAGCTGTTGGTGATGGTAGCACGTAGATTATTACCAACTAAACCACCTACTTCACTCTCTCCTTCAACATCTGCCGTCGCATAACTGTTCGTGATGGTGCCATCATCAATATTTGCACCGACTAAACCGCCTACCCAATGGCTTCCTCCTTTAACGAAACCCGTTGCGTAGCTGTTAGTGATGGAACTAGAACTTCTACCGACTAAACTGCCTACTCTAGAGTCCCCGATAATATCTACATTTAGCAAACCAACATTAGCAATCTCAACACCGCTCCCCATATAACCAAACAAACCCACAAAGTTAGTGCCAGATCTATTAATCATTAAATTAGATATCGTATAGCCGTTGCCGTTAAACTTTGCATTGAAAGTATTAGCAGAGGAATTGCCTATTGGGTTCCAACCTGTGCCTGTAGTCCAAACAACCATGTTAGCCGTTGAACTATAGCTGTCGTCGTTGTTGAAGTCTAAATCTTGAGTTAGTTCATAGCCTTTGCAGCCGGTATCAGGGCAACCTAAGGTAATCTTTGTTGCTGAGCCGCTCGCTTTATAGCCGGTTCCATCTAACTGATAGCGGATTGCGTTCAATCCTTCCAAGTTGCATATCTCTATTAGACCGTCGTCGTCTTGATCTATATCGGTTGTTCCACAGGATGTTAGGCTTGCTATCTCTATTTGTGGTATATCAGGTCGCTCCCTTGGCTGATTGGGAATCACCGTGCCGTCGCTGTGTTTGAGCGCAGGATATTGCCCAGTTGTGCCAAAATCCCATACGCTGAGACTCCATCTTCTATATATACCAGTTGCCGTCGTAGGTGATTGCAGTTGGATAGTCGTTTGACCAAGCCCATCAGCACCACTAGAAATACCACTAACATCCCTATCCCAATAACTACTAACCACACTTCTATTACCAGCACCGTTATAGCCTAGTATCCCTCCCCTACTACCACCAGTGCTGTTGATACTAGAAACCGTATAGCTATTGGTAATCGTCCCTCCGCTAAAATTACAACCTACTATGCCACCAATATAGCTACCGCCCCAAACACTCACATTGTTATAACTATTAGTAATCCTGCTATAGTTATCGCCGACCAAACCACCCGCACTATCTCCTCCTCGTATTGTGCCCGTTGCATAGCTGTTGCTGATTACACTACCACTACTATTCAGACCAACCAAGCTACCTACCCCCCAGTTCCCTCTAACATTCACATTGATTAAACCCACACCTTCAATCCTAGCTGAGCCACCTATTCTCCCAAACAAACCAATGTTTCTAGCAGAAGGTCTGTCTATCATCAAATTAGATATACTGTGTTTGCTGGCCTTGAATATCGCATTGAACGGACTATCCCTTGTCCCAATGGGTTGCCAACCTGTGCCTGTAGTCCATGTAATTTTGTTGGACACTGAACTATAACTGTTGTCGTCGTTAAAATCTAAATCTTGGGTTAGCTCATAGCCTCTGCAGCCATTAGCAGGGCAACCCGCAGTAATTTTTGCCGCCGACCTGCTCGCTTTATAGCCGGTGCCATCCAGCTGATAGCGGATTGAGTTCAATCCTTCCAAGTTGCATATCTCTATCAATCCGTCATCGTCTTGGTCTATGTCTGTTAGGTCGCATGATACTGAATTCACCACGCTTATAGGAAGATTTATCTTTTCATAGACCGCAGCTTCCGATACCACTTCCTCGTTATAACCCTGCCCGTCGGTGTAACTTACGACTACGCGGTATTGGAAAATACCTATCACATCCTCTGCAATGGTATACGCTTCGCTCGTGCCGGCAGATATATTTGTCCATGCGGTTGCGGTGCTTTCTCTGCTTTGCCATTGATAGCCGATATTGCTACCGCCGCCATCGGGGTCGCCACTCAAATCTATAGACGGGGCAGTAAGCTCTCGCTCGTTTAGACTCGGCGCGCCCAATGCCGCAATCTTGCCGTTGTTGCGCTTGGCTATGGTTATGACTACTTGCTGTGCAGTACTGCCCACATCGCTAACTGCTTCCAGTATGATTGCCAAATTGACAGTGTTTGCACCAACAGACACATAATCTTCGGGAACTTCAATCGTCACACTGCTTTGAGTTGTAGGCTCTATCAGCAAGCCTCCGCCCGATACTTGCGACCAACTATAACTCAATGGAATATTGCTCGTATTACTTTGCAAAGATGCCGTAAGCGTGACACTATCACCTTCGTTAATAGCATCCGCCGGCACACCAGCGATCTCTACGCTTAGCCGGTGTGATAAATCAGGTCGCTCTCTAGGCTGGTTGGGCATCACTGTGCCATCGCTGTATTTGAGCACAGGATACTGTTCGGCTGTGCCGAAATCCCATACATCGGTACTCCAGCTACTATATATACCAGTTGCCGTCGTAGGTTCTTGCAATTCTATAGTAGTGTTACCCTCGCCTCCAGCACTTGCCGTTTGCCCGCTAGTCCATTTATCCCAATAGCTGTTTGTGATGACGGAAGGATAATTAATATCATCAACTAAACCGATTAAACCTCCTACATCACTCTCTCCTTCAATATCTCCCGTCGCATAACTGTTCGTTATAGTAGCATTCACACTACTACCAACTAAACCACCTACACGCAAAACTCCACTAACAGAACCCGTCGCATAGCCGTTCGTGATACTTCGACCATGCCAACCGACTAAACCGCCTACATTATCCTCTCCTTCAACATCTCCCGTCGCATAGCTGTTGGTGATGTTAGCCGCCCAATTACTACCAACTAAACCGCCTACCTCATCCTTTCCTTTAACAAAACCTGTTGCATAACTGTTCGTGATGGGGCCATAATTTCTACCGACTAAACCACCTACTCTGGAACCTCCGGTAATATCCACATTTAGCAAACCAACATTAGCAATCTCAGCCCCGCTGCTCGTGTAGCCGAACAAACCTACAAAGTTGGTGTTAGATCTATTAATCATCAAATTAGATATCGTATAGCCATTGCCGTTAAACGTTACGTTGAAAGCATTAGAAGGGGAATTGCCAAGTGGTTGCCAACCCTCTCCTGTAGTCCATGTAATTTTGTTTGTCGTTGAACTATAGCTGTTGTCGTCGCTGAAGTCTAAATCTCTGCTTAGCTCATAGCCCGTACAGCCACCATCGGAACGGCAACCCATAGTAATTAACGGCGCAGACTCATTTGCTTTATAGCCAGTGCCGTCCATCTGATAGCGCATTGCGTCCAACCCCTCCAAGTTGCATATCTCTATCAGACCATCGTCGTCTTGATCTATATCTGTTGTTCCACAAGATGTTAGGCTTGCTATTTCTATAAGGGAGTATCTGCTCTCATAGACCACAACTCGCGATATAACTTCTTCGTTATAACCTTGTCCGTCGGTGTAGTTCACGACCACGCGGTATTGGAAAATACCTATCACATCCTCTGCAATGGTATACGCACTGTTCGTGCCGGCAGGCACATTTATCCATGCGGTTGCGGTGCTTTCTCTGCTTTGCCATTGATAGCTGATATTGCTACCGCCACCGTCGGGGTCGCCGCTTAAATCTATAGGTGGTGCGGTAAGCTCTCGCTCGTTTAGGCTTGGTGCACCCAATGTCGCAATCTTACCATTATTGCGTTTGGCTATGGCTATAACTACTTGCTGTGCAGTACTGCCTACATTGCTAATCGCATCCAACATGACTGCTAAATTGACGGTGTCTGCATCAGCAGGTACATAATCTTCAGGCACCTCAAACGTTATACTACTTAAGGTTGTAGGCTTTATCAGCAAGCCTCCACCCGATACTTGCGACCAACTATAACTCAACGGAATGGTAAGCTCACTGCTTGCGGACGATGCCGTTAGTGTGATACTGTCGCCTTCGTCCACAGCACTCGCCGGCACACCAGCAACCTCTATGCTTAGCCGGTGTGATAAATCAGGTCGCTCTCTAGGCTGGTTGGGCATCACTGTGCCGTCGCTGTATTTGAGTACGGGATATTGCTCAGTTGTGCCGAAATCCCACACTCTCGTACTCCATCTTCTATATATCCCGGTTGCCGCCGTAGGTGATTGCAGTTCTATCGTAGTCTTACCTTCGCCACCAGCACTTGCAATTTGCCCGCTAGTCCATTTATCCCAATAGCTGTTTGTGATGCTGCCCCCACCCCAATCATAACCAATTAAACCGTCTACCCTAGCATACTCGCCAGTTCCTGAAACAGAACCCGTCGCATAGCTGTTCGTGATAGTTCCATCATAAAACTTATTACCGACTAAACCGCCTAACAGGGCATAAGAACCAGTCCCTGAAATGGAGCTTGTCGCATAGCTATTGATGATAGCACTACGATAAATTAAACCGACTAAACCACCTATATGAACATACCTCCCAGCCCCTGAAACAAAACCCGTCGCATAGCTTCTGGTGATGGTACCTTGATAAGAATTCTCACCAACTAAACCACCCATATTGACATATCTCCCAGTCCCTGAAACAGAACCCGTCGCGTAGCTTCTGGTGATGGTACCTTGATAAGAATTCTCACCAACTAAACCACCTATATCAGAAGCAGCCTGCCCAATCATTGTGACATAAGCTACTGTAACAGAAGCTGTCGCATAACTAAGCCTGATAGTACCATGATTATGACCGGCTAAACCGCCAACACCAAGCCCAGTTGCTGAAACAGAACCCGTCACATAGCTGTTCGTGACATCGCTATAGTTATGGCCAACTAAACTGCCTACATAGCTATTGCCGCTCACATCTACATTTAGTAAACCAACATTAACAACTTTAGATTGATCCTTTGTATAACCAAACAAACCTACATTACGAGCATCTGGTCTATTAATCATTAAATTAGATATCGTATAGCCATTGCCGTTAAACGTTGCGTTGAAAGCATTAGTAGAAGAGTTGCCAATTGGTTGCCAACCCTCTCCTGTAGTCCAAACAACCTTGTTTGTCGTTGAACTATAGCTGTCGTCTTCGTTGAAGTCTAAATCTCGGCTTAGCTCATAGCCCGTGCATCCACCATCAGAACGGCAACCTATAGTAATTACTGGCGCAGACTCATCTGCTTTATAACCTGTTCCATCCAGCTGATAGCGCATTGCGTTCAATCCCTCCAAGTTGCATATCTCTATCAGACCGTCGTCGTCTTGGTCTATGTTTGTTGTCCCACAAGATGTTAGACTTGCTATTTCTATAAGAGAGTATCTGCTCTCGTAGACCACGGCTTGCGATATGACTTCCTCGTTATAGCTCTGCCCGTCGGTGTAACTTACAATCACACGATACTGGAAAGTGCCGAAAACATTCTCTGGGATGGTGTACGCTACGCTCGTGCCGGCAGGCACATTCGCCCATGCAGTTGCGGTGCTTTCTCTGCTTTGCCATTGATAGCTAATATTGCTAACACCACCGTCGGGGTCGCCACTTAAATCTATAGACGGGGCAGCAAGCTCTCTCTCGTTTAGACTTGGCGCACCCAATGCTGTAATCTGCCCATTATTGCGCTTGGCTATGGTTATGACTACTTGCTGTGCGGTACTGCCTATATCGCTAATCGCATCCAACATGATTGCTAAATTGACGGTGTTTACACCAGCAGACACATAATCTTCTGGCACTTCAACCGTCACACTGCTTTGGGTTGTAGGCTCTATCAGCAGGTCTCCATCCGATACTTGCGACCAACGATAACTCAGTGGAATGATAAGCTCACTGCTTGCGGACGATGCCGTTAGTGTGATGCTATCACCTTCATTTACAACACTCGCCGGCACACCAGCGATCTCTACTTCCGGCATTTGTAATATATCAGGTCGCTCTCTAGGCTGGTTAGGCATTACCGTGCCATCTCTATGTTTAAGTGCTGGATACTGCCTAGGCGTGCCGAAATCCCATGCCTTAGAACTCCAACTACTATATATCCCAGTTGTTGTCGTAGGTTCTTGCAGTTCTATCGTGGTCTTACCCTCGCCACCGGCACTTTCCGTTTGCCCGCTAATCCACTTATCCCAGTAGCTCTTTGTGACTCTGCCTAAATAAGTATTACCAACTAAACCACCAACATTTACATTCGCAGAAACTCCTGTCACAGAACTTGCCGTATAACCACTTGTAATGACACCTATAGAGTTCAAACCAACTAAACCGCCTATATCGGCGTGCCTTCCAGTCCCGGCAACCGAACTTATCGCATAGCTACTCGTAATAGTACTTTCATAACTGAAACCGACTAAACCGCCTACATGAGCATTAGAACCATCCCCTGTAACATGACCTGTCGCATAGCTACTCGTGATGATACCTCTAAGATTCAAACCGACTAAACCGCCTATGGAAGCGTACCACAAAGTTCCTGTAACAGAACCTGTGGCATAGCTATTCGTGATGGTGCCTCCGTCAGAATTTTCACCAACTAAACCGCCTATATCATCATATCCTCCAATATCTCCTGTAGCATGACTGTTCGTGATGGTACCCTCACTCCAACCAGCTAAACCGCCTACATAATATTTCCCGGCAACCGAACTTGTCGCATAGCTACTCATGATAGAACCATAATTAAAACCAACTAAACCACTTACAGCAGCACCCCCTGTAACATGACCTGTCACATGGCTACTCTTGATACTACCTTTGTTATAACCGACTAGTCCCCCTACACAACAATCCCCAGCTATATTTACATTAAGTAAACCAATATTGCGGATTTCAGATTGGTTACTTGTATAACCGAACAAACCTACTTGATTGATCCCAGGTTTATTAGTCATAAGATTAGAGATCGTATGACCGTTACCCTCAAAAGTTGATTCAAAAAGATTTTTATTATTAGGACTTCTATAGTACCCAATTGGTGACCAACCTGCGCCCATTGTCCATGTAATTTTGTTTGCCGTTGAACTATAGCTGTCGTCGTCGTTAAAGTCTAAGTCTCGGGTTAGCTCGTAACCTTCGCAACCAGTAGCAGGGCAACCTAGAGTAATCTTCATCGTGGATGAACTTGGTCTATAGCCAGTGCCGTCCAGCTGATAGCGCACTGCGTTCAACCCCTCCAAATTACATATCTCTATCAGACCGTCGTCGTCTTGGTCTATGTCTGTTGTTCCACAAGATATTAGACTTGCTATTTCTGCGAAAGAATATCTGCTCTCATAGACCACAGCTCGCGAGATAACCTCTTCGCTATAGCCTTGCCCATCAGTGTAACTTACTATCAAACGATACTGGATGGTGCCGAAAACATTCTCTGCAATGGTGTACGCTTCGCTCGTGCCGGCAGGCACATTCGCCCATGCAGATTGGGCATCTTCTCTGCTTTGCCACTGATAGCCGATATTGCTACCACCGCCATCAGGATCGCCACTCAAATCTATAGACGGGGCAGCAAGCTCTCTCTCGTTTAGGTTAGGCACTCCTAATGCCGCAATCTTGCCATTATTGCGCTTAGCTATGGTTATGACTACTTGCTGTACAGTACTGCCTACATCGCTAACCGCTTCCAACATGATTGCTAAATTGACGGTGTTTGCACCAGCAGACACATAATCTTCTGGCACATAAATCGTCACACTGCTTTGGGTTATAGGCTCTATCAGCAAGTCTCCATCTGATGTTTGCGACCAACTGTAATTCAACGGGATGATAAGCTCACTGCTTGCCGACGATGCCGTGAGTGTAATGCTATCGCCTTCGTTCACAGCACCCGTCGGCACACCAGCGATCTCTACGCTTAGACGGTGTGATAAATCAGGTCGTTCTCTAGGCTGGTTGGGCAGCACCGTGCCGTCTCTGTGTTTGAGCGCAGGATATTGCTCAGTTGTGCCGAAATCCCATATATCGTTACTCCAGTTACTATATATTCCAGTTGCGGTCGTAGGTTTTTGCAGTTGTATCGTGGTCTTGCCTATGCCTCTGGCACTTGCCGTTTGCCCACTAGTCCACTTATCCCAATAGCTGTTTCTGACAGTGTAACGATAACTACTATAGCCGACTAAACCGCCTACATCACTCTCTCCTTCAACATCTCCCGTCGCATAACTATTCGTGATGCTACTATCATAACCGATTAAACCGGCTAAACCCCCTACATCATCCCTTCCTTTAACAGAACCTGTTGCATAGCTGTTCGTGATAGTGTCTTGATTATGACCGACTAAGCCGCCTACCCAACGGCTTCCTTTAACGAAACCCGTTGCATAGCTGTTCGTGATGGGGCCGTCATTTCTACCGACTAAACTACCTACTCTAGAACCTCCGGCAATATCTACATTTAGCAAACCAGCATTAGCAATTTTAGACTCACCTTCTGTATAACCGAATAAGCCTACATAATTAGTGTTAGGTCTGTTAATCATCAGATTAAAAATTGTATAGCCGTTGCCGTCAAATATTGAGTTGAAAGCATTAGAAGAGGAATTGCCAAGTGGTTGCCAGCCTGTGCCCGTAGTCCAGACAACCTTATTAGCCGTTGAGTTATAGCTGTCGTTGTCGTTAAAGTCTAAATCTCGGGTTAGCTCATAGCCTGTGCAGCCGATAGCAGGACAACCTAGGGTAATCTTCATCGTGGATGAACTTGGTCTATAGCCAGTGCCGTCCAACTGATAGCGGATTGCGTTCAATCCCTCCAAGTTGCATATCTCTATCAGACCATCATTGTCTCGGTCTACGTCTGTTGTCCCACAGGATGTTAGACTTGCTATTTCTACAAGAGAGTATCTGCTCTCATAGACTACGGCTCGCGAGATAATCTCTTCGTTATAGCCTTGCCCATCGGTGTAACTCACGACCACACGATACCGGAAAGTGCCGAAAACGTCCTCTGCAACGGTATACGCTTCGCTCGTGCCAGCAGGCACATTTGCCCAAGCAGTGCGGGTGGTTTGGTTGCTTTCTCTGCTTTGCCATTGATAGCTGATATTGCCACCGCCGCCGTCAGGGTCGCCACTTAAATCTACAGTCGGAGCAGTAAGCTCTCTCTCGTTTAGACTCGGCGCGCCTAATGCTGCAATTTGCCCGTTGTTGCGCTTGGCTATGGTGATTGATACTTGTTGAGCAGTACTGCCTATATCACTAATCACATCTAACATGATTGCTAAATCGACGGTGTTTGCGCCTGCAGACACATAATCTTCCGGCACCTCAATCGTCACACTACTTCGGGTTGTAGGCTCCACTAGCAAGCCTCCGCGTGATGCTTGTTCCCAGCGATAACTCAATGGAATATTGCTCGCATCACTTTGCAAAGATGCCGTAAGCGTGATACGCTCGCCTTCGTTGACAGTACTCGTGGGCACACCGGCAATCTCTACTTGTGGCATTTGCAACACATCCTCAGGCGGTTCTCTACTTTGATTAGGCATCACCGTACCATCACGATATTTAAGCGCAGGGTATTGCTTGGTTGTGCCGAAATCCCACACACTGGTACTCCATCTTTTATATATACCAGTTGCCGTCGTAGGTTTTTGCAGTAGTATCGTGGTCTTACCTTTGCCACCAGCACTTCTCTTTTTTCCACTCGTTGTTTTGTCCCAGTAGCTGTCCGTGACACTTCTACTATCACCGACTAGCCCTCCTACGCCAACGCTATAACCGAACCCCTTAACAAAACCCGTCGCATAGCTGTTCGTGATGCTTCTACTATAACCGGCTAAACCACCTACGCTAGCATAGGGACCATTCCCTGTAACAGAACCCATCGCATAGCTGTTCGTGATGCTAGCATCTATGAAGATACCATTCCTAGAGCTATAATTATTAGAACCGACTAAACCACCTACATTAGCTCCATGACCAGACCCCTTAACAGAACCCGTTGCATAGCTATTTATGATAATACTACCACGACCAACTAAACCGCCTACATAAGTATAAGAACCATTCCCCCTAACAGAACCAGTCACATAGCTGTTGATAATTTCACCATCACTAATACCAACTAGACCGCCAACATATCGGCTAGAATTTATGTTTACGTTTAGCAAGCCAATATTCGCAATTTTGCTTTTACTTCCTGTATAACCGAATAAACCAGCATCAACAGAATACTGATTTATCGTTAAATTGGAAATCGTATGATTATTTCCTTCAAACGTCGTATTGAAAGATTGATACCACCTTCGCCCAATTGGTTGCCAGCCTGTTCCAGCCGTCCACATCGTTTTATTAGCTATATTTTGATAACTTGCATCATCGTTAAAATCTAAATCCTTGGTTAGCTCATAACCATTACATCCCTCATCAGGACAACCTGTGGTGATCTTCACTGCCGATCTATTTGCTTTATATCCTGTGCCATCCAACTGATAACGCATTGCATTTAGACCATCCAAGTTGCATATCTCTATTAAGCCGTCGTTATCTTGGTCTACATACGGTGTGTCGCAGGATGTTAGATTTACTATGCTTATGCTTGGTTGAAGAGGAGATCTTCTGTCGTAAACTATGGTTTCCGACATGACCCCTTCTCTATAGCCTTGCCCGTCGGTATAACTTACGATCAAGCGATATTGAGCGATACTTGCGGTATCTTCCGGAATGATATATGCTTCGTTTGTACCGGCAACCACATTCTCCCATACGGTTCCGGCACTCTCCCTACTTTGCCATTGGTAACCAATGTTGACACCACTACCATCGGGGTCGCCACTTAAGTCTATAACCGGAGCTGTAAGTTCTCTCTCGTTTAGATCCGGTGCACCTAACGCCGCAATCTTGCCGTTATTGCGCTTGGCGATGGTCATTACTACTTGCTGTTCAGTGCTACCTATACCGCTAATCACTTCCAGTGTGATTGTAAGGTCAATGGTATTCACATTCGCCGGCACATAATCCTCCGGCACCTTGATCGTCACACTGCTACGGGTTGTAGACTCTATCAGCGAAGCTCCACTTGATGTTTGCGTCCAGAGATAACTTAACGAGGCACTACTTTGGGAAAATGCCGTAAGCGTAATGTACTCGCCTTCGGCAACAGCACCCTGCGGAACACCAGCTATCTCTACATCTAGTTTTTGTGATGGGCCTGTTTGCTCTATAGGTTGATTGTGCGTTATTGTGCCACTGCTATATTGAAATATAGGATATTGCTCGGATGTGCCGAAATCCCATACATCAGTACTCCAGCCGTAGTAAATTTCGTCTGAGGTGTTTCCTGGTGCTATAGCTGATTTCAGCTGTGCAGTCGTTCGGCCTCCTGACCTGTAAGCATCTTCAGAAACACCGCTAATACCTACATCCCAGTAGCTATTGACAACTCCATCAATGCCAGAACTGTTATATCCTAGTATTCCTCCGATATTAATTTGCCTTCTATTGCTTCTAGCAACCGTATAGCTATTAGTAATCTCTCCTCCGCCAAAATTACAACCCACCATGCCACCAATATAATTATTACCTGACATACTAATATTTGTGAAACTATTAGTAATCCTACCGTAGTTATCACCAACCAAACCACCGACACTACTACCCCCTTGCATTATGCCTGTTGCATAGCTATCACTTATTACACCACCCCTATTCTTACCAACCAAACTACCTATCCCCCACTGTCCTCTGACATTTGCGTTTATTAAACCAACACTTTCAATTCTAGCTGAACTCCCTATTCCTCCAAACAAACCAATGTTTCTAGCAGAGGGTCTATCTATCATTAAATTAGAAATGCGATATTGGTTAGCCTTAAATATCGCAGTAAAAGGATTATCTGATGTTCCAATCGGCTCCCAACCTAACCCTGTAGTCCATCCGTGTTTGTTCACTGAGAAATCTTGGTAGCTTGCATCATCGTTAAAGTCTATATCTCTCACCAATTCGTAGCCTTTGCATCCTCTATCAGGGCAACCTGCAGTAATCTTCATCGTAGATGCACTCTGTCTATAACCTGTGCCATCCAATTGATAACGTATTGCGTTCAATCCTTCCAAATCGCATATTTCTATCAAACCATCGTTATCTTTATCTATATCTGTTGGATAGCAAACTATCGGTGTCACTGTTCTTATGAGATGCCTTACGAAATTACTTGCTTCCTCATAGACTACAGCTTCCGAGAGAATTTTTTCGCTATAACCTTGTCCGTCGGTATACCCTACTAGCACACGATATTGCACAATGCCTCTAGCATTCTCTGGAATAATATACGCTTCGTTGGTAGCGGCAAAGATATTCACCCATGTGGGTTCAGTAATGCTTCTACTCTGCCATTGGTAGCTGATATTGCCACCTTTGCCATCTGGATCGCCGCCTAAATTTATAACCGGGGCTACAAGTTTTCTCTCGTTTATACCCAGCAAACCCAATCTCGCAATCCGCCCATTATTGTGTTTTACAATAGTGATTGTTAGCTGTTGAGTAGCATGCCGTTTATCGTTAATTACCTCTAATGATAATACTAAATTAATACTATCCATGTTCGTTGACATATAATCTCCAGGTACCTCAAAAGTTATACTACTCTGGGTTGTGGGAGCTATTAGCAAAACTCCATCCGATATTTGCGTCCAGCGGTAACTTGACGAGGCACTACTTTGAGAGGATGCCGTAAGCGTGATGCGTGTACCCTCATAGACAAAACCTGTCGGCACACCAGTTATCTTTACTCTAGCTTGATTGGGCAAAAATGTACCATCGTTATATTTCAAGATAGGATACTGCCCAGTTGTACCGAAATCCCATATGTCCTTATCCCAGCCACCATATATCCCGGTTGGTGCTATAGGTGACTGCAACTCTATTGAGGTCTTAGCTTCGCCGCCAGCACTCGTCGTTCTCCCGCTAGTCCATTTATCCCAATAGCTGTTCTCAATAATGGCATCATCATTATGACCAACTAAACCACCTACCTCAGAAGAAGTTCCTGTAACCAAACCTGTTGCGTAGCTGTTGATGATGCTATCTTTATCATTCTCACCAACTAGGCCACCTAACCGAGCATTAGAACCATGTCCTGTAACAGAACCCGTCGCATAGCTGTTCTCAATGATGGCATAATCCCCTTCACCGACTAAACCACCTAATCGGGCATTAGAACCACGCCCTGTAACAGAACCCGTCGCATAGCTACTCGTGATGCTACCCTCATAATTTTTACCAACTAAACCACCTGCATATACATAACGACCAGTCCCTGTAACAGAACCCGTCGCATAGCAGTTCGTGATGATGCCATGGCTATTTTCACCGACTAAACCTCCGACATCTTCCTCCCCTTGAACAGAACCTGTCGCATAACTGTTGATGATGCTGCCCCTGTTCTCACCGACTAAGCCACCTACCCTATCATGAGTTCCTGTGATAAAACTCGTCGCATAACTGTCCTTGATGCTGCCCCCATTCTTACCAACTAAGCCACCTAACTCATAAGAACCTGCAACAGAACCCGTCGCATAACTGTCCTTGATACTACCTCCATTCCTACCGACTAAACCACCTAAATGATCATCTCCTGAAACAGAACCAGTAGCATAGCTGTTCGTGATGCTACCCCCAATATTTTCACCGACCAAGCCACCTACATCATCATCCCCATTCACATTTACGTTAAGTAAACCAATATCGCTGATTTTAGATTGAGACCCGACATAGCCGAACAATCCAACATTATCAGTATTAGATCTGTTAATCATTAAATTAGAGATAGTGTATTCGTTGCCGTTGAATATTGCACTAAAAGCATTATAAGAGGAGTTTCCAATGGGTTGCCAACCCCCTCCCGTAGTCCATCCAAGTTTGTTTGCTAAAGGATCTCGATAGCTTGCATCGTCGTCAAAGTCTAAATCTCTGATTAGCTCATAACCATCACACCCATCATCAGGACAACCCGTAGTACTCACCAACGCAGACCCACTTACCTTATAGCCGGCACCATCCATTTGATAACGGATTGCATTCAAGTCCTCCAAGTGGCATATCTCTATTAGACCGTCACCGTCTTGGTCTAAGTCGGTTGGGTCGCAGGATGTTGGGTCTACTATTTCTGTGAGAGAATACCCTCTCTCATAGACTATAACTTCCGATATAACTTCTTCGCTATAACCTTGTCCGTCGGTGTAATTCACTATCACGTGATATTGGATGATGCCTATGAAATCCTCTGGAATGGTATACACCTCGTCCGTACCAGCAGATATATCTACCCATCCGGTGCGGAGGTTTTCGCTACTCTGCCATTGATAACTGATGTTGCTAATGTCACCATCAGGATCGCCACTTAAATCTATAACCGGGGCGGTAAGCTCTCTCTCGTTCAGGTCTGGTATGCCTAATTTCTCAATCCAACCATCGTTACGTTTTGCAATAGTAATCGCTACCTTTTGAGTAATTTGCCGGTTACCGTCAATTGCATCTAATGATAATAATAAATTAGTGGCATCCCTATTTGCCGATACATAATCTTTGGGTATTTCAAAAATTATACTGCTTTGAGTTGTGGGTGTTACTAGCAAAACTCCATCCGATATTTGCACCCAGCGATAACTTAACGAGGCATTAATTGGGGAAGAGGCAGTGAGTGTGATGCGCTCACCTTCGTTGACAACACCGGACGGAACACCAGCTATTTTTACTTCAACTTGACTGGGCATTATAGTGCCGTCTTTATGTTTAAGCGCAGGATATTGCTTAGCTGTACCGAAATCCCATACATCTGCACTCCAACTACTATATATCCCAGTTGGTGTCGTAGGTTCTTGCAGTTGTGTCGTGGTCTTGGCTATACCACCCCCACTTCTCGTTGCTCCACTCGTCGTTTTATCCCAATAGCTGTTCGTGATGCTATCATAAAAATTATGACCAACTAAACCACCTACATCAGCACGATCACCAGTCCCTGAAACAGAACCCATCGCATAGCTGTTCGTGATGCTACCATAGCCACCAATACCAACTAAACCACCTACATCAGCACGATCACCAGTCCCTGAAACAGAACCCATCGCATAGCTGTTCGTGATGCTACCTTCATGATTATAACCAGTTAAACCGCCTGCATAAACATAACGACCAGTCCCTGTAACAGAACCCATCGCATAGCTGTTCATGATGCTACCTTCATCGTTATAAGCAGTTAAACCGCCTGCATAAGCGGAGGTAAAAAACGAAGTACCACCTTTTCCTGCAACAAAACCCGTCACATAGCTGTTCGTGATACCACCTGAACTCCCTCCGACTAAACCGCCTGTATATTTCTTTCCGATTACATTTACATCAAGTAACCCAATGTTGATGATTTCAGATTGCCTCCCTATCCCATTGAACAAACCTACAGATTCAGTGCGAGGTCTGTTAATCATAAGGTTAGAAATGGTATGGTCGTTGCCATCAAAGATTGCTGCAAAAAGATTGTTATTAGCGTTATTGCGACCCTCATAACGTCCAATCGGCTCCCAACCTGTGCCTGTAGTCCAGATAACCTTGTTTGACTTGGAACTATAGCTGCCGTCGTCTTTGAAGTCTAAATCTTGGGCTAGCTCATAGCCTTTGCAACCGGTAGCAGGACAACCTGCAGTAATCTTCATCGTGGATGTACTACTTGGTCTATAGCCGGTGCCATCCATCTGATAGCGCATTGCGTTCAATCCCTCCAAGTTACATATCTCTATCAGACCGTCGTCGTCTTGGTCTATGTCTGCCGCTCCACAGGATGTTAGTCTTGCTATTTCTATAAGAGAATATCTGCTCCTATAAACCACAGCTTGTGATACAACCTCTTCGTTATGACCTTGTCCGTCGGTGTAACTCACTACTATACGATATTGAACAATACCTCTCCCATCCTCTGCAATGGTATACGCTTCGCTGGTGCCGAAAAGCACATTCTCCCATGCGGTTGCAGTGCTTTCTCTGCTCTGCCATTGATAGCTGATTCTGCTAATGCGCCCGTCAGGATCACTACTTAAATCTAGAGACGGGGCGGTAAGCTCTCTCTCGTTTAGGCTTGGTACGCCCAATGCTTCAATCTGTCCGTTGTTGCGCCTGGCTATGGTGATTGATACATGTTTTGTGATATTCACATCGCCCTTCGCTAACAGCATAATTGTCAAATTGGCGGTTTTTGCACCAGCAGGAATATAATCTCCTGGTACCTCAATCGTCACACTGCTTTGGGTCGTAGGCTCTATCAACAAGGCTCCGCCTGATGTTTGCGACCAACTATAATTCAATGGAATAATACTCGCACTGCTTGAGTACGATGCCGTAAGCGTAACATGCTCGCCTTCTTCCACAACACCCGACGGCACACCGGCTATCTCTACTCGCCGCAGCATTCGCAGTATATTCTCAGGTTGCACCCTACCTTGATTAGCTATAAACGTACCATCGCTGTATTTAAGCACGGGGTATTCCTCAGTTGTGCCGAAATCCCACACCTTGGTACTCCAACCATAATAAACCTCAGTTGGGCTACTTCCCGGCCTTATAGGTGATTGTAGCTCTATCGTGGTCTTACCTATACCACCGTCACTCGTCGTTCGCCTGCTAGTCAACTTATCCCAATAGCTGTTCTTGACAGTGGCTCTGCTACCCGCATCACCAACTAAACCACCCCGATCGGTGTTACTCCACCCTCGAACAGAACCTGTCGCATAGCTGTTCGTGATGGTACCAGTGTTCCAGCCGACCAAACCACCCGCATCACTATAATTACTCCACCCTTGAACAAGACCTGTCGCATAGCTGTTCGTGATGCTGCCTCCATAATTAAAACCGACTAAACCTCCGAAATCTCCGTCCCCTATAACAGAAGCTTTTGCATAGCTGCTGGTGATAACACCAGTATTGTTACCGACCAACCCACCTATGTCATCAGCAAGCCACCGCCCCTGCCCTCGAACAAAACCTGCCGCATAGCTGTTAGCAATACTACCTCCGTTAGTACCAACTAAACCTCCCACCTGACTATCTCCCGTTACATGTATGCTAAGTAAGCCAATATTAATAATTTTAGATTGGCTTCCTGTACATCCAAACAGTCCTATCTTCTTAACAAGACCTCTACCAATTTTAAGATTATGGATGACGTAACTATTACCCTCAAAAATACTGTTGAAATTATCTTGGCAAGTTCCAATTGGGTTCCAACCTTTATCTGTAGTCCAGTTCTTTTTGTTTAGTGACACATTACGATAACTTGCATCATCGTTGAAGTCTAAATTTCTAGTTAGTTCATAACCAATACATCCAACTTCAGGACAACCTGTGGTGATTGCTGGGGCAGATGCGCTTATCTTATAGCCGGTGCCGTCCAACTGATAGCGCATTGCATTCAATCCTTCTAAGTTACATATCTCTATCAGGCGGTCGTTGTCTTGATCTATATCTGTGGTACCACAAGATGTTAAACTTGTTATGTCCATGGGAAGATCCATCCGGCTATAAACTGCAGGTGCTGATATCAATTTGTCTCTATAGCCTTGCCCGTCAGTGTAGCTCACCACCACACGATACTCAACAGTGCCGATAACATCTTCTGGAATAGTATGGGCTTCGTTTTTGCTAGCATACACATTCACCCATGTAGCTGGATCACCTATTTTTCTTTGCCATTGATAGAATAAATTGCCACCCTCACCGTCTGGGTCGCGGCTTAAATCTATGGTTGGAGCCACAAGCTCTTTGCCGTTTAGGGTTGGTGCACCTGATAGAGTAGCGCGACCATTATTGTGTTTTACTATGGAAATTGGTATTTCTTGTACGACACTTTCCGTACTGCCAATCACTTCTAATGATAGTATAAAATTAGCAACACTGGCATTTGACGGCACATGGTCTTTGGGTGCCTCAAAGGTTATACTGCTTAGGGTTGTAGTCTCGATCAATAGAGGTTCACCTAATGTCTGCGTCCAGCGATAACTTGGCAAAACACTATTTGCATCACCTTGATAAGATGCCGTAAGCATAACACGCGTGCCTTCGTTGACAATGTTTGCAGGTACGACTACTATTTTTATTCTTGGCTTTCTGAATTGATTGGGAATCAATGTACCGTCGCTATATTTAAGTGCGGGATATTGTTCGGTTGTGCCAAAATTCCAAAATGCAGTCTCCCAGTTGCTATATATTCCAGTTGCCAATGTGGGCGATTGTAGTTCTACCGTAGTCTTTCCTACACCACCGGCACTTGTCGCTCTCCCGCTAGTCAACTTGTCCCAGTAGCTATTAGTAATGCTACCCTCATAAATCCTACCAACTAAACCACCTACGTAAGAATTAGAACCAACATTCCCTGTAACAGAGCCTGCCGCATAGCTACTCATGATACTACCCCGATAATTCCTACCGACTAAACCACCTACCTGAAGATGGTTTCCATTCCCGGTAACAGAAACCGTCGCATAGCTGTTCGTGATGCTACCCTGATAACTCCTACCAACTAAACCACCTATTTTAAGAGACTCACCATTCCCTGTAGCAAAACCTGTCGCATAGCTGCCGGTGATGCTACCTTCATCATTCTTACCAACTAAACCACCTACATAAGCATCATTACCAGTCCCTGTAACAAAACCCGTCGCATAACTTCTTATGATGCTACCTTCGTCATTCTCGCCAACTAAACCACCCACATGATCATGAACATCAGTCCCTGTAACAGAGCCTGTCGCATAGCCGTTCGTGATGCTACCATGATAACTTCTACCAACCAAACCACCCACATAACCCTCTCCCGAAACAGAGCCTGTTGCGTAGCTGTTCGTGATACTACCTTGATCATTGCCACCAACTAAACCACCTATACGATCAAACCCTGTAACAAAACTTGTCGCATGACTATCTGCAACACTACCATGGTTAGTCTGACCAACTAAACCGCCGCCTACATAACTATAAGAATGCCATCCTGAAACAGAACCTGCTGCACGGCTGCTCGCAACGCTACCATAGTTAGTCTCACCAACTAAACCACCTACATAATCACGCCCTCGAACAAAACCTGCCACACGGCTGTTTGCGATACTAACATAGTTAGTCTTACCAACTAAACCACCTACATAATTACGCCCAACCACATTTATGTCAACTAAATCAATTCTTATAATTCCAGATTGATTGCCTGCATAACCGAACAGACCTACATTATCAGTGTTAGGTCTGTTAATCATCAGATTAGAGATTATATAGCCGTTACCGTCAAACTTTGCTTTGAAAGCATTAGAAGAGGAATTGCCAATCGGCTGCCAACCTGTACCTGTAGTCCATACAATTTTGTTTGCCGTTGAACTATAGCTATTGTTGTTGTCAAAGTCTAAATCTATGATTAGCTCATAGCCTTTGCAACCGGTGGAGGGGCAACCTGCGGTAATCTTTGTCGCTGAACCGCTCGCTTTATAGCCGGTGCCATCCAGCTGATAGCGGATTGCGTCCAATCCCTCCAAGTCGCATATCTCTATCAAACCGTCGTCATCTTGGTCGATGTTTGTTAGGTCGCATGATACTGAACTCTCCACGCTTATAGGAAGATATATCTTCTCATAGACTACAGCCGGCGAGATCACTTCCTCGCTATAACCTTGCCCGTCGGTGTAACTTATTAGCACACGATATTGCGTACCGCTTCTTATTTCATCGGGTATGGTGTATGTCTCTTTAGTGTTTGCCTCAGTCAACACATTTGCCCAAGCGGTTGCGGTGCTTTCTCTGCTCTGCCATTGATAACCGATATTGCTAACATCGCCGTCAGGGTCACCACTTAAATCTACAGCTGGGGCGGCAAGTTCTCTCTCGTTTAGGCTTGGTGCGCCTAATACCGAAACCTTGCCGTTGTTGCGCTTGGCTATAGTGATTGATACCTGTTGCGTGGTACTGCCTACATCGCTGACCGCTTCCAACATCAGTGTTAGATTAATACTGTTTGCGCTTGCAGACACATAATCTTCCGGTACCTCAATCGTCACACTGCTTTGGGTTGTAGGCTCTATCAGCAAGCCTCCATCCGATACTTGCGACCAACTATAATTCAGTGGAATGATATCCGCACTGCCTGATGGCGATGCCGTTAGTGTGATGCTATCACCTTCGTTAATGGCACTCATCGGCACACCAGCAATCTCTATTTGCGGTAGATCCTCAGGCTGCGCTCTAACTTGATCAGGCATCACCGTGCCATCACGATATTTAAGCGCAGGGTATTGCTTCGTTGTACCAAAATCCCACACGGCGCTACTCCAGCTACCGTATATCCCGGTTGCCGTCGTAGGTTCTTGCAACTCTAACGTGGTCTTAGCTAGACCACCAGAAGCACTCGTCGTTCTTCCACTAGTAATCTTATCCCAATAGCTGGTGTTGATGGTGCCATGTTCAAATGGTCTGCTAAAACCAACTAAACCACCTATATCAATATTAGAACCAGTTCCCTTAACAGAACCCGCCGCATAACTGTTTGTAATGATGCTGTCTACATGCCAACCAATTAAACCGCCTGCATGAAGGTTCTGCCCAGTTCCTTTAACAGAACCTACCGCATAGCTGTTTGTGATAGTGCCATAAAAATGCCGACCGACCAAACCACCTACACTAGTATTATAGGCATTTCCTGTAGCAGAACCCGTCGCATAACCTTTAATGATTATTCCCCAATAATTCTCACCGACCAAGCCGCCCACACCAATACCAGTCCAACCAGAAACGCTCCCTTTAACAGAACCCGTTGCATAGCTAGTTGCAATAGCACCCCTATTGCGACCAACTAAACCGCCTGTATCACCAGTCCCTGCAACAACAACTGTTGCATAGCTAGTTATTACAGTACCCTGATTATGACCAACTAAACCGCCTACATCAGCAGACCGCTCAGTCCCTATAACAGAACCTGTTGCATAACTGTTCATGACATTACCACTGTTACGAGCAACTAAACCACCTACAAAGTCATTCCCAGTCACATCTATATTAAGTAAACCAATGTTTATAATTCTAGATTGCTCTTCCAAATAACCAAACAAACCTGCAGAGTTAGAGCGAGATCTGTTAATCATAAGGTTCGCAATGTTATGACCGTTACCGTCAAAGGTTGCTGTAAAACGCGGAATTGGTTCCCAACCTGATCTCTGAGTCCATATAATTTTGTTGGAGGTTGAGCTATAGCTGTTAAAGTCATTAAAGTCTAAATCTCTTAGCAACTCGTAGCCTTGGCATCCGACATCATGACAACCTGCGGTTATCTTCATCGTGGATGTACTCTGCCTATAGCCTGTGCCGTCTATCTGATAGCGGATTGTATTCAATCCCTCTAAGTCACATATTTCTATCAGGCCATCGTTGTCTTGGTCTATATCTGTTGGGTCGCATGATACTGGATTCTCTACGCTCGGCTGTACCCTGCCTTGGTTAGGCATCACCGTACCGTCGCTATATTTAAGTATCGGATATTGCCAAGCTGTGCCAAAATCCCATGCATCGGTACTCCAGCTACTATATATCCCAGTTGCTGTCGTAGGTTCTTGTAGTTCTATCGTAGTCTTGCCTCTGCCACCATCATCTGTCGTTTCCCTGTTAGTCCACTGATCCCAATAGCTGTTGGTAATGTTAGTATCTCTATGCGGCAGACGGACTAAATTGCCCAAGCCTCCAACATCATCATAAAAAGTAGGCCCTTTAAGAAAAGTCGTCGCATAGCTGTTGGTGATGGAGCCTTGGTGCATCCAACCAACTAAAGTGCCTATTTGGGCATGATCACCAACTGGGATAATAGAACCCGTCGCATAGCTGTTGGTGATGGAACCATAATA
This sequence comes from uncultured candidatus Poriferisulfidus sp., assembly GCA_965199685.1. Lineage (GTDB taxonomy): Bacteria > Pseudomonadota > Gammaproteobacteria > Poriferisulfidales > Oxydemutatoraceae > SP5GCR1. Next base: position 1,903,483 of record OZ241323.1, read on the forward strand.
ACTCTCACCAATTAACCCGCCTACTTGAGCATAAGAACCATTCTCCTTAACAGAACCTGCCGCATAGCTTTTCGTGATTATTCCACTATAATTCCTACCAACTAATCCGCCTATAGCAGCGCGAGAACCAGCCCCTATAACGGAACCTGCAGCATAGCTTGTCGTAATACTGCCGCTGTTATAGCCGACTAAACCGCCTGTTTTAACCTCAGAACCATTCCCTGTAACAGAACCTATCGCATAACTGTCCGTGATTCTTCCTTGAGTATAATTCCCACCAACTAATCCGCCTACACTATTATCAGAACCATTCCCTGTAACAGAGCCTGTCGCATGGCTGTTCATGATGGAGCCATGGTTAGAACTAACCAACCCGCCAATCCTTCTCCCAGTAACGTCTACCATCGCATGGCTGTTCATGACATTACCATAGTTATAACTGACTAAACCGCCTCCATTCCAACCTGAAACAGAACCTGTCGCATAGCTATTTATAATACTGCCTTTGTTGTAATAAACTAAGCCCCCGGAATTACGCCCAACTACGTTTACATCAACTAAACCAATATTAATAATTCTAGATTGGCTTCCTGCATAACTGAACAGGCCTATAAAATTGATGTTAGGTCTATTAATCATCAGATTGGAGATGATATGGTTGTTGCCTTCAAAGGTTGCTGTAAAAGGATTGCTGTTAGAGCTATAAATTGAATAACGTCCAATTGGTTCCCAACCTGCTCCCGTAGTCCATCTGCTTTTGTTTGCCGTTGAGCTATAGCTGTTGTTGTCGTTGAAATCTAAATCTTTGTTTAGCTCATAGCCTCTGCAGCCGGTAGCAGGGCAACCTACGGTAATCTTCATCGTGGATGAACTTGGCCTATAGCCAGTACCATCCGTCTGATAGCGCATTGCGTTTAACCCCTCCAAGTCGCATATCTCTATCAGACCGTCGTCGTCTTGATCTATGTCTGTTGTTCCACAGGATGTTAGACTTGCTATTTCTGCAAAGAAGTATCTGTTCTCATAGACTACGGCTTGCGATATAACTTCTTCGCTATAACCTTGTCCGTCGGTGTAACTTATTATTACGCGATATTGCGTACCGCCTCTTATTCCACCGGGTATAGTGTATGTCTCTTTGGTGTCTGCCACAGTCATAACATTCACCCATGTGGCTGCAGTGCTCTCTCTGCTCTGCCATTGATAGCTGATATTATTACCGCCGCCGTCAGGGTCGCTGCTCAAATCTATAGTCGGGGCGGCAAGTTCTCTTTCGTTTAGGCTTGGTGCGCCCAATGACGCAATCTGTCCGTTGTTGCGCTTGGCTATGGTTATGACTACTTGCTGTGCAGTACTGCCCACATCGCTAATCACATCCAGCATGATTGCTAAATTGACGGTGTTTGCACCAGCAGACACATAATCTTCGGGCACCTCAATTGTCAAGCTATTTTGGGTTATAGGCTCTATCAGCAAGTCTCCGCCTGATGTTTGCGACCAGCGATAATTCAACGGGATGATACTCGCACTGCTTGAGAACGATGCCGTTAGCGTGATGCCATCACCTTCATCTATTGCACTCGCCAGCATACCAGTTATCTCTATTTGCGGTATTTGTGGTACATTCTCAGGCTGCACCCTGCCTTGGTTAGGTATCACCGTGCCGTCGCTATATTTAAGCGCAGGATATTGCTCTGATGTACCGAAATCCCACACATCAGTGCCCCAGCTACTATATATCCCAGTTGCCGTCGTGGGTGATTGCAGTTCTATCGTGGTCTTGCCTTCGCCGCCATCACTCGTCGTTCGCCCGCTAGACTGCTTATCCCAATAGCTGTTCGTGATGTTGCTATTATCATTCCAACCAACTAAGCCACCTACACCGCGCCACTCTCCAAAGTATTTAATATAACCCGTCGCATAGCTGTTCGTGATGGTGCCACCTCTACTATAACCGACTAAACCTCCATGAATGCCAGATCCCGGAACGGAACCCGTCGCATAGCTGTTCGTGATGGTGCCACCAGCATTATGACCGACTAAGCCTCCGATATCGGCATAACCATCCCACCAAAAGGGAGGAGTCGTTTCGGTAACAGAAACCGATGCATAGCTGGTCATGATAGAGCCTATATTCCGACCCACTAAACCTCCTAAAGCTTCATCATAATCAAGATAAATAGGGTCCTGTCTTGCAACAGAACCGGTCGCATAGCTGTTTATGATAGAACCTTTATTAAGACCCACTAAACTACCTGCATTGGTGGGTATCACAATATCTACGTTTAACAAACCAATATTAGCAATTTTAGCTCCGCTTCCGGTATGACCGAACAAACCCATATAACGAAGATTTGGTTTGTTAATCATTAAGTTTGAGATGGTATGACCATTGCCCTCAAAGATTGCTTCGAAGGGCTTTCGTCTCCAATGAGAATAGTCATAGTATCCAATGGGTTGCCAACCTCTACCCGTGGTCCATGTGATTTTGTTAGGCGTTGAACTATAGCTGTTGTAGTCGTTGAAGTCTAAGTCTCTGCTTAGCTCATAGCCTTTGCAGCTGGTAGCAGGACAACCTGCGGTGATTTTTGTCGCTGACTCGCTCGCTTTATAGCCTGTTCCATCCAGCTGGAAGCGCATTGCATCCAATCCCTCCAAGTCGCATATCTCTATCAAGCCGTCGTCGTCTTGGTCTATGTCACTCAAAGTGCATGGTGCCGTTTGTGCCAGCGCAGGTTGTGACCCTATAGCGATAGCTAAGGTCAAAACCAGCAGAAAGAGGACTTGCAGAAATCTGCTTTTGCTCTTAACCGTGAAATTAGAAATTGCCGTTTCCATAGCAGAGGAGAGGACAGCTAATGATTCCTGTTTCTTTCTTATACAATCTCTGCAGCATCTAGGCTGTCGTGCACTACTTAGTCAGGTTGATATGAGAAAGGAGATGCCAAACCAACAGTCTCGGAAACTTGAAACTCCTCATCATGGTTATAGTTAATATATTCAGATTCATGAACGGTTATTGGAAAACCAGGTGCAACAGCCAGCGGATGGTTCTCTACCAACACGGGTTTGCCTTCGGCTCCTTCTAGCGCATTCACCTTAACTTCACCGTGATCACCAATCTTCATGGTTTTTTCCTTTTCTGTATAGGTGATATCTACTTTGGTCAAGTGTACGCCTTTCATTTCTCCGACCAACCCAGCAATCACCGCAGGATGACCTCCGACTTCACCACCCCAAATCTTCTGTAATGCTTCTGCTTGCTTCGCATCGGCTCGCTCGTCTATATACAGCGTGACCTGCCAGCCGCCATCAGTCAAAAGACCTGGAGCATGTAACCAAAGACCCACATTGAGTCCCGATAAATCCACATCATCCATATAGCCTTTTTCAATTTGCCATCCCACTATCGCTTTACAAAATCCTTGGGTAGGGGGTTTTAAGAATATACACGGACAAACTAAATCACAGGTGCATGATTCAAAGTATTGACCTTCTAGTTTCCAGTTATTAGCCATAGCAATTCTCCTTCTCGTTAAAATTTACTAATTATACCTTTTTAGAGAATATTTAGCAATTAAACGCAGACCAAAAAAAACCCGCAATCCCTTTATTTATGCTATGATACGCCCTTTACGGAGAAATCTTAATGTCTAGAATTTGTCAAATAACAGGGAAAAAGCCCTTGAGTGGTAATAATGTGTCTCATGCACATAATAAAACGCGGCGGCGTTTTCTGCCCAACCTGCAAACTCATCGCTTTTGGGTGGAAAGTGAAAAGCGATGGGTTAGTCTGCGCGTGTCGTCTAAAGGATTGCGCCTGATTGATAAAAAGGGAATAGACGCGGTTCTCGCCGATATGAAAAAGCGATAAGCCGGAGATTATAATGCGAGAGAAAATAAAACTTGTATCTAGTGCCGGTAGCGGGCACTTTTACACTGCAACCAAAAACAAAAAGACGGCGGGTACTAAAAAGCTGGAACTAAAAAAGTTTGACCCGACTGTCCGCAAACACGTAATCTATAAAGAAGCAAAAATAAAGTAGTAGAATCACCACTTGTTGCAGTGGCACAAGTGGTGTCACATTGTGCAGAACCTTGACATGGGTATGTAGGTCGGACAAGCTAAGGCTTGTCCTAAATGGTGGGTACGCCATAAAACCACCCCGTCAGGCTACGCCTGCCACCCCTCCAAAGGAGGGGAATTGCCTTGTGCAGATACGGCACAACCATCCCGTCAGATAGAACCGGTAGGTCAATCGGCGTGACATTGTGCAGAACACCAACATGATTGTTAAACGTATGCATTACAAAATGCACAGGCCTGCCACCCTCTACAAGAGGGGAATAGTTATTCCTGCAGCTCAGTATTTTATTTGCGCTACCGACGGCTTCAGGGTATAGCCTTGCATCATCTGCGCAAACTCTATCAGAGTGTCAACACCGCTTTGTTCGGCCTGTCGGCACCATTCACATAGTGCTTCTTTGAGGTTGTGATAATCCTTATGTTTTATCACATACAACAGTTCGTGCAGTCGGTGTCTGAAGTCATAAACCAATTTTAGGGTTTCATTTTTCAGCAGAGCCTCGTTGAGTATTGCGTGTTCGTTGTCGCTGACATGATTGCGGTGTTTAGGCAGAATGTGTTTGACACGCATTAGCATCTGATGACAAGCGTCGTCTGCCTTCGTGAGCTCAGTTTGCAATACCGGCTTCAGCACCTTGTTGACAAACTCGTAAGTTACATGCAAGCGGCTCTCAAAAAGTGCTTTGGCAGTGTCTAAATCCAAGTTTTTATCCACTCGATGCTTGCGAGAAGGGATCGGTGCCAAACGCAATACCGTAGCAAGTTTTAAGCGATGTAATACGCAAATGTAAAACCAACCTATATCAAACTCCCACCATTTTGCCGACAGCTTCGCCGAACTGGGATAAGCGTGATGATTGTTGTGCAATTCCTCTCCGCCTATCAAAATACCAAGGTTGGAAAAGTTGGTCGAGTAATCTTCGGTAGGATAATTTCTATAACCTCTGAAATGCCCTATGCCGTTGACGACACCGGCAGCAAAGAAGGGTATCCACAACATTTGAATCGCCCATATCGCAACCCCGTAAAAACCGAATAACACAAAGTGCATTGCTAACAACACCAAAATACCAATGTTGCTACGACCAGTATACAAATTCTTTTCTACAGCATCGTCTGGTGTGCCGCGCCCGTATTTTTCCAGCGTGTCGGCATGGGTCGCTTCTTTGGCATAAAGTTCGGCACCCTGCCATAGTACCGAGTATATCCCTTTTACGATCGGGCTATGCGGATCGTCTTCAGATTCGCACTTGGCGTGGTGCTTTCGGTGCACTGCCACCCATTCTTTGGTTATCATGCCGGTAGTCAGCCATAACCAAAATCGCATCGCATGGCACACTGCGGGGTGAAAATCAACCGCTCGATGCGCTTGCGAACGATGCAAGTAAAGCGTGACACAAATAATCGTCAAATGGGTCAGGACTAATGCGACGACTATGTATCCCCACCAATCCAATTGCCACAATCCGTAGCCTGTCAATATATCAAACATAACTGCGTAGTATAAACCATATTGGGGAATTGTATACAATTATTCACGGATAAGTTCTATGCTTACTTGCCACTTTTTGATACTTCACAGGACGACATTGCTTTTTCAACAGCCCCACAGTACTTATGTCAAAATCAATCGGTGGTTCTACTCCGATAATAAACCTTCTAGGAGTAATCTAATTTGAATGCGTAAAATTCTATCAATATCAATTGCACGAGTAGATGATCTGATAACAGAATTATCGTCCTGCGCAGATGCCGTAATTGTAATTGTTTGCGCATCGATAGGCATCATAACGATAAAAGGTTCTACGCTCGCTACCATTTGCTCAGTCTCGTCGTCTACTGCATAGCGAATAACGATATCGTCATGGCTTGAGTTCGGAATCAACTTAACTCGAGTATCGTGCGAACCAATTTTAAGTATGTAGTCGTCTCCTGACCGAACTAGTGTCGCAGGTTCTTCAGTCGTCAATAAAAATTCAATAAATTGTCCTGTTAATAGTGAATTGCATTGTTCGCATTCGGAGCGATCAAATTCGCTTCTTGTATATTTAAGTATCGGGTATTGTGTATTGTCACCGAAATCCCAACGACTGGTATCCCACCCTGTTATAGAGGATTGCGAACGCAGCATTGTATTACTTAGAATTTCACTGTTTTGCATTCTTCCCATACCAGCATTATTACCACCGACTATGCTATAAGCACTGTCGCCGGCATAGCTATTGGTTATGACGCCGCCATTGATACCGGCTAATGCCCCGACTAGTCTGGTTCCACCTACTTCGCCGATTGCATAACTTGCGTTTATGAAGTTTCTATTATCACCCACCAAACCACCGACTCGTTCATTTCCGATTATGTTGCCGGTCGCATAGCTATTTTCAATCGTTCCTGTATTTAAGCCGACCAAACCACCGGTATAATAGAAACTCTCACTCGCCGCACCAAGCGCATAACTACCAGTGATAATAGCGTTATTAATACCAACCAAGCCACCGATAAAACTATTTCCTATCACATCACTCTCGCTATGACTATTGATAACTTGATCTAGATTGGTACCGACCAAGCCACCGACTATTCCGTATGCAGATGCAGTACCGCTTGCATAACTGTTATTAATGATCAACGCGTTATAACCGACCAACCCGCCGGCCCATAGGTCTGTTGCCACAACTGTACTCGTACTTGCTTTGTTGCTGGTATAACTATTGGTGATTCTACCGGTATTTTGACCGACCAGAGCTCCGACTAAAAATCTGCCGTGCACATTTACGTCCGATAGTTCAGCATTTGAAATCAAAGCAGTAGTATCTGCGGAGCCGAACAACCCTATATGATCGCTATCCGGTCTATTGACCCTTAAATTAGCAATGCTATGACCATTTGCGTTAAATGTTGCCTTAAAAGGATTTGCAAGAGTCCCTAGCGGACGCCAACCTTTACCTTCGTTCCATATCATTCTGTTCGCTGGATTGCGATAGCTTTGTGTGATTGTGAAGTCTAAGTCTCTTAGCAATTCATAACCTCGGCATTTCTCCACACCGTTGACCAAAGGGCAACCTGCGGTAGTCTCATTTGCACTTGCGGTTGCTTTATAACCGGCACCATCTAGGCGATAACGAATCGCGTACAATCCTTCGATGTCACAAATATCTATCAAGCCGTCGTTGTCTTTATCTATGTCTGTCGTGCTACACGGTGCTTGAGGAGGATTCGTCAAATCAGGTTGAGTAGACAATGTTATCGTATACTCTTTGGTAGTTTGGTTTAGTGCCGTTAATGTGACCGAAATATTACTATCGATTATTAATTGAACCATCAGCGATGCTTGACTGTTCATAGATATACTCTGGTCACCAGAGCTGATGGTGACTGTTGCATTCGGATTATTCGCCGTTGCCGTCACCTGCATTAGACTCTCGGAAGTATCCAAAATCTCATAGCTGGTTTTGGTAGGATCAAATAAAGGTTCTAGTGTGCCGGACGATAGAGTCAGGTTGCTCAATGCCAAATTGCCTATGCCACCGGCAATATCTTGTTCGGGAAGTGGCGTACCGCAAGCCGGTAGTCTAACTCGATAATCGGCTTGCCCACCCAAAACACAACTTGCGTATCCGTTTTTATCGAATTGGCCTGTATAAACCAATGTTGGTATGGCATCGTTGGTGACACTGATATTGTTAGCCGACACAGCTGTCACATTACCAACTGCATAGCCTCTGAGAATCTGCGGATCGTTGCTAAAGCCACCCACCAGACCACCGACATCTATCGCACCTATTACATTACCAACTGCATGCACATCAGTAATTGTGTCTGCGTTATGATAACCCACCAAGCCGCCTACATTAAAGATGCCTTCCACGCTACCGGCGGCATAGCTATTACTTATCACACCACTTCCGGTAAGCATACCGTTATAACCTACCAAACCACCGACTGACTCTCTACCTGTTATATTACTGTGCGCATAGCTGCTACTGATCAAGCCGGAATTATAACCCACCAGACCACCGGTCGCCACACGTCCGTCTACGCTACCATTTGCATGGCTATTGACGATAGAACCGTCATTAGAACCGACCAACCCACCGGCCCACGATGCAGTCGCTCTGATGTTTCCATCAACGGAACTATTGCCGATAAAAGAACTCGCAGTAACCGAGCCTCGGTTATCGCTCCAACCTACCAAACCACCGACTGCGAATCGCCCGATGACCGTTGCATTTATTAAATGGATATCCGAAATTCTAGCGGTTGCCCCGATGACTCCGAATAAAGCAATATTATCTCTATTCGGTTTATTAATATATAAATCAGAGATGACCAGTGTATCGGTAGTCGCTCTAAATACGCTGTTGAAAGGGTTCTCAACATCCCCTATCGGCTGCCAGCCTTCTCCGCTAATCCATTTGTTGTTTATTTCCTTGCGATAACTAGATAGGTCGCTAAAGTTTAAGCTCCTGCGTAATTCATAACCCAAGCAAACTTCGCTATTGTTTTGACCACAAGTTGTCGGCATCTCAGCCAAATGTCCGCGCATTTCATCCAAATCATCTAGATAATAAATTTCTATAAAACCGTCGTCATTTTCGTCTAGATCGACTCTAAACGGTTCTAAAATGAACGACTCCCGAATCTCGTATCGGGTTATATGGCCTTGACCGTCTTCGTGCATTACATTAACGCGATAAAGGGTATCGCCCGCTACATTCAATGGAATGATATACTCGGATAAACTAGAGATAGTGTTCCAGTCTGTGTTGCTGCGACGGCTCTGCCAGTCGTATCTGAACTCGCCTGCACCGTCCGAATCAATGCCTGCTCCAGTATTGATTCTTAGCACGGTCGGATTCGCATCCAAACTTATATCGGGAGGGATGCCATTATTTACCTTATTGACTATCACTTTGGTCATCGTCGTAAGCGTCGTCTCTCCATTTCTTACATCAACCGAAAATACGACACCGGCGGTCGTAACCATTGCATTTCCCTTGACAAAATCATCGGGTATCCTAAACCTCAGAGTAGCGGTGCTCTGCTCAATAATTTGCACTGAATTTGCCGGCGTATACCGCCATGAATAATCTATTGCATTATCTTCGGTATTTATCGTTCTAGCATTTATTTTTAAGGTGACTTCGTCTCCTTCGCCGATACTCGTCGACTCGGATTCAACATCAATATTGTCTATTTCAAAAGCAGATCTGGCGACTGCAAGTGTATAGGTGGTACTCGTGTCGGTATCTTTCACGACAATCGTCACTGAGGTCACCAAACCTGGGGCGTTTAAGCGAATCGGATGACTGGTTTCGCCACTGGATTTACCCAAAAAATAATCGGTCATATCACTATCGTCCTTAGTAATTTCAATCTTAGCGTGTTCGCTATCGACAGCAAAAGGTCTTAGTTGAATTTCACTTGCGTTGTGAACTTTGGTATCGTAATTTGTTATTAGAGCGGAAAAAGGCTGAGCATCAAATCGCCAGTCGTCATTCAGTACCTCGCCATTTGATAGTAGAAATAATGCACCTAAGCCAGTAGTGTGGTATTGACCGGGCAACAATCCGCACATCGGCTCTGTAGCATCTAAATCACATAGATCTTCGTCGTACCTAAGTAGCGGATAACTCACTGCATCACCAAAATCCCAATCGGTGATACTCCATCCATCATAAATATCAATTGCATCGGTGGGTGATTGCAATACGTCAGTCGTACGCTCACGACCATCGCTGACCGGATGTGTGTCACTCTCGGTATAAATCTGGCTATCCCAATAACTTGCGCTAACACTAGCATTCCTCCCGACAAAACCGAATAAACCACCATTATTTAAATTATTACTGTGTATCGTCTTGGAAATTGTATAGCTGTTTTCGACACTCCCCGCCTGAAGGTACCCGATTAAGCCTCCTACGGTTACTTCATTTCCTCTAACTCTGATATCACCAGCTGCATAGCTATTGATAACCTCACTTACTGCTCGCAAATTATGACCAACCAGACCACCCGCACGCTGATTACCTTGAGTGTCGGCAAGTGCGAAACTATTACTTATTGAGCTTTGGTTTTGCCCCACCAAACCCCCGACTTGCGAATTTCCGCTTACTCCTATGTTTGCCCAGCTATTCTTTATATCACCTTGATTGTTGCCGACTAGTCCTCCTATACTATTGCCATTAGCCGAGACAAAACCGACCGCGTCCGCATAACTCGCGTTAATTACCCCTGTATTATTCCAACCAACTAAACCACCGACCCAACTTCCTCCTCGGATATTGGTCGTACCAGTTACATAGCTGGCGATGATTGAACCCTGGTTTTCAGCAGCTAATCCTCCGGTGGCGAATCCTCCTTGAATATTCAAGTTCAATAAACCTATATTTTTGATAATCCCCCCTCTCGATATAATGGAAAAAAAGCCAGTATAAAATATATTATTGATATTGATATTAGAAATAGTATAACCGTTGCCTTCGAGTGTTTTGCTAAAGCGACCGGAAAGACTGGGAATCGGTGTCCAGTTAGAGAGCCACCGAGACATATTTCTAGTATCTGCATAGCTTAGTGGGTCGGCGAAGTCCAAGTCTCTTCTCAATTCGTATTGTTCGTGTGATTGACTGCGGATCGCATTCAAATCTTCCAGAGTATAGATATCTATGAAGCCATCGTCGTCATCGTCGTTGTCACTAGTTCTATACAAATAATTCCCTACTTCTCTATTACCGCCGTATCCTTGCGCATCGGTATAACTTACTATCACACGATAGCGAGTAACGGCGGTGATGTCTGACGGTATTGTATAAGTATCGCTATCATTCAAAGTTCTATTTATAGGAGATATAGTGCTCCATGAGTTTGACGAGAGGTTTTGCCTCTGCCATCGATATGTATATATGGACGGATTACCGTCGGGATCGTCTCCTACAGAAACAGTCAATGCCCTATCGTTTGCTGCAAAATCAGTTTCGGCAAATCCGTTATCTATTTTCTTTATTGCCAATGTCGCAATGATCTCCTCAAAGCTTCGGGTGAATGGATCTGTGATTATTACCGATACGTTATTGCGAGCCTCGGTACTATCGGCTTCTACAAAATCAGTGGGTATTCGAATCGTGATAACTGAATCATTTTGTTCCAATCTCTCCAGCGAATCCGGTAAGGTCCAAGAATGGGTTCCTCCAGTGATGCCAGATGTCAATCTAACCGTACTACCTTCGTTTACGGTTCCGTCGCTGTTTGTAGGTTCTATCGTAATCTCGTTCACCCCGGCAATAGGGGCGATTTTGTTGATAGTGAGTGTATAAGTTATGGGAACCGTATCGGTTACAATAATGTTTAGTACCGAATCATCTGCGGATAATACAATCGTAGTAAACGTGCTACCAACTACCGTACCTATACCATCAATCGTAATAGTCGCTTTGGGATCGTAGCTACTCAATTCTAATTTGAGATTGTTCTCGCTCGCCCTAATCCGCACAGTATAATCAGTGATCTCGGAATCAAAAGTTCTATTCGTTCTCACTCTTGCCGGTTCGGGTGATACGATGTTCAAGTCTCGCAGATTGATCCCTTGATCGGGCAGGAATGTGCGACATTGAGGCTGGTCGGTATTTTTTATAGGTAGCCGAGCGGAACATGCCGGATATTCTTCGTCTCCGTTTTTGGTATATCTCAAAATCGGATACTGTAGGCTATTTCCAAAGTCCCAATCAGCGGTACTCCAGTTTTTATATAGTTGGGGATTGCTTGCATTCGGCGCAGTAGGCAATTTGAGTCTGCTAACGGTAGGTGTGCTATAACTATCAATGATCATATTAGACTCGTTATCGGCAGTAATCTCGGTTCCCGTTGCATAGCTGTTCTTGATTGTGCCACCGAAATTCCCTATCATTTTCCCTACATAGCTTTCGGTGTTATAAGCTCTTGCGTAAGCGTTGTTGATGTCGATGTCTCCGCTACCAATCAAACGCCCTACATCGGTTGCATCACCTGCCACATTAACTCTGGCATAAATGTTTTGATATTGCGCATTATTAAGACCGACAGTCGAAGTGGTTGAACGACCGACCAACCCACCCATCGCATTGACTTCTCCTTGCGACGACAGGGTGCCGGTAACATAACTATTCGCTATCAAACAACCTTTACAAGCACCGACTAACCCGCCGCTATCACCGCTGCGAGTGCGGATATCTACATCGAGCAGACCGATATTGTAAATGCGCAATGGAGCCTCATCGCTACGATTATTTACATTGCCGAATAAACCACCATAAGCATCTGTTTGTTGGTAAAGATTAGAAATTGTATAGCCGTTACCCTCGAATATTATCGAAATACTGGTAGTGCTGTTGCTATCGCCGATCGGCACCCAGCCGCTCCCCGCAGTCCATATATTTTTATTACTTAATTTTTGGTAGTGCCTATCATCTCGGAAGTCTAAATCTCTTATTAATTCGTACCCCCTACAGATATTGCTCTTATTGTTATTGTAGCCACAACCCGCCTTTATCACGCTGGCCTGAGTACTCGTTCTATAGCCGCTGCCGTCCAAACGATAACGAATTGCATCTAATTCTTCAAGGTAATAAATCTCAATCAGTCCGTCGTTGTCTACATCTATATCTGGTCTATAATCCGAAGGTGTGGGGTCGCTGAAAGCGAAATCACTCGGATAGTTCTGGGCATCGGTGTATTGCACTCGTACGCGATAATTAAAAGGAATAGGATACTCCGCTGGTATCGTATAACTTTCGGTCGTGGCTCCAAGGATATCGTCCCAAGTTCCGACACCTATAGGTTTTTGTTGCCACTGATAGCTGAAATTGACCTCACCATCTAGGTCGCTAATATCATCTTGCACGACACTCAGTTTATAACCGTCCTTTAGCAATATCGGATTCAACACTACAGTGGAGTTATCTATCTTATTAATCCTCACCACGATGCCTAGGCTGGTAGCAGAAAAGCCATCGCCTGCGGTTACCGTGAATAGTATATTGCTATTCATGGCATTGCGTCCTACAAAATCCGGAGGTATGTGTATAGTCAAGACGGTTGAGGTAGTACCCGATAACTCTAAAGTCGGATTCATTAGTTGCGATGGATTTTGCGGTATCGCCGTCCACTCGTAGCGATATATTCCTCTACCACCCCCAATTCTAGGTGCGGTTAAAGTAAAACTGTTGCTCTCAGTGGTCGACACCAAGCCTTCTACACGGGACACCGGTCCTTGAACATCGATATCTCCCAATCTGACGACCGTCTCGTTTAATAGAGTAAGCGTATATTCGGTTTCGGTGGTAGGAAAAACCTCTTTTACTTTAATAGTAACAAGTGATCGTGGGGTATTTTCGAGCGAGATGCTGTCGCTTTGGTGGTCGGTACGTGTGCCGGCAAAATAATCTCTATTCTCTCCTTGTTTGCGGACACTGATTTGCGAATCGCTATCGTAAGCCCTAAGCCTAAGCTGTAAGTTTGGTCTGTCATTATTGAAATATGCGGTATAGTCTTTGGTCTCGGAGGCAAAAACCGATTCCAGTGAGATACTGCCACTTATTATTTCCAAATCTCTTAAACCGTCGTTTTGATCTGCCAAGAATGTACCGCATTGGGGTTGATCGGTGCTTTTCCTACGACGCTCAACTGAGCACTGCTCGGTATATCTTAGAATTGGAAATTGCTCGGATGTTCCGAAATCCCAGTTATCGCTACTCCAACTTGTATATAGCTCAGGGTTGCTTGCATTCGCAGCAATCGGTTTTTTTAGTTCGTCGGGCACAGCTGCTTGTCTAGTGTAACTATTTACAGTATTTCCGTTTAGTGCATTCGCCAAATTAGTCGCTGCATAGCTATTTGTGATAGTCGTATGATTTTCTCCTGCTATAGCATCCTGCTCGCCTGCCGAACGAGTGAGAGAAATATTACCTCTCACATAGGTGTTGACAATCAAAGCATCATTCAAGCCGACCAAACCACCGACTAAATGACGTCCTAAAATAGACCCATTTACATAACTATTCTCTATTTTGCCTCTATCAATACGACCCACTAAGCCACCTACGCTTGTTCGCCCTAGAATACCACCCTGAGTATAACTATTTATTATGTCACCACTGTTAATAAGACCAACCAAGCCACCTATGTTCTGGCTATTCCTTACACTATCAATCTCCACATCAAGCAAGCCAATGTTGCGGATAACAGCTCTTTGCGATATCTGCTCGAACAAACCTAGGTTATCTCTATCGCGTTGTATATACAAACCTGAAATCACATTGCCGTTGCCTTCAAATACCGCAAGCAAATTTTGGATTGGAAGCCAACCGTCTCCTTGCTTCCAAGTATCTTTGTTCATTAAATCCTGATAGTGCATGTCATTGCCGAAATCCAAATGCCTTGCCAATTCATAACCATCGCAAACACCAGTGTCATCCTCAGCACAACCCAAACTATTGAGATCTATGTTCTCTAGAGGATCGGGTTGATAACCGATACCGTCCGGTTGGTGGCGAATTGCATCCAAATCCTCAAGGTAATAAACTTCTATAAGCCCGTCGTCGTCTATATCTACATCGTCTCTGTATGTTCCCAGATATTTTGTAAGCATATATCCTTGTGCGTCGGTATAACTCAATTCTACGCGATAGCGGATGGTAGGTGTCGTACCTTCCGGCACCGTATAGGTAGCGACTGTTTTTGTGGTAGTTTCGATTGCAATATCGTGCCATTGTGTATCGCCCAATGCTAGAGATTGCCAACGATAGTTGAATTCGCCGCCGCCGTCCTCTCCTACGATATTTGTAACTAAGGTGATAGAAGCGGTGGTGCCCGATATATTTGAATTTAATTTCAAATCTGGATCAAGCGTTACATCAGAATTGTTGCGCTTGATAATTGTCACTTTGTGCTCGGTACTAACCACGGAGTCGACTCCGCCGACTGTCACTTTGAATACGATATCGCTCTGCTCATAATCACGTCCTATGAAATCTGTGGGGATGCGAACAGTCAGAGAGGTGGTAGTCGTATCCGATAATTCTAAATTCGGATTCAGCAACTGAGACGGGTTTTGCGGTATGTATTCCCATTGGTAGGGATAATTTGAAGAAACTCCGCTATTGCTTACGATTCTATCGCTAGGGAGGCTTAAAGTAAAAGTATCGCCCTCGTCTGCCGACATAATATCAGGTGTAATTCCTTGCGATATTACAATGTCGGGGTGTTCCACGGACAGTGTATAGACGGTGGTCGTACTAATAAGTGTATCTTTAACTGAGATATCTACGACCACATCGGAGTCTATGAGAATCGAAGTGCGGCTTTCGCCAGCATTCACATCAATGCTTTCTTGTCCGCGTTTTGTTATCGTAATGACTGCATCATCGTTGTATCTTGTAAGTTGTAATCTAAGTTCGGTCGTATTGGTAGGGACTTTCAAGACATACGAAGTTTCAGGGAAGTTGAAGGCCGGAAGTAATTTTGTATTTCCTGTCAATACCTGCAAATCACTCAAGCCGGCGCGTTGATTACGCAACAGCATGCCGCACAAAGGCGGATCTAAGCGTTGTTTCATTGTGCCATTGCTACATGTGAGTTCACTGTCGTTATTGTCGTTGAATTTTGCATATTTGAGTGTCGGATAATCATCCGAAGTGCCGAAATCCCAATCAGTTGTACTCCAACCCGTATAACGATTCGGATTCATTGCATTCTGGCTGAGCGGAGATTTCATTTGTACCGTAGTCAGACTTGTTCCACCTCCGGCACTTAGGGTGAGTCCACTCGTCTCTGAATTCCAGTGACTATGCGTTGCATTTGCCGAGACCGTCGGCCATTTTTTAGCAATCAATCCACCTCCGGCACTATCCCTTCTTGGGTCTGCAATAACTACTCTACCGATTGCATAGACACGCGTCACATCTTGTCCAATTCCACCTGCCAAGCCACCCGCGGTATCACCCGTCACATCACCTGTGGCATAACTATCTTGAATATACGATGAACTAGCTGTCCTGCAGTAAGTAATAAGATATACCCTATTATTAAGTATACGAGTCGGCTTAAAAATATTAGGACAATTAGCACCAACCAAGCCACCCACCCAACCTTGACCGTCAATATTTACTGTTGAATAGCTATTGCTAATAAGGTCATCGTTGCTACCGACTAAGCCACCAAGAACTTTTGTTCCCGCAATAAAAATTGAGCCCAACCCTTGAACATCAATTGTGCCAGTCGCATAACTATTGATGATTTTAGCCGAATTTATACCGACTAAGCCACCGATGTACTGATCGTTTCTATTATCTCCCCCACCTGTAATATTGATGTTGATTAAACCAACATTCCTGATGACAGCATCACCTATCGTTGAACCGAACAAACCAGAGGGAGTATCTTCGTTTGTCGAGATATTGATAGTTAAATTTTTAATAACATAGCCGTTGCCTTCAAATATGCCTGAAAAATTCGAAATCGGCTGCCAATCTTCGTCTTCTGGTAAATCTAAATCATTGGCTAACTCATAACCTTTACAACCATCGGTAGCACAACCGGAAACAATGCCGTTTGTCTCGGAGGTATAGTATCCGGTGCCATCGGGCCTGTAGCGGATATTACTCAAGCTCTCTATGTTACAAATTTCTATCAGGCCATCGTTATCTATATCAATATCGTTGTTTGCTTCTATTATTCCTTCCGAAAAACAATTTGCATTTAAGTTCTGAGCAACCGCAGGCGGGCATAGTAAAATTACAAATAAAAAGCAGTAAGTAATGAAAACTGACTTAAACTCTGTGTCTCGTAGGGACCAAAAGTAATAAATTTTCATATTATTAGGTAAAAATACTCTTAGCAGGAATATTGTATATAAAACAGGAATAGCGGAGTAATATTATATATTAAAACCTATTGTGGTTCAGGCACTTTAGGACTGTTGAAAAAGTATCTAATGCACTGTAGGGGCGAACTTGCGTGTTCTCCCTTACATCTCATAGGTTACGTTGCGGTTCCTGCGCACAAAATCGCTAAACCGTTCTGCCCAACGCCCGCAAGTATTACGCTGATGGGTATAAGCCGCCAATAGATTCTTATAGACGATGCCGTCGCGCCCATTTCCCAAACCCGCGCCTCTGGAAATCTTATATGCAGTAGGATAACTTTGCTTCATATCAACAAGACGAGAATAATGAAACTCGTGCGCGTGAATCACGCTACTCGTGTTGTCCTCACCTCGCCCACCCCATATCATCCCGTCGGTTTCGTTCAACTCAACATACCCTCTGCCTTGCGGTATTTCGTGCATTTGCGTATCGGCATCTATCACGCCGCACATTTCCAAACGCCGACCTTGCCAATGGATACTGTTGGTTAAATACATCAGACCACCGCACTCGGCATAAACGGGCATACGGTTTTCTATCGCCTCGGCGACTGCATGACGCAATGCCCGATTTGCTTCGAGCGCGCCCGCTTGGGTTTCTGGGAAACCACCGCCGATAAACAATCCGTCAATTGGCGGCAATTGGCTATCGGTCAGACTATTGATAAAGACCAATTCCACACCGCAACGTTTGAGTGTCTCTAAATCATCCGGATAATAAAAGTTAAATGCCGAGTCTTTGAATACGCCGATACGGATATCCGCATCAAGTTTTTTGTAGTTGGGTTTTTCGTAGTTGGGCTTCTCATGTTTATGCCGAGTACGCGCAAGCGGTGTCGCCTGCGCCGCAAGTTGCATAATCTTTTCCAGATCTATTTGCGGTGCGATACACGCCGATAGGGTTTCAATAAACCGTGATGTGCCGGTTGCTTCGTTGGCAGGGATAAGACCTAAATGTCGCTCAGGCAGTGATAATGCTTTATCTTTCATAACCGCACCCATTACTGGTATATCGGTATATCGTTCCACCGCAGCGATGAGTTTTGATTGATGGCGAGCGCCACCCACTTGGTTCAATATCACACCACCTATGGACAGTTCCGGGACAAATTTGTCATAGCCCAATAACAACGGAGCAATACCTCTTGTCATGCCTTCACAATCCACAACCAACAAGATCGGACATTTGAGTAGTTCGGCAAGTGCCGCATTACTGTTGCTGCCGTCCAAAGAGACACCGTCGTAGAGACCCTTGTTCGCTTCTATCACTGCGATTGTTCCCGGCGGCGACTTGTCCGCCACCATCGCAATAATCTCGTCGTTTGATTGGACGTTGAAATCCAGGTTATAACACGCGCCGCCTGCTGCTGCCGACAACCATTGCGGGTCTATATAGTCGGGCCCCTTTTTATACGGTGTGGGGTTTGCGCCCTGAGCTTTGAGCAGAGCGATTAAGGCAGTAGTGAATATCGTTTTGCCCGACGATTTATGCGTAGCACTAACGAGCAATCTACTCATACGCTCGATTTATTTGATCCTGATAGCGTTCAACAACACGGGCGCGTTTTAGTTTAAGCGTCGGCGTGAGCAAGCCGTTTTCAATCGTCCACGGTTCGGTCAAGCAAACGATGCGGCGTATTTTGGCATAAGCAGGAAAGTCATCCATCAACTGATTGACATGTTTGTTCAATGCTGTGTGCAGACGAGTAGACGACAGTTCGGTCTTGGCATCCAATGTCGGGTATGTCTGTAGATAGTGGGCTATCGCCTCTTCATCAAGCACCAACAGGGCAATCAAGAATGCTCGCCCTTCGCCATAGACCATCGCTTGCTGAAATAGCCGGTCGCGTATCAGCACATGCTCTATATCGGCAGGTGCGATTTTCTCGCCGTTGCTCAATACGATGATTTCCTTAATTCTACCAGTAATATACAAACGTCCTGCTTGATCCAGACGAGCCTGATCGCCGGTGTGCAACCAACCTTCGCTGTCTATAGCCTCAGCAGTTTTATCGGGAAGCTGCCAATAACCCTGCATGACATTAGAACCGCGCACTAATAACTCATCGTTCTCGCCAATTTTAACTTCCACGCCCGGCAATGCCTTGCCGACACTGCCGATGGCAAGGTCGGGAAAGTTAACCGAAACGACTGGAGAAGATTCGGTCAAACCGTAGCCTTGATAGATTGTTGCACCCAATGATGCAAACAACTTGGATAATGCCGGATCCAACGGCGCGCCGCCGCTAATCGTAAATCGCATGCGACCACCGAAGACTTGCCTGAGCTTGCTTGCAAACAACAAATCCATAATCGGCCATATCGGCAAGCTAATCAGTCTTGCAAATGACGAAGACCTGCGGTACCAGCCGAGTGCAACCGTAAATTGAAACAATTTTTGTATCACCAAAGGGCGTTGCGATAACGATGTCGTCAAACGATCGTACATTTGCTCGTAGAGGCGCGGCACCGAAATAAGTACCGTCGGCTTAATGTCTTGCAAGTCCGATTTGATCTGTTGCAAAGATCGAGAAAAAGCGACTTTGGCACCTACCCACATCGTCATGTAGTAGCCAGCAGTACGCTCAAAAGAATGAGATAAAGGCAAAAAGGACAAGAACAAGTCGTCGGTGCCGATATCCGCAACGGTTGCTGCCGCTTGCGCGTTCTTTAAGATATTGGCGTGCGTCAACATCACACCCTTGGGCGGTCCGGTTGTCCCCGAAGTATAAATAATAGACGCAAGTGCCTCACCATCTATCTCGTCGGGGAGTAGCGTGTCCTCTTTGGCTTCCCAGTCCGACACACATACACATCGGGTTTCCTTGTCCACCTTTTTGTCTATGGAAACCACACGTTGTAATTCCGGCAAATCGTCTAAAACCAAATTCTCAATTCGTGTCGCATCGCTGAATAACAACTTAGCACCCGAATCTTTCAAGATATGCGCAACATTGCCAGCATTGTCGTGATTATAAAGCGGCACAGTAATCAACCCACAACCCAATGCCGCTTGGTCAAACACAATCCAGTCCACACCGTTTGCAAGCATAATCGCAACGCGATCTCCCGCTTGTAAGTTCTCCGACCTAAAGCTGTGTTGCATCCGACCTATGCGTCTGGCAATATCTTGCCAAGTGTATTGGTGCCAAGCGTCGCGTTCTTTGTGCCATTGCAAATAGGCGCATTGGTTGCCCGACACACGAAGACGTTCTAAAAATAATCCGTAGAGACTTTGAGGTTTCATATTAAGTTCGCTTGTGATAATAGGCTAATAGTATAAACTCATTATGAAAAGATATAGTCAAGAATGAATACAGAGTTAACATTTGAACCCCGAATTCACAAATCATTGTTTTATGATATGATGTTATTTTCTTTACCATTTGGAAGATTATTATGACAGAGGTAATAATTGGCGGTATTACAAAAATTCAAAATTAAACATCACGAGGAGTTAAATAAATGGACATAGTTTATGAGACCATAAAGAAAATTCCAGGCGTATCCGATAATGAAGCACACGAGGTTGCTTCAAGGTTGGATAAATCAAGTGATGTTGCTACTAAAGCTGATTTGGAAAAACTAAAAGCCGAAATGTATGCGTTAAATAATCGTACCATCACCTGGATTTGCGGATTTATTGTTACCTATTCTTTAGTATTGATTGCACTAACACAACTAGTCATTAGTTGATGAGAGCAGAATTGACTGGTACAGACACACCACAACCACCCTGTCAGGCTTCGCCTGCCACCCCTCCACAGGAGAGGAATTGACTAGTGTAGACACCCCGGGGCCGTTGAAAAAGTATTTCATGAACCGTAGGAGCGGACAAATCAAAGAGCCGATTGACCCGTTTGCCGAAGTCAATCGCAATGAATCTATCCTTGAGGTGAGCATGCAAATACAAAAAATTGCACAACACTATCGTTTTGATTGGAGCAGTGCAAAGGGTGTGATTGCCAAACTCTACGAGGAGCTGGAAGAGATAATTGAAGCAGACACCGACACGCCTGAGCGGGAGCAGCGCATTAAGGAGGAACTGGGAGACTTTTTATTTACTGCGATAAGTCTGGCGCGGCACTATGCCATAGACCCTGAGAGTGCCCTGGATGAGGCTAACCGTAAGTTTGAATGTCGCTTTGAAAAAATGGTGGAGATTATAGAGGCGAGCGGTTCAACTATCCTTGACGCTACCAAAGAACAAATGGAAGATGCTTGGCACCAAGCAAAGCAACGGGAAAAAGCACCGCCCAGAGCGAACCTATAGGTGCGCCTCCTCTACCCGGGCGATGCTTCTTGCTCTTACTTTGAGCGCGTCCTGCCCTAGAAGGGCAGACCGTGTCCCATACCGCCACCGATCATGCACAGTAGCATTGGTATAGAAAGCAGGGTGTTAGTACGAGATGCCATCAGTGCCTTTCTCTTCGCTGAGGCTTTCTCTTCGTCGCTAGCCTGTATACCGCCTATGCCCAGTACCTTTTTCTGGTTTGGCCAAATGATGCCCCATACATTGAGCAACATAATGGTACCGAGCCATGCGCCTACGCCGATAACCTCATGAGGGCTATTAAGCAAAAATACTTTTGTAGTACTTCCGCCTCCATAGACAATTTCTATTGCGGCAGCACCAGTGAGCCATGTTAGCAAGGCACCGTAACGAAACCATGCAAGTGCTCGCGGCGCAACATATTTGTTGATTGCAGCCGGGCCGGGGCCGTCTTTGTCGTTCATCGCTTCGGCAACCGCAGGCACTTGTACGAAATTGAAATAATAGAGCAGACCTATCCAAATAATTCCGACAAACACGTGTAGCCAAATGATTATAGAACTCATATTCAAACTCATATCCATAACGATATCTCCTTATGTCAAATAGATATTAAAGAATGAAACTAATTATCAACGCCAAAATAAAGCCAGCGATGATTGTTCCAGTGATTGAGTCAAGTGGGTTCATAACAATTCCTCCTTGTTAAGTGGGTTAGCCGACGATTATATCACAAGACTGTTGCAGCGATACCGACAATATATTTGCGAATCAGCACAAATTAATGAGCCATTTGTTTGGTAAATTTGCCATTGAGAGTGAAATTGCACAAAATAATGATGTCAAGGCGACTTTGAAATACCAGTTTGTTTATATAGATTTCAAACATTAATTTATTTTTGCTTTACAATATCTAAACCATAATTTTACAGAGGAGAGATTGAATATGTATCCAAAAAAGATTTTCGTTATGCTCGTTTTAGTTATGACGCTTGCCACAGGTGTCGTAGAAGCTCGTTTCGGTTCAGCACCCGAAGGCTGGCCGTGTGTCCAACCCTATGTTGCCGAAGTCTCGGCAGGTGCATTTTGGACCAGTGGTGAATTGCCCGCTAGTGAAGCCCTAGTAGGAAATGAGGCATTGATGAGATTGGTAGACGAAGCGAGTGATAGGACTATTTCTTATGAACAAAGCCTTGATAAGGTAAAAACTTTCTTAAATCAACTTGAAGGGAGTAGTCCCGAACATAAGCAAGAGCAAGTCGCCTTTCTAGTAGTCGCACTGACTGATGCAATCAATAGCAAGCGTGCGCAAGTACTAAAAGCGATAGAACGTTTCAGTAAACGCCAGCAAATGATGATTACACGTATAGAAGACCAAGACAACAAGATGAGGGCTATTGAAGGTGATGACAGTTCGGAAAATGTCTCAACACTTGAAGATTTAGAGGCTCGTCAAAAATGGGATATTCGTGTTTTTGAAGAGCGTGAGTTCCAAAAAAATTATCTATGTGAACAACCAGTTTTACTCGAGCAAAGATTCTTTTTGTTAGGGCGCGAGATTACTGCTTGGCTTAGCAGCGAGTAATTTCCGCTATATAAATGAGACTGTTGAAAAAGTAGAACCGCAGTTTGTTGCAACGGCAACAAACTGCGTAACATTGTGCAGAACCTCAGCATGGTTGCTTGTCGTACATTATCCTTCGTACGCCATCCAATTTATGGGAACCAAAACCAAATGGCGCAAGCGGTTCTGTTCGTGCAGAACGGTACTTTAGGGAGGGCATGCGGGACTGTTGAAAAAGTGTTTCATGCACTCGTAAGGGATAATTGTCTAGTGCAGAACCACCACAACCACCCCGTCAGGCTTCGCCTGCCACCCCTCCAAAGGAGGGGAATGTACTAATGCAGACACTTTTTCAACAGCCTCATGCTAGCCCTCCCCTACAATGGTTTGCTTAAATTTGAGGGTGCAAAGCGGTTACGTTTGGGCGATGATAGTACTTTTTCAACAGCCCTGGTTCATTAATCGGGTGGCTTTGATTCAGAATGATCGTGATCGCTTGGAGCCCGAGGACACCTTAGGCTTTGAAAGTTTACTAAGGCGATATTATATGTTGGTATGCTTATCGGCACGCGATTATCATAAAGCCAGTTGTGCTGTATTCTGTAGGCTTCCACTTCTCTTGCCTTCCAAGTCAGGCAGTCGTTTGCCAAAGTCGGAGAGTTGCGCTTGTACTGCACATAATGAACTAATTCATGTAGCAAGATACCACGCGCCTCCATGTTGCGTTGAATATCTAGTGTATCCTTAAGATATACAGCCCCGTCTTCTTTGGGAACCATGCCTAGTAAACTTCCACATGACTTACCGCCACAGAATTTGACTTCCATTTGTTTTTCCGTTAAGAACTTAACCTCTGGTGTGGGGATTTGCCCATCAGGGATATGCATGGCAGCACTGATGTATAACATCAATGAACTGATGATTGCTGGTATTGAGGCTACTTCCAATATCCCAATCTCTTTATGCGGTGGTTACAGGCCATTGCGATTCGTATACCTTCTTGCGCGAATCTATCGCTTTGGCAAATAACACGTCATCGTTTTCGGTGGCTAGATAAGAAAAATCAAAACTTGGATTCTCGCTAAAAGAGATATCGCCTTTAACCGCAAACACAACTTCGCCAAGACGATTTTTAATCTCCACGCTTTCAATATAGTGCGGAGGAATAAAAAGAAGTGTTATCTGGTCTTTTTGCAGACCTGAAAAATTAGGATGGGTGATTACGAGATGAAGGTCGCGCATTTTTGGATTATCTTGCGCATCGTCTTGTATCAGTTGCATTTTGCCCATCGTCAGTTTAGACATAGGGTCAATTTCCATCGGCGGCGCAGAACAACCGCCGGAGGCTTTGACAAAAGTCTTATTCATATAGAGTTTGCCATCGTTGGTTTCCGAGATAACACGAACATTACTATAAGTGTTAACACGGATGCGGGTTGATATATCTGCTGCACCGTTTTTTGGTGACAAAGAAAATTTAGCCGCAACCGGAGACGGGTTCTCGTCAACTATCAGATGGTGGGTTTTAATAAACTTGTCCGTTTCTTGCGGATAGCGCGAGGCAATCGTTATCGGTACATCGCCACCATTAGGAGGACGCTCAGGTGCTATAATTGAGACCCATTGACTTCCGTCCTCTACAGGACGTTCCTGAAACAGAAAATCACGAATATCTGCCCATGCTTCCTCTTGTTCTGCCCAAACAGTTCCAAGCTTAAGGGCTAGGCCTGTTGCAGTACTACACATTAAAAATTTGCGTCTATTAATCATATTGCTTACCTCATTTATATGTTTGATTGAATTGAATTTCGGATTATAGCACAATGCCACATACGATTGTCAAATTCGCGTATGATGCCATGACATACCGGATAAGGCTGTTTTATTCTAATAGTTTGCTACAATAGCCACTCAGACCCCTCTCTTGAGTCTTTTATCCGATAGACTTGAATAATTGATAGGGATTTTGCGAAAATATATTTACTTTACTTTAGGAGGAAAGATCATGAAATATTATAGAGTAGTTATAGCCTTAGTTTGTGTTTCTTTGTTATCGGTTGCATGCATGCATTCCGACAACGAAAGTATTCCGGATTTGTCCGGAGAGTGGAAAGGACTCAATCAAACTGTATCCAACGCTAAAGGATATTCGGAATGGGAGAAAACGTTGACGATTAGCGAGCAGCAAGATCGTCGCTTCAGAGGATCCTTTGATTATGACGAGGGTACTATAAACTTCTCGGGTGTGATTTTCGGTGATAATACATCTTTCGCATGGACATCCGAGGATAGCAAAGGCTACAATGTAGGAAGAATACTCGGAGATAATAGAATCAGTGCGTGTTATGTGGAAGCCGGAAAGCAAGCGACCGCAGGCTGTGCTGAACTGATGCGCGAGCCCTAATCCTTAGCGCAACAATAGAACCGCCACTTGCTCCAGTTGGGCAAGTGGCGTGACCTTGTGCAAAACCTAATTACTGGGGCTGTCAATGCGCAATGATAAGGCATGAAGCGTAGAACGTTTCTGAGTGTCGGGGCAAGTCTAGTTATGCTTTCTATGCTCAACTTAAAGCATGGTTTTGGTTCGCCTCAACCCAAAGTCGGCATGGTCTACGATCCGTTATTTTCAGAAGATTGGCGCATGCCTGACCATCCGGAATCACCTATGCGCTACCAATCAATAATCAACAGTTTTGAGCAGAACGGCATATTGAGGCAAACCTCAAAAATAGAATTCTTAGACGAAGTTGAGGCTTCATTGTTGACCGTACACAATAAAAAACATATTGATACGATTAGAAAATTTTATGTTTATGCGCACGATGTTGCATTAGCGGCAGTCGGTGCCGGATTAGCTGCTGTTGATGCAGTTTGTAGCGGTACGCACAATAGCGTTTTTTGTGCCATACGTCCGCCGGGTCATCACGCCCTAAATACCGGCCGAGAGGAAGGCTTTTGTTTTTATAACAATATTGCCATCGCTGCGCGCTATGCACAAAACAAATATAAGCGTGAGAAAGTCTTAATCATAGATTGGGATTATCATCACGGCAACGGCACGGAGGCGGCATTTTACGATGATCCGTCGGTGCTTTTTTTCTCTACACACGATTACCGCGCTTATCCGGGAACTGGCAATCCAGCTAGAATCGGTGTCAACAAAGGCAAAGGATACAATATCAATGTGCATTTAGATTGTGGTGCAAACGATGAGGACATCGTAGGTGTATTCAACGACATACTGCTTCCTGCCGCGCATCGCTTCAAACCCGACTTGATATTGATATCGGCAGGATTTGATAGCCGCAAGGACGATTTATTGGGGTGCTTTGACATCACCGACGATGGCTTTGCTCAACTGACACATATCGTGCGTAATCTTGCAGACGAGTACTGCGACGGATGTATGGTATCATTACTAGAAGGGGGATATAGTTTATCGGGACTGGCAAGTGCCACGGTTGCACACCTGAAAGCAATGCTTCAAATGTCCTGACTAACTCTAATCGGTACCCTTTTCATTGATATATGCGATTACCGAACACAGCTAAGATGAGAAAATAGTACCAACTTTATAACATGATAAAGGAGTAAAAGATGAGTAGTTTTTTTTCAAAGGAACGGATTGTAGCTGAGGAGGGTTTTAATCGTTGGCGCGTACCACCGGCATCTATTGCGATACACCTTTGCATTGGTTCAGTCTATGCGTGGAGTATTTACAACCCGGCATTGACCAAAGTCGTCGGTGTCGTCGCTAGTTCCGCCGACGATTGGACTTTAACTGAAGTTGTCTGGATTTTCACCGTTGCCATTTTAGTTTTAGGGCTTGCTGCGGCGTTTGCCGGCAAATGGCTTGAAAAGGTCGGGCCACGCACGGTCGGCATCGTCGCCGCCTTTTGCTGGGGAGGTGGTTATATAGTAGGCAGTCTGGGCATCTATTTGAATCAAGTATGGCTCCTTTATCTCGGCTACGGTGTGATCGGTGGTTGCGGTTTAGGTTTGGGTTATGTCTCACCAGTCAGCACTTTGATCCGTTGGTTCCCCGACCGGCGTGGTATGGCAACCGGAATGGCAATTATGGGTTTCGGTGGCGGCGCAATGCTGGGAACGCCCCTGAAAGAGTACTTCCTGCAAAGATTTTATCAGGCTCCCGAATATCTAGGTTCAGTTGATAGTCTGAATTTAATCACCGAAGCTGGTAGACGTTTTGTGGAAATAGGCGGCGAATTAAAAGAAGTGGTGGTGGTCAGTGCAAACGAAGTTTCCGGCATGATTGTCCCGGGAGATCCTGGTGTTTATCTACTCGGCACAGGTTCGGTTGGTGCCTGGCAGACATTTTTATTTATCGGTTTAATTTATTTTGTTGTGATGCTGATCGCAGCATTGAGCTACCGTATTCCTCGCAAGGGTTGGACCCCCGAAGGTTGGACACCGCCGAGTGAATCTGTTGCCGCTAAGAAAATGATAACACATGGCAATGTAGACATAGACCAAGCATTGAAGACACCGCAATTCTATCAATTATGGATTGTTTTATGTTTCAATGTCACCGCCGGCATTGGTGTTATCGGCGTTGCCAAGACAATGGTTACTGATATCTTCGGCTCTGCTTTGCCGGGCATAGTAGACGGTGCTTTTGCCGCAACTTATGTTTTGATGATCAGCGTATTCAATATGATCGGTAGAGTATTGTGGGCAGGTTCGTCTGATTTTATTGGGCGCAAAAATACCTATTGGATATTTTTTGTCGGCGGCATAATACTTTATTTGTCTATCCCATTTGCTGCGCAACAAGTGAGTGTTCATCCCACGGTGTTCTGGCTGGTATTTTTCTATGCAGCAACGATGATTATATTCACATTCTACGGTGGTGGTTTCGCAACCATTCCTGCATATTTGGCAGATATTTTCGGCACCCACCATGTCGGCGGCATCCACGGTAGACTACTCACCTCATGGAGTACCGCTGGTGTATTAGGGCCACTTGCTATTACGACTTTGCGCCAAAACTCACTCAGCAATTCAATTCATGAACTAGCTGCCAAAGTTGACCCGGCAAGATTTGCTGAAACCTTCGGGGCAGGAATTGATAATCTGGA
This sequence comes from uncultured candidatus Poriferisulfidus sp., assembly GCA_965199685.1. GTDB lineage: Bacteria > Pseudomonadota > Gammaproteobacteria > Poriferisulfidales > Oxydemutatoraceae > SP5GCR1. The sequence goes on from OZ241323.1 coordinate 1,931,401, forward strand.
CTTATTGATTGAAAAACAGACCGTGACACTTGCCAAGTTATTGGAAATCTCGCCACCGGGAACCGTAGACCCCACACCCAGTCTATATAACACAACGATGTATTTGATGGCGTTTCTGTTACTCATTGCCTTGATATCAAATGCGTTTATGAAGCCGGTGCATCCCAAGCATCATATGAAAGACGGGAAATCAGCATAGTAGGGTATACTAACGGATTTTGTTTCAACACACGATAATTTACGAGGAGAAAAAACGATATGATGTTCAGCAATAGCAAACAACTACTTAGCAATATCTGCCACTGTTCAATAGCAAGCCGCGGATTATTTATCGCAATATTTGCAGCAAGCATACTTGGCTCGCCGGCGGTTGCCGTTGACCTTGAAAAAGGCAAAACAACTTTTGTCAAGTGCGGAATATGTCATGCGCTGGAAAAGGATGTAAGCAAGATAGGTCCCAGCCTGTACGGTGTCTTCGGGCGCAAGGCGGGAAGTTTGGAAAGTTTTCCAAACTATTCGGATGCAATCAAATCAACGGATATTGTCTGGGGAGATGAAACCATACGCGAATTGCTAAAAGCACCGCGCACTTACATTCCCGGCACAAAAATGATTTTTTTAGGTATCAAGAGTGATGAGGAAATAGATAATTTATTGGGTTATCTAAAAACGGTCACAGGTGCTGAAACTTCCGAACCTGAAACTGGTTCCGAGACCTCTGATGCCGAAACTTCGGATGCCGGCTCTGCCGTTGAGGCATCCCCAGCTGAAACTGCCACAGAATAGCTCTCAAAATGGTAGGGGAGGGCTAACATGCCCTCCCTAGAGTATTGTACTTGTACCATCTCATCCGCCACGCGCCAACAAATCATGGTTACCGTAAACGAAATGGATGAATGGATTGTTCGTGCAGACGCAACGCGTTAGGGAGGGCATGTCGGGTTGTTGAAAAAGTGTCTGCATTAGTACATTCCCCTCCTGTGGAGGGGTGGCAGGCGAAGCCTGACGGGGTGGTTGCAAAGGTTCTGCACAAAGTCACGCCGTTTGTGCAACTGCAACAAACGGCGGTTCTATTTTTCAACAGCCCCAGATGAGTGGTTTTTTTTCCAAAGAGCGGATTATAGCTGAGGAGGGGTTTAATCGCTGGCGCGTACCACCGGCATCGATTGCGATACACCTTTGCATTGGTTCAGTCTATGCATGGAGTATTTACAACCCTGCATTGACAAAAATCGTTGGTGTCGTCGCCAGTTCCGCCCACGATAGTACTTTAACTGAGGTTGTCTGGATTTTCACCGTTGTCATTGTGATTGCAGGGCTTGCTGCGGCGTTTGCCGGCAAAAGGCTTGACGAAGTCGGGCCACGCACAGTCGGTATCGTCGCCGCCTTTTGCTGGGGAGGTGGTTATATAGTAGGCAGTCTGGGCATCTATTTGAATCAAATATGGCTCCTTTATTTCGGCTATGGTGTGATTGGTGGTTTCGGTTTAGGTCTAGCTTACGTCTCACCAGTCAGCATTTTAATCCGTTGGTTCCCCGACCGGCGTGGGATGGCAACCGGAATGGCAATTATGGGTTTCGGCGGCGGTGCAATACTGGGAACGCCCTTAAAAGAGTATTTCCTTCAAAAATTTTACCGTGCCCCCGACTATCTAGGTTCAATTGATAGTTTGAGTTTAATCACCAAAGCCGGTAGACGCTTTGTGGAAATAGGCGGCGAATTAAAAGAAGTGGTGGTGGTTGGAGCAAACGAGGTTTCCGACATGATTGTTCCGGGAGATCCTGGTGTTTATCTACTCGGCACGGGTTCGGTCGGTGCCTGGCAGACATTTTTATTTATCGGCTTAATTTATTTTGTTGTGATGCTGATCGCAGCATTGAACTACCGTATTCCTCCCAAGGGTTGGACTCCCAAAGGCTGGACACCGCCGAGTGAATCCGTTGCCGCTAAGAAAATGATAACCCAAAACAATGTAGACATGGATCAAGCATTGAAGACACCGCAATTCTATCAACTGTGGATTCTCTTATGCTTCAATGTTACCGCCGGTATTGGTGTTATCGGTGTTGCGAAGACAATGATCACTGATATCTTCGGCTCCGCTTTGCCAGGAATAGTAGACGGTGCCTTCGCCGCAACTTATGTTTTGATGATTAGCGTATTCAATATGATCGGTAGACTATTGTGGGCAGGTTCGTCCGATTTCATCGGGCGCAAAAATACCTACTGGATATTTTTTGTCGGCAGTATATTACTATATTTGTCTATCCCGTTTGCTGCGCAACAAGTGAGTGTTCATCCCACAGTATTCTGGCTAGTATTTTTCTACGCAGCAACGATGATTATATTCACATTCTACGGCGGTGGTTTCGCAACCATTCCTGCATATTTGGCGGATATTTTTGGCACCCATCATGTCGCTGGCATCTACGGTAGGCTACTGACCTCAATGAGTACCGCTGGTGTATTAGGGCCACTTGCTATTACGACTTTGCGTCAAAACTCACTCAGCAATTCTATTCACGAACTAGCTGCCAAAGTTGACCCAGCGAAATTTGCCGAAACATTCGGAGCAGGAATCGATAAACTAGACTTGTTGATTGAAAAACAGACCGTGACACTCGGTAAGTTGTTGGAAATCTCACCGCCGGGAACCGTAGACCCCACACCCAGTCTGTATAACACGACGATGTATTTGATGGCATCTCTACTACTCATTGCTCTGATATCAAATGCGTTTATGAAGCCAGTGCATCCCAAGCACTATATGAAAGAGGGGAAATCAAAATAGCATAGGATACACTAACGCGATGCGTCTGCACTAGTTAATTCCTCTCCTTTGGAGGGGAATATCAATTGTTGCAGGCCGACCGCTCCGGCATGGAAAAGATGCGCCTTAATCTGGCTGGTAGGGAAGCGAGGAATGGTGTAGCACGATTCTCAGCGTGCCCTCGTCATCCTTTTTGTAACCCCAGCTCTTCTCAACTTTGGTGACATTACCGTCCCTGTCAATAAAAGTGACCCAGCCCATCCACATCGCCACATCGCCATGGATAAAGCTAGCCGAGGTTTCTGAAACCACCGTGCGCCAGCCTTTGATCCCGAAACCACTGTCAAGGGGGTAGTCATCACTGTGACCCACAAAATAGGCTAGGGCTCCCTCACGAGTGGGACGAAAAGTTTTCTTACCGCTAGCCAGTGTTGGCTTGAAAAGAACCGGGCCAAGGTTATAGCCATAAGCAGCATCAATCACGCCACTAGCCACTTCCTTCGCTGCATCAATACCACCCGACTCAAAAGCCCTGGAAACGGCAACCAGTGCATCGCCCCAGATTTTACGCGCCTCAGTCAGTTCCTGCTCTGTAATTGCTGTCGTCATCAGTTAACTCCATTCATTAAACCGTCGTCGTTGGTATCGATATCAACCATACGGTCGCACGATGCACGACAAGCAGTGTCTTTGGATGGCGATTGAGCGAATACCCGACATGCAAACGGTATTAGCAATACAGAAATGATGTAAGGAGATAATTTCATATAAAATGATAAGTTTGTATGTGATTACGATAACAGCCGAATTGTATCATATCTCCCTGCTAGGGTAGCCCCACTGCCCTTCCTAACGCATTGTCCTTGCACCATTTCAATCGCTTCGCACCATCTGTATGATTACCATAAATAAAATGGATGAATGGGGCTGTTGACAAAGTACCGTTACCGCTCAAACGGAACCGCTTGCGCCACAAAATCATGCAAACCATCCGAACGTGTCGTATCTGCACAATTCCAACCACCCTCGCTATCTGTATGGTTACCGTAAACGAAATGGATGAATGAATTGTTCGTGCGAGGACAACGCGTTTGGGAGGGCATGTTAGCCCTCCCCTACAGTTGGTTACCATAAGTTTAATGGCGCAAGCGGTTCTACTTTTTCGATAGTCCCATATATTCGTCTTTAAGCGACACATACATCTGTGCTGAATAAAGAAGAAACTCTCTCTCCGTTTCGTTGAGTTCGCGAATTTTCTTTATCGGCGAACCCAACCATAAATAACCTCCCTCAACTATTTTTCCCTGTGGTACCAAGCTGTTGGCACCTATCATCGCCCCACTGCAAACTACGGCACCGTCTAGAACCGTGCTACCCATACCGACCAACGAAGTATCTTCTATAGTACAAGCATGCAATATACAGCGGTGTCCTACCGTGACCTCGTTGCCTATAGTCAAATGATAGCCGTCGGGAACAAAAGAACTTTGATTGGTGATATGCAAAACACTACCGTCTTGTATATTAGTACGATTGCCTATCGTGATAGTCATATCCATATCACCGCGCACCACGCTTGCATGCCATACCGAACTATCTTCTCCGATAATGACATCGCCAATGATGTCGGCACTTTCAGCAATATACGAGGACTCGGCAATACGAGGGTAGGTATTCTTATAAGGTCTTATAGGCATCCTATTATGCTAATGCATAATGTGTGTTGATGCAAAACATTACATGAAAATAGCACCGTCAATTGAGCCAGTAGGTCAATCGGCAATTTGATATGTCCGCCCTAACGCGTTGCATCTGTAAAAACAATCCATTCATTCATTTCGTTTATGGGAACCAAAACCAAGTGGCGCAAGCGGTTTTGTTGGTGCAGAACGGTACTTTAGGGAGGGCATGTGGGGCTGTTGAAAAAGTATTTCATGCACTGGTGGGGTGGGTACCGTAGATTTGGGACGGGGGCGGGTACGGTTGTGCAGGCGCATCGCGTTAGAGTGGTTTAAGTGCGCGTTGTGTCAACACATAATATTGTGCGAGTACGCGGCAAATGGTTATCGTGAATTTGGGGGCGCGGGCGGGTACGATTGTGCAGGCGCGTCGCGTTAGGGAGGGCATGTGGGACTGTTGAAAAATAGAACCGCCGATTGAGCCAGTAGGTCGATCGGCGTGACATTGTTCAGAACCATAACATGATTGCTAAACGCATGCCTTACAAAATGCTTAGGCCTGCCACCCCTCCACAGGAGGAGAATGTACTAATGCAGATACTTTTTCAACAGCCTCATGTTAGCCCTCCCCTACGGTTGGTTGACATGAATTGGGTGGATGAATGGATTGTTGGTGCAGACGCACCCCAATGTCACGCCGATCGACCTTCTGGTTCAATCAGCGAATCTTTGTTAGCTGTCCAATCTCAGCGACTGATAAACCTGTCACTTCGGAAATCAATGAAACATCTAAACCTTTTTGTAACATACTCAAAGCGATCCCTCGTTGCTGTTCTTGCATGCCTTGAACGCGGCCTTCTTGCATGCCTTGAATGCGACCCGCTTGCATGCCTTGAACGCGACCCTTTCGTATACCTTCCTCTAACGCATCGCTCTTTGCCAGTTGAATTGCTACCCGATCCTTCTTGCGCGCCATAGCGTCCCAGTATAACTGGTCGTCTTTCGATATCTCCTCTAAATGTTCTAATGCCATCTTCATTCCTCCGTCTTGTGATAAATAGGCTACTGCCTCGGCTGTTAAGTGTGCCGAGTGTTTGATAATATAGCACCACTTCTCCGCCATATCAATTAGTTCATGGTAGCTTTTCTTGAACTTGTTTAATTCCACTGTCACCAGCGTCATCGGTATATTCGCACGATACTCAAGCTCTTTACGATCTACAAACTCAAACACACTGATACAGTTGCGCTTCCTTTTGAATAGTGTGAAATCGGTGAATATCAACGAGTAGGTCGGGTTGAGATTGCTAAACTCATCGCCGCGGTCTATGTCCTGACCATACAGCATCGCCCAATAATATAGTGTTCTAAATGTAAAGCTCTTTTCGTAAGCTGTCTGCATTTCTATGTTGACATTCTCGCCGCTACTTAATTTGAAGTTGAGGTCTAGTATCACCGACCTGCCGCGCGGTTTGTCTGGTGGAATAGAAGTGTCTTTTAGGATGAGTTTATCGCCTAATTGCTGCTGTTGTTTCAAGACTTCTGCGAGGTCGTCCGGCATCCCTACTCTATCCGGGTTGAGGACTGCAACATCCGAAGCGTGCTTGAGGAATGGTAGATAGCTGTTCATCAACAAAAGCGATGATTGCTTATTAGTCGTCAAGTATCGTCTGAAGACTAGGTCATTTGTCAATGGTAAGTGTTTAGGTCGTTGTCTAGCCATAGTAATTTTCCTTTAGGTTTAATTAAGAACCCCTAGTCTGAATCAAGATTCAGGGTGTCGGAGAACATTCCGACGAATGGTAGTAAATATGTGCTGAATGGTAAGAGGTATGCGAAAACAGTATGTTTTAGGCGGTTGTGCGGAGGTGACGCGTTGAGGGCGTTGGTGTGAATTGGATGGCGCGGGGCGGTTGCATTAGTGCAGGACGGTACCGTAGGGAGGGCATGTGAGGCTGTTGAAAAATAGAACCGCCGATTGAGCCAGTAGGTCAATCGGCGTAACATTGTTCAGAACCTTAACAACCACCCCGTCAGGCTTCGCCTGCCACCCCTCCACAGGAGGGGAATGTACCAATGCAGATACTTTTTCAACAGTCCCATGTTAGCCCTCCCCTACAGGTGGTTAACATAAGTTTAATGGCGCATAGCGGTTGATTTTTTACAATGTCAATACTTTTTCAATAGCTCTGTGTCGGTCAATATTCTGATGGCAATGATATTGGTCTAGCGTTTGCGGCGTGTACCCAACACACCGCGACGAGGGTCGTAACCGTACACTGCCATCGTCATGAATACTACGGCAACACCGACAACAATGAAGAATGCTTGGGTGTTGAACTCAGAATAAAGCGCAAAGCGGATTAATTCGACGATATGGGTGAATGGATTGAATAAACAAATATCGTGCAATAGCACACTGGACTCCTTAATGCGCCACAAAGGGTAAAGTGCCGAAGAGGCAAAGAACATCGGGAATATAACGAAATTCATAATCCCCGCAAAGTTTTCCAGTTGTTTGATCACCGATGATATAAATAACCCGATAGCACTCAACATAAACCCAGTCAGCAACAATGTCGGCAATAATGTTAAATAACCAAGAGTAGGCGGGCGTATTTCCCAAAACCAAGCGATTGCAAGAAACACATAGACCTGTAGTATTGAGATGACGGTGCCTGCCAATAATTTATTGACCAATAAAAACCAGCGCGGTGCTGGACTAGTCAGTAGAATTCTCATGCTACCCATCTCGCGATCATAGACCATAGATAAAGAAGTTTGCATCCCACTGAACAACTGAATCATGCCGATTAATCCGGGCGTAATGTATTCTTCGTAAAGCACATAGGTTTGATAGGGTGGAATAATAGACACGCCTAATACTGAACGAAAACCAGCAGCAAATATGAACAGCCACACCAAGGGGCGCACCAATGCAGCCACAAATCGTTCGCGTTGTTGCAGGAAGCGCAATATTTCACGCTCGACTATCCCTAAGAAAAAATAAAAATAGCTAAGCAGGGTTAATTTTGTAGTACTTTGATTCATTGCTATCCTATAGAAGTTCAGCTAATTTTTTTCTCATCGCAATAGCCTCGCTGGTGCCAGTCAGTTGTTCGGCACTGCCACGCATCGCTATCTGGCCTTTTTTGAGTATCAGCATGCGGTCGTCGGCTTGAACCTCATCAAGTAAATGGGTAGTCCATAATACCGACAAACCTTCATCACACATTTTGCGTACATGCTTGATTATCAGTTCACGGCTCTGCACATCCAAACCTACTGTGGGTTCATCCAAAATCAGTAATCTGGGTTTGTTGATTAGGGCGCGTGCGATTTCTATGCGTCTCACTTGTCCGCCGCTGAGAAACCTGATTTTGGTTTCCATTCGATCAATCATTCCGATACGCTCAAGTTCCCGAGTCGCACGTTTCATGCCTTCGTTGGACGACAATCCATACAAATGTGCCGAGTACTTAAGATTTTGACGCACACTTAGATCCATATCCAAAGAGCGTTGCTGAAAAACCACACCAAGTTGCAATAAGGCTTTGGCTGGCTTTTTGTCCATAGCGCAATCGCAGATAGAAATTTGCCCATGGCGGCTATGGTATAGACCAGTAATCAGAGAAAATAGCGTTGTTTTCCCTGCACCATTGGGACCTAGTAGTATGGTGAATTGACCGGCAGCAACTGAGAAGCTAACTGCATCAAGTGCTTTGATAGTTCCGTAGTCATAGCTAACTGCGTCAACTTTTAGGGTTTCTTTTGAGGACAATGTATTATCGGGCTAGTTTCAAGTTATAGATACGGCATACTAAGCAAACCATTATACATAACTTGCGATTTGATTCGTACTGTTGAAAAAGTTACTAGCACTGTATTTGTGCAGACACTCAGCAACCACCCCGTCAGGCGGAGCCTGACACCCCTCCAAAGGAGGGGAATGTACTAGCACTGTATTTGTGCAGACACTTAGCAACCACCCCGTCAGATAGAACCACCGATTGAGCCAGTAGGTCAATCGGTGTGACATTGTGCAGAACCCCAACATGATTACTAAACGCATACATTACAAAATGCATAGGCCTGACACCCCTCCACAGGAGGGGAATGTACTAACACTGTATTTGGGCAGGTATTCAAAGATAATTAGGGGCGGACAACCATGTCTGCCCCTAATTTACCTACATACTAATCAGTAATTAGTCGTCCTTGACGGCTACACCCCAAGGATAATTTCCAACTGCTATAGATTTTAACACCTTTTGGCTTTCAACGTCTATAACCGAGATATCGTTGCTGACACCATTTGTCGTATATACTCGAGTTTCATCGGCATTGAAATCCAACTGCCAAACTCGTCTACCGACCAACAGATATTTCTCAACCTCAAGGGTTTGGACATTCACTACAGCGACACGGCTTGCAGGTCCTAATGCCACGAATGCATGTTTGTCATCATCAGTGATACGCACACCAACCGGCTGTATTTCCTCTTTCTTCAAACCAGGGATTGGAAATTCAATGGTCTTTATTATTTTAGGATCCTTTGCGTCAATCACGCTGACTGTGTTGCCGAGTTCGGCAGACACCCAGACTTGCATGCCGTCGTGTGTAAATTCGGCAAAACGCGGTCGTGTTCCGACCAGCACATTATGAGTCAATTTACGGCTGGCAACATCCAGAAAATGTGCCATATTGCTCGTCTCTGATGTCACAACGACTGTTTTGCCGTCGGGACTAACACCTACACCTTCGGGTTCCTCACCGACCTCTATTTCCGCAACGATTTTTTTCGCAGCGATATCAACTATCGAAACCAAGGCATCATCTTCGTTGGCAACATAGATTGTTGTATTGTCGGGGGAGATTGCCATAAGTTCAGGATCGGGGCCGGAAGGCAAATTGCCGACTATTTCGTTGGTAGCCAAATCAAGTATTTGGATTGTGTCATCGTCGCTTGCGCAGATGTAGAGAAATTTTTGCTCTCTACCCATAATAAGCCCACGCGGACGCTGCCCAACCTTGACGGTTTTAATCACTTCTAGTGTTTTGCCGTCAATAATACTGAGCGTATTATCCTTTTCGTTGGAAACATAAATCGTTTCGGCGAACAAAAGCGGACTACACAAAATGAGCGTGAAAAATATTAACCGCTTTAGGTTATTTGAAAAATAAGACATTTTATTACCTCCTGTCATTGTTTAACTTCATTGAGTTTGCACTCTACTTCATAGTCATCAAAGCCCAGCGTATCTAACTGGGATCTTTGATGTAAAAACTGGTTTTGAGGGGAAACTGAGACTAGTGAGTTCGGCGACACCAATAATATCGGTTGGCGGAGTTGTTGGTTCCAGGTACGAAACGTCATCGGTTGTCCCTTGTATCCTGCTAATTCGAATTTGTCGCTTCTGATGTATGCTGCTATATCTTTGTCGGCTACCGACTGCGAGCGAGTGACGGCTTCACTGATGCTACGCACTGCCGACCATACGCCGTAATCTTTTTCCGACATAGGGTGTCCAAAGTTTTTGCGAAAACGTTTTTGTATTTGTGCAGCCCCCCATTGTTCGTGTGCTCTGTGCCAAGTCACCGGCACGAGTCCTTGGGAACCTGCCACCACCATAGGCTTCCAGGTCTTATACATCAGATATTCGCCGAACTCTCCGACCATGTCAGCAACAATCAGTACATCGTAATCTGGCGCGTCTTGAGTGAAGACCGGTACGGTTGAAGCTGCAGTGCGGCGCATATCGGCAGTATCAAAATCCCACTTTTTTTCAGCAACGATTTTTCCACCGAACTTTTTCGCTGCTTTCCGCAATGCTGTCGCAAAGCCGGCATCCGATTGTCTTTTTCCCTCTACCAAAAACCATTTGTCCCATTTCTTAGCAATGAGATATTGGGCAAGTGCGTCAGCACGCATCGCATGGCTGGGTGTGATGTGAAAGATATTTTGTCGGCATTCCTTGGTGCGCAAAAAATCGTCTTCTGCATCAATATTATAAAACCAAGATTGTTTGCCTTGTTCGGAGTCGGCTGTAGCCAGCAATTCCTCAGCACTCAGATTGACGACAAAATGCCGTATACCCTTTTTGAATAACTCGTCAAGGGCTTTTGCCACCTCATCATTCTCTCCAAGAATAACTGATTCAAGCGTATAGTTGTGACCTAGAAATTTTCCAGTCGTATTACTATCTTTTATGCCTTGCTCACCACCAAGTGCGCCGTCATCCTCAGGCGGCAGTTCAATGTTGGACATTTTCGGCAACACCTCAGTCTCCTTTTTGACATAAGCAATATTGACATTTTGGACGGTTTGTCCGGCAATCGCCACAGTAGCAAAACTAAATAGGCAAATCGCGACGAGGATATAGCGCAGCAGCCACCCTAGATACTTAGGCTGTGAAGGGTGTTTATTTTCGTACATGTGTGGTCTCCTTATCTGTTGGTTGAGGGGATACAATAGGCTTACAATTCAAATTCCAAGCCTATGCCGCCCCAGGTTTGGTCGTCATGGCCTTCGCGACGAAGATTTTCCTCGGCGAAGGAATGTGTAGCGTATGCTCCCAGGCTAATCGCATCAGTCAATGGTACATTCACTGATAAACCAACAAATATGTTGTTTAGCCCGTCGTATTCATCGCTGACATAACCGAAATCAATCAGGGCTCCTACATAAGGTTCTATGCTGAAGCGTTCCATCTCTATCTCTCTTGCTAATTCGATTTCAATCATACCGCCGTCTGCTTCGGTGGAGTGTACATAAGACAGGTTTGGAACAATCTCAAAAGGCAGACATTCTTCGCATGAGAGACCTAGAAAAAACTCGTGGTCATTAGGGTCTTCTTCGCCTTCGCCTTCCTCTTCTTCGCCTTCTTCTTCCTCATCTTCGTAGACCCATGTATAACCAAGTGCCATACTAAAGTTGTTAAACTCCCACTCCTTGCCTATGGATACTTCAGATTCGCGAAGATTTTCTGATTCTGCAATTGCCATCTCGGCTTCGATAAAGAAACTTGGTACTTCAAAGTCTCCGATATTTAATCCTTCAAATTCAATCTCAAGCTCCGGTGTCATCACCGCGCGTCCCGGTATTTCACTCTCACCTTCTTCTATAAATTTGTTACTAAAATAGATTTCCAACTCGCCGGAAACACCATTCTCGTCGTCATCATCTGCATGAACAAACGCACTAGAAAGAATTAACGACAAACCGATGCATAAAAGGTAAACTACATTTTTTTTGAACTTAAACATTTTAACTCCTTATATTTAAATTAAGATATGCAAAGCATGACAATTACATTGCATATTACGGGATATTTAGCGATATAGTATAACAATTAATTTAACTATTAAACGGGTTCTTGAAAAAAAAAACAGCGCAGAACGATATATAAAATAAAGCCGCCGATTATCGCCGAGTGTACCCGCCACTTGAGCCAGTAGGTCAAGTGGCGTAACTTTGTACGAAATCTGAATACTGTGATCGTTAAAAACAATACGTACATCAAAATCAATCGGCATTTCAATTATCCGCCGTTCCGCACAAACGTAACCGCTTGCGCCACTAAATCATGGTTACCATAAATGTTATCGCACAAACGTAACCGCTTGCGCCACTTGGTTTTGGTTCCCATAAACGAAATGAATGGATTGTTTTTACAGACGTGCCACAACCACCCCGTCAGGCTTCGCCTGCCACCCCTCCACAGGAGGGGAATACCACTTTTTCAACAGCCCCATTAGTCTGCCTCTACGGTGTCGGTTCATGCTACAATTTAAGTTTCTAATCTGAAAGGCATACCTAAATGATAGACAATAAACTCAATTACCCGCATCTGCTATTGTTGCAGTGGCTTATTTTCATTTTCGTTTTAACGTTCTTTGCATGGCTGGCATGGCAGCAAGGCGTAATACAGGATGTTCTAAAAACAGACCCAACCAAATTGTCTCTGATAATCATGCTGATTTTTATCGTCGGCACTGTCCATTGTGCAATACGCAGTGTGTTCCTGTCTCGGCAGTTAAACGAATTAGGAAAAATCATCGATGCACCAAGCAAACTACATTTTGCTGATAACCAGTTATATTTTGATAAGCAGTTGTTACCTTCGTCGTTGATAGCCGATTATTTGATCGGCATTTTTCGCTATCGGCAATCGTTGTCCGATCAAGCCGGCGCACAGCAAGCATCCAAACTCGACGAAGTATTAAGCGAACACGCCAACGGCCCGCACGAAAGCGGATGGTTTTTTTCGCAGTTGTTAATCAAACTGGGTTTGTTAGGAACCGTCATTGGTTTTATCATCATGCTGAAATCGCTATCTAGTGCGTCGTTGGCTGATGTTTCACAAGTCTATGTGTTATTCAGTGATATGGCACAAGGTATGAGAGTAGCACTCAACACTACATTAACCGGATTGCTTGGTGCAATGTTGCTCGGACTTCAATACCTGATGTTAGATCGTGGTGCCGATCGCTTGCTATCAGGTGTAACCCATTTCGCCGAGACTTACACCAAGACGACCGAATAATAGTTTTTCCCAAGACGATGGCTTTTAAGCGACAGGCACGAACTTCACTTGCGATGGATCCTTTCACCGATCTGCTATTCAATGTGCTACTCGTATTTACTTTTTTATTTATGATTGCAATTATTTTTTTAAATCCAGTAACCAAGGACGGCAATGTAGAATTGAAAGCCGAATACATCATCACGGTCAAATGGCCTGATCAAAGCCCAGATGATGTTGATACATGGGTAGAGGATCCGCAAGGAAATCTTGTTTGGTTTAATCATAACGAGGCTGGTTTTATGCATTTAGATCGCGACGATCGCGGCACAAGCAACGATACGATAATGGTTGACGGCAAAGAAGTCCTCAATCCCTTGAATCAAGAAATAGTAACGCTCAGAAAACCGATTCCGGGTGAATACACCGTCAACGTGCATTACTACAAATCCAACACCAAGCAACCAGTAACCGCCGAGGTGAGCGTGTCTAAAGTGAATCCGTGGCTTGAAATTGTGTTTTACGGTCAAGTGCTACTAGAAGCAACCAACTCGGAACGCACCGCAGTGCGGTTCAGAGTCAACGAAGACGGTAGCGTAGGCGAAATCAACACACTACCAAAATCTTTGGTTACTGTGGAGCCGATATGAATACCGCACTCATCGCAATCATCACCGCTTATGTTGCCCTTGCGGTTTTGCTGCTGGGGTTATGTCTTTACTCGAAATGGTCGGTATGGATTAAGGCGGGAGCAATCGTCCTAACTGGCTTTTTTTATTATGCAACCTATTTCTCTTTGCAGGGCTTGCTGGGGTGGCCGACACAATCCGATTTGCCCGGTGAGTTCATCCTATTGGCAGGCAAAGTAGAAGAACCCAAAGAGAAGACCAAAGAGGATGGTGCAGTCTATCTGTGGGCATTGCCGTTGGATGAAGAGAAAATCAAAGGGATGCCTCGCTCATATAAAATACCGTATTCTAAGTCTCTGCACAATCAAGTCACCAAAGCCAATAAGAGGTTGCGCCGCGGTATTCCTCAAGTCGGCAAACTCGAAAATGCTATAGTACCCAAACCGGGCATGGGGCAAACCCTGTTTGTGGAGACTATGCAGCGTATTGATATTTCCGACTTTCCCGACCCTGAATTGCCCGACAAATGAATACCACGATGCTGTTTAGAATTTGTACGGTCGCCATTGTTGCTGCGTGTGTGGTAGCTTGTGGTCGTAGCGAAGAGATGCCAAGCAGCTATTTCCCGTTACAAGAGGGCATGGAATGGAAGTATTGGGTTGTGAGTGAAACCCCTTATGAGCGCAACGAAAGCGAACTGCAAATTACCAATGCCGGAATTTGGGAGGCGGGCAATCAGCAATATCATATCCGTAAAACGAATACTGGAAATTACTACTACATACAAGACCGAAACGACGGCATTGTGCGCTCATCAAAACGGACAATCGTTGAGCCTTCGCCTCGTTTTGGGGTTGCTGAGCGTTATGTGATCAAATATCCATTGCAAGCAGGCACACAGTGGTCGTATAAAGCTAAGCCTTATCTACTCGCTCGACATGCTCCTACCGCCAACGAGCTCAAAGAAATCGTTAAATATCAAATGGATTGGGAAATCGTGAGCAACGATGTAAAGCTATCGGTACCTGCAGGTGAGTTTGAAAATTGTCTTTATGTTCAAGGTAAAGCCCTAGTTGAAGTGCCGCGAGCTTTGGGCGTTGCTACAGACCAAGTTTTGTTTGAAACCAACGAGTGGTACGCACCGAATGTGGGGCTGGTAAAAGTCGTGCATGAAGAAAAATCGTATTCTGACCAAGCATACGGTGGTTCCATAAGTTTGGTTTTAATGTCTTTTGAAAATTGAGAGGTTTAATTATGAAAAAAACACTTTATCGTGTCGTAGTCTATACATTTTTGATGTTTGCTACGGCTTTCGTCACGCTTGCCAATGCAGGCGATTTGAGTATTGAAAAAGCGAAGCAATATCTAGCAGGTTCTTTTCCTAACGCCGAGATTGACAGTCTAAAACCGGCAGCAATGCCTGGTGTCTACGAGGTTGTCATCGAAGGGGGCGTTTATTATTTGACCGAAGATGGAAAATTTTTACTCGCCGGTTCGTTATACGACTTAGAAAATGGCAAAGACCTTACCAAGCAGGCTAAGAATGAATTAAGGGGCAACATCGTCGCGATGCTTTCCGAGCGAGAGGCGATTACTTACGCACCGGCGGAATATGAATACACAATCAATGTGTTCAGTGATGTGGAATGTGCTTCGTGCCGTAATTTTCATAGCCAAATAGACCAAGTCAATGCGCTTGGTATACGAGTACGCTATTTTATAACCCCGTTTCTTGGAGATACGGCATACCAGAAGGCAATTGGTGTTTGGTGTGCCGACGATCGCCCTGAGGCATTAGACAAAGCCAAACTGGGTATGGCTGTAGAGGATAAACAATGCGACACCCCATTAGACGAGAATCTGCGCGTGGCAGAACTGCTCGGCATCAAAGGCACTCCTTCCTTTTTGCTTGACAACGGTTCGTTACTACAAGGTTATCGGACACCCAAAGTGCTATTTGATGAAGTCAAAAAATAGAACCGCCGTTTGTTGCGACGGCAACAAACGGCGTAACATTGTGCAGAACCTTAACATGGTTATGCGGGTCGGACAAGCTAAGGCTTTTCCTAAATGGTGGTTGTGGCGTGTCTGCACGAACCCAACCGCCATGCGCCACCAAATTATGCAAACCACCCGTAGGGGAGGGCTAACATGCCCTCCCTAAAGTTTAGTACTTGCACGAATTTAACCGCTTGTGCCACCCAATTATGCAAACCACCCGTAGGGGAGGGCTAACATGGAGCTGTTGAAAAAGTGTCTGCATTGGTACATTCCCCTCCTGTGGAGGGGTGGCAGGCGCAGCCTGACGGGGTGGTTGTGGCGTGTCTGCACGAACCCAACCGCTTGCGCCACTAAATTATGCAAACCACCCGTAGGGGAGGGCTAACATGCCCTCCCTAAAGTTTAGCACTTGTACGAACCCAACCGCCATGCGCCACCAAATTTACGAAAACGGTAGGGGCGGACTTATATGTCCGCCCTACGGTACCGTTCCGCACAACTGTAACCGCTTGCGCCACCAAATTGTGCAAACCATTTGCCGAGTACTGGCACGATATCGTGTGTTGATACAAAGTACACCCGAACCCCAGTGCATGAAACACCTTTTTAACAACCTCACAGGTGACATATGTCTTCCGTAGCCGCAACTACCATTAAAAAATTTCCGTTTATTCCGATTGCCTCAGTGGCAGGACTCATCACTATATGGTGGCTGGGTTCTTTGGGCTTGGGCAGAGAATCACTGCCGCTGCCAACGGACGTATTGGCAGAAATAACCCGATACACTGAGAGTGGTGAATTGCTTGTTCATATCGGCATCACGCTATGGCGCGTGATTGCCAGCTTCACGCTTGCCATCTTCATAGGCATGACGATTGGGCTGTTGATGGGGACTTCCATGAGAGCGAACGAAATACTTGATCCGTGGTTGTTGTTCTTCCTTAATCTACCAGCACTGGTCGTTATCATCCTCGCCTATATCTGGTTGGGATTGACCGAAGTCGCCGCAGTCCTCGCCGTTGCCGTCAACAAAATACCTAATGTGGTTGTGACTCTACGCGAAGGTGCACGCGCTATGGATAGCGGTTTGCAAAATATGGCATATGTATTTCAATTCAGCTGGTGGAAGAGACTGCGCCATGTCGTCATACCGCAGCTCGCACCCTATGTCGCTGCGGCAACACGCTCAGGTATCTCGTTGATCTGGAAGATTGTGCTGGTGGTTGAATTGCTCGGACGCAGCGATGGTGTAGGTTTTCAACTACACCTGCAATTTCAATTATTCAATATCGCTGGGATTATGGCGTGGGGCTTAACCTTCGTCGTTATCATGCAGTTCGTGGAGTTGTTCTTGGTACAGCCCTTTGAACGATATGTCAACCGGTGGCGTAAATAATGTCTGACCCACTGCTTTCAGTCAAGGTTGATGAAAAGAACTTTATGCGCCATGACGGCAAACAAATTCCGGTGCTTAGAGATGTTGCGTTTACCATTCCAGATCATGAACTAATCGTCATCACCGGTCCCTCAGGTTGCGGAAAAACAACACTGCTAAATCTTATCGCCGGACTCGATGCTGACTACCACGGACACATCGAACTACCGCCGCATCCCAAAGGCGAGCTACCGCTGTCTTATGTATTCCAGAAACCTTGCTTATTACCGTGGCGCACACTAAAAGAAAACATCATGCTGGCTTTGCCTTCGCCACAACACAGCGAAGCACAAGTCACATCGCTACTAGAACAAATGGGCATAGCCGACGCTGCCGATAGTTATCCGAATGCGCTGTCGTTGGGTATGGCACGGCGCACTGCCCTGGCGCGCGCATTTGCGGTCAAAGCTCCGTTGTTGTTGATGGACGAAGCATTTTCGTCTATTGATGAACTCACCTCACAACGGCTGCGAGAGTTGCTTTTGTCGCAACTGGAAGTCTCATCGCGTATCGTTATTTTCTTGACGCATAACCTGCGTGAGGCAATATTTTTGGGCGATCGTCTATTGGTCATGTCCAAACGGCCGTCCACAGTAGTCGCCGATCTATCGTTGCCCGGCGAGCGCGGGCGTCCGTCTGCCGAAGTTGAGACACTGCATAAAGAAATCCTAGACCAATTCCCCAACATACTCGGATGATAAAAGCATTGGGGCTGTTGAAATCAATCAGCAATTGGATATGTCCGCCCTCAAGGACTGTTCTGCATAGATCCAACCGCTCCGCTCTATCTGTATGGTTGCTGTAATTATGTTGCGAAAGCGGTTAGGTTTGTGCAAAACCCTAACGTTAAATCATAAACTCAAAAATTCCCATCAATGCACTCAGCAAAAAAATAGTCGTTAGACCCCACTTAGTTTGCCCTTTAATTGTAGACACTTCTAAGTCTGCAATTTTTGATTTCAACTCAACTATTTCTTCTCTAAGTACTAGTATCTGCTTTTTAAGCTCTACTTCTACTTTAGATATCTTTGAGTCAATTAACTCTTCTATTTCTTCTTTTGTCATTTGCTCAACCAAAGCCTTTTCTTTCTTTTCCACTTCTTTCTCTCCCATAATATATGCCAATGTAAAAAGTGTTATTATAGCAAAATCCCACAAATTTTGGTTCTCATAAATTATGTGGCGCAAGCGGTTAGGTTTGTTCAATGTCAGTACTTTTTTGCGTACCCACCATTTAGGACAAGCCTTAGTTTGTCCGACCTACATACCCATGCTAAGGTTCTGCACAATGTTACACCGCTTGTCTTTGCTATTCGTGTTATTTCTAACAGCCATAAATAGCTAAATTTTGTACAACCTAACGTTCCTTGTGCTACTGCAACAAGGAACGGTTATTTGCAGCAAACGGCGATTTTATTTTTCAATAGCCCTATATACATTATTGGAGTGTTGCTTTTTAGCAACACTTTTTTATCATTTTTGTACCATTTTTGTAGTATTACATATTTATTTAACTTATACTACAGCGATTATCTAAACTTTTTTAGATATATTAGTGACTTATTTTTTAAGTCTTGGATTCTTATCAAAGTAATAACTCTCGGGAGGAGAATATGAAATATTTGAAAAAACTAACAGTAACCATGATTAGCTGTTTGATGTTTACCATCCCCACATCTGCATTTGCAGATGCATTTGAAGGTTTATCAATGATGCGCATGGGTGCATGGGATGTTGACTTTAGCGGTAATGTAAATGCGTTTGCCACTATAGGCGAATGTGATCCGCAAGTAGAAGGCACTGTAATCGGAGGCGGCTTAGCCTGTCTAGGAAACGGTGCCGACGAAGACTACGTTGATGTCAGAGACGGTTTGTTGCCGTCTTGGTTCAATTTCACTGCCTCAACGGTCACCGATGGCGGCATCAAAACCGCTGTTCATCTTAGCTATCAGCCAGGGACTAGTACTGGAAACGGTCCTCTAGCTGGTAGAGATGGTGCCCTAGGTCAAAATGATGTCAACTTTCGTCAAGTCTTCTTGACTTTCGGCACCGAACAATGGGGCACGATCAAGCTGGGACGCGATTTGGGTGTGTTCGGCAGCGACGCTATTCTGCAAGATATGACGCTACTTGGTGTCGGGTCGGGTGCATATATTGATGGTCACACTACGCTAGGTCGTATTGGTGTCGGTTATTTGTACGCCGACTGGAAAGCCCAAGTTCAATATACATCGCCTAACATGAACGGCTTTACTTTAACTGCGGCACTCGTTGATCCATGGGAAGCGGTTTCGCTGGCTGGTGCTACTGCTACTAATAGTACTGCATATAGTAGCATTGGTACTGGTGCTCAAACGATTCCTTTTGCTGAAAATGATCCCATGAACAGGGAAACTCGCGCTGCCAATTATCGTCAAGAAAATGATACCTACGGTTTTGAAGCCAAGCTCAACTACGACTATGCGGCGGGCGACACCTCATTGAAACTTTGGGCAGGCTTCATCTACCAGGAGGTAGACTTTGTCGGTCCAGATACCACTGGCGGTGAAGAAGGCGGCGAAGGTAACAATACCGAAGCCGAAGGCTATGAAATTGGTTTCAAGTGGGGTTACGGCAGCTTTGATGTCGTTGGTCATTATTACGATGGTGAAGGCATCGGCACTACCGGCTTCCTAGTAGACGGCGTGGATGCCTTGTTTAATGAGCGCGACTCGGACGGTTTTTACCTCCAAGGTCGCTACCGCCTGCCCACCGGTACCCTGCTGGGACTCAGCTACGGTGAAAGTTCGCTTGACGAAACCGCTCGGGACCGTGACTGGAGAATTGATAATGATGGCCCAGATGGAAACAACGATTGCCTCGTCGCCGAATTTAACACCTTAAATGGTGCCTGCGATCCGTATGACCCTAACTATCATTTGATTGATACCAACGAATCAGTGGTAGTCGGTCTTTATCATCCGATAGGCGAAGCGTTGAACTTGGTGCTTGAATACACTGATACCGAAGCCGAATCGCATAGCGGTATTACCAACGAGGAACAAACATTGGCAATTGGTGCCATCATGTTCTTTTAAGTACAACAACATCCTTCATAAATACTCGTAATGCTGTTGCCGGCAGAAACCGGCAACAGCTTTTTTTCCAACCACAAAGTACCCTACATGTGTAGGAGCGGACCATTCCCCTCCTCTGGATCTGCACAAACAAAGTGAGTACATTCCCCTCCTGTGGAGGGGTGGCAGGCTTCGCCTGACGGGGTGGTCTTTTGCGTACGCACCACCTTTACACCAACCAACCGCTCTGCGCCACCTGCATGGTTTTGGCAGTCCCTTTCCAACAACCCCGAATATCTCGGAATATGTTAAACTTCACATACTGGAGTAAATAGAAATGACTGATATTGCGTTATACAACATATTAAGAAAGATACCTGATGTATCCGATGCCGAAGCAAAGGAAGCCGTGGCAGGGGTTGCTAGTTCAAGGGAAATGGCTACGAAGGCGGATATAAAAGATATGGCTACAAAGGAGTACATAAAAGCAGAGATAGCAAATTTAGAAACTAGACTAACAAATAGAATATATGCGGTCGCTGGGATAATAATTGCAGCAGTTGGATTGATGATAAGGTTTTTATAGCAAGGCAAGACTATCATTTTCTCGGCTGTCAGCTACTTTGTGAAACTTCGTACTCAATAGCTAATTGATCCATTGCTGGTGTCCAATTCCTTATCGACATCGTACACTATTCCAAAAACCCCATACTTTAATGCTAAAATAGCGCAATGCTTTCTTATTGCAAATTCTATAAAATCATCGCTTATGTATTGGTGCTCTTTGCGATACCAATATGCACATACGCCCAAGTCGGACAATGGCAGGAGGGTGAATTCGTCAAACTCGTGGCACGCGACGGCAACCCTGAAATTAGTAATAACCACCCGCTTAAAATTAACCCGCAGACGCTTACCACAATCCTCACCGAAATAAAAATTCTACCTAAAAAGACATCGGATGACGACATACCAGAGGCATTGTTCTCAAAATCAAAAACCAAATCCCTAGGCATCAAACTGAGTGAAGCCTTTAGAGAAGCGCGTCCCGACCAAGACATCGCCTTTCAGGTAATGGAATTATCGTCGGTGCTCGGCAAATTTATCAAAAAACCGGCTTATACCACTGGGCGTATATTCTGGAGAAATAAACGGTTGCAAATAGTCTTCGGGTCTATACGACGGGGTGTCGCTAAACGTAGACTTTTTGGGCAAAATACTGGATTTATCAATCCACCACAGCTTGGTAGCCGTGAGCGTATGGCTGATTCTGACTACAAGCCTGCACTATTTCCCGGCACTCGCTATGCGGAAACCCGCAGCGGTGACGTTCGTAGTGACTGGCTTATGATAGATCCGCGCGAAACTTTGCGTGCGACCGCTGATGCCGAAAAGCAAACCGAGATGCAAGCCCAAGGTGAGCGTAAAGCAGAACCCGACAACTCAGTGGAGGCACGTCTCAGATATTTGAAAGGCTTGCGCGAACGGGATTTGATATCCGAAGAAAACTACCGATACAAAGTGCGCCAAATTTTGGATAACCTCTAATGCGACTATTAAGAAAATGTTTCATGCACCGTAGGGGATAATTGTCTAGTGCAGAACCACCACAACCACCCCGTCAGGCTTCGCCTGCCACCCCTCCACAGGAGGGGAATGTACCAATGCAGATACTTTTTCAACAGCCCCATGTTAGCCCTCCTCTACAGGTGGTTATCATAAATTTAATGGCGCAGAGCGGTTGAATTTTTGCAATGACGATACTTTTTTAACAGCCCCACGTAATGATTAGATCAACTTAACACAAAGGAGGAAACCCCTATGCCAAACGACTTTTACAACGAAAAAAATCATGGAAGCTATGAGATTTTCAATCTCGGAGATTTTGGATTACAACGCGGTGGTTCGTTGCCAGATTGCAAACTCGCTTATGCAACGGCAGGCGAACTCGCTACTGCAAAAGACAATGCAATACTCTTTCCGGTGATGTTCTCCGGCACCAGCGGTAGCCTACAACATTATATAGGCGAAGGCTTAGCACTTGACCCTAAAAAATACTTCATTATTATCCCTAACCAACTTGGCAATGGGCTTTCTAGTTCTCCTAACAATAGTGATGCTCCGTTTAATGCAAGCTCGTTTCCGTCGCTGGATATTGCCGATGACGTACGCGCCCAACATCGCTTGCTTAATGAACACTTCGGCATCACTGAACTACAACTGGTTGTCGGCTGGTCTATGGGAGCGCAGCAAACTTATGAATGGGCAGTGCGCTATCCGGACATGGTGCGCCGTGCTGCACCGATTGCCGGCACCGCCAAAGTAACTCCGCACGACGCACTTTATGTGGATACTTTTTGCGAGGCACTCAAATCCGATCCGGTTTGGAACCATGGAGACTACGGAGACGATGTCGTCAAAGACGGCTTGCAACGCTTGGCTCGAGTATTTGCGCTAATGGGTGTATGCCCCGAATTCTACAAGCAACAACTGTGGCAAAAAATTGACATTAAGTCTATGGACGAGTTCTTGAGCGGCTTTTGGGAAAAATGGTTTGCACCGATGGATCCCAATGTCTTACTATGTATGGCAGATAAATGGAAAAACGGCGATGTAAGCATTCCGTATGACGGCGATTTGAATAAAGCCTTGCAGCGTATTACTGCCCGCACAACCGTTATCGCTTTTGCCGAAGATATGTTTATACCCGAACAAGATTGTCGTGCCGAACAAGCGATGATACCCAACAGCAACATAGAAGTGCTGGATAGCCTATGGGGACATTTCACTACTCTAGGTTTATTTGAAGAAGACTTTAAGCGTATCAACGAAATCCTTGGCGACCTACTCGCTAGCTAGCATAACGTTAAGGCTTTGCACCGTAGGGGAGGACTAACATGGGACTGTTGAAGAAGTGTCTGCATTAGTACATTCCCCTCCTTTGGAGGGGTGGCAGGCGCAGCCTGACGGGGTGGTTGCAAAGGTTCTGCACAAAGTCACGCCGTTTGTGCTACTGCAACAAACGGCGGTTCTATTTTTCAACAGCCCCACATGCCCTCCCTAAAGTACTGTTTTGCACTATTCCAACCGCTGCGCGCCATCAAATTATGGTTACCGTAAACGAAATGGATGAATGGATTGTTCGTACAAGGACAATGCGTTTAGGAGGGCATGTTAGCCCTCCCCTACCCATATTGGATCCTTGTACCACCCAACCGCTCTGCGCCATTGATTTATAGGAGCCATGCAGATGGCGCGTGGCGGTTACCCCATTTTTACGATTATAAGGCTAAAATAGTCTTTATTTGAGAGTAAACAAGATGTCTGATATAGCCCTTTATAACACGTTAAGAAAAATTCCTGATGTATCCGATGCCGAAGCAAAGGAAGCGGCTACTGGTATAGCTAGTGCAAAAGATGTGGCAACTAAAGATTACATAGATGCTAAGATTGAGAAAATGACGCGAGTACTAATCATGTGGATGGTTGGTGTTGGTGTGGCAGTTGCTGGAGTAGTAATTGCCGTGGTGGGATAGCTTGATAAGCTACGATACCAATGCCGTCACGGCACTGCGCGTAGCTTCGGTTATGCCTGATTCCGACTGGCTATGCCCAGCTTTTTCTACGGTTACAACTCGGCTGTGAGGCCAGCGGCGTGCTAAGGCATGTGCGGTTTGTGGCGGACACAATAGATCGTAACGCGCTTGGACAATGATTCCGGGGATATTATGCAGGCAATCAGCCTTTTCGAGCAATAGCCCCGGCGATAAGAAACAGTGATTGGAAAAGTAATGCGCTTCCATGCGCGGCGTAGCAGGCATTTGATCCCGTTTCCCAATAACATCCAACGATAGCTTTGAAGGTAAAATTCGATTGGTAGACACCGGCAATTGCAATACTGACAAAGCACGCTCGTAATCATGCCAAACGAAGGTCGCCGGATGAGATATTGATGGGTCGTCGTTGAGGATACGTTTGTAATACGCTTGTAGAGGCTCTTGCCTTTCATCATCAGGCAATAAACCGATAAAAATTTCGTACAGTTCAGGATAAAAAATCTTAGGCAAGTCTATAAAGGCTCGTTGTATTTCATCGTCATCCCCTAAGAACAGAGAGCGCAAAACAATTCCAGTGACAGCGGAAGGATAGTTTTCGGCATAGGCTATCGCCAGCAAAGCACCCCACGACCCACCGACAACCATCCATTTTTCTATTGCTAGGCTATTGCGTATTAGTTCAATATCTTCAACGAGATGCTGAGTCTCGTTTTGCTCTAGACAGCCCTTGGGTGTGCTGCCACCGGCACCCCGTTGGTCGGGGGCAATGATGCGAAATTTCTCTAGATCGAACAAATCGCATAGACCAATGCGACAACCGCTACCAGGACCGCCGTGTAGGTAGACAACCGGATACCCGTCCTCGGAGCCGTATTCTTTTACCGCAAGTTTATGCGGGCTGTCGGTTTCTATGCTATAACTACAGCGAGGTTGGGGGTAGGGCATTTAAGAATATATAAATGAGGCTGAAAAATAGAACCGCCGTTTGTTGCAGTGGCACAAACGGCTTAACATTGTGCAGAACGGGTTGCGTCTGTACAAACGAAATCGTACACCATTCAATTTATGGTAACCAAAACCAAGTGGCGCGGAGCGGTTGGAATAGTGCAGAACGGTACTTTAGGGAGGGCATGTTAGCCCTCCCCTACAGGTGGTTATCATAAGTTTGATGGCGCATAGCGGTTAAGTTTTTTCAATAACGGTACTTTGGCTTGATCATTAAGAATCAAGCGGTTTTGACCGGTATTCCCCCTATGCGTCTATAATCAAATGGCACTTCGGTACGATGCGATTCTAAATTGGCAATTTCTACTAGTTGCTCGTGATGTTCGGAGAATTCACAAGCCGGATCCATATTGGCGGCATCGCCGGTAATTGCGAATGCTTGGCAGCGGCAACCCGCCCAATCTATGGTATGGCGAGGGCAACTACGGCATTTATCAGGCATCCAATCGGTACCGCGAAATCTCTCGAATGCTTCGGAGTCTTGCCAAATATCCATAAGGCTACGGTCTTTGACATTATCAAAGTTTAGCGAGGTAATACTCTCGGCAGCATGACACGGCATCACTTTGCCCGACGGGGTGATGTTCAAAAATTGTCTAGCCCACCCTCCCATACATGCTTTAGGTCGCTTGGCATAGTAATCCGGAACCACATAATCGATGGTTAAAATACCTTTTAGTTGCTCGATTGCCCTTTCCACAACTTCGGTTGCCACTTCCAGCTGCTTCCGCAGCGGCATGAGTGCTGCACGGTTATGGTATGCCCAGCCATAGTATTGCACATGTGCTACCTCAAGCCGAGAAGCCCCCAAATTGACTGCAAAATCAATAATCGCAGGAAGATTTTCTATGTTCATTTTATGTATCGGTGCATTGACGGTTAACGACAGATTATTGTCCTTCACTGCTTTGGCAATCCTGACTTTCTGCTTAAAACTATGCTTATTACCGCTGATGTGGTTGGCAGTGTCTTCTTTGCTATCTTGTATGCTAATTTGTACATGCTTCAACCCGTAGCGAGTGAGGGTTTCCATGCGTTTTTCATCGAGCGAAGCTGCGGAAGTAATCAAATTACTATACAACCCCAGTTCCTCGGCTGCTTTCACTAAATCTTCAAGGTCTTTGCGAACCGCAGGCTCGCCACCAGAAAAATGCACTTGCAAAATTCCCATGCCTACCGCTTGCTCAAGCACATCGCACCACTGCTCAGTAGTCAATTCACCGGCAGCACGCTCCAGTTGCTCGGGATTAGAGCAATAGGGGCATTGCAATGGGCAGCGGTGCGTCAGTTCACACAAAATAGAAACCGGCATCCCAATGCTTTGATCTTTGGCACTCATATCGTCATAAAGTCCTTATCTACTAAATCTTGTAACATAGCTTCTACATCCTTTTGAATCTCATCGCAAGGTGCGTTATACTCTTTTGCCAATTTCTCTGAAATAGCCGTAACCGTGGTTTTCCCATCGCACAACCGTAAGATCGCCAGCGCAATCTCGTCTGGTGTCAATAAGCGTTCTGGTGCCAATAATACCCAGGCATCGCGTACCTTATCGTGGTGTAGCCTGATATGCGTGGGCAATATCGGTATAGATTCAGCCGCCACTATCGCGCGATCAGTAGGTTTTTGCTTATTGGTCATTCGGCACGAAACAGTCTGGTGGCACCAAACGCGGTTCCACATAAGAAAAATACAACGCATCCAGTTGGCTCCACAAAATATCACATTTGAAACGCAACGCGTTCAATACGCCTTCTTGTTCACTAATCGTCTTTGCTTGATCAAGCACACACTGGAGCGCAAAATCAACATCGCGCCGAGCTTGCGTCAATCTAGGTTTGAAATAGGCTAATGTCTCTTCGGTTATAAAATCGTAATTTTTCAACATGCCGGAAACCCTTTCGGCAATAATCGTCGGTGAAAAAATTTCGGTCAACGAAGAGGCGATTGCTTCAAGTAGCGGCCGCTCCGATACAAAGCGTACATAGGCATCAGCAGAAAATCTTGAGGCTGGCAAAGCACCGTCTTGCGATATTACATAATCGCGTGTCAAACCTAGACCGTCGGTCAGTTTCAACCAGCGTTCTATTCCACCTCCGCTTGTTTCGCTGCCGTCATGGTCTTCTATTCTTTGCCGCCACTCGCGGCGCATAACATTACAAGGCATTCTCGCCATCAAATAAGTGTCTTTAATAGGAATAATCGCCTGATAACAATAGCGATTTAGTGCCCATGCTTGGACTTGTCCACGACTCAGTTTCCCAGTGTGCAACAAACGATGAAAAGGATGCTTGTCGTGGTAGTAACGCTCGCCTATATCGTGCAGATTTTGTTTGAGCTGCTCTGGTGTCAATTTTTTTTCTAAAGTGATTCTCATAATATAATTTCCATTCCGTCGTGTGATATTGTCCAGCCCGATGCTTCGACAATTTTTCTTTCGGGTGAGTTTTCTAGCAACACCGGATTGGTATTGTTGATGTGAATATAAATTTTTCGATTTATGTCAACATCGCTAAAGGCTTTGAGCGAACCATCTTCGCCGTCCATATTAATATGTCCCATCCGCTCACCAGTTTTCTGTCCGACTCCCATTTTGACCATTTCGTCGTTTCTGAATAAAGTGCCGTCAAAAAACAAAAGTTCGGCACCGTTTAGCCTTTGTTTCAACGAGTCGGGCACTTGAGCACAACCCGGTATATAGTAGAACGAAGCACTACTTCGCAAGTCTCGTATATGCAAACCTACCGTATCGCCTTCCTGAGTACCAAAGTTATCGTCTTGGCTCGCATCCTCCAAAAATAAAGCCACTTTGCCGGGAACGGCAAACGCTTCAACTTCAATGCCTAAAGACTCACCTTGTGCATCTTTAACCTCAAAAGCATTTGATAATTCAAAGGTGTCGCGTTTGACATAATCGGGATTGAGCACATTAAATATGCTGTTTGATGCAAGTATGCTTTGCACTCTGCCGGATGCATAAATGCGAAAGGACTCGCTTTCGCGCATCGTGAGTAGACCGGCGATATGATCTACATCGCCGTTGGTTAAAATAACCGAATCAATAGGGCTGCCTCTCAGTCCGTTGCATGGATGGAGAGCTTTGTTTTGGTTAACTTGATAACGTAAATCAGGAGAGCAGTTCAAAAGTAAGAAACTGCGATCGTCCGATGAAATCGCTATTGAGGATTGGCTTCTAGGAATTGATGAGGGGTTGCCGTTTCTGGCTAGTCTACAAAACTGCGTGTTGCAGTTCCATTGTGGAAATCCACCTCCTGCTGCCGATCCTAATACAACAATTCGCATTGTGATTAGTTTTCGGCAGCAGTTGGTAGATAACTAAATAATCTATTTAGAGCTCTGCGCAGGCATAGCAGTTAATTTCCATGCCGACGGAAGTTTCTCTAATAGAAGGTTGTTTCCAGTGTTTCATTTTTCACCTCCAGTTGTAACAACTTTAATTAACTCGTTCACAAGTATTCATTCAATATTGAATGGTATCTGTGTTTCGTTTGTAAATAATAGCATGTTATCCCTAATCTCACAATAGAAATCTAATTAATAATCTATATTACAGCGATAATAAATATAATAAAAATTGGTATAAAATGCTTCTTATATCAGAACTTTAATAGACAATTTTCGCTCTCAAAAACAGCGAATTTCAGCCTCAGCCTGGGCTGTACGCAACTGTTCAACCTTTTTATTGACCCATTCTACATCACGGAATATAGCGGTGCGTTCTCCCGGCATTAATCTCATTCTAACCGCAGTCTCGGCATCCACATACTCTTCATAAGTCATTAACTCGGCAATCGCATCTACGCTACACGAGCATTTATCAAGCATTTCTCGTGACTGACCATTCGTACTCATGCAAGCGAACACATATTCGGCACGAGCACTGGTCGGAAAATCATTTGCGACAGCTTGCTCAGTTGCTAGAAAACCACACATCAAAAAGAACACCAATGGTGTTTTTTTATATCCTGTAATAATTTGTTTTAACTTCATTTCTACTCCTATTTTGTTTTGTTAATCGTTATTGCTCGCTCGTGTCAATGCGATTGAATCGTATTACTGTAGACTCAATCGGCTCTTTGAGGGCATCGGCTTTTTCGGTATCGGCACTAGAGGGTATCAGAGTGCTGATACTATATACTCCGCCCGGAATCGCATCGCTAAGGACAAATTCATAATACTTTTTCGGATAGTCATTGTATTTATCATCGCCTTGCTGTTCAACCAAAGGTTGAAAAAACACTTTGTGTGCTGTTTCTTTACGACCCTCAAAATCGATTTTAATTTCCTCACTGTCGGCAGTATTTAGAAATGCCTGACGCAGCAAGTGGCGAAAGTAATGATGTGTTACTTTGCTACCGCTGTCCATTTTTTCTACGTCCCATTGCAGAAAAAACATCAGCAACGGGTTAGAGTGAAAATCCCTAATATCAGAGTAGGGTCTGTTATTTTCTCCGCTCAAGAATGAAACTTCCAAATCTTTGCCACCGCGCTCTGAAATACCTTTAATAGTCAAGGTAATCTCATCGTTAAAGCTAAGCGTATTCGCACCGTGCTGATCAAAATCGTAATACAAGACGGCTTCGGTTTTTATGTTATCCAAGTGCGGAGTAGAAAATAATAACCTTTGTGCTTCAGAATAGTCGTTGGCGGTTTGTTCCATCTTCTCTTCACTCGGTTGTGTTTCGGCAAACGCAAATGTTATACAAAACAACAAAACTGCACATACATATACGCGCATATTAAATAAATATCTCATGTTAATCATCCTCTTGTTCATTAATAAATTCGGGCATCGGCACCGCTTTGCTGCGTTCCAATTCATAGCCCAAGGTTTCCCATTCGTCGCTACCGCCGGGGAACCAATAAACGTTACTATAACCCAATTCAAGCGCACGCTTTGCTGCGTTCCACGACATCCAGCAATCTGTAAGGCAATAAAAGACTAGTGGTGGATTATCTTTCTCTGCCACTATTTTCTCTAGATTCTCTATTAAATACTCCTTAAACAACGGTGAAATAGGTCCGTCTCCAACATTAGGTAACCACACGCTGCCGGGTAAATTATAACGTGGTGGTGTGCGCCATAAACGGTCAGGAGGAAAATTGGGTGGTTTACGCTCAAGCGGCAATACATCTATCAATACGGTTTGTTTATTCTCTTGCATCAAGGCGTGTAGTTGAATAGAGTCCACTACGGTTGCCCCAGCCAAAGTGGCAGGGGTGGGTGTTCTATATTCACTCATACGATAGTCTTTCGGCTCAGGGATAATACCGTTGGCATCCACCGGCAATACAATGGCTATAGCCACTAGAAAAGGTGTTATAGAGTGTATTCGCACTATTTTGCCACTAGCGGCACACCGTACTCGGTCAAAATGGCATCTATTTCTTCTTGATTCCTGCGTATGAACGTATTCAAGGTTTTTTTCCATTCAGCCTCTCCGCGCCTAATACCCATCGTCATAGAAAAAACCATTGGATATGCTTCGGAGTCATATTCGGCTAAAGACACGATTTCAAAGGGCGAATCATACTTCTTATTGAAGTATCCGGCAATCGGTCCCCACAAAACCGCAATATCTAATTTATTAGCTATCATATCTTTTATAATTTGTTCACCCGGTGAATCCGCTCGCGTATCAACGTACAAATGATACGGAGACACCTGTTCCATCAGACCTTGATCCAGCAATAATCCGCTCGGCGGTGTTCCAGCGACTACACCTATGCGTAGTTTTCGCTCTCGTATAACTTCGTCGGTCAACGAAGTTACCTTATAATCGGCTTCCGACGGATAAACGATTACAAAAGACGATGTATAGTATGGGTTGGTATTCAAGATTAACTCGTGGGCAGCCGAAAAGCCGATTATCACATCGCATTTTCGTGCTCGCAGAGTAGTACGAACGAATCCAAAACTTTGCGGAAACCAAGAGTAAATTACCGGTAATTCCAAACTATCGGCAAGAAGTTTGGCTATTTTATTTTCAAATCCTTGCTGTAATCTATTTGAAAACGGTAAATTACTCGGATCGCCGCACACACGCAACGATGTCCGAGATTGTATTTCGGTTACACCTTCGGCAGATACTTGAGAAGCATATATCAACGATATAGCGAAAATAATAGCTAGATAAAGTTTCATAATCTTTATCATTATACCTTTTGCAGGTTTAGCTTATGAGCCCATGCAGGCTTTATCTCTCTCTGTAGCCTCTTCAGGTTTAGCCTGTTTATCAGGACGTTCCGTTCCTATTGCATTATCGGCTCTTGCATAAAGGTATGCATAGATATCATCCAAGTAACACATCACGTTTAAGTTTGTTCCAAAGGCAGGCATAACATTCTGCACGCCTCCGCCAACATTCACTCTCCCATTTACGACTACTTCCCAAAATTCTTCGTAACTAATATTTTTCGTTGAGTCTAGTAAATTAGGAGCAAAAGAACTTCCTAACCCAGCAGGTCCGTGGCACACATGGCATTCGGCGTGATAGCGTCTGAAACCACTAAATGTATACCAATCCACTCTACCTTCATCATCAATACTATAGGGTTTTTCTTCCGCTGCGGTTGTTTCATCGGAAAACGCTTGGCCTGGCATCAGAATCAAAGCAAGAAACACAGTGCCTAGCAATATCAAAAGCGATTGTTTTATCCTTTCAGAAATCATAATTTTATCTCTCCACATAAATAAAAAAGCCCGCCCTCCGTAAAAAATTCGGAGGGCGGACATATCAAGGTTTTGAATCCTTGGTTACTGTTTCTCTTTTAAGCTCTGATTAGAGAGAGAATACAGTTAATACACCACCTAGTTTGGTGTAGTTTTCCAGATGACGATAGCCACCTACTGCACCCAAACCATCAGAGTCTTCGGTTAATCCAGCAGCCATTCCTATGCCTGCCCAACCACCAATACCTGAAAGGACAGCAACATATTGCTTGCCTTTGTGTGTGTAGGTCATTACGTTACCAATAATGCCCGATGGGGTTTTGAACTTATACAGTTCTTCACCAGTCTTGGCATCAACGGCCTTCAGAAAACCTTCAAGCGTGCCGTAGAAAACGACACCGCCGGCTGTTGCCAAAGCACCGCTCCATACGGAGAATTTCTCTTCATTGCTCCACTTGATCTCACCAGTGCCTGCATCCCAGGCAATGAAATTGCCCATGTGATCATCGCCTTCTGGCGGATACATCGCAAGTGTAGCACCAACGTAGGGTTGTCCTGCAGTATAGCTAACTCTGAATGGCTCATAATCCATGCAGACATGGTTAGTCGGCACATAGAACATGCCAGTCATCGGAGAAAAAGCTGCCGGTTGTTGATCCTTAGTGCCTAGCGCAGCGGGGCAGATACCAGTTGTGTTGACATCTTCGCCTTGCTCACCAGGAGCATATTTTGCTACAACTTGCGGGCGACCAGTCTTCATATCAACGTGGGTTGCCCAGTTAACTACAGGGTCATACTTTTCGGCAACCAGCAATTCACCGGTTACACGATCGAGTGTATAGCCGAAGCCATTACGATCAAAGTGCACCAATGTTTTGCGCATTTGCCCATTGACATCAATGTCGGCCAAGATCATCTCGTTGATACCGTCATAATCCCATTGATCCCATGGTGTCATTTGATAGACCCACTTGGCTTGTCCGCTATCTGCATCGCGTGCAAATATCGTCATAGACCAACGGTTGTCGCCGGGACGCTGAACAGGGTTCCAAGTGCTGGGGTTACCAGTACCGTAATAGACCAAGTTTGTGTCAGGGTCATACGAGAACCAGCCCCAAGTCGTGCCACCACCAATTTTCCATTGGTCTCCTTCCCAGGTTGTTAAACCTGAGTCTTTACCAACTGATTGTCCGAGGTGTGTGGTTGCCGGTCCCATCAAAGTGTCGGAATCGGGTCCCATCGAGTAGCCTCGCCAGACTCTTTCGCCGCTATTAACGTCATATGCAGTTAGGTGACCACGAACACCAAATTCGCCGCCACTGATACCGATATAGACTTTGTCATCAACAACCATGGGTGCCGCAGTACCGGTTTGACCTTTGGAAATGTCACCGTTTTTGGCACTCCACATCATTTTACCGCTCATGGCATCCAGTGCAACTAGAGTGGTATCAGCTTGATGTAGGAATATCTTACCGTGCCCGTAAGCAACGCCGCGATTCACAGTATCGCAACACATCACTGGGATTGTCGCCGGATCTTGCTTTGGCTCATATGTCCAAGCAATGCTTGCATCGTTGTCAAGATCCAATGCAATCACCTTGTTTGGGAACGGGGTATGAACGTACATCATACTACCAATCACTAGCGGGTTACCTTCGTGTCCTCTAAGAACACCTGTAGAGAAGGTCCATGCAACGTTTAGATCACCGACATTATCAGCATTAATTTGATCTAATGCGGAGTATCTATGATTGGCATAGTTACCAGTGGGCATAACCCACTGATTGGGGTCTTCAGACATCTTCATCAACATGGAATCAGCATGTAGACTGGATGTCCCGACCAAGGCAACTAATGCTGCCGTAAAGAATGTAGATATAAATCTCATTTCTTCCTCCTTTTTGTACAAAAAAAGAATAAAGCATCCATTCAACTCAAGCAATTTGACTTTCGCCAAAATCACTTCGGACCTCATGTCCATTGAGAACAGCTTCAGAAGAATCCATACTTCATAACTGTTCTGCATGTGACTATAGCAGAAAGATATTATATTGTCCTGTTTAGAACGAGAAATATTATTGACTTAATCCGCAGCAAAACATATTCAAATAGCCATAAAACATAAGCTATATAATGCTTTCACAATCCTGATTAAAATAAATAAATAGGTGAAATAGATAAAATAAATGTGATTATGCCTGTCAAGGCATAAAAAATTTTTAGAAATATCCTTTTGACCAAAAAGTTCCGGGCATTAGTTGGGTACTGTTACCAACCGCTTCGGTGCCGCCAATTTCGGATAAGATCTCCATTAGTTGTACCGCACTCTTTCGTTCGGCTTCTCCCCACTGCAACGGGATACCCTCGCGATAGCGATTGCGCAACGCAATAAATGTTGCCTCATTCTCTGCGCGCATCATCGGTCGCAATCTATCCCATGCTTCGTCATCGTTGCGCAAAAGTTCTCTAGCATTGCGTATTGCGGTATTAAATCTTTCGACTAGACCGTCGTGTTGCTCTGCCCAGTCGTTGCGAAAAGTATAACCCACCATTGGTATCGGATCTATGCCCAGATCCTTCATCACATCGGACATTTGCACTAGGGGACGATAGTTCATAGCTTCCAGACGAGCGCAGTAGTGCCAAAAATTCAAAACTGCGTCTAGGTTATTTCGCTCTATTTGCCCGTTTAGTAGCGGTGGTGCTGCATAATTAACGTCAACGTTGTCAGACAACTTAAAGTTATTTTCTTTGACTCCCCAGGCTTGCAATAACAACCAGCTTTTATCGTATGCACCGCCTGCCACACCTAATCTCAGGTCGCGCAAATCAGATAACGACTTGATGTTGGCATCGGGTGGTACCATAACTGCGCCCAATGACGAAGAGTAGGGAATAAAACTAAAGTCGTCTCCATCAGCCCGTTCGCGCGACACCCAAACCCAGTCGGTTACGATCATATCTACTTCCTTACTCTGGAAGATAATATGCACGGCTTGCTTATTTGCATAAGGCATGACTTCAATACGAATGCCTTGCTCAGTGTCAAGACCGTAATGTTGTGCAGTATCAAGTTCCCAATTCACCGTGCCGAATTGTAGTGTGCCGACACGCACCGTTTCGGCTGCATTGGCGACACTGCTAATCAGGATTATCAGCACGAACAAAGCTGGTGTTATATATCGTCTCATCAGAATTCTCCCAAACGTTTTTGGAAATGGAATGCGAAAAAACAGTTAGTTTTTCGCCGATGCCGCTTTCCCAGCAATAATCTCTTTGATGCTTGACGGGTCGGCCAGTGTAGAGATGTCGCCAAGGTTGTCGGTATCGTCACTCGCAATTTTTCGTAGAATGCGGCGCATAATTTTGCCGGAACGTGTTTTGGGCAAATTCGGAGCCCACTGGATAACATCGGGAATTGCAATTGCACTGATTTTGTGGCGCACTAATTCGAATAATTCTTTTTTGATTGCATCGTCACCAATAGTGCCTTCCATTAACGTCACATAAGCGTAGATGCCTTGTCCTTTGATGTCGTGCGGATATGCAACCACGGCAGCTTCGGCAACCTTGTCGTGCTCAACCAATGCGCTTTCAATTTCGGCGGTACCTAAACGATGCCCCGATACATTAATAATGTCGTCAACGCGTCCGGTAATCCAGTAATAACCGTCTTCGTCTCTACGACATCCGTCGCCGCTGAAGTATTTACCAGGGAAAGTGCTAAAGTAGGTGTCGATGAATCGTTGGTGATCGCCATATACGGTGCGCATCTGTCCCGGCCACGGTTTGGTAATTACTAGATTGCCTTCGCAGGCACCTTCAAGTTCGTTTCCTTTATCGTCTACTATCGCCGGGCAAATGCCAAAAAAGGGTCGTGTTGCAGAACCCGGTTTTAGTGCGGTTGCACCAGGTAGCGGTGTGATCATGTGGCCACCAGTTTCGGTTTGCCACCAAGTATCTATAATCGGGCAACGTTGCTCTCCAACTACTTTGTAGTACCATTGCCACGCTTCGGGATTAATCGGTTCACCCACTGTGGCGAGAAGGCGCAAACTACTGCGGTCGGTCTTACGTACCGGTGCATCTCCCAAGCGCATCAGCGCGCGTATAGCGGTCGGTGCAGTATAGAAGATATTAACGCGATGTTTGTCTACGACTTGCCAAAAGCGCGAAGCATCGGGATAAGTCGGGACACCCTCAAACACCAGCGTGGTGGCGGCGTTGGCAAGTGGGCCATACACTATATATGAGTGACCGGTAATCCAACCAATATCTGCGGTGCACCAATAGATTTCTCCGTCGTGGTAATCGAAGCTATATTTATGGGTTATCGCTGCGTATAGCAAATAGCCACCCATCGTATGCAAAACGCCTTTGGGCTTTCCAGTAGAACCCGAGGTATAAAGTATGAATAAAGGATCCTCGGCATTCATCGCCTCGGCAGGACAATCCGCATCTGCCTCGTCGCAAAGTTCGTGAAACCAAGCATCGCGACCATTAATAAAAAGTATTTCCTCTCCGACATGTTTAACAACGATTACACGGCGAACATTTGGACATTGTGTCAAGGCTTCATCTACGTTGGCTTTTAAGGGAACTGGTTTGCCGCCTCGTACGCCTTGATCGGCAGTAATGACGACGCGACAATCCGAGTCTAGGATACGGCTACGCAATGATTCCGACGAGAAGCCACCGAATACCACTGAGTGAACAGCACCAATACGCGCACACGCCAACATCGCAACAACGGCCTCTACGATCATCGGCATATATATGCAAACCCGATCACCTTTGCGCACGCCGTCGTCTTTTAATGCGTTGGCAAAGCGACATACAAGGCGGTGCAATTCACGATAACTGAAAGTCTTGGAAACATTCGGGTCATCGCTTTCCCAAATGATTGCGGTGCGGTCGCCGTGTTTATCCAAATGACGGTCTAGACAGTTATAGCAAACATTCAGCTGAGCACCGTCAAACCAGCGTATCAGTCCTTTATGGTAATCCCATTCCAGAACTTCGGACCAAGGGCGCGACCAGCTAATCAGTTGACGCGCTTGATCACCCCAGAATTTTTCAGGGTTGTTAATGGATTCACTATAAAGATGCCGATAGGCTTCTGCATCAAGAAGTGTATTCTTTGCGATAGTTTCGGGTACTGGATATAAAGAGGAGGACATCTTAATTGTGTTTAGTTATCAAAAAAACAATGCCCGCCGATATATGAACCTATATCGGCAGGCATTAAGGCACTTACTACGCTTAAGAGATATTGACGGTGACCGCTTTGAGTTCGGTATAGTTTTCCAATACCGCTTCACCCATTTCACGTCCCCAGCCGGATTGCTTGTAACCACCAAAAGGCAATGCAGCATCAAAAACGTTGTAGCAATTAATCCACACGGTGCCTGCTCTCAGACGAGATGCCAAGCGATGTGCTCTGCCGATATCTCTAGTCCATATACCAGCCGCCAATCCGTAGATTGTGTCGTTGGCACTCTTGACTATATCATCGTCCAATTGCTCAAACGGCATCATGGTGACTACTGGTCCGAAAATTTCTTCCTGATTAACTTTCATATCTTGCTTAGTGTTAACCAGAACCGTCGGTTCAACGAAATAACCCGAACCGTCTTTTTTCTTTCCGCCGACCACTGCTTCGGCACCGTCGTTTAGACCCGAGTCCAAATAACCTGAGACTCGCTCATGCTGGATTTTGGATACCATCGGCCCCATCTCAGTATTTGGATCCAATCCCGGACCCAATTTGATTTTGGATGCCATATCGGAAACGCCTTCAACGATCTTGTCAAAGACTTTGGTATCAGCGTATATACGCGAGCCAGCACAACAGCATTGTCCATGATTAAAGAAAATAGCATTCGCCGTACCTTGAATAGCGACATCCATATCGGCATCGTCAAGTACGATGTTCGGAGATTTGCCTCCGAGCTCAAGCGAAACTTTTTTCAGGTCACTTGCCGCAGCTTGTACGATCAACTTGCCGACTTCGGTCGAACCAGTGAAAGCAACTTTGTCTACGCCCGGATGAGAAGCAAGTGATGCACCTGCGGTTTCTCCATAACCAGTGATTATATTAATCACACCGTCTGGAACACCCGCCTCTTGTATAATTTCTCCGAGTCTGAGTCCCGATAGCGGCGTTTCTTCCGCTAATTTAAGAACAACGGTGCAACCTGTTGCCAGTGCTGGGGCTAATTTCCAAGCTGCCATCAGTAGCGGGAAATTCCATGGAATTATTTGCCCCACTACGCCGATAGGCTCTCTTAGTGTGTACGAATGATATTGTGCGCCGGGAGTGTAAGGCACTGATAGGGAGATTGTATCTCCGTGCATTTTCGTTGTCCATCCAGACATATAATGGAATATGTCGGCTGCCAACGGCACATCGGCTACCCGTGCCACAGTGACCGGCTTACCGTTATCAAGCGACTCTATCTCGGCAAGTTCATCTAGATTGTCTAAAATCAAGTCACCAATTTTGGCTATCATTCTGCTACGCTCGGAGGGCGACATCGCTGGCCAACGCCCGCTCTCAAACGCCCTTCGCGCAGCTTTAACGGCTAAATCAACATCTTCTTTATCGCCTTCTGCAACATGTGCAATGACTTCTTCGGTTGCCGGATTAACAACCTCCAATGTCTTACCGGATACCGAAGATACCCATTTACCATCAATGAGCATTTTTCTTTGCTCTTGTATAAATTGTTGAACTGATGTATCCAGTTCAAACTTTTCAGCAGCTACATTCATAATGTATACCTCCTAATAGTTGTGAATTATAAAAAATCAGATTATAACAAAATTATGGGAATAGTGACACGTTGTTGCTTTATTTTTATTTAAGAGTATCTTAACTAAAAGTTTGCACCTCGTTTATTGCTGGATTTGCTTGATAAATTGGTGTGTTGCCGAATCAAGTAATGTGGTGCTGTTAAAAAATAGAACCACCGTTTGTTGCAGTGGCACAAACTGTGTGACGTTGTGCAGAACCCTAACATGGATATGTAGGTCGGACAAGCTAAGGCTTGTCCTAAATGGTAGGTAATCAAAAAACCACCCCGTCAGATAGAACCCCCGTTTGTTACAGTTGCACAGACGGCGGCTATATTACTTTAGCCCCATCCGTGCCTTTAGTATTTCTTTTTGGCTTTGTTGGCTTTGGCGGTTTTTAAGTTCTTGTTGTAGCAATCGGGTATTGTGTATTTCATAGCGGGATTGTGCCTGTGCGGCATGCCGACGTTGCTTGGATATGCTTCTGTATTGATGTTTGGCGTTGCGATATATTTGAGTGAGCGGAATATGGCTTGGGCAGACGGCATCGCACGAACCGCACAATATGCAGTCGGTTAATCCTTCACCAATCGCAGCATCTATGTTACAGGCTTGTATGAGTTGATAAAGGCTGTGGGCAGGCAAATCCACTGGGCATATATCGTTGCAACGATCGCAATGGATGCAAGCTGTTTCTGCTTTGACAGGCTGATCGGCGATCTTGTTGGGCTTGGTTTCTATCATTTCTATGCAGTCCATCGGACACGGGGCTACGCACAGCTCGCAGCCAGTGCAGTATTGTTCTATGACAGTGTGCATATATTCGTGTGCACCAATGATGGCATCTACCGGACATGCTTTGATACATAAGGTGCAACCGATGCAATCGGCTTCTCTAATGCGGGCAACGAGAGGCGTTGTTGTGGCGACAGGTTGCTTGAGCGGGGGTTCGCGCCCTAACAATCGGCTCAATGCGACGATGGTGGTTTGTCCGCCGGGTGGACATTGATCTATAGGCGCATTGTTGTTTACGATGGCTTGTGCGTAAGGCTTACAGCCCGGGTAGCCACATTGCGCACATTGTGTTTGCGGCAACAGGGCATTGACCTTAGAGACTAGGCTGTCGTCGGTGGGAGCAAGATAGGCGGCCAAGCGTTCTACCGCATACCCTATCAACAATGCGGTAGCACCGAAGATTAATATCGCCATAGCCATAGTTATCAACCGCTATCTAATCCGCTAAAGCCCATAAATGCTATAGACATAATGCCGGCAGTAACCATTGCAATGCCAGCACCTTTGAAGGGGGTCGGCACATCGGCGTGTTCCAACTTTTCTCGTAGGCTCGCAAAAATGATTAACACAACGGCAAAGCCTATCGCTGCGCCAAAACCCATAAACAATGCTTCCATAAAACTTTCAGTGCTGCGGCTGTTGAGTAAAGTAACCGCAAGCACCGCACAATTCGTAGTAATCAAAGGCAAATAAATGCCGAGCATGTTATGTATTAGCGGGTTCATTTTATGTATCGTCATCTCGGTTAATTGAACCACCACCGCTATCAATAATATGAACACCAAAGCGTTCAGATATTCCAGCTTGTACGGCATCAATAAATAATGTTGCACTAGATAACTGAGTACTGATGCCAGCGTCAGCACGAATAGCGTGGCAAGCGACATGCCGATTGCGCTGTCAATACGGCGCGAGGTGCCTAGCAGTGGGCACAGCCCTAAAAACTTGGCGAGTATGAAGTTGTTGATGAGTGCAACATTGATGACAATTAATATATAGTCTTGCATGGCAAGCGATATTTTATTTGATTTGCGACCCAGCCTTTGCACCCTGATCGGGTGTCAATAAGAATAAATCAGCACCATCTCCCGCTGCCAAAACCATACCGTGCGAAGTGCCAAAGCGCATCTTTTTAGGTTCTAGATTGGCAACGACGACTACATGTCTTCCGACTAGATCGGCACTGCTATAAGCACTTTTAATTCCTGCCAAGATCTTGCGAGGTTCTTTTTCTCCCAAATCCACTAAGAGTTCCAATAGCTTATCGGCACCGTCCACCTCTTTGGCAGCGACGATACATGCAACGCGCAAGTCTAGTTTCTGGAAATCGGCAAGCGTAATCGTCTTGGCATCCGATGACGATGCGGTCGTCGTTGTCTCGGCGGATGTTTCTTTGGTCTGGTGACTTGCCGCCTCATCTGCGATCATTGCGTCTACCGTTTTCATCTCAATGCGGGTCATCAGAGGCTTGAACTGACTTATGGTGTGATGGTCTTTTGCTTCAAAGGGGTTGTCATCCCAATGTGCCACTGAGATATTGAGGAATTTCTCGGCTTGTTCGGTCATCACCGGCAAGACTGGTTTCAGGTACAAACACAAACGGCTAAACAGCAATAACCCTAAGCTACATATCTCATGCAGTTCGGCGCAAGCACCTTGTTCTTTTGCTATTGCCCACGGTTTGTGTTGGTCAATCAAGCGATTGGCTTCGTCGGCAAGCGACATAATCAAACGCATCGCAGCAGCGTACTCTACCTTTTCATAGTTTTGACAAATCTCCGCTTCTGCTTCCCTA
The DNA here is from genome assembly GCA_965199685.1 of uncultured candidatus Poriferisulfidus sp. Taxonomy (GTDB): domain Bacteria; phylum Pseudomonadota; class Gammaproteobacteria; order Poriferisulfidales; family Oxydemutatoraceae; genus SP5GCR1. The sequence continues at coordinate 1,972,140 of OZ241323.1, forward strand.
AATTGCTTATAGCAAGGATGCTCCAGCAGTTGCTCGGAACAGATTATGCGGTTGTCAAAGTATTTCGCTATAAAACTTGCGCACCGCCCAGCGATGTTGATGACCTTGCCGACCAAGTCGCTGTTCACACGCAAAACGAAATCCTTCATGTTGAGGTCTATATCATCTATGCCTGAACCTAGTTTGGCAGCAAAGTAATAGCGCAGATATTCTGGGTTCAAATGCTTTGCATAAGTTTCGGCTTTGATGAAAGTGCCGCGCGATTTAGACATTTTTGCCCCGTCTACGGTCAGAAAGCCATGGCTATAAATTCGGGTCGGTAGTCTGTAATCTGCGCTGTCAAGCAGTGCCGGCCAAAACAAAGTGTGGAAGTAAGCGATATCTTTGCCTATGAAATGATGCAATTCGGTATTGCTGTCGGCATCCCAAAAACGCTTGTAATCCAGACCTTCGCGATCGCAGTAATTCTTGAAGCTTGCAATATAACCTATGGGCGCGTCCAACCACACATAGAAATACTTGTTCGGATGGTCGGGTATTTCAAACCCGAAGTACGGCGCATCGCGCGAAATATCCCAATCTTGTAGCCCTGCCGAAAACCACTCGTCCAGTTTGTTTTTGATCTCCTGCTGAACGCGATCGGACGAAAGCCATGACTTCAGATGATCTTGAAGCATGCCGAGTTTGAAGAAATAATGCTCTGACTCTCTTAGCACAGGCTTGTCGCCAGAGAGCACTGAGCGCGGATTGATCAGCTCCGAGGCGTTGTAAGTGGCACCGCAAACTTCGCAACAATCTCCGTACTGATCCTTCGCACCACAACGCGGACACTCGCCGCGAATATAACGATCGGGCAGAAACATCTTTGCGCTTTGGTCGTAGGCTTGGCGAATAGTCCGCTTTTCTATATACCCCTTTTCTTTGGCACATTCATAGATATGGTTGCTAATAGCTCGGTTTTCTTTTGAGTGTGTGGAATAGTAGTTATCAAAGCGAATATGAAAAGCCTTGAAATCCCTGATATGCGCTTTGTGCATTTCGGCAATCAACTGCTCAGGTTCCATATCATCATCTTGTGCCTTGAGCATGATCGGCGTGCCGTGCGCATCGTCGGCACATATATAGTAGCAACTATTCCCGACCAACCGCTGAAAACGCGCCCAAATATCGGTTTGTATATATTCCACCAGATGACCGATATGGATCGGCCCGTTTGCATAAGGCAAAGCACTGGTTACAAGGATTTCTCTTTTATCAGTCATAGGATACGCTATTATACATATCCCCAAGCCAGCCCAGCCATGAGGCTGTTGAAAAAGTATTCCATAGAATTGTAGGGGCGGACTCGCATGTCCGCCCTAACGCGTTGCGCCTGAACAATCAAAACATTTATCCGCCTAATTCATGTAATACATTCAAATGCCAAGATAGCAGTTGCTATCCCGTCGCCGTGATAAAATGCGTTGATGATTAAAATACAACTAAGATATAAAGAATTAGCAAAGTAATAATGGCAAAACCTGCAGAAAAAATACAATCAATAGACACAGTGGCAGACACTGCCACAACGAATGTTTTCTCAAATAAACGTAATATAAAATCACCTAACTTAGTATTACCTAGAAGTTTAGGTCTTAATAAGCGACTTAAAATGGATGGACTAAAGTTTCTATCAAAGATACCAGAAGAAACAATACCTGTGGCATTCTTTGACCCGCAGTATCGTGGGATATTAGATAAACTAAGTTATGGTAATGAAGGAGGGCAACGAGGGAAAGCAAGGGCAAGTTTGCCACAAATGACAGAGGAAGTAATAGCAAAATTTATACAAGGCATAGATAAGACTTTGATTCCAAGCGGGCATTTATTTTTATGGATGGATAAGTTTCATTTATGTACTGGTTTTTTGGATTGGTTAAGCGGTACTACTCTGGAAGTTGTAGATATGCTGACTTGGGACAAGGGCAAAATTGGAATGGGTTATAGAACGAGGCGAAGAAGCGAACATTTAATCATATTGCAGAAGTCGCCGCGCAAAGCGAAAGGTGTTTGGAAGTTACACAATATACCCGATGTATGGTTGGAAGAAGTAAATAGGAATGGATTTACACATAAAAAACCAGTGGAATTACAGAAAAAACTAATTGCATCTGTATCTAATGTAGGAGATGTAGTTATAGATCCTGCTAGCGGCAGTTTTTCGGTTATGGAGTCTTGTAAGCTATGTGGGCGTAATTTTCTAGGTTGTGACATAAACGGCTAATATGGCGCGCATGAGTCTGTTAAAAAAGTACCGTCATCGCTTAAACGTAACCGCTTGCGCCACTTGGTTTTGGTTCCCATACATTGGATGGCGTACGACTTTATTTGTGCAAACGCAACGCGTTTCGGGAGGGCATGTTGAGCTGTTGAAAAAGTATTTCATGCACCGTAGAGGGTAATTGTCTAGTGCAGAACCACCACAACCACTCCGTCAGGCTTCGCCTGCCACCCCTCCAAAGGAGAGGAATTAGTCTGTGCATACATGAAACGTTAGGGTGGTTTACGTATATTTTTGGGGCGGGGCGGTTTGTGCAAGAACAACGCGTTAGGGAGGGCATGTTAGCCCTCCCCTACGGGTCGTTTTGATAGGCTAGGACTGGGCTAGGTCGAAGCGGTCAGCGTTCATCACCTTTGTCCATGCTGCCACAAAGTCATGCACAAATTTTTCTTTGTTATCGTCTTGGGCATAAACTTCGGCATAGGCACGAAGAATGGAGCTGGAACCAAAGACAAGGTCAACGCGGGTTGCTGTCCACTTGGCAGTGCCGGTGCTACGCTCGCAAACTTCATACAGATTAGCATTGAGTGGCTTCCACATATAGCTCATGTCCGTTAGATTGACAAAGAAGTCGTTTGTCAAGGCACCTTCACGGTCGGTGAATACACCATGCTTGGTATCGCTATGGTTAGTGCCTAGCACACGCATTCCACCTGTCAGCACAGTCATTTCACAGGCTGTAAGTCCCATTAGCTGAGTGCGGTCTAGCATCATCTCCTCTTCACTAACGATATAGTTTTCTTTGACCCAGTTGCGATAGCCATCATGCAATGGTTCCAGCACAGCGAAGGATTCCTCATCGGTCATATCTGCTGTTGCATCACCACGACCGGGTGAAAATGGAACCTCTATGTCAAAGCCTGCTTTCTTGGCGGCTGCCTCAATACCGACATTGCCTGCCAGCACGATTACATCGGCAATACTGGCACCACTATCAGCAGCGATCGGCTCAAGCACAGCCAACACTCTGCTCAGGCACTCAGGATCATTACCTTCCCAGTCTTTTTGCGGTGCCAAGCGAATACGCGCACCATTGGCACCACCACGCTTGTCTGAATGGCGGAAAGTTCTGGCACTATCCCAGGCGGTAGAGACCATCTCACTCGTCGTTAATCCGCTGGCGGCAATTTTTTCTTTAACAGCTGAGACATCATAATCGGTGTTTCCTGCTGGTATCGGGTCTTGCCAGATCAGATCTTTCTTTGGAACATCCGGGCCGATGTAACGAGCTTTCGGTCCCATATCGCGATGTGTCAGTTTGAACCATGCCTCCGCAAATACTTCGGAGAAGTATTCGGGATCTTTGTGGAACCGCTCAGAAATTTTGCGGTATATGGGGTCCACCTTCATTGCCATATCGGCATCAGTCATAATGGGATTATTACGGACTGACGGGTTTTCAGCATCAATCGGCTTATCTACTTCGTCAATGTCTACTGGTTCCCATTGCCAGGCACCGGCTGGACTTTTAACTGAGTGCCATTCATGGTTCAGCAACATGTCAAAGTAGCCGTTATCCCATTTGATTGGCTCAGTCGTCCAGGCACCTTCCAGCCCACTGGTGACGGTATCACTACCAATGCCTCGCTTGGTTTTGTTAATCCATCCAAGGCCTTGTTCGTCAATATCAGCTCCTTCTGGCTCCGGTCCCAACAATTGATCATTGCCATTGCCGTGTGCCTTACCAACGGTATGACCGCCGGCGGTAAGGGCGACGGTCTCCTCATCGTTCATCGCCATGCGCTGGAAAGTTACTCGCACATCATGTGCTGTCTTAAGTGGGTCTGGCTGACCGTCCACACCTTGCGGATTTACATAGATCAGCCCCATCATCACTGCAGCAAGTGGGTTTGCCAGATCGCGTTCACCAGAATAGCGGGTGCCTTCGCAGCCGCTGGGAGCCAGCCATTCTTTTTCTGCTCCCCAGTAGATATCCCTTTCCGGATGCCAGATATCTTCGCGACCAAAAGCGAAGCCATAAGTCTTGAGTCCCATGGATTCATAAGCCATGGTTCCAGCATAGGCAATCAAGTCAGCCCAGCTGATTTTATTGCCATATTTCTTCTTAATTGGCCAAAGCAGACGACGCGCCTTGTCTAGATTTGCGTTATCCGGCCATGAATTGAGGGGAGCAAAGCGCAGGTTGCCAGTGCCAGCACCACCACGACCGTCAGCGATGCGGTAGGTGCCTGCAGCATGCCAGGACATGCGAATCATCAGACCGCCATAGTGTCCCCAATCCGCTGGCCACCAGTCTTGTGAGTTCTCCATAAAGTCTCGAAGGTCTTTTTTGAACGCTTCAAAGTCAAGTTTCTTAACTTCTTCCATATAATTAAAGTTTTCGCCCATTGGGTTGGTCTTGTTGTCCTGCTGATGCAGAATATCAAGGTTCAGTGTCTTGGGCCACCATTCTATATTTGACATGCTACTTTCTGTAGCACCACCGTGCATTGCCGGGCATTTAGTAATACTGTCCATAGTTTCTCCTCTAGTGCTTGGGTAAATGTTTACTGTAGTTAAACAGAGACATATTTTAGTAATATTTGTTTGATATGTCTAGCTGATTATTATAATCATACTAATAAATTTTTTTGTAAGTCTGGGATTTTATGCTTTGATGTCGGGGTATTTAGTGGCGCAGGGCGGTTGGATTTTTGCGGGAGTGAGGCGTTCGGGTGGTTTGCGTGATTGGGTGGCGCAGAGCGGTTAGAGTCGTGCAGATATGACACGTCCGTGCAGATGCGACGCGACCATCCTGTCGGGTGGAGGCATCCAAGGGAAGGAAATGTTAGTGTTGTTCGGATACTAGGTTGATGGTGTATTTAGGTATTTCCACGACTAGGTCTTGGTCTTTCACGATGGCTTGGCAGCTAAGCCGTGAGTCGGGGTCTAGTCCCCATGCTTTGTCCAGGTAGTCTTCTTCGTTTTCGGTGGGTTCGTCAAGTGCGTCAAAGCCTTCGCGTACATGTACATGGCAGGTTGTGCAGGCACATGATTTTTCACAGGCGTGTTCTAGTTCTATATCGTTTTTCAGGGCAGCATCGCAGATGCTGGTTCCACTATCCACTTCTACTATTTTGCCTTCAGGGCATAGTTTTTCGTGGGGTAGAAAAGTGATTTTGGGCATTGCGATACTCTGTGTTATTCAAGGTCAATTAAACTCTGTTGCTGATCTACCTTGCAGGGTTTTGCGTATGGCGGCGTTCATGCGACGAGCGATGAATGCTTCACTGCTGGCTTCCAAGTCTTTTAGGGCTTTGTCTATTTGATCGGCATTGCCGTGATCCAGTTCGTGTTGTAGTGTGTCGCGTGCTTTGAGTATGTTTTGTTCTTCTGCTTCGTCGGACAACAGGTAGCGATGTTCGTCAAGTGCCGACGCTAGGGCATCAAGCACGCGTTTGCCTTCCACTTGTTTTTCCTTGAGTGTGCGTGCGGCAACATCTTCTGTAGCATGTTGTGCCGATGCCCTAATCATTTGTTCTATATCGGTATCGGATAAGCCGTAAGATGGTTTCACTTCTACACTCGCCTGCGCGCCGCTATCGGCATCAACCGCCGAGACTGATAGCAGACCGTCTGCGTCCACAGTGAAAGTCACACGCACTTTGGATGCTCCTGCGACTCTGGGTGTAATCCCTTTTAGTTCAAAGCGTGCCAGTGAGCGGCAATCGGCAATCAGTTCTCGTTCACCTTGCACCACATGTATCACCATGCCGGTTTGTCCGTCTTTGTAGGTCGTGAACTCCTGCACTCTGGAGGTAGGTATCACGCTGTTCCTAGGAATGATTCTCTCTGCAAGCCCACCCATAGTTTCAATGCCCAATGACAACGGCACCACATCCAATAGCAATAATTTGTCGTCGGTTCGCATATTGCCTGCCAGCACTTCGGCTTGTATCGCTGCGCCCAGTGCCACAACTTGGTCGGGGTCTATGCCCACCAAAGGCTCAACACCTATCGCTTGTTGAATACGGCGGCGCACCAATGGAATCCGAGTAGAACCGCCCACCAAAACGATATTATGTATTTGCTTAGCACCAATGTCGGCATCGTCCAATACTTTTTTGCATATAGTCAAAGTTTTATCAACCGCCGGCGATATCAGCTCCTCTAATTCGGGTCGCGTTAAAGACACTTGCCATGGCTCTAAATCGGCAACCTCTAGGGTACTGTGATATTCGGACTGCTCGCTGAGTATGTGCTTGGCTTTGCGCGCCTTATTGAGCAAGCTGCGCATCAGTTCGGAGTCCGGTTGCACAGAACCTGATGATTGTTGTATGAAGTGTTGCGCTATCAGCAGATCAAAGTCATCGCCTCCCAACAGTGTGTCGCCACCAGTAGCCAATACTCTTAATATGCCTCGTTCCATTTTGAGAACCGATAAATCAAAAGTTCCACCGCCTAAGTCATAAACCAAAATCGTCTCTGCCTCGGCAATACTATCCAAACCATAAGCTACTGCGGCAGCGGTTGGTTCGTTCAATAATCGGTAGACTCTTAAGCCTGCCAGCGTTGCGGCATCTTTGGTTGCTTGTCTTTGCGCATCATCAAAGTATGCCGGCACCGTAATCACCACGCCTTCTAAAGACTTGCCCAGTGCCTGTTCGGCACGCACGCTCAGTGTCTTTAATATGTCGGCAGAGACTTCTACCGCACTCTTATCTCCGGCAGCGGTTCTAATCTTCGGCACTTTGGAGTCCTCAGTGACAAAGCGATAACCGAAAGTTGCCTTCATGGCATCGATTTGTTCGGCACCTCGTCCCATCAATCGCTTAATAGAAACCAGAGTATCCAGCGGTGCTTGCTCGGATTTGGCAAGGGCATCAAAGCCTACCAGAGGCGAGGCATCGGCACGGTAATAGACTGCCGACGGAAGATGTGCTCGCTGTTGCTCATCGGTCAGGACGCGAGGTTTCTCCGCTTCTACTACGGCAATCAGTGAGTTCGTAGTACCCAAATCTATGCCAGCAACACATAGCGGCGGTTTCTGTTGTGTGTCGGATTGGCTTGGTTCAGTAATCTGCAACAATGCCATCAGAGGCTTTCCTTAGAGGCAATGACTGCTTTAGCTTCGGCTTTTAGTTTTTTCATAAATCGCATACGGGCGAGTAGGGATTGCGCAACATCAAACATTGCTGTGTCGTATGCCTGTTCAAAATCCTTGTTTATTTCGGTGTTTTGGCGTTCAATCTCAGTGCATAAAGCAACCGCCGGCTCGCTTGATTGTTGCGTTGCCACTTCTTCCAAGCGTTCTCTATATTCCATCTGCTCCATTAAAAAGTCGTTATCCGACATTGAGGCATCTGGATTGACTGCACAGCCTTGTAGTTTCAAGAGATAGTCGGCACGGTCACAAGCGTCCATCAGCACATCGCGGGCTTCGTTCAAATAGGCGGATTGTTGTGCGGCGATACGTCGTTCTTGTGCGCTTGCCGTTGCGAAGCGGTCGGGGTGGAATAGTGCTTGCATCTGTAAATAGGTTTTTTCTATTGCTTGTTCGTCAATACGAAATGTGGGTTTTATGCCGAACAATTCAAAATAATTTTGTTGGTGGTTATCCATCAATGGTTAGGTTGCTACACAAAGTATTCCGTACACCGTAGGGGCGGATTTATATATCCGCCCTAACGCGTTGCGTCTGCACAAACAATCCATTCATTCATTTTATTTATGGTAACCATGATTTGATGGCGCATGGCGGTTACAGTTTTGCAGAACGGTACTTTAAGGAGGGCATACTGAATCGCCGATTGAACCAGTAGGTCAATCGGCGTGCATTGTGCAGACACGACACAACCACCCCGTCAGGCGCAGCCTGACACCCCTCCAAAGGAGGGGAATGGTCCGCCCCTACCGTTTGCATAATTTGATGGCGCAACGGCTCAGATAGAGAAACTTTCGCCGCATCCACAACGATTTTTCTCATTGGGATTTGTGAACTTAAAACCTTCGTTCAATCCTTCTTTGACAAAATCGAGTTGGGTGCCGTCAAGGTAGACCAGGCTTTTGGCATCAACGATTACTTTGATGCCTTTATCTTCAAACACCGTGTCGTCGACACTCAACTCGTCAACATATTCAATCACATAAGCCAAGCCCGAACAGCCAGTGGTTTTCACACCTAAGCGTACGCCCAATCCTCTACCGCGCTTTTGCAAAAAACGCTCTATGTGGCTACCCGCCGCATTAGTCAGCGTAATAGACATAAAGCCTTAGGTTTCGGCTTTTTTGCTATGGTAATCGTTCAGCGCAGCTTTGATTGCATCCTCGGCCAAAACCGAGCAGTGTATCTTTACCGGCGGTAGCGATAGCTCCTCAACTAATTCAGTATTCTTGATTTGCTGTGCTTCATCAATCGTTTTGCCTATTACTTTTTCGGTTAACAAACTGGACGATGCAATTGCCGAACCACAACCATAAGTCTTGAACTTGGCATCTTCTATAACGCCTTTGTCGTTGACTTTGATTTGTAGCTTCATCACATCGCCACAAGCCGGCGCACCGACCATTCCCGTGCCTACTTGCGGGTCGCTTTTATCCATGCTACCCACATTGCGAGGGTTCTCGTAATGATCTAAAACTTTTTTTCCATAAGACATTTTTCAATCCTCCACGTCTTTAATTAATGTACTGCCCATTCCACCTTGTCTAGGTCTATGCCGTCTTGGTGCATCTCCCATAAAGGTGAAAGCTCACGTAGTTTCTCAACAGAATTCCTAACGAGTTCTATCGTATAGTCAATCTCGTCGGCAGTCGTATAACGACCCACCGTGAAACGAATTGAACTATGGGCTAGCTCGTCGTTGCGCCCTAACGCGCGCAACACATAACTCGGCTCTAAAGATGCCGAAGTGCAAGCAGAACCGCTAGATACGGCAATGTTTTTCAGTGCCATAATCAAGGACTCTCCTTCCACGAAGTTAAAACTAACATTCAAGTTGCCGGCAACACGATGCTCAATATCGCCGTTGCAATAGACTTCATCCATCGTCTTGAGACCGTCCCACAACCGCTGGCGCAAAGAGAGGATACGGTCGCGTTCGTCGTCCATCTCCTGACGGGCGATGTCAAACGACTCACCCATGCCAACTATTTGGTGGGTGGATAAAGTTCCTGAGCGCATGCCTCGTTCGTGACCGCCGCCGTGCATTTGCGACTCTACCCGCACCCTAGGCTTGCGTCGCACATAAAGCGCGCCTATGCCCTTAGGACCATATATCTTATGTGCCGAAAAGCTCATCAAGTCCACCTGTAGGGATTGCAAGTCGGTAGGCACTTTACCAGCACTTTGTGCGGAATCAACATGAAAAATAATGCCTTTTTCACGCGCCAGATCGCCGATCTTGTGAATGTCCTGTATGACACCGATTTCGTTGTTGACATGCATCACTGAAATCAATATGGTGTCGTCACGTATGGCATGCGCAAGTTCGTCTAAATCCACCAAGCCGTCGGGTTTGGGGTCTAGATAGCTCACTTCATAGCCTTCTTTCTCCAGTTGCCTGCAGGTATCTAGCACCGCCTTATGTTCGGTCTTGACGGTGATGATATGTTTGCCTTTTTTGACATAGAAGTGTGCAGCTCCTTTAATGGCAAGGTTGTTCGACTCGGTCGCACCACTAGTCCAGACGATCTCACGAGGGTCTGCATTGATCAGTTCGGCTACTTGTTCTCGGGCGCGTTCCACCATCTTCTCCGCTCGCCAGCCGAAAGCATGGCTACGCGATGCCGGATTGCCGAAAGCTCCGCTTGGGGTCAAACATTGCATCATTTTCTCCGCAACCCGCTCGTCAACTGGTGTCGTAGAACTATAGTCTAAATAAATAGGTAATTTTACATCTTTCATAATACTCTCCTTGTAATTACGCTCTCGCTACTTTTAACGAGAAACTCTCTTGTTGCCTTGCTAAATAGGCATCCTGTCTAGCGGAAATCTCCATCACTTTATCGTTTGAGACGATATCTGAGATATAAATTCCCGCAAACAAATCTTTTATGCGGTTTTCCATATCCTCCCATAGGGTGTGGGTTAGACATTGCTGATTCTTTTGGCAATTAGTCCGACCACCGCAACGCACCGTATTGATTTTTTCATCAACCGCATTGATTACATCGGCAATAGAAATCTCGGAACTATCCTTTGCCAAGCGATAACCGCCGTTAGGACCGCGCTGGCTTTTCACCAAGCCGTACTCGCGCAATGGCACGAATAATTGCCCCAAATAGGATATAGAGATATCCTGGCGTATTGAAATATCTACCAGCGATACCGGCATCCGGGTACCGTGAATAGCGAGATCGGTCATTGCCGTCACCGCATAGCGTCCTTTGTTAGTTAAGCGCATAAATCCTCCACAAATTTGGCTTTACGGGATACATCATATAATACTTTAGTATTTTACGCAAGTATTATTTTGGGGCTGTTAAAAAATAGAACCGCCGATTGACCTACTGGCTCAATCGGCGGTTCTATCTGACGGAGTGGTTGTGGCGCGTCTGCACAATCAATACCATTTATTCATTTTTCGTAAATTTAATGGCGCAAGCGGTTGGGTCTGTGCAGAACGGTTTTTGCATAGGATCCACGGGTGGAAAATGGCTTAAATAAAGGTGTGGATAACTCTGTGGAAATCTTATCAGGTAGTTGTATAGAATATGTTGTTTTGCTTGGATAATTACTTGGCTCTAATTATAAAATAACTTAAGTTGTTGTTTTTCCATGGTAAATTCTTTAACCCTAGCTATATCGTTATATTTTCAGGAATGCCATAACCTACTTCAATAATTAAACAATCTGTGTATAAACAATGTGCATCGTTATCGTTAAGGCAAGCAATATTCTAGGATTTCATTCAAAAATCGTATGCCATACGGGCTTGGTTTCAGATACCGTTCGTCGGATATAATCCACCGTTTGTCTATAAAAGGGGCAAGTTTCTCTTCCAATATGGTATTGGACTGCCCGGTTCGGCTAAATAGCTCTTTAGCGAAACCATCAGTTAGCCTGAGCGCGTTCAGCAAAAACTCAAAGCTGGTCTCGGATGCTTTTAGTTCGCGAGTCTCCACGCAGTTTCCCTCGTCCATAGCTTTTTCTATATATCGCTCAGGCAATCTGTGCTTGCGGGTGCGGACGATTTTATGCTCGGCTGCCAGTGTGAGCTTGCCGTGGGCACCTGCACCAATGCCTAAATAATCACCGAATTGCCAATAATTTAGGTTGTGTTCGCAGGGTCTTGAACGGCTATAAGCCGATACTTCATAACGCTTATAACCGTGCTTCTGAAGTAGTTGTATTCCTGCCGACTGCAACTGCCAAATAGTATCGTCATCAGGTAGTTGGGGTCTATGAGTATAAAAGAATGTATTCGGCTCAATGGTCATCTGATACCACGAAATATGTTCAGGTCCAAGTTCCATAACTCTCATCACATCGGATATGGCTTGGTCTTTGGTTTGCTCAGGCAAACCAAACATCAAATCACAGTTGATATTGGAAAACCCCGCCAAGCGAGCATTTTCGAAAGCGTGTAGAGCTCGTTCGGCATTATGCGCGCGCCCTATTCGTTCAAGCAAACAGTCATTTAGGCTTTGCATGCCAATTGAGATTCTATTAACCCCCGCCTTGCGTAGCTTCTTCAACTTTAACAAGTCGGCACTCTCAGGGTTGGCTTCTATGGTGATTTCACATTGTGGTGCGAAATTAATATGTGCTTTTATACGCTTAAGCAAAAATGCTATCGTGTCGGCATCAAACAAAGTAGGTGTGCCACCCCCTATGAACACACTATTTAAGGGGCGGTTCTGCACATAAGGCAAATCATGTTTCAAGTCAGCAATCAGCGCGTCGGCATATCCCTGTTGGTTAAGACGCTCTGGTGTTGTATGAGAATTAAAGTCGCAATAAGGACATTTGGATACGCACCAAGGTAGATGTATATATAACGATAGCGGCGGCAGACGATAGTGGGTTGTTTGCCTTACAACTGTTTCAGCTTGGCGCATAATTTCTTAAAGGCTAGTGCCCTGTGGCTGAATCTGTTTTTGGTCGCCTCTGATAACTCCGCAGCCGTGCTTTTCAATTCGGGAACGTAAAACACTGGATCATACCCAAAACCATTGCTTCCCTTAGGTTCAGTAATAATACATCCGTTCCAGTTAGCCTCAGCAACAACTGGAACGGGGTCTTGCAGGTTGCGCACATAGCTCGCCGCACAATGAAAACGCGCGCTAAATTGCTCGCCGTCGTGTACGGATAACGCTTCCAACAGATGTCTAACATTGTCCTCATCGCTTGCATACTGACCGGCATAGCGCGCTGAATAGATGCCGGGTGCACCGTCAAGAATATCTACAACCAAGCCCGAGTCGTCTGCCAATGCTGGTAGACCAGTTGCCTTACTGGCATGGCGGGCTTTGATTAGTGAGTTCTCTAAAAAACTCATGCCGTTTTCTTCTGCCGGCGTGACTCCTAATTTGGATTGAGAGTGCAACACTACATCAAGCTCTCCCAAAATATATGTTAATTCTCGGAGTTTGGAAGAATTAGCACTGGCAAAGACGAGAGTTTGCATTTTATGACGAAAGGCTGTGTTTTTGTAATTCAAGTATCGTTTTTAGACCTAGCTGTCCTAGATCTAATAGTCCATGCAGTTCATCAATGCGTAGCGCATGTCCTTCGGCAGTACCTTGTATCTCTATAAAATGACCTGCTTCGTTGATTACCAAATTCATATCGGTTTCGGCGTTGGCATCCTCTTTATAATCGAGGTCTAATACCTTCATACCTTTATAGATCCCGACGGAGACCGCAGCAACCATACTATGTATAGGGTTTTCAGCTATTTTCCGATGTTTCAACATATAGGTGACTGCATCGCATAGGGCGACATAAGCCCCGCAAATCGCTGCCGTGCGCGTGCCACCGTCGGCTTGTATCACATCGCAATCTATCAATATTGTATGCTCGCCAAGTGCTCTCATATTCAGACAGGCGCGCAGCGAGCGGCCAATCATTCTTTGTATTTCTTGGGTGCGACCTTTTAACTTTCCATTGATGGATTCGCGGTTGTTGCGCTCACTGGTCGCTCGCGGTAGCATACTATACTCAGCCGTCAACCATCCTTGATTTTTGCCTTTCAGAAACTTAGGCACCCTGTCATCTATGCTAACATTGCATATCACTTTGGTATTACCGAAGGAGCTCAATACCGAACCTTCGCCATAGCGGGTATAATGCCTCTCAAAACTAATGTTGCGTAGCTCATCGCAAGCTCGTCCGCTCGGGCGTTTATTGTGGGAACTATATACTTCTTTCACCAAAGCTACTCAAAGCTATTTTTTGACGCTTCCTAGGTCGGGCAACCCCGCTACCTCCACGTCCTGTTACGGTATTCCCTGCCGCCAAAATGTTTAACGCAGCATTTACATCTGCATTGTCCTCGTGTCCGCAATACTGACACTTGAAAATTGATTGGGTCTTGCGGTTCGCTTTATCCGCTATACCGCACTTATTACAGGTCTGACTGGTGTATTGAGGTGCAACTTTCTCTACCCGTGCCTTATAACTTAAGCATTGCTCCAGCTTACCCCAACTGCTCTTTAGTATCTCCCTATTCAAACCCGACTTGGCTTTGACATGCGTGCCTGGACTGTCTAACGTCCCTTTGGCACTCGCAGTCATGCCTTGTGAATTTAAGTCTTCCATATACACAATGTCATACTGGTCTGCTATGAGCTTACTGGTGTGATGATACCAATTTACTCGTGCTGAATGCTCGGCGCGGTATGCCTTCTGCAGTCGGTGCTTTGCGCGCTTGTGCCTGTTGCTACCCTTAACTTTACGCGCCACTATGTGCTGACACCACCGCCGCCATGCCTCCTTACGCGTTAAGTCGGGTAGGTGATACATTGTCCCGTCCGATAGGGCAATCTGTCCTACATTCCTATCCAGTCCTACTGCCGTTGCTGGGCGCGGTTTATCTGCCACCTCCACCTCATAACAGAGATACGCATACCACTTGCCACATTCATACTTCACTTGACCTGATACAAACTTCTCACCTTTGTATCTATCACCTCCGGCAAACTTCATCCAGCCTACCTTTTGTATATACAAGTGAGAACCTGCTATTTTTGCAGATTGATAGTTAATCGGAAAAGTTAGGCTGTGTGTATGTTTTCCATGAAACTTCGGCAACGCATTATTGCCTTTGAAAAAGCCTTTGTAGGTCTGCTCTATGGGTTGCAATGATGATTTCACTATATAGGCAGAATAATCCTGCAACCACTTGTCGTGATGCTTACGCAACATCGTAAATTGTTTGCCTAAGGTATAGTAGCTAAACTCGCATTTGCCGCATGTCTCGTATTCGTCCCGCAACTTTGCTACAAAATGGTTCCATACATAACGACAGGCACCTGCTGTGCCGTGTAACTTCTGATGCTTTGCTTGTGTCGCTGGATATAGCCTATACCTGATTGTTCTATGTGTTTTCATTCATTTGTTATTTTAGCACTTATAGAAAGAAGTATATAATTCCGTTTATTGTTATCTGACATGATTATTTTTGATAAAAATTAATGCTATATATGACATTCGGACTGTACATTAAATTATACACCGAAAATCAAAACCAAAATATAAAGTTATAGTAACATTTAGACAGAACACTATTAAGCATTACTCACAACCGATACACTTGCAAACAAATACCGATGACAAAAACACCTGAGAAAATAACTGCACCAATTGCGAATGAACTAAGCGATCTAGAACAATTAATAGAAAGGCGACTAGACTCCAATTTGTCGTACATTATTGAGCTAAGCAATCATCTTATTGGTGCGGGAGGTAAACGAATACGCCCGATATTGGTGTTATTGTCGGCATTGGCAGGCGGTTATCGTTCGCAGAACAACGACCATATCGCATTGGCTACCGTCGTTGAATTCATCCATACCGCAACGCTGTTGCACGACGATGTGGTTGACGATGCACCACTCAGGCGCGGTAAAAAAACCGTAAAAGCACTATGGGGCAATAGTGCCAGTGTGTTGGTCGGCGATTTTCTCTATTCTCGTGCCTTCCAGATTCTATACGGCATCAATCATGCTGCCATATCAAAAGACATCTCGGATGCAACCAACACGATTTCCGAAGGGGAAGTGCAGCAACTAATCAACTTAAACCGTAAGGATCTTAGCGAGGCGACCTATATGGATATCATTACGCGTAAAACGGCAACTTTGTTCAAAGTAGCATGCCGAACCGGTGCTATGCTCGGCGATCCAGAACCCGAGATTACACAAGCGATGACTTCCTACGGGTTAAATTTAGGGCTTGCTTTTCAACTGGTTGATGATCTCATAGACTACAACAAAAATACCGATAAAAACTGGGGACAGGATTTAGCCGAAGGGAAACTCACATTACCATTGATATATGCGTTTGAAAACGGTGATGCCTCTCAAATCAAGTTTTTGGAATCAACTCTGTGCAAAGGTGAGGCTGTTGCGCAAGTGCGAGAATTGCTAGAGACAGTCGGGGCACTCACTTATGTACAAAATCAAGCGCAGCATTATGCCGAGCAAGCATACCGAAGTCTGGATTCAATATCCTCGTCTCCTTATAAAGACTCACTTGCTATGCTTAGTCGGTTTGTTATAAAGCGCACCGTCTAAAATGGTAGGGGCGGTTGAAAAAGTACCGCCATGCACAAACCTAACCGCCACGCGCCAAAAAATTTATGTTAACCAACTGTAGGGGAGGGTATTGCATTTTGCAATGAATACGCTGCCCACCATCTTAGAGTTCTGCACAGCGTCACGCCGATTGACCTGCTGGTTCAATCGGCGATTCAATATGCCCTCCCTAAAGTACCGTCTTGCACAGACCTAACCGCTTGCGCCACTTGGTTTTGGTTCCCATAAATTGGATGGCGTACCACTTTATTTGTGCAGACGCAACGCGTTAGGGTGGTTTACGTAAATTTTATGGATGAATAGATTGTTTGTACAGATGCAGCGCGTTTCGGGAGGGCATGTGAGATTGTTGAAAAAGTATTTCATGCACCCATAAGGGGTAATTGTCTAGTGCAGAACCACCACAACCACCCCGTCAGGCTTCGCCTGCCACCCCTCCAAAGGAGGGGAATGTACTAATGCAGACACTTTTTCAACAGCCCCATGTTAGCCCTCCCCTACCGTTTGCGTAAATTTTATGGATGAATGGATTGATTGTACAAGGACAACGCATTTGGGGTGGTTTGCATAATTTGGTGGCGCATGGCGGTTGAGGTTTTGCAGACGCAACGCGTTAGGGAGGGCATGTTAGCCCTCCCCTACCGTTATCGTAAATTATGTGGCGCAAGCGGTTAAGTTGTTATGATGACCCTGTTTTTTCTTGTTCGTCTAATCGTTATTGCCACCAGCGTTAGTGCCATCAGAAGCAATATTAAATAGACGATATCAGTAGTGCCGCCGCCGCCACTGCGACGGACTCCGCTGGTAGCTTCAGGTGCTAGTTGCGAGAGTATGTCTGGCATACCCATTAGGTCGTCAACTACCCGACCGTCTACACCACTACTATCGTAAGGTCCGCCGTCGGTGATCACCAGCATGATGCAGTTTTGATCACTTGCAACAAAGCCTTGACTCTCTGTGCCAGCTGCTTGATGTTCATTTTTGTAGACCTCTACATTAGTTGGACAGGGTTCAGCAGTACTCGGGCGTGAGATCCCATACCAAGTATCGGGATAGCGAGTGCCGGTAGCAGAACGCTCCCAACGTTGATTAGTTTGATTATATTCACCTACAAAAGTGCCTCTTTCAAAACGCTGCCAACGCTGTTCTAACCTGTCGTATTTGCTTATGTATAAAGTCTCTGTGGTGCCAACAGGATTAAACGACATTGGAAAGACCGTATGAGTAATACCACCTATTACCTCGTTGTTATCGTCAATTTGTTGAACGTCTTGGTAGTCTACATCTCGAACGCCGAACGCCGCGAACCTTATTCTATCTCCCCGAAGTTCTTCTGCTTGCTCATCAAAACCAAGTGTTTCTCTTACGGCAGGCCTCAAGCCACCATAGTCAATATCTGCCGCAGAATAATGAGTTGATGTGGTCATACCTAGCTCTTCATTCATGTCGTTTGCTATAACAAGTGCTTCGTAGGTTAAGAATAGCGGCTGATCTCCTTGCGTTGATAGATAATCAACATTGGCATTAGTGCCAACCTGTAGTCTAGTATTGTCGTCACGGTTTAAGTCAACATTGTCGGGGATGCTATTATTGTTTGTATCAGGTTGGCGATAATTTATCGGTTCGCCCTCATCGTCATCAGTTACAAGATAAGTTTCTATTATCCTCTCAGCACTGCCGATGCGATCCCAGCCTACGCTGATTTGGGTAGGTGGTGGCACAGCATCATCGCTCACCGTGAACGCAATAATAGTGGCAAATCGCGCACCTCCGCTCTTGCGAAGGGCTTTTACAGCATCATTATTAGATGGGATTCCCATAGTTGTATAGCCTTCCCCCATTGACATCTCAATTGTTTCAGCACGAGTGATTGCCTCATAGTCTGCTACTAAATAATAGCTTTCCCCTGTTATCACTGACGATACTGTGGTTGCCTGTCGCGGATCTTCAATGTCTGCCACTTCGTGCAATCGCACTTGACGGATTCGAGTGATGTCTTCATCACTTGCTGCCACCCTAACCTCAATATTATTGTTAGGACCTATTGCATACCGATACTGACCAAGAGTTTGTATAACACCTCCTGCCGTCGGC
This sequence comes from uncultured candidatus Poriferisulfidus sp., assembly GCA_965199685.1. Taxonomy (GTDB): domain Bacteria; phylum Pseudomonadota; class Gammaproteobacteria; order Poriferisulfidales; family Oxydemutatoraceae; genus SP5GCR1. Next base: position 1,990,255 of record OZ241323.1, read on the forward strand.
TCTACTCCATCAGCAGGATGCCAGGCAGTGGCTGGCACAAAATCTATATTTTGAATTCTCTGATCTATTGTTCCATCCAACCAATGGGTGATGGTTTCACCTGCTCGTGGATCTTCCGAATTTGCGATGGTGTATTGTCCTTCTGTTATAGATCCAATAGAAGGCAATCTGTTGTTACTCAGCACAATAGTCGAAGAAGTGATATTTTCACTGGGTATCTGACCACGTCGTACTCTAAGTCGGGTTAGATTTCCATCAGTGTTATAACTTGAAATAGCAACGGTTTGAGGGGCAGAGGGACTATTGGTATATAAGTACGAATCCTGATCCGAAAAATTTATTTCCGGCAACACTTCAATACTCCTAAAAGTTAAAAATTCGCTGATTAAAAATCCGTTGTCATCAACTGTTGCCCAAAAATACCGTCTAGAGGAACTCACAGGTTCATCAGCAAGGCTAGTTGTTAGCTCCGTACAATATTCGTTTAGTCTTATCTTATTCAAATGATAATTAGAACCAAATCTGGAAAAAGCACCTACAATTGTAGAACATGAACTATCACCTCGGAATATCGTGGCAACATCGTCTATGCCGAAATACTGCGCCGGGGTCATCACCATATCTTTAGTAAATGTTTGTTTAACATTCTCATTGTCTATATAAGTGAATCCTTCATCTCTGAAAAGGCTGCGTATAATTGTGCTACGGCTATAAAAAGTGGAAGTCATGGGTAATGCGGCTATAGCTGAAGTGGAGGCAACGCTGGTATTGATAGAGATAACATCTTCATCAAAAGGATTGTTGTCTGCCACATCAATGATACTGTCCTGATCGATGTCTGCGTTCAAATTACTATCTCTACAAACTCTAGTTAGCACATCAGCATCGGCTGTTGCCTGATAGTTGACCGAAATGGATTCGTCTACAATTTCTCCATCCAGTGTCACTTTGAGCGTTGGAACAATGGTACTAGTAGTTTCTTCGATCAATTCACGAGATACTATTCGATAGTTGTCTATAGTAAAACCATTTTCATTAACATTAACCGTGTTTAACCTAAAGAATAGTTCTGTTTGACCTATGTGCAGAAAGAATGGTGCACATGTAATCGCAAGCGTAGGCGGCTGAGACCTAGGTGCGGTTGTGTGCCTGCGACCGACTGGGTACTGTTCGTTGGTGCCGAAATCCCAAACATCAGGACTCCAGTTTTCATATATCCCGGTTGCCATTGTTGGTGATTGCAGTTGCTGTGAGGTTCGGCCGATACCATTAGCACCTGCCGCTATTCCACTGGTAAATATGTCCCAATAGCTGTTTGTTATGGTGCCGTTATTCCGACCGACTAAACCACCTACCGCAAAATCTCCTGAAACAGAACCTGTCGCATAGCTGTTTGTGATGGTGCCAAAATTATCACCGACTAAACCACCTACGTTACTAGTGCCTGAAATAGAACTAGTGCCTGAAATAGAACCTGTCGCATAGCTGTTCGTAATCATACCAGAACCATTATTGCCGACTAAACCGCCTAAATCACTAACCCCTGAAACAGAGGCCGTCGCATAGCTGTTCATAATAGTGCCGTTATTCTGACCGACTAAACCACCTACTATTTCATCACCTGAAACAGAACCCGCCACATAGCTGTTTGTAATGCTGCCAGCATCATTGAAACCGACTAAACCGCCTACCGCAAAATTTCCTGTATTATTGACACTTAGCAAACCAACATTAGCAATTTCAGCACCACTTCCATACCCAAACAAGCCTACTCCGGTGATCGCCCTGTCAATCATAAGATTGGAAATTGTAAAACCGTTGCCTTCAAAATCACCAGTAAAAGCATTAGAGAGAGAAGACCCAATCGGCTGCCAACCTTCTCCCGTAGTCCATGCGTCCTGGTTAATCATCCTGCTAGCTGCTGAACTATAGTGGTGATCTATGTCAAAGTCTAAATCTCTGGCTAGTTCGTAACCTGTGCAACCACCAGACGGACAACCTAGGGTAATCTTGGTTGCCGTGCTGTTTGCTTGATAACCGGAACCATCAAGTACGAAGCGCATCGCATTTAAGTCTTCCAAATGGCATATTTCTATCAGCCCATCGTTATCATCGTCAATATCATCAGTGTTGCATGCCACTGGAAGTATCCTTAGAGACGGATAGTCAACAGATGTGCCAAAATCCCACACACTAGGATCCCACTCCTCATATATCCCAGTTGCCGATGTAGGGTCTTGCAGTTCCCGCGTAGTTTTAGCTTCGCCGACACCAACACCCTGCGATAATTCAGTAGAGTCCCAATAACTAGACTCAATCACTGCGCCGATACCAGCAGTATTGGAAGAGACTAAACCACCTACTAAAATAGTATTGCTTGAAGATCCCGCCGCATAGCTGTTGATAATAACGCCACCACTATTAGAACCGACTAGACCACCTGCAGCTGTAGCAAAACCGCTTGAAAAAAAGCCTGTTGCATAGGTGTCCTCAATGGTGCCAGAATTTACACCGACTAAACCACCTACAGTTCCACTTGCTGAAACACGACCCGTCGCATAGCTTTTCCTGATGGTGGCACCAGGATTACTCTGGCCGACTAAACCACCTACCATAAAAGACCCTGAAACAGAACCTGTTGCATAGCTGTTCGTAATGCTGCCAAAATTCTCACCGACTAAACCACCTACAATCTCACTATCATCATTATTATCACTATCCCTGCTGCCTGAAACCATGCTTGTCGCATAGCTGCTTACAATAGTGCCATCATTATCACCGACTAAACCACCTACCTGATCATTTCCTTCAACACTGCTCGTCGTATAGCTGTTTATAATAGTGCCATCATTCTCACCGACTAAACCACCTACATCATCACCGCTGCCTGAAACAGAACCTGTCGTATAGCTGTTTATAATATTTCCACCTGTATCTAGTATACCGGCTAAACCACCTACCTCAAAAGTTCCTGTAATACTCACACTTAACAAACCAACATTAGCAATTTCAGCACCATTTCCGGCAAAACCAAACAAGCCTAATCTGCTCGTTCTGTTAATCATAAGATTGGAAATCGTAAAACCGTTGCCTTCAAAATCACCAGTAAAAACATTAGAAGCGTTAAACCCAACCGGCTGCCAACCTTCTCCCATAGTCCATGTAATTTTGTTAGGCGTTGAGCTATAGCTGACATCGTCATCAAAGTCTAAATCTCTGACTAGTTCGTAACCTGTGCAAACACCAGACGGACAACCCAGGGTACTCGTGTCTGCCATGCTGTCCGCTTTATAACCGGAACCATCAAGTACGAAGCGCATCGCATCCAAGTCTTCCAAATGGCATATTTCTATCAGCCCATCGTTATCATCGTCAATATCATCGGTGTTACATGCCGCAGGAAGTGTCCTTAGAGTCGGATATTGATTGGATGTTCCGAAATCCCACACTCTAGGATCCCAGCTACTATATATCCCAGTTGCCGATGTAGGTTGCTGCAGTTGCATCGTAGTTAGACCTGAACCGCTGGGACTCGTACCTATTTCACTGGTAACTGTGTCCCAATAGCTGCTTGTAGACCTACCACTACTATTAAAACCGACTAAACCACCTGCGAAAGAAGTTCCTGAAACAGAACCCGTCGCATAGCTGTTGGTGATGGTGCCGCTATTATTCTGACCGACTAAACCACCTACAGCGCTGTTTCCTGAAACAGAACCCGTTGCATAGCTGCTCCTGATCAGACTAAGATTATGCCAACCGACTAAACCGCCTATACTACTAGCTCCTGAAACAGAACCCGTCGCATAGCTGCCTATAATAGAACCAATATTAAAACCGACTAAACCGCCTACCTGATTAGTGCCGGAAACAGAGCTTGTCGCATAGCTGTTCATAATTCTGCCACCATTATTACCGACTAAACCACCTGCATCACGATTACTAGATAAAATAAAACCAGTCACATAGCTGTTCGTGATGTCACCGGTATTCACACCAACTAAACCACCTACCGTCCGTCCGCTAGTATTTACACTTACACTTAACAAACCAACATTAGCAATTCTAGCACCTGTTTCTATAGCACTAAACAAGCCTACTGTGTTGATCGCTCTGTTAATCATAAGATTGGAAATCGTAAAACCGTTGCCTTCAAACTGACTAGTGAACCTGGAAGCAAGCGACCCAATCGGCTGCCAACCCTCTCCCGTAGTCCATGTAGTCATGTTCTCTGATGCATTGCGATAACTTGCATCATCGTTAAAGTCTAAATCTCTGACTAGTTCGTAACCTATGCAACCACTAGACGGGCAACCCAAGGTACTCGTGGTTGCCATGCTGTCTGCTTTATAACCAGAACCACCCGGTACGAAGCGCATCGCATCTAAGTCTTCCAAATGGCATATTTCTATCAGCCCATCGCTATCATCGTCAACCTGAGGAGTACTGCATGCCGCAGGAAGTTGTGCCTGTGCAACTGCGGTGTTAATAAATATGATATGGGATAAACAAACTAATAGTGTAATCAAAACTAGTTTCAACGATTTTTTCATTAGAGGATCTCCTTTATCCAAGTTATCTTATATGCTCAACATAGTGTCAGGCGACTGCTGCCAACATCACAAAATATTCTTACTATATTTTTAGCCTAGGTCTTATGTACCAATAATCCAAGATGCAGAGTAAGTTGATGTTCTGCTAAAGTTTGTGCCTGATTATATCATAAACCCCTAATAACGCATGGATTGTTGACGCAGACACGATGTGGCTGTTGAAAAAGTATCGTCATTGTATGAACCCAACCGCTTGCGCCATTAAATTCATGATAACCACCCGTAGGGGAGGGCTAACATGAGGTTGTTGAAAAAGTACCGACATTAGTACATTCCCCTCCTTTGGAGAGGTGGCAGGCCTATGCACTTTGTAACTTATGCGTTTAGCAGTATGTTGAGGTTCTGCACAACGTCACGCCGATTGACCTACCGGCTCAATCGGCGGTTCTATCTGACGGGATGGTTGTTAAGGTTCTGAACAATGTTACGCCGATTGACCTACTGGCTCAATCGGCGGTTCTATTTTTCAACAGTCCCACATGCCCTCCCTAAAGTACCGTTCTGCACTAATAAAACCGCTTGCGCCACCGACATGGTTACCGTGAATTGGATGGCGCGTGGCGGTTACGGTTGTGCAGACGCGACGCGTTTGGGTGGTTTGCATGATTTGAGGGCGCGGGGTGGTTACGGTTTTGCAAGGATGACGCGTTGGAATGGGTACCGTGAATTGGATGGCGCGTGGCGGTTACGGTTGTGCAGGCGCATCGCGTTAGGGAGGGCATGTGGGACTGTTGAAAAAGTGTTTGCATTGGTACATTCCCCTCCTGTGGAGGGGTGGCAGGCGAAGCCTGACGGGGTGGTTGTTAAGGTTCTGAACAATGTTACGCCGATTGACCTACTGGCTCAATCGGCGGTTCTATTTTTCAACAGTCCCATGTTAGCCCTCCCCTACGGTGCATGAAATACTTTTTCAACAATCCCACGTGATCTATATGTGGTTATTTCCATAATGCCTTCGGGCGTTTGTTGCCCAAGGAATCTATTGTTAAGTCCGGCTTGTCTCCTTTTATTGCGACAGCCCTGAGTTCTATGCATTGGTGTATCCCGACACCGCAGGCATTTGCAGTAATTTGATAATCACCCCTGTCGGAGACGACACTTTCCACACCCAAGTCCGATGTGATGCCAACGGTATAAGTGGCATGTTCAGAGAAATATCTATTTTGCAGGTGCATTATTTCCAGTAACTTATGCTGGGCATCAATAATTGAAAGTTTCTCGCCATGACGATGATAGTTAGGTAATGCAATCGTAAGCAACAACGCAACAATCGCAATTGCCACGATTAGCTCTAATAGGGTGAATCCTCTTTGCTTCATGTTGGCTACTCTAGTTGAAGGTTTTAGTTGCGATGACTCTAGTTTCGGGCAACGCGCCAAGTGTGATTACATCAGTATCCGTCGTCGGCACACTCAAAGTGGGTAGCGTAGTCTCAACCAGTGCTTGTGCAAATAATGCAGGCATATCAGAGCTTTGTGCATAAGTACTAATCAACAACCTACAGCTTAGATAGAATTTACTCGATGTAGCTTGAACGAAAGAACCTTCGGAAAATAGCTCTATCCAGTAACCAGTTTCCATGCCTGAAATTGGACTGGGTGTCGGACGAGCAAAGCGGCGATAATCACCCTCCAATCGCTCGGGTGCAACGGTTTCGTACAGACCGCGTTGTACAACATTGAAATCTTCCCTTCTTAATCGCTCATTTATATGGACAAGCCCGTGTTGCAAGGTGTGCATCAACACATCATCGGCTTGCGCGCGGGTTGCCGTTGCATCGTTGAGCAAGGTGCGTTGTTTGCCACGCTCAAGATTACCCGTTGCCAGTAAGCTGATTAGCCCTGCCAGCACCAACATCAGCACTAAAATCGCACCGCAGTTTCGTCTCCTAAAGCGGTAAGGTATATAGGTGTTTCTCATAATACTGATGGTTCGTATTCGCATCGCCGGCAACCGTGAGTTGTACAACCAGTCCGGTGGCGTAGCCGGCATCAGTGCGGTTGGTTGTGGCTTGCAGTTGGATGATGCCCGAGACTAGCTCGCGTGCACGTATTGATAAACGGCGATTATGACTTTGACGAAAGATGGTTGGCTTTTGTTCATATAATGCCAATCCTGCACGACCGTGCGCAATATAAAAGAGCGATGGTGCATAGTGCGCCAGCAACGCATTTTTATCAAAGCGATAATCGCCGCCACATTGCTCGGAAACAAATGCGCCCGAGCAATTGCCCGGCGCAACACCGCTACCCGTATAGTGAATGTGGCGACCAGTTGTATAAGCTACTTGAAAAACGATTGCGACATTCTCATCACAAACAACCGCCAGCCCACCGCGAGTCAAAGCGATGCTGTCTTGGATGACGAATTTATCATTTTCCACATCGTGTAACACAATCGGAGTGGCAGGCAATAGCGCAGGACTCAGTAACAATACATCGCTGGTAGCTTCGCGCTCGCCGCTCTGATTGCCGATCTTTTTCAAGCCTCCTAGGGCACTGTGCGCGGGATACACTTCCGCTACTGACTTTCTTGCTTGTAGCCAGACTTGCGAACCATTAACCAAGCTCAATCGGATAGGAGCAGTGTTGCAACTTTCAATGGAACCTGCTAAGGCTTCCTTAAATATCCGCTGCGAGACGATTAACTTCTCTGTGACCAATAATCGTCTACCGCTGTCTATGTAGGCACCTTTGATGTATTGATATAACGCAACTGAGGTTGCAACGACAAAAGCACCCAGTGCCAATGTCAGCAATAGTTCTATTAATGTAAATCCACGTGTTGCGGTTTGTCGTTTAATCACTTTCATAGCGATCAAAGTTTAATCGTTTGATTGCACACGGCAACCCATTCGGTACCAAACGACTTATATAACCGACGAACGGTTAAAAGGCTTATATACCGACCAGCTCTACTGTGATAATACTGAACCCTGGTTGGAAGTTCACATCCAAAGACCTCGCCTCTAAAAAAGTCTTGGATAAGGCATTACTGGTTTCATTGGCAAGATTGTTTGCAGTGATTCTGATATAGTGTTGCGGCTTAACGGAAAGCGCAGCGGATTTATCTTCATAACGTTGCAAAACCTTAGCCAGCAATATCTGCTCTATCTTGGCACGCGCCCTCTCGGATAACAGAAACTTTACCCTCACCGGATCTAAGCGATCTAGTAACTCGTTGGTTAGCGCATGTATCTCCTCTAGATTTTCACTCTTGAGCTTAATTTCTTGCGATGCTGACCATTCCTGAAGCCGCTTCTTTGCGTCGTAGTATTGCGCCCTTTGTGGCGTTGCTTGTAGCATAGCGACTTCGGGATGGCTACTTTGATAAGAAAAAGCCCAATTGGTTAGTGTCTCTACATCCAACATTGCAGCCTCAGGTGAACCACTGAGTGCCTTCGCCACGAAAAGCACCTCCATAGTGTCGTTTTTAACCGTTGCCTGCTCCGAGACGATAACAGACTCTGCGCCCGCAACCCTAAGCAGAATGAGCAGTACACATAGCAACAAGCACCGTGGGCGTTTGATGATTAACCGCACGTCTTCGCTTTATCTTTGATAATGTAAGAATTATTGCTGTGCTAAAAGATAGGCAGCTATCATCAAAGCCAAGCCGACAACCGCTGCTACTACACGATATAAAGTCATAAAATTTCTCCTAATTTTTTGATAGTTTCGTTGAATAATTTTACTATAACTTGTATTGTATCCTATTTTGCAACGAGTGAGTCCCATGCAGGCACAAATTGAGTCTGGGTAAGAAAAGAGCGCCGGAGGTGTTGCTCATTAAGATACTAATGTCTTAAAGCGTGACCATACATGCGAGCTCCTAGGCCCTGATGGCACTTCGAGCGCGGCACCTCCGACTTCCTAGGGACTAGTCTACCTAGGCGTTCATCATTATACAATAAGAGGAAATTGGTTTAATATGTAGTGATGACTTTCAATGCTCTAAACTTTGATTACCTTTATCAAGGACGATGCGAATATAACGCTATTTACCAAGAGATGCATCGGTATACGCATAATCGTAATGCACAAAGCCGCGATCAATTCTGGTTATTGGAACACGAGTCTGTCTACACCCAAGGTCGACGGCAAAAAAAATCGGATACCATAAAAAACGATCATTCGATTCCTGTGGTACACAGCGATCGGGGTGGGTTGACGAGTTATCACGGGCCTGGTCAAGCCATCCTATATACTCTGCTCGATTTAAGACGCATGCACATCGCATTGAGAGCCTATATCAACATACTGGAAGAATCAGTTATTATCTTGTTGGCGCGCTACGGCATTACCGCAGAGCGTATTCACGGTGCGCCGGGACTGTATGTGTCAAAAGCAAAAATTGCCTCGCTAGGTTTATGCGTCTATAAAGGATGTTGCTATCACGGGATCGCACTCAATGTAGATATGGATTTAATGCCGTTTGACTCGATCGTCCCGTGTGGGCTTGAAGGAATCAAAATGACCCAAATGTCGGATTATGGCATCCAAGCAGATGTCTCGGATGTATGCCATCAGTTAGCCGATATCTTGGCACAGCAGCTGAATGATAAGCGATCAAAGCCATGATTCCTTCGCGCCTTGAACCTGCAATCCATCGCCGCGGCGTTGATAAAATACCTGCCCGCTATATCGCCTCCGTTCAGCCGCAAGCCGTCAAACAAAAGCCATCTTGGTTGCGCATCAAGTTGCATAATGACCCGCGCATTGATGCGATGCGCGCCCTGATAAGAAAACAAAAACTACACACCGTGTGCGAGGAAGCAAAGTGCCCAAATCTCGTTGAATGTTTTGCACAATCTACGGCGACTTTCATGATCTTAGGGGATATTTGCACCCGACGATGTGCGTTTTGCGATGTTGCACACGGTCGCCCTTCGCTGCCCGACCCCGAAGAACCTCATCGTCTGGCACAACTGATCGCCGACTTGGGTTTAGATTATGTCGTCATCACCTCAGTGGACAGAGACGATCTTGAAGATCGCGGCGCAAACCATTTTGCCTCTTGCATTTCTACAATCAGGCAAAAAGTCAAACATATCAAAATAGAAATACTGGTACCCGATTTTAGAGGACGCGTAGACCACGCGCTCTCGGCATTGAGCAAAGCACCTTGCGATGTCTTTAACCATAACTTAGAGACGGTGCCACGTCTCTACAGAAATGTACGGCGTGGAGCCAACTACGACGGTTCTTTGAATCTATTGCGCGCGCATAAAACACGCTTTCCCGATATCCCGACCAAATCGGGATTGATGCTTGGACTCGGAGAAAACCTGTCCGAAATAAAAGCGGTCATGCATGATTTAATTGCGCATCGCGTAGACCATCTCACTCTGGGACAATATCTGCAACCTGGTGCAGGCTATTGGCCGGTGCAACGTTATGTAAGCCCAAGTGAATTTAAGGATTTAGAAGAATTGGGTTATACGATGGGCTTCAGGCGTGTGCAGAGCGGACCTTTGGTGCGCTCTTCCTATCACGCAGGTCAGTAATATCCTAATTTACGATAGCCACCTGTAGAGGCAGACAATTGAAATGCCGATTGATCCAGCAGGTCAATCGGCGCGACGCTGTGCAGAACCTTAACATGATTGCTGAACGCATGCATTACAAAATGCGTACGCCTGCCACCCCTCCAAAGGAGGGGAATGTACTAATGCAGATACTTTTTCAACAGCCCCACATGCCCTCCCCTACAGGTGGTTTTCATAAATTTGATGGCACATAGTGGATAGCGCGTTGTATGATACAATGCGTTTTTATTTATTGATGCGGGGTGGAGCAGTCTGGAAGCTCGTCGGGCTCATAACCCGAAGGTCGCAGGTTCAAATCCTGCCCCCGCTACCAGTTATAGTCTCTACTATTTGTTAGAATAACTGCACTTATGGGGTACCCGAATATGCAATTAACCTTTCTGCAAAGTAAATTACACCAAGCCTGCGTTACACAAACGGAAGTTGAATACGACGGTTCTTGTGCTTTGGACTCCGAACTCATGTCGGCTGCAGACATTCGCGAGTACCAGCAAATAGAAATTTATAATTTGCGCAACGGAGATCGCTTTACAACTTATGCGATTAAGGCCGAAGCCGGCAGTCGCGCGGTTTCTCTAAACGGTGCAGCTGCTTATCGCGGCAGGGTAGGCGACCGAATTATTATATGCACGTATGCGCATCTATCCGAAGCCGAAGTGGAAACACATAAACCGATATTGGTTTATTTAGACAAGGCCAATCGGGTTATCAAGATTAACTCCGACACCGCATACCCGCATTTATCGGCAATGCCCGATTGAAATATTTCGTTAGCCAGTATTGCGCATACCCGACGCAATTGCGCTTATGGAGCGTAGCACAAGTTCCAGATATTCGCTTTCCTCGTTGTGTGCTTCGGCAAGCTGCTGCGTACGACGATATTTTTTAAGCAACATAATTTGTATGTAATTAATGGGTCGTATATAGGGTTCTCGCCTTTGTAGCGAAAGCATCAAAGAAGTCTGATGTTCTAGCAATTTTTCACAGCCACTAATTTGCAACACATAATCAACTGTTTTGTGGTACTCGGCTTCAATAATCTTAAATATTCGCATGGCATTTTCTTGGTCGGAACATAAGTGCGCATACTCTTCGGCAATATCCATATTAGCCTTAGCCAACGCCATCTGCACATTTTCCATCAAGCTATGGAAAAAAGGCCATTCTTTATAAAGGCTTCTCAGTTTTTCCATATTCTCAGCCTTGCCTGCCACAAAATCCCCAAGTGCACTACCAATGCCGTACCAAGCCGGAAGTGTATGGCGGGATAAAGACCAACCGAATACCCACGGTATTGCCCGTATAGATTGACGCGACCGATCGGCACTACGACGATGCGTGGGACGAGACCCAATATTCATTTGACCGATTTCAACAACTGGTGTCGCTTCGTAAAAATAATCGGATATACCCTCAGTATTATCAGTGAGATCACGATAGTAACGCTCACCCGAATCGGATAGTTGAGACATGATTTCCAAGTGTTCCTGCTCGTCTCTGGGTTTGGACGAAAGATCAAAGGTATGTGATGTGGCTAGATGCTGGCTTGCATTTATTAGTCCAGCAATCGCGGTAGATAAGTGATAAACCGCAGCCTCTCGCTTGCTGTATTTATAAGACAATACCTCGCCCTGCTCAGTAATTTTAATTTGACCGTTCACCGTGCCGGGGGGTTGTGAGGTAATTGCTTCGTAAGTCGGTCCGCCACCGCGCCCAATAGTGCCGCCGCGTCCATGAAACAAGCGGCAGGTAATCCTATATTTGATCATCAAACCAATGATGCTCTTCTGCGCCTGGTATAGCTGCCATTTAGATGCAAGAATACCGCCGTCCTTACACGAGTCAGAATAACCCAACATAACCTCTTGCAAGCCACTAGAAACCTGCAGGAGTTTGTTGTAGACCGGATTGCCGAATAAGTCTTCCAGTATGTCTTTGGTGCGCGACAAATCATCTATCGTTTCGAACAATGGTGAAACATTGATATTGCAATAAAAATTGCCATCCGAATTTTTTCCGACCAAACCGTTAATTTTAGCTAGAAGAATAACCTCCAATACATCGCTGGCGTTGTGCGTCATAGATACAACATAGTTGCCGATAGCCTTGGGACTAATCTCGTCAAGCACTTTCACTATGCATTCAAAGACTTCCAAAATACGTTTTGCGTGATCGCTCAGGCGGCCTTTGTCAACGATTAGCTCGCCACCCTCATCTATTTTCTTGCTTAGATAATCTGCCTTTTGCGCTGCAGTCATTGACGAATAGTCGGAACATCCCCATTGTTTTGCTATCTCATCTATCGCCATCGCGTGTTGCTTGGATTCGTCTCTGACATCCAATCGTGCCAGATAAAAACCGAAGGTCTCAACCAAACGGATCAGATCTTTCAACTCGGCTTCGGCAATAATACGATCACCGTGATGAAATAAGGACTCGGATATTGACCTTAAATCATCAAGCATCTCGGATTCGTATCGGTACGCATACTTTTCGTCGTCGACACTCGGGTCCTTGTCTTTAATCAAACGCAATTTGCATCGCAAGCGGTAAAGGACGATCGATAATTTGTAGCGATAAGGTTCCTTAACAAAATTATATCCGGTATCCTTATATGCTTTTTCTAGCAAACCTTCTTGCTTATCCTTCTGTTGCTCATGTATAAAATCCTCGGAAAGGTCTACTAGGTTGATTGAGTGCGTCAAAATGCCTATAAGTTTTTCAACGCAAGTTATATAGTGTTCAATTATTACTGTAGATTGTAGTTTCACGGTGTTTATAGTCACCGCCGGTGTTACATAGGGATTACCGTCTCTATCGCCGCCGATCCACGAACCGAAATTAATAAAACTAGGAATTGTTATTTCCTCTTCCGGATAAACTTCGGCAATTGCAGTTTCCAACATTCTATATACTCGAGGCACGGTTTCGAATAGCGAGGTTTTGTAATAATAGAGTCCGTTGTTAACCTCTAATTCAACGCTAGGCTTGCTCAAGCGAACCTCTTCGGTTTTCCACAAAATCTGTATGTCGTGAAATAACTTATGTGCCAGATATTCTCTTTCTTCCCTTCCTTCCCTGCTATATAGGTTTTTTTCCATTTGCTGGGAATTTTCAAAGATACGTTTTTGCAGTTGCAGGATCGTGCGCCGCGTCGCTTCGGTCGGGTGCGCAGTAAAAACAGGTATATATTTTAGTTTGTTAAAAAGTTTCTGCATGTCGGTAGCTTTAATACCTGCTTTTTTAAGCGATGCGAGCACCGCAATTGGTGTGCCAACCTCTAAACTCGATTCGCCGACCGATGATAGACGCCGGTGGACACCTTTATATTGACTAATCTCCTCTGCAATATTCGCTAAATTGAAATATGTGGAAAAAGCCCGAATAATCGTAAAAATCATATCCGGCTCTAAGTTGTTGATTAAGGCAACAATGTTTCGGGCTTTTTTATCGTCTTGCTTTTTGCTAAGACCGATGAATTCCTTGCGCAATCTTTCTATGGTTCTGAATGTATACGCATCGTTATTTTCCCTAATAACATTACCTAGCATTCGGCCTAATAACTTGACACGAGCTCGTAGATGACGGTCGTCGGACATAATAAATGACATAGTAGAAAATCCTTAAAGCGCATATTTTAACAGACAACGAAATATCTGCTCACGAGAACTAAGAATGCCACTCGTACTTACCACGCTTTAACGCGGATAAATTAGGAATAGGGAGATAGTTTGGTATGTTTTTATAAAACTTTCTTCTATTATCTAGAGAAATGATCTTGATCTTAGGGTTAAAGAATCTAAGCACATCTATAAAATACGAACCTGTGGTGTAAATCAGTGAGGCTCTTGACAATACCAAAAGATCTATTAAAGCATCTCGTTTTTGTTGATTGCCTTTGTATTTAGGTGATTTGTGTAGAGGGGTTTTATCATCAGATCGTTGAATATCTCTGCTAAAAACCCGACCGGGGAATGTAGCTTGCATTTGATCAATAAATTGTGATTGATCGGAACAAGCAAGAATACTACTATGGTCGTCTAAAACCTCTTTAAGATAGGCAATATAATTCTCTATTTCTATCACCCTAGATGTAGCATGTGTTCTCGTGTCGGTTCCACGATAATGAACAGCTAGCCAGTCTCCTCGCAAATTATTATTAATCCATGCATCGGCTTGCTGTTGAAGTTCCTCTTTGATTTTTAGCTTTGAAATTATTTTATATCCGTAATCGGAAGGAATTTTAGCCCTTGCATAATATGTTAATACTTCAGGAGCTTTGACATTTGTAGGATTTCTCATAATTTTACGATGCTTTTCTCTTGAAAGTTCTAATTCAGAATTTTCAAAGAGGTCATTGCGCTTAATAAACGCGAAACCCACATTGATTTTTATTTTTTCACAGAACCATTTGATTCCGATTATTAAATAAAGCATTGTTGATATGGAATTCCCTCTTACTTTTGCAAAAACAAAACGTTTCTTATTGACAAGATATTTATTGCTTAAAACAAAGTCTTGCGAACGACAAAAGCATCTTTTGATTACTGGAAACCGGTCTTTAATTCGGGGTTGATATATCCCAAACTCTAGATATGTATTTCTCTTAAACTCATAAATAGATAGCTCGTACTTAAACAAGTGGAACAAAATATGACCGACCCAAATCCAACGCTTAATTTTTTGCTTCAGATTAGGGGTTTTCTGAGACATCTTATACTACGATAGAATATATTATGATTCCAACAATTTATACTGACTTGAATGACATAGTAGAAAAATCTTAAAACGTTTATTTTAGCAGACAACAAAATATGGGGTTGTTGAAAAAGTATTTCATGCACCGTAGGGGAGGGCTAACATGGGGCTGTTGAAAAATAGAACCGCCGATTGAGCCAGTAGGTCAATCGGCGTAACATTGTTCAGAACCTTAACAACCACCCCGTCAGGCTTCGCCTGCCACCCCTCCAAAGGAGGGGAATGTACTAATGCAGACACTTTTTCAACAGACCCGATATTTGCTCATGAGAACTAAGAACCCCTCTTGTACTTGCCATGCTTTAACGCAGATAAATTAGGAATAGGAATATAGTTCGGTATGTTTTTATAAAATTTTCTTCTATTATCTAGAGAAATAATCTTGATCTCAGGGTTAAGAAATCTAAGCACATCTATAAAATACGAACCTGTGGTATAAACCAGTGAGGCTCTTGATAATACCAAAAGATCTATTAAAGCATCCTGTTTTTGTTGATTGCCTTGGTATTTAGATTTTTTGTGTAGGGGGGTTTTATCATCGGATCGTTGAATATCTCTACTAAAAACCCGACCAGGAAATGTGGCGTGTATTTGATCAATAAATTGTGATTGATCGGAACAAGCAAGAATACTACTGTGGTCGTCTAAAATCCCTTTAAGATAGGCAATATAATTCTCTATTTCTATTCTTCTAAATTTACTCGTGTCGGTTCCACGATAATGAACAGCTAGCCAGTCTCCTCGCAAATTATTATTAGTCCAGGCATCAGCCTGCCGTTGAAGCTCTTCTTTGATTTTTAGCTTTGAGATGATTTTATGTCCGTAATCGGAAGGAATCTTAGCCCTTGCATAATATATTAATACTTGAGTAGCTTTGACATTTATAGGAGCTTCCAAAATTTCACGATGTTTTTTTCTCGAAAGTTCTAATTCAGAATTTTCAAAAAAGTTATCGTAATTGATAAATGCAAAACCCACATTGATTTTTATCTTTTCGCAAAACCATTTAACCCCGATCATTAAACAAAGCATTGTTGATACGGGATGCCCTCTTACTTTTGCAAAAACAGAGTGTTTCTTATTGATAAGGTGCTTATTGTCTTTAACAAAGCTCCGCAAACGAGGAAAGAATTTTTTAATTCCTGAAAATCGGCTTTTAATTCGTAGCCGCTTTTTCCTCTTCGACCCTGCAGCACCTCTCCTGAAAGTTACAATACACAGCTTATACTTGAGCGCATGTAATAAAATATGACCAACCCAAATCCAACGTTTAATTTTTTGTTTAAGATTAGGGGTCTTCTGAGACATCTGGTACTACGATGGAATAGGATTATAACTGCAACAATTTATACTGCTTTCAATGACGCAGTAGAAAATCCTTAAAGCGCATATTTTAGCAGACAACGAAATCTCTGCTCATGAGAGCTAAGAACTCCTCTTGTACTTGCCATGCTTTAACGCAGATAAATTAGGAATAGAGAGATAGTTCGGTATGTTTTTATAAAATTTTCCTCTGTTGTCTAAAGAAATGATCTTGATCTCAGGATTTAAGAATCTAAGCACATCTATGAAATACGAACCTGTGGTGTAAATCAGTGAGGCTCTTGACAATACCAAAAGATCTATTAAAGCATCTCGTTTTTGCTGATCGCCTGCGTATTTAGATCTTCTGTGCAAGGGGTTTCTATCATCAGATCGTTGAATATCTCTGCTAAAAACCCGACCAGGAAATGCAGCGTGTATTTGATCAATAAATTGTGATTGATCCGAACAAGCAAAAATATTACTGTGGTCGTCTAAAACCTCCTTAAGATAGGCAATATAATTCTCTATTTTTATCACTCTATATTTAGCAGCTTTTCTCGTGTCGGTTCCACGATAATGAACAGCTAGCCAATCTCCTCGCAAGTTATTATTAGCCCATGCATCGGCTTGTTGTTGAAGTTCTTCTTTGACTTTTAGTTCTGAAATTATTTTATGTCCGTACTCGGAAGGAATTATAACTCTTGCGCAATGTATTAATAATTGAGCTGCTTTGACATTTGTAGGATTTTCCATAATTTTACGATGCTTTTCTCTTGAAAGTTCTAATTCAGAATTTTCAAAGAGGTCATTGCGCTTAATAAATGCGAAACCCACATTGATTTGTATTTTTTCACAAAACCATTTGATGCCAAGCATTAAATAAAGCATTGTCGATATGGAATTCCCTCTTACTTTTGCAAAAACAAAACGGTTCTTATTAATTAGATGCTTGTTGTGTACGACAAAGTTCCGCGAATAAAAAAAGAATTCTTTAATTATTGAAAACCAGACTTTAATTCGCGGGCGAACTATCCCCAACTCTAGATATGTATTCCTCTTAAACTCATAAATACACAGTTCGCACTTAAGTGAATGGAATAAAATATAAGCAACCCAAATCCAACGCTTAGTTTTTTGCTTCAGATTAGGGGTTTTCTTAGACATTTGATACTACGATAGAATAGATTATGACTATAATAATTTATACTGCCTTTCATGTCAGCTACGAAAAACTTAAATATAGAAGGTTGCCGTAAATACTTTATACTTAGTTGATGATGAACAAACTTAATTATAGCAAATAAACCAAAATAGACTAAAAGATCTTATGCGCGCACAGTTCCTCATTGCTATATTACTCTTTATTTTCTGGTTGATACTATCGGGACACTATAGCCCGTTACTGATTACGATTGGTATTGCAAGTGTGATATTTGTTGTCTATTTATCAACGCGTATGCGCGTCATAGGCACTGGTGAACATCGCCTGACACTCTATCTGAGGCTACCTGTCTATGCCGTTTGGCTAACTTGGCAAATAATTCTAAGCAATCTGCAAGTAGCATATAGAATCGTGCATCCACGCCTACCTATAAAGCCTCAATATATGAAAGTAAAACTCGCTGGTGACCACCCTTTATTACATCTAATACACGCGAACTCAATCACGCTTACTCCCGGTACTATCAGTGTGGATATTGAAGACGGTTTTATACATGTACACGCGTTAAGCGATGCGAATGTCCGCGATCTGCTCGATGGAAAAATGACGGAAAAAATACTATGGCTACAAGGAAAGCATGATGATTGAAGTGATAGCCTTCATGTTGTTACTTGCGATGTCGCTGGTTCTATGGCACGCTGCCGTTGCCCGACAGATATTCGACCAAGTGCTTGCAATCAATACTTTCGGTACGATCACCATATTATTGATAGTCGTTATTGGGGTGCTGTCGGGACGCGATTATTTCATAGACATCGCATTGTTGTACGCATTAGTCAATTTTGTAAGCATCGTTACCTTGTTGAGGCTTTTTGATAAGAAAGGGCGAAGTTGGTTATCATTCTCCCAAACCAAGCACGAGAAAGCACCCAATGATTGAGATAATAAGTTGGGGTTTTGCCATAACCGGCAGCATACTCATAGTCATTGGTGCCGTGGGTATGTTACGCATGCCGGATTTTGAAACTCGCTCGCACGCCGCAAGCCTCGTAGATGTATTAGGTGCATCGCTGATTGTAATCTCAGTGATGTTGCATTATGGCTGGTCTATAGTCTCTCTGAAACTCGCGTTGATCATATTGTTCTTAGTGATCACCTCTCCGGTTGCGATACACGCACTGTTCAATATCCACCAATCTAAAACGCCAGAATGATGGAAGACTATATCCCGTTGTTGATCTTGTTTCTACTCGTAGTTACCGCTTTTATCATCGCACGCACACGTAATCTGTTTTCGGTTGCGTTCCTTGCCGGCATTTTGAGTCTACTGGCAGCATCGCTTTATATGATATTACACGCGCCCGATGTGGCCTTTACCGAAGCTGCCGTAGGTGCCGGTATTAGCACCGTACTGTTCCTAGAAGCAATCGCTGCGGTAGGAGAAGAGCGAGCTTATGCTTCAGCAATGAAAATCCCGGCACTCATCTTGTCTTTTGCCGTCGGTGCTTTGGTCTACTACTCCATGCTTGATTTACCCACATTGAGCGATGCAGACTTGGCACTGCACGCTTATGTTGCGAGCTATTATTTGGAACATTCAATGGACGATATCGGCATCCCGAATGTGGTGATATCCATATTGGCAAGTTATCGCGGCATGGATACACTGGGAGAAGTTGCGGTTATTTTCACCGCCGGTGTCGGTGTGTTGATTGTATTGGGTGGTCGTGTAGTTAAAAGGAGACATAATGATCATTAGAAAAAATCCGATAATTCGGGAAACCGTACACACTTCGGTGCCGACGATATTGCTCTATGCACTTTATGTGCAATTCCACGGTGAATACGGGCCGGGCGGTGGTTTTCAAGCTGGTGTGATATTCGCAATCGCGTTGGTGCTTTACGCACTAAGCTATGGAGTGAAAAGGGCGCGCTACGTCATCTCTATACGCACTGCACAGATATTAGCGAGCTTTGGGCTCAGCCTTTATATTTTGGTCGGCTTTGCGGGCTTGATAATGGGCGGACAGTTTCTAGACTATTCGGTGCTACTAGAGCAACCGCTTTCGGCACAACATCTAGGCATCATACTGATTGAACTAGGGGTCGGCATCACCATAGTCGGGGTTGTAATGTTGATATTTTATCTGCTGATGGAGGAGGTTGACAATTAGCTATGGATGCTTCCTTGCAGCCTTATATGCACTTGTTGATTGCAACACTTATCGCAGTGGGGCTTTATATTACGATGGCCTACGATAACTTGATTAAAAAATTAATCGGCATCGGCATATTGCAAACCTCGGTTTTTATTTTTTTCATATCGGCAAGCACGGTCTTTGGTAGCACCGCACCTTTATTAGATCCGGGCTACGATGTTTATGCAAACCCCCTACCCCATGTGTTGATCCTAACCGCTATCGTCGTCAATGTTTCGATGACTGCGGTTGGGCTTGCCTTGATTATCAAAATAAAAAAATCTTCTTCGGCGGAAACGCAAACGGCACCATCCCAGACCGAAAAGAATTAAACCTCCGATTAGGAAACATTCACTAAACTCTGATGCTGATACACATCCCCGTGCTAGTCGTTGCATTGCCGTTGCTTTGCGCACCTATATGCTTATTGCTACGCAACCCTAAGCATCTCTATGTTTTGTCTTTACTCGTTGGCATCGTGTCATTCGCCGCGTCTGCTTGGATGCTGGTACACACCAGTGATGCGGTAAATATACCTTACCAACTGGGGGGATGGGCACCACCCTTCGGCATTGCTTATCAGGTTGATTTACTCAACGCATTGGTAGCTTTCTTATTAAGCATCGTTTTCTTACTCGTATTCCTATACATTCCTGAGAATTTTGCCGTAGAGCTTGCCGAGCGGAATCGGTATCCGGTCTACAGTGCTTTGTTCATCGTGCAAGCTGGCTTCATGGGTGTTGTCGTATCCGATGATTTGTTCAACATTTATGTCTTTTTGGAAATGGCATCGCTCGCCAGTTATGGGTTGACTGCCGCCAAGGGCAAACCGAATGACTTGAATGCAGCCTATCAGTATCTGTTGCTCGGCACTTTGGGTGCAGTATTTTTATTGCTGGGCATCGGCTATTTGTATGTGCTGGGCGGCACACTGAACCTAAGCGACTTGTCCATACGCATACCGGCATTGCTGGACTCAAAGGCAGGGCTGGCGGCATTGGTTTTTATCAGCGTCGGCTTGTTGTTCAAAAGTGCCATTTTCCCGCTGCATCTATGGCTACCGCGCGTTTATACCCACACGCCGTCGCCAATCGGCGCGCTGTTTTCTGGGATTAGTAGCAAGGTTTCGCTTTATCTGTTAATCCGCTTTTATTTTGATGTGTTCGGTGGTTCTACTTTCTCGGCAAACTTAGGCAACATCCTATTGCTTCTGGGTAGCCTTTCTATTTTGTTCGGTTCGTTTGTGGCTTGCCGGCAAGAACATCTCAAAAGGATGATGGCTTACTCAAGCATCGCCCAGCTTGGTTATATCGTCGTTGCGATGGGGTTGCTTAGTGTGGCCGGACTTGGGGCAGCACTGATACATCTGTTTAATCATGGAATTATAAAGTGCATGCTGTTCTTGGCGTTGGGCAATGTGGTGTGTCGTATGGGCGATTGCACAATCACCGAACTGCGCGGCATATCCAAGCAAATGCCACTGACTACCGCGGCATTGGTGGTCGGCGGCTTAGGGCTAATCGGCATCCCGCTAACCTCAGGCTTCATCAGCAAGTGGTATCTAATCGCTGCCGCTTTGGAAGCAAATGCTTGGCATATAGTGGTCGTAGTGCTGGCAGGCTCTTTGCTCGGCTTGGTATATGTCTGGCGTTTGATAGAAGCTGCTTACTTTGAAAAAGGAAAATCAATTGCCGTCAAAGAGGCTCCGCTGAGTATGAACATTGCCGTCTATGTGTTGGCTGCGATTACCATCTATACCGGCATCCAACCTACTTGGTTGACTGAGATTTGCTTGCAAGTCGGCAATAACTTATGGGGGCAATGATGGCATCGGAAGCATTGTTGTGGTGTCTTGCAGTGCCGTTTGTGGCATCTGCGTTGATCGTATTGAGTTATAAGAAACCAATGCTGATTAATATGACCAATACTGTGGCACCTTTTATTTCACTGCTTGCTTTGATAATGTTTGCAACCGAATACTCGCCGATGATCGATTCAAAAATTGCGTTGTTGGACATCGTCGGCAATATCGGCATCGCTTTTTCGGCAGAACCTTTGGGGTTGATATTTGCCGGATTGGTTTGCATGTTGTGGCCAGTGAGTTCGCTGTATGCAATGAGCTATATGTATAGGAACAAGCTGAAACGAACGACGCACTTTTTTGCCTGTTATAGCCTTGCGATAGGCAGTGCCTTGGGCATTGCGTTTGCCGATAATTTACTCACGCTGTTCATATTCTACGAGATATTGAGTTTCAGCACCTACCCGCTGGTTGTCCATAGCCGTAGTGCCGAAGCCCTAAAAGCTGGATGGCTTTATTTGCTGACACTGGTCGGCACATCGCTATTCCTGTTAATCGCTATTATTTGGATCGGCTTCAACACCGGCACTCTAGATTTTGAGAAAGGCGGTATTATGCAAGGTAATGAAAGCGATTGGGAGATTACCGTGTTACTACTTTTGGTTGTCTTGGGCGCATCCAAAGCTGCGATTATGCCGCTGCATCGCTGGTTGCCGAGTGCGATGGTGGCACCAGTGCCGGTGAGTGCTTTACTCCATGCGGTTGCGGTAGTCAAAGCAGGTGTATTTACGATTATGAAACTGGTGGTGTATACATTCGGGATAGATACCCTAGCAGAGGTAGGAGCCGACTGGTTTGTTTATCTTGCCGGCTTCACCGTTTTGGCAGCATCGGTCATTGCGATGCGACAAGTGCAATTGAAAAAATTATTGGCATACTCCACTATCAGCCAGCTTTCTTATATCGTCTTGGGTGTTGCGATATTGCATCCTGTTGCTTTGTTAGGTGCCGTGTTGCACATGGTCGCACACGGCTTTGCCAAAATCACCCTGTTTTTCGGTGCCGGCGCGATTTACACCGCGAATGGTTTTAGTCAGGTGCGAGAACTTGACGGTATTGGGCGCACGATGCCGTGGACGATGGGGTTGTTCACGGTGGCAGCACTCTCCATTATTGGGATGCCGCCACTGATAGGACTGACCAGCAAATGGTTTTTATTAGAAGGTGCGATTGCCTCCGATACTTATGTGGCAATCGGCGTTTTCGTCGGCGGTAGTGTTTTAAGTACTGCCTATTTATTGCCGATCATTCATCGTGCATTTTTCAGGTCTAGAGTTAATCTAAGCGGTGGCGAAGCACCGCTGGTGATGCGGTTTGCAATGCTTGTTCCGGTGGTAATCTGCATACTACTATTTTTTTATAACGGGAACATTATGGTTTTGGTCGGGAACGCATTATGAAGGAACGTTGGTCGCGTAGCGTGCGTCGGTTGCTATCCATTTTGCTGCTGCTTGCCGGATTACTACTGCTGTTGGAATTCCAGCTCGGCGAAGATGCTACAAAGATGGTGGGGTTTTATGCCGGGGTCGGTTTTCTAGCTTGCATCGGGTTGATTGCAACCGCC
Source organism: uncultured candidatus Poriferisulfidus sp. (assembly GCA_965199685.1). GTDB lineage: Bacteria > Pseudomonadota > Gammaproteobacteria > Poriferisulfidales > Oxydemutatoraceae > SP5GCR1. The sequence goes on from OZ241323.1 coordinate 2,013,264, forward strand.
TTGCTGATTGGAAAAATAATAAAGCGAAAGGACAATCATTATGAGCGTTGATTGGTTAATGTCGCCAGCACTAATCTTGTTTGGCGGTGCCGTCCTTGCCTACTATCTAACAGGGCGCAACAGGATTATTTTGTTGTTGTTGCCGTTGTTGTGTCTGGCAATTATTTGGTTGGGCGAGGACTCTGTTGTCGTAGGGTTGATGGGGTATGAACTAATCCTCGTCCAAAAAAGTAGCTTGGGATTGCTGTTTGCAACCACCTTCGCAGTGATGGCTTTGGGCGGCTTATGGTTCGCATTGAAACAAGCATCTCGCAGCGAATTAGCTGCCGCACAGCTATATGCGGGCAGTTCTATCGGCTTGGTGCTTTGCGGAGACTTCATCACATTCTTTATATTCTGGGAGCTTATGGCAATAGGTTCAACTTGGATCCTGTTCTCAACCAGTACGGCAACATCTTCTAATAAGGCTTTTAATGCAGCGATGCGTTATGCCCTGATACATTTATTGTCTGGGATGCTGTTACTTTGGGGTATCGTCGGCTTGATTGAACACAGCGGCGATGCCTCTTTGCGTTTGCTTGGCTTGTCGTCAATTTACGAGTGGTTGATACTCATCGGTTTTCTAATCAACGCCGGCGCACCACCGCTATCGGCTTGGGTCGCAGACGCATATCCCGAAGGGAGTATCAGTGGCAGTGTGTTTTTATCGGCATTTACCACGAAATCGGCAGTCTTCGCCTTGCTGGTCGTATTTGCTGGAACGACGATTTTGATTCCCATCGGACTGTATATGATTTTCTACGGTATCGTCTACGCACTTTTGGAAAACGACATGCGCAGGATCCTTGCATATAGTATCGTCAATCAGGTCGGCTTTATGGTGGCAGGCGCAGGTATTGGTAGCGAGTTGGCAATCAACGGTGCAGCTGCCCATGCCTCAGTGCATATCCTCTATAAGGCTTTATTGTTTATGTCGGCAGGTAGTGTGCTATACGCAACCGGACAAAGAAAATGCTCCAATCTCGGCGGACTTCATCGGGTCATGCGTTTGACGATGGTTTGCGGGCTAATTGGTGCCATCTCTATTTCAGCAGTGCCTTTGACCTCAGGCTTCGTTATAAAATCACTGGTCGGCGACGCTGCGCTTGCAGCGGGAATGACTTGGGTTTGGGGGACATTGCTGATCGCCTCGGCTGGCATTATGCACGCCGGCATTATGTTTCCATGGTTTGTTTTCTTTCAGAACAAGCCAGAACCCCATTCGGTTATTGCGGTGCCAACCAATATGAAGGCAGCGATGGTTTTTCTTTCTGTGCTGTGCATTGGTGTCGGTGTATTTCCTCAGCTGTTCTACCAACTACTTCCTTATCCTATTGACTACCAGCCGTATACCTTTACCCGTGTAATATCACAATCCCAGCTATTGCTGTTTGCCGTAATTGGTTTCTTCTTGATGTTGCCGCTACTCAAGCGAACACAAACCATCACCCTAGACTTTGATTGGCTATATCGTCGCCTGCCGATATGCCTATGGCATTACCTCAAACCTTTTTATCTACGCATGGAAAAAACATATAGCTGTGTTCACCAGCAAGGCCTATACATGCTAGAAAGAGGCGGAAAATACCTACATGCATACGGACGAGATGTATCCACCACCACCCTGATAGTTGTCATGGGCATCGTGCTTTCCATTTTACTGGTGGTCTATTATTGGCAACTATAGGTCTATTGAAAAAGTATTCCCTAAACCGTAGGGGTGGACTCACATGTCCGCCCTAACGCGTTGCGTCTGTACAATCAATTCATTCATCCATTTTATTTATGGTAACCATGATTTGATGGCGCGTGGCGGTTAGGTTTGTGCAGGACGATACCGTAGGGCGGACATGCGAGTCCGCCCCTACCAGTATCATAAATTTGATGGCGCGTGGCGGTTAGGTTTCTACAATGACGGTACTTTTTCAACAGCCCTGAGCCTGTAATCTAATTGTGTAAGTTTGAATTAAAGATGAGCGAGGTTTTCTTTAGCAGCCTTTATTAATTCTCTATAACGATCTACATTTTCAGGGTCTAGTTCAATCGCCATGTCGTAGTCTGCAATCGCCTCCTCATAGTCTCCTACTTCGCTTTTAGCAATACCCCTAGCACAGTAGAACGCAGCATGATTGGGGGCTAGTTCAATCGCTTTGCTCAAGTCTGCAATCGCTCCCCTATAGTCTCCTATTTCAATTTTAACAAGGCCTCTACTATCGTAAGCAGCAGCATCCTTCGGATCTAGTTCAATCGCTTTGCCCAAGTCTGCAATCGCTCCCTTGCAGTCTCCTATTTCACTTTTAGAAATGCCTCTAAACAGGTAATCATCAGCATAATTTGAGCCTAGTTCAATCGCCTTGTCCAAATCTGCAAGCGACTCCTTATAGTCGCCTATGTTATTTTTAGCAATACCTCTATTACTGTAAGCAACAGCATTATTAGGATCAACTTCAATCGACATGTCGTAGTCTGCAATCGCCCCCTTATAGTCTCCTATTTCAGCTTTAGCAATGCCTCTACTATTGCGAGCAGAGACATTCTTCGGCTGTAGTTCAATCACTTTGTTGAGGTCTGCAACCGCTCCTTCGTAGTCGCCTATTCTAGCTTTAGCAACACCTCTACTACCGTAAGCAACAGCATTTTCCAGGCCAATTTCAATTGCTTTGTCCAAGTCTGCAATCGCCCTCCTACAGTCTCCTATTTCACTTTTAGCCATACCTCTACCACAGTAGGCCAAAGCATGTTTCGGGTCTAGTTCAATCGCTTTGTTGAAGTCTGCAATCGCCCCCTTGTAGTCGCCTATTTCAACCTTGATAATGCCTTTACTATAGTGAGCAGCAGCATTCTTCGGGTCTAGTTCAATCACTCTGTCTAAGGCTGCAATCACCCTCTTATTATCTTTCATTTCAAATTTAGAATAACCTCTTTTGTATCGTTCATTTTTAATATTTTGTATTTGACACGCTCATTTTCAGTGTCAAAACTCAAATTAGTTCTGTATTATAAGTCGCCTCTGTATCTGATGCTAATAAAATCTTAAATAAACTAGATTTCCAAGATTGCATTACGATTTTGATTCTCTATTGACGATTTTCGGTAACATGGGGCTATTGAAAAAGTATTTTATGAACCGTAGGGGCGAACTCGTATGTTCACCCTAACGCGTTGTGTCTGCACAAGTAGAACCGCCAATTGAGCCAGTAGGTCAATCGGCGTGACATTGTGCAGAACCACCACAACCACCCCGTCAGGCTTCGCCTGCCACCCATCCACAGGAGGGGAATGTACTAATGCAGATACTTTTTCAACAGCCCCATTCATCCATTTTATTTATGGTAATCATGATTTGATGGCGCGTGGCGGTTAAGTTTCTACAATGACCGTACTTTTTCAACAGCCCTGAGCCTGTAATCTAATTGTGCAAGTTTGAATTAAAGATGAGCGAGGCTTTCTTTAGCACCCTTTATTAATTCTCTATAACAATCTACATTTTCAGGGTCTAGTTCAATCGCTTTGTCCCAGTCGGTAAGTGCCTCCTTATAGTCTTCCATTGCGTTTTTAGCAATACCCCTAGCACAGTAGAACACAGCCTGATTCGGGTCTAGTTGAATCGCTCTGTCTAAGTCGGCAATTGCTCCCTCGTAGTCTTCTATATCAAATTTAACGAGGGCTCTATTATCGTAAGCAACAGCATCTTTCGGGTCTAGTTGAATCGCTTTGTTCAAGTCTGCAAGTGCTCCCTTGCGGTCTCCTATTTCACTTTTAGAAATGCCTCTATGCAGGTAATCATCAGAAATATTTGAACCTAGTTCAATCGCTTTGTTCAAGTCTGCAAGTGCCTCCCTATAGTCTCCTATTTGAACTTTAGCAATGCCTCTACTACTGTAGGCAGTAGTATTTTTCAGGTCAACTTCAATCACTCTGTTGAAATCTGTAATCGCTCCCCTATAGTCTCCTATTTGAACTTTAGCAATGCCTCTACTACAGTAGGACTTAACATCCCTCGGCTCTAGTTCAATTGCTCTGCTAAGGTCTACGATTGCTCCCTCGTAGTCTCCTATTACAGATTTATTAACACCTCTACTACCGTAAGAAATAGCACTCTTCGGGTCAACTTTAATTGCTCTGTCCAAGTCGGCAATCGCCTCCGTGTAGTCGTCCATTTGACTTTTAGCCATACCTCTACCACAGTAGGCCAAAGCATGATTGGGGTCTAGTTCAATCGCTTTGTTGAAGTCTGCAATCGCCCCCTTGTAGTCGCCTATTTCAACCTTGATAATGCCTCTACTATAGTAAGCAGAAGCATTCTTCGGGTCTAGTTCAATCACTCTGTCTAAGGCTGCAATCACTCTCTTATTATCTTTCATTTCAAATTTAGAATAACCTCTCTATATAGCTCATTTTTAATATTTTGTGTTTGACACGCGTCCATGTTCAGTGTCAAGGCTCAAATTAGTTCTGTATTATAAGTCGCCTCTGTATCTGATACTAATAAAATCTTAAATAAACTAGATTTCCAAGATCGCATTTCGATATTAGTTGGTTATTCTCCAATTCAAGGATCTTTTTCAACTTCAATCTTATTTAAATTTTCGGGAATTATATATTCAAGTGAGAAATTCGAATTGGGTAGGCCATCGGATTTGAAGCGGAGGTTGGCTAACTCTTACACTTGTGCCGATTTTTTGCTGGCTGCATAAGGGCCTTGGCAAAGTGGTTCATCTGCTCATCAATGATATTTTCAGGGATGCTGAACTGAGTCTTTTTTTGAATTTCAGATTTATTCGGCTAGTAGTTCGGATCAGGCAGGGTCACGGTGCGTTTTGGTTTCATTGGCTTCTTCTCTTGATCTTATATCCTGCGCTTTCTCTATTTTACGCTCTGTTTCTATTATGGTTAGTCGGTCTCTGATGTCTCTGAGTTCTTTGTTGAATGAATAAAGGTGGAACGATAAACCACTAATCCCACCAATAACGACAACTGTTGCAATTCCAACAATCCATTTTATTGTTTCAGAACTGTCTTTAGTACGTTTTGCTTTTTCTTCATGCAACTCATTTTGAAGTTTTTCTTTTTCTTGATTTGACTTCTCAAGTCTTGAAGATAATTCATCTATAGAAGGTTCATCTATAGAAGGTTCGTTTTTTCCAATAAGGTATGGTGATTTCTTATCATCTAACGAATCATTGTTCTCTTGCATACTCTTCCCTTTTTTCCCATTCTTTCACAATTTCTTCATTAGGTATAACAAGATGATGGATGCCTGGTCTATATATTTTCCTCCATGCCCCATGCTCCCAATGTGTAATCGCAACAAGCCTATTTCTTGGAATCTGGTTAATGACAATATTGCAATCTTTAATTCCATTGTGACTTTCGGGTATGTCAGGCGAAAAAGAAAGGGCATCAGGGGTTACGAAATCAGGACCAAAATCTTTTAACTGGTGATAAAGTTCTGGATTAACAGGACCATAATCCCATGCTTGAAAAACTCCCCCAATAAGCGGTTCATGTTTATCATGTTTCCCCATATAAAACATATGGGCAAGGTAAATCATTTTCTGCAATTCCAAATTGCTTAAAGTCCAGCCAGACTTATTGCAAAACCATTTTGCCGCAGAAAAAACAGAAACAGGCGAGGAGATAAACATTGTTGATCTACTCTATTCCAGAGAATGGAGAATGTCAACTATTTTGTATTGGCAGCTTTAATATCATAATTCCGTGCCTTTGTTCAATATGTCTAAATAGACACTATAAACAAATACTTTGTGGCGCGATTTGCCGGTGATTTCCTTGATGATGCCGAGGCGTTCTAATGCAGACAGACTACGCATCACGGTAGGCTGGGACAATCCTATATTTTTGCGTATTGATGCAGTGCTAGATATAGGATGCCGTTGCAAGTCAGCATATATCGCATTAATAGTTGAGACTGATGCTGCCGATTGCGAACTCTTAATAAGCCTACGGTCATCGCTAAATAGCTTCATGATACTGTGCGCCGCTTCCTCTGTTTGATTCGCTGTATCAATAATACCTTCTAGAAAAAATCTAATCCACCCTTCCCAATCACCGGTTTCGTTCACGGCTTGCAGATGATTGTAATACGCCTGGCGGTAAGTCTTGAAATATAGGCTTAGGTAGAGTAGCGGCTCCTTGATCACGCCTTCCATACATAGCATGAACGTAATAAGTAACCGTCCTAACCGCCCATTGCCGTCTAAAAATGGATGAATGCTCTCAAACTGGGCATGCACCAAAGCAACTTTGACTAAAATGGGCAGCTGTACGTTCTCGTCATGCAGAAATTTCTCAAAGCTATCTAAACATTCCATCAACTGTTCAGGCGGTGGTGGAACATAAGTTGCTTTGCTCGGACTACTCCCTCCAATCCAGTTTTGCGATTTTCGGAACTCACCAGGTTGTCTATTCCTACCTCTAGAGTTATTCATAAGCTTTGCGTGTATCTCTCGGATTAAGCGTAGCGATAAGGGTAATTCTTTCAGTCTACTTAAACCATAATTCATCGCTTCTATATAACACTTCACTTCGTCTATATCATCATCAGAGGTTTCTCGTACTTTCAAACTTTCCGACGATAATAGGTCGGAAAGCGAAGATTGCGTTCCTTCAATCTGTGATGACAAAACTGCCTCTTTGCGCGCGCACATCCATAAAAAGAGTGATATATCGGGTAAAAGTGCACTCATACCGTCCAACCGACCTAAAGTGTTGCTAGCCTGCTCAATCGTTTTGTAGAAATTGTCCAAATCCAGAGGCGGATTAGGTGGCAACGGCTTAAGTAAATAAGTTTGGTAGGTTTCACCTGCTACAGCTGAACCTTTGATCATTTGCCATATTCCGTCGGTTTTTGCATGATAAAGAATATTTATACAATAATTCGTTCGTTAATAAATATATTTTAGAACATTATAGTGCCTATTTATTGTTTTACAACAGAATAAAGAACGTAAATAGGTGTTTTTATTCGTTAGTAAAAAATAACGAACATAACTTGCGTTAGTAGAAAACAACTAACATAAATCTGTGTTTTCGTTCGTTATTCAAAAATAACGAACATAAATTGCGTTAATAGAAAACAACGAATATAAATCGGGATTTTTGTTCGTTAAATGGCGTTTAGGTGCGGTTTACAGCCATAAATCTATAGTACGCCTTGCTTCCTCTGCCCAACATAAAATGCAATGCCGGAAGTCTCGGACGAGAAAACTACCTTTGTACCTGCGTCAAAATAAATGACATCACCGGGTTTCAGGGAAACCGTTTCTCCACCTACTTCGGTAATCGTCATTTCACCCTCAAGCATAATTTTACATTCATCGTAGCTATAGGTGTACTCCAGTGGGTTGCCGGCTTCCATCCTAAAAAATCCTGCGGTAATTGGTGATGCCTCGTTGTTTGATGAGACAGCATCTTCCAAGAAAGCGTTTATGCCGTCTATTCCCAATGATTTAATTTCTTTACCTTGCGCACCTGCGAAATATTTCATTGCCATAATTTTCTCCTTATTGATATAGATAATCGTAAGGCACGAGTATAGCACGATAGAAACCAAAATCGGATGGTGTGGCTTCGTAGAACATGCTGTCAGGTAGAACTGCCGTTTGTTGCCGTTGCAACAAACGGCGTAACATTGTGCAGAACCGCAACAACCACACCGTCAGATAGAACCGCCGATTGAACCAGTAGGTCAATCGGCGTGACGTTGTGCAGAACCTTAATATGATTGTTAAACACATGTATTACAAAATGCATAGGCCTGCCACCCCTCCACAGGAGGGGAATGTACCAGCACTGTATCTGTGCAGGCTCCGCTCTCCAAAGGAGGGGAATAAATCGGCAGGCGCAACCTTATATGGTATATACTACGAGTATGCAAGCGTATAACTACAAGGCGTACGACAAGTCGGGAAAAATCCGTAAGGACGTACTAGAAGCCGATTCGGAACGACACCTGCGACAACTGTTGCGTGAACGGGGTTTGATGCCCATAGAAGTAGCACCAGTGAGTGTAGGTCGTTCTTTGTTTCAATTCAAGAGCAAGTTCAAAGGCAACAATCTAATGTTATTGACGCGGCAACTGGCAACCTTAGTCGGTTCAGGTATGCCGCTAGAACAAAGTCTGAGGCTGATGGCGGAACAAGCCGAGAATGTGACGATCAAGCGACTGGTCAGTGCGATTAGAAGTCAAGTCGCAGAAGGGCAGTCGCTAGCTCATGCCTTAGAGAAAGCACCGGCGATTTTCCCGTCTGACTATATTGCAACCATTTCAGCAGGAGAGGAAACCGGACATTTAGAACAGGTACTGGAACGATTGGCGGACGATGTAGAACACAGCGGCAAAGCTAAACAGTCAATGATGACCGCTTTGATCTACCCATTGCTTATGATGACCGTTGCGATTACTGTCATTATCTTGTTGCTTATTTATGTGGTTCCGCAAGTCACGCGAGTTTTTGGTCAAATGGATCAAGAATTGCCCGGTCTAACGATTGCGTTATTGGCAATTAGCGATTGGCTGAAAAATTACGGGTTTTATCTTTTTGTGTTGTTGACCGGTAGCTTGGTCATTTTTTTGCTGATGCTACGCGATGCCGAAAAAAAGAAGAAATGGCACGGTTTTTTACTCAGGGTGCCGCGTTTAGGCTATTGGTTTGTAGTCGGTAATGTATCAGGGTGGGCGCGCAGTTTAGGGATGCTATTGGGTAGCGGTGTGCCAGCATTGGATTCTCTGAAAATCGCCTCGGAACGGGTTGATAATCTAGCACTCAAAAGTGATTTGGACGAAGTCGCAAACCGCGTCCGAGAAGGCGACAGCCTACACCAAGCACTACTCAAAGCCGATCGTTTCCCACCTTTTTTAATTCACATGGTAAGCAGTGGCGAGTCAAGCGGTGCTTTAGACAAAATGCTTCTGAAAGTGGCTGATTATTACGACCAGCGGCTTAAGACGGTAATTGATACCGGACTAAAGCTATTTGAACCTTTGTTAGTTATAATGATGGGTGGTGTGGTGCTACTCATCGTGATGGCGGTATTAGTACCCATAATACAAATGAATCAATTGATATGAGGAAAAATGAACAGATATAGATTACGCAGAAAAAAGCAAGCGGGCTTCACCTTAATAGAGATTATGGTAGTGGTGGTTATACTCGGCGTGTTGGCAGCGTTGGTGGTGCCGTCTATTATGGAACGGCCTGAGCATGCACGGCAAGTACGTGCTAAACAAGATGTGCGCACTTTGGTCAATGCGATCAATCTATACCGCTTGGATAATTTTGATTATCCGTCTGATCTATCTGAACTTGCATCCGGAGGTTATTTAGATAAGGTGCCGAAAGACCCATGGAACAACGACTATCAATATCGCAATCCCGGCGGTCAAAATCCCGGAAAATTTGATATCTACAGTTACGGCAAAGACGGTAGGGAAGGCGGCAATGAATTTGATGCAGATATTGGCAACTGGAATCTCGACAGATAAACTTCGTAGCCGCCATTCTTTCAACCACAAAAGCGTATTAGGTTTTACGTTAATAGAACTGCTCACCGTAGTACTCATCGTTTCTATTATTGTCGGTGCTGGCATTTTGTCGGTGTCGGTGGGTGATCGCGGACGGGTTCAAGAAGCCATGCGCAACACGGTAAGCATGATGAACGCAATGGCCGACGAGGCTATACTCAGTGGTCGGCGTTATGCGGTGGCATGGGATGAGAAATCTCATTATTTACAGCCTTTGTGCAGAAACGAAGAACAGCGAGATTGGGAATGTAGCAAAACTTGCTTTCCGAATGGTTGTAATAACCTAAAAGTTTCGTTACAAACAGGCTGGAAACTCTTATTTCAAGATACCGAAGGTAGCGAGTTTAATTCAGTTAGCGAGTATGTCAACCTCAGAGCACAAGAACAACCGGACGAAGATGACTCAAGTCTATACGGAGACGAAGACGAGGACGAAGACAATGGACAAAACAAGCGACAATGGCAACCGCTTGTGCAATTTCATCCCACTGGTCTTTGGGAACCCAGCGGAACGATGCGCGTGGTCTTTGATGACAAAAAACATCTCAGTTTAAGTTGGACGGCAACCGGACGCGTGCGTTTCGGCGAAGCAAAAGAGTATTGATAAACGACATCTTATGCGCTCTACAAGCTATTTGCATAACAAAAAGATGCAACATCGCCAGTTCGGTTTCACCCTGATTGAAGTATTGATTGCGGTGGTCGTATTGGCAATTGCACTGGGCGCATCGCTTGATGCCCTTTCCAATTACTCTGCTGCCCAATCGCATTTGCGCGAACGCTATATGGCACATTTGGTCGCCTGGAATACATTGATTAACATACACAACAATCAGAATATCGAAGATCAATGCGAAAATGTCGGCTCGTCCGAAGGCTATGAGGAACAGGCGGGAGCACGCTGGAACTGGCTACAAAGCGTTGAAGTCATTAGCATTGTCGGTGATAGCGACAGTTCCATAATCGGCGACGACGAGCTGGAAATGCCGCCGCTGTTCTCGGTAGATGTCTATTTGCCTAATGCCGACCCCGATCAGGCGCGTCCCACAGCCACTCTAAGCATCATCGCTTGCTAAAAAATGCTTAGATCAATCGGCTTCACTCTGATAGAAGTACTGATTGCTATGGCAATATTCGCAGTCATCTCGGCGATGACTTTTCAGGGCTTGCAAACTTCAATGATGGTGCAGCAAAAGGCAGAGGAACGCTCTGCCGAGCTAAACGACATTCAATTGGTTATGACATTACTTTTAGACGACTTTTTGAATATCACTCGCCGCCCGATATTACCAGAATTGGGTGAAGAACGTCTTCCAGCATTTCAAGAAGACAGCAACGAATACACCAGCGACAATAGTTATTTTTGCGAAGTTTCGTTTAGCCGCGCCGGATTGGAACCGGGGGGATTGATACGCTCAGGACTTCACCGAGTCGCTTATTGTCAACAACAGGATAAGCTCTATCGTTTGTCGTGGCCAGTCCTTGATAGGGCGCAGGATAGTCAGCCAGTCGTTAGTATTTTGCTGGAGGATGTTGTTTCCTTTGATGTGCGCCCCTACTGGAGTTTGGTACGAGAACAAGATCAAGATAGTCGCGCCTACCTTGAGTCGTTGCCTACCAACGAGGGAGACGAAGGCACCGGCATAGAAGTAGAACTTGTGCTAATAGACGAAAACGACAACGAACGTGCATTTACTCGGCGTTTCCCAGGTCTCGGAGAATATCCATGGCGGTTGATAGACCAATGATGATCGGTATCAAAATATGATGTTTGCCGACCGCAATAAAAAAAACTCAGGCATCGCATTGATCACCGTAATGATTGTAGTGGCTTCGGTTTCGGCAACCGCATCGTGGTTGCTCTATGGTCAAAATTTGGATACCGCTCGTATGACTCGTGTTTTAGAGAAAGAACAAGCTGTTTTACTTGCTCTGTCGCTGGAGAAAGTGGCTGCAGATATCTTGGAGGAAGATCGTGCGGAACAGGGGGAACAAGCCTACGATTATTATGCTACTTTGGTCAATCCCGACTGGCAGCCGGACGCTTCTACGACACCTACGGCAACAATATCGCCTGATGACGACAATGACGACAATGACGACGACGACGAGGAAGACGACGACGACGAGGAAGACGAGGAGGAGGAAGAAAAACATAAAAATCAAAGTTGGTCGGATGCCGACCAACTAGCCGAAAAAATAACTCCCATGATTGGGAAATTTGAGAACTTAGGGCTACAAAAAACTAAACTTTGTATTTATGACTTGCAGGCTATGCTCAATGTTAATAACATGCTGCTCGGCGGGGCGGTCACTAGTATACAAGGTGTTGACAGGGTTGATAGCAGTCATTTTGATGTTGAGGAAAACCCACCGGCTCGGGCAGATTGGTATGCGCAGCGTTTTGAGGAGTTGTATTCTAGAGAGAACTTAGACTTGGACGAGACTGATATCGAGGAGTTTTTAGATAACTTGCGCGACTGGTTGGACGATAACGATGACTACAGACCTAAGGGAGCAGAAAGTTCCGACTATAGCTTTGAACAACCCTCTTACCGTACAGCCAACGGACCTATCGCTTCCATACAAGAGCTATATCTTATTAAAGTGTTCAAGGAATTACCGATGCAGAGTAGCGGGCGCATTGACGATGGTGATTTCGAATTGGGAATGGATGATATACTGGCTTATCTCGTTGCGCTACCTATTGATTTACCAGAGACTGTCAAACGGATTAATATCAATAATGCACCTATTGCCGTGCTTGCAACACTACCTTATATCGGCAGTGCCAATGCGGAGGACCTCTACAGAGATATACGTAAAGCACCGTTGCCAAATAGAAAAGCTATAAACAACATCTTAAAGCCTTATATAGAAAACGATAAACAACGCCAATGGTATAAAGAGTACCTAGATGTGCAAAGCCGATTTTTTGCCGCTTATATAGAATTGAGCATAGGACGAGGCGAAAGTCGGACTACGACACGAATGCACAGTTTATTTTATCGTGAGGCGTTGAGCGCACCCTATAAGGTTTATATACTTGAACGGCATTATATAGGGTACAATCCATATGAGATTATGGCGAGAGCAATGTCTCTAAATGATAGTTGTTATGAGAGTTAAATTGCATGGCTATTTGGATATTTAAGGCTATATTTTAGGAAAGTGAGCAAAAAAACATCAGCAAAGCAATGTGGAAAATAACATCGGATTCGGAACTGGTAGAAATAGCTGGTAAAAGCGGCAAAGGTAAAGATATACTCTGGTTGCCGATAGACGAATTCGTCTTTTTTCAACCCGAAATGCCGGCAAAAAGCAAAAAGTCATGGCGTCAAACTATACCTTTTGCATTGGAAGACTCGCTTATCACCTCAGTAGAAAAAACACATTTTGCATTTGACCAAAATGCAGACCAGCAGGTCTCGGTTATCGCTGTTGCAAAACAACAGTTAGACGACTACTTGGCATTAGCACAAGAACAACAAGTACAACCTCGTAGGATGATTCCAGAACTATACGCTTTGCCATACACTGATGAGCAGCTAACAGTTTGGCACGAAGGTGAACGTTGCTTGATGAGAGATAGCTATCATTCAGGTGGTGCCGGTAGCATAGACTGGATTGCCTCTTTGGTCTCCGTGCATGTGCATGCCAACCACCTTAATATCTATAGCGATAACCCTCAAGCCTTACCCGATGCCTGGCAACAGGATGCTCAAGCTCTACCTTCGTCGCTGGATGAAATGATGGCTCAAAGCGCGCCTCCTGATGCAATCAACCTATTGCAAGGCGAATACGAAACGAGCAATGCCGCTGCAACCTATGTTAAACCTTGGCGGGTAGCGATAGGATTGGCATTCGTCGCTCTTGCCGCAAATCTATCAGTGATGTTTTTTGATACGCAACGTTATGCTTTGTACGCCGAAAATGCCCAACGTCAATCCGAGCAGTTGGTTAAACAGATGAAAATACCTGGCGATGATGTGTCGGATGTGCGGTCTCAAGTGACGCGCTACATAGAATACCTGAGGTCTTATAGCGAGCAACAACAGGAGAATGCTTGGTCTATGTTGATGCGAGTTGATAGACTATTGTCAGACTGTTTGCTTTGCCGTGTAGAAAAACTTGAACTAAACAGCGACAGCCTCAAACTGGATGTGAGTTTTACCGAAGAGAGCAAAGATTTTAAGAACAAGATTGAAAGTTTGGCCGGCTTTGATGTGGAATCAAAGCAACTTCCCAACACCGCCGAGGGACGCAGCCTTATGCAGTTTACACTAAACGAGGTGGAATCTTAGTCGCACTGACTCACAAGGATATCAAGCCATGTCGTTATTACCTGCCGAATTATGGAATGAAAGAGAACCTCGAGAGAAGGTTTTGCTGGTTGCCCTATTTATTTTTGTGGTGTCTGCAGTGTTTTATACGATGGTTTATCAACCGCTACAAAACCAATATGCACAAGCTCAGACACAATACCAGCAAGCCGATAAAGACTATCGCTGGCTACGCAGCCAAATAGCAACTATTGCCGGACTTAAAAAAAACGCTCGTGGTGCCGATTTGGCGATGGGAGGAATTAGTAAATTACGGGCAGAGATAGATCAAAGCCTTCAGAAACATAAACTTAAAGCTAATGTTGCACTCATAGACGAAGAGGAGGGAGGCAAACTTATAGAAATCAAGCTAGACGATGCTGGCGGGCGCGAGGTGTTGAAATGGCTCGAAGAGAGCATTCAAAGCGGGCATCTATTGCATACTTTCGACTTGAGTCATAAAGGGGGTGGCAAAGTGTCTGCGGTTGCCTACTTTGAGTTAAAACAGTCTAATAACTAAGCTGATAAATAGATGTCATGTGGTTAATCGGTAAAATACTATCGTTCTTTGTGTTGCTAGTACTTATAGTACTGTCTTTTGTAGCGACAGTACCGCTTCGCTTTATCGTTGACAATGTGCCTGCCGTGCCGCTACCGATACAAATCAACCATGTGCAGGGCACCTTGCCCGATGGCAACATCCTTTTGCTTTTACCGGATTTGCCTTTCCCACCCCAAATAAATTCTAAATTGAAAGTACTTGCAGTCTCTTGGCAATGGTGCCCCAGCTTTGATATCGGAATATCCACTATATGCGTAGAAGCCGATACCGAACTCGCACAAGTTGCTCTTAAGACCGTAATTTCACCGGTTGCAACTGAACTGTACGATGTATCCCTAAGCAGTAAAATCAGTCGTCTGCCAGTGCCCGTTGCAAACAATACTATAGAGGTTAGCGGGAATGTACAACTGTCGCTCGCAAACATCATCATACCGCTTGATGCACAGTTCCCTAGCCGTATACAGGGCGAAATCCTATTGCAAGACCTAATCTTCGGTATCTTCAATCTAGGTAATTTCCGTCTGGATCTGAGTTCTAATGAAAACGAAGAATTAAGTGCGCAAATAACTGGGAGCGGGGAACTCTTTGATGCACAGGGTGTGGCAGGCTTAAATCAGGCAGGTGAATATAGATACAATATTGATGTTGAAAGCGGGCATACGCTAGTGCGCAACTTCCTATCCCAACAAGGACAAGCCAACAATCAGGGTGGTTTCCGCCTAGCCAAAACAGGCGTTTTACCCCAGATATAATAGAACCACCATTTGTTGCCATTGCAACAAATGGTGTAACATTGTGGAGAACCTCAGCATGGGTATGTAGGTCGGACAAGCTAAGGCTTGTCCTAAGTGGTGAGTACGCAAAAAACCACCCCGTGAAAAGGTTTTACATAATGTGATATATTTTGCGGTTCTGAACCAAGTTACGCCGATTGACCTACTGGTTCAAACGGCGGTTCTTTTTTCAATAGCCTCAATTTGTCTGCGTGGCTAATCGTCGTCAATTAATTCTTGGAGCGGCGGCTGGATGATGCGATAACGCCAACCGGACGATAATGGCATATTTTTTCTGTTTCGTTTATCTCTGATAAATGCCAGTATCTGTTTATGGCTTGCAATTAAAGACTTGTCTATTTCGTGATTCTTAGCCGTCTGAGACACTATATTTTTTATTTTGTCTACCAGTTTTTTGTCCTTCATTGACATAGGTTCGGTATCATAAAATATTGGTTGGGTAGATTGCAGACGTGTTTCAAGATCATCTATATCTACATCTAAATGCTCTTCACAAATTTTTGCCAACGCGCTAAGCGACTTTTGATTCTGGGCAACCGCAATAAGGTATTCGTCTTTGACCAACCATCGTCTTGGTATATTAACTTCCATCGCTTTTTCCTCACGCCATTCAGCTAGTTTTCTTAAACGCCCTTTCTCGTCTGCCGAAAGGGATTGGCCTTCGCCTGAGACTTTAGGTCTGGCACGTTCAAAACTATGCTCATAGTAATCCTCCAAAATACGCTCGCTGTCTTCTTCAAACCACTCTAATTTTCCCGATTCCTGCAGTCGTTGTTTTAACAAATCGTACAGCTCATTTAAGTAAATAACATCCTCAACCGCATACTTGATTTGTTCCTTTGACAAAGGTCTAGTTAGCCAATCCGACCTTGCATATCCTTTTTTCAATTTTATGCCTAGACTTTCCCGAACTAGGTCCTGATAGCTAATCATACGACCAAAACCAAGAAATGCTGCTGCCATTTGGGTATCAAACAAAGACTCTTTAATCGGACAGGCGATGCACTCCAATAACATGAGGTCTTGTTCGTAGCTATGAATAACCTTCGTGATTGTAGGTAGCGCGAGTAATTTTCTTAACGGATGTAAATCCCTCAGTGCCATGATGTCTAATAGCACATGGACAGTGCCATCGCTGATTTGTACTAAGGACGCTTGTGGATAATAAGTAGACTCACGGACATATTCGGTATCTATCGCGATACTTTCGGATTTCTCAAACAAAACGCACATACCAAACAGCGATGTGTCATCGGTAATTATTCCCCCAAAATTATTCGTATTCATAATGTTTTTATTAGGTCTGTATCGGGTCAAATGCTTATAATACTAGAATAATCAAATATTTTATAGGGTAGTAAGTGTGATTTTCTCTCAGGCAGTTTTTATAGCGAATTTTCTATAGCCACGCCATGCCTTAATTATTGATAAGTTTTATGCGCTATCCATTAGAATTTTTAATCCGCAAAGGACTGAATAAAGCGACTTTGTCGTGGGCTTTGTACGATTGGGCGAACTCTGCTTTCGCAACCGTGGTATTAGCGGGTTTTTTCCCCATCTTGTTTAAGGACTATTGGGGCAATCAGTTAGAGGATACTCAGATTAGTCTGCTTTTGGGCATTGCTGCTTCGCTCTCTGGTCTACTACTCGTTTTGGCAGCACCAGTGATAGGGTATTTAGCCGACCTAAAAGCGGTAAAAAAAACTTATCTGGCAATTTGCGTATTTATTGGATCTCTCGCAACTATCGCCTTTGCTTTCATCAACGAAGGGGCATGGCAGGCGGCAATCGTTTGTTATGTTCTATCGGTTTTTATGTTTATGGCAGGCAATGTCTTTTACGACGCATTACTGGTCAGCGTCACTTCTCCTGCTTATTACAACCGCATTTCGTCAGCCGGTTTCGCCTTAGGCTACCTAGGCGGGGGGATAGCCCTCATCGTTAGCGTGCTGGTTATATGGCAAAGTGGCATTGACAAAATGCAAGATACTTTTGCCGGGATAGGTATATGGTGGCTATTATTCAGCATCCCGCTATTTCTATTTGTGAGCGAGAAGTATAAACGTAATTCACCTTCCTTTGGCTTTCTAAAACCGCTTAAACTATTACGCACCCAACCTGCCATAGCATGGTTTTTGTTGGCATACTGGCTTTATATAGATGCGGTAGATACGGTTATCAGAATCGCAGTGCATTACGGACAGGTCATTGGGTTTTCAACGAATGATCTTTTGGCTGCCTTATTGCTGGTGCAATTCATCGCCTTCCCAGCAACCTTAATCTATGGCCGTCTAGCGGAACGTTTAGGTGCGCATCTTATGATAGTAATCGGTATCGTTATTTATATCGTTATCTGTATTTGGGGGGCTTTATTAGAATCCATCTTGGGTTTTTATTTTTTAGTCGTGTTAATCGCCTTAGTGCAGGGTGGGTTGCAAGCCCAAAGTCGTGCTTTCTATGCTGATTTAGTGCCTAAAAAGCATGCCGCTCAGTTCTTTGGAATTTACAATATGCTAGGCAAGTTTGCAGTCGTCTTAGGTCCGCTATTATTCGGCACTGCAACGCATCTCAGCGATAATCCGAGGTTAGGTTTGTTGTCGTTAATTTTTATGCTGGCACTTGGGTTGATTATTTTCGTTTGGAGGGTACCACGCAAGCTCAGTCATTAAATGTGAACCACCTGTCAGGCCTCGCTCTCCAGAGGGGAGGAATGGTCCGGCACTGTACTTGTGCAGATACGATACAACCACCCCGTCAGGCGTAGCCTGACACCCCTCCAGAGGAGGGGAATGGTCTGCCCCTACAATTTCAACAGCCCTGAATGGACTAACACGGTATTTTAGTCAGTGGATGTTCTAAAATTTTGTTATCCAGCCAACATTTTCCGGCTTGCATGGTAATGCGATCTTCACAGAACAGTGCCGTTGCATACGGGTAGATGTGATGTTCTTGCGCCAGCACCCGCGCAGCAAGCGTCTGGGGATTATCATCTTCCTTTATGGCAACACGTGCTTGTATTATCACCGGGCCACCGTCCAATTCGGAAGTCACAAAATGCACGCTACAGCCGTGAAACCGCTCGCCTGCTTCCAGAACTCGCCGATGTGTATTCAGCCCTTTATATGCCGGCAACAAAGATGGATGGATATTTAGAATACGAGCCTCAAAAGTTTCAACAAAACGAGGACTCAATATCTTCATAAACCCTGCCAACAATATCAAGTCAGGTTGATGTTTTTGTATGTTGTCAATTAAAGCAGTTTCAAAACGCACACCATCAGGAAAATTGGTTTGAGCATCAACTACTGATGTGGCAATCTGCTCGTGTTGTGCTTTGTGCGATGCGGTTGCATCGGCGCGATCGCTAATCACGCATACGATCTCACCGTTGATAGAACCTGCTTTAACCGCTGCGATCAGTGCTTCTAAATTACTCCCACGACCGGAGACCAAAACAACGATTCGCTTCACCGATCGACTCTGTGTGCTAACGATAAATTACACAAGGCTGTGCTTCTTGATGCGATTGGATCTCGCCAATTTGCCATGCAGACATTTGCGCATGTTCTAGGTGTTGCATAATTTCGGCTTGCTGTTGCGGAGAGGTAATCAGCACCATGCCGATACCGCAGTTATAGACGCTTAACATTTCCTCGGCAGGCAAATTGCATTTCTTTTGCAACCAATCAAAAACCTTGGGTCGTTGCCAGCAAGTCGCGTCAATATGTGCACAGTGGTGTTCAGGTAAAACACGCGGCAGGTTAGAACTGATACCGCCGCCAGTAATATGCGCAAGCGCGGCTATCAATCCTCGCTGTATCAATGGCAGTAATGTGCGTACATAAATCGTGGTCGGGCGCAACAAAAGTTCTCCGAGCGTATTATCCCCCAAAGGTTCATCAAGTTTGACATGGTGCTCAGTAATCAGTTTGTTGATGACCGAATAGCCGTTGGAGTGCAAACCACTTGATGCAATCCCAATGATGATATCACCTGCTTTAATGTCCTGCTTTGGTAGCAAGGTTCCGCGTTCAGCCAAGCCCACGGCGAAGCCGGCAAGGTCGTATTCACCTTGCGGATAACATCCTGGCATCTCGGCAGTCTCGCCACCGATCAATGTAGTATTCGCTTCCTTGCATCCTTGCACGATGCCTCGGATAATCGTCTGTGCAGCATCCACATCAAGTTTCCCGCACGCAAGATAATCTAGAAAGACAAGTGGTTCTCCGCCTTGTGAGAGGATATCGTTGACACACATGGCAACCAAATCTATACCTATGGTGTCATGTTTATTCATTGTCTGTGCGAGTTTTAGCTTGGTTCCGACACCGTCGGTTGCAGCGAGCATTACTGGTGCCTTATAACCTGCGGCTGCTATATCAAATAACCCTGCATACCCACCAATATGACTGACGACACCCTTACGAGTGGTTTGCTCGCATAGTGGTTTGATTTTCTCAACCAACGCTTCACCGGCGGCGATATCCACACCGGCTTGTTGATAATGTTCGCTTGAATGTTTAGGGTTATTGTGGGACATTAAAATATGTTTGCTTGTTTAGGGTAAAATAGTCATTTTACCTGATTCAAGGCTAGGTTTTACTAACTATAATGAACTCCGTGACGAGACATGTACCCAATTTATTAACTGGTATCCGGTTGCTGTTGATACCGGTGCTGGTATATCTTTTATTGAGCGGCTATTTTGAAGGCGCGCTCTATCTGATTATCGTGATGGGGTTGACTGATGCATTTGACGGTTTTATCGCTAAAAAACTAAATTGTGTTTCTCGCTTCGGCGAATTTTTTGATCCGATTTGCGATAAGTTTATGCTGGTCAGCACCACGATAACCTTAGCTTATATGGGATTGCTACCAGTTTGGCTGGTCTTACTCATTATCGCTCGTGATTTGATAATCGTAACTGGTGGTTATACCTATTATGTATACATTGCGAAGTTTCGTGCCAACCCCTCAATCTTGAGCAAAGCAAACACTTTCTTTCAGCTGCTGCTGACCGTTATCGTGATATACAGCCAAATCAATTTTGTTCCTGCACAATGGATTGGAGGTCTGATAAACATCGTCGCAGCTACAACCTCACTAAGCGGTATAGCTTATGTATGGACCTGGGGACGTAGTGCCATTAGATATCGAGCCTGAATAAACTTTTTGGTGCCCTGACAATGTCATCAAAATTACTGGTTATTTTGATAGGGCTCGCTTTATCAGCTCTAGCAATTTATAGTCTAAAGCCTATATTGACACCCTTTGCATTAGGCTTTTTATTGGCATATCTAGGCACACCTGGGGTGTCGTGGTTGACGGGTATCGGATTAGGTCGCACACCGTCGGCTTTGCTAATGCTCGTTGTCATTTTGCTTAGCTTGAGTATTATCTTCTTACTATTGGTTCCGATCATTCAAGCGCAGATCGGATGGATAACGATGCATTTGCCGGAACTCATACAATGGTTGCAGCATAAGCTCGTCGGATTATTTCCTGCTTACCAAAACCAATGGGATGTAGAAAATATCAGGTCGTTGTTAAGCGAGCATTGGCGCGGTGCCGCAGTTGCCACCAACCAGTTAATTGAATGGTTGGCAATCGGCGGCAGTGCTTTCTTCACATTACTGATGATATTGTTTTTAACGCCACTGATCAGTTTTTATCTATTGCGTGATTGGAACAAGATGCTTGATAATCTCAGAGATTTATTACCTTCCTCTATCAAAACAACCGTGTGCCGCTTGTGTGGGGAGAGTGACAAAATCTTTTCAGCTTTTATGCGCGGACAGCTGGCCGTGATGTTGTCGCTTGCGACCCTCTATAGCATAGGTCTCTACCTCATTGGCTTAAAGCTGGCACTGGTCATCGGCATACTCACCGGGCTGCTAAGTTTTATTCCTTATGTCGGCTGGTTAATCGGCTTGGTGACGGCGACGATAGCTTTGTTGTTGCAGTTCGGGTTGGATTGGATGCAAATACTCTATTTGGCTATATTGTTCATCGTTGTGCAGTTCGTTGAGTCGTTTTTCTTAACTCCCAAGTTAATTGGTGACCGTCTAGGATTGCATCCACTTGCGGTAATCTTCTCAGTGATTGTCGGCGGACAGCTATTCGGTTTTTTAGGTATTCTACTGGCGTTGCCGGTCGCTTCTATATTACTTGCGCTACTCAGAGTATGGCGTGAAAATTCATTGCCTGAAACATCAGAACTTTTAGCATGAGTCTGTCCAAACAGCTGTTGCTAAGACTAAGCCCTGAAAAAAACAAAGTCTTTGACAATTTTCTAGCGACAAACAACCAAACCGCAGTAGACCATTTGCTCAGTCTATGCCGAAACGATAGGCTTAAGGACAATCAAACTTATCTTTGGGGCAAAGCTGCAAGCGGTAAAAGCCATTTATTGCAAGCTGCCTGCAGTGAGGCATCACACCGCGCTAAAAGTAGCATCTATCTACCTCTGCAACAGGTGAGGCAAGAAGCCGACCAAATTCTCAAGGGATTAGAATCGGTTGACCTCGTATGTATAGACGACATTGACTTAATTACTTGCGCCGAACTTCAACTTGAACATCCGCTTTTTCATCTGATAAATCGGCTACGCAACGAAAACGGCTGTTTGATTATGGCAGGGCGCAGCAATCCCAGGCATTTGACCCTTCAATTAGCCGACTTACACTCGCGACTACTATGGGGTAGTGTGCTTCAATTGACAGCGATTCCCGATATCAAGAAACCAGCCGCACTCTCTCTGCACGCCAAGTTTAACGGTTCTGAGATACCAAAGACAACGATAACTTATCTACTGAACCATTATCCTCGCGATATGGATTATTTAACTAAGGTGGTTGATCATATTAGCCGCGTCGGATTTCAGTGTAAGCGACGGCTCACGGTTCCCTTCGTCAAGCAAGTACTCAAAGAAACAAGCAATTTTTAACCTATGCGGTGTATGACAGAACCGTTGAAAGAGTGGTATTCCCCTCCTTTGGAGGGGTGGCAGGCCTATGCATTTTGTAATACATGTGTTTAGCAATCATGTTGAGGTTCTGCATAGTGTCACGCCGATTGACCTACTGGCTCAATCGGCGGTTCTATCTGACGGGGTGGTTGTCGAGGGTCTGCATAAACTCAATCGGCAGTTCCATTTTTCAACAGTCCCATGTTAGCCCTCTCCTACAGTTCAAGGATAATTTTTCAGTAGCCCCAATTACTTAGGAGTGCCTCCTAAAATGGCATCTAATTCGGCTTTATATGCCGGCCAATATTCTTGTATTAATTCGTACTTATCCAAATATTTGTAATGCATCTCATCTATCATCATCTTCGCCTTCGGATATTTGGAATATACTTCATAAAGAGAAGTGCCTTTGCTAGGACGAATATCCGCTTTCGCGTTAAGGCTCAAAAATGTTTTTAGCAAACCGGGGCAAGCTATTTTCTCCTCTAGCTTTTTGATATCCTCACTCAGGTGCTCATACCTAATTATAAAATCAGCGACCGACTTGCCGTTGATATGTATTTGATAATAATCCAGTAAGGGGTTTGACCTGATGTTTTTTTTACGAAAAGTGGCAGCTATGAATTCTTCAAAGTCCTCTTTTATCTCGCTTGGTTTCTCGCCTCTTTTTCTCCAAAAATACCATGAAATAGCTTTTTGGTATGGGTTTCGTATGATTGCTATCTTCAGATAATTATCAAAAATATCCGCTGCAATTAATCCTTTTATGTCATCGGCACTTAAATGATCTATGCGATTTCTTATTATAAAAGGCTCATGGTTTTGCGCAGAAGGAAAGCCTAAAGTCTCTCGCAGTTTTTTGCCTGGCCCTAGTATCTCGGACAACACATCGTCAGGGCCGCAATACTTTGAAAGTGCCGTCTCAAAAGAGCTGCCGGCAACCTTTTTTAACTTTATATGTATTACTTTGAGCTTATGAGAAATAATCATTTATGCCTTAGGCTGGTGTGTCTTTAGAGAGCCGACTAGTTCTTGAACATTTGATAATTTATGTTTAACTAGATAGGCGACGATATCGCTATTTATCTTTGCACAAATCAGCGGCTCATAAAACAAAGCGGTGCCTATCCCGATTGCAGTCGCACCTGCCAACATAAACTCAATTGCATCTTGCCCGTTGACTATGCCACCTTGCCCGATAATCGGGATGCGGTGCGGACGGCACACTTGATAAACCTCAAACACTTTAAGCAGTGCTATCGGTTTAATCGCCGGACCTGACAAGCCGCCGCAATCATTACCCAATACCGGCATCTGCTTATCTATATCTATCGTCATACCAGAAATCGTATTAATAACCGCAAAGGCATCGCTACCAGCTTCCAAGCAGCGTCTCGCATTCTCGGCAATATCGGTTTGGTTGGGAGAAAGTTTGGTAATCAGCGGTTTGGTAGTCGCTTTGCGACAAACCTCAACAATTTGTGCCGAGACTATGGGGTCATTGCCGAACTCAGTGCCACCTTTTTTTACATTAGGACACGATATATTAATCTCTATTGCATCAATTGCGGTATCGTTCAGGCGGCGCGTCAACTCACCGTACTCTTCAATATTGGCACCTGCGATATTGGCAATGTAGCGGGTTTGGGAAAAATCCAATCTAGGTAATATGTTGTCAACCAATGCCTCTATACCCGGATTTTGCAAGCCGATTGCGTTTAACATACCGTCGTCGGTCTCGGCAAGCCTATGGGTAGGATTGCCGATACGTTCTTCCAACGTTGTGCCTTTGAGACATACCGCTCCGACTTCTGCAAGCGAGAATCCGTCTACTCGGGTATATTCATCGCCGAAACCTACACATCCCGATAGTAGTACTAGAGGGGAATTAAAATGCAAGTTGCAAAACTCTATTCCTAATTCAGGATTTTGAAGGGAAGTATTTTTTGACATACCTAAATACTAACGAGATTTTTTATATACAACATAAGTGGGGCTGTTGAAAAATAGAACCACCGTTTGTTGCAACAGCAACAAACGGCGTAACATTATGCAGAACTTTAACATGGGTATATAGGTCGGACAAGCTAAGGCTTGTCCTAAATAGTGGGTACGCAAAAAACCATCCCGTCAGGCTTCGCCTGCCACCCCTCCACAGGAGGGGAATGTACCAATGCAAACACTTTTTCAACAGTCTCAACATAAGTTATTGCGATTGGAAAGATGCTTGTCTTTGTAGCAGTTGCTCCACCGCTGCTTTGGCATGAATCCGGTCGTCTAAAATCAATGCAATCTGCTCACAGATGGGCATTTCTATTTTGTGACGATTTGCTATCTTCAATACTGCCTTTGTCGCGTCCACACCCTCAATCACCTGAGTGTTCTGCTCACGCGCTTTGCCAGCACCTCCGTATTCTACAATCATCCTACCGAAATTTTGATTACGGGATCGGCTGCTTGCACACGACAACACAATATCGCCTATCCCTGCCAATCCGACTATTGTTTCGGCGCGTCCTCCCACCGCTTCGGTAAAGCGAATTGCCTCGTTTATACCTCGGGTGATGAGCGCGGCTTTGGCATTTTCTCCTAATGCCAGTCCTTCGGCTATACCTGCAGCAATTGCAAGAATGTTTTTCAACGCGCCGCCACATTCTACACCAACCATATCGTCGGTTGTATAAACCCGTAGCTTGTCGCCGTGCAATAATCCAGCAAGCGTATCTGCAAAAGGTTTTTGTTCGCAAGCAATAACCAATGCAGTCGGTAGACCCGCCGCTACTTCGTGGGCGAAAGAAGGTCCTGATACGGCTGCCAACGGCAGTTCACTCCCAAGCGTTTCCGAGACGATTTCGTGTATCCAGCAGCCGCTATCGGCTTCCACACCCTTACACGCCCATGCGATTCCTTGATGTCGCTCATTGAGTATCGGCGAGATGTCTTGGATTAGTTGGCGTATCGTCGCAGTCGGGGTGACAAGTAAAAGAATATGACCTTTGGCAACCGCTGTCGCGAAGTCTTGATGACATGTAATTTCATCGGGTAATCTAACATTCGGCAGGTAGGCTTGGTTGTAGCGGGTGGATGCCATCTTCTCCATTAGCGTTTGATTGCGTCCCCATAGATTAACCTTGCAACCACGCCCGGCAAATTGCACGGCAAGTGCCGTTCCCCATATACCTGCACCAATAATCGTTAAACTGTGCATCGCATGCGGTGTAGCCGCTTAATGGGGCTTACTCGTCACTCGCTCGTTTTTTGCGTAGTTCTTTTGTACATATATGCTTTCAAAGTTGATTGGTGCCATCAGCAACTGCGGGAACCCACCTTTAGAAACCATACTTGATATGGCTTCTCGCGCATACGGGAAAAGGATATTAGGGCACTCCACCTGTAAGGCTTTATCTAATTCCTCACCCATAAGTTCGGATATCTGAAACATCCCGGCTTGTTCGATTTCGGCTATAAAGATGGTCGTCTCGTCATGTTTTGCGGTTACCGTAACATGAAGAACAGACTCATACAGATCCTCATCTCCTTCCATCTTCGTGTTAAGACTATGCAACTTGATATCTACATTGGGGTTCCATTGCGCGTCTAATATCTCTGGTGTATGCGGAGATTCAAAAGAAGAATCCTTAACATATATGTGTTTTATTTCTATCATATTTTTAGTCTCGTTGTGTTCTCAAACATTGATTAAACCTGACACTTATAGTGCAGGCTCACCACTCAACAGTTCATCGAGCTTGCCTTCCTGATCAAGTTCCACCATCTCTTGATATCCACCGACATGAAAATCATCTATGAATATCTGCGGCACTGATGTGCGCTCGGTACGTTCTTGCAACTCCATTCTAGCCGCCTTATCTTGATCCACTCTGATCTCATCGTAGCGTGCTTGCTTTTTATCAAGCAACCGCTTAGACCAGGTGCAATAAGGGCAACTTGCCGAAGTATAAATTAAAACTTTAGCTCTATTCATTTTTTTACCACTGGCATGTTCGCGTCTTTCCATGCCGCAATACCTCCTTTCAAACTATACACTTTAGTAAAACCTTGCTTGCAAAGCAAGCTACACGCTTTAGGCGACTTAAATCCGTTCATGCAAAAAGCAATCACTGGCTTATCTTTTAACTTCACCAACTCGGAAAAACGGTCACTCAAGGTACTAAACGACACATGTTTTGCGTCGCGTATGCCACTGCCGCCGAGTTCGGTGGCTTCACGCACATCCAGCATAACCGCATTTTCGTGGTTTAGCATCTGCACCGCCTCAGGAGGCGTTAAATCCTTATATTTCTTCGTCAGCTTTTTGGCTTCGGTAATAACGATCGCCGTCAGCAGTATCAATAACAGTGTCACCAAAAATAAATTATCGGTAACAAAATCCATATAATCGGTCTGCATGCTTTTATCTTAAAGTACCGTTGTCGTCAGACACATGCGAACAAAACACTTTGTGCATCATATCTATTAACATTAGAGTGCGCTGATCTCCGATACGATATAGTACACGATTGATGTCCTTTCTGCTCGCCAACACGCCTTTTTCTTTCAATATGGATAAATGTTGCGAAACATTACTCTGAGAAGTGCCTACCTTTTCTACCAGTTCTTGCACGCTCATCTCGCTACTATCCAAGACACAAAGTATCTTAAGGCGCAAAGGATGTGCCATTGCTTTTAAGGTTTCGGCGGCATCTTCTATGATCTGATCCATATTGCCGATCGGCATAGTACTGCTGATATTTTTAGTGGTTCCTAGTATTTCCATATAACTTACCTGATAACATTTTCCTGATTACATTATAATACGCAATGGTCTCATATAATAGTTACGATGATTTCGCAACATAAATTAAGGCTAATCGCATTGTTTTTCGCATTATGTGCAGGGACGGTAGCTTTCTCCCAAACCTACGATGAACGCCTAAAATCAATCGAATCGCAAGTGCTGGAAAAGCAACGCGAACTAGGTTCTGCAGTTAAGGAAATTGATCAATTACAACAACAGCTAGGACAAAGTGCGCGCAGCCTCAACGATGCCAAGCGTGATTTGGAAAAATCGAGTGACAATCTTTCTGAATTGAAATCAAAATTATCTACGCTTACAAAACAAGCCGAGGACTTGTCCGAACTACATGCCGACCACTTATCCTTGCTTGCATCGGGCTTACGCTCTATGCAACACGATGCGCGAACCCATCGCTTTAGCTATTTACTTGGTGCCGACGACTGGCGTGGCTTTGAACGACGGGCGGTCTATTACGATTACTTTAATCGACAAAGAGCAGATAAATTATCTAAACTTTCAGAACAATTATCACATTTAGCAGAGATACGAACGGCACTTGCCACACAAAACCGTGCCTTAGAACTGGAACACGCACAGCAACAGCGGATACTACAAGAAATTGAGCAGGAACGACAAAAGAAACAGCAGATAATCAATGCCTTAGAGCAAAAGATTGCACAAGAACAGATTGCAATCGCGGTGCTACAAAAAGATGCCGAAAAACTGCAACAGCTTATTGCACGGCTCAACACATCGTCCGCTTTGGTGCTAAAATTCAACGCGCTCAAAGGTAGATTGCCATGGCCATTGGACGGACCCATCAACACACGAAGCGATGATAAAAAAATGCCGGGAATCTTTTTACCGGCGACTGCCGACACCGAAGTGAAAAGCATCCACGACGGTCATGTAGTATTCAGTGATTGGTTCCGTAGCTACGGCATGCTATTAATCATTGACCACGGAGACGGTTATATGTCGC
This sequence comes from uncultured candidatus Poriferisulfidus sp., assembly GCA_965199685.1. Lineage (GTDB taxonomy): Bacteria > Pseudomonadota > Gammaproteobacteria > Poriferisulfidales > Oxydemutatoraceae > SP5GCR1. Next base: position 2,041,275 of record OZ241323.1, read on the forward strand.
TTTATGCAAACAACGAAGTACTCTACAAAGAGGTAGGAGATAGTGTGCAAACCGGAGAGCGTATTGCGGAAGTCGGCAACGGCGGAACCTCCAACGACACTGGTTTGTATTTTGAAATACGCAGGTTTAACGAACAACTGGACCCCAAGTTATGGTGCCATCGGCAAAACGCTTAATCGCATACTCTGAAAAGGTTTTGATAAATTGACGCAACCCGCAATCCATACGAAATCACCCGGATTAGGGAAAAAACTCCTTAAATCAACGGCTTCTTTCAGCCTTTTAACGATGTTGTCGCGGGTTTTAGGCTATGCCAGAGATGCAATCATTTTTATCGTCTTTGGGGCCGGTGGTGCCACGGATGCTTTTTTAGTCGCCTTCAGATTGCCCAATTTGATGCGGCGGCTTTTCGGAGAGGGTGCACTCTCTCAGGCTTTCGTGCCGGTGTTCCAAGAATATAAAAAACATCGCAGTCCCACTGAACTGCATCGATTTGCAGATTGCGCTGCTGGCACCCTCGGCATGATATTGCTGGTTATCACCGTCGTCGGGATACTCATAGCACCGGTATTAATTGCCGTCTTTGCTCCCGGCTTCATAGACGAAGGTGATAGATTTGATTTGTCGGCACAAATGCTACGCATCACTTTTCCTTATGTGTTATTTATTTCTTTAACTGCGCTTGCCACCGGCATCCTCAACAGCTATGGTCATTTCGGTGCACCGGCTTTCACACCGGTGTTGATGAATCTATCGTTGATAACCGCAACATTATGGGTGGCACCCAAGATGGATGAACCGATAACCGCTCTCGCATGGGGAGTTTTGATTGCTGGCATCGTTCAACTCTCTTTTATCGTGCTTTGGCTTAGGCGCATTGATTGGACTTTCGGGTTTCGACTGGATTTCCGACATCAGGGCGTGCGACGGGTAGGGCGATTGATGCTTCCGGCAATCTTTAGTTCGGCAATCGTACAAGTCAATCTTTTGTTTGATACATTGATAGCATCTTTCCTCGTTGCCGGCAGTATTAGCTGGCTTTATATCTCGGACCGCTTCGTAGAATTGCCGATGGGGATTTTCGGGATTGCCATCAGCACGGTGTTGCTAGCACGGCTGTCTGCGCATCGGGTTGCCTCCAATCTAAGAAGTTTTCAACAAACTATGGATTGGGGGGTGCGCGCAGCACTGATGCTCGCTTTTCCTTGTGTGATCGGACTCATCGTATTGGCGCAACCTATACTAATCTCGTTGATACAATATCGCCAATTCACTTACGACGATACGCTGATGGTGAGCATCAGCCTGATCGCTTATGCACTCGGCTTACCTATGTTTATGCTCATTAAGATATTTTCTTGTGCTTTTTTTGCCCATCAAAACACCAAACTCCCGATGCGGATTGCCGTCGTTGCAATGCTTAGCAACATTGCACTGAATATCGTGCTGGTCTTATTATGGCAATATATAGGCTGGCTTGCACCACACGCTGCATTGGCATTGGCAACTAGTCTATCGGCACTATTGAATAGCTTTTTGCTGTATCGTGCACTCGTCCGTCATCGTATATTTCGTATCAACACCGAAACCCGTATGCTGATCAAGAAGATACTAGTCGCCGCCTCGCTTATGGGACTACTGCTAATGTACCTTATACATTGGTTGCCCGATTGGAATGTTCTGGATGCGGCGTATCGTGTGGCAGTGCTGGCAGGCACGATTATATTAGGTGCCGTGTTTTATTTCATCGTGTTATTGTTATTGAAAGTCAAATTGCGTGAAAACTTACATTGGAATACGCAATGATGTTTGAATGGCGCGCCCAGCAGGATTCGAACCTGCGACTTCTGCCTCCGGAGGGCAGCGCTCTATCCACTGAGCTACGGGCGCGCTTGAACTGGTGCCGGTGAGAGGAGTTGAACCCCCGACCTACTGATTACGAATCAGTTGCTCTACCAACTGAGCTACACCGGCATAAAAAAACCAACCGACAGAAATTTTAGCATAAAGGAAAGTACCATTTCGCAAAACTCCAACCGCCACGCGCCACTAAACTTATGATAACCACCTGTAGGGGAGGGCTAACATGCCCTCCTGAAACGCGTTGCGTTTGCACAAGTAGAACCGCCGATTATCGCCGAGTGAACCCGCCACTTGAGCCAGTAGGTCAAGTGGCGTAACTTTGTGCAAAATCTAAATGCTGTGTTCGTTAAAAACATCACATATATCAAAATCAATCGGCGTGACATCATGCAGAACTTTAACTTGATTGCTTGTCGTACATTATCCTTCGTACGCCATCCAATTCATGAACCATAACTGAGTGGCGCATAGCGGTTGGAATAGTTCAGAACGGTACTTTAGGGAGGGCATGCTAGCCCTCCCCTACACATGTAGGTTACGTTGTGGTTCTGCACAATGTCACGCTGATTATCGGCAGTTCCACTTGGCGGTTCACTGCAACGGGCCTTCTAGAAAAACCTTGCCACGGATGAAAATACCCGGCGGTCTTTCCTGCAGAATAGATAAGTCATCGCTACTGGCTTCGCCCAAGTAGTACCCTGATGTACTAGAAACCGATCCACTCATGTCAACAACTTCTACGGTTAGCATGGAGTTGGAGCTACCAGTTGTATCATCAGAAATGGTAGGAATAGGGTGAACAAACATGGTCTGGTTGGCTGGAATACTAACCGTGACTCGCCCTTCATTTGTAGACGCAACATAGTTTTTATTGTCATCGCTCGATTCAGAAACATTCAGAGTTACGGCTAATGCTGATGTCTGCGGTGCGTTACGAGTCACCGTAAATGTTGCCGTACTGCCGGCGGTAACATCGCTGCCGGCAGCAATGGACACCGTAGGATCATTGTCAAGAATAAAGATATTGCTTCTGCAGGAGCCATCGGCATTGGTAGAGTTCGACTCTATAGTTAAAATTATCGGGAGTCCCGGAGGAGGTATTTCTATGATGCTATCGTCTGATATCGGGTCAGACAATGGAATATTCGGTTGACCTGCAGGAATAGTCACATTGCCGAAAGGTTCATACTGATCTTCTGATGATGGTAATCCAAAAATACTAGGCTCAATACCAAAATTATAGGTAAATGTCACGGTGATATCTTGTCTCAAACCAATAGTTTCATCAGCGTTGCCGCCTCTCTCAATTTGAAGTATCATTTGAGTGTTGTCACCTTCCCGTATATTGTAATTGTCTTCCGAAAAACAAACAAAAAATTCATCAATCAAAATTTTAAAATTTAGAGTATTTTGCATGGTATTCGCGACGGCACCGGTTATGCTTTCGAACGTAATTGTGGCAAAAGAATCAATGCCTGATGCTCCTCTTGCAGGGTTAACCAACTCCAATGCCAATCTTGCAGTGCGGCTACCTCCTGTAAAAGTGAGGTTTGGGCTTCGGCCTGACGAGTTTGTTAAACTCACAGCGGGAGCGTTTACGAGACGTGTCACCGGATCACTCATCGTCGCTTCATCGCTGAAAGCAGCAGACATGTTCAGCTGCACAGTTACACTTTCGCTGCCTGTGAGCGCGCGGCTCAATTGAACGATAAATTGTACTGTCTCTCCTTCATAGACTGTGGCAGTGGTATTTTGCCAAAAACTTCCACTCGGCAGTAGGCTGACCGTCAACGGTGATTGTGCGTTAGCAGTATTGGCAAATAAAACAAGCAATAAAACTAAGACGACACACCCCAGTATGCGTCGTCGTTGTTTATCTTGCCACCTTTTTTGTGTGTATATACAATGCATGATCTGCCATATTATATATTAGTTAGTACCTCGTCCGTCCCAAGGTTTAGTACTTGTACGTATTGTGCGTCGATACAACGCATACGTACTGGTAGGGGCGGATTTGCATATCCGCCCTAGCGCGTTGCGTCTGCAAAAACAATCCATTCATTCATTTCGTTTATGGGAACCAAAACCAAGTGGCGCAAGCGGTTCTGTTCGTGCAGAACGGTACTTTAGGGAGGGCATGTTAGCCCTCCCCTACAGGTGGTTATCATAAATTCAATGGCGCAAGCGGTTGCAGTAGTGCAGAACGGCACTTCTTCAACAGTCCTATGTTAGCCCTCCCCTACACATGTAATTTACGTTGTGGTTTTGCACAACATATTAAGGTTAAAATTTTAATTGTTCTTGGCGCAAGGAACCCGAAGCGCACAGATTAGACACTGCTACTCCCAGCAAGCGCACTGGTCGTTTGCCGATTTCTGTTTTTTGCATTAATCCGTGTAGTACAGACCACATTTCTTTCAAACCGCTTAGCGGGTGGTCTAGGGTATGGCTACGAGTGATTTGTTGAAAATTCGCATATTTGACTTTCAAAGTCACTGTTCGCCCGCTTAAGTTGCGCGCCGCAAGTATACGGGCAACTTTGGTTGCATACTGTTTTAGCTCTTCTTGAATAGCCTGTTCTTTTAGAAGATCATTTCTAAAGGTAGTCTCTGCCCCTATCGATTTACGCGGACGTTCCGAGACTACCTCTCTGTGGTCTATGCCGCGTGAGGCATCATAATAGTAATCGCCTGCTTTACCGAAGGTTGCAACCAATAACTCACGCGTGCAATGTCTAAGATCCAAGCCATTTTCGATTCCCATCTTTTGCATACGCTGTTGCGTGACCTTGCCTATGCCATGAAAACGACCGATCGGCAAACCGGCAACAAAATCTAAACCATCGGCAGGGGCGATGAGGTAACAGCCGTCAGGCTTATCCATATCCGATGCGATTTTAGCCAAAAATTTATTATAAGAAACACCTGCCGACACGGTGAGTTTAGTCTCGTTGAGTACTTGTTTTTTAACTTGGTAGGCAAGATTACGCGCAGCTTTCATATCCGCTGCCGAGTCGCTGACATCCAAATAGGCTTCGTCTAGTGATAGCATTTCTACAAGGTCGGTGTAGCAATGAAAAATTTCTCGTATCTGCGCCGAGACCTGCCTATAAACTTGAAAACGAGGTTTTACAAAAATCGCTTGCGGACATAAACGAGCGGCGGTTGACGACGGCATTGCAGAATGTACGCCGAAAGGACGCGCTTCATAACTGCATGTTGCAACCACGCCGCGTTCACCGGGCTTGCCGCCGACTACGATAGGTTTGCCGGCATATTGAGGGAAGTCGCGCTGTTCTACAGATGCGAAAAAAGCATCCATATCAAAATGAATAATACGCCGATGTTCAGACATGGAGCTGTTGAAAAAGTACAGTCATCGCACAAACCCAACCGCTTGCGCCATTTGGTTTTGGTTCCCATAAACGAAATGAATGAATGGATTGTTTTTGCAGATGCAACGCGTTTAGGGAAGGCATGTGGGACTGTTGAAAAAGTATTTCATGCACCGTAGAGGGTAATTGTCTAGTGCAGAACCACCACAACCACCCCGTCAGGCTGCGCCTGCCACCCCTCCACAGGAGGGGAATGTACCAATGCAGATACTTTTTCAACAGCCTCATATCAATGAACCGGTAGACGAGCACGCAACTGCTCTCTATCAAACCACCATGTGCCGCCGGTAATAACATCGATCACTTTCGCCATTGCTGGTAAAAATTCCTTAGCATCTTTAAGCCCTAAAATCTCCATCCAGATATTGATGCTCTCCTCGTCGGTGATATTACGATGACGGCGCGCAACATCGGCAATCTTTTGTTTGGTTAAAAACAATAAACTATCCCGTTGTTCGCCGGATACTCGCAAATCTGCAACATAGTGTGCGACAACTGCAGCGACGGCACCACCGTCCGAGTCATCAGGGGTTTCGTCTATTACATAATGTATAACACGAATTGATAAAATTGGGTCAATCGGGTAAGTGATCGCAAGCCAGCACGCCATACCCAATGCCGGGATTGAATCCTCACAGTCGCAACGATAGACAAGTTCGCACGCTTCTACTGCGGATTGCCATTGCTCGGTTTCCAAAAAATAATCAAAGCTGGCGCGAGCAAGTTTCCATGCTTGTGGTTTGTCCTCCAGTTCTACTAAAACCGCAGCCTTCTCAAGCACGAGCATCTGTCGTTGATTCGCAGAGTCAGCCGGCAACTGAGCAAGGTTTCGTTCAATCTCTCGCAAGTGATTTTCCAAGCTGGCACGAGTTTGCCGTTCATCACTACCCGATATGATTTGATCTATTAGGTCATCATTCACGGCAAAGATTATAAACCAATAAAAAAAGCCGCCGACACTTTCGCATCAGCGGCTCCTTAACACACAAATAGATGCTTATAAATTAAGCATAACCTGCATGTTGATTCATTGCGTCGGCAATTTGACGTTCGCCTTCTACGGCTTCGTTTTCATCCCATTTCTTGAGTTCCGTTTCCATCAATTTATGGAAAAGCATCGGGAACAATGCAACGGCAAACAGCATGAAGTAACCGCAGTTGGTGTTGGGGGCACCGACTTCGTCAAGCTCCCAAAAGTGCGTTTCACCGCGATCGTGATGATCTGCCTGACGACCTATTTCTATGAAATACCAACTGGTCAAAGCAGTAGAGTTATCCCATGAATGACGGTAGTCTATAGGCTGACCTTTCTCACGAATCAAGCCGTAGTGCTCTAGATAATTCAGGGCTTCCAATTCAAAGTTGGAGATCAACCAGACCAGTGCTAGACATGCAACACCAAGCCATCCGCCTGCCAACCAAAATAGGAATAGAGACGGTAAGCTCATTGCATAACCTCTAAGCCAACGGTTCTGCCATGATAAGAACCGCACACCTTTGCGTGCTAAACGATCTTTTTCCATGCCGTAAAGGAACTTTGATTGTCCCAAGTAAGACAACGGAAGATGCCCGAATAAACTACGACCACGCGGTGCCGTTGCCGGGTCATCCGAACAACCTAGCTCCAAGTGGTGATTGTAGACGTGCGCATAGCAAAAATGGGAAGCACCACTCAATGCCATCATCCATCGTGCAATCACGAAGCTGAAGCCTTTGGTGTGTGCTAATTCGTGTCCATATATAATGCCTATCCCGGCAAAAATTCCGGATGAGATGACCGCACCGACTAATTGTAGTCCAGTGATGCCTTGGTAGACGGTGATGCCAAACATCTCAGTCGTTCCGAAAGGAACACCTGCGGCATATTCGTAAATCCGCCATGCCAAGTTTATTTGTAGCAACACAAATATCGCTAGCATAAAATACATGACACTGTTTTGGAAATTCGGGATACCGTTGGTATCGCCGTTTTCGTCAAAACCTGCTCCCATGGTTTTCCTAGAGACTATTGCGTCTATAAGAATACCTGCGCCTAGCATATAGACACCTAGCCATACCCACGGGCCGCCAATAAAGACGCCCCACATAGCGAGTAGTATTGTGGCAGGTGCCAACATGTAGCGAGCATTTATCATAAATTTATTCATAATTTTATCTCCTCGTTAAATGTTAAAAAATCTATTTCCATAAGTAGAGCAATTTGCTCATGGATAAAATGATATAGCTTTTTGCAAAGAAAAAAAGTTTTTTTTTAGCGTTTTGTACAATACAAGAGCGATTAAATTTCTATTATTAATCAAATAAAGGCATAATTAACATGAATAATACTTGTACAAAATGATTCGTCAGAAAAAAACATCTATACACACGATTGGTGTCGTTGCCCGCTATTGCGGTTTAAGCCCTGAAGTAATACGCGCTTGGGAGACTCGTTATCGCGCGGTCTCTCCTCAGCGCACTGAACGCGGACAACGCGTCTATAACGATGCAGATATTCAACGTTTAATTTTATTAGCCAAGGCCTGCAGAGGTGGGCGGCGTATTAGTGATATCGTGCAACTATCCGATGCTAAATTGGTTGACATGATTGAACAAGACGAAGGTGCCCACGAACCTATCGTCACCCGAAATCAAAGACAGAGTACTTTCCTGGTTTCGGATTATATAGAGTCTTGTATCACTGCGATCAAAGATTTTGACTCGTATACCTTATTCCAAACTTTAACCAAAGCCGAAAAATCTCTGGGCACGGTATTTATGGTAGAAGATCTATTAACGCCTTTGCTTACTCATATACGCGACGAATGTCGCCGAGGTAATCTGTTGGACGGACACCGCAAAATTTTCAATAACCTAATCAAAACATATCTTATTATGTTAGGAACACGCCGAGAAAAAAAACGATTTACAGCAGTGGTTTGTTCATTGGAAGACGATCTTGAATTAAGCGGCTTAAAGACCTTAGCTCTAGTGGCAGCGTATAAATGGCATCCTATCTATTTAGATGCCCGAAGCTCAATAGAAGATATCTCCGACATCGTTAATCAAGCCTCGTCTAAGGTGCTTATCTTCGTAAGCTGCGGCAGCGAAACCAACGACGATGCTCCGAACCTGCTTCGTAGAGTCCGACAACGCGAACCCCAAATAGACATCATCTTGTATGCGCCAACAGGGAATAGTTATACAGAAGTAACCAAAGAGATAAAACTGATTCAGTGCAAACGTCTAAAGCAGTTGCAATTTGAGTTGGATAAATTGATGCTTTGACGACATATAGGACTGTTAAAAAAGTACCACTAGTGTCCACAAAACTTGAATCGGCTCAATCAGGTCGTCAAAGTTTTATCGCGGTTTTGCCATATTTCCGGAAGAATCACATCAGGACAGTCGGGGAAATTCGGGCGATCTAATTTATGTGGGAAGACTAATTCACGGTTATCTGGAAGGACTCTATCTTTGCGGATAAAAGTAAATTCCATTGTCGCAGGTATCTCTATGCCTCTGTAAAAAAACTTCCAAGTAGAACTATTAGGATGAATATGTACGACACAGAAATCTTCTAAGATTTTGTCAAAAACGCGCTTGAAGCGTAAGAAAATAGATAAGTCAAAAATTGCCATACTATGAAACTCAATGATCATTATCCGAAATTTCCTTAACACATCTGATGGTGTATCTATCAAAATATCTAGTTCGGCTCCTTCTATATCCATTTGAAGGATCAAATCTCCTGTAGAGTCCAAACTGCGCTTTTTTTGAATCCAATCCTCTAATCGTATGGTCGTTAAATTGTTCTCCTTGCCCACAAACTTATTCTCAAAATCAAGTTCTAAATCGAAACGAAAAATCTTAGACCTTCGTCTGATAAGTCTACGCAACCATCTGATAAACCGACCCAACGGTCTCTCCATTATGTTTCCTACACGATCTGCAATAAACGCCTTTATTTCGTAATCAATACCTAGCATCTCCTCAAAGACACTCACACCCCCATAACCGATAGAAAAACAAGCCTTAATACCCTCTAAATCATCAGGCACTAGATAGCCACCATCGGCGGTATGACCAATCCTGATTAAATCATGGCCTACTGCTCTAGGAGACAAACTTTTAATAAAATTCTTTAATTCTTTTTCTGGTGTACATTGTTGGTCAAGAAGCATTCGGTTCTTTTTTTTAACTCCGCGATGATAAACCTCAATATGTATTGGCTTTGATTTTTTAGTATTAACCTCCATAATAAATTCTATTTTACATGTTAATAATAAAATATTCTCGATGATTGATATTTGTTGCAACCTCACCCACACTGCGTTGAACTCACAATTACCCGATGTGTTGGAACGCGCAAGGCAAGCCAGCGTGCAAGCTATGGTTGTACCTGGTTCTGATGTAGAGGACAGTGCTATAGCATTGAAATTGGCACAACAACATGCGGCTGTCCTATGGGCAAATGTGGGCGTGCATCCTCATCATGCCGACCAATGGAATGATGCAAGCTACACAACCCTCAAAAGGCTAGCCGCCGATGTTAAAGTTATAGCAATCGGAGAAACTGGTTTGGACTATTATAGAAACTTATCTACACCCGCAACACAGCGATTCGTCTTTGAAAAACAGATTGAGTTGGCAGTTGATACTGGCTTGCCTTTGTTCATGCATCAACGCGATGCCCATGCAGATTTTATAGACATACTGAAGCCCTACCGTAAGCACCTTAGCAACGCAGTCGTGCATTGTTTTACCGGCAATCAATCTATGCTGGACGATTATACGGCTATGGATTTATACATCGGGGTAACCGGTTGGATTTGCGACGAGCGGAGGGCAAAAGATTTGCGCACCGCAGTCGTAGCTATACCCGACGACCGTTTGTTGCTGGAAACTGATGCACCTTATCTAATACCTCGCACGCTAGGAAAACACTTTTATAGCAAGCCGAATGAACCTTCGTTCCTCCCACACATCGCGCAACATATTGCACAAAGACGCAATACCGGAATGGATGATTTGATTACCCAAACCATTAATAATAGCTGTAACTTTTATGGAAACGCGGGGTTGTTGAATAAGTGCCATCATGCACCGTAGGAGGTAATTGTCTAGTGCAGAACCTCCGCAACCACCCCGTCAGATAGAACCGCCGATTGAGCCAGCAGGTCAATCGGCGTGACATCGTGCAGAACCATAACATGATTGCTAAGCACATGTATTACAAAATGCATAGGCCTGCCACCCCTCCACGGGAGGGGAATGTACCAATGCAGACACTTTTTCAACAACCCCATGTTAGCCCTCCCCTACAGGTGGTTATCATAAATCTAATGGCGCAAGCGGTTGGGTTTATGCAATAGCGGTACTTTTTCAACAGCCTCACGTTATAATAGACGCAACACAGTCAAGCAAATAACTTTAATGTAATGAAACAACAGCAGATAGCGGATAAATTAACCCAGAGTTTCGCACTGGATTATCTTGAAGTCGTAGACGAGAGCGGACAACACAATGTGCCACCCGGTTCCGAGTCTCACTTTAAGGTGACCATTGTGGCAGCAGAATTTGAACAGCTGGGATTGGTCAAACGTCATCAAGCAGTATACGCCGCACTCTCCAAACTGATGGAAGACGGCATCCATGCGTTGGCATTACACACACTCAGCCCCGAAGAGTGGCAGGCTCAAGAGTCACGCATTCCCGAATCACCTCCGTGTTTGGGTGGTTCCGCAAACAAATCTCAATAACGGGTGATCTGTATTTTCCCGTCGTTACCTCTATAGATATCACCTTCGTGGTAACCATAAGCCTGACGGCTACGATCCTCAAAATAGAGCCTCAGTCCTTCTTTGATCACTGGAAAAGCGATCTGATCCCATGGTATCTTGTCTTCGCTATATAACTTTGCATCGTTACTTTCTTGTCCAACACCGTAGCGTCCGTCCTTAAGAGTACCGCGGTAGAGTATATAAACTTGGTTGACATGCCTAATATTATAAAAACTGTGCATAACCAAATCCTCGCTTCCCGCGCACGCTTCCTCCTTTGCTTCGCGGGCCGCACCTTCCACAACCGACTCGCCGTTTTCCAGAAAGCCGGCAGGCACCGTCCAAAAATTTATTCGCGGCTCTATTGCGCGCTTGCATAATAGAATCCGTTGTTGCCATTCAAGTATGCAACCTGCTACTATTTTAGGATTATGATAGAAAATATGACCGCATGTATTGCATACGATGCGTGCTTTGGTGTCGCCCTCCGGCACTTTACAAACTAAATTATCAGACCCACATTCACTGCAGTATTTCACGACAAAGCCTGTTTGATAGGCTCATCTGGTACTTTATTCCAAGGCATCTTAGCCAACAACAGAGACATTCCACAAAAATCGGCAGCCCCTGCATACATTAACCCAAGTCCGATAAAACCGGACAAGTAAATGAAATGAGGATTTACGGTCAATGCCAACAATACTCCTATGAAGACTATAAATCCAGCCGCAAACCGTGTTTGCCGTTCAATTGACCACGGCTGGCTTGGGGCACGTAGCACCGGAAAATCTTGTTTGATCCATGCCGACAAACCGCCTTCCACACAAAATGTACGATAACCTAAAGCATCCAATTTGCGACAAAACTCCGAGGCGCGTTGTCCACTGCGACACATCACATAAACATCGTGAGATTTATCCAAACTCATTGCCAACTGATCAAAATGAATCAGCGGAACCGATGCCGCTTGCTCTATCCTCTCACTGATATATTCACTGGGCGTTCTAACATCAACGATTTGTGCAGAGGTGCCTGCATCAATTTCCTTTTTCAACTCTTGTACCGTTATCTTTTGCATATTGATTCTCCATGTGTTTTCATATACTTTGGCCCACAACTTTTAGTCTCCTGTTGCTATCGGACGCGCCTTGTCGCGTATCCACTCACTCCAAGAACCTACGTACAATTGCTGTAGACCTAAACCCGACATCTCCATTGCCAATAAATTATGACATGCAGTTACACCTGAGCCGCAATAGTGAACGATACGCTCACCGCATAGCGGTTCATAATCCTCGCGTAATCTTTGTGGTGAAAGAAAGCAGCCGTCGCTTCCCATATTATCCGTCAAAGGATGACTCACCGCACCGGGAATATGTCCACCTATAGGGTCTACCTGCTCTTCTTCACCACGAAAACGAGCTTTGGAACGGGCATCTATTAAAACCGTTTGCTCATCTGCTCTAATCTGTTCAACTTCAGTGGTAGATACCCACAAATCATCATCAGGGTGTGGTTGAAAATTACCTTTTGCTCTTTCCTGAGGCAATTCCGTGGTTAAAGCATAACCTGCTTCCTTCCATTTACTTAAGCCGCCGTCTAATACTGCAACTGAGTCATGTCCAAGCCATCGTAACGTCCACCACATTCTTGCTGCAACTGCTCCGACCGCCTCGTCATACACCACAACCTGACTATCGTCGGATACTCCCCAAGAAGCTAATTTTGAGGCTAAAGTTTGAGGATCAGGCAACGGATGACGCCCGCTATCAGGTGTAGGGGGTGAGGATAAATCCTGGTCTAAATCGCAATAGTAAGCACCCGGTATGTGTCCGACATTATATTGTTCTCTGCCCCATTGTGGTTGAGTTACATTAAAGCAACAATCAAAAACAACCCACTTAGGGTTATCTAGTTGTGCTACAAGTTCTGGTGCTGAAATAATCGTAGAATACATAGGTTCCATGATAACACTAAATATTCCTCAATCAGGTGAGTAATTTTCTAGTGGTATTTCAAAAATTTCACTTTGCCAATAAATGAGCTTCAGAGGCAGGGATAAAATTATCAGGAAGATATCTGCGATATTTTCTATCGCCATAAATAAGCGAAATAATTTTGGTCGCAGGATTGAAAAACCTAGTTAAAATCGAGAACCTTCCTGCTGTTTTATAAATTAGATGAGCCTCAGATAAGACTAAAATATCTATCAATGCATCTTTTCGTTGTTGAAATCCCTCATGAGATTTATTACGATGCAAAGGCTTTTGATCGTAGGAACGCGGGATATCTCTAAAAAAAATTCTGCTTGGAAATGACTTATTCATTCGGTCAATAAACTGTGCTTGATCTGAGCAGACAAAAATACTATGGTGCTTATTTAAGAGTTTCTTTAAGTACGAAATATAAGTATCCATATCTATACAGCTTCGTTGGAGAGTTGCTTGTGGCATATCAGTCCCTCGATAATGAACCCCAATCCAATTACCTTTTAGATTGGCGCCAATCCATTCATTAGCTTCATCTTGTATCTCTCTCTTAATTGTTAGTCTTGACATTAGGCTACATGCATAGTCCGAGGTAATCCATAAATCATGACGATCGAATTCCCGCATAGGTAATTGTAAAGCCACATAATTTTCAGACGAAGATTCCTGCGAAACTTGAAGAGTAGAATTTTCAAAATAATTAAAGTCTTCAGCAAAAACAAACTTGATATTGCAATTCATTTTCTCAAAAAACCATGCTATGCCTACTATTGAACGAAAATAATGCCCCAAAGCCTGAATTGGCGCTATGACTATTTCAAAATTAAAGATAGGATTAGACCCGCAGCCATTTGTAATCGCTAATGCCGACTTATCAGTATCTTGGCAGTTTTTTAGTATGTCCACTACAGAGAGATGCTTCCTGCACCATGCTTCTACCCCGCCCTCCTTTATATAAAATGTGCGATAACCTAAGGCTTCCAGTCTATGACAAAATGCTTTTGAACGTGCCTCAGTATAAGATATTACATAAATAGGTCTGGATTTTTTCCATCTCGCTTCTGGTCGCTGAATATGTTCTAACAACTCAAGAGGTATGAACGGTATGTTCTGTATTCTAAAGTCAAGATATTCCCTAAGTGTTCTGACATCTAAAACATATTCTTTCTCCTCTTTATCAATTACGTTTTTCAGTTCTTGTGGTGTTATTTTCTCCATGCTTAGTCTTTGGTTCTATAATGTAAGAAGATAGTAAATGGGGCTATTGAAAAAGTACCGTCGTTGTAAAAACTCAACCGCTTGCGCCATTAAATTTACGAATAACCACCTGTAGGAGAGGGCTAACATGCCCTCCCTAAAGTACCGTTCTGCACTATTCCAATCGCCACGCGCCACTTGGTTTTGGTTCCCATGAATTGGGTGGTGTACGATTTCGTTTGTGCGGGCGCATTGCGTTTCGGGAGGGCATGTTAGCCCTCCCCTACGGTGCATGAAATACTTTTTCAACAGCTCTATTTTACTTTGCCAATAAATGGACTTTAGAGGGAGGAACAAAATTCTCAGGAAGATATTTAAGATACTTTCTATCAGAATTAATACACGAAATAATTTTGATCTCAGGATTGAAAAACCTAGTTAAAATCGAAAACGTTCCTGCTGTTTTATAAATTAGATTAGCTTTAGATAATACTAAAAGGTCTATCAACGCATCTTTTTGTTGCTGTGCCCCCCTATAATCAACATTACAATGAAGATTTCTATCATCATAAGAACGTTGGATACTTCTAGAGAAAACTCTACCAGGAAATGCCTCATTCATTCGATCAATAAACTGGGCTTGATCCGAGCAGACAAAAATACTACAGTGCTTATCTACAACTCTCTTTAAGTAAGACATATAAACTTCCAACTCTATAAAGCCTTTGGTATGTTTTCGCACCACTGTATCAGTCCCCCGAAAATTAACCCCAATCCAATCACCTTTGAGATTGGTGCCAACCCATTCATCAGCTTCCTCTTGTATCTCTTTCTTAATTGTTAGTCTTGACATTACGTTATATGCATATTCCGAAGGAATCCATATACAATGGTCAGGAAATTGTTTCCGACCAAATCGTAAAGCTATACAATTCTCAAACGAAGATTCCTGAGAAACTTTAAGAATAGAATTTTCAAAATAATTAAAGTGTTTTTGGAAAACGAACTTGACATTGCAGTTCATTTTCTCAAAAAACCATGCTATTAACACTATTAAACGAAAATAATGCCCAAAAGCCGGAGTCCCCCTTGGGACTATCTTAAAATTAAAGGTGGGATTAGACGCAGTGCCATTTGTAATCGCTAATGCTGATTTATCAGTTTTTTGATGATCTATTATGCTTACTATAGGAAGATGTTTCCTGCACCATGTCTCTACTCCACCCTCCTCTACATAAAATGTGCGATAACCTAAAGCCTCCAGTTTATGACAAAATGCTTTTGAACGCGCCTCAGTATAAGATATTACATAAACGGGTTTAGATTTACTCAATCGCGCCTCCGGATGCTGAATATGTTCTAACAACTCAAGAGGTATGAACGGTATGTTCTGTATTCTAAAGTCAAGATATTCTCTGAGTGTTCTAACATCTAGGACGCATGCTTTTTCCTCTTTATCAATTGCATTTTTCAGTTCTTGCGGTGTTATTTTTTCCATGTTTATTCCTTCACAGTTATTAGGGTTTATCCAGTTGTGCTAGCAGTTCTCAAATTAAAATAATCGTAGAATACATAGGTTTCATAATAATACTAAATATTTCTTAGCCGGGCGTGTAATTTTCTATCGTGGTGTTTCAAAAATTTTACTTCATCAATAAAAAGGCTGTAGAAGTAGAGACAAAATTCTCAGGAAAACATTTAAACAAATTGTTATTACGAGTAAAAAGCGGAATAATTTTAATCGTAGGATTGAAAAATCTAGCTAGGTTCGAAAATCTACCTCCTGTCTTATAAATTAGGCCAGCCTTGGATAAAATTAAAAGATCTATCAACGCATCTTTTCGTTGCTGAAGTCTCCTATAAGACCGACTATGGTGCAATGCCTGATGATCATAAGAACGTTGGATATCTCTGTAGAAAACTCTACCGGGAAATGCCTCATTCATTTGATCAATAAACTGTGCCTGATCTGAGCAGGTAAAAATACCATGGTTCTTATCTATAACTCTCTTTAAGTAAGAAATATAACTATTCATGCCTATATAGTCTCTTTGGGAGTTTGCTTTTGGCATATCAGTCCCTCGATAATGAACTCCAGTCCAGTTACCTTTTAGATTGACACGAACCCATTGATCAGCTTCATCTTGTATCTCTTTCTTAATCGTTAGTCTTGACATTACACTATACGCATATTCCGAAGAAATCCATAAACAATGGTCGGGAAATTCTTCCCAACCAAATCGTAAAGCTATACAATTCTCAAACGAAGATTCCTGTGAAACTTTAAGAGTAGAATTTTCAAAATAATCCTGGCCTTTGGCAAAAACAAACTTGATATTGCAATTCATTTTCTCAAAAAACCATGCTTGACTTATTATCGGATGCAGAAAATTTGTCCAACCTGGTGGATACTCTTGGAATATCTTAAAATTAAAGACAAAACCATCTGACTTTGCGCCGTTTGTAGCTATCAATGCCGATTTATCAGTATTTAGATAATCTATTATGCTTACTACAGAAAGATTTTGCTTGCACCATACCTCTACTCCACCCTCCTCTACATAAAATGTGCGATAACCTAAAGTCTCTAATTTATGACAAAATGCTTTTGAACGCGCCTCAGTATAAGATATTACATAAATGGGTTTAGATTTATTCCATTTTACCTCCAACTGCTGAATATGATCTAACAACTCAAGAGGTATGAATGGTATTTTTTCTATTCTGAAGTCAAGATATTCTCTAAGCGTCCTGATATCTAGAACACGTGCCCTCTCACTTCTATCAATTACATTTTTCAGTTCTTGTTGTGTTATTTTTTCCATATTTATGCCTTCACAGTTATTGAAGGTTATCTAGTTGTGCTAAAAGTTCTTGGACTGAAATGATCGTAGAATACATAGGTTTCATAATAATACTAAATATTCCTCAATCGGGCGAGTAATTTTCTATAATGGTGTTTCAAAAATTCTACTTTACCAATAAATGAGCTTTAGGGGTAGGGATAAAATTATCGGGAAAAAAATTATACAATTTGTTATTACGAGTAATAAGCGAAATGATTTTGATCGTAGGATTGAAAAATCTAGCTAGGTTCGGAAATCTACCTCCTGTCTTATAAATTAGATCAGTCTTAGACAAAATTAAAAGATCTATCAACGCATCTTTTTGTTGTTGAAGTCCTCTATAAGGCTTACTAAGGTGCAAGGCCTGCTGATCATAAGAACGTTGGATATCTCTGTAGAAAACTCTACCGGGAAATGCCTCATTCATTTGATCAATAAATTGTGCTTGATCCGAGCAGACAAAAATACTACAGTGCTTATCTAAGACTCTCTTTAAGTAAGAAATATAAGTATTCATGCCTATATAGTCTCTTGAGGGTTTTGCTTTTGGCATATCAGTTCCTCGATAATGAACTCCAATCCAATTACCTTTTAGATTGACACGAACCCATTCATCAGCTTCATCTTGTATCTCTTTCTTAATCGTTAGTCTTGACATTACACTATACGCGTATTCCGAAGAAATCCATAAACAATGGTCGGGAAATTCTTTCCAACCAAATCGTAAAGTTATACAATTCTCAAACGAAGATTTCTGTGAAACTTTAAGAGTAGAATTTTCAAAATAATCTTTGCCTTCGGCAAAAACGAACTTGATATTGCAATTCATTTTCTCAAAAAACCATGCTTGACTTATTATCAAATACAGAAAATTTGCCCAACCTGGTGGATACTCTTGGAATATCTTAAAATTAAAAACAAAACCATCTGACTCTGCGCCGTTTGTAGCTATCAGTGCCGATTTATTGGTGTTTTGATGATCTATTAGTGTGTTTACTACAGAAAGATGTTTCCTGCACCACGCCTCTACCCCACCTTCCTCTACATAAAATGTGCGATAACCCAAAGCCTCCAGTTTATGACAAAATGCTTTTGAACGCGCCTCAGTATAAGATATTACATAAACGGGTTTAGAGTTGTTCCATTTCGCCTCCAGTCGCTGAATATGGTCTAACAACTCAAGAGGTACGAATGGTACTTTTTTTATTCTGAAGTCAATAAACTCTATAAGTGTCCTCGCATCTACAATCAATGTTTTGTGCCTCCCTGCCCTGTTATGATATAAATGTTTTAGTTCCTGTTGTGTTATCTTTTCCATGCTCAGTCTTTGATTCTATTTGATATATGGGGCTGTTGAAAAAGTACTGCCATTGTAAAAACTCGACCGCAATGCGCCACTAAATTAACAATAACCATCTGCAGAGTAGGGTATTGTATTTTGTAATGAATACGCTGCCACCATCTTAGAGTTCTGCACAACGTCACGCCGATTGACCTACTGGTTCAATCGGCGATTCAATATGCCCTCCCTAAAGTACCGTTCTGCACTAAGAAAACCGCTTGCGCCACTTGGGTTTTGGTTCCCATAAATTGGATGGTATACGATTTTGTTGATACAGGCGCATCGCGTTTCGGGAGGGTATGTTAGCCCTCCCCTACGGTGCATAAAATACTTTTTCAACAGTACGTATATCAACTCAATCAGTGGTTCTACCTTTGACTATATCTGCTCGCTTACACGCAGTAGGTTCTCCTTTGCACAATCCACAGTTGATGCCACCGCAACTCCCTTTTATTGTTTTACCCGAGATCAGCAAGCCTATCGCCAATGCCAAAGCCGCAAGCATAAATACAATAAACGCAATAATAAAAGTCAACCACATACGATTAGTCTACAGCAATATTTATTCGTTCACCAAATAATCGGCGAACCGGCTGTTCATCGTTTGCACAAATCCATCTTCGGACTGCTCTACATAATAGATGCCCAGTTGATGTTGTTCCGAAAGCTGCAGTGCTTCATCCTTAGGTAATATAAAAAAGGCAGTTGCCCAAGCATCCGCTGCCAACGAGTTTTCCGCTATTACGGTTACCGATGCCCCTTTGTAGACGGTTGGCATTCCGCTGCGTGGATCTATGGTATGAGAATAGCGCGTGCCGTCTATCTCTATAAAATTACGATAGTCTCCCGAAGTTGCAACACCATTGCCGCGCACTTCTACGGCGCGCATGATTTCACGCCACCCTGGAACCGGCTTTTCAACACCCACAAGCCAAGGACGCAACGCTTTGCTAATACCGGATGCTTTCAGTTCGCCTCCTACCTCGGCAAGATAATTAACCACACCGTGCGCTTCCAGCAATGTCGACAAGCGATCTGCAGCATAGCCTTTGGCAATCGCAGATAGATCTATATGAAGTTCGGGTAGATCTTTTTTCAATGCTGGCGGTTGAATGCGTGCTTGTAAATACCGATAACCAGTAATTGACCTAACACGTTCAATTTCGCTTGCATCCGGGAAGGGCATCGTCTCTTTTTTATCTTGAGAGAACCCCCATAAATCAACTAGAGGCGATACCGTTATGTCAAAAGCACCTTGTGATAATTCGCTGATGCGCAGTGCCTGTTCAACCAAAGTGGCAAACTCATTAGAGACCGACTGCCAGCCGAGTTCGGACGATGAATTAAAGCGCGTAATCTCCGAATCCTGTTTGTAGGTAGATAGTTTCTGATCCAAGTCAGCGAGCATGCCGATGCTCTCTGCAGAGATTAAATTGAACTGCTCATCGGAGATGGGACTGTATAGCTTAATAGACCATGAGGTGCCCATCGTTTCACCGCCGAGACGACGTTCGTTATGTGGCAGCTCACTACTACATGCAACGAGCATCAACAATAGTGTCGCCGAAAGAATGAGCTTGCCTAAGCGACAGTAACCCATCATCTTCAAGTTGAGCACACTTTATCCACCGAAGTCGTCAAAGAAGATATTATCGTCTTCAACACCCAATCGATGTAGCATGTCTATCACTGCGGTGTTCATCATTGGTGGGCCACAAATATAGTACTCGCAATCTTCGGGAGCTTCGTGTTGGCCTAGATAGTTATCGTATAGCACTTGGTGTATAAAACCAGTGTGACTCTGCCACTGATCTTCCGGTTGCGGGTCTGATAGCGCAAGGTGCCATTCAAAGTTGTCAAATTGTTTTTGCAAAGTGTCATAATCCTCTATATAAAAGGCTTCTCTATAACTGCGTGCGCCGTACCAAAAGCTAATTTTACGCCGGTCGTTATTTAGTCGTTTTAGTTGGTCAAATATATGAGAGCGCATAGGTGCCATACCTGCACCGCCGCCGATAAAAATCATTTCGTTGGAAGTATCTTGTGCAAAAAAGTCGCCAAAAGGTCCGGAAATTTTGACCGTATCACCGGGCTTTAAGGAAAACAAATAAGACGACATGATGCCCGGAGCAAAATCGCTCTTCGGTGGTGGTGTGGCAATACGCACATTCAACATAATGATGCCTTTTTCGTCGGGATAGTTGGCCATTGAATACGCACGCGAGACTGCCTCTTTGGTCTCCGATTCGTATTTCCATAGATTGAAATTATCCCAAGCATCTCTG
The DNA here is from genome assembly GCA_965199685.1 of uncultured candidatus Poriferisulfidus sp. Taxonomy (GTDB): domain Bacteria; phylum Pseudomonadota; class Gammaproteobacteria; order Poriferisulfidales; family Oxydemutatoraceae; genus SP5GCR1. The sequence goes on from OZ241323.1 coordinate 2,061,952, forward strand.
AACTCAGTATTGATGTCAAAATCCGAAAAACAGACTCGGTGCGGCGGACATTCTATCTGTATATAACCACCGGCACGGAAATCCACAGCCTCACCCTCGGGAAGCTCTAAAACCAAATTCTTGATAAAGGTTGCGACATTCTCGTTAGATCTTACTTTGCACAACCATTGCTTGCATCCAAAAACTTCGGGAGACAATTCCAACTTTATATCTTGCTTAACCGTCAACTGGCAGGATAGTCTATAGCCTTCGTGTTGTTCCCGCTTGTTGATGTAGGTTTCTTCGGTAGGCAAGATCGCACCGCCGCCAGATAATACCTTGACGCGGCATTGACCGCAAGTGCCGCCGCCACCACAAGCCGAAGATACGAATAGCCCGTTGTTCGCAAGTGCAGGAAGCAACTTGCTGCCGACTTGTGTATTTAATTCGCGTTCGTTGTTCACCGTTAGTTTGACATTGCCGGTTGAAACCAACAAGCCGCGTGCAACGCGGATAATCAACACTTGTATCAAAACGATGGCAACAAAAAAGCCTACGCCTAAGCTAATCTCTAACATCTTAATAACTCCACTATAATTGTATTCCAGAAAACGCCATAAAACCTAACGACATCAAGCCTACTGTGATAAAAGTAATACCCAACCCACGTAAGCCTTCCGGCACATCGCTGTACTTGAGCTTTTCACGGATGCCGGCAAGCGCAATAATTGCCAATGCCCACCCCAGACCACTGCCGAAACCGTATATCACACTCTCGTTGAAATCGTAGCTACGTTCAACCATAAACAGAGATCCACCAAGGATCGCACAGTTCACCGTAATCAACGGCAAGAAAATACCCAATGCGTTATACAGCACCGGCACGAAACGATCCAAAAACATCTCCAGTATCTGTACGACTGCAGCAATGATTCCGATATAGCTAATAAAACCTAAAAACGACAAGTCTATCTCTGGTAGACCTGCCCATGCTAGGGCACCCTTCTTCAGTACAAATTGGTAAATCAGATTATTGATCGGCACGGTCAAACTCTGCACGACAATCACTGCAATCCCTAAACCGATAGCGTTCTCCATTTTCTTGGAGATGGCAAGAAAAGTGCACATGCCCAAAAAGAAAGCGAGTGCCAGATTTTCTATAAAGACGGCTCTAATTAATAACGATAATTGTGCTTCCATGACTAAGCGACTTTTGCGGTTTGTATCCTGAATTCAGCCTGCTCTACTTGAACTGGGCGATAAGCACGTATGACCCAAATCATCAGACCAATAATGAAGAAAGCACTCGGCGGTAACAGCAACAAGCCATTGGGTTGATACCACCCGCCTTCCGACAGCGGTAGTAGCACCGGATAACCCAACAAGGTTCCGGAGCCAAATAACTCTCGGATTGTGCCGACCACGATTAAAACCAGACTGTATCCCAGACCGTTCCCCAAGCCGTCCATAAAGCTCTCGCCAACTGGGCTTTTCATTGCAAAAGCCTCGGCGCGCCCCAACACAATGCAGTTGGTGATGATCAACCCGACGAAGACCGATAGCGATTTGCTAATCTCGTAAGCATAGGCTTTGAGTATTTGGTCTACCAAAATAACCAGCGATGCAATAATCGTCATTTGTATGATGATGCGTACATTGGTCGGTATATGATTTCGGATCATGCTGATGGAACTATTCGATAGTGCCAATACTGAAGTCAATGCCAGACACATAATCAGCGATGCTGCGAGTGTCGTGGTCACTGCCAACGCCGAACAAATACCAAGTATTTGTAGAGTGATTGGGTTGTTATCAACTAGCGGATCTAACAGAACCTTTTTACCTTGTTGCCACTGCATAAAACTGTTTCTCTAAAAATTTTCTATAACCCATTTGTCCGAACCAAAAGTCAAGCATGTAATCAACACCTAATCCGGTCAAGGTGGCACCGGACAATCCGTCCACCTTATACGAGGAGAGAGGATCGCGCATACTCACCTGACCTTTTATTACCGATAGCTGGGGATCAGAACTTGTTGCGTAGACTTTTTTACCTTGCCACAACGCCTGCCATTTAGGGTCGTCGACTCGTCCGCCTAACCCGGGTGTCTCACCGTGTTGATAAAATTGCAAGGCATAAACCGTGTTGGCATCGGCTTCCAATGTGATAAAACCGTACAGCACAGACCACAGACCATAGCCATAAATAGGTAGCACTATTTTATCTAATTCATCCTCAGAAGATATCAAGTAAATTTTGGCATAACGGGGCAGATAGCTTATTCCAGCGATGTCATCGGCTTTGGACAGCGGCATCCCAAAATCAGGTTTGCGCGCCGCCGCAACCATATCAAAACCATCGGCTTTGGGGGAGTCTACATAGACACCTTCGTTCAGATCTACTACCTTCGCTTGAACTTTTTCAAACTGCTCTTCAACCGGGATATCGGGACGGTAAATACCAGCGACTTGCAGAACACTAACATTCAGTGCATTTTTTCTATTTTCCTCTTGCAACGGCGATAAAACAACCGCAGCAGTAGAAACAACCAACGAGCACAGCAAACACAAGCCGATCGTAACCAAAAATGTTTTTGTCAAAGTGTCATTGTGCATAACGTCTTAACCTTCGGTGGGTGTGTACGCGTACCACACAATAATCTATCGTCGGTGCAAAAATGTTGGCAAACAGAATAGCCAGCATCATGCCCTCCGGAAAAGCAGGGTTGATTACGCGTATGAGTACTACCATAAAACCAATCAATAAACCAAAAATCCAGCGACCAGCTTCGGTGCCTGCTGCAGACACCGGGTCGGTCGCCATATATATCATGCCGAACGCAAACCCTCCCAGTACCAAATGCCAATGCCACGGCATAGAAAACATTGGATTTGTGGTACTGCCTATCCAATTAAACAGTAGTGAGGTCAGCATCATGCCGAAAAATACACCTAATATGATACGCCATGATGCAATCCTTGTATAGACCAAAAAAATTCCGCCCAACAAACAAGCCAATGTTGAGGTCTCGCCGAGTGATCCCGGCAACAAGCCCAAAAAGGCTTGCCACCATGTATATCCTTGTGAAATTGCCCCTTCTAAGCCGGCGGTTGCAGCAATACCCAGAGGCGTTGCATGACTATAACCGTCTACTGCCACCCACACTTCATCGCCTGACATAAAAGCCGGATAGGCAAAATAAAGAAAGGCGCGTCCAGTCAGTGCCGGATTGAGAAAGTTTTTGCCAGTGCCGCCGAAAACTTCTTTGCCTATCACCACACCAAAAGAGATACCCAATGCGACCATCCATAACGGAATATCCGGTGGCAAGGTGAGTGTATAAAGCATTGAGGTCACCAGAAATCCTTCGTTGACCTCGTGCCTGCGTACTGTGGCAAACAACACTTCCCATAAGCCGCCGGCGATTATCGTCACAAAATACACTGGTATAAAATGCAAAAATCCTAGCCACAGGCAAGCCAAAACATTGCTTGGGTCGTGGGAAATGCCGAATTGTGTCGTCAATGCACCTCGCCACCCTGATAACGCCTGCTGATTGAGTTCGAGCAATGCGAGGTTTGCCTGATAACCAGTATTAAACCAAGACATAAACACGCAAGGTAATGTTGCCAACACGACATAGCTCATCACCCGCTTGATATCAATACCGTCGCGTATATGCGGCGCACATTGCGTCGTTTCCTTAGTCCAATAAAGGAAAGTATCGACCATTTCGTAAATCGGATAGTATTTATGCAACCGCCCGCCTTGTTCAAACAAAGGCTGACGCGATCCGAGCCAATTTCTAAAGCGTGCCATTATCCTTCCTGTTTGATTTTTTCCAAGTTCCTACGCAATATAGGTCCTAAGTCGTGCTTGCCGGGGCAGACATAAGAACATAAAGCCAAATCCTCTTCGTCAAGCTCCAGACACCCTAGTTGTTGCGATGTGTCGGTGTCCATAACCAATAACGATTTAATCAGCTGGGTTGCCAATAAATCCAGCGGCATTACGCGTTCGTAAAGTGCTATAGGAACTATTGCGCGCTTGCTACCGTTTTGCATACATGTAAAAGACCATTTGGGTTTGTCTTTCCCAAATGAGGACAGCGGAAAAGCTCGGGTAATGGAAAATAAATTGAGACCTGGGCGCAGCCACGCCAGCAGAGGTGTCTGTGCCTGTTTGGGTAAAACTGAAACCTGTAACTCAAATGCCCCTAGATACGCGGTTTCCTCAGTGACATCGGAACCGTCCAACGGCGAACCTGCGATAATGCGCACCGCATTGGTATTCAACTCTCCATCACATATATCGTGTAACGGAGTGCCTATCTGCACTCGCAACAGACGCGGGTTATTAACCGCAGGGCCTGCAAAAGAAATAATCCGATGTGGCGGATAGGTGCCGGTTAAAAATAGTTCACCTATCGCAATAACATCTTGATAGCTTATACCCCACACGGTTTTATCACCGTAGATGGGATCTAAAAAATGTATATGTGTTCCTAATAAACCGGCAGGATGCGGTCCGGAGAATTCTACGCGCTTGAGCTGTTGATCCTCCGACACGGTGATTTGGGAGCCTTCGGCAACACAAACATATAGGGTGCTATCTCTCAACCGCGAGAGTATCTTCAATCCAGCATCAAAATATCGCGATTGTGCCGGGGTGGCGGCGATTATCACCTGCGGGTCGGCAGCCAACGGACGACTGTCCATTGCGGTCACAAAAATAGAATTAGGGATGCTGTCGGGTTTTGGAGTCTCACTATAAGGGCGGGTACGCAAGGTTGTCCATAAACCTGAGGCCAACAGTTGGCTCTGTACTTGCTCTCTATCTAACGGTGCCAGCTGGTCTTCATTGAATTTATCAAATTGCCTATCGCGTTGACCTTCGGCGCGTATTACTATGGATAAAAGTTTGCGTCGCTCGCCACGGTGGATAGCTTCCACAACACCGCTCGCCGGTGAGGTATAGCAAACGCCCGGTAAAACTTTATTTTCCACCAACACCTGACCTTTTGCCACTTCATCACCTACTGAGACATTCAAATGCGGCTTTAGATTATGATAAGGCCTAAACACCACTGCAACATGTGATGGTGGAGGGCAGTCTTCTATGCGCTGCTGCGGCTTACCCGATAGAGGAATATCCAATCCTCTTTTAACTTGAACTAACATACCAATGGGCGATATAAGTACTAAAAACTATTTTACAATGTCGGGAGAGTGGGTCTATGCTCGTATTTCGTTGCTTACGACTTTAAGCAACCGAACGCATACTCACCAGTGCCTATGATACACGATATAAAGAAAACTGGGGCTGTTAAAAAAGTATTTCATAGAATTGTAGAGGCGGACCATTCCTCTCCTTTGGAGGGGTGGCAGGCATAGGCATTTTGTAATGTATGCGTTTAGCAATCATGTTGGGGTTCTGCATAATGTCACACCGATTGACCTACCGGTTCAATCGGCGGCTTTATTCTGCCCCTACAATTCTATGAAATACTTTTTCAACAGCCTTAGCGGTTCTGCACAAGTAAGTACCGGATCATTCTTTTCCGTTCATTGCCATATTTACTACCGTTCGTCCATTTACCTCTCATCGCACTAGACACTAGGCTAATATCGGAGTTTTACAACCATAGGAAATTTCATGAATCAAAAACATCAAGTAAGCGGTCGCAGTAAAGATGGTTTCAAAATAAAGCCTGATCAAAAGGATTATAAAAGCTATGGATTGCTCAGTTTTTTAGACTATTCTACTGAACCATTAGATAAAGCACCTAAGGTCTTAGCTGGTGATTGCTCAGGAGAATACAGGCGGTAGCTTGTTGTGGAACGTTATACCGACGAGCAAAATAAGCTATATTGACAGGAGAAGAAAAGGTAGGTTGTTGTATAAAAAGTGAAGGTCATGGGATTTCTGACCAAATGGTTAGGCATTTGGCAGTGGCGAGATTATGTAAGCAACCTAACTCTGATAATCTAACTCGCACAACCCTCATTAAAAGTATACCACAATGTCAACTAAATGTGTGGCTCTGCACCAGTCAATTCTCTGAAGTACCGTTCCGCACAAATCAAACCACTATGTGCCACTGAATTTACGATAGCGGTAGAGGCAAAATAAAGTCGCCGATTGATCCAGCAGGTCAATCGGCGTGACGCTGTGCAGAACCTCCGCAACCACCCCGTCAGGCTTCGCCTGCCACCCCTCCAAAGGAGGGGAATGTACTAATGCAGACACTTTTTCAACAGCCCCAGATGTATACTATGTAGCTTATATGGCAGACACAAGACCCAAAATGCTTCCAAAAAACGATACAAAATATCTATTTTATAAAAGCTGGCCCAATCCTGATGATAAAGGTTTAGATTATTGGTTTGACATATTGGAAAATTTTATTTGTGCCGCACTTAATGTAAATAGAGTCCCAGTAATCCCAACTTCATGGACTAACAAAAATAACAAGTCAAAAAATTCTTCAAGTTTTGAGCTAGAAGATTACCTGAATCTGACAAATACAAAAATATACAAAGTTGAAACAAATGGAATGATTAAACGACAAGACTTCCCTTTGCACTGGATTTCCGAAGCCGATGCCGAATTGCAATTATCTAGTCAAACTTCAATACCGTTTATTGATATAGATCAACTCTATGGAGGCAACAATGAGAAACATAAGGCTTTATCGTTAACCAACAATAAGAAAAATCACACGCTCTCCAAATCCCACTATTATGTAAAGACAATCCCTTCGGATAAAGTTAACCGTTTGACGGATGAAGTATTAAGGCATTTCGGGACTAACAGGCAGAGTTTGTTTGATACTCAGAATTTGCTATACAAAAGTCACAAAACCGACTATCTACACTGGCATCATAATTTGGTTCCCTATGCTTGCTTAAATCTATACGACAAACAATCTTCTATATATGCTAGCAAACCTAAGGAAATTTTAAGCATGGTTGACAATATTTTCAGCCACGCTATCAGTCTCAATGAATCATTCAGGAATATTTATTTAATATCAAAGAATAGAGACCTTCGTTTTCCTGGACTTTATAAATGTAGACAGCATGATCTCAAAATCTACACTTACCATGATTTTCCTGAACTCAGTGCCCTTGCTTTGGACGACTACCTACTATATTCCATAGAGAAGGACCTATTTGACTGTGCGGTGGTAAAAATATATCCACCTGGTGCCAATCGACTTTTCTATATGACTGTGTCCCAACCATCACGCTATTGGAATTTATACCGGTTTCGTCGCAAACTTATGCCATATTTTTTTGATTAGTCTCTTGTATGGGCTCAAAAGCATCACTATTTTTAGCTTCGTATGATTTTGCATTATAGTGTAGGCTTTCATTGTATCGCTGTCGCTATGTTGTTGTACATACTCATAAATATCTCGGATAGTTCTAGGAGTACGATATATAAAATCCGATTGAAAATGGTAAACGTTTCTCCTGTGGGCTACTAACTTTACTAAAGCGTGATCCATGATGCTTTTTTCAACCTGATATAGCAGATGATTATCTGCAGTACCACTTTTGTTATCGACTAAGCACTTAAGCTCTGGGAAATCGTGATATGTATAAACATCGTATCTATTTCTCAGAAAATCAAAATACTTGGCATCGTGTATGTCTGACATAATGTAGAGCTTCGTGCCGCGCGGACACGCCCGATACACTAATTTCTTGATATTACTGGGTAAAGCAGCTTGAAAAAAACTATGTTCGCAGAAAAGTGCATCGTTGGCACGTATATGCAGGCAGGAATAAAAGAACTTTTCATGTTTAACTTTCTCAAACAAGTTTTTGGTTGAGCAACGATTGTAAAGTAACTCCTGAGCATCTCGCATAGTGGATCTGCTGGTTCCTAAACGGGCGAGCACACTATCCGTTAAATTGTTCACAGCTTGTGAAGGAATAAACCTTATATAGTAGGGTGGTTTTGGAAAGCCTGCAGAAGATAGAAGCAATACTTTATATTTTTCATTATCTCTATCATAGAGTTTTTCTAAATGAACCGTGTGTATTTGATTTTGTGGATAAGATTTTATATTGAAATCAGAATCTAAAACATAATGCAAAGGAGATGATTCCTTTTTTATGGTTCCATCTTCGTTTAATTTATAGGCTTCTGTTTTATCTAAATCTAAATACCTAGGCCAGGTAAAATTATTCAATGGTTTTCCAAAATTATGTCGATTGATGTTTGGAGGTTGATGGGTGAGGACCGGTATTCTTTTTAATGTCAATGCTTTGCTCCAAAGAGAACCCAAATCCCTAATTTTGCCGTCTAATCCTTCTATTTTTTCTCTACGTATTTTTGTACTTGGTGGTCTTGGCTGATCATAACCAGCTTGCATCCTCAGATATTTTTTATCTTGCTCGTTCATTTTTTATTTATCAAAACAGTCACCCGGGGCTGCTGAAAAAGTGGTATTCCCCTCCTTTGGAGGGGAATGGTCTGCTCCTATGGGTGGTCAGATGGCAACCTCTAAACTATCCGATTGGCCTTGGTTATCAAACCAACTCAGTTTGATCACTTTGGATTCTTCCCCTCCCTTAAACTTGAAAGAGATAAACGGATTTGCAGATACACCAGTTCCCCAATAAGCAGTGAAGACTTTTTTACCTTCGTATTCGCCGATCACCGTTTGTATGAAGTTTGCCGGGATCGTCTCACCAGTTTCTTTATCAACCCTGCGTCCGGTTTCCATAGGATGCTTGATTAGTGCTTTGACGATTACTTCGTCATCCTGTTTGCTAATTCGCATTTTGATCGTTTTTTCCATTATTCGCTCCTGAGACTAACCACAACCACCGGCGGTGACTTTGACTTCTTGGCTCGCACTATAATATCTGCCATCGGCTTTGACGAGTGCAATCACATTAGAAGTCTCACGCACTTTTAGGTTTGCGGCAACATAAGGCTCGCTCTCTCCCATCATTAGGAATTGAGAGGTCAACGGCACGGGATTTTTATCAACCAGGATGCTAATCCACTCTACATTGTCCATCTTAGCCTGCACCTCAACCCTAACTTGAGATCCATTTTCGGCAATTCTTGGTGCAACCAAAGTGATGTCTCCGTCTTGCGGATCGCCTTGTGAAATAGCTGCAATTGCTTGGGCTAAGTCGGTCTTCTCAAATGCAACTTGCGGCCACTCGGCGAATGCCAACGACGGTGCCACCAAAGAGGCAATACCTGTAGCTATACTTTTTTCAATAAATTCTCTACGACGATTGTCCATATGTTCATACCTTTCATCTGATAAACTAGGCGATTATAACATACAGGATAGGGCTTGATTTGCGAACCACCACTGCTTTTTGCTTATTGATGATATTACTGCTCGGTGCTTGCGGGCAATCGGGACCGTTGTACTTGCCACCCGAAGAAACGCAACAAAAAGAAACACAGTGAACGATTATAGATATACGGCACCGTCCTTGCATTTGGTGCACCAACAACTATATTGCGAGGATGTTCCCCTTGAAAAAATAGCCTATGAATGTGGCACACCCGTTTATGTTTATTCCAAAGCCACGATTGAAAAAAACTTGCATACTTTGTCCGACGCATTCAAAGGACAACAATACCAAATACATTATGCGGTCAAGGCGTGTTCCAATATTGCAATACTCAACCTATTAGCGCAGCTCGGCAGCGGTTTTGATATCGTCTCAGGCGGCGAACTTGAGCGAGTGCGCCGAGGTGGCGGCGATGTCGGGAAAACCGTATTCTCAGGCGTAGGCAAGCAACAATGGGAAATAGAAGCTGCTCTACGCGCGGGTGTTTTTTGTATTAACATAGAATCAGAATCGGAACTCCTGCTGATAGAAAAAGTTGCCAGCGCGCTTGATGTTAAAGCCCCAGTTGCAATACGCATCAACCCTGATGTAGATGCAAACACACACCCTTATATTGCGACCGGCTTACACCATAATAAATTCGGCGTAGACCTGCAACAAGCGATAGAGCTTTATCAAAAAATACACCACAGTCCCTTATTGCAGGAATGTGGTATCGCATGCCACATTGGTTCGCAAATTATGTCGCCCGAACCTTATGCTGATGCCCTGAAAGAACTCGTTACAACGGCAGATCAACTTTGCGAGAACGGGCTACAAATTACCCACATTGATATAGGCGGAGGCTTTGGTATTCGTTATAAGGACGAAACACCGCCCGACGCTTCGGACTATGCAACCATGATCAAAAACATCATTGCCGATCGTCCCTATCGTTTATTGATAGAACCGGGACGCTTCGTCGTTGGCAATGCCGGAGTGTTGCTCACCCGAGTCATACATATCAAACAGACACACCAGAAGCATTTTGCAGTAATTGATGCGGCAATGAACGATCTATTGCGTCCTTCCTTATATCAAGCGTGGCACGACATCGTGCCGGTGAAAACGCACAAAGGTACAGATAAAGACTACGATATCGTGGGACCGGTATGCGAAAGCGCAGATGCGTTGGGTTATCAACGCCGGTTAATTTTGCACCAAAACGATTTACTTGCAGTGCTATCAGCTGGTGCCTACGGTTTTAGTATGTCCGGCAATTACAATACCAGACCCAAGCCGATGGAGGTGTTGGTAGATGGTGATACTTTTTATGTTATCCGATGTCGCGAAAGCCTGCAGGATTTAATAGAAACCGAATGTCTGCCACCCAAACAATAAAGTAAAGTAGTTGACGATGCAATTCCTTAATAAATTAAAGGCTAAAATCTTAAGACGTTGTAAATTACTTAATCATTTGGCATTGGTGCGCGCCAGTTTATTATTCAATAGACTTGATAACAGCTCTTTATTTTCAAAAGGAATCGCAAACTTATTATTACATTTATTTTTAACTACTGCGGATAAGAAAGGGTACTCTAACTCATTTAGCAGAAACCGTACTTTTGATCATAATACACTATGGTCGTGGCATAAAAGTGGCAATCATTGGATTCGTTTTATAGCTGAATATCTTACTGGTTGCCCTACCAGTGGAGGCGTAGGTAATACAAAAGATGTTCCTATTTATCTAAATACTTTTCCTAGCGAAGAACACCCCCTAAGCCATGTAAATCCAGAAGCTCCTTTTGTTCTTTATAAATCCCATTGGGCTTATAAAATAACTTCTAGGTCGGCTATTTTGCTGATTATTAGAGATTATCACGAAGTTATTAGCCGTCCATCTGAGATCAGAGAACTTGTGGGTGAGGCTTTTTTGTATTTAAATTTAATAACCACCTACGATCGTTTTAGTGGAAACAAAATGATCATATACTATGAAGATTTATTGACATACTCGGAAAGAGAAATATCTCGCATTAGATATTTTTTGAATGCATCCAATAAACGTTTCAGAACTTTCATGGATAACTATGACTACTATGCAGAACTCTCGAAACAAGGAGAAAATAGAGCTTGGTATGGCTATAATTCTGCTGATGATCTTAGGTTTCATCAAAAAAAATTAAGCAAGAAAAATTTACTAACTAGGAAAAATTTTTTTCAGGCAATGCTTGCCACTAAACAATACCAACCCGTAAAGCCTTATATTGCTAGATACGAATAATTAGGGACTTATAGCGATTAGTTGACAGTGCGATTCCTTAATAAATTAGAGGCTATAATCTAAATGCCTCGTAAATTACTTAATTATTTGACGCTGACGCGCGCCGATTTATTATTCAATAGATTTGATAGCGATTCTTTATTTTCAAGAATAATCGCAAACTTATTATTATATTTATTTGTAAACAATGAGAATAATAAAACATACTTTAACTACTATAGTGAAAATCTTACTTTTGATCATAATGCACTATGGTCGTGTCCTAGAAGCGGCAATCATTGGGTTCGTTTTATATCTGAATATCTCACTGGTTGCCCTACCAGTGGAGTTATATTAGGCCAAGGCGATGTTCCTATTTATCTAAATACTTTCCCTAGCGAAGAACACCCTCTAAGCCATGTAAATCCAGAAGCTACTCCTGTTCTTTATAAATCCCACTGGGCTTATAAAATAACTTCTAGGTCGGCTATTTTGCTGATTATTAGAGATTACTATGAAGTTATTAGCCAGCCAGATAAACGTCCCTTTAGAGGACTGGTGAATAATGTTTTTCTGTATTTAGAATTAATAACCGCCTATAATCGTTTTAGTGGAAACAAAATGATTATATACTATGAGGATTTGCTGACATGCCCAGAAAGAGAAATATCCCGCATTAGATATTTTTTGAATGCATCCGATAAACGTTTCCAAACTTTAATGGATGACTATGACTACTATGCAGAACTCTCGAGACAAGTAACAAAAAGAGTTTGGCGTCGCCATAACTCTGCTGATAATCTTAAGTTTCATCAAAAAAAATTAAGCAAGCAAGATTTACTAGCTAGGAAAAATGTTTTTCAGGCATTCCTTGCTACTAAACGATACCAATGCGTAAAACCTTATCTTGCCAGATACGGATAATTACACCGCAAGCATGCCTTTCCTTAATAATATCCTCTATGCCTATTCCTATGAAGAATAACATTAGATTCGCCAGACATCTAGGCGCAATATTGTATGATTTGCTTTTGTTGTTATCCGGTGCCAAGAGAGCCTGCAGGATTTAATATAAACCGAATCTACACCGCCTCAATAATTACCTACATGAAAAGAATACCCGAAGCCGAATTGATGGATAGCGAGGAGCAAGCACGAGCTTATGCAAACGCAGATTTCAATCAGCCACATAGTTTGGTGATGGAACATTTTATGCGTTGCATGCCCGATTTACCCGAAGCCGGTGCATGGATTGATTTAGGGTGTGGCGCTGGTGAAATTACCGTACGCTTGGCAAAACTCTGTCCTAAGGCTTGCATAGACGCGGTAGACGGTTCCGCTGCTATGTTGCGCTATGCAAAAAAACGCTTTGAACGCGAGCATGTCAATCAGCAAATACGCTTAATCAACGCAACCCTACCCGAAATTCAGGTGGATAAAAATAGTTACGACGGGATTCTATCAACCAGTTTTCTACATCATCTACATAATCCACAAGTTCTGTGGCATTGCGTCAAGACGCTCGCCAAAGATAATGCTCGTATTTTCATTGCCGACTTATGTCGACCTCAAAGCAAACAACAAGTGGACCAACTTGTAGAACAGTATGCCGCATCAGAACCGCAGATATTGCAGAGAGATTTTCGCAATTCACTCTGCGCAGCTTTCACTCCCGGAGAAATCAAAGACCAGCTGAAAGATGCCGGGATTACACACCTGCACACCGAGATTATCAGCGACCGTCATCTCATTGTTCACAGCTAGACCTTGCGAAGACAACATAGACGGGACTGTTGAAAAAGTATTTCTTGAACCGTAAGGGCAGAATAAAGCCACCAATTGAGCCGGTAGGTCAATCAGTGTAACTTCGTGCAGAACCTGAACATGTTGTGCAAAACCAAAGTGTGAAACGAAATGTAGGGGCGGACTCGCATGTCCACCCTAACGCGTTGCGTCTGCACAATCACTACATTTATCCATTTGATTTATGTTAACCAAAACCAAGTGGCGCAAGCGGTTACAGTAGTGCATAACGGTACTTTAGGGAGGGCATGTGGGACTGTTGAAAAAGTGTCTGCATTAGTACATTCCCCTCCTTTGGAGGGGTGGCAGGCGAAGCCTGACGGGGTGGTTGTTAAGGTTCTGAACAATGTTACGCCGATTGACCTACTGGCTCAATCGGCAGTTCTATTTTTCAACAGCCCCATGTTAGCCCTCCCCTACGGGTGGTTATCATAAATTGAATGGCGCACAGCGGTTACGTTTGGGAAATGACAGTACTTTCCAACAGCAGATAATTTCATCTTAGAGGCATACTACGAAGGCTGTCGTATAAATCTATTCTAGGCATAGGTGCATTATTTTTACCTCGGATTATTCTTCTTTGGCCTCGCCGCGATATAATTTTAATTTGTGGATTGAAATATCGTGCTACGTCTACAAATCCGGAACCCGTTGCATAGACAAGTTTGGCTTTTGCTAAAATCAAAAGATCTATCAGCGCGTCTTTTTCTTGGTTAAAAGTATCCATTCCCTTGTTTAGTCCTATCATATCGTGTCTATGTAAGGGAAACTCATTATAAGAGCGTTCAATATCTCTTGAAAACACTCTGCCTGGGAAAGCCATGCGCATTTTATCAATAAACTGTGCCTGGTCCGAACATGCGAAAATACTATATTGATCACCTATGACCTCTTTTAGGTAAGTAATATACGAATCCATACCTATCCTATTTCTATTATATTCATCTGTGCCACGGAAATGGACGGCAATGTAATCTCCTTTAATATTATCGGCACTCCATTGATTAGCACATTTTTCAAGATATGGGTTTATTGCGAGTTTCGATATTATTTTATGCCCGTATACTGAAGAAATGAAAAAAATACCAAACCATTCAACATTATTTGCCAAATATTTCTCTCGCGTAGAAGACTGCAATTTATGCGTTGATTCGTCTTTAGTATTAATCAGCATATCGTTTTCAAAATGTCTCCATATCACACTGCTAGATGCTTTAATTTTTACATTGATTTTCATTTTTTCACAGACCCATGCAAAAGCAACGAACCCGTTTAGCGATGTAGCGATAGGGCGACAATCTTCATAATCCACAACTATACATTTACTATTGAGAAAATCTCTGTTAAAGAAGTGACGGCGGAATAAACCAATAAAATACGAAAATCTGCGGGAAAGACGTTTTATCATTTCTCTACCCAGTCGAAAATGAATTACATCACGTAAGTCAAGTTCTAAAACAGTAACTCCAATCATAGGTATAGCAAGCACGCTTAATTTAATACAGTGCCCCCACAGCCTGCTTTTCCTACCAAGCGCCGATAATTTCATCTTAGAGGCATACTACGAAGGCTGTCGTATAACTTTTATTTTTCACAAATCCATACAAAAGCAATTTACGTTCTCTCATTTTTAGTGTCACCTGTGAAATTATTTTTCATGCTATTGCCTCTGCGAATACACTCAGGAGTTGATAGCACTATGCAGGCGGACTTCATTATAATCTATCCACCATTTTTCTATAGTCTCTCTTGCCTCTTTAATTAAACGAAACCAGAACTAATCCAGACAACCAGCGACCACCACAAGATGATCAATCCATGACAAAAGCGGCAGATTGTTAAAAGAGTCGCTATAGAAACATCCTTTTTAATAGTCCGATTTGTTTTCGTTTAAACATTTTTGCAAACAGACGATTTTACTTTCCCAAAAGCAAGACGTACTCAATTATGCAATGTTTATACAATCGCAACATGAAGCTGGCGAAAAATACACAAAAATCAAAAAAATAGTACAATATGTTGATAAACAAAATTGGTTTATTCGACAAAAATGCTTTCTAAAATTGCTAATTATTTTCATATACTTAAAGCTAGAATCATAGTTGCTTATGTTTTATTTCATGAATTCGAAGCGTGCTTCCGTGTTCGTATACGTGGTGGTAGACGGAGAAAGTTTAAAAAAAACATCCAGTTTCTAATAAAGCACCCGGTGATTTGTTTTAATCAAGGATTTCCTGAAAAAATAGGGATTAAGCGTGAATATGCAAAAGCCAAAGAAATAATGGCAATTCGCTATACAGACTTTTTCAAACACTATGTTGCACATCGCAAGACACCTTTGGCCGATTATGTTTATGTGATAATAATGAATCCTTCGCTCGGAAGTTATTTCCCTAGAATAATTGGAGCGGCTTGGTTATGCGAAAAACTAGGCATTAATGTCAAGTTTACTTTGCCCAAGCATCGCCCTGGTAGTAGTGATTTCTTTGAGAATCCTGTTTTGAATTATGCGAAGGAATGTCATCCAGAGAATTTTGCAGAATTAAAAAAACCTCTAACAGACCTAGAGTATATTAGAGGGTTGTACCCTAGCCCATGGGAAGAGTATGCTAAGCATGAAATTTCCAGCGAATACGGATATAAAATAATCTCAAAACTATCTATCAAGCAAGAAATACAACAGCAAGCGGATCAATGGTGCGATGTAAATATCAAAGGAGAATTTCTAGGAGTACATTATCGTCTAGCTGATGCTATCGCAACAGGTAGAGTAATTAGCATAGACAGCTATATCGATTATCTTAAACAAGTACTAGATGACCATTATCATATCTATGCGTGTTCGGATACTGCATCTTTCATTGATGCGATACACGAAGCATTCCCTGATAGAGTGGTTAGCAGAGATATAACACGGTCTAGGGATTTTCGGTCATTACACGGCCATAAACCTTATGCAGGATATCAACAAAAGCAAGATGCTTTGATTGACATTTTGATACTAGCAAAGCTCCAAATGATTTATACTACAGGTTCTACTTTCATAGAAACTATTAGGTTCTTTAATCCTGCAATAAAAATCATTTCTCTGCATAGACCCTATGCGCATAAAAGCACTTCAAATTATATGCCTGTCCCTCGGATGGATCTTGTGCAAAAAGCGAAAGCAAATACTACTTGGAAAGAAACGCCTCATTATGACAAATTTATCCCACCGTGTTGAAACCCCAAAGATTGTTGAAAAGTAGAATCGCCGATTGAGCCGGTAGGTCAATCGGCATCACCTTGTTCAGAACCCTAACATGATTGCTAAACGCATGCATTACAAAATGCATAGGCCTGCCACTCCTCCAAAAGAGAGGAATATCTATTTTTCAACAGCCCCATGTTAATCCGAAGGCACTTGTCAAAACTTGAGTAATTAAAAACTTTATCGTCCAACCAGTCTTTTTATCTTTGCTTTATAGTGTTGTAAGGTTTCAGATAATAGTAAGTGCTCTATCATAGATAAAATTTGGTATCGCCATCGAATTTTATATATGCAATTGGTATGAATGACTCTTGCAACTCCGTTCTCACGAAATAATTGAACATGCGCGTGTTGCATTATGTTTTTTTCTACAGAATAAAGCATCGCATTATCAACCAAACCCTTGCCGCCTGACACTAAATTCTTTAATTCTAGAAAATCATAATATCTATACACAGTGTAGTCTTTTTCTAAAAAGCTCAGGTATCCAGGTTTTGTAATATCCGTCATAATATAGATTCTCATACCTTTAGGTATCTTTTTCTTTATTATATGTCTGATATGAGAACTGGCGGAGGATTGTTTGTAAGCTGCACGTACATTCGTATCATTTCCTCGTGCATGCAAACATGCGTAGTGTAGCGGATTGTCCTTCACTTTGTCCTGCATTGTATCTTTATTGGCAGAAAAATCGATACCTCTATACACAGCCGATAGTTTTTTGGCATCCGCAAGACTAGTTCCCATAGCTCGCAAAACCATATCGGTCAAGTGCTCAACCTGATCCGAAGGGTATAAAGCAACCATTAATATATTGGGGTAGATTTTTCTGTAATAAAAAGTATCTATCGTTTTTCGAACGATTACTTTGTATTGATTATTTTGTGTTTCGCTAACTGGAGTGATATCTGATAATCGTAGTACTAACTCTTCGGGGTATTTATGGTGATCAAAATTCTCCATCCGTATGTAGCGGAGAGCATTGTTGATTTGTTCGATACTTCCGTTATTCTTCATCTTATAAATTTGTGTTTTGTTCAAATTGATATATCGTTCGATGTCAAGGTTTTTAAGTTCATGACCTAGGTTATGATGAGCAGACATAGTATATTTGTCTATTACCAGTACTCTCTTTAGATATATCGCTTCCCTGATTGCACTCTTCACTGCCGCAAGTATATGATCTAAGCCTGAACTTCCAGGCGTATGCAAAATTAGATATTTATCTTGATCTGTTTCCATAAATGGTTCTGTAAATATTCTCATTATAATCGGCTGCTCGTTGACATTATCTTATTTTTAGTGCTACCTATAAAGTTAGTTTTATTCTATTGCCTCCGCGAATACACTCAGGGGTTGATAGCACTATGCACTATGCGGGCGGACTTCATTATAATCTATGCGCCAGCCCTCTATAGTCTCTTTTACCTCTTTTATTGAACGAAACCAAAACTGATTCAGACAGCCATTGACTACAACCGGACGATGGGGCTGTTGGAAAAGTACCGCTATTGCATAAATCCAACTGCCGATTGAACCAGTAGATCAATCGGCGTGACATTGTGCAGAACTCTAACTTGATTACTCAGTTCGTACGATACAAAATGCAATATTTGCTTGCGCCATTAAATTTATGATAACCACCTGTAGGGGCAGACTCATATGTCTGCCCGTAAAGTATCGTCTTGCACAGACCTAACCGCTATGCGCCACAAGATTATGGTTTGCATAAATTTGATGGATGAATGTATAAATCGTGCAAGTTGGTCATCCATATGAGGGCGGACATGCGAGTCCGCCCCTACACATGGGGTTGTTGAAAAAGTACCATCATGCATCGTAGGAGGTAATTGTCTAGTGCAGAACCACCACAACCACCCCGTCAGGCTTCGCCTGCCACCCCTCCAGAGGAGGGGAATGTACTAACGCAGACACTTTTTCAACAGTCCCACATGTAGTTTACTCCGTGCAGACACGGCACAACCACCCCGTCAGGCTTCGCCTGCCACCCCTCCAGAGGAGGGGAATGTACTAACGCAGACACTTTTTCAACAGTCCCACATGTAGTTTACTTCGTGCAGACACGGCACAACCACCCCGTCAGGCTACGCCTGCCATCCCTCCAAAAGAGGGGAATGGGGCTGTTGGAAAATGTACAAAAATCAAAAAATGGTACAATATGTTGATAAACAAAATTGGTTTATCCGACAAAAATGCTTTCTAAAATTTCTAATTATTTTCATATACTTAAAGCTAGAGTCATAGTTGCTTACGCTCTATTTTATGCATTAGAACCAGGTTACGGTGTTTCTCTCAGAGACATCTTGAGAAAGTTGAAAAGAAACATTGCGTTTCTAATAAAGCATCCGATGATTTGTTTCAATCAAGGATTTTCTGTAAAAATAGGTTTAAAGCATGAATATACAAAAGCCAAAAAAGCAATAGCAATTAACTATACAGACTTTCTCAAACAGTATATTACACATCGCAAAACTCCTTTGGCTGATTATGTTTATGTGATGCCAAGGAACCCTTCGCTAGGAAATCATTTTCCTCAAATAATTGGGGTGGCTTGGTTATGTGAAAAACTAGGCATTAATGTCAAGTTCACTTTTCCCAATACTCGCTTTAATACTCAAAATTTCTTTGAAAATTCTGTTTTGAATTATGCGAAGACATGCCATCCAGAGAATTTTGAAAAATTAAAAAACCCTCTAGCAAACCTAGAGCGCACTGGCATATATGAAGTGTTCACCAAGTGTGAAATTTCCAGTGAATACGGATACAAAATAATCTCAGAACTATCTATCAAGCATGAAATACAACAGCAAGCAGATCAATGGGTGAATGAGAATATTAGGGGAGAATGTGTAGGAGTACATTATCGTCAAACTGATGTTATCCAAGAACATAGAATAATTAGCATAGATAGCTATATTGATTATCTAAAACAAGTACTAGATGACCATTATCAGATCTATGCGTGTTCGGATACCGTATCTTTCATTGATGCGATACACAAAGCATTTCCCAATAGAGTGGTTAACAGAGATATAACACGGTCCCAGGACGGAAGATCACTACAATTTCATGTACCTTATGCAGGGCATCAACAAAGGCAAGATGCTTTCATTGACATGTTGACATTGGCAAAGTGTAAAATGATTTATACCGTGGGTTCTTTTTTTATAGATGCTATTAGGTTCTTTAATCCTGCAATAAAAATCATTTCTCTGGATGGACGAGGGAAACATTTCCATAAAAACAAAAACATTCCAAATTATCTTCCTGTTCCTCGGATGGATCTTGTGCAGAAAGCGCAAGCAGATACTACTTGGAAAGAGGGGCTTCATTATAATAAGTTGCCCCACCATATTGAAACCTAAAAGATTGTTGAAAATAGAACCGGCTACTTGTTTACCAGGTGTCAGACGAAACTTCGCAGTCGGGATATAGCTGCGGATCTGGTGTTGTTCAAAAAACTGATGTCTTGCCACTGCTGTAGCCGACATCGGCTACCACTTCTTCGACCGGCAATCCAAAACGTTCTTGTTGATATTGGATTCTCTGTGTGATGACATTGGTCTCATGACAGGCACCCGTGGTCACATGGCAATTGGTTATCACCCGGCTGGCTGCATCGGCACAATAATGCACCTTATGATATAACTTTCTTGGATACCCCTGACGATTGACTAAAGGTGCATCGCCGTCTACTTTACTCACATGCGTGCGGTTGCTGACTTTTTCTTTTACTGTTGCAGTCTGTGAGACTGCCTCTTTGCTTTGTTGCTTCTCATCCTTGACTTCTATTGCCTCTGCCGGCTGCTCTCGTCTCTCCAGTTTCCTTGCCGACGCATTCGCTTCAACTAAAGTCGCATCAGTTATGATCCGTTTCCCTTCAACTAATCCAGCCTCACGGCATTGTTCTACGACACGCTCAAATACCGCCTCAAAACATCCGACACCCAAGCGGTCGCGGATACGAGTTAAGGACGAGTGATCCGGCACCACATCACTCATAGTTAATCCGACAAACCAACGATAGCCGATGTTCATTCCGATCTCGTCGCACAGTTGACGATCCGATTTAATCCCATAGAGGTGTCCTAATATACAGATACGAAAAAATACCTCAGGGTCTATTGATGGTCCACCTTGCGTATCACTATAGAACCCTTTGGTTAATTGTTTGACAAAGCTCAAGTCTAAAACCTTATTAATACGCCTTAATATGTGATAGCTAGGAATGAGTGCCTGATAGTCTATTTGGACAAATAGTTCAGGCTGAAAGTTATGAGTGCCTTGCATAAAAATCTCCGGTTGAATCAGCTGTCTATTTTCGCCTATATCAAATACTTTTTTAACAGTCCCATGTTAGCCTTCCCCTACGGTGGGTATCGTTAATTTAGTGGAGCGTGGCGGTTGATTTTTTACAATGTTGATACTTTTCAAAGACCTCATGATTATGTCTCAGTAATCCTTTATAATACAGAAATAAATTTGCATCTAAAACGACTATAATGACAACCTTTCCTCCTATCTATGTTATTAATCTAAAACGTAATCCTGAGCGTAGGCTGTATATACAAAGACAATTAGATTCGTTTGGCTTGGAGTATCAGTTTGTCGAGGCTATTGATAAGTATGATTTGAAATCCGAAGTAGATCGCATGCGAGTTGCGCAAGCATTATGCATTGATGCATCCTTTATAGAAAACAAATATGCTAAGTTAGTTGATTATGCAAAAAAATATAGCGGTTCAGCTCTGGGTGCCCTCGCCATATTATTGAGTCATATCAAAATTTATGACCTAATGGTTAAAAATGATATTGATCAGGTATGCGTACTGGAAGACGATACTAAGTTATTGCCGATTTTTCCTGAAATTCTTAAAATTGTCCTCAAACTAAAATGGGATATATTGCTATTTGCTAGTTTCTCTCCTATTCTTTTTGATATTTTAAGACAGAAAGAGAAGTCTACTAAACAGCATATTTATATTTTTTATAATAGATGTTTATTATATCTGAGGCGTCGAGTCAAGCATTCTAGTATCTTAAAGCAAAGGGCTTATCAAATAAAACATTTTTTGGAAAAGCATGGTATTGATTTTTTCCGTATATACCGTTCTGCACAACATCGAGAAACATTAAAACTTTTACTAAAAGAGTTTGGTATTGATCCTCATTTACATCCTAATCAATCGGAAAGTGTCGCAAAAATTCTTGAAGAACATAACATCAGATTTGAGAGGATTAGGAAAAAGCGCGAGCGGACTGGACAAACTGTTGTAAGTGATGGTCTTTTAAATTTATATACTTCTACTCGGCTAGGCGTATTACCTAAGAAAACTAGCTTGCAATTCATAGCCAAAGATCATTATATTGCCGAACCAAGAACTGTTCCTTTGTTTGCTACAGCCTATTTAGTAAATCAATCGGCTGCAATGAGATGGAAACGCAAAGCCCTTGCTCCCAACATTTCTCAGATAGATGAAATTCCCTGGCTTTTATACGCAAAGGAGCAAGTTAAGTTAAGAATAATAACTCCACCTTGTGCAACCGCTAGATATAATTATCTTGTATATAGTGTTCGCCGTCAGTAATGCTTTATCATACAGAAGCAAATTCTTAGTTGAACCAACTGTCATGGCAACCCTTCCTCCTGTCTATGTTATTACTCTAAAGCGTACTCCAGAGCGTGGGTTGCATATACAAAGGCAATTGGATGCGCTCGACTTAGAGTATGAGTTAGTAAATGTAGATTATATTGACAAATATGAAATGAAATCCAAGGCATATCGCATGTGGCTTGCAAAATCACTGGGCATTGACCAATCCCTTATAGAAAACAAATATGCTGCGATAGTTGATCATGCGAAAACCAAGCAAGACGAAAATTGGGAAAATGACAACCTAGGTAGTCTCGCTATCGCATTAAGCCATGTCAAAATTTATGATTTGATGGTGAGAGATGGTATTGGTTGGGCCTGCATACTGGAAGATGATGCTACATTATTACCGACTTTTTCCGAGATTCTTAGAATTGCTCCCAAGCTGGAATGGGATATACTGCTACTTGTCAATCAGCCTACCAATTATTACCCCTTAAAATATTTGATAAAGAGAAGGCCTATTAAACGTTTATTATCTAGATATTTATTGTCCTTAGGCTATTTAGTTAATAACTTTAGTGCCAAGCAAAGAGCATATCAAATAAAACACCTATCAGAAGATTACGGAATTGATCCCCATCTATATCCTAGGCAGTTGGAACGTATCATAGAGGTGTGTAAAGAATACAACATAAGGTATAAAGAGATTGTGAAAAAAGTCTTACTGGCAAAACTTCGTTCACCTTGGATTGATTTCAGCTATTGTGAGAAGATGTATAGAAAATTGTATGAAGCTCTAGAATTTCATACTGTCATTCAATTCGGTGCATTGCCTGAAAAAAGTAGTCTGCGACCATTAAACGAGCATCATTGTATCGCCAAGCCGAAATATCCGCCTTACTCAACTACAGGCTATTTAGTAAATCAAAAGGCTGCAATGAAGTGGAAACGCAAAGTTCTTGCTCCCAACATCACGGCAATAGACGAGATTCCTTGGGGGCTGTATAAAAATGAGCAAGTGAAGTTGCGAATAGTTACTCCACCTTGTGCAACTGCTACTTATAGGTATCTTAGATTTAGCACTCGCCGTTGCTAACACTTTAACACAGGAATAAATTCCTTATCTCAAGCACCATAATGGCAACCTGACCTTGCCCCTCAAAACTGGGCCGTGCCAAAATGAGATTTCCGGTTAAATTAGTAAACAACAGGAGGTTTTAATATGAAGAAACGATATACACCAGAGCAACATTAGAGCGATCAAATCACACGAGGCCGGTCGGACGATAGAGCACATCTGCCGAGAACTGGGTATAGCTCATGGCACCTTTTACAACTGGCGTAGCAGATATGCTGGGCTAGAAGTCAATGAGGCGAAGCGACTAAAGAGCTTTGAAAAAGTAGTCGGTGAGCAAGTCCTTGAAATCAAAGCCCTAAGGACATGCTGTCAAAAAAGTGGTGACTCCGGCCAGCAAAAGACGCGTTGTGCAAGACTTAAAGACCAAGCATGTTAAGTGAGAGGCGCAGTTGTAAGATGGTCGGAGTCAGCCATAGTAGTTATCACTACTAAGCACACCCTAGAGATGATACGGAGATTAGAAGTCGCGTGTGCAAGTTGGCAAGTCAATATCCACGCTATGGCTATTTACTACTCTGCCGTTTGCTAAGAGCAGAAGGCTGGGTGGTAAATAAAAAGCGGGTCTATCGCATCTATAAGGAAGAGCGACTGCAAGTGCCAAAGCGAAAGCGCAACAAGCTCATCCGCACCCGGCAACCGCATACCCTGCCTGAACAGGTGAATTGTCGCTGGTCAATGGACTTTGTCAGTGACCGGTTAAGCGATGGCAGGGCGTTTAGGATACTCAATGTGATGGACGATTGCAGTCGTGAACTGGTTGGTCAATGCATCGGTTTTTCGATTGGCAGTCAAAAATCAAAAAATGATACAATATGATACAATATGTTGCCTACAAAAAGCTGGTTTATTCAACAATAATGCTTCCTAGAATTGCTAATTACTTTCATATACTTAAAGCTAGAATCATAGTTGCTTATGCTTTATTTCATGTATTTAAAGCGTACTCCGGTGTTTATCGCGGACGCATCTGGAGAAAGTTGAAAAAAACATAGCGTTTTTAATAAAGCACCCAGTGATTTGTTTCAATCAAGGATTCCCCGTGAAAATAGGTTTTAAGCATGAATATGCAAAAGTCAAAAAAGTAATAGCAATTAACTATACAAACTTTCTCAAACAGTATATTGCACATCGCAAAACCCCCATGGCAGATTATGTTTATGCGATAACGGCGCACTCTGCGATGGGAAGTTATTTTTTTAGGCTAATTGGAGTGGCTTGGTTATGTGAAAAACTAGGCATTAATGTAAAGTTCACTTTTTCCAATACTTGCTTTGGTAATAGCGATTTGTTTGAGAATTCTGTTTTGAATAATGCGAAGGCATGCCATCCAGAGAATTTTACAAAATTAAAAAAACCTCTAATAACCTTAGAGTATAGTCGCCTATGGGAAGAATTCGCTAAGCATAAAATTTCCAGTGAATACGGATATAAAATAATCTCAAAACTATCTATCAAGCAGGAAATACAACAGCAAGCGGACCAATGGAGCGATGCAAATATCAAAGGAGCATGTGTAGGAGTGCATTACCGTCAAACTGATGCTATCCAGAGAAAAAGAGTAATTAGCATAGATAGCTATATCGATTATCTTAAACAAGTACTAGATGACCATTATCAGATCTATGCATGTTCGGATAATGTACAGTTCATTGAGACGATACATAAAGAATTTTTCGGTAGAGTGGTTAGCAGAGATATAACACGGTCTAAGGATGGGCGATCATTACATCGTCACGAACCTTACGCTGGACATCAACAAAGGCAAGATGCTTTGATTGATATTTTAACATTGGCAAAGTGCAAAATGATTTATACTGTGGGTTCTCGTTTTATAGATACTATTAGGTTCTTTAATCCTGAAATAAAAATCGTTTCTCTGAATACACCAAATCTGCATAAAAAAAATCCAAATTATATGCCTGTTCCTCGGATGGATCTTGTGCATAAAGCGCATGCAGATACTACTTGGAAGGAAGGGCTTCATTATGATAAGTTGCCCCATTATATTGAAAAATAGAATCGCCGATTGAACCAGTAGGTCAATCGGCGTGACATAGTGCAGAACCTTTTGCGCCATATAATTACGCACACCACATGATAGGAACGGACTATTCCCCTCCTGTGGAGGGGTGGCAGGCGGAGCCTGACGGGGTGGTGTTTTGCGTACCCACCATCAATACATTTATCTATTTTATTTGTAGTTAGACCTTGCCAAAGACAACACCGACCAGTTGTTTTGCTTTGCGTGCTTCATTAGTGCTGCATCACCGTTGACCACCACAGGACGATCAACCCACGACAAAAGCGGCAGATCATTAACAGAGTCGCTATAGAACCAGCTGTTTTGATAGTCTGCTTCGTTTTCGTTTAACCATTTTTGCAAGCAGATTATTTTACCTTCCCGAAAGCAAGGCACGCCCGATATGGCTCCAGTAAAACATCCATCTTTTAACTCAGGCTGCGTAGCAATCATCGTTTCTATACCGAACATTTTGCCTATTGGTTCAGTGATAAACGAATTGGTAGAGGTGATAATTGCCGTGAAATTACCCTTGTCTTGGTGTCGTTGCACAAGTTCTATCGCTTCGGTTGTAACCATCGGCTCTATTTTTTCCACTAAAAACTGTTCACGCCATTGCATCAGTTGCGGCATCGTATTTTGTGCAAGTGGTTGCAATACGAATTTAATATACTCCGTCATATCAAGTTCGCCGCGTTGATATGCATCAAAGAATTCGCGATTGCATTTTTTATAGTTCGCATCTACTGCACCGATTTCGCATAGAAATTGCCCCCAGCTGAAATCGCTGTCGCCGTCTAAAAGCGTATGGTCTAAATCAAATAATACCAAGTCCATGATGTTGATAAAATATCTATATAAAATCGTATTATTATATGTGGTTTGCAGATTGAAATAGATTCATGTTAGACGAAAATGGATATAGGCTGGGTGTGGGAATGATTATCCGCCACCACAATGGCAAAATACTGTGGTGCAAACGCAAGGAGATCAATGCATGGCAATTTCCCCAAGGCGGCATAGAGTCAGACGAAACACCTGAGGTGGCAATGTGGCGAGAATTGCAAGAGGAAACCGGCTTGCTTACCCAGCATGTGCGTTTGGTGCGGACGACCAACCAATGGTTGTACTATGAATTCCCCGAAAAGTTAAAAATGAACTATACAGGACAGAAGCAAATTTGGTTCTTGTTGGAATTGTTGACAGATGACAGTGATATCAATTTAACAGTAGCAAACGAATTTGACCAATGGTGCTGGGTGGATTGGTGGTATCCACTTCAAGATATCGTGGCTTTTAAGCGGGAAATCTATAAACAAGTGTTGGAGCGTTTTGCGTCTGCCGAATGAGGTATCTACGTTTAAGTCAGTGTAAGCGCAAAGTAGAAATGTGGGGCTGTTGAAAATAGAACCGCCGTTTGTTGCAAATAACCGTTCCTTGTTGCAGTAGCACAAGGAACGTTAGGTTATACAAAATTTAGCTATTTATGGCTGTTAGAAATAACACGAATAACAAAGACAAACGGCGTAACATTGTGCAGAACCTTAACATGGGTATGTAGGTCGGACAAGCTAAGGCTTGCCCTAAATGGTGGGCATGCAAAAAGCCACCCTCGTCAAGCTACGCCTGCCACCGTCCAGAGACTGTAATCTGCATACGTAGCTATATAATTCTCGTTTTGAGGGTTGGATAGTGATTTAAGAATATTACTCCATTTTTAGTTTCAATTTTTGGCGGAACTTTTGCTTCCACTTCCGGGTATCCTTTTTCCTATACCTCTAATAATGGTGGGTACAAGCCGAGAGCTATATCCCGCTATAAAAGACCACACATATAATTTTGCTAAATCTGAATTGGTACACAGGGAACATAGTTCCTTACATGATAAGCACTCCGAAAATTTAGGAAACATTCTTATGCTTGGGTCCACGGTAATCAAGCCAAAGTTGCCGGCAAATATTAGCATTAACACTAAAGCAAAGGTTCCACCTATCAATGCAGGAGTCATATAGTGATAGCGAAAAAAACCTTCCGCTATTTTTGATTGCTCTTCCTCAGTTGTGTCTTTATATTTTTGAATGGCTCCAATAAGTCCGCCGCCTAAGCCTAGAATAGCCACGCCGATGGGTATATGCCAATCTCCATTAGTGCAACCAAATAATGTTATAAGAGCTACAAGAAAGAAAAAAAGCGCAAATGCTACTTTGGTTGCCATTAACTTTTCCCTCATTAACGTTTCCTCATTTTTAGGATCGTATGCAGAGTTAGTTTCCATGCTCATGCCAATGAACTTTCCTATGGCTTTTGATACTTCTGGGGTTCTAAGATATCCGTATGATTTATGGCTCAGATAGTCATGAGGCCAATCATTTAAGACTATTTGATCGACAATTCCTATGCCTTTACTGTTGCTTTCATAATCATCCTCTAGGCAAGGATCTACACATACTGGGTCAGACATATCTGAAAAATTAGTCCACTTTTTTACATTATCTGGCACTGATAGTTTATTCTCTCCTCTAAGCTCTTCGATACGCTCTGTGATAAACGGAAGTCCTAGAGGAGATCCCATTGTTATAAAATGCTCAATAGTAAGTTCTTCTCCCTCGCGCGCAAGTTGACATAAAACATCGTATGCAATAATCGTGCCCATAGAGTGGGAGATAAGCATGATTCTTTTATCTTTATGTTTCTCCAGCTCACTCTTGAGGCATTCTTGCAATTTGGTTCGTATATTTTCATCGTTATAATATGCGTATAAATCCTTTAGTTTTTCTTCCATGACTTCGTTTGAGACTACGCCTCCAGTAAGCTTCACTATTACCTCAGTAATATCTCCCACTAAATCACGCATCTGGATTCTCATGTCTACTCTCATTCTTTCTATAGTGCTTGGTTTGTATGATTGTATATCTCCCTTATTAGCAGGCTGATAATGATCTTTACTTTGCTTCAATTGTTGTAGTGTAAGAATACGATTTTCTCCCATTAAATCATTCCAATACACCATAGAGAAGTTTAACTGGGATGGAGAAATATCATCTGCTTTATATTTTCGCGTATTGTAGTTTAATCCTTCGCAGATAGCTGCTTTCCACCATTTGGTCAATGTGGGTTTCTGGGGTTTCCTAGCTAAACCATGGATACCTATAATTATGGATTGTTTTACTGGCATGATATATCTCCTATAGTTGAGTCATATTTTTTCAAGTACCAATTCTAGCTTATTTGGCACAGGATGTTAGCATTTGTACGGATTTCAATACCGCGATAAAGAACCGAAACAATTGTAATGTCTTATATTACAGCATACTCATATAATTTGGGGAAGCCTAAAAATGAGAAAGCATCAGATTGCACTGATAATTTGCTCTTGTGTAAATCGTTTCTTTATTTTGAAACTTTGGAGCTGTTGAAAAAGTACTGTCATCGCACAAACGCAATCGCTTGCGCCACTTGGTTTTGGTTTCCATAAACGAAATGAATGAATGGATTGTTTTTGCAGGCGCAACGCGTTAGGGCAGACAATTAGAAATGCCGATTGACCTACTGGATCAATCAGCGGCTTTATTTTGCCCCTACAGTGTATGAAATACTTCTTCAACAGTCCTACATAACCCAAACCGCTGTGCGCCTCCCGTTCCCTTTCGTCAGAGGAGAATATCAATCAAACACAATGTTTCCGTACATCTCATACCGTTTGTCGGATATTTACTACCGTTCATCCAAATGTTTTTTCGGCATATTGAAGACTGATCCAAACTATGGTTTTTAACTAAACTTGAGGAGATTTATCATGGAACGAATTAAACACTTACACAAAGATGCTTTTTTCAAGAGGGCAGTCATTGATATCGCTGCCATGTTGTTTTTATTATTGCTATCCTCGCTAGCATTTGGCGATGCATATCAGGTGGGAGAAACTTTTCGTGATTGTGCGACCTGTCCAGAGATGGTCGTGTTGCCGGCAGGAGAGTTCACGATGGGTTCGCCCAAAGATGAGAGAGGAAGATGGGGTGATGAAGGACCACAACATCAGGTTACTATTCCTGAACCTTTTGCAGTGGGTAAATATGAAGTCACCGTAGGGCAATTTGCAGAGTTTATTAGGGAAACGAATTATCCTATTGGTTATTGTATCCATGACCCTGGAGAAGGTGTGTGGAGTGATCCACCTGTTGATATGTGGCCCGAGTCTAAAGATTTTTCGTGGCATAATCCGAATATCCAGCAAACCAATAATCATCCGGTAGTATGTGTTAATTGGCATGATGCTTCAATTTATGCTTATTGGTTATCAACAAAGACTGGGGATGAATACAGGTTGTTGACTGAGGCAGAATGGGAATATGCGGCGCGTGCCGGAACGATTACGGCATATCATTTCGGTGATATGGTTTTAAGCGATATAGCCAACTACAACGATAATGAAAAGGGCACTGTGGCAGTAGGCAGTTATCCTGCGAATGCATTCGGATTACACGACATGCATGGCAATGTATGGGAATGGGTGGAGGATTGCACCCACAATGATTATACGGGTGCGCCAACGAACGGTAGCGCATGGCTTAGTGAATGTGAAGAAGAGAATGATTTTCGCAGGGTGCGCGGCGGTTCATGGATTGACAGGCCAGAGTACCTGCGCTCTGCGAATCGCTTCAAGAATTATATCTCTGGTCGGGACAATGTCTTCGGGTTTCGAGTTGCCCGAACGCTAGCTCCATAAATCTTTAGCTTAGAGACTTTATATGGTGCGGCTTTGAATCGTTTAGTAATTGTTTAGCAAGTGAAATTTAGAGAAAGTAAAATTGAATGTGCCGGGTAAATTGTCGCTGTTTCGATTACTGGCAAATGTGTACCAGACTGTCTATCCGAAGTGTATTTGCAGAGGCAGCTGTATGAAAACTAACTTATCAGGTGAACCTAAAAATCGGATGATGTCAACACTGCATGGAAATTTCTATACGGTATTTATTTTTAATATTGCATTTTATCCTACTCTTCTTCAACTCTCCTCAGCTCTTCTAGTAATTGATCCATAGTAGGGTTTGGATTATTAATTTCAAATACAATAGTCTTTATTCTTGCTTTTAGATAATCAAGAGATAACAGATATGCTTTGTTAGCACTAGATAGATCAATTTCCATATCATTGTCTGGATCTCTTGTAGACTTTTCTACTAAACCGTCTGTATCTGCATCGGCATAAGTATATGAAACATCCGAACTAACTAAAAAATTATTAACAAAAATAGAGCAAGAGTTATCTGAACAGACAAAACGGTATAGGTAAGTAATATTTTCCTTGCCATCAACCGCAACATAAATACCATCCTCTTGTTTGTCAAGGATTTCTATTTGTGTACCAGAAATTTGTATCACATCCCCTTTTTCTCGTATTATTCCTCTTAAGCATTCAATGATCCCAGGGACATCTTCATGGATTTTTTCTGCGATAGATTTGCAAATATCTTCATTATTAGATGCATAAACAGAAGAGCTAACCAAAAAAACCAAAACTGTAAAAATTTTCATTATGCATCTCCTGTTGTTGTTTGCCAATTTAACTGGAAATCTCATCTTTGTCATGTCTCAGTTTTTGGGCAAACGTCATGGCACTTTGATTTCAACTGAAATCGGGCAATGGTCAGAAATTTTCGTTTTTTGCTCCATGACCTCACTATATGTTATTTCTCTAAAGCTGTCTATAATCTCCTCTAAGCCTCCACCAATGACAATATGATCGATTGGCGGAATGGGGTTTCTAGCATTGCATAAAGTGTGTCTATTAACACTGCCTGTTCTATGTAATTTCCCGTTTAAACCATCAGTAAGTTCACCCCAAAAGGCATCTCCATTCATATTCATACGGCGATTCCAATCACCAGCAATAACAAATGGGACATCCTCAGCAAAACGTGTAGCAATCCAATTTTTTAGTGGTTGAATCTGACGACTAAGTTTCTGGCATGCATTTTCATTCCAACCTTGATTAGAGTCTTCAGATAAATCAGTCTCATCAAAACAACCGGCTTTAAGATGTATTGATAACAATCTGATCGTAGTATTATCCGGATAAATAACCTTGATGTCTGTGCCATATCGCAAGCCTTGACCTGTATGCAATGCTTCGTAATCGGCTTGTTGCTGTATGTTGACTGAATCCAAAAAGCTTTTGCGAACGGCAAACCCAGTGCGTTGCTTTGAGTTTCTACTTGATAAAAATACCTCCCACTCGCTTTTATCAAAAATAGAATGAAATGCTATTTCGTTCTCCATTTCTTGCAGAGCAACAACATCTACGCTTAGTTTGTCAACATATTTCTGTAGTCTTTTAAGATCGTCGGCAGTTCTGGGTAGTGTGTCATTAACCCCGTCCCCCAACCAAGCAATATTCCAGGTGCCAACTCGGAATTCATTTGCGGAAATCTCCGAAGAGATAAAGCTCAGTATTAATAAGAACGTGCAAATAGAAATATTTAGTCCTTTTACTGTACTTTCTTCCATTATTTCCTCTTTATTTTAATCAAGTAACACCAGTGGTTTTTTAGTTCCTGTTCTAATTTGTATCGGCATCTTACAGATGGCGATTTAAGAATATTACTCCATTTTTAATCTCAATTTTTGGGGGAGCTTTTGCTTCCACTTCCAGGCATCCTTTTTCCTATACCTCTAATAATGGTGGGTACAAGCCGAGAGCTATATCCCGCTATAAAAGACCACACATATAGTTTTGCTAAATCCGCATTGGTACACAAGGAGCATAGCGTAGAATATAGTTCCTTACTTGATAAGCAATCCGAAAATTTAGGAAACATTCCTATGCTTGAGTTCACGGTAATCAAGCTAAAGTCGCCGGCAAATATTAGCATTAACACTAAAGCAAAGTTTCCACCTATCAATGCAGGAGTCATATAGTGGTAACGAATTAAGCCTTCCGCTATTGTTGATTGCTCTTCCTCAGTTGTTTTTTTATATTTTTGGATAGCCCCAATAAGTCCGCCGCTTAATCCTAGAATAGCCACGCCGATGGGTATATGCCAATCTTCAGTGCAATCAACTAATATAAAAGCTACAATTAGAAGAAGAAGAAGGAAAGAAAGCGCAAATGCTACTTTGCTTGCCATTGACTTTCCCTCATTTTTAGGATCGTATGCAAAGTCAGTTTCCATGCTCATGCCAATGAACTTTCCTGTGGCTTTTGATACTTCTGGAGTTCTAAGATATCCGTATGATTTATGGCTGAGAGAGTCATGAGGCCAATCATTTAGGACTATTTGATCAACAATTCCTACGCCTTCTTTGTTGCTCTCATAATCATCCGCTAGGCAAGGATCTGCACATACTGGGTCAGACATATCTGAAAAATTAGTCCACTTTTTTACATTATCTGGCACTGCTGGCTTTTTCTTTCCTCTAGGTACTTGGATACGCTCTGTGATAAACGGAAGTCCTAGAGGAGATCCCATCGTTATAAAATGCTCAATAGTAAGTTCTTCTCCCTCGCGCGCAAGTTGACATAAAACATCGTATGCAATAATTGTGCCCATAGAGTGGGAGATAAGCATGATTCTTTTATCTTTATGTTTCTCAAGCTCACTTTTGAGGCATTCTTGCAATTTGGTTCGTATATTTTCATCGTTATAATATGCGTATAAATCCTTTAGTTTTTCTTCCATGACTTTGCGTGAGGCTTTGCCTCCAGTAAGCTTCACTATTACCTCAGTAATATCTCCCACTAAATCACGCATCTTGATTCTCATTTTCAATGTCATTCTTTCTATAATGCTTGGTTTGTATGATTGTATATCCCCCTCATTAGCAGGCTGATAATGATCTTTACTTTGATTCAATTGTTCTAATGTAAGAATACGATTTTCTCCCATTAAATCATTCCAATACACCATAGAGAAGTTTAATTGGGATGGGGAAATATCATCCGCTTTATATTTTCGAGTATTGTAGTTTAATCCTTCGCAGATAGCTGCTTTCCACCATTTGGTCAATATGGGTTTCTCAGGTTTCTTAGCTAAACCATGGATACCTATAATTATAGATTGTTTTACTGGCATGATATATCTCCTATAGCTGGGTCATATTTGTTCAAGTACCAATTCTAGCTTATTTAGCACAAGATGTTAGCATTTGTACAGATTTCAATACCGCAATAAAGAACCGGAACAACTGTAATGTCTTATATTACAGCATATTCATACAATTTGGGGAAGCCTGAAAATGAGAAAGCATCAGATTGCACTGATAATTTGCTCTTCTGTATATCGTTTCTTTATTTTGAAACTTTGTGTTGTTTGCGAGTTTGACTGGAAGGTTCATTTTTTCATGACCCGGTTTTTGAGAAGGGCAAGGTTAGATGATTTAAGGATTTATGGGGTAAGCGTCCGGGCAACTCGGAAGCCGCTGACATCGTCCCGGAGAGTAATAACTTCTGAGCTGCGAAGGGCGGAGCGCAGGACTCCTGGTTCCTCGTACCAAGAACCACCGCGCAACACGCGCAATTCCTTTCCAACTCGTATCTCTTTACATACCCTCAGAGTATCCCCACTATAATCCTCACAGTCATCCTCATTGCCTTTTCTACATCCGCTAAGCCACGCACTACTGTTTGTTGGTGCACCAGTGTAATCATCGTGCCAGCAGTCCTCCACCCATTCCCATACGTTACCGTGCATGTCGTGTAGCCCAAATACATTTGCGGGAAAACTGCCTACTGCTACAGTGCCTTCGTTGTTGCGGTCGTAATTGGCCTGATTACCCAGAATCATTTTGCCAAAATGATACGGCGTGGTCGTGCCAGCCCGAGCCGCATATTCCCATTCCGCCTCAGTTAATAACCGGTATTCATGCCTAGTCTTCACAGATAACCAATAGGCGTAAGTTGAAGCATCATCCCAATCAACACATACTACCGGATGATTATTGGTTTGCTTAAAACCCGGATCATTCCAAGATTGATCTTCCGGATAATCACAACTTTTGGCTTTATGTCTTGTCTCTCTAACAAACTCTGCATATTGCCCTACGGTCACTTCATATTTGCCCACTGCAAAAGGTTTGGAAATAGTAACTTGATGATGCGGTCCTTCATCATCGTATCTTCCTCTCTCCCATTCAGGTGAACCCATCGTGAACTTCCCTGCCGGCAACACGACCATCTCCGGACATGTCTCACAATCACGAAAAGTTTCTCCCACTTCATACGCATTGATAGATGTTGCACAAATAGCAAATAAAAACAATACGGAAGTGATGCCGTTCACTACCCTCTTACCATTTAACTGCATAGTTTGCTTTGAAATGTATGCCTTCATTTTTCCTTCGTTTATTTGAATTGAAAACCTCATTATAATCAAGTATATTCACATCTATACTTAGGTTGGCATTAGTAAACGGTTCAAAGCTTCATCATCCAAAATCTCTTAGGTAAAGATTTAGAGGGTTTAGAGATAGTAACCTGATGTTGTGGCCGTTCATCATCCCATCCTTCTTCGTCATCTTTGGGAGACCCCATCAAAAATTGTCCTTTGGGCACGACTACCATTTCAGGACAGGTTAAACAATCCTGGAAGGTTTCACCTATTTCATATGTGTCAGCAGATAACAAAAATAGCAATATACCAATGCTATTTAACATCCGTTGACCAGTGCAGTTTTTTTGAGAATACATATTCTATTTCCTTCGTTTCTACTGCAACACATTATAATCAAGTGATCTCTTTTGCCTACATCCAAACATCACACACTATATTCAGTCTCGCTTTCTAGAATAGTTTTTGCCTTTCGGTTGCGTCTCTCGCTGGCATCATCCCGTTTTTGACTGCCTGAGAAGTTAGTTTTCAAGTAAAACTAAAAATGGAGGAAAGATCAATCCTTCGGCACATTATTAAGACAAAACACCGCATAAAAATTTCTACAAGGTGTTTGTTTCTAATATCGCCTTTTTTCTAGCTCTTTTTTAATATCATCAAGCTGTTTTTCTAATTGATCTATAGTGGGGTTTGGATTATTAATTTCAAATACAATAGTCTTTATTCTTATTTTTAGATAATCAAGAGATGCTTGATATGCTTCGTTAGCAATAGATAGATCCATTTCTATACCATCTCTTGTAGCCCTTTCTACTAAACCATCTGCATTTGCATCAGAATGGCTATACAAAACACGAAGCTCATCATCATAGGGACTATAAGAATTATTAACAAAAATAGAGCAAGAGTTATCTGAACAGACAAAACGGAATAAGTAAGTAATATTTCCCCTGCCAGCATCAGCAACATAAATACCATCCTCTTGTTTGTCAAGGATTTCTATTTGTGTACCAGAAATTTGTATCACATCCCCTTTTTCTCGTATTATTCCTCTTAAGCATTCAATGAGCCCAGGGACATCTTCATGGATTTTTTCTGCGATAGATTTGCAAATATCTTCATTATTAGATGCATAAACAGAAGAGCTAACTAAAAAAACCAAAACTGTAAAAATTTTCATTATGCATCTCCTGTTGTTGTTTACTAATTTAACTGGGAATCTCATTTTGTCACGGCTCAGTTTTTGGGCAAACGTCATGGCACTTTGATTTCAACAGAAATCGGACAATGGTCGGAAATTTTCTTTCTTTGCTCCATGACCTCACTATATGTTATTTCTCTAAAGCTGTCTGTAATCTCCTCTAAGCCTCCACCAATGACAATATGATCTATCGGATTAGGGAACCTGCTGTTACATAATGCCTTTCTATCAACGCCTCCCGCTCTATGTAATTTCCCGTCTAAACCATCAGTAAGTTTGCCCCAAAAGACATCCCCGTTCATGTTCATACGCCTATTCCAATCCCCGACAACCATGAATGGAACATCCTCAGCAAAACGTGTAGCAATCCAATTTTTTAGTGGTTGAATCCGGCGACCAAGTCTTTGGCATGCATTTTCATTCCAACCTTGATTAGAGTCTTCAGATAAATCAGTCTCATCAAAACAACCGGCTTTAAGATGTATTGATAACAATCTTATCGTAGTATTATCCGGATAAGTGATTTTGATGTCTGTACCATAACGTAAAGCGTACGATGTATGCAATGCTTCATAATCGGCTTGTTGTTGTATGTTGACTGTATCCAAAAAGCCTTTGCGAACGGCAAACCCAGTGCGTTGCTTTGAGTTTCTGCTTGATAAAAATACCTCCCACTCGCTTTTATCAAAAATAGAATGAAATGCTATTTCGTTCTCCATTTCTTGCAGAGCAACAACATCTGCGCTTAGTTTGTCAACATATTTCTGTAGTCTTTTAAGATCGTCGGCAGTTCTGGGTAGTGTGTCATTAACCCCGTCTCCCAACCAAGAAATATTCCAAGTGCCAATCCGGAATTCATTCGCGGAAATCTCCGAAGAGATAAAGCTCAGTACTAATAAGAGCGTGCAAATGGAAGTATTTAGTTTTTTTGACATTACTCTATTTTTGGTACCATCTGCAAAGTTAGTTTTCATACTAGTGCCTCCGCCAATACACTCAGGGGTTGATAGCCCAGCACACTGTGCGGGCAGACTTCATTATAATCTATGCGTTGACTTTCTATCATCATAATCCCAGTTTATCGAAGAAACTTTTGTTAACATTGTTAATAAATTTGGGGAGAACAACAGGTTCTTATACAATGCTTCTTTCACTTGCTGAAGTCACCACTTTTTTAACAAAAAATCCTTCAGGGCTTTTTTCTTTTAATTTCTCACCTAGTAGTTTCTTGAGTTTATTATTCTCTAATTCAAGGTGTTTTAATCGCTTCGCTTCATTGACTTTTAACCCGGCATATTTGCTACACCAATTGTAAAAGGTGCCATAGGTTATACCAAGTTCTCAGCAGATGTTCTCTATCGTGCAACCGGCCTCGTGTGATTTGATCGCCTCAATAATTTGTTCCTCTATAATATCATTTCTTCACTTTGAAACTTCCTATTGTTTACTAATTTAACTGGAAATCTCGTCTTTTTCATAGCTTGGTTTGGGTAGGTAGCGTCATTAGTCCTCCCTTACGGCGTAAGGTCCCGAGCAACACGGAATCCTGTTTCATTGTCACGCGACCATGCGTTATTATTATTACGACGAAAGGCAGAGCGCAAATCTGCATCATCATCAGTCCATGCTCCTCCACGTGATAAAGTGATATTTACACCAGCGGAGTCCTCTATAGAGTCACACCCATCACTCCATGCAATACTATCCAACGGTGCTCCTCTATAATCATCATGCCAACAATCCTCTACCCATTCCCATACATTCCCGTGAATATCGTAAAGCTGAAACTTATTGGGATCATATTGCCCCACTTCAACAGTACCGTTATTCACTTTATCGTGGTTCGCCTGTTCTGCAGAAATCGTTGTGCCAAAATGATACG
This sequence comes from uncultured candidatus Poriferisulfidus sp., assembly GCA_965199685.1. Lineage (GTDB taxonomy): Bacteria > Pseudomonadota > Gammaproteobacteria > Poriferisulfidales > Oxydemutatoraceae > SP5GCR1. Next base: position 2,099,750 of record OZ241323.1, read on the forward strand.
CTGTGGTTGTGCCAGCACGCGCTACATACTCCCATTCTGCTTCGCTCAACAATCGGTACGTTTTCCCAGTTTCCCTTGATAACCAGTTGGTATACGCTTTAGCATCGTCCCATGCGACACAAACTACCGGATGTTTTTCGGTTTGCTCAAAGCCTGGGTTCTTCCAATTAAGATCAGCCTTAAGATCCCAATCTCCAGACTCATATATTTCGCATGTGCCAAGTACAAAGTACTTGGTCGCATCAATAAATGCCTTAAATTGCCCTACGGTTACTTCATATTTCCCAACCGCAAAAGGTTTAGAGATAGTAACCTGACGCTGCGGCCCCTCATCATCCCATCTCCCTTTTTCATCATTGGGAGACCCCATCAAAAATTCTCCTTCGGGTACGACTACCATTACAGGGCAGGTTGGACAATCCCGGAAGGTTTCACCTGCCTGATATGCACTGACAGATGTTAGCGTGGATAGCAATAATAAACACAATACGGCAGTAGTACCGTTAATTGCTTTTTTGCTATTTAATTGCATAGTTTTTTTTGGAATGAATACTCTCATTTTTTCCTCTGTTTATTTGAATTGAAAGGTTATTACAACTGAAGAAAATTATATACTTAAATACATAAATCACTTTCGCTTCTCTAGCTTAGAGCAGGTGACATGAGGCTGTTGAAAAAGTACCACCATGCATCGTAGGGGATAATTGTCTAGTGCAGAACCACCACAACCACCCCGTCAGGCTTCGCCTGCCACCCCTCCAAAGGAGGGGAATGTACTAATGCAGACACTTTTTCAACAGCCCCACATTACTTCATTTTTAAAATCACACAGAATGTCTGATATAGAGGCATTGTGGCCTTTTGCCTTTTCTCACAAAACTAATTATCAAACTCGCAGTACTTATCACTGAAAAGCTCTAGAAGAAGAGTCAATAAGACAAATCTCGCTGTCTATATCAATGCAGTCTCTTTTGCCTGAATGGTCTCTTGGAGCTTGAAGCTCTTCCATTTCGTGAAGTTCAATTCTTGCTGCGTCTATATGGTTATAAGCTGTCACCGTTTTTGTGGACATCTTTGAAAGATCCACACAGTGCTCACAGGTGAGAAGAAGGGGCATTTTGCAAGTTTTTCCCTCTTTCTTTAGCTTTATCACTGTGCCAGAAGCCCAGTTTGCTATACGACCATTGTTAACTGTTACTAATGATACAGTAGCTTGAAGCAGTTTTTCCTCAGGAGCTTTTTGATAATAAACACACCTTCCGTTTATCTTTCTATCCTCTGCGCAAAAAAATATAGCTTGTGCATTCTCAGCTCCTATGACATAAACATAGCATAAGAAACACACAGAAAATAAGATATTGAATAAGTTCTTACTTTTTTTCATCGTATTTGTTAAGGCAAGGCATATGGTAGCATGACATCCTAATTGCAAGCACGATACCATAAACTAGTTGGAAGTTTGCTTTGGATATAGCTCTAAAAACAGGATAACGTGAAACTTTTTATAAAATCTGAGAAATAAAGCCTTGAATTTTATTTTTATATCTAATAGTATTATCAAAATATAAACTTTCTATGTCTTATGTAGAAATAGTTAATTAATTTTGAAAAATCTTTTACGGAGGATAAGAATTATGATAGATAAAAGGGTTAATCCCTACAAAACAGTTCTAGATGCTGGTAATGCCTATTGGATGGCTAGACTTTCTAATGAAATCTATACGGAAGTCAAAGGAGAAAAAAATACTCCTGATGAGGAGGCAATTCTTAAGAGCCTACAATCTGATGATGTTAGATTTTCGTCTGTTTCAGCGGTTGAAGAAGGGAATACAGAGGCTGCATTAATAGCTCATAAAGACTATTTATGTATGGTTTTCAGAGGTACAGATGAATTAAAAGATTGGATAGACAACATAAAAATATCTCCGACTGAAAAATTGTTTGGTGAATTCCACGAAGGGTTTTGGAATGCTACTGAGGCTATATGGGATGATTTAGATCAAAAATATCAAGAAGAGTTTGAGAAAAAGAAGCGTCCGCTTTTTATGACTGGACATAGTTTAGGGGGTGCAATGGCAACGATCGCTGCAGCCAAGCTTGCTGACATAGATAAACCTTTCACAAGTGTTTATACTTTTGGCCAACCTAGAGCGATGATGCGAGGTACTGTAAGGATATTCAATAATGAATGTGGGGCTAGGTTTTTTAGGTTTCAAAATAACAACGATATTGTTCCTAGAGTGCCACCCAGGAAGATGGGATATGGTCATGCCGGGAATGTTTTATACATTTCAGAAGAGAAAAAAATCCATAAAGATCCAGGATTTTGGTTCAAGTTTTTGGACAGGATAGATGGCTATATGGAAGCTTTGGGAAAAGATGGCTTTGACATGATTGAGGATCATGATATGGATGACTATTTGCAAGCAATTGAAAAGTGGGATTTAGATTAGAAGATCAAATCTAAAAACCAACTTTGCAGGTGGTCCCCAAATTGAGGTAACGTCATCAGGATGAACAAACAAGAGACTGTCATTTATTTTGTGTAACTTTGTTCTCTTCAATATCAAATCTATCTTCGTACTCAATAGCGAATCGGTTCATTGCCGGTATCCAATTCCGTATTGGCAGCGTCCAGCGGGCAGAGGCTTCTTTAATCGCCAAATAGATTATCTTTAATGCCGATTGGTCACTCGGAAATATCTTCCGATTGCGGATCGATTTTCTAATCACGCTGTTGAGACTCTCTATCGCATTGGTCGTATAGATAATTTTTCTAATCTCCGCCGGGTAATCAAATAACGTAATCAGGTTGTCCCAGTGATTGCGCCACGACCGCTCTATACTCGGATATTGCCCCGACCACTGATCGGCAAACTCATCTAACGCATGCTCGGCTGCCTGTGCCGTCGGGCTATTATATATCTTCTTTAAGTCTGCCGACACGGCCTTTTTATCTTTAGTCTCTACATAGCGCAGTGAGTTTCTCATCATGTGTACTATACACAGCTGTACTTTGGTCTTCGGATAGACCATCGCAATCGCTTCTGCGAAACCTTTTAGACCATCTACGCAACAGATAAAAATATCTTTCACACCGCGATTTTGTAGCTCAGTTAATATCGCTAACCAGAACTTAGCACTTTCGGTCTCTGAAACCCAAAGCCCAAGTAAGTGCTTATGTCCAGCGCAATCTATACCCAGTGCAATATACACCGACTTGTTAATGACGCGCCCTTGCTCTCGTACTTTGACAACGATGCAATCCAGATACATCACCGCATAGACGCTCTCTAATGGCCGGCTCTGCCAAACACGCACCTCGTCTATCACCGCATCGGTGACATTAGAGATGACCTCAGTAGAAATCTCCGCACCATGATAGAGTTGTTTGAGGGTCTGTTGTATCTGTCGCACCGTCATCCCTGAATAATGCCAGATACATATTGGACTCTTTAGAACCTAATCTTCCCGCTAGAAAAAGTACTTTTTCTAGCGGGAAGATCCCCAAAAAATCAAGCTAGACAACATGAAATATCAACACCTCGGCTATCGCATTAAAGGATTTTATAAAATAGCCTCTTTTGCTAATAAGTGGGAGGCTATGATGGCTACTGATGCTAAACAAAAACTTGAGGCTTTAGAACTCTGGGAAAAACACGGTTTAATTGCGACGCTAGACTTTTATAAGGTGAGCCGTGCGACCCTATATCTGTGGAGAAAGCACTTTAATGAGTGCGGCGTATCGGCTTTGCAGGATGCAAGTAAAGCACCTCACCAGCGTCGCCGTCGTAATTGGTCTACTCAAATCACTGACGAGATTAGGCGACTGCGACACAGCTATCCCAATATGGGTGCACCGAAGATTTATTACTTCTTAAAGCCGTGGTGCGATGAACGAGGATTGAAGTGTCCGAAGCCTCGCACCATCGCACGATTGATTGCCGATGCAGCCGATAAAATGCGCTGCTCACCACCGACCATCTCTGGCAGAACACGCAAACGCAAGGCTGCTGAGCCACGCGCTCGTATCGGCAAAGGTGCTAAAGCCGAATTCCCCGGAGACTGCATGGCTATGGACACCATCCATTATTTCGTTGGTCAAACCCGCTATTATCTGTTTACTGCGATCAATCACTACAGCCGTTTCGCCATTGCCATTACATGCCGACGCGCCAATAGTAAAAATGCTGCGGCATTTGCCAAGTTGGTGCATATGGTATTCCCTGGCAACATCTCTCAAGTACTGACCGATAACGGCAGTGAGTTTCAAGGAGACTTTGATGCGTATCTACAACAACACAACATTAAACACTGTTATACTTATCCTCGTTGCCCTAAAATGAATGCCATAGACGAGAGATTTAACCGTACTATTCAAGAGGAGTTTGTGGCACATAATGTGGATATTTTGGAGGAAGATTTGGCACTGTTTAATGACGTATTATTTGAATATCTTGGGCGGTATAACTTCAGAAGGCCGCACCAAAGCCTAGGCTATAAAACACCGGTAAAACAGCTTGCTTCTTTTTGCCCTTATTTGTCTAATATGTCATGGCATCGTACAATCCCTTTCGCATACAGGGTCAATATGGTATTCTCAAATCCCTCTAAACAGGTCTTCCCCTTCGGCACAATCTGTGGTTCAAACGACGCATCTCGATCTCGGGAGGTCTGTATTATCAAATCCCCATATTCGGTCTTTAGGAGTCGTTGGAAAATAAACTTTACTTATATATCTAATAGTGCTATCCTGAATGCATGAGTGATGAGAAAAGAGATAGTGATCTTAAAAAGAAGTTATCGGCTGTACTACCCCACTTAAATGAAAAGCAACGCCGCATTCTGATTGCTGCTGAGGCTTGTAATTTAGGCTATGGTGGAATAGCAAAGTTGTCAAAAATAACCGGTGTCTCTAGACCGACGATTCATCGTGGCATCAAGGATCTCAATGAAGCGAAAGGCCAAGAAACCGCTTCGTTAAGTAGGGTGAGAAAAAAAGGCGGTGGCAGAAAAAAGCTCATTGATAAGTTTCCTGGTATCGTTGAGGCAATAGAAAACTTAATGGAACCGGGGGTGCGCGGTGATCCTGAGTCGCCTTTGCGTTGGACTTGCAAAAGCGTGCGTATGCTAGAGAAGGAGTTAAGAGCAAGAGGCTATCAGATCAGTTATTCAACTGTCGCTTGTTTATTAAAAGAGCTTGGGTTTAGCCTGCAGGCAAATCAAAAGACTTTAGAAGGTGCAACGCACCCGGATAGAAATCAGCAGTTTGAGTTTATCAATAAAAGAGCGAAGTGGTTTTTAGCCAGAGGCTATCCGGTGCTTTCTATAGATACAAAAAAGAAAGAGCTGATAGGTAATTATAAGAACGCAGGGAAGCAATGGCGTAAGAAGAAAAACCCGGAGCGAGTGAATGTGCATGATTTTCCTGATGCAGAATGTCCCAGAGCCGTTCCTTATGGGGTTTATGATGTGGGCAACAATGAAGCTTGGGTTAATGTCGGTATCAGTGCCGATACGGCCGAGTTTTCGGTAGAAAGTATCCGTCAATGGTGGAACAAGATGGGCAAGAAAAGATATCCCAAGACTTCAAAATTGTTGTTGTGTGCAGATAGTGGAGGAAGTAATAGCTATCGTTCTCATCTGTGGAAGTGGGAGTTATATCAGTTCGCAAAACAAGAAGGTCTTTCCATTACCGTGTGTCACTACCCGCCGGGGACGAGCAAATGGAACAAAATCGAGCATCGTTTGTTCTCGTATATCAGCATAAACTGGAGAGGACAACCGCTAAGAGATTATCAAACAGTGGTTAATCTTATCACTGCTACAACAACCCAAGCGGGTTTAACAGTTGAATCTAGGATTGACAAAAGGAAGTACGAAAAAGGAATCAAAGTGCCTAAAGAAAAAATGAAACAAATCAAAATGAGAAAAGAATCATTTCATGGGGAATGGAATTATACGATATCAAGTCTGTAAAGGTTATTTATAAACGATTACTTAGGGTCTTGGCACTATGCCCATTGCGGATGTTCTTTCTGCGTTGCACTGCCTTCTCGTTTTTCTTGTAGCCGAGATGACTATCTAGCTCGGCATTGAGAATGCCTTCCATCATCGATTTAACCAACTGACCGAGCACATCGCTCATCTCCTGTTGGGTCTTTATATTGCGAGATAACTCTTTCCCGATACTTTCTATATCTTTCATAAGTTCTCCTTTATTAATTAAGTGTTGCCACTAGTTTATCTTAGGTGCTTGACTAGTTTAGGGACCGAGATTCGGTACAATAGCTAGTAATGACAACGAAAAACAGACATTTTAGAAGAGCACATATTTCAAACAGGAAAATAAGGGAAATTGTGAGGTATTTTGCCCTTGATCTGAGTGCGACCCAAATCGCCCAAGCAGTTGAGGTGAATAGGAATACAGTGAACAGATATGTCAATATAATCCGAGAAAAAATTGCACAGTACTGCGAGCAAACAAGTATATTCTCCGGTGAGGTAGAGTTGGATGAGTCATACTTCGGTGGTAGCAAAAAAGGAGACAAAAGAGGTCGAGGCGTGCAGAACAAAGTGCTGGTATTTGGCATATTGAAAAGAGATGGGAAGGTCTATACATAAGTGATACGGAACGCATCAAAGAGCGAAATACGACCTATTATCAAGCGTTTAGTAGGACACGAGAGTACCATCTACACTGATAAATGGAGAGCTTATGACGGGTTGGTATTGAACGGATATAAACACTATCGCATCAATCATTCAAAGACAATGGGCAGTGGTACTAGACATATCAATGGCATTGAAAACTTCTGGGGATGGGCAAAAAGGAGACTAACAAAGTTCTGCGGAGTATCTAGGAGACATTTCCACTTGCACCTAAAAGAATGCGAATGGCGGTTCAATCATAGGCATCTTACTACCTCCCAAAAGTGTGATATACTGATGAGGATGGTAAGGGACATTTGAGTGAGATTTTGTCCCTAAACTAGTCAAGTACCATTTAAATATTTAGCAACCAAAATTAAATACGGAGGTCAAGATTATGATAAATATTAAATACTTTTTTTATTGTTGCTCATTTCTTCTAATTTTCTATGGAGGAGTAGTTTTGAGTGAAGAGAAATGCATTTTCTTAACAAGTTGTTATGGTATAGATATATGGGGGAACGTTGAGCGTTCCAAAAATATCATAGGTAAAGAAACTGAAAAATATAGCGGAGAAAAAATCTCTAAGTCGCCTTTATCAAATGACACTACAACTAAATGGTCTGTAAACCTTGGGTTCGAAAAGGCCAAGTTAGGCTCGCTTCCTTTCCTAAAGAGAATCCCTATTGTTCATGAAAACAAGATATTCACAAAGTTAGAATTTGACGCATACCTTACATATGGTAGTGACTTTAAATATAACAATTTAGATGGTTCTAAAAATACATTAAATACTGATAGAGCTACTAAAGAAACTAGTTTCAATAGAACTTTTGCATTGCGTTTTAGAGTACCAATATTTTGACACGAAATTAACTTTGTAGATGATCCTAAAATGGGTAGCACTAACATGGCAAATCAACCTAAAATGCTTCTGTAGAAAATTATGATGAAGGATGTTCGCACAACACGCTAGGCTACTAACCTCTCAGTATATCTGCAGAGGCAGTAGCCTCAAGACTGACTTTGCAGCTGGTCCTGAAAATGGGATAACGCCACGACTGTGCATTATACCCAGTCATCTAGACTAAGAAGTCTTTTCTCTAGAATTCCTTTCGAGAGACATAGATTTTTTCCGTTTGATACCGCTTTAGAGGAGTCACCAAAGAATTCAGAGGTTTTTTTGTATGGTTCTCCCACGTTTCCTGGAGTGTTTATGGTGGTCTCTACTGTCAATTTATATTTGACAAATACACGTAACTGAGTCTGGCTACCTTTGGGGATCATGGATATTTCAATATTGGTACTGGACAAATCTGTCTTTCTCTCAATAGTTGAAGGGACATTTGTCTTAAAGTCTACACCTTCGTAGGCTTCTGTGCTATCAGCAATCTCATATTCTTTTGTAGCTGTCTTTATGAAAGGATAAATAGAAGTGTGGAGGGACTTGCCGCAATCTATGTATTCACTTGGTGTATCTGAGTCAAGTGATATATTGATAACATATTCCTCTTTTTTGATACTTTTTCTACTGAAAGTCCCTGGTTTATTTATATTTTCTGCATCTATAAACCTTAGCAACGCTTCCTTGTATATCTCCCAAAATTGATCAATAGAAACAGGAACAGTTTTTTGTATTTCGAAATTATAGCTATCTGAATAGCCTGTAAATTTTACGTTCCCAAAGGCACATCCTACTATCCCAGCCATGCAAATAGCTAATACAAAATTTTTTCTATACATAATTATACCTTTCATGGTTATAACTTAAATAATGTCTTCATTATATGTCACTCTTCCAAAATTTGGGGGAAGGTTTACGTTATCTCATTTTTATATCCACCTGCAAAGTTAGCCTCCATAGATACACTCAAGGTTGGTGGTTCAATATATCATGTAGGCAAACTTCATCATAATCTATACGTCAGCTCTCTATAACCTTTCTTGCCTCTTTTATTAAATGAAGGTACTTGACTAGTTTAGGGACAAAATCTCACTCAAATATCCCTTACCATCCTCATCAGTATATCACACTTTTGGGAGACCGAAAAGTGCCTGTACGATGCTGTAAGCACAAAGTAGTAATGTCACATTTAGCCCAAGTAGAAATGTCACCTTTGGGCGACAATAAAGCATTTTTAACCAAGCCAAGGAGAAGATGCAATGAACAAAGAGGATTACTATATGTCAGCCAAAGAAATACAACGTCGCGATGTTATCAAGCGGTGTATAGAGGAAAAACTACCTAGAGCCACGGCGGCCAAGATACTCGATATCAGCGTCCGCCATGTCAAACGATTAATCAGTGAATACCTCAAGCATGGAGATAAGGCACTGATATCCAAGCGACGCGACAAGCCGTCTAACAATAAAATAGCCGAGGAAATTAAAGACCTTGCCATTGAGTTGATTAGCAAGTGCTATCCTGATTTCGGACCTCAGTTTGCCCACGAGAAGCTGTTTGAATATTATGGAGTTTTTTTTGACCGCTCGTTCAGCGTTGAGACATTGCGCAAATGGATGCTTGCGGCTGGTTTGTATAAAGGCAAGCGACACAAGCCGGTCAAGACGTATCAAAGCCGTTGCAGACAACCCGGCATTGGTATACTCATACAGATTGATGGTTCGCCCCATGCTTGGTTTGAGAAGCGCGGCGAACCATGCACGCTCATCGCCTTTATTGACGATGCCACCTCAGAGATTACTGCACTGCATTTCTGTGCTGCCGAGACCACGGCGGATTATATGTATACGCTCAAGCAACATCTGCAACGCTATGGTTGCCCACGGTGCCTGTATTCCGACCGCCATAGTATCTTTAGCAATAATGCCAAAGAGCAACACACCTTTCAACAACCCACCCAGTTTGAGAGAGCGTTGCAACAACTCGGCATTACACTTTACAAAGCCAAGTCTCCGCAAGCCAAAGGACGCGTTGAACGCCTGTTCAGAATCCTCCAAGACCGCTTAGTTAAAGAAATGAGGCTGCGTGGCATCTGCACCATTGAGCAAGCCAACCAGTTCGCCGAATGGTATCGCCAAAAACACAATCTGCACTTTGCCAAGCAGCCTCTAGACAGTACTGATTATCATCGCCCGATGCCTCTCAGTGAACGCCAATTGGCACTGGTGTTTTCTCAGCAGTATTCGAGAAAGTTATCGAAAAACCTCATCTGTCAGCATAACAATATACAGTATCTTATCAAAACTGAGAAACCCAGTTATGCGCTGCGTGGTGCACGGGTCACCGTGTGCGAGTTGCTTGATGGTGAGATTGTCATACTCTACAAGGAGCGAGAGTTGCCTTATACAACCTACTGCGAGCATCCGCCCCTGTCTAAACCACACGATGAGAAAACAATCAATCCGGCCGTGGCTGAGATATTAACAAAACACCGCACCGGTCATAAGCCGAAGTCAGACCATCCGTGGAAACGCTACAACGAAAATTATCTTAGCTCCAAGCAAAAGTAATTACCAATGTTTTATGACACCCGTGGCACAGGCTATCTTACACGCCTGAGCCACTGCACCGACAACGGCTTTTGTCAAATCAGCAGATACCAACCGGCAACTTGCAACTTCTAACATGCTTAGAAATTGGCAGGTAGTAGCGGTCATCTCAACTAGAGATCGTTTCTCAATGGCACGCTATGGAACTGATTTTTTAGTCAGTGAGCTTAATTTAGGCAAAAACTGGCAAATGGTAAGCAAAAGTAATTGCAACAGATGTTTTACTATGCTTGTGCAAAAGCTGTCTTACACGCCTGAGCCACGCACCGACAACGGCTTTTGTTATATCAACAGATACTAACCGGCAACTTGCAACTTCTAAAATGTTTAGAAATTGGCAGGTAGTAGAGGTCATCGTCAACTAGAGATCGTTTCTCAATGGCACGCTATGGAGCTGGTTTTTCAGTCAATGAGCTTAATTTAAGCAAAAACCGGCAAATGACCCAATTTATTACTGGGTTCAAATAATCCACTAACCGCATAACGCGACCTTAAAGATTTAGTTTATTTAAAGTTTTATCGACATCAAGGGTGACATTTGTACTTTGGGTTGACAGTGCCTGTACGATGCCATGACATATTAGACAAATAAGGGCAAAAAGAAGCAAGCTGTTTTACCGGTGCTTTATAGCCTAGGCTTTGGTGCGGTCTTCTGAAGTTATACCGCCCAAGATATTCAAATAATACGTCGTTAAAAAGTGCCAAATCTCTCTCCAAAATATCCACATTATGTGCGACAAACGTCCTCTTGAATAGTACGGTTAAATCTCTCGTCTATGGCATTCATTTTAGGACAACGAGGATAAGTATAACAGTGTTTAATGTTATGTTGTTGTAGATACGCATCAAAGTCTCCCTGAAACTCGCTGCCATTATTGGTCAGTACTTGGGAGATGTTGCCAGGAAATACCGTATGCACCAACTTGGCAAATGCCGCAGCATTTTTACTATTGGCGCGTCGGCACGCGATGGCAATGGCGAAACGGCTGTAGTGATCAATCGCAGTGAACAGATAATAGCGGGTTTGATTAACGAAATAATGGATGGTGTCCATAGCCATGCAGTCTCCGGGGAATTCGGCTTTAGCACCTTTGCCGATACGAGCGCGTGGTGTAGCAGCCTTGCGTTTGCGTGTTTTACCAGAGATGGTCTGTGGTGAGCAGCGCATTTTATCGGATGCATCGGCAATCAATCGTGCGATGGTGCGAGGCTTCGGACACTTCAATCCTCGTTCATCGCACCACGGCTTTAAGAAGTAATAAATCTTCGGCGCACCCATATTCGGGTAGCTGTGTCGCAGTCGCCTAATCTCGTCAGTGATTTGAGTAGACCAATTACGACGGCGACGCTGGTGAGGTGCTTTACTTGCACCCTGCAAAGCCGATACGCCGCACTCATTAAAGTGCTTTCTCCACAGATATAGGGTCGCACGGCTCACCTTATAAAAGTCTAGCGTCGCAATTAAACCGTGTTTTTCCCAGAGTTCTAAAGCCTCAAGTTTTTGTTTAGCATCAGTAGCCATCATAGCCTCCCACTTATTAGCAAAAGAGGCTATTTTATAAAATCCTTTAATGCGATAGTCGAGGTGCTGATATTTCATGTTGTCTACCTTGATTTTTTGGGGATTTTCCCGCTAGAAAAAGTACTTTTTCTAGCGGGAAGATTAGGTTCTAAAGAGTCCAATATGTATCTGGCATTATTCAGTCTCTCTTGCTTATTCTATTGAACCAAACCAGAAACGATTCAAGCAACCGTCTCGGAACTTGCTGTTTATAATTAGGGTAATTGGATAGGTTAGATATGGACTAAAATGTCGCCTCTACAGATGATGTAAGAATACCTCTTCAGCAGGAATATGCGTAGGCTGTTCAGTTAAGATGGGTTTTTCAATTCAAAAAAACAGAGGAAAAATGAAGGTATACATTTCAAAGCAAACTTTGCAATTAAATGGCAAGGGGGTAGTGAACGGTACCGCTGCCGTATTGTTTTTATTATTGCTATCCGCGTTAACATCTGTCAATGCATATCAAGTGGGAGATACTTTCTGTGATTGCACAGCCTGTCCGGAGATGGTTGTGTTGCCGGCAGGAAAGTTCACGATGGGTTCGCCCGAAGGAGAAAGAGGAAGAGAAGATGATGAAGGACCGCAACGGCAAGTTACTATTCCCAAACCTTTTGCAGTGGGCAAATATGAAGTGACCGTAGAGCAATATGCGGAGTTTGTTAGAGAGACAAAACACAAAACCGGAAATTGTTCTTATCCGCAAGATGGATCTTGGCGTGATCCGGGTTTCAAGCAAACCAATAATCATCCGGTGGTATGTGTTAATTGGGATGATGCTTCAACCTATGTTTATTGGTTATCAGTGAAGACTGGGCATGAATATCGGTTATTGACTGAGGCAGAATGGGAATATGCGGCTCGTGCCGGAACGACTACGCCATATCATTTTGGCAGAATGATTCTAGATAATCAGGCTAATTACGACCGCAACAACGAAGGCACTATAGCGGTAGGCAGTTTTCGTGCAAATGCATTTGGGCTATACGACATGCACGGCAATGTATGGGAATGGGTGGAAGACTGTTGGCACGATGATTATACTGGTGCACCGACAAACGGTAATGCGTGGCTTAGCGGATGTGATGATGTTGACGTACGCGTGTTGCGTGGCGGTTCTTGGGCCGATGGTCCTCAGATCCTGCGCTCCGCCCTTCGCGGCTTTAACGTTGCATCTTACTGGTTCATCGCCGTCGGGCTCCGTGTTGCCCGAACGCTTACCCCATAATTCCCTAAATTTTTACCTCAGAGATTTCAGATAACAAGGCTTTGAACTGTTTACTAATGCCAACCCTAATAGAAATGTGACGATACCCGATTATAATGGGGTTTTCATTCAAATAAGGTCTAGGAAAAATGAAGGTATACATTTCAAAGCAAACTTTGCAATTAAATAGTAAGGGGGCAGTAAACGGCATTGTAGCCGTATTGTTTTTATTATTGCTATCTGCACTAACATCTGCCAGTGCGTATCAGGTGGGAGAAAGTTTTCGTGACTGTGCCGCATGTCCGGAGATGGTTGTGTTGCCGGCAGGAGAGTTCATGATGGGTTCGCCCGAAGGAGAGAATGGGAGATGGGACGATGAAGGGCCTAAGCATCGAGTTACTATTCCTAAACCTTTTGCAGTGGGTAAATATGAGGTGACCGTAGGACAATTTAAGGCATTTATTGATGCGACCAAGTACGAATTACGAGGCATTTGCGAGATATATGAGTCTGGAAATTGGGTTCTTAAGGCCGATCTTAATTGGAAGAATCCAGGTTTTAAGCAAACTAATAATCATCCGGTAGTATGTGTTTCTTGGGATGATGCTAAAGAATATGTCAAATGGTTATCGGAGGAAACCAGGGGAAAGTACCGGCTATTGAGTGAAGCAGAATGGGAATATGCTGCGCGTGCTGGCACGACCACAGCGTATCATTTTGGCGCAACGATTTCTCAAGAGCAGGCGAACTACGATGAGATGAATAACAGCACTGTTGAAGTGGGGCAATATGACTGCAATGCTTTTGAGCTGTGCGATATTCACGGAAATGTATGGGAGTGGGTAGAGGATTGCTGGCATGATGATTACACTAAGGCACCGGCGGACGGTAGCGCATGGAGTGATGGGTGTGACTCTGTAGGGGATTTCGCTGGTATAAATACTCGTATATTACGTGGAGGAGCATGGCCTAGTGAAGAAGCAGATTTGCGTTCTGCCGTTCGTTTTGACGGCACTACAAGGTTGCGTGACAATGAAACAGGGTTTCGTGTTGCTCGGACGCTTATCCCATAATTCCTTAAATCTTTACTTAAGAGATTTCAGATAACAAGGCTTTGAACTGTTTACTAATGCCAACCTCAATAGAAATGTGACAATACCCGATTATAATGGGGTTTTCAGTCAAATAAAGTCTAGGAAAAATGAAGGTATACATTTCAAAGCAAACTATGCAATCCAATGGTAAGAGGGCAGTGAATGGCATCGCTGCCGTTTTGTTTTTATTATTGTTATCTCCGTTGACATCAGTTAATGCGTATCAAGTAGGTGAAACTTTTCGTGATTGTGAGACATGTCCAGAGATGGTCGTAGTGCCGGCAGGAGAGTTTATGATGGGTTCACCCGAAGGGGAGAAAGGAAGAATGGATATTGAAGGACCACAACATCAGGTCACTATTCCCAACCCTTTTGCAGTGGGCAAATATGAAGTGACCGTAGGGCAATTCACAGAATTTGCTGAGGAGACAAATCACCCTGTTAGTTATTGTCGCGATACTCCTATAATGGGTTCTTGGCGTAATCCTACAGGTCTTAATCAAACTAATAATCATCCAGTATTATGTGTTAATTGGAATGATGCTCAAGTATATTTGCAATGGTTATCGGCGAAAACTGGACAGAATTACAGATTATTGAGTGAATCTGAATGGGAGTATGCGGCTCGTGCTGGCACAACTACGGCATATTATTTTGGCAGTATGATTCTGGATAATCAGGCTCAATATAGCAGCATTAATGGAACTGTAGCAGTAGGTAGTTACCCTCCGAATGGATTCGGACTATACGATATGCATGGCAACGTAATGGAATGGGTGGAGGATTGCTGGCATGATGATTATAATGGTGCACCAGCAGACAGTAGTGCGTGGCTTATTGGATGTAGAAAGGGAAACGAGGATGATTGTAAAGAACATAGTGGTGATATTTTGGATATATGTAAAGTACTAGTAGTTGGAAAGGAACTACGCGTACTACGCAGCGGCTCTTGGATCGCTAATGCAGAGATTCTGCGCTCCGCTAGTCGCTTCAGGATTGACGCTTCTGGCTGGTACACCGACACCGGGTTTCGTGTTGCCCGAACACTTACTTCCTCTAATCTAACACCTCTTCCGAAAACTATGGATACGATAAGAAACCTACTAACACCGGCCGACACACCTCAAGAACAGACTCCTCCTCTCACGGTACTGCTTGATAAAGCTATCATGGAGATTCGTAATGATAATCCAAGACAGGCGATTGCTATATTGGAAGAAGCTAAAAACCTTCCGGGCAGTCAGGAAACCAAAGACGAGATAGAAAGTATTTTACAAAAGCTGTATCAATCCATGCAATAAAAAGGCGACCAACTGTGGGTGCGTATCAAGTGGGAGAAACTTTTCGTGATTGTGCAACATGTCCAGAGATGGTTGTGTTGCCGGCAGGCAAGTTCACGATGGGTTCGCCCGAAGGAGAGAGAGGAAGATATGATGATGAAGGTCCGCAGCATCAAGTTACTATTCCTAAACTTTTTGCAGTTGGTAAATATGAGGTGACCGTAGGGCAATATGCGCAGTTTGTTAGAGAAACAAAACACAAAACCGGAAATTGTGATTTCCCAGAAGGTCAATCTTGGCGTGCCCCAGGTTTTAAGCAAAGCAATGATCATCCGGTGACATGTGTTAATTGGGATGATGCTTCAACCTACACTTATTGGTTATCAGTGAAGACTGGGCATGAATATCGGTTATTGACTGAGGCGGAATGGGAGTATGCGGCTCGTGCTGGCACAACTACGGCATATTATTTCGGCAGTATGATTCTAGGTAATCAGGCTCAGTATGATAGTAACGGAACTATAGTAGTAGGCAGTTTTCCTGCCAATGCATTTGGGCTACACGACATGCACGGTAACGTATACGAATGGGTGGAGGACTGCTGGCACGATGATTACACTGGTGTGCCGACAAGCGGTAGTGCATGGCTTAGCGAATGTAGAAAAGGCAATGAGGATGATTGTAAAGCGTATAGTGAGAATAGTGATTGGTTTAGGCAATGTAAAGAATGGTTCGTTGGAAAGGAATTACGCGTATTGCGGGGTGGTTCTTGGAACAAGGAACCGGGGAACTTGCGCTCCGCGTTTCGCAGCTGGAGCCGTGCTGCTGATCGGAGCGTTTACCTTGGGTTCCGAGTTGCCCGAACGCTTACCTCATAAATCTTTAAATCTCTACCTAAGAGATTTCGGATGACGCGCCTTTGAGCCAATTAGCACTTTGTGCAGAGCCTCCACAACCACCCCGTCAGGCTTCGCCTGACACCCCTCCAAAGGAGGGGAATGGATTGGTACTGTACTTGTGCAGATGCAACTTAAGCATCATATGTAGGCTTTCGTTTATAATGGGGCTTTCAATTCAAAAAAACGGAAAAAAATGAAAGTATTTATTTTAAAGCAAACTATGCAATCAAATGGTAAGAGGGTAGTTAATGGCATCGCTGCCGCATTGTTTTTATTATTGCTATCGGCACTAACATCTGTCAATGCATATCAGGTGGGAGATACTTTTCGTGATTGTGAGGTGTGTCCGGAGATGGTCGTTTTGCCGGCAGGAAAGTTCACGATGGGCTCGCCCGAAGAGGAAAGAGGAAGAGATGATGATGAGGGACCGCAGCATAGAGTTACTATTCTCAAACCTTTTGCAGTGGGTAAATATGAAGTAACCTTAGGGCAATATGCGGAATTTATTAGAGAGACAAAACACAAAGCCGGAAATTGTGATGTTCCGATAGGTAAATCTTGGAATGATCCGGGTTTTGAGCAAAGCAATGATCATCCGGTAGTATGTGTTTCTTGGGATGATGCTTCAACCTACGCTTATTGGTTATCAATGAAGACCGGGCACGAATACAGATTATTGACTGAGGCGGAATGGGAATATGCGGCTCGCGCCGGAACGACTACGGCGTATCATTTTGGTCGTATGCTTTTAGGTAATCAAGCCAATTACGATAACAACGAAGGTACTGTAGCAGTAGGAAGTTTCCCTGCAAATGCATTTGGGCTACACGACATGCACGGCAATGTGTGGGAATGGGTGGAGGATTGCTGGCACGATGATTATACTGATGCACCAACAAACGGTAGCGCGTGGCTAAGCAAATGTAGAAAAGGCAATGAGGATGATTGTAAAGCATATAGTGAGAATAGTGATTGGTTTAGGCAATGTAAAGAATGGTTTGTTGGAAAGGAATTACGCGTGTTGCGCAGTGGTTCTTGGCACGAGGAATCAGAAGTCCTGCGCTCCGCCCTTCGCGACGGGAACAATGCAGCTAGCCGGTACAACAACAACAGGTTCCGAGTTGCCCGGACACTTACCCTATAAATCTTTAAATCTTCACATCATTTTTATGTTCCCTATTTTTAGTACTACCTGAAAAGTTAGTTTTCATGCCAATGAATGTTCCTATGGCTTTGTTATTGTTCTCATAATCACTCTCTAGGCAAGGATCTGCACATACCGGATCAGACATATCTGAAAAATTAGTCCACTTTTTTACATTATCTGGCACTGCTGGCTTCTTCTCTCCTCTAGGTAATTTGATACGCTTTGTGATAAACGGAAGTCCTAAAAATGAGAAAGCATCAGATTGCACTGATAATTTGCCCTTCTGTATATCGTTTCTTTATTTTGAAACCTTGTGTTGTTTGCGAGTTTGACTGGAAGGTTCATTTTTTCATGACTCTGTTTTGAGAGATAACGTCAATCAAAGCCTTCATACTCATCATTGTAATCACCCTCATAATTAGAATCATCTTCTGAGAACCGAAATGTCCTAAACATCATATTAAATATAACATTAAATCCAAGCAGTTCTTCCATGTCATTTTTTACCATCATTATGTATTTTGAAAATGTTTCAATATTGTTTAATCCCATTACAATAGAATTATGAGTATAAGGATATAATAAACAAACTTTCTCTTCTAAAAGATCTTCTGTTTTTAAGTAACAATTCGCTATTGTTTCAGTTCTCAAATCATTATTTTTTAAGCATAAGCTCTCCGCAATTGGAGAGCTTGTATAGCTATGGCAAACCGCTATTCTTTTTAGATCAATTTTTTCATTTATGCAGATCTGTTCTGCTTGTATGCTACTTGTGTTATCAACACAAATCTCTGATTGATTTTCTTTGTCTAATACCGATTTTTGATCTTGAGCTATTGATATTCCTGATGAAAGAAGAAAAAATAAAACCCCCATTTTTTTAATTAACGAATTCATAAAGCTCTCCTTTTTTTGTCGTTACCCTTCCAAACAGGGCCATGACAAATATGCCCAGCTCTCGGCAAATGTCCTCTACCGTGCGACCTGCCTCGCGTGATTTGATTGCACTGATAATTTGCTCTTGTGTAAATCGTTTATTCAATTTGAAACCTTCTGTTGTTTAATAATTTAACCGGAAATCTCATTTTGGCACGGACCAGTTTTGAGGGGCAAGGTCACTTTCAATAGTTCATTATTATTAGTTCTCTTAACACAATCCATAATGTAGGCGATTTGTTCTGCATCAAGAGCAAGATCTTCTTTAGAGGTTTTGCAAGGGGCGCATACAAAGTTAATTTTCATACTGTTACTCTTGCATCGTAAATAAATTAGGGAATTGATACACTAGACAAACCTACCATTCTTTTGATAATAACTCCCTGAGGTAATTTACGATTATTCATCCGCTCAGTTATTCGCTTTTCTGTTTTATCTTTATTGTAGTGGATTTTGAGGCATAAAGCCTAATGGAGAGTTTGGCTCGCATTCTGTATCTATTGTCTTTGTTAATATCTGAAGATTACCTTTTACTCCCATACGGATATCAATATGATCCGAGATCTTAAAGGTATCCGGACATAAATAATCAGGTTCTAGTGTTGTGTTCCGATTTTTAGGGATGCCTATAGGAAAATATCTTTTTATATCTGTAGCAAGACCTTTCCAAACCCAAGAATGAGTCATAGTACTAGTGAGGGTTGTGTCAAGTAAGTTTGTAGAAGAGACATTTGTTGCGGAAAATGGATGAGCATCGGAAAAAATTGCATCCTTAAGATCTGCTCTATAGAAATTTACTCCGGCAAGAGCTGCTCTTATAAAATCAGCGTTATGAAGTTTTGCTCCTCTAAAGTTGGTTCCTAGAAGGGTGGCATCAGTAAAGTTTGTACGACTAAGATCGGCTTCCGAAAAGATTACTTTGGTAAGGCTTGTTTCGCTAAGATTCGCCTCCCTGAGATCTGCCTGAGTAAAGTTGCCTCCTAATAAGGTGGCATTATTAAGATCCGCTCCCTTAAGCTGTGCTTCAGTAAAGTTTGTCTTGCCCCTGAGATTAATCTTAACAAGGGTGGCATTGTTGAGTTTTGCTTTACTAAAATCTGCATCTTGGATGATTGCTCCAGTAAGAATTGTTTCGTTAAGATTTGCTTCGCTAAGATTTACCTGAGTGAGATTGGCATTGTTGAGCTTCGCGTTAGTTATATCTGCGCCTCTGAGATTTGCATCAATTAGTTTCGCTCTGCTGAGATCAGCCTTACTTAGATTAGTTCCAGTGAGGGTCGTTCCGCTGAGATCCGCTCCAACAAGGTGGGTTCCTCCAATATCTATTCCAGCAAGGTTCATTCCACTAAGATCGACCTCACTTAGATCTATCTTATCAAGGTTTTCTACCTGGGTCAGGTCTACATTGTTAAGGTTAGCCCCTCTAATATCCGTTTTCGTGAGATCCACTCCACTGAGATCCGCTCCACTGAGATCTACATTTCTAAGATCTGCTTTTTCGAGATTCGCTCTACCAAGGATTACTCCACTGAGATCCCTGCCTGCGAGATCTATTCCGGTAAGGTTCACCCCGCTAAGATTTGTTCCTCTGAGATCCGTTCTGTCAAGATTTGCATTCGTTAGTTTTGCATTGCTGAGATTCACTTTCCTGAGATCTACACCACTAAGATTTGCCTCTCTGAGATCTGCTTTATTTAGGTTTACCCCTATTAATTTCGTTTTTCTTAGATCTATTCCACGGAGGTTCACTCCACTAAGGTTTGCCTCACTAAGATCCATGCCTTTGATATTTATTCCAGTAAGATTTACCTTACTAAGATCTATCTCTCTGAGATCTGCTCCTCTGAGATCTGCTCCTCTGAGATCTGCTCCGCTGAGATCTGCTCTGCTAAGGTCTGCCCCGCTAAGGTCTGCTTCAATAAGATATGTATTAGTAAGCATTGCATCAGTAAGGTTCGCTTCACTAAGATCTGCTCCGAATAAATCCATTCCGTCAAGGTTTGCCTTGCTAAGATTTGTCCCGCTAAGATCCATGCCTCTAAGGTCTATCGCAGTAGGATCTAATCCGGTAAGGTTTGCTCCAACGAGAACCGCTTCATCAAAGTGTGCTCCTTTGATGTCTGCTCCAGCGAGGTTCGCATTAGTTAGATCCGCTCCTCTGAGGTTCGCCTCTCCAAGATTTGCGTTAGTTAGGTCTGCCCTGTCAAGATCTGCATCTCTGAGGTTCGCCTCTCCAAGATTTGCGTTAGTTAGGTCTGCCCTGTCAAGATCTGCACCTCTGAGGTCTGCCTCTCCAAGATTTGCGTTAGTTAGGTCTGCCCTGTCAAGATCTGCACCTCTGAGGTCTGCCTTGCTAAAATCTGCCCCCATAAGATTTGCTTCAATAAGGTCTGCTCCAATAAGGTATGTCTTAGTAAGTGTTGCTCCAGTAAGGTTTGCATTACTAAGATCTGCTCCGAATAAATCCATTCCGTCAAGGTTTGCTGTGCTTAGATTTGCCCCTCTAAAACCCATACCTCTGAGATCCATCGTAGTAAGATCTAATCCGGTAAGGTTCGCTCCGATAAGAACTGCCTCATTAAAGCTCGCTCCTTGGATGTCTGCTCCAGTAAGGTTTGCGTTAGTTAGATCCGCTCCTCTAAGGTCTGCTCCCCTAAGGTCTGCCTTGCTAAAATCTGCCCCCATAAGATTTGCTTCAATAAGGTCTGCCTGGCTAACGGCTACTCCGCTAAGGTTTGCTTCAATAAGTTTTGCGTCACTAAGATCTACTCTGAAAAGATCGATTCCATCAGGGTTTGCGTTAGTTAGAACTACTCCTCTAAGGTCTGCTCCCCTAAGATCTGCCTCGTCAAGAACCACCCCACTAAGATCTGCTCCAATGAGGTATGTCTTACTAAACATTGCTCCAGTAAGGTTCGCGTCCCTAAAATCTACTCTGAATAGATCGATTCCATCAAGGTTTGCGTTAGTTAGAACTGCTCTACTAAGATCTGCCTCGTCAAGAACCACCCCCCTAAAATCTGCTTCCCTAAGGTCTGCTTCCCTAAGGTCTGCTCCCCTAAGGTCTGCCCCCCTAAGATCTGCTTCCCTAAGGTCTGCTCCTCTAAGATCTGCTTCCCTAAGGTCTGCTCCTCTAAAGTCTGCCTCTCTGAGATCTGTTCTGAAAAGGTTTGCCCTGACTAGAGTTCTTCCTTTGAAATCATTCTCACGGAGATCCTCAGAACAAAAACATTCTTTAAGGGATGCTTTTCTTCCGAGATTGTCTTCAGGGTATTTAAGATAATAGTATTCTATATCTTTTTCGTTTTCATCATCTGGAGGAATAACCTTACATTTTTTTTCTTTTTTTAGTTCAATTAATTCCCTAAACATTATTCTTTTTAGTACTCCCGGTTCTTTTTCCCCTATTAAGCTCTCGTAGAGAATTCTTTCTCGTACTTTTTCTACTCCCTCTTTGTCACATTGGAAAATTATAGCTTCTTTGGTAAAATTTTCTTTAAAATCATCCAATATCTCATCCTCCACATCTTTAGGAACTAATAAAAACTCAGTTTCTTCATCAGTGAGAAAAAAAGATTCAATTTCCGGAAAGTATGCTCCAGTATAATTATCCCCTAACACAAACAACTCAGGGGAAGAAGGTAAAATTGCCCCAATAAATCGTTCCGAAACTGCTAATTCTGTATTATCAGACGATTCGTCTATTGAAACATTTTTAAGTTTCTCACCAACTACACCTTCAAGATTTGCACCATAGAATTTTACATTGGTAAGGTTTGCACCAGAGAAATTCGCATTGCTAAGATCTGTACCAGAGAAATTCGCATTGCTAAGATCTGTACCAGAGAAATTCGCATGCTTAAGGGTTACTCTATAGGGATCTTCTTTATGAGGTATCCGAATTATACCAATCTTGCTCGGCGAAAAATCTAACTCCTGCAGAGGTGTTCTGTTTCCATTTTTTTCAGGTACTACTGTGGTAGATGTTGATGAAAGATTAATACGGGAAATATCTATTTTTTTGCTTGCTAGATACTGTAAGGCCTGAACTTGACCAATGTTAGCATTTTTGTTGTCCTTGATAATCTCCCAATTACGAGCAATCGCACCTGATTCAATTTGATGATAAATAAACCATAAGGTTGCTATAGATGCAGCAATGCCAAATGCCTCTATAAAAAGTTTTAACTTTTGTTTCTTGCCCCCATATGTTATTATTGCTAGTTCTCTTACATAGAGATAATAGAAAATTACTAAACCAAGAGTAATAGTAAATAACCAGTACCATAGATTCCAATACTCCTTAAATATCCTTTTTATTTCAATATACTCAACATAAAAATATATAAAAATTAGGTTAACTGCGACTAGTACTATTAGTGGCAATATTCTCCATTTAGGAAAAAGGATGCATAAAATCAAAATTTTGAAAGTAATAAGAACTAAAGCAAATAACAAAAGAAGAGTAAAATACTTAGTAAAATCATTGTCTAATTCTGCAAAAACATACCCAACTAAAAAAGATACGAAAACTAAAATTAGTGGAGTTTGCAGTAGACTCTTTTTAAGACAAAGTAAAAGAAATCCTAATAAAAGAAATCCTAATAAGGCTATCACAAGCAAGTTTTCAGCCCAGTCTTGACAGTATGATTCCCGTATAGTTAAAAATAAGATCCCAGCAGATAAAAAAACTGCTAGCAGTGATTTTTCTGGTAGGGATGAAAATTGTCGTTTTACGCTAGGAGATATTTCTTTACAAAAAACAAGAAATGCAATAAATAAAATGAAATAGATGATAGCAGAAAGACGCAAATGATGTTGCCAGTGCATTTTCTCCCACAATACTAACAGTATACTAGAATAAGAACTAGATAATATGCCGGCAGTTAAACTAATATAAATTAGTGGAAGGTATACAAACCGTAATCTTGGCTCCTTATAAAATTTCTGGCTCCATTCCGAGTGAAAGGAGTGAAAGCGATGGCAGAGACTGTCAACTATCTTGTAGAAATTATCAATTATTTTGAGAATGTCAACTATTTTGTGTAACTTTATTTTCTTCAATGTCGAATCTATCATCGTACTCAATCACGAATCGGTTCATTGCCGGTAATCCCGTATTGACAGCACCCAGCGAGCAAGGGTTTCTTTAATCGCCAAATAAACTATCTTCAATGCCGATTGGTCACTTATGAATATCTTCCCAATTATCATTTATAGCCGACCATTTTTTGATTGTTGTTATCCTTTTAGTCATGTCATCTGTGTCGTTTTCCGATGACTCACATGGATTATTTTCTTCAAGCAGTTTCTTACATGCTTCGTTTATTGCATAGTGGTCCTTTAATTTATCGCTTTTTATTATGGATGTATATGCATCCCAAACACCTAATTTCTGATAAACATCCATTTCAACTTCGTTCAGATATGTCACGGCTTTGTACCCATCTGCTATTCTGCTGATTTGTTTTAACGTGTCTACAGAATTGCTCCATTCATTACCAATTAATATACTCACAAGGTATCTATTTTCCACGGCTTTTTCTATAGTATCTTTATACATATCACCCCATCCTCTTACAAAAATAAAATCAAGGTTGTCATGCTTTTTAGGAAACTCTGACCATTCAAACTCCGTATCTTTTTTTGATTCATGCTGAAAGCCTTTTTCCTCAGTTAACTGATCTAGGAAGTTATTAGGTGCTCCGTCATAGGGTGGATTACTGTATAGGGTCACAATAGTTTTATCTTTAATGTCTATTTCTCTTTTGTCCAATTCTTCTTGCATATGCTCAATGACTTTTCCGGCAAAGGCTTCAGTGTTAGTTTTAATAATTACCTTTTCCTCTTTTGATGCTAATTGATTATTAATATATGTAATAAGTGCGCCAGGAGAGGTTTTTTTATCACTCCCCCCTAATAGTTCATTATTTACATACAGGGCTATTGCCTCATCAAAGACTTTAAGATCATCAAATGACAAGTATTTTTGCATAGGTTCATCTGGTGTGTAATCTTCCTTTTTCAAGCCACTAGGGCCGTCTAATCTTGTATTTGCCTCTGGTTTATTTGCTCTGTACACATTCATTAAATGAATAAAACCTGTAAGACTACTTTTTTGATATTCTGATAATAATTGCTCAGTAATATATGTAATAAGTTCCTCAGGGGCGACTTTTTCATCATCTGATTTTAATTGCTCAGTAATATATGTAATAAGTTCCTCAGGGGTGATTTTTTCATCACTATTTATATACAGGGCTATTGTCTCAGCAAAGACTTTAAGATTATCAGATGACAAGTCTTCTTGTGGGGGTTCACCTTGCTTGAGAAGGTGCTTTCTTAAATCATCAAGGTTAGCTGATCCTGTATTCGCTCCCTCGTTCGCTTCATTATGATTATCAACATTTAATTTATTTGCTATGTAAGCATTCATTACATTAATAAAACCTGTAAGATGACGTTTTTGATCTTCTGATAATAATTGCTCAGTAATATATGTAATAAGTTCCTCAGGGGCGACTTTTTCATCATCTGATAATAATTGCTCAGTAATATATGTAATAAGTTTCTCGGGGGTGATTTTTTCATCACTATTTATATACAGGGCTATTGCCTCAGCAAAGACTTTAAGATTATCAGATGATAAGTCTTCTTGTGGGGGTTCACTTTGCTTGAGAAGGTGCTTTCTTAAATCATCAAGGTTAGCTGATCCTGTATTCGCTCCCTCGTTCGCTTCATTATGATTATCAACATTTAATTTATTTGCTATGTAAGCATTCATTACATTAATAAAACCTGCAAGATTACGTTTTTGATATTCTAATAATAATTGTTCTTGACCATTACCAGTATTTGGATTATCTGATTTTAATTGATTATCAAGATATGTGATAAGTGTATTGGTAGTGATTTTTTCATCATGTCGTTGCAATAATAATATCCGATTCAGTTCCTCAAAGTAGGCCTCTATACCTTCATAGTATTGTGGGTTGTTATCTCTGATATAAGGTCCGCCTAGTTTCTCAATCTCGGAAAAATCAGGTTCATAGTCTTGCGACATCGCCGGAAGTGAGGTCGACAATATGGCGATTAATACGGTTGTAGCTGTAATTGGTTTTTTCATTATTACCGCCAGATAAACATCTTTATTTAAGGCTCAATAGCGGCACTATTCCAACCACCTTTTGTCGCTAAATAACCTTTTAATT
This sequence comes from uncultured candidatus Poriferisulfidus sp., assembly GCA_965199685.1. Classification (GTDB taxonomy): domain Bacteria; phylum Pseudomonadota; class Gammaproteobacteria; order Poriferisulfidales; family Oxydemutatoraceae; genus SP5GCR1. Next base: position 2,125,249 of record OZ241323.1, read on the forward strand.
TAGCAGGTCTATATTTAGTGTCGCTATTCCATCGTGTTCTAACTGATTCGTGTATCAAAACTTTTGACCCATTGGTATGCTGTATGTCGCGATTATTTTTTCCTCTCAATCGATGAAAAGAAACTCTCGAGTTATGCAAAGTAGCGTTTGGGTCTCCTTTGTTGGGTTTGCCTATATGGGGTGCAATTTCAAGTCCGGCTTTTTGTGCTTCTCGTATCATCCAATATAAACTGTTATTGGACAATACTGTTCCATTTTGATCTGGTTCATAACTCCCACCAATATCTGCGTGGCATCCGGCAAACCATACTTGTTTGATCCTATTACTTCTTTTTGGGTCCCAAATTGTTGGTTCAAAATCTTCTCGCCTTTCATCTATGGCTAACGCATGTCGCGCAATTTCAATATTAGGTCCCATTTTTGTATCATAAAACTCGTCTTTGTTTTCAAAAAGTCCCAAGAACGAGAAAGGAATCCCCATTGCTCCGACTGTATCAAAAGTACCAACAAATCTAATCTTCCTAGAGAGATGCGAGTATTTATCCCTGAATTCTTTTGCTTTATCTCCCTCAGGAGCATACTCACTACGACTATTCTTGTAATAACCAAAAGCTCTTTGTATTAGCCGTGCATGAGGCCGTTTAATTATTCCATAGTTATTAATCAAGCCACATAAAGACCTGATTGTGTATGCCCCTCTACTGAAATCGAATAAATATAGTTCATCGCCTGGAGAGTAGTTATGGACTATATCTCTGTAATCATCCATTATGTTTTTATGCAACCCTTTTCCTGTTATTCCACTGATAACTTTGCTATGGTATGAACCAATCCCCCAATCATAAAATACTTGCTGGGGTGTATTGTCATCTTTTGCAACTGGCTGTTGAATTGCACGAGCCAATTTCAAGATATTCGTGGGAAAATCCTCTGCTAGATTTTGTTCCGGACGATTCCATGTGCCGTCTGCACAAATTACAATCCTTTTTTTCATGTCTTTCTCCTTTGGTATTGTAATAAATTCTACGCTTCAAGCTGTAGTATTCGCTCAATAAGCACTATAAAATCAAGATGCTACGCTTTAGTCAAGGTCTTGAGCAACACGGAATCCTGTCTTATTGTCACGCCACCATGCAGCACCACCCGCACGAAAGGCAGAACGCAAATCTACTTCATCATCAAACCATGCTCCTCCACGTGATATGCGAGTATTTACACCAGCTAAATCCCCTGCAGAATCACACCCATCACTCCATGCACTACCATCCGACGGTGCTCCTCTATAATCATCATGCCAGCAATCCTCTACCCACTCTTGTACATTCCCGTGAATATCGCACAGCCCAAAAGCATTGCAGTCATATCGTCCCACTTCAACAGTACCGTTATTCATCTCATCGTAGTTCGCCTGGTCTTGAGAAATCTCTGCACCAAAATGATACGCTGTGGTCGTGCCAGCACGCGCTACATACTCCCATTCTGCTTCGCTCAATAACCGATACTTTTTACCAGTTTCCTCCGATAACCACTTTACATAGGCTTTAGCATCATCCCATGCAACACAAACTACCGGATGATTGTTGTCTTGCACAAAACCTGGGTTTTCCCAGTTAAGATCAGCCTTAAGCTCCCAATCTCCAGACTCATATATTTCGCACATGCCACGTACTTTGTACTTGGTTGAATTAATAAATTCCTTAAATTGCACCAGTGTTACCTCATATTTCCCAACCGCAAAAGGTTTAGAAATGGTAACCTGACGCTGAGGCCCTTCATCGTCCCATCTCCCTTCTTCATTATCAGGAGATCCCATCAGAAATTGCCCTGCGCGTACTTCTACCATTTCAGGATAGGTTGAACAACCTGGAATGGTTTCATTTTCATCACATGGGTCGGCAAACACCAATGCAGATAATAAAAAGAGCAATATGCCAGTGCTATTTAACATCCGTTGACCAGTGCAGTTTTTTTGAAAATACATATTTCCTCCATTCCAATAAAAACACATTATAATCAAAAATCTTGCAAAAATCTCGCTTGCTAGAGTCCCCAATTCCGCAATAGAGTATAAAAATCGTATGTGATGGATAATTTCCACTAAATCATCAGGTCAATTGCTCAAATCTGAAACTTAATGCTACTTAATTGCTCAATAATTAGGGATAAATCCCCATTTAGACCCAAGTGAACTGCAAAAATGCCCGAGTCTCTTGCATTGGGGTAGGCACCAGTGTAGCATCTACTTTGACTGATGCTTAGTGAGGGTTAAAAGATAGTATCGCTGGTCTTAATGTAGCAACGGGTATCGCATCTTCGGCAAGAACTCGCCGAGGGTGTCGTCAAGGTGGACGAAAACTCTGCTTAATAGTTGGTAATGCGTCTTGTGTAGTTTGAGTATCCATTGTCGTCCATGTCGCACAATCTTTGCCGCCAGTGCAAACAGTCGCACTCGCAGCGTCGTCGCTCTAGCAAAACGAAACTCTGGCGGCAGTCCAGCACGCAGCAGTGCAAACACATTGTAGGCTAACACACATACAAATATACTGCGCATTGGCACCAAAATCACGACACGGCAGACGACCGACTGCAAAATCGGATTTAAGCTCCTTAATGCGGTTCTCCGAACACTCGCCACACTGATTATACTCGTGTACGATTCGTGAGTCATCTAAACCTTTGATATTGGTTGCAACCCCGCAATAAACATACTGGTCGGTCTCAAGATACGTTGGTATAGACAGTCCCGGCAATTCTCTTTGATTAGCTAAATCAGACACTTCGCTCTTTAGAGAGCGTTGGATGACGATGTCAAATATCGTGTCGCTGTGCTGCATCAATGCGCACGCGTCTCAGCTTCACCCCGTCCGGCAACTGCGCTTGGCAGGTTTTGATAAGGCCCGCATTACCATAGTATGGTGGCACATTCCCGTCACGGAACTCTACGGCGATGACCTGACCGCTTTCAGCTATCGTACCGATGATTGACATAAAACCGCGCTGCTTCAAATAAGTCCACTGCGCCTCGGCTTTGTTATTCAAAGTAGTGCGTTTAACCCTCGATGACCCTAAGGTCTTGGCAATCACCTCACGACTGATCTGGTGAATTAGCGGTACTTCGGCCTCGCCATGACGGTGCAGCCATCTCGCCAAAGTATTTGCTCCCGGAATCTACTCAATACCAGCCAACTTAAGCAACTCTTTCCCAGTGTGTAGGTGGTAAACATCTGCAAGACATTTTCTGCCCTCGTTGAGCATCAACACAAAGGCATTGACGACGGTGCTGTGGTGATAACTGATATTGCTACCCAATGCCGGAAATAAGCCATCCGCCTGTTGCCTGATTTTGAGTGCTTCTAGCACATGAATAGCTACCAACAAACCACTGCGAGAGGTTAACTTCTCGCCAGTGATACCTAGCGTATAAGGTGTTCGCTTGAACTGCTTATCTCGCTTTTTCTTGCTTCCTTTTGACACCACACCTCCAATAATTTTGCTGATTAAATAATAATAACCATAGCAGAATAATAAGGCTTTGTGCGGAGTTTCATGTGAAAAATCATCAATAATTATCTTTCACCCATTAGGTGACTCAGTAATTTGCCTTAGAGTGTTGTAATATAAAAGTTTGCAACCTTTTACAGTTCTCTATTGCGGAATTAGAGTTTAGTTGAAGTCCCGCGCAATACGGAATCCTGTTTCATTGTCACGCCACCATGCAGCACTTTTATTACGACGAAAGGCAGAGCGCAAACCTATATCATTATCAGTCCATGCTCCTCCACGTAATATACGAGTATTTACACCAGCGAAATCCTCTACAGAATCACACCCATCCCTCCATGCACTACCATCCGACGGTGATCCTCTATAATCATCATGCCAACAATCCTCTACCCACTCCCATACATTTCCGTGAATATCGCACAGATTAAAAGCATTGCAGTCATATTGCCCCACCTCAACAGTACCGTTCTTCATGCTATCGTAGTTTGCCTGTTCTTGAGAAATCGTTGCACCAAAATGATAAGCTGTAGTCGTACCAGCGCGCGCCACATACTCCCATTCTGCTTCGCTCAATAATCGGTACTTTTGTTCGGTTATATCTGATAGCCACTTGACATACGCTTTAGCATCATCCCATGCAACACAAACTACCGGATGATTGTCGTTTTGCTCAAAGCCTGGACTCTCCCAATTAAGATCAGCCTCAAAATTCCAAGCTCTAGAATTAAAATCATATTTTTGACACATACCGCTAACTTTATATTCCTCCTCCTTAATAAATTCCCTAAATTGCCCTACGGTCACTTCATATTTACTTACTGCAAAAGGTTTAGAAATATTAACCTGATGTTGTGGCCGTTCAGTAGACAATGCTTGTTCGTCATCTTCGGGAGACCCCATCAAAAATTCTCCTGCGGGTACGACTACCATTTCAGGACATTCTGGACAATCCTGGAAGGTTGCACCTACTTTATATTTGTCGGCAAATACCAAGGCAGATAATAAAAAGAGCAATATACCAATGCTATTTAATATTCGTTGACCAGTGCAGCTTTTTTGAGAATACATATTTCCGATTTCCTCCGTCCTTATATGCCGATATACCCTATAATAGAACTTTTTATGCACGAAGCAAAATGCCGTTACTCAATATAACTTTTTGGTTTTTAGCCGGTCTCATAGTCGGATGGTTTCTAGCTACGGCACAAGATGACGGTTTTGACAATATGATGTCGCTACTTCCGGATAACACCGAACAAAACAGGGAAGCCCCTCAAATCGCAGCTTTCGGCGATGATACAGCCGAAAACATCTACACCGAAGATGATACCAATAATAACAGTATCGTAATAGAGAAATTTGAAAGTGCAATAAAGGAGAATAACCAAGAGGCAATCCTGATTTACAATCAAGAACTGCGTGTCGGCGGCGACTTTACAAAACAAATGCGTAGCCGTTTGATTGCTCGCATGGTCAGGTTGATACGGTTACGCCGGCATCAAGATGCGCAACAATTAATCACTGCATACCTTGATTCCAACGCTTATGATGCCGAAGTCTTAGTGATACAAGCCCAGCTAAATAATATCCTGGAACGCCATTTTGACGCGCTTGGCAATGTTTATGATGCAAAAATATACGGCGACCGTAGTATAGAAGAGAAAACCATAGACCAGTTTATTGACAAAACACTCACCGAATATGAACAGCTATTGATAGAAAAAAAAGAATGGGATTCATTGGTTGCTCTCTACAGTTTAGTGGTGGAAAAAGATTATAGCGAACGCCAATCCTTGTATTACTACAAGTTGTCGCAAGCACAATTCAAACTCAGCGATTATTACAATGCACTTGCTAGTTTAAGCCAAATTGTCGGCAACCCTTTGTGGAGTAGAAAAGCGCAATACTTCCAGCTAACGATAGAGAAATTCATTGAGGGCGACGGCATTGTTGCCATCCCCGTCAAGTATATAGAGCCGCATAAATTCTTGGTGATAGTAACCATCAACGATACGATTGAAGCTGAGCTTTTAATAGATACCGGTGCTTCTCTCTCAGTGCTGAGACAAAAATTTATAGACGAGGTTGAACTGCCAATCAAAGACGAAGAACCTCTTATATTGACTACCGTCAGCGATGTTGTGGAAGCACGCACTATCACATTGGATAGTTTTGGTATCAACGATATTCAATTTGCCGATATGTCTATAGGGGTGACCGAAATGCCTGATGATTTTGTTCCCGACGGCTTACTCGGTATGGATTTTCTAAGCAAATTTGAGTTTAATCTGGATCAAGAAGATTTAACTCTGTTCCTGTATAGTTTATAGTTCGGTTATTGAAGCATTGAATCGCTGATTGAACCAGTAGGTCAATCGGCGTGACATTGTGCAGAACCTAACATGATTGCTAAACGCATGCATTACAAAATGCACAGGAAGGGAATAAAAAAGGCCTGGTCTCTATACAAGTTTATAACCCCTGAGGGATGTAGAACTAGGGAGATAATCGCCCTATACAAACCTAATTGGCAAGCTAACAGCCGATACAATAAAGGCAATATTTATCGCTACTAATAAACCTAACATCCACTTCATAGCCCTGATCTCTGCCTTTACTTCCGCTATATCTGCCTTTGTAGCGACATCTTTATTACTGGCAACATCGGCAACCGCTTCCTTTGCCTCATCATGGTCTAATCCTAACTTTGTTAGTGCGTTATAAAGTGCTATTTCCGACATATCTAATTTCCGGTTATTATCTGTGAATTACTATTATAAGACCAATGCATAACTCCGCCAATCGCTATTTGAAATAAATTTCATTGGAACTGTTGGGAAATAGAACCATTGATTGAACCAGTAGGTCAATATGGGTGGTTTGCGTGATTTGATGGCGAAAGCGGTTGGGTTCATGCAATAGCAGTACTTTTCGTCTCACATCAGGTCATAGAAACTCTTTTCACCTGATAGCCGTATCCTTCCAGCAGGCTTAGCACGCCTTCTTTACCGTATAAATGCAAGGCACCGACGGCAATAAAAGTGTTTTTTCTACGCAAAGGTGCCAACATATAGTGCGCCATTACGATATTGCGAATATACAGCACATGCTTGAGATAGGTTTTTTTGTAACCTTTATCAGTAGACTCTTGGGATATAAAGCGTGTGGCAAGTGACAGCATCTCTGCCAAATCTTCTTTTAGATAGAGTTCAATCATCGCTTCCGCAGTCGATGATAGTTCACTTAGATGCTCTACGCGATCCTTTAGCAAAGCAACTTGAGCGTCAACCGGGAAGGCATAATACGCTGCCATCAACTCTTCCAGCGTTTCTAATTGGTACGTCGTTGCCGAATTATCCAGTGCCATTTGATAAAGCATATAATCCAACATCACTCGATTATTAGTGTTGCTTTTATCCGAGGCATCTTTGGCTGCATAAATTCCGGATAGTGCATGCATAGCAGCCCATGGTTTCAACTTCTCTATACGCTCATCCTTAAAACCGTTCATTCGTAGTTGCTCGCGTATGGATTGGTATGTTTTAGCATCCACCAAATCGTTCAGTCGTTGTCCCTCTTCAAGCATCATATCTTTGACTATACTCCTGAAGCCGGAGTTCGGACTGAAATAGCGTACTCCCGGAAAAGTTTCTATACAAAAATTATCCGCTTCCAACAAAGCCGATTTAACAGGTTGTTTCAATTCGGAGATACGCATGTCGTTTGAATGTAGGGTTCCGAATAGATAGCCTATGTGTTCGCCTGCCTTTGATATAGACCAAAACAGCCCCTCGTCAAAACGCCCTGCAGCTTGGGTCTTTTCGGTGGATTCTAATTCTGCCTGCAGTGATGCAGATGATATCAGTAGTGATAAAGCTGATAGTGCCAATAAAAATCTTTTCATATTTTACTCCCTATGTGTTTGAGGCAATTAGTTGTCAATGGGTTTATTTTAGCAGTAAATTAAATGATGTTGACATCACATGCTGATACGATGGGTTCCAAGGGAAAATTATCGCTTGCAATAATGGTCTATAATTGCCGGCAACATATCCTCGTCAATCGGGCTACGGGCAACGATGGGCGGACGTTTGAAACCCAGCCTGCTATGCAATGCTTTGATGCTGGGACTTCCTAGAACCAGCTGCCTATCGAGCAACATGGCAAGAGAATCCTCCTCGGCCATTGCGTGCAGGTTTGCTAAAGTTTCGCCACTTGCCGCAGTAATATAATCGGGTACCGTGTGTTGTTCGTTGAACCGTAAGTGTTTTGACGGTCTTTGTCTGCGATAGACTTCGGCATAATCTACCTCTAGTCCTCGGCGGCTAAGTTCCTCACCCAAATACGGGTTTCCTCCACGACCGCGAAAAATCAACACTGCCCCTCGTCTTATGTTTTTTATAGACTGCAGCGCAGCCAGGGTTTCGCTACTCGCCGCCTCGTGCGGATGTATTGCATCGGCTATACCTGCCTCTGCCAATGCTTCTGCGGTTTTAATCCCGACTGCGGCAACTGGTATATTGATCCGGTGAATGCCTGCTTTGTGCAATAGCCGAGTGCCGTAATACACTGCATTGCGACTGATAAAAACTAGCAAACCGTATTTATCAAGTTGTCTGACTTTATTCAGATTGGCTTCGCTATGCGCGGTATCTATGATTTCCATGCACGGAAAACGAATGACGGTAGCCCCTTGCTCGGCACAAAGCTCTGACAATCTATCCGCTAGTTGCATGGGTCTTGTCACCATAACGCTACAACCTTGCAACGGAAGGTTTTTGCGAGGTTTATCCATTGTCTAGCAAGGGCGCAATCAATGCGGCAGCACCTTGGTCAAGCAAGGCATTCGCAGCCGCGATGCCAAGCTGTTCGCTTTGCTCTATGGTGCCGTGCCGTTCGTCTCTGAGTATTTTCTTGCCGTCTATATCGCCGACCAAAGAGCGTAGACGAAGGTTGCCGTTATCGCATTGAGCGTATGCCGCTATTGGCATCCTACAATCACCTCCCAATGCCAAACTCAACGCTCTTTCCGCTTGCAGACAAGCATAACTTGTAGTATCGTTTAGTGCGGTGATATAAGACAGCATCGGGTGATCGTGCAGACATTCTATACCGATGATTCCTTGTCCTATCGCCGGTAGACTAATACGGTGCGGTAGCAAATAACGAATATGCTGAGACAAGCCCAACCGTTCGAGTCCGGCAGCAGCCAATATCAGAGCATCGCATTCGCCTTTATCCAGTTTGCTAAGACGCGTACCGACATTTCCTCTTAAAGGCAATACCTTTATATCTGGATAACGATGTTTCACCTGGCACTGCCGGCGTAGACTTGATGTCCCTATAGTCGCGTGCTTCGGTAGCTGTTCAAGATCATCATAATCTTTAGACACAAATGCATCCGACGGGTCTGCGCGTGTTAATGCGGCAGCGACGATAAAACCTTCGGGTAATTCGCACGGCACATCTTTCATTGAATGAACCGCAATATCGGCTTGGTCTTCTAGCAATACCTTTTCTAATGACTTAACGAATAAGCCTTTGCCTCCTATCTCGCTCAGAGAATTTTCAAGCCGTTCGTCTCCTTCGCTTACTATAGGGACGATCTCTATTTTGATTTCAGGATGCAGTGCCGCTAAATGCTCGGCAACTATGTTCGTTTGTTTTAATGCCAGTGGGCTTTTGCGTGTAACTATACGGATCGTGTTCACTATGTACTACGCTGTTGAAAAAGTATCCTTGAGCTGTAGGGGAGGGCTAACATGCCCTCCCAAACGCGTTGCGTCTGCACGAACAATCCATTCATCCATTTCGTTTATGGAAACCATGATTTGATGGCGCATGGCGGTTCTGTTCGTGCAGAACGGTACTTTAGGGAGGGCATGTTAGCCCTCCCCTACGGGTGGTTATTATAAATTTGATGGCGCAAGCGGTTAGGTTCATTCAATGTCGGTGCTTTTTTAACAGCCGATATGTGGCGGTGGATTTTTATGTATCGCTTGAAACAAAAGACTGCCACTCAGGTGAAGCGGGCGAATGTACTACGAACGCCGGATTGATTAAAGAATCTTGCGTGTTATATCTTAGCGGTTGTCCCGCATAATCACTTAGTTGCCCACCAGCTTCTTCTACGATGCACTGACCCGCTGCGGTGTCCCATTCGCAGGTAGGTCCTACGCGCAAATAGAGGTCGGCACTGCCGTCTGCGATCAAACAGCATTTTAGAGAACTGTCGGCTCGTATCAACTCGTGGTCGCCGATTTTAGCCAGTAGATTTTTGGTCGGCACATTAATATGTGCACGGCTAACGGCAACAATAGGTTTTGCCCGGGTATCTTTGCGCACTGATATTTTGACTGGTTTTTTGTCTTGGTCTTGGCGGAAGGCACCGTGTTTTTCGGCGGCATAAAAAAGTTGATCCATAGCAGGTGCATAGATCACTCCTAGAATGGAGGTATTATTATCTATCAGTGCGATGTTCACGGTGAAGAAATCGTTTTTATGGATAAATCCTTTGGTGCCATCAAGTGGGTCTACCAACCAATATTGTTGCCACTGTCTGCGTTCCTCATAAGGATGTTCGGACGAGGTTTCTTCCGATAACACCGGAATATCAGGGCTCATAATGTTTAGCTGTTCAGTAATCAAAGTATCCGATTTCAAGTCGGCAACAGTGACTGGGGACTTATCCTCTTTGTATTCCACATTGATTTCATGGTTTTTGTAGATATCCATAATTTCCAGTCCAGCTTGTTTGGCAATCGCGCAAACTTGCTCTAAATATTCATAGGGTGTTTTCATCCTCGGCTCCATCGTTTGTACCTTTTTTTGCAATACGCTAATAAGGAATTGTAATCGGGAAAATAAAGTTCAAAACCATCCTCTGCAGGCGCATCAAACTCGCAATAATCGTTTGAATGATCCCTACATATTTGTGGTCTATTTTCATAAATGGCACAGCCTCCATTGGGAAGCAAGTGACTGCATTTTGTGTCGAATAATAGACACCATCCGTCTTCGTCTTTATAGACGCTCACGTTGTGATGCGAGACTTGCCACAGCAGGTGTTCAAAATCCACCTTGCTGCGCGGTGTGTCTATAGCTTGTGTTACATAAGTACAACATGTGCTGTTCTTACAAAAACTACATTTGTTTTCTGGGGTTATTTTGTTTTTAGAATTTGTTCTAACTTTGACAGGTATGGAAAGTGTCTGTGGCATTTTATAAAAGTTTTTCAGGTGTCGGTTGGGGATTTGGACTTTTTGATTTTCGCTAGAGGTATCACTTGACTGGTATGCGGTTCGTCGGCAAATCGGGGGCGCATTTTAGCTTTTTGTTTTCCCGATAGTTGTTGCAAGGTTTGCTCGCGTGCGGAAATCAACGCAAAACAATCGCGAATATCTTTTATTGTGCTATCCTTTAGCGGATGACGCATACCCGCCGGCGGTGCTGTATCTTTGACAACGTTTGCTAGCGTTTTGCGCATCATGATTAATATGCGCTGTTCTATGGATAAGTCCTCGTTCATGGTTTTGTTCGGTGAATGGTTGCATTATAACTCGTTTGCGTACAAACTTATATGGTCAGGTAAATATCTAAGTTAGAAGAGGTGATTATGAAACAAGCGGAATTTTCAATAGGTGAAGTCGTAAAGCATAAGCTATTCAATTACTACGGTGTGATCTACGATGTAGATCCTGTTTTTATGGGAAGCAATGGATGGTATGAACAGGTTGCAAAAACTTGTCCTCCTAAAGATCAGCCGTGGTATCGTGTGCTGGTCGACGGCCATGAACACGAGACCTATGTTGCACAACGCAACCTTGAACATTGTGGGTATAGGGAGATTGATCATCCTATGCTGGACATTTACTTTGACGGCCACGACAAAAAGCGATATACATCCAATACGCTCAAAACTTAAACACCATGCTCGGACACCTAAAAAAGCTCTTTGAAAACAAGTCCGAGCAGAAGGCGGATGAGTTTGGTGCTGAGTTGAGAGCAGCTGCAATTCTATTGGTAGAAGTTTGTTATGCCGACTTTGACATACAACAGGATGAACTCAAAGTGGCAGCCTCGGCATTGGTTTCCTTGTATGGGTTGTCGGAACATAAGGCGCAGACTTTGCTTGAGCAAACTTTAATCGAACATCAAAAAGTGGTTTCGCTTTTTGATTATACGAAACTATTAAACGAACACTTGTCGGTGAAGCAAAAAGAAACTCTACTGCTCGCGTTGTGGAAAGTCGCACACGCCGATAATCGTGTCGTTGCCGACGAGGAACACCGCATTAGAAAATTGGCAGAGCAACTTCATTTATCGCATAAATCATTCATAAAAACCAAATTGACCGCCGAGACTTGACGGAGTGGTTATGTGGGGCTGTTGAGAGAGTGCTCCATGCACCGTAGGGGAGGGCTAACATGCCCTCCCGAAACGCGTTGCGTCTGCACAAGTAGAACCGCCGATTATCGCCGAGTGAACCCGCCACTTGAGCCAGTAGGTCAAGTGGCGTAACTTTGTGCAAAATCTAAATATTGTGTTCGTTAAAAACAGCGCGTATATCAAAATCAATCGGCGTGACATTGTGCAGAACTCTAAGATGGTGGGCAGCGTATTCATTGCAAAATGCAATACCCTCCTCTACGAGGGTTTCCATAAACTTATGCAGACACGATGCAACCACCCCGTCAGGCTGCGCCTGCCACCCCTCCAAAGGAGGGGAATGTACTAATGCAAATACTTTTTCAACAGCCCCATGTTAGCCCTCCTCTACGAGGGTTTCCATAAACTTATGCAGACACGATGCAACCACCCCGTCAGATAGAACCGCCGTTTGTTGCAGTGGCACAAACGGCGTAACATTGTGCAGAACCTCAACATAACTGCTAAAAGCATGCATTACAAAATGCATACGCCTGCCACCCCTCCAGAGGAGAGGAATAATCCGCCCCTACCGTTTTCATAAGTTCAATGGCGCAAGCGGTTACGTTTGGGCGATGCTGGTACTTTTTCAATAGCCCTCTATCTACTGTGCGTCAGCAAATAGAGAGCAACCTCGCTCATTAGATTGGGCAACAAACGAGTACTCAAAGAAACTTCGTACGAGTGATTGACTCCGGCACGTTCTTTGCAATGGATTTTTTTCTTATCGCACAATGCTTCAAAATCTGAGATTGTGCAGAGATGGATATTCTCGGTTTGATACCATTGCGCAGGTAGTACGGTTGTGACCGGCATCTGTCCGCGAAATAGCTGCATACGATTTTTCCAATACCCCATATTATAAAAAGTGATAATCGTCTCTTTAGCAATGCGTAGCATTTCATCTAACACTCGATCAGGGTTGCGTACGGCTTGTAAGGTCTGTGTCATCAGCACATAATCAAAACTTTGTGCCGAGAAATAATCGTGCCACCGTCCTTCAAGGTCGGCTTGTATCACGTCAACGCCGTTCCCTATGCAATGTGCGATATTGTCGTCGTCTATTTCCAATCCTAATCCCGATACATTCCTTACTTCGCGCAGGTACTTCAGCAATTCACCTTCCCCACAACCCAAATCCAATACTCGCGTATTGGGTTTAATCCAGTTAGCAATTAATTCCCAATCGGCACGCATCATAGTCCCGTTGCTATTTGTTCCATATATGCGCGTAAAACCCTATGGTAATGGGGCACTGGCATCAGGAAGGAGTCGTGTCCATGATGGGCTTGAATTCCGCAGTAGCTAACACGGCGATTTGAATGTACCAAAGCCTTAACTATTTCGTGAGATCGCGTACTGGAAAAACGCCAATCGGCAGAAAAAGAAACTACCAAGAAACCACAGCTAGCCTGTCTAAATGCTTCGCTTAAATCGCCATCGTATCCCGCCGCCGGGTCAAAATAGTCCAGTGCTTTGGTCATCAACAAATAGGTATTTGCATCGAAGCGGTTGACAAAAGATTCGCCCTGATAGCGTAGATAACTTTCCACTTGAAATTCAACATCAAATCCGTAATTAAGTTTGGTTGTCTTTAGTTCTCGCCCGAACTTCTGGCGCATTGCATCATCCGATAAATAGGTGATGTGTCCTAACATCCGTGCCAACATCAACCCTTTTTGAGGGATGCTGTCCTCGTAATAATTACCGTCACGAAACGCAGGATCCGATACAATTGCTTGTCTTGCAACTTCGTTGAATGCGATGTTTTGGGCTGACAATTTGGGTGCGGTTGCTATAAGCAAAGCATGAGCCACCTTATCCGGATAATCTATTGCCCACTGCATAGCCTGCATGCCGCCCAAGCTGCCGCCTATCACCGCTGCCCAGCGAGGTATCTCAAAAGCGGTTCTTAACATATTTTGACTATGCACCCAATCTTTAACGGTCACTATCGGAAAATCCAGCGCATAGTGTTTGCCGGTTTTGGGGTTGATCGTATTAGGTCCGCTACTGCCGCTGCAACCGCCTAGATTATTCGGACAAACGAAGAAGAAACGATTTGTATCAAAAGGTTTACCGGGACCTATGCAGTTATCCCACCACCCGGGCTTTTTATCCGACTTGTTGTGATAGCCTGCGGCATGCTGATCACCCGACAATGCATGACAAATCAAAACGGCATTAGACCGCTCCGTATTCAACTCGCCGTAGGCCTCATACGCCAAAGTGAACTCGGAAAGCGTGTGACCGCAATCTAAAGTCAGGCTTTCGTTGAAATCCATTTGTTGAGATTTTACTAAGCCTACGGAGTTAGAGTGTTTTTTTTCGGATATCATGTTAACTAAGATGACTCGGGAATAACCTCATCATTATATTGTAATAATTCATAACTTGACGTAAAGGTTTCATCATTTTGAGATATTGTATATAATATCGGCTTCATAGGAATAAATATAGCAAAAGCTACCACAAGTTAAAATTTTGAGATAGGAGAACAAAATGTCTGAAGCAGATCCGTCAAAAACCATAGTTCATAAGCAAAGAGAAATACACAGAGATAAAAACGGCTACCTTCTTAACCCTCTAGATTGGAGTCAAGAAGTAGCGGAACTCATTGCTCAAGAAGAAGGTTTGACCATTACCGAAAAACACATGGATATCATCGTGCATTTGCGAGATAGGTTTTTCAACTTTAACGAAGACCAACCTAATACGCGCAATATTCTTAAAGCGATGCAAGAGCAGTGGGGAGACAAAAAACTTTCGTCCAAAGATCTCTACGATCTTTTCCCTCAAGATCCGAGCAAGCAAGGCGGGCGTTTTGCAGGATTGCCCGAAAGTCGCCGCAAAGGCGGTTATTGATTGCCGGATGATAAGCACAGATTGAGTTTGAACTAAAGCCTCCACTATGTGAAAGTGGTGCTCTAACCACTGAGCTACGCGCCTAGGGTATGGTAGGCGCGATTGGATTTGAACCAACGACCCCCACTATGTGAAAGTGGTGCTCTAACCAACTGAGCTACGCGCCTACGGTGCGATCCGGTGATTAGGGGAACCCGCCGAGTTCCTAGATGTTTTGATCTATAAAAGCAACTAACTGCGAGTTTGTCAACATACCAACTTTGGTATCTTTTACCTCACCATCCTTAAATAAGATCAAAGTCGGTATGCCTCTGATGCCGTATTTAGGTGGTGTTTCTTGATTTTCATCCACATTGAGCTTCATAACTTTAATCTGCCCTTGATATGTATGTGCAATTTCTTCTATCAAAGGTGCGATTGCTTTGCAAGGGCCGCACCATTCTGCCCAGAAATCGACCAGAACGGGTAAATCCGAATCTAGCACTTCTTCCTGAAAATTACTGTCTTTAGCTTGACCTATATCATTACTCATAACTACCTATTATAGCTTAATATTTATACTTATACCTTATAACTCTATGTTTCGGTTATAGGCTTCATCTCATAGATTACTCCCTTTTGTGCAGAGCAAATCATAAACATAATGGCACATGATACTTGCATGAAGGCGTTATGTCTAGGATTTTTTAATATTGTTTGAGACACAAATAATCCGAACCTCAAAAACCGTATTGTGTCTGATATTCCTTTAGGTCAATCAGAAACTCTGCGTAGCGGTCATTTTGCTTAACGACTGCGACTAAATCTTTGAGCGTAGCAACGGATAACACTTCAATTCCAGATTGTGCTTTCAACTCGGCAATTGATGATGTATTACCGCTACCTTTCTCTTGTCTATCAAATGACACGATGAGGGCAACTGCCCTAGCATCGTGGGCATCAATCAGTTTTATTGAGTGGCGTGAGGCGGTGCCGGCACTAACAACATCGTCCACGATTAAAACGCGTCCGGTAAGCGGCGCGCCTATCAAATGCCCTCCTTCGCCGTGTTTTTTTTCCTCCTTGCGATTGAAGGCAAACGGTTTATTCACACTTTGTTGTTGTAGGCAAATAGCTGTTGCACAGACTAGAGGTATTCCCTTGTACGCTGGTCCGAACAGCATGTCAAAATCGACACCCGATTGAATAATCGTTTGAGCATAGAAGTTTCCTAACTCCCACAGGGTTTGCCCGTCGTTGAACACGCCGGCATTAAAAAAGTAAGGGCTTGTTCTGCCCGATTTCAGCTTGAATTGTCCTAGCTTAATTGCTTCGTGTTTGAGGGCATACTCTATAAAGCTATGCGAGTTATATTTCATTTTTCTGTATGCGGCTTAACTTTCATACTCATGTCTATGGCGTGCAGATGTTTGCTTAGTGCGCCTATGGAAATATAGTCTACCTCGTAACTTGCAATGGTCTTGATGTCTTCAAGTTTTATGTTCCCCGACACCTCTACTTTTGCTTTGCCCGAGATTATCGCTACAGCTTTGGGGATGTCGCTCAATGCAAAATTATCCAGCATGATGACATCAACCTCCGCTGCGAGTGCCTGCTCTATTTGTGGCAATGTCCGAACTTCTACCTCTATAATTTTGTTGGGTGTGCGCTTGCGTATCGTATTGACAGCTTGAGTAATAGACCCGTGCATTTCGATATGGTTGTCTTTCAATAGCACACCGTCGGACAAATCAAAGCGATGGTTAATGCCACCGCCACAGACTACGGCATATTTTTGTGCCAATCTGAGTCCAGGGATGGTTTTGCGGGTATCTGATATCAGTGTATGGCTATCTTCGCCTAATTGTGCCACATAGCGCGCCACGGTGGTTGCGGTTCCTGAGAGTGTCTGTAAGAAATTCAGTGCACATCGTTCGGCGTGCAATATCTCAGACAACTGTCCGCTGATTGTGCAGAGCTGTTGTCCGGCATTCACCGCTTGTCCGTCTTTTGCGTCCCATTTCACTGAGAGGTTGGCTTGCATTTGATTGAAAACTTCGTTCACCCAAAATTGACCTGCGATTATTGCGGTTTCGTTGGATACGATTACCGCTTCTCCCGCTGTTTGATGCTGTGCTGTATGTGTACTGAGGTCTTCTTCTAACATATCCTCGGCAAGTGCGGTGCGGACATTATCCTGCACTACTTTGTATAGCCATTTGGGGCAGTTTCCGGTGCTGAGATGTCGTTCGGATTCTGAGATAATGTGTTTCACTGTAGTTGTTTATGTAGTTGTAGCAGTGTCGGTAAGTAGCGAATTTAATCGTTCCATTGTACCGATATCCACCCATTTTCCTTGATAATGTTCGCCGCTAATCAGATTGCGCGCGATAGCCCTTTGCAAAACCTTAAGTAACGGCAAGCGTTGCGGCTTCAATCCTTCAAATAAAGCAGCAGTGTAATAACCCATGCCACTGAAAGTGAATTGGGTCGCTGCGTCATCAACTAATAGGCTTTCAGTTATGCCGAAATCTCCGTCGGGGTTATGCGAGGGATTGTCCACCATAACCAAATGTGCCTGTATGGGGGCTTGGAGTGTGGTTGAACGAATCTCGTAATCGGTATAGACATCGGCATTGATCACGAAGAAAAGGTCGTCGCCTAGCAACGGCAAAGCATTGATGATGCCGCCGGCAGTTTCTAAAATATTTGTGCCTTCGTCTGAATAAATTATGCGTACCCCGTAGTTGCCACCGTCTTTTAGCTTATCTTTTATCATTGTGCCCAAATGTCCTAGATTGATGACAACATCAGTGATGCCAGCATCTCGTATACGCACTAGATGATGTTCTATCAAGCATGTGCCGTTCACTTCAATCAATGCTTTGGGAATACGCTCAGTCAACGGACGCATACGCATGCCTTGACCTGCTGCCAAAATCATCGCCTTCATTGGGCAAGCCCTTCAATGAATTGATGCAACCCTTCAAGTTCGGGATAATTTGTAATCGCTTGTTTTATGTAGCGTAGGTTTCTTGGGATAGAGGCGAGATATGTGGGTTTGTGGTCGCGGTGATTGAGGCGGGCAAAAATACCGGTTGTCTTTAGATGCCGTTGTATGCACATCAAGTCAAACCAGCGTATAAAACGTTCTTCGTCTAATCGCCGAGGCGTATGCTCCAGAAAATAGCGTAGCCATTTCAGTTGTTGTGCGGGTTGCCATTCTATATAACAATCTTTTAGCAAGGAGACTAGGTCGTAGCTAATAGGTCCTAAGACGGCATCTTGATAATCCAGCACACCTATCGAATGGTCAGCACAATGCATCAAGTTGCGGGAATGATAGTCGCGATGTACGAAAACTTGCGGTTGTTCAAGCGCATTATCTACCAAATAATTGAAACTTTGTGCGATGAGTTTTTCGTCATCTGTGTTGAGTTTCTTGCCTAAATGAACCTTGCAATACCAATTGGTGAACAGTTGCATCTCTTCCAGCAACAAAGTCCTATCGTAAGGCGGCAATGCATCCGTTTCAATCCTTTGTATTTTCAATAACTCGTCTATCGCGAGCTGATATAGCTGGTCGGCGGTGTCTGCCGATAGTGCCTTGAGGTAGGTCGTATCGCCGAAATCATCTAGCAAGAATAGTCCGGTGGCAACATCGCAAACGTGTATCAACGGCACCCGCACATGATTATTCGCGAGTATCGTTGTGATGTCCTTAAATGCAACGGGGTTTTCCTTATCGGGCGGCATATCGCTGGCGATGAATGTATCTCCGTTTGTGAAAACCCGGTAATACTGCCTGAAACTTGCGTCGTTGTTGAGTGCTTGTATGGTGAAAGCACCTTGCCCGAATTTCTGCTCAAGCCAACCGTGCAACTGTTCGTATCTATTATTCATTCATTCCCCTCCTGTGGAGGAGTGTTGGGCGTGACGTTGCGCAAAACTGCAACGTAACCCTACATGCGTAGGGGCAGACTAACGCAACAAACGGCGATTCTATTTTTCAACAGCCTCATATGATGTATTTGTCGTCTATTAGTGCTTGAGCTTTTGCTCTATCGTCAGTAGTCAACGCCACCATAGAATAGCCCGCTTTGCGATCAAGTATATGGAAGCTGCGTATATTAAGATTGGATTGTTTGAATTGCTCAGCAATTTTAGCAAGTGCTCCCGGTTCATCCTTCAATTTGAGGATTAATGCCTCGTCGCTCACCGCCCTAAATCCGGCGTATGTCAATGCGTGTAAAGCACCATCGGGATCGTCAGTTGATAATATAACAATCCCATCGTCGCCCGTGCTTTCGGCATCTAGCGTTTCTATGTTGATCTTATCGTCGGCTAGTACTTTGCCAATGTCGGCAATAACACCCACTCTGTTTTCTGCCATGATGATAATTCTTTTCACGATACCGGTTCTCCCTATGCCGCTTGTGTCTGCCTATCTTTTATATATTCATCCACCAGTCGGTCTACCAGCGGGCGGTCTACATGAGGCATGGTGATGATATGGGCGATTTCTCCTTGCGAGGCAATTTGCCAGTTGTGCAGAAAAGTAGCCGAAGGTTTAGGAATAACGACCGTGGCAGAGTTTTTGTTTCGCCATGCCTTAACACCGAATTTGTTGAAGCGTAGCACCGCATATTCGGCAACCGCAAGCATGTCTGCCACTATTTCCTTAAAGCCATCATGACCGTACTTCTCAAACGCATACCACAACATTAGAGGGGTTAATGCGTTGCGAGACCCCGGCAAAGTAGTGTCTAAAACACCGACATATTCAATCGCACGAGCGATACGGTTGACATAATCGCGTCGGGTTAGCACTATGCCGCACGGCAACGGCGCACCGATTAATTTATGACCGCTGATTGCTATGCTGTCTATACCGGCATCAAAGTCGTAAGGTTGCGGGTCATCAACGAAAGCTAATATCATGCCACTTAACGCAGCATCCGCGTGTATGTAAAAATTGTTGACCGTTAAATCATTCAGTATGTTGCGCACTTTAGTTAAATCATCCACCGCACCCTTCATCGTCGTCCCGATATTCGCCATGAAAATGACCGGGACATCTCGGTGTATGCGTATGGTTTCGTAAAGGTCGTCGTAATCTATTTCGCCGTTATCTTGGCTTTTGATCATGATGTTGCGCACATTGAGTACATGCAAAATTTTGAGTACACTATAGTGCGTATCCTGAGAAAAATACACAACACCTTTCGGGTATAACTCGCGCCCCAAATACAAACCGTACATGTTGCCCTCAGTGCCACCGGACGTAACATAGCCCCAAGCCTGCGCTTGTGGTAGATGCATCAAGTCAGCGAATTCAGCAATAACTTCTCGTTCTATTTGGAGAGTATTGCTGCGGAAATTGCTTTCGTGAAAAGGGTCGCCGACATTGTTCAAGCAGTAGCGCATAAAAACCGATAGTTCCGAATAATCAAATTTCTGATTACAAGGGTATCCGACCTGGCTTTGCGCCAGTGTCTGAAATTTTTTTAACATCGCATTTAAGCGTGTTTGTGCTGCCCCAGAAATACCCATGTCACCTATAATTTTAACACTTTGAGTAAAACGGTGGGCAATATTAATAATGCAGTGAATATAGATGGGGATGTTGAAAAAGTATTATTCTCCTCCTGTGGAGAGGTGGCAGGCGTAGCCTGACGGGGTGGTTTTTTGTGTACCCACCATTTAGGACAAGCCTTAGCTTGTCCGACCTACATACCCATGTTATGGTTCTGCATAGCTTCACGCCGTTTGACCTACTGGTTCAAACGGCGGTTCTATTTTTCAACAGCCCCACGTAACCTACATACGTGGGCAAGGGATTTGTATCTTTGACTACATTGCTGCAAAGTGCTAGGATTAGCACATTCATATTATCATTTAGGAAAAGATTCCAATGCAAGATCATAATCACATAGCGATTTCCACGATACGATTATTTAAGTGCTTTCAAGCCCGTGCGAAAAACCCCGACAACGGCTGATGCATTGATGCTAGATAAACTACCCAAACTGAGGCTAGTGAAAAAGTACTGTCATCGCTCAAACGTAACCGCTTGCGCCATTAAATTTAAGAAAACGGTAGGGGCGGACTAGTTAGGAGCGAATATGTCGGAACTTTATTTCAGGGTCGGTCCAATGGAGGGATTTACTGGAAGTGACTTAGCAGATAAAAAAGAAGGCTATACGAATCCGATTAGGGAGTTGTTGCAAAATGCTCTGGATGCTTCTCACGAAGCACATAATAATGAGTGTAAGGTAAATATATACATTGAAACAATCTCGGCTCATCAAATACCGCATATTAAGGAATACAAAGAGGTCTTGCGTAAAGCCATCGAAACAGCAGAAAAACAAGGCAGTTATAATGAAAACTCAAAGCAACGGGTGGCACTCATTAAAGAGGCTTTACACAAAGAAAAACTAAAGGTCTTGATGTTTGCCGATGACGGCATAGGAATGGAACAAAACCGGTTGGATGCCATACTGACAGGAGGCGTTAGTATTAAAGGCGATGAAAAATCAGGGGGCTCTTTCGGGGTGGGCAACTTATCCAGCTATTCACTCTCATCACTGTGCTATGTGCTTTATGCTACCAAGTATAAGGACAATGGCACTACAAAAACGCTATTTACTGGTTCACCAATTTTAGCCGGGCATCAAGATGGAGAAACTCAGCGAGTCAAAAGAGGTAGGATTGTAGCAAAGGAGCCTAAAGATCCAGTGAATCCAAAGTTCACTTATCTCAACGACCCTCCTGCTTTTATCAAACCTAAGATGCGTGAATTTAATACTGGCACCATCATAGCCATTCTAGGTTTGTCCGAAGATTGGAATGAGGATGCCGAATACGCCATCGTTAGCAACTTCTTCCATGCTATTCCCTATGGTCATTTAAGCATTACCATCCATAAGAACGGTAGTTCAGAGAAAATCTCTTATGCTCGAGTTGAACAACTAATCAGTAGAAAAAAAGAGGGTAAAAGAGCAATGGGAGACAACATACTATCCGGCAAAACAGTCTTTCAAGCATGGCAGACGCTTCAAGAACAAGGTTCACAAAAAACCATTGAGCTTAGCAATGCGGATAAAGTTTGTGTTTTTATTAAAAACGACAAAAGCACCAATTCCGCTATCATACTGGTGAGGAACGGGATGGTCGTCGCTCGCCACGATTCCATGTTATCTGTGGACATAGACAGGCTAAGAAAAGACACCGATTTTGAGCCTTTTACTGCGATTATTGATATTGATAAAAAAGATGCCCCGGAGTTGTTTCGGCTGGTGAAAAATGCCGAAGGCCCGTATCACAATAAGTTGCAGAAAGGTGTGCTGATTAAAAAAGATGAAAAAGAACTGAAAAAACTACTAAAAGAATTAAGTGAGAAGATAAAGGAGGGTTACCTGAAAAAAATAGAGAGAGATTCTTTCAATTTGCCGTTGTTCACCATCCCTAGCGAAGCCCAAGAAAATGCCGGCGGTGTCAAAAAATCAGATGGACAAGTAGAAGAAGCTTCGCCAGCACCTGGATCAAAAAAACCACCCAAACCTCAAAAGGAGCAAGTAGCAAGAGAAGATAGCGGGAACAACTCCGCACCCACTGTTATTTCCAGAGTGCTGGAGTCAAAGACTGCCGCTAGATATACAGAAAATGGCAGCATCTGGGAAGTGCGGTTAAGAATTACTCCCACACAACAAGAAAATGATAAAGACAATGCCTACTTGTCAATAGGTTTGGGGGATGATAGCGATGGCGAGCAATGCACCTACCTTGACTTCATAACAGCCGAATTGAACGGCGATAAAATTGAGATTTTTTATGACAATAAAAAGCAGATTAAATTGGGTTCGTTAAGCAAAGATACACAATACGATGTGGTCGCAAAAATCAAAAAACCGAATGATATCGGAGATGTGAAAGTGGCATTGCAACCACTGCTAGGGTTGAAACGACGCTGAAAAATCTAAAGAGCTACTGCAGTGTCAGATAATCTAATACTTGA
The DNA here is from genome assembly GCA_965199685.1 of uncultured candidatus Poriferisulfidus sp. Taxonomy (GTDB): domain Bacteria; phylum Pseudomonadota; class Gammaproteobacteria; order Poriferisulfidales; family Oxydemutatoraceae; genus SP5GCR1. Next base: position 2,148,044 of record OZ241323.1, read on the forward strand.
TTTTCCGATTCTAAGAGAGGACAGCAGTGATTTCCCGGCAACAATCGCTTACGAAGTCAAAGCCGAACAAAGCAACGGAAAACTACACCTAAGACACAGCCTCAAAGGTCGTTCATTTATTTCTCGTTTGCTGGAACAAGGCAAAGCTAAATTTTCCGTTAGGTTGCTTTACAAGGATAGTTTCGAACGACAACATCACTTGTGTGACGAAAGCATCCTGCCTATGCAAGAGGGAATCATAGCCATCACGCAAACCATACCAATGGACTTTTCTTATGCTCCAGAAGTTATGCCCAGCATTATCGTTTTGGAAGATGTGAAAGTCACGGTGGATGCTTCATCAGGGTTGACTGATTTCTGGAGACCAGGCGAGTCCTTTTTCATACCTAGATATGCGCGCATTGCCATAGAGCCGAAATTAACCTTCTCTAAAGGCGATGTATATCATTTGATGAAACTAGAGCATGACGAAGACCTCGACAGCGGAGAGATGAGAGTGGAAGTCAACGAATATGCCGGAGAGGGTGAGATTCCGGTGTCCTTGCTATGTGGTAGCGATGTTTATGATCAACTAATAAAAGCCTCCCCAACAGAACCAAGAGACTCCAACCAGTCAATGGGTTCGGCTATCGCTACTCAGGCATTGTGTGCCACTTATGCATATATACACAATTTAGAACCCGACAATAAAGACGAAGTTGGCGGTGTGCTATTGAACCATCTGCAGATGTTAGAAGAGAACACCAGACAAGACTGGAAAGATGAAGACTTCAACCCTAGTCTAGCTGCTACGAAAATGAATCCCTATGTTCTACACGTATTCAAAGCAGGATCCGATGATGAGTGAATACAGAAAACTTGATGAAAAAGTTTGGGGAGATTTTGGTAAGAAGCTAAACAAGAATAAAGGCTCGGAGGAACAAAAAGAATTTCTCATTGCTTGTAAATCAGGGAAAGATGATTTCCTGACATATCTTAAGCATAATAACTTGTCGGATAGTACTAACAAAGGTGAGCCAGTGAGCTTTATGCACCGATTTACTGAGAGAGAGTTCATCTACCCGCCTTACGATACTCAGGAAAAAATCTGGCAAGCGTTTAAGGGACTATCTGATGAAGTAACATGCAAGTGCGGTTTCTGGGGATATGTGATTATCAAAATGATTAAGGATGGGCAGATCCAACCGCCTTATTTGGCATCGGAATCTAGTGACGCGAATAGCACAGGCAGTTATATGATTTACAATGCCTTAACATCCGCTGATACAGAAGAAATAGACGGTTGTGTTAGAAGGATTTTACGCGCCATGTGCAATCCGGCACCAAGAGGGAAAAAGATCGTATTCAATGACTTTTATCTCGGAAAGACTTACTGGCGATGGCGGTGGGCGCATAAAATGTCCGACATTATGAAGCCTGACCTCACACTAGAAATTCTGGATGAAAAATATTATGCTAGGGTTTCTGAAAAAATGCATAGCGGGAAAAGCTATATAAGCTCAAAAAACATATTCGGTGGACTATTGCTGTTCCTTGAAAAAAACAGAGAAGTTGGCAAGGAAAAATTGAAAGCAATCATTGACCAAATTGGATACCTGAGCGTATGGAAAGCACTTGAAGCGCAAACCCCACAATCCAACCAAAAAGAAATAGAAAAGATAGCCGAGCGGCTGTGACGCATCGGCACAACCTCAACCGCTCCGCGCCATCAAATCATGCAAACCATTTGCTGAGTACTTGCACAATATTATATGTTGATACAACGTGCATGCGAACCACCTGTAGGGGAGGGCTAACATGGGGCTGTTGAAAAAGTGTCTGCATTAGTACATTCCCCTCCTTTGGAGGGGTGGCAGGCGAAGCCTGACGGGGTGGTTGTGGTGGTTCTGCACTAGACAATTACCCCTTATGGGTGCATGAAATACTTTTTCAACAGCCCCAAACACACTATTTCCGCACACCTCATACCGTTTATCGGATATTTACTACCGTTCATCCAAAAGTTTTTCCAGCACATCAAACACTGATCCAAACTAGGAGTTTTCATTAAACTTAAGGAGAATTATCATGGAACAAACTAAATATTTATCATTTACACAAGATGCCGTTCTCGAACGGTTTTTTGCAAGCAATAAGCAAGTACTCACCTCTCTGCTTAGAGAGTACTTCTCTATTACTGACAAAGTTTTGGATGTCATTGTTGTAGATACTGGAAGAGAAAAAACATTCGCTCGTTTTAGGCAAACATCCAATCCAGAAGATTTGCCAGATATTAATCGTGTCGTATTAGACCTGCTGGTGAAATTAAGTAGCGGGAAAAAAATTGGCATACAGCTACAAGTTGCTATAAACGAGGAAAAAAACTTCCGGGATCACATGATAACTGACTGGACTTTTCTGCATTGTTATGACCAAAACATATGGGCAGAGGCTAGTAATATCCATCCAACCTACTCGTTGATATTTGCACACTTCACAGTGTTTGAAGAAACGCAAGATTATATAAGCGAACTAGCGTTGAAGCATAGTACACATCCAGAAAAAGATTATATAAGCACAATAACGTTGAGGCTCTGTAAATATCCAGCCCATGGTATAGATGCGGGTTTAAGGATGGTAGCAGTGGAACTAAATAAATTCAATAAAGGTTGTTCTGAACTGATTAATATGCAGGATAGATGGAATTATATTCTGAAACACTCGGCGGACTTGACAACCGAACAAGTAGCGCATCTATCACAAGACGAAGAGACAAAAATGGTATTGGAACATTTAGAGGAAATATCAAAAGATCGGAGTGTGGACTGATGTCACCCTATGTATTTAGTCGCTCAGCTTATTGTGCAAATTTATGTCAATTTGCGATTAGCAAAGTTACACACTGGTTTTATGATGGTATTTTGACCGCAACATATGGAGACCGGATATGTCAGGAATAGCACTTTATAACACATTAAGAAAGATAGACGGCGTATCCGATGCCGAAGCAAAGGAAGCTGTTGCCGATGTTGCAAATTACAAGGATGTGGTAACGAAGGCAGACTTAAAAGAAGGTTTAGCGGAACTGAAAGCAGATATCAAGGCATTGAAAGCAGATGTGAAATGGATGTTAGGTTTATTACTGGCGATAAACGCTGCCCTTATTGTGTCGACTGTTAGCTTGCTGATCAGTTTTGTGTAGAGCAACTAAGGCTATCAAAAAAGTAACATCATCGCCCAAACGTAACCGCTTGCGCCATTAAATTTATGAAACTGGTAGGGGAGGGCTAACATGCCCTCCCGTAACGCGACGCGCTTGCACAAACGAAATCGTACACCATCCAATTTATGGGAACCAAAACCAAGTGGCGCGTAGCGGTTGGGTTTGTGCAGGACGGTACCGTAGGGCGGACATGCGAGTCCGCCCCTACCGTTTGCATAAATTCAATGGCGCAAGCGGTTGAATTTTTGCAATGACGGTACATTTTCAACAGCCGCACTTCCCTTAATATCGGCAATGATTTTGTTCAAATGTCAATGACTTACAGAGTCCAATATGTATCTGGCATCGCACAATCCTTGTCATCGTAACCCTGAAATATATCAAATTTATCTAAATATACTAAAATTTTGATATATTTAGATAAACTTGGTATATTTGTATCTATGGACTATGAAGAACATGAGATAGAAAACCCCTTTTCGCCAGGCGCAGGAGCTCCTCCGCCAGCATTAGTAGGTCGCTCGGAGATATTAGAAAAAGCCCGCCTCGCTCTAGCCCGCCTCCAGCATGGAAAATCAGAAAAAAGTTTCCTATTGGTGGGCTTAAGAGGGGTAGGGAAAACGGTTCTTCTGAATAAAATCGACGGCATTGTAGAAAAATACAACTGCCACTCCATTTATATAGAAGCACACGAGAAAAAACACTTTTCTACAAACTTAGCCGTTCATTTACAGATACTACTGTTCAAACTCCAAAATAAAGGAAGTAGTCAAAAAATTAAAAAGGCCTTTCGTATACTTAAGAGCTTTCTGAAATCGCTAAAGCTAAAGTACGGCGATATTGAAATAAGTTTAGATTTAGATATTGAACCGCAAAAAGGTTCTGCCGATAGCGGTGATTTGGAGATTGATGTTCCTATTCTCCTGGAGCATGTCGGTGAAGCTATAAAAGAACACAATACAGTTTTAGTCCTTATACTGGACGAACTGCAATACTTATCGAAAAAAGAACTCAGTGCGCTTATTATGGCGTTTCATAGAATCGTACAAAAACAACTTCCTCTTATGATGGTCGGTGCAGGATTGCCTCAACTACTAAGCCTTGTAGGAGCTTCAAAGTCTTATGCAGAAAGAATGTTTGACTTCCCTCATCTTGGACCTCTGGGAAAAGAACTCGCCTTTCAAGCCCTTCAAAAACCCACCGAAGCTCTGAATGTGAGCTTTGATAAAAAAGCCCTCGAAGAGATCTTTAACAAAACGAAAGGCTATCCCTATTTTTTACAAGAGTGGGGATACCAATGCTGGAATTTATCCAATTCAAAAGTAATCACTTTAGACATTGTGAAAAAGGCGAACAAACATTCATTAAATCGCCTAGACGAAGGATTTTTCCGTGTTCGTTTTGACAGACTTACACCCACAGAAAAGAAATATCTTAGAGCCTTAGCTTCCTTCGGTGGCGGGAGTCATCGCTCAGGAGATATAGCAGAAAAGTTAGGAGCCAGCCCTCAAAGTGTAGCCCCTTTAAGAAACAAACTGATAAAAAAAGGAATGATCTATAGCCCCTCTCACGGAGATACAGAATTTACAGTTCCACTTTTTGATAACTTCATGAAAAGAATCATGCCGGAATAGAACCTCCACCTGTTGAACAAGTAGTATTCCCCTCCCGTGGAAGGGTGTCAGGCTTCGCCTGACGGGGTGGTTGTTGAGGTTCTGAACAATCAATACATTCATCCATCAAATTTATGCAAACCATAATCTTGTAGTGCATAGCGGTTAGGTCTGTATAAGACGGTACTTTAGGGCAGACATATGAGTCTGCCTCTACAAGCGGTTACGTTTGGGCGATGACGGTACTTTTTCAACAGCCTTACATGCCCTCCATGAAGTATTGTACTTTTACCGTCTCAACCGCCCCGCACTATATAATCATGCAAACCATTTACCGGATACTTGCATGATATTGTGTTGATACGACACGCCCCTCAAACCACCCGCAGAGGTGGACTTATTGAAGAGAGTAAATACCCGAAAACACAATGTTTCCGCACATCTCATACCGTTTATCGGATATTTACTACCGTTCATCCAAAAGTTTTTCCAGCACATCAGATACTGATCCAAACTAGGAGTTTTCATTAAACTTAAGGAGAATTATCATGGAACAAACTCAATATTTATCATTTACACAAGATGCCGTTCTCGAACGGTTTTTTGCAAGCAATAAGCAAGTGCTCACCTCTTTGCTTAGGAAGTTCTTCTCTATTACCGGCAAAGTTTTGGATATCTTTGTTGTAGGCACTGAGAGAAGAGAAGCAACTGTCATTTTTGTAGATGCCAGAGGGAAGAAGACATTCGTTAGTGTAGGGCAAGCATCTAATCCAGAGAACTTGTCGGATATTAACCCTGCTGTATTAAATATGCTGGTGAAATTAAGCGACGGGAAAAACCTTGGCATACAGCTACAAGTCGCTCTAAACAAGGAAGAGAACCCTTTGCGCAACATAGTGACCGACTGGGTTTCTCTGCATAATTATGACCCGGAGCAGAAAAAATTGAAAGACCCTGACGAGATTACTCCGACCTACTTGTTGATATTTACACCCTTCACAGTGTTTGAAGAGACGCAAGATTATATAAACGAACTAACGCTTAGGTTTAGTAAATATCCAGACCGTGATGTGAAGTCGAGTTTTAAGATAGTCATAGTGGAACTGAGTAAATTCAACAAAGGCTGCTATGAACTGGAAAATATGCAGGATAGATGGATGTATATTCTGAAGCACTCGGCGGACTTAACAACTGAGGAAGTGGAGCATCTATCACAAGACCAAGAAACAAAAATGGCATTGGAACATTTAGAGAAAATATCAAAAGATGTGAGCTTAGACTGATGTCACCCTATTTTGATTGCTTTACTCATTATGCAAATTTATGTCAATTTGCGATTTGCGAAGTTATAAACTGGTTTTATAATAGTAATTTGAACACAATATATGGAAACAGGATATGTCAGAAATAGCACTCTATAACACATTAAGAAAAATAGACGGCGTATCTGATGCCGAAGCAAAGGAAGCTATTGCCGATATTGCAAATTCCAAGGATGTGGCAACGAAGGCAGACCTAAGAGAAGGTTTAGCGGAACTAAGGGCGGACAACAAGGCAATAAAATGGATGTTAAGTTTATTACTAGCGATGAATGTTGCCCTTATTGTGTCGACTGTTAGCTTGCTGGTTAGGTTTGTATAGAGCAACTGGGGCTGTTAAAAAGCAACATCATCGCTCAAACGTAACCGCTTGCGCCATCAAACTTATGGTAACCACCGTAGGGGAGGGCTAACATGCCCTCCCTAAAGTACCGTTTTGCACCAACAGAACCGCTTGCGCCACTTGGTTTTGGTTCCCATAAATTGGATGGCGTACGACTTTATTTTCGCGGATGCAACACATTCAGGCAGGCCATTCCCCTCCCTTGGAGGGGTGGCAGGCGAGAGCCTGACGGGGTGGTTGTAGCGGTTCTGCACTAAACCATTCGGGGCTATCAAAAAAGTAACATCATCGCCCAAACGTAACCGCTTGCGCCATCAAATTTATGAAAATGGTAGGGGCGGATTTGCATATCCGCCCTACGGTACCGTTTCGCACGACTCCAACCGCCGGCATCACATAATCACGCAAACCATTTACTAGATACTTACACAATATTCTATGTTGATACAATGCGCCTCCATGACCTTCCTCATTCTCAGGGTTAAAACTTAGATAAGGTCTTTATTCAATATTGGTAATATATCTGAGAGAAACAGCAATAGAACATCTGTTCGGCTATGTCTAATCCTCGTCAAATATCTGCCTTTGAGGAAGGTTGGAAGTACCGTACAATAACTTTCATTTGAACCATCCACTTCATCTTAACCAGGAGTAAAAATTATGGAATTCATAATCTACGGTATTGCTATCATGGCTATTGTTGCCGGTGTGATCGGCAGTGCTCTTACCATAGTAGCGATGCTAGTAAGTTTATCCCGCCAACAACATTCAGCCGAACAAAAAGAGCAAGGACTAATAGAAAACCTACTACGATCCATTCAGAGCGAGATAACAATTATATGGGACAGCTATTATGAAAATGTTGGGGAGAAAATAGAAAAGCTAGGCGAAGACCAGCCCTTTCTCATCCATTATCCGATGGGCAAGAATTTCTTCACTATCTACGACAGCAACGCCTCTTCAATTGGTTATCTGGACGATGGCGAATTGCGCGAGATGATTATTAACACTTATGTCACTTCAAAGTGTATGATTGATTTGCTACATCGCAACAACGATCTCTTGTCGCCATATCACAAACCATCAACAACAGAGACAGACACAGATAACGCAGAAAAAGCACTCACAGCGCATGCCAAAGTACTTAAGGAAAATCATGCAAACACTAAGCAAGCCATTGCCGAATTACAAGAAAAACTGGAAAAGGTTATCAGTGCTTCTCAAATTGAAACTGCGAGGAAATAGCGAGAGGAGTGGCATTACCTATATAGACCATAATATGGCAAACCCCTGTATCGGATAAAACTCTCATGGCTGAAAAACCAAAACCTTTAAGCATGAAAGTAAGCCTAGTCAACATTGACGACCTAGGTGTCAAACTATACAGCGGATTTCCGGCTGCTCTTGCAGAATTGGTAGCAAACGCATGGGATGCCGATGCCGAGCGAGTTGATATACTGACTGACGAAAAAAAAATTGTAATCAAAGACGACGGTCATGGGATGAACAGGGACGATATCCAAGAGAAATATCTTACCATTGGCTACCGTCGCCGTAGCGCAGGAAAAGAAAAAACGGCAAAACACAGACGAAAAGTTATGGGGAGGAAAGGTATCGGCAGATTGGCTTTATTCTCTATGGCAAAACAAATAAAAGTATATTCAGCCAAAGACGAGGAAAAGATTGGCATAAAATTGTCATACCCCGAAATAGAAAAAGCAATTCAGGAGGCAGATGAATATGAGCCTGAAGAAATAAAACCAATAGACATTACATGTGGCACTGAAATAGAACTTACTGACTTTCTATATTCTCCGCGAGGATTACAAGAACGGCTGAAAGAACGGCTGTCTAGAAGATTTTCCATCACTGGAGAAAAATATAACTTTGAAGTTTTTGTAAACAACGAAAAAATATCTGCAAGTGACAGAAATTATTTCTCTAAGATCCAAGAGTTATGGACTTTCGGAAATAAAAAAGATGACATGGAAATCAAGGCATTATGTACAGAGCTTAAAGACGAAGACTACAAACATGGCAATGATGTTGACAAGCGATTATCGGGATGGATTGGTGCGGTATCTCATCACGGGGAACTAAAGGAGGGTGATGAAAATCTAAACAATATTGCCATTATGATGCGAGGCAGACTAGCGCAAGAGGATGTATTGCATAGTTTTGGCGAAGGAGCAGTCGGCGCAGGATATTTAGTGGGAGAAATCCATGCAGATTATCTTGACGAAGACAATAGAGATATAGCAACCAGTGGCAGACAACGTCTAAAAGAGAACGACGAGCGTTACGAAGAAATTAAAAAAGAAATTCAAAAATTAGTGAAAAGTATATGCAGTGAATTGCACGAAAAAAGAGGCAAAAAAGAACAAAAAGATATTTTTAGTAAATACCCAAAATTCAAAATTTGGCATGGAGAACTTCCACCAGATGCTAAAAAGATAACTAGCAGACTAATTAAGGATGTGGCAAAAATTAAAGATGATGATAAAGATAAACAAAAAGAACGAAAACAAAATTTAATTAGCTGCATTATACCGGCTGTAGAACAAATGAAAATGAAAGGGAATTTAGATGCCCTGAGAGAGGTCTCATTAGAAGATTTAGGAAAATTTTCCGAATTATTCAATTGTCAAGATGATATTGAAGCGATGAAGTACTACGACATAACACGAGGACGGTTAAGTGTGATAGATAAGCTGGATAGTGATGTACAGAATGATGCGTTAGAAAAAATCATTCAAAAACACATATATGATCATCTTTGGTTATTAGACCCCTCGTGGGATCCTGTATCTACCGAAAAACATATAGAAGAAGAAGTATTTAAAAAATGGGGGAAAGTCGATAAGAAATTAAGGCTTGATATTCGCTACAGGAAAACTTCTGGACAACATGTAGTTATAGAACTCAAGAAGCCCGGAAAAAAACTTAAGGAGTCTGTTTTAGCAGACCAAATTTATGCGTATATGCAAGCTGTCTCCAAAGTATTAAAAAAGACGGATAAAAATAACATTGTGGAAGGTATTATTATTCTAGGAGAACTCCCTATTGGTTGGGATAACCCTGATGAAAGAGAAAAAGGTGAAAGAAGTCTTCAAATAAGGAATATTAGAGTAACCACATATCAAGAAATCATATCGCAAGCAAAACATCAATATAAAGACTACTTGGAAGCACAGAAAGAGGCTAAAGATAAAATTAAAATGATTGAAGACCTTATGAAACTGATAAAAAAATGAGTAAGCAATTTGTCATAAAGAAAATCAGTGCCGTAGATCTCTTTTGTGGTGCCGGTGGCTTAACCTACGGATTGCGTAAGGCGGGTGTCAGAGTAACGGCAGGCATTGATATTGACAAGCAGGCACGCTATGCCTACGAAAAAAATAATCCGGGATCCAAGTTTTACGATTGGGATTTAACCCGCAACCACCATTCGGATATCGCCGGACTATTTGAAACCGGACAATATAGACTCTTAGCCGGTTGTGCGCCATGCCAGCCATTCTCAAAACTCACCATCAAAGAAAAAAGACTTCATAACGACTGGGATTTGCTGAAACATTTCGGTCGTTATATAGAGGGGATATTACCAGAATTCGTCACTATGGAGAATGTTCCAGGGTTAGTAAGTCGAGGGAAAGCTGTGTTTAATCAATTTCTCGCAATTTTAACGAAGAACGAATATCATGTTGACTACAAAATCATTAACTGCCGTGAATATGGTGTTCCACAATCACGTGAACGGCTGGTCTTACTAGCCTCTCGCTTAGGCAAAATTTCGGTTCCCGACGGAACATACCGAAATGCCGAGCAATGGAAAACGGTGCGTAGAGCAATAGAAAATCTACCACCTTTGAAAGCAAGCGAAGAAGATCCGACGGATTGTATGCACCGCGCTCCCGACCTTTCACCCTTGAACCTAGAACGCATACGTATGACTAAGCACGACGGAGGCACACGACGTGATTGGCCTGATAATTTGGTATTAGATTGCCACAAGAAAGTCTCGGGACACAGCTACAGTTGCAATTACGGCAGAATGTGGTGGGATAAGCCCGCTCCGACTATGACAACCCATTGCACTGGTATTGGAAACGGACGATTTGGACATCCCGAACAAGATAGATCAATCACTCTTAGAGAAGCCATGCTATTGCAATCTTTTCCAAGAGATTACGAATTCTGTCCCAAGCAAGAAATCCCAAGCCGCACCGCTATACAACGCATGGTCGGAAACGCAGTGCCACCGAAACTGGCGAAAGCTTTGGGAAAGACCATCATAAATCACATATTGGCAACGCCTTAATAGCGAGTATTCCAGACAAGGAGACTATCAAATATTTTGTGTAACTTTGTTCTATTCAGTGTTCAATCTATCATCTTCAAGCGGATTAATGACTGGTTCCCTGTCCTCAATAAAATTTATTAGTGCTGGTATTGAATCAATTGTAGTCCCTTCCTTAAGTATATCTTTAGGATGCCAATTCTCTACTATGATAGATGGTTCTGATTGCCTAATCAACGCGTGAAAAGTTTCACAAACAATATAAGAACCTAATTCACCCAGTGTTTTCCCTTCAGTTTGAACATTAGCTTCTTGAAGTATATAAAACCAAAGAGGGGTTTTTATATCCAATCCTTGACCTTGAATAAAATCTTTCATTTCATCTGGCATGCGTTCAACCATCTCTGCTTTTGTCAGTGCATTAACCCTCATAGCGTTTGCAATATCTTGGCCTGATGGTAAATCTACAATACTGCCGCGCCGTAGATTAGCTGCCGCCAAATTAAGTGGATCAGAGTCAGTTGGAATATTTCCCATTCCAATAGAAAGAAAGGGATCAATTGCTTTAGTTTTTTGTGGTGATGAATTATCAACTTCAAAGAAATTTTTCCAGTTGACTATCCAATTGCTTGGTAAAGGACGCAAATCCCTTAAAAACCCTCCTGCTGTTGTAAAAGTAAACAAGGAAAGGTTAGGTCCATCTTTACTAGCTAGATCGAAATTGGCGGCACTGTCTTTCATAGCGTTGAAATTGAGATTCCAGTCATAATTTTCTCTGACTAGAGAATGCCCAAAACGATACGCTGCGGCAGAGAATTCTAGCGGCATTCCAACCTTTTCGGCAGGAATAGCACTTAAAAATCTTGATGCTCCATTTCCAAAAACTTCGTTGAATACTTCATTGTCAGTAAAGCGGCTTATAAAGTCATGTATTACTATATGCTGATAATGTCTAATGACACAATTTTTTGTTTTAATAAATAGATCTCTTCCACCTTTTCCAGAAGCTAATAAAGCATCAGCCACATGATTATGAAATCTCATCCAAAGAGCATGAGTCTGAGAAACAGCGAGGTTCTCATCATTTCTATTATCTGGAATCTTAACTCTATCTACACCTCTATGAATATCATATCGTAATGCTTTCTTTGAATTCCCTCGCCCACTTGACGGTGATGTTGTCGCAAAAGAAAAATGAACTCCATCAGTACGCGGGCTATCATCCCCACCTGCTGTAGGGACCCCATAAACGCTATCTAAATCAAGCGACGGTGATCTACTCTGAATTAGTTCAGATGCGGGTCGTGGTGAATTGTCAATTTCTCTTGTATCTTCTAAACCAGGCGTATCATCTCTAGTAATATCGTGATCTACAAATTGTCCGAAGTATGTGTAACCAGCTGGTATATTGCTATCTGGACGTTCCGCCGCGGAAACCATAAGTTCTCCAAGTTCATTAGCAATTTCTTTTTTCAATACTAATCCACGTAACTGAGGAAACGTTTTTATAAACTGAAATTTCTCTTTTTGCTCTCCATGTTTCATGATTTTCTCCTTAATTATGGTGATTCAACATGAACTAGAATACTTGATTTATTACGACTCTGTCAATCTTTTGTACGATGCCACGACATATTGGACAAATAGGGGTAATAGTATGAAAAATGGGGTTGTTGAAAAAGTACTGTTATCGCCCAAACCTAACCGCCTGCGCCCTCAAATTTACGCAAACGGTAGGGGCGGACTGACGTTACCCCATTATTATTACCAACTGAAAAGTTAGTTTTCATGCTCTTGCCTCCGCAAATACACTTGGCGGTTGATAGCCCAGTGCACTGTGCGGGCGGACTTCATTATAATCTATTCGCCAGTCTTCTATAAGCTCTTTTGCCTCTTTTATTGAACGAAACCAGAACTGATTCAGACAACCGTCTCGGAACTTGCCGTTGAAACTCTCGACAAAGGCATTCTGGGTCGGTTTGCCAGGTTGGATAAAATCTAATGCCACCTGCTGGTCTTGGCTCCAGTGAAACATCGCCTTGCATCTAAACTCCGTGCCATTATCGCAGACGATACTGGCCGGCTTCGCACCGCGTCTGTCTATCAATTCGGATAGATAGTTTGCGACGCGTTCGCCAGTGATAGAAATGGCAACAATCTGACCGACACATTCACGGCTGCAATTGTCTATTATGTTCAATACTCGAAAGCGTTTGCCATCACTCAACTGGTCATGCACAAAGTCCATAGACCAGCACTCATTGACCCGTTGTGGGGTCGTCGGCACGCAACGCAGCTGGCATAGCTTCTTGCGCTTCTTAGTTTTCAATGCAAGCCCGTTTTTCTTATAAAGCCTATAGGTACGCTTGACATTGATGACCCGGCCCTCGTTCTTAAGAAGCCCATGCAACATCTTATAGCCATACCTCGGATACTGCTTTGCCTTCGCCAATAACGCGGCTTCTAGCTCGACATCTTTAGCAGCTTGCTTACCCTGATAACGATAAGCAGTGCGACTGATACCGGCAATCTCGCAGGCGGTGCGTTCACTATGCCGACCGGCACTCACTAGATCTTTGACAATCTGTTTGCGCTGCGCCGGCTTTACCACTTTTTTGATAATACTTCCTGTACCGTATCGTACTTCATTATCGTCTCAGCTAGTAGCTTCTTGAGCTTGCTGTTCTCGGCTTCAAGCTCTCGTAGTCGTTTGGCTGCTGAGACTTCCATACCATCATACTTGGCGCGCCAACGATAAAATGTCTGCTCGGCGATGCCAAGCTCGCGACAGATATCTATTACTTTGATACCGGCCTCGTTTGACTTTAATGCCTTAATGATCTGTTCTTCACTAAAACGCTTTTTTTTCATGTTGAGTTCTCCTGTAATATTTTTAACTTCTCTATTTTATCGAAAAAACTAGCTTTAACGTCGGTAATAAATTGAGGAGGAACGTCAGCACTAACATGTCCGCCCTACGGTACCGTTCTGCACCAACAGAACCGCTTGCGCTACTTGGTTTTGGTTCCCATGAATTGGATGGCGTACGAAGGATAATGTACGAATTTAGCAATCAAGTTAAAGTTCTGCACAAGGTCACGCTGATTGACCTACTGGCTCAATCGGCGATTCTACTTGTGCAGACGCAACGCGTTTCTGGAGGGCATGTGGGGCTGTTGAAAAAGTATCTGCATTAGTACATTCCCCTCCTTTGGAGGGGTGGCAGGCGAAGCCTGACGGGGTGGTTGTGGTGGTTCTGCACTAGACAATTACCCTCTACGGTGCCATGAAACACTTTTTCAACAGCCTCATGTTAGCCCTCCCCTACGGTGCATGAAATACTTTTTCAACAGTCCCAAATGACTTTTTATGTAGCCCCAAAAATGGAGTAACGTCACTTATGTCATTTCAAAATGTATGATTGATTTGCTACATCGAAACAACGACCTCCTGCAACTATACCAAAAAGCAGAGACAGGCACAGATGACTCAGAAAAAGCACTCGTGGCACATGCCAAAGTGCTTAAGGAAAATCATGCAAACACCAAGCAAGCCATTGCCGAATTACAAGAGAAACTGGAAAAAACTATTGGTGCTTCTCAAATTGAAACCGCAGGAAAATAGTGGGAAACGTTACTCCCTCTTTCAGTTCCTCCTTAATTTGATTCCCCTGTCTCTTGGCACGTCAACTTGTCTAGTACGTCATCCCTTATGGAATCTTTCTTATCAGTTAGCTTGGTTCCGTCAGTCCAATCAAAATAAGGTATCATATCCTCTTTTAACTCTCCTATTGTTCGGATAGCACTTCTTAATCTTGATGAGGTTTCTATTCTCAAAAGCAAGTTTTTACTTAGAGTTTCTTGATGGTTTTGCCAGTATATTTCAAATTGATTTATTATGTCTGTTTTTGCAATTTTGCAACTGTTCTTTCTATCTTTCTCACATTCAGCCTTTTTAGCATCACATTCCTGATCACAATCTTTTTTATCCATCTGGCACATAACAAGACTATCTTTCTTTCCCTTAAAATTGTATATTGCGTCTAATAAAGGTTGTATACTCAATTTTGTGAGATAACCAATTAAAGTATCATATCCGCTGCCTTCGTTTCTGACACGATCAAATTCTCTAAGTAGCTGACCATAGGTTTCTCTATTGAATTGACCCTCTTGATGGTCTGATTTAATTACATTCAAAACCAAATAATTGTTATCTCTATATTCTTTTATATTTACGCATTTATCTGTATCTCGAGTATTCTGAGTATTATCAAGACACTTATATAGTCGTCCACTGTTCACATCTAACGACAATTCTGACCAGTTAATGTCTTGAGGGCGAACCCTTTTTTCCGAGCGTATAAATACATGAGGACCTTCTTCTAAAAAAGCCTGCGGAGATTCTCTGTTTTTTATTTCACGAGGCACAAACAGTGCCCGGTAAAGAAAATTTACGTCATTTGCTCCAGCAGAACTTAACAAACTTTCGCCTAATCCTCCTAAAACTTGGTTACCTATACCACCAGTTGGGTCAAATGAGGTTGCCATTTTTTTAAGCAAAGCACCAACTATTGGAGTACTTATATCTAGTTCCATAATCCAAAGTTCAATAACAAGACCATTTCTTATTCCTTTCTTAGTCGGACCATAAATAGGCATATTATTGAAATTCAAAAATTGCCCTGCAACTACATCATTTGAATAAAAAATTACATGTGCTTCATCATGGGCATCTTCACGAAAATTAGTTTTAAGTTCTTCAAGTGGTGTAACTTTGGCAAGTATAGCGATTTCTCCTCTTGAGCGTAATTGACCCTCAAACAAGGCATCGTTCAGGATACTCCATGGACCCTCTGTGTAATTCTTTATAAAGGCAGTCATAAGCCTTATGGTTATATAATCATCCTGAGAAATACTTGCAGTTCCTCCTAGTGATCTATTCTTATGCTCTAGTTTAGCTAGCTCTATACGTTCATTTTGATCATTTTTATCTTTCTTTGCATTGGAAAAACTAGCCTTACGGTAATCAATTTCACCTTCGTCTCTATAAGCACAAGCATTGATAAGAGCTAAACAAAGCAGCACACATACAACTTTGTGCAATATAGCAAAATGATCTTTTCCTATTAGTTCGTAACGCATTTGCAATGTCTCGTCGTAAAAATACCTATAATTAACCATTCTCTATCATGTGATATGTTGGTGACATTACCACATTTTTAAGATCACCTACAAAGTTAGTTTTCATGCTATTGCCTCCACAAATATACTAGTAAAAAATACTTGGCTTGCAAGGTTATGATCTTTCTCCATTTTCATTATAAAGTTTCAGTTCTATTAATAGATTGTTTATTTGTTAGTACTGTTTGTATGTAGTTGTATACTAAGGCAGTTCTTTTGTAGGCTCCGTGACTTTCAACATGATTTTCACAATTTACTACATATATATGCTTCCCTAATTTATTAAAATGTTCGGGACCATAAACCCCAAGTGCACGATCAAACTTAGAAAGTTTGTAGGCCGATCGCAAGACTTTATCATGCTTAGAATGGAAAATATAGATATTATTTATCTGACTTGTCGAAGCATGAAATTTCTCAGATGGCTCTAAAACCTCATTATCTACTGCTGCAGCCATACAAAAATAGTTGCGCACTGGTTGCCATCCTAAATTTTCTTTAGACAACTGTTTTAGCATCTCGAGTATAACTCTAGCACCTAAACTATGGGAAATTACATCAAGTTGTATATTAGGCGATGATTTAAGCACCTCTGATATGCTCTTAATTAAAATTTTGAGTCTCTTAGCTGTTTTGTCAGCATTGTATTTTGCTAACCACCAAGAAAGGCGATGTTCCCCACCAGGCCAAGAATATCCGATTACAATCCCGTATTGATTCTTTATATACTTTGCTACATTCTTTTCAATCGTATAATATGCTCTACACATCTTATCGTGCTCATTGTTGTATCCATGTACTAGCACTAATATTCTTTTATCAGAAAGTTTAGATAGTTTCCGCAGAAAATTGCTCTTTGACATCCTCGAATTAGGCATTGTACTTTGAGATAGATTAACTATCCTAAATTGATGTGGATCAGTTTGAGGCGATAGTTTATTTGGATTGGTAAAGTTTTCTCTTACACTTATTATAATCATAGTATTTTCTCTAAAAGGTTAATTCCCCTAAGTCTATCAGAAAATCTCATTTTAACATTAGTACTAAATGTGGGAAAAACATCAGGTGCTTTTCAAATTGAAACGGCCGGGAAATAAGAGCAACAGCAATTTTCACGACCAAAAATTTCGCTTTCTGGTGTTTTTGTACGATTTCCTCTTTTTAGAATACCAGTTTTGAGTATTTGCTGAATATGCTTCTTAAATGTAGGTTTTCTTACCCGATACATTCCTCCTCTAGCACCTTCAAAATCACAGTTCCACACTGCTAAAGCCTGCCCATACTTCAGGGCATTAATAACAGAATTTTCTGATACTTTTCGCAAATGTTTTGCCTCTCTATTGCAAATCTCTGATATTAAACCAGCACTTGTCCAATCACCACAACCGCAGCTATCTCTGAATTCATGTGCTTGAAAAGTTGATAATTTCTTCCACCTTTTGCTTAGTTTGCTTGAAGCATGGGTTCTATATTGCAAGCCCTCACTCCCAAGCGTATGAATCTCAAGGAAAGCAGAAGTGGCACCTTTGATATCCGACATTGGCTCAAGATACCTTTTATCCGAATATTTAACAATGTCGGCAAGCATTAAGGCTTGCTTTAATTGCCTCAAGTCCGACTTGGCAGATGGTTCAAAAAATATAATTGCCCCAATACGTTTGAAGTGTTTTGCAAGCTCAATAGCACCGGGAGAGGTTCTGTCAAAAAAGAAAAGTGTGCCTTGCGAGACATCATCTTTTATCCACTCAGTAGCAGAAAGAGTAACTGCCCTGTGATTTGGAAGCCTTGCTCCGCATGTAGGACAGTATCGCCAATGAAATTTATGAACAGGCACTCCCTGCCTATTGATTGAATTCTCTTGGACAATAATCGGGGTACTGGTCGTAGGTGATTGCTCGGCATAATCCAAGCGAACACCCCAGCGTTCCATGTCTGCTTTCACATGGACTGAAGCTGTATCAGAATTTAACCGAGCGATTGGAAAAGACTCCCACCCCAGATAACTTAATATGGTCAACACATTGCCACATGTGCCACCAGACCAGTGATAATGCTCTTCAGGGTGCATACTTACGATAATGTCTAGCGAAATTAAGCCTGTGCCATAGACGCTTGGTGGGTATTTATTCATGATCAACTGGTTTATTTAGGGACGCAAATTTCTTGCTGTCATTATAATAGGCTTCTCCGTAAAGCCAAACATGGGCAATTTCCAAATCTTTCGGCATTTCACCTTTCTCCCAATCCTTTTCCATATGCTTCTGTATTTCATCAACTTTCCCCCAATCTTCAACATGATAATTTAATATCTCAACATGTACGACAGGAAATCCGCCTTCTAGTGCAGCCATCAACATACCAATAGAAGGCATTCTATTACTGAGAGGAGACAAAATTAGCGTTGAACCGCCAAATGTCTCAAATACCGATTCACGGTCTTCATTAATTCTCATAATGGTTCTATAAATATCTAAAGGCCTTTCTTCGTCTGTATATATAAAATCTTGTGGCTCAACCTTCGCAATGCTTTCTAACTTTTCCATATAATGAATAGCGGTGGCAAGCTCGTCTCCTTTTCTAGGTTCTTTTGATGGGAATGGAAAAATAGGGAAAATATCATGCGGTTTTGTTATATCATAAATTTTTTCCAAAATTTCATTTTTATCGGTAGGCACTAGAGGAAGCCAAAGCTTCGCTTTTTCTCCTTTCCCCAACAAATTAGGGATTTCGAATCCTTTAACATTGGTTGAGGAAGCAGCTGGAGTTGAAGATTTATATATACATGAATCTAGTTCATTATTAGAAATAAACATTAAATGGACATTAACTGGTTTTTTAGCATCATTTGCCTGTTGATAAATATATTTAACGAGTGGGAAGCTAACACCAATAGAAAGCGTACTTAAATCAATAACAATATCGGTATATTCAGTAATATCTACCCTTTTTATACTTTCAGAAATTTTCCTACCTCCAACCACAGCCCCATCATCTTTTGAAAAGATATCGATTTCTAAAACTTTGGTTCGGGCAGATAATTTTTCAGCTTCTGCTATGTTTTTCTTTTCCCTTTTTGCTAGTTCTGCATCGGAACTAGAGCGTTTTTCTCTGATTAAAATAATACGTATACGCTTGTCAATATAATCGCACAGTTTGTTAACGATGATATTACTTCTAGGATCAAATCCTATACCTCCAATAAAAAGGCACTGACGATGTTCCTCCGAAAAGTGTTGCTTAAAAAAAACGGACACTGCATCGCCGTAATGGTCAATACAAAATTCCCATCGGTTTTTATTGCTTTCAGAGAAGGCAGTCATGTTTACTCTTCTTCAAGCCAGTTTAATAAATCGTTTAGAGTTATTCCTAAAAATCCACCTCTGTATAATGTCAAACCAGAAAAAATAATCATTGGTCCAGACAGTTCTATTAGAGTCCATAATTTACTTTTGGCAGAGTGCCTAGGCTTTATAGTAATTGCATTATATGCCATGCCAAACTTTAAAATTTCTCTCAACTCTGAATATTTAGGCTCCGATAGTATTTTTTCAAACTCATCCCGTGGAATACCAATAGCATTTGCACCCCCATTCAAGGGAGCGTTAGGTTCAAGGCTCTTTGCCAAACATTCTTTAGCCATAAATCTACATAGTCTCTTAACTTCACGACTCTTAGGAAAATTCCACTCTTCAACTATTTCTTCTGTGCGTTTTTTAAGCAATTTATGTTGATCTTTTGGGGACAAGCCTGCCGGTTGAGATCTAATTATCTTTGTTTCCGAAGCATCCACAAGCCGGCTAGATAATTGCAGAAATTGCTCTGCATTTTCAGAACTCCCATTACAAACAGTATCTATACCGTAATAGTAGGGGCGACCATATTCATGCATAAGAAATACTCTTGCACCATCTGCTAAGCCAGAACCAAGTTTAGGCTCGAATTTTGGCAAAATCTGTTGATTATTATTTTTGTCGAATAAACTCCCTTGCCGCAATCTTTTCCCATATCTATTCAGAATAATGTAAAGCATTGCCAGCCTTACTTCTTCAGAGTTATCAATAGTTATAATAGTTCTTGCACGAGTTCTTAACTTTGAAAAATACAAATCAATATCTTTTTTAAACTTTTGATAGGTTTGTTCATTAATGTTTATTTTATAGACAAAATTCTCCACCTTATCTTTCAGTTTTATCATTTTAGAGTCACTAATAGGATCAACTTTTATGTTAAGAAGAGAAGAGAAATCAGTTAATCCTTGACGATCAAATATTGGCATATTTCGTAGATATTTATTTGCCATCTTTTTTGCCATCTTTTGAAATTCGGATCGTGCTTTTTTTCTATCTTTTAGATCCTGAAACCAGATATAAGTGATTTCTCTGCTCTGCTTAATGGGTGATTCACCTTCAGAATCATAGTGTGTATGTAGTTCTCCTGAAAAAATAGATTTAGGCGTTATCGTGTCCAATCGCATAAATATCCATCTGGCAATTTTCATCTCTCTTTTCGCTAACCAATCGACTAAATTTAATAACTGTTTAGGATGCAGGGTATGAGCATCATCAAGCATCGCCATAGGTCTTAGCAAAACAGGATTATTTGTTTTTCCGATAATAAAATACTCTATTGCATCAAAAGGACGATAAGACATTGATGCAATTTTACTACTCAATTTCTCTTCTGAGGGCGGTACCAGAGCTGATTTTATTTCGTATATAGAGGCCTCAATGCCTCTGGCTTTCTCAAATAGGCTTTTGCCATCACTTCCCCTTAAACTATTTTCGGCATCACTGGCACCTTCACGTAACTGAATTTTTACTGATGAAAGATCAACATTGGAAGCACTCTCAATACCTTTTAACCATAAAATCATGGTCTGTGCTTGTAAAAAAGACTTAAGCAATCCCATTTTGATAT
The DNA here is from genome assembly GCA_965199685.1 of uncultured candidatus Poriferisulfidus sp. Lineage (GTDB taxonomy): Bacteria > Pseudomonadota > Gammaproteobacteria > Poriferisulfidales > Oxydemutatoraceae > SP5GCR1. The sequence goes on from OZ241323.1 coordinate 2,168,918, forward strand.
CAGGGTGATAGGGTAATTCCCAGAAATCTCTATATCCAGATTCCATCGGGATTCGACAACCAACGAACTTACTAGCAAATGTATTCCCTGAGGCTGCAATTATTCCACATTTTATGAGAGCAGCAGTTAATGGTTTGAATTGATCAGCAAGAGGATTTGCTAAGAGTGTCTGAACAGTTCGATATTGTAGTAGACGTGAGGTCATCGTCTTACCACTTCCTGGTGTCCCAACAATTATACTAAGACGATCATATAATTTTCCTGCTTTAGCATGTTTTTCAAAAAATGTATACAACGGTTCCGGGGCAATGACAGACAAAAATGCTGCATCATCACGCAAATACTCAGTAGCCCTTTGCTTAAAAGGATTAACCATGATCTTCTCCAAACCGCCCCACATGACGTTGCCCTCTTTTAAATAAAGGTCTCATAGCATGTTTCCCATTATCCCCCTTGGTCTCTGCCCATAATAATGAGAGAGAGTTATTCGGTGTATTATGATATAGGATTAGAGGAAGACCACACTCAGCATATCCAAATTTTCCGTCTGGAGCTTCGCCTTTTGGAAAGTGCTCATTTTTGTGTATAGAAGGATCGTAATAATCTTTGCTTTTACATAGCTCTGCGAATTTCTCTTTGGAATAGCGGGTAAGCCTTATGTCTTCAGGAAGAGTCATACCATATGAAAATTGAACTTCCTTACGTATACCCATTTCCTTTAACTCTTTTTTAACCCAAGACTCCTTATATAGTTTTTCAATGTGTTTCTTCGCTTGAGAAGTAGCAATATAATGGTGAACTAATACTTCAAATTTATCCACAAAAGGTTTTTTTCCTAAGTCTTTTTCAGCTTGTTGTAAGGCAACGGCAAACTTTTTTAGCTTTCCCTTAAGTTGTTGTCTGTTTTCCTCTCGTATAAAACTGGTTCCAGAAGCAGTAAAATCATCAATTAAATAAACCCTCTCAAATTTTTGTTTTTTCTTAAACAAGTCTTCCCATTTGCGCTTAATAATTTCCACAACCTTTTTTAGCTTTCCCTCAAATTTTCGTTTTCCTTCGCCCTCACCCTTACCCATCTTTATAAGATCTTTTTTAAGCTCCTTAAGTAAATCCTTCCATTTGCGTTTACTAATTTCTGTAGTTATTACAACTTGCTCGTTTGATATAATCCCCTCATTAGCTCTTCTGAAAGAGTCTAAACGTGCACCATCACTCAACCCCATAAACAATGTCCTTCGAACTTCACGTTTGAACTCATCCATGCTCTCCTTTTCAGACCAAGCCATATACTCTGGTAGATTTTTAGCAACCTTTTTTTTCAGCCTTTCAGAAACTGCTGCTCTCAAGGTTTTTTTTACCTCTTCATGGAAAAATCTTCCAACAAGTCGCTGTATTTCAGCAGGGCCAATATAGATTAAGTTTTCTTTTATATACTTATATGCCGTCCTTCGCTCATCCCCAGGTTTAAATTGCTGAAGCCAATTAGCTAGACTTTCAATAAATCTTGTGCCAACAAGATATCCTCTATAATCATCATACTTATATTGAGACATGAAACGGAGCCAATCCAATTCTTTCTGGGCATTTTCATAATCCCATCCCATAATTTTCTCTAAATTTTCAAAGCTGATCTCTCTATTCATTTTCTATCTACGGAAAAAACCTCATGGCTCCGTTTTTTCTTTTCAATCTTCTAAGGTAATAAAGGGTGCCTTGCGCGCCTCGTATACCCGATGGACACAGATTCCAGCATGTCTCTGGAGAATATGAAACTTCATCAACACTTAAAGAAAGGGGTTCTTTAAGAAGTTCGGCATCATTACCGGGCCATCTCCCCCTATCTCCAATATTCAATATCTCAGAATTCTTCTGTATATTTTGCTTGATTGCTTCTACTACACATAGTTTAGATACGCTCTTTGCAATTATATCTACTGAATGACTAGAGCGAAGAATTTGTTCTCCATGCTCAAGATATTGATGAAGTTCATCTTGGACTAAATCCCATAAGAATGTTTCTGAAAGAGGTTTATTTTCTTTCGATTTTACGGTGAGTTGGTATTTTTTCCCCTTAATATCAGCAACCGAAGATAAGAAAATATTATCTTTCAATTTAGTAAATAATAATTTGAGTTCTGGTATAGGGCCAGAGGTAGTTCTCAAATCTGTATTATTTGACAGGCGTTTTAATTCAGCACCATTATAGTAACCTATCAATATCTTACCCCAAAGCCTCTTTGGAATAGCTTGTTGTAAATCATTTCTTATTGATTTTCCTCTACCTGTTGCAAAACCTATAATCACATTCTCTTCTATCAATCTTATCAGTTCATCTGCTATACTCTCGCCGGGTGGGTTCCAGCGTTTATCGCTATCTACAACAGTTCCGTCATAATCTAAAACAACCCCGCCTATATTTGCTGCCGCAAGCCTTCGGGTAAATCTATTATGCGCATCATCCCATAATTGCTCGTTTCTATTGCCATAATTTAGAGGAGCCAGTTTTCTTTTTCTTTCTATGGCTGCTTTCTTTTTATTTATTGAGGTAATAAACCCCGGATTAGTTCTTAGACTATATATTTTTGAACCAAAAGGAGGGACTCCAGGTCGTCCCGGATCAGTCTCTCTTTTCTTTCCAAGCCAATTTGTTAAGTGCATTGATAATACTATCCCCACTATTACTTCAGCCCCACCCAAATAATTAAAAGAAATATGCATTTTAGGAACTGTTTTTGGTAATAAGCCAAGCGTTTTTTCTATCACCTTATAATCATTATTAGTTGATAAGCCAATAACGCTACTGTCTGCCTCGTGCTTTGAGAACCAGTTATGTCTGCCGTGAGCAAAATTTCTGATATCCGCCAAGTGAGAAGATATGAGGCCTGCCTCCGTAAATTTTGACTCAATATTCAATGCAGCGGGTTTTAGGTCAGGACTGTATAAAACATGTATAGATTTTTTATTCCATAGCCGTGCCGCAGTTTTTTCGATGTCCTTTAGACCACTAAAATTTACTAGGCACTTCCTGATTAATGCGTTTAGTGTTTTAGATAAACCTATTGTTTTATTTACTTCATTAATAGCATTACCATACGCTCTATAGAGGATAACTAGGGAAGCAAGAAGTGAGTTAGTTGCAAGAAAACCATCCCTTCCAGATGGTATAGAAAATTGAAAACATTTTGTATATTGATACTCAGTTGACAATTCATTTAGCTTGCTTTCTTCTCGGCAAACCAATGCGCTAACAAACTTCATTTCATGCAAGATCGTGTGCTTAAATGCCCGGGAAATATCAATATTGTCACCGTTAGCCGACATAAACCAAACTGCAACTTCCCTATTTCGCGGGAGCATGGAGATTACTTCAAGAGGCGTTACAGCCTGCCCGACAGATGAAAATAAAGTTCTATGAAGAAGGGCTTGAAACTCTGCAGCCGATAAAGAGCCTCCTGATCCAACAGATAGTAAAGGAAGACCACAAGAGTTTCTAACTACCCAAGATATTTCCGATACATCAACACCCATGGCCCATTTGTATGTATCCTCTAGTTGTTCCAGTTCTTTATCAAATCGTTTTCCCATCACGCACTCTTAGATTGAGTATGTAATTATAAACGTTTTGAGGATGTCGTGTGAATCATATGGCAATTATAGCCATTATAGTTGACAAAGCATATTCATATTTCCCCTGTCTTTTCCTTGTCACCTCTATAATATTCCCCCCAAAAGGAAAATCATGCAAACACCAAGCATGGGGCTGTTGAAAAAGTGTCTGCATTAGTACATTCCCCTCCTGTGGAGGGGTGGCAGGCGAATCCTGACGGGGTGGTTGTGGTGGTTCTGCACTAGACAATTATCCCCTACGGTGCATGAAATACTTTTTCAACAGCCCCACATGCCATTGCCGAATTACAAGAGAAACTGGAAGGAGCTATTGATGCTAAATTTTCTTCGGAGGATGTCATCTTCTCTCATCAACTCCTATCTTTTCTCACAGATATTGAGATTCACTGCTAGATGCCTAATTCATCTAGCTTTTTCATATATTCTTCAGCAAGAATTTCATACCCTGTTGCTCTTAGATGTATTTCGTCTGAATGTATGTTTTTTATTGGAGATGTTTTTTGGAAATTTTCTAATATAGCATCGGATCTAATGAAACAAAAAGTGCCGTTACTATTTTCCTCTAATTGTTCCAGCATAGGCACAAAATAATCTACTATTAGGCTTTTACATATATTATTTCTGATATTGTCTTTTGGATAACCCTTTTCTCTGATATTGTCTTTTGGATATTCCTTTTTATCAAATTCCGGTTCAAACCAAGGCCCTGTTAAAACAGGAAAATTAGGGCTAATATCAAGAAACCGAAATCCACCCTGTCCAGGTGCAGGATAGTAATATGAATGTGCAATCATCTTTATTTCATTTTCCTGACATAGATGAATAAATATTTGGTAGTTATTTTCAATAACCCCAATAATCTTTTTTGCACCCTGGTCAATCACTTGTTGTGGCTTTTGATATTTATCTATCCCTGGATAATCTTTTAATATTTTTCCTTTTTGAAATGACTCTATCAAATCATTGCCACCAGCAGAAAATAAGCAGGCTTTGATTGGTTGGTTTATAGCTTGCTGGTTTCGAATGACTTTTTTTATTTTCCCAATATCTTTTACCATCTGCCCACTAGTGTGTCCATATTTTGCAAAACCATTTATGGTGCCAAAATTCTGTTGCCCACCAGGACCCTGGTTTTCCCCTACTATTATGTATTGTTTAGATCCCTTAGTAGCCTCTAAATAGAAATAATGTAACATGCTTGAGACACTATATGGTGTGTGGGGCAAGGCAAACCATGAATCACCCTCTGCTATTATTTTAGTTTTCGTAACCATATTACTTCTTTCTTAGAAACTTTTTTCAACTTGCTTTTTCCCTAATTTGCCCAACTGTCAGGTATTATACAGCTAATCGCCCTTAAACTTATTTCCGAATCCCCATTCTAACCGAGATGGGAAACTCTTTTCTTTTTCTGCATCAAGATTTCCTTTTCGGCGTGTAATCTCATCATCTAAATCATCGACTAGACTGCTGAGTTCGTTTTCTATTTCCGTATATCTTTTTGTCTCTTCCATCTCCAGGCAGACAGCATTTGCTCTATTCTTCAATTGCTCTTCCCAAAAAGTAATTATCGCTGTGTTTGTGCCATTAGACATGAGCTTATTCTCAAATAACCGATAGTGAGTCTGTTGATAGTTTTCAATCAATTTCTCAAGGTTGTCATATACCTTAGTTAGGTAATGTATCTCTGTGTAAAAATCACTTATCCTTTTATATAAATTTTGGTCTAGATGATCAACCGAAAAATCTTTTTTGTCAAATGCTTTGAAGCAATTCGTGCATACTGATTGCGTCAGGTTGAAAAAAGAAGTTGGACTGTTAGATAATCTATTCATAAAATTTTTGCATGCATTCGGTTCAAATAGAGAAAGTGATTCGCTTTCCAAACTTAATACTTCTAAACCTAATTCCAAATCAAAGTGTATGTCATTGAGAGAACGTATGACAGCCTCTTCCTCTTTTTCCTTATCGTAGGTGTAATGTACTACAAAAGCTATATATACTCCTACGGGCACAGCGAGTATGCTGATTAAAAGACTAGCCATGGCAATATGGAACTTACGTTCTTCTTTAATCTTTTGTTTATTATCACTCGCTTCTTTCATTATTTAACTTGCGGAGGTTGGAGGTTGGGGGTCTTGGTAAGAATAACTATCGTTGTCTAAATTAGAAATGTCGCTAATGTTTTTAACATTATATTCGTCTGCCCAAGGATCTAGTTTCTCGTCCACACCTTTTAATTGTGGGTGCATCAAGGGCTTTTGTTCTTGCCATGTTGTCCAATTTACCTCGTCAGAGGATTCGGTTGATTCGTTGCGGAAAATATTAAAGTTGTGTTTTTGCCATTTGTCCCAAACTCGGTCAACCGCCGCATGATGTAGCCAAAATACAATATCTCTAGGTGAGTATTTTACATCTGCCATGTTGCCTCCAACCCAGTCGTGTCCGATGTTATGTTGTTTCTTTTCTAGTTCGTCTGTAAATGATGCATAAATTTCGGTAGATGTCTCAAGTGATATGGTTCGTTCATAACTAGAAAACCATCTAATATTGTTAGTAGAGGAGTCACGATTTCCATCTGCGTCAAAACCAAGCTCGCGTGGCCTTTTGTCTGGAATATCGGGCAAGTAATCCTCAAAGCCTTTTAGTTTCCCTCTATCATTGTCCCAATCCCAATAAGGAATTGAGAGATCTGTATTTATCTCTCGGAGTTCTCGCTCAAACATGATAAGGTATGCCCGGTGCCACGGAAGAAATCTATGTTTGCCTACATCCCCGCCTCTGCCATGCATGCGATGCAAACCCATGTTAATGTTCATTGGATGCCTAGCTGCGTGGATATCAACCAACTCCTCATAAATACCTTTTTGCACTATCTCATTTACTGCAGTCTTTAGTTCATCCCAAAGATTAAACTTGACATTGCTTACGCAGACTATTGCCATATTACACCTCCATTCCAAAGTATCAGTCTGCTTAATTTGCTATCGTAGTAGATTTCCATTATTACAGGATTGCCACTACCAATATCTTGCTCAAAGTATATCACTTTTACTTAAGAAGATGTCCATTCCTCCATATTGGCAAATCCTTTAGCATGACGATAACCAACCCAAGTATGTTTAATGAGACCTGTATTACTTATAGTAATTTCGACTGGGCTTCAATCTGGCTTATTTCTTTTTCAAGTTCGTCAATGCTATCCCCCTTCTCATTAAGTTTGCAAGCTGATAAAAGACGCTCTTGATCTAGTATTTTAACTAAAGAGTCATAAGCATTTAGGTTGCCACCACGAAATTCCTCTACCAATTTATTGACTGTATTTTCCAAGTCTGGTGTTTTTTCGCGTTCTTCGCAATTTGGCCTAAATATCCCCGACTCGGACTGTTGAGATGTATTTACATCTGAGTATGAAAGATGCATTGTATATATTGCATCCTTCATATTTTCGGCAATACGAGGAACGAGAAACCTCTTCATTCCACCGTCTATGTTTTGAGCATATATGCCTGCTAGAATTTCTGCTTGAGCAAAACGCGCCTCTGCTAGCTTGTGTCCATCCCAACTCGTTTGGAATTGCAATTGCTTATTATGTTTGGCTTTAATTTGTGCATTGTTGCCTTGTATCAGTAATGTTTCCACTATCGTAGAAAGAATGACTAGCAAAGAACCAACCATAGCAACACCCCATGCAGGGATTGGAATTTGTAGCCTGCTCTGCTTCACTTCGTAAGTTCCTTATTCATACTCAATTGTTAGGTTTTGGGTCAGTTTCCTCATTTTCGTCTGTATCTACCTGATCCGCTTCTGTATTATTCTCATCTGTTTTTATATTATCCTGATCTTTTTCGGTGGTTGTCCTTTCGGATTTAAAGATATAGTCAGGATCTTTTGAAGCAACATCTAGTACCTTATCAATCAACTCACCTATATACTCTTCATTATTGATATTCTGGATTTGTTGAATTACATTTTTATAGCCGTCGAATAATGTCAGAAATGCTTCTTTGTGAGCATATCCTTCCTCCAGTCGTATAGCTTCTGCAAGTTTCTTAGAAGAAATAATCACTCCCCAAGATACAGGAATAAATATAGCTAATCGTAATAGGAGGGCAACCATCATATTTATAAGGTCGACTTTGGAAGTGATGTTATCAATTTGAAAAATATATATTATGCTAATAATAATAAAAACAACTAAGGATGCCAATAAGACTTTGCTCCACACTATAATTCTTTGTTTAAGTTCATCTTTTCTTGTTTTAAATATGCCGGCAAGCAACTTAGTGGTTTCACCAGACATTATATATGCGGTATGCTCCTCCATCTCTTCAGTTTTTTCTTTTTTTGCTGTTATTACATCTTTTGAATATGTTGCCTCCTTTACCAGTTTTTTTATTTCTTGCTCACGATTTTGTATCTTATTGAAAATCTCTTCTACCATTTGATAAATAGAATCACTAACATTAAGAATAGTAGTATGAATCAAGTTTAAGGTGCGGTTGATTTCATTCTCTGCCTCCTGAATGTCACCATTGTATATATGGATTGTTATATTGCCTATTCCAGTGCTAATATCATCAAGCTGGGGATCTTGTTCAGTCTGTTCAATGTGACTTTTCAGAAGAGGTAAGGCCTTCTCTATGTGATCTATGCCTATGCGGAGCTTTTCCTGTTCCTCTTGAGGTAATTCAGGTAATTTTCCTATAGCACCATCTAAGTTTGCTATAAGGTAGTCGTATTCATATGCCATTTATATATTCCTCTATTACTGATTTTGTCTGTCACTTAGATGCTCTTATTTTTGCTTCTGACAAAGTTCTAATAAAAATCATCATCTGACGGATACCGGCACTTCCACCTGCTAACACAAGCGCAGTAATTACATAACCCAAGAGTTTACTCATGTCCTCCAGTTTAATAATTCTAGCCACTGCATCAATATCATAAGCAGCACATACCCATAAAGAAACAATTAGAACCATTAAGGCTTTTAATGATTTGATCCATATATCCTGCTTACTAAAAAATGACCTAAATAAACTGAAGTGAAATATAAAGTGGAATGCTCTTTCCAATACTAAAGACAATGCTAACAATTGAACAAGCACCGCTATTATTTCTGTACTAGATATTTCCATAGTTCTCTTCTCATCCTTAGCGTCACAACTTAGACTAAAACTTTCGGTTCATAGTAGATTAATTATACTAATCGGAAATTGTTATTTAATGGGTTTTTTGTAACTAATTAGTGCTGTCTTTTCCGGAGATTGTAGGTTCTATTGCCAATCTGTTCCGCCAATCTGCCACTAATTCCTCATCAATCCTTAAAATTTTTGCTGCTGCTTTGTCTATCTCATGGCGAACCTGATCGTCCTTTTGCTCTCTCATGGTTTTTAGTGTTTTCCCTGAGATGCTCTCAAAGGTTCTAATCAGAATATCCATATCACATTTCTTAAAATTAGGGATAGGGGTAGAGCGCAACTGCTCTAACGACCATGCCGGCCATGTCAGTTTTGTCGATCTCTGATTCAGAAGCAATAACCATGACGGCGTAGAATTCCACCAAACTGATAATGCCTTTGCTTCGCTATCATTATCTACCTGCACGGGTAACCATCCACTTCCGATACTTGGTTCATCGCTATAAATTCCTGTAATAATCCCAGCATGAGTGTCTATTCTTTTTGTTACCAAAAATCTGCTGGAGGACTTTTTTAGGTAATACGCGGCTCGATCTTGTTTACCTTCCCTAGGTTGAACAGCCTGCTCGGGACTCCCACAGATTTGAGTGCGTACCTTCGCACTTTTGGTGTAATAGAGTTTTGTGTCGCTCTCATCACATTTCTCAAATACATCGCTCACTTGTTGCCCAGACAAAATTGTCCGTTGCATAGGTTTTAAGAATTCATTGATAGTTAGTTTATTCGCCACATTAGCCAATTCCCCATCAAACCATTGAATTGCCGACCAGTTACCTTCTTTGATTTTCTCAACAGGCCAGCTATGACAAGAACCCCATTCTCCTATGTCTCCTTTTTCTATGAGATATGACAACTTTTCTACATCTTCGGCGTTAGATGGCATTTTTGTGAGTACCACAATTTTAGTTGGCGGATGAGATGGCGATGACAAGCGGCGACAAACCATCAGACATTCGTGAATCTGAGTATTGCCTGAAAAAGAAAAATTGCTCTTCGTATGACAAGTCACTAAGCATTCAATATGGAATTTTTCTGCAAGCCATTTGCGCTTGACTAACCCTGACGAAGATGTACAAACCGTCGCGGGCATGACTTTTGCCAAAGTGGCACCCTCTTTTTTTAATAGTTTATCTGCCAACGGTGTAAAAAAGGTCTCTATTGAATTAGAGTTAATTATATTAGCCGCGCTAACCCCTTGTCTTGCTCCGACCTCTCTCTTAAGGTGCTTTTCCCTATCAGACATTGCTTTTTTATATTCTCTACCAAACCTAGTACTACGCTTGACATTATTTGTAAAAGGAGGATTCATAATGACTAGATTGCAATGACCCACGATATTACTATTACTCCCACGACGTACTCCGTCAATTTGTTTTCCACCGGCTTGTTCTATTGTGTTGTCTTTCTGGATTTCAATAAATGTGCGACTCCCGGTGAGCAACTCCAGAGAGCCTGCATGCGTTTCTCCATGCTTATCAACCCCATGCTTCATTGGGTATAAATTCATTTGCCGATAATCAATATCCGGCGCACCAAGTGTTAAATTTGACGCAGCTAACTGAATAGCATGTTCGTTAATATCAAGACCATACACACTTTGTTCCACTAACTGCTTGTGAATTTTGGCATCTGTCTCTACCCCAGTTGCTGCTCTCATCCTATCTTTTAATGTTTTCACTGCCGCCATAAGTAAGGTACCGGTTCCACAAGCGGGGTCAATCAATTTGAAATCGTCAAGTGCTTTCGGATCCGACCAATCCAAAAATTCTTTATTAATTGCGAGCTTCGCTAATAGCAGAGCGGCTACATTTTTCGTATAAAAAGCACCGTCGGATTCCGCAGTGCCGAGTATCTTATGGTATAAAGGACCTGCATGATCCCATCCGAAATCTCCTAAGTCTGAAGCTAGTTCGTTAGCGCACTGTACCCCCTGCATAACCCCTAGTCGAGATTCTTTTCTATCAGGTAATGCCTTCAATACGCGAAGAGCAGGAGAAAAAATGGGTCTGTAATCTTTTTCTAGTATCCTTTCCCAGTCATTTGATAAGATTTCGATAGGATTTTCTTCGCTTCCCAATCCTTCAACACCGTGCAGGTTTTTCATTTGAGGTAACTCACATAGTCTTTTGTGTAATAAGCAAGCATTTTGGATAAGCAGTGCTGCAGTTGTACAGATGTGCTTACGACTCTTTTCGGTTGCGTCAAAAGGAATATCAAGAACCTGTCCTAAAGTTTCGGCGGCACCTGCCTTGTCCAATAATTTAGCACTACCCTCAACGGAATATGCTATGTCGTTGGCATTTCGTAGTCCCTTATTTCCTAGACCCATTTTGTCCATCAAGCGAGTGAACAATCCTTTTGTATGTTTTTCATCTAACAGATCATATTGCCAAGGAGGGGAGGCAGTACTTTCGGCGTTGTCGTTTTCATCTTCACTTCCATTTGTAGATTTATCTTCCATATTAATCTCCACATATCGGATGAAACGATGAGGAGTTGCAGCAAGACGTTCATCATGTGATTGCAGTGCTGCCAAGACTTTACCAATAGCTTGATACCCTTCCATATCATTGAGTAAGGCTTCTTGCCCACCTTCTTCGGGGATCACAACTGGCAAGATAATATACCCGAATCTCTTACCCTCAGCTTTACGCATGACTCTACCAACCGCTTGCACCACGTCAATTTGGCTTTTCCTTGGTTCCATAAAAATCACCGCATCTAGAGTAGGCACATCTACTCCCTCGGAAAATAGCTTGGCATTCATGATTACTCGACATTCGTCTTTACTACGGGACATCCTAAGTGCTTCCAAAGCATTAGCTCTGTCAATGGCACTTTTATTGCCATCTAAATGCTGTGCACTGATGTTTATCGCTTTGCGTCCATCGGCTAATCTCCGTGTAGTCAATTCTTTTAGTTTAGAGTCCTCTAACGCATTGGCGTACCAGCGTGATACTTTTATTCTGTTACAAAAGCCAATGCTTGAATACAATTTGCTGGGAAGGTCTGCATTTTTATTTTGTCCTTCAATTTCGCCATTCAAAGCAAGCAAAGTGCCTTGCGCTCTTAAGATAGCTTTAGACAATCCTGTTTGTTCAACTGAGCCATCGTCTTCTTGTCTAAATCGCTTTGCTAATTTGGGAGAAACTATTTGATCCCGGATCCCAAGAACGACCACCCGATAGTCACTTAACAGGGGTTCTTCACTGAAACTTTCCGGGTTGACCGCTTCCTTAAATTTCAACCTGTAAAATTCGTTCCCGAATATTTCCGAGTTGTTCATATCTACAAGCGTAATGCCTTGCTTACGGCGAATATCCATGCTTCGAGTTGTATATACCTTAGGTGTGGCAGTCATATACAACCGTTTATTAGCACTGATGAAATTTTCATCATGGATGGCGGTAAAGCCAATTTTCTCTTTTTCGGAGTCATGCTTTACACCTACTGTTTTGTGCGCCTCGTCTATAATTGCCAAATCAAGCGATGGTGCATCAAATTGCTCTTGGGCTTCTGACACCTTATCAAGCGATTGAAATGTACAGAAAACCACACGACGAGTATCATCACAAGAACCTTTGAGAAACTTTGCTATTTGCGAAGGATCTGTAGTTACCGGACATTCAAGTTGAAGGATGTCAATTCCGGATGAGTCGCTATCTGCGGTTCTACCGGAACTACTATCAGAGCATACAATTAAATTCGCCAAGTCATCGTGCGTATGCCGCAACCATTCACGACGTGCTTGTCCCACAAGTGCTATGGAAGGTGCAACGAATAACACGCGATTTGTATTCAAGTTTTTTTCTTCTGCAATACGCAGTGCAGTAAATGTTTTGCCGGTGCCACAAGCCATAATTAGCCTGCCACGATCATGATTCGTCAAACCTTTAACGCATAATCGAATAGCTTCTTCTTGGTGAGGAAGCGGCTTCCTTTGTTGTCGCAGAGCCCGGTCTATTGGTTCATCGTAATGTTTTATGTGATAGGGAATCCACCTACCTCCCTTGGACTGTAATGTCTCTTCAACATTGCCACCAATCGAGCAGGTTGTAATCAACAATAATAAATCAAACTTAAAGTTTTCGGTGGGCGCAGCATCATCAAAAAAACCTCTTAAATCCCTTAACTGCATTTTCCGCCCAGAATCCCAGCATTTACATTGGATAGCTACCCACCCGCCGCCACGCCGATAACCAACCAAATCTATGCCTAGATCTTTTGCGCTGCGTTGAATGAATTTTTCTCGCTCGGGCCAATCCGCAAAATCCCATACTTTGGAAATTTCGTATTCGCGTAATAATGGAAGTGTTTGTTTGACTAGTACTTCAAACTTTCGCCCTAACTCCTTTGAGGGAACGTCAAGAGCGCGAAGTCGTTGTATGGCATCGCCAATTGTTTTGATGCTATCTGTTCCGATATCGCTTTTGCCGGATTGAGGAGGCTTTTGCTTTTTTAAGCTCACAATATGTTATTCGGGAGTAGTTTATAATCAGTTGAGTTGCTTATATCTCTTTATTATAAGCCTTAAGGTAAATTCTAGGGGATTTATTGTACAATGCGCATTGAAAACCACCTCTAGGAGAGGGCTAAACGAGAAAGAATACTTCAGTTGCTTGTATTCCCAGACTCATGTGTCTTCATTGATGATATCTCCTGAAGTAAGTCAAATGGTGCTTTGAAACCTTTCTTAAGATAAAGATTCACAGTTTCTTCTGCCACTCTTTTGCCCAAATCACTTTTATCTACCAAATTTTCAAGGATTTCTCGCATTGCCTCTTCCGGGTAGGCAGGTACTGAATGTTCTAACATAGCTTGCCATATTTCATTTGCTTCAAAGGGTTGTTCCTTGCTAAGCCTTGCGATATTTTCTAATAAAAGGTACGAATTATTGTTTTCTTCGGCATAAGGGGCAATTTTTCTTAACCAGTTCATCCTTTCTTCGTCTATATGCTCAACAAAAGATGCCCAACGACAAAGTTGGGATGCTAGTTTACGATCTTCTGCTTCTGATACATCAACCTTCTCAATTAACAGAGGCCAAAGCTCGTATACTTTTGCTTTAAGTTTTTTGTCGCCATCTTTTCGGCACGTCCAGATGAACCAAACCAGGTACATTAGTTCATCAGACTGTTTCCGGGTTAAAAGAGTATTAATTAAACTATTTTCTTCGTTAAGGGTTTCAAAATCATTTAGGTATGCTACGACGATATTTTCTATGACCCTTTTCTTAACTCGTTTTTTTAACTCTGCATCATTGTGCATAAGATTATTCAGCATTTGCATACCCTGTCCCTTAACTTGGTAGTTTGTTTTTTCATCATTAAGCGCATATAAGAAATCACCATGATCTCTTAGATAGTAGTAAATCTCTCTAGAAACAGCACCTGCATGAGTATATCCTTGCATTGCACAAAACCATTTAAGAGGACTTGAATGATCAAAAATTTCAGGTCGTTTATTCAGTACCCATTCCTTTGCCATATAAAGAAAATTAGAAAGATACATAGTGACGAGCGTTATGAACTCAAATTCTCCCTTCTCTGCTCGCTCAAACTCATGTTCAAAATAACCACGATATCTTTCCCATGCTGCTGAGTGGTCACCGTTATTAGCCTTTTCCTCTATTCTGCATTCGCGAAGAGACAAGCTAATCAGGGCTTCAATGCATTTCCCTCTTGGGCTGTTTATTGAAATTGATACTGCGCCACCAGTAGCATAAAAGTCTTTAATACCCTCTTCCTTATCCAATAATACTTTTAGGATGTCTCTCACTAAATAATGGCACTCAGCCGGATACGCATGATCATCCGACCTTGCTCCTGATTCTAGAAAGCGAGCAATAGAAACAACAATCCCGCGGCGATTGGCTACGAATGCTTCTCGTGCTTCAGTGTTTGTCAGTTCCCAAAATTCACCTCTAGTCACAATTTTGTGGATGAAATCTAGAAGCTGTCTCCATAGTTCATCCCAGGGAAGATTGGCTTTCTCACTCCATAACTCGCTATATGCCTCAATGATGTAGCAGATATAAGTAGGATCAAGGCTTTCAAAATCAGCCAAACAATCATAATGCTTTAGCGGTTCTTTCTTAAAAAGCTGTTTTACCGTGTTGGCTAGTCCCTCAATGCTTTGTTCTCTCCAACCCTCTTTGCCCTTGTAACTAGCTAGCTTTTGAAATAACTCATTGCTAATGAGTGCACCCAGTTCCTCAACTGAGTACGGCGACTTTAGCTGTCTCCGACTAATTTCCCAATTAATCACAAAATCCGGATGTTTTGGTTCAGCCCCTGCAATATTTATTACCTCTTTATATCGCTTTGATTCTTCTTCACCAAAACTTTGTATTGCTGCAAGCCAGATGGCACGTTCGTAAGCAGACGCAGCATCGCTTACACTCCCATTTTTATCGGTTCGTACTTTTTCCTGAATAATTTTAAGAACAGCCTCTTTCTGCGAGTCAGTAAACAAAGAATAATTCTGGTTCAGGAAATGCCAAAATTCATGCCGATAGTTATTCTGAAAGTATTTATTTTTGATCAATTCTTCTGCAAAAAATTTCTGACAGTGTTGAAAATTTTTCCCTATACAGTAGATAGCAACCCGAACAATTGTTTGATATTGATTAGGATCATCAAGTAATTTCTGAATAAATTTACATGCCTTATTGAGACATTGATCGATATAACCGCAGAGTGCGTCTCGGTATGCCATTAGAATAATGCTTGGTTCCTCATTCAGCCTATTTGATTGATGGTTTTCAACGGCTAGACACCATAAATAGGACCAGGTATCATTTTCAAGTTTATCCAAAACTTTTTCCAACCTAGATTGTAGTAGCCCAACAGCTTTTTCCTTGAGTTTCTGACCAGCTAAATATGCAATCTTATCAACAATCTTTGCTGCCCAGTAATCGTCAAATCTGAGTCTTGCGACTTTATATTGGCTATCCTGGTTCTCAAGTAAGAAACTAGTTTTGAATAGAATCTCTAATAGCCTGTATGCAAGTTCTAGAGAACGAGCATCATCGCTTTCAAGTAATTTAGGAAGCCATTTTAATCCGATTATGTCAGCGACAAGAGCATTGCTGAAACTGTCGTCCAACCAATAGTCAACGACATCTAAATCTTTCACTTCAATCCACTGGGCTGGTATTTGAGATAGTATCTCGGCAAAATGTCTCCAAACACGGTAGTTAGTGACTCTATTATTCTTTGCGTAGTCTGTAACTTGGTCAATGATTTCTAGAAATCTAGGTATGTAGCCACTGGCAGACGGTTCAGAAAGTTCCTCGGCAGTTCTTAATAGATACCCTGATACTTCCCAAGAGGGAATCGTGAAATATCCCTCTTCTTGTGCTGGCACTGGAGGTGGTAGTTTATCGGCAGTGAAGTAGCCTTCTCCATCTAGACGATCAAACCATTTAAGACCTTTAGCTTCTTGAAAAAACAATAGCCTAAATTCGTCATCTTCTCCGACAAGATCAAGGAGATCTTTCTCTTTTTGGGATAGTTTATCCATTAGCAAACACTTTTTCCATAATTTTAACTTTTTCTAACAGACTCGGCTTCGGTACGTTTATCTGGGCTGACCAAATCTGCACTGTTTCTTCTAGCACTTGAGGGCCTTTTTCGTCTAAAGCAAAACCAAGCAAATGTACATCAAAAGTTTCCTTATAATAGTCACGCAACTTGTCCCGAAGAAACTGTTCACTACTCAAGAATCCTTGTACAGTAAAACGCATTATATGATTAGTATTTTCAAATTCTCTACGACTAAGAATGTATTCTAAAATCTCCAACTCCTCAAGACCATAACCAAAAAATACAACCGTCTTTTTCGCAAACATTTCCTTCAAAAAATCTTGCACGTTATCATTGGTATAATGCTCCAAGTAGTCTTTAGTCGTCACGACCATGGTGTCTGGTTTGCTTATGCAGCCATGTAAATGTACAACCGTCCCAGGAGTGTTGAATCGCTCGTCAGAAAACTGCTCTTTTTTAAAGACATGTTTTGCACAGGGTAGAAGAAGTTCATCATAATTTGTAGTAACGTAAGAGCAACCAATGTTTTTAATGAATCTATAGATATTATCTCCTCTAGTTTCACTCTTCAAGTGCCGCACAATACTGTTCTCGAGGTAATTTCTTCCCATTATCCGCTCAGCAATTGATAATTGCTGTTTCGGGTCTAGGTTTTCCAACTGCTTAAACCCAGAATAGCTAAGTGAAAACTCGTTTTTTATATCTTTAAGAACCTCTTCAGCCAATTCTTTCCAAGAAGGCAATCCTAGCAGACGAGATACCCCTGCGCCAATGAAAAGGACTAGGTCACCTTCACGGCTAGCATTTATTACTTCCTGTGGTGCATCAACTACTTCGCTCAGTGGTCGTATGCTGTCAGAGAAGCTTTTCTTATTTGCCATACCTATAGTCCCAAGTCTTTACACTGTAGATGCTTGCATCTACAGTATCAGCAAGCATATATTCTGCCGCTGCCGAATTCCCTCGCCCTCAGACACACCCAGCAGTGTGTCTGTATCCTTGCTCCTTTTTTGTTTAATGGTCCCCCAATGCCATGTCAATGTAGCCGGTGGGGCAGACATCGGCGCAGATGTGGCAGCCGATGCAGCGGTCGTAGTAGGTGTCTACATAGCGGCCGAGGGTTTGTTTGGTTTTGTCCACTCTGTAGACTGCGTCTTGAGGGCAGAATACGACGCAGTTGTCGCATTCAAAGCACATGCCGCAGCTCATACAGCGTTCGGCTTCTTTGACTGCTTCTGCTTCGTTCAAGCCGATGACGCGTTCCTCAAAGTGTCCGAGAACTTGTTCTTCGTCGGGTCCGCAGGTTTTGCGTTGGTATCGGGGGGTGTGGGGAAAGTGTGCGAGGAATAGTTTTTCGTAAGAGGCGATTTCTTGTGCCGAGCGGTCTTCGTAGTTATGCACTGAGAAGTCAGAAGCGTCGGTGCCACGAGGGTCGCCGCCTTCAAACGAGGTCGGGTCAAGCCCGCTTTCTCTAAGTTTGGCTAGCAGGTCAAAGTGATGCACATCTACCTTAGGTCGTTTTTTCATTTCGCCTTGGCGCAGGTAGTAGTCCACGCCTTCAACGGCAATAGAGGCTTGTCCGATTGCTGTAGTCAGCAAGTGCGGGCGGATGATATCGCCGGCGGCAAAGTGTCCGGGTTTGTCGGGCAGTGCGTAGAATTTATCCACATCCATCAGTCCGCGCCCGTTGTTAAAGTCTTCCAAGCCTTCAAGGTCGCCGCCTTGCCCGATTGCCGAGACGATGAGGTCACATTCTATTTCGAATTCGGTGCCTTCTATCGGTGTGGGCTTGCCGTCTTGCATTTCGCATTTTGCCATTCTCAATTTAGAGGCTTTGCCGTCATCTGCCAAGATTACTTCTACGGGCATCACGCCGTCTAGAATGGTAACACCTTCTTTGACGGCATCTTCTACCTCGTGTTCGCTCGCGGTCATTTCCTTGCGTGTGAATAGCGAGGTTAGGGTCACTTGGGCACCTTCGCGTGCTGCGGCGAAGGCAGAGTCGTGTGCGACATAGCCGCCGATGATATGTTCGGGGCGTTGCTTGCCGGAAAGTCTTTCTATTTTGCCCAAACGACGTGCCACTGAGACTACATCTATGGAGGTGTCGCCGCCGCCTACGCAAATCACTTTATCGGATGTGACATGTAGCCGTCCTTGGTTAAAGGCTTCCAAAAACTTAACGCCACTAACGCAGTTTGGTGCATCGCCGCCCGGCACTGGCAGTGCGCGACCGACTTGGCAACCCAAGCACCAGATGATTGCATCAAACTCTTTTTCCAAGTCTTCAACGCTAACATCCTTGCCAACTCGGGTGGACATGCGGGTGTCTATGCCGCCCATATCTAGGATACGTTGAATTTCGGCATCCAATAGTTTGCGTGGGGTTCTATAGCCGGGGATGCCGTAGCGCATCATGCCGCCCAGTTCTTCGTGTTCGTCAAAAATGGTGCTGCCGTAGGATCTGCGGCGTAGCTGATACGCTGCCGAGAGACCGGCAGGACCGCCGCCTATGACTGCGACTTTTTTATCGCCCAACGGCAGGTCGCAGTCAAACTTAAAGTCTTCTTCTATTGCGGTGTCGCCGATATATTGTTCAACCGCATTGATGCCTACAAAGTCTTCTACATGGTTGCGGTTGCAGCCGTCTTGGCACGGTGCCGGACACACCCGTCCCATCATTGACGGGAAGGGGTTGGCGGTTGTTGAGCGTTCAAATGCATATTGCTGCATTGAGGTGCCTTCGGGTGGTTTCTCTATGCCACGGACAATGGCGAGCCAGCCGCGGATGTCTTCGCCTGAGGGGCAGCTACCTTGACACGGTGGTGTTCTATGTACGTAAGTCGGGCATTTAGGTGAGTGGTCGGCACTGAATATCTGGCTAGAAAAGCTATCCCATTTATGGTCGCCGTCTTCATAACGTCTGAACGTTAGTTTCTGTTCTTCCAATGTTTCTGCACTTTCTTGTTTCTCTGCTGCTGTCATTTTATGCTCCTTGCGTTGCTGTTAAGAATTGTGGGTATGAAACACACTATTATATATGGTTTTGGGAAAAATAGAATCGCCGAGTGAAACCGCCACTTGAGCCAGTAGGTCAAGTGGCGCAACGCCGTGCAAAACCATAACATGGGTATGTAGGTCGGACAAGCTATGGCTTGTCCTCACAGATGCAAGGCAGGCAAGGTGGAGTTAAGTAGGGGAATTGACTTGTGCAGAACTCTTTGCGTCTGCACAATCAATACATTTATTCATTTTATTTATGGTAACCATAATTTGATAGCGCACGGCGGTTGAGTTAGTGCAAGAACAACGCGCTAGGGCGGATATGCAAATCCGCCCCTACCGTTATCACAAATTTAGTGGCGCAGGCGGTTGAGTTCGTACAAGAACAATACTTTAGGGGGGCATGCGGGGCTGTTGAAAAAGTGTTTCATGCACTCGTAAGGGATAATTGTCTAGTGCAGAACCACCACAACCACCCCGTCAGGCTTCGCCTGCCACCCCTCCACAGGAGGGGAATGTACTAATGCAGACACTTTTTCAACAGCCTCATGCCCGCCCGCCCCTACCGTTTTCGTAAATTTGATGGCGCGGAGCGGTTGGATTTGTGCAGAACTGATGCGACCACCCCTCCATAGGAGGGGAATTGACTTATACAGAACTGCCGCAACCACTCCTTAGGTTGCAAAAATTATAACCACGCTAATAATAGAACTTACCGAAACAATAATGCTGGCAGTCAATGCTAGACCCCATTTATACATGTCACCTCTCAACTTAGATTGTTCTGCTGTATTGTCCACAATGGCTTTTCTCATTTCTACGATTTCAGTTTCAACCTTGCCTAATCTTAGTTCCATACTTTTCATATCAGCTTTCATTTCCACGATGTCGGTTTTCATAACCGCCATCTCAGTTTTCACTTCTGTGATGTCAGTTTCAACCTTGCCTAGTCTCGATTCTATGCTTTCTATATCGGCTTTCATTTCTACAATGTTAGTTTCAACCTTACCTAGTCTCGATTCTATGCTTTCTATATCGGCTTTCATTTCTACAATATCGGCTTTCATTTCTACAATGTCGGTTTTCATAACCGCCATATCAGTTTTCATTTCTACAATGTCGGTTTCAACCTTGCTTAGTCTTGGTTCTATACTTTCTATATCGGCCTGCATTTTCACCTGTCCGACTTCAAGGTTACCTAGTTTCGGTTCTATACTCTCCATAAATGAACTTGCCTTGTCCGATTGTGGGACATGCGTTTCCGATTCTAGAAAGTCCAGCTTTGACTTCATTTCCAGCACCATTTTGTAAATGGTTTCAATCGTTAAGTTATCTATATTCTCTATGTTCTCTGTATTTTCCATCTTTGACCTCTTCTGTTGAATTATAAAAAATAGCCTGCGTTATAGCAAGGCCGTCTAATGATAATGGGATTATGAAACAGGTTATATGGTGCTTTCCGGTGTTTCCGATGAATGGTAGTAAATATGCGATGAACAGTGCAGTTGGTTGATGTAGAGATGGTAGGTACGCAAAAAACCACCCCGTCAGATAGAACCGCCGATTGATCCGAGTGAAACTGCCACTTGAACCAGTAGGTCAAGTGGCGCAAGCGGTTGAGTTCGTACAAGAACAATACTTTAGGGAGGGCATGCTAGCCCTCCCCTACCGTTATCGTAAATTCAGTGGCACATAGTGGTTTGACTTATACGGAACCGCAGCGTTTGGTTAGCATAAATTTGATGGCGCGAGCGGTTGAGTTAGTGCAAGAATAACGCGCCAGGGCGGATATGCAAATCCGCCCCTACCGTTATCACAAATTTAGTGGCGCAGGCGGTTGGGTTTGTGGAGATGCGCTACAACCCCCCTTAGGTTGCAAAAATCACAACCACGCTAATAATAGAACTTACCGAAAAAATAATGCTGGCAGTCAACACTAGACCCCATTTATACATGTCACCTCTCAATTTAGAGAGTTCCGCTTTCATGTCACCTCTCAATTTAGATTGTTCTGCCATATTGCTCATAATGGCTTTTCTCATTTCTGCGATTTCGGTTTCAATCTTGCCTAGTCTCAGTTCCATGCTTTTTATATCGGCTTTCATTTCCACGATGTCAGTTTCAACCTTGCTTAGTCTCAGTTCTATACGCTCTATATCGGCTTTCATTTCTACAATGTCGGTTTTCATAACCGCCATCTCAGTTTTCATTTCTGTGATGTCGGTTTCAACCTTGCTTAGTCTTGGTTCTATACTTTCTATATCGGCCTGCATTTTCACCTGTCCGACTTCAAGGTTGCCTAGTCTTGGTTCTATACTTTCTATATCAGCCTGCATTTTCACCTGTCCGACTTCAAGGTTGCTTAGTCTCGGTTCTATACTTTCTATATCGGCCTGCATTTTCACCTGTCCGACTTCAAGGTTGCCTAGTCTTGGTTCTATACTTTCTATATCGGCCTGCATTTTCACCTGTCCGACTTCAAGGTTGCCTAGTCTTGGTTCTATACTTTCTATATCGGCCTGCATTTTCACCTGTCCGACTTCAAGGTTGCCTAGTTTCGGTTCTATACTTTCTATATCGGCCTGCATTTTCACCTGTCCGACTTCAAGGTTGCCTAGTTTCGGTTCTATACTTTCTATATCGGCCTGCATTTTCACCTGTCCGACTTCAAGGTTGCCTAGTTTCGGTTCTATACTCTCCATAAATGAACTTGCCTTGTCCGATTGTGGGACATGCGTTTCCGATTCTAGAAAGTCCAGCTTTGACTTCATTTCAAGCACCATTTTGTAAATGGTTTCAATCGTTAAGTTATCTACATTTTCTATATTCTCTATATTTTCCATCTTTACCTCTTTTGTTGAATTATAAGAAATAGCCTGCGTTATAGCAAGGCCGTCTAATGATAATCCGATTTTGGCACAGGCTATATGGTGCTTTCCGGTACTTCCGACGAACAGCACTAAAAAGATAGACGAATGGCAAAATAGAACCGCAGAGAGGAATTGACTTGTGCAGAGCCCTTTGCGTCTGCACAATAAATACATTTGGGACTGTTGAAAAAGTGCCGTTATGCATCGAAGGGGGTAATTGTCTAGTGCAGAACCACCACAACCACCCCGTCAGATAGAACCGCCGATTGAACCAGTAGGTCAATCGGCGTGACACCGTGCAGAACCCTAACATGATTGTTAAACGCATGCATTACAAAATGCATAGGCCTGCCACCCCTCCACAGGAGAGGAATTGACTTGTGCAGAACCGTCACCTAACACGTAAAGGTTCTACTGTGGTATTATGGAACATCAAAAATATCGTTTAACTTAAGGAGCTTGATTATGGATTTTTTAATGCAACTGTTTTATTTTTTAGTATGTAGCGTACTGATAGTCATCATGTGGTTCGTATTTCTATTTTTCAATAATTTAATAGATGAAATGCCAAGAAACTTCGTTCAAGGATTATTAGGTACCGTGAACACGGTTGTATTATTAGCCGCCGTCGGGGTCATCGTCTCTTTATACGCGCTGAGCTTTTTCACCGGAGTGCTGGTTGCGATGATTGCAATCTTCTTAATCTATTCGCTCAAAAAAGCGATGTCCGGTTTATCAACTGCAAAAAGCTAGCGCAAAAATAGTTGATACGCGGGGTTATCCGACTCGTCTCGGTATTGGTAGCGTGACTCCCGCATCGCCTGTTTGAAGTGATCTATTTTATCGGGCGGCACTTGCACGCCGACCAATATGCGCCCATATTCTGCACCGTGGCTGGAATAATGAAATAGACTGATATTCAGGTCTTGAGTCGCAAAATACTCTAGAAATTCCAGCAACGCGCCCGGCCTTTCCGGAAACTTAAAACGACATAGTTGCTCGTTTTCTTGCTTATCGTGCAGATGCCCTCCAACCATGTGTCGTATGTGCAGTTTTGCCATTTCGTTATTCGAGAGGTCAACGACTTCATAGCCTTTGCTTTGCAATGCATCAATCGTCTGAGGCTTGTCCTGTTTGAGATTCTCAAACTCTAGACCGACAAACACTCGGGCTTCGGCATTGTCGGAATAACGATAATTAAACTCGGTCAGTTTTTGCTTTCCTATGGTCCGGCAAAAGTCCACAAAACTGCCTGGCCGCTCTGGTATCGTCACCGACAACAAGGATTCGGTACCTTCGCCAATCTCGTAGCGTTCCACAACATGCTTGAGGCGATCGAAATTGATATTTGCTCCTGAGGCGATGACAACAAAAGTTTCATTGAGGCATTGGTATTTAGCGATATAGCGTTTCAAGCCTGCTATGGATAACGCACCGGCAGGCTCTAGCAAGGTGCGATTTTCATCAAAATTATCCTTTATCGCAGCGCATATCTGATCGGTGTTGACCAATATAACTTCGTCTACCAGTGCGTTTGAGACTCTGAAGGTCTCCCTGCCGATGCATCGCACCGCAGTGCCGTCGGAGAATAATCCGACTTTATCCAGCGTGACAGCTTTACCGTGTTGCATCGCGGTATATAAGGTTGCCGCATCTTCGGGTTCAACCCCGATGATTTTCGTTTGCGGGCGGAATTTTTTCAGATATAGCGAGACCCCGGCAATCAACCCACCGCCGCCGACTGGAACAAAGACCGCGTCTATGGACTCTTTGCATTGCCGATGTATTTCCATACCAATGCTACCTTGCCCAGCGATTACCTGCGGATCGTCGTATGGATGCACGAAAGTATAGCCGTGTTTTTCAGCTAGCTTGACTGCGTATGCATACGCTTCGTCATAAGAATCTCCGTGCCGCAAAATATTCGGGTTGAACAATGCGACGGCCTTAACCTTAATCATCGGCGTGGTCAGAGGCATCACGATGAGGGCTTTGATGCCCAACCTATGAGATGCCAGTGCCACGCCTTGCGCATGGTTGCCTGCCGAGGCGGCAACGATGCCTGCTTGCTTTTCTTTATCCGATAATTGTGCGATTTTGTTGTATGCGCCGCGCAGTTTGAACGAGAAAACCGATTGCTGATCTTCTCGTTTCAGAAGTACATTCTGCCTAAAGCGATTTGATAAATAGGGGGCAGGTTGCAGTGCTGTAACCGAAGCCACATCGTAGACCTTGCAATTTTCAATCGCCTCAATATAGCCTGCAAATATATCGGTCATGTTTGGTCGGGAATTCTTTAGTCATCAAATCGTGTGTTGCGGTGAATAATAGTATAATCCAACTGCTTATGATATGTAGTGCATTCCTAAAGAATAATGTCCGTTGATACGCTTAAGAAAGCAGCTGCCGAAGCAGCAATAGAATATGTGCAAGCCGGTGATTTGATCGGTGTGGGCACAGGTTCTACAGTAGATTACTTCATCGCCGCATTGGCGGGTATATCCACTCGTATAGAGGGTGCGGTCGCAAGTTCAAAGAGAACTGCCGAGCAGTTGCAGGCGTTGAATATTCCGGTGGTTGACTTGAATACCACCGACACCTTGCCACTTTATGTGGACGGTGCCGATCAAGCCGACCAAAACTTATATCTGATTAAGGGTGGTGGTGGCGCGCTCACCCGTGAGAAAATCATTGCCACAGCAAGCTCCCGTTTTATATGTATCGTGGACGAGACAAAAACCACTGAACCGTTCGGCACTTTTCCCTTAGCGATAGAGGTGATCCCTATGGCAAGGAGCTTCGTCGCCCGTGAATTATCAAAAATGGGCGGTGTGCCTAGATGGCGAGAAAATTTTCTAAGCGATAACGGAAATGTGATTTTAGATGTCGCTAGATTGGATATGAGTGATCCTCTAAAACTTGAATCGGATATTAATCAATTAGCCGGTGTGGTGGCATCAGGACTGTTTGCAAAGCGGCGTGCCGATGAATTATTGGTGGCAACTCGGCAAGGGATAAGAACCTTAAGCCGTGCATGAGGCTGTTGAAAAAGTACTATCATTGTAAAAACTCAACCGCCACGCGCCACTAAATCAACGACAACCACCCGTAGGGGAGGGCTAACATGGGACTGTTGAAAAAGTATTTGATATAAGCGAAAATAGACAACTGATTCAACCGGAGGTTTTTATGCAAGGCACTCACAATTTTCAACCTGAACTCTTTGTCCAAATAGACTATCAGGCACTCATTCCCAGCTATCACATATTAAGGCGTATTGATAAAGTTTTAGACTTGAGCTTTGTCAAACAATTAACCCAAAGTTTCTATAGTGATACGCAAGGTAGACCGTCAATAGACCCGGAGGTATTTTTTCGTATCTGTATATTAGGATACCTCTATGGGATTAAATCGGATCGTCAATTGTGCGATGAGATCGGCATGAACATCGGCTATCGTTGGTTCGTCGGATTAACGATGAGCGATGCGGTGCCGGATCACTCATCCTTAACTCGTATACGGGACCGCTTGGGTGTCGGCTGTTTTGAGGCAGTATTTGAGCATGTAGTAGAACAATGCCGAGATGCCGGATTAGTTGAAGGGAAACGGATTATAACGGATGCGAGTTTAGTTGAGGCGAATGCGTCGGCGAGGAAACTGGAGAGACGAGAGCAGCCGGCAGAGGCAATAGAAGTCACAGATGAGAAGCAACAAAGCAAGGAAGCAGTGTGTCAAACTGTGGCAGTGAAAAGAGACAAAGTCAGCAACCGTACCCATGCCGATAAAGTAGATGATGATGCGAGTTCAGGCGAGGCGAATGCATCGGCACAGAAATTGGAGAGACGAGAGGAGCCAACACCAGCAGTAGAAGTTAAGGATGAGAAGCAACAAAGCAAGGAAGCAGTGTCACAAACTGTGGCAGTGAAAAGAGACAAAGTCAGCAACCGTACCGATGCCGGTAAAGTAGATGATGATGCGAGTTCAGGCGAGGCGACTGCATCGGCACAGAAATTGGAGAGACGAGAGGAGCCAACACCAGCAGTAGAAGTTAAGGATGAGAAGCAACAAAGCAAGGAAGCAGTGTGCCAAACTGCGGCAGTAAAAAGAAAACCAGTCAGCAACCGCACGCATGTGAGTAGAGTAGACGGCGATGCGACTTTAGTCAATCGTCAAGGGTATCCAAGAAAGTTATATCACAAGGCGCACTATTGTGTTGACGCAAAGAGTCGAGTGATAACCGATTGTTATGTGACCACGGGTGCCTGTCATGAGACCAATGTCATCACACAGAGAATCCAATATCAACAAGAACGTTTTGGATTGCCGGTCGAAGAGGTGATAGCCGATGTCGGCTACAGCAGTGGCAAGAATTATCAGTTTTTTGAAGAACACCAGATCCGCAGCTATATCCCGACTGCGAAGTTTCGTCTGACACCTGGTAAACAAGTAGCCGATGAAGGCAGTTTCAAGTATGACCCCAATAAAGACATCTATACCTGTCAGGCGGGTCATGCGTTATATCCCAAACCTGCAGTCGGTGTGACGAAGTATTACCATATCAAGAAAGCACATTGTAATAGCTGTCAATGGCAGGCGAGTTGTTATATAGGTAAGCATCATACTGGTCTATGCCGAAATGAGCATAATGCGGCGATCGAACGAGTGAGACGGCGACAAAGCGGTCAAGTTTTTAAGCAAAGAATGATTGAGAGAAGCTGGAAGATAGAGGGCTTATTTGCTGAGGCAAAGGAGCGGCATGGGTTGAGGCGGGCAAAATATAGAGGTACGAAGAAAATGCAGATCCAAGCCTACCTAACTGGGACAGTTCAGAACCTAAAGAGGCTAGCGGTTTCTTTAGATTTTTATTTTCGCTGTATCAGATTTTGGTTTACACAAAGATTTTTATTATTGCGGTATAGTTTTCAAGGATAAGACGACTTTTTCAACAGCCCCACATGCCCTCCCTAAAGTACCGTTTTGCACCAATAGAACCGCTTGCGCCACTTGGTTTTGGTTCCCATAAATTGGATGGCGTACGATTTGATTCGTGCAGGCGCGTCGCGTTTCGGGAGGGCATGTTAGCCCTCCCCTACGGCTCAAAGATACTTTTTCAACAGCCCCACGTTAGGGTGGTTTGCATAAATTCGATGGCGCAAGCGGTTGTAGTCGTGCAGAACGGTACATGGCAAGATATGTCAGTGGAGCAAAAGCTACCCATGCCGAACATTCCTTTTACCGTGTTTTTCAGAGGGTATTCAAGAAAACTTCGTTCACAATCATATCTAGACCAAACGAATTGAAAAATATTTATATAGATATTCCTTTGACTAAGGAAACACTCTCTAAAATATACAATCCGCCGGAACAAATTGAAAAACATGGAATAGCACCTGATTATGCAATTAAAAATTCTGATTCCGGAAAAATCCTTTATGTGAAAGTCAAAAGACAGGACGGATGGGTTGAGGGGAAAACGAGAAGTGCAGGAAGAGG
The DNA here is from genome assembly GCA_965199685.1 of uncultured candidatus Poriferisulfidus sp. Lineage (GTDB taxonomy): Bacteria > Pseudomonadota > Gammaproteobacteria > Poriferisulfidales > Oxydemutatoraceae > SP5GCR1. Next base: position 2,196,662 of record OZ241323.1, read on the forward strand.
GAATGCCCATGAGAGATGTTGCAAATACTTCACTCCGGGGTTGTTGAAAATTCTCCGTAGTAAAAGTGGTATTACAAAGAATGCTTTACCTTTTTGGGTGGTTTTTCAGGGAGATATAACTAGAGATTCCCTGCAGGGTTAGAGAAATTACTTGTTGGTTTGGTAAATTCTCTCACCATTATTTCTTTTGGCGTAATATCAAAGACCCAACTCCGCTAACAAATCACTTTGAGCAGAACTTGAAACACCTTCTGTACTAGAAATTGCATTACTCCTAGTGGTTTCTAGTCCCCAAGAGTACCAACCATCCCTTTTCATTCTGGCAAAAAGTTCTATTTTCTTTTGAACCGGAAACATCTTTTCTATATTTTCTGCAACCTCAATAGGTTTTTCACTGTGCTGTTTCCTAGGACAGTTGATCAACTGTTTAATGTTCCTGGCACCTCTAGGATGGGGAATACGCCCTCTCTTAAACAATAAGCAGAGTTCACAATAAGACAAAGTATATTGACCTGGATTGTGTACCATCTTATTCCAAACAAAGGCAACCGTTTTGTATTCAAACCTCCATGCCGTTCCAAGTTCAATCGCCTGTTGTAAATGTGGGTTGGTTGTCCACATAAACAGTAAACTGTCATTCTCTGCTATTGATTTTATATCTAGTTTCTTAAGATCCGATGTCTTGATGGTCGGATACTTAAAGTTGGCTGCACTAACAAAAACATCTTTGTTCCAACCTTTGTTTTTTTCAATAGTGGCAGTTTTATCAAATTGTAATTTCCCGTTGTAATGCCATGGCGGGTCGGCATATAGAATTGAGAATTTCATATTGGGCAGTAGTGGGTAAAATTGCTTAAGCGTATTTACTTTTGTTTTTCTTTTTGCTTTTGCGTTGTATATCTCATAACCTGATTTCGCCTCGTTGATTTGTAGGTCGTTCATCCTCACCTCCTATGCAGTAAGTTATCTATGAATGTCTTGCACAGCTTTACCATGTGTCAACCAGCATATGTATTATATCCACAAATAGTATACGCGCATAGAAATACGTTGTGCCTAAACAAATAATATGGCAACGACAAAATAAAAAAAGCCCTGCGGAGCAGGGCTTTTTTGTTTTAACAGATGTTGTTGCAAACTACATCATGCTACATCATGCCGTCCATGCCGCCGCCCGGTGGCATCATCGGTGCTTTTTCCTCTTTGGGTAATTCGGCGATCATCGCATCAGTTGTAATCATCAGCGAGGCAATTGAGCAGGCGTGTTGCAATGCAGTCCGCGTCACTTTGGTCGGGTCTATAATACCCATCTCCATCATGTTGCCGAACTCACTGGTTGCTGCATCGTAGCCGTAAGCCTCTTCTTTGCCTCTGACTTGGCTCAACACCACCGAGTCTTCATCGCCCGCGTTAGAGACGATTTGGCGGAAAGGATCCTCCATTGCTCTGCGCAACAGCGAGATACCCATATTTTGGTCGGGGTTCTCGGCCTTTAGCGAGGCGATGCCTTCAACCGCCCTTATCAGTGCGGTGCCGCCACCAGGAACTACACCCTCTTCAACGGCAGCGCGAGTTGCATGCAGTGCATCTTCCACACGAGCTTTCTTTTCTTTCATTTCAACTTCGCTACCTGCGCCGACCTTGATCACTGCAACACCGCCAGCGAGCTTCGCCATGCGCTCTTGTAGCTTCTCTTTGTCGTAGTCGGATGTGGACTCCTCTATCTGCGCACGGATTTGCTCTATGCGACCTTGTATCTGGCTCTTGTCACCAGCACCATCCACAATCGTTGTGTTCTCTTTAGAGACCGTAACCCGCTTTGAATGTCCGAGCTCGTTCAATGTGCACTTTTCTAGCGACAAACCGACTTCTTCGGAGATTACCGTGCCGCCGGTTAGCACCGCAATATCTTCCAGCATCGCTTTACGGCGATCACCAAAGCCAGGGGCTTTAACGGCAACGACCTTAACGATACCGCGTATCGTATTGACCACCAAAGTTGCTAAGGCTTCGCCTTCTACATCTTCGGCGATGACAACCAGCGGTCTGCCTGCTTTGGCAACATTTTCCAGCAAGGGGAGTAAATCCCTGATGTTGGATACCTTTTTGTCGTGCAACAATATATAAGGGTCTTCCAACTCGGAACTCATATTATCTTGATTGTTAATGAAATAAGGAGACAAATAGCCTCTGTCAAACTGCATCCCTTCAACGACTTCAAGCTCGTTCTCAAGCACATTACCTTCTTCAACCGTAATTACACCTTCTTTACCGACTTTATCCATCGCATCGGCAATAATCTCTCCAATTGCGGTATCCGAATTGGCGGATATGCTCCCGACTTGGGAAATTGCCGTGCGGTCGGCACATGGCTTGGACAATGTCTTCAGCACTTCCACCGCAGCACTCATCGCTTTTTCTATGCCACGTTTCAAATCCATGGGGTTCATGCCTGCAGCAACCGCTTTCATGCCTTCTCGGATAATGCCCTGAGCCAACACCGTTGCGGTCGTTGTGCCGTCGCCTGCTACATCTGATGTCTGCGAAGCAACTTCCTTGACCATTTGCGCACCCATATTTTGGAACTTATCTTCCAGTTCAATTTCCTTGGCAACCGAAACACCGTCTTTGGTCACCGTCGGCGCACCGAACGATTTTTCCAAAACTACGTTTTTACCTTTAGGTCCCAAGGTGACCTTCACTGCATCGGCTAGGATGTTAACGCCTTCCACCATTGCCTGACGGCATGGGTCTGCAAAACGAATCTCTTTAGCACTCATATTTTTATCCTCTCTTTTACTCTAATGTCGGTTTAAGACTCAAGAATAGCCAACACGTCATCTTCACGCATAACGACTATATCTTCTCCGTCCAGCTTGATTTCGGTACCTGAATACTTACCGAACAAAATCTTATCGCCTTTTTTAAGGGTTAAAGCACGAACCGTGCCGTCATCAAGCAGTTTGCCTTCCCCAACTGCTACGACTTCTCCTCTCATAGGCTTTTCAGTAGCACTATCGGGAATTACAATGCCACCGGGGCTTAATTTCTCTTCTTCCGTGCGTTTTACTACGACACGGTCGTGTAAAGGTCGAATATTCATTCTTTGTAGACTCCTATCTGTAATGTTTATTTCAGCGATTTTATTGAAGGTATCGCATTTTATACCTAATTGTGAATAAATATAGGGGTAATCTCTAAAAATTCAATAAAAAAAGTTAAAAAAGTTAAATTGGCATGTTTGCCTAGGGTGTCAAGCGATACGAAATAGTCCCTCGCATGCGGTATAAACTAACGATCGCAAGCAATAACAGTAGCAATAGCGGATAGCCGACAAAACCTCCACTGCTACTGCGCTGCTCGGCTTCTCTCATGTCATTTTCCGATAAACGACTCTGCGTGCTGACCATGAACTCATAATACCCTCTGTCCCCATTGGCATGGGCAACCGACACCAAATAATCATCTGTTCTAGGGGCTGTCCATTCAATGCTTGATACATCGCTGCCACGATGACGCACACTCCGCTCTATTAAACTTGTGCCGTCAGGCTCATATAGGCTCAACTCTGTTGCCATTTGGGTATTTTCATAGCCCATCAGATTACTCGTTTGTAGATAATAGGTTTCACCCTCGCTCATCGCATTAAACACATACCAATTCACCTGACCGGCACGCTCAATTGAACCCTTGTCAACATACGGTATACTCGTAATCGTTGTCGGTTGAATGGACAACGGTGGTGGCATCATCTTCTCTGCGGTGTTGACCACATCGACTTGGTCATAAACGACCCTCTGAAATATTGGGGCTTGCTGTGGTACCGTCGGCACATTGAAAAGCAGGGAATCGCCTGGTGCCGACACTGGATGATATAACACACTCGTATTGTCCAACAGTGCATCACCGTCAAGGTTGCTTACGGTCACCTTAATCTCGCATATCCCGTCCTGGGAATAATCTGCCAACATCGCCGAATACAAACCATCGGCTGCGGTCTGATCTGGCGCATTGCCGTCGTCGGTCAATATCACGGACATCGTAGAATCATCGGGCATCGTAATATCCGCTCTTACATCGGCACGAGTTATTGGAAACTCACTGCTCACATTGACCAAAATCGGGATAGGTTCGGGATAGGTGACTACCTCGCTTGGAACCTCCTGAACAATAATCTCCGCACCGGCATTGATGCCGACAACAATATCGCTATTTACTGCCGCCTCATATTCAAAGTTTCCAGTGCCTATAATCCGTACTTGCCATGTACCCGGTTTCGGGGAACCAACATAATAAATCGCCTGTGTATCGCTCTGCAAATAACGCACCTCGCCGTTTACCCCATTGGTTGCCTCGTCAATTGCTAAGCTCTCGGCGTACGTTTGATCTATAATCACACCAGCCGGGTCTCGTAGCGTAAAGCTGTCAAAGTAGGCATCACCATCCCACCTCAAAATAAAACTTGCCGACTCGGTCATCTCCGATATCACCGTATTGGTCGTCACCATATCCTCAAAAAAGCGATTATGCAGAGACACTGATTTGACCAACTGAGCATTGCGGATTAGCGACTCGTTCCTGAATACACTAGGCAAAAAATCAGGCAATCTCTGTGCATCTACTTCTATCTTAAATCGGTTCCTCGTCTTTAGCGTAGCATCCTGCAAAACTACCCGACCTTCGGTGTCCAGTTCTACCGTATAAACCGATATACCGTTATCCTTGAAATATCCGTAGTCTGACTGCTCAGTCTCGCCGTCAGAAATTATGACAAGTGATTGGTGACCGTCGCTCGCTGCATCCTCAAAAAGTCTTTGTGCTTCGGCCAAAGCCGCTGCATAGTCGGTGCCACCGTCGGCAACCAAAGAATCGATGACCGACTGCACCATCCTAAGGTTTTCTATAGCATCCAGTCGCATCGGCATAACTTCGGTTCTGGCAGTATCGTCAAAACCAATAATTCCTAGTTCTATCGGAGGTGCCTCTGCATAGAGTACCTCTACTGCATCTTTGGCAGCTTGTTTTGCCAACGCTAGCCGCTGATTATCCGCCATACTGGCAGAATCATCCATCATCATAACAACGGTGTTGGCACTCGAAACCCAGTTGATAGTCGGAGGTGTGCAGGTATAAGAGGCAGATAGCTGATCAAAATCCGGCAAACTGACACCGGCTTGGAATAAATAGTCCTGTCTTGGGAATATTGCTCTCAGTCTAGCTGCTCTAGCATCATCACGATAGGCGGATTGTGTAAGAACTTCCCATGCAGATTTCCCATAACAGTCTGATTGCGCAGTGATAATATCCTCGTCCTTAGAATAATCATTGGGATGACTAAACCTAAAAACATTTGGGAGTATTACTCCCATTAGGGTAAACAGTGTGTCATAAAATCCTGTGCTTCCTCTGCATTGGTTCGTACCAGAACCATCATATTCGTCGTACAGACTCCATAGACCATGGTTTAGTTCATGGGCAGTAACCAGACCATTGATTTGGGCACTTAATAATGGCCGGCGAAACACAATTATAGATCCGTTCTCATAGCTAAATCGTCCTATATGAGCACCTGTTCGTCCAGGAGAATTATAATAATCAATGTCAGCTGGACGTCCATCTATGTACATAGAAATTCTGCGTATCCTTGAATTAGCTAAAGAGGATTGACACCAAACATCTGCAAACTGCCTAAGCTCTGCGTTCACAGTATTTCTGTGTTCACCTTCCCATGTAGAGGGATTGGATGGATGCAACGAAAACGAGACATCACATTCTGCAATTTTACCCTGCTCGTTGCTCACAATCTCGCATTGCGAGTAAACCGGACTAGCCCATAAACTCAGAAAGACTAAGACAAGCAAGTAAAGTCGCTTAATGTAGAAGCAGTGCCGTGTACCTGTCCACCGGCAATATTTTTTTGATGTATGACTCATAATAATATCCATCGCAACATCCTCACATTTAATACGGTCTCATAATCATATTATATATAAAATCAATGCAACAACTGTAAGTTCTATGTACCTAGCCGATATATCTAGAAACCTTGATATCGTTCACTGAAGAGGACCTTCTAAGAACACTTTAGCACGGATCCTAAGCACTGATAGGGTTGTATATAGACGCTCTTCTGAATCAACCTCTTCGTTATAACCTTGACCATCGGTATAAGTCCCTCTAATACGAAATAGACTGCCATCCTCCATTAGAGAAAATACACTGCCATTTTTCACCATAATATTAGTACCTGATATGACATATTGCGCCGTGGTAGCCCCATCAATGTTCATCCAATGACTCTCCGAGGGACAACGACCTTCCTCTCCTGCACAGACTTGCCATTGATACACCACAGTCCCACTAGTGCCTCCGTCGGGATCGGCGGATAATACTATCGCCGTTAATGTCGTCCCTCCGCTTGCTATTTCTATGGAGGTTCTTAATCTTGCAGAACCATTATTTTTCTTGTTCACCTGAACCAATAACGCTCTTGTCGTAGGAAGCTCCCCATCGTCCACTTCCACCTCTAGATTGAGTGTTGTTTGGTCGGATACAGCATCTCTTATATAGTACGGTGGAATGCTTAGTGTTGCCGGATTGCTATTCTCATTGCTCAGCACATCAGAATCGTCCCCGCTCCAGCGATACATCAAGTCGTCATGGTTTGGGTCACTCGCATTCACGCTGATGACCTGCATGTCACCCTCGCTTATCATCTCCGCTGCAGTAATGCTGGTGATAACCGGTGGTTCATTCGCAACCGCAATCGCATTAGATCGAATAACCACTGATTGTCCTATGTTATCCACAACCGTAAGTTCTAGGCTATAGCTTGTGCCGCTAGCACGTCCCTCTCTATTGCCCGGTATCATGTAGGTTTGGCTGGTAGCATTCGGTATAGCAACACCATCTCTATACCACTGATAATTCATTTCAACGACATCGCTTGTATCCTCTATCATTGCAGTCGCACGCAACAGCCATTTATTACTGTTATCTGCTACTATGCGCACACTACCAATCGGCTTCGCATTAACACGCACCAGCAAAGATACACTATCGGTTGATCCTCTGCTATCCATTGCGGTGAATACGATAGTGGCTATTCCTGCTTTAATAACGTTTAGCGTGAAGATCACACTCGTATCAGTCGTTATGGTACCGGTTTGCGTCGGTATCACCGATACGATAGATTGGCGCAACGACATCGCCCCCACAACCACACTGTCGTTGACATCAAAATTATTATCCGATACCAAAACCACTACCTGTGTGGTGTTGCCCATTCCTATCGTTGGCTGCGCTACGGAAGTAATCTTAAGCACTGGAGCTTCGTTCCCTTCTACTTCCAACTTGAACTGTTCCGAGACTTTGGAGTTCGACACATTCCTGCCATCGTTCACCGTCATAGTGACTGTCGTAATACCTACATTGATACCAGTAATCTTGATGGTACGGGTCGTGCCCTCCCCCTCTGCACTAACCCTTGCAACTTCAGGTTTATCGGATTGAATACCAAATGCTAGATTACCGGAAATGTCGTCGGCATCGGCATCGCTTAACTCCACAACAAACTCAGTCTCTGCTCCCTCCAACAGCCTAATCCGCCCCACAGGTAGACCGCTAATCGTCGGTGAATTATTCACACGAGAATCAAGAGTGTACCCCAGCGAATCAATCACTACCCTATAACCCTGAGCATCGGTATAAGTCACTAGTGCACGAAATACACTGCTATTTCGTATTATCTGAAATCTACTGCCTCCTTCCACTGCAATACTAGAACCCGATACGATATACTGCGCCTTGTTAGCCCCATCAATATTCATCCAAGCATTCTCTAAGAAACAAGGACCATCGTTCGCTGCACATACCTGCCATTGATACTCCGCCCTACTGATGCCTCCGTCAGGATCATCGATGGTTATGGGCGTCATTATTGCCGTATCTCCGTTTATGAAATCTAGACTGAGTCCTAAACGAACAAAACCATTATCTCTCTTGTTCACTACTACCGATACCGTTCTTGTCGTAGCGAGATCCCCATCGCTCACTTCCACCACTAGATTGAGTGTTGTTTGGTCAGCTACAGTATCTTTTATATAGTACGGTGGAATGCTTAATCTCGCCGGGTTGCTATTCTCATTGCTCAACACCTGAAAATCCCCGTTCCAGCGATATGCCAAGTCGTCATGGTTTGGGTCGCTCGCAGTCACGCGAATGTCCTGTGTGTTACCCTCACTAATCATCTCCGCTACAGGAACGATAATAACCGGCCGTTCATTCGCAATCGTATGCGAGTCGGATTGAATAACTACCAATTGCCCTATACTATCTAGGACCGTCAGTTCTACACTATAGCTAGTGCCTACAGCGCGCCCCAATCTATTGTCCGGTATCGTATAAGTCTGGCTAGTAGCATTCGGTATAGCAACACCACTTCTATACCATTGATAGTCCATCTTAACGATACCGTTCGCATCCGCTATCGTAGAAATCGCACGCAGTAACCATTTATCACCGCTATCCGGTCCTATACGCACGCTACCAGTCGGTTTCGCATCAACAGACACCAACAAAGATACACTATCAGTTGACCCTCGGCTATCCGTTGCGGTGAATACGATAGTGGCTATTCCTGCTTTGATACCGTTTAGTGTGAAGATCACACTTCTATCCATCGCTACAGAATCGGTTTCCTCTGGTATCACTGATACGATAGATTGGTCTGATGACATCGCCTCCAAAACCACACTATCGCCAACATCAAAATTATTATCCGATATCAACACCATCACCTGCGTGGTATTGCCCTGCTCTATTATTTGCGTTGAGGAAGTGATAATCTCAAGCACCGGGGCTTCGTTTGCTTCAACTTCCACCTCAAACTGTTCCGAGATTTCGGAGTTTGACACGCCTCTACCATCGTTCACCATCGCAGTGATGGTCGCAATACCGGCACTAATACTGGTAATCTTGATCGTACGGGTCGTACCCTCTCCCTCTACATCAACCCTTGCAACTTCGGATTTATCGGATTGAATACCGAATACTAGATCGCTAGATAGATCGTCGGCATCAGCATCGCCTAACTCCACAACAAACTCAGTCGCTGTTCCTTCCAACAACCTGACTTGTTGCAAAGGTATACCGCTAACCGTCGGCGACACATTCACACGCCTTGAATAGCTATAGCCCTGCGAATAAACCGCTTCGTCATAATCTTGACCATCGATATAAGTCCCTCTTGCACGAAATAGACTGCCACCCTCTACTAACGCAAATCTGCTGCCACTCTCCACCAAAATACTAGAACCTGATATCATGTACTGTGTTCCGGTAGCCTCAATAATATTCATCCAATCACTCTCTGAAGGACAACCCGATTCATTCCCGGCACAGACTTGCCATTGATACGCTACCGCTCCATTAATGCCTCCGTCAGGATCGTCGGATAATACCATCGTCGTCAATGTCGTCCCTACACTTACTATTTCTATGGAGGTTCCTAAAGTTGCAGAACCATTGTTTTTCTTATCAACCACGACTGATACCGTTCTTGAAGTAGAGAGTATCCCATCGCTTACTTCCACCATCAGATTGAGTGTTGTTTGCATGGATGCAACATCTTTTATATAGTCGGGTGGAATGCTTAATGTTGCCGGATTGCTACGCTCATTGCTCAATAACTCTAAATCTCCAACCCAGCGATATGTTAAGTCATCGTGGTTTGGGTCACTTGCACTCACGCTGATGTCCCGTGTATCACCCTCATCGATCATCTCCGCCACAGGAACGCTAATAACTGGAGATTCATTCGCTATCGTATGCGAGTCGGTTTGGATAACGACCGATTGTCCTATACTATCCATAATCGTCAGTTCTACACTATAGCTTATGCCGCTAGCACGCCCGGCTCTATTGTCCGGTATCGTGTAGCTTTGGTTCATGGCATTGGCTATAGCAACACCATTTCTATACCACTGATAATTTACCCCAACGATACCGTTCGCATCCTCTGCCATTGCAGTCAACTGCCATTTATCATTGGGATCTATATGCACGCTTGCGGTCGGTTTCGCATCAATCAATAGAACAAAGGCCGTCTGTGTGCTACCTCCTCTACCGTCATCGGCAGACACGGTCACCATTAAACCTGCTCTGTTCTTGCTTGCATCCCCAATCATCGGCACACCGACCAAAGTTCCTGTTGTGGTGATTACGATGCTTGCCGGCAATCCGACTGCTTCATACCTTAATAGATCACCGTCAACATCTGCAAAAAACTCGCTTATCTCTAGCTCAAATGCTTCTCCTACCGTTGCCACAACTTGCGACGGCACGTTGTCGGACAACACATGCGGAGGTGTGTTGACCCGCACCACAACCTGTGTATCAGTAGTGACATTCTGACTATCCGTTGCGATGAACATAATTGTTGCTTCCCCACTTTGCTTGGCGGTTAGCATGAAGGTTATGCGCGTATCGGTCGTTATCGGGTTGGTTTGCATCGGTATCACCGATACCATAGATTGGCTTGACGACATCGCCCCCACAACGACACTATCGCCAAAATCGAAATTATTGTCCGACACCAACACCACCACCTGTGTGGTGTTGCCTAGCTTGATTAGTTCCTGCGGGTAAGCAATCACCTCAAGCATCGGGGCTTCGTTCCCTTCAACTTCCACTTCAAACTGTTCTGAGACCTCAGAGTTTGACACACCTCTACCATCGTTCAATGTCGCAGTGATTGTCGCAATACCAGCTCCGATAGCGGTAATTTTAATCGTGCGGGTTGCACTGTCACCTTCTACATTGACCCTTACAACTTCCAGCGTATCCGATTCAATACTGAGTAATAAATCGTCGGATAGATCGTCGTCATCGGCATCGTTTAGCACTACACCAAACTCAGTCTCAGTTCCCTCCAACAATCTGATCCGCCGCACAGGGATGCCGCTAATCGTCGGCGATGCATTCACACGCGTTGAATAACTATAGCCTGGCGAATAAACTTCCTCACCATAACCTTGACCATCGCTATAAACCCCTTCAACGCGGAATAAACTGCCATCCTCTATTAGAGGAAATGTACTGCCACCTTCCACCATAATATCAGCACCCGATGTGATGTACTGTGTCCCAGTAGCCTCATCAATGTTCATCCAATCATTCGCCGAGGGACAACCTTCTTGATTCCCTGCGCATACTTGCCATTGATACCTCACATTCTCACCAGTGCCTGCGTCGGGATCGTCGGATAATACTATTGCCGTTAATGTCGTCCCTCTGCTGCCTATTTCTATGGAGGTTCTTAATCTCGCAGAACCATTATTTTCCTTCTCCACTATCACTGATAACATTCTTGTCGTAGCAATATCTCCGTCGTTCACCTCTACCTCCAGACTGAGTGTCGCTTGGGTGGCTGTGGGATCTTGTATATAGTTCGTTGGAATGCTTAGTGTTGCCGGGTTACTATGCTCATTGTTAAATATTCCAGAAGCTCCGCTCCAGCGATACATTAAATCGTCATAGTTTGCATCGCTTGCACTCACACGAATGGTCTGCATATCGCCTTCACTGATCATCTCCACTGCAGTAATGCCTGTGATAACTGGTCGTTCATTCGCAACCACAAATGAGTTGGATGGAATAACCACCGATTGTCCTATGTTATCCATGATTATCAGGTTTAAGCTATAACTTATGCCAGCAGCGCGACCGATTCTATTGTCCAGTATCATATAAGTCCGGCTGGTAGCTCTCGCTATAGCAACACCGTTTCTATACCACTGATAACCCACCCCAACGACATCACTCGCATCCGCTATCATTGAAGTCGCACGCAACAGCCACTTATTAGTGTCGTGCGATGTTATGCTAACACTATCGTTTGGTCGTTCACTAACACGCACCAACAAAGATACATTACTTCTTAACCCTTTGCTATCGGTTGCGATGAACGTTATCACCACTTCTCCGGTATTAACACCGCTTAATCTGAAAGTTATGCTCGTATCGCTCGTTATAGTGCCGGTTTGCGTCGGTGTCACTGATACGATAGACTGGCTTGACGACATCGCCTCCAGAACCATACTATCGCCGACATCAAAATTACTATCCGATACCAAAACCACTACCTGTGTGGTGTTGCCCAGCCCTATCACTGGCTTCTCCACCGAAGTAATCTTAAGCACTGGAGCTTCGTTGCCTTCAACTTCCACCCTGAACTGTTCTGACACTCTAGAGTTTGACACATTCCTACCGTCGTTCACCGTCATAGTGACTGTCGTAATACCTGCGCCAATACCAGTAATCTTGATGGTACGGGTCGTGCCTTCTCCCTCTACACTAACCCTTGCAACTTCAGGTTTATCGGATTGAATACCAAATGCTAGCTCACTAGAAATATCGTCGGCATCGGCATCGCTTAACTCCACAACAAACTCAGTCTCCGTTTTTTCCAGTAGCCCAATCCGTTCTGATGGTAGACCGCTAATCGTCGGTGAATTATTTACACGCAGAAAATGAGTATACCCCGGTGAATCAATCACTGCTCTATAACCCTGACCATCGGTATAAGTCACTAGTGCACGAAATACACTGCCATTTTGTACTATCTGAAATCTATTGCCATTTTCCAATAAAATACTAGAACCTGATACGATGTATTGCGCTTTGGTAGCCTCGTCAATATTCAACCAAGCATTCGCCGACGAACAAGGACCATCGTTACTTGCACAAACTTGCCATTGATACTCTGCCCTACTGATGCCCCCGTCAGGATCATCAACGGATACGGGTGCCATTATTGCTGCATCTCCGTTTATAAAGTCTAGGGCGGCTCCTAAACGAGCAGAACCATTATCTCTCTTGTTCACTACTACTGATACCGTGCTTGTCGTAGTGAGATCCCCATCACTCACTGCCACCTCTAGATTGAGTGTTGTTTGGTCGGATACAGCGTCTTTTATATAGTACGGTGGAATGCTTAATCTCGCCGGGTTGCTATTCTTATTGCTCAATACCTCTGAGTCCCCACTCCAGCGATATGTCAAGTCGTCATGGTTCGGGTCACTCGCATTCACGTTGATGTCCTGTGTGTTGCCTTCACTGATCATCTCTGCTACGGGAACGGTAATAACCGGTCGTTCATTTGCAATCGTGTGCGAGTTGGATTGAATAACTACTGATTGCCCTATACTATCCAGAACTGTCAGTTCTACGCTATAGCTGGTGCCTGCAGTGCGTCCCAATCTATTGTCAGGTATCGTATAGGTTGGGCTTGTAGCATTCGGTATAGCAACACCGTTTCTAGACCACTGATAATTTACCCCAACGATACCGTTCGCATCCGCTACGATTGCAGTCAACAGCCATTTATCATTAGGGTCTATGCGCACACTCCCGGTCGGCTGCGCATCAACAGACACCAGCAAAGATACACTATCGGTTGACCCACTCCTATCGGTTGCAGTGAATACGATAGTCGCTATTCCTGCTTTAATACCATTTAGTGCGAAAGTTCTACTCACATCAGCCGTTATCGTGTCGGGTTGTGTTGGTATCACTGATACGATGGGTCGGCTTGATGACATCGCCTCCAAAACCACACTATCGTCAACATCAAAATTATTGTCTGATATCAACACCATTACTTGCGTGGTGTTGCCCTGCTCTATGATCCGCCTAGGTGTGCCAATAGCTTTAAGGTCAACAAATTTAAGCATTGGGGCTTCGTTTGCTTCAACTTCCACTTCAAACTGTTCCGAGATTGCGGAGTTTGACACTCCTCTACCATCGTTCACCGTCGCAGTGATTGTCGCAATACCTCCACTAACGCCAGTGATCTTGATCGTACGGGTCGTACCCTCTCCCTCCACACTAACCCTTGCAACTTCAAGTTTATCGGATTGAACACCAAACACTAGATTGCTAGATATATCGTCGGTGTCAGCATCGCTTAACTCCACAACAAACTCAGTCGCTGTTCCTTCCAACAACCTCACTTGTTGCAAAGGTATGCCGCTAACTGTCGGCGACGCATTCACACGCGTTGAATAGCTATAGCCCTGCGAATAGACCTCTTCGTCATAACCTTGACCATCGCTATAAGTCCCTTGCGCACGAAATAGACTGCCACCCTCTACTAACCGAAATGTACTGCCACCTTCCAACACAATATCAGCACCCGATATCATATACTGTGCTTCACTAGCATCAAAAATATTCATCCAATCACCCTCTGAAGGACAACCCGATTCATTCCCTGCACAGACTTGCCATTGATACGCCACAGCTCCATTAATGCCTCCGTCAGGATCGTCGGACAATACCATCGTCGTCAGTGTTGTCCCTACACTTACTATTTCTATAGAGGTTCCTAAAGTTGCAGCACCATTGTTTTTCTTATCAATCACTACCGATAACGTTCTTGAAGTAGAGAGTATCCCATCGCTTACTTCTACCATCAGGTTGAGTGTTGTTTGCATGGATGTAGCATCTTTTATATAGTCGGCTGGAATGCTTAATGTTGCCGGATTGCTATTTTCATTGCTCAATAACTCTAAATCCCCGTTCCAGCGATACACTAAGTCGTCATAGTTTGGGTCACTTGCACTCACGCGAATATCCTGCGTGTCACCTTCACTAATCATCTCCGCTGCAGTAATGCTTGTGATAACCGGTGGTTCATTCGCAATCGTATATGAGTCGGTTTGGATAACGACTGATTGTCCTATACTATCCATAATCGTCAGTTCTACACTATAGCTTATGCCGGCAGCACGCCCGGCCCTATTGTCCGGTATCGTATAGCTTTGGTTATTGGCATCATTGGCTATAGCAACACCATTTCTATACCACTGATAATTTACCCCAACGATACCGTTCGCATCCTCTACCATTGCAGTCAACTGCCATTTATCATTGGGGTCTACACGCACACTAGCGGTCGGCTTCGCATCAATCAATAGGACAAAGGTCGTCTGTGTGCTGCCTTCTCTACCGTCATCAGCAAACACGGTCACCATTAAACCTGCTCTGTTCTTGCTTGCATCTCCAATCACCGGCACACCGACCAAAGTCCCTGTTGTGGTGATTACGATGCTTGCCGGCAACCCGACTACTCTATACCTTAATAGATCACCGTCAACATCAGCAAAAAACTCGCTTGTCTTTAACTCAAATGCTTCTCCTACCGTTGCCATAACTTGCGACGGTACATTGTCGGGCAATACATGCGGGGGTGTGTTGACCCGTACCATAACCTCTGTATTAGTACTGACATTCTGACTATCTGTTGCGGTGAAGGTAATTGTCGCTGCTCCGCTTTGCTCGGCGATTAGCATGAAGGTTATGCGCGTATCGGTCGTTATAGGGTCGGTTTGCATTGGTATCACCGATACCATAGATGGGTTTGATGACATCGCCTCCACAACAACATTATCGCCGACATCAAAATTATTGTCCGACACCACCACCACTACCTGTGTGGTGTTGCCCAACCCTATTAGTTCCTGCGGGTAAGCAATCACCTCAAGCATTGGGGCTTCGTTCCCTTCAACTTCCACCTCAAACCGTTCTAAGACTTCGGAGTTTGACACACCTCTGCCATCGTTCACCGTCGCAGTGATTGTTGCCATGCCGATACCGATAGCGGTAATTTTAATCGTGCGGGTTGTACCGTCACCTTCTACACTTAGCCTTGCAACTTCCGGCGTATCCGATTGAATATCGAATACTAGAGTGTCGGATAGATCGTCAACATCGGCATCGTTTAGCACCACATTAAACTCAGTCTCGGTTCCTTTTAACAACCTGACCCGCCGCACAGGTAGACCGCTAATCGTCGGTGATGCATTCACACGCCCTGAATAACTATAGCCTGGCGAATGAACTTTCTCGCCATAACCCTGACCATCGGTATATGTCCCTTCAACACGAAATAGACTGCCACCTACTACTAACGGCAATCTGCTGTCATCTTCCAACAAAATATCAGCACCCGATATGATGTACTGCGTTTCCCTAGCCTCATCAATGTTCATCCAATCATTCGCCGAGGGACAAAGACCCTCAACCCCTGCACAGACTTGCCATTGATAGACCACAATCCCACTGGTGCCTGCGTCAGGATCGGTGGATGATACTATCGCCGTTAATGTCGTCTCTCTGCTTCCTATTTCTATAGAGGTTGTTAATCTCGCAGAACCATTGTTTTCCTTTCTCACCACCACCAATACCGCTGTTGTCGTAGCAAGCTCTTCGTCGTTCACCTCCACCTCCAGATTGAGTGTTGCTTGGGTGGCTGTGGGATCTTGTATATAGTCGGATGGAATGCTGAGTGTTGCCGGATTGCTATGCTCATTACTCAATACCCCAAAGTCCCCGCTCCAGCGATACATTAAATCGTCATAGTTCGGGTCACTCGCATTCACACTAATGTTCTGTGTATCGCCTTCACTGATCATCTCAGCTGCAGTAATGCCTGTGATAACTGGTGGTTCATTCGCAACCACAAGCGAGTTGGATTGAGTAGCTACTGATTGTCCTATACTATCCACAACCGTCAGTTCTAAGCTATAGGCTACGCCGGTAGCACGCCCTCCTCTATTATCTGGGATCATATAAGTCCGACTGGTAGCTCTCGCTATAGCAACACCGTTTCTATACCACTGATAATCCACCCTAACGATATCGTTCGCATCCGCTATCGTTGAAGTCGCACGCAACAGCCACTCATCGGTGAAATTTATACGCACACTGCCAGTCGGCTGCGCATCAACAAGCACCGACAAAGTTACGCTATGGGTCGCTCCTTTGCTATCCGTTGCAGTAAACTTAATCATCGCAGTACCCCCCCTGACACCTCTCAGCGTAATGCGTTCTGTCTTATTACTATTTATTCCAACAATTTGTCTCGGCCCCACCAACACTTCCGGCACCACAGATGATGTTAAGAATACTCTATCGCCTCCTTCAAAATCATCATCCATCACTGCAACCGGAATCACTATCTTCTCACCTACTGATATTAATTCGGACAGTGATGCAATTCTAATCTGTGGCGCACTATTCACTTTTGTGGTCACCACAAATGTTGTACTGCTTATAGAATCAGCTGAACCTTCACCGTCATCCACCAATACCGTAATCTCCGACCTACCGATATCCGAACCAGTTTCAATACGAAGTGTACGGATTAAATCGCCTTCTTCGGCGATGCTCACCGTTGCGATGTCAAGGTTGCTGGATCTAACACGGGTCTTGAGATTGGTTGAACCATCACCAATCCCGACATTTAATACGACATTCAACTCTTTCACGACCTCCGTCAATAAACTAATATCCGCAATCAGTTCTATAGACGCTGCGATGCGCACCATTTCATGTTGTCCGTCCAACGCTGTGCCACAATCCCGATCTCCAGCAGTGCCACATGCTGGTTGACTTTGATCAGGTCCTATCGCATATTTGAGTGTCGGGTATTGATCGGTTCCGCCAAAGTCCCAATCGGCAATGTTCCAATCATAATAAATCTCTGTTGCATTATTACCCGGTTGCGTAGGGGTTTGCATTTCCACACTAGTCTTGGAAGTACCACCGGCACTTACCACAGTAGGGTTATTGGTTTTATTCCAATAACTCTCTTCAACATGCCCATCCCTATTCTCTCCGATAAGTCCACCAGTATTTGTATCTCCTCTCACACGCCCTGTCGCATAGCTTTTGCTAACTCTACCAATGTTCCGGTTATTAGTCAGACCTAGATTAACCCCGACCAATCCACCGACCCCATCTTTGCCGCTCACATTGCCTTGAGCATAGCTGTTTATAATTGCCCCTCTGGCACTCCATCCAACCAAACCTCCGATATAGCGATTTGCACCTTCTACATTACCTCTGGCATAGCTATTGGTAATCGTGCCAGCGAGATTATTACCGACAAAGCCTCCGACTTCGTTATTGCCTTTTACAAATCCGAGCGCATAGCTATTCGTAATATCCCCTGAATTCCAACCGACAAAACCACCCACATCGGCCATGCCTATGATACGCTCTCTGCTATAACTGTTCGTGATAATACCGCTATTTTCACCCACCAAACCGCCGGCCGCCTCGTCCCCGTTGACCTTGACCTCCGCTCTGCTGCGCATGATAATCCCCATGTTACTAGTATTGCTGTTCCTGCCGACTAGACCACCGACCTTTTCCACACCGTCCACACTCCCTCTTGCATAGCTATCAGTGATTGTGCCACCGTCGTTATCGCCCACCAAACCACCAACATTGCGACGAGATCCCACTACTACAATGGTTGAAGAGCTACCAGAAATTGTCCCACCACGGTGCCATCCGACTAATCCGCCTACATCGTAGTCACCATTCCCTCTCACTTGTCCTGTCACATAACTACTGGCGATAGAACCGCCCTGTTTATACCCGACTAATCCGCCTACCCCCTGATTACCTAAAATGTCCACATCTAATAAGCCGACATTTTCTATCTTGGCATTACTCGCCGTAATACCAAATAAACCAACACCCCTTGCGGCATCACCCCGATCTATTCGTAAGTTAGCAATCGTATGACCATTTGCATTGAATGTGGCATCAAAAGGTGCCTCGGAAGTGCCGATCGGTAGCCAACCTGAACCTGTCGTCCAAGCAGCCCTGATAATTCCACTGCGATAACTTGCGCCTTGCTCAAAATCTAAACTCCGTGTTAGTTCATAGCCCCTGCATCCCTCATCAGGGCAACCTTCAGTAATTTTACTCGCTGTCTCGCTTTGTCTGTAACCGCTACCGTCCAACTGATAGCGAATCGCATCCAAACCTTCCAAATCGCTTATTTCTATCAAGCCGTTGTCGTCTATATCTACATCTTTTATAAAAATAAGCACTTCGGATATGAGCGTTTGGGTATAGCCCTGCCCGTCGGTATAACTATATCGCACACGATACTCGGTGTAGGATGCTGTATCTTCGGGAACACGATAGGTATTAGTATTAGCACCTTCTATATCTATCCAATCGGCATTTATATCTACTCGCCGTTGCCACAAATAACTATTTATCGTGCCAGCCCCGTCAGGGTCTGTTGACAAGTCCACTGTGGGGGCAGTTAGTGTTCTATCCGATCGCGTGATAATAGGATTTGTCTGTAGCACCGTGCCATTATCTGTCTTAACGATTGTCAATCTTAGATCTTTAGGTATGCCATCGTTGATTTCCAATCTAATCGTGATCTCACTATCGTCTTCGGTTTCGCTCAAGGCAGCCTCGGATATCGGCACATCCAAAACCGCTTGACTAATTCCTTCCATCGGTAATAAGCGAGGCATTCCTGGTAATTGTGTCCATTGATAACGCAACGCACTTTCATTTACACCTTGACTGGTTATTCTCTGCAGTATGATGCGTTCACCCTCGTTAAAAGTTCTATCGTTAAAGGCTAGTTTATATTGAATCGGTGGATTATAGGGTGTACGCACTTCAACGGTAGCTATAGTAACACCGGCAGTATTCAACGAAATCGTAGAACCGGTAATACCACCACTCTCAATAATAATGTTGCCATCAGAGTTGGCGGCAACCGGGGCCATGCTTATGCGTCTTATGTCGGTCTCGTCTATAACGCGATAACTCAATACTTCAGGCTTAAAAGATGGCGACACTATCAAGCCACTCGGCAAACCTAGTCGGAGCAACCCAAGACGCTGGCCCGGCTGTAATGTGCCATCGCTATATTTGAGGGCAGGATATTGCTCGGATGTGCCGAAGTCCCATACCTGTTCATCCCAATTATAATAAGTCTCAGTCTGAGTACTTCCTGCTTCAATAGGCGATTGCAACTCTACGGTCGTCTTGCCTTCGCCACCGACGCTATCCATTATACTGCTAGTTGACTCATCCCAATAACTATTCGTAATTGCTACGAATCCATTATTGAACCCCATAAAGCCACCAATTAATTGGTTTCCTCGCACATTACCTATAGCATAGCTATTTGTGATATTTCCACCTGTACCCAAGCCAACAAAACCTCCAACTATTCGGTTTCCTCGCACACTGCCCATAACATAGCTATTCGTGATACTTCCTGGACCTACTCCGATAAAACCGCCTACATTTTCATCTCCTTCTACATTGCCGCTAGCGTAGCTCCTTGTGATACTTCCTGAGCCTCTTCCGATAAAACCACCGACTTGAAAACCACTAGCTGGCGTACCTGCTCCCTGCACATCACCAGTCGCATAGCTATCCGCAATACTTGTATTGATATTTTCCCCGATAAAACCACCTATACTTGTGCCTCCTTCTACATTGCCGATCGCATGGCTATTTATAATACTTCCACCTACACTCCGTCCGATAAAACCACCAATGAATGAGTCTCCTTTCACTATACCAGTCGCATAGCTATCCGCAATACCTCCACCTTCACTCCCTCCGATAAAACCACCAACTCGCAGGCTTGCTTGACCTGCTCGTACATTACCAATCGCATGGTTATTTGTAATACTTCCACCTACACTCCGTCCGATAAAACCACCAACTCGCAGGCTTGCTTGACCTGCTCGTACATTGCCGATCGCATGGCTATTTGCAATACTTCCACCTTCACTCCGTCCGATAAAACCACCAATGTGTTGGCTTCTTAGACCGCCTTGCACATTGCCGACAGCATAGTTGTTTGTAACATTTGAATCCAAAGACCGACCAATTAAACCGCCTACGTCGATTCCTCCAACCACATTCCCAGTTGCATAGCTGTCATCGATACTTGCGTTCTCTTCAGAACGACCAACTAAACCACCTACGTTTCCTCCTCCTGTCACATTCCCAGTTGCGTGGCTTTGATCAATCCTCACACCACCACGAACAACAAAACCTACTAGACCACCCACTCTGCCTTGCCCTTCCACATTCCCGGTTGCATAGCTATTAGTGACTATCAAACTGCCTATGATAAACACAAACCTAGTCCCACCTATTAATCCACCTACATTATCAAATCCCGTAACATTCCCAGTTGCATGACTATTTATAGTGTGATTATTTATTGACGACACTTGTTCAGATGCTCCAACTAAGCCACCTACATCATTAATCCCTGATACGGTGCTGAACGCTTGGCTATTTATAATAATGGAAGAATTTTGACCTACTAACCCCCCTACTTTACTGCCGGTTCCTATCACAATGCCGGTTGCAGAACTGTTGTCAATACGGGTAGTCGGATCAGCACCATTAATACCAACTAGTGCCCCTACCTGAGAAACACCTCTTATACTACCGTTAACACTACTATTTCTAATGACTCCGCGAGAAAAACGAGCATCTGAAAATATTCCCGGATCATTAACAGCAACTAAAGCACCTACTGTTGATCTCCCGTGAATATTCACATCCAGTAGCCGAATGTCCCGAATTTCTCCGGCATTAACCGCAAATAGACCAACCTCATCTCTATCAGGCCTATTGATCGTCAGGTTTCGGATAGCATGACCATTGCCTAGTAATCTGTTTCTGAGAGGTGCTTCAGAGGTCCCTATTGGTAACCAACCCAAACCCAACACCCAATCCAGCCGAATTCTTCCACTCCGATAGCTGTTAGTATCTAGAAAATCTAGATTCCTCATCAGTTCATAACCCCTACAACCAATATCAGGACAACCTGCGGTGATTTTCTCTGCCGATGCGCTGGCTCTATAACCCGTGCCATCTGGTTGATAGCGAATGGCATCCAACCCCTCCAGATCGCAAATATCTATCAGTCTATCGTTATCTTTGTCTATATCGGTCAACGAACAAGGTGATAACGGCGAGGTCTGCGCCGTAGCAAGCTGCCACGGTGTGGCAAGTAGCAAAAACATTGACAAGATTAATATTTTCCGTGCCAATTTTCAACAGCTCCTTATTTGCCTAGGGTGTCAAGTGATACGAAATAGTCCCCCGCATGCGGTATAAAACAACGGTTGCAAACAATAACAGTAGCAATAGCGGATAGCCGACAAAACCTCCACTTGTACTGCGCCGCTCCGCCTTCTCCATGTCATGCTCTGATAACAGGTTCTCATTGCTGACCGTGAACTCATAATACCCTCTATTTCCTTCGGCATGGGCAACCGACACCAAATAATCATCCGCTCTAGGGGCTGTCCATTCAATGCTTGATACATCGCTGCCACGATGACGCACACTGCGCTCTATTAAACTTGTGCCGTCCGGTTCATACAGGCTCAACTCAGTTGCCATTCGGGTGTCATCGTAGCCCATCAAATGACTCGTTTGTAAATAGTAGGTTTCACCCTCGCTCATCGTATTAAACACATACCAATTCACCTGACCGGCACGCTCAATTGAACCCTTATCCACATACGGTATGCTGGTAATCGTCGTCGGTTGAATGGACAATGGTGGTGGCATCATCTTCTCTGCGGTATTGGCCACATCCACTTGGTCATAAACAACCCGCTGAAACATCGGTGCTTGCTGTGGCACCGTCGGCACATTGAAAATCGGGAGAGTGAATGGTAGTGGTGGTGGTCTTGGCACCGGATGATATGACCCATTCGTGTCGTCCAACAGTGCATCACCGTCAAGGTTGCTCACGGTCACCTTAACCTCGCATATCCCGTCCTGAGAATAATCTGCCAACATTGCCGAATACAAACCATCGTCTGCAACTTCATCTGGTGCATTACCGTCGTCGGTCAATACAACGGATATCATGGACTCATCGGGCATCGTAATATACGCCTTCACATCGGCATGAGTTATCGGCACGCCGCCGTCAACGTTGACCAAAATCGGGATAGGTTCAGGATAGGTGACTACCTCGCTCGGAACCTCTTGAACAATAATCTCCGCACCGGAATTGATGCTGACATTAATACCACTATGCACCGCCGCCTCATACGCAAAGTTTCCAGTGCCGGTAATCCACACTTGCCATATACCTGATGTCGGAGAACCAACATAATAGATTGCCTGCGTATCGCTCTCCAAATAACGCACCTCGGCGGTTGTCCTATTAGTTGCCTCGCCAGTTGCTAAGCTGTCGGCATATGTTTGATCTATAATTACACCTGCCGGGTCTCGTAGCGTAAAGCTGTCAAAATAAGCATCACCATCCCACCTCAAAATAAAACTTGCCGACTCGGTCATCTCCGATATCACCGTATTGGTCGTCACCACATCCTCAAAGACGCGATTATGCAAAGACACTGATTTGACCAACTGGGCATTGCGGATTAGCGATTCATTCCTGAATACACTAGGCAAAAAACTAGGTAATCTTTGTGCGTCTACTTCTATCTTAAATCGGTTCCTCGTCTTTAGCGTAGCATCCTGCAAAACCACCTGCCCTTCGGTGTCCAGTTCCACCGTGTAGACTGATATGCCGTTGTCCCTAAAATATCGGTAGTCCGACTGCTCAGTCTCGCCGTCGGAAATTATGACGAGTGATTGGTGACCGTCGCTCGCTGCATCCTCAAAAAGTCTTTGTGCTTCGGCCAAAGCCGCTGCATAGTCGGTGCCACCGTCGGCAACCAAAGAATCGATGACCGACTGGATCATCCTAAGGTTTTCTATAGCATCCAGTCGCATCGGCATAACTTCGGTTCTGGCAGTGTCGTCAAAACTGATAATTCCCAGTTCTATCGGCGGTGCCTCAGCATAGAGTACTTCTAATGTATCTTTGGCAGCTTGTTTTGCCAACGCTAGCCGCTGATTATCCGCCATACTTGCAGAATGATCCATCATCATAACAACGGTGTTGGCACTCGAAACCCAGTTGATAGCCGTGGCATCGCAGGTGTATATAGAATTAAAACCTGAGCTTCCAAAAGAAAAAAGATCAGGAACCTGCTCCAATTGCTCGGAGTCAGGGACACCGACACCCATTTGAAAAAAGTAATCTTGTCGGGGATATCTAGTCTCATCCCTAGTTGCTCTAGGATCGTCCCGGTAGGCAGATTGTGTGATAACATCCCATACTGATTTACCATAACAATCGTATTGTGCAGTCCTAACACTCTGTCTTTCTGGATAATCCCCAGCATAACTAAATCTAAGGGAATCGTCAAAATCACCCATCAGAAGCGGTAGCGTGTCGTGGAATGCCTTGACCGCACAACGAGAGAAACCCTGATCCTCCCGGTATTCATCGTAGACTTTGAATGCAGCATGGGCAAACTCATGCGCGATAATCGCCTCCCCACCGTCCTGATAAAATCTTATACTCGGCTTTGCATAAAAAAGTCCCCCAAGATTTGCATTCGATCTTCCTATCTCATTTAAGACATGAACATCGGCATTGCGTCCATCGGTAAAGACTGAAATTTTAGCTATCCTAGAATAACCTGAGGTCACCAAACACCAAATTTTAGAGAATGCATCCAAGCTGTTATTGATTTCGTCTCTCTTGTCACTATCGGGAACCCAAGCATTGGACATTGTGGCACCGCCGCCTCTGGTTTGTAGCAGTGTAAATGACACATCACATTCTAAGATGCCCCCTGGGTTATTGTTCTTGATAGTACATTGCGCGTAAGTCGTATTGAAACATACGCTCAGCAAGATAAATATCAGGCATCTTTTTAACATATTCAATAACCTTATAAACATTGTATTGAGCTAATCACTCCAAGTAATACTTTATCCTATTTAAGCGCACCTTCTAGAAAAACTCTGATATGCACATATATCCGAAACTGTCCGAGCAATAGCATGTTACATTGGGGCAAATCACCCGATGCGCCGCATGCCGATTCTATGTCACTAGGGCCGATTGCGTGTTTAAGCAACGGATAGTCGTTAGGAGCGGTAAAATCCCAATCGTTGGTACTCCATTGATAATAGATATCGGTGGGGCTATTTCCTGGTTGTCCAGGCACTTGCATTTCTACGGTGGTTCTAGAGGTGCCGCCATCGCTGACGCTTGCCGAATTATTTGTTCTATCCCAATAACTATTCGTAATCATGCCTTGATTCCTATTATCGCCCACCAAGCCGCCCACATTGCTGGTGCCTCTCACATTACCAACTGCATAGCTTTTGTCTATTACACCGATAGAAGGGTTGCCAAACTCACCAAGATTGACACCGGCAAAACCGCCCACATATTCTTGTCCCGACACATCGCCGCGCGCATAGCCATTGATAATTGTTCCCACTCCGTTCCAGCCAACAAAACCACCGATATAAGAATCCATACCGGACACCTCGCCTAAGGCATAACTATTCATAATCGTACCCCTAAAATTATAACCAACAAACCCACCAACCCCGCTATTGCCTTGCACACTGGTAACAGCATAGCTATTGACAATCGTCCCCCTTGTGTTTTCTCCGACTAAACCGCCGATATCACCGCGACCAGTGGCTCTACCTTCGGTGTAGCTATTGATTATCACTCCGCCATTCTCACCCACCAAACCACCTACCGCACCATCTCCATTCACACCAGCGGTTGCATAACTAAGATTGATAATTGCCTCATTATTGCTTTTTCCGACCAAGCCGCCGACTTGTTCATCCCCTATCACACGACCCGATGTATAGCTGCCGGTAATTGTGCCTTCGTCGTGCTCTCCGACTAAGCCGCCGACATTGTTAGCGTTATCGCTTCCCATCACGGTACTATTTGAATGACTGCGAATAATCTCACCACCTTGATGCCAACCTACCAAACCACCTAAGTTATATTCACCTTGCCCGGCAACATATCCCATCACATAGCTGTCGGAAACAATCCCGCCTCTTTTATTACCTATTAATCCACCGACATCGTCTCTGCCGACAACATCTGCATCCAATAATCCGACGCTACGAACCTCGGCATCATTCCCGGTGGTTCCGAAGAAACCGCTACTCTCTTTAATGAAAGGTCTATTGATGCGTAAATTAGAAATAGTATGATTATTGGCATCGAATATACTATTGAAAGGTGCATCCAAAGTTCCGATTGGCTGCCAGCCCAGACCTGTCGTCCATATCGCCCTACTGAGGTCGGCATACCTATAACTTTCATCAAGATTAAAATCCAAATTTCTAGTTAATTCATAACCTTTACATCCGGTGGCCGAACAACCTACTGTGGTTTTAGAGGTCTCACTGCTTGCTCTATAACCGCTACCATCCGGTTGATAACGAATGGCGTTCAAGCCCTCCAAATCGTTTATTTCTATTAATCCGTTGTCGTCTATATCAATGTCTGGAACAAAAGTAAACCCCTTTGATGTCAGAGTCCGTGTATAACCTTGCCCGTCGGTATAACTAAATTGCACTCTATATTCGTTATAAAACGCCGTGCCTTCGGGAACATCATAATTTACAACATTAGCTATATCAGTCCAATTGCCGCTTCCTGTTGCGCGCCGCTGCCAGCGATAACTATTCATGTCCAGTAAGCCGCCGCCATCCGCATCGCTTGATAAGTCAATCTCAGGAGGCATTAAAATTGTGTTTTGTAACACAATACCAGAAGTCAATTTAGCAACCCCATTATCCGCCTTGACTATCGTCAGCGGTATCTCTTTGCTAACTACTGTGCCGGAGTCCTCAACATCCAATTTCAATATGACTTCATCACGAGTTGTGGTGTCTCCAGCTATAAAGAAATCGGGTATTTCAACATCCAAGATTGCTTGTCTGATGCCTGCTTCCGGCAATAAAGAAATACCTGATATTTGTGTCCATAGAAAATCTGAGTCTTCACCTGCACTGCGATTTGTCGAACCGTCTAACATGATCCGCTCACCTTCGGAAAAAGTTGTATTGTTTGCAACCAATGTGTATTCAATTGGTTGATCATTCTTTGCCGACACCTCTATCGTGATTTCGGTTGCAGCGTTTGCATTTAGTGGGATTGCTGAGCTCATCGTGCCGCTGACCACGCGTTCGCTAAAACCGGCACTGCGAATAATAATGTTGGCACCAGAGTTCGCTGCGGTCGGAGTTAACTGAATTTGTGTTATATGGATATTGCTCACAACACGATAACTAAATATACTAGGATTAAAGGCTTGCGAGAGCACCAAGTCTCCCAACAGGCTTAAGTCGATTAAGCCAACTCGTTGACCGGACAGCAAAAAACCGTCGCTAGATTTTAGCACTGGGTATTGCTCGGCTGTGCCGAAATCCCAATGATTAAGACCCCACATATGATACACATCCCCTGAGGTTTTACCCGGTTCTACAGCCGATTGAAGTTCCACCATGGTTTTGCTCGTACCACCGGCACTTTCCCTCGTTGGATTATTTGTTCTGTTCCAATAGCTGTTCATGATAGCATCACCCTCG
Source organism: uncultured candidatus Poriferisulfidus sp. (assembly GCA_965199685.1). Taxonomy (GTDB): domain Bacteria; phylum Pseudomonadota; class Gammaproteobacteria; order Poriferisulfidales; family Oxydemutatoraceae; genus SP5GCR1. The sequence continues at coordinate 2,223,977 of OZ241323.1, forward strand.
TTGAGACCTATCAATCCGCCTGCATTTTGGCTTCCTCTCACACTACCACTTGCATAGTTATTGGTAATACTGCTGTTGACAGGAAAAGCACCCATAGCATTGCGGTTATAACCTATCAGTCCGCCTATATTTTCGTCTCCCTCCACATTGCCACTTGCGTAACTATTGTTAACATCACCACCAAAGGCTCTGCCGATGAGCCCTCCTATATCTTGATTCCCACTCACATCGCCGCTGGTGTAACTGCTGGTAATAATCCCTAGTCTCAACGTCCCAAACAGCAGACCATTTGTCAGCCCAATTAAACCACCTACACGTCGGTCTCCCGTCACAGTGCCACTTGCATAACTGTCAGAAATATCGCCAAAATTATTCCAGCCGACTAAGCCACCCAGATCAACACTCAACCTTGCCGCTTGCCTTACCTCTACATTGCCGCTGGCATAACTGCCGGTGATAATGTTCCCGTTTTTACCCCCGACCAACCCCCCGACATTTATATTTCCCTTCACATTACCCGTTGCATAGCTATCGGTAATGCTTCCTATGCTAAGTCCAACTAAGCCACCAATGTCTTCGTGTCCAGCTACATCGCCCGTTGCATAACTATCCGTGATGGCAATAGCAACAGCAGTAAATCGACGACTAGAATTCTCCTCTTTGCCGACTAATCCGCCTACGCTTTCATTTCCCGTAACATCTCCGCTTGCATAACTGTTGTTAATCGTGCCGAATACTCGATCGTCAACCTGAGATAAAAACCCTACCAAACCACCTATGTCTTCAATGCCGGTCACATCACCGCTTGCATGGCTATTGCTGATAGCGACACCTCGGTTATAGCCGACCAAACCACCTATCACGTTATTGCCTTCCACATTGCCGCTAGCAGAACTATTGTTAATAAAATAAGTCAGACCTGGCAAAGGAATGTTTTCACTTCGGAGCGTGCCAACCAAGCCACCGACGATGTTACTTCCTTCTACATTGCCGCTGGCATGGCTGCCGTCAATAGACCCGAAATTGAAACCAACCAAACCACCTACATTGTCGCGCTGAGCAAACACGGCAGCACTTGCAGTGCTGTTAACAATAGATGCAACGAAAAATATAAGAACAGGGCCAACGCCAATGGGTAGATCTTGCATGCCAGCCAAGCCACCCACACTGTTTGTCCCCTCTACACGCCCGCTTACAGAACTCTCTCTAATAGTCCCTTGATTAATACCAACTAAGCCACCTACATTGTCATTCCCTTGCACACGGATGCTTTCAGCACGGATATGAGTAACATCACTTAAACTCTCGCCAACTAAGCTGCCGACTTGATCTTCTCCAACAACATTTGCATTGAATAGGCTGATGTTGCCGATATTACTATCTCTCGTTGCGACTCCGAACAAAGAGGCATAATCTTCGCTTGGTCTATTGATGGTCAGATTTGAAATCTTATAACCGTTGCCTTCAAACTCGCTGTTGAAAGGTTCTGCGGAGGTCCCGATCGGCAACCAACCACGATCTAAGCTATCGTTATAGTCGGAAACCGTCCAATCGGCTTTGTTAGCTGCCGGATTCCGATAACTGCGCTCGTTTTCAAAATCTAAATCGTTTCTCAGCTCGTAACCATCACATCCGCTTGGGGGACAACCTACTGTGGTTCTAGAGGTCTCACTGCTTGCTCTATAACCTGTGCCGTCCAGTTGATAGCGAATTGCATTCAAGCCCTCCAGATCGCAAATATCTATCAAACCGTTATCGTTCAAATCAATATCAGAATTGGAACATAGCGAGCCAGTTTGTGCCTCGGCAAATTGCGGCGGCATCACGAACAGCAATAACACGAATAAAATAACCGGCACAGAGCGGATATTGTATTTTGTAATGTATGCCTTACCAATAGTTGAGGTTCTGCACAAAATCACATTTTAGTCTTTTTCTATATCAATAATACGCCCAGATACTTTTCGCCTGGGGCGGGAAACACGCCTGACATTCAAATACGGCATTAAATATCTGATAATGAAAAAGCGGCGCGTTAACGGCAGCAAACACAAAATACCGACTGCATCGGTAAAAAACCCGGGTGCCATCAGCAACAATCCACCTATCAGACGCAAAAAACTCTCTGCCAAAGCGATTTCCGGCGGTTCGCCGCCAGCTACGGTTGCTCTAAATCTTCTCATCGTCGCAAATCCCTGGTTTCGCAACACCGAAATACCGATTAGCGCAGTGATAAATATCAATGCAATCACCGATAATGCGCCGATTTCACCGCCGATGACGATGAACAAATAAATCTCAAGCAGAGGGATGCCAATAAAAATAATTCCGAGTGGTAAACGCATAACGTTACATTATAATAAATTCTTATGATTAGCTAGGAGTATGAATGGACAACTTAATTTCTTTGGTGCAAAGCAGTATAGATAAATACGAACAGGCAAAGCATATTGCCGAAACACTCATAGAGGAGAAACTCTGTGCGTGTATTCATATTGTCGGACCTATGACTTCTATTTATCGTTGGGACGGACGCGTCGTCAACGAACAAGAATATCTGCTCAGTGCTAAAACGGCGCGGGCTAAGGTGCCGGCGTGTAAAACACGTTTGATGCAACTGCATACTTACGATTTACCGGAGATCATCGTTCTGCACATAGACGATGCGAGCGAGGATTATTCAAAGTGGGTTTGCAATCAATGAAGCTCTGCAATAGAAATCTGTTGATGCTTTGCTTGCTTGTGCTAACAAGCGGCGTGATTGCGCAGAACAATATTGTTGTCCAACAGGAAGATGAATTCCTGCCTCCCGACGAAGCGTTTGCGTTGAGTGTTGAGCGTATCTCTTCCGAGCGTTATGTGGCACAGTGGCGGATCGCACCTGAATACTATATGTACAGGGATAAAACAACCATTGTTGAGCAAGACAGCAATCGCCCAAGCCAATACCAAATGCCAGCAGGCAAGATACTTGAAGATCCTTTCTTTGGTAAAACCGAAGTTTATCGCAATGTGCTTTCGGTGCCGTTTATAGCTCAAGGCGATGCTGTGACACTCTCTTATCAGGGTTGTGCCGATGCTGGGTTGTGCTACCCCGTGCAAACCAAACAATTTTTACTTGCCGATGCAACACCAGTCGGTAGTGCAACACTAGTAGATGATGCAACGATGAGTGATGATGGCGGGGGTGTGCAAAAATCTGAGCAGCAATCGCTCGCCGACTTTTTGCGTGATAGTAAATTATGGCTTGCGGCGATTACTTTCTTTGGTTTGGGATTGTTATTAGCATTTACACCCTGCGTATTACCTATGGTGCCGATCCTCTCTATGGTTATCACAATGGCAAAACAAAGCTCGTCGCCGCGCAAAGCCTTTACTTTGTCTCTCGTCTATGTGCTGTCTATGGCGATTACGTTTAGTATCGCCGGTATTGCGGTTGCACTTTATGGGCAAAATATACAAGCGTTGTTCCAAAGACCTTTAGTGCTGGTGCCATTCGCCGCAGTCTTCGTATTGCTTGCTTTGGCAATGTTCGGCACCTATGAGATCAGGTTGCCGGTATCGCTACAAACCCGGTTAAGCCAAGTCGGTAAAGACCGGCAAGGTAGCCTATACGGTGCTATGACGATGGGGTTTTTATCTTCTTTGGTCGTAAGCCCATGTGTGACTCCGCCACTAATCGGTGCCCTGTTATTCGTTGCCCAAAGCGGTGATATCGCAACGGGTGGTGTCGCCTTGCTCTTTTTAGGCTTAGGAATGGGAGCACCACTTTTATTAGTAGGCACCTCGCTATCAAAGTTAATGCCCAAACCCGGTCCGGCATTGGACATCTTCAAAAACATATTCGGCTTTATTATGCTGGGCTTTGCGATATGGCTTTTAGACCGCATCGCTTCCGGCTATGCGACGATGCTGCTGTCAGGCATACTACTACTTTCTTTTGCTGTCTATCTGATGCGCTTAAAACTTGCTACCTCACCAGCGCGCTTGTCTGCAATAGCGATTGCGCTCGTAGCAACGGTTTACGGGTCAATATGGTCGGTGAACGCAATAGTTGGGAGAAGCAGTCTGTGGCTTCAGCCTTGGATGACACAGGCGGACAATCTACACGCATCCGAAACAAGCCACCTCTTTGTTCGCTACACCTCACTGGCAGATGTGCGCAACGCGATTACTCAAGCAACGGCAGTAGAAAAACCTGCGATACTCATCTTTTATGCCGATTGGTGCATCAGTTGCAAAGAGCTTGAAACTTTCACCTTTCCAAACTCCTCAGTACAACAAGCAATGAACGATTTTGAGGTCTTTGAAGCCGATGTGACCGCGCCCGATACGAATAGCGACGAGATGCTTAAGCAATTTGGCTTGTTCGGACCGCCTGCTATTTTGTTTTTCAACGCTGAGGGTGAAGAAATCCCGCAAATGCGCATCGTCGGTTTTATTGGTGCCAACCCCTTTGTAGAACATCTAGGAGAAGCACTCAAACTAAGTCAAAGTCAACGTATGATGGATAAAACAAGTACCTAACAGCGATGACCATTCGTAGCCGTCTAATACTGATCACCGCGCTACTGTCTGCTGCAATTGGTGCCTTTACCGCCTTTTATGTTAATTATTACCTGCTACCTAGAGCGGCGATAACAGCAGCTGACCATCGGCTGATTGGCACCGTGCGTCCCAATTTCAGTCTTTACGATCTAGATGAAAACTACACCTCAATCTCAACTTGGGATGGGAAAATTGTGCTACTGAATTTTTGGGCATCGTGGTGCCCGCCGTGTCGCCGAGAAATTCCGATATTCAACGAAGTCCGTGAACTTTTTCATGCTAACGGCTTTGAGGTTGTAGGCATTGCGGTTGATGAAAAAGAAAAAGTGCTGGACTTTTTGGAATCCGTTCCTCAGGTGCAGTATCCTCAACTGATAGGCTACGACGATGCGTTGACAATCGCATCGGTACTCGGCAACCGATCGGGTGGATTACCGTATAGCGTGCTAGTGGATCAACAAGGCACTATCCGCTACATCAAAGCCGGTGAACTTGATAGGCAAACATTGATAGCACAAATCGAACCACTGCTCGCCCTTGTGAAAAACAATTGAATCACCCCGTCAGGTGTAACCTGACAGAGTGGTTTTTTCGTATTAAACAGACCCGACAATTTTATTCAAGGAGACCTTCTAAAAATACTTTTACCGATACCCCAATGGTTAAAGTCACGAGAATGTCAATCTCTTCAGGGAAATCCTGTCCATCGGTGTAGCTTACTATTACACGAAATATCCTACTACCGTCCTCCGAAGAGAAGGTGCCCTCTCTCACTACATACTGCTCGGCAGTAGCCCCAACAATATTCTTCCAATTATCCTCTTCCGGTTCCGGACAGATACCTTCAACCGCTGAACATACCTGCCACTGATACATCACAGCTTCACTAGGATCACCGTCAGGGTCACCGGACAATATCGTCACTGTTAGTGTCGTCGTATTGCTTCCTATTTCTATAGAGTCTGCTATAGTCGCAGAACCATTATTTACATTTTTCACTACCAGCGTCACCTCAGCTGTCGTAGAAAAAGTCCCGTCGCTTACTTCTACTTTTAGATTAAGTGTTGTGCTTGTGGATGCAGCGGCTACAAAGTTGGGAGGAGTACTGAATATCACTGGGTTCCTATCGGTATGGCTCAATACTGAAGTGTCTCCGCTCCATTGATAAGTCAAGTTTTGGTTTTGTGTGTTGATTACCTGCACACTAATGCTTTGTGTAGAGGCTTCGTCTATTATCAGCTTTGGTACATTAATGCCGGCAATAATCGGCGGGGTGTTGTCTTCTACTTTGGCATCCAACAAAACCGCCTCAGATTGTGCGTTATAATGACCGCTATCGTCTCTTGCCACCAATCTCAGTTGCGTTACCGATGTTGCAACCGCATCCGGAATTCTGATTCTTAGGTCAAACATTTTTAGGGCATCATCGCTTGGAGGCACCTGTACGCTGGTAGTTATTAAATCTTCTCCATCCATAGCCACCGCACTCCATTCCACAGTCAACCGGTCATCTTCATCGTCGTCGGACACCACCATACTAATTCTACTTTCCTCTCCTTTTACAAGGATGATTTCGGTGTCGGAAGTCGGAGATATAATTTGGGGTTGTGCATTTCTTGAATGACGCAATAAGGTTTCGCACTTAGGCTGCTGAGAAATGTCACAGGCCGGATTATTGCTATCACTACCCCGTGCATATTTAACTGCCGGATATTGCTCGGAGGTGCCGAAATTCCAGTTGTCTTCACTCCATAAATAATAAGGCTGGGTGGAGGATGTTGCGATATCCATGTTCGGACCCATTGGGCTTTGTAATTGCTTGGTAGTGAAACCCCGAAAATTAGTAATAGTACCCAAATTCTGATTTGGGTCATGCAGTGATAAGTTCGGCCCCCGATCCGCATCCCAATAACTATTTTCTATGGTTCCCTCCAATATGTTATTTCTTATTATTGGATGCCCAACATTCGTAGATATGATGTAAAGATTATTAGATATAATTGCTCTATTTCCTTTATTTGCGAGTTTTATTATTCCTTGATAACCACGTACGTTTATGGTTAATTGAAAGGAACTATCGGACAGTTTTCCAAAGTTCTCTCTAATCATTGCAACACCGTCAATATCCTGAACCTGTAAGTTCGCGTTAATGTTAGATATTTCACCACGGTTTTCATAAATCAAAAGAGCTCTTCGTAATCCACTAGGTCTCTCGGTTATTTTTCCTTGGATATAGCAGTTTATTATCTTTCCATCATTAAAGTAGACAAAATAAGATTCTGCACGATTAAGATTCTTTCCTACATTCATCTTGAGAAAATTCAGATTTCGGATTTGACCAGACGTATTTAGGCGATTTATAAATCCTAATTCGTCATCGGAACCCCTTGCTCTATTCTGAAATAAATTTGATATGCTATGGCCGTTGCCTTCTAAAATGCCTGCAAAGTTTCCCATATTAGACCAGCCTTCGCCGGTCGTCCATGTCACCTTATTGCTCGTACTAATATAGCTATCGTCATCTTGAAAATCCAAATCGCGCACGAGTTCATAACCACTGCAGACATCGTTAGGACAACCAGTGCCTTCGTTTTGATGACGCATGTTAAATACATCTTCCAAATAACACATCTCTATCAAGCCGTCGTTGTCGTTGTCTATATCGCCATCGGCACAGACCGCTTTGGCACCACCCGGGAATTCACTCCACGAATCACCAGTGAATACCTGCACTGTTTGAGCCGCTGCCAACTGTGCAAAGGACAACCCTAAACACAACAAAGTGAGGAATTTACCAAAACTAATATTTTTTATTTTTTGATATGCTATTTGCATGAGAGATTCTGAAAGCATTTTTTCATTGGACTATTATATACATGGGGCTATTGAAAAATAGAACCGCCGATTGAGCCAGTAGGTCAATCGGCGTGACATTGTTCAGAACCTTAACAACCACCCCGTCAGGCTTCGCCTGCCACCCCTCCACGGGAGGGGAATGTACTAATGCAGACACTTTTTCAACAGCTCCATATTCCATAATCAGTGGTGAAGATGCTGATTATGTACTATAATTAGCAATATAAATGCTGATTATGTACTATTTCCAAGAAATACACTAAAAGATCATGAAAATTGAAACTAGAAATTTAGCTGATAAAGATGTACGGCGAGCAATCAAACTGGCCGATTTGCTAGAGAAAAAATCATTTTTTCTTTTCGGTCCTAGAGGTATAGGCAAAAGTTACTTGATCCGCCAGGAACTTCTCTCACCGAGGGCGGAAACGGTCGTTCTTTTAGATTTGCTGGACAGTAGGGTCTTTACCCGATTGTCAATGTCGTCTTCTAATCTAGAGGGCATAGTCAAAGGAAATTTGAGGAACCAAAAGGTTGTGCCGGAGAAAGTCTGGGTTGTTATAGATGAGATACAAAAAATCCCTGTGCTATTGGATGAAGTACACCGCTTGATAGAACTTTACGGCTGGCGATTTTTGCTAACTGGTAGCTCATCAAGAAAATTAAAACGAAGTGGCACCAATCTCTTGGCAGGCCGCGCAAGAAGCATACAACTACATCCCTTATGTTTTGACGAGATTAAAGCCGAAGGTTTTGATATAGAACGACGATTACTTTACGGTGCTTTGCCCTTTGTTTATTTCGCCGAAGAACCCGAACAAGAACTCCTTGCCTATCGCGATCTTTATATTAAAGAGGAGATTAAACAAGAGGCCTTGTGCAGAAGTATTCCTAAGTTTGCAAAATTCATGGAGGGCGCAGCTTTGTGTAGCGGCGATCTTATTAATTTTGAGAAAATAGGAAGAGATTACGCAATCTCTGCGAGTACAGTCAGGGAGTATTATTCTATTTTGGAGGAAACTTTCATTGGTTTCATGCTGGAGCCGTGGACACATTCTAAAAAACGAAAAGCGATATCAAAATCTAAGTTTTACTTATTTGATCTTGGGGTATTCCATTCGTTTATGGAAACCAAAGCACTGAGCAAACATACCGATTTGTTCGGGAGAAGCGTTGAGCATTGGATTATACAAGAGCTAAGAGCCTATATTGAATACAAACGAATGTCGTTAAAATTGGGTTATTGGAAATCGGTTAATCGTCAGGAAGTGGATTTGACCGTCGGAGAAGAAATTGCGATTGAAATAAAATCAACCGAAAAAATAAGTAGCAAACATTTACGAGGTCTTAAGGCATTGCGCGAGGAAAACGTATTCAGGCACTTTTATCTTATTAGTTTTGATCCTATCGCCATGGTTCAAGAGGGTGTTCAGTGTCTGCATTGTGTGGAATTTCTCAAGCGGTTGTGGGATGGTCAAATAATATGATGTGGGGCTGTTGAAAAATAGAACCGCCGTTTGTTGCAGTAGCCCAAACGGCGTAACATTGTGCAGAACGGGTTGCGCTCGCACAACCAATCCATTCATCCATTTCGTCCATGGAAACCAAAACCAAGTGGCGCATAGCGGTTGGAATAGTGCAGAACGGTACTTTAGGGAGGGCATGCTAGCCCTCCCCTACGGGTGGTTATCGTAAATTTAGTGGCGCGTGGCGGTTGAGTTTTTACAACGGCGGTACTTTTTCAATAATCCCATGTAAGGGTGCTAGAGTTCCTTTATAACGCGCAGTACTTCGGCAATGGGTTTGATTAAGTCGGATGGAATATACTGGTTGATATCGGCTTGATCCATCAATGCGTGGGCAAGCGGCACATTTTCCATCACTGGGATGCCTTTTTCACGGGCGAGTTCTATCACGCGTTTTGCCATTGTTCCTTGTTCCTTTAGGGTCACTACCGGCAGAGGGGTTTCCTCCTCATCGTAATAGATGCCGATTGCCATGCGAGTGGGGTTGGTGATAATAACGCTTGAGCGGTTCACATTATTCTCAACTTGGCTGTTGACTATTTCTTGGAATAATTGGCGGCGATGGCTTTTTATTTCTGGGCTACCTTCCATTTCCTTGAATTCTCGTTTGACTTCGTCTTTGGTCATCTTTAGGTTTTTGATGTAATCAAATTTCTGAAAAAAGTAATCGGCAACCGCAACGATTATGAATGCGATAATTGCATAAGTGATGATCTTTCCCATCAGGCTCCCAAATATCGGCAACAAACATGATAATCCGCAGCTTGGGATTGCGAGCAAATTACCAATATCGTGGCGTAATGCCAAGTAGATCAAATACCCTAAAAACACAATCTTGAGAACGGATTTAACTAATTCAATGAAATTCTTTCTAGAAAATATATTTTTTATTGCCTTGCCAGGATTGAGTTTTTTAGGTGCCTCTTTAATCACCTCTGGTGCAAACAACGCACCAATTTGGAAAAAATTAGCAGCGATACCGACCACCAGTGCGATACCGACTATCGGCAAAACCATAACGACCGCAAACTTGAAAGTCTCTACTATTATCTCGCCCAATGCGGCATCAAAATCAATACCGTAGGTAGTCACCGGCAATGCCATCATTTGGCGAAATTTTTCCATATAGTAGTCGCTTGACAGCCACAAATAGCCGAGTAGAAAAATAATTATCGAAGCACTAACAACCTCCTTGCTTTTGGCAACTTGTCCCTTTTTGCGTGCGTCGCGCAGTCTTTTCTGCGTAGGAGGTTCGGTCTTATTACCGCTACTACCGCTCATTGTTCACCCCATACCTCGTTCAGCTCTGCATAAACCTCAGCTATGGCTCCCAACTTGGTACTGAAAAAGGCGACCATAATGCCCAAAAATATCACCAACATGAAGTTTGATACTGCGCTTTTTATAGACATAGACATAAAGAAGATGTTGAGCTGTGGCGCAAACCGACCGATTAGCATCAAACCAAATTCGGCTACGAACATTGCAATAATAATCGGCGCACCCAGCAGCACAGCTAAAAGCACAATTTGCCCAAAATACTTGAGTAAGAAAATCACTAAATCAAAATTCAGATTAGGGAAAAAAGATGTGACCGGCCATATCTTATAGCTCTCGTAGACGCTTGCCATGAACATAGAAAATAATCCGGTGACGAAAAATATCGCGGTAATCGTGTTGACAAAAAAAGTACCCATCGGTGACGATTGATTACCGCTCAAGGGATCCATAGCACTTGCCATAGTGGCACCGCGCTGGTTGTCTATAAAAGCACCGACCGCCTCCACTGCCCAGAAGATTAAAGCAACCGAAAAGCCCATAACCACACCTATAAATACCTCTTTAATGATGATTAGTGATAAAGTCCCGTGCGGCAGCGTATCCACAGTATCCATTTCGACGGAGACCACAGGATGCAATATCAGTGCCAAACTAAGCAGGATGCCGTTTCTTGTCAAGGTGCCACCTAGGGTCTGCTGGCTCAAAAAGGCAAGCATGGCAAAGATACTGATAAGTCTCGGTAGTGCCAAACTATAAATGGCAACATAGTCTTGCAAAATAATAGTCAATGCCTCCATTAAAAGACAACCTCAGAAATTTTGCTGAACGAAATCTTACCGTAGGCAAACAATTCTTCCCCTAACTGGCCCATAGTTAAGAACATCGTCACGACTATCGCAATGAGCTTAAATGCAAAGGATATAGTTTGCTCTTGTATTTGTGTCAACGCCTGGATCAAACTAACTATCAAACCCACCAATGCTGCTACGATAATCGGCGGCATCGACAACATCAACACGAGTAGCATCGCATTGCTGGCGTGTTGAACTATTTCCCCTTCGGTCATGACTATTGATACGAAAGCACCAGACCGTGAATAAGATAAGTCCAGCCATCAAGAAAAACGAACAAAAGGAGCTTGAATGGCAAGGATATAGTCATCGGTGAGACCATCATCATACCCATTGCCAAGAGGATATTGGATACGATTAAGTCTATGACTATAAACGGCAGGTAAATTAAAAAACCTATTTCAAAGGCAGTGGTCAACTCGCTCACGGTGAAAGACGGCATTAGGATTAATAAATTGTCTTCTGTCATTTCCTCTACGTGTTCGTCTCCCCACAAATTGTATGCAGTCTCCATGAAAAATTCTCTCTCTCTAGGGTCGCTGTGTTTGCGCAGAAAGTCACGATACGGTTCCGATGCCTCCTTAAAAACCTGTATGACCGATTCATGCTCGCCTAAGTTTAATTCTTCTTGTACAATAATTTCGTAGCTTGCGATAACAACCGGCATCATGATGTAGATCGTTAATATCAAAGCCAAGCCATTCAAAGCTGTATTCGGAGGTATTTGTTGAATACCCAAGGCGTTACGTATCAATGAAAAGACGATAACCAATTTGGCAAAAGAAGTTGCCATCACAATCACAAACGGCATGATGCCTATGGCACCTATAATCAGGATTAACGTGGAAGGAGACGGCATGCCTTCCATCAAAAGCCTCCTGAGGTGATATAAGGATCTGACATGTGTAGGGGCGGACTAACATGGGGCTGTTGAAAAAGTGTCTGCATTAGTACATTCCCCTCCTGTGGAGGGGTGACAGGCGAAGCCTGACGGGGTGGTTCTGCACTAGACAATTACCCTCTACGGGTGCATGGCGGTACTTTTTCAACAGCCCCGCCATCAAACGCGTTAGAGTTTGCTCAACGAGTATATACAAGATTCCCCCCCTTTTACCATGCAACTAGTGTCGTCTTTTAATCAGGCAGCCCTTTGCTGCTGGCAGTGGTCGATTAGTCATTTTTTAGTATTTGTCTGCCCGTACAACTTTATCACGCGTACGCCTGCACGGTCCTCAATTTGTACCAACTCACCGATCCCGATGAGGGTCCCGTTAGCACGAATCTCAGCTTGTCCTATTGCTTTATGCTTCAGTTCAAATACATAACCCGGCTTGATCCGTTCAACCTCTTTCACGGTCGTCTTAAACTGGTCTACGACGAATAATAATTCTACCGGTAACTCTCCTAAATCATTCAACTGAGAGACAGTTTGTTTGCCATTGGCATCCTCAGACACGGCTGAGGATGTGTCATTGGAATGTAATGTGTCAGGAGACTCCTCGTCGGAATGTTCCATATCGGCAGAAAACTCATCCAACGGTTCTTCGTCAGAATGTTCTGCGTTTTCTGCATCCATAGAAAACTCGTCCAACGATTCCTCGTCGGGTTCGTCCTCATTAGAAAATGGCATTTGGTCTTCGCCTGAGGCAATCGCTTCATCATCAATTGCCCGTTCTTCAATATCTTGGTCTATAGGCGGCTGTGTATCACTTGCCATTATGACCCCTCCCGGTTTTTGAATTATTAACTTGTTTCCATCAATTACGGATGAAAAGCATATATTATCACTAATTCTAGCATAGACTTCTTTTAGTTCCGAAAATGCTATATCAAGCAAAATAATATCGTCTTCCCTTAATTCGCTAAACTCGTTCATGCTCAGCCTCGTGCCGGCAGCAATAACATAAACCCAAATAGGTAATTCTTCGGTGTTGCCGAGCGGTGCAGGTTTTGCAGCAGCTTGCCATATTTTGTGCAGCGTACCCGTCGTTTGCTCGTCTATATCGGCAAATACCCGACCGATTACGGCTCCGTTTACAGACGATAGATTGAAAAATAGGCTTGAGTCCGACGGCTGGGCAGATTGACATTCAATGTCTTCTACACTAAAACTTCCGGCAGAATGTTGAAAGAAAAAATCGGCAATCGGATTTAACACCGCTATCATAACTGATTTTTTCAAGTTGTCCGGCAACGCCGCAACATCCTCCAACGGCAGCCAATCCGATAACAGGAAAGCGCATAGACCGGAATCGAAACCAAAGCGCACACTGCGCCCATTGATACTACACTGCACGGCGACAGCAAACTCGGCAGATGGTACTGTGGTATCAGGGCTCAGCAGATAAGGCTGCTCGCCTGAGGTAAATTCCAAATGGTTTGATGTTTTACGAGTTAGCGTATTAGCAAACTCTACGGTGTGTGCCGACAACTGAGGGTAATGTGAAACCCGCCACTCCATCAGTTTGCCTAAACTGGCCCTAGCCCCCTCCATAAATAATGAACATAGCTTAACTATGTTGTGGACTTAAATACTCCATAGCTAGGGTAGTTTTTATATCGAGGTTTTAACCACCAACGATATCGGCTTTCATAGAATACAAAATGCACAGCACTTCGTCTCTTTCTTTCTGCCCGACCTGATTTTTATCTAAAGCAGCGAGCACATCGTCGCAAACTGCGACAAACTCATCGCCACTGATATTCATGCCGCGATGTGCAGCCTTCATATCTTGGCCGTGATAGGTTTCAGGTCCGCCGATGCCAGAACAGAAAAATTCCCAGACACTCTGGATAACTGCATCACGATTACTATCCACATAGCGACTCTTAATTTTAGGGTTGCTTAAATGGTTATCGAATATATCCGTACAAATATCACGAATTTTATCTGGTCCGCCTAGGCGTTCGTATAAACTTGCTTCACTCATTGAATATCCTCCTTTCGTTAAGTTGTGAAAAAGTATTGATGAATATACCAGTTAAACGGCGATGATTCAATACAAACAGGCAATTTTCAGGAATTAAAAGCGTTATACATGCAAAAACTCATTGGTAAATACCCCAGCTATAGGATGTCCACACACCAGTGTCAACATATTCATCGTGTTGCAATAAAAATCACTTTATGCAAACCTCTATGGCTTAAAATATAAGCAAATACCTAAATCCGTGTGGTGTTAGGGAAATAATCATCAACAATGAAAAACGATTTTTTTATATAATTCCGATGCGTCTAGCCGTTCTTATATCCCGCTTGCCGTTATCGTTTCTTTATGTGGTCGCTTGGTTATTAGCTGCTTTCAATTACTACATCCTGCGCTCTAGACGCAAGGTGATATTGGATAATCTGCACAAAGCATTCCCTGAGTATCGCGCAAACAAGATTCGTGCTTTGTGCAAAAGATATTATTTCTTACAAACCGAGTTTTTGGTTGAAACGGCGAAACTGTTATCGTGCAGCAAACAATGGTTGCAAAAGCGTGCTCGTTTGATGAATCCCGATATCTTAGACGATGTTGATACGAACCGCCCAGTGCTATTATTATCCAGCCATCAAAGCAACTGGGAATGGGCAGCTCAAGTACTATTTTTGCATTGCGGGCATCCTTTCTACGGTGTCTACAAACCCATAAGATCGCCCCGGCTGGAGCGTTTGGTGCTGACGATGAGAAGCTGCTTCGGCGGCACGCCGCTACCTCATAAACAATTCGTTAAAACTTTAATAAAACACCGCAAACAACGATGTTTTTTTTATGTGTTATCCGACCGCGAACCCGACCGTAAACAAAAATCCATCAAATTGGAATGGCTAGGAGGACAACATACTGATTTTTACTCAGGCACCGTACAACTTGCCTGCACCGCACAATGCGCTGTATTTTTCGTCAGAACCGAAAAAATTAAGAAGGGATACTACAGAATCTATCTTGAACCTATTGAAAACCAAGGCCAAGGGCACGAAAAAGACTTGCTTAAGTCTTATGCACAAAAGCTAGCACAAGGCTTGAAGAATGCCCCTGCAAACTGGTATTGGGGACAGCCCAGATGGCGATGGAAAAATAGAACCGACGATTGAGCCGAGTGAAACCGCCACTTGAGCCATAGAATCGCCACTTGCTCCAGCTGGGCAAGTGGCGTGACCTCGCACAAAATCTAAATACTATGGTTGTTAGAAATAACACGAATAGCAAAGGTCAAGTGGCGCAACTTTGTGCGAAATCTAAATATTGTAGTCGTTAAAAACATTACGCATATCAAAATCAATTGGCGTGACGCTGTGCAGAACCGTCGCGACCACCCCGTCAGGCTCCGCTCTCCACAGGAGGGGAATGTTCTGCTTCCACAGCTGATGGTTCGCTGGCATCGGGTTCTAGGATGATGGCGTTGCTCACCAGTTGGTGGATGCACACGACTTGATCCAGTGTCAGTCCGTAGTATGGGAAGACTTTGGTAAATTGGCTTTTGCAGATTGCACAGATTGCTGCCATGTGTGTAACGCCGTAGTTATCAATTACTTCTTGTAGTGCTTCCATGCGAGGCAATGCGCCTTTCACTCGTAGTTCTATCAGGTCGTCGGTCAGCAAGCCACCGCCACCGCCGCAACAATAGGTGCCTTCTTTGATCGCATCTGATGACATGTCGTGGAAATTGTTGCAACAGGCTTTGATAATCTCGCGAGGTATGATGAATTGTCCGCCCGGCATGTCTCCCATTCGTGAGGCACGGGCGATATTGCACGAGTCGTGAAAGGTCAGCACCATATCGTCGTTTTGCGAGGGGTCTAGGTTGAGTTTGTTTTTCTGGATGAGGTCGTGGGTGACCTCGCAGATGTGTTGCGGCACCGGATAATCGGGGTCTAGGAAGTCAAAGGGACCTGCCAATGTATTGAGGAAGCTGTAGGCGACGCGCCAAGCGTGTCCACATTCACCAAATATGATGCGCCGCACACCAAGTTTTTGTGCCGCTTCGCGTATTCTCAATGCGAGTTTTTGCATGTTCTCGTAGTTGCCGATGAACATGCCAAAGTTGGCTGCTTCGCTAGCGTGTGAACTCAAAGTCCAGGATATGCCTGCTTGATGAAATACTTTTGCATAGCCGATCAAGCCGTCAACGTGGGGTTCGGCAAAAAAGTCCGCCGAGGGGGTCACCAGCAACACGTCAGCACCTGCTTCGTCAAGCGGGAAGCGCACCGTTGCACCAGTGTCTTCAAAGACTTCTTCCTCCAATCCTTCCAATGTGTCCGCCAATGCTGGTTCGGGCAAGCCTAGGTTGTTGCCTATAACATGGACTTTGCCGATGATTTCGTTGCAGTATTTCTGACCTTTGCCGATGTGATCCATAATCTCGCGTGCGGCCATAGAAATCTCTGCAGTATCTATGCCGTAAGGGCAATAAACTGAGCAGCGTCGGCATTGCGAGCATTGGTGGAAGTAGCTATACCAATCGTCCAGCACTTCCTTGCTCATGTCTTCGGCACCGACCAGCCACGGGAAATACTTGCCTGAGAAAGTGTAATAGCGGCGATAGACTTTGCGGAATAAATCCTGCCGCGCAACCGGCATATTCTTGGGGTCAGTGGTGCCTAGATAATAATGGCACTTGTCGGTGCAAGCACCGCACTTGACGCATGCGTCTAAGAAGACTTGCAACGAGCGGTATTTTCCGACCAACTCGCCCATTTTATCAACCGCAACCTGCTCCCAGTTATCGACCAATTCACCGGGAAAGCCCAGCGGTTTTTGGAAATCAGGTTTGGCGACAAAGGGCTGGCTGTGCTTCATCGCATCCTCTTGCAGTTTAGGGATTGCTCGGTCTTCTCTATATTTGGGAGTTTTGAAGTCTGCTGCTGCCATGATTCTCTTAGTTCTTTTGTTGTTCCAGTTTTAATGCCCATGCGGCGATGTGTCGTTGTTCGCGCGGATTGTCTACTTGGTTGCGTGTTGGGCTGAAGTATAAACCTGGGGCGTGTAGCAGTTTGCTAAACGGAAATATAATCATTAGCAGGGCGACGAGTGCAAGGTGCACCACCATCAGCAAATCCGACGGCAACGGTTGCGGGTCAAGGCGCATCAGCCCCAAGAAGAATATCTTCATTGTCACGATATCCACCGGGTAAAAGAATGTCATCAAAACGCCAGTCACGCCGATTGCCAGTAGCAAGAGTAGCATCAGGTGATCGGACGGCGATGAAATATAGCGTACGCGGTCAACAACGATACGCCGCAACAATAGCCCCATCAATCCTACAATCATCATAAAAGACGCATACTTGCCGAAGGGCTGCAACCAATTAACCCAAAACCAAACGGGTTCGGTGAAATACCGCAAATGGCGTAGCAAAACCAAAAGCAAACCAAAGTGGAATAACCAGCCGAACAACCAAATCCACTTGTTGGACTTGAACAGACTCTCAAAGAAAACGGTTTCTTTGAACAAACGATAAACGACTCCGCCTTGGGTAGTGGGTGCCGGTGTCGTCGGTATCTTGAGCGGTGCAGGAACTTTTTGGTACAGCCAGATCTTATAAGCCAGTCCGCCTACCAACACTGCGGTTGCAGTGTAAAAGAGCACGGCATAGGCGATGCTGAGTGCGTTCATAGGCACCGCCGCTCAAACTTGGGCTGTTTCAATTCGGCTTAACTGTAATGTCGTCAGACACAACCGGTGGGCTTAGGCAAGCCGGCGTATTTGCACGCTTGCTTAGCGGGACCATAAGGGAACAGCTCATACAGATACTTGCTATTACCTTTGTCCTTGCCTAATTTCTTCCCGATTGCTTTAGTCAAGACTCGAACCGCCGGAGCAATCTGATATTCTTCGTAGTACTCACGAAGAAAATTGATGACTTCCCAATGATTATTCGATAACTCGGCACCGTCAGCGTGTGCCATTGCTTCGGCAAGCTCAGGCTTCCAGTCGTTCAAGTTGGCAAGATAACCTTCTTCGTCGGTCTCGTATGTTTTACCATCAATATCTAAAGGCATGTTTCTATCTCCTATTTAATACATCTATAACCATGATTGGACATTATCGTGATCTGCAACCAGATCAACAAAATCTTCATAGCCGATTAATTGTACACCCTCTAGCACTTGTTTGTCAGAAAAACCGCGTGCTTTAAGGTCGGGATTCAGCGCATAAATTGCTAGGTTTCGCTGCATCGCCTGCGTAATCGTGTCAGCAAAACGACCGCCAGCCGTTGCGCAAACCACGCCATCTTCTATCAGCAACAGCGAACTGCCGTCTTGTGCGGTGTCCAAACACGACGACAGGGCATTGCGCTCAAAAGGCGATTTGTTGACTATATGGAGCATAGACACGACGATATCTCTCAAAAACTTAAGATGACATCTTGCTCTGCCATAAGCTCGGCTAACTGCTTGCGATCCACAAAGTGCATTGCGCTTTTTTCTT
This sequence comes from uncultured candidatus Poriferisulfidus sp., assembly GCA_965199685.1. Classification (GTDB taxonomy): domain Bacteria; phylum Pseudomonadota; class Gammaproteobacteria; order Poriferisulfidales; family Oxydemutatoraceae; genus SP5GCR1. The sequence goes on from OZ241323.1 coordinate 2,242,452, forward strand.
CCCAGTCGTCGTCCTCATCCTCGTAGACCAAATCCTGCAAGTCGGCGGCGGACAAACCACGCTCGGCTAACGATTCGGTATCCACATAAACGGTTTTGATGTCGTAGTCGCCTAACGCGCTATAGGTGGGTGAGAAGTTTTTCATTTCTATATCGTCGGTGTCTTGAGATTTCATCAGCTGATAGACACCGTCGTCCATGAACACTAGGCTGACTTGCTGGTCAAACGCTGCAGCAATCAACACAACCTCCAGGGACTCCAGCGCATAAATCGTGCCGTATGGAGCTTTGCGGTTGACGTACATAAACTTTTTAACGGCACCTTCGGAGGCATCACTCATTACTTGTTCCTCAGTCTCCGAAAGTGATCAGGCGATCTGACTGTATCCCTGCTTCAATCAACTGACCCAAGCCTGAGATGCGAAAGCCTGGGGCGATATTATCGGTATCTTTGCCGCCACGTTTTGCTTCGCCTTCGTCAAGCACGCCGCGCCGCTGCGCCGCTGCTACGCAGACTACTAAATCCAGCTGGTGTTGTTCTGCCAATTCTGACCATCGTTGCGATATGTTGCGGTCGTCTTGCGGCGGCACTGATAGGCGGGTGCCGTTATAAACCCCGTCGTGATAAAAGAACACCCGATAAATCTCGTGTCCTTTATCGAGCGCGGCTTTAGTGAACTGGTATGCGGTGTCCGACGCTTGATGCGTATAAGGACCTTCGTTTATTAGTACGGAAAACTTCATGGCAGTGCACAAACACCGCAAGACTAAAAGCGGATATGCGTTGAGGCATTCAGACTTCTGCGGGCACCTAACCAGTTATCAATATGAAACTTCGTGAACGGCAATTCGGTTAGCTCAAAGAAGCGCGGCCAACCAATGCGTTCCACCCAGTCGCTAATTCTTTCCCAATCCTTAGCGTCCTGTTTATAGGTTTTCAAAATCTTTTTCACCACCGCAGTCGCCTCAGGCCAGCGCGGCGGATTATTGGGTATTCCTGCCGCAACCAATTTCTGGAAAGACGGCTTGCCACGAGCATTAGAGTGATTGCCGCCCACCCATATTGCAAGTTTGGTATGCTCAGGGTCGTTGATTTGCATTGGTGGGCAAGGCGGATAACACGCACCGCAACAGATACACTTTTTCTCGTCAACTTCAAGCGAGGGTTTGCCGTTGACCATCGCCGGGCGTATTGCCGCAACCGGACAACGCGCCACCACCGACGGGCGTTCACAAACATTGGAGACCAAGTCGTGGTTTATCTTAGGCGGCTTGGTATGCTGAACATTGATTGCGATGTCGCCTTGACCGCCGCAATTAATTTGGCAACACGAAGTGGTGATGTGTACGCGGTTCGGCATGTTCCAATTCTTAAACTCTTCTATCAGTTCATCCATCATTGCCTTGACCACACCAGAGGCATCGGTGCCGGGAATGTCACAGTGCAACCAGCCTTGGGTATGCGAAATCATTGCCACTGAGTTCTTGGTTCCACCGACGACAAAGCCAGCTTCTTCAAGTGCGTCAATTAGAGGCACGACTCTCTTCTCGTCGTCCAGCATGTACTCTATGTTGCTACGGATCGTGAAACGCACATAGCCATCGGCATATTTATCGCCGATGTCGCATAGCTTGCGTAGCGTGAACACATCCAAAATGCGCTGGGTGCCAGCTCGCACCGTCCAAATCGCTTCGCCTTCGTGGGATACATGTTTTAGGACACCAGGACGCGGATCGTCGTGATACGCCCAGTTGCCGTAATTCTTGCGCATCACCGGATGCATATATTGAAAGCCGTCGGGACAACCCGACTCAATCGGAGAACGATGCTGTTGTGCCATTCTTATTCCTCTATGTTGTGTATTGATCTTAGGCAGTTGCTGCCTGTTTTTCTTCGGACTCTTTCGCCGCTTTGTTCTCAAACCATTTCTTGGCTTCCTGCTCCCATTCGTCCATGCGAATATAGGAACTCGTGCGCGGGTCGCTCACCATGTTGGGGTCAACCTCCACGCCAATGCCGTCTAGGAAATTGATTAAGCCGATACGCTCTATCATCTCGCCGCAGCGCTCGTGTTCAAGACCATTTTCAGCCCAAAAGTCTATGGTTTCTTCGGCAATCTCAACCAAGCGTTCGTAATCTTCTTCGCTTTCCAGCTTCATAAAAGGCACGATAACTGTGCCCATCAAGTCACCAATTTTCAGCGTGCGCTTGCCGCCGATTAAAATGGAGATACCTTTGTCGTCGCCCGGAGATAGGGCTTTGGGCATCACGTTTAAGCAGTGCATACAGCGGACGCAGTTGCGGTTGTCCACATCCAAAGTGTCGTCGTCTTTCAACGAAAGTGCTTTGGTCGGACAACGTGAAATCACATTGTCAACGATATATTGACGACCTTTCTTGGCAACATATTCCTTGACTTCGTTTTGATCTACCTTCATGTCGTCGCGCCATGTGCCTATGATTGCAAAGTCGGCACGTTCTATGGAATTCATGCAGTCGTTAGGACAGCCCGAAACCTTGAACTTGAACTTGTAAGGTAGCGACGGACGATGCACATCGTCGGTGAAGTTGTTGAGTAGGGTGCGGTGTATACGCATCTCGTCTACGTTGGATTGCTCGCAACGCGCAGCACCTACGCAAGATTGCCCAGTGCGCACACAAGGACCGGCACCGCCTAAGTCCCAGCCATATTCGTTGATGTCGTCAAAAAAGTGCTGTGTGTTTTCAGTGCTGGCACCTATAAACATAATGTTGCCGGTCTGACCATGAAAAGTAACCAAGCCGGAACCCCATTTCTCCCAACTGCTTGCGAGCTTGCGGAGCATGTCGGTGGTGTAATAATTGCCCGACGGTGGCTGCACTCTTAAGGTATGAAACTCCTTAGATGCAGGGAACGCTGCACCGACTTCCGAAAAGCGCGGGATAATACCGCTACCATAACCGAAGACACTCACCGTGCCACCTTTCCAATAACCCTTGCGGGTTTCGTATGAATGTTCAAGCTGACCCAACAAGTCGTTTGCTACACCACTTACGCGGTCATCCTCGTGTTGATCTCTAAGCCGTTTGATACCAGAAATAAAACTAGGCCAAGGCCCTTTTTCCAGTTCATCCAACATTGGTGTGTCATGGGGTTGTTTTGTTGGCATATCCTTTTACCTCCACTATTTTCTGAAAATTACTAATCTATAAATAAAAAAAATAAAACGTTCTATGGTTCTATATGTCTTTTGCAACTGATTAAAACGTTTATTAGGACATGCTAATATAGCATAGCTTTGCCACATATCAAAATTGGTAGCAGGCGCAATAGAACCGCCGATTGAACCAGTAGGTCAATCGGCGGTTCTATCTGACGGGGTGGTATTCCCCTCCTGTGGAGAGCGGAGCATGACGAGATGGTTATCTGTGCTTATTCTTAAAACGATCAATAAGATCCAAAATTTCATTTAGAAGTTTGACCACAATCCACCCTGCTGCCCCATAAGTAATAATCGTACCCAAGATAGAATCAATCAAACTGCCGGTGGCAGAAGCCAATTCTGATAAGAACATACCAAATACTCCTACAATGATGACTGCTAGAAATTCAAAAAGACTAGCAACATTCTTATTTGTCGTTTTTTTCTGTGCGTCAACAGAAAAAAGCTGATTCTCTACTCCTAAAGGTTCTTTCATCTCTCTCATCTATCATTATTTCTCCATATTGAGAATAGCGATAGCATCTCTTTATAATCTCCTATAAGTTACAGTCCTTCTCAGACATTGCTACGTTACCGCGTGAAATTATAGCATAGGTTTCAGTGCCGTAGATTCCTCAAACAATATGACAATGGATACTTTTAGGGTGCAGAACCTCAATCGGATAAAATAGTTTGCACTTAGTAAATCAAGCAAATGCAACAACGGTTAGAACTTAAATTACAACGAGGCGCGGCGAGTGCCGAGCAATTAATGGTTGAAATCCATGATCCGAGTGATCTAAGTAATTCGGAGCGTCGTCAGATTTTGGATAACTGTAAATTGTATAACCTCAGTTTTTATCGTAGCGCACAGCCTGTATCGGATAGTGCTAGCTTCAAGGCGTTGGCAGCGCAACTGGGTCTGCAAAACCTATGCGATAATCCAATGGCGGATGCGCATAAGATCAGTCATATAACGGCTAGCCCGAATAGCCGCTATATCCCGTATACCAAGCGTGCGCTTTCATGGCATACCGATGGTTATTACAACGCCGATGCCGATATCATCAGAGCATTTATGATGCATTGTGTTCAACCGGCACCTGAAGGTGGGGTGAACGAGTATTTGGATCACGAAGTAGTTTATATTCTGCTCTATCAGGAGAACGAAAATTATGTAGAAGCGTTAAGACACCCGCACGCATTCACAATACCTGCCAACGAGGGTGAACGCGATGCGCGAAGCTCACCAGTATTCAGGGAAGACCCTATCACAAACAGACTGCTCATGCATTACACCGAACGCTCGCAACACATAAAATGGCATCCGTCGTGTGAAGAAGCACTGGACTGTTTGCGCAAATTATTACGCACAAGCCGCTACAAGATTTCTTATAAACTGGCCGCCGGTGAAGGCGTGATTTGCAACAATGTGCTACATAATCGCAATGCCTTTGAAGACCCTGATGCATTTGCCAAACGATTGCTCTATAGGGCGCGCGCTCGGGATCGGGTGGGGAGTTGTGAAACCTAAGTGCTGGTTATTGCATAAATAAAATAGATAAATGGAGCTGTTGAAAAATAGAACCATCAATTGAGCCAGTAGGTCAATAAGCGATTCTATTTTTACAATGACGTGAATAATGCCAGATAAGGTATAATATTCTAGTCTTTCGCGACGGCTCCTTCGCGGCAGTTTGTTGTGAACCCCGCCAGGTTCGGAAGGAAGCAACGGTAGCAATGGGACTGGGTGCCGAAGATTGGCGGTCGCGGGAGGCACTTCTATCATCATCAAACAAATGAGTTATCAGGTTCTTGCGCGCAAATGGCGGCCGCGTACTTTTGAGGAGGTCGTGGGGCAACAGCATATCGTTCAAGCATTACAGAATGCTTTATCTCTTGGTCGGCTACATCACGCTTATTTGTTCAGTGGCACTCGCGGCGTAGGCAAAACCACTTTGGCTAGAATACTGGCTAAATGTTTTAACTGCGAAGAAGGTGTGAGCGCAGTCCCGTGTAATCAATGTGCCGCTTGCGTGCAGACTGATGCCGGTCGCTATGTGGATCTGATTGAAGTGGATGCGGCATCGCGTACTGGAGTGGAAAACATGCGCGAGCTACTGGATCAAGTCCCTTATGCACCGAATGTCGGCACTTATAAAATCTATCTAATAGACGAGGTGCACATGTTGTCTATTAGTAGCTTCAACGCACTGCTTAAAACTTTGGAAGAACCACCCGAGCATATAAAATTTTTCTTTGCAACCACCCACCCGCAAAAGATACCAGTGACGATCTTGTCGCGCTGTTTGCAATTCAATCTATTGCGCCTGCCTTATACTGACATTAGAGATTACCTTGCGAAAATGATGGGCAAAGAAGAGATTGCATTTGAAGAAAATGCACTAAACGAAATTGCCGTTGCTGCCGACGGTAGTGTCCGAGATGCATTAAGCCTATTGGATCAAGCGATCTCTTATGGGAACGGCGCGCTCAAAGACAAAGAGGTGAAGACCATGTTAGGTACCGCATCTAGAACGCAGGTTGCAAACCTGCTTAAACGCGTTGCCGATCAGGATATATCCGGAGTGATTGATATGAGCGCAGAGATTTATCAAGCGGGCGTGGACTTTAACGATGTGCTTCGGGAGTTGATTGCTTTATTGCATCAAATCGCATTGCGCCAAGCATTGCCCAAAGCCGAATTGCCGCCCCAATTTGAAGAGGCGGATGTCGCCGAACTGGCAACTGCGCTTAAGCCGGAGGATACACAGCTATATTACCAATTTGCATTGGCTGCTAAACGTGATATGGCAGTGGTCTCGGATTATAAAGCTGCCTTTGAGATGACCATGCTGAAAATGGTGTGCTTCGTGCCGTTCCATGCAGAATTAGCCTCTCAAACTACGCAAAGACAAACCCAAGAAACCACGAGTACTGCTACACCTCAATCTAAACCTCCGACTGACACTGCCGCCAAAGTATCTCACCCAAACAAAAATACACAAGCCTCAGATGCAGACTTATCTGCTCATGACGAATCGGGACAACAAAAGAATCTTTTGGACTGCAAAAGCACAGACGACTGGCGGCACTATGTAGAAGCATCAAGACTTAAGGGGGCAGCCCGAGCAATATGTCTTAACTCGTCACTAGCCATTGAGTCCGATAATCAAGCTACCATAGAAGTCCCTCCTGACATCAAAGATTTATGTAGCGAAGATATTAAAGCGGAGATATTAAATAAACTTAAACAGCTCAATGGTGGCGATATACAATTAACATTCAAATATACTAAACCCAACGCAACGCCAATTTCCGAAGATGAAAAAATAAACCGACAAAGACAACACGATGCAGAAATGTCTATTAAAGAAGATCCTAATGTGCAAGCACTACAAGAAAAGCTGGGCGCACAAGTGATATCCAACACAACCAAACCCATATAACCTAGCAGAAATTAACAAATACGATTGGAGAATTGCACTGAACTTTGCCCAAAACTCTCATTTTTTTACCTATAAATTCCCTAAAATCAACAGAATAAAAAATACCTTAAAAAAAACCCTTGAAATAATATTGCTATATAAGCATATTATGATATACTTATATACATCAATGACGTAATCCATTTTAGATATAGGAGTTAAATCAATGGAACTTTTAATGTTAGCTTTAGTTTGGTCTACAGTATTTTTTTGCATGAGAAAAGGCTATTTAGATTAAACTATTCCAATTGCTGAGACCCCCCCTGAACTCGGCGACAGGAAGTCAAACCCTCCTTAGACAGTGGTAATGATTACCACGACCCTTTTGCCGGGGACACAGTCCCCGGCTTTTTTTATGCCGCATTACTAGTAGAACCTACCGAAAATTAACAAATACGATTGAAGAATTGCACTGACTTACTTAAAAGCCTCATTTTTATGTCTATAAACTGCATAAAATCAACAAAATAAAAAACACCTTAAAATAATATTGCTATATAAGCATATTATGATATACTTATATACTTCAATGATATAATACACTTTAGATATAGGAATTAAACGAATGGAACTTTTAATGTTAGCTTTAGTTTGGTCTACGGCATTTTTTTGCATGAGGAAAGGCTATTTAGATTAAACTATATCAATTGCTGAGACCCCCCCTGAACTCGGCGACAGGAAGTCAAACCCTCCTTAGAAAGTGGTAATGATTACCACGACCCTTTTGCCGGGGACTATGTCCCCGGCTTTTTTTTATTTCACACTATCTTTATTTTGAGGCTGCTGAAAAAGTACTACCACTGTATGAACCCAACCGCTTGCGCCATATAATTTATAATAACCACCCGTAGGGGAGGGCTAACATGCTCTCCCTAAAGTATTGTATTTGCACCGTCTTAACCGCCATGCGCCTCCTGTATGGGTTACCGTAAATAAAATGGATGAATGGATTGATTGTGCAGACACAACGCGTTTGGGCGAACATATAAGCTCGCCCCTACAACAACCTTAGAAATGCAAACCGAATTTTACGATTTTGATTTTCCCCAAGAGTTAATCGCATCTTGCCCTCCGCTTAAACGCTCGGATAGTCGATTGCTACATGTAGATGCAAGAGGTGGTGTCCACGACCGTTGTTTCAACGATGTGGCCAATCTATGCCGCCCTAACGATTTGTTGGTTGTCAACAACAGCAAAGTAATCCCTGCTAGATTGCCGGCGATTAAAAGTAGCGGTGGCAAAGTGGAAATCCTAATTGAACGATTGCTGGATACACATCGTGCGCTGGTGATTTTGCGCAGCTCCAAACCCACTCGAGCCGGGGCAATACTACTAGTCGGACCACAAAACAAGGTTATCGTAGAAGAACATCGCAAAAATCTATTCGTCGTCAAATCGCAAGATAAGCGGTTTGAAGATCTGCTGGCTTTGTATGGCACCGTGCCGCTCCCCCCCTATATCAAACGTGATCCAAATACAACCGATAGAGAACGTTATCAAACGGTTTATGCCAAACAGCCCGGCTCAGTTGCTGCACCGACCGCAGGCTTGCATTTCAACAGCGCAATGATAGATGCCCTGAAGGCGCGCGGTGTTGATTATGCAGAACTCACCCTGCACATAGGTTTGGGCACTTTCAATCCCATACATAGCGACAACATAGAACATCATGCGATGCATAGCGAGAGGCTTCAGGTAGGAGAAGACCTGTGCCGAGCATATGCTCATTGCCGACAACAGCAAGGTCGTGTTATCGCCGTCGGTACAACCGTGGTTAGAGGGCTTGAAAGCGCGATGAAAGATGGACAACTCAAACCTTACGATAATGATACTTCGCTTTTCATTAAACCCGGCTTTCGGTTTCAAGCGGTTGATAGGTTGATTACCAATTTTCATCAGCCTAGAACGACGCTTTTTGTATTGGTTTGCTGTTTCGCCGGCTACCAAAACATGAAGCACGCCTACTTGCATGCGATAAAACAACGTTATCGTCTGTTCAGTTATGGCGATGCAATGTGGCTGGAGAGAAACAATGAAGTTTGAGCTACAAGCAACCGACGGCGCGGCACGTTCTGGCGTATTAAAATTTCCACAGATAGAAGTTGAAACGCCGGTCTTCATGCCAGTCGGCACCGCTGCCACCGTCAAAGCGATGACACCTGAAATGCTACAGTCAGTTGGCGCAAAAATTATCTTGGCAAATACCTTTCATTTGATGTTGCGCCCGGGCGCAGAACTCATTGATAAAGCCGGTGGCTTACATCAATTTATGGCATGGCCGAACGTCATCCTGACCGATTCGGGTGGTTTTCAAGTTTATAGCCTAGGCCAGTTGTCCAAAGTCTCGGAACGAGGTGTGTCATTTCGCTCACCAATAGACGGGCAGGCTGTTTTTTTGGATGCCGAGCGTGCAATAAAAATACAACATAAACTGGGTGCCGACATTATTATGTGCTTTGATGAATGTACACCCTATCCCGTAGATCATGAAACAGCCAGCAAATCAATGGAGCTGTCAATGCGCTGGGCGCAACGATGCAAAACCGAACACGGCACACATCCTGCCTCGCTTTTTGGTATTGTGCAGGGCGGCGTATACGACGACCTACGGCTACAATCGGCACAAAGGTTGATGGAGATTGGTTTTGACGGCTATGCAATCGGCGGCTTGGCGGTTGGTGAAAGTGCATCTGAAAGATTACAGGTTTTAGATACGCTACATCCCATACTACCTGACAATAAACCACGTTATCTGATGGGTGTCGGCAAACCTGAAGATATATTGGAAGGTGTGTTACGCGGCATAGACATGTTTGATTGTGTAATTCCCACTCGCAATGCGCGCACTGGTTTCATCTATACGCGCAACGGTTTATTGCGAATAAGGCAAGCGCGTTATCGCGACGATTTCACGCCCATAGACCCCGACTGCGACTGCTACACTTGCAGACACTTTACACGCGCCTATCTAAGACATTTAGATCAAAACAACGAGATACTGGCTTCCATGCTCGCCACCATCCATAACCTGTATTATTTTCAGCAACTAATGGGCGAGATCCGCACCGCAATACAGAACAAAAGTCTAAGCCAATTCGCCGAGCGGTTTTATAAATTGACTAGTGCAGAACCGCCACAACCACCCCGTCAGGCTTCGCCTGCCACCCCTCCACAGGAGGGGAATTGATTAATGCAGAATATAAAAACTAAAAATCATCAATTTGTAATATTTTTTTCATATCTGTGTCATATAATTGATAATAATAGCAGACTAACATATAACTTTTTACTTTGACTAAAGGAGATGCCATGAAAAAACTATATCAGATAATGATTTTTTCGCTTACCTTGATTTGCCTGCCGTTATCCGTTTCGGCACAGACGATGGAAGAAAAAATCAAGAACCTAGAAGCAACCGTAGAACGGTTGCAACAAACTTTGACTGAGATGCGTGCTGAGATGGAAAAATCCAAAGAAGCCGATATGTCCGGAAAAGGCGGCGTTGTTCGCACCGACGGTGAGAACATAACCTTGTCTACCACTGGTGGTGGCATGAAGCTCAAGTCGGACAACGGGAACTCGTTCCAGTTTGGCGGTCGCTTGCAGTTGGATTATGACGATTGGGACTTTGACGAAGCTGGAGACGGCTCCGACAGCAAATGGCGCCGTACCCGTATCACTGCCAAAGGCACCGTTAAAAAAGATTGGGCTTATCACCTGACGATCAACGTAAGCGATGAAGGTATAGACGAGCGCAATGGAACTGCCGACATCAACACCGGCTTTTTTAGATATGACGGCTTCAAGCCGATGAGTATCTGGGTTGGTAAATTCAAGGAACCTTTTAGTATGGAAAGATTGGCAAGTTCCAACGCGATCAGCGCGATTGAACGTGGAATGATGCTGGATGTCATCAACGAAGGCCACGGACACCCCCACACAGCTGGCGTGATGCTTTCTGGTTATCATGCAGATATGGGCAACCTGAACTGGGCATTTGGTGTATTTGACGACAATGAAAAAGATGCCGACGGCGATATTAATTTTGCATACACTGGTCGTATCGCTGCTGCACCAAGAATAAACGACAATAGCTTCTTTCATCTAGGTGCTGCTTATTCCGAACGTGAAAGAGATGGATCAGAAAGTGGTGCTTATACAGTGAGAACACGTTTTAATGTGAATGGAAGCAATGTGCGTCCTACATTAGCTACGCTCCCAAGTGGAGATGACATCTCACAATGGGGATTGGAAGGTGCGTTTGTGACCGGACCGTTTTCTCTACAAGCCGAATATGTTGATCTGGAAGTAGATGGCGGCACTAGCTTCAATCAAAAAGAAGATGTGGAATTCACAGTTCGTGTAGACGGAGAGGATTATGACATTACCGTTGGGGAAAGAGATATTGAGCCACTTCGTCGCTACAGTGATTTAGAAGCCGATGGCTATTACATCCAAGGTGCTTGGACGATTACTGGCGAACAGCGAGGCTATAAAAACAAAGGTGGTTATTTTGGTGGAATCAAGCCCAAAGGTCCTCTGGGGGCATGGGAATTGGTCGCACGCTACGAAGAAATTGATGTAGAGTATGGGGGTATCATAGGCACTGGAGAAGATAGGGCGGATAGGGAGGCCGAAAAAATGCTAGTCGGGCTTAACTGGTACGTCAACAACAATGTCAGGTTTATGCTCAACTATATTGATGCCGATACAGAAGGGCTTACAAATAATATAGACGGCGACGCAATCTCGCTTCGTGCTCAATACGCATTCTGATATAACAAGAACTCTCGGATATAGATCGGAAATTTCGACCCCCTCCCAGGTCATACAACCGACTCTATATCCGAGCTCCTTATACCAAACACACCTTAACTTGTGGGGTATAAACATAAAAAAATCCTATTATTCTTGTCTATAAAATTTATGCCTAAATTTCCATATTTTTTTAATATTTAAGCTATTAACTAATATATAATCAAAAGTACTTTGTGCTGATATAACATTTATGGAGGAATGAAATGCAGAAGATAAGAAACAGAATCTTAAACATTGTTGCTATTGCGTGTGCAGTTGCGTTGTTGTTTCCGATAACGACAATTTCGGAAGAACACAGCGAGATGCACATGGTTGAAGAAGGCAAAGCACTTACCTTTGACAGAAAAAAAGGTAACTGTGTCTCGTGTCATTACATCGTTGGTGCAGAATCCCCAGGCAACATTGGTCCGGCTTTGGTGGGAATGAAAGTACGATACCCTAAAGCCGAATTACGAAAGCGCATCTGGGATATCACTCTATCTGCACCCGAAGCTGCGATGCCGCCGTTCGGCAAGCATCAAATTCTAAGCGAAGAAGAAATAGATAAAATCACCGAATATATTTACACACTATGAACATCCCGAACCATCACAACCTATTAAAGGAGGACTGAAAAATGGATAAAACAAGGAGAAAATTACTGATAGGAACAGGCACAGGTCTGTTACTTGCAAGTTGGTGGCCGCAATCTCTGTTTGCAGCCCGAGCATCCGAAGAAGCATTTGGGTCAAAATCACTAGACGAGAGCATTAAAGAACTAGTCGGAAATGCTGAGGTGATTGAAGACAACGAGCATATTCACATTAAGGCACCCACCATATCGGAGAACGGTGCTGTGGTGCCGATCTCGGTGGAAGTTGATATGGATAACGTCGATGCGATTAGCCTCTTGGTTGAAAAAAACCCTTTGCCACTGACTTCTAGTTATAAGTTTCACAAAGCTTCCGACCCGTACATCTCTACGCGAATCAAAATGATGGGCACTTCTGATGTGATTGCGTTGGTGACTGCGGACGGTAAACACTACAAAGCAACTGAGCTTGTTAAAGTGACAATCGGCGGTTGCGGCGGTTAAGGCAGTTAAAAAGCGAGGAGTTAAAATGTCCGATTCTATGAAAATTCGCACCAAAATAGAAGGTGATCATATAGAGGTCAAAGCCTTGATAAAACATCCTATGGAGACTGGTATTAGAAAAGACAAAAATGGTAATCCAATACCGGCACATTATATTGAGAACTTGACCGCAGAGGCCAACGGCAGAGTTGTGTTCTCTGCCGAGTGGGGATCAGGAATTGCCGCCAACCCCTACATTTCTTTCAGGTTCAAAGGAGCCGAAGCCGGTGATGAGTTGAAGCTCAGCTGGACAGACAACGCTGGAGCTTCGGATTCTTTGACCGTTCCCATTGAATAAACGGAGGTATCCATGAAAAAAAGACATATTTTAATTACTTTAGTCACAGCTATCGCATTCGCCTTTGGTAGCTATGCGGTGGCCGACTATAAGGCAGATATCAAGCATTACCAAGATTATCTGAAAGCTAAATTCCCGAACATTGACCCTGCCGAGTTCAAAAACGGCTACTATGCGTTGAGCGAGGAAATGCGTCAAAACTGGGAAGCCATAGAAGAGTTTCCACCATATTTGAGATATGTGGATATTGGTGAGGAAATGTGGAACGAACCCTTTGCAAACGGCAAAGGTTATAAAGACTGTTTCCCCGATGGACCAGTGATAGGCCACAAATATCCGCATTGGGATAAAGAACAAGGCATGGTGATGACTTTGCCTTTGGCAATCAATCAGTGTCGTGAGAGTCATGGCGAAACCCCGTTGGCTTACAAGGCAGCTCCGATTGCTTCACTGTGGGCTTATATCGCATACCAAAGCCGTGGAAAAGTAATAAACGTTGTTGTGCCAGAGGACGACCCCAAAGCAATGGAAGCGTATAACAAAGGCAAAGAATTTTACTTTGCACGACGCGGGCAGTTGAATTTCTCGTGTGCGCATTGCCACTTCAATAATGCCGGCATGAGCTTGCGAACCGAAATCCTCAGCCCAGTGATGGGACAAACAACCGGCTGGCCGGTATATAGGTCAAAGTGGAACGACATCGGCACCCTACATCGACGTTATACTGGATGTAACAAGCAAGTGCGTGCCAGACCATTTGCAGCTCAGGGAGAGGAATATCGTAATTTGGAATATTTCCATATGTCGCTGAGCAACGGGCTTGAATTCAACGGACCGTCGGCTAGAAAATAAACTAGGAGACGCAATGAGCTATATAAAAGCAATAACCAAATGCTGGGTCGGACTACTCTTGTTAATGTTCGTCGCCGTCGGCAATGCAGAAACTGAGTTTGAAAAATTGCTCAACGAAGCTATAACGGCGCAGAAAAAAGCAAATGAGGTCGGCGGCGAATGGCGCGATGTTCAACTATTCATAGACAATGCGCAAAAAGCCGCCGCTGAAGGCAACGAAGAAGAAGCGATGAAGTTGGCTCAGAAAGCTAAAATGCAAAGTGAGTTAGGTTATCAGCAAGCAGTCTCTCAGCGAGGCAAAATTCAACTTCCGTCGTACCTGCAACGGTAGGCGAAGCCTCTTAACTCGACAGGTTTAATGAACTTAACCCGTCGTCAATTCATCGCCTTAATGTCAAGTGCGGCAGCAGCTGGTCTGCTACCGCACTCAACTTTTGCTAAAACCGAAGATTTTTACGACTTTCCTTTTTCCGGCAACCTCCGGTTGTTGCACTTCACCGACTGCCACGCACAACTCTTGCCGGTTTATTTTCGCGAACCGAACACCAATATTGGAATAGGCGATGCTTCGGGACGCGTGCCTCATGTGGTCGGAAAAAATTTACTCAAACTTTATCCGGGATTAACCGAGCATTATATACACGCGTTGACCTACTTAAATTTCGTTGAAGATGCGCAACGCTACGGAAAGGTGGGTGGGTTTGCACACCTAGCAAGTTTGGTAAAACAACTGCGCGCTGAAGCCGGAGACAATCGGACGCTACTGCTTGACGGCGGCGACACCTGGCAAGGCTCAGGCACCGCGTATTGGACGCGCGGCGAGGATATGGTCGGTGCGTGCAACCTGCTTGGTGTGGATGTGATGACCGGACACTGGGAGTTCACTTACGACGATAGCGAAGTCATGGAAAGACTGAAAAAGGTCAACGGTGATTTCGTCGCACAAAATGTTTTTTTGACCGAGGAAGGATTGTTTGACGGTAAGCCTGCCTACGATGAATCAAGCGGGCATGTGTTCCCGCCGTATGTGATAAAAAACCTAAACGGTGTGCGCGTGGCAGTCATCGGACAGGCATATCCCTATACACCTATTGCCAACCCCAAGCGATTTATTCCTGATTGGACTTTCGGAATACGCGAGAGCGAGTTGCAAGAAACCGTTGCCGAGATCCGCGACCGAGAAAAGCCCAATGTTGTGGTGCTACTATCGCATAACGGCGCAGATATTGATTTGAAATTGGCATTGCGCGTTGAAGGTATTGATGTCATATTCGGCGGACACACGCACGACGGCGTGTTGAAGGCAATGGAAGTTTCTAATCGTAGTGGGCGAACCTTAGTTACCAACGGCGGTTCCAACGGCAAGTTCTTGGGAGTCATGGATCTGAGCGTGAAAAACAACAAAGTTGCAGACTATAACTATCGCCTACTGCCGGTATTCTCCAACATGCTAACGCCCGATCAGGAAATGCAAAACTATATAGAGCAGGTTCGCAAGCCGTACCTAGATAAACTTGAGGAGAAAATCGCCGTTGCCGATGACTTGCTGTATCGCCGTGGTAATTTCAACGGCACCTTTGACCAGTTGATTTGCGAAGCCCTAAACGAACGCTTGGATACACAAATCGCATTATCACCGGGTTTTCGCTGGGGCACGACAGTTTTGCCAGGGCAAGATATTACGATGGAAAACATATTGGATCAAACCTGTATGACCTATCCAGAGACCTATGCAACTGAGATGACCGGACAACAGCTAAAACTAATTTTTGAGGATGTATGCGATAATCTCTTTAATGCCGACCCGTATTTGCAACAAGGCGGAGACATGGTTCGTGTTACCGGCATGAACTATGTTTGCGACCCGACCGCAAGTATGGGCAAAAGGATTACCGACATGCAGCTTGACAACGGCGAGGCGATCGAACCCGACAAAAGTTATAAGGTGTCGGGGTGGGCAACTGTCGGTTCAAAGTCGCCGGGAGCACCAGTGTGGGATGTGGTTGCCGATTACCTGCGTGACAAGAAAGTCGCGTCGGTTAAAAAGCTGAATACGCCCAAACTGGTGAACATAGACCACAACTTAGGATGGAGTAAATTAATATGAGAACACATACAAAAGCTATGAAAATGAAACACTATGCAAAGTGTATCGCTAAAACCACATTGTTGCTTAGCTACATGACCTTGTTTTTGATGGCTCAGGTTGCTATTGCCGAAGACAAGCCGGTTTTTCTTGAGACTAGACAACTTACTTCCGAGTCGGTGATGAAAATTGGCAGTGCAGCACTAGAGGATTGCACTCGGCGTGGATTCAAAGTCGGAGTGAGTATCACCTCACGCGAAGGTCAACTGCTTTTCTTTATCCGCCATCCACTGGCGGGACCCCATACCCCGATGATTAGTCTTGCCAAGGCATATACTTCTTCAACGATGGGGACTGAAACATCGGCACTTACCGAAGCCAACGCGCAAAAGCTCAACTACTATGAGAATATTACTACTTTGGGCGGCGGTGTGCCGATCATCGTTGCCGGTAATCAATACGGTGGTATTGGTGTATCCGGCGCAACACCCGAAGCCGATGAGGAATGTGCCAAAGTCGGCATCAAAACCATAGAGGAGGATTTAGAATTCAGTGAATAAGATAGCGTTTGATTACATCCCCTGTCGTAACTGCGTGTTGCAAGCAATGCTGTGGCTCAATAAAAATATATTGATACTTGCTTGCCTGACACTCATCGCAGTGTGTTCAACGGCAGTCGCCGAAGACGAAGCTGGTTCGCCGGCGATTCAGCCAGACGACGACGGCTCTATGAGCAATGTCTTTGAACAAGAAAAACCCGACTGGTTCGGCATGTCTTTCTTGGATATTGCCGAGGATGTAGAAGAATCGGCAGCCGAAAACAAACACTACGGACTCTATTTTTATCAGGACGGCTGTCCTTATTGTGAAAAGTTGATCGACGATAACTTCGGGCAATACCGCATTAACGAATATGCCAAAGCAAACTTTAACATCGCGCCAATTAACATCTTCGGTGCTGTCGAAGTAACCGACCTAGACGGTATTCCGAGACCAGAAAGTGCTTTTTCCGAACACCGAAAAATTCAATTCACGCCGACGATGATTTTCTTCTCTCCACTGGGAGAAGTCTTTCGCATGAACGGTTATTATCCACCGCATAAGTTCCTTACAATGCTGGAATATATAACCGACAAACACTACCTTAAAGACATAACCTTCATAGATTTCCTGCAAACCAAAGAAGTGTCTCCGGCAGCCGATAAGATTCACTATACCCCAGAGGTGCTGCGTCCGCCGATTGATATGACTGAAAAAACTTTAGGTGCGGAAAAACCCGTTTTGGTTCTGTTTGAACAACCGCGCTGCTTGGCGTGCGACGAATTACATCTTGATATTCTAAAACGAGAAGCCACCGATAAACTATATCAACAATTTGAAACGGTAATGATTAACGTCAACGGCAAAGAGGCCCTTGTGCCACTGGACGGCAGTGACGAAATCAGCGAAAAAGAATGGGCGCGTAAGCTAGACATTGAATACACACCGTCTTTGGTCTTTTATGCACGGCAAACCGAAAGCCAACCATTAGCCGAAGTGTTTCGCGTTGAAGGCTATGTGAAAACCTTTCATGTACAATCGGCAATGGAATATGTGCTAACACAGGCTTACGCAAAACCCCAAGACTTCCAAGAATTCATCAGACTACGCGCCGAGTCAATGAGACCCGAAGACGGTCACCTTGACATCATGCAATAGGCAAAAAATTCCCCTCCTTAATTACGCGAACCTCCGTAGGGGAGGGTAACATCGAAAATCGTCAATAGAGAATAAAAATCGTACGCAGTGGGCAATTTCCTGCCAAATTATCAGATCAATCTCCTGAAACTGAAACTTTGTGGCTAAATCATTGCCAGGTGCAACGAAAAAATCATCATTGACAACCAAATATACTGGAAAAATGCTCTCGCTTCTCGCATTGGCGTAGGCGTATCCATCACCGCGAATGCAGCTTAGTTGATGCGTGTTAAAAACTGAAATGCTAGTCTGACTGCAGCAATAGAGAGTGCATGTTAGCCCTCCCCTACAGTTGGTTACCATAAGTTTAATGGCGCAAGCGGATACGTTTGAGCGATGACAGTACTTTTTCAACAACCCTATGTGTGCTAACGGCATATAATAGGTTTTTTGACTTCCCCATATTTATTTGATACACGCATAGTTGAACATTTTGATTTTTAGAATATTGACAAAAGTTCTAGCGATATTGCTTTTGACGGCAGGCGTGCAGTCTGTCGTCGCCCAGCAACAGGAAATGAGTGACCCGCTATATTCTCAGCAATGGCATCTGAAAAATACCGGGCAAAGTGGAGGCACTTCCGACGAGGATATCAATGTAGAACCGGTTTGGAATACAACGCTTACGAGTGGAGTAAAAATAAGAGGACAAGGCGTATATATTTCCATAGTAGATGGAGATTTGCAGCTTGATCACCCGGATCTAATAGACAATATATCAACCACCCGCACCCACGACTATTTCCGAAGTGTTGTTGATAATGGTTCTCATGCTACCAGAGTAGCCGGTATTGCTGCTGCGCGCGGTTATAACGGAATAGGTGTTCGGGGTGTGGCACCTTTGGCGAAAATTTATAGTTTGAATCCGTTGGGAATACCTGACGGTAATAGAAGCATTAGACCAAGTGCTCAACTTTCAGCTATCGCAAATGCAATGACTCGTCACAGAACAATAACTGCGGTTTCCAATAATAGCTGGGGACCTGAGAACCCTTTTCAAACAGTATCAAGCATGTGGGCATTGGCAATAAACACTGGCATTGAAGAGGGATTTTATGGCAAAGGAACCGTTTATGTATGGGCTGCTGGAAACGAGCATTGTGACAATAGTGGGATATTTTGTGGTGTAGATAACGCAAATTATGACAATCGTGCAAATTATCATGCCGTTGTTGCCGTTTGTGCAGTAGAGCATCAAGGGAGACACAACGGCAGTTCGGAGTTTGGGGCTAATTTATGGGTTTGTGCGCCATCAAACAACAGAAACCGTGATGCCGGGATTGTGACGACCGATAGACCCAGTACATATACAACGATTGGGCGCGGATTTGGCGGCACCTCTGCGGCAACCCCAATGGTTAGTGGTGTGGCTGCGTTGATGCGGCAGGCTAATCCGAATCTTGGTTGGCGAGATGTAAAACTCATTCTGGCTAATTCGGCAAGGCAAAACGATCCTGCAGACGGCGACTGGGCGCAAGGTGCCGTAAAGTATGGCTTGTTCAGCGATGGTTCTGAACAGCGATACCATTTTAACCACAAGTATGGCTTCGGTGTCGTTAATGCAGTTAAGGCGATTGAACTGGCGGAAGGGTGGATTAACATTCCCGGCAGAATGACACAGTCGATAAAAGACAATACTCGCTCTCAAAACCGTGAAATTAATAGAAGTATGTCCATACAATCCGATATTAACTATATAGAGTATGTGGACGCTACAATTGATTTTTATATATTCAGACTCTCCAGTTTAAGTATTGAATTAATGTCGCCGTCGGGTGCTATCTCCAAACTTGCGATACCAGATATCCGGGGTTTTAATAATGGCGATGTGGCTATACAATGGCGTTTCGGTTCTGCCAAGCATTTAGGTGAGAGTCCGTCAGGAACATGGAGATTGAAACTGGAGAATACTAGAGGGACTCAACCTGCTAGATTAAACTCGTGGGAGCTTACAATACATGGTCATCAAATAAAAATGGATGCCGTCCCTGCTGTCGGGTTGTCGGACACAAATGTGGCCGGAACTACTTTGACCTTGTCTTTAACCGGAGCCAGATGGAAAGACAATTTGCAAATTAGCGATTTTAGTTTGAAAAATCTGAGACCCAGCAATCCTCAATTTAAGAATGTGCCGGCGGGATTGCGTGTTGCGAGTGTACGCCGTACTTCCGATACACAAGTTCAGCTGAATCTTGCCTTGACAGGAAATCTTTTGGAGAACTATCTATTCCAAGTTGAAGCGACAACGGGCACCGTTTCAAGCCTCAGCGGTCCTCTTGCGAGCAACGACATACCGATAGTATCAGACACACGGATAACGGTACGCAAAGATATTACAATTCCCGACGGTAATATAACTAGGAATTATGACATTAACCTGCATGATATCTTTGCAAGCTCACAAACATTGACCTACACGGTCAGCGGTCTACCGCCGGGTCTAGAAATAAGAAACGGTTCTATTATTAGCGGCGCGTCAAGTATCCCCGGCTATTATCGTATTACAGTGGTTGCGACTAGAGCAGACGGAGTTAGTAGAACGGAGTTTTTTGATTTCCAAATCCTTCCTACTATTCAAGTACAAGTGAGAGTTTTACTGGAAGGTGTGCTCATAACTTTCGTCGACGTATGCGATCGCACCGAACAAGTGCGAGATGAAATTATCTCCCAGACCCAAGGAAGTGATTGTGCAGATGTTCCTCGAAATCTGCTTCGCTCAATCACCAACATGGATCTTAGCAATAGCGGAATTAGTGCTTTATCAGCAGATGATTTCGATGATTTTGCGAGTTTGCAAACATTGAACCTAAGCTCCAATGGGTTGACCGACTTGTCAACGGACGTTTTCAGCAATCTAACAAACCTGAGAACATTGGACCTGAGCTCTAACAGCTTAACTACGCTAACATCGGTCACTTTCAACGGTCTGCGAAGGCTGGAAACATTGAATCTAAGTGGAAACCAGATGACCAATCTGCCAGCAGACATTTTCAGCAACCTAACAAATTTAAGAACACTAAACTTGAGTAACAACGGTTTAACCACGCTAACAGCAGTTACTTTCAATAATCTACGAAGGTTGGAAACATTGGACCTGAGCAACAACAGCCTGACCATCTTACCAACAACTGTTTTCGGTAACTTAACAAATTTGCGCAACTTAAACTTATCAAACAATATGTTGTCTCAAAGCCTATTAAACGACCAGCTGTCTGCCAATAACAATGAATTATTCAATCAAACTTTCAATGTGCTAAGTAACATAGTAACTCTAAATTTAGCTGGAAACGGTATTAATAGTACAGCTTGCAACGCACTTCGGGGATCATTTTCTCTTTTTACTCGAATTCATTTCACCAACAGAAACAATTTTAGGTGTTCTTAAACTTTCTGCCAGTGGGAATATAATAGGTTTTTAATTCCCCCGCATTTATTAAATCCATGCACAGTTGAACATTTTGATTTTGAGAATATTGGCAAAAGTTCTATTGATATTCTTTTGGGTGGCAGGCATGCAGTCTGCCGTTGCTCAATCGGATAGTCACTATAACCTACAGTGGCACCTGTCCGGTCAGGAGATTGTCGGCTCAAGAATTACTAATACTCAGAGTATCAATGTAGCACCAGTCTGGGAGAAAACGCTTAAGGACGGACGCACGAAAATAAGAGGTCAAGGCACATACATTGCCATAGTAGACGGAGATCTGCCGATTGCACTCCATTCTGCTACGACCCAGACATTGGCTCACCCGGATTTAATAGCCAATATCTCAACCCAACACAGCGTTGATTATTATCCTTCGGTGATTGACACTCGCGGGCATGCCACTGCCGTAGCAGGTATTGCTGCGGCGCGCGGTTATAACGACATAGGCGTTAGAGGTGTGGCACCTTGGGCAAAAATGTATGGCTTGAATGTGCTTGGAATACCCGCTGGGAATATGAGTATTTCGGCAAATACTAGAGATATGGCAACCTTAAATGCAATGGTTCGTCATAGCACAATGACCACAGTTTCCAACAACAGCTGGGGAAGTGCGTTTCCCTTTAATCCGTCTGGTTCTCGTCTTGAGGCATGGGAAATGGCAATAGAAACCGGCATTAGGGATGGATTCCATGGTAAAGGTACAGTCTACGTTTGGGCTGCCGGAAACGACCGTTGTATTAGCAGAAAAGTAGCGTCTAACCACTATGAACAAGTCTGTAACATAGATACTTCCAATTATGACGGCAGAACCAAGCATTATGCAACCATTCCCGTATCTGCGGTGAGTTATCGTTTTGGGCAACATCTTGATTATTCGGAACTTGGTGCCAATTTGTGGGTCTGTGCCCCATCAAGGGATGACACTTTTAATCCGAGAACTGGGACAAACTTTTTCAGACGAGGGATTACTACAACCTATAGAGGAATTTTTAGAGGAACCTACCATCATAACCTGATATTTTCTAGGTTCGGCGGAACCTCTGCAGCAGCTCCGATGGTCAGCGGTGTGGTGGCATTGATGCGACAAGTCAATCCAAGCCTTAGCTGGCGCGATGTGAAACTCATTCTGGCTAATTCGGCAAGTCAAAACAACCCCACAGACGACGACTGGGCGCAAGGTGCCGTAAAGTATGGTTTGTCCAGCAATGATGACAACGCGCAATATCATTTTAACCACAAATATGGATTCGGTCTTGTTGATGCAGAAAAAGCGGTTGACATGGCGGGAGGGTGGATCAATCTTCCCCCGTCAGCACCGTACATGGAAGTAAGAAATAGCAATCTAGACCTCAGGCTAAGTGCCGATAATCCAGTTATCAATAGCGAGATAGCCGTCCAATCCGATATCAATTTTATAGAATATGTGGAGATCCCTATCAGACTGACACACCCTCTAATCCAAGATTTAAGCGTTAAATTGACCTCACCATCGGGTACTACTTCAAGCCTATTCATACCATCCACTCTTCCCATCAGTAGTACCAGTTCATACGCAATAAATACTACCAGGGGGTTTTGGCGTTTCGGTTCAAGCGTTCATTTAGGCGAAGATCCGTCAGGAGTTTGGAAATTGAGATTTGAAGACACTAGGGCTACAACCGGCACCTTGATTGAGTGGGGAGTGAGAATACGCGGCTATCAAATAAAAATGGATGCTGCCTCTGTTGTCGGGTTGTCGGATAACAATTTAGCTGGGAACCCATTGACTTTGTCTTTGGTTGGTGCGAGTTGGGAAAAAGATTTGCAGCCTAATGATTTTGGTTTGCAAAATGCACCGGCAGGGTTGCGCATTGCAAGTGTACGCCGCACTTCCGATACACAAGTCCAGCTCAATCTTGCGTTGGATAGCGGCTTTGCGAGGGACTACCTCTTTCAAGTTATCGCAACGACCAGTACTGTCCCAAACATCAGAAACCCACTCGTTAGCAACGACATACCGATAGTATCCAATACGCGAATAATTGTACGAGAGGATACCACTGTTCCCGCCGGCACCAGCGGTTCGGATTACTCCTTTACACTGGATGATATCTTCACAAGTGTGCAGGCATTGACCTACACGGTCAGCGGTCTACCACCGGGTCTAGAAATAAACGGTTCTATCATCAGCGGCACGCCGATTAGCTCTGGAAATTATCGCCTTGAGATTGTTGTGACTAGAGCAGACGGCATTAGCCGAACGGAGTTTTTTGATTTCCAAATCCTTCCTACTTTGCAAGTACAGGTGAGAGTCTTACTAGAAGGTGCGCTTTTATCTTTTTGCGACCGCACGCCCCAAGTGAGAGATAAAATTGTCTCCTCTCTTCCCGGAATTAGTAGCTGTGAGGAAGTCTCTCAGCAGCATCTTGGATTAATTGATAGCATATCCCTTCGCAGTAGCGGAATTGGTTCTTTATTAGCGGCTGATTTCAGAGGCTTAACTGGTCTGGAGACATTGGACTTGGGCTCCAATGATTTGACTACTTTGCCGGCGGGCATCTTTAGTGATTTAACAAAATTGAGAATATTGGACTTGAGCTCCAACGACTTGACTGCTTTGCCAGCAGATGTATTCAACAGCTTAGGTGCTTTACAAACACTGAATTTGAGCGCAAACAACTTAACCATCTTACCAATAGGTGTCTTCGCAAACCTGATAAATCTAATGGAATTAAATTTAAGCTCAAACCGCAATTTGACCAGCCTACCAATAGATGATTTTAGGAATCTAACGAGGTTAAGTAGACTACGCTTGGGTGACACTAACCTTGATTGTATTAATGTAGACAGTCAGTTGCACTTCTTAACTTCTCTCGCATTATTTATTTGCACTTAGACTTTCTCTTTGGTGAGGTGTTTATCAGTGTGCCTAATGATGGTCAAAAATTGTGCGAATCTGGGCTTGCATTTGTGCTGCCACATCTGCCGGTGATACAGCTTCGCGTATCGGTCTGCCGACCACAATATAGTCTGTGCCGTTCTCAAATGCTTGTGCTAGATCAACCGTGCGTTTTTGGTCGTCCACATTGGCAACCGGGCGTATACCGGGGGTGATGATTAAGTGCTTGGAGCCAAGTGTTTCTCTTAACGCATCAGCCTCTAACCCGGATGCGACAACGCCGTCGCAACCTACGGCAATTGCGCGTCTTGCACGCGACAACACCAATTCCCGCACACTGCACTTGAAGCCGAGCGCATCTATGTCGTTTTGGTCTAAGCTGGTCAGTGCCGTCACTGCGAGTATCTTCAAATCACCTTTCTCGGCGTTTGCTGCTTTTAGCATGTCGTCGTTGCCATGAACGGTTACAAAACTCTCACCGAAACGGCACAAACCTTTAACCGTGGCGGCAACCGTGCGCGGCACATCAAATAATTTTAGATCTAAAAATATCTTTTTACCTTGTTCCCGCAATTCCTCCGCCAATGCAAAATACTCTCCGCAAGCGAGTAGTTCTAGACCCAGTTTGTAGAAACTCACCGCATCGCCTAAAGTTGCAACGAGTGCTCTTGCGTGATCCGCAGTTGTCACATCAAGGGCAAAAATGAGGCGGTCAGCGGTAGGAATTTCGTTATTCAACTGCTTTAGGTTTTGCTATCAATAACTTCTATGTGCAGCGGGGCGGGACCTCTGAGTTTGATGTGTTGTCCCTCACTCAAATCTACTGAGGTGCCGACGATGTCGGCATAAATCGGCATTTCCCTTCCGCCTCTATCTATCATGATTACCAAGCTCACGGTTGCGGCGCGTCCGTAATCGGCGATTTCGTTCAGCGCGGCACAGATCGTGCGCCCGCTGTGTATCACGTCATCAACCAAAATAATATGTCGGTCATCAAGGTTCGCATTGATTGCCGAAGGCTTAACTTGTGGGAAAGAGCTTATCCGACTAAAGTCGTCTCTATAAAAATTAATATCCAGCAGTCCCATAGGTTCCTTGATTTTCAGTTGCTCGTGGAGACGTTCGGCAACCCAAACCCCGCCGCTGCGTATTCCCAAAATAATTGGGTCGTCTAATTGTCGGTGTGCTATCAAATGCCCTAATTGTTCCGACATTTCTGCTATTAATTTTTCCGGTTCTTTCATTCTGTCATTTAACGGGTTGTCGTTTGCTGCGCCTCAAACCAGCTTTCCAATATCAAGGCAGCAGCAACTTTATCAATATCCGAGCGTGCTATTCTACCAATTTCTCCTGCCGATCTTTGTTTTTTTAGTCTATGGTATGCCTCTATTGAACTCAAGTACTCATTGCCTTTTTCTACCGGCAGGTTAAAGTGCCGATGTAATCGGCTTATAAACTGGTCTAGCTGCTTCAGCAGTTTGGGTGGCGAATCGGGGTCGGGATAACCGACTACGAAGCGACACGGTTGCCAAATCTGACAAATCTTTTCTATCGCTTGCCAATCGGCTTGACCAGCCTTACACGCAATGGTCTGCAAGGGTTGTGCGGTTGCCGTTTTGATATTGCCCACTGCACTACCGATATATTTCAGCCCATAGTCAAAGGCAATCACGTGTTCCGACGACAACGCCACATCGCGTTTTGTATGTTTATCGTCCATTAAACTTGAGACATCAGACGTTTCTCAATCGCATTGATTACATCGCTGCCGATGTCCAACGCATACGCTTGGTTGATTTCCCTAACACAGGTGGGGCTTGTGATGTTGATCTCAGTTAAATAACCGGCAACCAAATCAATACCTACAAACAGTAAGTCCAGTTCTTGTAGACGCGGGGCAATGCGCTCACAAACTCTATAGTCGTGGTCGTTCAATGCCACAGCCACGCCTTTGCCTCCGGCAGCCAAATTAGCTCTGAACTCGCCTTGCTGCGGAACACGGTTGAGCCCGTACGGCACCGGCGTGCCGTCTATCAATAGTACACGCTTATCACCGTCGCTATAATTCGGGATTAGTTCTTGGATTAGGAGAGTCTTTTGTCCGTCGTAAAGCATCGTTTTGAGTAGCTCGGAAACATCGTCGTCGCTACGATTGATCCTGCATACCGAAGCCCCGCCCATTTCGTTCAGCGGTTTGACTACCGCTTGAGGGTGCAACTCTAAAAAGTTTAGTAAATCATCCAATGAATTGCCAACTAGGGTCGGCGGCCCTAAGTCGGCGAATTCCTGAGCGAGTATTTTCTCGTTGACAGATAACAAGCTGCGCGGCGGGTTATACACCAATGTGCCGGCGCGTTCGGCAAACGTCAATATATGGCAGGTATATAGAAACTCAGTGTCTACTGGTGGGTCGGCGCGCATCAATATCACGTCTAGTTCGGATAAATTGATGTCTTTGGATGCGGATACTTCAAACCAGTGCTTCGGGTCTAAGAAAACCTTTAGATTGCGTGCATGTCCCCTTGCCTGCCCCTGATATAAATGCAGGTCTTTGGGTTCAAAGTAATAAAGTTGCCAACCTTTTCGCTGGGCAGCCTCTAGCAAACATAGCGTGGTGTCTTTAAGCGGATTTATCTCGGCAATCGGATCCATTACAACCCCCAGAGAAACCGACCAATCGTTTGAGTGATTCATAAGGAAAATATCGTTTCTGAAAGGTATGTCATAGACCGTAGGGGAGGGCTACATGCCCTCCCTAAAATATTGCACTTGCACAATCTCAACCGCCATGCGCCTCCAATTAAGGTTTTCATGAATTAAATGGTAAACAATATTGTATGCTAACACGACATTTTACGGCAGACATATATAATTGCCGATTGACCTACTGGCTCAATCGGCGGCCTTGTATTGCCGATTGATTTTGATATATGTAATGATACTTTTTCGACTAACACTGGGGAAAACTGCTACACTAAGTATGTAAAAATGCAGAGGGCAAAATGTATCGAGTTGATAGAAACAATTTTTATCGGCAACCGAAAAAGGCAACAATCTACACACCTGCCGGTGTTAGCCAATTCATTTATGATATTGTCTCGGACAAAATAGATGCAACCAAACCGATATTAGACCCATGTGTGGGTAGTGGTTCACTGCTCAAACCTTTCCAACAAAACAGGTTCAAGGTAATCGGTATTGATATTGAATATCAGGGTTTCCCGAAAACAAAAGTAAGAAACTATTTGGATATTAAAAAAGGTGAGATTAAAACACCCGGTTTGGTGATAGTGAATCCACCTTTTAACATTGGCAAAAAGACCAAAGAATATATAACGGCGCACTATGGTGGAAGACCACTACTTCCCGAAGTATGGCTACAAAAAACCATAGAGTTGTTCGGGAAAAATGTGCCGCTTGTGTTATTCACACCCTACGGGTTGCGGCTTAACCAAATGGTGACAAGTCGCCGTTGGCAAAAATTTATAGACGGTGAATACCCAGAAATTAAATCTATTATCAGCCTGCCAAAAGATATATTTGAGAGCATCCTATTTCATAGTGAAATCCTAATATTCAACATTGAAGGACTCAAAGGACACTATTTTTACCATGATGGCAAGTCCCTGAAACATTAAAGCCCTGCACAACGTCACGCCACTTGTGCTACTGCAACAAGTGGCGGGTTTACTCGGCGACAATCTGCAGATATTGCATTTTGTGGAATTATATAAGAAACTTGACAAAAGCGGGCAGCCACGAAGGGGCGCAAATACATGACTTATCTTGCCTAGTCTAGATTAAGATTTGCTGGTCATGTTCAACCCTACATATCAAATATGACTAGTTGTTCCAAGGCCATATCTTGTTCTGCTCTCCCTTGTTTAATATTCGCTGCTTGAATTCCTCAATAGAGATAGGGTCTTCGCTTTCACTAGTTAATGATTTGATGATGCCATCCATATTGGCACTATACTTTTGACTTAATGCTGAAAGCGTCCAGTGATTATCTTTGTAATCCATGCTGAATGGCATGAAGTGAACCGAATCACTTTCATGATAATTTCTCACGCCTTGACCTTGGTTTTTGATGTAGTCTAGTCCTGAATCTTGTAACACCACAACGATTTTCTTGTTCCACTGCTCAATCAGCGTACCTTTCTTCAGTAGTTGCTGAGTGAGTGTTTTAGTGAACTCGTTAGCCCAGTTGAACCCATATTCCGTCTGGGGTGCGCCTTTCATCGTGTGTTTGGTACGGAAATGATATATCCCTGCCCATGGTGTTCCCGTTGTCCCATTGGCTTGAATTTCTACACATAAAAAATCTTCTAAGTCGTTGTTTTCATTAGGTAAGGCTGCCACGTAATCTATGTTCCCGCGGTCTCCAAGACTGACTTCAGGAACCCATATTGCTTTCCTGCCTCCAAAATATTGCTCTTCTATCGTTCTGAAAACTATGGTCACCTTGAAACGTTCTGGGCAGACTATTACTGGCTTTTCACTGTGTCCTAGAACACAGCTTCCGATCTTAACTTCAGGTTCGCTTTTGCGGAACTTAGTACACTCCGATTGCAGAAATGGACAGTGTTGTCTACTAATATCTGATATGTCTTTCGCACTCAGCTCTTCACCAGTACTGAGTCCAAATACTTCGTAAGGTATATTCCCGGTTGGTTTAGGCATCACTTACGCGCCTGTAGGCGAGATTATTGTATTCCGAAGAGATGTCAATTCCAATTCCCCGAAAACCGTTTTTTACGGCAGCTACAACTGTTGTACCAGTACCAGAAAAAGGGTCAAGTACTACGCCATGTTTTGGGGTCGTGAAGAGCATTGGTATTTTTATAAGTTCCTCTGGAAAAACTGCACAGTGCTTATCTTTTCGCCACTTATCTTCTGGCACTATATTCCACACATTAGATGGCAGAAATCCTTTAGCAGACATTTTCATTATGAAAAAGCCACGTTCTTGAAGCTCATTTGCCCTCCCACTCATGTTAGCCTTATCGCTATGGTAAGTTCGTTGCTTTCCTCTAATGGTCATTCGAAAGTCAGTGATTTTACCTTCTCTAATCTCTTGCACCGCTTCATCAAGAGCTTTTTTTGCATTCTTCTTTTCATTTTCATTCAACGTTTTCGTGGCCTTGATAAACTCATAGTATTTCTTACCTGAAACTCCAGTAGCAGAAATCGCTTCGCTATTTCTACTTATAGCTGGTTTTGGAGAAATTCTAACGGCATCGGCATCAAAAAAATATTTGCGGTTTTTCACAAAATGAAAAATGTGTTCATGGAGATCTCGAAACCTGTCTTTAACGGATTGTGTTCCCTTCATCTTATGCCATATCACGTCCTGCCGGAGTATCCAACCCTCATCTTTGAGCGCAAGAGCTACACGCCAAGGCACACCAATGAGTTCCTTATTCTGAAATTTGTCCCCAATATTCAGCCACAACGACCCTTCAGGTTTGATTACTCTACGAACTTCAGCAAACACAGAAATAAGATTAGCCACATAATCATCTAGATTTTTCTCTAAGCCAATAGCTACTTTGTTGTACTTCGAGTCGAAATCGTACTCACGCTGATTGAAGTAGGGAGGTGAGGTGATTACGCAGTTCACACAATCATCGGGTAGGTCTCGGAGTATGGCTAAAGAATCACCAGTGATAAACGCATGATTACTACGTCCTACGAGTACATCATTTAGCGTGTAGTCAAATAGGCTTAATGTCTTTGCGGCTTTTTTCATGTCTAATCTCTGGTAGATTGTCGGCTTCTGTGTCAGAGATTGTAACATATATGTATATTCTTCGTTAAGGGTTTGTATGTTGATTGTAAGCCCCAAGTAGTATTGTCACCTTTGATAGACAATGAAATATTTTCAACTAATATCGTGAAACTGCTGCACTAAGCATGCAAAAGAGCAGACAGTGAATACCCAAAAATTAAATCCATTATCAGCACTGCTCATATGCGTCAAAGATGACTTTCATCATATCTAGAAATTGACTAAGTTGTGAGGAATCTCCTAAATGTGAGGTTTTGGAAATCATCGAGGCTGACAAAACGTGTGGTAAAATTGTCGCAAACTAAAGCCAAGTAGGATTAGTGAAATGGTATGCAAAGCATCTGGTAAATACTACCGCAAAGGAATGTCCCTTATTGAGATTATGAATATGTTTCCAGATGACGAAAATGCCAAGAAATGGGTAGAATCACCTGTTGGGCGAAAGGGAAATTCTGTCCGAACTGTGGTTCGACAACCCGAAAGACACCATCAAACAGATGGCGAACATCATCCACGAGGAATTGATAGGTAATGAAGCAAATTCTTAAAGACCTGATAACAGGTTACGCCACTAAAAGCCAGTCGGATTTCAAGATATGGTTGTCTGGTTTGTCTCACAATAAATTGAAAGATGCTGCTTGTGGCTTGCTGACCATGTACTTCAATGACCTGAATTCGTCAGCCTTACGAGAATACGTGACCACGATTAAATCAGGATTTACTCCAAACATGGAAAAGCTTGGTTATAACGGCTATAGAGACACGTATCCAAGTGGCAAATTGTTCTGTGAAACCAAACCACAAAACATTCGCACCATATCAAACCGGAAGACTAAACCGAAGCTGAGCGGGTCGGGCAGTTTTAATGACTTTACTTGGAATAAATTAAGCCGCCATAAAAAAGACAATCCGACTATTCTGACATCTGGCTTTATCGATGGCAGATTAATATATATCTTCCGCTTTGCCTTTAACTCACAAGGACTTATCAAGAGGATTGAGGAACAACTATTAAGACAATTTCCTGGAAAACAAGATATATCGGGCAGATATTTGAGGAGCGCGAGCTTTAGCTTTATCCACTACGAGGATGATACCTCACTTGAAACTGAATGCTTTGTCAGCACAGAAGAACTTGACTCACTTTATCAACGCAAATGGATTACCAAAAAAGTATATGAACACCTGCAGTCTTTCTTACCATGTCCCGGCTGATCTGTGAGGACACCCTAAAGGCATTAAAGCGGATTCCTGATGGGTCCGTCCATGTCGGTGTAACTTCGCCCCCCTATAACAAACAGGAAAAGAACAAGGGATGGCTTGTCAAGAATGTAGTGTATGACGAGTACCAAGACGCTATGCCGGAACCAGACTATCAGGCAAATCAAGTTGCCGTTCTTGATGAAATTTTCAGAGCTACTGCGCCGACCGGTTCATTTTTCTACAATCACAAATTGCGATGGGATAGGGGCGAACTCTATCACCCGATGGACTGGTTACGAAAGACAAAATGGACTATTCGGCAGGAGATTATTTGGCATCGTATGTTGGCCGGGAATATCCGAGGGTGGAGGTTCTGGCAAGTGGAGGAAAGAATCTACTGGCTTTACAAACCATCTAACGGAAACCTGATAGGCCCAGAACTGAAATCACAAGATGCAAAATGCACGAGTGTTTGGAAAGGTGTGCCTGAAAACAGCAATCCGCATCCTGCCCCATTTCCTCTGTGGCTTCCAACAAGAGCAATACTTTCCGCACTCAATGCTATGGAAATAGAAAAAGGGATGGTGCTTGACCCTTACATTGGAAGCGGCACCACTGCGGTTGCCGCAAAATTGCTAGGTCATGATTACATCGGAATTGATTGCAGTAAGGAATACATAGCCTACGCACGAGATCGACTAAAAAACGCTCATACAGAAAAACGTAAACTAAAAGAGGAAGTTGACCTGCATCGTATAAGTGACACGTTTAGAAAACGAAAGCGAGAAGGCAAGCATGTCGGCAAATATAAGGAAGCAACAGATCCTGTGCCAGTGATTTTCAAGGGCGACAAACGCAGAAACGAAAAAAACAGAACAAATCCTGAACAAATCAGCCTTCTGTGAAATTGTATATAAGCTCCTAGGAAGCGACTGCACATAGTCCGCCCTCACAGATGGTTTGCGTAATTATTTGGCGCAAGCGGTTGGGATTGTGGTCATCGTAAATTTGATGGCGCAAGCGGTTACGGTTGTGCGAAACGGTACCGTAGGGTGGACATGCGAGTCCACCCCTACAAATTTTCGGTTTCACTTACCGACACAGAAGCGGGAAAAAATATCGCCCAATAGTTCTTCGGTGGTGTATGCGCCGGTGATATTTGCCAGTGCTTGTTGTGCAATGCGCAGGTTCTCGGCGATGATTTCTAGTTTTTGACCTTGCATCGTTCCATCCCGCATAACGATTTCGGATAACGCTTTTTCAGCCGTATCCAACGCATCCAGATGCCGCTGGTTGGCGAACAACACGCTACGCTCGGAATCCAAAACATCGCCTTGCACGATATGTTCTTTGATTTTCTGTTGTAGTGTTTCTATGCCTTCACCGGTTTTAGCCGATATCTGCACATCAATTTCCGGGTCGTCAACGGGTGCTGTGAGCAGGTCTATTTTGTTTGACACCACAAGCACAGATTGGTCTTGGAATTGTTTTAACATGGACCGCTCAACATCGTCAATGCCACTACGCGCATCCACCAACAGCAAAAGTAAATCGGATGACTCCATCGCAAGGTGGGTACGGCGCATGCCTTCTTGTTCCACGGGGTCTGCGGTTTCTCTAATACCTGCGGTATCCGATATCCGCATTGGTATGCCACCAATAACAATCTCTCGGCGCACTATATCTCGCGTCGTGCCGGGCTGTTCGTTGACAATCGCTTCCGCTTGCATTGCCAATCTATTCAGCAAGCTGGATTTTCCGACATTTGCTTGACCGACGATTGCAAGCTCCGCACCTTCATATAAATACAGGCTTTGCCGCCCCGCCTCTTTAACCTGACAAATCGTCTGGATAAGGTATTGCAGTTGTTGCTGAAGTTGCCGCCGATCAAAGGTTTCTATGTCCTCATCGGAGAAGTCCAACTCTGCCTCTACTTGTATGCGCAATGTTTTGATACGCTCGGCTATTTCTTCAAACTTGGCAGACATTTCTCCCTGCAACGCGCGTTGTGCGCCGCGTGCGGCTTGACGGCTGGAACTATCGACCAAATCGGCAATCGCTTCCAACTGCACTAAATCGTATTTGTTGTTGAGAAAGGCACGCTGGCTGAACTCCCCTGGCTGCGCGAGGCGTGCGCCGAGCTGCAATACCCGCTCCAATATCAAGTCCAGCACGATTGGGCTGCCGTGCGATTGCAGTTCTAAGACATCTTCTCCGGTGAAACTCGCAGGAGCTTTATACAAAATAGCAATGCCCTCGTCGATAATTTGCCCTTGCGCATCTATGAAACGGCTATGGCACGCGTTGCGTGGTTGCAATATTTTATGCGTAATCTGTGATGCAATCTCAACTGCGGCTTTACCGCTAACTCGCACAACCCCTATGCCAGCCTTGCCCGAGGCGGTTGCGACTGCGGCTATGGTATCGCCGTCTTTGAGGTTCATGATTGCTCTATGCGTTTATTGATTACATATTGTTGTGCAATTGAGAGAACATTGTTGACAAGCCAATAGAGTACCAAGCCCGACGGGAAAAAGGCAAAAAAGACAGTAAAGACAATCGGCAACAAGGTCATCACTTTGGCTTGTATCGGGTCGGGTGGTGTCGGATTGAGCTTGGTTTGAATGAGCATCGTGCCACCCATCAGCAACGGCAAAACATAGTACGGGTCGCGGGTGGAGAGGTCGTGTATCCAGAGCATAAATGGTGCTTGTCTGAGTTCCACGCTCTCCAGTAGCACCCAGTAAAGTGCTATAAAAACCGGTATCTGAACCAAAATCGGTAGGCAGCCGCCCAAAGGATTGATTTTTTCCTTTTTATAGAACTCCATCATCTCTTTTTGTAGGCGCGATTTATCATCCTTGAAGCGTTCGCGCATCGTCATTAAGCTGGGTTGCAATTTGCGCATTCTCGCCATGGATTTATAGCTCATCTCCGACAGCTTATAGAAGACTAGCTTTATCAGCAGGGTCAGCAAAATGATTGCAACACCCCAATTTCCGACGCTACTGTGGATAATATCAAGCAACCAAAACAATGGCTTTGATATGAGCGAAAAAATACCATAGTCGGTTGTCAGTTCCAGACCCTCTTGTATTTCTTCTAGTTGATTTTGTAGCTTAGGGCCGACAAACACTCGTGTGATAAATCGTCCTTCCTGCCCCGGCTCTACGACTATCGGTTGTGAGCGCATCCCTATGATGTATTCTGGGCGCACACCGCCTTGCGCAACCCGCGTGTAAAAATCGTTGCTTTGCCCTGCTTCCGGCAGTAATGCCGAGAGAAAATAATGTTGTAGCATCGCAACCCAACCCTCAACAACTTCGATTCTAAGCTGCTCTTGCGCGATATCATCAAACGATAATTTATTGTATTTACCGTCGTAATAGGCAGCACCAGTAAAGGTGTATAACAAGCGAAAGTCCTCTTCGTCAATCTGCCCGCGGCGTAATTGCCGATATTGCCGCCCTACCCATGTCGTGTCGCTGTTGTTTTTCACCAAGTGTTCAATGCCGAGCAGATAACTACCTCGCTTGAAAGTGTATATCTTATTTACTTCTATGCCGTCTCCGTTATCCCAACGCAACGCCGTTCGCAAAACCTCTTCACCATCCTCCATGGCTACCTCTTGCTGTGTTGCTTGATATTCCTCGTAATGCGAGGGAGCTTTTTGTCTGAGTGCTTCCCTGCTGACCCCGGAAATCTGATCGTGCAATAACCCCGATTGCACCACATAAAAATTTGCACCTTCTTTATTGTTCAATAAACGGAAAGGTACATCCGGCGTGTCTATGTCTTGTGGTTGTTGCAATAAGTCGGCACGGATGATGTCTCCGCCTCGGGTGCTGATTTGAAGTTCCAGCATATCGGTTGTCACACTGACGCGACGGCTCAACACATTCTGTGGCGCATCTTGTATGACGGCATTGGCTTTGGTGGGATCGTGCGCAACCGCCTCGGGTAAATCATCTTGAGGTGGTTGCGCTACAGCGCTTTCATAAGGGGTTGTTTCGGCTTGCGATACCGAAGGTTCGTTTAATGCTGCAAGTTGCTCCGATTGCCAAGTCTGCCACCTTTCCCATAATAGAAAAAGCACCAATGCCAGGGACAAATATAATATGAGGCGCGAATTCTCCATCTCGCTTTAGTTCGCTGTTACTCAGGACGATATGTCGCTTGCCACTCCCAAAAACGTACGAGCTTTTTATGGAGCATCGGCGTATCTATTTGGGTTTGATCGCCTCTATAACTGACTAAATAATCCCGCCCGGGTAGTCGCAATTGGTAGCTGCGAAATGTCTCTTTGATAATTCTTTTAATTCGGTTGCGCTTCACTGCGTGTTTAACTCTTTTCTTTGAGATAGCCACTCCTAAACGCGCATGGTCGCGATGATTGTTTAAATGGCGGATTAAAAGATCGCTATCCTTAAATATCTTCGCTCGCTTTGCCGGTAAAACAAAATCCTCAGCTTTGCGAAGGCTAAATGCTCCTTTTAGATTTTTAACTGCTTTTGCTTTGTCGCCATCCAAAATAACTCTATTGCCATTGATCAAGGGCAAAGCACAGACCGACCACGACGGCGACGGGCATTAAGAATCGCACGACCGCTGCGCGTTTTCATGCGCGCACGAAAACCGTGCGTTCGTTTGCGTTTAAGATTACTGGGCTGAAATGTCCGCTTCATTGTTTAGTCTCTAAAATCGTTGGTTCAGGGTGCTTAATGTAACACTTTTATGCTTTTTTTTCAACTTTGGGAGAATGGGGCTGTTGGAAAAGTACTGTCATCATCCAAACGTAACCGCTTGCGCCATTGAATTTATGGAAATGGTAGGGGCGGATTTGCATATCCGCCCTAAAGTTGAGTCCTCGCACAAATCTACCTGCTCTGCGCCACAAAATGATTCCATACATGGCGGCACGCACCAGCAGTTCCGTGTAACTTTTGGTGCTTCTCATGGGTTGCCGGATATAGTCTATATCTTATTGTTCTATTCGCTTTCATTAGTCCAATTTATCATAAATAAGCTCTGTGCAGAATTGTATATAATTCCCTTTGCTTTTATTTACGCTATCTATACAATGAATATCGTTCAATGAAAACTGATAAGCATCCCGAAATCGTTATTATATCAGGCTTTGACCCGTGCGGTGGTGCAGGATTGATTGCCGATATTGAAACCGCACACGCACTCGGCTGTCGGACCCGAGCGGTAATTACTTGTCAAACTTTACAAAACGAAGAAAATGCCACCGCTTGTGTGGCAAGCGATGCAACTTGGTTCAAATCCCAGTTGCGCGCTGTGACAGATCAAAGTTCCTGCTCGGCAATCAAAATAGGCTTAACACCCTCAGCCGAGATAATTGAGATAATCGCCGAAGTGCTGCCCGAATTGAATTGTCCCATTGTGATTGACCCGATTATCGCAGCCGGCGGCGGTTATGTGTTTTGTGACTCTGAAACCATAGACTTGCTTTGCCACAAGCTAATTCCTCTATGCGATCTTGCAACGCCCAATGCACAAGAGCTTAGGCAACTTGCCAAGACATCCGATTCCAATCAAGTGTCAGCATTACTGCTTGAGCAGGGATGCAAGGCGGTTTTGGTAACTAGCGAATACCAAAAGAAAGATCATTTATA
The DNA here is from genome assembly GCA_965199685.1 of uncultured candidatus Poriferisulfidus sp. Taxonomy (GTDB): domain Bacteria; phylum Pseudomonadota; class Gammaproteobacteria; order Poriferisulfidales; family Oxydemutatoraceae; genus SP5GCR1. The sequence goes on from OZ241323.1 coordinate 2,278,965, forward strand.
CCATCGGCTCTACAGACTGAACCATACACCTCAAACATATACTGTCAAGCGATTACCCCACCGTTATCGCGGTAGCGGTTGTATACTCGCAAGTTCGATAGCCGCCTATCTAGCACACGGGAATGAGTTGGTGTCGGCTGTTAAACATGCACAGGAATTTACCTATGGCTGTTTGTTGACTGCAATTTCTGCAGGGCAGGGAATTGCTATTCCTCAACGTTTTAAGCGATGAAACTAGAAGGTTTATACTTGATTGCTGATGCTGCACAGTTGACAGAAAAAAATATGGACAAATACATCGCTTCGTTGATAGAAGCAGGTGTGTCAATGATTCAATTCCGAGATAAAACACATTACACTGATGAACATGAGGCTGTACAAAAAACACATCGTCTCGCTCGAACGATCCAAGCACAGTGCCGCATCTACGACATTCCTTTCATCATCAACGATGATGTCTCTTTGGCAATAACAATTAACGCCAACGGAGTGCATCTAGGGAAAGACGATATGGATGTGCAAGAGGCAAGACAACGACTGGGTGCTAATAAATATCTCGGTGTGTCATGCTATGCCGCTGCATCTCGTGCTTTGCAGGCACAACAAAACGGTGCCGACTATGTCGCTTTTGGTGCGGTTTTTAACTCCACCACTAAACCACAAGCCGAGCCTTTGGGTCTGTCCACCGAAGAATCGTTGTGCGCATTAGAAAAACTGAGTGTGGGAATTGATATACCGATATGTGCAATCGGCGGCATCACGCCGAACCAAGCAAAACAGGTTCTCAGATGCGGTGTGCAGATGATCGCAGTCGCTTCAGGCATTTTGACAGCGGACAATCCCTGCCTAGCGGTTAAAAACTACTGCCGTGCTTGGTTGCGATAAGCGATTACAATACCGTCATCAAATCCATCACTTGTTTGTGTTGCCATACATCGTGCACCCTAAAAATTTTGACACCGACTTGTAATCCCAGCACCGTCGTTGCACAACTTGCCGGCACGCGCTGTTGTGGTTCAGCCACATGACACACTTGTCCCATAAAGCGTTTACGACTGGTACCTAGCAGCACTGCGTAGCCTAGTGCGGTTATGCTATCCAAATGCTTTAGCAGTGTTAGGTTATGTTCGGTGTTTTTCCCAAAACCAATGCCCGGATCTAGAATGATTGCGTCTTCGTTCAACCCGTAATTTTTTGCCATCTCGGCACGAGCAACCAAGAAATCGCATACCTCGCCGACCACATCGTTATACTGCGGCTGTTCGTTCATAGTGCCTGGTTCACCCTGCATGTGCATCAGACAAATCGGCACTTGTCGGTCCGCCGCTAATTCCAACATCGCCGGATCATCGCGCCCTGCCGAGACATCGTTGAGCATCGTGGCACCATGATCCAAAGCAACTTCGGCAACTGCAGATAGGGTGGTATCTATACTCATTATCGCATCGGGATAACACTCCGATATTACGGTGATGATATCCAACACACGCGCCTTCTGCTCTGCAGCATCGACTCGCTTTGAACCGGGGCGCGTAGACTCACCGCCCACATCGATGATGTCGGCACCTTGTTCTATCATTGTTCCCACACCGTTGATAATCTGTTCGGGGTTGTCCCATTTGCCACCGTCCGAAAAGCTATCGGGAGTAAGATTCAGAATTGCCATCAATTGCGGCTTGCTTAAATCCAGTTTCATGTTTAGAAAGTGTTGCGCCTGTAGATACGAATATTATCGCCTATATCAAATGCCGTCAGGTCTTCACCGAACATCACCTCGCCTTCATATCCTGACTTTATCTCGGATAATACATTGGTGCGATCTTTCCCGAAAATAAGCGCATGAACCAAAACCGTTTGGCGCGGGTTGCTTTTCCGCAATAAGCGGTTCAATTCTGAGGGTCTGGTGTGATACGAAATAACCTTGCGTAAGCGTGGGTTGCGTTCCAATAACGCATCGCTTGCATCGGCAATCTCGTGGATCAACAAGTCCACACCTTCGGCATGTTTGGCTATTTTCTCCGAGTAGCGAGTATCGCCCGAAAACACCAAACTGCGCCCTTTATAATCAATCCGATAACCGAAAGCTGGTTTGACGACACCATGATCAACCTCAATCGCCTTGACGGTCAAGCCGTCCTCGGAATAAACCACGCCCTCTTTGATTTCACGAACATCAACACGAATCCCCGCTTCGGGCAAATCGGTATGCTGTTTGCGCAACGAGATGTCGGCAACATAAGCCTCTTGTATTTGTTGCACATGTGCTTTACTACCGACAGGCCCCCACAACTGTATCGGACTGACACGTTGGAAAACCCAACCGGAAAGCATTAAATCCGGCAAACCAATAATGTGATCGTAGTGCAGGTGGGTGATGAATATCTTATTAATGGTGTCGTAGTCCAATCTCAGCTGATAGATTCGCTGTGCAATACCGCGCCCGGCATCAAACAATAACTTTTGCGTGCCGGCTTCAACCAGTATCGCCGAACTGCCGCGTTCAATCTCAGGGCGCGGCGTGCCGGTGCCGAGCAAAGTAACCACCATCACATCGGCGGTAGCAATCGTAGAGCTCATCAACAACAAAAGTATGTAGCACCATGTTCTGATAACGGCACTGATCTTTCTGTTGAGCGACAATCGCGGCATCTATTTGTCGACCTGTAGCACCGCTAAAAACGCCTCTTGCGGCACATTGACTTTGCCGATTTGTTTCATACGCTTCTTGCCTGCTTTTTGTTTTTCCAGTAACTTCCGTTTGCGCGTAACATCTCCGCCATAACACTTTGCGGTAACATTCTTGCGCAAGGCTTTGGTCGTCGCTCGTGCGATGACGCGAGAACCTATCGCAGCTTGTATCGCAATATCAAACATTTGCCGCGGAATCAAGGTTGCCATTTTTTCTACTAAGGTGCGTCCTAGCGTTTGTGCATTTTTTCTATGTACTATCGCCGATAGCGCATCAACCCGCTCGCCATTGATCAGCATATCCAAGCGGATTAGGTCGGCAATCCTATAGCCTGCCAGATAATAGTCAAAAGATGCGTAGCCTCTGGTGATAGATTTTAGACGATCAAAGAAATCATAGACTATCTCGTTCAACGGCAGTTCGTACTCTATTGCAGCTTGTAAGCCTACATAGTTTATCCTTTTCTGTACACCGCGTTTTTCTATGCATATTTTCATCACATCGCCTATATGTTTTTGGGAAACTAGTATCGTGGCTAAAATCATAGGCTCTTCAATCTTTTCCACTTCGTTTGCAAGGGGCAGGGTGTTGGGGTTATGTACCTCCACCACTTCGCCGTTTTTCAGTGTGACCCTATAGGTGACGGTCGGTGCGGTTGTAACCAAAGCCTTGCCGTATTCACGCTCCAAACGTTCCTGTATGACCTCCATGTGCAACATGCCAAGAAAACCGCAACGAAAGCCGAAACCCAGTGCCTGAGAAGTCTCCGGCTCGTAGACCAATGAGGCATCGTTCAAACTCAATTGATCTAAAGCTGCTCGCAAATCCGGATAGTCTTCCGAATTTACTGGGTAAATTCCGGCAAATACCCGTGGCGGTATCTGCTTAAACCCTGCGAGTGCTTGCGTTGCCGGATTGTGTGCATTGGTCCAAGTATCTCCGACCCGAACTTCTTCTATGCGCTTGATGCCGGCTATCACAAACCCAACATCACCGGTATACAGACACGAGTGCGTCACTCGCTCAGGAGTATAAACTCCCACCGCCTCAACCTTGTGGGTGGTTTTATTCGCCATAGAGAGTATTTTGCCACCGACTTTGAGTTGACCGTCTACGACCCGCACCAACGCAATCACACCCAAGTATTGGTCAAACCAAGAATCTATAATCAACGCTTTCAAAGGTGCATTGGCTACACCTTGCGGCGGCGGAATTTTTGCGATGATATGTTCAAGCAATGCTTGCACTCCTTGACCAGTTTTAGCACTAACCAAACAAAGCCCACTTATGTCAAGCCCGATCAAATCAATGATTTCTTGCTTGACACGTTCTACCTCGGCAACCGGACGATCAATTTTGTTCAGCACCGGCAACACGACAAGGTTTTGTTCTACTGCGGTGTAGCAAACTGCGATACTCTGCGCTTCCACGCCTTGTGTTGCATCAACGACCAACAGCGCACCCTCGCAAGCGGATAGGGAGCGCGATACCTCGTAGCTGAAGTCCACATGTCCGGGTGTATCTATAAAATTGAGCTTGTACTGCTCACCGTCAAGTGCCGTATAATTCAACGATACCGCCTGCGCCTTAATCGTGATGCCACGTTCTCGCTCTATCTCCATCGTGTCTAGCACTTGCGACACCATCCGACGACCGCTATATCCACCGCATAATTCAATAAATCTATCGGCAAGCGTTGACTTGCCATGATCTATATGTGCGATGATTGAAAAATTTCGAGTCTTATTCATCATGTGGGAATTATATAGTTAACTTGACAAGCTGATTAGCTCGCCCCGCTATCTCATTTTTTTGACGCTTCACAGACCGACTAATGCCGCCATCTCCACGTCCAGTTGCGGTATTCCCAGCCGCCAAAATGTTTAATGCAGCATTCACATCTGCATTGTCCTCGTGTCCGCATTGCTGACACTTGAAAATTGATTGTGTTTTGCGGTTTGCTTTATCTACGCTTCCGCACTGATTACAGGTTTGGCTGGTGTAGTGTGCTGACACTTTCTCTATATGGGCTTTGTAGGATAAGCATTGTTCTAGCTTATACCAACTGCTCGCTAGGATGGACCTATTTAAACCTGCTTTCTGCTTTACATTCCTACCCGGTTGTTCCGCGGTTCCTTTCGCTGACTTTGTCATACCTTGAGTATTCAATTCTTCCATATAGACTATATCGTATTCATCCGCTATTAGCTTGCTCGTTTGATGATACCAATTCGCTCTTGCATTACGCTCCGCTTTGTGGGCTTTCTGCAGTTTGTACTTAACAACTTTTCGCCTATTACTCCCTTGCTTTCCTCGTGCATACTTTCGCTGATAACGCTTTCGCTTCGCTATCTTTTTCTGAATGTCTGGCACATGATGAATGGTGCCGTCTGATAAAGCAACCTGACCGCAGTTTCTATCCAGCCCTACTGCCGTTAGTAAATGCGGTTTGTCTGATATTTCTAACTCATAGACAATATAAGCATACCATTTACCGCACTCATACTTAACCTGACCTGATACAAACTTCTCACCTTTGTATCTGTCGCCACCTCCAAACTTCATCCAACCCACTTTAGTAATAAAAATGTGTGTCCCTGATATTTTTGCAGATTGATAGTTAATCGGAAACGATGGCGTATGCGTGTTTCTCCCGTGAAACTTTGGTAATCCTCTATTGCCCTTGAAAAACTCTTTGTATGCGGTTTCTATGGGGCGTAATGATGACTTTACGATATAAGATGAGTATTTCTGCAACCACGTGTCGCAATGCTTTCTTAATGTCGTAAATTGCTTTCCAATGGTGAAAAAGTGATAGTTGCTTTCCCCGTAATACTCGTACTCGTCTCTCAACTTTCCTACAAAGTGGTTCCACACATACCGACAAGCTCCTGCTGTCCCGTGTAGCTTTTGGTGCTTTTGATAAGTTGCTGGGTATAAGCGGTAGCGAATTGTCCTATTTGTCTTCATTAATTTATTTTAGCATTAGCTTTGTCAAGTTAACTACATAGCTCCCTATCAATTATAGATGAGCGATGATTGTATCCGATTAATTTCCACACAATTTTTACATCTGTTTTATGTGGATATTTTGGCAACCAAAAACTCCATACACAGCGAATTAAAAAATTATGTTTTAATAACAAAGCTATGATAGAATGAATATTCAAACAAATGCTTCTCTGCGAATTTTGATTCCATACCAGTATAGAAATCGGCATCGGCTTCGCCCAGAAGTTCTTTGATAACTACTTTTAACCCCCTGTCTATTTAATAACCCCAGGATAATTAATATGAATCTTACAGAATTGAAAAAAACACCGGTTCCTGATTTGATATCGTTGGCACAATCTATGGGTGTGGAAAACACCAGAAGTTCGCGACGCCAAGATATTATTTTCTCTATATTGAAAACAAAATCTAAAAATCGGGAAGACATTACCAGCGAAGGTGTGCTTGAGATACTAGAAAACGGTTTCGGCTTTTTACGCTCGGCGGATGAGTCTTATCAACCCGGACCCGACGATATTTATGTATCGCCGAATCAAATTAAACGTTTTGATCTACGCACTGGCGATACGATCGCCGGAAAAATCCGACCACCTAGAGACGGCGAACGTTATTTTGCACTGCTAAAAATAGATACGGTTAATTATCAATCCTTAGAACAGGCTCGCGATAAAGTTCCTTTTGAAAACTTAACACCTCTGCATGCGGAAGAACGTCTGCGCCTTGAATGTGCAAGCGGCAGTTCGGAAGATATTACTGCTCGGATGATAGATTTGATTGCCCCAATCGGCAAAGGACAACGCGGGTTGTTGGTTTCTCCACCCAAAGCGGGAAAGACCATCATGTTACAAAACATTGCCCAAAGCATAACCGCAAATTGTCCCGAATGTCATTTAATCGTGTTGCTGATAGACGAGCGTCCTGAGGAAGTCACTGAGATGCAACGCATGGTGAAAGGTGAGGTTGTCTCAAGCACTTTTGACGAGCCGGCAACACGACATGTACAGGTTGCCGACATGGTCATAGAAAAAGCCAAACGTTTGGTTGAACACAAAAAGGATGTAGTGATATTGCTGGACTCAATCACTCGCCTTGCTCGAGCCTACAACACGGTGATGCCAGTCTCGGGACGAGTATTGACTGGTGGTGTTGATGCCAACGCATTAACACGCCCCAAGAGGTTTTTCGGAGCAGCGAGAAATACCGAAGAGGGCGGCAGTTTGACGATACTCGCAACTGCCCTGATAGATACGGGATCTAAAATGGACGAGGTTATTTATGAGGAGTTCAAAGGTACGGGCAATATGGAAATACACTTGGATCGTCGCATTGCCGAAAAACGCATCTATCCAGCAATCAATGTAAAACGTTCCAGTACCAGACGCGAGGAGTTGTTGACCGAACCGGATGAGCTACAAAAGATGTGGGTGTTGAGAAAGTTCTTAGATCCCATGGATGATGCTGAAGCGATAGAATTTATGCTCGCTCGGATGAAAAACACCAAAATCAATTCCGAGTTCTTTGAGGCAATGCGCAGCTAGTTCCCCTCCTGTAGAGGGTAACTAGCTAAGTGCAGACACATCAGGGCTGTTAAATAAGTACCGCCATTGCACAAACCCAACCACTTGCGCCATTTGGTTTTGGTTTCCATAAACGACATGAATGAATGGATTGTTTTTGCAGACGCAACGCGTTAGGTAGGGCATGTGGGACTGTTGAAAAATAGAACCGCCATTTGTTGCAGTAGCACAAATGGCGTGACTTTGTGCAGAACCTTTGCAACCACCCCGTCAGGCTGCGCCTGACACCCCTCCAAAGGAGGGGAATTAGTTGCCTTTAAAAATGGTTAATGCTTAAAATTGCGTATGCCGCTGAACACCATAGCAATGCCGTTTTGGTCTGCTGCGGTAATCACATCGGAATCTTTTAGGGAGCCACCAGGTTGCACCACAGCACGAATTCCTATCTTGGCAGCGTATTCAATGCTGTCGGCAAAAGGGAAGAACGCATCGGATGCTAAAACCGCTTGATACAGGGCTAGTTTTGCCTGCTGTGCTTTACTCGCCGCTATCTTCATTGAATCTATTCTGCTCATCTGTCCTGCTCCTATTCCCAGTGTCTGCAGTTCCTTCGCATAGACGATAGCATTTGATTTGACATGCTTTGCAACACGTGCTGCGAAAACCAAATCACGGGTCTGCTTATCGTCGGTGGAATACTTACCAGCTATGTTCAAATCTCTTTCCGTGATACGAGAATTATCTTTTTGTTGAACCAGTAGACCACCGGCTATGCTACGCAGGCTGTAGTCAGACTTCTTCTGTTCGGGAGGTTTATAAGTCATCAAACGCACACTTGGTTTCTTAGTTAAAACCTGTTTGGCGGCATCGCTCACCTCAGGTGCTGCTATCACTTCTACGAATTGTTGTTCAATAATGCGGGCTGCCGTCTGTTCGTCTAGCGCACAATTAAAAGCAATAACACCACCGAATGCCGACAAAGGGTCGGTTGCATAAGCTCGCATATAAGCGTCTATCGGCTCCACCCCACAAGCAACGCCGCAAGGGTTAGTGTGCTTGATGATCGCGCAAACACATTTTTCCATATCGCTAAAATCAGAGACTAGTGCCGTTGCCGAATCTAAATCCAGATAATTGTTATACGATAATTCCTTACCCTGTATTTGTTCGGAACAATGATGTCCCTCACTAATATACAGCGCGGCGCGTTGGTGTGGATTTTCACCGTAGCGCAATTCAGTGGCGCGAACATATTCTCCTGAACTGTTCGGAAATTCGTCATTTATTTCGGCTAAATAACGGCTAATCGCACTATCGTAAGCGGCGGTGTAACTAAATGCCTTTCCTGCCCAAAGCAGCCGTTGTTGGTACGGGACACCACAACCGTTCTGCTTTAGCAAAGACATTAACATCGGATAATCGGTAGGGTCTACGATAACTGTAACATCACGGTGGTTTTTAGCCGCAGAACGAATCATCGCCGGGCCGCCGATATCAATGTTTTCAATCGCTTGATTTAATGTGCAATCCTTTTGTTGAATGGTCTGCACAAAAGGATAAAGATTAACCACCACTAGATCTATCGCTTCTATACGGTGGTTTTGCATCACCACATCATCCGCACCGCGCCGGCCAAGCAATGCCCCGTGCACCTTTGGGTGCAACGTTTTGACGCGTCCATCCATAATTTCCGGAAACCCTGTGTAATCCGAGATTTCGGTAATTTTAATTCCTGCATCGTGTAGTTTTCGCGCAGTGCCAGAGGTAGATAGAATCTCTATGTCTAAAGCAACCAGTGTTTCGGCAAGTTTAACGATGTCGGTTTTATCCGACACACTTAACAGCGCACGTTTTACTGGTGTTTTTTCGTGATTGGAGTCGGGCATCGCGAATAGATTAAAAGACGCAATTATACACTAACGCATGAATTCGCGATCCAAAGGTCAGAAAGTTAGTTGAGTTTATTTAAATCAATTTCTGCTAGCAAGGCAAAGGTTTTGGCAAGCTCACAAAATTCATCTTCTTGTTTTGATCCCTTGCGCCAAGCGATACCTATTTCGCGATAGGCATTCTCAGTCATATCAAGCGTTTGGATCGTGGTATGGGCTAGCATTTTTGCTTTTATCGCCATTTCTGGGATAAAGGTGATGCCTAAATCACCTTGCACCATTTGTATTAGAGTGTGTATGCTGCTCACTGCATAAGGGCTTACTTTTTCTGCGTGTTTAACATCGCATGCCGACAGTGCATGATTTCTAAGACAATGCCCGTCTTTGAGAAGTAAGATGCTACCATCCGGCAAAAGCTCTTCTTTATATTTAGTAGGAGACAAGAATTTAGAGTTTTTATTATATGCCACCTTGAAGTGGTCCTTAAATAAAGCCATGGTCTCCGTGCCCCTTAATTCAAGGGGTAATGCTAATAACAATAAATCAAGGTCGCCGTTTAATAATGCGCGGTGAAGATTTGCAGTTAAATCTTCGTGGATTGAAACACTCATTTCGGGATATTTCTTTTTTATCGAGGGAATTACTGCCGGCAATATGAAGGGTGCTATAGTCGGGATAACGCCTAGGCGTAGGTGGCTCGTGAATATTGTTGCGTTGTCATTGGCAATTTCTTTTAGTATTTCTACTTGCTGCAAAATCAGATTGGCTTGATCTACAACTTTTTGACCCAATAACGTAAACACGACTTGTTTGTTGGTTCTATCAATTAGATCTACTCCTAGCACATTTTCCAGATTGTTGACCGCAATGCTAAAGGCGGCTTGACTGACCGAACAATGCTCTGCTGCCTTATTAAAATGAAGGTGTTGCTGCAAGGCAGAAAGGTAGTTTAGTTGACGCAATGTTGGTTGCTTGGCTTTACTCATTTTTACAAATAAAATATATTGATGATGTATTATCAATATATTTTATTTAAGTTTTCTCAGTTGTCAACTCAAAGTCAAATGTGTTGATAGTGCTGATAAAAAAACCTTGCAGAATTATTTATTTAGGGCATAATAGCGAGTTTAGTAGCATTTCGCTGCAATAATTAAAACACTATTTATAAGGATTAAAATATGCCAGGACGTAACTTTTTATTTGTTCCAGGACCGACAAATATCCCGCAGTCTATACAGAACGCGATGAATATCGCGCAGCAGGATCATCGGCGACCTGATTTTGGACAACTAACAAAGCCTCTCTTCAAAGGTTTGAACGAGGTATTCAAAACTAAGACCGGACGCTCTTTTATTTTCCCTGCTACCGGCACGGCAGGTTGGGAAATCGCGCTGAGCAATACGCTGTCGCCAGGCGACAAAGTACTGACTTCGCGTTTCGGGCAATTTAGCCATCTATGGTGGGATCTTGCGGTGCGTATCGGACTAGACGTAGAAACCATAGACGTGCCGTGGGGCGAAGGTGTGCCGATTGAGAAATTCCAACGGCGTTTGGAAAAAGACACCAAGCATGAAATTAAAGCAGTGCTTACGTGTCATAACGAAACTGCCACTGGGGTTACTTCGGATATCGCCGGCTTACGCAAAGCGATGAACAAAATTGATCACCCGGCAATGCTGTTCGTTGACGGTGTTAGCTCTATCGCAAGCATAGATTTTCGCATGGACGATTGGGGTGTTGATGTTGCCGTAAGCGGTTCGCAAAAAGGGTTTATGTTGCCTGCCGGCATGGCTTTGGTATGCTTTAGTAGAAAAGCGTTGCGGGCAAGGAACACAGCGAAATGCGCCCGTTGCTTTCTAGATATACAGGATCATATCAACGCAAACGGCGACGGATTCTTTCCGTACACACCGTCGGTGCCAATGCTATACGGACTAAAAGAATCCTTGAGATTGATATCCGAGGAAGGTTTGAACCAGATATTCAAGCGGCATCATCGGCTCGCCGAAGGGGTGCGCGCTGCGGTCAAGGCGTGGGGTCTGAAACCTGTCGCCAAGTCGCCTAAATGGTATTCGGACACTGTGACGGCAATCTACACACCACCAAGCCACGATGCTCGCGACGTGATAGAGATTGCCTATTATCGCTACAACATCTCCTTAGGCGCAGGGTTATCAGTGCTTGCTGGGAAGGCTTTCCGCATTGGGCATTTAGGTGATCACAACGAAACCTCTATTTTAGGCGTGATTGCCGGTGTTGAAATGGCACTGCGCGATGCCGGTGTGCCAATCACTGCGGGCAAAGGCGTGGGTGCAGCGATTGAATGCCTCCGCCGTAATGCACCTCCCCTCAAAATAAAGTTAACGACCGATAAACTCAAAAAGGCTCCTGCAAAAAGCAAAAAGAAGAAAGGCAGCTCAGGTATCGTTCGTCGTTAAGGTCAGCCATGAGTCATACACGCTTTGAGCCGGTTTGCCAGCGAGTTCAACGAAGTGAGCTTGCGGTACCGGGCTCTAATCCCAAAATGATAGAGAAAGCCCTGCACTGCGATGCCGATTATGTATTTTTGGATTTAGAAGACGCGGTCGCTCCCGGCGACAAATTGCAAGCACGCAAGAACGTTATAGAAGCCCTCAATAGCCTCGATTGGAAGAGTGCCGGAAAAACCATCTCAGTGCGCATCAACGGACTGGATACACATTATATGTATCGCGATGTCGTTGATGTGGTAGAACAAGCCGGTTCTAAACTGGATACGATACTGGTGCCTAAGGTGGGCGTACCTGGTGATCTCTATACTGTGGATGTTTTGTTAACACAAATGGAAGAGGCAAAAGGCATTAAACACCGCATTGGACTAGAAGCCTTGATTGAAACCGCACTAGGGATGGCATGCGTTGAGCAGATTGCATCGTCATCAAGCAAACGTCTTGAAGCCATGCATTTCGGAGTAGCCGATTACGCGGCAAGCAATAGAGCACGAACTGTCAATATTGGTGGGCTGAATCCAGACTATCCGGGCGATCAATGGCACGCAGCAATTACCCGTATGACGGTTGCATGCCGAGCCTACGGATTGCGTCCGATAGACGGTCCTTTCGGAGATTTCAAAGACCCCGACGGTTATATCTTGGCTGCAAAACGTGCCGCCGCACTGGGCATAGAAGGCAAATGGGCAATACACCCCTCGCAAATAGAATTGGCAAATCAAGTCTTCTCGCCACCTGATACCGAAGTGGAAAAAGCGCGCCGCATACTTGAAGAATTAGATAAAGCCGCCGCCGAGGGGCGTGGGGCAGCCTTGTTGGACGGCAAAATGATTGATGCGGCTTCGGCGCGTATGGCTGAAAACATCGTCGGCATTGCCAAAGCGATTGCCAATAAACAAAGCAAATCCTAAAAACTCAGGAGATCACAATGAACCTTCACGAATATCAAGCAAAAGGAATTTTACAAAGAAATGGTGTTAAAATCGCTGCTGCAAAACTCGCCTATAGTCCTGCTCAGGCGGTTATCGGCTACCGAGAGATCGGAACCGCAACTTGCGCAGTCAAAGCCCAAATTCACTCAGGCGCGCGAGGTAAAGCAGGAGGCATCAAAATTTGTTCAAGCGAAGAAGAAATACGCAAGTTTACAAACAACATCTTAGGAACCTCTTTGGTTACCCATCAGACCGGACCACAAGGGAAAACCGTCGAGAAAATCTATATTGAGGCGGGAACCGCTATTGGTCGAGAACTTTATCTGGCTTTTGTGCTTGATCGTGCAACCGAGCGTATCGTTGCAATCGCCTCGGCAGTCGGCGGCATGGACATAGAGGAACTTGCCGAGAGCCAACCCGAGGCAATTATTCGCTCACCTATCGATCCGGCGATAGGTATGCAGCCTTTTCAAGCGCGTGAATTGGCATTCACACTTGATATTCCTAAGCCGCTGCTCAAAGAAGCGGTTAAATTTTTCATCAATTGTTATGAAACCTTCGTACAGAGCGATGCAAATCTACTGGAGATTAACCCTCTAGTTATCACTAAAGCCGAAGACGCATTGGTGCCGTTGGATGCCAAACTTGCGGTTGATGACAATGCTCTATACAAACACCCGTTAATTTCCCAAATGCGAGATAAGTCTCAGGAAGATCCTCGAGAAACCAATGCTTCGGAACACGATCTAAGCTATGTGGGGTTGGAAGGAAACATTGGTTGCATGATCAATGGTGCCGGACTTGCGATGGCAACCATGGATATGATCAAGTACGCCGGTGGCGAGCCAGCAAACTTTTTAGACATCGGCGGCGGTGCCTCACCGGAACGAGTTGCTAAAGCATTTGAGTTGGTTTTAGAAGACAAAAACGTCAAGTCCATGCTGGTCAATATCTACGCCGGTATCAATCGTTGTGATTGGATAGCTGAGGGTTTGATTAAAGCAATCAAATCGGTGGAACCCAAAGTACCTTTGGTGGTGCGTTTGTCGGGAACCAATGTCGAACAAGGCCAGCAAATGTTGAAAGAGAGCGGTTTGCCGGTTATCTCTGCGCACACTTTGGGAGAAGCGGCAGAGGAAGCGGTTGCCGCTGCAAAATCATAAGGAGATATCATGGCAATACTATTAGACGAAAAAACCAAAGTTATAGTGCAGGGGATTACCGGCAGGATCGGTAGTTTTCATACTAAAGAGATGGTCGCCTATGGCACTAATGTGGTCGGCGGAGTTACCCCAGGCAAGGGAGGCATGACATACCTTGACCTTCCGGTCTTTGATACCGTAAAACAAGCAGTAGAGCAAACTGGTGCCGAGGCAAGTGTTTTATTTGTGCCCGCTGCCGCTGCTGCCGATTCACTAATGGAAGCAAACGACGGCGGCATCAAATATGCCGTTGCAATTACCGACGGGATCCCGGCACTAGATATGATGCGGGTTAAGCGTTTTATGCGTCGTTATAAAGAGACTAAAAAAATGATTCTTACCGGACCGAACTGTGCTGGCACAATTAGCCCGGGCAAAGCAATGATGGGAATTATGCCCGGACACATTTATATGCCTGGTGATGTCGGCGTGGTTGCACGCTCTGGCACACTCGGTTATGAGGCTGCCTCGCAAATGAAAGCGGTGGGTATCGGCATAACGACTAGTGTAGGCATTGGTGGCGATCCGATTAACGGCAGTTCGCATCGCGATATATTGGAAATGTTTGAAGCCGATCCCGAAACCAAGGCGGTGATGATGATCGGTGAAATTGGTGGTCCCCAAGAAGCGGAAGCAGCGGAGTTTATCAAGTCGGAAATGAGCAAACCAGTGGTCGCTTATATCGCCGGAATGACCGCACCCAAAGGACGACGTATGGGACACGCCGGTGCAATCGTTTCAGGCAAAGGCGAAAGTGCCTCCGAGAAGGTCGAAATTTTACAGGAAGCTGGTGTGGCAATTGCGCCAAATCCATCTGAACTTGGTTCTACGATGGCCGAAGTTATGAAAAAGCTATAAAAAAGAAAAGATTGATGAGTAAAACCGTAATCGTAACCCGGCGTTGGCCGGAAGTTGTCGAACAAGAACTTAAGGCGATGTGCGACGATGTGCGTCTAAACGAAGATGACCGCCCTATGTCCAAAGATGAACTCAAGGCGACACTGGCAAGCGCAGAATGTGTCTTGCCGACGGTAACCGATCCTATTGATGCCGAAGTACTCGGCATTGATAATATGCAGTGCCGTTTTCTCGGCAATTTTGGTGTCGGCTTCAATCACATAGATTTAGAGGCTGCCAAACAAGCAGGGATAGCGGTTAGCAACACCCCCGAAGTATTAACCGATTGTACTGCCGATATCGCAATGGTTTTGATGTTAATGATTGCCCGTCGCACTGGAGAGGGTGAACGACACGTGCGTGCCGGTGAGTGGAGCGGATGGCGTCCAACCCACATGATGGGAACGAAAGTGACTGGCAAAACCCTAGGATTAGTTGGCTTTGGACGTATTGCCCAAGCAGTGGCCAAAAAGGCACACCACGGCTTCGGGATGAAGATAACTTTTAGCGATCCTGCTATGGATCGCATTCCACAGGAAGCCATAGATGCCGTCTCAGCAACACCCTGCGATTCCCTTGAAGAACTGATGTCTAGCGCAGATTTTATCTCACTGCATTGCCCAGGCGGTAAAGCAACCTACCATTTAATAAACAGCGAGCGACTTGCTCTGATGCAATCGTCTGCTTTTATCATCAACACTGCACGCGGCGATGTGATAGATAATCAGGCACTGATTACTGCCTTGAAGGAAAAAACCATTGCCGGTGCAGGCTTAGATGTCTATGAAGGCGAACCCGCACTAGATCCCGGATTTCTGGGCTTGGAGAATATCGTGTTGCTTCCTCATCTGGGAAGTGCTTCTCTGGAGACTCGCATCGCAATGGGTCGCCGTGTACTACAAAACCTAAAAGCCTATCTAGCAGGAGAACCCTTACCCGACAAAGTTGTTTGACCCAGACATAAATGGAATTATCCTCGCTTAGCAGGAACAGCACGCTGTGGGGGCGTTTTATTAAATTAAGCATGCTTGCCATACCCATGATCTGGGTTACTACCCTAGAATTTCAAATACGTAGAGCACCCAGTTTCGGCAGAATGATGACAGGCTTTCTGTATAGACTCTTGATTTTTATTCGTCTATTCTACCGTCAATTCTTAAATAAAGATTTCCTCAATAGTAAATGTGTAGTCGTGAATTATGAAGATTGCCGTCCTATTGGTACGTCGCTAGACGGAATCGTTGGTTTTGCATGGCTCTGTGAAAAAATGAAAATTAATGTAAAAATCAAACACCCTAGTAGTATGGTGTGGAGACATTTTGAAAACGATACACTGATCAATACTAAAGACAAATCAATACATAAATTGCCACCTGCTACTCGAAAGAAATTTTTTAAAAATCACATTGCGCATTTTGGTGATTTTTTCATCTCTTCAACATACGGGCATAAAATACTATCGAAACTCGCAATAAACCAAAATCTTGAAAGATGTGCTGATCAATGGTTTGCCGATAATATTAAAGGCGATTGGGTTGCCGTCCATTACCGTGGCACAGATGGATCTTATTATAGAAGTGGGCTGAATATTGATTCGTATATTACTTACCTAAAAGAAGTAATAGTTGATCAATATAGTATTTTTGTATGTTCGGACCAGGCACAGTTTATTGAAAAAATGCACATAGCTTTCCCGAACAGAGTGTTTTCAAGAGATATTAAACGCTCTTATGATGGGGCACCAATACATAGACATTATATTGTGCTAACAGAAACGCAAGAAAAAATTGATAATTTTAATCAAGAAAAAGATGCACTGATTGATCTTTTGGTTCTTGCAAAAGCCAAACTTATCTATACTACAGGTTCCGGATTTGCAGGCGCAGCGCGATACTTTAATCCACAAATTAAAATTATATCGCTAGACCAAAGAAGGATAGGACGAGGTAAAAATAATGTGCCTATCCCCAGAAAGGATTTATACGACAGACTTTGTCAGAATCTAAAATGAAATTATCTGCTCTTCACAGGAAAAGCATGCTGTGGGGGCGTGTTATTAAATTAAGAATGCTTGCCATACCTATGATCTGGGTTACTACCCTAGAATTTCAAATACGTAGAGCACCCAGTTTCGGCAGAATGATGACAGGCTTTCTGTATAGACTCTTGATTTTTATTCGTCTATTCTACCGTCAATTCTTAAATAAAGATTTCCTCAATAGTAAATGTGTAGTCGTGAATTATGAAGATTGCCGTCCTATTGGTACGTCGCTAGACGGAATCGTTGGTTTTGCATGGCTCTGTGAAAAAATGAAAATTAATGTAAAAATCAAACACCCTAGTAGTATGGTGTGGAGACATTTTGAAAACGATACACTGATCAATACTAAAGACAAATCAATACATAAATTGCCACCTGCTACTCGAAAGAAATTTTTTAAAAATCACATTGCGCATTTTGGTGATTTTTTCATCTCTTCAACATACGGGCATAAAATACTATCGAAACTCGCAATAAACCAAAATCTTGAAAGATGTGCTGATCAATGGTTTGCCGATAATATTAAAGGCGATTGGGTTGCCGTCCATTACCGTGGCACGGATATAGCTCATAAGAAAAATACGAAATTTCAACAAAGATATAGGATAGATCTTGACCCGCATATTACTTACCTAAAAGAGGTAATAGGTGATCAGTATAGTATCTTCGCATGTTCGGATCAAGCACAATTTATTGATAAAATGCGCATAGCTTTCCCAAGCAAAGTGTTTTCAAGAGATATTGAACGCTCTTATGATGAGTCTCCCATACATAGACACTTTACCGTAATCACAAAAACGCAAGAAAAAATTGATAATTTTAATCAAGAAAAAGATGCACTGATTGATCTTTTGGTTCTTGCAAAAGCCAAACTTATCTATACTACAGGTTCCGGATTTGCAGGCGCAGCGCGATACTTTAATCCACAAATTAAAATTATATCGCTAGATCAAAGAAGGATAGGGCGAGGTAAAAATAATGTGCCTATCCCTAGAATGGATTTATACGACAGGCTTTGTAGGCCTCTGAAATGAAATTATCTATGCGTGCCAACAAAAGCATGCTGTGGTGGCGTGTTATTAAATTAGGCATGCTTGCCATACCTATGATTTGGGTTTCTAATCTAGAATCTCAAAGACGTAATAAACCCCTTTTCCGACTCCTCAGTATATCAATGATAAAGAGCCTTTACGGTACACTTCCGTATTTTATTAATCTATTCAGTGGTCAATTCTTAAACAAAGATTTCCTCAATAGTAAATGTATAGTCGTAAATTATGAAGATTGCCGTCCCATTGCCACATCGCTAGACGGGCTCGTTGCTTTTGCATGGCTCTGTGAAAAAATGAAAATTAATGTAAAGATCAAAAAACCTAACAGTATGATATGGAGACATTTTGAAAACGATAAGCTAATCAACAATGCAAACGAATCAACGCATAAATTCCAGCCTGCTACTCAAGAGATATCTTTCGCAAATAATGTTGGGTGGTTTGGTATTTTTTTCATCTCTTCGACATATGGAAATAAAATACTATCGAAACTCGCAATAAACCAACATCTTGAAAAATGCGCTAATCAATGGATTGCCGATAATCTTAAGGGAGATTGGGTTGCCATCCATTACCGTGGCACAGATATAGCTAAAGGGAAAAATGCGCAATGTCGAAAAAGATACAGGATGGATCTTGATCCTTATATTACTTACCTAAAAGAGGTGATAGGTGATCAATGTAGTCTTTTCGTATGTTCGGATCAGGCGCAGTTTATTGATAAAATGCGCATAGCTTTCCCAACCAAAGCGTTTTCAAGAGATATTGAACGCTCTTATGATGAGTCTTCCCTGCATAGGCACGATATTCTCGGGCGGCGACCAGGAATTGATACTTTTAACCAAGAAAAAGACGCGCTGATAGATCTTTTAATTTTAGCAAAAGCCAAACTTATCTATACAACAGGTTCCGGATTTGCAGACGTAGCGAGATACTTTAATCCACAAATTAAAATTATATCGCTAGACCAAAGAAGGATAGGACGAGGTAAAAATAATGTGCCTATCCCTAGAATGGATTTATACGACAGGCTTTGTAGACCGCTTTGAAAGATGTTGTAGGGAACTACAAAAGGACGATAGAGAAACTACATCCGTGTAATTCCTCTATCTGTTGTGAAAAGCAGAAGAGCTAGCTATCCTTCAATTAGTAGTTATAGCCTTTCTCGTTGTACTGCTGGACATCCAAGCCTCCAATTTCTTCGTCTTCGTCAACGCGTAGACCGACCAAACCTTGAATAACCTTAAGGATCACGAAGCTTGCTATTGCAGTCCAAACGATAACAGCAACGACTCCCCTTATCTGAATCATGACCTGTCCACTGATGGTAACACCGTCGGCTAAACCGGCACCGCCATATTGGCTGGCAACGAATACACCCGTCAATATGGTGCCTAAAGCACCTCCGACACCGTGTACCGGGAATACATCCAACGAATCGTCTATCTTCAATCCTCGTTTGATGATTTGGGTTGCACTATAGCAAATAGCACCGGCTAAGATACCTATGACCAAAGCAGCCATAGGACCAACAAAACCGGATGCCGGTGTGATTGTGCCCAAACCTGCAACCATACCAGTTACAATGCCTAGAACACTAGGCTTGCCTTGTCTCATCCATTCAATTCCGGCCCAAGTCAAGGAAGCTGCTGCCGCACTGATATGTGTGACCAGCATTGCCATACCTGCATCGTTGTTTGCAGCAACCGCACTGCCGCCATTAAAGCCGAACCAACCGACCCATAGCATACTAGCACCCGCTACTGTCAAAACCAGATTGTGTGGAGGCATTGGTGTGGTAGGAAAACCGGTGCGAGATTTCATAACTACCGCTGCGACTAAAGCACCGACCCCAGCAGTGATATGCACCACAGTGCCACCTGCAAAATCAAGCAAGCCGGCTTCTCCCAGCCAGCCACCGCCCCAAACCCAGTGACATACTGGGAAATAGACGAATGTCACCCAAAGCAGGCTAAACAACAGCACCGCCGAGAACTTCATGCGCTCTGCAAAACCACCTACAATGAGTGCCACCGTGATAATCGCAAAGGTGAGCTGAAACAGGACGAATACCGTCTCCGGTAAAGTGCCTGACATAGCACTTCGTTCAACTCCCATCAATCCCATAGCACTCAATCCACCAATCCAGCTATTCCAGCCACCCCCGTCGCTGAAAGCAAGGCTGTAGCCGTATATCAGCCATACAACCGAAACCAAGCAGGTGATTGAAAAGCACTGCATTAAGACTGATAACACATTTTTAGACCTGACTAATCCGGCATAAAAAAGTGATAACCCAGGTATGGTCATTAACAAAACCAGCGCAGTTGCTGTGAGTATCCAAGCGGTGTCTCCGCTATCCAACCCGTCTTGCGCATAAGCCGGTATCGACAGGCATGCTGAAATCAGCAATGCCTTACATAGGTAAGTAAAAATATTAAACTGTTTCATCGCCTGTTTCTCCTGTACGAATTCTGATGGATTGTTCTAGATTTAAGACAAATATCTTGCCGTCGCCGATTTTGCCAGTGCAAGCAGTCTCTTTAATAACATTGACCACTTTCTCTGCCAGCGCATCAGTTGTTGCAATCTCAAGTTTTAACTTAGGCAGGAAATCAATTACATATTCCGCGCCCCGATAAAACTCAGTATGCCCTTTTTGACGTCCAAAGCCTTTGACTTCAGAGACAGTCATTCCCTTAACACCAATGTTAGAAAGTGCGTCTCTGACCTCGTCCAGCTTGAACGGTTGTATAACACTAATTATGTATTTCATTTGAAACTCCTGTTGATTTATCAATGAAAGCAATTATAACATAAATTATAATAATTACTATTATAAATGATATATTTTTTATAATAACATTTAAACTATTTTATGGTATAGGGCTAGCTAAACAAATAAAACCCAAAACTGGGTTTATTATGCTATAATTCTTGCCTTTACCCCTAATAAAAAGTAATCAACAATGAGTAAATGTGCATTAATCACCGGTGTTACAGGACAAGACGGTGCATACCTTTCCGAGTTTTTATTGGAAAAAGGGTATACGGTTCACGGCATTAAACGGCGAACCTCTCTATTTAATACCGAACGGGTAGACCATCTATACAACAAATTCCACGAACACGGTAAAGGATTCAACATGCACCACGGCGATATGACCGACTCCAGCAGTTTGGTTCATATCATAGAAAAGACAAAGCCTGATGAGATATACAATATCGCCGCGCAATCGCATGTTGCAGTCTCGTTTGAAGAACCCGAATATACCGCAAACTCGGATGCCTTAGGTCCGCTTCGCATGCTAGAAGCAATCCGCACCTTAAACATGAATAAAACGGCGCGCTACTATCAAGCCTCTACGTCGGAAATGTACGGTCAATCGCCGGAAAGTCCTCAAAACGAGGATACACCGTTTCGCCCGTGCTCACCCTACGCCGCAGCCAAATTGTATGCCTACTGGATTTCGGTCATTTATAGAGAAGCCTACGGAATTTATGCGGTCAACGGCATTTTATTCAATCACGAGTCCAAAAAACGAGGGGAGACTTTCGTCACCCGTAAAATAACCCGCGCACTTGCTCGTATTAAAAACAACCTACAAGACTATCTTGCCTTGGGGAACTTAGACGCACTGCGCGATTGGGGGCACGCTCGAGATTATGTGGAAGCACAGTGGTTAATGCTACAACAAGATAAACCCAAAGACTATGTGATTGCGCTGGGCGAGCAACGCTCGGTACGAGAATTCGTTGAAGTTGTTGCCGGGCGCCTGGATATGCAAATAGAATGGCAAGGTTCCGGCGTTGACGAGCAAGGTATAGACACTAAAACTGGAAAGCCTGTTGTCAAGGTAGACCCTCGATACTTTCGCCCCTTTGAGCTGGAAGCCTTAAAAGGCGATGCCTCTCGTGCACGCGCCGAACTAGGCTGGCAACCCAAAATCACTTTTGACGAGCTCGTAGACGAGATGGTAGAAGAAGACCTTAGGCTTGCAAAGTTTGAGAAACTTTCTCAACAATAAGGTTGCAACCTAACCCGTGATTAACAAAAATAGTACCGTTTATGTTGCCGGACATACCGGCATGGTAGGTTCGGCAATCGTCAGAGCGTTGGAAACACAAGGCTTTAAGCAACCGCTCACCATCCCGCATAAACAACTGGATCTGTGCGACACCTCGGCAGTGCACCAATTCTTCCAATCTAAGCAGCCCGATTGTGTCGTCGTCGCAGCTGCTCGCGTGGGTGGCATCTATGCAAACAATGAATATCCTGCCGAGTTTATACATCAGAATTTGATGATGGAGATAAATCTTGTTCACGAAGCGTGGCAAGCCGGCATCCAAAACCTGATCTTTCTGGGAAGTTCGTGCATCTACCCACGCCAGGCTGCACAACCAATGCCTGAGGCAGCATTGCTATCGGGACATTTAGAAGCAACCAACGAACCTTACGCAGTTGCAAAAATCACTGGCATCAAATTATGCGAGTCGTACAACCGACAATACGGCACTGATTATCGCTCGCTGATGCCTCCCAATCTATATGGCCCGGGTGATAATTTTCATCTAAAAAACAGCCATGTTTTGGCAGCACTGGTGCGACGTTTTCACGAGGCTAAAGCAAACAACGCGGATAAAATTGAAATTTGGGGAACCGGCAAGGTCAAGCGTGAGTTCTTGCATGTGGATGATTTAGCCTCTGCATGTGTGTATATTATGCAAATGGACAAAGCGACCTATGATCAGCATATCTCACCTCAACAATCGCATATCAATGTCGGTTCAGGTGAGGAGATTACGATTGGCGATTGTGCCTCCCTGATTGCGCAGATAGTCGGCTTTAAGGGCGAGATTGTCTACGACACCTCAAAACCAGACGGCACACCGCGTAAGTTGATGGATGTTTCTCTGATACACCGTTTAGGCTGGCAGCATAATATTAACCTTGCCGAAGGGTTGCCGTCGTTTTACCAGTGGTTTTTGGATAATATCAAGCATTTTCGCGGCGAATAGCCCGCTAAACCAATAAACCGATATAGCGATCAACAAGCAGTGCTGTGAACAACAGCATAATGTAGACAATAGAGAATCCGAAGGTTTCCATCGCTTTGTTTGGGGTGCGATTTACCCTTAAAACCAAGCCATAATATATGAACACCAAGTTCAGAAGTGTTGCCGAGAATAAATACACTACTCCCGACAAACCAGTTGCGTAGGGCAACATCGTAACCAGGGTTAGCAGAATAATATAGAGCAAGATCTGCAGGCGGGTAAAATCTTCACCGTGCGTAACCGGCAACATGGGTATACCAGCTTCGGCATACTCTTTTTTCCTACACATCGCAAGAGCCCAAAAATGCGGTGGTGTCCAAACAAAAACGATTAGAAATAACAAAAATGCGCCGAAGTCCAACTGCCCAGTGGCAGCCGTCCAACCCAGCATTGGTGGTGTCGCACCAGCAGCACCGCCGATAACGATGTTTTGAGGCGTTGCATATTTCAAGAAGCGCGTATAGATAACCGCATAGCCGACAAGCGACAGCAAGGTTAATACTGCAGTGAGTAAATTGACCCAAAGCACCAGTATCAGTGTGCCTATGGTGCCGATTACCCCAGCAAAAGTTAATACTTCGCGTGCCGAGAGTGTGCCGGTGGGTAGCGGACGATTTCGAGTGCGTTGCATCAGCGCATCTATTCTATGATCGGCAACATGGTTTATCGCCGCCGCCGCCGCAGACACCAACGCAATGCCAGTCATCGCTGCGAGCATCGTATTAAACGACAAGCTCAGAGGTGCAGCAAGCAACATGCCGACCAGTGCGGTGAACAGCATTACCGCAACCACCTTGGGTTTGCATACCTCAAAGTAATGTCCGACGCGCAGCCGCGCCGTACCAGTTTGTAGTGTGGAAGTAGTCATCGTCTCTTAAGTTTTGGAACTATGATTTTAGCACGCGCAGCAAGAGCAATAATGATAAAAGCAATAATGCAGCAACCGCATTATGCAAGACCGCAACAGTCAACGGCAAAGAAAAAACGACATTTGAAATACCCAGCACTATCTGCGCAGCCAGCAGTGCTGCGATGCCTAGTGCAACCCGCCTTATTAACAACGATCCTTGAATGAATAACTTTGCCAAAAACACCACAAAAAACACCGCAACAATTAACGCACCTAAACGGTGAGAGAAATGTATTGCGGTGCGTTGTGGGCTATCCAACACACCGTATTCATAGTTACGCTCATCTATTAAGAACCGAAACGCCCCACGATAGTCGGCCTCAGGTATCCATTGTCCTTGGCACAACGGAAAATCAATACAGGCAAGTGCTGCATAGTTGGAACTCGTCCAGCCACCCAGCGTGATTTGCATAACCAGCAAAACCAGTGCGACTAGGGTGATTTTATAAAAAGTTTTGTTGTGGGCAGTTGCCCGCTTCGGCTCAAACCATCGATCCAGATACAGCCACCACAATAATGCAAGCACTGTAAAGCCTCCCAGTAAATGGGCAACAACGATGAGCGGTTGCAACAACAAAGTAACCGTCCACATGCCCAACAGTGCTTGAAAGGTGACCAAGCCGAGTAGAAACAGCATGAAGCCTCGGCGTTGTTTAACTACGATAAATGCGAATGCTGTTAGTATTAGGATGATTAAACCCAGCCCGCCAGCAAAATACCGATGCACCATTTCAATCCATGCCTTATCAACCTCAACACGCCAACCGGGATAAGCCTGTTCGGCTTTTGCTATCTCGGCAGGTTGCTCAGGCACGCCTAGCAACTGCCCGTAGCACCCCGGCCAATCGGGACAACCCAACCCAGCATCGCTAAGGCGTGTATACGCCCCTAGCACGATAACCACCATTGTCAGCACTAAGGCGACACCTATGCCCTTTAGGAAATAAGATGGATTCATTAACCGATTTTAGAGGCTTTTAACAGACGCTTGAAATCCTTGATGATGTCGCGCGAATACGCATCAGGCAGGTAGAACATAACTAAATTGCCAAAGGGATCGACAATATAAACCTGGTTTTGCCGAAGTTCTGGTGCCTGTGTGCTCACGCCTGCCATATCCTCTACCTGATACACCGAAAGTGCCGGATATTGAAGCAATAATCGGTTCAATTCGGGATTGGGTTGCTGCGCATCGGCAAGCAAATAGACGGTGCGCACGCGAGCAGCGTCGCGCCCCAAAACCAATCTCGCCTGTCGCATCTTGAACAGGTTCGCCTGACAATGAAGATCACATGCTTGGGTGCCGTGAAACAACAGTAGCCAACGACCATCAAGCAGTGGAGTGCTGTTTGCATCGCTTGTTTGATCGTCCTTTATTAAACGAAAGTTTTCGGAATCAAGCATCTGCCCAGATGCCAACAAATGACCTCGCTCAGTAGTAGAACTAAACTCAAACCAACTTTGCCCAAAATAAAGCACTGAGGCAATCAACACAGGTCCGGCAAATGCAGCAAATATGCCGATTAATTTCAGACGGGATAATCGCCTATCGTTCATCGCTACGTTTGATGTTCAGAACTAAAAGCAAAATCATCGGCACTGCTGCCAATCCAAACCATTGCACCGCATAAGCCAAATGCTTATCGGCAGACATAGCAATGAGCGACCATTCTCTTTTATAACCGCCAGCTTGTTGCGGCGATAGGCGTACAACCATAGGCAAAAGGGGAGTTCCCAACAAATCACCCAGTGCCTTGAAATCCAAATACTGAACGATGCGCGGCCAACCAACTTCGCCTATCGTCGCACTGCCGAGCGCAAATGGTTCTCCGAACGGCACATAGATCGTTCCGCTTATCGTGTCGGGGTCAGTGGTTAGACGAACATCGGGCAAATCCTCACGCCGAGCACCCATAGCAACCCAGCCGCGATCAACCAACACCGTGTTGCCGTCTGCCAATGCCATTGGTGTCAATACATTGAAGCCGACCCGTCCACCTGAGATCTGATTGTCCAGCAAAAATTGCCTCTCGGCAAGTAATCGCCCGTCAAGCTGTACCTGACGATAACGCCATTCCTCTAAATCATCGCTTGGCGAAGGCAGTTTATCAATCGCAGGTTCGGCTTGCCGTTGCTGATACTGTGCGATAATCTCCTCCTTTTCATACATGCGATCAATCTGCCATCGCCCCAAACCAGCAAAAAGTGCAGACAAGAATATAGCTGACAAAAGTGCCAAAAGCGGTGGCGAAAATTGATAATGACCTAATTTCATGGTGGAGATAGTGTAATATAAGTATAGTAGATTACTATTTTAATGCGTTATGTTGGTAAAAATAATTCTTTTACTCTTGTTTGCGGGCATCCTCGTAAGCCTAGGTGCGGCACTCTTTTCCATGATGAGAAACAGAGGACAGGGCAAAAAAACCGTCAATGCCCTAACCGTGCGGGTGATATTGTCCATCATTGTGTTTTTCTTGCTGATACTGAGCTATGGAATGGGTTGGATACAACCCCACGGCATTGTGCCGATGTGACTTCGCAGTAAATCTCCCAGGCGATTTCACCTGATACGTCTTCTCTCTCAAAAAATATACTGCTCACGAGCTAATCTGTCCTTACAAATTTTTATATATTCCTTATCCGTCTCATAGCCAACGAAAAACCTGTTGCTTTTGTCGGCAGCGACTGCCGTTGTGCCGCTGCCGATAAACGGATCCAAAACGATATCCTCTTTATATGTGAACAACTGGATGAAGCGATAAGGAAGCTCTACAGGAAAAGGGGCTGGATGCCGCACTTTTCTTGCGCTTTCAGCATTGAAGTGCCAAACGCTTTTGGTGTATTCAAGGAATTGTGATTTGGTTATCGTGGGTATCTTGGTTGCTTGTGGCGGTTTCAGTCTTTTGAACGAGTTTTTACAAAACACAAGTATATATTCGTGGGTGTCGCGCAATACTGGGTTTGATGGCGACTTCCAACTGCCCCACGCGCAGGAAGTTCCTGCCGACGATTGCTTGTCCCAGATAATCTCTCCGCGCATCAGAAAACCAATATCGATCATCTCCGAAGTAATAAATGCACTCAGCGGGATATAGGGTTTTCTGCCTACATTTGCGATATTGATACACGCCCTGCCGCCGTCAACCAATACGCGATAAACCTCTTGCCACACACGGCGCAACATTTCCATATATTCGGCAGTCGTCAAGTCGTCGTCGTACTCCTTGCCGACATTATAGGGAGGTGAAGTGACCATCAAATGTATGCTATTGTCAGGCAGCTCGCTCATATTCTCGCTCGATTTATGGTAAATCCTGTTTGTTGCCGTGCGGTGAATTACCTGCTCTTTGGCAAGCGGTTTGCCATTACCCGACGGTGCACGCTCACAATATTTTCTGCTGTTATAAAACGCCGAGGAGTCGTGTCCTAGGCGGCTACCTACACCGAATTTGCTAGTCTTCGTTCTCATCATACTGATATGCTAATTCTCATTTTCCTAGAGTTAATCGGTAGTCATAGCTCTTTGCTTAGGCATTATCCCAACACCAAAAGTTCATGCGAGTTTTTTATATGGTTATTTGTACCATTCTCTATTCTGTTCTTTCCTATCCTCGTTTCACCTTGTCCTAATGTATATTGCCATTCTACTTCTATAATTTCAAAATCAGAATACCAATCCCTTATTGTTTCACAATCATTATAAGAAAGAATGAAACCACCTTTATGTTTGTGCAACAAATCGCGCAGCAGTGCATGGTCAAAGTGATTATGATGAATAGGAAAGTTTCTTTGTGGGTATATTCCCTTGAACATCTTGCTATTACCACTTAAATAATACGGCGGGTCACAGTACATAAACGAGCTTGCGTTTTTCGGTATCGTTGTGCTGAAGTTTCCCCAGCATACCGACAGCTCAGGGCATGTAAAGTTTCTGACCTTGTCAAGCAACCTAATATATCTGTTTTGATCCTCGTATATTTTGGACATCCAGCCTAAAAATCCTGGACCGTAAGATAGATTATGATTGAACCAATAATGTGCAGCTAAAGATATTTTGTCGTCTATTTTGTTTGACTTGTCCCAGTGTGCTTTAAGCCTGCCTTTTACTTGTTGATATTTATGTTTTGTTGGTTTCCATTTACAAAGATAATTATATAGTTCTATAGGTTGTTTTATTTGTACTTGCCAATAATTCGTCAAAATATCAAATACATCATAGCCCTTAACTTTTATATTAAGTTCTCTAGCACAAGCAATCTCAACACTTCCTCCACCAAAGAACGGGGATACAATTGAGGTGATATTAGAGGGCAAATACTCCACTATATGCCCCACAGCGAGAGATTTTCCCCCAGCGTATCTCAAAGGCAAACCATTATATCTAGAGTACTTATGCTTCCCTTTTCCATTCAGTCTCTTTAGTAAAATACTTTGTTGAGTGACCGGCTGAAGTGATTCCATAAACCTAGTATATCAAACTTGCTTATGGTCGTTCTTACACTGGATTTTGTTTCGTGTGATCCTTTAGCATGTTATTCTCACAGACACTATTTTGGCAGCTGGACTAAATTTTAATTATGGCGAATTCGCCATAATTAAACACGAAATGGTTGGCATTACTTTCAGATTACTACCTCAGCAAGGGTAGTACCTTTGGTGTTCTGTCCTTTCCTTAAACCCAATAAACAAAAACAAATAGCCCCAGCCAAACCACATCAACAAAGTGCCAGTACCACGCGGCAGCTTCAAAAGCAAAATGCTTTTGCGGCGTGAAATGTCCGGAAATACAACGAATCAAGACGACCAACAAAATGATCGCACCTAGGGTGACATGCAGCCCGTGAAAGCCAGTCAGCATAAAGAAAGTAGAGCCATAAATCCCTGACTTTAGGGTTAGGTTCAAATCGTTATACGCGTGTATATATTCGTATGCCTGAAAGCCCACAAAAATCATGCCCAAGGCAACGGTTAAGAATAAACCGAAAATCAGAACTTTGCGGTTGTCCGATTTTAAGCCGTGATGTGCCCAAGTTACCGTCGCACCGCTGGTTAGCAGGATCAGCGTGTTCAGTGCTGGAATTCCCCACGCTCCTATGATTTGAAACTCGCCGCCGATGCTCGCTGGTCCATTCGCTGCCAGCGGCCATAGTGCTTCAAACGCCGGCCATAGATAGAAGTTGGTAGCAGCCCCAGTAGCCTCACCGCCCAACCATGGCAACGAAAACATCCGCGCATAGAACAAGGCACCGAAAAAGGCTGCGAAGAACATCACTTCGGAGAAAATAAACCACGTCATCCCCCAGCGGAATGAGAGGTCTACCTGCTCGTTATAGGTGCCCGATTCGCTTTCTTTTATCACTGTGCCGAACCAACCGAACAACATGATTAAAAGCATCGCCGTTCCTAGCCCCATCAGCGGTAACCCTATAGAACTCTCGTTGAGAAATGCCGATGTACCGATAAAAAGGCTTGCCAAAGCAACTGACCCAACAATCGGCCAGTGGCTACCGTGTGGAACATAATACGCTGTTTGTGTGCTCATAATTGTCTCCTTATATTCTGTTTAGGTTTTTGTCTTTGAGTCGCCGGGTTGCGCCGCTTGCTCGCTTATATCAAAAAATGTATAAGAAAGTGAAATTGTCGCCAAGTGTTTAGGCAAATCAGGCGCGATCACAAAACGCACCTCCATATCACGCGTCTCGCCGGCGCGCAATGTCTGCTTATCAAAGCAAAAACATTCTATTTTCTTGAAATATGTTGCTGCCGCAACCGGTGAAATGCTTGGGACAGCTTGTCCTATCATGTCGGTTGCGCTTAAGTTTTTAACCTTGTAGTGGGTCGTATAGGTTTTCCCTGGGTGCACCACGAGTTTGCTGACATTCGGTTCAAACTGCCAATTCATCGCTTGATTTCTGTTGGCAACAAACTCAACCGTGACCTCACGAGATGCATCAACTGCCATTGGTTTTATCTCTTCTAGCTCAGTGCGTCCGACCTTTCCGTTCAACCCGGTCAACTCACAAAAAACATCGTATAGCGGCACCATCAGATAGCCAAAGCCGAACATTGCCACGGCAACCATTGCGAGCTTCCAGCCGACAACACTATTTTTCGTCTCTTGCTTCATCTATCTAGATGCTACGATGAAATAAAAACCGATATAAATTGCTGCTGCTATCAATGCAATGGTAATCGCAGTCAGTTTGATATTCGCTCTCTTGGACACCAGTAGCACTATTTGACAACGGGCGGGGTCGTAAATGAGTGGTACGGCGGCGGAGATGCCAGCGTCCATTCAAGCCCTTCGGCACCTTCCCAAACCTCGTTGGTTGCTTTCTTGCCTTCGCGTATCGTCGCAAGCACAATGTATAAGAATAGTAGTTGCGCCACACCAAAGCCAAACGCGCCGATGCTTGCAAGCATATTGTAATCGGCAAATTGCAAGTTATAGTCGGGTATACGGCGAGGCATCCCGGCAAGGCCGACGAAATGCATTGGGAAAAACGTCAGGTTGACAAAGATTGTGGACAACCAAAAATGCCATTTGCCAAGTGCCTCGTTATACATGTGTCCAGTCCATTTCGGCAACCAATAATAAACCGCTGCCATAATCGCAAAGATTGATCCAGGAACCAATACATAGTGGAAATGTGCAACGACGAAATAGGTGTCGTGATACTGATAATCGGCAGGTGTGATCGCCAACATCAATCCTGAAAATCCTCCAATCGTGAACATCACGATGAAACCTATCGCAAACAGCATGGGTGTCTCAAAAGTCATCGCGCCTCGCCACATTGTTGCCATCCAATTGAAAATTTTCACCCCAGTTGGTATCGCAATAAGCATCGTAGACAGCATAAAGAATAGTTGACCCGCAAGCGGCATCCCGACGGTGAACATGTGGTGCGCCCAAACGATAAACGACAAAAATGCAATCGATGCAGTTGCATAAACCATTGAACTATAACCAAACAAAGGCTTTCTGGCAAAGGTCGGCAGGATGCTGGAAATAACACCAAACGATGGCAAAATCAAAATATAAACCTCAGGATGTCCGAAAAACCAAAATATATGCTGAAACATCACAGGGTCGCCGCCGCCGGCAGCATTGAAGAAGCTAGTGCCGAAAAATTTATCGGTCAGTAGCATGGTGACTCCACCAGCCAATACTGGCATCACCGCAATCAATAAATACGCAGTAATCATCCATGTCCACACAAATAATGGCATTTTCATCAAGGTCATGCCCGGCGCACGCATATTCAGAATTGTTGCTATTACGTTGATTGCTCCCATGATTGAAGACATTCCCATAAGGTGTATCGCAAAGATGACCAAGGGCAATGCCGCCCCAGTCTGCAAAGTGAGCGGTGGATAGAGCGTCCATCCACCAGCCGGCGCGCCACCAGGAACAAAAAGGGTTGCCAGCAACATCGCAAACGCAAACGGCAAAATCCAAAAACTCCAGTTGTTCAGCCGGGGCAGTGCCATATCAGTGCCGCCGACCATCATTGGGATCAACCAGTTCGCCAAGCCAGTGAATGCCGGCATTACGACACCGAAAATCATAACGAGTGCGTGCATCGTGGTCATTGAGTTGAAAAATTGTGGGTCTACGACCTGCAAGCCTGGTTCAAATAATTCGGCTCGTATGATCATCGCCATCGCACCGCCGATGAAAAACATAATCATCGCAAACCACAAATACAAAGTCCCTATGTCTTTGTGATTTGTCGTGAAAAGCCAGCGTTTGATGCCTGAATCGGGCCCGTCGTGATGATGGGCATCGGCTGTTAATGTACTCATAATCTATAAACTCCTGTTCTATTATAGTTGCTTATCGCTGTGCAGTCTGTTGCGGCACAGCAGTCTGTTCTTGTATCCATTGTCGGTATTGATCTTCCTCTACCGCTCGCACGACAATCGGCATAAATGCGTGATCGCGTCCGCACAGCTCTGCGCATTGGCCGCGATATACGCCGGGCTTTTCTATCTTAGCCCAAGATTCGTTGATGAAACCAGGTATGGCATCTTTTTTAACCGCAAGGTCAGGCACCCACCAGGCGTGCAAAACATCGTTTGATGTAATCAAGAAACGTACTTTTTTACCTACCGGTAATACCACCTCGTTGTTCACCTCAAGCAAATAGTTTTCCCCTTTTGCTTGCATGTTATAAACCTGCTCGCGAGGGGTGTCAAGTTTGCTGTAAAAAGCTACATTCTCATCCAAGTAATCGTAGTGCCACATCCATTGATAACCGGTAATCTTAACCGTTAAATCGGCTGCCGAAGTATCCTCCATTTCTATCAGGACTTTCGTTGCCGGAATTGCCATCCCAATGAGTATCGCCAGAGGCACCAAAGTCCATGCGATTTCTGCGGTGGTACTCTCATGAAATTGTGCCGCTTTATGTCCCACCGACTTGCGGTGCTTGATCATTGAAAAGATCATCACTCCAAATACGACGACCCCAATCGCAACGCAAATCCAAAAAATCAGCATATGCAAATCAAAGACTTTGGCACTGATGTCGGTTACGCCGACAGTCATGTTATACGGCTGTAATTGGGCTATGGCACTTGCTGGCAACAATGCCGAACAAGCGATTAGGGATAATTTGGTTATTTTCTGTATCATCATTGTCCTCTTTATGTTCTACTCTGAATTGATTTGTTTATCGCACTTGCCAGTTTAACCTTTTCACGGTCATCCAAAAATGCGCCGATTTCAACTTTTGATCTGTTTCCTTCCAGCCATAGCTGCCGTCTTTGTGTTATCGCTTGCGGCGAAAGAACTGTTGCGCGCGTCCATGCTTTAGGAAACCTACAACTTGATTGTTTACAGTGTTGTTGCTGAACATCAAGTGAAACCTCTTTGTCGGATATGGTTATCGTCTCAACGCGAGAGAGCCTGTTTATGCACCAATATAATGCGAGTCCCAAAGCCAACATTTCAATGCCAGCGAAGGGAATAATTACCCATAATCCTTGCCAAGCAAAAGCCAATGCAATCGTAAAAGAAACGCAAAGCATCGTTAAGAAAAATATTTGGTTACCGCGCTTTGATAAAGATTGGTTTTGATAAATAGTAAATCTAGCCACTGAGTTCTCTATTCTCTAAATAAAATCGCGATTATAACACGCACACCGTTTTTTTCGGCATCGCTTTGCTCAAGGAGATACAATAGCATAACCTCTATAATCTCTAGATGTAGCAGCCCAGTCTTACCTCTCAAACTAAATGCCGTGCCATTAAGTATTCTGATACAGGTTTGTACTTTGACCTGATAATATGGTAATGCTTTTGATATGAACTAAAAGGTCTGTCATTCTTGTACATTTTTGTATCTAATTTCGTTTATTTATCTCTATTTGTTCTTAATTGCTTCTAATTTCTCTAAATATCGTTTATTTTATTCTCGTATAAATTCCATTGTCTTCTCCCACATAGTTTTCTAATTCCAGTGTGAGCAGTGCAACGGAAACAGTCTGCACGGACAGCCGGCATCGCGTAGCAAGTGTATCTACATCAACAGGATCATAACCCATCGCTTCTAAGATATCTTTGTTGGTATCGCTTAATTTTGATTTGTCGTAATCATCCTTTGAGATTACACTCTGCTCTTTTGTCTGCACATGCTGTTCAAGTTGTAGTTGTAATTCTAGTAGTATTTCATTAGTCTTTTGTACTAGTTTGGCACCCTGTTGAATCAAGTGATGGCAGCCTTGCGCCTTTGGGTTATGAATAGAGCCTGGCACAGCAAAAACATCCTTGCCTTGCTCTGCTGCCAACCTTGCGGTAATCAGGGCTCCGCTTTTCATGCTCGCTTCTATGACAACAACCCCCAAAGATAATCCACTGATCAAGCGGTTGCGGCGAGGAAAATTAGCGCGCACCGGCGTTGTCCCAACAGGAAACTCCGATACCAATACACCTTGCTCGGCAATACGCTCAGCCAAGTGCTTATTCTTTGCCGGGTAAATTTTGTCAGGTCCGGTAGCAATAACCGCAACAGTTGTGCTTCCACTTGCTAATGCGGTCTCGTGCGCAATAGTATCAATGCCTAAAGCCATCCCACTGTTGATCAAAAGGCCTGCCTTTGCAAGATTTTGTGCAAACTCTTTGGCATTAGCTTGCCCACCTGATGTCGGTTGGCGAGAACCAACAACGGCAATTTGAGGTTCTTTTAGTAACTCCTCGTTCCCTTTAATGTAAAGTAGTGGGGGAGCATCCTTTAATTCTCTAATTCCCTCAGGATATTGCTGACAGTGGAATGTTCGGATTGTGTGGTGTGGCTTTTCCATCCATTTGAGGTTGGGGCTTATTTTATTGGGCGGCGGGTTCTTCAAAAAATGGATGGTTTTTTCATCAAGTCCTGCTTTTTTTAGTTCGTTCTCTTGTGCTTTAATGATGTATTCGGGTCGACCTATTTGGCTAAGAATATTATGGAACTTTATGACCCCTATTCCGGGTGCCTGACTAACGACAAGCCATGCTTCTATCTCTACATTCATTCGTTTGACAGAAATTTATTCAAAAGGGTAGGTTGTTTCACATGAAACACACGAGTGTTGTAGTGATTTATCGGCAAAGGCTGATTGTTTCCCGTGAAACAATGCGGCTTTTAGCTTACTCTTTTCCTATTTGGTTTATAGGCGAAGCGGCATAACAATATACTCGTCCGATCCCGACCCTTCACCAATAATTCTTGTCCCACTACTGGCATCTCGCATTTGTAAGCGAATCTTCTCTGTATCCAGTGTTTTCATAACATCTTGCAAGTATCGTGAGTTGAAGCTAATCTCAAAATCATCTCCAGTATGATCGATGCTTTGCTTTATGTTTGCTTCTTCTCCGTCCATATTGCTACTTTTAACCAATAGTTCTTCATTAGAAAAAGCAAGGCTTACGTGTGCACCTTCATCCAAT
This sequence comes from uncultured candidatus Poriferisulfidus sp., assembly GCA_965199685.1. Lineage (GTDB taxonomy): Bacteria > Pseudomonadota > Gammaproteobacteria > Poriferisulfidales > Oxydemutatoraceae > SP5GCR1. The sequence goes on from OZ241323.1 coordinate 2,313,589, forward strand.
AATGAAGACGCAGATATTGCCGAAGCACGTTGTAGTGTAGTCAAAAATTGTTGGCGATCTAAAACGATTTCTACCAAGAATTCTTTTGGTATTACTTTTTTATAATCGGGAAATTGTCCATTTAGCCCCTTTGCAGAAATTTGAATGTTTTGAAGAGACACAACAATCCTCTGCCCACTGATGCTGACCTCGGCAATATCCTTGGTATCCGATAAGAGTCTCTTAATCTCCGAAACAATCTCTCGCGGCAGGATTCCCTCTGTTTTAACTTTGCTCGATACCTCCAGAGAACTCAAAGCAAGCCTGTGACTATCAGTTGCAACAGCGCATAGCTCGCTATCATCCAGAGAAAAAAACAATCCGTTTAAGTAATGTCTTGGATCTTGAGAAGCCATACAAAAATCAGTTTTTTCTAGTAGATATTTTAAGTCCCGCTCTGGTATTTTAATAACATCCTTTTCATCCGGCTCATCCATCAATGGAAACTCTTCGGCTGATAGGCTTTTTAATTGATACTTTCCTCCTTCACATGAAACTGTAACAGAATCACCGTCAAAAAGCAGAGAAATGTTACTATCTTCTGGAAAGTTCCTAGATATTTCAAATATTTTGGAAACAGATATAAGTTTCTCTTCGGGTTTTTCTATAGAAAGTTCTTCAGAAAAGCATCGTATCTGTGCTTCGGGGCCTTGTGTGAAAAAAGAGCATCCTTTGTCGGAAGGGGAAATCAAAACCATACTTTGTGTTGGAAAGGTCGGACGAGAAGGGACGACTCCTTTAACAGAGGAAAGTATAGATAAAAGGTTTTTATTTTGTAAAGTTATTTTCATGCTATTAATAATATTTGTTAATCTATATTGTAGTTGTAGGTTCTCTTTGTTTTTGTGGATATCTCCAAAATTTGTTATATCTATTTATTTTTGTCCAAAGTTATCCTGTTAATTATCACTTATTTTGTTTGTTATTCAATAGTTTGTATTTAGATATCCCCAGCATACTCACTGCTTATTATCTGTTTCATTCAGTAGTTCAAAATCCTCAGTAACGCCTTATAGGCTTCGCTTATGTTCGGATCACTTTCTTTTAACTTTTTGATTGTTTTGCAGGCATGAAGTACTGTCGTGTGGTCTCGCCTTCCAAAAGCTTTTCCAATTTCGGGAAGGCTTCGGTTTGTAAGTTCTTTGGAGAGTAGCATAGCCATTTGTCTAGGTCTAACAACGGAACGAGTACGGCGATTTGATAACAAATCGTTCTGCTGTATATTGTAGTACTCTGATGTAGCCTTTTGAATGTTTTCTATCGTGAGCTGGCGATTGTTGGCAGCAATTAGGTCTTTCAATATCTCTTTCACATAAGGTACTGTTACTGGTTTTTTGGTAATTCCAACGGTTACTTGTATCCGTTTTAATGCCCCTTCAAGTTCTCGAATGTTGGATGGTATTTGTTGTGCAATAAAGAACGAAACCTCTTCGGAGAGTCCCAAGTTGTAGAGTTTGGATTTACTTAAAATGATAGCAGCGCGGGTTTCGAGTTCAGGTGGGTCTATTATTTGGGTTAAGCCGGAGCTAAAACGTGACTTAAGGCGATCTTCCAGCCGGTCTATTTCTTTAGGATAACGATCACAAGTCATTACGATTTGGCTTTTGCTACCGAACAGGTGATTGAAGGTGTGAAAAAACTCTTCTTGGCTTTGCTCTTTGCCGGCAAAGAATTGAACATCGTCAATTAGTAGCACATCAAGACCTCTATAATAACGACTAAATTTATTCATGTTTCCGGAGCGTAAGGCATCAACCATGTCTGATACAAACTGTTCTGAGTGTAAATAGCGAACGCGTTTTTCCGGAAATTTTTGGCTAATCGTATTCCCAATTGCATGAAGTAAATGTGTTTTGCCCAGCCCAACGCTACTGTATATGAGAAACGGATTGTACGAGACACCCGGCTGAGCTGCAACTTGTTCTGCTGCTGCGCGTGCCAACCGGTTTGATTTTCCTTCTATGAAATTATCGAAAATCTGATCCTTGTTTATGAAACTAACTAATTGATTTTTCAATCTTTCTTTGTGTTCTAAACTCACTTCGGGCGGTGGATTATTGCGGCTTTGTGCAAGGGTAAAAAGGACTTGGCGGATATGCTCTAAATAAACTGTGCTAACTTTTTCGTGGAGCAGTCTATTGGGAGCAGAGAGTTTTATTTGGTTTTTTGTTATCTCTACAGCTAACGGCCGTATCCATCTGTTGATATCTTCTTCCGGAAGAAGGTGTTCTAGTTCTTTGATGCAAGCGTGCCAGAGTTTCATAAAATAGGTTCCTTAAGTGTTGGTTGTAAATTTTTTTAAGCAAATTATATTAGCATAGCTTAGCCACAAAGTTATAATAATTATAGTTATTTAATAAGCCCTTAAATTTATAGGAAAAATTTATTTATAATAGCTACTTAGATTTACCACACAAAGCTAACAAGTTAAAAAAGTGTGATAACCGAAAAATTTATTTGGATGCTAGATAATGGTAGAACAAAACTTAAAAGATGATAAATATATCGTCTTCTCCATGACACAAAGTAAGGTTGGGATAGACCAGATATTCAAAACTCTAAACGTTGTTTTCATGGAGGCCTTTGAATTGGGTAGAGTACCAGTGGTTGGTAAATTTGCGGTGCGTTCCGAATACAATTTTTATTGTAGAAGGGATGACTTTCAGTTTGAAGATTATCTAAACTTATCCGAAGGCACGATCCGCCCGATTGATAAAGTGGATAGCATTGTAAAGGACAGTCAGAAATGGATTAGAGAGGAAGATTTTGATTTAGATTGCTATGCTGTCGACAAAGTGCTTCAAGTCAGTGATGAAGTTGTTTCAAGCGAGATGAGCGAAAGCTATGATGTAATAGTTAGAAGAGACCCAACAGCTCAGTATGCTAAAGACTATGCTAAAAAGAAACCAGCTTTTTTGCTAGATTTTCCTTATTCGGAAAAGGTAAACGGGCTTACCGACAAAGTGCTTAAAACAATGGGCACATCTAGAGAAAACGCACTCGCCGGACAATATTATTTTTGGGACAAAGTTGGCACGATGAGATCTTGCTTTGACGAACAAACGAGAGCGCGTGGAAGCAGTATCAGCTTAAGAGACGCATATTATGCTTGTATGCAAGTGACAAGCAAGCGAGGTGTTCGCCCGAAAGAGAGACCTATGCTTCAGTTTGCATTCTCAAACCAACAAGTAAAAACGCTGCTTAGCTATGCGATCAGTAAAGGTTCAAGGCTCTATATTATGTCTGATATACGAAACCCTAACCACTTTGATTTTTTGAAAGAAGACTATCGTGTTTATCGCTATCATGACTTTCCGGAATTAGCACAGTTAGTCTCTAGCGAGCAAGGATCGGCCGTTGATAATGTCATGCTTCATTTGGTTGAAAAGAACATCATGAGACATGCCACGGTGAAGATTATCCCACCTCGTAAAGGTATGATGATGTACCACTTAAACGAAGTTTATGACCTCTCTTTGCTAAAGAAACCGCCTAAGCTCCCAGAGGAAAAACAAGCCGCCAAGGATGGATAAAATATTCTTAACCGGCCTTAAGGTAGAAGCGACGATAGGCATATTTGAATGGGAACGGCAAATTCGCCAAAGCCTTTGCATTGATTTAGAAGTAGAAACCAATGCCGCCAAGGCAGCCACCCACGACCGCATAGACGAGGCTGTGGACTATAAAAGTATTGCCAAGTATATACAAGACTTTGTCTCTACATCCGAGTATCGCCTGATAGAAACCTTAAGCCATAACCTTGCCAATGAGTTGATGCAGACATTTGACATTAAATGGCTACATCTTCGTCTCAATAAGGCTGGCGCAATCCGTGGTGCCGAGGGTGTCGGTATTTCAATAGAGCGCAGCATGCAATAAACCTGACAATGTCTAGAGTATTTGTTAGTGTTGGCACAAACATAAACAAAGAACACAATCTCCGCTCGTGTCTTAGTGCGCTACAGCAGATATTTAGAAATGTCATAAAGTCGTCGGTGTATCAATCCGCCGCCGTCGGTTTTGAGGGAGAAGATTTTTATAATATGGTCGTTTCTTTGGAAACCACACTGACCCCGAGCAACACCAGCCAGGTTTTTTTTGAAATAGAGAAAAAGCACGGCAGAAAACGAGGTAAAAATCAATTTGTCTCAAGAGAACTGGATTTGGATCAATTGCTTTACGACGATTTAATCGTTGATGATAATGGGGTTCGTTTACCGCACAAGGATTTAAGCAAACATAGTTACATACTCGAACCAATGGCAGAAATTGCTGGCGATTTGGCGCATCCTAAAATAGGTCAATGTTTCTCGGAATTATTACAAAACCTTGATCATCCAGAGCCGATAACACGCGTCCCGTTTGCGTGGTGACTTTTTGTGTACCCACCTAATTTACGATACTGGTAGGGGAGGGCTAGCATGCCCTCCCTAAAGTACCGTCCTGCACAAACCCAACCGCTTGCGCCACTTGGTTTTGGTTATAATGGACTTTGCAATTTGAATAAAAGGAGGAAAATGAAAATACTTATTGCAAAACAAACTATGCGATTAAATGGTAAAAGAGTAGTGAACGGTGTCACTGCCGCATTGTTTTTATTATTGCTATCGGCACCAACATCTGTCAGTGCATATCAGGTGGGAGAAACTTTTCGTGATTGTGCCACATGTCCAGAGATGGTCGTGTTGCCGGCAGGAAAGTTCACGATGGGTTCACCTGAAGGAGAGAAAGGAAGACTCGATTGGGAAGGGCCGCAACGCCAAGTTACTATTCCTAAACCTTTTGCAGTGAGCAAACATGAGGTGACCGTAGGGCAATATGCAGAGTTTGTTAGAGAGACAAAACACAAAACCGGAAATTGTTATTATCCGCAAGATCAATCTTGGCATGATCCGGGTTTTAAGCAAAGCAATGATCATCCAGTAGTATGTGTCAATTGGGATGATGCTTCAACCTATGCTTATTGGTTATCAGTGAAGACCGGGCATGAATACCGGTTATTGACTGAAGCAGAATGGGAATATGCGGCTCGTGCTGGCACGACCACGGCGTATCATTTTGGCAGAATGATTATAAGTAATCAGGCCAATTACAACCGCAACAATGAAGGCACTGTAGCAGTAGGCAGTTTTCCTGCAAACGCATTTGAGCTACACGACATGCACGGCAATGTATGGGAATGGGTGGAGGACTGCTGGCACGATGATTACACTGGTGCACCGACAAACGGGAGTGCGTGGCTTGGCGGATGTAGAAAAGGCAATGAGGATGATTGTGACCCTGCTGCTGATTGGTGTAAAGAGCTGATAATTGGGAAAGAATTACGCGTGTTGCGCTGCGGCTCTTGGTACAATATTCCAGAGTCCCTGGGCTCCGCTAATCGCTACAGGTACTATGCGACTAATCGGTTCATCATCGTCGGGTTCCGTGTTGCCCGGACGCTTACCCCATAAATCCTTACCTCCTTACCTCAGAGATTATGGATGACGAGGCTTTGAACTGATTAGCAATGTTGGGCTATTGAAAAAGTACTATCATCGTCCAAACGTAACCGCTTGCGCCACCAAATTTATGAAAATGGTAGGGGAGGGCTAACATGGGGCTGTTGAAAAAGTATCTGCATTAGTACATTCCCCTCCTTTGGAGGGGTGGCAGGCGAAGCCTGACGGGGTGGTTGCAAAGGTTCTGCACAAAGTCACGCCGTTTGTGCTACCGCAACAAACGGCGGTTCTATTTTTCAACAGCCCCACATGCCCTCCCTAAAGTACCGTCCTTCACAAACCTAACCGCCTGCGCCATTTGGTTTTGGTTATAATGGTTTTTCAATTTGAATAAAAGGAGGAAAATGAAAATACTTATTGCAAAGCAAACCATGCGATTAAATGGTAAAAGAGTAGTGAACGGTGTCACTGCCGCATTGTTTTTATTATTGCTATCGGCACCAACATCTGTCAGTGCATATCAGGTAGGAGAAACTTTTCGTGATTGTGCCACATGTCCAGAGATGGTCGTGTTGCCGGCAGGAAAGTTCACGATGGGTTCACCTGAAGGAGAGAAAGGAAGACTCGATTGGGAAGGGCCGCAACGCCAAGTTACTATTCCTAAACCTTTTGCAGTGAGCAAACATGAGGTGACCGTAGGGCAATATGCAGAGTTTGTTAGAGAGACAAAACACAAAACCGGAAATTGTTATTATCCGCAAGATCAATCTTGGCATGATCCGGGTTTTAAGCAAAGCAATGATCATCCAGTAGTATGTGTCAATTGGGATGATGCTTCAACCTATGCTTATTGGTTATCAGTGAAGACCGGGCATGAATACCGGTTATTGACTGAGGCGGAATGGGAATATGCGGCTCGCGCAGGAACGACTACGCCATATCACTTTGGCAAAAGGATTCTAGGTAATCAAGCCAATTACGACGAAAACAACGAAGGCACTGTAGCAGTAGGCAGTTTTCCTGCAAACGCATTTGAGCTACACGACATGCACGGCAATGTATGGGAATGGGTGGAGGACTGCTGGCACGATGATTACACTGGTGCACCGACAAACGGGAGTGCGTGGCTTGGCGGATGTAGAAAAGGCAATGAGGATGATTGTGACCCTGCTGCTGATTGGTGTAAAGAGCTGATAATTGGGAAAGAATTACGCGTGTTGCGTGGCGGCTCTTGGAGCAATGGAGAGGGCTTGCGCTCCGCGGTTCGCTTCTGGAGCATTGCTACTATACGGAACGGCGACGGCGGCTTCCGAGTTGCCCGGACGCTTACCCCATAAATCCTTAAATCTTTACCTCCGAGATTAAGGATGACGAGGCTTTGAACTGATTAGCAATGTTGGGCTATTGAAAAAGTACTGTCATCGTCCAAACGTAACCGCTTGCGCCACATGGTTTTGGTTATAATGGGTTTTTCAATTTGAATAAAAGGAGGAAAATGAAAATACTTATTGCAAAACAAACTATGCGATTAGGTAAGAGAATAGTGAACGGCATCGCTGCCGCGTTATTATTATTGCTATCGGCACCAACATCTGTCAGTGCATATCAGGTGGGAGAAACTTTTCGTGATTGTGCCACATGTCCGGAGATGGTCGTGTTGCCGGCAGGAAAGTTCATGATGGGTTCGCCCGAAGGAGAGAGAGGAAGAGAAGATTATGAAGGACCGCAACGTCAAGTTACTATTCCTGAACCTTTTGCAGTGAGCAAACATGAGGTGACCGTAGGGCAATATGCAGAGTTTGTTAGAGAGACAAAACATAAAACCGGAAATTGTTATGACTCGCAGAGATCTTGGGATGATCCGGGTTTTAAGCAAACCAATAATCATCCGGTGGTATGTGTTAATTGGGATGATGCTTCAACCTATGCTTATTGGTTATCAGTGAATACTGGGCATGAATACCGGTTATTGACTGAGGCGGAATGGGAATATGCGGCTCGCGCTGGCACGACTACGGCGTATCATTTTGGCAGAGCGATTCTAGGTAATCAGGCCAATTATAACCGCAACAACGAAGGCACTGTAGCAGTAGGCAGTTTCCCTGCAAATGCGTTTGGGCTACACGACATGCACGGCAATGTCTGGGAATGGGTGGAGGACTGCTGGCACGATGATTACACTGGTGCACCAACAAACAGTAGTGCGTGGCTTAGCGGATGTGTAAAGCATCAAGGGAAGGAGACTCGCGTGCTGCGTGGCGGTTCCTGGTACAGCGACCCACAGGGCCTCCGCTCCGCCTTTCGCGGCTGGTACGACGGCGCGACTATCCGGAGCGTCGTCATCGGGTTCCGTGTTTCCCGGACGCTTACCCCATAAATCCTTAAATCTTTACCTCAGAGATTTCGGATGACGAGGCTTTGAGTTGATTACTAACTTTGTGCAGAACCTTGACAACCACCCCGTCAGGCTGCGCCTGCCACCCCTCCAGAGGAGGGGAATTGTCCAGTGTAAAACCTTGACAATGACGTTACCTCATTGTTAGGACAAGCCTTAGCTTGTCCGACCAATATACCTATGTAGAGGTTCTGCATAACGTCACGCCGTTTGACCTACTGGCTCAAACGGTGGATATAGCATATTGCAATGGATACATTACCTAACCCGTAAAAGTTCTGCACAAGGTTACGCCACTTGTGCTACTGCAACAAGTGGCGGCTTAGTTATATAAAGTCCGACCTCCATCCACAGCAAGGGTCTGACCAGTGATATAGTTCGCATCTCGTACTAAAAACAGTACTGCCGAGGCAATATCGTCGGGAAGTCCTGCTCGTTTGAGCATCGTGCGGTCTAAAACATCTTGCTTTCTCTCATCGTCGTAATCGTTCTCCGGCCATAGGATTGCACCCGGCGAGACCATATTGCACCGCACTTGAGGTGCGAGTTCTTTAGCCAGAGATTGAGTAATCATTGCCAATCCAGCTTTGCTCGCCGAGTAGACGGTATGATTTTTGAGTGGGCGAATTGAATGTATGTCGCCGATGTTGACAATGCATCCACCGTGTTCGCTGAGCATGTCGGCAAGCACACAACTTAAAAATAGCGGTGCTCTCATATTGATGTTGATTAACGCGTCCCAATGCGCTTTATCTAAGCTCCCAAGTTCGGTGGGGTAAAAGGCCGAAGCATTATTAACCAATGCATCCAAACGTCCCCACTGATTTTGCACTGATTGTGCAAGTTCTTCTATCGCTTGTAGTTCGCATAAGTCGGCAGTGAAAGCACATGCCGAGTCAGGGCGTTGTGCGTTGAGGTTATTGACGATTTCCAGCGCATCAGTGGCAGAGTGATTATAATGTAAGATCACCCGCATCCCAGCATGGTGCAGTGTCTTTGCAATCTGCGCACCAATGCGCTTGGCAGCACCCGTGATTAACGCAACCGGTTGTTTATTCTCCATTAAATTGTGACTCCTGCTATGATAGGTTGATTTAAGTATATGGAAGAAACTGATGGACCTTTTTCAAGCAAGTATTCTCGCATTAGTACAGGGGGTTACTGAATTCCTGCCAATTTCGAGTTCGGCACACCTGATATTGGCAGCGCATTTTTTCGGTTTGGGTGAAGGTTTTTTGGCATTTGATATTGCAGTACATAGTGGCACATTGGCAGCAGTGGTGTTCCATTTTCGCAAAGAACTCATCAATATGCAACCGAACCATTCATCAAAAATCTCACTTTCGGTTGATCAGAATATATGGTTAACACTAATCGTTGCGTCCTTACCAGTTTTTATCGCTGGTGCATTGCTACGGGATTTAGTGGCAACTGAGTTGCGTAGCACTGAGGTCATCGCTGTGGCAACGATTGTCTTTGCGTTTGTGTTGTGGTTTGCAGATGCGCGAAGAAACACGGCAGCAGCGCAGACGATAAATCTTAAGCAAGCGTTTATCATTGGTTTAGCCCAAACGCTTGCGTTAATTCCCGGTACATCCAGAGCCGGTATCACGATTGCCGCAGCACTTCTGCTTGATTTATCCCGCCGGCAGTCGTTGAATTTTTCGTTTTTATTGGCAATACCAGTAATTGCTGCTGCCAGTGCATTGAATATCTGGGAGATATTCAATGGTTCAAAGATAAATGCCGAGTTGTGGTACCCAATGGCAGTAGGATTTGTTATTTCCGCAGTATTTGCATTGCTAACGATAAAATTGTTCATTCGCTTCGTTGAAAAAATAGGGTTGCTGCCCTTCGTGATCTATCGTATTTTACTCGGTATCATATTGCTGCTATTTATAACGAATTGAGTGCCTCAAGGTATTTTTTGCGCACCTGAGCCTTTGCTTGTTCGCCCGGCAAATCCTGCAGACTTGAGTCGAATTTAACTGCGGCGACCGTATCTAAGGCAAGTGTAATACGATTTATTGGGGCGGTAAGACAGATATTCTCAAAGTTGGATAGTTCATACGCCGTTAACAAGTTTTGAAGTTGTTCACGGTCTCTGAGTGCATCCGCCTGGTTTAGAAAATCTAATAACTCTTCGTTTGATAGATCAGCCGCAGATTTCAACGATATATCAGACTTTTCTGCCAAGCGAATTATTTTTTGGCAACGGCTTGGTAATTTCCATCGCTCGCTCAAAGTGTTGATAGAAAGACCAATACGGTGCGCGTAAAAAGACAATATTGCCAACAAAATGTCAGGCACGTGTTTCGGTGCCTGATCTATCGCATCAAACAAAGATGTACTCATAGGGATGTTGTCTTTGCCGGCACTATTGGCAAGATGATGAAAAAAGTTGTCTAATTCTGGTGCGATACGCGCCAGTGCGCCGACACCCAACAACGTTTTTAAGTAAATTGACGGCCGACCAGTTGCAAAAGCCTTAGCCGTTTCTTGCCAAACACGCTCGGCAACCAAGTAATCCACCTCTCCGTTTGCGACCATCTCTTGTATAAGGTTTAGCGTCTCAGGTGCGATGGTAAATCCCAGCGACTCAAAACGCGCGGCAAAACGCGCAACACGCAGTACTCTGACTGGGTCTTCGACGAAGGCGTGAGAGACATGTCTGAGCAAACATGCTTTTATATCTTGCTGTCCGCCCCACGGATCTATTAATGTGCCATCCGAATCTTGCGCAATCGCGTTAATGGTTAGATCGCGCCGTTTAAGATCATCTTCTATGGAGATATTCGGTGAGGTATTAAACTTAAAGCCGTGATAACCATGACTGGTTTTGCGTTCGGTACGAGCCAAAGCATATTCTTCGCCTGTTCTAGGGTGTATGAAAACCGGAAAATATTTTCCGACTTGTTTGAAGCCCCGCTTTAGCATCTCTTTGGGTGTGGCACCGACAACGACCCAATCTTTTTCCGACACTTTTTGATTTAGCAAAGTATCGCGCACCGCACCGCCTACTAAATAAATTTTCATTGTGCATAGCATAGCATGTATACCTTGAGTGGAATAGTGGTATGCTTGCAAGGGGGTGCGGGACATATTTAAGTGTTAGTGTGCCTTTTTAGATAACCCGACATCACCTGTAGCGCAAGCGATCTAGCTTGTTTCTCGTCTACAAAAAACTGCAATGGTTGGATAAGTTGTTGGGTGTTTCTCAGTACCGAATCTTGCATTTCTTTTGGCATCTCAGCTTTAAGTTTAGGATAATTTTCCTTATACCATGCCTGAAGCGATGTGGTTGTAATTCGTTTTGCAACAGATTGATTATGTGCCTTTATCAGCTTTGATAGGGAGCGAATTTCTCCGCTGCGTATTTGTGTTTTCACCTCAGTGGATAGTTGTATTTTCTTATCTTTGGCATTTTTGAAAAGCCGCTTGGCGGTAGTTGAAAGGCTTTTTGTAACCGATGAAGTTTGTGCAGTGGGAACTGTGGGCACAGCATCTGCTTGTGGTTCTTCATTTGCTGATGAAACCGGAGGGATAGCAATCGGAAGCATATCGGTGTCAGACGTCGAGCTAAGAGTCGGGGTTTCGGTCTGCATGATGCTTTCTTCGGTTTGTGCCGGTGGTGTGGTCGATGGTGTAGATATCAGAGGTGTTTCCATTGTGGCTTGTGCCGAGGAAGCAGAAGGTATCGGCTCCGGCATTGTCTCAGTTTGATTAGGCGGCGTACCAACACTAGGTTCTGAAGTGGAAGGTGGTCTTTGTGCAGATTGCTTGGCCTCCTTTTGTGCAGTAGCCGTGGCGGCTAGTTGCTGAGTGCTCTCGGCAAAAGCACTGTCTTCTTTGGTTGCCTTTACTTCGGCAGTAATGTCGGATTTACTCATTGGTTTCATCGCCGGTACTGCATTTTGTCCATGTAGCTCTTTTACAAGTGCATCGGTATGTTGGGTGATCATCTGGTCGGCAATAGCCGAGGCTTTGGTTTCCGTCATCTCTTGTGGCGACGAAAAGTACGCACTGACAATGGCTTCTTGGATGTTTGAGTTAAGCCTTTCGATATCGTTGGGATCGCAGTAATAGCGCATAATAAGATTAGGGTCTTTAGATAACTTTGCAACGATTTGCTCTTGACAATACTCGGGGTGGGAATATTTTACTGCCAAACTTAGGGGCTGCAGTTGCGCGGCAACATACTTTGCAATGACATCTTTGGCAATTGCCATTCCAGTTGTTTCCCAGTTTATTCCGCCGTGTTGATAAACTTCTTCCATGATGGCCTTTTGAATACTAGAGATTAGTTTTTCGGTTTCAATTTTTCCAGCCGTATAAGGCCCTACCAACTCAGGATATTTAGACATTTCTTCAGCCAATAACTTGTTGCACTGCTGTGGCGACAAGTAAAGTTGTGTATCGGCTAAAGTGCTTTTGATGATATCTAGATTTTTCAACGCTTTTCGTACATGGCGTGCTGCCAAGGGTTTATTTTGTTTGCCTAACTCGTAAAGCTGGCTAAGATCATCCGACTCGGTTCGGTAATTTATCATGTATTTTCCAACCGCTTCACCATAGGAGCGTTCAACCTCGTTGATGAAAGACTCGGTAGCCATTTTGTGTTCTTGATTGACCCTACTTGGATTGTATTTAGATTTTATCCATGTGACAAAGCGCGATATAAAGGAACTGCCACGCACATCCAGTTTGTTCGTGGTTTGATTGAAAAAAATGTTTCCGTTTCTATCAGCAACTCTTTGAAAGTCATTGGTGCTTAATTCTGGCATATCCCCCTCCCTGAATTTTTAGAAAAAGTTTAGATCATTGGCTGTTGAAAAAGTGGTATTCCCCTCCTCTGGAGGGGTGGCAGGCGAAGCCTGACGGGGTGGTTTTTTGCGTACCCACCAATTAGGACAAGCCTTAGCTTGTCCGACCCACATACCCACGTTATGGTTTTGCACAATGTCACGCCGATTGACCTACTGGTTCAATCGGCGATTCAATATGCCCTCCCTAAAGTACCATTCTGTATCACTACAATCGCCACGCGCCACCGAATTATGGTTACCATAATATAAAATGGATGAATGTATTGATGGTGCAGGCGCAACACGTTTGGGAGGGCATGTTAGCCCTCCCCTACGGTTCATAAAACACTTTTTCAACAGCCCCATCATTGGGTTTAGGTTTTAACAAATTTTGAGCCACCCTGATATACGTCCATCAAATCGGCTTCCATCCCTTTGGCAAGCCCCGGCACGCCTTTCAATTTATATCCTTTTAGACCGACCGTCATCTGCTGCACTTCATGGTTTCCGGTATTCAGTGCGAAATTGGTTCGCTCACGTCTGGACTCTTGAGTATATTCGGCATCGGGTTCAGGGATATTGCCGGTGGTGTGCCCCACTGCGGCGAGGTATTTCGCTTCGGCATCCAACTGTCCGGTGCGATCTTTACCACTTTTGCAATTATAAAGTGTGGTTTCTCCCATCAGATGACTCACCAAAGCTAAACGGGAAACCATTTTATAGGGTTCTTTGCCGCCGCTCCTAAAAGACCCGCTACGCCATATCGCTTTTGCCTGTGTTGCCGCTTGTTCTAGCAATGCCGCCCGCCTTTGCGTCGGTGCATCGCCGCTGGCGGTCATCTGTGCAACTTTTTCGGCCACCGCACCTCCCAAGTCTCGCTGGCGAGGATTACCGAGCATATCGCGTAGTTCCGGATTATTCATGCTGGCAGCAAACCCCCAGCCCATTGCCCGACCCCAAAAAGGCGTATTCGGACCCAGCACACCCTTGCTTGTCGCAACTGCACCCTTGTTAACGCCGAAATTCAACGTGCGAACCTTGGGCAGAACCTTGATTGATCTGGGAACCCCGTCGTTATCTCGTACATTAACAACCACCGGCTCCCCTGATGCGGCTAACGCCTTCAGACTTTCAGCTTGATGCGCGAGCATCGCTTTTTCATCACTTCCACTACCAGCCTTAAGACGCGCCCGCAATGCATCGGGCGTTACCAGAGAAATTGAGTTTAACGACACACCGACAGTTTCTCCATCAAGGGCAGCTTGCATTTTTTCAGGGTCCGAGACGACCGCTGTGGCTAATAATTCCTTTGCCATCATTTTGCTCGATTCGGTGCGAAGTTTGGTGCCAATATCGGGCATCTCTGGGTTGCCTTCTTTGATTTGTCGGGCAATTATCGTTGCATAAGTGTCGGGAGCCTGCCCGTTAGGAATGTCAATAGCACCCGTATCCAACAACAATTCTTTGACCATTGTGCTAAGCTCAGTTTCAGGCAGATTTTTAAGATTCTTGTTGTTTATCATATACGGGTCTATGACACCGTGCCGTATTCCTGAGAATAAAACCTCGCCGCTCTCTGCAGTCATCTGGGAGTGTGCCATATTAGGCACATGTTTGTACTGCATACGATCCATAGAGCTAATGCCGTTGCTCGGATAATCTGTAGCGAAATTTTTTGCTAAATGCCCACCCGGCGTAATCGTGCTGGTTGCGTTATGATTTGCGCCTGCCATCCTGAATGCAAGCTCTTTTTTGACCACCGGCCACTCCTGATTGTTGATCTCGCCGATGATGCCTTGCTTTAATAAAAAGCCAACCGGCGGCATATCGGATTTGCCGACACCACTGGCTTTGAGTTGATGCGCGACAAATAATTCAGCCAGCATCGCTTGAGAGATTTTGGGATGCGATAGGGGGATAAGGTCTCTCTGGGCTTGTTGTGTAAAATCTTGATTAGCTTCATCCCACCGTTTAGTGAGCGGAGACAGAACACTGGAACTATACTTTTTCTTGTCTTTGACTAAGGTGAAATCTTCGGTCAATACTTCTTCTAATGACAGATCTCTGGTTGCCGGATCATACTCTCCTCGTTCAAGTGCTGCATGTTTTTCAAGTTTTTGACACTGTGCCTCTAATGTTTTTGTGATTTTATTGCGCGTCCCAGGGCTCATCGGCATCTGTTTTACCGCACGCAGACATCCTCTAACCTGCAAAAGGCTATATCCAATGCGTTCTCCTTTGCTAAGTGGCTCTTGTTCTGGCAGGATATCCGAGAACAATGCTGTCATGTCTGCCAAATCAAGATGTCGTTCGGCAAAACGCACTTCAAAAGCACTTGTCAGTGCCCTCCCTTCCGGTGCCAAGTTTTCCTTATCTAATTGTGACAAGTGTCCTTGCACAATTGATAAGTTCCGCTTATGCGTCTTAAGCAACGCATTGAGTTCGTGGGCTTCTTTGGGCGAGGCCTTGCCGGTGTTTAGCTTGTCGCCCAAATCGGCGATGCGCACCATTTGTTTGTCCAATGCCTTGTTATAGTTGCTGAGCGTAGAAAACAACTCTTTATTCTCATCAGAGATATTGCCACTATCATGGCTATACTGAATATAGTCATCAAGCCTAGCGGCAGATTTGGTTTCTGCCAATTCCTTAGTTCTTTCTGCAATGGCTGCCTCGGAGTGTAACGAGGTGTTGGGATTCTCGGTCTCTAGTCTTGGGTCAATCAAGTCGTGATGTGTCGCCCTAGAAATAGCTGGCCGTCGAATATGAATGGTGCGGATAGGCCGCGGTTCCGGCATATTCGCTGTGTTCAGAGCGGTTTGCTGAGTATCAACAAAGCGATCGGATGCATTTGCAATCGATACACGTCGCTCGCCGAACGTCCCGGTAGCACGCTCTGCTGTTGGGGGTTGAGATTGGTTAACTCCGGCCGTAGAGACCGGATTTTCTGTACTTATAGGCATGATTTCCCCTCCTTTGTTTGTATGAATACTATTCTAATACAACATCAATAAAATCACAAATTCCATAAGCCATTAGATATGGACTGCTGAAAAAGTACCGTCATCGCACAAACTTAACCGCCTGCGCCCTCAAATTTACGCAAACGGTAGGGGCGGATTTGCATATCCGCCCTAACGTACCGTTCTGCACTAATAAAACCGCCACGCGCCACTTGGTTTTGGTTCCCATGATATTGGATGGTGTAAGATTTCGTTTGTGCAAGCGCGTCGCATTACGGGAGGGCATATGAGGCTATTGAAAAAGTACCGTCCCGCACAAACCCAATCGCCACGCGCCACTTGGTTTTGGTTTCCATAAACGAAATGAATGAATGGGCTGTTGAAAAAGTACCCTCATCGCTCAAACGTAACCGCTTGCGCCCTCAAATTTACGCAAACGGTAGGGGCGGATTTGCATATCCGCCCTACGGTACCGTTCCGCACAAACCCAATCGCTTTGCGCTACAAGATTATGGTTTGTGTAAATTTGATGGATGAATGTATAAATCGTGTAAGTACGTTGCGTTAGAGCGGATAATTGAGATGCCGATTGACCTACTGTCTCAATCGGCGGTTCTATTCTGCTCCTACCGTTTTCATAAATTTAGTGGCGCAAGCGGTTGGGTTTATGCATCGTGTGAAGGCTATTTAGTTATAATGAACTTTTCAATTCAAGTAGAAGAAGGAAAAATGAAAGTATTTATTACAAAGCAAGCTATGCGATTAAATGGCAAGAGGGCAGTGAGCAGCATCGCTGCTGTATTGTTTTTATTACTGCTATCAGCACTAACATCTGCCAATGCATATCAGGTGGGAGACACTTTTCGTGATTGTGCGACTTGTCCGGAGATGGTCGTGTTGCCGGCAGGAAAGTTCATGATGGGTTCGCCTGAAGGAGAGAGAGGAAGAGATGATTATGAAGGACCGCAACGTCAGGTTACTATTCCTAAGCCTTTTGCAGTGGGTAAATATGAGGTGACCGTAGGGCAATATGCAGAGTTTGTTAAAGAGGCAAAACACAAAACCGGAAATTGTTATTATCTCCAAGATGGATCTTTGCGTTATGATGATGATGATAAATCTTGGAGCGATCCGCCATATTTTAAGCATAAGCAAAGCAATGAGCATCCGGTAGTATGTGTTTCATGGGATGATGCTTCAACCTATGCTTATTGGTTATCAGTGAAGACTGGGCAGGACTACAGGTTATTGACTGAGGCAGAATGGAAATATGCGGCCCGCGCTGGCACGACCACGCCGTATCATTTTGGCAGAATGATTTTAGGTAATCAAGCTAATTACAACCGCAACAACGAAGGCACTGTAGCAGTAGGCAGTTATCCCGCAAATGCTTTCGGGCTATACGACATGCACGGTAATGTATGGGAATAGGTGGAGGACTGTTGGCATGATGATTACACTGGTGCACCGACAAACGGTAGTGCATGGCTTAGCGGATGTAGAAAAGGCAATGAGGATGATTGTGCGGGCTTGAGTGAGGATAGCTTGAGGATGTGTAAAGAGAATGTTGTCGGAAAGGAAATACGCGTGTTGCGTGGCGATTCGTGGATCCACAACCCTCAGCACCTGCGCTCCGCCAGTCGCGTCGGGTACGATGCTGCTTACTGGGGCTTCAACGTCGGCTTCCGTGTTGTCCGGACGCTTATCCCATAAATCCTTACCTCTTTACCTCAAAGGTTTCGGATGGTGAGGCTTATGGCGTACCCACCAAATTTACGATACTGGTAGGGGAGGGCTATCATGCCCTCCCTAAAGTACCGTTCTGCACAAACCTAACCGCTTACGCCACTTGGCTTTGGTTCCCATAAACGAAATGAATAAATGGGGCTGTTGAAAAAGTACCCTCATCGCTCAAACGTAACCGCTTACGCCATATAATTATGCAAACCACCCTAACGTTATGGCTCTGCACAAATTAAACCACTGTGTACCATCAAATTTACGATAACGGTAGGGGCGGATTTGCATATCCGCCCTACGGCACCGTTCTGCACTATTCCAACTGCTTGCGCCACCTAGTTGTGGTTTCCATAAATTGTGTGGTGTACGACAAGCAATCAAGTTAAAATTCTGCACGATGTCACGCCGATTGACCTGCTGGATCAATCGGCGGTTCTATCTGACGGGGTGGTTTTATGACGTACCCACCATTTATGACAAGCCTTAGCTTGTCCGACCTACATACCCATGTTGAGGTTCTGCACAATGTTACGCCGTTTATGCTACTGCAATAAACGGTGGTTCTATTTTTCAACAGCCTCACAGCTGGTTACTGCAACGGACCTTCAAGAAATACCTTAGCCCGAACATGAATTCCTGAAGATGGCCTGATTACTCTGATTATGTAGATATCTGATTGTTCACCGTCTCTCGGCACGACTGCCACTTCAATGATATTGCCTTGCTCGCCTAATTCGTTCAATGGAATGTCCGTATTGGCTTGATAAATGGTGCGGCTATCGCCGGTTAGCAATGTAATCGTTACCGTACTGTTGTCGTTAATCGTAGGTATTACTCTTATCGTAGAGGTTGTAGCGGCAACATCGACCGTATACACAAATGTCGCAGTCGTATATTCGGGTTGTAACTGACCCGGCAATACTTTCAAGTTCTGCAAGGTCGCACCAGCAATATCAAACGAACGGATTAGTATCACGGTATAGCTCTTAGAGGTTTCACCATCGTCGGCAGTCACTTTGATTGTAACCGCAGTCTCAAAACCTCGCGTCGTTTTATGTCCTGCTTGGATATCAATATCCTTAGTTGAAACTTCCTCAAACTCACCGTCATCAAACGATATTTGAATACCTGCACGCATCTCATCGCTTGCAATCGCTGTAACTTGGAGTTCTCTGGTATCGTTGCTCACTGATGCCGTATAGGTTGTGGTCTCACCATTAAATGTAGGGGTCAAAGAAACTGGATCACCCGCTTTACTTATCACTATGTCGCTCAAATCAGCATTTCTACTGAACGCTCGGATGACTTTGATGGTATAGATATTTGAATCAACTCCACTTTCGGATTCAACCATGATTTCAATGATATTGCCCTGCTCGCCTAATTGATTTAATGGAATGTCCGTATTGGCTTGATAAACGGTTCGGCTATCCTCGGTCACCAAAGTAATCGTCGCCGTACTGTTGTCGTTAATCGTAGGTATCACTTTTATCGTAGCAGTCGTGGCAGCAACATTGACCGTATACACAAACGTTGCAGTCGTATATTCTGGTTGCAACTGACCCGGCGATACTTCCAAGTTCTGCAAAGTCGCATCGGCAACATCAAACGAGCGGATTAGTGTCACGGTATAGCTTTTAGAGGTTTCATCATCATCGGCAGTCACTTTGATTGTAACCGCAGTCTCAAAACCTCGCGCCGTTTTATATCCTGCTTGGATATCAACATCCTTAGTTGAAACTTCTTCAAATTCACCGTCATCAACCGATATTTGAATATTCGCATGCACTTCGTCGCTTGCAACGGCAGTAACTCTAAGTTCTTGAGTATCGTTGCTCACTGATGCCGTATAGTCTGTGGTCTCAACATTAAATGCAGGTGTCAGAGAAACCGGATCACCTGCTTTACTTATCACTATGTCGCTCAAATCAGCATCTCCACTGAACGCTCGGATGATTTTGATTGTGTAGATATTAAAGTTCTCACCGTCTCCTGATACGACTACCACTTGGATGATATTACCCTGCTCACCCAATTCGTTCAGTGGAATGTCCGCATTCGCTTGATAAACGGTGCGGCTATCGCCGGTTAGCAATGTAATCGTCGCCGTACTGTTGTCGTTAATCGTAGGTATTACTCTTATCGTAGCGGTTGTAGCGGCAACATCGACCGTATACACAAATGTCGCAGTCGTATATTCGGGTTGTAACTGACCCGGCAATACTTTCAAGTTCTGCAAGGTCGCACCAGCAATATCAAACGAACGGATTAGTATCACGGTATAGCTCTTAGAGGTTTCACCATCGTCGGCAGTCACTTTGATTGTAACCGCAGTCTCAAAACCTCGCGTCGTTTTATGTCCTGCTTGGATATCAATATCCTTAGTTGAAACTTCCTCAAACTCACCGTCATCAAACGATATTTGAATACCTGCACGCATCTCATCGCTTGCAATCGCTGTAACTTGGAGTTCTCTGGTATCGTTGCTCACTGATGCCGTATAGGTTGTGGTCTCACCATTAAATGTAGGGGTCAAAGAAACTGGATCACCCGCTTTACTTATCACTATGTCGCTCAAATCAGCATTTCTACTGAATGCTCGGATGACTTTGATGGTATAGATATTTGAGTGTTCACCGTCTCCTGACACGACTGTCACTTGGATGATATTGCCCTGCTCGCCCAATTCGTTCAGTGGAATGTCCGTATTCGCTTGATAAACGGTGCGGCTATCGCCGGTTAGCAATGTAATCGTCGCCGTACTGTTGTCGTTAATCGTAGGTATCATTTTTATCGTAGCAGTCGTGGCGGCAACATTGACCGTATACGAAAATGTCGCAGTCGTATATTTGGGTTGTAGCTGACCCGGCGATACTTCCAGATTTTGCAAAGTTGCACCGGCAACATCAAACGAACGGATTAGTATCACGATATAGCTTTTAGATGTTTCACCATCGTCAGCAGTCACTTTGATTGTAACCGCAGTCTCAAAACCTCGCATCGTTTTATGTCCTGCTTGGATATCAATATCCTTAGTTGAAACTTTCTCAAACTCGCCGTCATCAACCGATATTTGAATACCCGCACGCATCTCATCGCTTGCAATCGCTGTAACTTGGAGTTCTCTGGTATCGTTGCTCACTGATGCCGTATAGTCTGTGGTCTCAACATTAAATGCAGGGGTCAAAGAAACTGGATCACTCGCTTTACTTATCACTATGTCGCTCAAATCGGCATTTCCACTGAACGCTCGGATGACTTTGATGGTATAGATATTTGAGTGTTCACCGTCTCCTGACACGACTGCTACTTGGATGATATTGCCCTGCTCACCCAATTGATTCAGTGGAATGTCCGTATTCGCTTGATAAACGGTGCGGCTATCGCCGGTTAGCAAAGAAATCGTTACCGTACCGTTATTATTAGTCGTAGGTATCACCCTTACCGTAGCAGTCGTGGCAGCAACATTGACCGTATACACAAATGTCGCAGTCGTATATCCGGGTTGTAGCTGACCCGGCGATACTTCCAAGTTCTGCAAAGTCGCATCGGCAACATCAAACGAGCGGATTAGTGTCACGGTATAGCTTTTAGAGGTTTCATCATCATCGGCAGTCACTTTGATTGTAACCGCAGTCTCAAAACCTCGCGCCGTTTTATATCCTGCTTGGATATCAACATCCTTAGTTAAAACTTCCTCAAACTCGCCGTCATCAACCGATATTTGAATACCTGCACGTATCTTGTCGCTTGCAACGGCACTAACTCTAAGTTCTCTGGTATCGTTGCTCACTGATACCGTATAGTCTGTGGTCTCACCATTAAATGTAGGGGTCAGAGAAACCAGATCACCCGCTTTGCTTATCACTATATCGCTCAAATCGGCATTTCTACTGAATGCTCGGATGACTTTGATGGTATATGTATTTGAATCAACTCCACTTTCGGATTCAACCATGATTTCAATGATATTGCCCTGCTCGCCTAATTGATTTAATGGAATGTCCGTATTGGCTTGATAAACGGTGCGGCTATCCTCGGTCACCAAAGTAATTATCGCCGTACTGTTGTCGTTAATCGTAGGTATTACTCTTATCGTAGCAGTCGTGGCAGCAACATTGACCGTATACACAAATGTCGCAGTCGTATATCCGGGTTGCAACTGACCCGGCGATACTTCCAAGTTCTGCAAAGTCGCATCGGCAACATCAAACGAGCGGATTAGTGTCACGGTATAGCTTTTAGAGGTTTCATCATCATCGGCAGTCACTTTGATCGTAACCGCAGTCTCAAAACCTCGCATCGTTTTATGTCCTGCTTGGATATCAATATCCTTAGTTGAAACTTCCTCAAACTCGCCGTCATCAACCGATATTTGAATATCCGCACGCATCTCGTCGCTTGCAACGGCACTAACTCTAAGTTCTCTGGTATCGTTGCTCACTGATGCCGTATAGTCTGTGGTCTCAACATTAAATGTAGGAGTCAAAGAAACCAGATCACCCGCTTTGCTTATCACTATGTCGCTCAAATCGGCATTCGCACTGAATGCTCGGATGACTTTGATGGTATATGTATTTGAATCAACTCCACTTTCGGATTCAACCATGATTTCAATGATATTGCCCTGCTCGCCTAATTGATTTAATGGAATGTCCGTATTGGCTTGATAAACGGTGCGGCTATCCTCGGTCACCAAAGTAATTATCGCCGTACTGTTGTCGTTAATCGTAGGTATTACTCTTATCGTAGCAGTCGTGGCGGCAACATTGACCGTATACGAAAATGTCGCAGTCGTATATTTGGGTTGTAGCTGACCCGGCGATACTTCCAAGTTCTGCAAGGTTGCACCGGCAACATCAAACGAGCGGATTAGTATCACGATATAGCTTTTAGAGGTTTCACCATCGTCAGCAGTCACTTTGATTGTAACCGCAGTCTCAAAACCTCGCGCCGTTTTATGTCCTGCTTGGATATCAATATCCTTAGTTGAAACTTTCTCAAACTCGCCGTCATCAACCGATATTTGAATACCTGCACGCATCTCATCGCTTGCAATCGCTGTAACTTGGAGTTCTCTGGTATCGTTGCTCACTGATACCGTATAGTCTGTGGTCTCACCATTAAATGTAGGAGTCAGAGAAACCAGATCATCCGCTTTGCTTATCACTATATCGCTCAAATCGGCATTTCTACTGAACGCTCGGATGACTTTGATGGTATAGATATTTGAGTGCTCACCGTCTCCTGACACGACTGTCACTTGGATGATATTGCCCTGCTCGCCCAATTCGTTCAGTGGAATGTCCGTATTCGCTTGATAAACGGTGCGGCTATCGCCGGTTAGCAATGTAATCGTCGCCGTACTGTTGTCGTTAATCGTAGGTATCATTTTTATCGTAGCAGTCGTAGCGGCAACATTGACCGTATACGAAAATGTCGCAGTCGTATATTCGGGTTGTAGCTGACCTGGCGATACTTCCAGATTTTGCAAAGTCGAACCGGCAACATCAAACGAGCGGATTAGTATCACGGTATAGCTTTTAGAGGTTTCACCATCGTCGGCAGTCACTTTGATCGCAACCGCAGTCTCAAAACCTCGCATCGTTTTATGTCCTGTTTGGATATCGATATTCTTAGTTGAAACTTCCTCAAACTCGCCGTCATCAATCGATATTTGAATACCCGCACGCATCTCGTCGCTTGCAACGGCAGTAACTCTAAGTTCTTGAGTATCGTTGCTCACTGATGCCGTATAGTCTGTGGTCTCAACATTAAATGCAGGGGTCAAAGAAACTGGATCATCCGCTTTGCTTATCACTATGTCGCTCAAATCGGCATTTCTACTGAACGCTCGGATTACTTTGATGGTATAGATATTTGAGTGTTCACCGTCTCCTGACACGACTGCCACTTGGATGATATTACCCTGCTCGCCTAATTGATTCAATGGAATGTCCGTATTGGCTTGATAAACAGTGCGGCTATCCTCGGTCACCAAAGTAATTATCGCCGTACTGTTGTCGTTAATCGTAGGTATCACTTTTATCGTAGCAGTCGTAGCGGCAACATTGACCGTATACGAAAATGTCGCAGTCGTATATTCGGGTTGTAGCTGACCTGGCGATACTTCCAGATTTTGCAAAGTCGAACCGGCAACATCAAACGAGCGGATTAGTATCACGGTATAGCTTTTAGAGGTTTCACCATCGTCGGCAGTCACTTTGATCGCAACCGCAGTCTCAAAACCTCGTGTCGTTTTATGTCCTGTTTGGATATCGATATTCTTAGTTGAAACTTCCTCAAACTCGCCGTCATCAATCGATATTTGAATATCCGCACGCATCTCGTCGCTTGCAACGGCAGTAACTCTAAGTTCTTGAGTATCGTTGCTCACTGATGCCGTATAGTCTGTGGTCTCAACATTAAATGCAGGGGTCAAAGAAACTGGATCATCCGCTTTGCTTATCACTATGTCGCTCAAATCGGCATTTCTACTGAACGGTCGGATTACTTTGATAGTATAGATATTTGAGTGTTCACCGTCTCCTGACACGACTGCCACTTGGATGATATTACCCTGCTCGCCTAATTGATTCAATGGAATGTCCGTATTGGCTTGATAAACAGTGCGGCTATCCTCGGTCACCAAAGTAATCGTCGCCGTACTGTTGTCGTTAATCGTAGGTATCACTTTTATCGTAGCAGTCGTAGCGGCAACATTGACCGTATACGAAAATGTCGCAGTCGTATATTCGGGTTGTAGCTGACCTGGCGATACTTCCAGATTTTGCAAAGTCGAACCGGCAACATCAAACGAGCGGATTAGTATCACGGTATAGCTTTTAGAGGTTTCACCATCGTCGGCAGTCACTTTGATTGTAACCGCAGTCTCAAAACCTCGTGTCGTTTTATGTCCTGTTTGGATATCAATATTCTTAGTTGAAACTTCCTCAAACTCGCCGTCATCAATCGATATTTGAATACCCGCACGCATCTCGTCGCTTGCAACGGCAGTAACTCTAAGTTCTTGAGTATCGTTGCTCACTGATGCCGTATAGTCTGTGGTCTCAACATTAAATGCAGGGGTCAAAGAAACTAAGGCATCCTCTTTGCTTATCACTATGTCGCTCAAATCGGCATTTCTACTGAACGCTCGGATTACTTTGATGGTATAGATATTTGAGTGTTCACCGTCTCCTGACACGACTGCCACTTGGATGATATTACCCTGCTCGCCTAATTGATTCAATGGAATGTCCGTATTGGCTTGATAAACGGTTCGGCTATCCTCGGTCACCAAAGTAATCGTCGCCGTACTGTTGTCGTTAATCGTAGGTATCACTTTTATCGTAGCAGTCGTAGCGGCAACATTGACCGTATACGAAAATGTCGCAGTCGTATATTCGGGTTGTAGCTGACCTGGCGATACTTCCAGATTTTGCAAAGTCGAACCGGCAACATCAAACGAGCGGATTAGTATCACGGTATAGCTTTTAGAGGTTTCACCATCGTCGGCAGTCACTTTGATCGCAACCGCAGTCTCAAAACCTCGTGTCGTTTTATGTCCTGTTTGGATATCGATATTCTTAGTTGAAACTTCCTCAAACTCGCCGTCATCAATCGATATTTGAATACCCGCACGCATCTCGTCGCTTGCAACGGCAGTAACTCTAAGTTCTTGAGTATCGTTGCTCACTGATGCCGTATAGTCTGTGGTCTCAACATTAAATGCAGGGGTCAAAGAAACTGGATCATCCGCTTTGCTTATCACTATGTCGCTCAAATCGGCATTTCTACTGAACGGTCGGATGACTTTGATGGTATAGATATTTGAGTGTTCACCGTCTCCTGACACGACTGCCACTTGGATGATATTACCCTGCCCACCCAATTGATTCAGTGGAATGTCTGCATTGGCTTGATAAACAGTTCGGCTATTTTCAGTCACCAAAGAAATCGTTGCCGTACCGTTATTATTAGTCGTAGGTATTACTCTTATCGTAGCGGTCGTAGCGGCAACATTGACCGTATACGAAAATGTCGCAGTCGTATATTCGGGTTGTAGCTGACCTGGCGATACTTCCAAATCATGTAAGGTCGCATCGGCAACATCAAACGAGCGGATTAGTGTCACGGTATAGCTTTTAGAGGTTTCACCATCGTCGGCAGTCACTTTGATTGTAACCGCAGTCTCAAAACCTCGTGTCGTTTTATGTCCTGTTTGGATATCGATATTCTTAGTTGAAACTTCCTCAAACTCGCCGTCATCAATCGATATTTGAATACCCGCACGCATCTCGTCGCTTGCAACGGCAGTAACTCTAAGTTCTTGAGTATCGTTGCTCACTGATGCCGTATAGTCTGTGGTCTCAACATTAAATGCAGGGGTCAAAGAAACTGGATCATCCGCTTTGCTTATCACTATGTCGCTCAAATCGGCATTTCCACTGAATGCTCGGATGACTTTGATGGTATATGTATTTGAATCAACTCCACTTTCGGATTCAACCATGATTTCAATGATATTACCCTGCTCGCCTAATTGATTCAATGGAATGTCCGTATTGGCTTGATAAACAGTTCGGCTATTTTCAGTCACCAAAGAAATCGTTGCCGTACCGTTATTATTAGTCGTAGGTATTACTCTTATCGTAGCGGTCGTAGCGGCAACATTGACCGTATACGAAAATGTCGCAGTCGTATATTCGGGTTGTAGCTGACCTGGCGATACTTCCAAATCATGTAAGGTCGCATCGGCAACATCAAACGAGCGGATTAGTGTCACGGTATAGCTTTTAGAAGTTTCACCATCGTCGGCAGTCACTTTGATTGTAACCGCAGTCTCAAAACCTCGTGTCGTTTTATGTCCTGTTTGGATATCGATATTCTTAGTTGAAACTTCCTCAAACTCGCCGTCATCAATCGATATTTGAATACCCGCACGCATCTCGTCGCTTGCAACGGCAGTAACTCTAAGTTCTTGAGTATCGTTGCTCACTGATGCCGTATAGTCTGTGGTCTCAACATTAAATGCAGGGGTCAAAGAAACTGGATCATCCGCTTTGCTTACCACTATGTCGCTCAAATCGGCATTTCTACTGAACGGTCGGATTACTTTGATGGTATAGATATTTGAGTGTTCACCGTCTCCTGACACGACTGCCACTTGGATGATATTACCCTGCTCGCCTAATTGATTCAATGGAATGTCCGTATTGGCTTGATAAACAGTTCGGCTATTTTCAGTCACCAAAGAAATCGTTGCCGTACCGTTATTATTAGTCGTAGGTATTACTCTTATCGTAGCGGTCGTAGCGGCAACATTGACCGTATACGCAAATGTCGCAGTCGTATATTCGGGTTGTAGCTGACCTGGCGATACTTCCAGATTTTGCAAAGTCGAACCGGCAACATCAAACGAGCAGTATCACGGTATCGGCATCGTCGGCAGTTTGATCGTAACCGCAGTCTCAAAACCTCGCATCGTTTTATGTCCTGCTTGGATATCGATATTCTTAGTTGAAACTTCCTCAAACTCGCCGTCATACTCAATCGATATTTGAATACCCGCACGCATCTCGTCGCTTGCAACGGCAGTAACTCTAAGTTCTTGAGTATCGTTGCTCACTGATGCCGTATAGTCTGTGGTCTCAACATTAAATGCAGGGGTCAAAGAAACTGGATCATCCGCTTTGCTTATCACTATGTCGCTCAAATCGGCATTTCTACTGAACGGTCGGATTACTTTGATAGTATAGATATTTGAGTGTTCACCGTCTCCTGACACGACTGCCACTTGGATGATATTACCCTGCTCGCCTAATTGATTCAATGGAATGTCCGTATCACCATGGCTTGATAAACAGTGCGGCTATCCTCGGTCACCAAAGTAATCGTCGCCGTACTGTTGTCGTTAATCGTAGGTATCACTTTTATCGTAGCAGTCGTAGCGGCAACATTGACCGTATACGAAAATGTCGCAGTCGTATATTCGGGTTGTAGCTGACCTGGCGATACTTCCAGATTTTGCAAAGTCGAACCGGCAACATCAAACGAGCGGATTAGTATCACGGTATAGCTTTTAGAGGTTTCACCATCGTCGGCAGTCACTTTGATTGTAACCGCAGTCTCAAAACCTCGTGTCGTTTTATGTCCTGTTTGGATATCGATATTCTTAGTTGAAACTTCCTCAAACTCGCCGTCATCAATCGATATTTGAATACCCGCACGCATCTCGTCGCTTGCAACGGCAGTAACTCTAAGTTCTCTGGTATCGTTGCTCACTGATGCCGTATAGTCTGTGGTCTCAACATTAAATGCAGGGGTCAAAGAAACTGGATCATCCGCTTTGCTTATCACTATGTCGCTCAAATCGGCATTTCTACTGAACACTCGGATTACTTTGATGGTATAGATATTTGAGTGTTCACCGTCTCCTGACACGACTGCCACTTGGATGATATTACCCTGCTCGCCTAATTGATTCAATGGAATGTCCGTATTGGCTTGATAAACGGTTCGGCTATCCTCGGTCACCAAAGTAATCGTCGCCGTACTGTTGTCGTTAATCGTAGGTATCACTTTTATCGTAGCAGTCGTAGCGGCAACATTGACCGTATACGCAAATGTCGCAGTCGTATATTCGGGTTGTAGCTGACCTGGCGATACTTCCAGATTTTGCAAAGTCGAACCGGCAACATCAAACGAGCGGATTAGTATCACGGTATAGCTTTTAGAGGTTTCACCATCGTCGGCAGTCACTTTGATCGCAACCGCAGTCTCAAAACCTCGTGTCGTTTTATGTCCTGTTTGGATATCGATATTCTTAGTTGAAACTTCCTCAAACTCGCCGTCATCAATCGATATTTGAATATCCGCACGCATCTCGTCGCTTGCAACGGCAGTAACTCTAAGTTCTTGAGTATCGTTGCTCACTGATGCCGTATAGTCTGTGGTCTCAACATTAAATGCAGGGGTCAAAGAAACTGGATCATCCGCTTTGCTTATCACTATGTCGCTCAAATCGGTATTTCTACTGAACGGTCGGATTACTTTGATGGTATAGATATTTGAGTGTTCACCGTCTCCTGACACGACTGCCACTTGGATGATATTACCCTGCTCGCCTAATTGATTCAATGGAATGTCCGTATTGGCTTGATAAACAGTGCGGCTATTTTCAGTCACCAAAGAAATCGTTGCCGTACCGTTATTATTAGTCGTAGGTATTACTCTTATCGTAGCGGTCGTAGCGGCAACATTGACCGTATATGCAAATGTCGCAGTCGTATATTCGGGTTGTAGCTGACCTGGCGATACTTCCAAATCATGTAAGGTCGCATCGGCAACATCAAACGAACGGATTAGTATCATGGTATAGCTTTTAGAGGTTTCACCATCGTCGGCAGTCACTTTGATTGTAACCGCAGTCTCAAAACCTCGCATTGTTTTATGCCCCGGCCATATATTAATATTCTTAGTTGAAACTTCCTCAAACTCACTGCCATCGACTGATATTTGAATATCCGCACGCATCTCGTCGCTTGCAATCGCTGTAACTTGGAGTTCTCTGGCATTGTTGCTCACTGATGCCGTATAGGTTGTGGTCTCACTATTAAATGCAGGGGTCAGAGAAACTAAGGCATCCTCTTTGCTTATCACTATGTCGCTCAAATCGGCATTCCCACTGAATGCTCGGATTACTTGAATTATATAAATATTTGAATTAATCCCATCTTCGGATTCGATTATGATTTCTATGATATTACCCTGCCCACCCAATTGATTCAGTGGAATGTCCGTATTAGCTTGATAAACGGTTCGGCTATCTTCGGTTAGCAAAATAATCGTTGCCGTACTGTTGTTGATGGTCGTAGGTATCACCTTTATCGTGGCAGTCGTAGCGGCAACATTAACCGTATAAGCAAATGTCGCAGTCGTATATTCGGGTTGTAGGTTGCCCGGCGATACTTCCAAGTTCTGCAAGATTGCATTGACAACATCAAACGAGCGGATTATTATCACGGTATAGCTTTTAGAGGTTTCACCATCGTCGGCAGTCACTTTGACTGTAACCGCAGTCTCAAGACCTCGCATTGTTTTATGCCCCGGCCATATACCAATCTCCTTAGTTGCCAGTACCTCAAACTCATTTTCATCAACTGATATTTGAATATCCGCATGCATCTCGTCGCTTGCAACCGTTGCAACTTGGAGTTCTCTAGTATCGTTGCTCACTGATGCCGTATAGGTTGTGGTCTCACTATTAAATGCAGGAGTCAGAGAAATAGGAATTCCTTCTTTGCTTATTAATATACTACGCAAATCGGCATTTCCACTGAATGCTCGGATGACTTGAATTGTATAAATATTTGAATCAACTCCGCTTTCGGATTCAACCATGATTTCTATGATATTACCTTGCTCCCCCAATTCGTTCAATGGAATATCCGTATTGGCTTGATAAACGGTGCGGCTATCGCCGGTTAGCAAAGAAATCGTTGCCGTACCGTTATTGTTGGTCGTAGGTATTACTCTTATCGTAGCGGTCGTGGTAGCAACATTGACCGTATACACAAACGTCGAAGTCGTATATTCAGGTTGTAGGTTGCCCGGCAATACTTCCAAATCATGCAAGGTCGCATCGGCAACATCAAACGAACGGATTAGTATCACGGTATAGCTTTTAGAGGTTTCACCATCGTCGGCAGTCACTTTGATTGTAACCGCAGTCTCAAAACCTCGTGTCGTTTTATGTCCTGTTTGGATATCGATATTCTTAGTTGAAACTTCCTCAAACTCATTGCCATCAACTGATATTTGAATATCCGCACGCATCTCGTCGCTTGCAACCGTTGCAACTTGGAGTTCTCTAGTATCGTTGCTCACTGATGCCGTATAGGTTGTGGTCTCAACATTAAATGCAGGAGTCAGAGAAACCAAAGCACCTGCTTTGCTTATTTTTATATCGCTCAAATCGGCATTTCTACTGAACGCTCGGATGACTTGAATTGTATATGTACTTGAATCAACTCCGTTTTCCGACTCCACCACGACTTCAATTATATTACCTCGCTCACCCAATTCGTTCAATGGAATGTCCGTATTGGCTTGATAAACAGTTCGGCTATCTCCGGTTAGCAAAATAATCGTTGCCGTACTGCTGTCATTGACTGTAGGTATCACCTTTATCGTGGCAGTCGTGGCAGCAACATTAACCGTATACGCAAATGTCGCAGTCGTATATTCGGGTCGTAGCTGACCCGGCGATACTTCCAAGTTCTGCAAGGTCGTATCGGCAACATCAAGCAGGCGGATTAGTATCACGGTATAACTTTTAGAGGTTTCACCATCGTCGGCAGTCACTTTGATTGTAACCGCAGTCTCAAAACCTCGTGTCGTTTTATGCCCCGGCCGTATATCAATCTCCTTAGTTGCCAGTGCCTCAAACTCACCGTCATCGACCGATATTTGAATACCCGCACGCATCTCATCGCTTGCAATCGCTGTAACTTGGAGTTCTCTGGTATCGTTACTCACTGATGCCGTATAGGTTGTGGTCTCAACATTAAATGCAGGAGTCAGAGAAACCGGAGCACCCGCTTTGCTTATCACTATATTGCTCAAATCGGCATTTCTACTGAACGCTCGGATGACTTGAATTGTATATGTATTTGAATCAACTCCGCTTTCGGATTCCACCACAACTTCGATGATATTACCCTGCTCACCCAGTTGATTCAGCGGAATATCGGTATTGGCTTGATAAACAGTTCGGCCATCGCCAGTTAGCAAACTAATCGTTATCGTATCGTTGTCACCGCTCGTAGGTATTACCTTAATACTTGTTGTTTCATTAGAAACAGCTACTCTGTAAAATGTCGTAGCACTGCTGAAGCTCGGTACCAACTCACCCAATGAGACTTTCAGATCGATTAAATATATAGATGCACGTATCACTGCTACTGCACTTTCACTTCTTACTCCCGCGATATCCAAAGGCTCCGTATTATCAGATGAATCGGATAATCCTACTGGATTGTTTCCCGATAAATCATTGATTACCTGAGAATTAACACGACCTAATGTAAAGCCTCTACTTTCCCTAGCAACGGCTTTTTCCAATCTAATGTCGGTGTAGCTAAGCATAACTGCATTTTGGCGATTGAGTATTGGCGTTACTTGAGGAACGGCAACAATCGGTACCAGAATACCATTGCTAGGTACTCGTAACAGTTGATATGAATTCGGGTCGGTCAAACCTACAACCGGCTCGCTGGCATATATCATAAAATTAAAATCGTACGTAATATAGGTAGAACGTTCTTCAACAATCATAGCTCTTCCATGATTCCCTGCAACTACCGTGATCGTCGGTGGTATGCTATCTCTGATTGCCACTTGATTTCTTAACGGTTCTTGATAATCTTCAACTACTCTGAAATCCTCGCCAAGAACCGTATTGCGCCTAAATTCTAAGGAACGGCCACTTTCTGTAGCGATATCAACCTCGTTGACGACTACGGTCATGGTTGTAGCACTGCTAAGAGATGCCGAAACAATAGCGGAAGGTGTCGTCGGTTTAAGCATCGCGCAGACATTATCATCGTTTGTTATACATAAATTCTCCGCACGCACCGTAGTGGCGCGAATAGGTGCACTAAATCCGATATCCCAAGTGGATATACCGTCGACAAGCGATACCCTCGTAATCGTAGTCGCATGAGGTGCGCTTGCGTCATATTCCAAAGCGGCAACAAAACTCCCGTCCGCCAACGAACCACCTTCTATATCTTCTATAACGGTCGTACCAGTGCTCACCAACCTCATCACAGCACCTTCTACAGGTTCATCAATTAGGATATTTGCGTAAGGACTACCCGATGTATGTATCACTTGACTTACATCCGGCGCATTTGTGCTATCATCGGCAAAACGAACGACAAAGTGCTGCGTCGTCAACTGTGTGGAAATACCTTTAGAAAACTCAACTCGCACACCACGACCGTCGCCGTAGCGCGCATAATCCCGCACATAAGTTTTACCGTCAAGCCTGAACCCAAGAATGTCGTTGTCCACCAACGGTAATAGAATTCTTCCCCCTATGATCCGCGACCTTGTAAAATCTATAACCCGTAATGTACTATCGGTATGTATTGCGAAGCCTGCCTCTTTGTTCGTTTGTCCTTCTACTACCTTGCATTTAATAGTAAACAGTTTTTTCCAGTCTGAACCTATAGTGGTCAATAATTCCATTGCTACTGATTGAGGTTCATTGCTATCTAATACAAAATGCTTACTTATTTGTGCAATTGCCAAAACATCGTTGCTTAGACTTCTATAGAAAACACCGTAACCGTTATCCTTAAAAATATCCGGCAACCCACTACGATAAGTACATTGATCGCCTAAAACAGATGCATTAGAACCTGGAATTGTTAAAAACGGATTATTCAGATTCTCCCCAAAAGCATCAGCATTGTATTTTAAGATAGAACCAGCTAATAAAATATGGTAGAGCCTGTTAGGTTCGGAATGTTTTCCTTCCACAGAGAATTCTATAAAACTTTCACCATTTTCGTTTAATAACCGTACCGAGTCGGGTGCAAAACGCACGCGCGAAAAACCGTCTTCGGTAGGATCACAAAATAGACATGCCGCACCCTCGGCTTCTTCCCCGTTGAAACGTATGTTCGGCAAAGGTCCGGAGAATCGGCTTCGTATAAAATCGGTTTGTTTTAGATTTAGAAACAACACAACTTCGGCTCTTGCACCGGCGTTATCGGTTACCGATATCGTAACATTATTATTTTCGAATAAAATAGTAATAATCAAGCTATAACCGTCGTTTAAGTTTTCTTCAAGATATATAAAGTTGGATCTACCTTCACTATCGATGAGTGTTGGAGCATTGAGTTCCTCGTTTCTCGCTACACCCAGATTCATATCGCGAACTCTAAAGTTGAATACATAACTAGCCTCTAGATAGAGATCTATACTCCCGGTTTCTATACCTTCAATCACCGGAGGGACATTTTCTATGATTTCAACCGTGAATGTTTGCGTATCAGTAGTCGTTCCATCAGAAGCTAGAACCGTCAGCACAACCTTTCCCACTGCGATTGGTGTCAAGCCGAAAACAACGGTATTTGTCGTTTTTCCTCCACTTGCAATTTCTATGAAAGCAGGGGTTGTAGACATTAACTCAGTATTATCGGCTTCTATAGATACGCTTAGAACATCTCCGATATTATCAGTAATCGTAACCGCTAGCGGATATGCCTCGTTCAACGGTATCAATTTGAAATCATCAATTTCATCGATAAACGGAGTCGTGTTTGCGATTGCCGAAGGACTCAAGTCCAAACGCATCCCAGGAGCAATAACTTCACCGCTACTATATCTAATGGGTTCTATAGAATCGGTACCGCTCAGCCCAGTGCCGTTACGCGCTAATGTGAAGCCGCTTGTTTCTCTTAATTCGGCATCATTCAATCGAACCTCGTCGTAAGAGACTATAACCGTATTTGGGCGACCACTTACTGGCATGACCGATGCAATAGCGGTAATAACATCCGACGTTCCATCGTCGCGAATTCGCAATAAACTATAAGAACTCGGATCATTCAGACCTTGAGCAGTACCTCCCGCAAATACCTCATAGCGCATACTATATGTAACACCCGAGGCATCATGAGTATTTATCATTGCGCGCCCAGAGTTTGCAGCAACCACTCTAATGATCGGACGAGGCGGGAAAACCCTATCAAAAGAAAACGGCATTGATGATATTCCATTCAAAGCAACGATCCTCCCGTCTCTAGAACTGTCGTCGTAAGGTCCTCCGTCACTAATAATCAGCATAATGCAATTTCGGGTGCTTGCGGCAAATCCCATCCCGTGCATACCGTCCGAGCGATACTCGTTTCTATATTTCTGAACATCAATCGGACAATCGCTACCGTCGTTCGGATGTTCTATCGCGTACCAGGTATCGATATAGCCGGCTATAGCATCTTGGTCAAAACGCTCCCATCGTCTTGCATTTTTATTGTATGTGCCTAGATATAAAATCTCACTTGCCGTTGATGACTCTATAGGAAAGACGGTATATGCAACGCCACCTACCAGCTCACCTTCGTTGCCGATTGCATAATCTACATCGCTTACTCCGAACGTCGTCAGACTCTGCATTGCAGTATCTGTATCGTCAAATCCCAATAGTGTCTTGGTACCGAGACTCAAATTGTCATAGATGATATTTGCTGGTGAATAATCAACACTATCGTCACTACCCTCACCAATTGCTCTAATCAATCCGATATCTGAGACGAATAGCGGTTTCTCAGTATTTGTCCTTAATCTATTGATACCACCGACTTCGGTTCCGATTGCAACTTGTAGTTCGGTAGCATCGGCAGGTCGTAAATCGAGACTGTCGGGAATAATATCGCCATCGCCGTCGGCTTCGGCATATCGTTCCGGTAAATTTGGAGTCACGACACAGATCGCTTGTATATCCGATAAATCACCCAGCCTATTCCAACCCACACTGATCGTGCGCGTTGTACTCGTATCATCAACTTCAAGTGCAATCACTGGAAAATACTCGGTGTTGTCAAAATGACCATCACTACCAATTCGATCTATCAGAATCTCTGAGGGTGTCGTAATCGTATAACCGTCTATCAAATCGGACGATAACGAAACTTGACTTGCAATATCCGAGATATTCGTCATCAAATCGGCGATTAGGTAATACATTCTGCCGGATACCATAGACGACACTCGAGGTAGCGTCGGGTCGGCAACATCGTATAGCATGATACGGTTTATTCTAGTAATCGTCTCACCTGCTTGTACCAGCTTGATATCTACCGCGTTATCGCTACCTATTGCATAATCAATATCGTTAAACTCAGGATAGCCACCGCGCTTCGGTATCAAAATATCACTGGTAGGTTGCCATACCTGTGATGACCCTGCTAACCAGTGCGTAACGGTCTCTCCGATACTTGGATGCCCTATAGTCTGATCCGCTAGAGCATAATTAGCTTGCGTTTCAAGCTCGCTACCGCCATTCGTTAATGTAAGCAAAAGTGTCTGTAGCTCATCAATGCCGGTATCCGATAGGTGATTGACTTGAATTTGTATATCGGTTACCTCATCGATATCGGTTGAAATAATCACTTTGCTGGTTGTAGCTCTATCGTATAAATACGAAGATTGACCCCAAAAGTTTATCTCCGCAGCCACATTAAGCTCATAGCTTCTATAGTTACTGGCAACTAAATATCCGTTTTCAACTACTGCCCAAATATAGCGGCGCATCCCAACAGGTTCGCTTCCAAAGTTATCGCCCACATCCAGACAGTATTCGTTTATCTTTACTTTCGTTAAATTCATATCCCTAGCTGCATCTAAAACCGTCTCACACTGTTCGTTAACTCGAAACACGCGTGCATTGGGATTGTTTATACCGAAGTAGACCGCTGCCGTCATCGCACTATTTGAGGTGAAGGTACGTTTAACTGGACGATTCGATTCAACTTCTACATAATCGAACTCAGTACCTCTGAATAGACTACGAATTAACACATCACGACTATAAAAAACATCGACTTCAGCAGGAGGCTCTGCTAAAGGTGCCGTCGATGCTACCTCGGTGTTCACCATCCTCACACTTGCATCAAAAGGTGCTTCATCTACTATATCAGCTAGGCCATCGCCGTCGCTATCTTTATACAGTTCGGCAATGCATGTTGTCGTATCTATATCATCTTGTGCCGTATATACAGCCTCAATATCGGCACCATTGCTAATCTCGTTAGGAAATGTGGCTTTGAATATAGAAACCTCCCTTACGGTATTTCCGATTTGTTCAATTTCTGCATCTAAGAGATTCCCGTTCTGCATCAACGTTAATCCTTGCGGATTGACCGAGTCTCTAGTGATTTTGAAGAATAATTCGGTTTGCCCGATATTCGGATAAAAGCCTCCACACTCCAATTTGAACCGATCTTCGATCGTCACCGCATCTCTCAATACCTTTTGATAATCCTCAACTATTCTAAAATCTTCACCAAGAATTGCATTACGCCTGAATTCCAAAGAGTGAGTCGCACCGCGTTTGCTACCAATTTCAGTAATGACCACACTCATCGTCGTGTTGCCAACCAAAGATGTCGCAATAATCGAAGGAGTCGTTGCCAATCCCGGATCCGCACAAATACCGTCTTCGTTGGTTATACATAAGTTCTCTGCATGCACCGTGTTGGTAGCAATTGGTTCGTTAAATCCGATATTCCAAGTAGAGACACCGTCGGCAAAGGATACTTTTGTAATCGTAGTCGCACGCGGCGCAGCTGTGTCGTACTCTAAAGCGGCAACGAAATTACCGTCTGCCAATGAATTACCTTCTATATCCTCTACGATACTCGTGCGAGTACTCACTAATCTTATTACCGCTCGTTGTACGGGTCTACTAATCAAGATATCTGCATAACGACTACCCGATGTATGTATCACCCGCTCAACATCAGGCACTTCTGTGTCGCTATTGACAAAGTGAACATCAAAGTGCTGATTTGTCAACTGCGTCGCTATACCTTTAGAAAATTCAACTCGCACACCACGACCGTCACCATAGCGAGCATAATCACGAGCGTAAGTTTTACCGTCCAATCTAAATCCACGAAGATCGTTGTCAGCCAATACAAACGCTCCCTTAGCAACTGAGGTGTCGGGTGATATGTATTCATTTATATTGGCGTTAGGACCTTCCGATGCGTGGATTGCGATTCCCGCTTCGCTCATTTGATCGCCGATGATATCACATTTCATCACGACAAAATCTTCCCAATCCGAACCTAGAGTGCTAACGAGGTCGGGATTGGGAATATCCAATCCTTCAGAACTGATCTGATTGTAACTAAATAAATCGTCTCCCTGTCGATTTGTGATCACTCCGTAATCTTTACCTGCAAACAGATCGACTGGCGTGTTTTCATTGGTACATCTAAGCACCGACCCGTCGTAATTGAATTGAGTAGAAGCTACCGTAAGATAACGCGGCGTATCGGATCCGTTTATTCTTCTTAATTGCACCGTAAATCTTATGAAATCTTTGACACCATCATGCGAGCGTATCGGCGCATCGGGAGCGAAACGTATATGCACGATGCCATCCGAAAGCGGATCGCATTGGCTACATCCGAACAACTGACCTCTTACCGTGAAACGACTCCTTATAAATGAAGGTCTTGGTAATAAATTGAAATCTACAATGCTCTTGGTCATCCCGCCGCTGGCATCGCTGATTGATATCGTGACCTGATCAGTCTCCATTGCATTCGTTGTAGAAAGTACAAGAAAATAGACACCGCTTGGGTTTTCGTAGAGTGCTGTTGATATTCTGCCACTGTTCTTCATAACCGTTACCTGAATGTTCTCGTTTTTCTCCGAGCCGACATTCGGGTCGTTCACTCTGAATCTTAGAACCAACGGTGCACCTACAAAAATACTTACGGTTTGCTGAGTTTCGATACCGTCAATCGTCGGTGCGATATTGGCTACCACCGTAATTTCAAATGTTTCGGTGCTCGTACTTATCCCGTCGGAAGCACTCAAGGTCACCGAAGTCTTTCCTAATCCCAGTGGTGTCAGTTGAAAATATACAGTGTTTTCGGTTGTCGTATTTTCCGAAATATCCAGCACGGTAGGAGTCGTTGACACCACACTCTCGTCGCCCAAAGCGATAGATATTTTTATATCGTCTCCGTTGTCGTCTCTAATCTTCACCGGTAAAGTATATGATTCGTCAAGTTGCAATAACCTGAAGTCGTCAATTGCGGTAATATGTGGCGGAACATCCGCCGAAGGTGTTGATGTCTGTGCGATAGCAGATTGGAATAATACCAACCCCATGAGTAATAAATTACACGTACAAGCGATAATTAAGTTTGGCGTAGAATTAACCGCCATGTTTCCCCCCTTTTGGTTATCTTATGCCATTATAATACTTTTTTTTATTTATTTTCTTGCTAATTTTTTCATGCACCGTAGGGGAGGGCTAACATGGGACTTTGTCAACCCAAAGTTCAAATGTGAGACTGTTGAAAAAATACTGCCATTGCACAAACCCAACCGCTTTGCGCTACAAGATTATGGTTTGTGTAAATTTGATGGATGAATGTATAAATCGTGTAAGTACGTTGCGTTAGAGCGGATAATTGAGATGCCGATTGACCCACTGTCTCAATCGGCGGCTCTATTCTGCTCCTACCGTTTTCATAAATTTAGTGGCGCAAGCGGTTGGGTTTATGCATCGTGTATAGGCTTTCCGTTATAATGAACTTTTCAATTCAAGTAGAAGAAGGAAAAATGAAAGTATTTATTACAAAGCAAACTATGCTATTAAATGGCAAGAGAGTAGTGAACGGCATCACTACCGCATTGTTTATACTATTTTTATCGACACTAACATCTGTCAATGCGTATCAGGCGGGGGATACTTTTCGTGATTGTGCAACCTGTCCAGAGATGGTCGTGTTGCCGGCAGGAAAGTTCATGATGGGTTCGCCCGAAGGAGAAAGAGGAAGAGACGATGATGAAGGACCGCAACGTCAAGTTACTATTCCTAAACCTTTTGCAGTGGGTAAATATGAGGTGACCGTAGGGCAATATGCAGAGTTTGTTAGAGAGACAAAACACAAAGCCGGAAATTGTTTTTATTTCCAAGATGGGTCCTTCCGTGATGATAGATCTTGGCTTGCCCCAGGTTTTAAGCAAAGCAATGATCACCCGGTAGTATGTGTTAATTGGGATGATGCTTCAACCTATGCTTATTGGTTATCAGTGAAGACTGGGCATGAATACCGATTATTGACTGAGGCAAAATGGGAATATGCGGCTCGCGCTGGAACGACTACGGCGTATCACTTTGGCAGAATGATTCTGGGTAATCAGGCTAACTACAACCGCAACAACGAAGGCACTGTAGCAGTAGGCAGCTATCCCTCAAATGCTTTCGGGCTATACGACATGCACGGTAATGTATGGGAATGGGTGGAGGACTGTTGGCATGATGATTACACTGGTGCACTGACAAACGGTAGTGCATGGCTTAGCGGATGTAGAAAAGGCAATGAGGATGATTGTGTGGGTCCTGATTGGTGGGTGAAATACTGTAAAGATAATCTTGTCGGAAGGGAATTACGCGTGCTGCGTGGCGGTTCCTGGGACCTCAACCCACAGATCCTCCGCTCCGCCAATCGCGTCAGGAACTATGCAGCTATCCGGGACGTCAGCCACGGGTTCCGAGTTGCCCGGACGCTTACCCCATAAATCCTTACCTCTTTACCTCAAAAATTTTGGATTATGAGGCTTATGGCGTACCCACCAAATTTACGATACTGGTAGGGGAGGGCTAGCATGCCCTCCCTAAAGTACCGTTCTGCACCAACAGAACCGCTTGCGCCACTTGATTTTGGTTCCCATAAACGAAATGAATGAATGGATTGATTTGTACGGACACAACGCGTTGCGAGTGGTTTGCGTAAATTTGATGGCGCAAGACAGTTGGAATGGTACAAGTACGGTATGTTTGGGCGGATATGCAAATCCGCCCCTACATTTCGTTTAACATTGTGCAGAATCGCAACATGA
This sequence comes from uncultured candidatus Poriferisulfidus sp., assembly GCA_965199685.1. GTDB lineage: Bacteria > Pseudomonadota > Gammaproteobacteria > Poriferisulfidales > Oxydemutatoraceae > SP5GCR1. The sequence goes on from OZ241323.1 coordinate 2,353,637, forward strand.
TTGCTAGACGCATGCATTACAAAATGCATAGGCCTGCCACCCCTCCAGAGGATGGGAATATCACTTTTCAACAACGCCAATTCAATGGCTTCTTATAACTGCTTTGTGACACAGTAATTCGCGGGTTTGACTCCAAAATACCCATGAGTAAAATGGAGTCATGTCTGTTTTACTCACAAGATATCTGGAAGATACGGTGCGTTCGGATTTAAGAAAAAGGATGGTTTTCTTGGGCGGTCCCAGGCAATCAGGGAAAACCACATTAGCTCAATCTTTACTCAGTAATTATGAAGATGGACACCCTGCTTATCTAAACTGGGACTTGGAACACCATCGTCGAAAGATCAAGAACCATGAATGGCCGGCTTCTGAAAAGTTTATTATCTTTGATGAAATCCATAAACATAAGAACTGGAGAAATCTAGTCAAAGGCATCTACGATACTCTGAAAAATACGCATAGCTTCATCATAACTGGTTCGGCAAGGCTTGATCATTTTAGAAAAGGTGGGGATTCGCTGTTAGGCAGATATTACTATTACAGGCTTCACCCCTTCTCTCTTCCCGAAGTTGGTATAACTAAAGACAAGCTGAATAACATCTTTACATACGGAGGTTTTCCCGAAGTTTTTCTAAGAGCAGATAAAAGGCATTTAAGAAAATGGCACCAAGAAAGGTTAGCTAAAATTGTCAGAGAAGATTTGCGCGATTTAGAAAGCGTCAAAGATATAGATAAAGTAGAACTTTTGGCAGAAGAACTTCCTCGACGCATTGGTTCTCCACTCTCGATAAACTCTCTTTCGCAAGACCTTGAAGTTGACCCCAAAACAACCAAAAGATGGCTAGGTATCCTTGATGCACTTTATTATTGCTTTCAAATTGCGCCTTTAGGATCACCACAAATACGAGCGGTTAAAAAAGAGCAGAAACTTTACCTGTGGGATTGGAGTCAAATAGAGGAGCCGGGGGTAAGGTTTGAGAATATGATGGCATGTCAACTCTTAAAATATTGCCATTTTCACGAGGATGTGAACGGCTACAAAATGGAATTGAGATATTTAAGGGATACCGATAAAAGAGAAATAGATTTTGTAGTCCTCGAAAATAAAAAACCACGCTTTGCCGTGGAATGTAAGCTAAAAGCCACCTCAATCTCCCCACATCTTTTTTACTTTCGGCAAAGAACCCCAATCAAAACTTTTTATCAAGTATCGTTGGAGGCTGACAATCGACAAGTGGAGGAAAATATAAGCCTGACCTCTTTTGCGGATTTCTGCACAAGAGAAAAAATGGTTTAATCCCTATTCAAGAAGCACTCATTCTGTAATGGTTTCGAGACCACAGATGGTTGAATAATACTTTTTCGGTAGCCCTATATTGTTTATGGTGCTTGACTAGTTTAGGGACCGAGATTCGGTGAAATAACTAGTAACGGCAAAGAAAAACAGATATTTTAGAAGAGTACGTATTTCAAACAGGAAAATAAGGGTTGTGTGAGGTATTTTGTCCCTTAACTAGTCAAGTGCCATCAATTAAAAGGAGAAGGAAAAGGCCGTTCAGGGAAAATGTCTACCATTTGGAGAGAGCACCTATTTTTTTATTGATTATCTTCCTTTTTCTTAACCAAAGACAAACAGATTAGTACGTGAAATAATATGTCTGAGATATCGCGTCTGAAAAAATTTCTCAGCCCAATTCCATGTGCGAGGTTATTTCTTAAATTCATGCCTAGCTTTTCCGTAAGAGCAAAACGAAAATAGAAAGATATATCACCAATTTCTGAGAAAACTTTCGAGAGTATATCTTTGTTCTCTTTTAATAAGGGACAAAGTGAAATGTAATCATAACCCTTTGCTGCATGATTTAGTTTCAGAGTTGATCCCCCACAAACCCCAATTAATCTTCTTATGCTGCTTTCTATAAGTGGGACAAATAGAGATGAAGAGACTAGATAATCATTTCTCCAATATCCAGAAATTGCCCTTTCAATATATTTTTCCTCTTCATCTCTAAAAAGATCAGCTTTGCAGAAATATTCAAGTACTACTTGCTCCGAAAACTGTCTTTTCAATTCATCTATTACAGAGGATAAGAAAGGGTAGTTAAACAGAATATATTGTTTTGCATGGTTTTGTAAATGATTATAGTAATCGTCTTTAAGCGAACCAAGTGTAGCAATCGGGATATTTTTATCGGAAATAATTTGTTGACTACATAAAAATTGTAAGGGGTGTTTACTAGAAATATCGGCTAGTGACTTTCCTATGTCATTTTCTCTTAGCAGAAAACAAAATGCGATTTTTCCCATTATTATTGTTAGTTCGTTATTCCCTTTTTCATCAAAGATAGAATTTATGTATTTATCAATATCTGTTTGATTGATATTTATTTCAATTGATTTCCTTTGAAGAGATTTATTTATATCTAGGTCAAGTTGCCCAAATTCTCTACTAATTCTTTCGCTAGATTTTTTTGCTTCATTAAACTTAAACTTACTCGCGTAGTGCCAGTATATTTCCTGAATTTGTTTATACACATTTATAGTCAACAATGCTTCGGAGCTTAATTGACTATGCATTTTTAGAGATTTTTCCAAAATACTCAAAACACGCATAAGATTATCTTCATCTTTTTCTTTAGCGTAATATTCTGCAAGACAAGAAACGTAATGTTCTGCGATATGTGGATTTTTTTCTATTTTCTCTAGATATTCTTCCGTCTCTTTAATAAGATTTTCTTTTTCTCTCTCACTGAGAATGACTTGTTTAGGAAAATCTAAAAGTAGCAACTTAAAGGCAAAATCTTTACATCCGGGTTCATTTCCCAATTTTATAATTGCATCCTTTACTTTGTTTATTCGGGAAGGGTCTTTTTTATAAACAGCTAAACTCAATGCTCGTCTAGCTTTAGTTTTGTTTGTTGGAAAAGGCACGAGAGACTTTTCACAAATTTGAATATTGGAATCTATAACAATTTGATAAAAACTAATATTTGCCTCTTTTCCTATAATTTCATAAGAGAAATCAACGATTAAATCCGCATAACGAGATGATAGGATTGGGTGCGTACTCTCCTCTGCCCGTTTCCCCCAGTATTCCAATACTTCTTCAGTCACTTGTGTAATACTCGGATATTCCTTCATCTGGTTTTGGTTGTCTGGGAGTACAAACATTGGTCCGTAATACATTAGTCGTCCGCCATCTGTTTTCCAACCTGTATCATCATTTGGATAGTCCTCCATAAAGTCAAAAGCCATTTGCTCTGCTATGTCTTCCCTTGTCGGTTCATGTTCAGGATCGTTTTTTAGAATTTCTTCTATTTTTTGAGCAATTGAATGTTCTACAGGTGCATCAAATTTTTGTTCTTGCTTTAAGCCTTCTAGGTAGGTCTTGACTTTACTATGTAGCATCTTTCTCGTTTGTCTGATGTTATGAGTATATGATAAGTCTAGGCATAAAGAAGCAAACCATCACTACTGAGGTTCGGAAAACTAAACCACTCAACCGCTAAAAATGATCCCAAATATCGGTTTGCATATTCCATCAGATGACCAATATGGATCGGTTCGTTTGCGTAAGGCAAAGCAATGGTTACAAGGATTTCTCTTTTGTCGGTCATAGAATACCGCTATTATACATATCCCCAAGACAGCGCAGCCAATTCAGCCTTCTCCCTAAATTCAGTAATAATACCAAAGTAAGTTTTTCCGATAAACGGCGGTTTGACGATAGAAAGTCAACGTATAGATTATGACGCAATATCTGCACAGTGTACTGGGCTATCAACCCCCAAGTGTATTTACGGAGGCAATAGCATGAAAACTAACTTTGTAAATAACCTTAAAAGTAAGGTGAGGATTTATGGGGTAAGCGTCCGGGCAACTCGGAACCCAATGTTGAAGCTCCGGCTAGAGGCATCAAGCGTGTAGCGAAACGCGGAGCGCAGACTCCTTGGTTCATCATTCCCAGAACCACTACGCAACATACGTCCTGCCGGATTACATTCATCAGTCCACGCACTACCATCCGTTGGTGCATCAATGTAATCACCGTGCCAGCAATCCTCCACCCACTCTATGGCATTACCATGCATATCATGTAGCCCGAATGTATTGGCAGGATAACTGCCTACTGCTCCAAGTCCTCTGAGGAGGGAAATGTGCCTCGCCTGCCTCCAGGAAATCGTACTACCGAAATAATAGGCTGTCCTCGTACCAGCACGAGCTGCATATTCCCATTGAGATTCACTCAATAATCTGTAATTCTGTCCAGTCTTCGTTGATAACCAATAAGCGTAGGTTGAAGCATCATCCCAATTAACACATACTACCGGACGATTAAAAATTGGGGAACTATTACAATTAGGTGGTATTTTGTGTTTTGTCTCTCTAACAAACTCCGCATATTGCCCTACGGTCACTTCATATTTGCCCACTGCAAAAGGTTTAAGAATAGTAACTTGACGCTGCGGTCTTTCATCATCGTCTCTTCCTCTTTCTCCTTCGGGCGAACCCATCATGAACTGTCCTGCCGGCAATACGACCATCTTCGGACATGTCGCACAATCACGAAAAGTATCTCCCACCTGACTTGTTGCCTTCTTAGCATTTAATCGCATAGTGTGCTTTGCAATGTATAACTTCATTTTTTCTCCTTTTGTTTGATTGCAAAGTCCATTATAACCAAAACCAAATGGCGCGTAGCGGTTGGGTTTGTGCAGAACGGTACTTTAGGGAGGGCATGCTAGCCCTCCCCTACCAGTATCGTAAATTTGGTGGGTACGCCATAAGCCTCGTCATCCGAAATCTTTGAAGTAAGGATTTATGGGGTAAGGTCACGGGCAACACGGAACCCAAGGAGGTCGTGCCGGTATGTTACGTTGATTCCAATGCGAAAGGCTGAGCGCAGGAACTCCGGCTTATTGTTCCAAGAGCCGCCGCGCAACACGCGTAATTCCTTTCCAACGAGTAGCTCTTTACATAGCCTCAAAGTATCCCCACTATCTTCCCCACAGTCATTCTCGCTGCCTCTTCTACATCCGCTTAGCCATGCGCTACCGTTTGTCGGTGCACCAGTGTAATTATTATGCCAGCAGTCCTCCACCCATTCCGAGACGTTGCCGTGCATGTCGTGTAGCCCAAACGCATTTGCAGGGAAACTACCCACTGCTGTAGTTCCGTCGCTATCATACTGAGCCATATTACCTAAAATCATACGACCAGAATGATACGCCGTAGTCGTGCCGGCACGAACTGCATATTCCCATTCTGCCTCAGTCAATAACCTATATTCATGCCCAGTCTTCACTGATAACCAATAAGCGTACGTTGAGGCATCATCCCAAGAAACGCATACTACTGGATGATCATTGGTTTGCTTAAAACCTGGATCATTCCAAGATTTACCTGTCGGAGCATCACAGTTTCCGGCTTTATGTTTTGTCTCTATAACAAACTCTGCATATTGCCCCACGGTCACTTCATATTTGCCCACTGCAAAAGGTTCAGGAATAGTAACCTGATGTTGCGGCCTTTCAATATCATCTCCTCCTCTCTCCCCTTCGGGCGAACCCATCATGAACTTTTCTGCCGGCAACACGACCATCTCCGGACAGGTCGCACAATCACGAAAAGTATCTCCCACTTGATAGGCCCTGACAGATGTTGCGCAAATAGCAAATAAAAACAATACGGCAGCGATGCCATTCACTACCTTCTTACCATTTGATCGCATGGCTTGCTTTGAAATGTATACCTTCATTTTTTCTCCGTTTGTTTGAACTAAAAATCCCATGACATTACTCATTGTTTTTTTGATTTACAGGTGGGGGTAATTCAAAAGGAGTAATCAAGTTAATGTATGGCAATGCTTTTGGTGCGCGATCTTTGAAATACTTCTCAGCGTGTTTAGGTAACCATTCCTTGTTAAAATAGTTCTTAAAAGAAGGAAGATATTCATTAGGATAAAGCCTAGCTTGAACATCAGGCCTATTATCGGAGAACTCATGAGTATATGTGGGAAAACTCTCTGGACTTATTCCTTTCTTGCGCAGAAAGCTTGAAAACATTCTGCCAGTAGAAGCGTCAGGAAGCATTTTGTCCGGCATAAAAAAACCAGCTTCCTCTAGAGGTGCTATTAAGTTTAAGTATATCTCGTTTAGCATAGAAAAATGAGTATGGGGTATTTTTGCTCTATTCTTTATATATCTTTTAACATGAGGTGGCATATAGCCAGATACTTGACCCGTAATCCACTCTCTAACCCACTTAGATACTTGGACTGCGAATTTAGGAGAAAGCCACTGAGCAAGATGAGTGGCTACATCAGGATGTATCCATGTTCCTTGTAATTCAATCTTGTTGCCACCCTTAAATGTTTGAAATAGTGCCGAAACGGGAATTCCCGTTTCGGCAGACAATTCCTCTAGAAAGGCTCTAGTCGTCCTTAATCGGGAGTAGTCATAAAATGATTTTTTTGCCGCTTTACATAAAGCAGTTGCATTTATGTATCCATCTTTTGGTCTTTGAGAAACTAATTCTCCACCTAATTGGTGTCCAATCAAAGGGGCTTGTGTTGGAAAAGACAAGTGAGAATTGGTAGCCATCTTACTAGTTTTAATAAAAGAAAATGTACGAAATCATATAATTGCGACTATTATACATACGCATGAATTGCCTGTTAATAGATAAGGTTCTTATTATAGGTAATAATCGTGCGTAAAACCAAAATTCAAGTAGAAGCTATTCGGGGCTGTTGAAAAATAGAACCGCCGTTTGTTGCAGTGGCAACAAACGGTGTAACATTGTGCAGAGCCGTTTGTGTCTGCACAAATAAAGTCTTATGCCATCCAATTCATGGAAACCAAAACCAAGTGGCGCATAGCGGTTAAGATGGTACAAGTACAATACTTTAGGGAGGGCATGATAGCCCTCCCCTACGGTGCATGAAATACTTTTTCAAATGCCCCAAATTTCCACAAGTGATTAGACATCTATAGGCTGATACGGCTCAGTGGTTGTACGGTGATTTCTTGGGTTAATTCTTGGTAAGACAACACGGCAAGTTCGTAGAGTTCTACTTCCAGCATTTTGCGCACATAACGGCGTATGTCCATTGCCGTTACCAGCACTGGTTTATTGGCGCGTTTGGCAATGTCCACACCGACGGTTTGTTTGACTTTCTCGACAAAACTGCGGGTGATGGTTGGGTCTAGTGCCAGATAGTTGCCTGCCGAGGTTTGTCTAATACCTTTGCGTATGGTTTCTTCTAAATCTTGATCTAGTAAGTATGCCGGCAAAGTATTCTGCCCGCTACTAAACTTATAACTCACGTAGCGTTTTAGACTGCTACGCACATATTCGGTTAACAGAACCGTGTCTTTTTCTTTTTGCCCCCATTCAACCAAAGCCTCCAATATCAAGCGCATATTGCGGATTGAAATATCTTCGCCGACCAAGCGTTGTAAGACTTCGGCAATGGTATGTATGGGTAGAATTCTTTGCACTTCCTTAGTCAATTCGGAGAAGTTGATTTCCATCTGTTGTAATAGATAGCGTGCCTCCTGTATGCCTATAAAATCCTCGGAATATCGTTTTAATACATACGAAAGATGGAAGGTCAGTATTTTCGGCAATTCCATATAAGCAAGATTGGCTTTATCAAGCTGCGTCTTATATTGCATATCCACCCACAGCGTTTCTTGTCCCGGCAGAAAGGCTTGACCGGGCTCAAAGGGGATATTCAATATCTCCATTTGTTCTTTATTGTCGCTGTAAAGCACATAGCCGTATCTCAAATTGCCGTGGGCAACGGGTACTTCTTGCATTAAGATGGAGTAATCTCCGGAGTTGGCAATATTGGCATTAAAACGCAAATAAATGCCAGGAAATGGAACCCCCAGATCCAAATACAATGCACGCCGAACCTTAAACAATTCATCGTTGAGTTTTTTGGTGTCCAAGTGTTCTTGCACACCGGCTTCTATATCAATTAATAACGGTACACTCAAGGTAAACTCCTCCTGTTCGCTTAGTTTGCCGGTAGGGGGACTGCCGTCTTCGCCAGACGGCGCATTGAAGGGCAGAGATGCCGATAAAGAATCCTCTTGTTTTTGGGCTTCTCTTTGTCTGATGCTGTATAACAAAAACAAACCACCGCCGCCGGTTACGATGGAGAGCAGGATAAAGACGGGTGTCGGAAATCCGGGGATTAAGCCGAATACCAGCATCAAGCCTGATGCCACTAATAGTGCGCGCGGCTGCGCACCTATTTGCCCGCTGATGTCGGAGGCTAAATCGGCACTCGCTGTGGAATCGGCAGGATTGTCGGTTGTCACTCGGGTGACGATGATGCCGGCGGTAAGTGCAATTAACAAAGCGGGTATTTGGGTAATTAAGCCGTCGCCTATGGTTAGGATTGAATAGACATGCATCGCTTCGCCAACATCCATGCCGCGCTGCATAACACCGATCGTCAATCCACCGATTAAATTAACGACGATGATGATCAAGCCGGCGATGGCATCGCCTTTTACGAACTTCATTGCACCGTCCATAGAGCCGTATAGTTGACTTTCTTTCTCAACCAGGGAGCGGCGATGGCGCGCTTGTTCTACATCAATGACACCGGCGCGCATATCACCGTCAATGCTCATTTGCTTACCGGGCATTGCATCGAGCGAGAACCTTGCGCTCACTTCGGCAACCCGCTCAGCACCTTTGGTAATAACCATAAACTGAACGATGGTGATAATCAGAAATATCACCATGCCGACTATTAGGTTGCCGGCAACCACGAAATTGCCGAAAGTGAAGATGATTTGCCCGGCATCGGCTTGTAGCAGGATCAAGCGTGTCGTTGATATGGAAAGTGCCAGTCTAAACAACGTGGTTAGCAGTAATACCGAAGGGAATGCCGAAAACTCCAGCGGTGATGCGATATAAATTGCCAGCATCAGCAGGATCACCGACATGCTCATGTTGGTGCCGATCAAAATATCTATTAGCGTGGTCGGTAGCGGTAGCACCATCATAAAGATGATAAACACCAGCATCAAAGCCAGCAACACATCGTTGCGCGAGGTGATTTTTATCAGTATTTTTTGAAAGCCTTCCTTATCCATTTTTGCGGTCATCCGTAGCGGACTTTAGGGTTGAAACCAGCCCGATATATTTCTGAAACTCGTCTTTGGATGCCTCGGTTTTGCCGAACCCCCATAGTGCCCGTGCTCGCAACAAGCTAAGATAAGCAAGTTGTTCGCGATTCGTTTGATCTAATTGTGCAAGTAGTGTTGTGGTTTCAAGCACACGTTGATAGCGGGCGGCTAGTAAATAAGCGTAGACCAGCATCCGCAACGCTTGTTGGTTGTCGGGCTGTAGCGCGCAGAGTAACTCTAGCAGGGTGATTGCCTGAGGTGCCATACTCTGTCCTAAATACGAATGTGCCGAACCAAGCAGCCAATGCGTATAAGTGTCACTGAGTGCTTGCTGTGCCATTAGCCTTAGCTAAACTGTTTAACCTTGTACGAGTTGGTCGCGACCCATGCAAAAAGCATGATAGTCGTTGTGCATTTGCTCGAGTAGATTTTGTGCATTTTTTACCTTTTGTGGGTCTATATCTTGGAAATCGGCGTTTTCCGTTGATACCTTTTCTCGCAGATGGTTAAGCACAGCACTATAGGTGGTCGGCATCATGACATCTTTTTCGGGAATTTGGGGATAAATCATTTTATCTATTAGCTGTCGGGCGTAGCTGGTGTTAAAGATTTTTTCCAGATTTGACGGTTCGTGGATGCCGAGAGGTCGGGTTGCTTTTTGGTCAGGAAAAACCGGTGGCCCGGCACTATCTGGCACCCGCGGTTGGTGCAATACTCTCTCTATGCTGGTGTCAAGAAAAACTGCCATTTATGTCTCCTCCTCTATTTGTAGTTGTTGGCGTGCCTGTAGCGAATCGTCGTACACTGGGATAAAATCAGAAAATCCGGTTATATTCAGAACTCGTTTTATATTGTCTGCCACCGCGCACAACGAAAAATGCCCATTTTTGTGCGTGGATATTTCCCTGAACGATTTCAAGAAAACACTCAGCCCGGCACTACTGACATAGCGCAACGACTCGCACGACAAGATAATGTTTGACACCCCGTCATTGATCAAAGACGATAGCGCAACATCTAAATCGCTGGCATTCGTTGAGTCCAAACGACCTCCCAATTTAACCAACGCCATTGCGTCGTTCTTTTCTGCTATTTGTAATTCTAGGCTGCCCGAACTTACAAAACTCATTTGCCGATGTCCGTATAAAGTTTATACATTAAATCAAATGCTCGATTTAGGTTCTCTGTCCAGGCTTGTTCTACGCGCACCATCAACACCAAAGTATCACTACCTCGCAGACCTATTTGCACGACTAATGGCAGGAATTTATCGTGGTGTGCAGCAGCTAATATTCGTTTTACCTCATCGTACAATTCGTGTGTAGCTACTTTTCTGAATAATGCCAACACGACACCTTTCCCCTCGCTCAGCTCTTCTATATCCAAAATATAGTTCTCTTCGCCGATAGTGATATTATTGACGTACGGCACCTCGGAACTAGGCATCTTGAAATCCTTAAAGCCCAGATTGTGCATAAAGCCCGCTAATGCAGTACCCCATTGTGTAGCCATTCCCCCTCCTATACTTCAAATTCTTGATCGATTGCTTTGTCTAAAGCCTGCTGTACGCTTCCGGTCAACTCGGCGCGCTTGTTTTCGTCATCAAACGCTTTGTAAGGAATTAGCCGGATGAGATCCTTTAAGCCCTTAAAGAAGTATATCTTGGCACTGACTTGATCGATATTAAGTTTTTCGGCGACATCTTCAACCAGTTGATCGCTATACCACCCCTTTTCCTTCAATTCCAACACCTGCTGCAACAGTGCTTGACCGCCGTGCGCTGATGCCAACTGATAATTGCCATGTACTTTATCCATCAACTCCTCGCATTGGTGATACATGCCGCCCAATAGTTTGAGTTGATACATGTCGTCCATAATTGCTTTCAGATGAGATTTGGGCAACGAGCGACTATCTGTCTCGACTTCTGCCGCAAGTCCGTCTAAGAGAAAGCCGACCGTTTCCATAAATTTCTGTTTGCCGTAGTCCTTGACGACCTTGCTGTAGGCTTGGGTGATGCTTTTATAGTCTAGTACTACGTCTCTATAAAGGTCTCTTAGTTCTTGAACCTCGCCAACCCCTTGTTCGGCTGCCGCACTAGCACTTGCAGAGACATTGATCCCAGCGTGGATTTCCGGTCCGTGTTGTGCCTCCAGTTGTGTGACCGCATTGCCTACATTGGCAATCAACCCAGGGGCTGCGCCTTCTTCGCGCAAGAAGTCGCGCGCATAAGAAAGTGCAAGAAATTGATGGCTGACATCGGGATAGGACTTCGCAGCAAGTTCTTGTAATTGCTTTGCAGTGGGGGATTTATGCATTTGTGCAATTTGTTTGGCAAACGCCGCCAATTTTTTGTTCTTCTCAAGATCGTTGACTTGCTTTAGATAAAGTTCGGCTTGTTTCATCGCAAAAGATTTGAGTCCGGTTTTGCCCAATTTGCGCTTAGCGAGTTTTTTCTCTACTTTTTCGCTATGCACAAAGCTCAATTCCTCCGCCGAGTCTTCCAACATAGCGACCGGATCCGCAACCAGAGAAACACGTTGACCTTGATAGTTTCCGTCTACTGATGCTGCACGCCCGGCAGGCTGAGCTACAGTATTGGAAGTCAGCGGTGCGGTTGCCGGGTTGTGAACATCAGCCATGATGCGCTCCGTGAACCGACAGCTGGAGCTGCTGCAAAAGTATCTTTGAACCGTAGGGGAGGGTATTGCATTTTGCAATGAATACGCTGCCCATTATCTTAGAGTTCTGCACAACGTCACGCCGATTGACCCACTGGCTCAATCGGCGGTTCAATATGCCTCCCCGAAATGCGATGCTCCTGAACCAACAAAATCGTACGCCATCCAATTTATGGGAACCACAACCAAGTGGCGCAAGCGGTTCTGTTAGTGCAGAACGGTACTTTAGGGAGGGCATGTTAGCCCTCCCCTACAGTTGGTTATCATCAATTCAATGGCGCAAGCGGTTGGGTTTGTGCGATAACGGCACTTTTTCAACATCCCCATGTTAGCCCTCCCCTACAGGTGGTTATCATCAATTCAATGGCGCAAGCGGTTAGGTTCATGCAATGATAGTGCTTTTTCAACAGCCTTAGCTGCGCTATACCCGAGTCGCTATGGCTTCGGTCGTTGTGTTACTACTTTGCATTAACTGTTGCATTTGATCGTAGACTTTCTCTGCATCGTTGCGTACCGACTCGGCATAAGCCTTTTTCTGTTCAGCCAAGCTACGTTTTTCAGACGATTCAGCCTCGATATCTTTTGATTCGGCTTGCTTTTCGTCCGAATAATACCTCAGTACTGTGGAGACAGTCTGCCCTACACCCTGCACGATTTGAGATACACCCTGTGTAAAGGTCGTGATGTTTTGTGCTCTTTGATAAGTTATCAAATTGCCGCCACCCTTAGCCTTTTTGCTTAGCTTTTTTTGCGTAGTTTTCTCTTCGTCTACCGTGCTGTCTTCATCAACTTTGTTGGACGACGACTCGGCACCCTCCACTTCGTCGCTATCAAGCGGCACATCGTTGGCCTTTTCTACTGCCTTTTGAAGTTTTTTCTCTTGACCCTGTATCTCGTCATCTATGGTGTCACTTTCCTCAGTAGACTCGGTCTGCTGGGACTCGGTTGACTCCGATGTTGACTCGGTAGGACTTGAGGTTTCAGCTTCGTCTTCTTGCGGCTTATTCGGTTCCACTTCGTATTCGCTGGTGTCTAAAGACTCAGTGGTGTCTAAAGACTCAGTTCCTCCAGTCTCGGAACCAGACAACGTTTTTGTGCTTGATACTGCACCACCTAGTGAGATGGCACCGCCGGCAATCTGCATGCTACCCAAAGCAAGTCCTGCCCCAAGTGCAAACTTTGCCGCCTCCCGAAGTGCATGTGCGGCTTCTTTTAGCTTGGACGCAACACTCAAGGCTGCTTCCATTGCATCCTCTTCGGCAACTTTCTGGTTTTCGACCATAGATTTTTCCATCACATCCATGACTGCAAAAACATCGTACTCAACCGAACCTAGAATCTTGCCACTCAAACCCAATGCCGAAGAAATATCAAAATCGCTATCGGGTGTGTGGTTTAAGGGCGGTGCGTTATTTTTCTGAACTCTCGGAGACGGTGCGCCCGAAGTGTCGTACGGAAGCGGTGCACCAGGTGCAGTGGTGCCGCTTGTGGTTACCGGTTGCCCAGTATCTAGGGTTGTTATAGGAGGGGGGGTTTTGTCTATCTCGTTCATTAAACTCCTCCTTAACCGTTTACGGTTAGCCTGTGTGAATTAGACTTGTATGCAATTATAGCATAAATGAAAAACCTATATTCAAGTCGGGAATTGGGGCTGTTAAAAAAGCACCGCTATTGCCCAAGCGTAACCGCTTTGCGCCCTCAAATTTACGCAAACGGTAGGGGCGGACCATTCCCCTCCTTTGGAGGGGTGGCAGGCGCAGCCTGACGGGGTGGTTGTCAAGGGTCTGCATAAACTCAATCGGCAGCTCTCTTTTCAACAGCCCCACATTCCTATAAAAGTTAATGCTCCCTTACATTAATATATCTGAGATTTATTCCTCATAGTTTTTTAAGCAACCTTTCCCGGTTATCGGAGGCATCATCATGGTCGGGGTCTATCTCAAGTGCCTTGTTATAGTCAGCGATGGCTCCCTCATAATCCCCTGATTCTTCCTTAGCAAGCCCTCGGTTGCTGTAGGCAGCAGCAAAGTCGGGGTCTAGTTCAATTGCCTTGTTATAGTCAGCGATGGCTCCCTCATAATCTTCTAAATCATGCTTAGCAACTCCTCGGCTATCGTAGGCATAAGCATAGTCAGGGTCTATCTCAAGTGCCTTGTTAATGTCAGCGATTGCTCCTTCATAATTCTCTAATTTTATCTTAGTATATCCTCGGTTATTGTAGGCATTAGCCTTATAGGGGTCTATCTCAAGTGCCTTGTCATAGTCAGCGATTGCGCCCTCATAATCCTCCGAGTTTCTCTTAGCATTTCCTCGGTTATAGTAGGCATTAGCCTTATAGGGGTCTATCTCAAGTGCCCTGTTATAGTCAGCGATTGCGCCCTCATAATCCTCTAAGTTTCTCTTAGCAATTCCTCGGTTATAGTAGGCTATAGCAAGGTCGGGGTCTATCTCAAGAACTTTGTTATAGTCAGCGATTGCTCCCTCATAATCCTCTAAGTAGTACTTAGCATTTCCTCGGTTATAGTAGGCAGCAGCATCGTCGGGGTCTATCTCAAGTGCCCTGTTATAGTCAGCGATTGCGCCCTCATAATCTCCTGACTTTCTCTTAGCAATTCCTCGGTTATTGTAGACATCAGCATCGTCGGGGTCTATCTCAATAGCCTTGCTATAGTCAGCGATGGCTCCTTCATAATTCCCTAGATCATCTTTAGCACTTCCTCGGTTATTGTAGGCATTAGCCTTATAGGGGTCTATCTCAAGTGCCCTGTTATAGTCCGCGATTGCGCCTTCATAATTCCCTAAGTTTTTCTTAACACTTCCTCGGTTATTGTAGGCAGCAGCCAAGTCGGGGTCTAGTTCAATTGCCCTGTTATAGTCCGCGATTGCGCCCTGATAATCTCCTAAGTTTTGCTTATCAACTCCTTGGTTATAGTAGGCAATAGCATCATTGTCAACGCTTGCTCCCTCATAATTATACCGCTCCGTTTGATTGTATTGATATTGGGGGGTAGTGCTACAACCCGCTATCGCTAGAGTCAAAACAATGGTAATCAAAGACAGCCTGACAACTTTGTTTGTTTGGGATCCTTCCTTGAATATGTTCCATAATCTCTCTAGCACCAAACGCGCATCAGCATACGCTTGGTGTGGCGAACCACGCAAGCGGACGGCATCTGCCACACTGCAGGTGCGTTTGATGTTTTCCCGGTGGGGGGTCTCGCCCCAGTCTTTTTGTATATTGACTATCATCTCTTCTCTGTTCATTTTTTCCTCCATTAAATAAATCAATTTAGCAATCACTACTCGCTTGAGCGCACTGCACTTCTAGGGTTTATTCGGTTGCTCTAAAATTGCATTTCTCAAAATCTTGCCCAGCTTATAGGTTTGGGTGTAGATAACTAACAAAGGTGGCAAAATCTAAAAGCTGATATGTAGTGCAATGAGCAACTCAAAGCTATCAATTTCTGCATATACTAACAGCATAAGACGGCACCTTCAAGTATGTATAATAGCAATGAATTTGTCTATAGTACCGTTATTGTATGAACCCAACCGCTTGCGCCATTAAATTTATGAAAACCACCCGTAGGGGCAGAATAGAGCCGCCGATTGAGCCGGTAGGTCAATCGGCGTGACATTATACAGAACCTTAGCATGGGTATGTAGGTTGGACAAGCTAAGGCTTGTCCTAAATGGTGGGTACACCATAAAGCCGCCGATTGAGCCAGTAGGTCAATCGACGTGACGTTGTGCAGAACCTCAATGTGATTGTTAAACGCATGCATTACAAAACGCATAGGCTACCCCGTCAGGCTTCGCCTGCCACCCCTCCAAAGGAGGGGAATGTACTAATGCAGATACTTTTTCAATAACTGATATGTTAATGTCCCATGCCAAGCAGTTGCCTTTAGGCATCTTTGTTGTTGAGCCGAAATGGGCAATGCGCGAACTGCTCGTTGCATTGATACCCGGCATTGTTGCACTGTGTTATTTCTGGGGGTGGGGGGTTGTCGTAAATATCATTGTTGCGGTGACGACCGCCGTTGTCTCAGAGGCAGTGATTCTAAAGATCCGAGGTATCGCAGTCGTTCCGATATTAGAGGATTACAGCGCAATAGTAACCGCAGTTCTATTGGCACTGGCTCTGCCTCCTTATCTGCCGTGGTGGGTTGTGGTCATCGCCTCGGCCTGTGCGATCGTAATAGCAAAGCAGCTCTACGGAGGTCTCGGCAATAATTTATTCAATCCAGCAATGGTTGGTTATGCGATTGCGATGATTGCTTATCCGCTACATTTGACGGTGTGGCCCTCCGATGTATTGACGGCGACGCGTTTTGATTGGGCTCAGGTTATTGATTACTCAGTTAACGCCGGTAGCGAGCCTTATATTGCCACACTCACTGGCGCAACACCTTTGGATCTTTGGCGCACTGATAATAGCTGGCAGCCGCGTGCAGATCCCTCAATGATACATTGGAACATCATCAACATCTGTTTTCTAGTCGGTGGATTATGGCTGTTGCTACGCCGTCTTATCCAGTGGCATACTCCGCTAGCGATATTATCTACGCTGTTGATTGCCGCTTTGCTATTTCCCGGGGGGTTGTCACCGCTCTCATCACTATGGCTACACTTGGGATGTGGTGCAACGATGCTTGGTGCTTTTTATATTGCTACCGACCCGGTCACCTCGCCGCGCCATCCGTACATGAAAGTACTGTTTGGTATCGGTATTGGTGTACTGACTTTCATCATCAGATATAGCGGCAGTTATGCTGATGGTTTTGCATTTGCGATATTATTGATGAACCTTTTTGTTCCCTTAATGAACCGCTATGCTAAGTAAGCGTTTTTCAGGCACTTACTTGCTTGCCCTAATCGTTATGGTTGCGGTGGCAAGTCTAACAAGCAGTGAGTTTTGGACTCGTGAAGCACGCACGCAAGCACAACAAGAAAAAATTGAACAAAGCCTTCTTGCGGTGGCACCCATTACTGATTACGACAACAACCCGCAACAAGAAAAGCAGTATCGGCTAGAGGATGGAAAAACCTATATTGCGTATCCGTTCACAAAAGATGGTGAATTGGCAGGCTATGTAATACAAAATCAAACCTATTCCGCGTACAATGGTTTGCTGAAAGTGTTGGTTGGGTTGCGAGGCGACGGGACTTCCAGCGGTGTTCGCGTCGTGCAACACCGTGAAACCCCCGGGTTGGGGGATCGTATAGAACCTCAGAACAATCCGTGGATATTACAACTTAAAGGGTCTGCGGTTGATAAACGCTCGTGGCAACTTCAAAAGGATGGTGGTTTAGTGGCTAACTTAACTGGTGCCACCGTGACTGCACGCGCAACATTGAACAGTGCGCACGAGGCTTTGTTATACTTTACACGGGATTTAGAATATTCGGACACACAATAAATGAATACACAAGCAATCAAGCAGATTATAGTTGAGGGTCTCTGGGAACAAAACCCCGGCGTGATACAGTTGTTGGGCTTATGCCCGCTACTTGCAGTGACGACCACACTGCAAAACGGGTTTATCTTAGGGGTTGCCAGCCTAATCACCGTAACCTTGAGTTGTTTGTTGGTCTCGTTATTGCGGCGTTATATTTCTATGCCGTTGCGGCTGCCGATTTGCATCGTAATTATTGCCATGATTGTCAGCAATATAGATCTGTGGATGGCGGCGATGCTTTATGAGCAACACCAGGTCTTAGGTCTATTCGTGCCGTTGATTATCACCAACTGCGCGATCTTGGCACGCGCCGAAGCGTATGCGCTACATCACCCGCCGCTATATGCAACGATAGATGGATTGGCAACTGGTTTAGGATTTATTGCGGTGCTTTGTATAATTGGTGCTTTCAGAGAAGTTTTAGCCTACGGGAGTTTAGGGTCAAGTTTGGGGGTGCCGATATTCTTGCCAGCGATCACCCCAGCAGGTGCATTTTTTAGTCTTGCGTTATTGGTAGCACTAATCAAGTTTTGGAAAACGTATTCCGCACCTGAGCGGAAATCAGAATTGCTAAGCCAATGACCAAACAAAAAATTATTAAAATATTTGAACGGTTTAAGGCGCAAAATCCTGAACCTCGCAGCGAACTTAAATATCGTTCTCGCTTTGAACTGCTAATCGCAGTCATATTGTCGGCGCAAGCAACCGATGTCAGCGTTAATAAAGCGACTCGGGTGCTGTTCAAGCATGCAAACACCGCTAAGAAAATGTTGGCATTATCGCCGGAGCAATTGAAAAGCTACATCAAGACGATAGGCTTGTTCAACACCAAAGCGAACAATATATTGAAAACTTGTAAGATTCTACTAACCGAACACGGTGGACGTGTACCCAACGATAGAGATGCCCTAACCCGATTACCGGGCGTGGGGCGCAAGACTGCAAACGTGATACTGAACACGGCGTTTGGTGAAAAAACTATTGCAGTTGATACGCATATCTTCAGAATTTCTAATCGCATTGGGTTCGTGTCAGCTAAGACACCGCTTGCCGTTGAGCAAGGGTTATTGAAAGTTGTCCCTGAGCCATACAAACGTCATGCGCATCATTGGTTGATTTTGCACGGCCGTTATGTGTGCACTGCCCGCGCACCAGCCTGCGGCAGCTGTTTGATTGCCGATCTGTGCGAATACAAAAACAAAACCAATAAATGATGCGATTTCTAAAAGCAATTTATAGATTTCTAATCGCAAAGATTCGGAAAAGGCAGGAGCAGAACAAGCAACCGCAACCCTCCGAAGCCAAGTCGAATGTTCCGGCTGAGCCTCCTGCCGAGCCTCCAGCTAAACCTCCGACTAAACGCGTCCTAATCACATACGGGATATTTTCTTTGCTGTTCATCGTGTTGGCTACCGCTGCATGGTTTTTCAAAGGTGCGGATTTGTTGCCCGAACATTTTTCATTGGCAGCAAATAAATCAAACACCGATATAAAGCCCAAAGCGGATGATAAAAAAAACACCATAGTGCCAGAGAAACCCCGGAGTAATAAACCTGAACCTAAGCTCATAGCCGATCCCAATTTGGTTGACGAACTACAAGGCAAAGTTGAACGCTTAAAAGACGAGATGTTACAGCTTGATAACAAACTGAATGTAGCTAGGATTAAGCAATATATCGCAAGCGCACAATACTTAATGGAAACCCGTACAGCGCCCGAGCAAGCATTATCCTTACTGCAAGCAGCTCGCACCGACATAGAAGTTCATCGCCACACTTCGGGTGCCGAGATGAACGCATTGGCGCAAGACATAGAACGTCAGATAGATCGCTTGCAACAATATATCGCACGCTCGCCGCGCAGAGCCTTGACGTTATTAAATCCTTTGATAGATCATCTGCACACGAAGTTAGAAATCGCACCCAAACCGCAAGCTGAGGCTCATACAAGCACCGACCCTATGAATGGAGGTTGGGCGAAAGAATGGCTGAACAAAATCTATGCTGCAGGGAACACCTTAATCAGGGTAGAACGTCCAGATTATCAATATGCAGAGGACAATTATGTATTGTTTAAGCTATTAATTACTGCACGCTCGGCGATATTATTGAACGAGCAGGAACAATTCAACATCGCGTTAAAAGATGCACTTAGACTAATAAAGAGGATGCCAAATCCACCAATCTCAAAAGAACAGATAGAGTCTATACTGTCACTGGAGATTTATTGGCAACTACCGACAACACAACAATGAAAAACACACTTATATTTATATTTATATCGATTGTATTCGCAGTCGTATTGATGCTCGCATTGAGTTATCCGGGAGAAATTGTCGTCAAGTTAGCAGGCTATCGAAATATAACGATTAACCTTTACTTTTTTATTACGATGCTTATCGTGCTGAGTTTAGTGCTGGTAGGCTTATTAAAAATGATTTCCTCGCTGATAAGATTACCAACCCTGTTGGACAAAATACAGCATCGTCGTCGTGCTAATAAAGACATGCAATTATTTCACGAAGGTTTGAATCTATATCTGTGCGGCGATTATGCCGAAGCAGTACGGTTGTTGCTGAAAGCTACAAAATCCAAGGCTAACCCACGAGTGCTGGCCGGCTTATTTGCAGCGGATGCGGCACTGCTGAATAACGATGGTCAAACAGCCCACCGGGCGATAACGCTCACTGGCGCAGTGCCTGGTGAAGACATCGCCGCCGACATCATCGCCGCCGATATTGCTATCAGTGATGAATCACCTGAATGCGCTGCGGCGCGCATCAACGAGATTATTGATGAAAAGAAAAACAACCTGCGTGCAATTAGAATGTTGATCAAGTTATGCGACAAGAGCGGGGCATGGCACTTGGCGGAACAAGCACTAAGGCAACTGGACAGCGCATTACATGATGCTCCTCACAGGCGACAACAAATTCGCACCCAGATCACCTCGGCACTACTGAGGCGAGCAGCCGAACAGAAAGATAGACAACGATTTAATCGCTTGTGGCAGCAAACTGACAAAGCAACTCAAGAAGCACTGCTAGAACTCTATGTCGGCTTATCGGTACAATTAGGGGACGCAAAAGAAGCCGAACATTATCTTGAAAAATTAATAGCACACGATTATAACGAAGTCGCAATAGCACAATACGGTTTGCTACCTAGTATTGGGGTGGATCAGCGGATTAAACGTGCCGAGCAGTGGCTGGCAAAGCATCCGGAACACCCGGCATTATTGCTTTGTTTGGGAAGATTGTACAAAAGCAATGCTAGATTCGCCGAAGCAAGGGAATACTTTGAGAAAAGCCTTGCGATTAAGCCCGACTATCAAGCGTGGCAAGAACTCAGCATACTCTCGTAGATAAACCTTAGCAAGTGCAGACAGACAGAAAGCCGCATATCATAGCAATTCTCTTACAAGGGTAGAGAGAGCCTCTTAAACAAATCCTCTTGTGGGATGGGCATATAATTTTTTCCTTGTGCATTCTTTCTGCTATCCAGCGATACAATTTTAATCTTCGGGTTAAAATACTGCACTATGTCTACGAAACCCGAACCTGTAGTATAAATGAGTTTGGCTTTTGCCAAAATCAAAATATCTATCAGTGCATCTTTTATTTGCTGTTTCCCTTTGTAATTTGCACTCCCATGTAATGCCTGCGAATCGTAAGAACGCTGAATGTTTCTTGCAAACGCTCTGCCTGGGAAGACCTCATACATTTGGTCAATGAATTGCGCTTGATCGGAACACGCAAAGATATTGCATTGGTTATCTAAAATTTCTTTCAAATAAATAATATAGGATTCAAGGCTTATTGTATATCTATCCTGACATCCACCATGTTTTTGTCGTTCTACATCAGTGCCGCGGTAATGAACGGCAACCCAGTTTCCTTGAATATTTTTTTCGAACCACTGATCCGCAACCTCTTTAAGTTCTTGTTTTATTGATAATGTTGACAATATTTTATGTCCATATTCGGGACAAATAAAATACATCCCATGTTCGGAGAGTTCACGTTTCAAAACGAATTTATTGGAGAAATTGAAGTTTGTGTTTGGTTCATTTCTAAAGTTTAGAATATCATTCTCAAAGTGTTGAGATAATATATTGGTAGAACGCTCAAATTTTATGTTGATGCGCATCTTTTCGCAAAACCATGCTAAAAAGACAATCCCGTTTAATAAGGTGCCTAAAGGATAATGGATACTACAATCTACGACAAGGTCTTTACCAAGGATAACGCTTTTAGTGAAAAGCGAGCGATAAAGGGCTCGGAGAAAAAACGTCGGCCTGACTATTAAAAACTTAAACAAGAAAAGTAAAAAATATCCTTTCAACCAGAAATCGAAAGATGATATGCCTGTTCTGTAAGTCTTATAAAACCGTGAATACCAAGTAGAAATCAAAACCGCATAGATGAACAACATGCACACCTTGATAAAGCGCAAACATAATAATACTTTTGCCTTCATCTGTTTCCCTCCTATACCACAAGTTTCATACATGTAAGCATAGATGCTTCTACTGAGGGGACACCTTATCTTTCTCCAGGTATGGTAAATAAAATTTATTATACGAGTCGTCTCTGGAAACAGGCACAATATTTTTGCCTCTATGCTCTCTTTTACCATCGCATGTTATGATTTTAATTTCTGGATTGAAGTATCGTGTTGTGCATACGAAATCCGAACCTATAGTATAGATAAGTTTGGTTTTTGCTAAAATCAAAAGATCTATTAGTGCATTTTTCACCTGTTGTTTCCCGCTGTATTCGGGATCCTTATGTAATGGTCGGCTATCGTAAGAACGTTGAATGTCTCTTGCAGACACTTTGCCAGGAAATGCCTCATGCATTTGATCAATGAATTGTGTTTGATCCGAAGCCACAAAAATGCTGTTTGTGTTACCTAACACTTCTTTAAGATAATTGATATAGTGTTCGGGTTTTATAGGATATCTATCAAAAACAATTTCTTTTCCCGAAGCGGCATCTGTGCCGCGATAATGAACGGCAACCTGACACCCTTTAATGTGTATGTCAAACCATTGGTCGGCAATTTCCTGTAGCTCTTTTTTTATTGATAACTTTGATAACACTTTATGTCCATACTTGGGAAGTATGAAATATCTTCCGAGTTCCGCTAGATAATAGTCCATAATAAGGGGTTTATGTGAAAGATTAGATATTGGTTGTGGCATATTCGGCGTATTAATCAAAGTGTTGTTTTCGAATTGCTCCCAAATCACACATGAAGAGCGCATAATTTCTATATTAATTTTCATCTTTTCACAGACCCATGCCAGAGTAACAATGCCACCAATTATTGGAGCAATATTATTAGGAAGCTGTCTAAAATCTACAATAACCCAATTATGCTGAATAAAATTTTTGTTGAAAAAAATGCAATAAAAATGACGAAAAAAATAGTAGGGTCTAACCACTAAAAGCTTAGGCAAAAAGAGTAAAAAATATCCTTTCAACCAGAAATCAGAAGCCGGCGTTGTTACCCTGTACCTATACGTTTTATGAAATCTTGAGTGCCAAGTAGCAACACAAGCTGCATATATGGCAAGCGCGCATAGCTTGATAAACCGCAGGTATAACATCTTGGTTCTGATCCATTTACGCATATTTGTACTCGTTGGTTTGGTCTGCTCGCAATACGATGGTTATGTTTATATTCTTAAAATCCCAAGTGATTTGGTTTAAGAAAGTTTGTGTTTGTTGGTAAAACCAGTTTATTATAATATAGTTTGAACCAATTGATGTTTCAACGACGCTGTCGCTAAACTTTGCTATGAAAACATACAATGCAATTAGATGGGGCTGTTGAAAAAGTACCGCCATTGCACAAACGTAACCGCTGTGCGCCATCAAATTTACGCAAACGGTAGGGGCGGACTCGCATGTCCGCCCTACGGTACCGTCCTGCACAAAACCAACCGCTCCTCGCCACTTGGTTTTGGTTCCCATAAACGAAATGAATGAATGGATTGTTTTTGCGGACGCAACGCGTTAGGGCGGACATATCAAATTGCCGATTGATTTTGATGTACGTAATATTTCTAACGAACATAGTATTAGATTTTGTACAAAGTTACGCCACTTGTGCTACTGCAACAAGTGGCGAGTTTACTCGGCGATAATCGACGGTTTTATTCTGCTCCTACGGTTCTTCAGGAATATGTGGTCAATCCCTACAGGTTGTAATGTGGCAACTTGGTTTCTAGATAATGTATGTCTAACTTCCCGTTGACAAAAGCCGAGTCGTCTAATATCTGTTTATGCAACATGATGTTGGTGTTAATGCCGTTGATGTATATTTCGTTGAGTGCGATTTGCATACGTTTGATGGCAATATCTCGGTTGTCGCCGTATGCGATGAGTTTGCCGATCATTGAATCGTAGAATGGCGGCACGGTATAGCCGCCGTAGATATGCGAGTCTACGCGTATGCCGGGACCACCAGGTAAATGCAGATGCTCTATTGCACCAGGCGACGGCATAAAGTTTTTAGGGTTTTCGGCATTAACTCTACATTCTATTGCGTGTCCTTCGATGCGTACATCTTCTTGTTTTATATCTAGCTTGAGACCGGCGGCGATTTCCAGTTGTTTCCTAACGATGTCTATGCCGGTAATCATTTCGGTGACCGGGTGTTCAACCTGCACCCTAGTGTTCATCTCTATAAAATAAAACTTGTTGTCTTCGTAGAGAAACTCAAAAGTGCCGGCACCGCGATACCCAGTGCGTCGGCAGGCCTCCGTTACTATATTGCCTATATCGGCGCGTTGTTCTTCGCTGATACCGGGGGCAGGAGCCTCCTCTATTACCTTTTGGTGCTTGCGTTGCATCGAGCAGTCTCGTTCTCCCAAGTGGATTACGTTGCCGTATGAGTCGGCTAACACCTGAAATTCAATATGGCGAGGTTTTTGCAGATATTTCTCCATATAGATTTCGTCGCTGTCAAACGCTGCTTTGGCTTCCGCTCGGGTTAATGCGAGTGCATTCGCCAAAGCACCCTCGGAATGTACCACACGCATACCGCGACCGCCACCGCCGTCGGTTGCTTTGATTATGACTGGATAACCAATGCCTTTAGCAATTTCAAAACTCTCTTCGGTTCCACCTTGCAACGGGCTGTTGACTCCCGGCACACAAGGCACGCCGGCTTCCAGCATGGTTTCTTTAGCAGTTATTTTGTTTGCCATCGCTTTGATAGTTGCCGGCTTAGGGCCTATAAAAATAAAGCCACTTGATTCTATTTGTTCGGCGAAAGATGCATTCTCGGAGAGAAAGCCGTAGCCCGGATGGATTGCCATTGCGTCGGTGACTTCGGCTGCGCTGATGATTGCCGGAATATTCAGGTAGCTTTGCTGTGCCGGCGGCGGCCCTATACACACCGACTCATCCGCCAGTTTGACATGCATTAGGTCTTGGTCTGCTTTTGAATACACTGCCACCGTTTTGATACCAAGTTCTTGGCAGGCGCGTAGAATGCGCAAAGCGATCTCTCCGCGATTGGCAATCAATACTTTATCGAGCATCAATTTGGGATTGTTGAAAAGGTGGCTTTATCGGCACGATGTCTACCTCGTAATCTATTTATCCATTTTGATTTATGGGAACCATACATGTGGCGCATAGCGGTTGAGATGGTACAAGTGCAATACTTTAGGGAGGGCATGTGGGACTGTTGAAAAAGTGTCTGCATTAGTACATTCCCCTCCTTTGGAGGGGTGGCAGGCGAAGCCTGACGGGGTGGTTGTGGTGGTTCTGCACAAAGTCACGCCGTTTGTGCTACTGCAACAAACGGCGGTTCTATTTTTCAACAGCCCCATGTTAGCCCTCCCCTACAGGTGGTTTGCGAATATTCTCGGCGCAAGCGGTTACGTTTGTGCGATGACGGTACTTTTGCAACAACATCAATTTAAGTGCTTTACGAGGGTTCTATCCGCATGAGGGTTTGCCCAAACTCAACAGGCTCCGCATTTTCCACTAAAATCGCTTCAACGGTGCCGTCAATTGGAGCTTCAATATGGTTCATCATTTTCATCGCTTCTATAATGCAAAGAGGTTCTCCTTTCTTAACCGTGGTTCCAACTTCTACGAAGGGGGCGGCATCGGGCGATGACGATCTATAGAAAGTCCCTACCATCGGAGCTTCCACATCATGTGCGCTTGACGAAGGTGCTTCGCGCTCTGCGCTGATAGGCTGTTCGCCACTCGCTTGCTGCACATTTGGCGTAGCTACCGGTAGTGATATTGTTTGTGGTGTGGCTATTGGTGGAGCGATACTGCTGGCGCGGCTGATCCTTACCGTGTCGTCGCCCTCTGTTACCTCTATTTCCGAGATGCTTGACTCTTCCAAAAGCTCTATTAGTCTTTTAACCTTGCGTATATCCATTTGTTTAACCTCCTAGATGCCCGACTGCAGCTTGCAACGCGAGTTCGTAGCCCTGCGCCCCTGCGCCCGATATCACTGCAATAGCGATATCCGATAGGAAAGACTGTCGGCGAAATGCCTCTCGGGCAAACACATTGGATAGGTGTATCTCTATGAATGGTTTAGCAACCGAAAGGAATGCATCGCGCAGCGCAACGCTGGTGTGCGTAAGTGCGCCGGGATTGATAATAATAAAATCAGTTTTATCGTCCATTGTTTGATGAATACGCCCAATGATCTCCGCTTCGGAGTTGGACTGTAAATGGTCTATCTCAACTTCTAGCTCTTTCGCTTTTGCTCGGACTTGCTCAATAATCTGCACTAAGGTTTGCGTGCCGTAAATCTCAGGCTCGCGTTTTCCCAGCAAATTTAGGTTGGGACCATTGATAATAAGTATCTTATTTGTTGCCATTGTTCATTAAATTAGGCGAAATCCGTCAAATATGTGGCTAGTAGCATAACATATTATTCCAAAATGCTAGAAATATGTTTTGCAGTGGTCTAAGGAGCTTGATATCTAAAGGTTAGGGGATGCCTGATTATCGTAGTGAATCTATCAGTTGGTCTTTCAGCCCGCAAAAGTCGCCGTTGGACATAATCAGCAAATGGTCTCCTTCTCTCAGCTCTTCAATAATCGCATGCTTTAGCTGTGCTATATCACCATAATACGAGTACTGAGTTTTTGCTTTTCCCAACACCGGTCCCACCGACCAGTCTAAATCCGGTGCGCTATAGAAGAAAAGGTGGTCTGCTTCGTTAAAAGCATCACCAAGTATATGGTTGTGCTTGCCTGCTTTCATCGTATTTGAACGCGGGTCAAAAGCAACCAATACGCGAGGAACGTTTTGGCAACGCAATGCTTCTATGCTCGCGTTGATTTCGGTCGGGTGATGGGCAAAATCATCGTATACGGTAACTCCCTGATAGGTTCCACAAACCTCAAGCCGGCGGCGTACGCCCTCAAAACTTTCTAGTGCCTGCAATGCGGTTTGAGTTGGCACACCGACATGTGCGGCTGCTGCGATTGCGCCTACGGCATCAACAATATT
Source organism: uncultured candidatus Poriferisulfidus sp. (assembly GCA_965199685.1). GTDB lineage: Bacteria > Pseudomonadota > Gammaproteobacteria > Poriferisulfidales > Oxydemutatoraceae > SP5GCR1. The sequence continues at coordinate 2,380,434 of OZ241323.1, forward strand.
ATGGTCACCCGATAGCTTCCAGCGACAATATCCTTGTTGTTTGCCCTTATGCAATATTTCAAAGCCGTCGTTGCACTTGCGCACCTGCCAATCAGAGGTGTTATCGCCTAGATCAAAATACTCGCATTGCGACCACAGTCCTTGTTCCAAAACATCTTGCAATGCGGTTTCTCCAGCGCGCACCAACACAACGGCATCGGCCATGAGTGTTCTGAGTAGGTGATGAAACTGTGTCTTTATGGCATCTAGATCCTTAAAAATATCGGCATGGTCAAACTCTAGGTTGTTGAGCACCAATACCTGCGGGCGATAGTGGATGAACTTTGATCTCTTATCAAAAAAGGCAGTGTCATACTCGTCGCCTTCTATCACGAACAAATCGGATTGCCCCAAGCGTGCAGAAACACCGAAGTTGATCGGCACGCCGCCGATTAGAAACCCCGGCTGCATGCCAGCAAACTCCAATATCCATGCGAGCATAGAAGCTGTGGTTGTCTTACCGTGCGTGCCGGCAACACATAAAACCCGACGGTATTGCAGAACCTGCTCGTAAAGCCATTGTGGTCCCGAGTAGATAGGCATACGCTGGGTTAACAGAGCTTCCACCGCATCGTCGCCTCTGCACATTGCGTTGCCGACAATATAAACATCATAACCGTCTAGCGACGACGCACTACAAGGTTGATCCAAACCAATATTATGGGATGCCAACTGCTCGCTCATCGGCGGCCAAGCTGCTTTATCACAGCCGTGAACAAAATAGCCGAGTTCGCGGGCAATGCCGGCGAGACCAGCCATAAAAGTGCCGCATATCCCAAGTAAATAAACTTTGCCGGCAGGCATAGCTCAGGTCACAAAACCATCAACGATACGAACAAGCTACTCATTAGATAGAGCATCGCAATACCAATCGCAAAAGGCAGACGTACTTCCAATGCGTGAAGAAAAATATGCCCTAAGACTCTTAACATCCATATAAACAATGCCAAATAAACCAATGCAATCACTGCGCCAGCAGGGGAACTTTGCACTTCCGATTGAGCCTCTACACCAAAACCGATAAGGTCGGCGGCAACAAAATTCAGCGGTATAAACAAAACGCTAAACAAAGCGACACTGCCGGTGATCGCTATCGCGGTTTGTGTGAAGCGCCCGGGAAAGCGGAACAACCATAGTATTACTTTCAAGAAGGCTAGCAAGAAAAACAAATCTACGAATGTTTCCAACAAGTTGACTTCGGCTAAGCCAGTTGCAAGACCCGAGAGAATACCCATGGTAATCATAAAAGCACAAGACAAAATAAGTAGCTTTCTATACGCAGGCAATTGTTGTGGGGTTGCCCGCATTAATATGAGATGCCACAAGATAACGATGAAATCCATCAATATCTCCCATAGTATCAATAAAGATCTCATGATTTATTCAATCCGCGCTTATATCAATAGTGGGGTTGATGCACTCAATCGCGAGTGAACACCCACTGTGTTTCGTTGGATAGCTTGGTTTGATAACGATAATCCCCTTCGCGAAACTGCTTCAGTAATTCGGGTGTCTTAATACGGTTTTTGATGATGTAGCGCGCCATCATGCCTCGGGAACGTTTGGCAGTAAAACTAATTATCTTATAGGTTCCGTTCTTTTTCTCTTTGAATATTGGTGTGATGACTTTGGCGTTGAGATGGTCTGGCACTATAGAGTGAAAATACTCGTTGGATGCTAGGTTGATCAATACCGCATTGCGCATGGTCTTAAGTTCGGCATTAATCGCTTCGGTGATGCGACTACCCCAAAAATCGTAGAGGTCTTTGCCTTGTTTGTTTTTGAGGTGGGTGCCCATCTCAAGACGATAAGGCTGTATCATATCCAGTGGTTTTAAGACACCATACAAGCCCGATAGTATGCGCAGATGCTTTTGTGCAAAATCAAAATCTTTGGTCTCAAAGCTGGTGGCATCCAACCCCGAATAAACATCGCCGTTAAAGGCTAAAAGTGCTTGCTTGGCTTTGGGAGTTGTCGTGGAGTTATCCCATGTCTTAAAACGGTCGGTATTCAAATCGGCAATTTTCGTGCTGACCGACATTAACTCTTGCAGTTGCTCGGTAGATAGTTTGCGCAATCTCGCAACTAAATGGTTTGCATCATCTAAAAACAGCGGTACGCTTTGTTTGCGTATCGTACTGCTATCAAAATCAAGACGCTTCGCTGGTGAAATAATAACAATCATAATAGTCTATAGTTTTTTATGCTCTTTATTGTCTGCAACTCTATAACTCAAGTCAATAGAATAGCACCACTTGGTGCAAATATTGCGTGCCGATTGGGCTAGTAGGTCAACCAGCGTGACGTTCGTACAGAACCGCCACAACCACCCCTCCAGAGGAGGGGAATGGGGTTTATGTTGGTGTGGTGGCACTCTCTTCTACGGATTGCTTGTCGTAATACTCGCGAGTTAAGCGTATTACGATGGGTGCTAACAGCACCAAAGCAATCAAGTTAGGCAGTGCCATCGCCGCATTCAGCGTATCGGCAATCAACCAAATCAGATCTATACCAGCGCGGGCGGTTTCTTTCCAAGTCAGTGCCCAAGGGCCGATGAAAACCGCTGCAATCCATGCAACCCTATATATCGCCACACGTTTAACACCGAATAGATACTGCCAACACTTTTCACCGTAATAGCTCCATCCCAATATCGTCGTAAAGGCGAATATTACAAGCGAAAATATGACGATGTAATGCCCGCCCATTAATGCGCTGTCAAACGCCATCGCAGTTAAGTCAACTCCAGTCTCGCCGCTAGACCACACACCCGTGGTGATAATCACAAGTGCCGTCATAGAACATATAATGATGGTGTCTATAAAAGTACCCAACATCGCTATATGCCCTTGAGTAATCGGATCTTTGGTTCTTGCTGCAGCGTGCGCAATCGGCGCACTACCCAAACCCGCTTCGTTGGAAAATACACCTCTGGCGATTCCGAACTGAATCGCCGCAGCGACTGCTGCTCCTGCAAAACCACCCGTTGCGGCAGTGCCGGTGAATGCGGTTGTCACTATCAGCTGAAACGCGGCCGGTATCTCAGCATAATTGATTACCAAAATAATCAAACAACTTGCCACATAGAGAATGGTCATAAACGGCACCAATTTCCCCGCCCAAACTGCAATGCGGGTGATGCCACCAAGCAACACCATCGATATCAATACAAATAATATGACCGAGGTCACAAGCGGATAGATATTGTGGTCGTCCAATGCATCGGCGATTGAGTTTGACTGCACCATGTTTCCTATCCCGAATGCAGCAATCGCTCCCATCGCCGCGAAAACTCCAGCCAGCCATTTCCATTTGGAACTCAGGCCGTTCTTAATATAGTACATAGGACCACCTATATGTTTGCCGGTGCTGTCGGTTTCCCTAAAATGCACCGCACAAACAGCTTCACTATACTTGGTTGCCATACCGACCAACGCGGTAATCCACATCCAAAAAACTGCACCGGGACCACCCAATACGATTGCGGTTGCAACACCAGCGATGTTTCCAGTGCCTATGGTCGCCGACAGCGAAGTCATCAAAGCATGAAAAGCACTGATGTCTCCGGTGCCTTTTGAGGTTCGTCCTTGCCACATCAGCACGAAGCCGCGGCCGATTTTCCTCAACGGCAATAAAGATAATCCTACGGTTAGGAATAACCCAACCCCCACGATGATAATCAGCATGGGTGCACCCCACACGATGCTGTTAACCGAACCAATTAAACTGGACACTGTATCCATAATTAAATTCTCTTTATTTGGGTTGCGGTGTAGCGTCTATACCAAACTGTTTATCGGACAAATCGTCGGGTAGAAAATCCAGAACTGCAAGCGCAAAGACCAAAATTGTCAATGCTAATGCGATGCCACCTATACCCAGTACGATTTCGGGTAAACTCGGAATGTATTCGGCAACGACACCGTCGTAAAAACTGCTTTGCTCCACCATACCCGGGAACATCACCAGCGGATACGCCTGACCGCCTATGATGATTACATACAGCTGAGCTATCGCACCCAAAAGTACCAAAACACAACCGATTGATATGGCAGCTCTGCAGCGACGAGTCGACGGACTATAAAATAGCACCAACGGCACTAAACTGCCGAGTATTATCTGCCCTCCCCAAAATAACGAGGTATAAATACCGCCACTGACTAATATGAAAGATTGTATGCCTTCGTGTTCGGCAACATAGAGATTAGACAAATGATAGGCGATTACAAAATACAGCACAACCGCAACGAAGACCCCGAGCAAATCTTTGAGCTTAAACAAGATATAGTCGCCGAGTGGACGCTTCGTTAAATAGCACGCTGCCGTTAGAACTAAAATAAAAACCGCAAGCCCGTAAGAGAAAGACATGATGATAAACATTGGTGCCATTACTGCAGCATCGTAGGCTTGGCGCGCAACCAAGAACCCAAAAATAGCCCCAGTGCCAGTCGTCAATGTCAAACGCCATAATAGTGCGAGTACGCCTGCCGATTTAATATATGGTGCCATCTTGCGTTCAAACATCGTCCATAGATAAATAGCAACGACTACAAAGAAGCCAGTATAAAGAAATATGTTCCACGCAAATATGGATTTGAAATTGTAATAGGTCATCGCAACGATGAGGCGATCGGGGCGACCCAAGTCCAACACCAACACCGCAAGCCCACCGCTCAAGAATGCAACCGCAAGCAAACCAGAAAAACGCGCCAACGGTTTGTAATCCGCCTTGCCGAAAACCGAAGCGATTGATGCCACATTCAACGCGCCCGATGCTGCGACGATTAGAAATATCGCAAACACATGTGGCATGCCCCAAACGACTTGGTTGCTCATGCCGGTCACATAATGCCCATGATGCTCCATATAATAGGCAGCCCCAATGCCTGCCAATACCAGCAATCCGAAAGTTCCCAGCAATACAAAAAAGCCCGGACTATTTGCGGGCATAGAACTATAGCGGATCAATTTGGGTGCGGTGCCTTCCATAGATTAGATGCCTTGATAACGCACCCCAGTGTTCAGCCCTAAATCGGCTCGGATTTGTGTTCCTCCATATTTTTTCAAACGCTGCGAAATCTCACTTTGGGGATCGTTTAGATCACCGAAAATCAATGCATTGTGTCCTTCTCTTTCGCAGGCTTCTACACAAGCAGTGGTGCCGTCGCCGCGGTCTACCTTATGGACACATAAGGTGCAGCTCTCAACGGTGCCTTTGCCACGCGGGGCATGAGGCAATTGATCGGTGAGTGTCTCGTGTATGAACGAGCGCGCCTTATAAGGACACGCCATCATGCAATAACGACAGCCGATGCAAGTATGCTTATTCACCAATACGATACCGTCGGCACGCCGAAAAGATGCACCTGTCGGACAAACATCCACGCACGGCGGCTTCTCGCAATGCTGGCACATCACCGGAAACGATTTTTGATTGCCGGTTGTTTTATCTCGCACGATGAGCTTGCGTATCCATTGCGCATCAGTTGCTGGTCGCCCTAGGCTGTGTAACCCGTGCTCCTCGTTGCACGCCTCCACGCAAGAATTGCAACCGTCGGCACAAGCATTCACATCAACCAACATTCCCCACCGCACCGCATCAGTCACTGGCTGATCCGCCGGCTTCGCATGGGGCATGCTGTATAAAAAGACACCCGGTGCTATCGTCAAGCCACCCATCAATGCGCCTCCCTTGCGCATAAACTCACGCCGCCCTTTAGAAAGCGGCAAGTCGGAGGCTGCCGAATCGTTTAGATTTTTATCGCTCATCGCTACTTGTTTTTCCATCACTGCTTAAATGCTTTTGTATAAACTGCAATGATAACCCACTCTGCCGTTGTTTCATATCTGATAACGCCTTTAAGTCGGATGCAGGCTTTGATTTGATGGTGGTGTAGGCTTGCGCAGGGCGATCTGCATGGCACTGAAAACAATCTATGCTCACACTGCTATAAAGATGACATGCGGTGCAAAAATGATTATCGTCGTTGTGGCGCGGATATTCGCCCGCCGCAGTTTGCTGCACATGACAATCTATGCAACGGGTAAATTGGTATTGCTTGGTGCGTATCCCCTCAATCACGGTATCGTCGCGCTGATGCAGTATAAACTCATGATGCCGCCGACGCATTACCTCCGTCGGCTCCACACACTGCTCACCCTTAGCCTTGGGGATTACCGGACCCAAACCCGAATGTTCTTCGGCATATAACGCAGATGCCGGTATCAAAAGCAAGCAGAGGAATAGGAACACTGAAGCGACAACCGCGTACGGTGCGAGATTGCCTTGCTGTACTCTGCCATAACTCCTTTGTCGGGGAAAGCGGTTTGCCTTGTCGCATGTTTGATGCTCACGCATTTACTCTGAAATCACCTCTTAAGACTGCCGTGATGTTAATTTATAGGCCCGTTGTATTGCCCAACACCCAACTATCTTATCAACCGACAATCTATTCATTTTGCCCTAACTATTACTCGTCTTATGTTCGCTACCCACCTTCTAGGACTAATTTTATCATAGAACAACCACAAATATATTGGGGGGAAGTCAAAGGATAATCTCTATTTTCTAAAATAACTATGTAAATAATTTCTAGCTAAAATACTCACCAATACGCTGGAAAAAATTGTATGTAATGTTTCAAGTTGTCCTTCTGAAAGCCAATGCCATTTGGTAGGAGCCATTAGATGGTAAGCAATAATGATTATTGCAATTATAAAAAGCCAAACAATAACTTTTAGAATCTTCAGGGCACTTATGTGGGCTAAATCAAGAATTCCTTCACGTCTGTTATGCTGGCTTTCATAAGATGCATATTCAAGTGATTCTTGCTGACTTAATTTACGATCCTGCAAGCTTAAATCTTTAGGCGGGTCTTTAACCTCTTTTTTATTATTATTAAATTGCGCCATTATTAGCAATACGCGGAATAGTAACTTTCAATAATATCGTTAGGTATAATCCCTCTTTTCTGCCCTCCTTGATACCACGCTATATGCCAAGGAGTTCCCGGTTGATGTGTGAGAGTTGATAATTCAATGCCCGACAGATGACTATATTTTGCAAACACTTGCTCAACAATATCTTGTTCGTACTCATCTAACTTGCCCTTGCTCTTAAACGAGATGCCTATTCTTATTTCCTTTGTGACATGTGAACCACCATATTTTTTCATACTTTTATATAATGTTTCTATCACTGGGCCGTATTTCCATGCTTCTATAGGTTGAATAATCAGAGGTCTATGGTACAGCCCCAACATAAACCCATGGCAAATATAAACTAATTTTATAATCTGCATAGGAGTAAGTGGTCTGTCTTTTTCAGCTCCCAGTTTAATTAACATATTGGCAATTGTCCTTGCATCATGTGCCACTTGTAGTTCTCCGTATAACGCTTATTCTCTTAACTATATATAACTATTATTCTTGTAAACATTATAACGCAAATTTTAATTAGGGCGACATTACTAGCGTAGTACTATTAAAAAAGTAGTATTCCTCTACGGTGCATAGAATACTTTTTCAACAGCCCCATGTGGGTTAACACTACAGTTTAAGTCGGCTTGAATACCGCAAGCAATATGATCGCAACCAATGCGACAAAGGTGATCTCGTTAAACCAACGGTACCATATATGACTGTGCTTATTTGTACCCTGCTTGAACGATTGTAGCAACACCCCGCACCAAACATGGTAGCCCAACAGAAGCAAAACAAACACGAGCTTCAAATGCAACCACCACTGCGTTTGATACACAGCCCATCCTTCTATCACCATAGCGAATCCGAAAATCACGGTCAGTATCCCACTGGGAGTCATAATGCCCCAGAATAATTTGCGTTCCATGACCGTCAAACATTTAATCGTAGCATCCTCAGTAGCCATCGCATGATAGACGAATAGGCGCGGCAAATAGAACAAGCCGGCAAACCACGCAACCATGAATATCAAATGGAGTGCTTTATACCAAATAAACATAACAATATACTATCATCTCAGTCGGCTAAGACGAACGACATTTGCATTTTGACTGGGGATTAAAAATTAAATGAGGTGGATGTTTGACATCCCCGTTTTTTTGATTAGAATAGTTTTCTTTTGTTCCTTGCCCGTGTGGGCAAAAACCATAAGGAGACATTATGCGACATTACGAAATTGTATTTCTGGTACACCCCAATCAAAGCACGCAGGTGCCGGAAATGATAAAACAATACAAATCCATTATAGAATCAAGCAACGGCAAAGTACACCGTTTGGAGGATTGGGGGCTTCGTCGGCTTGCATATCCGATAAAAAAATCAAGCGAGGCATACTATGTTCTGATGAACGTAGAGTGCACACAAGAAGTGCGCAAAGAGATCATCGACTCTTTCCATTTTAGCGATGCTATATTGAGAAACTTGGTTTTGGGCAAAGAGAAACCGATCATTGAACATTCGCCTATTATGCAGGCAATGGAAAAAGCTGAAAAGGAGCAGGCTTTGCCCGCTGATGATAACGCCGAAAAAGAATCTTTTCCGGAAGCCGAATATGATTACATTGAAGAGGTTGACAAAGACACAATAACCTACCAAGAGGATGCCTCAAAGGCAACCGAAGGCGATACTCAACCGGATGAAAGCAATAATGAAAAATCCGACGGCGATGCAACACCTACAGATGCAACTCCTGAAATTGATAATACCCAAGACACTCCCACGGAGGAAGAACATGTTGATTCAACAAAAAACTAAAAAATACTGCCGCTTCACGCGAGAAAACTATCAAGAGATAGACTATAAAGATCTAGACCTCTTGAAAGATTACATCTCGGACACCGGCAAAATTATCCCTAGACGGGTGACTGGCACTAGGGCTATGTACCAGAGCAAACTTGCCAATGCGATCAAACTTGCACGATATTTGGCATTGTTGCCGTATACCGACAGGCAATAAATAATGACCCGAGGGTTATAAGCAGATATGGAAATAATTTTAATAGATAAAATTAAAAATTTAGGCGATGTGGGCGATATCGTAAAAGTACGCTCAGGCTATGCGCGCAATTATCTAATCCCCTACGGCAAAGCTAAATTTGCAACCGAAGAAAACCGCTTAGAAATTCAACAACGGCGCGCCGAATACGAAAGACATGTATCCGAAGAGCGAGCTTTAGCCAAAGAACGCGCCGAAAAATTAGAAGGTTTGGAATTAACTATCAAGATGCAAGCGATGGAAGACGGCCGCCTCTACGGGCCAGTCAGCATCACTGAAGTCTGCGAACTCGTCCTTCAAAAGTGCGGAATAGAAATACAAAAACAAGAGGTTAATTTTCCCGAAGGTCAAATACGCTCGCTAGGTTCGCATTCCATAGTATTCAATTTGCACAGCGATGTGCAGGTGGAGACTCAGCTAGAGGTCGTAGCAGCAAAACAATCGTCTTCTTACGAAAGCACTCAGAAAGAAAGCTCTGATACCCAAACCTCGCAACAAAACCCTGATGACCAACTTCCACAAGAAACCTCTGATGACCAACCCCAGAAAGAAAACCCTGATGTCCAACCCCTGCAAGAAAACCTTGATGACCAACTTCCACAAGAAACCTCTGATGACCAACCCCAAAAAGAAAACCCTGATGCCCAACCCCAGAAAGAAAACCCTGATAACCAATCCCAACAAGAAAACCCCGAAGACCAACTCCAACAAGAAAACCCCGATGCACTTAAAACCAATAATAACTAGACGATAGCACAAAATAAGCCACTCAATGATACGATGGAAGATTCTGCTTTGAATAAAAATCCCTCGGGCGCACATACCCCGCCACATTCAACCGAAGCGGAACAAGCGGTGATAGGGGGACTGCTTTTAGACCCTGAGGCGTTTGATAAAATTGCCGATGTCCTGAACAAAAACGACTTTTATGAAAAACGTAATCAGGATCTATTCAATGCAATCTACGAATTAAATCATCGCGGAGAACCGTGCGATTTTATTACCGTATCCAACTTCTTAAAAAGCTCGAAAAGCCCCAACGAGAACACACTTTCTTATTTGACATCGCTGGTCAAAGAAACACCAAGTGCTGCGCGCATTAAGACCTATGCCGATATTGTCCGTGAGCATTCAGCTAAACGCCGACTTATCTCCGTTGCAACAAAACTGATAGAACTGGCATACGGCAAGAACGACCAAAGTAGCCAAGAGCTACTGAATAAAGCCGAGCAGTTAATACTCAATGTGTCGGACGAAACCCAAAAAACTACCGACCTACGCTCAATCGCAGAACTCAGCAATATCGTATACGCCCAAATCCAAAAACGCTCAGAGTCTGACGAACTTATAACTGGTGTGCCTACCGGCTTCAACACCATAGACGAGCAAACCAGCGGACTACAAAAAGGCGATTTAATCATTATTGCCGGGCGCCCCTCTATGGGTAAAACCAGTCTGGCACTGAATATTGCCGAGCATGTGGCAATTGAAAAACAACAAGGCACCGTTGCCATCTTTAGTATGGAAATGCCTGCCGAACAGATTATTTCCAGATTATTCTCTTCGGCTGCAAAAATCAACCAAATGCATATGCGTAGCGGTAAGTTGACCGATATAGAGTGGACTAGATTGGTGAAATGGCTCAGCATTTTTAAGAAGGCCTCTTTGTATATAGACGATAGTAGTGCTTTAACACCCATAGATGTTTGCGCTCGAGTAAGACGACTAAAGCGCGACCAACCCGACCTTGCTTTGGTGATTGTCGATTACTTGCAACTGATGCATCTGGACAGAACGATTGAAAATCGTGCCGTTGAAATCTCTGGCATTTCTCGTGCCTTAAAGTCGCTCGCTCGCGAGGTCAACGTGCCGGTGGTTGCCTTGTCGCAACTCAACCGCAACATCGAAAGCCGTAGAACCAAACCTCAAATGTCCGATTTACGAGAATCCGGAGCTATAGAACAAGATGCCGACCTCATCATGGTTATCTATCGCGAACTTGATAAAGGTAATTCAAAAGAAAACGGGGGCACAACAACCGACGGTGTAATCAATGTAGATATAGTCAAGCAACGCAACGGTCCTACCTTTGACACCAAGCTAACATTTATAGGCAAACATACGCGCTTTGAAAATTATATTTCCGACGATGCTGTGGAATCGATAGAACATTCAACCCCCATGCCCATAAAAAGCTACAGCGAGGTAGGGGATGATTTCTAAGCGGTCTTTCTTTTTTTCACTTGTGGTTATTCAACCACTCGGTCTCTTTAATTCACTATCATGATTCGCTCACTGAACAAACATCTAGACATTCATGCACTCAAAAGCAATTATGATTATTTGCAGAATTTTTGCACTTCTGCCAAAGTCATTATGGTAATAAAATCGGAGGCTTACGGACACGGTTTGCTGAGGGTTGCAAAAGCACTGAAAAATTCCGACGGCTTTGCGGTTGCTTGTATCAGCGAAGGCATTGCGCTGCGCCGAGCAGGCATTACACAAAAAGTTATTGTGCTACAAGGCGGACATGAACTGCAAGACATAGAACTGGCCCGCAACTATAACTTGACACTCGTAATACATTGTCAACGGCAAATAGATAGCTTGCAACAAAGCAACTGCCAAGGACTTCAGCTGTGGGTGAAATTTGACACCGGCATGCATCGCTTAGGCTTTCGTTGGACTGAACATGAAACGATAATACCGACATTGCTGAATCTTCGCGGCCTTGCCAGCCCACCGGTACTCATGTCGCACTTTTGCTGCGCCGACACCGACGAAGCACTGACTCGCCTGCAATTACAAAGGTTTGAAGAACTCTGTGCCTATCACGAAAAAGAAGGGGTGCAGGCATCTATCGCCAACTCCGCTGCAACCTTAAGCCTGCCCAAGTCTCATAAGGACTGGGTTAGGGTTGGGCTTTGTGTCTACGGGGTGACAGCTAAAAATACTCCGCTTAAGCACAAGAAGAAATTAAAGCCAGTGATGCGCTTAACAGCCCCGGTTGTCGCTATACGCAACTTTCAAAAAGGGGATCGCTTAGGCTACCACGGCGAATATGTGTGCACAAAAAAAACCCATGTTGCGATTATCGGAGCAGGTTACGGCGACGGCTACCCATGGCATGCAGTGTCGGGGACACCTGTGTGGCTATCAGGCAAACGATGCCATATCGCTGGAAATATATCGATGGATATGATTACGGTAGACGCCACAGGCGCAGACATATTGGTCGGTGATACCGCAGAATTGTGGGGTGAACATATATCGGTTGACGAAGTTGCCGAGCATGCCTCTACCATTCCCTACGAATTGTTATGCTCGGTTAGTTCAACGGCAACGACGCTGATATAAAATGAGGTTGAATTGACTATAATGTCTAGTTATTAGACAATAAAGTGCCGAATGCGGGAGTAGCTCAGCTGGTAGAGCGCAACCTTGCCAAGGTTGAGGTCGCGGGTTCGAACCCCGTCTCCCGCTCCATAGACAAAGTACCGCTATTGCATAAACCCAATCGCCACGCGCCATTAAACTTATGGTAACCACTGGTGTAACCGCTTCGCGCCATTAAACTTATGGTAACCATTGTAGGGGAGGGCTAACATGCCCTCCCTAAAGTATTGTATTTGTACCATCTCAACCGCCACGCGCCACCGAATCATGGTTACCGTAAACGAAATGAATGGGACTGTTGAAAAAGTACTGTCATGCACCCGTAGGGGGTAATTGTCTAGTGCAGAACCTCCACAACCACCCCGTCAGGCTTCGCCTGCCACCCCTCCACAGGAGGGGAATGTACCAATGCAGACACTTTTTCAACAGTCCCACATGCCCTCCCTAAAGTACTGTTCTGCACAAACCCAACCGCTATGCGCCACAAGATTATGGTTTGCATAAATTTGATGGATGAATGTATAAATCGTGCAAGTGCGTCGCGTTAGGGCAGACATGCAAGTCTGCCCTTACCAGTTGCGGTACTTTTTCAATAGTCTCTGCGGCTCTACTGAAGGGAACCCTCTAAAAATACTTTGGCGCGAATCCTAACTGCCGGACGGGCTGTATAAACACGCCCTGCCGAATAAACAACTTCAGGATATCCTTGACCATCGTCATAATCCGCTCTGATGCGAAATATACTATCACCTTCTACTAAGTCAAAGTCTCTATCGTTTTCCAACTCAACTCTACGATTGAGTATTATGTATGTTGTGCTAGTAGCCTCTTTAATATTATTCCACTTATTCTCTGGAGGACAACGTCCTTTACTCCCTTCACACGCTTGCCATTGATACACTACAGTCCCACTGGTTCCACCGTCAGGATCGTCAGATAATATCCATGCCGTTAATGTCGTTGCGTTACTGTCCACTGTTATGGAAATCCCTAAAGTCGCCTCACCATTATTTCTTTTGATTACTTCCACCGGCACCCTGCCTGTCGTAGAAGCAACCTCGTCGCTTACCATCACCTTTAAGTTCACCGTCGTTTTGGTAGATGCAGCATCTTTTATAAAATCAGGTGGAATGGTTAATGTTGCTGAGTTTTTATTGGTGTCGATCTCCACTTCGGAATCTCCGGTCCAGATGTAGCTTAAGTCATCGTGGTTAGCATCGCCCACACTTATGCTAATGTTCTGCGTAGTACCCTCATTTATCTGCAGTGCAGGAATACTTTCAATAACCGGTGCTTCGTTTGCAATCGTAATCGTATTGGACTGAGTGGTCACCGATTGTCCTATGTTGTCCACAATAGTCACTTCTAATCTATAGCTTGTGTCTGCAGCTCGTCCGATGTCATTGTCCGGTATTGTATAGGTACTACTGGTTGCTCTAACTTCTATCGGCATATCGTTTCTATACCATCGATAGTCGGTCGTAGCGATGCCGTTGTCATCCACTATCGTTGAAGTTGAACTCAGTAGCCATCTATCCTCTTCATCCCGTTTTATGCTCACGCTACCACTCGGCTTCGCATTTATCAATAATGTGAAGGTCGCTTGCTCCTTGCCACCGTTGCTGTCGTCTGCCGAAACGGTTACGGTAAAACCCGCTTTGTTTGTGCTTGCATCCTTCATCACCGGTACACCAATCAAGATCCCTGTTGTAGTAATCCTGATGCTTTCCGGCAACCCGACTGCTTCATACCTTAATACATCACCATCAACATCTGCAAAAAACTCACTGATCTTTAGTTCAAATGGTTCTTCCACCGTTGCTACTTGCGTTGTTGGCACAGATAACACTTGCGGTGGTGTATTAACCCGTACTGATACAGTTTCACTATCGCTTAACCCTTGACTATCGATTGCAAAAAATTTAATCGTTGCGGTTCCACTTTGCTCGGCGGTTAGAACAAAAGTGATACGCGTATTAGTCGTTATATTGTTGGTTTGTTCAGATGTCGTCACCGAGACGATCGTTTGGCTTGATGACCTCGCCGTCACAACAACCCTATCCTTGACATCAAAGTTCTCATCCAATACTGAGACCACAACATTCGTAGTACCATGCAACTGCATCGTTGGAACGATTGATGGCATAGCCATAATCGTCGGAGCAGTGTTTTCCACTACTATCACTGAGACGTAAACCGGAACTGATTTGGTGTGTTCATCGCTAACGGTGATATTGAGTGTTGTCATGCCTGCTTTCAATCCTTTGATGGTTAGAGTTTGTGCCTCTCTTATAGCACTACCGTTGTTCATGACTACTACACTGGTGGTCACCAATTCCACTATATCTTGGCTCTCATCGATTGCAGTTAGCAACAGCGTTAAGCTATCGTCAGCATCCGCGTCGGACACCGTCACATTCAGCATAGTCTCTGTCCCGTCTAATAGCCTGACGGATTGTGTGGGAACACTGCTAATCGTCGGTGGTGCATTCACTCGCACCGGCACGGTTTCACTATCGCTTAACCCTTGACTATCGATTGAAAAAAATTTAATCGTTGCGGTTCCACTTCGCTCTGCGGTTAGGACAAAAGTGATACGCGTATTAGTCGTTATGGGATTGGTTTGCATCGGCATCACTGAGATGATTGTTTGATTTGATGACCTCGCCGTCACAACAACTTCATCGTTGACATCAAAGTCTTCATCCGATACCGAGACGACAACATTCGTCGTGCTTCCCTGTACTATCGTTTGCTTCGGCAACGAAATAATCTCAAGCATAGGTGCTTTTTCCGGCACTATCGGTATGTCGTTACTAACAAGTGGGTTTCTGATGTTTGGGACAGTACTGGTCGTTGCAATAACTTGAAAGAGGTAGTCCCTCGCAAAGCCATCATCCAACGCAAGATCCAGCTGGACTTGTGTATCGGAAGTTCGGCTTACACTTGCAATACGCAACCCTGCTGGCGCATTTTGCAAACTAAAGTCGTTAGGCTGCAAATCTTTTTCCCAGCTCGCACCAATCAGAGACAAAATCAATGGAGTTTCGGCTACATTTCCATCTGATAACCCAGCGACAGGGGCAGCATCCGTTTTTATTTGATAGCCGCGTATTCTCATTCCCCACTCAATCAAAGTGCCGGTTGTAGCCCTGGTGTCTTCAAACCTCAATTTCCAAACTCCTGACGGATCTTCGCCTAAATGCACGCTTGAACCGAAAGTCCAAATCCCCCTAATAACATTGATTGCGTACCGACTGTTGCTACTGATGGGATGAGTGGATGGTATGAAAAGGCTCGAAGTAGTGCCTGACGGTGAGGTCAATTTAACGCTTAAATCTTGGATTAGAGGATGTGCGAATCCGATAGGAATCTCCACATGTTCTATGAAATTGATATCCGATTGGACCGATATCTCACTATTGATAACCCGATTATCAGTAGTTAGCCTAAGGTTTAGATTTCTGTTTCTTATTTCCGTATACGCTGCTGCCGCAGGAAGATTAATCCATCCTTCCGCCATTTCAACCGCTTTTTCTGCATTGACGACACCGAATCCATATTTGTGGTTAAAATGATATTGCGCATCGGCATCATCGCTGGACAAACCATACTTTACCGCACCTTGCATCCAACCGTCGTCTGTGAGGTCGTTTTGCCTTGCCGAATTAGCCAGAATGAGTTTCACATCGCGCCAGCTAAGGCTTGGATTGACTTGCCGCATTAATGCCACCACACCGCTGACCATCGGAGTTGCTGCAGAGGTTCCGCCGAATGTATCTGTGTATATGTCATGCGCATAAAGCCCACTGCTAGTTCCTCTAGATGTTGTAGCAATTCCCGGCGACCTAAATAAGAGGGTAAAGACAGTGCCCCTTGATGGAGCGCAAACCCATAAATTGGCACCAAGTTGCGAATACGAGGCATGTTCTCCCCGATTATCCACTGCACATACAGGGACAGTTGCATAATGCTTTGTAAAACCATCATAGTTTGAATTCGTTATGTCACATACCCCTCTAACACAACGGTCGTTTCCGGCAGCCCAAATATAAACCAAGCCTTTGCCATGGAATCCCTCCGCAATGCCGGTCTCTATTGCCATTTCCCATGCTCTAAGCTGCAATCCCATTGGTGAGAAGGGAAATCTAGCTCCCCAGCTATTGTTGGAAACTGCGGTTATTACGCGATGACGAACCATCGCATCTAAGACTGCTATCTCTCTAGTGTTTGCCGAAATCTTCACTCCACTGGGTATTCCTAAAATATTCAAGCCATAAATTTTTGCCTCAGGTGCCACACCTCGAACACCTACACCGTTATAACCGCGTGCCGCAGCAATACCTGCTACGGCAGTGGCATGCCGATCGGTATCAATCACTGAAGGATAATAGTCAACGCTGTGTTGAGTCGAGATGTTGGCTCTTAGATCTGGGTGAGCCAATGCTTGGGTAATAGTAGATTGGAATGCAAATGGTAGATCGTCATCTACTATGGCAATATATGTGCCTTGCCCCCTTATTTTCGTGAGTCCGTCGTTGAGCGTTTTCTCCCATACTGGTTCTACATTGATATCCTCACCAGGGATACTGGGTATACCAAAAAGTTGCCCAGTATTCTTCAAGTGCCATTGCAAATCATATAAAGGATCACCCATTTCCTGTGACTGAACGATGGCAGGCTGCAAGCCCGTGACCAAAAGCAATATCACGAGGGCATTTGCTAAGGTTCTCAAAATCAAAATATTCAACTATGCTATATGAAATAAATAGAAGGGAATTAAAACATCTATTATATTGCCATTAGCATAAATAGGACTGTTGAAAAATAGAACCGCCGATTATGCAAAACCATAACGTAAACTACATGTGTAGGGCATGTTAGCCCTCCCCTACGGCTCAAGGATAATTTTTTGACAACCCCATACCGGAACATTGCAAATTCTTGGTCAGGGCTGTATAATTCACCATTCAACTGAAAATAAACGCAATGCCTACAGTACGAGTAAAAGAGAACGAACCCCTAGATATCGCCATTAGACGCTTCAGGCGTACTTGCGAAAAAGCCGGTATTTTAACCGAAATCCGTTTTCGTGAGTTCTATGAAAAACCAACCACGGTGCGTCGCCGAAAGTCCATTTTGGCAAAAAGGCGGCAGAGCAGACATACCTTCAAAATTAGGTCTAAACGTACCCGTTTATACTGACCTCCAACCCATGAAACATCGTATTGAAGACGATGCCAAAATAGCAATGAAAAGCGGGGATAAACCTCGCTTGGCAGTATTGCGTTTGATACTATCCGAGATAAAACGTATAGAAATAGATTCTCGCACACCTTTAGATGAAGCTGGCATTTTGGATACGCTAGCAAAAATGGCAAAGCAACGACGTGAGTCTATAAAACAATTTGCCGATGCAGGGCGCACTGATTTACAGGAAAAAGAGAGCTTTGAACTAGAAGTCATTACCAGTTATATGCCGAAACAGCTAGACGAAACTGAGCTTGAAACTTTGATAGAACAAGCGATTGACAAGACCGGAGCGACCGGAATCAGAGATATGTCTAAAGTGATGGCAGAGATCAAGGCTCAAGCTCGCGGTAGCGCAGACCTATCGGCAGTCGGTCGTATCGTCAAAGCGAAACTAACCTCTGCATAACCGGCAAATACATCAAATAAATGTACAATATGTAACCACTAATGGGAACGGATACAACGCATTTTTGTTTCAGTTTCTAGGTGATTTGTTATACCGCTACTACTAACGATATGGGAAAAAATTTAGTCAAAAGCAAAGATATGGCAATGGTGCCGGTAAGCAGTCTGAATGCTTACATCTCTGCTGCTTACGGTATTCCGGTGTTGGATGCCGAAGAGGAGCAGCGGCTTGCACGCCTTTATAAACAAGAAAACGATGTAGAAGCGGCGCGCAAATTAGCGATGCATAACCTACGTTTTGTTATACAAATTGCCCGTGGCTACAACGGATACGGACTAGCACTAGGCGATTTAATACAAGAGGGCAACATCGGATTGTTGAAGGCGATACAACGTTTTGATCCTGCCATCGGCGTGCGCTTGGTTTCTTTTGCAGTGCATTGGATCCGTGCTGAAATTCACGAGTTTATTATTAAGAATTGGCGCATCGTCAAAGTTGCCACAACCAAAGCACAACGCAAACTTTTCTTCAACCTTAGGAGTTCCAAAAAAAGATTAGGTTGGATGAACCAACAAGAAGTTGAAGAGATTGCAAATCAACTCGGTGTTAAAGCCAAAGAGGTCACCGAAATGGAAAAGCGCATGGGGCAATCCGAAGTGAGCATAGACCCGATGCCAGATGCACACGAGGAAACAACTTTTTCACCTGTGGCTTATTTGACCGACGAGCGGGAAACAGATCCGGCAGAACACTTTGAAAATGTACAAGCAAGCACCTATAACCGCAAAAAGCTGGACGAAGCACTAAAAACTTTGGATGAACGCAGTCTTGCCATCTTAAAAGCACGCTGGTTGAGCGATAAAAAAGCGACTCTGCATACGCTGGCGGATCAATACAAAATCTCCGCAGAACGTATTCGCCAAATTGAAAACCAAGCCCTGCAAAAACTCAGAAAAGCGATAGAAGCATAAATCGGCAGAGGCGAACCCGATGATGGAATACCAACGAACATTTGATGTCATTGTTATCGGCGGCGGACACGCCGGCTGTGAGGCGGCGGCAGGTGCGGCACGCAGCGGAGCGGCAGTGCTATTGCTGACACAAAACATAGACACCATCGGGCAGATGAGTTGTAATCCCGCCATTGGCGGTATTGGTAAAAGCCATTTAGTACGAGAGATTGATGCACTCGACGGATTGATGGCACGGTGCGCCGACCTGTCGGGCATACATTTTCGGATGCTGAACGCAAGCAAAGGACCGGCAGTACAAGCGATACGCGCGCAAGCAGACCGCCAGTTATACAAAACGGCAATGCGGAAGATGCTTGAACAATATCCCAACATCTATATATTTCAGCAAACGGTGGAGGATCTAATCGTTGATAAAGACCGTATTCAAGGGGTGATTACACAAATGGGGCTTCGCTTTCGCGCATGCACCGTTGTTTTAACCACCGGCACTTTCCTAGGTGGACACATACATATAGGCACACACAATTATCAGGGCGGGCGCGCCGGTGAGGCACCGGCGAATGCACTTGCCAAAAGACTGCGTGCATTGCCATTACGCGTGGGACGATTGAAAACCGGCACACCGCCGCGCATCGCCAAAAACACCATAGACTTTTCCAAACTCACAGCACAGCACAGCGACACGTCACAGCCAGTATTCTCTTATATGGCAAGCCGAGAGGATCATCCGCCGCAACGCGAATGCTTTATAACCCGCACAAACGAAGAGACCCACGAGATTATACGCTCGGCATTGCATCGCTCACCGACCTACAACGGCACCATCCGTTCCACCGGGCCACGCTACTGTCCCTCCATAGAAGACAAGGTTGTCCGCTTTTCCGACAAAGCATCGCATCAGATTTTTATAGAACCCGAAGGTTTGGATAGTGGCGAGATTTATCCGAATGGGATTTCCACCTGCTTGGACTTTGATGTGCAGCTTGCGATGGTGCGTTCCATCAAAGGTTTTGGAAACGCACATATCACACGCCCGGCTTACGCGATTGAATATGATTACATGGATCCTCGCGACTTAGACGCATCGCTTGAAACCCAAGCCATAGAAGGTTTGTTTTTTGCCGGACAGATTAACGGCACAACCGGCTACGAGGAAGCAGCAGCGCAAGGTTTAATCGCCGGGCTCAACGCAGCCCTTAAAGCGCAAGGCAAGACATTATGGCACCCGACACGCGAGCAAGCATACATTGGTGTGTTGATAGATGACCTGACCGTCTACGGCACCGACGAACCTTATCGGATGTTCACAAGCCGTGCCGAATATAGATTGTCTTTGCGTCAAGACAATGCCGATTTACGTCTTTGCGAGCAAGGTAGAAAACTCGGCTTGGTTGGCGATGAACGTTGGCAGCTATTTGAACATAAACGCAAACAGATAGCAGCCGAACAAGCGAGGCTGAAAACCCTGTCTATCAACCCTGAGCAAGGTCGGCAACTCGGCATAGAACTTAAGCAAGCATGTAATGCTGCCGAACTGCTTAAAAGACCCGAAGTCTGTTACCTAGACATCGTCGGCGTTGCGAATATCAATCAGCCAGCCACCGACGAGCAGGTTGTCTCGCAAATAGAAATACAGGCAAAATACAGCGGCTACTTAGCACGCCAACAAGACGAAATAGATCGGCTGGCACAGGCGCGCTCGCAACAAATCCCCGACAGTTTTGATTATTCTAAAGTCATCGGTCTATCAAACGAACTGCGCGATAAACTCAACGAATCCAAACCTGCATCAATAGGACAAGCGGAACGCATCCCGGGCATGACACCGGCATCTTTGTCCTTATTGCGTATTTATCTGAAAAAACATGATTTCGATTATCAGCGTAGTGCCTAATCTGATATTGGGCTTGCTGTTGTTCGGGCTTATACCGACCGCATCCGCACAAGATCGTATAGAGTCTGAGTACACACGACATATAAAAAGCAAACACAGCGTCGAACTGACCGTAGAACGTGCCAAGCGCATCGCAGAACATAACGAACTCAGAGTATTCGGGGTGATAGACCACGCACAAAACGCCACCGACGCGGGCATGGAGCTACTACCCACCCAACTCATAGTATTTGGCAACCCTGCTGTCGGCACTGAATTGATGCGAGCAAACCGACTCATTGGTCTTGACCTACCACTCAAACTATTGGTTTGGGAAGACCGCAACGGTGCTGTTTGGATTAGCTACAGCCCAGTAGAGGCTATGCAAAAGCGACACAATCTACCCAAACACACCAAACAATTCCTTGACACTGAAACTTTGTTGAAAGATTTGGCACAAGCTGCCGGACAATAATTTGGAATATACCAAACTACTGCATGAACAATGCGCCGACCTCGGCATGAGTGCAACCGACCGGGAATTGAAAAAGATACTTCGGTGGATTGAATTACTACAAAAATGGAATCAAACATACAACCTAACAGCAATAAACGAAACTGAGAAAATCATCCGCCGTTTGGTGATTAATAGCCTTGCGGCGATACCCTATCTGCATGGCAACACCGTATTGGATGTGGGTAGCGGCAGTGGCGTGCCGGGTATTCCGTTGGCAATCTTCGCACCACAATATCGCTACACACTAATAGACGGCACCGGCAAAAAAACCCGTTTTTTAGAACATTGTCGGACATCTTTAGCACTGCCCAACGTAGAAGTGAAACAAGTGCGCGCAGAAAATTTTAGAACCGCGGTTAAATTTGACACGATAATCAGCCGTGCTTTGGGCAACTTAGACCAATTTATCTCTTTGACTCTACATCTAGGACATAAACAAACCTACTGGCTGACATTCAAGGGTAAAATAAGTCCACACGAGCTTCAACAATTCCGTGATACGGCAAGCGATTCAGGGCTTCGGCATAGCCTGAAAAAGCTCAATACCGGGGAAGACGAAACTCAAAACTTAGTTCTGATGAGATACTAGATTGATAGAGCAATGACAACAATCTATGCAATAACCAACCAAAAAGGCGGTGTCGGTAAAACCACGACCAGCGTGAATTTGGCAGCCGGATTGGCGGCTGCCAAACGGCGAATACTATTAATAGACATGGACCCACAAGGCAACGCAACATCAGGTAGCAATGTGGACAAAAATGAGCTAACCGCAACAACGGCGAATTTGCTGGAAGGCATATCACTTAAAGACTGCATCAATCGATGCGATGCTGCAAGCTACGATCTGGTGGGCGCAAACTCTGCATTGACCGTCACCGAAGTTAGCATGACACGAGAGGATAACAGTAGCTTTTACTTACGAGATGCCTTAAAACAAACCGACCACTACGACTATGTTTTATTAGATTGTCCACCGACACTCAATACACTGACGATGAACGCATTGGTCGCTGCTCAAGGCGTAATCATCCCGATACAATGCGAATACTATGCTCTGGAAGGTCTCTCAGCTCTAGTTGAAACCATAGAGCGCATACGCCAAACCGTCAACCCTCAGTTGCACATAGAAGGCGTATTGCGAACGATGTATGACCCGCGCAATAACCTTGCCCGTGATGTATCCAAGCAACTCAGTACTTTCTTTGGCAAAGAACTCTACCATACCGTTATTCCACGTAATGTAACCCTTGCCGAAGCACCTAGCCATGGACTATCCATCATACAATACGATAAAGCCTCCAAAGGTGCCGTCGCTTATATAGAGCTTGTCGGCGAGATATTGAGGCGACAAAAAGCCGATGCAAGAGTAGGTTAAAATATTCGTTCCCGTGATTTATTTAAGCGAAGTGAACAGCAGTGAATAAAAAAAAGGCACAAACCAAAAAACGAAGAGGGCTGGGTTCTTTGGGTGTCGATGCATTGCTGACGACGCGTGCCGATGCCGAAACGAACACCAAACAAGGCGAACAGATTTTGCATGTAGATGCCGACCAAATACAGCCGAGCCGCTATCAGCCACGCAAAAACATTGACAAGGATTCCTTGCATGAACTCGCAGAATCAATAAAACATCAAGGAATGTTGCAACCTATCGTGCTACGTACACAAAACGATACCGACAGCCGCTACGAACTCATCGCCGGAGAACGTCGTTGGCGTGCCGCACAGTTGGCTGGTCTTAAGAGAATTCCGGCGATACTAAAAAAAGTGGATGAAAACACCGCCGCTGCCATCGCCCTCGTAGAGAACATACAACGCGATGACCTAAGCGCAATAGAAGAAGCGATGGCAATCAAACAACTATTACTAAAGTTTGATATGACCCACGAACAGGTCGCAACCGCAATAGGACGCTCGCGCCCTGCGGTTTCTAACCTGCTACGGCTCTTGGAACTCGCACCCGAAGTACGCGACTGGCTTGCCGAAGGTCGCCTAGAAATGGCACATGCACGCACCCTGCTGGCGTTGAATAAAACCGAACAAACCAACACCGCCCGCCTCATCATAGGGCGTAACATGAGCGTGCGAGAGGTTGAAGAATATGTGAGAAAACTTTTGGACAAGAAAAAGAAAAAAAAGACGAGCAAAAAGAAAAAACCTCGCGACGATACCGATATCGCACAACTAGAGCGACACCTGTCGGAACATTTGGGTACGACGGTTAAGGTCAAATATAGCAAAAAAACCGGCAACGGCTCGCTGGTGATTTATTACACCTCGCTTGACGGGCTGGATGATATCTTAGACAAAATAACCTAATCTTACACCGACATTGTGTAACGTAGGGTGGTTGTATTTTTACAGACATGCTGAGGCTGCTGGAAAAGTATTTCAGGCACCGTAGGGGAGGGCTAACATGGGACTGTTGAAAAAGTGTCTGCATTATTACATTCCCCTCCTATGGAGGGGTGGCAGGGGAAGCCTGACGGGGTGGTTGCAAAGGTTCTGCACAAAGTCACGCCGTTTGTGCTACTGCAACAAACGGCGGTTCTACTTGTGCAGAACTTTAACATGGTTGCTTGTCGTACATTATCCTTCGTACGCTATCCAATTTATGGGAACCAAAACCCAAGTGGCGCGTGGCGGTTGGGTTTTTACAATGGCAGTACTTTTTCAATAGTCCCACATTGGGATATGCCCAATGCGTCGGCACAAAATCTAAGATTTCTCTTGTTCGAGGTTTATCAAATAATCCAACGCACTAATCAAACGCTGGGAACTACCTACCATGCTTGGTGAGCTAAGATAACGACCGTTGACTATAAAAGTCGGCACACTCTTGATGGCGTATTCCCGAACCAAGCGATCGGCTTTTTGGGTTTTAGTATTAACGATGAAGGAATTGTAGGCTTTACTAAATTTATCCTCAGAAATGCCAGAACTAAAAGAGGCAAAGAACTCGGCTATTTTGTCTTCGCTAACCAAATCACGCCTTTGTTGTCTGCCGTGTATTGCATTGAAAAACACTTCGTGCAAGTCCAGTCGGTCTAGGCTTTCTAAGGCATAGTACACCTTAGCATGGATGATCCATCGTTCACTGAATGTGGCAGGTATGCGTACAAGCTCCACATTCTCTGGTATCTTCCAGTTTTTGATATAAGGTTCTACGGTGTAGCAATGCGGGCAACCGTACCAGAAAAATTCTATGACTTCAATTTTGTCTTCACCGACAGTGGTTTCCATACGCGGAGAAATGACCATATAGTCGCTACCTTCGGCAAACTCCTCAGCAAATGTCAAATGGCTTAGCAATGCAAGAATAAGGGCAACACCTAATACGTAAAGGGTTCTATAGATATAAGTCATTGGATTATTATGCAGCGAGATCATCATTAGTGCAACCCTTGCATATATGAAGAGACCGCTTCTATTTCTTCGTCGGTCAATTTAGCAGCGATACCGTTCATAATCTCCACACCGGCATAAGCCTCAGCAGCACTGCGATATTTTTTAAGACGTTCAACCAAATAGGGGGCGTGTTGATACGAAATATTGGGGAAACCTGCTGCCGGATTGCCTTTGCCGTTAGGACCATGACAAGAGATGCACGCCGGAATACCACTTTCGGCATTACCGCCTCTATACAGTTTCTCACCTGCTTCAACCAATTTTTCATCGGCAGCACTGGGGCTACGCACAACCGATTCATAATAAGCAGCCAAGTGCTTCATGTCGTCATCGGATAGCGCGGCTGCTTGTGGGTTCATCAGCGGGTTGACACGTTCATTATTTTTGAAGTGTTGCAGCTGCTTGATAATATATTGTGTTGACTGACCAGCAATTTTAGGCCACTGTGGATTAACACTATTGCCGTCAGGCCCGTGGCAAGCAGCACAAGACATGGATTTTGATTTGCCGAGTTCTGCATCACTTTGTGCGGCGACCATGCCACTCAATAAAAAGCCTAAAACAATTAAGCATATTTTGTATTTCATGTAACTTCTCTTTCTTTTGATTAGCAAACCATAGTGGGTTTAATGACAAGAATAAATGAAAAATATTCATATTCCATTCGTTTGTTAGTGTAATTATACTCTACTTAAGTAGGAATGTGGGGCTGTTGAAAAAGTATTTCATGCACCGTAGGGGGGCTAACATGAGACTGTTGAAAAATAGAACCGCCGATTGAGCCAGTAGGTCAATCAGCGTAACAGTGTTCAGAACCTTAACAACCACCCCGTCAGATAGAACCGCCGATTGAGCCAGTAGGTCAATCGGCGTGACGTTGTGCAGAATCTCAACATGATTGCTAAACGCATACATTACAAAATGCATAGGCCTGCCACCCCTCCAAAGGAGGGGAATGTACTAATGCAGATACTTTCTCAACAGCCCCGATTCATTTGTTTCGTATGAGCGCGCCTTCCAGCAGGACCCTCAACTGCACTTGGATGGTGTAAGGGTGGATGCGTAAATTGAAAAACTCCGTTCTGCTAATTCCGTCTTCTCTGGTGGCAACTACCCTAAGGCGATAATCGCCAGGGACAGTTGGCGTGCCGCTGATCATAGAACCGTTTATCATCATACCTGGTGGCACACCGCTTATCGTATAGGTCAATTTTTGCGAGCTCACGAAAACACTATCCAGCTCAAAAAAATGATCTGAACCACTAGTCCCTTCGGGGATCAAAATACCTCTGCGCACCGTTATTCCCTTATCTAACACAATCCGCACATCGTTGCTGGTGAGAGAGCCACTGAGGCTTGAAACCGTACCTGTTGTTGCGATAACTTGAAAGAGATAGTCTGTCGTAAAACTTTCATCCAACGCAAGATCCAGATCAACTTGTGTATCGGAAGTGCGGCGCACATTTTCAATTCGCAATCCTGTCGGCGCATTTTTCAGTCTAAAATCGTCAGGTTGCAAATCTTTTTTCCATTTTGCTCCGGTCAAAGATAGGGTTAGCGTCGTTTGACCAACATTGAGGTCCGACAACGCAACAGCTGGAGATGCGTCCATTTTTATTTGATGACCGTGTATTGTAAGCTCCCACGACGATAATCGGTTATTGCCACTACTACTTCTAATGTTTTCAAGTGCCAATTTCCATATTCCCGACGGATCTTCGCCTAAATGTTTAGCCGAACCGAAACGCCACCTTTCACTACGAAAACGCGCAAAATCCTCATCGGCAGGTATCACAAGATGTGAGGTAGTGCCAGATGGCGATATTAATTTGATGCTTAGATCGGAAAAGTTATTGGTCCTGAAGTCGGTATTAATATATACATATTCTATATAGTTAATATCGGATTGCATGGATATATTGCTGGTGATGGCGGATGCGCTAAAAAGGGTGTTGTTTGCTTTCGTGTCAGTTATGCTGTCGGGAAGATTAGTCCAATTTTGCGATAGTTCAACCGCCTTTTGTGCATCAACGACACCAAACCCATATTTGTGGTTAAAGCGATATCGTACGTCGGCATCGTTGCTGAATGCACCATACTTTATGCCGCCCGGTGCCCAGTCGTCGTCGCTGGTATCGTTTTGTCTAGCGGAATAGGCTAGAATCAATTTAACATCGCGCCAACCCAAACTTGGGTTGACCTGCCGCATCAATGCCACTACGCCGCTGACCATCGGGGCTGCCGCAGAAGTCCCGCCAAAACCTCGCGTATATCTTCTGCGTGTATTAGAGGTAGTAAAAATTCCATCCGATGGCGCACAAATCCATAAGTTAGCCCCAAACTCCGAACTGCCATTGTGTGTCCCGTTATGATTTACCGCACAAACGGTAACACTGGTATGGTGATTTGCATAGCTGTTATAATTTGCGTTATCTGCACCACAGATTCTTCTATTGGTAAGCGTATTTACCACCGGACAATGATCGTTTCCGGCAGTCCGTACATAAACGGTTCCTTTCCCGTGAAATCCCTCTGTAATTCCAGTTTCTAGTGCAGCCTCCAACATCCTCGCGCTATCTCTTCCAGGTGAAAAACTTGCCGGTCCAAAAGTCCGAAAAAGGTTCCAGTCATGCGCCCAGCTATTATTGGAAACGGCAGTTATCGTTGAATGCCGTGTTATTGAATCTAAAATAAAATTAAATGGCGGTGTGCCGCTTGATATAAGATTCAAACCATAAATTTTTGCCCAAGGCGCAACGCCTCTAATGCCTCTTCGGTTATAACCGCGTGCTGCAGCAATACCAGCCACATTGGTGGCATGAGGATCGGTATCAATACTATTCGGATAATAATCGTGGTTGTGGGTAGTGGATATGTTGGCCCTTAAATCCTCATGATTGAGCTGTAGCTCCCTGTCTACTATGGCAATATATACGCCTTGTCCTCTTATTTTCTTGTTGCTATTTTTGAGTGTTTGCATCCAAACCGAGTCTACATTGATATCCTCGCCAGCGGTGCCTCCGCTTTGTCCGGTGTTATTCAGATGCCACTGCTGGTTATAACAAGGATCGGCATGACGCGATATACAACCTGCTAGCTGAGCAACGGCAGACTGTGTGACTGCCGACAAAAGCAATATCGTTAGCACTTTTGCCAAGATCCTAAAAATCAAAATGTTAAACTGGGTTTGCATCAAATAAATATGGGAAGGTCAAAAACCTATTATATAGAATTGTAGGGGTAGGCCATTCCCCTCCTGTGGAGGGGTGTCAAGTTCCGCTTGACGGGGTGGTTGCATCGTGTCTGTACAAATTCACGACACCCACCTGTAGGGGAGGGCTAACATGGGACTGTTGAAAAAGTACCGTCATCGCAAAAACTCAGCCGCCACGCGCCATTAAATTTGCGCAAACCATTGTAGGGGAGGGCTAGCATGCCCTCCCTAAAGTACCGTTCTGCACCAGTAAAACCGCTTGCGCCACTTGGTTTTGGTTCTCATAAATTGGATGGTGTACGATTTCGTTTGTGCAGACGCAACGCGTTTTGGGAGGGCATGTTAGCCCTCCCCTACGGAGGTTTCCATAAACGAGATGGATGAATGGATTGTTTGTGCAAACGCGTCGCGTTTTGGGAGGGCATGTTAGCCCTCCCCTACGGAGGTTTCCATAAACGAGATGGATGAATGGATTGTTTGTGCAAGCGCGTCGCGTTACGGGAGGGCATGTTAGCCCTCCCCTACGGAGGTTTCCATAAACGAGATGGATGAATGGATTGTTTGTGCAAGCGCGTCGCGTTTTGGGAGGGCATGCTAGCCCTCCCCTACGGTGCATGAAACACTTTTTCAACAGTCCCAAATGGGATGCGCCTTGCATACGCTAAAATAAGCTATACCATGTCCCAGCCTGCCCAAGTTCCTAAAAAATCCCCGCGCTTCATTCTGCTGGGAGTAGGCACGATACTGACTTCTATGGTGCTTAGTGGTTTTTTATTGGGATATTGGGTGGATGCTTGGCTTGATACTCAACCTGTTTTTATGTTAATATTCGCAGGGCTTGGTTTTGTTGGAGCAGCAATTCGGGTCTGTAAGTTATTAGC
This sequence comes from uncultured candidatus Poriferisulfidus sp., assembly GCA_965199685.1. Classification (GTDB taxonomy): domain Bacteria; phylum Pseudomonadota; class Gammaproteobacteria; order Poriferisulfidales; family Oxydemutatoraceae; genus SP5GCR1. Next base: position 2,409,375 of record OZ241323.1, read on the forward strand.
TAGTTAATTAAATATCAATCAATCTAAATCCAAAACAAATATAACGTGGGACGTATTAATAAAGTATTAATATGGCAGTTTGCTATAACGATTGCCATTGTCGGGATACTCTATGCAGGCTTCGGTTCGGAGTTTGCGCTTGCAGCATTATACGGTGGTGCTTCGGCATCAGTGATGTCTCTACTTCTAAAAGCGATGGTTGAATCAATGAGCGATCGGTTGGCGCATGCCCAGCAAGTGAATAAGGGTATATGGATGTTGCTTTTTATCCCGCGGCTGATTTTGGTAGTCGCTTTTTTCTCGTACGGAATCGGTTTGTTGCGCCTAGAACCGCTACCAATGGTTGTCACCTTTTCAGTGGTGTATTTGGTTTATTGGATGGATTGGAAGTTCTCTAGCGAAGAGCAAACAAGGCAAACGTAATGGCAAAAGAAGGCGAATTAGGCACGGTTGAATATATACAGCACCACTTGACCAATCTGTGTGTTGGTCATTGTGACCCAGTGACGCATAAAGGCATGGGGTTTTATGCCTTGCATTTGGACACATTATTTTTTAGTGTGGTATTGGGTATGATTATGGTGTTTTTCGCATGGCGTTTGGGGCGACAAGTCAGCGTTGAAACCCCCAGTGGTTTGCTCAATGTTGTAGAGACATTGGTTGAGTTTGTCAACCAGCAAATCAGCGATGTGTTTGCAAAAAAGGCACCAGCGTTGATAGGTCCGTTAGCACTCACGATTTTGATTTGGGTGTTCTTGATGAATGCGATGGATTTGGTGCCGGTGGATTTGTTGCCTGAGATAGGCAAGCTGCTCGGCGTTGATTATCTTAAGGTGGTGCCAACCACCGACCTCAATGCAACTTTTGCGTTGTCTTTGAGTGTATTTGCACTAATTATCTTTTATAATATCAAGGTCAAAGGCCTTATCGGTTACTTCAAAGTATTTTTGTTTCATCCGTTCGGGAAGTTTGCTATCCCGGTTAATATCGTAATGACACTGATAGAAGAGATCGCCAAGCCGTTGAGTTTGGCATTGCGTTTGTTCGGCAACCTGTTCGCCGGCGAGCTGGTGTTTTTGTTGATCGCATTGATCGGCGGCACACTGGCAGTCGGGTTTGCGGCATTTTTCTGGTTCCCGTTGCAGATTGTACTGGATCTCGCTTGGTTGATTTTTCACTTACTGGTGGTAACCTTGCAGGCTTTTATTTTTATGGTGTTGACCATCGTCTATCTCGGCATGGCGCACGAGGAAGAGGAACAACATTAGACATTTAGACATTGATAGAGTACTAGATATGCGAAGCAAAAAATTTTCTGAGAAACTTTATGTGCCGAATAGCGGCACTTTGTTTTCACGAACGCGCAACCGTTTTAACGGATGATTAGATTGATTAACTTGGAGAAATTGGGAGAAATAATATGACACCTGATATGATTGCAATGATATATGCATACACCGCCGTCGGCGTCGGCGTAATACTAGCAGCAGCTGGTTTAGGTTCGGCGATAGGCTGGGGGTTGATATGCGCAAAGACCTTAGAAGGCATTGCCAGACAACCGGAATTGCGTCCGCAACTGATGACCAATATGTTCATCTTTGCCGGATTGATGGAATCTTTTCCGTTTATCATTTTGGCATTTGCGATGTGGTTTTTGTTCGCCAATCCATTTGTCGGTGCGCTACAAGCGGCACTCTAAAGCGGCTGTGGTAGCTAGAGTATTGCAGGCGAGGATTTTGAAGTGAATATCAATATAACACTGCTGGCTCAAGTTTTGGCGTTCCTAATCCTGATATGGATGGTGAGCCGCCTGTTGTGGAAGCCGATGATAGACGCACTGGAGGCAAGGCGCAAGCGTATTGCCGAAGGGTTGGCGGCAGCCGAACAAGGCAAGCAAGACCTTGAAAAAGCAAAAGAGACGGCAGAAGAGGAACTCACACAAAGTCGGACGCGTGCCGGAGAGATTATCGCACAAGCCGAGAAGCGTGCAACCGAGATTAAAGAGGAAGCCAAAGTGAGGGCGCGTGAGGAAGCCGACAACATACGGCGTTCTGCAGAAAGCGATGTCGCTCGGCGCACTCAAGAAGCCCGCGAACAGCTACGGCAGGAAGTCGCTCAGCTTGCATTGCTGGGTGCCGCGCAAGTACTCGGCAAAGAGGTTGATGCGGCTGCACACAGCGAAGCACTCAAAGCGATTGAAACCAAACTGCAGAGCGAATAAGACTGACCGATGTCCGAACCGACGACCATTGCCCGACCCTATGCCAAAGCCGCGTTTGAGGTGGCGTGCGCACACGACACTGTTGCGATTTGGTCTAAAGCACTCGCGGCGATAAAGGCATGCCTTGCAGGCGATGCCGTGCAGCGCATCGTTGGCAACCCGCTATTTCCCGCCCACAGCGTTGCCCAGTTTGTAATCGGCAAGGTAGGCAGCTTGGATGACCAAGTGCAGAATTTTGTGTCTTTGCTTGCCGAGAACCATCGGCTGATGTTAATACCGCATATTACCGCTTTGTTCGAGGAATATCGTGCGCAAAGCGAGCAGCGTGTTGAGGCACAAGTTATCGCCGCAATGCCGTTGGACGAGGCGCAGCAGAAATCGCTAACCGAGACATTGAGCCGCCGATTGAATGCAAAGGTGGTGCTGAATTGTAGTTTGGATAAGAGCTTGTTGGCAGGTGCGGTGATTCATGCCGGTCGTCTGTCAATAGACGGCTCGCTCAAATCGCGTCTGCAAAAACTATCCGAAACACTCAACGCTTAACCCCATGCATAAACACTTCGCATAACCACTTTAGGACAAAAACACCCCGAACATAGAACCACTTCGTTTAACCGATATTTAATAACAGAGGATTTTGAAATGCAACTAAACCCAACAGAGATTAGTAGTTTAATCAAACAGAAAATAGAAGAATTTAGCACATCGCCAGAGATTCGCAACGAAGGCGTAGTCGTTAGTGTAACCGACGGCATTGTGCGCATCCACGGATTGCAGGATGTGATGTACGGAGAGATGATCCAGTTTGAAGGCGGGATCTTCGGAATGGCACTGAACCTAGAGCGCGACTCGGTCGGCGCAGTGGTGCTGGGCGACTATTTGGGTGTCAGTGAAGGACAGACCTGCACCTGCACCAGTCGCATTTTGGAAGTGCCGGTGGGTCCTGCTATGGAAGGACGCGTCGTTGATGCACTCGGTCAGCCCATAGACGGCAAGGGCGAGATAGCAACCGAACAGACCGCACCGATTGAACAGGTTGCCCCGGGCGTCATTACCCGACAGTCGGTTTCGCAACCAGTGCAAACCGGCTTAAAGGCAATTGACTCTATGGTGCCGGTTGGGCGCGGGCAGCGTGAATTGATTATTGGCGACCGCCAAGTTGGCAAAACTGCAGTTGCGGTTGACACCATCATCAACCAAAAAGGCGGTGATCTGAAGTGTATTTATGTAGCCGTCGGACAGAAGCAATCGTCCATTGCTGCGGTGGTGCGCAAGCTGGAGGAACACGGTGCGATGGAGCATACGGTTGTCGTCGCTGCCAGTGCCTCAGACCCGGCAGCGATGCAATTTTTGGCACCTTTTTCGGGATGCGCAATGGGCGAGTATTATCGCGACCGCGGTGAAGACGCACTGATTATTTACGACGACCTCACCAAACAGGCGTGGGCGTATCGTCAGATTTCCCTATTGCTACGCCGCCCGCCGGGACGAGAAGCCTATCCGGGTGATGTCTTTTATCTGCACTCGCGTCTTTTGGAGCGCGCCGCACGAGTGAACCCCGACTATGTGGAACAGAAAACCAAAGGCGCGGTCAAGGGCAAGACTGGTTCTTTGACCGCATTACCGATTATTGAAACGCAAGCCGGCGATGTCTCGGCATTTGTGCCGACTAACGTGATTTCAATCACCGATGGGCAAATCTTCCTTGAGACTGATTTGTTTAATGCCGGCTTTAGACCGGCGATGAACGCCGGGCTGTCGGTATCTAGGGTCGGTGGTTCGGCACAAACCAAGATTATCAAAAAACTAGGCGGCGGTGTGCGCCTGTCGCTTGCACAATATCGCGAACTTGCGGCATTCTCGCAGTTTGCATCGGATTTAGACGAACAGACCAGAAAACAGCTTGAACGCGGAGAGCGGGTGATGGAATTGATGAAGCAAAACCAATACTCGCCGTTGTCGGTTGCCGAGATGGCAGTGTCGCTATTCGTTGCCGACCGCGGTTATCTGGACGATGTAGAAGTCAAGAAAACTCGGGCATTTGAAGCAGCGATACACTCGCATATGCGTGCCGAACATGCCGACTTGATGACGCAAATGAACCAAGGCGACTTCAACGAAGACATAGAAAGTGCATTGAAAAAAGCGGTTGAAGATTTCAAGGCAAACGGTTCGTGGTGAACCCAACAATTGTTTAGGCAAAGGACATGGCAGTCGGAAAAGAAATAAGAACCAAAATAACAAGCGTTAAAAACACGCAGAAAATTACTAAGGCGATGGAAATGGTCGCCGCCAGTAAAATGCGTCGCGCTCAAGATAAAATGGCTGCCAGCCGTCCTTATGCCGACCGTATGCGTGCATTGCTGGGGCATATTGCGCAAGCACATTTTGAATATCAGCATCCCTTTTTGACCCAGCGTGAAGAGGTCAAAAGTGTCGGCTATATCATCGTCTCTACCGACCGCGGCCTCTGCGGCGGTCTCAATGTCAATCTGTTCAAAGCGGCACTCGCATCAATGCGCGAATGGAAGGACAAAGGTGTTGATATCAAAGTGACGACGATCGGCAGCAAAGCCGCAGGCTTTTTCAAACGTTATACAAAGATTATTTCCAAAACCTCTCATCTAGGTGACTCCCCACAGCTTACCCAACTTCTAGGCACGATGAAAGTCATCTTTGACGCATACGAGCAGGAGGAAATAGACCGAGTGTTTTTAATAGAGAACCGCTTCATAAATACAATGACCCAAAAGCCGCAGGCGTTGCAGCTTTTGCCAGTGCCGCCGATAGAGGACGAGAGCATGAAGCATTATTGGGATTATATTTATGAACCGGATTCGCACGATGTGCTTGATTTTGTACTCAAGCGTTATATCGAATCACAAGTTTATCAGGCGGTGGTGGAGAATGTCGCCTGCGAGATGGCGGCGCGCATGGTTGCAATGAAGAGCGCATCCGAGAACGCTGGCTCACTGATTGACGAGCTGCAACTGGCGTATAACAAGGCGCGTCAGGCAGCGATTACGCAAGAGCTGTCCGAGATAGTCGGCGGCGCTGCAGCAATTTAACCTATAGAAATACTGTCGGAGGAGAAAATGGATTCTGGACAAATCGTACAAATCGTAGGTGCGGTAGTTGACGTGGAGTTTCCGCGTGAGCATATACCGCAAATATACGACGCATTGAATGTTGAAGGTGAAAGCGATTTAACATTGGAAGTGCAACAGCAATTAGGCGACGGCGTGGTTCGCACGATTGCATTGGGTTCATCGGAAGGTCTCAAACGAGGCTCTGATGTAGTCAACACTGGTGCGCCAGTGTCGGTGCCGGTCGGCGAGCCGACGCTGGGTCGCATCATGGATGTGTTGGGTCGCCCGATAGACGAGGCGGGACCCGTTGAGGTGGAGAAAAAGATGCCGATACACCGCAATGCCCCGACCTATGTAGAGCAATCGCCGGGCGTTGAGATACTAGAGACCGGCATCAAAGTCATAGACCTGATTATGCCGATAGCCAAAGGTGGGAAGATCGGCTTATTCGGCGGTGCCGGTGTTGGCAAGACCGTCACCCTGATGGAACTCATTCGCAATATCGCAATAGAACACAGCGGCTACTCAGTGTTTGCCGGTGTCGGTGAGCGCACCCGAGAAGGCAACGACTTTTACCATGAGATGAAAGAATCTAATGTGCTGGATAAGGTTGCACTGGTCTACGGGCAAATGAACGAGCCGCCGGGCAACCGCTTGCGAGTAGCACTGACCGGCTTGACTATCGCTGAGGACTTTCGTGATGAGGGTCGCGATGTGTTGATGTTCATAGACAATATCTACCGCTACACATTGGCAGGCACCGAAGTCTCGGCATTGCTCGGTCGCATGCCGTCTGCGGTGGGTTATCAGCCGACGCTCGCTGCCGAGATGGGTTTGTTGCAAGAGCGTATCACCTCCACTAAAACCGGTTCTATTACATCGTTCCAAGCGGTCTATGTGCCGGCGGACGACTTAACCGACCCCTCGCCGGCGACAACCTTCGCACACTTGGATGCGACTTTGGTGCTGTCCAGACAAGTCGCCGAACTGGGTATTTATCCAGCGGTGGATCCGTTAGACTCTACGAGCCGCCAGTTGGATCCGCTGATTATTGGACAAGAACACTACGACACTGCCCGAGCCGTGCAGAACACCCTGCAACGCTATAAAGAACTCAAAGACATTATTGCCATATTGGGCATGGACGAGTTGTCAGAAGAAGACAAGCTCACCGTCTCTAGGGCACGCAAGATACAACGTTTCTTGTCGCAACCATTCTTTGTTGCCGAAGTGTTCACTGGTGCATCGGGTAAATATGTCTCGCTCAAGGATACGATTCGCGGTTTCCAAAGCATCATGGAAGGGCAATACGACGACCTGCCTGAGCAGGCTTTCTATATGGTCGGTTCTATAGAAGAGGCGACAGAGAAAGCCAAGACGCTTTAAGCTAATCAGGTGCAGTAGCAGATGAACACGATACGTACTTATATAGTTAGTGCCGAAGCAGAGATCTTCAACGGCGAGGTCAATGCGGTTTTTGCCGAAGCCGAGTTGGGCGAAGTCGGCATCTATCCGCAACATGCCCCGTTTCTATCAACCTTACGCCCCGGCGAAGTGCGGGTGCGCATAGAAGGTCAAGATGACCGCCACTTCTATGTCTCTGGCGGAGTGATAGAAGTGCAACCACACATGGTCACAGTCCTAACCGACACCGCCCTGCGTGGTGAGGACTTAGACGAAGCCCGAGCATTGGAAGCCAAACAGCGCGCCGAAGAACTGCTCCAAACCCAACTCACCGATATAGAAACTGCCAAAACAATGACCGAACTTGCAGAAGTCGCAGCCCAACTTCGCATGATACAACGCCTGCGCCAACGCGGCCGCTAACCGCGCCATTCCCCAACCACCCATAGGGGAGGGCCATTCCCCTCCTCTGGAGGGGTGGCAGGCGAAGCCTGACGGGGTGGTGTTTTGTATAACCACCATCTTTATAAACTCCAACCACTCTGCGCCACCCAATTTACGATACTGGTAGAGGCGGACTCGTATGTCCGCCCAAACGTGTTGCGTCTGAAAAACCTCAACTGCTTGCGCCACCCAGTTCATGGAAACCAAAACCAAATGACGCAAAATGATTGCAGTTGAGATTTATTTCTTATCTTTAAGATATTCGTCAAGGTTTTTAAGTAACATTTGTCGGTTATCGTGGGCAATAGCATAATCAGGTTTTATCTCTATTGCCTTGTCATAATCAGCGATCGCACCGTCAAAATCACCTGATTTTGCTTTAGCACTTCCTCGGTTATTGTAGGCATTAACATAATTAGGGTCTATCTTAAGTGCTTTGTCATAATCAGCAATCGCATCGTCATAATCACCTAAGTTTGCTTTAGCATTCCCTCGGTTATCGTAAGCATCAGCATAATCAGGGTCTATCTTAAGTGCTTTGTCATAATCAGCAATCGCACCGTCATAATCACCTGATTTTTCTTTAACAAGCCCTCGGTTCCTGTAGGCAATAGCATCGGGTTTTATCTCTATCACCTTGTTATAGTCAGTAATTGCACCGTCATAATCACCTGAGTTTGCTTTGGCATTCCCTCGGTTACTGTAGGCATTAGCATAATCAGGTTTTATCTCTATCGCCTTGTTATAATCAGCAATCGCATCGCTATAATCACCTGAGTTTGCTTTAGCAAGCCCTCGGTTATAGTAGGCATCGGCATAATCAGGTTTTATCTCTACCGCCTTATCATAATCAGCGATCGCACCGTCATGATCACTTGCTTTTGCTTTAACAGTCCCTTGGTTATAGTAAGCAATAGCATAATCAGATTTTATCTCTATCGCCTTAGCATAATCAGCAATCGCACCGTCATAATCACCTGAGTTTGCTTTGGCATTCCCTCGGTTATTGTAGGCACTAGCATAATCAGTTTTTATCTCTATCGCCTTGTCATAATCAGCGATTGCACCGTCACGATTACCTGAGTTTTCTTTAGCAACCCCTCGATTATTGTAGGCAGCAACATCATCCGGGTCTAACTGAAGTGCTGTGTCATAGTCAGCAATAGCACCCTCATAATCTTTTAATTGATACTTAACAATTCCTCTGTTATTGTAGGCAGCAATATAATCTGGATCTAACTTAATCGCCCGACCATAATCAACAATTGCCTCCTGATATTGCCTCAAGTTAGCTTTAGCTATACCTCTGCTGTTACAGGCAGAAGCATAGTTCACCTTTAATTTATTGCCTTTGTTAATAGCTTTTTTGTAATCGTCAATCGCTGCTTTATAGTCTTTTAATTCAATTTTACTATTGCCTCTGTTGTTATAAGTTGCAATAACAATATTGGTATCAGAAATTGTGTCTTGGGTATATTGATAGATATTGCAACTCGTTTGCCTAGCTTCACTATCCCCAAACATCAAGGTATTTAAGACTGGGGTCACCGTATCTATACCTAACCTAAGATTCAAGATACTTGCAATAAAATTTAGGCCTGAAGGTACGGATTGAGAATAACGAAGGACTCTATCATAGTGCTCAATGGCTTCTTTATGCTTCCCTTGTTTCTGACTCTTAAAACCGGCACGAAATTTGTAAACCATTAATACCAATAAAATAGATATAAACATAACAAACAAACTAAAAATCCCAGCAATCAAGTTATAAGAAAACTTGTTCCATGAAATAAGCATTTCTGAGATAAATTCCACGGTATCATCACCTCTTTTTTGACTAACAATTATTCATTTGAGAAGGAGATAAAATCTACCTAATTTGTTCTACGGCTTCTCTCATTTTTAAGGTTAAAACTTAAATCAGATCTGCATTATAAGTTACCTACTGCGTCTGATACTAATAAAATCTTAAATAAGCTATCTTTAATGCCGACTGGCCATTCGGAAATATTTTCCAGTTATTAGGTCTGAAGACCAAACTAAAACAGTAAGCCTACTTTAATTTTCCCCTTAAATTTAGTATGAAATAGAAGTGTTGATACTTTTGCCTTTTCTCATTTCCATAACCACTCTTTGAAGAGAGATCAATCATAGTATAGCCAGAGCTTATCTAAGATTACGCAGATATGCTATTATAACCACGCTACAAATACAGAAATCAGCCCGATGTCGGGCGACCCGTGAATATAACACCCGACAGGGAAATAAACGGGAACACCATGTTCTGTGTTTGTAGCAATCGCCTGACACCTTGTCAGGCACCAATAAATAATATGGAGAAAAATGGGGTCAAAAATAGTAGCTAGTATTAAAGTCGTGAAATATTTTCTATTATGGCATGAAGCAAATTAGCCTTATAATCCTAATACTTACAGTATAAAATTTTTCGAAGCTAGACATGTAATTTCCATGAAAACCCTCTTGATTATCCTATTTGGACTATTCAGTACAAATCTAGTTGCTCAAACTAATACCACCGTAGACACTGATGGCAACGGGCTGATAGAAATCAACAATTTGGAAATGTTAAATGCAATCCGCTTTCAGCTGGACAGTACGAGTTATAAGGCAACCGCCGAGGCAACGACAGGGATTACCAGGGGTTGCCCTGATGATAGATGCATAGGCTATGAATTGACGAGAAAATTAGACTTTAACGATGACGATAGCTATAGTTCAACAGCCAACAGGATTGTATGGACTACAGGAGAGGGTTGGCAGCCGATTGGGGCTTCTCTCTCTAACTCTTTTACCGGGAAGTTTGAAGGCAATGGTTTTACGATTTCTAATCTTACGATTAACAGAAGTCGCACTAATGGAGTAGGCTTGTTTGGTTATACGGGAAGTGGTGCTGAAATTGCTAATGTTGGTTTGCTAAATGTAGATATAACGGAAACTTCTTTCGGTGTAGGCAGTTTAGTCGGTCAGAATAGTGGTGCCATCATGAACAGCTATGCGATGGGGTCTGTCAGAGGGTCTTTCAGTGTGGGCGGTTTAGTCGGTAGAAACAATGGCACCATCATGAACAGCTATGCGCTGGGATCTGTCAGAGGGTCTTCGCTCTATTATTCTGAAGTAGGTGGCTTAGTCGGTATAAACAGCGGCACCATCACGAACAGCTATGCAACGGGTTCTGTCACAGGGTTCTCCCCTATAGGCGGTTTAATCGGTATAAATTTCTCTGACGGCACTATCACGAACAGCTATGCAACGGGTTCTGTCATAGGGTTCTCTTCTAGAGTAGGCGGTTTAGTCGGTATAAACAGCGGCACCATCACGAACAGCTATTGGGATGTAGATGCTAGTGGAATACAGACAAGTGCTGATGGCACGAGTAAAACTACGGTGGCATTGCAATCACCAACAACGTCAACCGGGATATATAATAGCTGGAGTAATGATAATTGGGATTTCGGCACTAGTGGACAGTACCCAGTTCTAAAATATGCAGACAATCCTAACACGGATAGTAGCGAATGTCGTAGGGCAGACACCATCACAAAAGTACCCACTTGTGGCAGCTTGTTGTCGCCTACACTGAGATATGGCTTGAGTGAATTGCAATTAGTGCAAGGCTATCTGTCGCCCGATTTTGATGTGGTAGTGCCGAGCTATAGAGGAACAGTGGTTAGTAGTGCCAGCACAATACAATTTATGCCGACAGCAATCAATCCCAATGCGAAGATTTATATTACGGCTCATGAAGAAGCTAGGGGTATGGCTATAGATAGTGGTGATGAAAGTAGCATAATTTCGTTAAACGCCAATGGTATAACCACAATCACAATTGCAGTTGAGAACGGAGGAGAAACCACCCAGACCGTTGTTTATACAATCTATCTTAATTATTATGAGTTTAACGAAGATGTTGATAGGGATGATGATGGTTTGATAGAGATTAACGATTTAGAGGAATTGAACGCAATACGTTATCAACTAGACGGGGCTGGCTATAGAGAGAGCAAGAAGGCACCTAAGATTGTAATAGGTTGCCCTAATAACATATGCAAGGGCTATGAATTGACGGGGAACTTAGACTTTAACGAAGATGACAGCTATAGCTTAACAGCTAACAGGATTATATGGACTATGGGAGCAGGTTGGCAGCCGATTGGAGACTCTTCCTCTAACCTTTTCACAGGGCAGTTTGAAGGCAACGGCTATACCATCTCTAATCTTAGGATTGACAAAAGTAGCGCGAGAGGAATAGGCTTGTTTGGTTATACGGGAAGTGGATCTGAAATTGCTAATGTTGGTTTGCTAAATATAGATATTGCAGGAGATAATGATGTAGGTAGTTTAGTCGGTAGTAATAATGGCACTATCACGAACGGCTATGCGATGGGATCTGTTTCAGGAAATGATGGTGTAGGTGGTTTAGTCGGTAGTAATAATGGTACCATCACAAACAGCTATGCGATGGGCTCTGTTTCAGGAAATGATGGTGTAGGCGGTTTAGCCGGTGGTAATAGTGGCACCATCACGAACAGCTATGCGATGGGCTCTGTTTCAGGAGATAATTATATAGGCGGTTTAGTCGGTTGGAATTCCAGCGGAGGTAGTATCACAAACAGCTATGCGATGGGTTCTGTTATAGGAAGTGATAATAATGTAGTAGGTGGTTTAGTTGGTGATAATAGTGGCACTATCACGAACAGCTATTGGGATATAAATACCAGCGGAATAGCGGTAAGTGACGGTGGCACAAGGCAAACTACGGAAGAACTGCAATCGCCAACAACAGCAACCGGGATATATAGTAGCTGGAGTACCGATGACTGGGATTTCGGTACTAGCATCCAATACCCGATCCTAAAATATACAGATAGCGATATTTTGTTGCCAGGTCAAGGAATAGGCCTGAGAGATTTAGAAGTGTTGACATCCAGTGTGGGTTTGAGTCCGGTTTTCGGAGCTTCAACCACCCGCTATGTTATAAATTTTGTTGCTGAGACGAGCGAAATCAACCTGCGGCTGAAAGCCTATAATGCCGATGCGACGATTAAAGTAGTCAGGCGAGGCGAGGATGCCGATTATTTTGAAAACAAAGGCAACGATGAGCAAAGCGAGCCTATTCCTATAGACAGAAACACTGCATTAGTCATCACGGTCACCGAAGCCGATGCCAGAAACACTATTTATACGATCAGCACTCAAGAGTTAGAAGTGCCGGATATCACGTCATCCGAGAACGGTGTTATGGATACTGATGGCATGGTAAATGAAGGCAACCGCATTACTCTAGGTGCCAACATCAGTGGCAGTGATGGCAACCATCGTTATGGATGGACACAGATACAAGGTAAACCGCTGACGCTATTTGGTTCAAATACTGCCTCACCAAGTTTTACGATACCCACCGACTATATAGCATCTACCATTTCTACGAGTACCGATATTGTAGTTCAATTAACGCTAGAGTATAGTCGGTTTAACCTTGTGTTTGTGTCAAGCAAAACGCTAACCATCATAAAGGTAAATAACGAGACACCTAGATTAAATTCAGGATTAACGGTGGACGGTTTCACACTGAGTTTTAATGACACACGGATTACAGACTCGGACGGTAGCGGCACTGCTTCTGGCTATCAATGGCAGAGGCGAGACATCAATATGGATGGTTGGGTAGATATTGATTTTGCGACGACTACAGGCTATTCGGTGCCGAGAGACGACCCGGATGACAGACTCTATCGTGTGCGAGTGACTTATACCGATTCGCAAGGCTACGATGTCACCAAGAACGTGGTAGCTATCGGATTTAGAAAAGACGTTGATATAGACAATGATGGTCTGATAGAAATTAACGATTTAGAAACCTTAAATGCAATCCGCTTTCAACTGGTCGGTAGTCATTTGCAGCTAAGTAGCAGCGCAACACCCATTGACAATGGCTGTCAACCTGACGGCTGTAAGGGATATGAGTTAACCCGAAACTTAGATTTTAACGACGATGACAGTTATAGTTCAACAGCCAACAGAATTATATGGACTACAGGAGAGGGTTGGCAGCCGATTGGGGATTCCTCTAATCCTTTCGCTGGACAGTTTGAAGGCAATGGTTTTACGATTTCTAATCTTACGATTAACAGAGATCGCACGAATGGAGTAGGCTTGTTTGGTTATACTGGAAGTGGTGGTGCTGAAATTGCTAATATTGGTTTGCTAAACGTAGATATTAGAGGGAACTATGATGTAGGCAGTTTAGTCGGTAGGAATGATGATAGCAACATCACGAACAGCTATGCGACGAGTTCTGTTATAGGAAGAGGTAGGCGTATTGGTGGTTTAGTTGGTTATCATTGGTTTAGTTCCATCACGAACAGCTATGCGACTGGATCTGTTTCAGGGGTTGGTAGTCAGATGGGCGGGTTAGTCGGTTCAAACTTCAGCGGTGCCATCACGAACAGCTATGCGACGAGTTCTGTTATAGGAAGAGGTGGGCGTATTGGCAGTTTAGTTGGTTATAATGATGGAGGCAGCATCACGAACAGTTATGCTACAGGGCATGTTTCAGGAGATGATGATGTGGGCGGTTTAGTTGGTGAGAATCTGCGTAGTTTCATCAGTAGTTCCATCACGAACAGCTACTGGGATATAAATACCAGCGGAATAACGGTAAGTGACGGTGGTACAAGGCAAACTACAGAAGAACTGCAATCGCCAACAACGGCAACTGGAATATATAGTAGCTGGGGCAATGATGATTGGGATTTTGGTACTAGTAGCCAATACCCAATCCTACAATATACGGATAGCAATACTCTGCTGTCGGGTCAAGGAGTGGGTCTCAGAGACTTAGAGGTGTTGACATCTGGTGCAGGGTTGAGTCCAACTTTCGGAGCCTCAACCACCCATTATGTTATAAATTTTGTTGCTGAGACGAGCTACATAAACTTGCAGTTGAGAGCCTATAATGCCGATGCGACAATTAGAGTAGTCAGACGAGGTGAGAATCTCGATTACTTTGAAAACAGAGGCAGCGATGGAGAGAGCGAACCTATCCCTATAGACGAAGACACCGTGCTAGTCATCACTGTTACTGAGGCCGCCCCATCTACCGACACTAATACTTATACTATTAGCACTCAAGAGTTAGAAATATCAGATATTGCAGAAATATTGAGTATCACGGTATCCGGGAACGGTGTTATGGATACCGATGACATGGTGAATGAAGGCAGCCGCATTACTCTAGGTGCCGACATCATTGGTGGTGGAAACTATCGTTATGAGTGGACACAAATACAAGGTAAACCACTGACGCTATTGGGTTCAAATACCGCCTCGCCGAGTTTTACGATACCCACTGACTATATAGCATCTGTCATTTCTACGAGTACCGATATTGTAGTTCAATTAACGCTAGAGTATGGTCAATTTAACCTTGTGTCTGTGTTAAGCAAAACGATAACCATCATAAAGGTAAATAACGAGACACCTAGATTGGACTCAGGATTAACGGTGAACGGACTCACGCTGAGTTTTGACGACACACGCATTACAGACTTGGATGGCAGCGGCACTGCTTCCGCATATCAATGGCAGAGGCGAGACATTAATATGGATAGTTGGGTAGATATTGATTTTGCGACGACTACAGGCTATTCGGTGCCGAGAGACGATTTGGATGATAGACGTTATCGTGTGCGAGTGACTTATACCGATTTGCAAGGCTACGATGTCACCAAGAATGTGGTAGCTATCGGATTTAGAAAAGACGTTGATGTAGACGATGATGGTCTGATAGAGATTTATTATTTAGAGCAATTGGATGCGATACGCTATGCTTTAGATGGTTCAGGCTATATAACCAATGCAATGGCAACGACTAACACACTAGGTTGCCCTAATGGTGGTTGCAGTGGTTACGAGCTAATGCGAGATTTGGATTTTATGAACGATGACAGCTATAGTTCAACAGCTAACAGGATTACATGGACTACGGGATCAGGTTGGCAGCCGATTGGGGATTCCTCTAGCCCTTTCACTGGGCAGTTTGAAGGCAATGGTTTTACGATTTCTAATCTTACGATCAACAGAGGTCGCACCAATGGAGTAGGCTTGTTTGGTTATACGGGAAGTGGTGCTGAAATTGCTAATGTTGGTTTGCTAAATGTAGATATAACTGGAACTTCTTCCAATGTAGGTGGTTTAGTTGGTGTAAATGGAGGCATCATCACGAACAGCTTTGCGACGGGTTCTATATCAGGGGATTCCAATGTGGGCGGTTTGGTCGGTGGTAATAGTGGCACCATCACGAACAGCTATGCGACAGGGCATATTTCAGGAGATAAAGATGTCGGCAGTTTAGCTGGCGGTAATAGTGGCACCATCACGAATAGCTATGCGACGGGCTCTGTCAGAGGGACTCTTTTTGGTGTAGGCGGTTTAGCCGGTGGCAATAGTGGCACCATCACGAATAGCTATGCGACGGGCTCTGTCAGAGGGACTTCTCTCTCTGCTTCTGATTTAGGTGGTTTAGTCGGTAGTAATAGTGGCACCATCACAAACAGCTATTGGGATATAGATACCAGTGGAATACAGACAAGTGCTGATGGCACGAGTAAAACTACGGTGGCATTGCAATCACCAACAACGGCAACCGGGATATATAGTAGCTGGGGTGGTGATAATTGGGATTTTGGCACTAGTAGCCAATACCCGATCCTTAGATATACCGACAATCCTAACACGGATAGTAGCGAATGTCGTAGGGCAGGCACCACCAAAACTGATTTACCTGTCTGTGGCAGTTTGTTGTTGCCTACACTGAGATATGGCTTGAGTGAGTTGCAATTAGTGAACGGCAATCTGTCGCCTGATTTTGATGTCGTAGTGCCAAACTATGGAGGAACAGTAGTTAATAGTACAAGCACGATACAGTTCAGACCAACAGCAATCAATTCCGATGCCAAGGTTTATATTACAGCTAATGAAGAGACCAGAGGTATAGCCATAGATAGCGGTGGTGAAAGCGGCAGGATATCGTTAAACACGAGCGAGATAAATAGAATCACAATTGAGGTTGAGAATAGTGGTGAAACAACGCAGGCCGTTATTTATACTTTGTATCTTAACTATTATGAGTTTATCGGAGATGTTGATAGAGATGATGACGGTTTGATAGAGATTGATGATTTAGAGGGATTGAATGCGATGCGCTATCAACTGGACGGGGCAGGCTATAGAGAGCGCGAAACGGCTCCTAAGGTTGCAGTAGGTTGTCCTAATAACAGATGCGAAGGCTATGAATTGATGAGAAACTTAGACTTCAACGACAGTGACAGCTATAGTTCCACGATTATATATACTACGGAAGCAGGCTGGCAGCCGATTGGGGATTTCTCTAACATTTTCACCAGTCAGTTTGAAGGTAACGGCTATACCATCTCTAATCTTACGATTAACAGAAGTAGCGCAAGAGGAATAGGCTTGTTTGGTTATACGGGAAGTGGATCTAAAATTGCCAATGTTGGTTTACTAAACATAGATATTACAGGAGATAATGATGTAGGCAGTTTAGTCGGTAGTAATAATGGCACTATCACGAACAGCTATGCAACGGGTGCTGTTTCAGGAGATAATGATGTAGGCAGTTTAGTCGGTAGTAATAATGGCACTATCACGAACAGCTATGCAACGGGTGCTGTTTCAGGAGATAATGATATAGGTGGGTTAGTCGGTAGTAATAACAGCACTATTGCAAATAGCTATGCGACGGGGACTGTTTCAGGAGATAATGATATAGGCGGGTTAGTCGGGAGTACTAATGGCACTATCACGAACAGCTATTGGGATGTAGATGTTAGTGGAATACAGACAAGTGCTGGTGGTACGAGTAAAACTACAGTGGAACTGCAATCACCCACTGCACCAGGAAGTGCTTCAAATGAGCTTTATTACAACTGGAGTAGTGATGACTGGGATTTCGGTACTAGCATCCAATACCCGATCCTCAAACATGCAGATAGAGATGTTCTGCTGTCGGGTCAAGGAGTAGGTCTAAGAGATTTAGAGATGTTAACATCTGGTGCAGGGTTGAGTCCGACTTTCGGAGCCTCAACCACCCGCTATGTTATAAATTTTATTGCTGAGACGAGCGACATTAACCTGAAGTTGAGGGCTTATAATGCCGATGCGATTATTGAAGTAATCAGACGAGGTGAGGGGCGCAATTATTTTGAAAACAAAGGTATTGATGGGCAAAGTGAGCCTATTTCTATAGACAGAAACACTGAATTAGTCATCACGGTCACCGAAGCCAATGCTGGCACAACTATTTATACGATTAGCACTCAAGCGTTAGAAATGCCTGATATTGCAGAAATATCAGGTATTACATTATCCAAGAACGGTGTTATGGATACTGATGACACGGTGAACGAAGGCAGTCGCATTACTCTAGGTGCCAACATCAATGGTGGTGGAAACTATCGTTATGAGTGGACACAAATACAAGGTGAACCGCTGACGCTAGTGGGTTCAAATACCGCCTCGCCGAGTTTTACGATACCCACTGACTATATAGCATCCACCACTTCTACGAGTACTGATATTGTAGTTCAACTAACGCTAGAGTATGGTCAGTTTAACCTTGTATCTATGTCAAGCAAAACGATAACCATCATAAAGGTAAATAACGAGACACCTAGATTAGATGCAGGATTTACGGTGAACGGTCTTACGCTGAGTTTTGACGACACACGCGTCACAGACTCGGACGGCAACGGCACTGCTTCCGCATATCAATGGCAGAGGCAAGACATCAATATGGATAGTTGGGTAGATATTGATTCTGAGACGACTAAAGATTATGCGGTACCGAGATACGACCCGCATGGCAGGCTCTATCGTGTGCGGGTGACTTATACTGATGCACAAGGCTATGGTGTCACTGAGAATGTAGGGGGATTTAGAAAAGACGTTGATATAGACAATGATGGTCTGATAGAGATTAACGATTTAGAAGCCTTAAATGCAATCCGCTTTCAGCTGGACGGCACTAGTTATAGGGCAACTGACGGAGTGACGGGGATCACTGATGGCTGTCCTAATGACAGATGCAGAGGCTATGAATTGGCAAGAAACTTAGACTTTGACGATGATGATAGCTATAGCTCAACAACCAACAGGGTTGTCTGGACTACAGGGGAAGGTTGGGAACCCATTGGACGTTATGTAGGTTCCAATAACGCTAACAACGATCCTTTTATCGCAGTTTTTGAAGGTAACGATTACATTATCTCCAATCTAATGATTAATAGACCTGCAACCAATGATGCAGGTTTGTTCGGTTATATAAGTGACCAATCTACAATCCTTAATACTGGTCTACTTAATATAGAGGTGCGCGGAAATATCAGTGTAGGCGGTTTAGTTGGTCGCTCTAGTGGAAGCATCACGAATAGCTATGCGACGGGTTCTGTTACAGGGGGTAGTAACCAAGTAGGCGGTTTAGTTGGTGTTCTTTCTAGTGGAAGCATCACGGACAGCTATGCGACAGGTTCTGTTACAGGGAATGGTGGTCGTGTAGGCGGTTTAATTGGTTTTAACTACTCTAGAGGCACTATCACGAACAGCTATGCGACGGGTTCTGTTACGGGAAGTGGTAGCGACGTAGGCGGTTTAGTTGGTAGGGGTGGCTTTGTTAGCATTACGAACAGCTACGCAACGGGTTCTGTTACAGGGAGTGGTGATAGTATAGGCGGTTTAGTTGGTTTTTTTTCTCATGAGGGTGCCATCACGAACAGCTATGCGACGGGTTCTGTTAGAGGGTATGATGATAATGTAGGCGGTTTAGTGGGTGTTCTTTCTAGTGGAAGCATTGCGAACAGCTATGCAACGGGTTCTGTTACGGGGAGTAAGAATAACGTAGGCGGTTTAGTTGGTTATTATCTGCATAGTTCCATCAACAATAGCTATGCGACAGGTTCTGTCATAGGGAATGGTAGTAATGTAGGCGGTTTAGTTGGTTATAATCTGGATAGTGATCCCATCACGAACAGCTACTGGGATATAAATACTAGTGGAATAGAGACAGGTGCTAATGGTCAGGGTAAGACCACGGAAGAGCTGCAAGAACCCACAACAACAACTGGAATATATAGTAGCTGGAGTACCGAGGTATGGGATTTTGGCACAACCAAGCAATACCCTGTGCTTAAATATAGTGACGGTACGTTGATACCCAATCAGCCTAGAGAGCAATCTGATTTATCACAAAGGCTAAGCGTAGAGGTTGCCGGTGTGCCGACAAGTGATTTAAATGAAGGTGAGCGTATCACGCTTACGGCATTGCCCTCAAGCAATGCGAGCAACATTCTGTTGAGTTATCGTTGGGAGCAAATATCAGGCGAAGTTCTACCGATAGACTCTACAACCCTGAACATGATAACGCTTGAAGTTCCGGAAGATTATGTAGCTGTTGATGCAAACACCGTCAATTTAACGATCATACTGGATGTATTTAGTGATGTGGGCAATATTGTACAACCAGTATCAATTACCATTGCCAAACGCAACAACGGCAAGATTGCGGCATTAAGCCCCCCAACAAGCCCGGACGAGGGAGATCTTATTGCCCCGGCTATAGATTTAAGTGGTGACCCTGACGGCAGTGTTAGCAATATCAACTATCAATGGCAAAGCAGAGAAAGTACCCGAACCGCATGGGTGAATGTGCAAACTATGTCAGACACACCAGAGACATACCCCATACCTAATGGAATAAGAGACGGAACGCAATATCGCGTGGTAGTAAGTTATACTGATGGACAAGGCTATAGCGAAGAAGTTATCTCACAAGTCATAGTCTATCAGAGAATATATTCTCCTGCAGAAGTAGCAAATCTAACATCTTGTGGCACCACAGACATAGACCAAAACGACGATGGTCTGATAGAGATATGTAATTTGGAAGGTATTAACGCAATCCGTTATCAGATGGATGGCACAGGCTATAAAGTAAGCGGATTGGTAACGAAGATTACCGCAGGTTGCCCTGCTACCGGCTGCAAAGGCTATGAGCTAACCAGAGATTTAGACTTTGACGATGACGACAGCTATAACTCAACAGCTAACAGGATTGTCTGGACTACCGGGGAAGGTTGGGAACCCATTGGACGTTATGTAGGTTCCAATAACGCTAACAACGATCCTTTTATAGCAGTCCTTGAAGGTAATGATTACACTATCTCCAATCTAATGATTAATAGAGCTGCAACCGATGATGTAGGTTTGTTCAGTTATATAAGTGACCAATCTAAAATCCGTAATATTGGTCTACTTAATGTAGAGGTGAGCGGGAATATCAGGGTAGGCGGTTTAGTCGGTCGCTCTAATGGAAACATCACGAACAACTATGCGACAGGTTCCGTTATGGGGATTGATCATTCTGTCGGCGGTTTAGTTGGTTATAGTGAAGGTGGCATCACGGACAGCTATGCGATGGGTTCCGTTAGTGGTGGTAGTGGCGGCGGTTTAGTGGGTAGCTCTAGTGGAAGCATCACGGACAGCTACGCGACGGGTTCCGTTAGTGTTAGTGGCAACGGCGGCGGTTTAGTGGGAGGATCATCTAGAGGAAACATCACGAACAGCTTTGCGACAGGTTCTGTTACAGGGGGAGGTGGTGTAGGTGGTTTAGTCGGTAGTGGTAGCTTTGGTAGCATCACGAACAGCTTTGCGACAGGTTCTGTTACAGGGAGTGGTGAAGATGTAGGTGGTTTAGTCGGTAGTTTTTCTAGTGGTAGCATCACGAACAGCTTTGCGACGGGTTCTGTTAGAGGGTATGATATTTATGTAGGCGGTTTAGTGGGTGTTCTTTCTAGTGGAAGCATTACGAACAGCTACGCAACGGGTTCTGTTACAGGAAGTAGTGATAATGTAGGTGGTTTAGTTGGTTATTATCTAGGCAATTCCATCACGAACAGCTACGCTACGGGTTCTGTTGCAGGGAGTGGTAGTAATGTAGGCGGTTTGGTTGGTTATAATCTAAGTAGGGGTAGTCCCATCACGAACAGCTACTGGGATATAAATACCAGCGGAATAACGGTAAGTGACGGTGGCACAAGGCGAACTACGGAAGAACTGCAAGAACCCACAACGACAACTGGGATATATAGAAGCTGGGATAGTGATAATTGGGATTTTGGCACTAGCATCCAATACCCAATCCTAAAATATACGGATAGCAATACTCTGCTGCCGAACCAGGGTATTGGTTTGAGAGATTTAGAATTGTTAACCTTCGGTCCAACATTAAGCCCTATTTTCGGAGCTTCAACCACCCATTATGTTATAAGTTTTCCTGCTGTAACAAGCAGAATCAACCTGCAGTTGAGGGCCTATAATGCCGATGCAACGATCAAAGTAGTCAACCGAGGGGAGCAGCGCGATTATTTTGAAAACAAGGGCAGTGCTGGGCAAAGCGAGCCTATCCCTATAGACAGAAACACTGAATTAGTCATCACGGTCACTGAGGCCGCCCCAACTACCGACACTACTACTTATACGATTAGCACTCATGAGTTAGAACTATCGGATATCGAAGAAATATCAGGTATCACGGTGTCCGAGAACGATGTCATGGACACCGACGATACCGTGAATGAAGGCAGCCGCATTACTCTAGGTGCCGACATCCGTGGTGGTGGAAACTATCGTTATGAGTGGACACAAATACAAGGTAAACCACTGGTGCTATCAGGTTCAAATATCGCCTCGCCGAGTTTTACGATACCCACTGACTATATAGCATCTACTATTTCTACGAGTACCGATATTGTAGTTCAATTAACGCTAGAGTATGGTCAATTTAACCTTGTATCTGTGTTAAGCAAAACGATAACCATCATAAAGGTAGATAACGAGCCACCTAGATTGGATGCGGGATTAACGGTAAACGGTCTTACGCTGAATTTTGACGATAAACGCGTCACAGACCCGGACGGCAACGGCACTGCTTCTGCATATCAATGGCAGCGGCAAGATATCAATATGGATAGTTGGGTAGATATTGATTCTGCGACGACTACGAGCTATTCGGTGCCGAGAGACGACCCACATGGCAGGCTCTATGGTATAAGAGTGACTTATACTGATGCACAAGGCTACGAGGTCACAGAGAATGTGGTAGCCATCGGATTTAGAAAAGACGTTGATATAGACAATAATGGTCTGATAGAAATCAACCATTTAGAGACCTTAAATGCAATTCGCTTTCAGCTGGACGGCACTAGCTATAGAGGGATCACTGATGGCTGTCCTAATAACGTATGCAGAGGCTATGAATTGACGAGAAATTTAGACTTTAACGATGATGCCAGCTATATATTTCCAACAGCTAACAGGATTATATGGACTAAAGGGGAAGGTTGGCAGCCTATTGGAGCGATGGGAGTTTTTTCCTCTAGGCCTTTCACTGGGAAGTTTGAAGGCAATGGTTTTACGATTTCTAATCTTATGATTAACAGAGATGAAACGAATGGGGTAGGCTTGTTTGGTTATGCGGCAAGTAGTGCTGAAATTGCTAATGTTGGTTTGCTAAATGGAAATATTAGAGGGAATTATGATGTAGGCAGTTTAGTCGGTAGGAATGGAACTGGTTTCGTTGTTGGTGATGGAATTGGTTTAGTTGGTAATAATGGGGGCATCATCAAAAATAGCTATGCGACGGGTAATGTTAGAGCAAGGAGTGGCCATGTAGGCGGTTTAGTCGGTAATAATGCGGGTATCATCATGAACAGCTATGCAAAAGGGACTGTTGTAAGTGTAGAGGAGGATGGTCTTGATCCGAGCGGTGTAGGCGGTTTAGTCGGTAAGAATAATGTGGGCAGCATCACGAACAGCTATGCAACGGGTTCTGTCAGAGGGACTTTTTCGCTTGTAGGTGGTTTAGTTGGTTATAATCTGTATAGTTCCATCACGAACAGCTATGCGAGGGCTGTTGTAGGGAGTAGTAGAGAGAGTGGTAGATTAGGCGGTTTAGTTGGTTTGAATGAGCATAGTTCCATCACGAATAGCTATGCAACGGGTTCTGTCACAGGAGGCTCTATAAGTAGTTTAGGCGGTTTAGTTGGTTCTCTCTCTATTGGAAGCATCAGAGGCAGCATCACGAACAGCTACTGGGATGTAGATGTTAGTGGAATACAGACAAGTGCCGGTGGCACAGGGCAAACTACGGAAGAGCTGCAATCGCCAACAATGGCAACTGGAATATATAGTAGCTGGGGTGGTGATAATTGGGATTTCGGCACTAGTAAGCAATACCCGATCCTACAATATACGGATAGCAATATTCTGCTGCCAGGCCAGGGTGTTGGTTTGAGAGATTTAGAAGTGTTGACATCCGGTGCAAGATTAAACTCAATTTTCGGAGCTTCAGCCACCCATTATGTTATGAGTTTTCTTGCTACTAGAACGAGCGAAATCAGCCTGCGGCTGAAAGCCTATAATGCCGATGCGACGATCAAAGTAGTCAGACGAGGTGAGAAGCGTGATTATTTTGAAAATAAAGGCAGCGAAGGGCAAAGCGAGACTGTTTCTATAGACAGAAACACTGCATTAGTCATCACGGTCACCGAATCCGATGCCAGCTCAACTATTAATACGATTAGCACCCAAGTAGAAGCAAACATTGCGCCGACAATTATGATTGCACCTTCAACGAGTCAAACGTTACCACTCAATAGTACGGCTCATATCGTTGTCTCAGTGGCAGATGATAATTTCAATTTAGACGATATTGTCACACTGGAGGCGATGTCATCAAGCCAAACAATTGTTTCTGTAGAGCCAGCGCAAGTTGTCGGCATAACAACAGATACGAGTAGAATCTTTATGCTAAGTGCCGAGCAAAGCGGAACAGCGACGATTAAATTCATCGCAACTGATAGCGGAGGGTTAAATGATAGTGAAACTTTTTCAGTGCGTGTCAACACGGCACCAATGCTTAGAGGCATTCCTGAACAACCAATCAGGCTGTTGGAAGGCTTGAGTACTGAGTTGGATGTTGCGATAAGCGATGCCAATGCCGACGACATCCTAGATGTAAGAATTGATACTAGTGATAGCATGATTGCAACCGCAACGATTATCGCAACCAACGGTACTACCCAAACGCTTAAGGTTAGCGGTGTAAGTGCAGGCAGTGCAATGATTACGGTGACGGTGGATGACGGCAGAGATGTAGCAAATTCGGAGATTTCGGAACAATTTGAAGTACATGTAGAAGCGAATACTACTCCGACAATTATGATTACACCGTCATTGGGTCAAACGTTACCAGTCAATAGTACGACTCATATTGTTGTCTTGGTATTAGATGATAATTTCAATTTGGACGATATTGTCACATTGGATGCATTGTCATCAAGCCCAACAATCGTCTTGGTAGCACCAGCGCGAGTTGCAGGTATAACGACGGATACAATCACAACCTTTATGCTAAATGCCCGGCAACACGGAACAGCGACGATTACATTCACTGCAACTGATAGCGGAGGGTCAAGCGACAGTGCAACCGTGTCGGTAAATGTCATTACAACTATTAGGGTACATGTTAAAGTATTTTTAGAAGGTCTCCTTCAATAAAACTTGTGATCACCTGCCAGTGCGATAACAGTTGCGTCAAAGTATCAACCCCTAGTATATCTGCGAGAGCAGTGGCATAAAAGTTAACTTCGCAGGCAGTCCTGAAAATAGGGTGAAGTCAGTAAACGCTATAAAAATTGAAGATTTAATTAAGCGTTATAGCGACAGCGGATATAGTTTTAACAATCCGGAAATAAACGAATAAATCAATATGATTACAGCCAGTGTACCTGTTGCGATGCAAGCGATAAAACAGCGCGGCTACCACCGCAATAATTTCTCTCGTGTGCGATTTTGAAATTGTAATATATTCTCTAATGTGGCATTAGAAGGACACTTTGAGAGCCATAGTGCCGTGAGTATTTGTTCATATAATTCAAACCCTATATAAATCGCCAGTGAAATGGTGGCTAGTAGTCCTACTGATAATACTTGCCAATTTTCAAGCTCTTCTCTAGTGAAGTTCCAAATAGAGAATAATCCCACGTAGCCTGCCACCATAATCACCGTGCTATAACGGTGGGCTTCTTGTGATATAGTTCTGGCTAACTCAATTTGCTTTTCGGTATTCATGGTTAATGCATTAGGTAATACTAGAAAAGTAAGGGTGTGCCTTTAGGCTTTATAAGATCCAAAACTTTTTCTATGCAGTGGCCTTTTTCTAATCCTACTTAAGTATATAATTCCCACTTTTTTCATGTTGACCTCCTTTGGATATAAAGGGGTTATCGTATTATATTTTTGGTTTTTGTGGTTTTGTTGGGAACTATATACTTGAAGTAGTATAGCCATCCCAAACCGACTGCAGACGATCGGCGGCAAAGCCGCAAGCGTTGCAGCTTTTGCCAGTGCCGCCGATAGAGGACGAGAGCATGAAGCATTATTGGGATTATATTTATGAACCGGGTTCGCACGCCGTGCTTGATTTTGTACTCAAGCGTTATATCGAATCACAAGTTTATCAGGCGGTGGTGGAGAATGTCGCCTGCGAGATGGCGGCACGCATGGTTGCGATGAAGAGCGCATCGGAGAACGCCGGTTCACTGATTGATGAGCTGCAACTGGCGTATAACAAAGCGCGTCAGGCAGCGATTACGCAAGAGCTTTCCGAGATTGTCGGAGGTGCTGCAGCAATTTAACCTATAGAAATACTGTCGGAGGAAAAATGGATTCTGGGCAAATCGTACAAATCGTAGGAGCGGTGGTAGATGTGGAGTTTCCGCGTGAGCATATACCGCAAATATACGACGCATTGAATGGCGGGGTCAATGCGGTTTTTGCCGAAGCCGAGTTGGGCGAAGTCGGCATCTATCCGCAACATGCCCCCTTTCTATCAACCCTACGCCCCGGCGAAGTGCGGGTGCGCATAGAAGGTTAAGCAGACCGCCACTTCTATGTCTCTGGTGGGGTGATAGAAGTGCAGCCGCAAATGGTCACAGTCCTAACCGATACTGCTCTGCGTGGTGAGGACTTGGACGAAGCCAGAACATTGGAAGCCAAACAGCACGCCGAAGAACTGCTCCAAACCCAGCCCGCCAATATAGAAACCGCCAAAGCAATGACCGAACTTGCCGAAGTCGCAGCCCAACTTCGCATGATACAACGCCTGCGCCAAAGCGGCCGCTAACCCGCATTTTATTCCTCTCCGCTGGAGGGGTGGCAGGCCTATGCACTTTGTAATGCATGCGTTTAACAATCATGTTGAGGTTCTGCACAATGCCACGTCGATTGACCTACTGGCTCAATCGGCAGCTTTATTCTACCCTAACGCAACGTACTTGCACGGTTTATACATTCATCCATCAAATTTACGCAAACCATAATCTTGTAGCGCAAAGCGGTTGGGTTCGTGCTGGACGGTACCGTAGGGCGGACATACGAGTCCGCCCCTACGGTTATCATAAATTCAATGGCGCAAGCGGTTACGCTCATGCAATGTCGGTACTTTTTAAACAGCCCCAAGTGGCGTAACTTTGTGTGAAATCTAAATATTGTGTTCGTTAAAAACATTACTTATATCAAAATCAATCGGCATTTCAACTATCCGCCCTAACGCGTTGCGTCTGTACAGGCAATCCATTCTATCCATTTCGTTTACGGTAACCATGATTTAGTGGCGCGGAGCGGGTAGATTTGTGCAAGGACTCAACTATAGGGCGGATATGCAAATCCGCCCCTACCGTTTTCTTAAATTCAATGGCGCAAGCGGTTGGGTTTTTACAATGACGGTACTTTTTCAACAGTCCCATCTATATGATTTCCACTTGATCTGGTTTTGGGCGATTCTGAAATACAATATTATGATGAACCAAGGACTGTTTTTTTGTATACTTATTGTATTAAAAACCTAGGTTTTCGGATTTTTTTAATTATATCTTAACGGAGGTAGCAACAATGGCAAATATACTGGTTGATTCAATTGACGATGCCAAAACGGCAACAAGCCTATTAAAGAAAAATCTACCTAACTATAGACAGGCTTATAGCGATAGAACATGTTGGTTGATGGCATGCTTCTCTGAACTTACGTATGTCAGATTTAACTTGATTGTAAGTACAAAATAGGAGGCTCAAACCAGGAATGAAGAAATATAAGAAAGGAGGACACATCATCTATCATGGTGACGCATTAGAAG
Organism: uncultured candidatus Poriferisulfidus sp.; assembly: GCA_965199685.1. Lineage (GTDB taxonomy): Bacteria > Pseudomonadota > Gammaproteobacteria > Poriferisulfidales > Oxydemutatoraceae > SP5GCR1. Next base: position 2,436,821 of record OZ241323.1, read on the forward strand.
TAATGAAAAACGAGTTGCCGGATGAGAGCGTTGATTTGGTATTCGTTGATCCACCTTATAACATTGGGAAAAAATTCGCTCATTTTCACGATAAATGGCCTTCGGATTCAGAGTATGCAAGGTGGGCATATCAATGGATTGACGAGTGTATAAGAATACTCAAGCCAACCGGTACCATGTATTTAATGACCAGCACTCAGGCTATGCCATATTTTGATCTATATGTGAGAAATAAACTGACGGTACTGGGTCGGATTATTTGGTCTTATGACAGCTCTGGTGTACAAGCGAGGAAACACTTTGGTTCAATGTATGAACCAATTTTGCATTGCGTGAAAAATCAAAAGAGATATTGTTTTAATGCAGATGATATTCTTGTTGAGGCAAAAACCGGTGCCAAACGAAAATTAATTGACTACCGGGGCAACATACCTAAGCTATATAACACACAAAAAGTTCCTGGTAATGTTTGGGAATTTCCGAGAGTTCGTTATCAAATGGACGAATATGAAGATCATCCATCTCAAAAACCTAAAGCACTGCTGGAAAGAATTATCCTCACAAGTAGTAATGAAGGCGACACAGTATTCGATCCATTTTCGGGAACATTTACTACTGCTACTGTAGCCAAGTCATTAGAAAGAAATAGTATTAGTATCGAGTCGCAGTATACATATCTAAAAATTGGCTTACGTCGTGTTTTGGATATGACAGAGTATCAAGGTGAAAAGCTAGAAGCCGTAAAGAAAAATACAAAAATAAAGAATTTTCAAGGGATGAAGCGAGAAGAAAAGAAAGGAAACTTGTTTGATATCGGTTCCTAAGCATGGTTTTACGGATACAGTTCTAGGTATCCTTGATAGGAACTTCGGCGGTCAAGCCAAAAAATTATTAAACTCAAGCGAGATGCTTCAATATCTTAATATCAAGACTAAAGCGGCAAATCATGGTTCAAAGTCCAGGGCGGCGTTTGCCAATCACTATGCAATATATGTGTTGGTTGAGGACTATCTAAAAGGTGGATTCGATAAAAAGGGTAGCTATTCGGATTATGAGGGAGCAAAGTTTAGTGATTTGTTGCGCAGACAGAGAGAATTACCCTTTGGTAGTAAGCTACAAAACCACGCATTAAATCATCGCCTTAATGAGGAATTCAAAAAGTACTTTCCGACGTGTGATCACTTACCAATCATCAGAGACACAGAAAGCAACAGGTATTGGATAAATGAAAATCTTATTGTATCTGGCGATATCAATCTTGCTCAATCAATAAAAGAGATTATTGAAACTTATGTAAAAGCGAGACAAGTTGCTTTTTCAGAGTTTATGGCATATTGTCAGGAGATAATTAATATTCAAGAGGAGGCTCCCGAAAGAGCCATAAAGTTTATAAAGGGTCTTTTGAAAGAAAATGTTGATGCACGTGTTTTTGAAATAGTCAGTTTTGCAATTTTGAAACAGCACTATGCAGATCAAAGAATATATTGGGGGTGGTCGCCTGAAGATCTCATTGATGAATCGCTAGTTCTTTATAAAACTGGTAGAACCAGTGCTAATGATGGAGGAATAGACTTTGTTATGAAGCCGCTTGGTAGATTTTTTCAGGTCACTGAAACTATAGACGAAGAAAAATACTTTTTGGATATTGATAAAGTCCAACGCTATCCAATTACATTTGTCGTGAAAACAAATGAATCAGAAAATGAAATCTTACAGAAGATAGCGCATCAAGCCGAGGCGAAGTATCAAATCAAAGCCATTGTGGAAAAATATATAGAATCAATTGAAGAAGTTATAAATATACCAAGGCTTGTAAAAATATTTGAGCAAGTGCTTGAAGCCAGTCGGGGTGAGAGTGTAGTCAAAGAGATCGTTTTGCAAAGTCGTGTGGAATTTAATGTGGAAGCTGAGGAACACGATGTTTTAACCTTTGGAGAAGGCTAAGGTGATGCTGATAAAACTGTGTAACGGTCATTGGGGTTTATAACGTTAACCTTGCGAGAGAAAGAGTTAATCAATAATCCGCAACATGCTCCGTTTCTATCAACCCTACGCGCTGGTGAAGTGCAGGTGCGCATAGAAGGTCAAGCAGACCGCCACTTCTATGTCTCTGGTGGAGTGATAGAAGTGCAACCGCACATGGTCACCGTCCTAACCGACACCGCCCTGCGAGGTGAGGATTTGGACGAAGCCAGAGCATTGGAAGCCCAAACAACGTGCAGAAGAACTGCTCCAAACCCAACTCACCGATATAGAAACTGCCAAAGCAATGACCGAACTTGCCGAAGTCGCAGCCCAACTTCGCATGATACAACGCCTGCGCCAACGCGGCCGCTAACCCGCGTATTCCCCTCCTGTGGAGGGGTGGTCAATGCCAAATTTTGTCTGCTCCAATATGTCATGGCATCGTAAAAGGTTCTCTGGTATTACCAGTGATATAATCACTTCGAGATAAATTAACTGGAGTTTCAAATGAGCGTGTCTGGTAATCCGAATGCGGCACACCGCCGACATGAAGTAACTAACAACAATAACAATAGTTTTATTGATGTATTGGCGGTGCTACTAATTGGGGGAATAGGAATGTTTTTAGCATTGCTAGGTGTATACCTAGATAACCTTGGATTCCTTATTGCAGGTTGGACCATCATAGCTATTTCTATAGCATTTGGTTTAACTAATTTAGGAAAATCTTTTATTGAATTTCTAAGTTCATATCGAAATTATAAAGCTGAGAGAAAGAACAAAGATCAATAGTTGTCGTCTGTTACAGCATACGCAGTGCACTGAGTTTATTACAAATAGATTTCTGTAACCCATTCCCGGAAGTATCCGAGTTCACTGGCAATCCTACCTAATTACTTATCAAAAGTCACCGAATATGGCATCTAGATCAGTGCACCGCGCCGCACGCAGGTGGCACAAAACTGGTCTGGTTCTCTAGTCTGTACCACTATAACCGCCACGCGCCAGCAAATTTATGATACTGGTAGGGGCGGACTCGTATGCCCGCCCAAACGTGTTGCGTTTGAACAACCCTAACCGCTTGCGCCACCCAGTTCATGGAAACCAAAACCAAATGATGCAAAACGATTGCAGTTAAGATTTATTCCTTGTCTTTAAGATACTCGTCAAGATTTTTAAGTAATATTTGTCGGTTATTGTAGGCATCAGCATTATCAGGTTTTATCTCTATCGCCGTATCAAAATCGGATGGTACATGCGAACCGTAGGAGTTAGATTTTTCACTGCATGCATTTAATTAGGTAGCCAGCATCCAAACAACTTTCTCAAATTTTGTTGTATGAAAACAACAATTCCAAGTAATGCTTTTTTATCACTTTAATCAATAAGTTATTGATTAAATCTATACATTAATATGGCTTATTAGTTAATTTTTTAGTTTGGCATTGCCCGATAATTCCTTTTACAATTTCTCTTCCCAAAAGGTAAAATTAATTTTGGTAACGGCAATAGCAATAATGCCGTTTATAAGGATGACTAACCTAAACTATATAGAGGAAGACATGGAAAAAGAGAAACACTCAATACAAGTACGATGCATGGCATTCCCTTCGCTAGATGAAGACGATAAATGGTGTGCTGTAGCACTTGAAATGGATATATGGGGCTTTGGAAATACTATGGAAGAGGCTATCAAAGATTTAGATGAACTAGTTGAAATACAGATTGAATTTGCTATAGGAAAAAATAAGCCGTCCTTATTAGATCATCCCGCTGATAAAAAATGGTTTGATTTATGGGATCTACTAGAAAAAATTAAGAAAAAAGAGGAGAATCTCTCTTCTGTTGCTTTGAAGGACCCTTCTTTCCCGCACCCTAAAAAGGCTACATGCTACTACCGCAAAGCTGCTTAACGATTATTCAGCTTTTGATTAATGTCCTTTCCCTCGAAATTATTATTAAAGGGTTAATAAGACGTTTGCAGGCATACGATAGTTGTTTTAATCTTTACGAGCATAAAAGTGTTGCAGGTAAATGGATACTAAGTCATAGTAAGGCCGGGGAAATTGAAAACTCTTATCCTATAAAGGCACCCGGCGGTCAAGAGAAAACTTACATTGACATAAGCCGTCTAAAAGTTATTGAAAGACGCTTCAAGATTCCTCGCGAAGTTTTTACTTCAACAGAAAAAGAAATTAAAAGAAAATTCAATTCATCAGACAGTTAAGGATGGCTATTCTGCCTTTTTTCACGGCATTACAGGTAACCCATAACGCTACACAGAAGACAACTAAGTGACTTTTCGAGCCTGTAATCTAAATTGTGTAAGTTTGAATTAAAGATAATTGAGTTCTTTGTTAGCAACCTCCATTAATTTTCTATAACGATCTGCATTTTGGGGGTCAAGTTCAATCATTTTGTCCAAGTCTGCAATTGCCCCCTTGTAGTCTCTTGTCTTATATTTAACAAAACCTCTGTTATGGTAAGCGAAGACACACTTCGGGTAGAGTGTGATCACTTTGTCGTAGTCTGCAATCGCTCCCTTGTAGTCTCCTATTTCGGTTTTAGTGGCACCTCTAGCACAGTAAGCATCAGCATTCTTCGGGTCTAATGCAATCACTTTGTTGTAGTCTGCAATCGCTCCTTTGTAGTCTCCTATTTCATATTTAGCAAGACCTCTGCTATCGTAAGCATCATGACTTGGGTCAAGTTCAATTATTTTGTCCAAGTCTGAAATTGCCTCCTTGTAGTCCCCTATCTCACATTTGGCAATGCCTCTACTACCGTAAGCAGCAGCATAATTTGGGTCTAATTCAATTGCCATGTCGTAGTCTGCAATCGCTCCCTTATAGTCTCCTATTTCGCTTTTAGTAGCACCTCTACTACCGTAAGCAGCAGCATAATTCGAGTCTAATTCAATCGCCATGTCGTAGTCTGCAATCGCTCCCTTATAGTCTCTTATTTCACTTTTAGCAGCACCCCCACCATAGTAAGCAGCAACATCATCCGGGTCTAGTTCTATCGCTTTGTCATAGTCTGCAACCGCCCCCTTATAGTCTCCTATTTCGCTTTTAGTAGCACCTCTAGCACAGTAAGCATCAGTATAATTAGAGTCTAGTTCGATCGCTTTGTCGTAGTCCGCAATCGCTCCCTTATAGTCTTCTATTTTGCTTTTAGCAACACCTCTAATACAGTAAGTAGCAGTATGTTTCGGGTCTAGTTCAATCGCTTTGTCGTAGTCCGCAATCGCTCCCTTATAGTCTCCTATTTTATATTTAGCAGAACCTTTGCTAAGGTAAGCATCAGCAGACGCTGGATTGAATTCAACCGCCTCCCTGTAATCTTTCATTACAAATTGAGAAAGGCCTTTTTTATAGTAAGCATTAGCACCAGCAAACTTACAGACTATATACAATGCCGTGGCTATGAAGGCTCCTACCCCAAAAAAGATAAAAGAATTAATGAATACTGATAAGACAAGAAGTACTATTAAAATAGCAAAAAACTTTTTTGTACTATAAAAATTACAAATAAATTTAAGGATATTATTCAACTTAATAGATCCTATAGTCGTATTCCATGCTTTGGTTTAACTTTTCATACAGTCAAAACTTTTTTTAGTATAACTTGATATGATAATCATGACACAATTTTTTATACGGCGATATTGTCGTTGTCATAATTTGGCAGTTTAACAAAACCACCTTTGCTTTTCAATTTACGAGACTGTCATGTCAACCCAAAGTTGAAATGTCACCCCCTGACCAAAGTTCAAATGTGGGGCTGTTGAAAAAGTATTCTTGAGCCGTAGGGGAGGGCTAACATGCCCTCCCGTAACGCGACGCGCTTGCACAAACGAAATCGTACACCATCCAATTTATGGGAACCAAAACCAAATGGCGCAAGCGGTTAAGTTTTTACAACGACGGTACTTTTTCAACAGTTCCATGTTAGCCCTCCCCTACAGTTGGTTATCGTTAATTTAATGGCGCGTGGCGGTTGAGTTTTTACAATAGCAGTACTTTTTCAACAGCCCTGTATTTTCATTTTGCAATACTTATCTAAGCGCTAAGTTTCGTTTGCCTCAATGCTTGATTTCTCCCCAACCACACATATAATGTAACGCAATCCCCCCGTCCGACTTCGGTTTGGCGGGTGCAGGCCACCGCTTCGGCGGTGGCTTTTGCTTTCTAAGATAGGTCTCATTTGAAAAATTATATTATTTATGTAGATGGTTTCAATCTTTATTACGGTATAAAAGACACAAAATATAAGTGGCTAGACTTAAAGGCACTTATGGAGTCTTTCAATTTTGAGGATTGCAAAATTTCAAAAATACGTTATTTTACGGCAAAGGTAACTCCTAACGAGAGAGACCCGGATGTAGCAGAAAGACAGAATATCTATCTAAGAGCTTTGCGAACAATCCCGGAAATAGAAATCCATTTTGGATCATTCAAGAGACGAACCGTCAAAGGTAAACTTTTAAGAAAAGATAACTCTTTATCTGACAAGATAGTAGAAATTTCTAAATTTGAAGAGAAGGGTTCGGATGTCAATATCGCAACTTTTATGTTAATAGATTGTTTTCAAAATAAATGCGATGTTCCCATTCTTCTGTCAAACGATTCGGATCTTACCGAACCATTGAAATATATAAAAACGACCATGAAATTACCTGTTGGACTTATTACACCGACCGACTCTTTTGTGAAAGAGTTGCGCCAATATTCTTCTTTTAAGAGGCAAATATCCGATGAACAACTTGAAAATGCCCAATTTCCTCGTAAACTTAAAGATAATCAAGGAGAATTTTCTTGTCCCAAAGAGTGGTTTTAGTATCCAAATTTTAAGCGACAACTATTGATTTTTCTTTTGCCACACATATAATATACGTAATCCCCCCGTCCGACTTCGGTTTGGCGGGTGCAAGGCCACTGCTTCGGCGGTGGCTTTTGCTTTTTAGGGAAAGTATCAGAGAATGTTTGCGAACATAAAATATCTAGGCAAACCAATTTCGTATCCACTTAATTTATAATACGGCTTTCAAGCAACATAATGGTATTAAGATATGATCTACATAGCCCTATACAATGCATTAAGAAAAATCCCTGAATTATCCGATGCTGAGGCAAAGGAAGCCGTAGCCAATATTGCAGCCTCAAAAGAGGTAGTAACTAAAGTAGATTTGGCAGAACTAGAAACAAGGCTTATGGGTGAGATGTATCGTTTGAATAACCGTACTATCCTGTGGATTATTGGTGTCGGGGTGGCGATTCTCCTTGCAGTGCTTTTGAGATAATTGAAAATCAACGCTAAGATACAACCCTAACCGCCACACGCAACTAAATTATGATAACCACCTGACGGGGTGGTATTTTCATTTTGTAATACTTGTCCAACGCACTAAATTTCATCTACCCAAATTCTTGATTTCTCCCAACCACACATATAATGTACACAAACCTCCCGCCCGACTTCGGTTGGGTGGTTGCAAGGCCACCGCTTCGGCGGTGGCTTTTGCTTTTTAGGGGGAATGATGGGGTTGTTGAAAAAGTACCATCATGCACCTGTAGAGGGTAATTGTCTAGTGCAGAACCACCACAACCACCCCGTCAGGCTTCGCCTGCCACCCCTCCACAGGAGGGGAATGTACTGTAGACACTTTTTCAACAGCCCTACATTCTACCCAACGCGTCCAAATTTTGTTTGCCCAAATTCTTGATTTCTCCCCAACCACACATATAATGTACATAAACCCCCCGCCCAACTTCGGTCTGGCGGGTGCAGAGCCACTGCCTCGGCGGTGGCTTTTGCTTTTTAGGGGGGAATGATGGGGTTGTTGAAAAAGTACCATCATGCACCTGTAGAGGGTAATTGTCTAGTGCAGAACCACCACAACCACCCCGTCAGGCTTCGCCTGCCACCCCTCCACAGGAGGGGAATGTACTGTAGACACTTTTTCAACAATCCCATGTTAGCCCTCCCCTACAGGTGGTTATCGTTAATTTAGTGGCGCACAGCGGTTACGTTTGGGCGACAACGGTACTTTTTCAACAACCCCGAATGGATTGTTTTTGCAGGCGCAACGCGTTAGGGCGGACATAATTGAAATGCCGATTGATTTTGATATACGTAGTGTTTTTAACGATTGCAGCATTTAGATTTTGCACAAAGTTACGCCACTTGTGCTACTGCAACAAGTGGCGGGTTCACTCGGCGATAATCGGCGGCTTTATTTTGCCCCTACGGGTGGTTTTCATAATTGTATGGCGCAAGCGGTAAGTTTTTGCAGAACTATAATCTAAGTCATGTAAGTTTGAATTAAAGGCGATCGAGTTTCTTTAGCAGTCTTAATTAATTCTTTTTATAACGATCTGCATTTTCAGGGTCTAGTTTGACCACCATGTCGTAGTCTGCAATCGCCCCCTTGTCGTCTCCTATTTCGCTTTTAGCAATGCCTCTATTACCGTAAGCAGCAGCACTCTTCGGGTTTAGTTCAATCGCCATATCGTAGTCTGCAATCGCCTCTTCGTAGTCCCCTATTTCACTTTTAGCAATGCCTCTAAAAAAGTAATCCTCAGCATGATGCGGATCTAGTTCAATCGCTTTATCAAAGTCTGCAATCGCTCCCTTGTAGTCGCCTATTTCGCTTTTACAAATGCCTCTAAACGAGTAATCATCAGCATTTTCAGGGTCTAGTTCAATTGCTCTATCGTAGTTTGTAATTGCCCCCTTGTTGTCTCCTATTTCGCTTTTAGCAAAACCTCTACTACTGTAAGAAACAGCATTCTTTGGATCTAGTTCAATCGCTTTGTCCAAGTCTGCAATCGCCCCCTTATGGTCGCCTAATATATTTTTAGCAATACCTCTACTACCGTAAGCAGCAGTATCTTTAGGGTTTAGTTCGATCGCTTTGTCCAAGTCTGCAATCGCCTCCTCATAGTCGCCTCTTTCAACTTTAGCAACGCCTCTACTACTGTAAGCAGCAGCATTTTCCGGGTCTAGCTCAATCGCTTTGTCCAAGTCTGCACGCGCCCCCTTAAAGTCTCCTATTTCATTTTTAGCAACGCTTCTACAACCGTAAACAATAGAATTTTCTGGGTCTAGTTCAATCACTTTGTTGAAGTCTGCAATCGCTCCCTTGTAGTCTCCTATTTCAAATTTAGCAAAGCCTCTATCATCGTAAGCATCAGCATACTTCGAGTCTAGTTCAATCGCTTTGTTGAAGTCTGCAATCGCCCCCTTAAAGTCTCCTAGTTCGCTTTTAGCAATGCCTCTACTATCGTAAGCAACAGCATTCTTCGGGTCTAGCTTAATCGCTATGTCCAAGTCTGCAATCGCTCTCTTATTATTTTTCATTTCGGAGCTATAATCTAAATTGTGTGAGTTTGAATCAAAGACTATCAGGTTGTTCCTTAACAGCCTTTATTAATTGTTTATAGCGATCTGCATTTTTAGGGTCTAGTTCAATCGTTTTGTTGAAGTCTGCAAGTGCCCCTCTATCGTCTCCTATTTGGCTTTTAGCAAAACCTCTGCCACAGTAGGATCCAGCATTTCCAGGGTCTAGTTCAATCGCTTTGTCCAAGTCTACAATCGCTTCCTCATAGTCTTCTATTTCAACTTTAGCAATGCCTCTAGACAAGTAATCATCAGCATGATTCGGGTCTAGTTCAATTGCCATGTCGTAGTCTGCAATCGCCCCCACAAAGTCTTTTATTTCGTTTTTAGCAATGCCTCTATACGAGTAATCATCAGCATGATTCGGGTCTAGTTCAATTGCCATGTCGTAGTCTGCAATCGCCTCCGTATAGTCTCCTATTCGGCTGTTAGCAAAGCCTCTAGTACTATAAGCAACAGCATGATTCGGGTCTAGTTCAATCGCTTTGTCTAAGTCTGCAATCGCTCCTTTATAATCCTTTATTGCGCTTTTAGCAAAGCCTCTACTACCGTAAGCATCAGCATTCTTCGGGTCTAGCTCAATCGCTTTGCTAAAGTCTGTAATTGCTCCCTTGCAGTCTCCTATTTGAACTTTATTGATGCCTCTACTACCGTAAGCAGCAGCATTCTTCGGGTCTAGTTCAATCGCTTTGTCCAGGGCTGCAATCGCTTTCTTATGATCTTTCATTTCGGAGGTGTAATCTAAATTGTGTAGGTTTGAATTAAAGATTAATTGAGTCTTTCCTTAACAGCCTTTATTAATTTTCTATAATAATCTGCATTTTCAGGATCTAGTTCAATCGCTTTGTTGAAGTCTGCAATAGCCCCTTTGTAATCCTGTATTGCACTTTTAGCAAAACCTCTACCATAGTAGGCTCCAGCATTTTTAGGGTCTAGTTCAATCACTTTGTCCAAATCTGCAATTGCCCCCTCATAGTCTTTTATTTCGTTTTTAGCAGTGCCTCTATACAAGTATTCATCAACATGATTCGGGTCTAGTTCAATCGCTTTGTCCAAGTCTGCAATTGCCCCCTTGTAGTCTTCTATTTCAAATTTAGCAATGCCTCTATACAAGTAATCATCAGGATGACCCGGGCCTAGTTCAATCGCTATATCGTAGTTTCTAATTGCTCCCAAATAGTCGCCTATTTTATTTTTAGCAAAGCCTCGGCTACTGTAAGCAATAGCACGTTCTGGGTTTAGTTCAATTGCTTTGTCCAAGTCTGCAATCGCCTCCTTGTAGTCCTTTATTGCACTTTTAGCAAAGCCTCTACTAGCGTAAGCATCGGCATGATTCGGGTCTAGTTCAATCGCTTTGTTGAAGTCTTTAATCGCCTCCTTAAATTCTCTTATTGTAACTTTAGAAATGCCTCTACCAACGTAATCAGAAGCATTCCTCGGGCCTCGCCCAATCACTTTGTTGGAGTCTGTAATCTCTCTCTTATCATCTTTCATTTCAAATTTAGAAGAACCTCTTTTCTTTTAATGGAACTTGATATGGTAAGCATGACACAGCTTTTATACGACGATGTTTTTGTTGTCATAATTTGGCATTTTAACAAAATCACCTTTGATTTTCAATTTATAAGACTGTCAGCTATTTGAGTAAAGATCAGTTCACATAATATGTATAGCAATGATAATCCTTTATAATTATCCTTTTTTGATATTGGATTTCTACACGGCATGTCGGTTTATACGGTTATTTCTGAAGAGGAGTTAGGGCGATTCATACAGGGGTTTGATATAGGTTCTCTGCTTTCATACCGAGGCATAGACGAAGGTATAGAAAACACCAATTATTTTGTGGACACTGATCAGGGTGACTATGTGTTGACATTGTTTGAGTGGTTGGAAGCGGATCAGTTGCCTTATTTTATCAATTTGATGTGCCATGTTGCAGATGCTGGTTTGCCGTGTCCGCATCCTATTGCTGACCGACAAGGTCGCACTTTGCACGAGTTAAAGGACAAACCTGCTGCACTGATTACGCGCTTGCCGGGGCGTACTATCAAAGCACCCAGTGTTGCACAATGCCAACAAGTTGGCGATATCTTGGCAAAGATGCATTTGGTAATGCATGCTTTTGACGGCCATAGCGAGAATATTAGGGATATCGGCTGGTTTAAGATGCAATCCGATAACATACAATCAAAGTTGAGTAAGGATGATAGTGCGTTGCTAAACGATGAGATTAAACATCAAAGCAAGCAGTTATCGGATGCCTTGCCAGCAGGCACCATTCATGCCGATCTATTCAAAGACAATGCACTGTTTGAAGGCGAGCGATTAAGCGGTGTGATAGATTTTTATTATGCCTGCCATGCCAAACTTTTGTACGATGTTGCGGTTACGGTTAACGATTGGTGCCGCTCGGCAGATCAGCATCTGTCGCGCCCGCACTACGAGGCATTGATTAACGCATACCATCTAAGACGTCCTTTTGAGCCGACTGAGAGAGACGAATGGCGAAATATTTTGCGTCGGGCAGCACTGCGCTTTTGGTTATCGCGGCTACGCGATAAACTTTTTCCCAAAGACGGTGCTATAACCCATATCAAAGACCCGGATGTTTTCAAGAACATACTGCTACTTTGCCGGGAAGAGGACTACGAGCTTTGCTAAGTTATCTATACATTGAACAAGGGCAGTTGAAGGTGTGTTTCATGCACTCGTAAGGGATAATTGTCTAGTGCAGAACCACCACAACCACCCCGTCAGGCTTCGCCTGCCACCCCTCCAAAGCAGGGGAATGTACTAATGCAGACACTTTTTCAACAACCCCACGTTTGGGCAATGACTATACTTTTTCAACAGCCTGAACAATCTACGCAATGCCTAAACTATTAACCCATCTCGATCAGGTTAATAAGCGGGTCGGGCAAGTTGCGATTTGGCTATTGCCACTGATGATATGTCTATCCTTCGTAATCGTCGTATTGCGCTACGGCTTTAATTACGGTCGTGTGGATATGCAGGAGGGTGTCGTTTATCTGCATGTCTTTATATTATGTTTGTGTATGGGTTATACGATGCGTCTTGACGGGCATGTGCGTGTTGATGTCTTTTACAGCAGGATGCGAGCGAAGACCAAAGCAAGGGTCAACCTAATTGGTGATGTTTTATTTCTGTTGCCGACTTGTGCGGCGATCATTTTCTATAGTAGCGATTATGTTGCAACCTCTTGGCATTTGCTAGAACGGTCGCAAGAAGCTGCCGGATTGCCGCTAATTTTTGTGCTGAAAACTTTAATCCCAGTAATGGCAGGACTACTTTTTTGGCAGGGGATGATTTGGGTTATTCGTCAGGCATATCTGATGTTGCGACACGCTGCTTAAGTTATCAATCAAAAAACATGGCATTAGTACTATTTTTTCTCGTTATTCTGGTGATACTCGCCGGCTATCCGGTTGCCTTCACGCTTGCCGGCGTGTCATTGTTGTTTGCTGCAATCTGTACCGCTTTGGGTATGTTTGATGTCAACATTTTGCACGCATTGCCGAATAGGCTATTTAGTATTTTGACAAACAGCACTTTAATTGCCATTCCGATGTTTGTTTTTATGGGTGTGACCTTACAAAAAACTAGACTTGCCGAGGAACTACTGCTCGCTAGTGCCGACATGATGCATCGCTTGCGTAGCGGGTTGGGTATTTCCATTATCTTGGTCGGTGCGTTGTTGGCAGCGAGCACCGGAATTGTCGGCGCAACCGTGACAACGATGGGGTTGCTATCAGTGCCTGCCATGCTCAAACGCCGATACCATCCCGGATTGGCATGTGGCACGGTCTGTGCGTCGGGCACGCTTGGGCAGATTATTCCACCTTCCATTATGTTGATATTGTTAGGAGATGTTATCTCCGCAAGTTATCAGCAAGCGCACTATAAACAAGGATTATTTGCTTCCGATTCGGTTTCAGTGAGTGATCTATTTGCTGGTGCTTTGCTACCAGGGCTGTTGCTGGTGTTTTTTTATGTGGTCTATATTTATGCAGCAGGTCTCTTTAAGCCGCAATGGATGCCGAACCCTATTGCCGATACTGCCGAACAACGACCGCAACGCCGGTCTAAGTTGCAACTCTATACCTTGCTATTGCCATTAGTTCTCATTTTGGTCGTCTTGGGATCTATATTGAGCGGTGCAGCATCGCCGACTGAGGCAGCATCAGTCGGTGCAATTGGTGCCATGTTGCTTGCCGTGTTGCGGCGCGAGTTCTCTATACCGAAGCTAAGAGAAGTCACTAAAGAGACTGTCAAAATCAGCTGTATGGTTTTTATGATCTTAATAGGTGCCACGATATTTTCTTTGGTATTCAGAGGGCTGGAGGGAGACAGCCTTATTCACGAGATGCTGGTTGCACTCCCCGGCGATTTATGGGTGACGATGATAGTCGTCATGTTGGCAATATTTATACTAGGTTTTGTGCTAGATTTTATAGAGATTATGTTTGTCGTCGTTCCGGTGGTGGCACCTACCTTGATTATTATGGGTGCAGATCCTATCTGGCTTGCGATTATGATTGCGGTCAATTTGCAGACTTCTTTTATGACCCCACCTTTCGGTTTTTCGCTGTTCTATTTACGCGGTGTTGTCAGCCAAAAGATACATACCAAACAGATCTATAAAGGGGTTATTCCGTTTGTGGGGCTGCAACTATTTGCCTTGTTGATATTGGCACTGTGGCCGGAATTGGCAACATGGCTACCGAAGGTTTTATTTAACTAAAAAACGCACGCAAGGCACATGTTACAATGTGGTTTCACCACTATCGCTTAAATCAACTCTAAACATGAATACTAATTCTTATCCTATCTATGTAATAAGCCTCAAGCGTAATCCTGAGCGTAGACTATATATGCAAAGACAACTTGATGCGTTGAATTTAGATTACCAATTCGTAGATGCTATAGACATTTATGATTTGAATTCTCCGAAATACCAAGCCAAAGTTTTCGATTTGTTAGGCATTGATGGATATATAGCTAAGTTTAGTGAACACATTAATGAGAAAATAAGAAAGGCTGCGTGTACATTTAGCCATATGAAGGCACATAGATTAATGATGAGGCATAATCATTCTAATGCTTGTGTGTTGGAAGACGATGTAGAAATATTACCTGGTTTCGCAGAAATATTACGCGTCGCACAAAAAGAATCTTGGGATATACTCATGCTGGCCAGCCGATCTCGAGCCGTGGCTTCTATACTGAGAAGTAATCTTAGTATACAGAAAAGCAAAGCAGAATTTCCTGAAATAGATTGCTCTCTATACCCTGAGTTGAGAAGGATAAAGTTTTCTAGAAGATTATTGCCATCCACTCCCACATTTTGTTCTTTAAGTTGGACCGTTATCCCTAAATTAGAGCGGTACTGGCTAATGCTTTTAAGCCAGTCGAAAATTATTAATAAGTTGTTTAAGAGTTCTATTAATATGGGAGAGCGAATAGTACCTTATATCTCTTGCAAAGCAGGAGCTATGCCTGTTGGGTCCAGCCAACAGGCTTTATATAGGAACTACGATATAGCTATTCCTGCCGAGATACCGAATTTGGGCATGGCCTATCTATTAACTGCGGATACAGCAAACAAGTATAAGGAAAACTTCTCTAGAGTGATTACTAGAGACAGCATAACTGTTGCGGATGATTTCTGGCGATTATCTAAAAAGTACGATCTTAAATTGCGGATTCTCACCCCACCTTGTGCTATAGCTTCGCAAGTTTATTTGGGATATTCATCTCGCAAATATCTTCCTAAAGTTAACTTGAGGCTGTTGAAAAAGTGTCTGCATTAGTAAATTCCCCTCCTGTGGAGGGGTGGCAGGCGAAGCCTGACGGGGTGGTTGTGGTGGTTCTGTACAATGGTATTTCCCTCCTATGGAGAGGTGGGGTCTATAAAATTTTGGAAGCAGATAACTTTCCGATAACTGCGCTTTTGCTCGCAAGCATCAGCACGAACGGCAGCAGTTGTTGTTGGTATTGGGCATCTGCTCCTTCCAGCTGTATAAAGGCAGCAGATGTTACAAACAAATAAGCGAAGCCCAAAGCACCTCGCACCCAGCGATGCCTGTTAGTCTCTTCTTTGCATCCGAATATGGCAGATAGAAAAATAAAGAGTGCCGCTAAAAAGCTAAATGCAAAAAAGGTAAAAGTGCCTATGTCATAACCAAATACTTCCATTTTTTCTCCTGAGATTTGTTTGTTTCCGTTGTATTACTTAGTGTCGCGTATATCATATACCATTTTTTCGGAATATTGCGACCACATTTTCATTTTTGCCAGAAAATCGTTATATGATTGGTATACCCGCTGAGCATAATCACTCTCGGAGGCTACTTCTTGAAGTGCGTCGTTGGCAACTTCGCGTATGCGATTAAGTACCGCATCAGGGAATTTGCGCAACTGTACGCCGTGTTTATCTTGCAATATCTTTAGCGAGTCGGGGTTTAGTGCTAAATATTCGGTAAGCAGACGCATACTTTCGGCATTGCAGGCATTACGCACGACGGCTTGTAAATCTTCCGGCAATTCCATAAACATTTCTTTGTTGAGTATGCACTCTATCATCACACCTGGTTCTTGCCAGCCCGGATAATAGTAGTATTTAGCAATTTTATAAAAACCCAAAGTCAAGTCGTTGTATGGTGAAACCCACTCAACCGCATCGATCATCCCGGTTTGCAGTGCGGTGAACAATTCGCCGCCCGGTAGATTAACCGGGATCATACCCAATCGTTCATAGATTTGACTGGCAAGCCCCGGTATTCTTATCTTTACGCCCTTTAGGTCTTCAATACTATTGATCTCGCGATTAAACCAGCCACCCATTTGTATGCCGGTGCCGCCGACCGCAATTGGTATCAAGCCAAACTCGCTATAGCCCTCGTCCCATAGTGCTTGACCACCACCATGATTGAACCACGCAATCATTTCAACGATGTTCATACCAAATGGCACCGCTCCGAAGAAATTAAATGCGCGATTTTTGCCTTGCCAGTAATAGGCGGCAGAATGTCCCATCGCAACTGCGCCGCTGCGTACCGTATCAAAGACCTCAAACGCCGAAACCAATTCGCCTGCGCCGTAGACTGTCACTTGCAAGCGGCCATTTGACATTTTAGTTATGTTTTCGGCAATACGCTCGGCACTGGCACCCAATCCCGGATAGTTTTTGGGCCAGCAAGTTACCATCTTCCACTTATATGTTTTGTTATCGCTGGGTTGCTTGGCGGCTGTTTGTTCGCCTTGAGTGCATCCGACGAGTGGAGCTGCTAAAAGTGCCCCTGTTGCTTTATTGATAAAGTCTCTTCTTTTCATGTTTCAGTCTACTCCCTGGTGTTTTGCGATTCAGAATATATGGAGTTGTTGAAAAAGTATCTGCATTAGTACATTCCCCTCCTTTGGAGGGGTGGCAGGCCTATGCATTTTGTAATGTATGTGTTTAGCAATCATGCTATGGTTCTGCACAATGTTACGCCGATTGACCTACTGGCTCAATCGCCGATTCCATCTGACGGGGTGGTTGTGGTGGTTCTGCACTAGACAGTTACCCTCTGCGGTGCATGATGGTACTTTTTCAGCAGTCCCATGTTAGCCCTCCCCTACGGGTGGTTACCATAAATTGAATGGCGCAAGCGGTTAGGTTCATGCAATAGCAGTACTTTAGGGAGGGCATGTTAGCCCTCCCCTACGGGTGGTTACCATAAATTGAATGGCGCAAGCGGTTAGGTTCATGCAACAGCAGTACTTCAGGGAGGGCATGTTAGCCCTCCCCTACGGGTGGTTATCATAAATTTGGTGGCGCAAGCGGTTAGGTTCATGCAACAGCAGTACTTTAGGGAGGGCATGTTAGCCTTCCCCTACGGGTGTTTATCCTAAATTTAATGGCGCAAGCGGTTAAGTTTGAGCGATAACAGTACTTTTTCAGCAGTTCCATGTCTGCATATTCTACACTATGGCTGTTGACCTCTAGATTTTCTGTAACCTAGCATATTCTGATACGATCCATTTAGTACCGGCTTTATCAAAGCGGACTTGGATGCGAGTGTTTTTGTCGGTGCCTTCAAAATCAAGCACCACACCGTCGCCAAAAATAGGATGTGTTACGCGTTGTCCCGCAACCAGCCCTCCGATATTCGAGGCATGTCTTGCGGTATCATCCGAATTGGATGATTTATGGTACGATGCACCATCCCACTGTGGTCGTACTTCTTCGAGCAAGTCTGCCGGCAATTCGTCCAAAAAGCGAGAAGGTTGGTTATATGTGGTTGAGCCATACGATAGGTTGCGCAACTGTGCGTGGCATAAAATCAATTGCTCTTGGGCGCGAGTGATGCCAACATAGCATAGTCTGCGTTCTTCCTCTAAAGCATCCGTACCACTTCCGTCACTTAAAGAACGGCTGTGCGGAAATAAACCTTCTTCCATGCCAGTGATAACCACCAACGGAAATTCCAGTCCCTTAGACGAATGTAAGGTCATCAGCTGCACGCTGTCTTCATCGCTTTCGGCTTCGTTATCGCCGGCCTCCAAAGCAGTATGCGATAAAAAGGCATCCAGTTCGTCTATATCGGCATCCCCAGTTCTCTGCCACTGTTTGACAAATTGTTCGGCGGCTGTGACTAATTCCTCAAGGTTCTCTATATCCGATTGCGCATTTTCGCTGCGTTGTTTTTCAAGATGTGGGATGATTAACCGTATCACCTTTTCTACCTTTTGGGGAAGTGGTTGGACTTTGAAATCGGCACCAAGATTCTTAATCAACTCAAAGAAATCCCGCACTGCGATGCTTGCCCGTGTGCTCAAGGTTTTGGTTTTCATCAGCTGTAGTGCGGTTTCCCACAAACTTGCATTTGTATTGCCAGCGTGTTCGGTGATTATCCCCACGGTGCGAGAACCGATGCCGCGTGGTGGATAATTGACAATACGTTCAAAAGAGGGGTCGTCGTTATGGTTGGCGATCAATCGCAAATATGCCAGCGCGTGCTTGATAACTGCTCGTTCAAAAAATCTAAGCCCGCCGTAGACGCGATAAGGAATACCTGCGCCCGCTAAAACACTTTCTATGATGCGTGATTGTGCATTCGCACGGTAGCACACTGCGATTTCGGATAATGCACGCCGCTGTGTTTGCCATTGATTGATGGTTTCTACAACATAGTTTGCTTCGTCTTCTTCGTTGAATGCGGTGAATATCTTTATTTTGTTGCCGCCTTTTTCGGCTGTCCACAACCGCTTGCCCATGCGCCCACCGTTGTTTTCTATCAAGGCATTGGCGGCATCCAATATTATTGAGGTAGAGCGATAGTTGCGCTCCAAACGGTAGATATGCACATCCTTAAAATCTTTTCCAAAACTTTGCAGGTTCTCAACACACGCACCTCGCCATCCGTATATAGATTGGTCGTCGTCGCCGACTGCAAATACTGGGATTTGTTCACCTGCCAATACTCGTAGCCATGCGTATTGCAATTGGTTGGTATCTTGAAACTCATCAACCAAAATATGCTTGAAACGGTTTTGATATTGTTGCCTAATCGCATCGTGATCGCGAAACATCTCGTGAGTTGCGAGCAACAACTCACTGAAATCGACTAAATATCTCTCCGCACAAAGGTTTTCATAGTTGCGATAAATCCTTAAGGAGTGCTTAAACATTGGGTGTGCGCTGTAGTCGGACGGAACGGCAGCTGCCCTCAAACCCTCTTCTTTGAACTGGTTTATCAGGTATCGGGTGTTCTTCGGTGCGCATTTTTCTTCGTTGATTTCAAGGTCTCGGGTAATCCGTTTGACTAGCCTCAGTTGATCTGCCGCATCAATCACCTGAAATGTTTTAGGCAGACCTATCTGTTCGCCGTGAAGGCGTAAAAATCTGTGGCACAGACCGTGAAAGGTGCCGACCCACATTGTGCTAGGCGATCTGCCATTGAGTGATGCGATGCGGGTGCGCATTTCACCTGCTGCCTTATTGGTGAATGTAACCGCCATTATTGCATGTTCCGGAATTCCTTCTGCGGCGCATAACCACGCAATGCGATGAACTAATACTCGGGTTTTGCCGCTGCCGGCACCTGCCAATACCAATGCCGAACAAGGCGGTGCGGCAACTGCCGATTGCTGCTCGTCGTTCAACTCAGCTAATATCTGTGCCTTGATATGGGGCTGTTGAGAAAGTATCGCCATTGCAAAAAATCAACCGCTATGCGCCATCAAATTTACGATAACCAACCGTAGGGGAGGGCTAACATGCCCTCCCTAAAGTACCGTCCTGCACTATTCCAACCGCTATGCGCCACTCGGCTGTGGTTCCCATAAATTGGGTGGTGGACGATTTCGTTTGTGCAGGCGCATCGCGTTTCGGGAGGGCATGTTAGCCCTCCCCTACAGTGCATGAAATACTTTTTCAAAGCCACCATGCTCAAGTCCACCATGTTATGCCGAATGCCGCCGCCGCTGCTATCACGATGGCAATCAACGCGATACGCCATCGTTTCAGTTCGCTACTCAAGCGAGAAATTTCTTCGCGCAGCTGTGTGCGCTCAGTATCGGCAGTCGGTGGGTTGCCATTTGCCTCTATCATATCGGCACCTTTTTCGATCAACGCCGGCAGTTGTTTAAGAAATCGCTTTAACAGAGTCGCTGGGTGTCTGCGCCGCCGCATCCAACGTTCCAAAAAAGGTTTTGCGGTATCCCACAAATCCAGTTCTGGGTATAACTGTCGCCCTAAACCTTCTATGTTGAGTAAGGTTTTTTGCAACAAAATCAGTTGCGGTTGAACCTCCATATTAAAACGTCGGGCGGTTTGGAATAGGCGCAACAGCAAAGCACCGAAGGATATTTGGTTCAAGGGTTGCTGAAAAATGGGTTCGCATACCGTCCGAATTGCTGATTCAAACTCGTCTAGGCGCACATCAGCAGGTATCCACCCCGACTCTATATGAAGTTCGGCAACGCGCCGGTAGTCGTTATTGAAGAATGCCAAAAAATTTTCTGCAAGATAACGTTGATCACTCAAGTCCAAGCTACCGACAATGCCAAAGTCAACGCCCATATAATAAGGTTCTTGCGGGTTCTCTATTGACACGAATATATTGCCGGGGTGCATGTCGGCATGAAAAAAGTTGTGGTCAAATACTTGGGTGAAAAAAATCTCCACACCGCGATGTGCGAGCTTTTGCATATCGGTATCGTGGCGTTTTAACTCTGCTATATCGTTGACCGGCACACCGTATATGCGCTCCATCACGATGACTTCGCGCCGGCAATACTGCCAGTGGATTTTAGGCACATAAAGCAAATCAGAACCCTCAAAGTTTCTCCGTAGTTGTCCGGCATTCGCCGCTTCGCGCAATAAATCCAGTTCATCAGTTATGGTTTTTTCGTATTCGTGTACCACATCAATCGCACGCAAACGTTTGCCCTCAGACCAATAACGCTCGGCAAGACGCGCCATTGTATGAAGCAATTCAAGGTCGCGGTTGATTCGCTTTTGAACATTTGGGCGTAGGATTTTCACGACTACATCGCTACCGTCTTCCAACTGCGCTGCATGAACTTGCGCAATAGACGCTGAAGCCAGTGGTGTGGTATCAAAATGTGCAAATACTTCGTTTATTGGTGCCCCCATAACTTGTTCCACCTTAGCTTGGGCAATATCACCTGCAAAAGGCGGCACTTTATCTTGCAGTTTCTCCAATTCGGCAATCAGCTCAGGTGACAATAAATCCGGTCGGGTAGAGAGGGCTTGTCCGAATTTAACGAATATCGGGCCTAAGTCTTCCAATGCCAATCTTATTCTGACTGCAAGCGGTTCTTTCTTTTTACCCAACCAATTCCACGGCAGTAGGTAAAAAACAAAGTGGATTGGTCTGAACAAATGAATAGCCAGCACAATCTCGTCCAAGCCGTGCCGAACCAGCACTAGATTGATGGCGAGCAGCCGCCACAATTTCAAGATAAACATTATGCGCGCAGTATGCGATTTAGCCTTGCATCCAAGCGTTCGACGGTATCGCGTAGCTTTTCTACACCGTCTATAAAGTAAGTAATCTCCTGCTGTGTCGGCGTTATTTTTAACTCTTCGCGCAGAAACTCACCACTGCTAAAGGCTAAAGAATCCATACAGCGGGCTACGAAGTTGTTAGCCATACGCACGCCCTCACTAAGCTGATGTATTGGGATATCACCAATTATCGGAGCAAGCAGTTCCTCCCAATCAAATTCTATCTCGGAGAATAGTTGCTGTAGTCTTTGTCCCAACTGCACATCGCCTATAATTTCCAGATGTGTTGCCGATGTATCACCGTCTTTATCCAAGCCCAGTTTTACTAAATCAAAAAAATTGCCGCGTATCCAGGTATCCGGTGGTTCGTTATAATCGGCACAAACGCGTATCGTATCTTCTTTGATTAACAAAAAAAATTCTAGCTCCGGAACCTCAAGCGATATTCCGACTGTTTTGCCAGCCATTTTTTGCAACGACGATGCAGCCAGCAACGGATCCGCTTGTAAATAACGGGCGACTGCATAATCTAGCAGAGGGGCTAGTTTTTCAGAACTCACATTCATCGTCATGGTTTATACGCACGGTGTATCGCAACGATACCACCCGATAAGTTATAGATTTCGCAATTCGTAAACCCGCTTTGAATAATCATTTCGCGTAGTGTTTGCTGATTTGGATGGACGCGAATAGACTCAACCAAATAACGATAACTGCCCTCGTCTCCGGTCACACAATCTCCCAGTTTGGGTATCACATTGAAAGAATACCAGTGATACAAGCGTCTTAACCAGGCGTGTGGTTCGGAAAACTCAAGCACCACCAACCGACCGGCGGGCTTGAGCGCACGCAGTATAGAACGCAGTGCAGTGTGTTTAGAGCTCATATTTCTCAACCCGAAGGCGACTACTACGCAATCAAAAGAATGGTCAGGGAAAGGTAGGTTTTCGGCATCACAACGAACAAAAGGCACATCGGCATAACCGAGATCCCACAGACGGTTCTGCCCTTCCAATAACATCGCATGGTTGATATCGGCAACCGTCAGCAGCCCTTTGGCTTGCATAAACGGTTTGATGCGTATTGCCATATCGGCAGTGCCGCCGGCAAGGTCTAAAACACGCATGTTAGGTCTTATTCCACAAGCTGCCGTCGCAATCCATTTCCATAACCGATGCAAGCCCAAAGACATCAGGTCGTTCATCAAGTCGTAGCGATTTGCTACCGAACTAAATACTTCGTCGACCAGTTTGCGTTTATCGGCACGGTTGACCTCACGAAAACCGAAATGTGTCTTTGAGTCTCCCATAGCTTATATTTATCAGGTTGAGGATATGGTCAAATTATTCGCAAGTGTATATATTCAACCCAAGCGATTTTCTTTGCGTTCAAAGCCGGCATCTGCAAGTCTTTGTAAATAGCTACGCCATTTGAGGTCGTAGTTTGCACCCAAATCGTATAAATAGTCCCAGGTGTAGATGCCAGTACTATGTCCGTCGTCAAAGATTATTTTAATCGCATAGTTGCCGACCGGCTCCAGTGACGAGATATTGACATCTTCTTTGCCCACCTGCAGTACTTCCTGTCCGGGACCGTGTCCGGCAACTTCTGCCGAAGGCGAATATACACGCAAATACTCGCAGCTCAAGTTGAACTTCTTGCCGTCGTTAAACACCAGCTCTAGAACTCTAGAGGTTTGGTGCAGATGGATTTCACTGAGTTGGGTATCCGACATGGCTTAGAGAATGTACGAACTGAGGTCTTGATCCTTAGCGATATCTTCTAATTGCTTGTTGACGACCTTTTCGCTAATACTTATTTTCTTTTTGCTTAACTCAGGTGCGGTGAAAGAAATGTCTTCCAGCAGTCGCTCCATTACCGTCTGCAAACGTCGTGCGCCTATGTTCTCAGTGTTTTTATTGATCTCAAAGGCAATCGTTGCGATGCGCTTAATTGCACTTTCGCTGAACGTTATATTCAAGCCTTCTTGGGCAAGCAGGGCTTGATATTGTTTGATTAAAGAATTACCAGTGTCTCTCAAAATTTTAATGAACGCTTCTATATCCAGTGGTGCAAGCTCAACCCGTATCGGCAAGCGACCTTGCAATTCGGGTATCAGTTCCGAGGGCTTAGAGAAGTGAAAGGCACCGGCGGCGATGAATAATATATGGTTGGTTTTGATCATCCCGTAGCGAGTGCTGACAGTAGACCCTTCTATCAACGGAAGCAGATCTCGTTGCACGCCTTCGCGCGAAACTTCACCTTGTGTGGATCCTTGAGAGCGACGCGCTAACTTATCTATTTCGTCTATAAAAACGATGCCGTGCTGCTCAGTTTCTTCAACGACCAACGCGTGCAGGCTTTCTTGGTCTATCATTTTTTCCAATTCTTCCTGTTTCAACATTTTCAGCGCATGTTTTACGGTCATCGTTCTGTGTTCCTTGCGCGCACCCAAGCCTAGATTGCCTAGATTTTTGAACATATCTTGCATTTGCTCACCAATGCTCTCCAGCCCCGGCACCGACATAACACCAAGATTGACCTGTGGTTTGGAGACGGCAATTTTAATCTTTTGATCGTCTAAGCCGCCTTGTTCCACCGACCTACGAATGTCTTCACGCAGTTGATGTTCATCCAAACCCTCTTGCTGATTGTATGTTTCTTTCAAGTTATCCACTAAGCCATCTATAACCTTATCTACCGCTAATTTTTGTGCGAGGCTATCGTGCTTTGCAAATTCCCGTTCGCGCACTTTGTTGAAAGCAATCTGAGCCAGATCTCGCACGATTGATTCCACATCGCGTCCCACATATCCGACTTCGGTGAACTTGGTCGCTTCTACTTTCAGAAAAGGTGCTTCCTCTATATCCGAAAGGCGTTTTGCGATTTCGGTTTTACCGACTCCGGTGGGGCCTATCATCAAGATATTCTTAGGCGTGATCTCACTACGCAACGGCTCGTCAACTTGCATCCGCCGCCAGCGATTACGCAAGGCGATAGCAACAGCGCGCTTTGCATCATCTTGCCCGATGATGAACTGATCTAATTGGGCAACTATTTCTTTGGGTGTCATATCAGACATAAAATCTTTCCTCGGTTATATATAAAAAGCTGTGTTATAGGGTTTCTAGAACAAGTTCTCGGTTTGTGAACACACAAATCTTGCTTGCGATTGTCAATGCCTGTTCAACTAAAGTCCGTGCATCCAGCGATGAATGTTCAAGCAGAGCAAGTGCGGCAGCACGAGCGTAATCTCCTCCCGAACCAATGGAAATCAAATCGTGCTCAGGTTCTATAACATCTCCGGTACCCGACACCAGCAGAGAGGTGTGCTTATCAGCGACTGCCAGCAACGCTTGCAGTTGTCTTAGATTACGATCCATACGCCAATCTTTAGCTAATTCAACGGCAGCCCGCAATAATTGACCGCCGTGCTCCTGTAATTTACCCTCAAAACGTTCAAACAAGGTAAACGCATCGGCAGTACTGCCGGCAAACCCGGCCAAAACCTGATTGTTGCTCAAACGCCGTACCTTGCGCGCACTATGTTTGACAATGGTATTACCCATTGTGACCTGACCATCGCCGCCCATCACCAAGCAACCGTTTTTGCGTATCGATAAAATTGTGGTTCCGTGAAACATTTCCATTGAAACTTTATTATATCAGCTTGCAAGACCGACATGTTCTAATCTAAAGCCATACCATGCAACGTGGAGCTATTGAAAAAGTGATATTCCCCTCCTCTGGAGGGGTGGCAGGCGTAGCCTGACGGGGTGGTTTTTTGCGTACCCGCCATTTAGGACAAGCCTTAGCTTGTCCGACCTACATACCCACGTTAAGGTTCTGCACAATGTCACGCCGTTTGTTGCTATTGCAACAAACGGCGGTTCTATTTTTCAACAGTCCTGAACTTTTAGTTTTCTATATTCCATGTCGGAATATTGCAGATAGATTAGTGGAGCTGTTACACAAGGAGGTGTAAGTATCCTAAGTTTGATAGCATATTTTTGATACAAATGCCATGGAATATTATCTATAGCAACCCTCTCTTTTTTAGTAAAACTTTCTGTAACTTTTTTCGTCATGTCCGCAGTTAATAGATACGCCATACCTGATGTCGGCATTTCGGCAGGAATAGCTATGTCGTAGCCCCTATATAGATTTTTTTGACTCACCCTGACCTTACCCCATTTGGGGCACCTACGAAGTTAGTGACGATCTTTGCTTAAGGGTCACTCAAAAAATTTTAGAAGAACCATCAACAGGCCTAGGGCACCAATAGTAATCGCAGTGTGTGCCGTAAGTTGTTTTTGTATTCGAGTTTCTAGTTCGGCAATAGCGGTTTTTAAGTCTGCTTTAGTCACTACATCGTCAGCATTAGCAATTGTGTCTGCCGCAGCTTGCGCTTCTTGCTCCGAGACTTCCGGGATCTTTCTTAATACTTGAAACACATCTATTGTGCTCATGATGGCATTTTATCATAGACCAGCTATCTTGCACTGAGTTTTTAGAAAGTGCGTCAACCAAATTTTACGATTTTGGTTGTTTTATTCTCTAGTTTATGTTAATTTAATAATTCAGACTAACTATATAACTAAGGAGGTATAAAATGGGTATTAATATAGATAGTGCAATAGGGGGAATCGCCTCTCAAGTAAACAAGGAAGAAAGCAAAATCGCTGACATGTCTAAGAACATGGATCCTTCAAATGTACAGGACGTAATGCAATTACAGATGGAATACAGCAAGTATTCTATGGAGGAAGAAACGGTGGCTGCGTTAGTATCTTCGGTAAAAAAGATGATTGATAACATAACCCAGCGCATGTAGCGCAGGGTTAATAAGATCATGAATTTTAAGTTTGATAGGGAGGCACTGGTTGATGCCACGCAACTAGGTTTCATTGCGTGTAGATGGCCAGCCCTGAAAGAACATACTTTAGCTATTTTTAATGCGGTTTGCGTTGCTCGTCCTGAGAGCCCGGTAGGCCTGATTGGCAAGACGATGGTCTACTTGAATTGTGACAACGACCCTGAGGGTGCGGTCGCTTTTCTTAAAAAACATAATGTATCGGGTAGTTCGGGTGCGCTGGTTTGCCGGTCTTTCTTGGGCTTGTGCCTGTATCTTGCAAAACGGCGATCGGAAAGCGAGCAGGTACTCAAGGAAATGATGGAGGCGAGCGACGGTGGCGACCCTGATGCAATGGATTTAGCCAACACTCTGTTAGAAGAACTCAGAGGAAGGTAAGTGCCATAGCATTTGGCAACACTTCTCTACAGCAGCATGTCATTAGATAGTACTGCTGCTATGGGAACTATGAAGGGTTATTAGGGCCATTCGGCTTTTATACTAAAGCGAAGGAGGGCGCAATGTATACTGAACATATAAGGAACATAAGCAAAGCATCGGGCTTTTAGCCCGATGGTCATAGGGGGGACAATGTATACCGAAACACATAGGGAAGATAGACCTAGGCACTGGTTGATATGGCAAAACGCCATGCTCAGATTGACATTCGCCGCATTATTATTGTTGCTGCTTGGTGGTTGTAAAGTAGAACTTTATACTGGCTTGCAAGAACAAGAGGGCAACGAAATGCTGGCACTGTTGCTCAAGCACGGCATCCAAAGCGAAAAACAGCCGGGCAAGGATAACATGGTTAGTCTATTCATAGAGGAAGATCAAACGGCGCGGGCTGTTGAAATACTTAGCAGAAACGGCTATCCCAAAACTAGATTTTCAACGATTAACGATGTTTTCAGCGATGATGGTTTGGTGTCTACGCCCTTTGAAGAGCGAACCCGCTATATCTACGGTTTATCGCAGGAGGTTTCCGAGACTTTGTCTAAGATAGACGGCGTGTTGGTTGCTCGCGTGCATATTGTGTTACCTGCCGAGCCATCGTCTGGCATCGGCAATAAAAAAGTTGACTTTCCGGCTTCTGCATCGGTTTTTATCAAATATAACTCGGATTACGACTTAGATTCGTATATACCGCAGATAAAATCTATCGTCGCAAATGCCATAGAGGGACTCGCTTATCACCAAGTAAGTGTTTCTCTGTTCCCAGCGGAGAATGAAGCGCGTTCCGATTTTTATCCAGTTGAGTATCGTTCGGTTTTAGGCTTAAAAGTGAGTCCTGATTCAATCGGGCATCTATATGTTTTACTGACCGTACTAATCACCTTAATTTTTGCAGTGTTTTCAGGCAATATTTATTTATATATGGAACGAAAGGATAAAGTGAGTATGCAAGAGGAAGGTATCAACGAATCCGAACCAGGCGTTAACAAGCAAGAGAGTGCCACATGACCACAATGTCGGACGACACCTTGCGCCGGGTGATTGATTTCAATTTTTTCCCGTCATTGGAAATGGATGATAGTTGGTGGGAATCAAACTGGGTGGCTATTCCCTTGATTGCTCGTATCAGAGATGTTAAAGCTGCCCATCGCAAGTTATCCGATTTTATTTTGGAGAGCTATCAAATGAAGCGAGAAAATTATTTTGACTTCGGGAGCCACGAACGACAAGCGGCTTTGCTGAGCAGTGTAGACTTGAAGGCTTTACTTTACAAAATTGGTCTGGTCATAGAATCAAACACAATCGCGAATGTAATTGAAAGAAAGGCACAGCAAGCGATAAAAAAATCTTTGGGAGAAGCGGACTATTTATACGCATTGAAGAATAGAATTTCTATCGATTATCCGCGTGCCTCAAACAAAGTTTTGCCCGCGATTGAGCAGACCAGCAGTGGCATCGATTTCAAGAATTATATACATAAAAGCGGCTTGCGTTGTCTACTTGGTCTACTTGACGATATGCCACAGGGGTTCATTCAGCGGTTATTATTTAAACTCCCCAAATCATGGAGCGAGATTTCGCGTGGGAACGAGGACGATTATCAGGCAATTAGAACTTATTTGCCGCGTCTATTGAAGGAGATAAATACGCCATGAGTGGGTTCACTTTAGTTAAAAATAAAAACATCAAAATACAGTCTCACAGCCGAGTATTGAAAGCCGAAGACTATACGATGGTTTTGCGCGCCGCAGATCTGGTGAAACAGGCTGAGAAGGAGGCACAGAAAATAGTTGACGATGCCAAAGCTGCTTACGAGAGCGAAAAAGCACGGGGTTATGAAGACGGCTCCGAAGAAGGAAAGGCTAAGCAATCGGAAAAAATGATTGGTGCGATGATAGAGTCGGTACATTATTTTTCTGAAGTGGAAAACAAACTGGTGGATATCGTAATGTCGTCAACCAAGAAAATTTTGGATAGTTTTGACGATGTAGAACTGACCCAAGGCATAGTGAGGCAAGCCCTCGATAAAGTCCGCAACGAGAGCAAGATTACGTTGCGGGTTTATCCCGAACATGCTGATGCAGTGCGAACAAAACTCAGAGAAATTACCGCAAATTATGCCAACATCGGTTTTATAGATGTGGTTGCCGACAGCCACATTCCTGAGACTGCATGCAAGGTAGAAACCGAGATGGGGTCGGTTGACACCAGCGTAGATCTGCAACTGCGAGCCTTGCGCACCGCGTTGGCAAATAATTTTGCTTCTCAAGTAGCACTTTCTGAATGATTGCTGACTTTGGAATCACTTGGTTAATACGATGGTTAAACTCAATTTATTGTTAAAAGAATTTGCCGATCAGCACCATTTGGATGAACCGACTCCGAATGAAAAAAGTATCTATCATTTAATCATTGACGATATGGAAGTCGCATGTTTTGAGAAATTAGGCAAGGGCTATTTTTATTCAGAGTTGATGACCCTACCGGCACAAAAGAATACGATGCCGACGGTACTGAAAAATTTGATGAACCATTCATTGGCAAGAATTAAGTCCCAGACATGTGGTTTGGGTTTGGATGCCGATAACAATTTAATTTTGTTTGAAAGATTTGATATGGATGTGATGAATCTATACGATTTCTCAGACCTACTTGAGAGGTTCGTCAATGCTTTAGAAGAGTATCGGCACTTTGTAGTTGCCGAGCCTAACGACCACCCCTCTACCAATACGATAATTATTACGCCTTAACGGAGGACTGTTGAAAAAATACCGACATTGTATGAACCCAACCGCTTGCGCCATTGAATTATGCAAACCACCGGTAGGGGAGGGCTAACATGCCCTCCCTAAAGTACCGTTCTGCACCAGGAGAACCGCTTGCGCCACTTGGTTTTGGTTCCCATAAATTGGGTGGTGTACGACTTTATTTTTGCAAACACAACGCGTTTCGGGAGGGCATGTTAGCCCTCCCCTACAGCTCAAGGATACTTTTTCAACAGCCCCGAATATTGTCTTTTTTGCAAGTGCAAATGGTTCTGCACAATGTTAAGCCGTTTGTGCTACTGCAACAAATGGCGGTTCTATTTTTTAACAGCTTAACGGTTATCTGCATGGTTTTTAGAAGTAGCCGCAATTTTTAGTTTGATGAAGACGCTACACATAAAAATACTATGGGGTTTGGGCTTTCCGGTAATTTTGTTCGTGATTGTATTATTGGTTGCAAACTTTTTTTATGTTGACTATCAAATTAGAGAGTTGACTGATTCTTATGTCAACAGCATGGCTCTTGAAGTTGATAACAAACTCAACGTGCAGGTAAAAGAAGTGGAAGAATTGGCAAAAGTTGTCGCCGCTTACCTCAAACAAGATATTGATATGAACAAAGCGCGCGTCCGGCCATTACTCGACAATCTGTTGGATGCCGACGAAAAATATGATGTTTTTATTGTTGATAAACCTCTGGTGATAGAGGGTTATATACAAGGCAACAATCGGTCAAAGATCCGTCAGCGAGACTTTAACAGTGCCGATGAATTACGCTACCGACATTATTACGAAATTGCTCAACGGCGCGATGTATGGAGTCGGCTGGTATTGGAAGACGGCAACTGGAAAACCAGCTATGTCGTCCCTTTCAGGGAGGCATCCAACCATAGCGACGGTATTGTAGTCATTGATGTTTTGTTGTCCAGGCTAGTCAATAGACTTTTCAATATACAAATATCTGAGGATGCAACGATATTGTTTTTGGTGCATTTAGACAACGGTGAAAAGAAGATGCTGATATTGGATACTTCAGCAAACAATGAATTTGCACAACTGCATTTCAACTTGCCGGATATGGCCGATAATGTCAACGATGTCGTGCCGATGCTTAGACTTTCGGAAGACACCACTCAAATAGACGACCCCATAGACGGCACCGGCAAAACATTCATTGCACAATTGCCAGCCAGCTTTAGTCCCAATGTACAACTTATAGTACTGTTGCCTAAAGAGAAGGTGTTTTCGTATATCTATCGTGCAAAACTTATAGAGTCGGCAACCGTGTTGATAGCTTTTTTAGGTTTGGTGTTGTTGATATTGCTGATTTCCAAGTCTATATCAAGACCAATTTCTGCCTTGACCCAAAGGGTGGAAGTTTTGGCGGCGGGCAATCTGAACATTAAATTTCCAGTAACCGATTCTTGTAAGGAGCTCAGTAGCTTATCGACCAACCTCAATCAAACGGTTACGCGTTTGAAAAATTATTTTTCTGACCTCAAACGAGTTACCGCAAAAAACGAGAGAATCAATAGCGAAATCAATATTTCTCACGATGTGCAGATGTCGCTGTTGCCGCGCCACAAGGCTGGCGATGGAATCAACGATTTAGACATATACGGATGCACCTTGCCCGCCAAAGAAGTCGGGGGGGATTTTTACTATTTTTTCCAAATAGATAAAGACCGCACGGCTTTGCTTATCGGAGATGTATCGGGCAAGGGCATGCCGGCGGCGATTATGATGGCAGTGTGTCTTAGCTTGTTCAAAGCACAAAGTGCCAACACGCCGCAACCCGATGCGTGCCTTCGCAAAATCAACCACTTTTTAATGCAGGAGAATTCTGAACAATCCGCTTTTGTGACTTTGTTCTACGCAATATTCAACACAGCCAATGGAGAATTGAGCTATGCGAATGCTGGGCATAACCCGCCGTTGGTAGTGAGAAAGTCCGGCTCTGTAGAGTTATTGGATCAAAAACACGGTATTGCATTAGCGGTTTCTGAGAATCCTCATTATGAGATATGCACGCAATGGCTAGATTACGGCGATATGTTGTTGCTCTATACCGACGGTATTACCGAAGCACACGATATGAAAGAGCAAGAATTCGGAGAGCAGAGATTAATTGAATGTATCACTCGGCACAACGAAATTGCTGCCACCCAACCGGCAAGACGATGTGTACAAAATATCATCAAGCATGTCGCCCAGTTCACGCGAGGTTCTGTACAGTTTGACGATATGACTTTATTATGTGTAGTAAGACACAAAACTAGTGAAGACTTACCGAGTGTCGGTGTCGGGTCGTCAGCCGACGACCTTAAAGCGCATATTTCCGAATTGCGTGATCTGCAATTTAAGCATCAAATAAGTGTTCGCTACGATATACAAGAAATTGCTAAAATCATTGATTTGATTAACACTTTCTGCAACGATCATGGTGTTGAAAAAGAGGCAGCTACTGATCTGTGCGTTGCGACGGATGAGTTTATATCAAACATCATCCGCCATAACGAAGCAGACGAGGATACCGAATTGATTAAGGCGCAACTCGCTAAAAAAGAAAGTACTTTGTTTTTGGTATTAGAGTATAAAGGAAAATCTTTTGATCCGTTGCAACCGCCCTCGCTTGATATACACGAGGATTGGCGCGAAAGACGCTTGGGGGGATTAGGCATCTACATCGGTCAACAACTGACCGATTATAGTTCGTATGTCCACGCTAATGGCAGAAATATCTTGGTGATAGAAAAGAGGATATAGGATCGATATGAGGGTGATATGAGACTGTTGAAAAAGTATTTCATGAACCGTAGGGGAGGGCTAACATGCCCTCCCGCAACGCGACGCGCTTGCACAAACGAAATCGTACACCACACAATTCATGGGAACCAAAACCAAATGGCGCATAGCGGTTGGGTTCATACAATGACGGTACTTGTTCAACAGTCCCAATCGATACGAGGGTGATATGAACACTAGTTTTAACTATATTACCGAAGCTCTAGAAGATACAATCGAGCGTACCGAGCTACTCGAAGTCTGTGGTTTTGTCTTAGAAGTCACCGGCACCTTGATACGTGCCGTCGTGCCGGGTGTCAAAATAGGCGAGCTTTGCACGCTACGAAACCCTGGCGAAAAAGGTTCGTTGATGGCGGAGGTTGTCGGTTTTGAAGACCGCCGTGTTTTGCTGACACCGATGGGTGAGATGCTAGGTATTTCCAATAGCACGCAGGTTTTACCGACCGGACATTCCCATAGAGTGCCAGTGGGTGCAGAGATTTTGGGGAGAGTACTGAACGGTTTGGGGCATCCTTTTGACGATGGCCCGGCTTTGGAAACCACTACCTTTTATCCGGTTTATGCAGATCCGCCAGAGCCGATGAAAAGAAAAATCATTGATAAACCATTGCCTATGGGGTTAAAGGTCTTGGATGGTTTGCTGACCTGTGGCGAAGGGCAAAGAATGGGTATTTTTGCTGCTGCCGGCGGCGGTAAAAGCACCTTACTGTCAATGCTTGTTAGAAGTGCCGATGCCGATGTGACCGTACTTGCGTTGATCGGAGAACGAGGGCGAGAGGTGCGGGAGTTTATAGAACGCGACATCGGTGCAGAAAATCTAAAACACTCCGTAGTGGTGGTGGCAACCTCGGATCGCCCTTCTATGGAGCGTGTCAAAGCAGCTTATGTTGCGACTGCGATTGCCGAGTATTTTAGAGATCAAGGCAAACGGGTTTTATTCTTGATGGATTCGGTGACACGGTTTGCTCGCGCCCAGCGCGAGATCGGACTGGCTGCCGGTGAACCACCGACGCGGCGAGGCTTCCCGCCGTCAGTTTTTGCGACCTTACCGCAACTGATGGAGCGCGCCGGGCAATCCGATAAAGGTTCCATTACCGCGCTATACACGGTGCTTGTAGAAGGCGACGATATGACCGAACCCGTTGCTGATGAAACTCGCTCAATATTAGATGGGCATATCATATTGTCGCGTCAGCTAGCCAGTGCAAACCATTATCCTGCAGTTGATGTATTAGCAAGCGTTAGTCGCGTGATGAGTGCCATCGTGGACAAGGAACATGTGCATTTGGCAGGGCGGATGCGTGAACTTCTTGCTAAATACAAAGAAGTGGAACTGTTGATCAAGATAGGCGAATACAAAGAAGGGAGCGATCAAGTGGCAGATGAGGCGGTGGCTAAAGTAGAGGCTATCAACGAATTTTTAACGCAAGGAGTGAACGAAGTTTTTTCGATGCAAGAAATTTTGGATGCGATGCACGCAGTGATAGAGGGTTGAATAAATGACGGTATTATTGGATGAATTACTTCATGTTAAACGTTTGCGAGAAGACGAAGCGATAAAAGTAATGAAGGAGAAGCAACTGCAACTTGAACAGTGTCAGAAAATTTTGGATACCAAAATCGCCGAACACGACGACTATGTGGTATGGCGCAAAAAAGAGGAAAAACGCTTATACAAAGAAGTTTTAGACAAAGAAGTCCACGCATACAACCTCAATATTATGAGAGATCAGATTAAATTTTTTAGAGAAAAGCAACAACAACTTAAAGAAGAGATAGAAAAAGCGCGCACTGCAGTGGCCGATGCAACTGAGCATTTGGAGGAAGCTAGACACGCACGTATGGAAGCCTATAAAACGGTCAAGAAATACGAGGAGTATAGAGATATTATGCAAACTATTGAAAATCGCGAAACCGAAAAGCGCGAAGAACTTGAAGCCGAAGAATTCAATATCCGCCCGGCACACTAACGATGATAAAAAAAATCTCTTCCGGCGAAAAGAATACGGCTTCGACCAACGAGGCTAATAAGCCTGATGCACGCAACGTGTCTAACGAAGCGGTCGAACAGTTTTCGTCCTTAGTCAATAAAAAAGGCACTCTATTTAAGGGGGTTTCCAAACCTCAAAAGCTCAATAGATCCCTGGATAAGATAGAGAACGAGTTGGCGAAACAAGTCGGGCAGGTTAAGACAGCTGACCAACAAACACCTGCGGGCAAAACCGCACAAGTCGGGCAGACCAAAACGACCGACCGACAAACACTTGCAGGCGAAACTGAACAAGTTGGGCAGGCTAAGACAGCTGACCGACAAACACTTGCAGGCGAAACTGAACAAGTTGGGCAGGCTAAGACAGCTGACCGACAAACACCTGCAGACAAAACCGCATTGTCTGCCGATAAACAAAAATCAAACGATCAAGAAGCACTGCCGCAAAGTCTAGATGCATTTGATATTGCTTCGATGATTGCCCAAAACCATGCCCCGCTTCAGAGTGCCGCTCCGGTTGAGGAAGTTTCTCCTGCACCCCCTGTCGACCTGAGTAAAATTGTCGGTGAAATTGCCGACCGTATACTGGTGTCTTCCCCTGCCGATAACCCTTCCGGGATGCAGGAGATTCGTATTCACTTGAAGGAATCGGTGTTGCCTAACACCGAAGTTCGCATTTATCGTCATGCCGGTAGTCTGCAAGTTGAATTCCTAACCGGGTCTAAAGACAGCCAAATGTTCATAGAGCAAAGGCAGCCGGATATACAAAAGATATTAGGTGAACGACTGACAAACGAAACCGTTAATGTGTCGGTACAAGACAGTCAACAAGCACGCGGCGGTCAAGGAGAAGGTCGCTCCCGCCAACAATATATAAACCCTGACCTAGACGATGACGGCAACTGAAACAGTCAATTCCCCTCCTTTAGAGGGGTGGCGGGCGTAGCCCGACGAGGTGGTTCACAACCGCTTGTGCCATCAAATCAAAAACTAAAAAATATGAACTGCATCAACGCGCCGTCATTACGGTCGCTTGCAAATATTTATGATGCCACCGTCAACACAACGCTTGCCAAGAACACGCCGATAATTGAGGTCATCACAACGATACTCCCGATGAATAATGCAACACCCCATTTTGTGATGTCTGCTCGAAGTTCTGATTGAGCTGCTTTTATTTCCGCTATCTCAAACTTAAACTCCGTACGCATATCAACTATCATTTCGTATAGTTTTTCGTTGGTTATATTCATATCTTTTCTCTTATTGCTAGATTATAAATAAACACCCTGCTAAAGCAAGGTTTCGCTACGTATACCAATAGCACAGAGTGTGTTACCAAGATATGTTAAGGACAAACAATTCCCCTCCTCTGGAGGAGTGACATTTGAACTTTGTGCTTACAGACATCGTACATAATCTTTACAAAATAAGAATATTTATCTATAATCAACTCATCAAGACGAAAGGGGCCCCGTAAGGCTCCCCTTTCACCTTGATAATCTAATTCTATGCTTTATATCTCCTAGGTGAGCAAAGTATGTATGAGTAATATCTTTGTAGAGAGATGAACAAAAAATTTTGTTTGGAAATAAAATTTTCTCAAATCTATTTTTTGTAATTAAGTAATCCACCAATTTTTTATAATCCCCGTCTCCTGATACAAGGACGACTTTATTAAATCTTTCCCTTTCACATATTTTTTTCATTACTTCAAAAATTATGTCGGCATCAACATTTCCTTTCTTCTTTGAAATAATACTTTTATAGTGTTCTTTAAATTTGATAATAAAACCCGCCTTCTTTAATTCATCGTATACATCTTGATGTTTCTTACTTCTATATCCTAAAAAATAATATGCTTTCTCAACAAAATACTTTTCTTTTAGATATGTTCTAAATTTAGAACAATCTATTTCCCATGCATAACCACAAGTACAATCTTTAACCTTCATTAACTTTATATTTCTACCTAGAGATTTTGCACATGTAGGGCACTTGGTTGTTCCCATGTATAAATTTTGTCCATCTATAAATGCTATGTTCATAAAGTGAACTTTAGCTAAGGGTGTGTACCAAGATTCAGCAAACTGACGAACAGTAGCAGATATTAGACAGACGGTTTAGATCGTACAAGAGAATGTTAATGACAGACAATTCCCTTCCTCTGGAGGGGTGGCAGGCGCAGCCTGACGGGATGGCTCACAACCGCTTGCGCTACCAAATTTATGATAACCACAAACTCAACCGCCATGCGCCATTAAATTTAAGCAAACGGTAGGGGCGGACTCACATGTCCGCCCTACGGTACCATCCCGCACCAATATAACCGCCACGCGCCACTCAATTTACGATAATCCCCTAACGCGTTGCACCTGCAAAAACAATTCATTCATTTCGTTTATGGAAACCAAAACCAAATGGCGCAAGCGGTTACGCCTGGGCGATGACAGTACTTTTCCAACAACCCGCATTTGAACTTTGAGCTTACAGCATCGTACATAATCTTTACAAAATAAGAATACTTATCTATAATCAACTCATCAAGACGAAAGGGGCCCCGTCAGGTTCCCCTTTCACCTATAATCTAATTCTATCCTTTATATCTTCTCGGTGAGCAAAGTATACCTGATACAAGAATGAGTGAAATAAATTATTTCCAACATTACAGCCAATCAGAAAATCATACAACGAATAACACCGTGCTTATTCTGCGCCATTTTTATCGGAAATCTGCGCGAAAACTAGAGCAGGTATTGTCTTCTTTTGTAGATGAAACATTGGATATTGGGCCGGTTTTTGGGCAGCAGATAAAGGGGTCAGACAGTGTTCCTGATGCAGTGATTTCACAGAAATCATTCAATATCTTTTTTGAGGTCAAAGCCAGTGGACAAGGACTTAGGGATAATCAGATAGAGAATCACATAAAGTCTATCAAAAATGATTACGGCCCCGAATCTCAAAAAATCCTTTTTGCTTTAACACAAGAACAAATACCTAATGACCAAGCTGACAGATTATCAGATTTAGCAAAAGGAGAGGGAATTATTTTCAGGGCAATCACATTTGAAGAATTATTAGAAGCCCTTAAGCAATCCTGTGCGTCACATGAAACAGAATTGCAAGACATTTTAGATGACTATGAGCGATATATTGAGTCAGTGAATTTATTGCCTCCCGGAGAATTTATGCATGCTGTTGCAGTAGGAAACTCCATAAAAGAAAATATAAAATTTCGTTTATATTATGACCCTGTTGATGATAATCGTATCAAGTTACGACCTTCGTCTAAGTTCATTGGCCTATATACAAAAAAATGTATCAGATATGTTGGTCGTCTTAATGCTGTGGTCGCAGGTGATCTAAACAAAAAAGGTAAATTTGAAGTTAAGAATGTTGAGTTTCCTGCCTCTAACTACGAGCCAACTGATGAGGAATTAAAACGCATTACTGGTGCAATAAGCACTTGCCATTACTATTCTCTTCAAACAGGGCATAGATTTCATTTGTTTAGCGAATTTGAAGAAACCGAATTTTATAAGAGATCAAAACACGGTATGCAAGGAGCAAGATTATTCAATCTCCCCAGTCTATTTAATGAAGACAAAAAGAAAGAATATAAAACTGCTGAAGTAGCCGAGAAACTTCGTGGGTATAACTTTTAATAGCAAACTAGCTATTTACCCTTCGTCATCGCCAAATAAACCTGTGCTAGAAGACGCGCATCTTTCAACGCACCATGCAACTTGCGGTGTCTTCTATTGATCCCATAACGGTCACACAACGCATCCAATGTTCTAGGTTGGAGATGTCGTCTTTTAGCCATTTTTAGCGTATCGGCAACAGTACACTGAGCTTCTGTGAGAAAATTTTTGCGATTCAAACGTTGCAGCTCGCTGTCTAAAAATTTCAAATCAAACTTCGCATTGTGTATCAAAATTTGTGCACCCCGTACGAAGGATATAAGTTCATCGCAAATGTCTGCGAACAACGGACTATCTTGGAGCATTCCCCATGTATAGCCATGGATTTTCCTTGCACCCTCGTCCACTTTGCGCTGTGGATTTATCGTAGTCTGGAAACTACGCTCAGTGATAGAACGGCCTACGATCTCAACGCAAGCAACCTCTACAATTCGATGCCCTTCTTTCGGATCCAATCCAGTGGTCTCAGTGTCTAACGCGATTTGTCTCATTACCAACTCCTATTCATTACTTTCAGCATATCCTCTTGGACGCTCATTATAGAAATTGTCATTACTTTCTGCAACCTTGTGTTACAATACTGAAAACTTTTAACCCATAAAGATAAGGAGAAATAAAATGGCGAAAATAGATCTTACTCATCTACTAGATATAGAAGATGTGAATAAATACAAATTTCATGCA
Source organism: uncultured candidatus Poriferisulfidus sp. (assembly GCA_965199685.1). Lineage (GTDB taxonomy): Bacteria > Pseudomonadota > Gammaproteobacteria > Poriferisulfidales > Oxydemutatoraceae > SP5GCR1. The sequence goes on from OZ241323.1 coordinate 2,475,483, forward strand.
GCCGTATGGAACGGAAAAACAAATCCTTTAGATGCTTATGTAAAAGACGGAAGCAAAGCGGGAGAAGCAGGTTCGGATTGGTGGTTCTGGCAGGCTTGGTATAAGTATCCTAGATGGGAAGAGGCTAAATATATTTTGTCATTCATGCAAGTTTATCCTGAAGGCAAAGATGTGTGGCTATTTGGGGGTATATTTGAAATAAAAGGCTTGAATATACCAGAAGGAAAAGAGAAAGAGGAAGGTGATTTTTATAATGTAAATTTAACCGAAAAAGGACAAGAATGGATTGGTCGCTTAAAAATTACAATTCCTTACGAGGACACTAGAAAATATCCAGATTTAAGAACAGTTTATCCTGATATTAAATTTAGAGAGATCCTAAAAGAACCATATTGGTGTTCTTCAACAAAAAGCTAAAAAACTCGTTAAATGCCCAGATGAGCTGAGAAACCCCTAATATGCAAGATAAAATTTAAGATTACTCTAGCGGTGATTTTGGATATAACGCGAATTAATTAAACCAACTGCACAATAAAAGGGGTAACCGTATCACTAGCTATTCACCCTTCGTCATCGCCAAATAAACCTGCGCTAGAAGACGCGCATCTTTCAATGCATCATGCAACTTGCGGTGGCTTCTATCAATCCCATAACGGCGACACAACGCATTCAGTGTTCTAGGTTGGAGATGTCGTCTTTTAGCCATTTTTAGCGTATCGGCAACAGTACACTAGGCTTCTGTGAGAAAATTTTTGCGATTCAAACGTTGCAGTTCGCTGTCTAAAAACCCTAAATCAAACCGCGCATTGTGTATCAAAATTTGTGCGCCTCGTAAAAAGGCTATAAGTTCATCGCAAATATCTGCGAACAACGGACTATCTTTTAGCATACTTCCACGTATAACCATGTATTTTCCTTGCACTCTCGTCTACTTTGCGCTGGGGATTTATCGTAGTGTGGAAACTACGCTCAGTGATAGAACGGTCTACGATCTCAACGCAACCGACCTCTACAATCCGATGTCCCTCTTCCGGATCCAATCCAGTGGTCTCAGTGTCTAAAGCTATCTGTCTCATTCTCTACTCCTATTCCTTATTCTCAGAATGCCCTCTTGGAAGCTCATTATAGAAATTGTCATCACTTTCTGCAACCTTGTTTATAATACGGGAAACTTTTAACCTATAAAGATAAGGAGAAATAAAATGGCGAAAATAGACCTTGCTCATCTGCTAGATATAGAAGATCCGAAAGAATACAAATTTCATGCTGCCGTATGGAACGGCGAAAAACACCCTTTGGATGATTTCATAAAAGATGGAGAAATCGTAGGGAAAATTGAGTCAAAGTGGTGGGGTTGGCAGTCTTGGTGTGGAGGGCAAAACAGATGGACACGCAAATACATTGTGTCATTCATGCAAGTTTACCCTGAAGGCAAGAATGTTTGGTTATTCGGTGGTATATTTGAAGTGAGAGGAAGAAGAGAAAACAATTATTATGATGTGCATTTAACTGGCAAAGGAGAAGAGTATATTGGCCGCTTAAAAGTTGTTTATTCGGAACTCAAAAGACAAAAATATCTATTGCTAGAGAAAGTTTACCCAAATCTAGAATTTAGTGAAATCCTAAAAGCACGGTACTCCGGAGTAACCTTCCCTGGTTATAAAAATATATGCCTAGACTTTCCTGACCTTGAGTCTATCGTTGATATCAACAGAGACGACTGGAGAACTGCATTATCAATTATCAAAGGCATTTACGTTATTTCTGATAAAAAGACCGGCAAAAAGTATGTAGGTTCGGCTTACGGCAAAAACGGAATCTGGAGCAGATGGTGTCAGTATGTGTATAGTCTTCACGGCGGTAACAAAGAACTAAAAGAACTTTTAAAAGACAAGAGTATGCGGGAAGTCTTTCAAAAAAAAGGTTATGCACGAAACAATTTCAGATTTACCCTTATTGAATGGACTTCTGATGAAGACAAACCCGACGCATACATTATAAAACGAGAGAACTTCTGGAAAGAGGCATTGCTGAGCCGCAAGTTTGGATATAACGCGAATTAATTAAACCAACCGCACAATAAAAGAGGCGACCGGAGGTAACTTACGTTACCTCACTTTTAGGAATACCTGAAAAGTCAGTTTTCGTGCTATTGCCTTCATAAATATATCAGGGCTTGATACACCAATTGTCCAATATGTCATGGTATCGTACATAAAATTGACAAATAAAAATGTAAGGGTTATTCTGCTTGCATGCTTTTGGATAAAAAAGAATGAAATGACTAGAAAGAGACAAATTACCGAAATATTGAATCTTTCTGATTTAACGCAGATGTTTCCTACGGCGGAATAGGCTGGTGTGTGCTAGATGCAGAGTTCTAAGTATTGAAGCAAAACCTTTAGACACCTCCATCATAACTAAAAAAATCATATTTAGTAGGTTGATTGAGGGAAACAGATGATCAAAAAACATCAGACAAAATTTGATAAGGCAGTTCAGTAATTCTTGCAGTATGATTGACATAATCAGTGAATTTCGACCTTAAAAGTAGAGAGGGTTCCATATGAGTTCATCAGACAACTTTGAAGCAATTAAAACCGCTCCATTTTGTGATGCGATTGAAAAGTTAGACGAATTCATGATACAAGATAGGAAAGTTTTTTTGATTGGTGCTGGTTGCAGCAAATGTGCGGGTCTCCCGTTAATAGGGGAACTTACTAATAAGGTTCTAAAAAATGGTGCCCTAGCTCCTAAAACCCAAAATATTTTTGAAGAAATTCAAACCAGTCTCACTGACAAAAGTCATTTATTCAATATTGAAGACTACCTTAGTGAAATTATTGATCTGCTATCTATCGCCGAGAGAAGAGCTAAACGAGGCGCAGGCGATAACCAGGTCATAAATGGCAAACCATATTCGGCACAGCAACTGAGAGAATCTGTTGAAGAAATCAAGCAAACTATTTCTACCATTATTGAGCACAATGACGAGAAAATAAATTTGACGACTCACCAAGAATTCGTAAAAGCAGTTCACCGCCCAATGCGGCCGGGCAAAACAAACTACCATAGTTGCGTTGATTATCTCTGCCTCAACTACGACACACTTCTTGAAGATGCACTTGCACTTGAAAAAATTCCTTTCTCGGATGGTTTAGAGGGCGGAGCTACTGGATGGTGGGAGCCTTCAGTTTTTAATCGTAAGGGGCTTTCAGCAAAAGTCCTCAAATTGCATGGTTCCATAAATTGGCATTCATTTGGTGGTGACCCACTTCCTCGCCGTGTTGCTAGTAGTATTAATTTGCAATCTGATGAAGACAAAAGAATCCTCATTTGGCCTGCATCAACTAAATACCGAGAAACTCAAAGAGACCCTTATGCCCAATTAGCTGAACTTGGAAGAAAGGCATTAAAGGCTGGTCCAGAGACACAGAAAATTCTTATTGTATGTGGGTATGGCTTCAGAGACTCCCACATTAATTTTGAGATTAATCAGGCATTACATAAATCTGAAGGACACCTTACGGTCGTGGTATTTACCTCTGATGATGAACCACAAGGACACCTCAAGAATTGGCATGATGACTCTACCATTACTGATCAAATACTAATTTTCGCAAAGCGTGGTTTCTTTCATGGCAAAGACGAAGAAAAGTCCAAAGAAGATCTGCCTTGGTGGAAATTTGAATGTTTGACTCAGCTGCTTAAAGGTGAAAGATGAATTTATCAACTCATAACCCTAATGATCCAATTGAGAATCTTGCTATTGGTAAGATGATTGAGGTTGATGGTTCTCACATCGTTGCTGAGTTAAATCCAAGCCTTTCTGAACTCTCGCGAGTATATGCAGGAGAAACCTATCCCATAGGGCAATTTGGATCCATTATCAGAATTCATTTTGGACGGCGACTTATTTATGCATTTGTTGGAAGATTAAGGATGAAATCTGAATTTCAAGCAGAACGAGGATTGGTTCCAACATCGTCCTCAGATGAAAGAATTATTGAAGCCGACCTATTCGCTGAGGGTGAGTGGATTAAAAAAGATACAGGTTGGGATCTTGATTTTGAGCGCGGAGTTTCAACCTATCCGCTCCCGCAGCAGACTGTTTATCTGACACCAAAAGCTGAGTTGCGATCTATCTATGGTAAAGGACAAGGTGCTGTTATTGAGCTGGGGCGACATGTTGGTTCTAAAGGAACTCCTTGTCTTGCCGATTTGAACGAACTGCTCGGCAAACATACAGCTGTTCTTGGTTCTACTGGTACTGGAAAATCAGGTACGGTAGCTGCCATCGTCCACAGTATCCTTGAGAGAGGCAAGGCAATGCAATACGAAAAATGGAAACCTCGGATAATCATTCTTGACCCTCATGGAGAATACAGTAGCGCATTCGCTGACAAAATTAGACTTTCCCCGGATGATGGAACATTAAATCTTCCATATTGGCTTTTGAACTTCCATGAAACAGTTACCTTGCTGATTGGAAAGACTGAATCTGCCGCACCATCACAGGCGAATATTATCAAGAGTGCACTCCTATCTGCTCGCGAAGAGGGAGCAAATCAGCTTGATCTTGACACCAACGGAATTACTATTGACTCACCGATTCCTTATAAGTTATCAACACTTAAAAATAAAATTGAAGCAGGTAGAGATAAGCTTACAAAGAGTAAGCAAGACCCTTATAATTCAATACTTCACAAACTAGAAGTCTTAATGGCAGATGCCCGATTTAGATTTATGATGGAGGAATGGGATAATGATAGCTACGATCCGTTCCCTGCAATTATCAAACAACTTGTCGGAGATGGACATCAACCAAGAATTATTGATCTATCTGGAATTCCTAATGAAATCGCCGGTATATCAAGTGCAAGTGTCGCTCGGACTTTATTTAGTCTAAAAATATGGCAGACTCAATCAGAACGGGAGTCTGATCCGGTACTATTGGTTTGTGAGGAAGCCCATCGTTATGTCCCAAATCGAGGTGAAGCACAATATGAGGCAGCCCAAGAAGCAATCAGGCGTATAGCTAAAGAAGGACGCAAATATGGCGTGGGACTTTTGTTGGTATCTCAGCGACCAAGCGAAGTTGAGTCAACAGTTCTTTCACAATGTAATAGCTGGATTATTTTAAGAATTACAAATGAGGAAGACAGAGCACATGTCAGGTCGATACTGCCAGATTCAATGTCCGGTTTGACAAAGATGCTTTCCGGATTACGACGACAAGAAGCAATTTTTGTTGGCCAAGCCACAATGTTGCCTTCGCGTATTCTTATCCGATCTTTGACATCTGAACAACTACCAAAATCAAATGATATTAATTTTGATGATGGGTGGCAAAATAATGCAATTACTGACAAGCAGATAAAAGAAATTGCCCATCGTTGGAGATATCAACGTCAAGAAAGCGTTAAATAATTATGCCATCAATGGAAATATTGTGAACACAGAAGATTCGGGCTTGGTTAATACCGACGTTACTCCGTTTTTAGAACCATCTGCAAAGTTGGTTTTAATGATATTAGCTCAGCTATGTAGACTTTATCTCATGAGTAGACTTAACTTCACTAACAGTAAGGCACAAGCCGGAGGCAAGCGACTGACGTGGCTTTGATTTCAGATTTTCTTTCTAAGGTACAGAACATACATGGAACTGGTAAAGCAACAGAACATTCTTACCGTTCTGCCTTTGAGAGGCTCTTCTCTAACTTAGGTGTCACTGCTCTAAACGAGCCAAAGCGGGTAAGATGCGGCGCACCTGACTTCATCCTCCAAAAAGGCGAAATTGTTATCGGTCATTTAGAAGCCAAAGACCTACAAATCTCCATTCGCCGAGAAATAAATGAAAACAACAAAATACAACAGGAACGCTACAAAGCTGCACTTCCCAACTTAATTTATACAAACGGTCTAGACTGGGATTTTTATCGGAATGGCAATCTTATGGCTTCTGCTACCATAGCCAAATTTTTTAGAGATGGCGTTATTCCCAAGCCGGATCAATATGCAAGATTGGAAAACCTTTTGTATGATTTCATTGCGCAACATCCTCAAACCATAACCAACCCTCGTGAATTAGCAGAACGCATGGCAGGCAAAGCAAGTCTTATTAAAGACGTGCTACACAATACCCTGCTCGAAGATGATAACTCTAGGACTGAGATTGCAGCACAGTATAAAGCATTCAAAGAAAACCTGATTCAAGGCATCAATACTGAGGACTTTGCAGACATTTATGCTGAGACTATCGCCTATGGCATGTTTGCTGCGCGCTTGCACGACATCACGGTAAACAGTTTTAGTCGTCAAAAAGCACTGGAATTATTACCCAAATCTAATCCTTTCCTGCGTAGCCTTTTCAGCTATGTGGCAGGTTCCGAACTTGATGATAGAATCGCTTGGATTATTGATGACTTAGCCGACATCTTTCAGGCTTGCAATATAACCAAGCTCATGAAAGGTTTTGGAAAGCTGACAAGCCGAAATGATCCTTTTCTGCACTTCTATGAAACTTTTCTTACCGCCTATAATCCGTCAAAACGCAAAGCTCGCGGTGTTTGGTATACACCTGAACCAATAGTCAACTTCATTGTTCGCGCTATTGATGAATTACTACAAACAGAATTTGAGTTAGCAGACGGGTTGGCAGATACCTCAAAGGTCACAATTGACTGGAATACTGGAAAAGCTGATGAAAAGGGAGAAAACATCATAATAAAAAAAGAGGTTCATCGTGTCCAAATTCTTGATCCTGCCGCCGGCACAGGCACATTCTTAGCTGAGGTCGTCAAGCAGATTGCTCCAAAAATTAGAGATATAGCACCTAGCATGTGGTCCCATTACATTGAGCAAGACCTTATGCCGCGCCTACATGGCTTTGAGATACTTATGGCTTCCTATGCTATGTGCCACATGAAGCTTGATATGATATTGACTGAGATGGGCTACAAGCCCACGGGTGCCCCACCTCGCCTTTCAGTTTATCTAACAAACAGCCTTGAAGATGGCGAGCCTGTAAAACAAAACCTGCCCTTTGCCCAATGGTTCAGTCGCGAGGCTAAAGGCGCTAAAACTATCAAACGCGACATGCCAATTATGTGTGTGATCGGAAATCCACCTTATTCCAGCATATCGCATAACACAGGTGAGTGGATCACAAAGATGATTGAGGATTATAAATATGTTGATGGTGTTCATTTTGGTGAACGCCGACACTGGTTGCATGATGACTATGTAAAGTTTATCCGTCTATCAGAAAGCCTAATTAATAAGAATGGTGAAGGCATTCTAGGTTTTATTACTAACCACGGATATCTTGACAATCCTACTTTCCGAGGAATGCGCTGGCACCTTCTGAACTCTTTTAATAAAATTTATATCCTTGATCTTCACGGCAACGCCCAAAGGAGAGAGACTACCCCTGAGGGTAACCTTGACAGAAATGTCTTTGACATCCGGCAAGGTGTTGCAATCATCATTGCTGTGAAAACTCATAACAAGAAAGAAGAGTTGGCTGAAGTTTACCATGGTGATCTTTGGGGAACACGGGAGAACAAATACTCAACTCTCACAACTAGCAAGATTGGAAAGTCTGTCACGAAACGGATAAGCTGCGTCCCACCACAATATACATTTGCATCCAAAGATTATGAGATGCCTGATATCTATGAAAAAGGATTTAAGCTGACAGATTTCATGCATGTAAATATTACTGGTATCGTAACAGCTAGAGATGCCCTTGTAATTGATTTCACAAAGCAAGAACTGAGAGATAAAATTAATCGCTTTATAGACTCATCAAAAACCGATGATCAAGCAAGGAGCGAATTTTTTTCAGATAGAAAAGCAGGGGAATATTCTCCTGGAGACACTCGAGGGTGGAAGTTACCCTATGCACGTTCTGCTTTGCAAAACGCAGACTGGGTCTCAGATATCAAGCCGATTACCTACCGCCCATTTGACATAAGGTCAATTCTCTATCGTCCAGATATGGTAGATTGGGGGCGCTTTGATAAGATGGCACACCTTTTCAGAGGCCAGAACATAGCTCTAATTTTTTCTCGGCAAGCGGTTCGTCAAGATGCACCACCTGTGAATGTCTTTGTAACACCTAATGTTTTTAATAATCGCGGTGTCTATACTAATAGAGGTATTTCCCAAGCTGCCCCCCTTTATCTTTACCCTAATGAGAATAGCCTTGACCAAACTATTCAGGTAAATTTTGACTCTAAAATGTATAGGGATATCCAGAAACTAGCCCATAGTGCAAATCATGACACTCCGAACGAAGTAGCAGTTTTTGACTATATTTATGGAGTATTGCACTGTCCTGCCTATCGGCAAATCTTTGCCGAGTTTCTCAAAATTGACTTCCCTCGCATTCCTTGGCCTACTAGTCCAAATGAATTCTGGCATGTGTCCACTAAAGGCACCAAATTACGCAAGCTACACCTTATGGATCCTGCTGTCGTCGGTCAGGCATCCTATCCTCTTATGGGTGAGAGTAACAATGTGGTAGACAATCCTCACCTAAAGGACGGCAAGATATGGATTAATGCCTCCCAGTATTTTGACAATGTGCCAGATAATTCTTGGGACTTCTACATCTGTGGTTATCAACCAGCTCAAAAATGGCTGAAAGACCGCTCAGGGCGCACGCTGGGTCTTGAGGATGTTAATCATTATCAGCGTATTATAAAAATCCTTGCCGAAACCGATAAAATCATGAGAACAATCAACATGGCACTTTCAGAAGGAAGTTAGATCGCACAATATATTGAAGTATCAATCCTCTAATATATATGCGAAGGCAATAGCATGAAAAATAACTTTTTAGACGACACTAAAAATGGGGTAACGTCAATAGAAATTGTTGTCACTCTATCAATTCCAAGCTGAAATGTTTCCAAATTTGGGAGTCTTTCTTTCTACTATGCTATAATACAAACTTTCAATTTACAAAACCACTAACGATTCAAACCATATAAAAAGGAGTGAAAAAATGGCGAAGATAGACCTTGCTAAATTGCTAGATATAGAAGATCTGAAATATTACAAATTGCATCTTGCCGTACGGAGCAGTCCAGGACAGGGGCGGAAAGATCCTGTAGAGGCGTATCTAAAAGACGGAAGAGACGCAGGAGAAGTAGATACGGCTTGGTGGGGTTGGCATGCTTGGTGTGAAGGTGAAGACAGATGGAGAGGACGCCCATATGTTTTGTCATTCATGCGAGTTTACCCCGACAACGATGTGTGGCTATTCGGCGGTATATTTAAGGTAAGAGAACTGGATATCCCGCAGGGAGAAAAGAAAGGTGAATTTTATGAGATTCATTTAACAGGGAAAGGACGGGAATACATTGGTCGCTTAAAAATTACTGATTATCACAATACTCTTAGAAATGTATATCGAAATTTGGAGAATGATTATTCTGACCTCAATGATAGTAAGATTGAGATCCTAAAAGAACCATATTGGATTACGAATCTAAGAACTGAAAAATCCTCTGAAAATAAAAATTAACCAGAAACCCCCTAATATGCAAGATCAAATTTAAAGTCACTCTAGCAGCAAATTTGGATATAACGCGAATTAGTTAAACCAACCACATAATAGAAAAACCAGCCGTAGGGAAAAGCTAGCACGCACTCCCTAAATTTTATTACTAGCACAAATTCAATCGCTCGTGCCATTGAATTATGGTTTGCGTATTCAGTGGTGCGGAGCGGTTAGGATTGTGCGATCATGTGACGTTTTGGGTGGGCAGATATAGTTGATGCATGGTTGCACCAAGTCCGGCACACTCGCCGTAGGCTCGTTCTTTTTGATTTCCTAATGACTAGTCTGAACTTTTTTTGATGCCTTTTTAGGTTTTTCAACCGTCGGAAAGACTACCTATTTTGCTGTCGTAATAGATTTCACTTTTGAGTTGGCCTTCTAGCTCAGTATATATAGCTTTTATACCATCGTTGTAGAACATGAACCTATATTTTTTGAAGCCCGTATATCCTCCGTAACTGTTTTTGGCATTGATATCTACATCTAATTTATAACCAAATATCCTTTCTCCGCGCCCATAGATTCCTCGCTGTGCCCACGACTTTTGGAGAGTGCCCCAGTCATATTGAGCTGAACGTGGATCTTTGAGATGTCTATTTAAGTAGGTTTGTGCTATTCGTTGAGCCTGATCTTGGGATATCGCAATACCATAATCTGCTTCTTTTATCTCCTCCGTGGAGGACGGAAAAACTGGATCAATTGGTGCACAGTTGCTCCAGGTACAGGAAAGTGCCTCAAGGTCTTTACAGCCACTCAAGAGGCAGAAAAAAAGCATAATAGATATAGCTTTGATGGCTGATTTCATAATATTTCTCCCTTGTTCATTGCTATAAAAATTGACATATTATTCTCCTAGTTTAGTTAATTTACTCTGACAACGGGTGTCAGGCGATTGCTACAAATAACCAAACTAAGGATACTCCCGTTTATTTCCCTGCCGGGTTTTATATTCACGGGTCGCCCGACAAGGGCGAAGTTTGGTTTTTGTAGCATGAAATATAATAGCAGAGTTATGAAAAATCACAAACCGCTACCTTAAATTAGGAAATTCCGTTAAAAAATGAGACAAAGTAAAATTAGTTGAGACGATAGGTAAATCGGCAATTCAGTAGTCCGCCCCTACGGGTGAGTAGCAAAAATTGGGTAGATGAATGTATGAATGGTGCAGACACGCCACAACCACCCCGTCAGGCTGCGCCTGCCACCCCTCCAGAAGAGGGGAATGAACTTGTGCAAGTACGGCACAACCACTCTGTCGAGCTTCGCCTGCCATCTCTCCACAGGAGGGGAATGGTCTGCCTCTGCCCCGCAAATGGTATATAATATGCTTTTAGTGAAACAGACGACTAAAAACCTTTCTCCTTCAACCCGCCTACAACTTAATAAACAAGGCGAGTTAAGACATTTCCTTTGTATAGAGGAGCTTTCCCAAAGTTTATTAAAAAGATTATTCAACACTGCCACTTCGTTCATTCAGGAAAAGAACTCGGTAGTTAAGAAAGTACCTTTGTTACGCGCCAAGACTGTTGCTAACCTTTTTTTTGAGAGTAGCACCCGCACCCGTTCCACTTTTGAACTTGCGGCAAAGCGATTATCCGCCGATGTGCTCAATCTGAATACCAGCGTTGCAGCGGTTCAGAAGGGCGAGTCGTTATTGGACACCTTAAAAAGTCTGGAAGCGATGAATGTAGATATCTTCGTGGTGCGCCACTGTGACAGTGGTGCTGCACAGTTTATTGCCCAACACATAAAAAAGGGTGTTGCCGTAATCAATGCTGGCGACGGTAGCCATGCGCATCCCACGCAAGCCCTACTAGACATGTATACCATCATGCAACACAAACCTGATTTAGCCTCGCTTAATGTTGCAATCATTGGGGACATAAGACATTCTCGGGTGGCACGCTCGCAAATCTCAATACTCAAAACAATGGGGGTTAAGAATATCCGCTTAATCGGCCCCACAACTTTGTTGCCTCCATTTGCTGAAAAACTGGAAGGGCAGGTTTTTCATACCGTAGAAGAGGGTATCGCAGGTGCCGATGTGATTATTGTATTGCGTCTGCAAAAAGAGCGGATGCAAGGCGGTTTCCTTCCCAGCATGAACGAGTATTATCATTGTTATGGGATGACCATAGACCGCCTAAAGTTTGCGGCACCCGATGCGATGGTGATGCATCCGGGACCTATCAACCGCGGAGTTGAAATCAGTTCTCTGGTCGCCGACGGACATCAATCAGTAATACTAGAGCAGGTAACCTACGGCATTGCGATTAGGATGGCAGTCATGTCTCATGTGGTCAGCGGACAAACGCAGGAGGTTCTTTGATGGATCTATTGATAAAGGATGCTTGCTTGCTTAATACGGGAAAAACACCCATCCCCAAAACCGATATTGCGATCCGCCAAGGTGCTATAGAAGCGATAGGCGAGGTGCCTTCTGATTTTGTCGCTGAGCGTACGATTGATGCCAAAGGTTTATCGGCAATCCCTGGTTTGGTTGATTTAAGCGTTTATCTGCGAGACCCCGGCTTTGAATACAAAGCAACGATCGCATCGGAAACCAAAGCGGCGGCGGCGGGCGGTGTTACCACATTGTGTTGTATGCCCGACACTGAACCCAGAATAGATTCGGCCTCCACGGTTGAACTGATACAAAAGCGAGCGCACGATGCCGATTTCTGCAAGGTTTTGACTATAGGTGCGATGACCAAGAAGCTGGCGGGATTAGAGCTCAGCGAGATGGCTGCACTCAAAGAAGCAGGTTGCGTTGCGGTAAGTCACTGCCACTATCCGTTTGCCAATGCCTTAGTGTTGCGGCGCGCAATGGAGTATGCGTCTGGGCTGGGCTTAAAGATATTCATACAGCCTTTTGATAAAGCCTTGGCGATGAATGGTTGCGCTCACGAAGGTGCTTTGGCATTGCGCTTGGGGTTGGCAGGCATTCCTGCAGCATCCGAAACCGCGATTTTAAGCCAATGTATAGAAATTGCCGAAGACTTGGATGTGGCAGTGCATTTCTGTCGTCTTTCGTGTGCGCGCTCAGTAGAGCTAGTCGCTACTGCACAAGCACGCGGTTTGGCAATCAGTGCCGATGTGAGTGCGCATCAACTCTTTCTAAGCGAGGAGGTGCTGACATACTTTGACCCTAATTATCATGTGTTGCCACCGTTGCGTAGCGAGCAAGATCGCAATGCGTTGCGCACTGCGATTCAAGACGGCACTATTTCTGCGATATGCTCCGACCACCAACCACACGACATCAGTGCCAAATTAGTGCCATTCCCGTCCAGCGAACCGGGCATCTCGGCAATAGAAACTTTGCTCCCTTTAACACTTCGCTTGGTCGACGAAAATGTCGTTGATTTGACGAAGGCGATTGACTTGCTAACCCGAGGTCCGGCGGCAGTGCTTAATTGGGGTTGCGGCACATTGCAAAAAGGTGGGGTTGCGGATCTTTGTCTGGTTGATTTAGATAAGAAATGGACTTTGTCGGCGGGACATCTGTATAGTAGTGGCACGAATTCACCTTTTGTTGGTGAGACATTCAAGGGACGCATACATTACACAATATGCAATGGCAAAGTAAGTTATGAGTGCAAATGAGATTGTTGAGAAAGTACTATTTGATGTATGGGAATGAGGCTGTTGAAAAATAGAACCGCCGTTTGATTTATGGAAATGAGGTTGTTGAAAAAGTATTTTATGCACCGTAGGGGAGGGCTAACATGCCCTCCCGAACGCGTTGTCCTCGCACAAACAAAATCGTACACCACCCAATTCATGGGAACCAAAACCATGTGGCGCATAGCGGTTGCAGTAGTGCTGAACGGTACTTTAGGGCGGACATATGAGTCCGTCCCTACCTTTTTCATAAATTCGATGGCGCGGGGCGGGTGGAGTCGTGCAGACATGACACGTTTAGGTGGTTTGCGTAAATTGATGGCGCAAGCGGTTGAGGTTGTGCAAGTACGATACTTTAGGGAGGGCATGTTAGCCCTCCCCTACGGTGGTCGTCATAAATTCGATGGCGCGGGGCGGGTGGAGTCGTGCAGACATGACACGTTTAGGTGGTTTGCGTAATTTGATGGCGCAAGCGGTTGAGGTCGTGCAAGTACGGTACTTTAGGGAGGGCATGTTAGCCCTCCCCTACGGTGGTCGTCATAAATTCGATGGCGCGGGGCGGGTGGAGTCGTTCAGACATGACACATTCAAGTGGTTTGCGTAATTTGATGGCGCAAGCGGTTGAGGTCGTGCAAGTACGGTACTTTAGGGAGGGCATGTTAGCCCTCCCCTACGGTGGTCGTCATAAATTCGATGGCGCGGGGCGGGTGGAGTCGTTCAGACATGACACATTCAAGTGGTTTGCGTAATTTGATGGCGCAAGGCGATTGAGATGATACAAGTACAACATCCTGATAAGCGTGGGACAATCTTTATTGAACAAGCAGAGGTGCTTGATCATAGTGCATATCCCGCGCAACAATATCGCATGATTTTGCACGCACCGCGTTGCGCAGAAACCGCACATCCTGCCAATTTCGTGCATCTGCGCTGCAGCGATGCATTGGCAATGCGGCGACCGTATTCAATTATGTCGGTATCAAGGCAGCAAGGTCGTATAGAACTGCTATACAAGGTGGTCGGTAAAGGCGGTCAGGCACTGTCGCAGAAGCAAGTCGGCGATGAGGTCAATCTTATGGGGCCGATAGGCAATTGCTTTACGCCGCAGCCACAGCGTCCTGAGTTATTATTGCTGGGCGGCGGGGTCGGCATCCCCCCGATATTTTTCTTGGCACAACAAATCAAACAAGATAACACTTATAAGCCTTTGGTCATGGTTGCCTCAGAGGTTCCGTTCCCCTTTGAGTTAAAACCCTCGCAGTTGCAGGTATCAGAAATAAGCCCCAATTATCATCTCGCTTTGGTAGAACTTGAGATGCTTGGCATTGCGTCGCGGCTTGCAAGCGGGCGCAAAAAACAGGGCTGCTTTAACGGTTATATAGATGCCTTCGCGCGCGCCTATTTAGAAAAAATATCTCTGCAGAGGCTGGAGCGCACGGAGATATTTGCTTGCGGTCCCGAAGCAATGCTAAAAAGCGTCACCAAACTTTCCTCCGAGTTTGGGGTGCCGTGCCAACTTGCAGTGGAGGAGTATATGGCGTGCGGTGTGGGCGGATGTGCCGGTTGCACGATTGCGGTTCGGCAAAACGGCAAGATCAAGATGAAGCGCGTGTGTGTGGATGGCCCGGTATTTAATGCAAACCAATTAGTGGGCTTTGGCTGAACATCGGCATATTCGCACCAACCTGTTGCTCGTGCGGGCAGCGATAGCAAAAGCTGAAGCACATGCAGGTCGTCCTCAGGGTAGCGTGCGCCTACTCGCAGTTAGCAAAACCAAAAGCATCTCCGAGATTCGCGCCGCACTGGATGCCGGGCAGTACGATTTTGGTGAAAACTACTTGCAAGAGGCACTGACTAAAATTTCACAGCTTAAAGATGAAAAAATTCGCTGGCATTTTATAGGTTCTATACAAAGCAACAAAGCTCGTGATATTGCCCATCATTTTGATTGGGTGCATAGCATAGAAAAAATCTCTACGGCGCAACGCATAGCTCGCCTGCGTCCTGAGACATTACCACCACTCAATGTATGTCTGCAAGTTAATATAGACCAAGAGCAAAGTAAGTCGGGTTGTAGCATTTCACAAGTGCATGCTTTGGCGGATCAAATCGCACAACTGCCACAGCTTGAACTGCGCGGTCTAATGGCTATTCCCAAACCCACCTCGGATACGCAACGTCAATATGAAACGTTTGTGGAATTGCATACCCTGTTTGAACAAATGAAACCCCGATATAAAAATTTTGACACGCTTTCCGCCGGCATGAGCGGCGATTTTGAACAGGCGATTAAAGCAGGGACGACACTTATCCGTATCGGCACTGCGATCTTCGGGCCTCGTGAATAAGATGTGCAAATGCAATGGGGCTGTTGAAAAAGTATCCTTGAGCCGTAGGGGAGGGCTAACATGGGGTTGTTGAAAAATAGAACCGCCGATTGAGCCAGTAGGTCAATCGGCGTAACATTGTTCAGAACCTTAACAACCACCCCGTCAGGCTTCGCCTGCCACCCCTCCAAAGGAGGGGAATGTACTAATGCAGACACTTTTTCAACAGCCCCACATGCCCTCCCGAAACGCGACGCGCCTCTACAAGTAGAACCGCCGATTGATCCAGTAGGTCAATCGGCGTGACATTGTGCAGAACCTCAACATGGTTGCTTGTCGTACATTATCCTTCGTACGCCATTCAATTTATGGGAACCAAAACCCAAGTGGCGCAAGCGATTCTGTTCGTGCAGAACGGTACTTTAGGGAGGGCATGTTAGCCCTCCCCTACGGTTTTCATAAATTTGATGGCGCAAGCGGTTGGAGTCGTTCAGATACGACACGTTGAGGTGGTTTGCGTAATTTGATGGCGCGGGCGGTTAGGTTTTTGCGATGGCGGTACTTTTCAACAGCTCCAATCGTGTCATAAAAAGTTTATCATCAAACCAACTGCTGCAATTATTATTCCGGTATTGATTGCAAAGACTACACATATTAGTTTCGTTAATCTAACTTCTTGTTCTGACATTTTTTCTATTAGCCTAGTTTCTAATTTCGCTAAGTCGGTCTTTGTCGTTACCTCTTTTGCACTCGAAAAATCGGCTATAGCTTTTTCCACTTCATCATCTGTGGCATCAGGTATTCTTCTAAATAAATTGTATAGGGCTATATCAGACATGTTTTTCTCTTCGTTGTGTTATCAAAACCAATAGTTTACGCTAACTATTTGTTATCTACCATATATTTGTTAAGTGACTGGATTCATGCAAGTCTGCCCTTACGGTTTTCATAAATTGAATGGCGCAAGCGGTTAGGGTCGTTCAGATACGACAAGTTGAGGTGGTTTGCGTAAATTTGATGGCTCGTGGCGGTTGGTTGGTGTAAAGATGGTGGGTACGCAAAAAACCACCCCGTCGGGCTACGCCCGCCACCCCTCCAAAGGAGGGGAATGGTCCGACCCTACAATTTCACCAACCACATATGGGGGGGTGAATTTATTTTGGGAAGTTCGGCAATTAAATCATACAAGCGGTTACAATAGCGAAATGGCAGGTAATACGATAGGAAAGATTTTTACGGTCACCACCTTCGGGGAAAGTCACGGCCCGGCAATTGGTGCAATCGTTGACGGTTGTCCGCCTCAGTTGGAATTGACCGAACAGGATATACAGACCGACCTAGACCGCAGACGACCAGGGCAAAGCCGTTATACCAGCCAGCGCCGGGAAACCGATCAAGTGCGTATTTCGTCGGGTGTGTTTGAGGGTAAAACAACCGGCACACCGATCGGATTGCTGATAGAAAATGTAGACCAACGTTCGCGAGATTACGAACAGATCAAGAACAAGTTTCGTCCCGGCCATGCAGATTATACTTATCAAAAGAAATACGGCTTCAGGGATTATCGTGGCGGCGGTCGCTCTTCGGCACGCGAGACTGCGATGCGTGTTGCGGCGGGTGCAATTGCCAAAAAATATCTGCACAAGCACTATGGCATTACGATACGCGGTTGGCTGGCAAAAATAGGCACCTTAGACATACAACCCACACATTTGGATGAAATCAACAACAACTGCTTCTTTAGCCCCGACCCTGAGTGCATCAAAGATATAGAGGAGTATATAGAGCGTCTGCGCCGTGAAGGCAACTCAGTGGGGGCGCAGCTTCATATCACGGCAAACAATATGGTTGCCGGCTGGGGAGAGCCAGTCTTTGATCGGTTGGATGCCGATATTGCCCATGCGATGATGAGCATCAACGCAGTCAAAGGTGTTGCGATTGGTGCCGGCTTTGATTGCGTGCAACAAACCGGCAGTGAGCATCGCGACGAGCTAACACCGCAAGGCTTTGTCGGTAATAACGCCGGCGGTGTTTTGGGCGGGATATCAAGTGGGCAAGATATAGAAGTGGATGTTGCTTTCAAGCCGACTTCGAGTATCCGCATCGCCGGCAACACGATAGACAAAGACGGCAATGCAAGCGAGATTATCACGACTGGACGCCACGACCCATGTGTGGGTATTCGCGCAGTACCCATAGCCGAAGCCATGTTGGCAATCGTGCTTATGGATCATTGTTTGCGCCACCGAGGACAAAATTTTGACCTAAGCGATTAAAGCGATGCCAAATCGCTTTGTTTGGTTCTCAGCCTTTTATTTTTTCTATTTTGCAACACTAGGCACATATCTACCGTATTGGCCTATCTACCTAGAGGCGCAAGGATTTGCACTCCAAGAAATCGGGGAATTGATGGCCATCGCATTGCTTACCAAAATCTTTGCACCGTATATATGGGGATGGCTTGCAGATCGTCTGCAGCGACGATTGATACTAATACGCTGGAGTGATTTCATCGCCTTCTTGGTTTTCATCCCGATATTTTATGCAAAAGATTACCAAACGGTTGCAATCATTTTGTTCTTATTCAGTTTCTTTTGGAATGCTTCCTTACCCCAAGTGGAAGTGCTAACTTTAAGCAACCTGAAATACCATGCGCACCGTTATAGTTTGATTCGGCTTTGGGGGTCAGTTGGCTTTATCGCAATGAATGTTGTCGGGGCATGGCTGATTTCGGTGCGGGGTGCCGATGCCATTCCCTGGTTGATGTTATCGTTGTTGTTTTTTCTATGGCTCACGACTCAGACTTTATCGGAACCCAGATCGTCGCTTCCGACCACCCGCATCCCAAGCATCATACATGCCTTCAATGCGCCTATTATTGCGTTATTCGTAATATGTTTTTTAATACAATTCGTCCACGGACCTTACTATGCTTATTTCACTATTTATATGCAGGAACAAGGCTACACAACCTACACCATAGGTTGGTTTTGGGCAATCGGCGTAATTGCCGAAGTTCTAGTATTCCTTTATTGCAGTACTTTGCTTCGCAGATATAGCATCATTCGCTTGCTGTTCATCGTGATTATGGCAACTGCATTGCGATGGTTATTGCTCGCCTATTATCAAGACCAGTTCGCCGTCGTGTTAGTTGCCCAAAGCCTGCATGCCATAACGTTCGGAGTCCACCATGCGGTTTTGATTAACGCAATCTCAAAGCTGCTGCCCAGCGGTTTAGAGGGTCGCGGACTGGCTTTATATTCTTCGCTGAGCTTCGGTTTGGGCGGAGGTCTCGGCACCTATCTCGCAAGCCAATTATGGGAACAAATACCAAGCCAGCAATTATTCGTTTACACCGCTTTGGTCACTTTGATCGCGTTGTTCTGCTTGCTTCCGTTGTTCAAGGCAAAAGGAAGCGAAGCGTTGCGGTCGCCATAGCTCAGGAGGTGTTTGCTGACTGCAAAACTTAGAGACATATTCGGTAAATTGCTCACGGCTGATATTAAACGCACCGAGGGTTTGTAAATGCGGTGATTGCACTTGGCAATCTATCAACCTGAGTTGGTGCGCATAGAGATACTGGCACAGATAAAACAATGCAACCTTTGAGGCATTGCTAGTCTTGGAAAACATGGACTCCCCAAAAAACATACACCCGATACCTACACCATACAAACCACCGACTAAGTCGCCTTGGTCATAGACTTCCACTGAGTGTGCATAACCCGCATGGTGCAGTTTTAGATAAGCATTTCTCATCTCATTGGTGATCCAAGTCGTCCCACGCCGACCTCTGGGTGCCGCACAATGCTCAATTACCGCTCTAAAGTCATGGTCTAATCTAATATCGGAGAATTTTGATTTGATATCTTTGTTTAAGCTACGGCTCACACGTAGCCCGTTTGTCAACAAAACCATCCTGGGATTCGGCGACCACCATAGCAAAGGTTGTCCTGCTTCGTACCAAGGAAAAATGCCACGTCGGTATGCAACATATAAAGTTTCCACTTCAAGGTTGCCACCGATGGCAAGCAACCCGTCGGCATCGGCAAGAGAAATGTCGGGGAAATGCGGATGTCGTTCATCAAGTTCAACCATCTCTAGGCTTTTGTGCTGTGTCCGTCGTGGCTGGTTCGGGTTTGGTAATCGGCAGGGCATCATCGCGGTAAGGCAGATAAGACCAGCTATCGTCAATGTACTGAGTAACTGCATTTTGCTCATGCTCACAAAATTTTATCGCTGCCTCCATAAAGCTGGAATGGGCAAGCCAGTGTGCTGATTGAGTTGCGGTGGGTAGAAACCCGCGAGCGAGCTTATGCGCACCCTGCGCGCCCGGCTCAAAACGTTTCAAGCCGTTGCGGATGCAGTATTCTATGCCGGCGTAATAGCATGTCTCAAAATGCAAACAGTCGTGATAATCCTTTACTCCCCAATGACGACCGTACAGGGTGTCCGCGCTGCGCAGGTTAATCGCACAAGCAATCACTTGATTGTCGCACATCGCTAATACTACGACGACGTTTTCGGGCATCGTCCGTCCTATCTCTTCAAAGAAAGCACGCGACAAAGTCGGCACGCCGCTTTTCACATTGAAAAGACTACTATAGAGACCATGAATTTCTTGCCATAACTCAGGAGATATTTCATCTCCGTGCAGTAACTTCATGGCGATTTTTTGTTCTCGCACCAATCGCCGTTCTCGTTGTATCATCTTGCGCTTCTTTGAACGTAGCGTCGATAAAAAATCATCAAAGCTGTGATACGCATTGTTACACCAATGATACTGACAATCGACACGGAATGCGAACCGATGTCGTTGGAGGTGCAGATTGTCCGACTCGTTTGGGAATAACCAATGCACCCCAGAATAATTCTGGTGTTCAACCACTTTTATCGCTACATTGATCAATGCATCTTTATAGCTATCGTCGCAGCAAAGCAGTCGCTCACCGACAATCGGTGTATAAGGAATAGCAGAGACCATTTTGGGATAGTAGTTAATGCCGTGCGAGTGATACGCCTGCTCCCATGCCCAATCAAAAACAAACTCGCCGTAGTTATTCGTTTTGATATACAAGGGCAACGCCGCACGCAAAGTGCCTTGCTTGTCGCGCAAGACGATATGGCAAGGGTACCAACCGTAGTCATGCAAACAGCCGTTCTGCTCAAGGGCGCGTAGAAACTCGTGGCGTGTAAAAGGACTATCGTGCTTGCGCAACGAATTCCACTCGTCGGCACCAATCTCGTCTATATTGGTGCTAATCTTTGCAGAGAGATTTTTATCTGTGGTTTGATAGTTAGCGGCGGAAGCGGAGTCAAGCATTGTTATCCAGACTATCTAGATAACGCTCGGCATCCAAAGCTGCCATACAACCAGTGCCTGCCGAGGTGACCGCTTGTCTATAAACATGATCCATCACATCCCCAGCCGCAAAAACACCGGGAACGCTACTCATTGTCGCATCGCCTTCGCTACCGCTTTTGACCTTGATATAGCCGCCCTCCATATCAAGCTGCCCTGCAAAAATATCGGTATTGGGCTTATGTCCTATCGCAATAAAAACACCTTTGACTTCAAGCTCGGTTATCTCGTTGTCGGGACGAGTCTTGATTTTGATCCCCGACACACCTTTATCGTCCCCCAACACCTCGGCAAGTTCCGAATTCCACTGGATTGCAATGTTTTCTTTATCAAACAGCTTGTGTTGCAATATCTTGTCAGCACGCAACTTGTCGCGACGATGTATCAGGGTGACCTCAGTGGCAATGTTGGATAGATACAGTGCCTCCTCTACCGCAGTATCCCCGCCGCCTATAACTGCCACCTTTTCACCTTTGTAGAAAAAGCCGTCGCAAGTAGCACACGCCGATACCCCTTTGCCTTGATAACGTTGTTCGGACTCTAAGCCTAGATAGAGTGCCGACGCACCTGTCGCAATAATCAACGCATCACAACTATAGCTATCTCCCATTTCACCTTTTAAGCGAAAAGGTCTGTTTTTGAGATCTACTTCGCTGATCTGATCTAGAACAATAGGATTGTTATAACGCTGGGCATGAGCCAACATTTGTTCCATCAACTCAGGGCCTTGTAAATCAGTTTTGCCACCTGGCCAATTATCTACTTCGGTTGTGGTCATCAATTGTCCTCCTTGCTCTAATCCAGTTATCAACATAGGATTTAGATTTGCACGCGATGCATAGACTACGGCGGTATATCCTGCCGGACCTGAACCTAATATGATTAAACGCGTATGCTTTGTTGAAGTATTGTTTGACATTGCCCCGCTCTATAAAATTATTTATTATACCGAATAATACATCAATCTGCAGACCACACGACCCGACACGCTAAAACATTGCTTTACGGGGTGGTTGTGGCGTGGGGCTGTTGAAAAAGTACTGACATCGTTCGAGCGTAACCGCTTGCGCCATAAAATTTATGATAACTACCTGTAGGGGAGGGCTAACATGCCCTCCCTAAAGTACCGTTCTGCACAAACAGAACCGCTTGCGCCACCAAATTTATGATAACCACTCAAACGTATCATATCTGCACGACTCCAATCGCCACGCGCCACCAAATCATGCAAACGGTAGGGGAGGGCTAGCATGCCCTCCCTAAAGTACCGTTCTGCACCAACAGAACCGCTTGCGCCACTTGGTTTTGGTTCCCATAAATTGGATGGCGTACGACTTTATTTGTGCAGACGCAACGCGTTTCGGGAGGGCATGTTAGCCCTCCCCTACGGTTGGTAACCAGAAATTTGATGAGTGAATGGATTGTGTGTGCAGACGCAACGCGTTTCGGGAGGGCATGTGGGACTGTTGAAAAAGTGTCTGCATTAGTACATTCCCCTCCTTTGGAGGGGTGCAGGCGAAGCCTGACGGGGTGGTTGTGGTGGTTCTGCACTAGACAATTATCCCTTACAAGTGCATGAAATACTTTTTCAACAGTCCCATGTTAGCCCTCCCCTACGGGTGGTTTGAGTGTACGTTGTATCAACACACAATATTGCGCAAGTACTCAGCAAATGGTTTGCATAATTGTATGGCGCATAGCGGTTGCTCAATTCAAGCTGTTTGCCCGACTACCATCTTTGTTATAGATTACAAGCTCATGTGGCGTAATACTCAGCTGTTCTATCGTATCTACATCCTCTCGCACGAACAATTTAATCGCATCGGAATCAAGAGTCGTCTGATTTCCTAGAGAGTCGCTTAGCACAAGTTGCGCGGTCTCTTTTTGTAGTTGTTCGTCTTCGGGTACGGATAGGCGGGCTATCGCCTCGCCGCGCGAGTCAATCAAAACAAGCTCTCGGGTTTTGACAACATCCTGTATGTCGCGGTTGCCGGGGCGTAGTTCGGCAGGCATCAACGACTCGTATAGAAAAAAAGCAACGACAACGATAACCGCCATGCGCATATTACGCAAATGCCGTTCCATAGTTAGTAGACGATGTTCAATATCAGTATCCATAATCTCTCCTTTGTGTATAAAATTAGCGTTTGACTATCAGTTTTAGTAGTATAATCAATGCAACAGTATTTCGCTGTAGTATTCATCAACAATATGGAGTATATGATATGAACAAAAAACATTTATTTATTGCGACCTTAGTAGGCGCAAGTGCGCTAGCAGCTACTGCCACCGCCCATGGAGTTCCGGATGCCCCCAAAGAATGGGAAAAATGTGCCGGTGTCTCCAAAGCGGCGATGAATGATTGCGGTGCATTAGACGGTTCGCACGGTTGTGGCGGACAAGCAAAGGCAGATAATCTTGATATTGAATGGATTTATGTGCCTGCCGGCACCTGTGAAAAGCTCACTGGTGGACAAGTTGTTGCAACCAAGCCAGCTAAGTAAACAACCCAACAACACTTTAGTCAAGCAACAGTGCAACGGCGTGGGCTTAGGTCTGCGACCGTTGCATTTGACTGAAGTGATGCGGGAAAATCCCGCCGTGCCGTGGTTTGAAGTGCATATCTGTAATTTCTTGAACCAAGGACTCAATCACACCCAACTCTACCGAATACGCAAAGACTATCCACTCAGCTTTCACGGTGTCAACCTAAATCTTGGTGGCAACGACCCGCTGGACTACGATTATTTGCGCAAACTCAAACAAGCTGTCGATATATATGAGCCTGCGCTAATCTCCGAACACGCCTGCTTCACAACACATCATGATCACTATTTCCACGATCTGATGCCGATACCTTATACATCGGAGGCGGTTGCGAATATGACTAAACGCATCACAGAAGTGCAGGACATACTTGAGCGAGAAATCCTGATAGAAAATGTTTCTCGTTATTTTAGTTACGAGGAAAGCGAGTTGAGCGAGGGCGAGTTTTTGGCGGCAGTGTGCGGTGATGCAAAATGTGGTTTGCTACTTGATTTGAACAATGCCTATGTCAATCAACGCAACTTGAACGAGAACTTGGATGACTTCATAGCCCAACTACCGATAGCAAAAGTAAAGGAAATCCATCTGGCAGGGTATAGCGAATACGAGGATATACTGGTTGATACGCACAGCGCAATGGTGTCCGACGATGTCTGGGAATGTTATAGACAATTTTGCACCCACAATCATGCGATCCCTTGCTTGATTGAATGGGATAGTAATTTGCCATCCTTCGCGGTATTAATGGAACAACGCTTAATCGCCCAACAGATTGTCGACCAAAGTGCAGCACAACCCGTCGCCTTGCTAAGTTGAGTAAAGCGCATCAACCCATAAGCTATGCCGAGTCCCTTCGGCATTTCTGCGATGCCGTCCTGAACGATAACAAAAAAGTTGCCGTCTATAGCAATAATTATCGCGGTGCGCATCGCCTCGCCCTTCGGAATATCTATCTGACCGTGCAACACTACTTAGACGCGAATATATTTTCCGCTTTAACCCTCGTTTATGTGCGACACTATCCGCCAACACATTGGGATCTGAATATATATGGGGAAGGTTTTCCAGAGCTACTCGCCGCACAGACACAAAGCGTTAAAGCAGAGGAAGCCGACTGGACACTGCTCGCAACACTCGCCCGTATAGAATACGCAATTAGCCGCGTCTACTACGGCTACACTGAACAATACGAACAAATACCCCCATACCTTAAAGCGATAAACAGCACAGACCTCGTTGCTGAATTACAAAAAAAGCACCCTTACACGAAGATTGCAGATAACCTGGACATCAACCAAACCATAAGAGTCCGATGCCCACAGGTCGACTCAAAAATATATATAGACAACAGCTAAACTGGCCACTATGTGCCATTAAATTTACGATAACCACCGTAGGGGAGGGCTAACATGGGACTGTTGAAAAAGTACCGTCATTGCATGAACCCAACCGCCACGCGCCATTAAATTAATGATAACCACCCGTAGGGGAGGGCTAGCATGCCCTCCCTAAAGTACCATTCTGCACTAGCAGAACCGCTTGCGCCACTTGTTTTTGGTTCCCATTAATTGGATGGCGTACGATTTCGTTTATGCAGACGCAACGCGTTTCGGGAGGGCAGGTGATTTGCTCTTAGGGATGGGAAGGCTTAAGAGGTTACTGGAGAAGGCCTTCTAAAAACACTCTAACTTGGGTCTGAATTTGTATGAAACTAAAAAAGGTAATCGTGTATGAAGTGACACGGTCGTCGGCTTCTGTAACCATGATGTTCAGAACAGTATTTTCATCTATGGGAATAGAGTTGCTTCGCCCACTACTACCTCCTTCGGCAAGATTATTATCACTCTCGTTTTGTTTGACGATTTCAATTGTTGCGTCGTTGTTGTATGCTCTCCATGCCAGATCAATACTGCGCACATCAACAGGAAAACCTATAGCATAATGAGTGGTTGAGGCTCCGAAAGGAGGACTCAGCTCAGTGGCAGATGTTAATACTTCCAAGTCTCTTAAACCAACTCCCTGGCCTGGCAGCAGAGTATTCCTATCTGCATCTTTGAGAACCGGATATTGACGACTAGTGCCGAAATTCCATATCTTAGTACTCCACTCACTATATATCCCGCTTGAGGTTTCGGGTAATTTAAGTTCCTTGTCGGTTTGTCCTGCCGACATAGAAACACCGTGCCCTCCACTAGGAGCAGAACCTACTAGCCAATAACTGTAGTCAATGCTGCCTTCATTCTCACCAACTAAACCGCCCACATCGTCGTCTCCTTCAGCATCTCCCGTTGCATAACTATTCTCAATAGCTCCCCTAAAATTAAAACCGACTAAACCACCAATAAAAGAGTCACCTGAAACAGCCCCCGTCGCATAACTGTTCGCTATCATGGCACTACTGTCATTCCACCCAACTAAACCCCCTGCACGAGTTCCAGTTCCGGTGACAGCTACCGTCGCATAGCTACTTATGATGGCACCATAATTATCACCCACTAAACCGCCTATATTAACATTAGACCCTGAAACAACCCCCGTCGCATAGCTATTCGTAATAGAACCATAACTAGAACCGACTAAACTGCCTGTTTGAGAATGTCCTGTGATATTAACATTGAGCAAACCCAGATTAGTAATTTTAGCTCTACTGTTCGTATAACCGAACAAGCCCACTTCAACCGTACCATTTCTGTTAATAATAAGATTAGATATCGTGTGGGCATTACCTTCAAGTTGTGCGCTGAAAGTATTAAAAATGCTCCCGATCGGTTGCCAACCTTCTCCCATAGTCCATGTAATTCTGTTGGCTATTGAACTATAGCTATCCTTATTCGTGAAATCCAAATCTCGCATCAGCTCATAACCACTGCAACCATCATTAGGACAACCTAGTGTATTAGTCGTTGCCATTATGTTGGCTTTATATCCTGAACCATCCAAAACATAGCGTATCGCATCCAACTGTTCCAAATAATAAATCTCTATTAAACCGTCGTCGTCTATATCAACATCCACTCTAATCCCAAGTTCCGGGACATACTCGGTATCGCTATAGCCTTGAGCATCAATATAAGTTACCCGTACGCGATAGAGACTCCCATCCAAGCTGTCCTCTGATACCGTATAACTGGTAGTTGTTGCAGTTTCAATATCTCCCCACTTTGCATTGATACCCTGACTTTGCCATTGATACTCAAAAGTGCCCATACCGTCGGCATCCGAGATACCCGTCTCGTCAAAACTTAAGGTCAAACCGTTCACCGTTAATCCCAAATCCAATATAGGCATATCGTTATTTTTCTTTCTAATGGTAATCCTCTTGCTTAGAGTAATAGTGGGTAAATCAAGCTCGTTATGCACCAGCGTTAACTGGACTACGATGTCGGTACTCGTGGAGGTTGCCGACTCTATGTAGTCGGCAGGAATCGTGAAACTTGGCGAGGCGGCGGCACTACTGGATAATATGAGTGGCTTACCTTGCGTTTGTGACCACTCATAACTGTAGTTCCCAACTCCTAATACGTTTAGGGTGACCGTGCTTCCCTCATCCACAATATTGTCGGTATCCTTCCCACCTTGCTCAAACACCATGATATCTGATATTTCTACTTCTTGAAAACGAACCGTATAAGAGGTAATGCTGGCATTGGCTTCGGTGACCGTGATGAATAGCACTGTATCTTCGTCTATAGGAATAGGACTGCTTCGTCCACTACTGTTTCCTTCAACGAGATTACTGTCGCTATCGTTTTGTTTGACGATTTCAATCATCGCATCGTTGTTATATGCCTTCCATGCTAGATCAACACTGCGCACATCAACAGGAAAACCTATAACATAATGAGTGGTTGAGGTGCCGAAAACCGGAGTCAATCTCGCACCAACTGCTAATACCTCCAAGTCTCTTAAACCAATGCCCTGACCAAGCAACAAGGCATTGCTATTGGTATGTTTGAGAACCGGATATTGGCTACGAGTTCCGAAGTCCCAATTCTTACTACTCCAATTAATATATATCCCGGTTGTCATTACTGGAAGTTGCAATTCCTCTGTAGTTATGCCCATACCACCGGCACTTGTTCTTATTCCGCTGGTATTGATATTCCAATAGCTGCCCGTGATGGTGCCCCTTCTATTCCGACCAACTAAACCACCTACACTCTGTCTCCCTGAAACCAAACCCGTCGCATAGCTATTCCTGATAGTGCCTCTATTATTACCGACCAAACCGCCTAAACTATTATCTCCGGTAACAGAAGCTGTCGTATAGCTGCTCGTGATAGTACCTCTATTATTACCGACCAAACCGCCTAAACTACTATCTCCTGTAACAGAACCTGTCGTATAGCTTTTTGTGATGGAACCAAAACTAGAACCAACTAAACCACCCACTTGAGAAGATCCTATGATATCTACATTGGGCAAACCCAGATTAGCAATTTCAGCTCTATTTTGTATAGAACCAAACAAGCCCACTCCATCAACATCACTTCTGTTAATCATAAGATTAGATACCGCATAGCCGTTGCCTTCAAATCGCGCGCTGAAAGCATTAGAGAAATCTTCAATCGGCTGCCAACCTTCTCCCATAGTCCATGTAATCTTGTTGGCTGTTGTGCGATAGCTACTGCTATCGATAAAGTCCAAACTTTTTGTCAGTTCATAACCAACACAGCTATTTCCATCGTCGCCACCACCGCAACCTGTATCAATAATGTCAGACGTATCGGCAGAAGCTCTATAACCAGTGCCATCCAATTGATAACGTATTTCATAAAGACCCTCCAAATCACAGATTTCTATCAAGCCGTCGTCATCTTTGTCAATATCCATAGTTGGATCTACGCCATCATCATCAGAAAATGTTATAGCAGCATGGCATGATGGCAAGGCTGTTTGTGCCGATGCAATTTGTACTCCTCCGATTGCAAGTAGAAAAACGATAAAAAGAACCTGGCTTATTGCCTTTGAAGTTTTATATAACTTTATCAACTCAATCATTCCGTCTAGAAAAAAGAATTGCCGATTCAGCCAGTAAATCAATTGAGAGTTCAATGTTTGTCTTAGCGCAAAGTAGTTGTCCCAACCTAATTGTTACGCGCCTCCGTCGGCTTCGGTAAAACCTTACGTTTGTGAATATGCTATCGCTCGCTATTTCATTTAGATAGTTATGTTATATCATAACATTACTAAAGGTGGGAAGTATATACGATTGTAGTAAAACATGCAAAGGGTATTTGGGGACTATTTGCATTAGTCCATCCCTTCCCTTCAGTATTACCTCTCGTTATTCGGCAGTACTTCTAATCTTCAAAATCAGGGCTAAACGGAATTATCAATTGTCTTATGATCTGATGAGTGAATATCGGAAATATTTGTGATTGATTCATCCCAAAGGGAGAAAGTCATTATTTCCTTTTGAGAAATAATGGTGCCGACCTTTAATTTCCTCTGAGAATCATCAATTGTTTTAGATAGGTATTCTTCTGGGTAATTAAACGACCAATTAACTTCTCTATTCCGATCTCTATAACCACTACAAATAGGCACTATTCTAATCGTAGATTCAAACCTTAAATCTTTGGTATAGTCAAGAAGTAATGCAGCGTAAACCTTGTCATTTTTCAACGTGATATAAACAATTTGATTTTTCCATAGATGACAGCATTCGTGGAATGGATCAAGAGATGATTTACTCTTATTGCTGAGATAAGCAACAGCATGACCTAGTATGGCAGCAATCAGTATCGAAAGACTTAATTCTAAAAGAAACTTTATGACACCGCATTCACCGCCAGAAAAACACTTAAATGATTCACTAACAGGTGAAATCTCAAAAATATAATAGCTAGGCAGAGCAAAAATTACTACTGCGAAAAGATATGCCCAGCCTTCTACCTGAGGACGAGTTGTATGTAATAGTCGCTTGTTGTAAGCCCAAAGGCCTATGATGCCTGGTATAATCGCCCAAAAATTATTTATGTTTATATCCGGCATGCGAAAACCAATTTGTACTTAATAATTTCCGCTTTACTGTCTTACGGATATTAGATACTTAATGCTGTGACGAGTTTTTTTTCCGAGAAATCTGTGATTGAATTACTTTCTGCACTTCCCTTATCTTGTCCATATTTTTCCGAATAACAGCACCTGCGTCAGGAGGTCTCTCGCCATAAGTTCCCTCAGGCCAAAGCCAGTCCGAAATTATTTCTTTATAACTTCTTTTGTCTGATTTAGTATCCATAATCAACTCCCTTTCATACATTATATAGGCATTTTGTAATACCGTGAAATAATTAGAATCTCGTGAATCTATACATTTCAATCTATCAGTCTTAGATATAAACATCATAATTAGTGTATAGCAATACCAGCAATTATTTGGTAATACTTTTAATCCTCTTTTCGATTAAAGCAATGTTTGCTTTGCTTACGCCGTATTCGGTAGCAAGGCTACGCCAACGACCCAGTGCGGTTCGGGTTTGCTCAATCGTTGCATCTATCGTTGATTGCGGTAACTTTGCCTCCAGCCCTAGTTTAATTAAATGGCTTATTGATGGATTTTTACCTTCGCCCATGACCGTAGTACTTTGCTCGCCGTTCGGTCCGGAAGAAAATGTCAAATCATACGCTGGCGACAATTGCCACTCGCCGTTTGTATCCATCAAAAAACTAAAATTCTTTGAATGATCGTCTCGGTTATGTGCCAACACATTAAACACGGCAAGCCTAAACATTTTCTCCACCTCCCTGATATCGTGTGTAAGCGTCATTGTGAGAGCCAACAAATCCTCGTAATCAGGAACGGGTGTCCTAAAATCAGAATGTAATAGACCACAAACACTCTGACAATGAATCCGTCGGTGCATCTCTCTATCAAAACGTTGAGTCGCAAAATAGCCTGCACCCCTTTGCGCAGGGAAAAGATGTGTCTTTGTCATTTCAAGCCCAGCATCCGCAGCCATTAAAGCATAAACATACTCAATCGCTCCAGCATCCAGTCCATCACCAGTAGCCGGGAACTTCACAAGCCACGGTTCAAATCCATTACGCAAGGGATATGTGTCATAGATAATACGCTTACTATCATCAACACTAATCATCGCCTTGGGGCGAGCCCCTGCCGCCGATCTATTTAGAGTTAACAAATCTTGCAATGCCTCATCGGCAGTACCCTCTAAAACTTGTGCTGCCTGGGTTGCCAACTGGTCTAAATCAAGCTCACCCTTAATTGAGTTTCTATTATACTCGGGGTCATATACCAAAATACCCATCCCGGTATGACCGACATAGGCAAGCCTGTCCAGAGGGGTCAGTTCGCTTGGCAGAATACCACTCATACGTGCCTGCCGATCAAACAATAATCGCCCCCAACCATCGGGTAAACTGTCGTTGAATACCCCGGGCAAGCTCTCAAACACAGACTTGCTATAGGTTCGAATATCAGGACTCAAAGGACACATCAGTGGAGAAATCTCCAAACCGCAATCTACAAAAAAGTAATCATATTCAAAGTAAATCTGCGCATCATGCACAAGCAACTTCCCGACCTCCCCAACTTCATCAACTTCATCGTCAGAGACTATGCCTACTTTGATTTGCTCGACCGACATATTCTTCATGTACGCCAACCTCTTTTAGGCGTTTTTTTGTTAATCCTCAAAATCTCGTCTATGGATGAAAACTTTGTCTGCCCCGGCTTAACCGAACTAACTAGGTTGTCCAATCCCCCTAAAACCATCAATAGCTTTAGAAAAGACTCCAGCGAAATCAACCCCGTTTGCTCAAACTTGCGAAGCGTCGGAAGCTTAACACCTGAGCGCAAAGCGAGACCTTGCTGTGTCAAACCAGCGGCGAGCCGCCGAGCCTTGACATACTCCTTGAGCTGTTGC
Organism: uncultured candidatus Poriferisulfidus sp.; assembly: GCA_965199685.1. Classification (GTDB taxonomy): domain Bacteria; phylum Pseudomonadota; class Gammaproteobacteria; order Poriferisulfidales; family Oxydemutatoraceae; genus SP5GCR1. The sequence goes on from OZ241323.1 coordinate 2,506,806, forward strand.
TGTGCTTTTGTGATAGTTAATAACATGATAGTATTATTTAAGTGATATATTGAAACTATAATAACACAATAATGTTACTACTTATTCAAGTGTTCAGACAGACCCCCTATTCCTAACCACGCGGAGAGTTGATCTCTAGCCTTCAAAAATTTCACCTATCTCTTTAGTCCAGTATTTCTTATACGATTCTGGCGGAGACTGTTCGGGATTAAACATTAAAAGTTTGGTAGTTATTTTCCATTTTTTAGAGTAGGTAAATAATTTCGGAGTTTCTGCTGACCCAAATAATCTCTTATAACCCTCTATTTTGTAATCGGCATCTGCATATGTAATCCCTTTAGGATCAACAAACACAATTTGATATTTGTTGCCTTTGCACATCCAGAAAATAAAATCTGGGAAAAAGTTATTGTAAGAATTTGACTTATTAAAGTACGGTATAGAAATCTGGTCTAAAGATTCATCTACTTTACTAAACATCCATGCGTCCCACATACCGTTGTTGTTTGCTTCGGTCCATTGTTCTAATCTATCAATGAAATCAATCTCGCTTTCTACTTTTATAATATGCTTTATGTAGTCCACCCGATTATATCCCAGCACAACTGGTAGATAATAATGGTTAGAAATCTGTTTGATACGCAATTCATAATTTTCTGAATCCGGGTATTTTCCCTCTGCTCGCCCTGAGACCCTTACTTCTAGTTGTTCGCGAGTAATCGCCCCTTTATTAAATTCCTCAAACAAATCTAGCAGGTTTTTGTCAGGTGTCCTGCCTGTCTTAACTTGATTTATTTTCTCTTGCAGTTCTCTGGCACGCGACGTTTCTACGCAAATTTTTCGGAAATGAACAATATCCTCCTCTTCTTTAATTTTTCTGACTCCTTTGGTCTCTTTCACCTTTTCGTCAATATGAGATAAAAGCCTCTTTTGTAGAAAAGATAATTGATCGTAGTGCTTGTTTTCATTGATTTTTATACCGCCCTTTTGTTCAATAAAAGCCTTCAATTTAGAAAGTTTCGGTGCCGTCAGTCTATCTCGGACAATCAATACCGAATCTGAAGTTTCGTCAAACCATTTTCCAAATCTATCTAATGTTTCCTTGCTCATTCTAAACTTTTCTAATTTGCCTATATCTCTTGTAGTCTCTCGATATTCGGGAACCAACAACGGCATATCAGTATCGGCATCACTGATTTTTGGTCTTGGTGCCAGTTCAAACCCTTTCAGCACTTCAAAAGAGGACCCTTCTTCGGCTTGCAGTCCTTCCAAAACAGTACTGATTGCTTGACGGTTAGTCGCAAATAAAAACAGTGTTTCAATCGGCATCACTTCATCGCCACATGATGCCAGCTTTTCTTTGATGTTATTCTCTAAACTGGGAGATAGAAGTAATTGCGCCAAACGCATACGCCTATCAGGCAGCGGTTGAATACGCACACCGCGACCGACCGACTGCACAACAAATTTTTTGGCATCGCTGCCTCCGATATTGATGAAGTTGATTATGTTCGGGCGGTTAGAATCCCAGCTTTCAAAAAATGAGCGAGAACCCATTAGAATAGTGATAGGTTTTTTCTCTAAACTCTCAAAGAACGAAGTCTCCTGTAATGTGGTCGTTTCTTCATAATCAGCTAGAAATCTATTACGCCACTTTGATGTGTCTCCTATACGTATCAATGCAAACGGAAAGTCTGCATTCTTCATCTGCAACGCTAATTCTCTGTTATCTTTGCTACGCACATACTGCAATGTTCCTTTTCTTGATTTAAGAAACACCATTTTTCTTAACTTGGAGATGGTCATTTTTCTCAGAATGTCTAGGTTGTTCCTGATAATATCTTTGCCATCCGCCCCGAAAAGCAGTTTGGCCTCTTGCCAATCGCTGATCAGTTCGCCTATCGCTTCTGCAAAAAGCCCTTGATCAATTTCACCGGTAGCAATATCTCGCAAAGTCTCAAAAAATGTCCATAAATCGTTTCGTTCTTTTTCAATGTCAGTATTAACCGAATTGACCAAGGTCAACATCAGTGGCAAATGATATAGGTCGTCTCCAAAGCCGGTATCGGCACGCAATTTATTTACCCTATCAGAAACATACGCCAGTGTGATTAGCGATTTCAAAACAATTTTTATTCTCTCCTTAGAACTAATTTCTTCTCCTCTGTCTCCAAATGCAGAATACTCACTTTTGTTTAGATAGATGTTTTTCCCATGCCCATTTTTTATGAACTCTTCCAAATTGTATTTTTTAACCGTTGTAGCAATATCTTCTTGATCGGTAAAAGTTGCTGAAAAATTAAAGAGAAATCCCGCCCGCGCCATCACCGCATAATATGCTTGACGCTTAGAATCCTCTTTGGTGCCTTTATGCGCTTCATCCAAAAAGATAAACCATTTGCCATCATTTTGATACTCTCGGTAATCGGTCAAAGCCTCTTTTTGTACATCAGAAATGTTATCGCTGCGATGATAATATACTGGGATCGTATCACCCAATTGTCCTTGATATTGAAGATGGCTCTTGCGTAAATCTGTCAAGTTGATGGTTAAATCACGCGATTGATTAAACTCGTCAATCGTATGCCTGATTTGTTTTAGTAAATGCTCGCTTGGAGCAAGTATCAGCATACGATGATTCGGGATTTCTTTGTGCCTCTGTAAAAAATGTAGATACTCTATCAGTTTAATCATCACCAAAGTTTTACCGCTTCCTGTTGCCATCCAAAAGCACATCCGGTTAATCAAATGGTAATACGAAATAGAATCTCCGTTAGGTTCAATATACTCGGATAAAATACGAAAAACTTCATCTTGTTTATCGTATTCTTTATCTTTGCGGCTCTTGTATTTAGGTATATTGGAAAATTGCAGGGCAAAATCTAGGCTTAAAAAATTGCGTTTACGCCAGTTGTTTGTATCCTCCGCTTCGCCCTCTTCCCAATCGTATTGTCTACCATAATACTCGAAGAGTGCACACGCAGCATTTTCCATGGCCGAGCGTTGGTAGTCGTATAGCTTCTTGCTTTGTGAGAATTCACCAATATCTGGCATCTGCCAAGTTTCTGGCAACTCGACATAGTTGATGGATTGGGCTATAGACTCAAGGGTAGCAGTCATTCACTGCCCCACCATAAATAGGGTTTCAGCAGCGAGATAAAATGCATTTTCTCTTTTTCGTTCATCCTCGCCGGGTTTATTTTTTCGGTGCTACCATCAGCAAAGGTCACGCTATCCTCAGTGCGTTTGCGAATCTGTTTGCCTAAGACATTAGAGAGAGATTCCGCAATATCAATATCCGGATAAAGCTGTTGTAAGTTGATTTTTAGTTTGCCATTCTTTAATGGTTTAACACAATGGACAAGTTTATCGTCACCAAAAAACACATACTGCTCAAACGGAGATTTAGTGCTGTCCAATTCTAACTGCTCGCCATCTTTATAGCGCGAATTCCTTAGTGTCTCTTCGTATTGTTCCAGTGCGTAGTATTTGAGGCAATGACTACTGCCTTGCCGAGAGACCGGTTCTCCATCCTTCCAATCTTTGGAATAAACGACTTTTTTGATACGCGGCAATAGGACGGTATGAAAATACTCGCCCATTTCCATTAGCAGGTATTTCCTATTTCCTCCGTCTTCCCGGTTTAAGTTTATTACTGCATGAGCAGTGGTGCCGGAACCAGCGAAGTAGTCAAGTACTATTGAATGAGGATTTAAGCCTATGGCTAAAGAATCCTCAACAGTATTTATACTTTTAGGATAAGAAAATCCTGTTTTGCTAACACCTAAGATATTTTGTAATAAAATAGTTCCGTGAGATGAAGCATCATAAGTAGCACCCAACCACATAGACTTCGGCATGATTTCCTTCTTAAGCCTATCTTTCGCATAAACCACAAAACTTTCTCCATTATTTCTCACTAAAATCTCGGATTGAGCATTTTCCTTGACAAGCTCTTTGCTCCACCTCCAAACTCTTTTAGTTCCTGCTTTGTCTATTGGCAATATCTCCATTTCATCCTTCGATTTTCTCTCCACAGATATTTTCCCACTATGAGCATTATAAAAAAGCGGATAATAAAGATTAGGCCTATCTTCTGGTCTAGAGTTAGATCCACTTCTTCTTAAGGGGAGTTCTCGGTATCTACCTAAAACATCTTTTTTGTTGTACTTTTTAAGAAGGTCTTCTTCTTTTTGAATAAATTTTCCTGTTTCAAGTTCTTTTATATATTTTGCATACAGTAAACAATAGTCATGAGCCGATGCTAGGTGCTTATCGTCACTGCGTCCTCGAGGATTAGACAGAATGGAAATATTTCCAATTAAATTCTCTATACCAAAAATAGATTTCAGCATTACACCAAGATATTCCATTTCTTCATCATCTATTGCTACCTCAATCAATCCACTGGAACATAAATAACACTTAGACAGATTTATTCTGTTTTCAATTAAAGACAAAAAGGAGGAGTGCTTGTAGTTGTTTTTGTAATCTATTCTTGTTGCAGCTGTGTTATAAGGCGGGTCTATATAAATACACTTTACTTTTTCTTTGTAGCGTTTTTTCAGCGTATTCAGTGCCTGCCAATTCTCGCTATGCACTAGTTCTCCATCTAGTGCTTCGTCCAAATTTCCCAAACAATCTAGAATCTCCAATTCCAAATCTTTGAAGTGTTTAGTATCCAACGGTAAAAATTTATACCCTTCGCCTACACCGTTTTTATCGTCTATCCTTCCCTGCCCATTGAATATCGTTTTCATCGAAAACTTATCGTCCACCATACCCAGTGCACACCATTCTTTTATTTGCGCTTTTGCACCTTTGTGCTTAATGATTTTCTGTAAGGTTTGATCCGATAATTTATCCAGTGTCACCACATAGTTTAGGTTGCGTACAAACTTTGGCTTCTCCCAAACTCGGCGAAGTTCATCTTCAAACTGCGAGATGAAATCAATAACATCATAGGCGGTATCCTTGATTGCCTGAAGTTGCTTTATTCTCTGCTCCTCAAAGATAGTTTCTCCCTGAAAAATATACTGATAAACCCATAAATCAAATTGTTCTCGTAAAAAGCCCTTCGCATCCTTGTTGATGAAAAAATCCACCTCGGTTTGCCGACGAAAAACATTCATTGCTTTTTGAAGCTCATCCTCGGTTAAATTGATCCCTGCCTTGCGAGACTTTTTAAGAATATCCTCTTTATTCGTTTTTCTCTTCTCTCCTACATAATCAACTTTAAGATGAATAACTTTCCCTTCTCCGCGCACCACCTTATCGAAAATAAAGATAAACTCACGCCGCTCATTGTTTCTTTTATGTTCACATTCGGTGGCATCAAAGTAAAAGTGTCTGGTTCCATAAGACCTGCCTGGCTCGGCTAGCTCAACCGGCATGGAGCGTACCAACACATCGGATTTTACATAATAAAGCATTTGTGTTTTCCACGACAATGCAACATCTTGCCCGTCTTGATAAACGCGCTCATAGAGCTTAGAAAATACCGGAATATGTCTAAAGTAGATAGAACCGCTTTCGCAAAAATAGCGATGGAAAAAAGTATAGAGTTTGTCAAATAATTCTCCGCGAAAGTCTGTCTCCCATTCTGCACGCTGATTAATCTTTTCCATCAACTGAGGACGAATAGAGCAGAAGTAGTCTCGCTTAATTTTCATCAGATTAACAAAACCGGAGTCTCCCTCCACATTGGCACCAATAAACAAGGATTCTAGTGCTTTCAGAAAACGGTTTTCTTTAGTTTGTGCGGGATATGTCATTTATATATTGGGTTGCAATCAACTTGTTTTTAATCTATTAAGATATGAGGATTTGTTGTCATATCTTGCGAAATTCATGCTTCATTTTTGAGATTCACAGCCTATTTTTGTCGGTTGTGCCATTCTAGCATAGAGATTTAGGATATAACTCAACTTTCCGACGAACGGTAGTTATGTATATAAACTATAGAAAATCAGACTGATTTTTGGTTGATTCAAGATTGAAAAATCAATGTTTTTGCACTATTGATATTAAATTAGGAAGCGAAGTTTATAGGTTAGTAAATATATCTTTGCCTAACTGATTTTGTATTTTTCGGTTAACTCTTTAACCCAGCTAGAATCATCTAGTATTTCTATAAGATCCCTACATGTTTGTTCTGCATTTTTACGCATGTCTTCATTTTTATTTTTAAGACTGGCCTCTAAAATAGGTTTTATTTCTTCCCATATATAGTATTTTGACTCTGCCTGGACTTTTATAGCTTTGACGAGTCTTTGAAGACATTCCATAACTTTCCCTGGATTTTGTTTGTGCAATATATTTAGTCTTGCTAATTGACCACAAATGTTTTTTTCAGGAGTAATATTTAAGTCTAAAATTTTGGAATACTTATCTAACCTCCATTCAGCATCTAAGCAATCAGCTTGTAACCAAGAAACAAACTGTTCTAGTTCTGCTTGTTTTAGTTTTTTATTATTTTCTTGAAATCGCCAATTAAAATAATCCTTAACTCTTTTTATACTCTCTTGATCTGTATAATCGTCAATTAAATTCCCCATGGTATGGAAAATCCACCCTTGTATTTCTGATATTTTCTGTACCTGTTGATAATACTTGTGCAACAAACTGTCATCGCCTTCAAGAGAATATGCTCCTTTAATATAACAGCGTGCTAAATATCTGTCTAATGATTCTACAAAACTATTATCACCTCTGCCCATAATAACGCTTTCAAAAGGGTTTATTACAAACCTAAATTCAGTCAAATTCTCAATAGAATAAACAAGTTCTTCATATACAATTTTGAAGTATTGAGAACATGCGTGGTCAGAATCTAAGAATTGAGAAAAAGTTTTCTTAAACAGGACTAAATTATCTTTAGGAAAAATTTGGGGCTTATGCTTTTCAGCCCATTTAGCGTCTAATTGGTATATTGATATATATTTTTCAGCTAAAGTTTCTCTTTCCGGCAAAGTCAAAGGATGTTGTCTATCATTAAAGCGTTCTTCTAGAATTATTGTTATGACTTTAATGTCTGTGGCAATATTATGCTTAAGTATCCAACATCCAAACTTTATAAGTGCTGCAAAGACTTGGCGGCGAGCATGATACATATTTCGCCATGCCATTTGCCAGCCAAATTTAGTGCATAATGTACTTAACAATAATAACAATGATTTATAATTTTCTTTCGTTGCAGGTGGTTGTTTCCCCACTAAACAGGCCTCTATAAATGCGACAACGTCACAGTAGCAATAGTCTATAAGTTCTTCTGATGATGTAAATAAGACCTTTTTGCAAAACTCAAACCAGATATCAAGTTTTTCAAAGTCCCCACCGCCAACTTTCTCCGATATTTTCCTTAATATAACGCTTACATATTTTGGACCTATGATTTTTTCTAAATTTTCAAGCCAAAAGTCAATCCTACTAGAATCAGTCATAATTGATTCCTTAAATAACTTTTCAAATTCTCTGGCAAGCCCTTCAGGACCTGTTTCTATAACAATTTTCCCTTTTACAGTAGATTCCTCTTTTTGACAATTATTAATATAATCAAGGAGTTTTTGATCCGAGAGCTTTGCAAGTTCCTCTTTAGATTTAGGACTTTTAAAAATAGTTTTATAAACACCTGATTTATCTCTATAACCTTCATCGGCAATTTTTTTGGTTTCTGGTGCATCTAACTCGTCGTAATACTTTTTATACTTTCCAAACAATACACTCTTAAATGGTCTGAGCCTTTTTCTTTGCCAGTACTTTCTTTTTTCTTTTGATGGTCCATTCATAATGATGTCGAAAATCTTTTGCCGCCCATCCTTTGTTAAAAATTTTTCACCGAAATGCTCACAAGCCCTGCGAACCATTCTCTGAAATTCATATACATATTCATCTTTGCAACCATAGTCATAACCTAAAATAAGTTCTCGGATTTTAGGTTTTGTTTGCTCGTTTAAGTTTGCAGCATATAAATGGTATTGGATCCGTCTAAAAACAAACCACTTTTGTTCAGTCAAAAGTCGATCTAACTCTTCAATTTCTAGAAAATCCCTTTTGTCATAAACTTGCTTGCAGGCAAAAGTTAGCATTTGAATAAGTTTGCACATAAGGTCTCTTGGAGTGTTACATTCTTCTTCGATTTTATCTAGATCTTTGCACCAACTTTTAGAAGTATCGCGATAATCACCTCTTCCTTTTTTCATGTCAAGCATATTATTTGTGGCTTCAACAAGAGTACGTGAAACTTCAGTAGGTCGTTTTTCACTTATAGAGAGAACCCCCTGCCGTAGAATTTCGCAATATTCCCAATCCCGCAGTTTAGGATAAAGCTCAATGCCATTTGTAGAATATAGCTCAAAAGATACTATTTCTTTTATGAGTTCCATACTTGTATTCATGCCAATATCTTCCTTTGACCAATGCTCAATAAGTTTGTTGACAATTTTCGGGTCTATTATTGGTAGTTTTAGATACTTAAATATCCACTTTTTTAACTTAATAGACTCTTCTAATGGTGTCTTTAGAGCAATCAGGAGAATAGTTTTTAATACAGTTGAATTATTTGTTTCTTTAAGTTTTCCTAAAATAATTTCTACAACTTCTTTAGGCTTCTTTCCAGAAATTTTTTCAAGATATGAAATCAGAGGCCAATTTCTTATATCGTCTGGAGCCTTATGAAAAAAAACACCTTTGTGAAAAGTAAGAAAAGAAAGCCATGTTTCATCATCATTTATTTTTTCAAAAAAGAATATAAAATTGCTCCCGCGTTTTATTAATTGCAATATTTTTTCTCTATTTATGTCGTTTCTTTTAGGTTGGTTAAGCAGATTTTCGAGTTTTCTCCTATCTTTTATAATGTTCGGTTTTAGCATGTATAAATCGTTTTCTAGCTTTGTGATACATTCTTTTAATTCGTCCTGTGAGGGACAGAATTTATGATGTGTAATATCTTGTAGTTTTTTGCGTAAACCTTCAGAGTCTTTTTGGATACTATCCTGAATGTCCAGAGATAGAACACGAATATTTGGATCATTCCGTTCATGTGATTTTTTTGTGAATTCTATGTTGCGAACTTTTTTCTTTTTATTAGTATGAGTGTCATAACTTCTTTGTATTTCTATCAGCTCTCTTAAAGAATTGGCTGCTTGAGAAAATCTGTCAGGATTATATGGATTATCTAAAGCGTATAATGCCCCAAGATACTGTTCACTGAAACAAAGTTCTTTTGTATCTACTCCCTCTTTTAGAAGGTCAATTATATCTTGTTGCTGGGATGTAGGCTTTAAGTCTGCGCTATAGCTTTTGGTAATGAATTCCTGGTTGTCAATATTGTTTGCTATTTTTTCATCTTGAAGGTTCTCAATAATGTATTCTTCTAGTTTTTCTAGACTATCTTTAAATGTCCTATCTTTTCCTGAAAGAGGTTCATAGTGGGCAATCTTATTAAGTGTTCCATTATAGGCTTCCAAATTTGACTGCCATCCTAATTTCTCTATTAGTTCTCTGAGGGAATGTGCCGCTTGAGGAAATCTATCAGGATTATATGGATTATCTAGAGCGTATAATGCCCCAAGATACCATTCACCGATACAAAGCTGCTTTGTATCTCTATGATTTTTTAATCGACGGTATATATCTCTCTGCCGAGGTGTGATTTCTAATTCCTTTATCATGTGGTTTTACCATAAAGCTATGTGTCTCATATATTACCTTATTCGTATGCCTTACAATCAAACACCGCCTTATGTCTTCCTTATCCTGTGGTACGCCCTATTCCTAACCATGCAGTGAGTTGATCTCTAGCCTCGGCGACACCTTGTCCGCTATGTGCGGAGAATAGCTGTAGTGATGCCCGATAATCAGTTAATGCTGCCGATGTTTTTTGCAGGCATCGTTGCGCTTCGCTGCGTTTTAGTTTGTCGGTTTTGTTCAGAAGAATGTGAAAGGCTATATCATCCAGCCAATGGATGACCTGCCAATCATTTTGCATGAGGGGACGGCGGGCATCCATTACGATGACCACACCTCGCAGGCTTTGTCGCTCGGCAAAGTATTGAGTGATGAAGGCAGACCATTTTTTTTGCTCGGATACAGCGGCGCGAGCATAGCCGTAGCCAGGTAGGTCTACGAGACGTTTGCCCTTTATTACTTCAAAGAAGTTGATGGTTTGGGTGCGTCCTGGTGTTTTGCTTGTTTTAGCAAGTTTGCGACGAGTGCATATTGCATTCAGTGTGCTTGATTTTCCAGAGTTGGAACGTCCGATGATTGCGACTTCGGCACCGTTATCTGGTGGATATTGCTTGGGGCGCACCGCAGACACCATGAATTGTGTTTGCTGGAAAGGATTGTTTTGCATTTCTCTGTATGGTCGCATTTGAATCGATAGACATCGGAAATTCTAACCTAATTTGTGGTTATGGGGTTACCGTGAATTGGATGGATAAATATTTTAGTTGTGCCGATTGATTTTGATATGTGGTAATATTTCTAATCAACAAAATATGGGCTGTTGAAAAATAGAACCGCTGTTTGTTACAGTAGCACAAACGGCGTAACATTGTGCAGAACGGGTTGCGTTCGCACAAATAATCCATTTATCCATCTCGTTTATGGAAACCACAACTGAGTGGCGCATAGCGGTTGGAATAGTACGAAACGGTACTTTAGGGAGGGCATGTTAGCCCTCCCCTACGGTGGTTCGCGTAATTATATGGCGCAAGCGGTTGGGTTTGTGCAATAGCGGTACTTTTTCAACAGCCCCATATGGGCTGTTAAAAAATAGAACCATAGAGGTATGATGTCAAAACGAAAAAAGAAAAAGCGAAAGAAGAAGTTCCAAGGATCGCCGTATACACCGTATACGATAGAGGCCACTACCGACGAGAGATTGATTCAGCCTGGTTTGTTGCCACTGGTTGAAGTGCTAGCAGCACTCAAAATTAAGCAACAGGTTGATGCTTTGTTTACTGCGCCAGTTAGCAATCTTGGTCATAGCAATAGCAACATCGTCAATACCTTTGTGCTGATGCTCAACAAGGGAGGAGAAGGTCTTGAAGATATCTGCATACTAGACTTCGAAAGAGAGTCGCTTAAGCTAGCCGGCATTAAACAGATTCCGAAAGCAGATACTTTGGCAAAGTGGTTGCGCCATCATGGCGAGGCAGGAGTACCGCTAATTCACCAGCTCAATCGCACGGTGATTGCCGAGACCTTGAAGTCGTTGAAAGTAAAGCGTCCCACTTTGGATATAAACACAACTGTCATTTTGGCTAAGAGACCTTATGAGGAGTGGAGGACTTTGGAATATTGTGATTTGATGCCGATAATCGGTACGATAGCTGAAAGCGGTCAGGTCATCGCAGTAGAGTCCCAAGACAAGGATGCTCCACCAAACTATGATAGTGCCGCTTTTATCAAGGCATGCCAAGCGCAGTTGCCGGATGGGGTGGAGCTAGGGCGTGTGCGCTCAGATAGGATTGGTTATCAAAAGGAATTGATTGAAGATCTAGCGCATCAAAACATAGAGTTTATTATTCATGCTAGGATAGACACAGCAATCAGGGAGGTGATTGCGACGGTACCACCAGCGGATTGGAAACCTTTGCGGTTAAAAGACGACAGTCTATCGCAACAAAAATGGGTGGCTCGTCGCAGCCATACGATGCAACACAGCGATACCGAATTTGACATCGTCATACAACGTTCCCTGAAGAGCGAAGTTGCCGACTTGCCTAATCAAGAAGAGTTGCCGGGACTGTCTGTACCAGCGCAGTCTGAAATCAAGCAGTATGTCTATCGTGCGATTGCAACTAATATCAAAGGCTTAGATGATGAGCAGATATTACACGAATATAATCAGCGTGGCCCGGATTTGAAGAATCGGATTAGGGAGCTTAAATACGACTTTGCAGCAGGTTATCTGCCGTGTAATGATTTTGGTCCCGACTCCCTGTATGTTTGTATATGTGCTTTAGCCTACAATGTGTTTGCACTGATGCGTGCTAGACTACCGGCGAAGTTTCGTTTTGCCAGAGCGTCCACAGTGCGAGATCGGCTGTTTAGACTACCTCCAGCGATGATACAAAATTGGTGACAATGGATGCTCACGATTGAGCTAGTAGGTCACTTGGCGTTATGTTGTGCAGAACTCTTTGCACCATCGAATCATGGTTACCGTAAATAAAATGGATGAATGGGGCTGTTGAAAAAGTATTTCATGCACCGTAGGGGCAGACTAACATGTCTGCCCGAACGCGTTGTGCCCACATAAACAAAATCGTACGCCATCCAATTCATGGGAACTAAAACAAGTGGCGCAAGCGGTTCTATTAGTGCAAAACAGGACTTGAGGGCGGACATATGAGTCCATCCCTACAGTTGGTTAACATAAGTTTGATGGCGCAAGCGGTTACGTTTGAGCGATGGCGGTACTTCTTCAACAACCCCAAGATCACTCCAACGTAATGTTTCTTGTGCTACTGCAACAAGCAACGGTTATTTGCAACAAATAGCGGGTTTATTCAGTGATAATCGGCGGTTAGTTTTATTGCACCTGACACCTCTTCAGAGGAGGGAATTGATTGTGTCTATTTTTAAGATACGCGGTATGAGGGGTGGGCATGTCAGCAACCCACCCCTATACCTGTTAGTAGATTGACAGCCTATATTAATTAGACTCGCCGCATTTACCTTCGCCGCACTTGCCTTCGGCATCTTTCATGCCTTCGCCGCATTTGCCTTCACCGCACTTGCCTTCGGCATCTTTCATACCCTCGGCACTTGTGTCGTGATGACCACAATGACCTTCGGCATCTTTCATACCTTCACCGCATTTGCCTTCACCACACTTGCCTTCGGCATCTTTCATACCCTCGGCACTTTTGTCGTGATGACCGCAATGACCTTCGGCATCTTTCATGCCTTCGCCGCATTTGCCTTCACCGCACTGCCCTTCAGCATCTTTCATGCCTTCAGGGACTTTCCTATCTGCGCCACATCCGCCTTCTAGGTGACCAGCTGCCAGCATATAGCCGCCGGGTAATTCCTGCACTGAGAAAATGTTGCTTTCGGCTGACACGGCTCCCGCCATCGTCATGCTTCCTGCTAGAGTGGCAGTTACCAATCTGATTGATTTTTTCAATTTAAAGTCTTTGTTCATAATACATCTCCTTGTAAAGTTATAGGGGGTTGAGCTTTCTAGTGTATCATATCTAATCTATCGTACAACAAATAGTGCAATATAAATTGAAGGGGATATGCAGAAAGCATATAATGCCTTCTATTATAAATCAGAAAAGTCTCTTGTTTTATAATCTGTTAGTATGGTTGTGCTTGAAAATCAGAATTGTTTATGCAATATATGCGGTTATTATCTTGTTTAGAACCGAAATTTTTTATTAGTATTTTAGGATAAAACTATGGCAACGGAACATAGAAAAATATGTATTGTAGGTATGGGCTATGTCGGTCTGACTTTAGCTGCGATTATGTCTGATCGAGGTTTTGATGTTTGGGGAGTAGAGAAAAATCCGGACATACTGAAGATGCTTATGCAAGGCAAGCCGCACTTTTTAGAAAAAGGTTTTGAACCGCGTATCAAAGGTAGCATGAATGCAGGAAGATTGCATTTTTTATCAGAATTATCCGAACTGAATAACGCCCAACAAGAACCTTTGGTTTATATCATCACGGTGGGTACTCCACTTAACGATCAAGGCCGTCCTCGCATGGACATGATAGAGTCGGTTGCAAGGGAAATTGCAAATCATATGAACGACGATGCGTTGGTCATATTACGTTCAACCGTGCAACTGGGCACTACCCGCAAGATTGTTGAAAAAACTCTAGAGCAAAGTGGCAAACAATTCGGGCTTGCGTATTGCCCGGAGCGTACCATTGAAGGCAATGCAATGGCTGAGCTGGCTGTTTTACCTCAAATTATTGGTGGCTTAACAGAAGCGGCAGCATTGCAAGCAGAGGCGGTTTTTAGAAAAATAACACCTACGGTTATTATGGTCTCCTCTCTTGAGAGTGCCGAGATTATTAAATTGCTGGATAACAGTTATAGAGACTTGAATTTTGCAATAGGGAATGAAGTCGCATTATTATGTGAGGCAGCAGGGCTAGACAGCAGAGAAATTATTGAGGCTGCGAACACAGGTTATGCGAGAACACAGATCTCGGATCCTGGGTTTGTGGGTGGGCCTTGTTTATATAAGGACCCGCATATTCTACAAGCCTCTCTAGAGGCTTATGGTTATGTGCCGCAGTTGATTAAACAAGGGAGAGCCTTAAACGAATCTCTTCCCAACTATGTATGCGACCGTCTTGACGATACCGGAATTATTCCCAATAAAGGGAAAGACACCAAAATAAGTATTTTAGGTATGGCATTTAAGGGGCGGCCTGAAACCGATGATACTCGCGCCTCGTCTAGTTTGGATATTGTTGCATGTTTGAGGCAGCGATATCCCGAAGCGATGATTTGCGGACACGATTTTGCCGTCGGTAGTCGGACGATTTCCAATCTAGGGGTAACCCCAGTAGATTTGGAGCAGGCGTTTGATTGCGCATCAGTTATGATAGTCGCAAACAACAATAAAAAATATGAATGGATAGATCTGGATGCTTTAACTATGTCTATGGCAACCCCTGCTGCTATTTATGATATATGGTCTGTATTGCCTGCTTACAGAGGCTTATACTCGGAAAATAAACTAAGGTTTATGCATTTGGGCAACGGTTCCGGATCAAACCCAAGTTGATGTCAAATCATACACCCATTGCATTATTTGGCATAAAATTCATAGGGTTACATTTATGACCAGCGAGCGAATTTTAGTAACCGGCGGGAGCGGCTTTTTAGGCAGTGCTTTGGTTAAGAAGCTGTTGCGAGAAGGTTGGCAAGTGCGTGTTTTAGATAATAATTCTAGAGGACATGCGAGGCGTCTTGCCGATGTGATTGACGATATTGATTTTATTGTCGGTGATGTTCGTGATTATGCCGTTGTTGAAAGCGCATGCAAGGGAATGGATGTAGTCGCGCATTTGGCCTATATAAACGGCACTGAGTTTTTTTATAGCATGCCGGAACAGATTTTAGAAGTCGGCATCAAAGGTGCTTTGAACACCATAGATGCTTGTCTTGCACATAAAATAGATCGCTATTGGATTTTGAGTTCATCCGAAGTTTATCAGCGGGCAGAAAAGGTGCCTACCGACGAGACCGCATCACTGGTCATTCCTGATGTCCTTAACCCGCGCTACAGCTACGGTGGCGGTAAAATCGCAACCGAATTGCTGGCAGTAAATTATGGACGCAAGGCGTTCCGGCAATTAGCGGTTGTACGCCCTCACAACGTATATGGAGCCGACATGGGTTTTGAGCATGTTTTACCGCAACTGATTATGCGTGCCGCTCGGCTGGATAGAGAGACCCCTAAAGGACAGACCATTGACTTCCCGATTCGTGGCTCAGGTGCCCAAACCCGAGCTTTTGTATATGTAGATGATTTCACCGAAGGATGCTATACGGCTTTCACCCAAGCCGAAAAATGTTCCTTTTTTCATATAGGCACTATGGACGAAGTGAAAATCAAAGATGTAGTCTCTATTGTGCTGGGAGTATTTGACAGAAAGGGCAATATCATACCGTCCGAGTCGCCTTCTGGGGAAACAGATCGCCGCTGCCCAGACACCGCACGCATACAATCGCTGGGCTATAAACCTAAAACCAATTTGAAGACGGGAATCAAAAAAATGGCAGAGTGGTATATTGAAAATGAAGCACTGTGGCCGGCCGCTTCTAATATGCCCTGATGTGGGGCCGTTGAAAAAGTACTGTCATCGCCAAAACGTAACCGCTTGCGCCACCAAATTTATGATAACCACCCGTAGGGGCAGACTCACATGAGGCTGTTGAAAAAGTGTCTGCATTAGTACATTCCCCTCCTTTGGAGGGGTGGCAGGCCTATGCATTTTGTAATGTATGCGTTTAGCAATCATGCTATGGTTCTGCACAACGTTACGCCGATTGATTTTGATGCACGTAGTGTTCCTAGTGACCACAATATTCAGATTTCGTACAAAGTTACGCCACTTGTGCTACTGCAACAAGTGGCGGTTTCACTCGGCGATAATCGGCGATTCCATCTGACGGGGTGGTTGCAAAGGTTCTGCACAAAGTCACGCCGTTTGTGCTACTGCAACAAACGGCGGTTCTATTTTTCAACAGTCCCACATGTCCGCCCTAACGCGTTGTTCTTGCAAAAATAATCCATTCATCCATTTCGTTTATGGAAACCAAAACCAAGTGGCGCGTAGCGGTTGAGTTTGTGCAGGGCGGTACCGTAGGGCAGACATGCAAGTCCGCCCCTACCAATATCATAAATTATGTGGCATGGGGCGGTTACGTTTCGGCAATCACAATACTTTTTTAACAGCAGCGGTTCTAGTTTGCAGCTGCAGTGTGTGCAGCAAAATATTCGTGAACCGTTTCTATTAACACTTGTAGATTGTCGGGATTGGTTGTCGGATAAATGCCGTGTCCCAAGTTAAAGATATGTCCCGAACCTTCCCCGAAAGCATCAAGCACCTTAAGCACTTCGTTGCGCACAGCGTGTTTGGATGCAAGTAAGATTGAGGGATCTAGATTACCTTGCAATGCGACTTGTTTTCCTACTCTACGCTTTGCTTCACCGATATTAACCATCCAATCTAAACCTATCACATTGCATCCGGTGTCTGCCATTTTTTCCAGCCACAGACCGCCGCCCTTGGTGAACAAGATCACCGGCACATCTGAGCAACCTTGATTCTTGAACTCAGTTATCAGCTTTTGCATAGGCGCAAGAGAATATTCCAAATAATGTTCGTGCGCCAACACACCACCCCAAGAGTCAAAAATCATCACGCATTGGCAACCTGCTTTTGCTTGTGCCGCAAGATACGAAGCACCTGCGGTTGCAAGCAAATCCAGCATACCCTTAAACGAACCGGCATGATCCAGCATCATTTTTTTCACCAAAGCAAAACTATGTGTTCCTCTACCTTCTATCATATAAGTCGCTAGTGTCCATGGGCTACCAGTAAAGCCGATTAACGGTATACGCCCATCCAGTTCCCTACACACCATAGCTATCGCTTCCATCACATAATGAAGATCTTCGTCGTCGGGTATGCGCAATTCGTCGGCTTGCTTCTCGTCGCGTATGGGGTGCTTGAAAAAGGGACCGCGGTTTTCTTCAAAGTCAAGTCCTAACCCCATCGCATCCGGAATGGTTAAAATATCCGAGAATATAATCGCTGCATCTAAAGGGTAGCGTTCAACCGGTTGCAGTGTGACTTCGCAGGCAAGTTCGGGTGTTTTGCAAAGATTCAAAAAGTGTCCTGCCTTTTCACGCACCCGACGATACTCGGGTAGATATCGGCCTGCTTGGCGCATAATCCACACCGGCGTTCTATCTACGGCACGGTGTGCAATGGCATCCAAGAGGCGGGTGTTGGTATGCGCTTTAGTCATTCACTCAACGCCCAAATAACCTAATATGCCTTTAGCTGCTTCTCTCCCTTCAAATACCGCAGTGACCACCAAGTCTGAACCGCGCACCATATCGCCGCCGGCAAAAACTGCTGGGTTAGTTGTTTGGAACTTATATCTATTCGGTGCAGACATATTGACCCGCACTTTGCCGGTGTCGTCGCTTAGTATATTAAACTCCGAAAACCATGTTGCCGGACTAGGTCTAAAACCAAACGCAATGATAACCGCATCGGCAGGAATGATTTCTGTACTGTTTGGCACAGCTTCTGGTCTGCGCCGCCCTTGCTTGTCAGGCTGACCAAGCCGGGTAGAGACTACTTTGACACCTTCCACATGATCTTTGCCGATGATTTCTATAGGCTGACGGTTAAAAAGAAATTGTATTTCCTCGGCTCTGGCATTACGCACTTCACGTCTTGACCCGGGCATATTTTCCTCGTCGCGACGATAAACACAGCTGACCGTTTTCGCCTTTTGTCGCACCGCAGTGCGCACACAGTCCATGGCAGTGTCTCCTCCGCCTAATACGACCGTGCGATGATTTTCCATGCTGATGTATTCTTTGAGGTCTTGCTGGTAATTCATCAGGCGGTTGATATTAGATATCAAGTAAGGCAATGCCTTATATACTCCGGGCAGTTGTTCGCCTGGAAAATTCCCAGTCATTGCAGTATAAGTACCCATGCCCAAAAACACCGCATCGTAGGAATCCAACAAGGTCTTGAAAGGCAAGGTTGGGCTTCCAACTTCGGTGCTTAGACGGAATTCTATACCCATCTCTTCCATTATTTTGCGCCGAGTCAGCACGACTTCCTTTTCCAACTTAAAAGGAGGAATACCGAAAGTGAGCAATCCGCCGATTTCAGGATAACGATCGTAGACTA
This sequence comes from uncultured candidatus Poriferisulfidus sp., assembly GCA_965199685.1. Taxonomy (GTDB): domain Bacteria; phylum Pseudomonadota; class Gammaproteobacteria; order Poriferisulfidales; family Oxydemutatoraceae; genus SP5GCR1. The sequence goes on from OZ241323.1 coordinate 2,525,229, forward strand.
TTGGTTTGACACCGTTCCGCACCAAGATATCAGCACAGGCTAATCCCGCAGGACCTGCCCCGACAATGGCAACTTGTTTGTCGGTCTTCACGACATTTGATAAATTAGGTTTCCAGCCGGTTTTGAGTGCTTCGTCGGTGATATATTTTTCTATTGCCCCGATTGTTACTGCACCGAATCCGTCGTTGAGTGTGCAGGCACCTTCGCATAGACGATCCTGCGGACATATACGCCCACAAATCTCAGGGAGAGAGTTTGTTTTATGCGAGAGTTCAGCTGCTTCCCAAAGATTACCCGCTTCTATCAGTTTGAGCCAATCAGGGATATGATTATGTACCGGACATTTCCACTCGCAATACGGATTACCACATTCAATACAACGATCCGCCTGCTGAGATGCCTGTTCTGGGCTAAACTGCCCGTATATCTCATCCCAGTGTTTCAAACGAACCTCTGCCGGAGCCTTTTCGGGACTCTGTCTAGGCAGGTCTATAAATTGTGTTAAGTTTGCCATTATAAAAAATTGCTGATAGGTTGTGCTTAATTATAAACTATGAATCTATGGGGTTCTGAAAAAGTATTCTTAAACTCATCGTAGGGCTGCTGAAAAAACAACGTAATCGAACAAGTAGAACCGCCGATTGAGCCAGTAGATTAAGTGGCATAACTTTTTGCAAAATCTAAATATTATGTTCGTTAGAAACAGTACGTGTATCAAAATCAATCGGCGGCTTTATTCTGCCCCTATTTGTCCAATATGTCATGGCATCGTACACACCTTTGACAAATCCTTCTGCTCGCCGTATAATCGCTTCTCACAACCAACGGAGATAGTTATATGGCAAATAGTTCATCGGCACGTAAACGAGTGCGTCAAGCGGAGCAGCATAGAGAGCATAATGTTGCGCTTCGGTCGCGTCTTAGGACCGCAATCAAAAATGTAATCAAGGCTGTCAATGCAGACGATAAAGAGCTTGCTAAAGAAGCCTATAAAAAGGCAGTGCCGATTATTGACTCTAGTGTCAACAAGCACTTAATTCATAAAAACAAGGCGGCGCGCCATAAAAGCCGTCTGAATAATCTGTTGCGTAGTTCTTAATCAACACCCCATACCTTATCGCATTATTCGCTTCGCTCTAGGGTGCTTTCTAGGGTAAGGTTGTCGCGATGTATTATTTCAGGTTTGTGGTCGCTTCCCATGATGCGCTCTATATGCTGACTATTTTTGCCGGCGGTGTTGCGTGCCTCTTGCGCAGTGTAGTTTGACAGCCCGTAGGCAACGATCGCACCATCAGTATCTTTGCATAGCACCATATCGCCGCGACCAAAATCTCCTTCCACATCTATCACACCAATGGGCAACAGGCTTTTTTGCCGTTGGCGAAGTGCCCAAACTGCTCCGTTGTCAATGATCAAGGTTCCCCTTGCTTTGCGATTGACAATCCATCGTTTACGAAGGGCAATAGGCTGATGTGTGCCTTCTAGGTAAGTACCTGATTTTTCTCCGTCGGCGATGCGTACGATGACGTTATCTTCCATGCCGTGAACGATAATCGTTGAGGTGCCCGACCACGCTGCGGTGCGCGCCGCTTTGATCTTTGTAATCATTCCGCCGCGCCCCAAGCCACTTGCGCTAGGACCGGCGATAGCATCAAGTTCAGAGTCATAAGCGTTTTTGCTTTTAATAACGACTGCATCTTCATTCGCAACAGGGTCTTTATCATACAAGCCTGCTTGGTCGGTTAGGATCAGCAGCACATTGGCATCGACCAAATTGGCAACTTGAGCGGCGAGCGTGTCGTTATCGCCCAGCTGTATTTCTTCGGTTGCAACGGTATCGTTTTCGTTGATAATCGGCACTATGCCGATTTCAAACAATGATAGTAAGGTTGCCCGTGCGTTGTTATAGCGTAGCCGATGGCTTAAATCCTCATGCGTCAACAATATCTGTGCGCTACCTACGCCCTGTTCTTCAAATATTGAATGATAGGCTTGCATCAATCCAATCTGCCCGACTGCGGCGGCGGCCTGCAGATGATGTAGCTTATCGGGCCGCTCGTCCCAACCTAAGCGGTAGATACCTTCGGCAATAGAACCGGAAGAGACTACGGCAAGGTGATAACCTTGGGCATGCAAGGTTTTGATCTGTGATGCCCAGGTTTGTATTGCAGTATGGTTTAATCCACGACCGTTTTTAGTAACCAAAGAGCTACCGATCTTGATAATCCAGCGTTGATTTTTAACTTTCTGTTTGTCCATGATTCATTTGTTCCAAACGATCGGAGACGGCATTTATTAATTCGGGAAGCCCTTTACCGCTTACTGCAGAAATTGTAAAGCACGGTTGCTCGGAGTGAACATTGCGCATTAATTGTTTGCGAAAGTCTGCTACTTGATCGTCCGCCATGCTATCAGTTTTGGTGCAAACCAACCATCGTTCTTTAGTGCCTAATTCTGCATCAAAACAAGACAACTCCTTTTCTACGCAATGTATATTATGCGCTGCTGCCTTTGTTGATTCCACCGTGCTGATATCGAGTAAATGTAATAATAACTTTGTTCTTTGTAAATGTCTTAGAAACTGTATGCCCAAACCCACACCTTTGGAAGCACCTTCTATCAGTCCGGGAATATCGGCAACCACAAAACTTCGGTATTCGGACGCTCTAACCACACCCAATGCAGGATATAGCGTGGTAAAAGGATAATCTGCAATACGCGGGCGAGCTGAACTAATTGCACCAAGCAAGGTGGATTTGCCAGCATTTGGCAAACCGAGTAATCCGACATCGGCAAGTAGCTTTAATTCCAAATAAAGCTCGCGACATTCGCCTGCCTCGCCATGCGTGAATTGTCTTGGTGCTCGGTTGGTGGACGATTTGAAACGCGTGTTTCCCAAACCGTGTCTGCCGCCGTCGGCAACGCGCAATTTTTTGTGGTGTTCCACAACATCGCCGATGAGTTCGCCGGTTTCGCGATGATATACAGCAGTGCCGGTCGGCACCCGCACCATTAAGTCGTCACCTTGCTTGCCACAGCGATTGGAACCTTGCCCTCTGATGCCGTCGGTTGCTTTGAATAACGGTTGATGCCTGAAATCGGCAAGCGTGTTCAGTCCTTCGTCGCCAATTAAATATACCGAACCGCCGTTGCCGCCGTCGCCACCATCCGGACCGCCATGCGGGATGCATCGTTCTCTACGAAAGCTGACACAGCCGTCGCCGCCTTTCCCTGCCTGTACCGTAATAGAGGCTTCGTCTACAAAGTTCATTTTAAGATAGTATAGTACATGTTGCGACAAACGGTCGCATCATGTTTCGTGATGAGATTATTTAGTTAGGGGAGATGCTGATGTAGCTTTTTTTCAGAGGCCCTTTGCGCTCAAATATCACTCGCCCGTCGGAGAGTGCGTAAAGCGTGTAATCCTTACCGCACCCTACATTGGTGCCGGGATGAAATCGGGTGCCTCGTTGGCGTATCAATATATTGCCGGCTTTGACAATTTCACCACCAAATCGCTTAACACCTAAGCGTTTGGATTGTGAATCACGTCCGTTGCGGGTGCTACCGCCTGCTTTCTTATGTGCCATTCTCTTCTCCCAATGTTTGTTCAGGTGCTTGTTCAGATTCGGTGCTTCTCATTTCTTCCTTATCATTTTGCGCTGAGCTCTGAATATCAGTAATCTCTATCTCGCTAAACGACTGGCGGTGTCCTGCAGTGCGCGCATAGCGTTTGCGCCGTTTGAACTTGACTACTTTGATTTTATCTTTCTTACCTGAACGTAAGACTTTGCCAAATACTCGGGCATTTTCTAGATAGGGTGTGCCTATTTCTACACGACCCTCGTCGTTTAGCATCAAAACTTTGTCAAAGTTCACTTTGCTGTCGATGTCGTCGGGCAACAATTCAACTTGTATATTGTCTCCCTTTGAGACTTTATACTGCTTGCCACCAGTTTGAATAATCGCATACATGGTTCTATTTAACGTTTAGAGTATTGTACATCTTTGCGTGCCTTACGTAAGCCGACTTTTTTACGCTCAACGACGCGTGCGTCGCGGGTCAGAAAACCTTTCTCGCGCAAAAGTTTTCTGAAATTTTCATCGTGTTGAACCAACGCACGAGCAATTCCTAGTTGTATTGCCCCCGCTTGTCCGCTAATCCCACCACCTTTGACGGTGATTTCAAAATCAAATTTCTTTTTGCTGGCAATGGCTTGCAACGGCTGGTGAATTAACATGCGTGTCGTCTCACGACTGAAGTAATCTTTCATATTGCGGCGGTTCACGCGCATTTTGCCGGAGCCTTCGGTCGTCACATAGACTCGGGCAACCGACGCTTTACGCCGTCCGGTGCCGTAATAACGTTTGCCGGTTGGTTTTTTTGTCTTCTTTTTCGTTTTGGCTGCTTCTGTTTGCGTCGCTTCTTTTTTGGTCGCTTTCGTCTTCGCCTTTGTTTCCGCTTCCATTTTCGTTGCTTTTTTGGCCACTTCCGGCTTGGCCTCTGTTCCCGTTTTCGTTCCCGCTGCCGTTTTTGTTTCTTTTTCTGTCACTTTTGTCTTTGCTTCTGTTTCTGTCACTTTTGTCTTTGCTTCTGTTTCTGTCGCTTTTGTCTTTGCTTCTGTTTCTGTCGCTTTTGCCATCGTTAAATCCTCAGTGTTTGTGGCTGTTGTGCGTCGTGTCGGTGGGCATCTCCGGCATATACTCGCAGTTTGCCAAACATCGCTCGCCCCAGTGAATTTCTTGGCAACATGCCCTTGACAGCTTTCTCTATCACTCGCTCAGGATGCTCCTCCAACAACTTCTGTAGCGATTGTGATTTTAGAGAACCGATATAGCCGCTATGACGGTAATACATTTTGTCGCGCATTTTATTGCCTGACACTGCCACTTTTTCGGCATTGATAACGATGATGTGATCACCGACATCCATATGCGGGGTGAACTGCGGCTTATGTTTGCCGCGCAAACGCCGTGCCACTTCGGATGCCAGCCTGCCGAGTGGTTGATCAGTTGCATCCACTACAAACCAATCTCGTTTAATTTCATTAGCTTTTGCGCTGTATGTTTTCATTATTAATAACTATTAATTTAATTTATATACTTCCTTCCTTCAAGGCAATGGGCTATCATAAACGAAATGATAGCTTTTAAGCAAGTCTTAATTTTATTGGGAGGGAATTCGTAGTGTATTATACAGCAAAAAGAGCGTATGCGTGGTCTCAAAAACCACCATTCGTCTATCTAATCCTAAAACGATGATAGGAGGTAATATGCGTATCGTTATTATCGGGGCAGGCTTTGGTGGGGCATATACGGCTAAATACCTGCATAAAATCCTAGGCAAAAAACACCAAATAGAAATTATCAACAGAGAAAATTATTTTGTTTTCCAGCCGTTATTGCCGGAAGTTGCATCGGGTGTCATTAATATACAAGATGCGGTCACACCAGTTAGATTAATGCTCAAGGATATAGACGTACGCTTAGCAAGGGTAATCGATATAGATAAAGGCAAACAATGTGTCTATGTTTCCCAAGGTCCCGACTCCAAACTGATTGAAGTGCCGTTTGATCATTTAGTGATTGCCACCGGATTAAAACCTGAGTTGTCTATGTTGCCGGGCTTCACCGAACATGCGCTGACAATGAAAAATCTCTCCGATGCGTATCTGCTTAGAAACCATGTCATTGAGCGTCTGGAAGAATCCGACAGCTATAAAGACGAGCAAACCATTGCAAAAAATCTATGTTTCGTAGTCGGAGGTGGCGGATTTTCCGGGATTGAAACAATCGGCGAGCTACAAGAAATGATACATCGCACCTTGCGCTTCTATCCGCACATAAATAGAGATCAAATACGAATGGTGCTCGTGCATAGCGGCGATAGAATTCTGCCTGAGATGGGTGCAAAACTCTCGGAATATGTCAGGCATAAACTTGAAGCCAGAGGCATTGAGATTATCACCAACACCATGCTCACCGGAATGACTGCCGAGGCGGTAGAACTCGATAATGGCAAAATTATCAGCTGTAAAACGGTTGTTTCTACTGTCGGAAATTCGTTGCCGGAAATGGTACAAAACTTAGATTTTACGACTGAACACGGTAGATTATTGGTAGACGGCAAACTGCGCATTGTCGGTCATTCCAATATCTGGGCATTGGGTGATGTTGCACGGGTACCTAATGCGGTTTCTGAATTTAATCCCTGCCCACCCACTGCGCAGTTTGCAGTACGCCAAGCACAATGCCTAGCGACCAATATCGCTGCAGAAATAGAAAACCGCCCACTCACCGACTTTGGCTACAAACCTAAAGGTTCACTCGCTTCTATCGGCGATTACAAGGGGGTTGCCGAGATCAGAAACTTTCGTATTTCGGGATTTATTGCCTGGGCATTATGGCGGGTCATTTATTTGGCAATGTTCCCTGGTGCTGTCTCACGGCTTCGCATCGCGCTCAACTGGTTGCTTGATTACTTTGTTCCCCGCAATATCGTCCATATACAACAACACCTGCCTTCCAGTACTTGCTTCATACGCTTCAAGGCTGGTGATGTTGTGATCGGAAAAAATCAAATTCTACGCGGCTTATATACCGTAGTCAGAGGTCGTCTACAATTAGAAGTACATGAAGAAGATGGGAAAGTATTCAAGAGGGAGATTTTACCAGGCGATCATTTCGGCGAACGCACTATAGAAAAAAAGATATTAACCACCGGGTCTCTTACCGCACTTGAAGAGAGTTATCTTATGTTTATAGAGCGTTCCGACTTCGCCAAACTGCGCGATTACTTACCCGGCTTCGGCAAGTACATCTCCTCATTGAATACCATTGCTGCGCGCTATTCAAAATCAATTGATGCCAAGCAGGCTCGCAGAATGCCGGGGATGCGAATACGTAGCTAAACGAGCTGCTGAAAAAATGGTATTCCCCTTCTATGGAGGGGTGACAGGCCTATGTATTTTGTAATACACGCGTTTAGCAATCATGCTGAGGTTCTGCACAGTGTCACGCCGATTGACCTACTGGTTCAATCGGCGGCTATATCTGACGGGGTGGTTTTTTGCGTACCCACCATTTAGGACAAGCCTTAGCTTGTCTGACCTACATACCCATGTTAAGGTTCTGCACAAAGTTACGCCGTTTGTTGCAACAGCAACAAACGGCGGTATATAATTCTCTCAAACGGTTTGCTGTAGTTATGCGATTATTGATTTTAATGTTGATTTTGCTTCCGAGATTTTTCGGTTATGCCGGAGAACACACTGAGGTACATCAGGCGTGTAGTTTGCTTGGCAACAAGCTGTCCTCGGTAAGCGTGCAAGAGTGTCTGAATCTGCAACTCGTCGGAACTGGTGCTTATACCGAGCAAGGGCACGCAATCCTATACAAGGAATACCCGCCGCTGGCGAGTAGAAAACCGCTGGCACGGGTTTTGTTTATTGGTGGTACTCACGGAGACGAGTATGCTTCGTTTAGCGTCTCTTTTAAGTGGATGGCAATACTAGACCGCCATCATTCGGGGTTATTCCACTGGCATTTTGCACCGGCGATCAACTTGGACGGTTTGCTAAAAAGCCCTGCCACACGCACCAACGCCAATGGGGTAGATCTAAATAGAAATCTGGCAAGTGCCGATTGGGAAAGCGAAGCATTGTCGTATTGGATGCAGCAAACTGATAGCAACCCCCGTCGTTATCCCGGACAATCTGCGCGCAGTGAAAGCGAAAGTCGTTGGCTGGAGCAGGAAATTGAAAACTTTCAACCTGATGTAATCGTCTCGCTACATGCGCCTTATGGCTTGGTTGACTACGACGGGCCGGCATCAGTAAAGCCTCCCACCTTTCTAGGTTCTTTGAAGTTTAGCGATCTAAAAACCTTTCCCGGTTCTTTAGGCCGTTATGCCGGCGAAGACTTGGCAATACCAGTGCTAACGATAGAATTGAAATCGGCGCGTTATATGCCCAGCGACCATGATTTGCGAACGATGTGGGTGGATCTAGTGCGCTGGCTTCGCTATAACGTGCCGCAATCCGACTAAGTATGGGGCGGTTGAAAAAGTACCGCTATTGTATAAACCCAACCGCTTGCGCCATTTGGTTTTGGTTTCCATAAACGAAATGAATGAATGGATTGTTTGTTCAAGAACAACGCGTTAGGGAGGGCATGTGGGACTGTTGAAAAATAGAACCGCCGTTTGTTGCAGTAGCACAAACGGCGTGACTTTGTGCAGAACCTTAACATAATTGCTAAGCACATGCATTGCAAAATGCATAGGCCTGCCACCCCTCCAAAGGAGGGGAATATACTAATGCAGGTACTTTTTCAACAGCCCTATGTTAGCCCTCCCCTACAGGTGGTTATCGTTAATTTAGTGGTGCGTGGCGGTTACGTTTGTGCAGTGGGGCGGTACTTTTTCAACAGCCTCACATTCAGTCGTTTATACCCGCCCTTCAAAAATAATTTTCCATTCGCCATCCTCGCGTTGCCAAATTTGCTTTTTACGATAAGCGATGTTGTAGTTATTGCTTTTATAGTCTTGGTCAAAATGCACGGTATAACGTTCCGGCTTCGTTGAATAGCGGAATAAATCTATCTCTTTAATTGCCACCTTAACGAAGGTTTTCTTTTTAGCGTTGCGACGGGTTTGTTTCAGCATTTGTTGATAATTAAGTTTCATATCTTGATATTCCTCAGAGTAATGCTCTAAGTACCGTGCTACATCTAAACTTTGCCAATCACTTTGCCATTGTTCTATCTTTGATAATAGTTGTTTCCGGTGTGCTTGCCACGACACGGTATCTAACCAGTCGACTTGGTTTGCTAATACCACCGGCGTTTGGGTCGGATCAATGTGATCCTTCAGCCATTGCATGACTGAGTTGCTACTAACGATGCAACCGCGGCTGGTCTCAGGGGGACGGCTGTAGGTGATACGAGGAACTCCGTGTAGCCATATCCCGGAACCGCTACGGCGTAGGGTTTGATCCCATTGGTTGGGATAATTCAACACATAGGCTCCGATCCCATATAGTTCCGGCAATTGATCGTCATCCAAAGTATGGGTGATTTTATACACCCCGCTGGGCGTGCGATTGTCTCCTTCTCTCTCCTTATTCATACCGTCTTTGCCGGCGGATGCGTAATAGTCAGCAATTAAATGCGGTGTGCCTTGGTGATTTTCGAATACATATAAACGCGAGTATTCGGCATCAAACAATAATACATGCCGGTGATTTTGCGACACCTGCATGATATTGGCAGGTAGCTCGTTTGATTTTGGCGGCGGCTGCATTAGGCGCGCAGTAGCTTCCTCCGCCAAATCGGCAATACGCGCCTTGCTTTGTGCGACAGGGTTCGCCAACAAAGGCGAATGTTGTGCTTGGGCAGCGATTAGATCTGCATAGACCATTCTAGCAAGATGAAAGTTCGGGTGGTGTTCCAAAGTATCCACCAAAATAGACTTCGCTTTTTGTACCTCTCCGATAGAGATTGCGGCAAATGCCTTCTCCAAATTAATTTCAGCGGTTTCTTTTTCTATTGTGTCATTATCGGCAAGCGTGACCGAGGATAGAAAACACAACGCTAAAAAAATCGTTTTGCTCATTTTTAGATATTACGACTGGCTGACAACGCGCTCGGATTTAATCTTCCAGCCGGCTTCGGTTTTATAGAATTCCAATTGTTTAATCACCGCACTTTTTAACAAATTAGATTGATAATGTTGTCTGAATGTCAGCGTGGCATTGTTGTCGTCTTGTTTTTTGACGGAAAGGTCAGATATCCGAATATTGATGAATTGAGGATTGACGATGCGCGTCTCTCGCAGTTTTCGCCAACGCAGATGCGCGGTTCCTGAGCGCGGGCGATAATCTTTGATATAGCTATCAAAATAAGCGTCTAGGTCTTGGCGGCTCCATGCGTCAGCCCACTGTTTTAGGCTCGCGGTGATTTGATCTTTATCGGTATCGGCAGGTGTCGGACGCGCTTCCTCAACCAGGGGTTTTTCTATGGTTTCTTCCGCCAGTACGAGTTCGGCTGCACTTGCTTTCTCGGCAGTATCATCATCAGTCGGCTGCGGAGTGTCAATAAGACTCAGCTTAGGCGTGGTTAATTTCAATGAATCTAAAGACAGTGCTTTTTTATATTCTTGTGCTGCTTGATAATTGTATAGGGATTGTAAGTTTTTATAGCTGACAGAAAGCGTAGGGTGACTTAAAATTGCGCGCTCTAGAAGTTTGATTGCAAGTGCAGGTTGATCTTGATGAACCGCAATAACCGCAAGATTATTCAATATCACTGGTTCGTCAGGATAATTTTCTTGTAATCGTTTGAATAAACGGTGCGCACCTTCCCAGTCGCTATTGTTAAATTTTTCTATTGCTTCACGATACGCAGGATCTTCGCCGATATCGGCACCCACGCTGGAGAGAGCAAATAACGAAGCAATAGCCGCTATCAAGCCGTATTTAATAACCCGTAAATTTATGCTTGTTTTCAACATAACAAGTATTCTATATCCAAAAGGAATACCTTTTTCACGATTGGGGATCTGGTCTTTCTGTCGTTGTAGGTAGCTCTTTTAAGATAGAAAGGTCATAGGTTGTATTGAGATGATAAATCATCGGTCCTTTATATGGCGGTAAAATCTTAACTGTGGCATACTTCATGATGTTGTCTTCAACCAAATAAAGCATTGCATTATCTATTTTTTTTCCGCCTTTACCCGAAACAAGTTTTCTTAAATTAGGAAAGTTATAGTAGCGGTATACTTTATAGTCGGATTTTAGAAAATCAAAAAAGTCGCGCTGATGTATATCGGACATAACATAAAGCCGAGAGCCTTTACTAATTGAATGTTCCAACACTGATTTAATTTGCTCCTTTGATACCGCAAACGGAAATATGCGTCGCTTGTTATCTCTACCTTCAGTCAATGCGGGCAAATGCATACACGCATAATAAACTTTATTTAGAGGAATGCTGTCATGTTGCTGATCCCATCCACTGCTGTTTACCCTATCTAAAAAATAACGTTGTGCCGTCATTGCATCCTCACGAGATATGCCTAAGGCATTCAGCATCTCATCAACTATTCTAATTACTTTCTCCGAGTCCTGTTTTTCTCTCGTTGAAGGTGGCTCCTTAAAGAGCGAAAGGTCATAGACTGTATTGAGATGGTAACTCATCGGTCCCTTATGTGGCGGTAAAATCTTCACCGTAGCATACTTCATGATGTTTTTTTCAACTAAATAAAGCATCACATTATCTATTTGGCTGCCGTCCTCACCCGAAACAAGTTTTCTTAAATTAGGAAAGTCATAATAGCGATATACCTGATAATCTGATCTTAGAAAATCAGAAAACTCAGTCCTATGTATATCGGACATGATATAGAGCCGAGAACCTTTGCTAATTGAATGTTTCAGCACTGATTGAATTTGCTTTTTTGATGCCGAAAACGGAAATATGGGTTGCCCGTAATCTCTATCTCTGATCGATGCACGCACATGCATACACGCATAATAAACCTTATCCAAAGAAATGTCTTCGTGTTGCAAACCACTTATCTCGTGGTTTGTTCTATTTAGAAAATAATGTTGCGATGCCATTGCAACTTTACGAGACACGCCTAAGACATTCAGTGTCTCGTCAACTGTTCTATTTACTTTCTCCGAATACGGAAAGTCTATATAGTAGTCATGTTGATACTTTTCGCAAGTGCTAACATAATCAAATGCCGGGTCTCTGCGAACCAACACATCATAGCGTTGATTCAGCTCCTCGCTGACGATTTCATCTGCAGCAAGGCTATATACTTTGTCGGGCGCATAACTAGCCAAATCGAATTCTTCCTCTTTAATCCAACCTTGATTGAGTGTACTAGATTTATGGCCTCCTTGTTCAAACTGAACAAGGATACTGTTTGATAAATCAAGGTAATCCTCAAAACGCAAGTTGATTCTACTATCACCCAAATTATGCGTTGAACTAATAGTAAATGTTCCGATGACAGGAATTCTATTTAGGTATTGAGCTTCCCTAAAGATAAGGTTCAACATTCCAAACACGTTATCAACACCGGTTTTACGCCCAGACATGGAAAATAAGAGATATTTGTTCGGCAGTAAATTTTTATTCAATGAAGATATTACTATCAACTTAGGATTTAATTTTTTCCGTTTAGTAACCCAAAATTTTTTAATTTGCCTCCAAAACAGTCTCGTGGGTAACCGTTTTTTCACTGGTTTTTTATAGATTGATCTCGTGGATGGTGGTTTCTTTAAAAAAGTTAGATCGTAAAGCGTATTAAGGTTATAAATCATTGGGGCTTTGTGGGGTGCTAAAATCTTAACCGTGGCATACTTCATAATGTTTTTTTCAACCAGGTAAAGCATCACATTGTCTATTTTTTTACCGCCCTCACCCGAAACAAGTCCTCTTAATTTGGGAAAGTCATAATAGCGATATACCCGATAGTCTGATTTTAGAAAATCAAAAAAGTCAGGCTGATGTATATCGGACATGATATAGAGCCTTGACCTTTTTCTAATGGCGTGTTTAACTACCGACTCTATTTGCTCCTTAGCTGCCACAAATGGGAATATGGGTTGCTCGTAATCTCTATCTTCAAAAGCTGCACGCACATGCAGACACGCATAATAAACTTTACGCAGAGGAATACTGTCATATTGCTGATCCCACCCGCTACTGTTTACCCTATTTAGAAAATAATGTTGTGCCGCCATCGCATCATGGCGAGATATACCAAAAGCATCTAATACCTTGTCGGTAAGACTGTTTACTTTCTCTGAATACAGAAAGTCTATCAAGTATCTATCGTATTTATATTTTTTACAAGCGATAGCATACTTAAATGTCGGGTCTCTACGGATCAACACATCGTAGTGTTGATTCATTTCTTCGGTGACGATCTCATCGGCGGCAAGGTTATATACTTTGTCGGGTGCATAACTAGCTAAATCCAGTTCTTGTTCTTTCATCCAATCTAGATGAGACGCAGTGGGTTTATGACATCCTTGATCAAGTTGAACAGTGACGCTGTCTGACAAATCAAGGTAATCTTCAAAGCGCAAATCGGTTCTGTTATCACCCATGTTATGCGTTTGGCTAATATTAAATTCTCCGATAACAGGAATTCTATTTAGATGTTGAGCCTCCTTGAAAATACGGTTCAACATACCAAACACATTATCAACACCTGTCTTACGCCTAGTCATCGAAAACAAAAGATATTTTTTTGTCATATTCTTAAGTATACTTTTATCCGATAAGAATACGGCTCAAGAATCGCTTAAGACTTAATTTTTTCATGCAATCTCGCAAAAATTTTTGCAATTTCGTAGGGTATAGTCTTTTGAGTAGCGAGTTCTTTAAGATAGTGGTATCGTAGACCGTATTCAGATGATAAATCATCGGCCCTTTATGTGGCGACAAAATCTTAACCGTGGCATGCTTCATAATGTTTTTTTCAATCAAATAGAGCATCACATTATCTATTTTGCCGCCACCCTCACCCGAAACAAGTTGTCTTAATTTGGGAAAATCATGATAACGATATATACGATAGTTGGACTTTAGAAAATCAAAAAAGTCAGGCTGGTGTATATCGGACATGATATAAAGCTGAGAGCCTTTATCAATTGAATGTTCAAGTATTGATTCTATGTTTTTTTTTGACGAACTAAACTCAAATACTGGCCATTGAGATTCTCTATCAGACATACGCACATGCATACACACATAATGATTTGTGGACGGTTTAAGTATGTCAATAATTGTGCTATCACACCAATTCGCACTGCTAAACCGACCAAGCAAATAGTGCTGTGCCGTCATTGCATCTTGACGAGATGTACCCAAAGCACTTAGCACCTCGTCGGTAAGTTTATTTACTTTTTCCGAATATGGAAAATCTATCAAGTACCTATCGAATTTATATTTTTTACAAGCGGTCGCATACTTAAATGTCGGGTCTCTACGAATCAACACATCGTAAAGTTGATTCACCTTCTCACTGACGATTTCATCGTCGGCAAGGTTATACACTTTATTCGGTGCATATTTAGCTAAATCAAGCTCTTGTTCTTGAATCCAATCTAGACGAGATGCAGCGGGTCTATGACATCCTTGTTCGAATCGAACAGTGATGCCGTTTGACAAATCAAGGTAATCTTCAAAACGCAAGTGGGCTCTCCTTTTACCCATGTTATGTCTCTGGTCCATAATGAATCTTCCAATGACGGGAATTCTATCTAGATGTTTAGCCTCCTTAAAAATACGGTTCAACATACCAAACACGCTATCGAGGCCGGCCTGGCGCTTGTTCATCGAGAATAAGAGATACCTTTTTGTCATTTCCCAAGTATACTTTTATGCGATAAGAATGTGACTCAATAATCGCTTAGGACTTAGTTTTTTCATACAACTTGCTATAAGTTCTTGGAATTTTCTAAGCTGTAGCCTCTTGGATAGCGGTTCCTCCGAAATAATGAGATCATGAATCATTCGTCTTAAGGTTCGTATCGTCAATCTAACCGGAAGTTTTTTTAAGAGCGTGAGATCGTAGACCGTATTAAGATGATAAATCATCGGCCCCTTATGCGGCGGTAAAATCTTAACCATGGCATGCCTCATAATGTTTTTTTCAACCAAATAAAGCATCACATTATCTATTTTGCCATCGTCCTCACCCGAGACCAACCGTTTCAAATTAGGAAAGTCATGGTAGCGATATACCCGATAGTCGGATTTTAGAAAATCAAAAAAGTCAGGCTGGTGTATATCGGACATAATATAGAGCTTTGAACCTCTAGCAATGGCTCCTTGCAATACGGTTTTTATTTGTAGTTTCAACGAAGCAAATGTAAATATAGGTTGTTCATAATCTCGGTCGTCAATGGAAGCGCGCACATGCATACACGCATAATAATTTGTATTCGGTTTTAGTGCGCTTGTGATTGTGCTGTCACACCAATCCGCGCCATCAACCCGACTTGAAAAATAGTGTTGCGCGGTCATCGCATATGCTCGGGATGTTCCTAGAACATCTAATACCTCATTGGTCAATTTGCTTAGCTGCTTTGAATATCTAAAATCTATCAAATACTTGCCATACCTATACTTTTTGCAAGTGCCAACATAGCTGAATGTCGGGTCTCTGCGAATCAACACATCGTAGCGTAGGTTCATTTCTTCGCTAACAATTTCTTCGTCGGAAAGAAAATATACCTTGTCAAAAAAATAAGAATCCAAGGCTAAATCTTCCTCCTTAACCCAACTCAGGTGAGACATCATGGGTCTATGGTAACCCTTTTCAAATCTACAAGTCTTGCTGTTAGACAAGTCAAGGTAATCTTCAAAACGCAGGTTGGTCCTGCTATCACCTAAGTTATGGGTCGGGCTCATAGTAAATTCCCCAATCGCAGGAATTCTATTTAGGTATTTAGCTTCTTTGAAGATAAGATTCAACATTCTGAACACGGTATCCATCCCTGTTGCCCGTTGAGCCATCGAAAATAGGAGATATTTTTCTGCCATCTTTCCTAGCAAACTTTCATCTGTTAAGGACACGGCTCAACAACTGCCTAATGAAATTATAAGCCGTCCGCTTCAATGCTCCCACCTGTAGAACCGGAGGTTTTTTCAAGATGTTAAGATTGTAAACCGTATTGAGATGATAACTCATCGGTCCTTTATGCGGTGCTAAAACCTTAACCGTGGCATGCTTCATAATGTTTTTTTCAACCAAATAGAGCATCACATTATCTATTTTGTCACTACTCTCACCTGAAACAAGTTGTCTTAATTTGGGAAAATCATGATAGCGATATACCCGATAGTCAGACTTTAGAAAATCAAAAAAGTCGGCCTGATGTATATCGGACATGATATAGAGCCGAGAGCCTTTAGCAATTGAATGTTCAAGTACCGATTTGATTTGCTCCTTCACTGCCGCAAACGGAAATATAGGCTGCCCAAAATCTCTGTCTTTAATAGATGCACGCACATGCACACATGCATAATAAACTTTATTCAAAGGAATGCAGTCGTGCCGCACATCCCACCCGCTACTGTTTACCTTGTTTAGAAAATAATGTTGTGCCGCCATTGCAACTTTACGAGACATGCCTAAAGAATCCAGTATCTCGTCAACGAGTCTATTTATTCTCTCCGAATATGGAAAATCTATAAAGTAGTCGTCATATTTATATTCTTTACAAGTACTAACATACTTAAATGTCGGGTCTCTGCGAATCAGCACATCGTAGCGTTGATTCATTTCCTCGTTAACGATTTCATCGTCAGCGAGGTTATATATTTGATCGAATGCGTAATTAGCTAAATCAAGTTTTTGTTCTTTAATCCAATCTATACCAAAAGCGATGGGCCTATGACCCTCTTTTCCTAATCGATGGGTCACACCATTTGACAAATCAAGGTAATCTTCAAAGCACCAGTTGAACCGATTATCACCTAAGTTATGTGTGGGGCTCATAGCAAATTTCCCAATAGCGGCAATTCTATTTAGATGTTGCGCCTCCAGAAGAACACGGTTTAACATTGTAAATGCGTTATCCACACCCGTTTCACTTCTAGACATGGAAAACAAAAGATATTTCTTGCTCTTTGGTTGGAGATTGGCCATAGTAAATTAGTTGTTTATACTAAAGTTTTTGGGAAACAGCATAAAACATTGATTATAAAAAGGTGTTACTTTATACTGAAAACCTATAATCTGGTATTATGAACATGCGAAAAATTATATCAATAAAGGTTCTAACAATGCCGTAAACCAAATAAGGAGGGGGAATATGCCGATAAAGCCAATATCATCAACCTCGTCGTTGAGAAAAGAGTTAGTGTCATCTCAGGACACGCCATCTAGTTTTGCGGGCAAACAAGTTCGCACTGGTGATCAACAAGGGTTCATCACCGAAACAAAGTCATATTCGGGGCATGATGAAATTAAAGATATTCATGATCGCTCAATTGCGCCTTCGGATGACGGCGCGTCATTCATAACATCGGATGGGGACGATGACACCACCAGTTTTCATTCAGCCGTAGAATTCTTGGAGGACAAGTTCCCGACAAACAGTGTTGAAACTCACGGCACAACCGAAAGCGAATCCTCACAAATAAATAGTGCCGATTATCACCAAGCTAGAGCAATCAATAAAGAGACTGTGAAAGATTTGGAAAATGCCAACCATGAACGGCTAAATCAATATATTAGGGATTTTACTGATGTCTATGAGGGCACTGAGGGGACACATGGGATTACAGCTGATCTAAGGGAACCGCTGTATGCGATGGTAAATTACGGCGCAAAACTTGACAAAGATATGCAACGCTTAGAGATGCTCGGCCAAAAATTACAGAATCAAGGATTATCCAAACGAGAAAGCTTGGAGATGAAAGCTTTGATGAATTGCAACAAGTATAACTTGTCTTTTGCACAAGGGTGGATATCCGCAACTATGGCACTCAGAGTTGATGCCGGCACAATGAATGAACCGACTGCAACATTATTGACCGCATTATCAAACCGTCTTGCCACACGGCACATGAATCTAGCCGATACGATTTCTCTTTATGAAGATAGATTACCTGCTAAAGAACCGTTAAGCCGTCGAGACCGTATAGAATATAGCCTCCTGACTGCCCGTGCCGGTCTTAGAGCATTTGATGCCATGATGCGTTCACAAAAGAACATTCGTCCGAATATGTTTGTGAAAATGAAAAGAACCCGTCGGTCTTTGGAAAAGCATTGCATAGAACTTGAGCAATCGGCTAGACTTGCCAGAGGCCGAATCAAGATTGATGTAAGCAATCCTCAACTTGAACTTGAATCCCCTGATGCCTGGACCGAGGACTTTGATTTAGTTAAAAACAAAGGACAAATTAGATTGCCGCCTCAAGCCGCCGAGCAGTTGAGCGGTGATTGGAACAAAAACCCGCCGGTCTTGGCTTTGCGCCACCCACACTTATCCCAGCGAGACATATTGCGACTTTTTATAACATTCCAATTAAAAAGAGAAGGCATAGATGTCACACAACTTCCTAAGTTTGAAACTATCTACGAACAGGCTTTGATAACCGAAATCAATCAAGGCGAATGGCCGATTATTGATAAATCTTTGCAGTTTAATGTCAACGGCAACAGACACACTTGCCGTAGCACAATTACTCCCGGTAGGCATTTGGTGGGGAGACTTCAGAAACCTTATAAAGACAACGGCATCAGTTATGCGGATCGCCTGCAAGCCGACCATGCACCGAATATGGCACACACCCAATTAGTTGCCGAAGATGGAGAAACTCTATTTTCCGGTGTGCGACACGGAATACTCGATGCTTATGATTATGACGATAAGAGAGTTCGTAATTTTTCCGATGCACAACTTACCAGAATGGCTAAAGCTATTTACGACGATGAACAGCATAGGTTACGCGGCACCGACACCTCTACGCTGGAACAACAACTTCGGGCTGTAGAAGACAGCGAGGACGACGGACAGTCCTTGACCTTAACCAACAACACAGATTATTGGGGAGGTGTTGGCGGAGATCCCGAGTCTGTGAGCGCATTATCTTATAGAAAACGCTACCTTGAAAAACAAATAACATTAAGAAACGAACACGCACAAGAAATAGTCAGGGAAATTAAAAGCGACCCTAAAAGGCAGACGCATTATATCAACGAGATGCGTAATTTGGCATCTCGGAAGATGGCACGAGAGGTATTGAGTGCTACAGTAGTTTCCGACCCAGCTAAATTACAGGCTGCTTTGGACGGAAAAACCATTGATGTTACGATGAACTCAGTCGCTTTGGTGACACCCGACTGGCTACGCCATATTGGGGGTTTTGCCAACGATGAGCGGCGTATGCTCAAACATCAGACTCAAGGCTTACAATCCCTAGCCAGCGGAAGTTCTCCCGACAATCCGCTGCGGTTGACAATCAAAGATGATAGCGGCCAACCCAGAGAGATCAAAGTAAATCTTAAGGTGCGTACTTTTAACTTCGGCGTGAACGATTACGCAGTTGCTAAAACGGTTTTGCCGTCTCATTTCCCTGTTTGGCGTAATCTGATGGGTTGGGGGTTCTCCGCAGCTTTGAACGATCCGCAATTAGAAGAACTACTAGGTGCCCGAAATGACGGTGTATTAGGTGGGGCTGTAGCAGACAAACTGCAGAAACTTGAACAAAGCGATGACCCTAAAGTCCAGAAACGAGCGGTATTATTGAGAGAAACTGCCACTCAAGCAAGGCAAATTTGGAAAAATCGTTCTTTTTGGAGCGGTAATAACGAACCCTATAAAATGGTATCTAGGCTGGCGTTGACTAGTCATTTGATGGGTGAAACCTCCTTATTCAACTGCAAAAGCGGTAAAGACCGTACCGGGCAGCTGGATGCGGAAGTCAAATATCTGGCAGCGGTCGGACATGCGACTGGGCATATACCCGAACCCGATAGTGCACACACTGCCGAGTCGCGCAAAATGCGTACCACCTTTACACTGGATACCGGCAACTTGGAAATGCAGCGTATGAACACCGGCTTGCCAGGCTATAAACTCAGAAATATACCCGGTCTAAAGGCGATGTTGGAACAAGACACGCAAGCTAAATACGAAGGTGGTTCAGATCTTGTTTAAGCGATTTGATAAAACTATGTTATAGTAGCGATAAATATTCTTTAGCACAAGGAAACTATTTTTAATACGCGTGAGCTTCCACCTAAACCTTGGGTAGAAGCATAATATTCATATATTTACAGGAGTTTTAACAATGTCGTTAGAAAATGTTCTAAAAATGATTAAAGACGAAAATATCAAATATGTAGATTTTCGTTTCACAGATACTAGAGGCAAGGAACAACATGTAACCGTGCCTGCCGAAATCGCCTGCGAAGACGGCTATTTAGCGGGAGGCAAGATGTTTGACGGTTCGTCTATTGCCGGATGGAAAGAAATCAATGATTCGGATATGCTTTTGATGCCTGATTTTGAGACCGCACAGATAGACTCGTTTTATAACGATCTCACACTTTGTTTGCGTTGCGATATATTAGAACCCGAAACCAAACAGCCGTATAACAGAGACCCTCGCTCTATTGCAAAACGTGCCGAGCAGTACCTGAAAGAAACCGGCATCGCAGATGTTGCTTATTTCGGGCCAGAGCTTGAGTTTTTCGTATTTGATAGTGTTCGCTGGTTTAGTGCCCATAGAGGATGCAGTTATAAAATTTATTCTTCCGAAGCGGTTTGGAGCAGTAATGAAAAATACGAAGGAGGAAATATCGGACACCGCCCTGGCATCAAAGGTGGCTATTTCCCAGTGCCTCCGGTTGATTCTTTGCAAGATATACGCTCGGCTATGTGTGAGGCAATGTCTGAGATGGGAGTGATAACCGAAGTGCATCACCATGAGGTCGGCACTGCCGGTCAATGTGAAATTGGAACCCGTTATGCTTCTTTGGTGAAACGAGGCGATATTAGTCAAATTCAAAAGTATGTGGTTCAAAATGTCGCTAATAACTACGGTAAAACGGCAACTTTTATGCCCAAGCCGATAGTCGGTGACAACGGCACCGGCATGCACGTGCATCAGACTTTGTCTAAGGATGGCGAAAATATATTTGCCGGCGATGGGTATGCAAACCTATCGGAGACCGCTCTGTTCTACATTGGTGGGATTCTAAAGCACGCGCGAGCAATCAATGCCTTTGCGAATGCAGCCACCAATAGTTACAAGCGATTGGTGCCGGGGTTTGAAGCACCCGTCATGCTTGCTTATTCGGCACGCAACCGTTCGGCGGCTGTGCGGATACCGTATGTGATCAATCCCAAAGCAAGGCGGATAGAGGTGCGTTTCCCTGATGCGGCAGGCAACCCTTATTTAACCTTCGTTGCTATGTTGATGGCAGGTCTAGATGGCATACAAAACCGTATACATCCCGGCGAACCTATGAACAAAGATCTATATGAATTGTCCCCAGAAGAAGAAAAAGCGATACCGAAAGTCGCAGCTTCTTTGGACGAAGCATTGGATGCACTGGATGCAGACAGAGGCTTTTTAACAATGGGTGATGTGCTTACCGACGATGCGATAGACGGCTATATAGAACTAAAAATGGAGGAAGTGTCTCGCCTACGGCAAGCAACCCATCCGGTTGAATTTGATATGTATTACAGCCTATAAAATTATTGCTGTTGCACAAATAGAACTGCCGTTTGTTGCCGTTGCAACAAACGGCGTAACATTGTATAGAACCTTAACGTGAGTATGTAGGTCGGACAAGCTAAGGCTTGTCCTAAATGGTGGGTACACAAAAAACCATCCCGTCAGGTAGAATCGCCGATTGACCTACTGGTTCAATCGGCGTGACATCGTGCAGAACCTTAACATGATTGTTAAATGCATGCATCACAAAATGCATAGGCCTGACACCCCTCCACAGGAGGGGAATACCACTTTTCAACAGCCTCACGTTTAGCCTAGCCAGCATTGGCTTTTAAGTAGACCAGCAGAGCAACAAACCATACGGTTGCAGCGATAGTCTGCAACCAGCCGTATAAAATAACACCGGCAGCAATATCTATTAAGCCAAGCGAGAAATAAACGAGTGCCAATAACGCAGCAAGTTGACAGCTTTTGCTACGACCGTGCAACAGTCCTCGTAATACTGCGAGTAAAGGAAGACCTAATAGCAGCAGAGGGATCATCCGTGGTATGCTTTCGGGAGGATTAATCCATGCATTCCACGCGACCAGCACACTCAATAACATCAAGTAGGCTGCCAGCGAAGTGAACCAGGCAATATTTTTAATTGATATCACTGTTGCGATAAAGCCAACTTTGCAATACGCTCGCCAAATACACGGCACAATTCGCTCTCGTCGTCGTCCACTGTACGGTTCGCTTGTTTGCCCGCTACATGACTAGGTCCGTAGGGTGTACCGCCGCTTTGCGTACGATTCAGTGCGGTTTCGGTATAAGGTAATCCGCATAGAATCATTCCGTGATGGAATAACGGTAACATCATTGAAATCAGCGTGGTTTCTTGGCCACCGTGCATACTTGATGTAGACGTAAATACACCGGCAGGCTTACCGACCAAAGCACCGTTTAACCATAAACTTGTAGTTTGGTCTAAGAAATGCTTTAGCGGTGCAGCCATATTGCCGAAATGAGTCGGGCTCCCTAACACCAATCCATCGCAATCTGCCAACTCTTCAAGCGTTATATAAGGCGGACCTTCTTTAGGAATAGCAGTTTGATTACTATGCAGGGTTTGATCATCGTGTTGGGTGATAGCAGGCACCGTGCGCAGTTTTGCTTGCGCTCCGTCAACGCTTTCAACACCGCGTGCAATCAAACGCGCCATTTGTTCGGTGGCACCGTGCACGCTGTAATAAACAATAAGTATCCGGCAATTTTTCACTGAAATGATTACTAGGCTAATTTATATTTTATACATCATATACTAATTTGTTTATACTATGTCTAGATTACTCGCCTAAGAATTCGATCAACCATTTTTGTACAATCTCGATGCGTAGAATGCACCAAAAACTGATACGCAGCTCTAACACAGCAAGGAGAGACCATATATAGGTTTAGATCATTTTTTTTGTATAGTTCAAAAGGTACGCGGTCTATCGGGATATATCGACCAGTTTCTCTAGCCAAGAGAATAGTTGCCTGCTTCCACTTATGTGCCGCCGAAGGGGTAAGCATATATGCCATGCCCGAAGTCAAGTAAAAATGGTGTTCCGATGTTTTCTTATACGGTGGAACAATATAATGCTTGCGAGTGACTTTATGCCACGAGCACTTATCTTGATCAGGTAATCCCCCTATTTCGCACGCTAGGTTCACTATTTGTAACCATAACTCTATTATATGTGCTGATTGTTCAGATGTTTCACTATTTGTTTTGCGCAATCTCTTAAAAAAAAGTTTCATGAATTTTATGATTATCAAACGAACAATAAATGGATTTAATAGAGGGTAATATTTTTTATAGCGTATCAGCTTATATAAACCAAAAAATGTAGAGTCATAGAGTTCCCACATTATTTGGCGAATATACAGTGTAAGGCTAGAGAGCATCAAAACATCCCAGGGCACTTCCTCGGCAACTTTTAATATACTAGGAAATGTAGACAATATTTGGACATCATCTTCCAATATACAAGCATGCCGAACATTATGTTTTATAAGTAAATTCTGGGCTTTAATATGGCTTAACAAACAGCCCAACTTTCCGTCATTGGAGTTTTTTTTGTATAAAAACTCCATATCAGTTTTATCAATATCTAACCACCTAGCAATTTTTGTACGATATGCCTTAGAATTTAGGTTGTGCTTGTCAATGGCTTCTACAAACCGATATTTAAGATTCAAAGCATCAAGCTGCCTTCGCATATATAATTTTCTTTCCGGGGTACGTTTTAGGTTGATGATGTAAATAGGAGGATAAGGCATTGTCTGAAATTTCTCATTGGATAGAACTATAGAATATAACTTATAATTATTAAAATATTATTGTAACACTACGAGTGAAAAACACAGTCATGATTCGTCAAATAGGTCTTCTAAGGTTGATGCTTTATGTAGCGGGCTTGCTCGTTATTATTTTTCTACCAGAACCGGGGGTGCAAACCGATGTTGAGTGGCCTGCAATACTAACTACGGTGGTAGTGCCAGCACTTGCCCCGATTATTTTCATGGTGATTTTATTTGACCTTGTCGTGTCCAAAGTAGTAAACAAAGGAAATGAAAACCCAATGCCAGCAGCTAAATTTTTTTGGGTTGGCTTAGCCATTGCACTGATCATTCTCTTAAGATGGCTACCTTATCTGCTTTCGCTCACATACTAATCCGAATAATCAAAAAAGTTTTTCCAAATTCTCCTCTTTGTCTTTGCTCCCCGGCAAAGGCGCAATTTCCTTAGGTAAGTAATTCCTTCTAAAAGTTTCCGATATCGCATTGGCATCGCTGGGGTGCGCAAGCACGCCAGTTTGTGCGTCTACTTTTGCACTAATAATCTCGGGAGGTCTATAAAATAAGGTTTCGTCTTTCCCGGACAGAACTTTCTCCATAAAATCTATCCAAATAGGTAATGCTGCAACCGATCCCGCCTCGCGATCCCCTAACGGTTGCTGATTGTCAAAACCAACCCAAACGGTGCAGACTATATCGCGGTTAAAACCTGAAAACCAAGCGTCGTGTTGGTTGTTGGTTGTGCCGGTCTTGCCAGCGATGTCGCTACGTTTTAAGGTGCGGTAAGCTTTGCGCCCGGTGCCTAATTGGGCCACACTTTGTAGCATACTGGATAACTGGTAAGCAATATCAGGTGGAATGACTCTAGGCATAAATTGTGTTGCATCATCCGAGATTGCAGTCTCCGATACGATTTCCGTCGCTACTTCGTTGCTAGTGTTTTCTTGGTAACAATTTTCGGCACAAGGTTGCGGTGGAGATGCTTCAAAGATCGGCTTTTCGTTAGCGTATATTTTTTCGATAAAATAAGGCGTAATCAAAAACCCACTGTTGGCAAATGCCGCATAGCCGCGTGCAATTTCTAGAGGTGTTGCCACACCCGAACCCAATGCCACCGTTAAATTATAAGGATGATCCTTACGCTCAAAACCAAAGCGCATGATGTAGTCCAAAGTTTTTCTTAACCCTAGCGCATCTACTAATTTCACCGAAACCATATTGCGCGAATGGGTGAGTGCTTCTCGAAGACGTGTGGGACCGAAAAATTTACCGCTATAATTCTCAGGGCGCCAATCTTGCCTGGAAAATGTCTCGCTAAACACCACTGGTGTATCGTTGACTATCGTTGCCGGCGTATAACCTTCCGACAATGCAGCCGAATAAATAAAAGGCTTGAAACTGGAACCCGGTTGTCGCTTTGCTTGGGTTACACGATTGAACTTACTCTGATAAAAATCAAAACCACCGGTCAATGCAAGCACTGCACCAGTATTCGGATTCAACGCGACCAACGCGCCTTCAACTTCCGGAATCTGCATCAGCTGTCGTTGTCCTTCGTCTTGCTGTAGAAGCCATACGATATCGCCTTTTTGTGCTAGTTTTGTAGCATCTTCTAACTTTGGCCCCACATAATTTTGATTGAGGTAAGGTTGCCACTGCCAACTTGGGCGCGTGAGTGTAGTCTCTAGTTCGCCTTTAGGGATCACTTGTATCGTCTCTTTAGCCGACTCCAATACAATCGCCGGTATAAGTCCTCCCACTTTAGGTAGATTTCTTAATTCTTTTTCCAGTGCCTCGGGATTACTTAGGACTTCAGCCGCAATTTGTTCCTTGACACCGCGCCAACCGTGGCGACGGTCATAGTCAAGTAGCCCACGTCTTAAACTGGCTTGAGCTTCTTGTTGCATCGTTAGACGAACGGTGGTGTATACATCAAAACCATCAGAATAGGCTTTGTCTCCGTATTGCTCAACCATGTAGGCACGTACCATCTCAGCAACATAGGGAGCGTCTAATTCTACTTTGATATCGTACTCGGCTGCGGTAATCGGTGTTGCCATCGCCGTTTCATATTCGGCTGAAGAAATCATTTCCAGTTTGAGCATACGCCCTAGGACATAAGTCCGACGCTCCAGTGCCTTTTGAGGATTGGCAAGCGGATTATATATTGAAGGAGCTTTGGGCAAACCGGCGATCATCGCATTTTGAGCCAAAGTCAATTCGCCGATATTTTTTCCATAGTAGATTTCGGCAGCAGCAGCAATGCCATAAGCTCGTTTACCCATAAAAATTTTATTCAGATACAAATTGAGTATTTCTTCTTTGCTGAGCAAACGCTCAATAATCAGGGCGAGGTAAATCTCCTTTATTTTTCGCTCATAGGTGCGCTGGTTGGTCAAGAAAAAGTTGCGCGCGAGTTGCATGGTAATCGTACTACCGCCCTGGGTGCGCTGACCTGTTTCTATTAAATTGATGGCGGCGCGTATCAAGCCTTCGTAATCTACGCCTAGATGTTCGTAAAAACGATCATCCTCGGCAGCGATGAAAGCGTCTATGATTTGACTAGGCACCTCTGCTATATCAATAGGCACACGACGCTTATCACCGAAAACCGCAATAAGGTTACCCTCGGAGGTATAAACTCTGAGCGGTGTTTGCACCCGAATCGTTCTAATTTCTTCCAACGACGGGAGTTCCGGCGCAATATAGATGTATACTGCTACAACGACAACAACACCCAGGGTGAGTGTTGCGGTAATAAATAGTAGTAATCGTTTTATGAATTTGAACACGATAGGTACATAGAGCAATAAACTAAATTGGGCATAATCTCAATTTTAGCACAGAGCATAAATGAACATATTCCTAATCGGGCCGATGGCGGCGGGCAAAAGCCATATTGCCAAGACTTTGGCAAAATGTATGAAAAGTCGTTTTTACGATACCGACGAGTTGATTTGTCGATACGCCGGTATGGATATTCCGACAATATTCAAAAACGAAGGTGAGGCAGGCTTCAGAAAGCGCGAAGCCGAAGTGATACAAAAGCTCATAGGCAATCGCGATATAATCGTGGCAACCGGCGGCGGTGTGGTTCTAGATCAACAAAATTGCAAGAACATGAAAGATAATGGTACAGTAATTTATTTAAGCACATCTTTGGATACCCGTTATGAAAGAATACAAAATCCAACCGGACGCCCTTTGCTGATGGGGGGAGACATCTATGAAACGATGCAAAATTTGGATCGTGTTCGCATCCCTATATACGAAGCACTTGCCGATTTTATCGTTGATAACAACGGCATCACCGAATCGACAGTGAAAAAAATCTTTGCATATATCCACAACACAAAACAGATATGACGACTTTAACGGTAGAACTTGGCCGGCGTAGTTACCCCATCCGTATAGGACGAGGTTTACTGGCGCAAGTCGGTGAATTATTGACGCAAAACTGGCAAGGGTCTCATCTGGTGATACTTTCAGACGAAGATGTCGCACCGCTTTATATGCAAACGGTATGCGATGCAATCGGCACAGAATTGAAAATAGATCAAATCGTGATACCGGCTGGTGAATCGTATAAAACATTGCAGACTTTTGAGCAGATCTGTACCAAACTACTACAGTACCGAGTCGAGCGAGATGCGCTACTCGTTGCACTCGGCGGCGGCGTGGTCGGAGATATTGCCGGTTTCGTTGCCGCAAGTTATCTACGTGGTATTGCTTTTGCACAGGTTCCTACGACTCTACTTGCTCAGGTAGATTCTTCGGTAGGTGGCAAAACTGCGGTCAACCATGCCTTAGGCAAAAACATGATTGGGGCTTTTTATCAACCTTGTTGTGTTATCACTGACTTGAATACGCTTGACACGCTACCACCTAGACACTATGTTGCAGGACTTGCTGAGGTTGTTAAATACGGCTTGATTGCAGATGCTGATTTTTTCACTTGGTTAGAGGATCATGTAGAAGCACTACTTGCGCACGATGACGAGGCTTTGTGTTATGCGATAGAACGCTCGTGTGCTATCAAAGCGGAAATCGTCGCTGTTGATGAATTAGAGCAGGCCGGCAAGCGCGCCTTGCTTAATCTAGGGCATACCTTTGGGCATGCTATAGAAGCGACCTTGGGCTACGGGTTTTGGCTACACGGTGAAGCTGTGGGGTGCGGTCTTGCGCTTGCTGCACAATTGTCTCTGAACTTGGGTTACCTATCTAAAGAAAGCCTTGACCGCATTGTCTCATTACTCAATCGTTTTGGGCTAGCAACATCCAAACCGACCACTTTAGATACACAAGCATTGTTAGATGCAATGACATTGGATAAAAAGAACAAAGGCGGACAGCAGCACTATATTTTATTGCACACAATAGGAGACGCTTTTGAGACCAATCAAGTGAAAATACAAGCGGTAAAGGATGTTTTATAATCACACACGGAAATAATCATTTGATGTATGCAACCGGTATACCAAGGAGATGCGATGTTATCAATCAGCGATATATTAATAGGTAATAACGAGATGGACAGCTTTGAAGAACTTATTGCCTATGTGAAATCGCAAGCCCGTCAAGGTGAAATGTTTATACAAATGGACGTACGCCCACCATTTTCCGATACACCGGAGGATTGGGAGCAACAAGTGGAAGCTGCGTTTACTTCTGCCAGCAATGTGGAATAGATTTATGGAGAACTACTGGCAAGATTCGGAAGAAAAACAGTTGCGAGTGCCCGAAGATGTTGCAGATCTGGGCTTTAGAATTGAATGTCGCGGCGGCTTGACGGTGGATCATGCGTATGCTTTGTATGAAGCGATTAGACAAGTATTGCCATGGTTTGAGACAGATCCTGATGTTGCCCTACATACACTGCACGGAGCCGAATCCGGCAACGGATGGTTAAGACCCTATAAAGAAAACCAATTGCTGTATTTATCCAAGCGAACGAGATTACGGTTGCGCTTAGCCAACCATCGCTTTGAAGATGCGATGGTTTTAGAAGGACAAACAATTGATGTCGGCAGCTGTTCAATAAAAATAAATAAGCCCACTCTGCGCACGCTCAGTACACAAACGACTTTGTTCACTAGATCTTTAGCATCGAGAAATACACAAAACGAGCATGAATTTCTGCACGAAGCAACCAGAATGCTCAACGCGAAGGGCATACATCCGCAGCGTATGATGGGAGGGCGACAGCACGCGATTAAAACCCCCGATAAAACTCTATACGCTAGAAGCCTTATGATAGTGGACCTTGCTTTTGACGAAAGCATTGAATTGCAACGCACTGGCTTAGGCACTGAACAGAAGCTCGGCTGTGGTATTTTCCTACCTCACAAAAGTATTGATGCGGTTCACCAACCCCGAACCGTAGGAGCAGACTAGAACCGCCGGTTGACCTTGATATATAGGGCTGTTGAAAAAGTACTGTCATCGCGCAAATGTAACCGCTTGCGCCATTGAATTTATGAAAATGGTAGGGGCGGATTTGCATATCCGCCCGTCAATCGGCGTGACATTGCTTGTTCCACTGAGTCAAGCGATGGGGTTTTGATTAGGGTATGCTACGTTGACTACCTAACCACCGCAACAAAGGCACCCAATCGTCGCGCTCGTGCATAGTTGCATAGCGGGACATATCAAATAACCCAAGCCCCTTTTCCGCAGCACGCACATAATTCATACTGTCCCTCAAATGGGTTGGGAAAGAGAAACGCAACTTGAGTAGAAACTCGTCAAGCTGCCAGGCTATTTTGGTTTGCATACGAACCCGATTACCAATTACCGCAACTTTAGCACGCCTCCCAGAAATCGCCGGGGCCGCGTTTATTTCTTTCGCAAACTCAGACACCGCTCGCATATCCAAAGCCGAAGGAACAACTGGGATAATAATTGTCTCGGCGCGTCGGATCATGCTGTTCAGTTCTTTCCCGTGCAAGGCTGCCGGTGTGTCCATGATATAAATGTCTGCCATTCTCTGAGTAGCACCGCGCTGTCTAATGCCATCGTATGCCAAAATGGGTGGCTTGCCGGGAGAGCGTGCCGCTAACCACCCCAAGCTACCTTGCTGGGGATCATAATCGGCTAAAACAACTGATAGACCTCTATTGGCGTAATAGCTTGCTAAATTAGTTGCAACCGTAGTTTTACCGGAACCTCCTTTAGCATTAAGTACCATAATTTTTCTCATAACATTCTCCTCGTCAGTTACTGATTTCACGTATCTACTAATAAAATAGTTTATAAATAATTGACATTATAATCAATTTCTATACTATACAAAACTTACGCAAGGCTTCTAGATGAACAAGGTGGTACTATGCAAGAAAATTTGAGTCAACAAATCCTAAGAGTTGATGTCGCCGGTATGCCCCTCGACTGGATAAATTATCAAGATGCGGTAAGGCTTTATCACGCAGATATCGTGGCTTACGAGGCAGGAACTGCGCTATTCATAATTCGCGGCGGTATTAACGCCGTGACCGGAAAACGTAGTGTTATCAATGTCAATTCAGTGATCGCAACATATGGGAAAAATCCACATCTAGACCTTAATTACATACCACCTTTGAACAACGACGCACTATTCAAACGAGACGGTTCATTGTGTCTCTATTGCGGAGGGTCTTTTAATCGTCGTCATCTATCTCGTGATCATGTCATCCCTTTTAAGCAAGGCGGCAAAGATACTTGGAATAATGTTGTTGCCGCTTGCAGACATTGTAATAATCAAAAAGCGGATCGCACACCGGAACAAGCCGGCATGAAACTATTGGCGATTCCCTTTGTCCCGACACATGCCGAGTATATTTATTTGAGAGCACGCACCATATTGGCAGACCAAATGGAATTCCTAAAAGCACACTTTCCTAGAAAGAGTCGCTTGAGAGATTCTTAATTATCAAGACGCGTTGAGCTATCTAGGAAACAAAGATTACCGGCACGGCACTGTTGCATCTACTGGTATCCTACTCGTCAACCTCGGCACTCCACAAGCCCCTACTACAGCAGCGGTGCGTCGTTATCTTGGTGAGTTTTTATCGGATCCGCGCGTTGTAGAAATTCCTCGTCCGCTGTGGTGGCTGATTTTGCATCTTTTAGTACTTCCTTTGCGCCCACGCAAAAGTGCTGCGGCTTATGCAAAAGTATGGCTGCCGGAAGGGTCACCGTTATTTGTTCATTCCAATCGCCTAAGTTTGGATGTAGGGAAAAAGCTACAAGACGAACACCAGAACTTAGTTGTAAAACTTGCCATGCGCTACGGAAAACCAGCCATCAAAGAGGTGCTGGATGAAATGAGAGAAAAATCAATGCAACGGTTATTGATTTTGCCGTTGTTCCCACAATATTCAGCTACCACCACGGCATCAGTTTTTGACGAGGTGGCACGGATACTGCGCACTTGGCGTTGGCAACCTGAATTACGCTATATCAGCCATTATCATAAACAGCCTCTTTATATCTCCGCCTGTGCCGAACAGATACACTCGTTTCGCAACCAACACGGTTGCGGAGATCTGTTGTTATTTTCATTTCATGGATTGCCTAAACGTAATTTGCTTGAGGGCGACCCCTATCACTGTCAATGTCATGCCACAGCACGACTAATTGCCCAGGCACTATCCATAAACGAACAAGAATACAAGCTTTGCTTTCAATCACAATTCGGGCGCGCAGAATGGTTACAACCTTACACCGAACAAACCTTGAGTGAGCTTGCAAAGCAAGGTGTAAAAACCATAGATGTCTTTTGTCCGGGGTTTTCGGCAGATTGTCTAGAAACCTTAGAGGAGATTGCCATTCGCGGACGAGAAGTCTTTGTGGAATGGGGTGGTTCAGAGCTGCGCTATATTCCAGCACTCAACAACAGCAAATTACACATAGAAAGCATCAAAAACCTTATTTTAAGAAATATAGAAAATTGGGGTATAGAGGATATTGAAGACGAACAAATCCGCCAACAAGCCGCCGAAAAAGCGTTGGCTATGGGAGCTCGGCAATGATGCCAGAGGATCGAAATCGTGTAGCCGTTGATACGAACATGCCTAAATCGTCGGATATTCTAGTCGTCATCCCAGTAATGAATAGACCCCAATACATCACTAAAGCACTAGAGGCTATTTCAGAACAGACACTTCAGCCGGATCATGTAATCGTCGTAGACGATTGTTCTACCGACAATACTGTAGAAATTATACAAGCATGGTTTGAAACCCAAAAACCTGCCTTTACTACACAGTTGATTATTCATAATCAA
The DNA here is from genome assembly GCA_965199685.1 of uncultured candidatus Poriferisulfidus sp. GTDB lineage: Bacteria > Pseudomonadota > Gammaproteobacteria > Poriferisulfidales > Oxydemutatoraceae > SP5GCR1. The sequence goes on from OZ241323.1 coordinate 2,557,042, forward strand.
AATAAAGGCGCATCTGCAGCTAGAAATACTGGACTTACGCATGCTCAGGATAGGCATCGCTATGTGTATTTTTTAGATTCGGACGACATGCCGTCGCAGATGTTTTTGGCAAAGACACGGAGTGCATTGGAACAAAATCCCAATGCAGTAGCTGCCAGTGGCGACCGGATATTGAAAAACGAGAAAGGTGAAATACAATACCTTAACCAAAAAAGACTCAACATCAATCCGTATCATTGGTTTATAGATATGGGGGCAGGTGTTTCATCGTCTACATTGTTACGCACGGATTTGATTAAAAAGTTGCAAGGTTATAACGAAGTACTCATCACTGGACATGATACCGAACTTTTTTTTAGGTTGGCAAACTTAGGCGAATGGTTACATGTAACCGGAGTGCCGGTGATTATGCACGAACACGGTGCACATCTGCGCGATATGCACGACGACCCGCTGAGGAAATGGTGCCATATTTTTGAGGCTTGTGTTGCAAATTTTGCTACGCAAGAACGTATGGATCCTGAAACATATCGTTGCTTACTAGCTAGAAAGTGGCGGCATGCAGGTTTAGAGGTGCTGGCACAGCGACGATGGCAAGAAGCGCAAGATTGCTTTCGTCGTGCAATCGCTTGGCACACGAAAACCGGAATCAAACCCTTCTTTTATTGGCTACTCGCTTTGCCCGCCACATTGCTATTTAAGCTATTAGATAAACTAAAACTATATCAGCACTTTATGGATATCATCAAACGTGTCCACTCAGGGCATAAATTCCGTTTTTAAGTCTAGCCGATTATCGTTTATACTTGTTACCCTAAAAACGAATCCTTTGAATACATTGATACAGTTCTATGTCTAGCCCTTTCCCTATTTTTGTCATCAACCTAAAACGCTCCCCTGACCGCAAAGCTAACATTAGCAAGCAGTTAGACTCGCTGAACTTAGATTATCAATTTATAGAAGCAGTGGATGGAACGCAATTCACACCGTACGAAATTGTAGAAAAGTACGGCGAACAAGTTTTTTACACGAATACATACAATCATCAACGCATGACTTTAGGTTCTCTGGGATGCTTATTAAGTCATATAAAGTTTTACGAATTAATGATAGACAACAATATCCCGATCGCTTGTGTTTTGGAAGACGATGCCGAAGTGTCGCCACTCTTCCCGGAGGTTTTGAATTCAACGGCATTGCAAAAAGTGTCCTGGGGCACTTTATTGCTCGGCCATTATTCGAAATACAAAAAGTCTTATAACAAGGGGGCAGAAGCCGTTTATTGGAAAAAGAAAGTTTGTCCCGGGCACTACATCTCACGGGTTGCAGAGTTTCCTTTCACAACCATAGGCTATTTAGTCAAGCTTTCAACTGCAAAAAAACTACGCGATTTAGCATACCCGATAAGGATGCCTGCCGATTGGGTGACTGGTAATACGGAACTCGTGGGCGATGTTTTAAGGATTATTACCCCCCCTTGTGTAGTATCGAATAAAGACTACAGACAAGAATCAACCGTTAGGGAGGACTCCGATAGCGAGATGCCTATAGAATTACAAAGAGATGTGCCTGAACTAGACAAAGATTACAGCAAAAAATCAACTAATGGAAACGGCAACAGCACCAAAGTGCCCATAGAACTGCAAAGAGAGACACCCTCGCTCTCGTTGATGCGCAATTTAACTGTTGGTTTGGCGAATTGTATTTTGGGCACTAGAGAGCAACGCGCGGCAGCAGCGTATGACTGCGATAAAAAGCCTTCAACCTATAGACCAATAGGATGGAAACTTACACAAAGTAGTCGAGTTAACAAGACCTTCAGCCATAATAGAAAAGCCTCAACCCACCGCCCAGCAGAGTGGCAGCTTAAACAGGATAGTCAAGCTAAAAAATCTTTAGTCTCGGATGCAGAGGACAGTAAAACTTCCAACTTGCCAGCGGTTGATGGAAATTTAGAACCAAAACTAAAAACCCATGCACTGATACAGAATACGAAAAAACATCGGACGCGTTACATAGATATGCTATCAAAAAAGATGAAATCGCGAATGAAACGGCGATGGAACAAACAGAAAACATTATGGTATAAAATGAAAGAATCTCGCTCTACAAAAACTTCTCTAACCTTAGCCTTGAGATTAGTGTCTAATATGTTCATCATGTTTTTTTCGGGGTTATACCATCTTATACAAAACATTAACCGAACCATATATTACGGTAAAAAATTTAGTACTATCAGGATCTATATAAAGAAAATAGGTCTGTTTAGGTACACACGTGTTATATGAACGATAAATCTTCTGTTGCGGTTATATGTACACCGAACAATCAAGCAAGTATTGCGTATGATGCGATAGACTCTATTCTTGCACAAACTGTAAAACCCGAACGACTCATCGTGGTTCACGACAAATCCGAGACAGATGCTATCGCCGCCTTACAAAACTGCATTGAAAAAGTTATGCCCGACTTACAACTGGTATGCCTAGAACATGACCCAGATAGCACTTTTATCGCAGCGAGAAATGTTGGCTTGAATCAGGTGGACGATTGCCAATATATCCATTTTGTAAACTCTAATATTCAACTACCCGAAGACTTTTATGAAAAGGCTATACAAGAATTAGCAACCCAACAAAACTGTGCGGCAGCAATGCCGGCGAAAGTGAAACTAATGAATGGTTCAGATACCACAATACACTCGGATAATTTCATTAAAAATCCATGGTTATGGTTAATGCACAAAAAATTAGAAATAGCCGGCGCAATTCTTTTGTGTAGCCATGCCGTTGAAAAGGCAGGAAAGTTTAACCCTTTGCTTTTGATAGGAGCCGATACCGACTTCTTTGCTCGCATTTCTAATCAAGGCGCGTGGTGTTATATTCCGGATTGTGTAGCGACCCTACCTTTCTCTCAAACAAGGGCGGATATGCAGTTGCAATTTCCCGATTACTATAGGCGATGGGCTTTGATTTATGAAAATTTGTTAGATACCTATAGGGCGCGTGAGCGAATAGCAAGAAAAGTCTATCGTCCCATTTTAGCAAAGGCATGGTTTGAAGCCGGTCAAGAATTGTTGTCTCATCAGCGGATTGAGGAGGCACGTGATTGCTTTATGCGTTCTCTAAGTTGGCGATTATTTAATCCGGCGTTTAAGTATTTAATAAAAATTTCTCGTTTAAGGAAAAAAGCACAGCCTTCCGATACGGCCGGTACATAGATGGAAAATAGTTCCGGGGTTTTAGTTATCATTCCTGTTATGAATCGCCCTGATGCGATTGTATCGACATTGGAAGCCGTTCGTAAACAAACATTGCAACCCGAACATGTTGTAGTCGTAGACGATGGCTCAACCGACAACACACCGAACGTGGTCAGAAAATGGCTGGATCACTCTACTTTAGCTTTTAGTACGCAGTTGATTGTCCATTCCTTAAACAAAGGGGCTTCGGAAGCCAGAAATACTGGGTTGCGACAAGTCCCACGCGAGTATCCTTATGTTTATTTTTTGGACTCGGATGATATTCCGCCGCCTAATTTCCTAGAAAAAGCGGTTGCTGCCCTAAACGATAGGCCTAATTCGGTCGCAGTGACTAGTGATCGCATCGTTAAAGACTCATCCGACCACAGTACCACTCAGTATAAGCAACGAAAAATAATTAAAAATCCGTGGTTGTGGTTTTTTACTATGGGGGCGGGTATCGCATCGTGCACCGTTTTTCGTAGCAAATTTATATACAAACTCGGAGGCTATAACGAAGCAATACCGACCGGACACGATGTTGAATTGTTTATGCGTGTTGCCGACTTGGGTAGATGGCTTCACATTACCGACTGCCCGGTGATTTTTAATAGGCTGGCATCGCGGCTCTCTGACCGCTATCGTGATAAGCACATAATATGGTGTTTGGGCTTTGAGAATAGTGCTTTAATATCCACTGCTCAAAAACATATCCCGCGCAAGGAATATCGGCGAGTGTTGGCACATAGATGGCGGCGCGCCGGGCAAATTGCATTGGCAGAGAATTGTCGTTGCGTAGATATAGCCGAAGATTGTTTTCGCCGTTCCTTGGCGTGGTCTTTATACAATAAAGCAGTTATACATTTATTTGTGCTTTATTTACGGAAAGGATTGCGCATAGACTGGCTACGCACTATACCATATAAATCATACCGGGGTCTGCGCTTAACTTTGCGTAAATACCGTGTTTAGTTCCATTACCCGGCGTATCTCAGTGCCGCAAAACAATTTAAGTGACTGGTCCAATCTCAAATGCATCACACCGTATATTTGGGAATATCGTAGCCGTGTTGTAATTGCTTTGACCAGCTTGATTTTTGCTAAACTCGTAATTATAGGCGTGCCGCTAATCCTGAAAGAAATCGTTGATCAGCTCAATACCCCAGACACCCAAGTCTTGGTCTTGCCACTTGCACTCCTACTTGGATACGGCGGATTGCGAGCTTTGAGCAGTTTATTTAACGAATTGCGGGATGTTATTTTTGCACGAGTTCGCTACCGTGCAATGCAAAAGCTGTCAACACAAGTGCTAAGACACCTTCACGAACTGTCGCTATCCTTCCATTTGTCTCGAGAAACTGGTGCGATATTTAGAGATTTAGAGCGCGGCACGCAAAGTGTTTCTGTGGTGCTGAACTATATGGTGTTTCATATCTTGCCAGTTATCGTGGAATTTCTACTGGTTGCAATTTATCTATTCAGTTCATATTCACCATCCTTCGGCGGCGTAGTTTTCGCAACCGTGGGAATTTATATCGTGTTTACGGTGCTATTCACAAACTGGCGTATGCAATTTCGCTATCAGATGAATGCGCTTGACTCTCAGGCAAATGGCCTTGCGGTTGATAGCGTGATTAACTACGAAACCGTTAAATACTTTAATAAAGAATCGTTTGAATGTAGGCGTTACGCCGACCTACTTCAAGATTGGGAACAAGTTGCCGTAAAAAGCCAAACAACCATGTCGGTGTTGAACTTCGGACAAGGATTTATTATTGCGCTTGGTGTGAGTTTGGTGATGTTGTTTGCAGCCCATGGCGTGATAAACGGGAGCTTAAGTTTAGGAGATCTGATATTGATAAACACCATGATGCTGCAGTTGTTTATGCCATTAAACACGTTGGGTATAGTCTACCGCGCCGTGCGTTATGCACTCGTGGATATGGACTTGATACTCAAGTTACTGGCGCGCGAACCAGAAGTGAAAGACGGCACTACAGCAATAGCAATGCCCAAGCAAGCCAAAGAAATTGTTTTTGAAAATGTAAGTTTTGGGTATCAGCCAGAACGGGTGGTGGTCAAAAATGTATCCTTTACCGTGCCTGCCGGCAATAAGGTCGCAGTCGTAGGACCCTCAGGTTCAGGAAAATCTACGCTGGTCCGTTTGCTGTTTCGTTTTTACGATATAAATAGCGGTCGTATTCTAATCGGTGGCAAAGACTTACGCACCTATAAACAACACAGCCTGAGATCTCGCATTGGCATCGTCCCGCAGGACACCGTGTTGTTCAACCGTAGTCTACATGCCAATATACTCTATGGCTGCTCCAAAAATGTGGAGCAAGCAGATGTTGTTAAAATCTCCGAACTAGTCGGTCTGCACGACTTTATCTCGGCACTGCCCAAAGGATACGATACGGTTGTAGGTGAGCGAGGACTGAAATTATCCGGCGGTGAGCGGCAAAAGATTGCCATCGCAAGGGCGTTGTTGAAGCAACCGTCTATATTGGTTTTTGACGAAGCAACATCGAGCTTAGACTCACATTCAGAAAAAACGATACTCCGATTACTAGATAAAATTGCATCTGGCATCACTACGTTGGTTATCGCACACCGTTTATCAACGGTGGTTGATGCCGACACTATTTTGGTTATGCGCAAAGCTCGCATAGTTGAACGAGGCACCCATGAGGAATTGCTTGATAAAGCTGGTTTGTATGCCTCTTTGTGGCAACTGCAACAAAAATCAAAAGCCGATGCTGCGATTGATACAGCGATTCACTCCGAAATAAAAAATCGCTTTGAACATGCCGTCTAATAAACGTCCCGAATACTGGCAGCGAGCCTGCAAAGAGTTATCCGCTTGCGACCCGATAATGGCAAAATTGATTAGGCGATTTAAGCAAAGTTATCTAATTGGTGGGAAAGACGCTTTTATAGTGCTGTGCCGCTCTATCGTCGGCCAGCAAATCTCAGTGCAAGCGGCAGATAGCGTTTGGCAACGATTAGAAACCCATTTCGGCACCCCGAAACCAATTGCAATTCATCGCTGCCATTTCCAAACTCTGCGGCGATGCGGCTTGTCGGCACAGAAAGCACAATATCTGAAAAACATCGCACACTTTTTCATACAACAAAAAATTACCCGCCGGTATTGGCATCGTCATACATTTGAAGAACTGCAAAATAACTTGCTTGCTATCAAGGGTGTCGGCCATTGGACTTTTGAGATGTTTGCCATTTTTTATCTAAAACATCCTGATGTGTTGCCACTGGGTGATTTAGGATTGCTCAATGCAATTTATAAGGAATATAATCACGATAAAAAATTGACACCTAAAAACTTGCATAAGCTCGCAGCGCGCTGGAAACCTTGGTGTACTGTCGCAACATGGTATCTATGGCGCAGTATAGACCCGGAGCCTGTCGTCTATTAAACACCTTCACTGTTCAAATATGATATTCCCCTCCTTTGGAGGGGTGGCAGGCCTATGCATTCTGTAATGCATGCGTTTAGCAATTATGTTGAGGTTCTGCACGGTGTCACGCCGATTGACCTACTGGTTCAATCGGCGGTTCTATCTGACGAGGTGGTGTTTTGTGTACCCGCCATTTAGGACAAGCCTTAGCTTGTCCGACCTACATACCCATGTTAAAAGGCTCTGCTCTGACGTTACGCCGTTTGTGCCATTGCAACAAACGGCGGTTCTATTTTTGCAACAGCCCCTTAGATACCGTTTTGCAATACGACGTACTTTCTCTTAATGTTTTCCTTAAAACTATCAGAAATACTCTCCCAGTCCATGATATCTACCGAAACCAAAACATCGCTCTCTAGAAAAGTTTCCTTTAAGTCATAAACCTCGTCTGAGTTACAGTCAAAAACCACCAAGTCCAAATCGGATGTCTCCTGAGCCTCTTGCGTGACGCGAGACCCGTAGACCCAAACTTTTTTATCCGGGATATACCGATTGATGATTTCCTTAACCATCCGGAGCTGATCTGCATCTAAATCTATAAGGCGTTCATCCACCATTTTCATTTGTCATTTTTTTGTAGATTGTCGTGCAGTCCTCAATGAAGCCCCCTATTTTATCGAGTGCTTGCATTGCTTTCTCTATGCTGTAGTCATGTGCAGCATTCCCTCTAATTTTGTTATATTCAACGAGCCGCCGATGTATTTCTTTGTTTATCAGAAGATCTTCGTGAGCGCGGCGGAAAATAGGAATCGGTGAGTTTTCTAACTCAACCAAACCGTTTTCTTTTAAGTATTTCTTTATATGCTTCCATAAGGTGTCATAACAAATCTCAAAACATTTAATAACCGAGTTCTTAACCGCTCGTTGGTTGACCGCAGATAAGTTTTGCTCGTCCAGAGTCAAAAAACTTCCGTATTGTGCTTTCAATTCGCCAAGCGATCTATCTAATTTCTCATAGTCGGTTTTGTTCATTTGGTCTCTCCTTGCTTTAGCTTTTCCAATATGAAACAAGTATTCAATTTCTCTCTCAAAATATCAAACATTATGCCATAGCCCTACATTCATTTTAAGGTAAAATTATCACAAAGATTTACACGATACAACAGAGGAGAGGTACCGAAGCGGTCATAACGGCGCTGACTCGAAATCAGATGGTCGACATAAGTCGGCACGTGGGTTCGAATCCCACCCTCTCCGTTCTAGCAAGTACAGTGTTGATACATTCCCTGCCACAGGAGGGAAATCACTCTCTCTATTTGTTTCTATCAGGTATAATTCTGTTATTAAAAAGATTTACGATGACTAACAAACTTTATTTTCTTATCGCTGTGGCACTTAATTTGGGTGTTTTGTTATTCTATGCACCCCTTGCACAAGCCGAATGTAGCCGCAACGATGTAGAATATTTTCTCAAAAAGGGATTTAGCCGAGAGCAGGTGGTTGCTATTTGTGAGGCGGCTAAACCTAGACAATTCGGTGAGCCTACTGAACAAGATCAAGGAGACTACGAAGCGTACAACAAAGAATTAGAAGCGCGGATGCGTATAGAACGGCGGCTACAAAAAGAGGAAGACGATATTTTGCTACTGAAAACCGCGATTGCCGGAGAAGATATCAAAATCACTCGCGATTGGTTGGATTTCAAGAGGCCCTTTTGCATTGCTGGCGGCAATAACCCCGAAGTAGAAGCAAGAATTAAAGTATGTCCTCTAGTTCTTTATAGGATTTATTTTGAAGGTTTGCGCGTCAAAGAATACGAGCGTAAATATCTAGTGTTTGGTGCCCGTGAAATTGAAGTCGAAGGCACCATCAAGCGCAAACTCCTAAATGACCTCAAAGAATACCCCGCCGGTCTCAGAGCAGAATTGTTGGATGCATACGAAGCGAATGTTAGAAAGGGCGGTACCTTTATTCCGATCCGCAAGGATTACCCGATCAATCAGGTGCAAGAGATATTACGCTCATACGCCCGAAGTGCCGAGGGATAAGCTGTTATTCAATCACGCACGATAACCGAAGAGGCATCCATTTCAGGAGGGATACGAATACCCATCATATCTAAAACTGTTGGTGCGATGCTACTGATGCTATAGCCTTGCGCCAGTTGTGGCATCTCGTCCATGCCGGCAATCAAACACGGTACTGGATTGGTGGTGTGCATTGTGTTCGGCTGACCAGTCTTCGGGTCCAACATCTCATCGCAGTTTCCATGATCCGCAGTAATCAATATCTGCCAACCATGCTTTAGTGCCGCATCTACGACTGCACCAAGTTGTCGGTCTACGGTTTCAACCGCCTTTATAATCGGCTCTGGCACTGCGGTATGCCCCACCATATCCATATTGGCAAAGTTGACAACGACAAATGTGTATTCGGATGAGCTCAGTGCCGAGATAACTTCGTTTGCGACTCCTTTAGCACTCATTTCCGGCATCAGATCATAGGTTCTGACTTTAGGCGATGGTATCAAACGATGTGTTTCCCCGGGTAGTGGGTCCTCTATACCTCCATTAAAGAAAAAGGTAACATGAGGATACTTCTCAGTTTCGGCACAGTGAAATTGTTTCAAATTCATATCGCTGAGTACCTTAGCCAAGGTCATCTTAGGTCGTATAGGAGAAAATGCAACGGCGCACGGGAGTTTACGGTCAATCTCCGTCATCGTCGTAACAGCTACCGGCTTGTACTCACCGCGATCAAAATCATCAAAGCGGTTGCAAACCAGAGATCTAACTAACTGCCGCGGACGATCATTTCTAAAATTAAACAGTATCAGCTGATCGTTTTCATCAAGCGGTATATGCCGATTTAAGCAAGTCGGTTTTACAAACTCGTCGCTCAGTTCGTCAGAATATGCTTTGGCAATAGCCTCGTCTACATCTTTTGCATGTTCTCCTTGTGCTTTGGCAATCGCCTGCCACGCCATAGCAGTTCTATTCCACCGATTATCCCTATCCATTGCATAATAACGACCCATCACGGTTGCGACAGTGCCGCCCGCTTGTTCAAGCAGTACTTTTAGTTCAAGCATAAACTTGCGAGCGCACTGAGGTGCAGTGTCACGCCCGTCCAAAACTGCATGTACAATCGGCACGCAACCTTCCTTTTGAGCAAGCTCTATAAGTGCCAACAAATGGCGTAGATGCGAATGCACGCCACCGTCCGAAACCAATCCCAGCAAATGTATGGGGCGGTTATTCGCTCGGGCGTGGTGCATTGCATCCACAAAAACCTCATTGTAAAAAAAGCTCTGGTCTTTAATTGCGTTATCTATGCGCACTAAGTCTTGAGGTATCACACAACCGCAGCCCATCGTCGTATGTCCTACTTCGGAGTTGCCTATCTGACCGTGAGGAAGCCCAACTGCCGGACCGGACGCTTCCAACAAAGTATGCGGATACTCGGCAAATAACTGATCCAAGTTTGGGGTCTCGGCAACCCATACGGCATTGTTATCAGTGTTGCCGCTAATGCCGTAGCCATCCACAATCACCAGCAAGGTTTTTCTTATTTTGGATTCCATCATCCTCTTATGGGTCACTCTTTCACCGGCACGGCATCGTGCACATTTTCTTTTTCTTTCAAGGCGAACTTGCACACCAAGACACCAATCTCAAACAACAACCACACTGGTATTGCCAACAATACCTGAGAGATCACATCGGGGGGTGTGAGCACCATGCCGGCCACGAAAGCAGCAACGATAACATAAGGGCGTTTGCGAATCAGATTCTCAGTTGTGGTAACCCCAGTCTTAACCAACATCAGGGTGACAATAGGCACCTCAAAAGCAATCCCGAATGCGATGAAAATCTTTATCACAAAATCCAAATAGCGGTTAATATCGGTCATTACCGATATGCCTTCAGGGGCAACGCTACTAAAAAATCCGAACATTAAAGGAAACACGACATAATAGGCAAAAACCATGCCTACATAAAAAAGCAAGGTGCTTGATAGTAATATCGGCAGTGCCAAACGTTTTTCTTGACGGTATAACCCCGGCGAAACAAAAGCCCAAAATTGATAAACCAGTACTGGTATGGATAGGGTGACGGCAAGTAACAGAACCAACTTGAAGGGGGCTAAGAAGGGCGATGCCACATCGATTGCAATCATCGTCCCGCCTTGTGGCAACTGCGCTACCAGCGGTGCAGACAGAAAATTATAGAGTGGGTTTGCAAAAGGGAATAGCACGATAAAAATAATGCCTATGCATGCAATCATCTTTAATAGCCTGCTCCTTAATTCCACCAGATGCGATAACAGAGGACGCTCTTTATCCATTGTGGTCGTGTTGTTTTTTCTCTACAGGTTTGGTTTCGCTGGTTTTAGAACTTTGCTCAATGCCACCAGTTTTATCAATCTTTGTGTCCGCCTCAAAGCGTCCTTTATCAATTTGATCTTCTATCGCCTCAACCAACGGGTCAGTGTTGACAAATTCACGCTTAACGTCACTACTCGCCTTTTGTATCGTGTCCTGAGCATCGCTTAAAATTTTCTTTACATCTTGTGCACTTGACTCTTCGGCAAACTCGGCTTTTAGCTGTGTGGTTAATTTCTTCATGCGGCCGATCCAATGACCGACGGTAGAAAGCAATCGCGGCAAACGCTCCGGACCCACGATCAGCAAAGCGATTAGCATAATCAATGCCAATTCCCAAAAGCCGAAATCGGACATTTTTACAGCTTAGTCTTCTTTTTTAGGCGGGTGTTGCTGATCCGAGGCTGGTGCCTCTTCTTCCTTGACGGATTTCTTAAAACTTTTGATCGCACTGCCCAAGTCCGAACCTAAGGTGCGTAACTTTTTGGTGCCAAACAGCAAAATCACGATAACTAATATCAATAATATTTGTAACGGTCCCCACGACATAATAATATCCTCATCTAAATAATAAAAGCCTATATTAACATTGCCAAGCCTATTTTATTCAACTTGGGAATAATATATACACATACAAGAACTCTTATCCTTGCACTTATTGCTATTTTTTGACACTTCACCGACCATTTTTGCAATCTCCATATCCAGATGCTGTATTGCCGACCACCGACCTGCTACCAACTTGGTTATCGCTAAGGTCTTTTTCATCTGGTTTGAAATTCCGACCGTGTATTAGAAAAAGATGTTTTGACATATTTTATTCCTCACATTCAGACTCACTTTTAATACAAACACCACACTCCTCAAACAAACTCATATCATTGTCTTCAAAGGAAAATCCATACTTCCTCTTAACATTGGCGTATCTTTTAAGATATTCGCACCATCTGCCCTCGGCAAAGTCATAATCAAGACCTTTGCCGTCCGATGATTTGCGTCTAAAGTCGGCCGGTAAACTTTCGCCTTTTGAACTATTTATATTACTACAGGCTGGGACAAGATTATCAAAATCAGTTACGAAATTCTCTTTTTCTTGAGGACTCCAAAAACAGCCACCAAGAATATGAGCTTCATTAAGCGAGACAATCATATCTACATGAAGCACATTACATTTTAGTTCTCCTACGATTTTTTTGGTGTAGAAGCCTTGTTTAATCCTACCTCTAATCTGTGCTCTTATCGTAAAGTTCCACTCATCTCTATCAAATGGCGGACATTTACTTGTGGAATGATTAGAACTAGAGTGTGCATAGCTAATATCACTATAAAACATAGGTATTATAAAGACTATAGCCACAAGGGATAAGATGTATTTGTGCATAATCATTTCTCCTTATAAAATCGGGAATTATATACAATGCAAGAGTTCTTTTCCTCGCACTTGTTGCTATTCTTTGACACTTTACCGACCATTCTTGCAATCTCCATATCCAGATGCGGTATTGCCAACCGCCGATCTGCTCCTAGCTTGGTTATCGCTAGCCTTTAATACGGATAGTTTCATTGTAGGGAAAGTAGATCAAATTGCAAATGTGCAGAATAGTATATAATTCCCCTCAATTTTATTTACTGCGATTTCTCTTTTCCTGATGGCCAGAGATGCCAAAACGTTTCACCAATTCGTCCAATACCAAAGTTGAATCTATATTTTTGTATGCCAAAAGCACCAAACAATGAAACCATAGGTCGGCTGCCTCGTGTATGATGTGCGTATCGTCCTCGCTAATACCAGCCTCTGTTAATTCTTGCGCTTCTTCCAAAATTTTATCGGCAATGCCCTCAATGCCTTTATCGTACAAACTTGCAACATAAGAATCGGCAGGAGAGGCTGCTTTGCGAGCTTGTAACACTTGATCCAATTGTTTCAGAATATCATTGCTTTCCATGTCATTAACACTTTATAGACTAGAAGTGATACGAACTTCCACGCCATGTTCACGCATATAATGCTTCGCTTGTGCGATTGAATATTCCCTAAAATGAAAAATACTCGCAGCTAATACGGCATCGGCTTTACCCGATTGAACGCCTTCTACTAAATGCTTAAGGTTGCCAACACCGCCGGAGGCAATGACCGGGATGCCGACACGCTCACTGATGCGGCGGGTGAGTTCCAAATCAAAACCAAGTTTGGTGCCGTCTCGATCCATGCTGGTCAGCAAAATTTCTCCAGCACCCGCTTCTGCCATCCGTTGCGCCCATTCAACCGCATCTATGCCGCTCGCTTTGCGCCCACCGTGCGTGTAGACCTCCCAGCGTGATTCGCTGCCGCAACGTTTGGCATCTATTGCTACAACGACACATTGCGACCCTACCTTAGACACAGCTTCTTTAACAAAATCAGGGTTTTCTATAGCCGCAGTGTTGATTGCGATTTTGTCGGCACCGGCATGGTGCAGGTTGCGGATATCGTCAACGTTGCGCACGCCGCCGCCTACGGTCATCGGGATAAACACCTCAGCGGCAACCCGAGTAACCAAATCAATCATAATCTCTCGCCTATCGGAACTTGCGGTTATATCTAAAAAGGTAATCTCATCGGCTCCTTCCTCGTTATAGCATCTGGCAACTTCGGCTGGATCACCAGCATCTTTGATATCTACGAACCGCACACCTTTGACTACTCGCCCGCCCGCCACATCCAAGCATGGAATAACCCGTTTAGTTAATGCCATCTCTCTACTGCTCTATGGCACCAAGGCTCTCTACAAGTTGATGTGCCTTCTTTAGATCTATGGTGCCTTCGTACAAGGCTCGCCCAAGCACGATGCCCTGCATCCCTTCCTCGCCGGCAGTGCATGCGTGCTTGATATTATCCAGTGTCGTAAAACCACCAGCAGCGATAACCGGTATATGTGTAGAAGCTGCCAATTCCAACGAACTTTCGATGTTAGGTCCTTGCATCATGCCGTCGCGGCTGACATCGGTATGAATAATCGCAACCACACCGTCGTCTTCAAAGTGTTGTGCTAAATCTATAGGGTCGTGGTGCGATACCTTAGACCAGCCCTCAGTTGCAACTTTGCCGTCCTTGATATCCAAACCCACGATGATATGCCCGGGGAACTCCAGACATAGATCTTTGATGATATGCGGCTGACTTGCTGCGCGGGTGCCGATGATGACATATTGCGCGCCGCAATCCAAATAGGCTTGCACGGTGTCGTCGTCTCTTATACCACCACCGACTTGTACGGGAACATCGGGAAATGCCTTGGTTATTTGTGCCACAACTTTCATGTTGCGTGGCTTACCGGCAAAAGCACCGTCCAAATCAATGATGTGCAGGCGTTTTGCTTTTTGTGCCACCCAACGCTCGGCGACGGAAAGAGGATCATCGGAAAAAATGGTTTCTTTTTCTTTAACACCTTGACGCAAGCGTACACATTTGCCGTCTTTCAGATCTATTGCGGGAATGAGTAACATGATGGTTTAGATATGTGGGGGTTTTCTATCATTATAACCGCTAAACGATGCCGTTCCAATTCCCGAAGTTTTGTAGCAAACGCAACCCGCAAGCAGAACTTTTCTCAGGGTGAAATTGCATCGCAAAAATATATTCCGATGCGGCAGCACAACCGAAAGTAACTCCGTATTCGGTAGATCCTGCACACTGTTGTTGGTTGTCAGGAACGATGTAATAGCTATGCACAAAATAAAAGTATTCGTTATCAGTGATGCGATTCCATAACGGATGGTCGGCTATTTGTTTGACATTGTTCCAGCCCATATGCGGAATTTTGTATTTGCTTTGCTCAGGGATTATATTATTCAGATGCCTTACTTGTCCTGGTAGCAGACCCAGACACTCTGTGCCGCCATTCTCTTCACTACGGTCAAATAACACCTGTAGACCCAAACAAATACCCAAAAAGGGTTTCTCCGATGCTGCTTGTTTTAGCGGTTCAACCAAACCCTTACGCGTGATTCCAGCCATGCAGTCCTTCGCTGCACCCTGACCAGGAAAAACCACTTTATCGGCATCACGAACAACCGCAACATCGTCGGTGATCACAATGTTGGGATTACCAGAAATCGCGTGTGTGAGTGCTTGTTTGACCGAATATAGATTGCCTATGCCGCAATCTACGATAGCAATTAACATGTTTTACTGTTACCTATTCACAATTTTGCAAGCCGAGCCTTGCCTCGAAGGTTATACAAAAACCTTATTAAATCTAATAGCCGCTTATAGTTTTCCTTTGGTTGAGGGAAGTTCTGATGCCATTTGCGGGTCTATGGCAACCGCAGTTCTGCAAGCTCGCGCAAAAGCCTTAAACAAAGTCTCGGCAATATGGTGTGCATTAGAACCTCTGATATTATCCAAATGTACGGTGGCTTGTGCGTGATTAACAAAACCTTGAAAGAACTCGTGTATTAAATCCACATCAAACTCACCAATACGCGCCCGTGGATATTCAACCTTGTAGACCAGCCCGGGGCGTCCTGAAAAATCTATCACCGCCCGCGACAATGCTTCGTCTAAAGGCACATAGGCATGACCGTAGCGATAAATACCTTTTTTGTCTCCCAAAGCCTTGTTGAAACACTGCCCCAATGTGATGCCAGTGTCTTCAACCGTATGGTGAAAATCCACCTCAAGATCACCCTGCGCCTTAATATCTAAATCAAAGCATCCATGTTTTCTCACTTGATCGAGCATGTGTTCCATAAACGGAATACCGATATCATTCGTGCCTTGTCCTGAACCGTCAAGACCTAAAGTAATTTCTATATTAGTTTCGGCTGTTTCCCTAGAAATATGGGCGGTGCGTGGCTTCATGTCAAAATCGTGTTATTCATCAATTAAGAGATATTATATATGAATCTGGGGCTGTTAAAAAAGTATTTCTTGAACCGTAGGGGCGGATTTATACCCCGACTTTGCAATAGAAAACTGTAAAAGGTCGCAAACCCATACATGACAATACGCTCAAGCAAATTACTGTCCCACCCATTGGGTGAAACAAAATCTATTAATCTTTTTTATTAATTTATCACCTAAAGATCTGTACAAGACCTTGTTTTTACCTTACTTTAAAGGTTATCAATTAACCTCAAAGAAAGGAGAAACTATGGCAAAAGGAAACTCAAAAAAGCCCAACGATTAGCACCAAAATGCGTCGGATGGTCTGGGCATCACGAAAGATAACTTAACTTCTCGCGGGGGCTTGTTGCTAGCCCTCAAAGTGGTCAAATCACTACGACTTAAGAAACTTGCTGATATTTTATTTAGGCGACCGGGTAGCAATCGTGGCTACCTCAATGGCGACATTCTAACGACACTGGTGGCGATGCAAACCGACGGTGCGACCAGTTTGAGCGGTGTATTGCGTTTGCGCACGGAGAGCGCATTGCTCAAGCTGGTCGGTATTCGCAAGATACAAGTGTCAATACCTTATCGCGGTGGTTGCATGGTCAGGGTCAAGCCGGTGTGCGTTTAATTAACAAGATCAATCAGAGGGTGATTACTGCCACCTTGGCGTGCCGGCAAGTCACAGAGGTGACGTTGGATATTGATGCGACAGTGATAGAGACTGAGAAATCCAGTGCTACACGCACCTATCAGAACCACCGAGGTTTCACGATGATGGTCGGCACGCTAGTTGAGGTCGGTCAAGTGATTGCCGCCCAGTTGCGCCACGGCTATGTGTCGCCGAACTTTGACAATATTGGTTTCATCAAGACGTGTCGAAAGCTGTTGCCGAAAGGTATCCGGCTCAAGTGCGTGCGCAGTGATGCAGCCGGCTATCAACACAAAGTGATTGACTATCTCATCCGCCATCACATTGAGTTTGTTATTCGTGCGGCAATGAACCCGGCGATTAGTCGCGCCATTGCGGCACTATCGGGGGCGGATTGGCAACGATTGCGATATAAAGACGGCAGTTTATCGCAACATGAGTGGGTGGCGCGTTGCACACATGTCATGTATCGTAGCGACAAAGTCATTGACCTCGTCATCCAACGCAACCTCAGGCCACTGCCATTCCAGAAAAAACAGGCTGCCAAGTTGCTGGGTCGGCAACGGATATTGGATATATTTGTTAATGACACTGTTCAGTACGGCTATCGTGTCATTGCCACCAATATCAAAGCACTAGACAACTCAGAGATTGTCCACTTCTATAATCAACGCGGCGAGCATTCCGAGAACCATATTAAAGAGTTGAAATCGGACTTTGCCGCCGGTCGTCCACCATGTAGTGAGTTTGATGCCAATGCGCTGCATGTTGCGGTGTGTGCGTTAGCTTTCAATGTCTTCGCACTGATGCGCCACGGTTTACCCGTCGGGATGCGCCGTGCCAGGGCATTGACACTGCGAGTGGATTTGTTTGCTTTGGCCGGGAAGATTGTTTACCATGGTCGGCAATGCCACCTCAAACTACCCGACGGCTATCTGAGCTTGTTGAGCCGCGCCTTGGCAACCATGCGCTATCATTTGGGTGGGGTGTTGCCGAATCTGCACTCGCCACTGATACAGCCAGACTAGCATCTCAGTTTTAACACGCATTAACATAAGCCGCAGTCGCGGTGGTGGCTCCGCCTACTCTAATACGAGAGGTGAAAGCATTTTTCCAGTATATATGGGTGTCAATGATGATTTTTTCGTTGCACCTGGCAATGATTTAACCATCAAGTTTCAGTTTTAGGCGGTTGACCTGATAATTTGGCAAGAAATTGTCCATTGCATACGATTTTGATTCTCTATTGACGATTTTCGGTGTTAGCCTTCCCCTACGGTGCATGAAATACCTTTCCAACAGCTCCACATGAGGCTGTTGAAAAAGTGTCTGCATTGGTACATTCCCCTCCTCTGGAGGGGTGGCAGGCGAAGCCTGACGGGGTGGTTGCAAAGGTTCTGCACAAAGTCACGCCGTTTGTGCTACTGCAACAAACGACGGTTCTATTTTCCAACAGCTCCACATGCCCTCCCTAACGCGTTGCGTCTGCAAAAACAATCCATTCATCCATTTTAATTTACGGTAACCATACAGTAGGCACAGAACGTTTGGAGCTGAGTGGAACGGTACTTTAGGACAGATATATTAGCCCGATTCTAGTGCCGAAAAAACCCAAATTACGGTGCAGATGTGCTAAAATATACCACTTGAAAAAAGACCAAATTAAATCTCATTATTAAGTATGTTTTTAACCCCTAATCCCCTAAATCATGGCATACGATTCGTCTAGCATCAAAGTCTTAAAAGGCCTTGAAGCGGTAAGAAAACGTCCCGGCATGTACATCGGCGACACTGATGACGGCACTGGGTTGCACCGCATGATTTATGAGGTTGTAGACAACTCTATAGACGAAGCACTTGCTGGTTTTTGCGATGAAATCAACATCGTCATAGACGAGGCTGGCGGTGTGATAGTCACCGACAACGGGCGAGGTATTCCAGTGGATATGCACAAAGGAGAAGGCTGTTCTGCTGCCGAAGTAATTATGACAACCCTACACGCCGGCGGAAAATTCGATGAAAACTCATATAAAGTCTCAGGTGGTCTGCACGGTGTCGGCGTATCGGTTGTCAACGCATTGTCCGAACATCTGAAATTGACAGTTTGGCGCGACGGCAAAACCTATACCCAAGAGTATGCAATGGGCAAGCCGTTAAGCGAATTGACCGAGTCCAACGGTAGCGAAAACAAAAGCGGCACCCGTATCAGATTTATTCCCAGCAAAAAAGTTTTCAACAATGTGCGGTTTGAATACAAGCAATTGGTTTTTCGTTTGCGCGAGCTGGCTTTTCTGAACTCAGGTATCAAAATCAAATTAGAAGATCAAAGTAGCGGGCAAAGTGCCGAGTTTAAGTACGAAGGCGGCATCTCTGCCTATGTGCAGCACCTAAACAAAAGCCGTACCGCTTTGCATCCCAACATATTCCACAGCCAAAGCACTGAGACAGAAATAGAAGTTGAAATCGCAATGCAATGGAACGATAGCTACATTGAAAACATACACTGCTATACGAACAACATCCCGCAGCGAGACGGCGGCACCCATTTGTCGGGGTTTCGCACCGCATTGACCCGCACGCTCAACCGCTATATCGCCAAAGATAGCACTTTTGCCAAAGATAAACTTTCTATTTCAGGCGAAGATACCCGAGAAGGCTTGACCGCAGTAGTGTCGGTCAAAGTGCAAGATCCCAAATTCTCATCGCAAACCAAGGAAAAGCTCGTCTCTTCCGAAGTGAGTGCGGCGGTTGCCTCGGCACTATCGCAAAAGTTTTACGACTTTTTACTTGAGAGCCCTTCTGAGGCAAAAGCCATCATCGGTAAGATTGTTGAGGCATCTAGGGCACGCGAAGCGGCACGTAAAGCACGCGAGATGACGCGTCGCAAAAGTGTATTGGATGTTGCTGGTTTGCCCGGCAAGTTGGCGGACTGTCAAGAGAAAGACCCGGCTTTGAGCGAGTTATTTTTGGTCGAGGGAGACTCCGCCGGTGGTTCGGCAAAACAAGGTCGCGACCGTAAAACACAGGCGGTGTTACCGCTCAAAGGAAAGATCTTAAACGTAGAAAGAGCACGGTTTGACAGAATGATTGCGTCGGCAGAAGTCGGCACCTTAATCACCGCACTGGGGTGCGGCATCAAAGACGAGTATGATCTAGAAAAGCTACGCTATCATCGCATCATTGTCATGACTGATGCCGATGTAGACGGTTCTCATATTCGCACCTTGCTGTTGACTTTTTTCTTTCGCTATCTGCGTGAATTGGTGGAACACGGTTATCTATACATTGCATTGCCCCCGCTATACAAACTCAAAAAAGGCAAACAAATACAATATCTAAGAGACGACGACGAGCTAGACGCGTTTTTGCTGAAACTCGCGGTCAAAGATGCACGGCTGGTACTCTCAAGCGGTAAAAAAGGAGCCGCCTTGGAAGGAGAGTCGTTGAAGTCTTTAATTACCGAGTATTTAGCGGTTACCAAAATCATAGAACGCTTGGCACGACGTCACGACCGCCTTGTTCTAGAACAAATGCTTTTTATTCCCTCGTTATCGGCAGATACAGAGAAACAAAAGGAGACGATTCAGACTTGGGCAGAACACTTGCAAAAATCGCTTGATCAGTGCAGTCCGCCAGGTGTACGCTATGCAGTAAAAGGCTCGGCATCCGACATACCATTGACCGTCGTGCGCGAGGTTCACGGCTATAAACAACAAGATGACTTCCACGAAGCCTTTTTCCATTCCAGCGATTTCAACATGATGCGCAATATGGCAGAAAGGGTGGCTACCCTAATCGGCACTGATACTTATGTTGAGTCCGGCGAAAAACAACAGAAAGTATCGAACTTCGGTGAAGTGGTTGATTGGCTGTTCGGACAAGCACGCTCAGGCTTGACGGTGCAACGCTATAAAGGCTTGGGTGAAATGAACCCCGACCAACTGAGAGAAACGACGATGGATCCAAAATCTAGACGCATGATGCGCGTTAAGATAGACGACCTCTCCATGGCCGATGAGGTGTTTTCTCAACTGATGGGCGATGAGGTTAAACCCAGACGAGAATTCATAGAAGATCACGCACTCTCGGTCATCAATTTAGATATCTAACACCCTGTCCTTACATGTCCAACCGCCACGCGCCACCAAATCATGCAAACCACCCCTAATGCGTTGTCCTTGCATGTCCAACCGCCACGCGCCACCCAACTTATGGCAACCACCCGTAGGGGAGGGTACTGCATTTTGCGATGAATACGCTGCCCAACATTCTAGAGTTCTGCACAATGTCACGCCGATTGATTTTGATATATGTGATGTTTTTAACGAACACAGCATTTAGATTTTGCACAAAGTTACGCCACTTGACCTACTGGCTCAAGTGGCGGGTTCACTCGGCGATAATCGGCGGTTCTACTTGTGCAGACGTAACGCGTTTCGGGAGGGCATGTTAGCCCTCCCCTACGGCTCAAGGATACTTTTGCAACAACCCTCAAAATATACCTGTGCCTGACCAGAGATTTACAGTGGCATCGTGGAATGTCAACTCCATACGCACGCGGCTCACACACATATTGGATTGGCTTGAACATACACAAGTGGATGTACTCGCCATACAAGAAACCAAAGTCACTGACGAGCAATTTCCGCTAGACGAAATAAAAACGGCAGGTTATCAAGCCATGTTCAGCGGACAAAAAAGTTATAACGGAGTCGCATTGTTATATCGCGGCAAAGCAAGCGATGAAAACACCAAGGTGGCAAACATAGAAGACGAAGACAAGCGAGTTTTAGCCGCAACCATAGACGGTGTTCGTATCGTCAACCTCTATGTGGTCAACGGCTCCGAAGTCGATTCTGATCGCTATCACTATAAACTTGAATGGCTGGAACACATCAGAACCTTCATCGCCGCTGAGATGCAAACACACCGCCACATCATCGTTTTGGGAGACTTCAATATTGCCCCTGCCGATGCCGATGTACACGACCCTAAAAAATGGGCAGGTCATATACTCTGCACCGAACCCGAACGCCGAATGCTTACGACCTTCTTTGACTTAGGTCTTGCCGACACCTTCCGCCTGTTTGAGCATAAAACCGAAGATACTTTTAGCTGGTGGGATTATCGCAGCAATAGCTTTGATAAAAATGCAGGACTGCGCATAGACCTGTTGCTCGCCAACACCGAACTTTGCGAACACTGCGTTTCAAGTAGCATAGACAAACACCCCCGCACCCTAGAACGTCCATCCGACCACGCTCCAATCATCGCCGAGTTTACCAACCTCCCATAGGGAACCGTAAATTGGATGGATGAATGGATTAGTTGTGCAGATACGACACAACCACCCCGTCAGGCGAAGCCTACAATGGTTATCACAATTCGCTAACTATATCTGCTCGCCTCATGTAAAATAGGCTTTTCATCTGATGAGGTTTTGGTATGACTTTTGTGGTTACAGAAAATTGTATTAAATGTAAATACACTGATTGCGTAGAGGTGTGTCCGGTGGATTGTTTTCACGAGGGACCCAACTTTTTGGTGATAGATCCCGAAGAGTGTATAGATTGTTCTCTTTGTGAGCCGGAGTGTCCTATAGATGCTATCTTGTCCGAAGACGATTTAGAGGAGGAGCAGAAACAGTTTCTCAAATTGAATGATGAGCTTTCGCAACAATGGCCAGTAATAACGGTTAAGAAGGATGCCCCACCCGATGCCGACGAATGGAAAGATAAACCAGATAAACTGAGTTTGCTGGAATACTAAATGTGCCTTCACATATTTTGCCTTTTCGTAGCGACCTCTCGGCATTTTGTGCCGGGACCGTAGTCGCAGATTTTTCGGAACAGCTACCTGATTTATCAAACGCGGTTATACTCGTCCCCGAAGCGACTGCGCGTATCAGAATACAGTTTCTAACACTGCGCAAACACTTATCAGATCAAGCGCGGCAGCGAGGATACGAGGCAATTATCCCACCGACGGTTGCTACACCAAAGCGGCTATTCTCAGAACGTTATATAACGACTGGTAAAACAACGAAAGGTTTATGTGCCAAATTAAGTTTGGCGACTGCGCTACATCAATATAAAAACCTATTCCCCAATGCGAGTAGATGGCAACTAGCCGACGAGATAATTTCGGTTTTTGACAAAATCAGCGAATACGATTACGCTGCCGAGCGAGACGATGACAGCTTGGAAAAAAACACTGAGACGCTTGCTGCAACATGGCAGGACGATACGCGCATACTTTTGACTTTATGGCAAACATGGAAAAGTTTATACGATGAAAAGAACTATCCAACTTTTGCTTGGTATAAGATGCTCAATACGGATACATACACCGAACCAAACGAGCATGTATATCTATGCGGTATGAATCATCTATCGCCATGCTTTGAGAAGTGGGCGTGCAATTTATATAGTCAGAGTCGCCTAACATGGATCAGCAAGGCGAACACCGCCGCTATTCCGGTTGCTTATAATCCTGTTTTACAAACCGCCGAGCAACTCACTGCAACTGCCGACAACCCTCCTGCTTTCACCGATAGCGATACCGACTACAGCAGTTTGCTGGACAGCATATTCTCTTCCCGAGTTTCATCAGATCAGAAAAACATACCCTTTGCGGAGCGTGCGTGGCGGTTTGCTGAAACACATGCCACAAGTCCTTTCAACAAAAGGATGCGCTTGTTTTTCCCGATGACCACCGAAGAACATGCATGGGGTATTTATATTGCGGTGCGTCGCTGGTTGGAGCAGAAGCATCACAGAATAGGGCTGGTAAGTTTGGATCGCAAATTGAGCAGGCGCATCGGAGCGATCTTTGAAAGATACAAGATCCCGTTGATAGATTATTCCGGCTGGGAGCTTTCCACCACCAGCAGCGCGGCGGCTTTCAGGCATGTTTTAGGTAGCACAGAGGGCGCGCCGGATATCAGGACGGTGTTGGAGCTGATGAGATCTCCGTATTGCGATTTAGAAGTGGAACATGGCGATGCAATTGTGGCGGCAGATTATATAGAGGACTTGCTCAGCAGCCGTCAGATACGGCATAGTCCTATTGATAAAGCCCTGAAACAGATTAAGATTGCTGCAACCCGCAACCTACTATCAATCACACTTGCCGACAAAATCATCACCGCGTTGACT
The DNA here is from genome assembly GCA_965199685.1 of uncultured candidatus Poriferisulfidus sp. Taxonomy (GTDB): domain Bacteria; phylum Pseudomonadota; class Gammaproteobacteria; order Poriferisulfidales; family Oxydemutatoraceae; genus SP5GCR1. The sequence continues at coordinate 2,580,768 of OZ241323.1, forward strand.
CCTATAGAGCGATTAAGAGATGGGAGAGAACATCCGTACACCAAGTATTTTGAGTGTTTGTTTGATGCGATGAAAAAACTGGGTATGTATAAAGAGCTATCTGCAGACCACGCTGGGGAGAGGATAATCTCCGAATTACAACAGCTACATAAGGCGGTCAAAATAGAGGGCGAGCGGGCGAGCTTCAATGTATGGCAGACTTTGATTTTGTATCGTCTGGAGCGGAGTAACTTCATGCCTGATTGCCCGAAACACGGTGTCTTTTTAATGAACCCGGGACAAGCCGAACTTATGCAATTTGATGCATTGGCTATCATCGCATTGGATAGTAGCCACTTCCCTCATTCGCCGCAAATTGGCGGCTTAATCAACGAAAATATTCGTCGCGAGTTAGGGCTTGAGACTTACGAACAATCCGTTGGAACCCAATTCATGCTGTTTAGAACCTTGTTGGAGAGTGCCGAACATCTATTGCTGAGTTGCCAGCAATATAACAAAGATAGGCAGGTCATGCCGTCGGCTTGGCTTACTGCGATTCGTGATTTTCATCAAATCGCATACGACGATCTAAGCGACCATGATTTGCAAAGCATGGCGCAACGATGTTCATCACTAAGTCTAGGAACCGAGCAGGGACTTGAAGCGCAGATGCAAAGCATCGCAAAACCGACTGCGCCGAAGCAGTTATGGCCGCAGCGGCTCAGTGTAAGCGGATATCAACGAATAATAGATTGTCCATACCAATTTTACGCACGCTACATATTAAAAATCTATAGTCGTCGCGAAGTATCCGACCATTGGGATGCGATGGACTACGGCAGTTATCTGCATGATTGTTTGCAGGAATTACACGCAAGGCTAAACGCGCTTTATGACCCGCCGATTTGGGTTGCAGAAAAACGCCTTGAGATAATCGCCTTGGCACTGGAGATATTACAGGAAAAATTTAAGGAAGCAGAATTTAGTAATTATGTAAATCATTTCTGGTTCAACGATGCAAACGAAGCAATGGCCTATTATGTAGATTGGATGATAGAACGGCAACAAGAACAAGCCATATCGTCAACGAGCAGCGAGCAGGAGCTAGAAGAGGAATTATCGGAAAATCTATCTATGCGAGGCTTTGCAGACTTGATTTTACAAACTGCAAAAGGTTCTATATTGGTAGACTATAAAACCGGCAACTTGGCGCGCAAGAAAGACATAGAAAGCGGCGAGCACATACAGCTAACCAGTTATGCATTGCTTGACAAAAACATCAATACCGCAATCTACTTGGCATTGGGTGCTAAAAACAGAGGCGAGCAGCGTACCTTGCAAAGCGAGGAACTTGCCGAATACCGAAATAAAAATCTAAGCAGGCTGTTAAGCATTAAAGCTGACTACGACTCCGAACAGCCTTTGAGTGCATGGGGCAACAAACAGAGTGTATGCAAATATTGCGATTATGCAGGTCTTTGCCGACGCTCTGCATGGGATGAATATCACGATTGGACGACGACATGAGATACGTCTTTGCATTAATTTTGTACGGCGCGCTGACTATGCAAAGTGTAGCCCAAGAATTATCATCGTTCAAAGCGATCTATAAAATCGGCATCCCTAACATAACTGCTGCCGAGATGGCTGTCGTCCTCAAACGCGAAGACCATAAGTTCTTGTATAAAAGCGCGGTAGAGCCTGTAGGATTAGGAAACATTCTCAACATTCGCGCACAAAGTCAAAGCAAGATTATCAAAAAGGGCGAACACTGGCTACCGTTGGTCTATGAAAAAGAGGTTTCGGACAAAGACAAAAGGCAAGAGTATCGTTTTGATTGGAAAAACTATAAAGCCCAAGTGCTTTATAAAGGCGAGCAGTCTACTCTGGACATTAAAGCAGGCACGGTAGATGAAAACACCTTTCAGCTCAAACTAAGAGCAGATGTTATCAAGACGCTGGACTCGGAGTTTGACCGAAACTACACCCTCATCTCCGATGGACGATTGAAAGAAAGACGCTTCGTGAAAAAAGGCGAAGAGACAATCACTATTGCCGACAAAAGATTTAATACGATTCGCATAGAACGATACAAAAATGCAAAACCAGATCAAATATACTGGCTCAGTCCGAAGCACGATTATCTGCCGATAAAGATAGCAAGGATGGACGGCGATAAAGTTAGAACCACATTGACATTAAAAAGCTGGATACCCGACGAATAGAATCGATGCAAAAGTATTATTAAGCCATCCTTACAAATCTATGAAATACTTTTTCAATAGGGAAAATCTTGGGATATGCTAAAGTCTATACATACAAACATAGGAGCATATAAAAATGTCTGAAATCGCTTTATACAACACATTAAGAAAGATACCGGAAGTATCCGATGCCGAAGCAAAGGAAGCCGTTGCTGGTGTTGCTAGTTCAAAGGATGTAGCAACGAAGACAGATATCAAAGATATAGCGACCAAGGTCGATATAGCGGAGGTAAAAGCGGAGATAGCGAAGCTAGAGACGCGTATGACTTGGAAGCTAGTGGGTATTGGTGTGGTGATTATCGGAGTGATTAAATATCTCTAACCACTGGTAAGGGCGGACAATTTGAAATGCTGATTGACCTACCGGTTCAATCGGCGGCTTTATTCTGCCCAAACGCGTTGCGTCTGCCCAAACAATCCATTTGGGGCTGTTGAAAAAGTACCGCTATTGCATAAACTCAACCGCTTGCGTTATTGAATTTATGAAAACGTGTCTACTATTTGGGATAAGATCATATCTCCATTAAGTTAAAAACTCTATCATATTACATTGACGTTTTCCACGACATTATCCCATTTTTAGGATTGCATCCAAAGTTGGTTTTCACTCTGTTGCCTCTGCCATATACATAGGAAAAACTGAATTGCTTTCCTTGCCTCACAAAATTCTAAAATCTACCGGTTAAACCAAAAAATATGCTTCTGTTATCAACGCTTGCATCAGGGTCACTTATTGGTGCTGCTACACCACTGATAGATAATAATGCAGGTACTTCCTCATCATCATAGTCATAGTTATGAAATTCCATTCGTAATGCCAAATTTTTCGTGAAAGCCAATTCATACCCGGCTCCCCAATAACTTCCTTTGAAATCGACACTAGTTCGTTCTACTACTAGTCTTCCTATATCGATCGGGCTCCCGTTCACATTTTCAAGGGAAAACACAGAGAAACCCATTCCTCTCACCTCCGTTTCTACATAGCCTAAATCTATATAAACATGACCTCCTAACACGCCGCTATCGTCCAATATTCCAACTCGCGCACCAATGCCCATAGTGCTTTGCTGGTCAAGTTCAATACTGCTAAATTCTTCATCAATTACTATATTCGTTAGCCTTATTGTTGATTGCCCCACTGTTAACTGTGCATCTCTAAACGTTTCTAATTCTCCAATATAAAAAGTATCAATACCCAAATACATTCTGTAATTAGTATCTCTTATGAGCTTGCTACTTTTACCATAACCCAACGATACCTTTGGCACCCATTCACTGAATTCCGCCTCACCCTCAAAAACTCTAGTCTCATTTTTGAAATAAGTATACCCAGCAGATGCATAGAAACCATCAAACATTCTTTCTGCTAACGCAACACTTGATGCCATTAGTAGCAATACCAAAATAATAATGCGCATGAAGAATCTCCTCTTGTGTTGTTTGTTATATCTCTCGTAGGCATCACATGGATACCGGGCGATTGCTACAAACATCACAAAAGATATTCCTGTTTATTTCCCTATCGGGTGTTTTATTCACAGGTCACCCGACACGGGTAAATTGTGATGTTTTGTAGCGAGAAATATATTAGCAGAATTATCGGAAATCCTGAAATTTCATTTTCGAACATGCCTCCCCGTTTTGCAGTTATCCGTAACTTAAGCATCGTATATAGGCTCTTGTTTATAATGGGCTTTTCAACTCAAATAAACAGAGGGAAAATGAAAGTACACATCTCAAAGAATAGTAAAAGGGTAGTAAGCGGTATCGCTGCCGTATTGTTTTTATTATTGCTATCGGCACTAACATCTGTCAACGCGTATCAGGTGGGAGAAACCTTTCGTGATTGTGCGACATGTCCGGAGATGGTCGTGTTGCCGGCAGGAAAGTTCATGATGGGTTCGCCCGAAGGAGAGAGGGGAAGATATGGTGATGAAGGACCGCAACGTCAAGTTGCCATTCCTGAGCCTTTTGCGGTGGGTAAATATGAGGTGACCGTAGGGCAATATACGGAGTTTGTTAGAGAGACAAAACACAAAACCGGAAATTGTTCTTATCCGGGAGATGGATCTTGGCGTGATCCAGGTTTTAAGCAAAGCAATGATCATCCGGTAGTATGTGTTTCTTGGGATGATGCTACAACTTATGTCTATTGGTTATCATTGAAGACTGGGCATGAATACCGGTTATTGACTGAGGCGGAATGGGAATATGCGGCTCGAGCTGGAACGACTACAGAGTATCACTTTGGCAGAGTGATTTTGGGTAATCAGGCTAATTACAACAACAAAAACGAAGGCACTGTAGTGGTAGGCAGTTATCCTGCAAATGCATTTGGGCTACACGACATGCACGGTAATGTATGGGAATGGGTAGAGGACTGCTGGCACGATGATTACACTGGTGCACCGACAAATGGTAGTGCATGGCTTGGCGGATGTAGAAAAGGCAGCGAGGATGATTGCAGGTATTATAGTGGGGACGCTTTGAGTATATGTAAAGAGCTGATAGTTGGAAAGGTATTACGCGTGTTGCGCGGCGGTTCTTGGGACAATGACTCGAAAAGTGTGCGCTCCGCCGCTCGCGACGGAGGCAGCGCAGCTTACCTGCACAGCTACCTTGGTTTCCGAGTTGCCCGGACGCTTACTCCGTAAATCTTCACCTCAGAGATTGAGGATGACGAGGCTTTGAGCTGATTACTAATATTGGACTGTTGAAAAAGTATTTTCTGCCCCTACCATTTTCTTAAATTTAGTGGCGCAAGCGGTTACGTTTGAGCGATGGTGGTACTTTTTCAACAGTCTGACATTACTACTTTGCGCTTACACGCAGTGCGTTGTGGCGGCCGCTGAGTGTTGATATGTGTTATGCTACACATATACCAAAGCAGGAGTAAATGGAGATGTCCGAAATCGCACTATACAACGCATTAACAAAGCTAGGCCTAACGCACGATGAGGCAAAGGAAGCCGTGTCTGATGTTGCTAGTTCAAAGGAAGTAGCAACGAAGACAGACATAGTAGAGCTAAAAGCAGAAACGAAAGCAGATATCAAAGATATGGCGACCAAAGTAGATTTAGCAAACCTAGAGACAAGGTTAACAAATAGAATGTATACGGCGGCCGGGGTAATAATTGCAGCAGTCGGATTGATGATAAAGTTCTTATAAACCTCATTTTTAGGATTGCATCCAAAGTTAGTTTTCATGCGGTTGTCTCCCAAGAGCCAACACTTCCCCCGCTCCCCTCGTTTTGCAGTTACCCGAAGCTAGGGTATAATTGCATTTCGCCTTGATATTAGGCGGATTATTTTTCACCCATCATAAAGAGAGGCATTAGAGAGACATTATGGCAAGAGTTACAATAGAAGACTGCATTGAAAAAGTCGGCAGTCATTTCAGGGTAGTCCAGATAGCATCGCATCGGGCGCACCAACTGGAGTTAGGCGCGAAGCCTATGGTTGATAAGGAGGGAGATAAACCAGTAGTCATTGCATTGCGAGAGATTTCCGAAGGCAAGATAGACGCAGGGGTGCTCAGCAAGCCTTTAGCCGAAAAAGATCCTTTCGAACAAGAGCAGGGTCTGCTGGCACAGTCCGACGACTTAGGAGAGGTTATTGCAGACATAGAAAACTACAACGACATGAATGAAGTAGTAGAAGGCGAAGATGCCACGTCACAGCAAGAGGCAGATTTGGGGGATGAGGAGCCTAAAACAGGCGAAGCCTAATATCGCTATAGCAGACTTTTCAATCGGGTTTTAGTCTGCTATGGAAGCATCAAAAACCTTTGCAGGGGATCTTCATAGCAAGCATAGCAAACTTCCGATCTACAACATGGCGTTGGATAAGTTGCACTATGCTGTGGGTCGGTATATGACTTCCGATGAAATCAGTCGTGTTCATAGTGCTTATCTGTTTGGTGCCGAGGCACATCTGAATCAAACGCGCATCTCGGGCGATCCTTATATTTATCATCCTATACAAGTTGCACAAATAATGGCAGAGCTCCGTTTGGATGCGGTTACCATTTCTGCGGGCTTGTTGCACGATGTATTGGAGGACACCGTTATTACTAAAGATCAGTTGTCCGAGCAGTTCGGCAAGGCGGTTGCCGAAGTTGTTGACGGGGTGAGTAAATTGCCCAAGCTGGAATTTGAAAGCAAGGAGATTGGTCAAGCTAAAAACTTTCGGAAGATGCTGTTAGCGATGGCCAAAGACCCGCGTGTCATACTGGTTAAGCTGTCCGATCGTCTACACAATATGCGCACCGTCTACTATTTGCCTTCTCCCAAGCAACGAAGGATCGCTCAAGAGACGCTTGAGATATACGCACCGCTAGCGCAATGCTTAGGCATAGACAGGATACGATTGGAGTTGGAAGACCTATCGTTCAAAGCCTTGTATCCGTTGCGCTACAGGGTACTTGAGAGGGCGGTGCGCAGATACGATAAGCGCAAGGCACTGGTAGAGAAAATGCTGGAAATCTTTCGCGTTCATTTGAAGTCTGCCGAGTTTTCGTATCGTATATACGGGCGCAGCAAGCATCTTTACAGCATTTACCGAAAGATGAAAGAACGTAAACATTCTTTGGGTCAAATCTTCGATATTTATGGAATTCGCATCATTGTTTCCAATGTAGATCATTGCTATCGCATGCTCGGATTGTTACATAATTTGTTCAAGCCGGTGCCTGGTCGCTTCAAGGATTACATTGCATTGCCCAAGCCCAATGGTTATCAATCGCTACATACGGTCGTCGTTGGTTCGCAAGGCCTAAAGCTGGAAGTGCAGATTAGAACGCAAGAGATGGAGGAAATCGCAGAGAGCGGTATCGCTGCACATGCGCTTTATAAGACTGGTGCATCCAGCCGCTCAACAATGGCGCGCCGTTGGATACAAAATCTTATAGGCTTGCAACAAAAGACTGGTAACAATTCAGCCGAGTATATGGAAAGCCTAAAAACCCAGCTCTTTCCTGTGGAGGTATATGTTTTCACACCGCAAGGAAAGATCATTGTTTTACCGCGTAAGGCAACGGCACTGGATTTTGCTTTTGCTATCCATACCGACTTGGGGCTTGCGACTGAGCGGGTTCGTGTCAATGGTCACATAGAGGCTCTAAACTACAAGCTGCAAAGCGGACAAACGGTAGAGGTCATTACTGCGGATAATGTTGCCCCCGACTCTAGGTGGCTTGAGTTTGTAGTAACTGCCAAAGCCCGTACTGCGATAGTGCAGTACTTAAAGAACATTGAATCGTACGAAGCAGTTGAGCTGGGACGTTATTTATTAAAGCAAGCTCTGGCAAGTTGCCAACATCGTTTATCGGATATATCTAAATCTCGCCTGAGAGAAGTTTTGGAGTCCTTAAAATTAAAGAATGTGAACGAATTATTCAAAGAGATAGGATTGGGTCGGCAGCTTCCCTCACTGGTTGTGGTACTTTTGACCGATGTCGCTCAAGCCGATGAGCAGCTTAGCTTGGAGATAGAACCGGAGGCTATTATCAAAGGTATTGAAGGCATGACTGTGGTCTGTGCTAAGTGCTGTTTCCCTATTCCTGGTGACCCGATTACTGGAGTGATGAGCCCGGGCAAAGGTTTGGTGATACATCGTGAAAGTTGTGCCAATGTGCATGCCAAAAATGTGCGGAGGATTCTACTTAATTGGGCAGACAAGCCGAATACCTTAGCGGAGTATTCTGCTGCCATTCGTATCGTCGTGCCTCATCGCAGCGGTGTGTTGGCAACCTTAGCATCAAAGATAGCGCAGACTGGTTCCAACATAAAGAATGTCTTCTTAGACGAGCAAGGTGTCGGCAGTGCGGCGATTACTTTCGTGCTTAGCGTGCGCGACACCAATCAATTAGATAAAATAATGAGACGCATTAACCAAGCATTTGAAGGTGTTAAGGTATCCAGGGTTGAATACCGCTAAGCACCCTATTTGCTCGGCTAGAATAATCTTTAAGAACCATTTTTAACAGAGGTGATTGATGACCAAAGAAATTATAAAAACAGACCATGCCCCCGCAGCCATAGGCACTTATTCTCAGGCCGTCAAAGTCGGGCAAACTGTTTATTTGTCGGGACAGATTCCGCTATCTCCCGAAACGATGGAAGTCGTCGCCGGCGACATCACGGTACATGCACGCACGGTGTTTGATAATCTGAGTGCGGTGGCAACTGCTGCCGGCGGCTCTTTGGCAGACATCGTCAAATTAAACGTCTATCTTTGTGATTTAAGTCATTTTGCCAAAATAAACGAAGTGATGGCGGAATATTTCTCCGAGCCTTATCCGGCGCGTGCGGCAGTGCAGGTTTCGGCATTGCCCAAAGGCGTGGACATAGAAATTGATGCAATCATGCATTTGTCTTAAAAATAGATAACCACCCCCGACATCCATTAGTTTTATGACGGCACTTACCGCATTGCGTGGCATTGGGTCTGTAGCCGAGGCATCGCTGAACAAGCTAGGCATAAACTGCATTGAAGATTTGCTGTTCCATTTCCCGCTACGATATAAAGATAAAACCCGTATCAGGCGTATTGACGAATTGCGCATAGGTGAGGAGGCGTTGATAGAGGGTGTGCTGGAGTCGGCGCGCGTCGCTTTTGAGGGGCGTAGGGTTTTTATCGCTATGGTCAGAGATGCCAGCGGTGCGACCATGCAGTTTCGTTTTTTCCATTTTTCCGAACGACAAAGGTTTTTTTTTAAGCCCGGCGCGCGTCTATACGCTTACGGAGAGGTTAGACTTGCGCGCAAAGTAAGGTATGAAATGATCCATCCAGAGTACCGCTTCATCAAAGATCATGAGCCGGTGCCGGTTCAGTCTTTCTATACTCCGGTATACCCCACGACTGCCGACTTAAAGCAAGCAAGTCTGTATCGTTATATTGATAAATCTTTGCAGTGGTTGTCTGACTCGCCCGATTTTTTAGAGGAGTTGCTGCCGAAGCAATGGGCTTACGATATTAGTTTGGCGGATGCGATAGCCTTGATACATCGCCCGCCTCCGGATACTGATTTGAACGCTTTGCTGGAAGGAGACCATGTTGCTCGGCAGCGTTTGGCGTTTGAGGAACTGCTGGCTAATGTTGTCAGCTTAAAGAAAATGCGCTTGCAGAATCGTGTGGAAAGAGCCGCAAACTTAGAAGGCGAAGACCTTCTGTTTAAGCGTTTGTTGTCGTTATTGCCGTTTGATTTGACTGCCGCACAACAACGGGTGGTTGCAGAAATAACCGAAGACTTATCTAAATCGGAAGCGATGATGCGTCTAGTGCAGGGCGATGTGGGTTCGGGCAAGACCATAGTTGCTGTTGCCGCAATGCTAAAAGCGGTGTCGGCGGGTTATCAGGCGGCGATGATGGTGCCTACCGAAATTCTAGCCGAACAGCACTATACTAATCTGCGCACTATTTTGGAACCTTTAGAGGTGCGTATCAGCCTGTTATTGGGCAATCAAAAGATGAGTGAGAAGCGCGCGATATTGGGGCATATCAGAAAAGGTGTTTCGCAAATCGTTATCGGCACGCACGCATTATTTCAAGAGGCGGTCAGTTTTGACAAATTGGCAATCATCGTGGTTGATGAACAACATCGTTTCGGCGTACACCAGCGGTTGTTGCTGAAGCAGAAAGGTGAGCAGAGAGACTATCAACCACATCAGTTGATTATGACCGCAACACCCATTCCGCGTAGTCTGGCAATGACTATGTATGCCGACCTTGATTACTCGGTTATTGATACGCTGCCGCCGGGTCGCCAAGAAATCAAAACCGTGGCAGTATCCGATGAGCGTAGAGCCGAGGTTGTAGAGCGGGTGCATTTAGCGTGCCGCCGAGGCAGTCAAGTCTATTGGGTTTGCACCTTAATAGAAGAATCCAAGACTTTGCGTTATCAAGCTGCCGAAAACAGTTATGAGTTTCTCAAAGCGGCGATGCCGGATGTAGAGATAGGATTGGTGCATGGCGGTATGAAAGCGCAGATGAAAGAGCAAGCGATGCAGGCATTTAGGGAACAGCGTACCCAATTACTCGTTGCGACCACCGTGATAGAAGTCGGTGTGGATGTTCCGAACGCAACCTTGATGGTCATAGAAAATGCCGAGCGTTTGGGTTTGGCACAACTACATCAGTTGCGCGGGCGTGTCGGCAGAGGTGAAAAACAAAGCACCTGCGTGTTGATATATCATCCTCCGTTATCGGAAAATGCCGAAGCGCGTATCAAAGTAATGCGCAGGACAAACGATGGCTTTGAGATTGCTAAAGAGGATCTGCGGCAACGCGGTTCGGGCGAGATACTCGGCACTCGGCAAACTGGACAGACTTACTTTAGGGTTGCTGATCTCACACGCGACAGAGAACTAATGAAAAAAACTTACACTGTTGCCGACCACCTCCTCAAACAATCTCCCGAAACCGTGGATAAATTAATTGACCGTTGGCTTGGTCAATCTATACACTATGCCGATGTATGAGTGGGCTGTTGCAGTTCACAAACGGCCTGATATTGTGCATAACCCTTTGTCCTATATAATTATGCAAATCTTATTTTTACCTGACAAAATTACGTAACATGCCCAAGTGTAACTATTTAATAGCGGCGAATATCACCTCGCCGCAGCAATCAAAAATACTAAAGAGGTGGATAGAAAACTGTGAGTTTGAGAAATACGAATCCGCCGAATATAAACTTCATCATAAAGGAGGTCGCGAAATGAATAAACTTTATAAATTTATGCTTGCTGACATTAACCGCGAGGTTGTTATGAAGGTCGCGTATATAAATCGCGACGAGTGGAAATATCGATTGAAATTGATATTAAGGCATTATCTGCGAGCCAGTAATCGAAAGGCTTTTTGTTGCTGTGAGAAAGCTTACTCCCATAATCTAGGGGCACCCGAACCTTTAGCTTATTGGAAAAAGAGCGACAGCGTAACACGGTTTAGGACTTATTTTTTATACCAACATGTAAAAAGCTTTCCATGGCTAAATACATACGAGGAATTAAGCAAAGCAGGAGATGAGGATTCAAATCAAAAAAGTGACTTAATAATACAAAAAATCATCAATGCGCTTGCATCCTTGCATCGGCAAGGTATACGACACGGAGATGTGATACCATATAATATATTAATGTCCATGCAAGGAACTGACAAGTTATCAAATGCGAAAGTTTATTTCGTGGACTACGATAACGCTTCTCTTACTAAAATAAAATATCCTACTTTTATTAGAAGATTTTTCGATATAAAAGATTTGTGGAAAATGAGAATAGACGATAATTCGCCCTACGACATGCTTAAACTTTATCTAGGAAGCGATTATCACCCTTGGTGGAATATAGCATTAATTTTTTGGCGTTGGAGACTTAAAGAAGTTAATATGAGCTTTCCCGATAAGCTAAGGAGGTTAAAACAGAGGCTGCTTAGATTATAGATTCTAAAAAATATTAATGTATTGGGTAAGACATACATTACAAAATATAGTATCCGCCGGCAGGTGGTCCTTGTAAATCACGACAGATAGATACTTTAACTATTCAGTTTATCGTTTAATTTAGTCAGCTTGCGCAAATTATTAGATGAGCCGATATCTCTGCGATACTCCAAACTGCTTTTCACATAGTTATCAATTGCTTGGTTGATTGAGTCGGAGGCATCTGCAATGTTTTTTGCAACTTTACTGAGCGCAAAAACACGCGATTTTTTAAGCGTCGTATAAGCATTTCCGTCTCGGACACACGATGCGTAGTAAATTTTTATTCCCATATTCCTGATAGCTTGTTCGTCTATTTGGAATCGTGTTGCGCGGCTACTTTTGTCGGGATATTCTTTAGCAACTAGATACTTTATGACACTCGCTTTGTTGGTGAATTTTATTTGGTCGCCACGCAGCCGCCGATGCCAAAGGTCTTTTATGACCTTAGAAAACGGTGTTTTCAAGATTGTCAAGATGTTAAGTGCCTCAGGATCCCCAAACCGCCCGTTAAATTCCATAAACTGTATGCCTTTGCTCGTCTTAAAGAATCCTCCGTTGAGGATACCTCTAAAATCTAAACCATCCTGCCGCATCGCATTGATTATCTTTTGCATGATTTTTCGGCAATCCTGGAAATCTTTGGTGTTCATAAAAGGTAGCAATTTTTTAGAGTCGGTAAAACATCCCATACCCCCAGTGCCAGAACCTTTATCATTTTCCAGTCTATAAGGATAATCGTAACTCGCCGGCGACATGACTAAATTGTCTCCGTCGGTAAAACCCATAATGGTAAACTCTATCCCATCAAGCTTCTCTACCAAAAGGACTTTTTCTCCTTTGTTTTGCTTGAGTAGCAAAGAAGCATAATCTGCACTATCTTGATAAGTTCTTAGATGTTCGCGCATAACCTTAACGCCTTTCCCGCCGGTTAATCCTTGAGGCTTCACAACAACCAAAAGTTTCTTTTTCTTAAATTCTTTAATGGTATCTTTAAGTTCTGCTTGGGAAGAAATAATTCTATGAAATGGTGTGAATTCCGGGCAGTTCTGCTCCATTAATCGCATCGCATAAACCTTATCCCATTCAATTCGGGTGGCTGCTTTAGTCCCGCCCACTGCCTTGATTTTATGCTTTAGCAGCTCGTCAACCACACCATTTGCTAACGGTGCGTCGGCATTCACAAAGGCATAATCTATTTTGTGTTTGCTGGCAAATTTGGTAATAGCCTGCACGTTGGTTGTGTCTTCAACTAGATATTCCCCTCCCGACTCTTCTATGCAATCAATGATTGTCGGGTTCTCATGATCCATAACGGCATACAGAGAGATGTTGCCTTCCTCGTTGAGTTTTGATGCAAAGGCACTTTCGCGCCCTCCCGCGCCCACAACTAAAAACTTCTCTTTTTTTCTGTTCATAGAAAATCCTCGTGGTCAATTATATGACATAAAAGTTTCATGTATGATTCATGATATAACTGGGGTTTGTTCTCATAACGGAAATAACCAACCAATATTGGAATGTAATTTGAGAGTCTAGCTTATTTTAGGTGTTCAGAATTGAATGTTGAGGTAAGTTATAATAACGATATAAATTAAGGGTACTTGACTGGTTTAGGGACCAAGATTCGGTAAAATAACTAGTAATGACAACGCAAAATATACATTTTAGAAGAGCACGTATTTCAAACAAGAAAATAAGAGTTGTGTGAGGTATTTTGTTCTTGATCTGAGTGCGACCCAAATCGCCCAAGCAGCTGAGGTGAATAGGAATACAGTGAATAGATATGTCAATATAATCCGAGAAAAAATTGCACAGCACTGCGAGCAGACGAGTATATTCTCTGGTGAGGTAGAGTTAGATGAGTCCTACTTCGGTGGTAGCAAAAAAGGAGACAAAAGAGGTAGAGGCGTGCAGAACAAAGTGCCGATGTTTGGCATATTAAAAAGAGATGGGAAGGTCTATACACAGGTGATACGAAATGCTTCAAAGGGCGAAATACGACCTATTATCAAGCGTTTAGTGGAACACCAGAGTACTATCTACACTGATAAATGGAGAGCTTATGACGGGTTGGTATTGAACGGATACAAACACTATCGCATCAATCATTCAAAGACACTGGGCAGTGGTACTAGACATATCAATGGCATTGAAAACTTCTGGGGCTGGGCAAAAAGGAGACTAACAAAGTTCTGTGGAGTATCTAGAAAACATTTCCACCTTCACCTAAAAGAATGTGAGTGGCGGTTCAATCATAGGCATCTTACTATCTCCCAAAAGTGTGATATGCTGATGAAGATGGTAAGGGATATTTGAGTGAAATCTTGTCCCTTAACTAGTCAAGTACCTTCTAAAAAAATAGGGGAAAGTTGAACATAATGATTAGGACAATCGTACTGAATTTTTATTGTCGCTTTAAGGCTTTCATAGTGGTTGTTTATGCGCTTCATGTTGTACTTCTTGGATTTTACAAGAATAGAAGACCTTATAGGGAACTCATTCTGTTTCCGCTATATTGGAAAAAATTACAAAGAGGCTGTTGTTTTAGTATGAAAAACTTAAAATCTGCTATAGTCTCTATAAAAGCTATTAATGGCAAGAATATTCAAGTCAACAGCAAAAGACTTAGAGGCAGTTCCATATCAACCTATGTCTTTGAAATAATCGGAGTTGCGTGGTTTGGCGAAAAAATGAATATCAATATCAAGGTTAAGTGTGCTGACTTAGAAGATCTTTTTGACAACTTCGAGCTAATACGCTCGCCAAAAAACTTACATGAAGGTTATACAACATCTATCACATTGATTAGGTTATGGCAGAATTATGCAAAATTTGCAGTGCCAGCCGAGTTCGGATACAAAGTAATTTCCGAGCTAGCAATAAAAGCAGATTTTAGAGAGCAAGCTGATGAGTGGATTAATAGTAAGCCACAAGGTAATTGGGTGGGTATTCATTATAGAGGGACCGATATTAATATAAGCAGCGGATATAGATTAGTAAGCATAGAAAACTATGTTGCCTACCTAAAAGGAGCCTGTAATCTAAATTGTGTAAGTTTGAATTAAGATAAACTAAGTGGCAACACTTAACTAATAAAGGAGAACTTATGAAAAATATAGAAAGCATCGGGAAAGAGTTATCCCGCAATATAAAGACCCAACAGGAGATGAGCGATGTGCTCGGTCAGTTGGTTAAAGCGATGATGGAAGGCATTCTCAATGCCGAGCTAGATAGTCATCTCGGCTACAAGAAAAACGAGAAGGCAGGGCAACGCAGAAAAAACACCCGCAATGGGCATAGTGCCAAGACCCTAAAGACCAAATATGGGAATTTGATAATACAGACCCCCCGAGATCGGGATGCGTCGTTTGAACCACAGATTGTGCCGAAGGGGAAGACCCGTTTAGAGGGATTTGAGAATACCATATTGACCCTGTATGCGAAAGGGATGACGGTGCGACAGATACAACAGACCCTCAAACAACTCTATCATGGTGCGGAGATTTCTACTGAGGTCATCTCTAATGTCACTGATGCGGTGATAGACGAGGTGCGTGTTTGGCAGAGCCGGCCATTAGAGAGCGTCTATGCGGTGATGTATCTGGATTGCATCGTTGTCAAAGTACGAGAGCAAGGGCGCGTCATTAACAAGTCGGTGTATATTGCACTGGGTATAGATTGCACTGGACATAAGCACTTACTTGGGCTTTGGGTTTCAGAGACCGAAAGTGCTAAGTTCTGGTTAGCGATATTAACTGAACTACAAAATCGCGGTGTGAAAGATATTTTTATCTGTTGCGTAGATGGTCTGAAAGGTTTCGCAGAAGCAATTGCGACGGTCTATCCGAAGACCAAAGTACAGCTGTGTATAGTACACATGATGAGAAACTCACTGCGCTATGTAGCGACTAAAGATAAGAAGGCCGTGTCAACAGACTTAAAGAAGATATATAATAGCCCGACGGCACAGGCTGCCGAGCATGCGTTAGATGAGTTTGGCGGTCAGTGGTCGGGGCAATATCCGAGTATAGAGCGGTCGTGGCGCAATCACTGGGACAACCTGATTACGTTATTTGATTACCCGGCGGAGATTAGAAAAATTATCTATACGACCAATGCGATAGAGAGTCTCAACAGCGTGATTAGAAAATCGATTCGCAATCGGAAGATATTTCCGAGCGACCAATCGGCATTAAAGATAATCTATTTGGCGATTAAAGAAGCCTCTGCTCATTGGACGCTGCCGATACGGGATTGGATACCAGCAATGAACCGATTCGCTATTGAGTACGAAGATAGATTTGATATTGAAGAGAACAAAGTTACACAAAATAAATGACAGTCTCCCTAAAGGTTTTGGATGATGATTGTAATATCTTTGCCTGTTCTGATCAGGCACAATTCATTGAGAAAATGAAAGAGGCATTTCCTGGTAGAGTTTTTTCTAGGGAAATTAAGCGATCTTACGATAGCAATCCTATTCACAGGGGAGAACTTTTCAGTAAACAACAAATGGAGGACTCACTAATGGATATCTTGATTTTATCAAGAACTCAGCTAATTTATACGACGGGGTCGTGGTTTGCGGAGATAGCTAGATTTTTCAATCCTTCAATCAAAATTGTTTCTTTTCACTTATTATGGCGTAGATTTAAGTATCATCAGAAAATTGATAACTTTATTCCAGTACCTAAAGCTGCAGTGTTACTTCAAAAACGAGACCATGATAAAAATGAAATTTCTAGTTAAATTAGTAAGCAGCAGGTAGTCGGAAAATATTTTTGACGTGTTGCAGTTACGCTCGTACTATTCTAAACTTTATGTGAGGAGTAAGCGTTTTTGGATGTTGCTAAAGTCGTCATGCGTCTTAATGTTTGATCCTTTCTTATGAAGTGATGATAGAGCGCGGCACCGGCGTGCAATGCGATTAAAACCCAAACTACCCAAGCTCCACTTTCTTTGTGAATGAAATCCATGATCGGCTCAAAACTTTCCCAATCCATGCCTAACCATTGTTCCACCAGCAATGAATAGAGGGCGGTATCAGAAAATTTGGGAATATCCACTAACAGAAAATAGTTTGCGTCTAGTTTTGTTCCCATATAACCTGTTATCGGCATAATGATCATCACTGCGTAAAGCAGTCGGTGTACGTTACGGGCTGCAAAATGTTCAAACTTGGTTCCCGGAACCTTGTCGGGTGTTCTGTTCAGCAACTTCCATATAATGCGTAAAGCAACAAAAACAGCAATCGTTATCCCGAATGATAAGTGCATATGCAAGGCAATCATACTGGGTGTCAACTCCCCGGTTTGACTGAATGAATTATCAGTAAACCAATGACGATAATATACTGATACATAAGAGCCAAGAAATCCTAGCGCGACAATCCAGTGTAGGGCAATAGCACCTAGCCCATAGTAGTCTTTTGTATTTTTAATATCCAATTTTATGATCCTCATAAAAAAGGTTCATTATACAACATTAAAAATAAGTGAATAAACCCAGCTTTTAGGACATATTCACCTTTTTATTGCATATATTAGTGAATTGATATAATAAGAGAATGGCTATTACTCAATCTTACAGAAAAAAAATCCAGACATTGCGAGAAGAATATGCTTCTCTGAAAGAGGGCAAGGAATCTCTATTGGCTTTAATTGACGAGGCAGAGGTGTCGGAGAGTATCTATAACTCCAATGCTATAGAAAACTCTACGCTGACCTTAAAAGATACTGAGAAAATTTTGCTGGAGATTGAATTATCTCGTCGTGTGTCGGTGCGCGAGTTGTTTGAGGCAAAAAATTTGAATCGTGTTATTGCATATAAGCGAGACCAGGTAGGTAAGGTATCCTTGACGAAGGATCTAATCCTGCTTTTTCATCGCATGCTTTTGGGTGGTATTAACGATGCCATCGCCGGACGTTTCCGACGGCAAGGTGAATATGTTCGGGTTGGTACGCATATTGCGCCCCCACCTGAACATGTGGAAAGGATGATGGAACACACCCTGTTTATTTATGAGAACGACATAGACAGTTATTTTCTGGATAAAATTGCCCAATTTCATTTGGAGTTTGAGACCATACATCCGTTTTGTGACGGCAACGGTCGTATAGGTCGGGTGATTATCAACTTCCATTTATTGGAGTTGGGGTTTCCTAGAATCATTATTCGCAATAGAACAAAGCGCACATACTATCAGGCGTTTGATGAATATCGTCCCCACAAGCGGACAAGAACCATGGAGGTTATTGTGGCTTTAGGAATCATGGAAGCATTGCATAAACGCATCGCTTATTTACGAGGAGAAAATATTATCCGTTTGTCCGAATACATCGCACGAAACAAGCTCTCTCCATCGGCAGTAACCAACGCTGCCCGTCGCCAGACTATAGCTGCGTTTCGGGAAAAAGAGGTTTGGAAGATCGGAGAGAAATATCAATAGCGTTCACAACTATGACAGTTTCATCTAAAAAGCAAAGTGTTCGTTATATCGAAGTATCAGAGGTGCACGCCCGGCAGCGCATCGATAATTTCTTGTTTAGAGAATATAAGAATATACCGAAGAGTTATATTTACCGGGTTATTCGTTCGGGTGAAGTGCGTGTCAATAGTGGTCGTGTGTCACCTTCTTATAAGTTATCCGCCGGCGATCAAATACGAATACCGCCGGTTGCGCACACCTCGCCTGCTCCTCCTTCTTTGTCGGATGCCGATGCCGATGCGCTCTTAAAGTGCATTATTTTTGAGGATGACGAAATGTTGGTTATAGATAAGCCTGCATATCTTGTGGTGCACACTGGCACTACACACAGTTTTGGTTTGATAGACTTGCTCAAACATAAATACTCCGATGATATAGGTCTGGTGCATCGTCTTGATAAGGATACCAGCGGTTGTCTTATCGTTGCGAAGTCTCGCCCTGTCTTGCTTCGCTTGCAAAAGTTGTTTCGCGAATCACAGGTTGAGAAGATTTATCAGGTTTTAGTGGTCGGGCGATGGCAGAAACCACGTCGTGTTTCGATGCCTTTGCGCCGTGTGGTACAGAAGCAAACGGTAACCGAAGACGGCAAGCATGCCATCACTGATTTTACCGTCCTCCGCTCGTTCAAAGACTATAGCTTAATGTCTGTATCACTGATTACCGGGCGCACGCATCAGATCCGCGTTCATGCCGCACATTGTGGGCATCCCGTTGCTGGCGATAACAAGTATGGAGATTTTTCGAACAACCGTAAGCTCGCCCAGCTGGGTCTCAAGCGAATTTTTTTACATGCACATAAGGTATCATTCAAGTGGCGTGAAAAAAGGTTGTCGTTTGAAGCTCCGCTACCCGATTCCTTGCAAAAGCTAATAGAGCGGTTAGATAGAGCCTAGTTTTGATATAAAATGATAAAGCTACTTGATGCGAGACAACATGTCTAGCAGTAGATCAATAAACATCAAAGAGGATCAAAATGGATATCAAAGATCAATCAAACACTCCTTCGGAAGACTCCAATCCGTCTTCCGGTAACGAGCGGTGGGCGCAAAACACATTGCGTTCCTTGCTTGACGATTATTTACAAGAGCAACGGCGGGCGAGGCGATGGGGCATTTTTTATAAGCTACTAATCGTCGGTATCATCGTTGCATTGATAGTGTCGGTGGAACCGCCTAAGGGTATACAACCGGCGATACTGGAAGAGCATACTGCGCTGGTCAAATTGGAAGGTCCGATTATTGAAGGCACACCGGCTGCGGCAAGCGATGTAATAGAGACTTTGCAAGAAGCATACGAGAGCGAAAGTGCCAAAGCCGTCATCTTGCAGATTAATAGTCCGGGCGGCAGTCCTGTGCAAAGTGCTCAAATCAGCGACGAGATTTTACGCCTGCGTTCTGAATACACCGACAAGCCGTGCTATGTGGTCATTACCGATATCGGAGCATCAGGTGCCTATTATGTCGCAGCGATTGCCGACGGAATTTATGCCGACAAGGCGAGTCTGGTCGGTTCTATTGGTGTTATTTTCAATGGGTTTGGCTTAGTTGACGCAATCCATAAGTTGGGTATAGAACGTCGCGTGCAGAAGGCGGGAGAATATAAAGATATGCTAGATCCTTTTGCAGACACCAACCCAGTTGTAAACGCGCACATGCAAAAGTTATTGGATCAAGTGCATCAACAATTTATCAGCCGTGTTAAACAAGGGCGCGGCGACAAGCTCGCCGCAACCGACAGCCAGTTATTTTCGGGCTTGATATGGACCGGCGAGGAAGCCAAGGAATTGGGCTTGATAGATAATTTTGCCTCTGCCCAGCAAGTTGCAAGAGAAATCGTCGGAGCTGAAAAAATAGTGGTCTATCAGCCACAGCAGAATCTGCTAGATAGGGTTGTCAATAGACTGGGCACCCATATCGGCAACATGCTGTTATGGCGATTTCAAACCCCGTCTTTATATTAGGATGTGGCTAATAACGGCACGCCGTTCTGCTCTAACATTTGAGAAAGCGTAATCAGGGGTAGCCCCAACATTGCGCTTGGGTCAGTGCTTTCCATCCGTTCGCATAGCGTAATTCCCAAACCTTCGGAACGATGGCTACCGCAACAATCAAAAGGTTGTTCTATACGCACATAAGCCTCTATTTGGTTGGTGCTGAAAGCGCGATAGTGTATGTGTGTTAGCACGCTCTCATATGTGCAGTGTTGATTTTCGGTATTGAGCAAGCACAAGCCAGTATGAAATATAACCTCTTTGCCGGAACACATCGCAAGTTGCTTACACGCTTGTTCGGCGTTATTGGGTTTGCCGATGATATGACCGTCAACCTCGCCGCATTGATCGGAGCCTATGATTAAGGCGTTTTGATAACTACTTGCTACCGCGCGCGCTTTGGCGCACGAAAGACGCTTTGCCAACTCCGCAGCTTGTTCGCCTTGATACGCTGTCTCGTCAATATCCGCCGCATTGGTTATAAACTCAAGTTTCAGACGCTTCAACAGCTGATAGCGGGATTTAGAACCGGAAGCTAGTACGATAATCGGTTTTTGATCTGTCATCATGGATTTTAATTGATTGAACAGGGTGATATTCTACCCTACGGACGCATCAAATTTGTGTGACATTGTGCAGAACCTCAACGTAAACTACATGTGGGACTGTTGAAAAAGTATTTCAGGCACCGTAGGAGGTAATTGTCTAGTGCAGAACCACCACAACCACCCCGTCAGGCTTCGCCTGCCACCCCTCCAAAGGAGGGGAATGTACCAATGCAGATACTTTTTCAACAGCCCCATGTTAGCCCTCCCCTACAGGTGGTTATCATAAATTGAATGGCGCAAGTGGATATTGCATTTTGTAATGCATGCATTTAGCAGTCATGTTGAGGTTCTGAACAAAGTCACGCCGATTGACCTACTGGCTCAATCGGCGATTCTACTTGTGCGATGGCGGTACTTTGTCAACAGCCCCAAGTGAATATTTTGTGTGCCGATTTTGAACGGTACCTCTTATAATAAATAAATGGCTTCACAACTTCATATTGCCGAAAAGGCGGCACTTGCCGCCGGTAGCATTATTGCCCGCAATGCTAATTTCATAAACAAAATTGATATCAAACATAAATCGGCCAACAATCCGGTCAGTAGCGTAGACCTTGCTTGTGAGCAGGAAATTATAGAGATTATCCAAAAAGCATATCCGGAACATTCAATTATGACTGAGGAAAGCGGTTTATTGGATAAAGATCCTGAGTGGCAGTGGGTGGTAGATCCTCTAGACGGCACGACTAACTTTATCAGAGGATTCCCGCATTGTGCGGTGTCTATCGCCTTAAAGCATAAGGGCTTGGTAATTTTGGGTGTAATATACGATCCTTTTAAGAACGAATTATTTACCGCGGCAAAAGGTGAAGGAGCAACCTTGAATAGACGCAGGATACGTGTTTCTGACCATACACAGATAGCAGGGTCAATGTTGGGAACTGGACTCCCTTTTTGGCTGGATAAAAATCTGGAACACGATATAGAAGTACTGAATACGCTACTGAAGGAAGGTGTGCATGTGCGTCGCGCCGGGGCTGCTGCGTTGGATATCGCTTATGTTGCTTGCGGACGTTTTGACGGATTTTGGGAGTTTGGTTTATCGCCGTGGGATATCGCTGCTGGAGAAATCATCGTCAAAGAAGCCGGTGGCTTGGTAGGTGAGACTAACGGTGGTGTAAAACATTTAAGCTCTGGTAACATATTAGCTGCTAACGCGAAGCTGTTTAAGACCATTTTGGCAAAAATAAGCAAGCTCAAAAGTGTTTAGCTCATAGAGAAATTCACAACTTTTAGAGATTATAAATGACAACACAGACCTCCGAAATAACGTTGAGACATTGCATACAAAAGGTTGCCACGGGTCCCGAATATAGCAAGGATTTGAACTTTGAAGAATCGTACTCGGCAATGCGACAAATACTAGATGATTCGGTAGACCTAGTGCAAGCTGGCGTTTTTCTGATTGCACTGAGAATGAAGCGAGAAACCCAAGACGAGAACAAAGGTGCATTGCAGGCTATTCGAGAGACGATGGATATTGTTTCGGCTCCGGTTAAAACCGTTTTGGATATTGCCGATCCGTACGATGGCTTCCTAAGACATCTGCCGATGTCGCCTTTCTTGCCTGCAGTGCTGGCTTCGTGCGAAATCCCTACCTTTACCCACGGCATAGAGTTGGTGGGTCCTAAATACGGTGTGACATACGCCAAAATTCTGAGAGCTGCGGGCATAAAAACTGATCGGACGACACAAGATGCTGCCGAATTATTAGGCGATGTGGGTTGGGCTTATGTTGACCAGAGTCAATTTTGTCCATCGTTGCATAGGCTCGAATCGCTACGCAGCAGAATTGTCAAACGTCCTCTGCTAACGACAATAGAAGTTCTGCTAAGCCCGATCAGAGGGAGAGAAAAAACACATTATGTTACCGGGTATGTTCATAAAGCATACCCACCTGTCTATCTAGATTTAGCGCGTTTTTTATCTTTTGACTCTGCAGCGGTGGTGAAAGGCAACGAAGGAGGAATTATACCTTCGTTAAAACAGCCGTCGCGTCTGTTTGAATATCACGGGGATGGAGAGATACAGCCGCGAGAGCTAGATTCCGATAGTTGTGGGAGGAAACAAACCGTCAGAGCGGTTCCGGTTCCGGACGATCTGCCTGAGGCATCAGTGCAAAACGACGATATTGGTGCCACCATAGATGTAGATAGTATGGCAGCGATTACTGCCGAAATCGGCATCCGTGCCTTAAAAGGTGAAAAAGGCATAGCACTTGACAGCCTAATCTATGGAGGTGCTATTATATTGTCTCACTTGCGCAAGCAAACATCTTTGAACGAAGCTGCAAAAACGATTGCCAAACAAATCGACAACGGCGAAGCATACGCTCGTTTTAAGGCAGCACTTGATTAATATAGAGAAGGAGAAACATGGACAAGTTTTATAGAGAAGCTACGACTAAAATGGAAGAAGCGGGTGTTCAACCCGACTATATCATTGGCTGGCAAATCGGTTATTTGGGGCATCCTGAGCGCGAAGAACAGCGCGCAAGCGATGCTTATACAGCAGGCTACAAAGACGGCTCGGAAAAGTCTTTAGATAATTTTTCGGCCTGGGTGTAGGGGCTAGCATACCCACCTAAGGTACCATTTTGCGCAACTCCAACCTTGTGCCATTTCATTTATGATAACCACCGGTAGGGGAAGGCTAACATGAGGCTGTTGAAAAAGTGTCTGCATTAGTACATTCCCCTCCTGTGGAGGGGTGGCAGGCGAAGCCTGACGGGGGTGGTTGCAAAGGTTCTGCACAAAGTCACGCCGTTTGTGCTACTGCAACAAACGGCGGTTCTATTTTTCAACAGTCCCACATGCCCTCCCTAAAGTACCGTTCTGCACCAACAGAACCGCTTGCGCCACTTGGGTTTTGGTTCCCATAAATTGGATGGTGTACGAAGGATAATATACGACAAGCAATCAAGTTAAAATTCTGCACAACGTCATGCCGATTGACCTACTAGCTCAATCGGCGGTTCTACTTTTATAATGGCAGTACTTTTTCAGCAGCCTCGAATCTATCACTTGAATGAGATTAGAATCTATGTGAAGAATTCCATCAGCAACATTATGAAACTAATTGAGCCGATGATAACCCCGGCATTAATCATTTGCTGTTTCACCATTCGGGTTTCCAGTTCGGCAATTTCTACTCTAAGACCATCGATATCTCTTTTTGTAGCCATGCGCGCTTCTATATCCTTGATATCGGCTTTGGTTGCCATATCCTTGATATCGGCTTTGGTTGCCATATCCTTGATATCGGCTTTGGTTGCCATATCCTTGATATCATCCTTGGTTGCCATATTTTTGATGGCTTCCTTGATGTTTATATCGTTGGCATAAACCAAACTATCTGTTGTCATACGTGCTTCCTCTTTGCTTACACCGGGAATTTTTGTCAGTGTTTTATGTATAATCTCTTTATGAACCATAATCACTACCTCCGTATATTATATGAAAATCCCCACTTTACAACCTTTAAAAACCTGATTTTTACCATTCCGATAAACCGACCTATCTTTCCGACGAACGGCATAAACGAAAGTTGGTATGGGGTTGTTGAAGAAGTATGTGATGCACCGTAGGGGCAGAATAGAGCCGCCGATTGAGCCAGTAGGTCAATCAGCATTTCGTGTGTCCGCCCTAAAGTTTAGTACTTGTACAAACAATCTATTCGGGGGCTGTTGAAAAAATATTTCATGCACCGTAGGGGAGGGTAACATGGGACTGTTGAAAAAGTGTTTCATGCACTCGCAAAGGATAATTGTCTAGTGCAGAACCACCACAACCACCCCGTCAGGCTTCGCCTGCCACCCCTCCAAAGGAGGGGAATGTACTATGCAGACACTTTTTCAACAGTCCCACATGCCCTCCTTAAAGTACCGTTCTGCACCAACAGAACCGCTTGCGCCACTTGGGTTTTGGTTCCCATAAATTGGATGGCGTACGAAGGATAATGTACGACAAGCAATCAAGTTAAAGTTCTGCACAATGTCACGCCGATTGACCTACCGTCTCAATCGGCGGTTCTGTTTATGCAAAATGCACTTTAGAAAGTATAGCCGAATAGCTCAATGTCTTGCTTGTATTTTTGGGCTACAAGTTCACGCATCCTATCGTCGTAAGCATCTTTATAATAGCTGACGCTACTACTTTGTTTTTTTTCGGAGATGATGTCCGAGGCATCAAAATCCGGTGCTATTTTTTGGAAGACAGTTAGCATGTCCGGTTGAAAATTTTCAAATCGTCCTAAAAAATTGAGTTTTTCCAATTCAAAAAAATAATGCTGAGGTAGAAAGTGTGGATCACACCGATAATCCGGTATCTTTGCTACAAAATCAATAAAATCCTCAAACTGCATATCCTTGAATCCTAAGTCACCGTATCTTCTTATAAAATCCTTAAACTCTCCTTTCTCGTTATAGTACGGATTGCTTTTCGGGAAAAATCTTGGAGGATCATAAATTTTATTTTTGTAGCATGAGAACAGCCGATCCCATGGATTTCTGACAAACGAAAAGCGGTAATAATCGGCATAGCAAGTTGCGTTTGATGCTTTCAGGGTGAGTCGTTTTATTGCCTGATTTTTGTTGTGCACACCTAGATCCGCGGTTTCTATATTATCTAATTTTGCCATACATGTCTTAATCGTTGTGCAAGCTACTTTAGGGACCGAATAATATATTAGCTGATATTGATCCGAGTAAGTAGCAATCTTCATTGATTGCGTAGGATTCCGAAACTTAAGGGCTGATTTAGCCGTAGACACCAATTTATTTATTTTTGTACTCATCTTAAAACTTATGAAGTTGAATCCGAGAGAAAGTTATCCAAAACTTTTAGCAGATTAGAGTGTATATTATAAGCCACTATATCCAATATGTAGGTAGCAGTCCACTTGCGATTCTCGCCGCGCATTATTTCGCTCACGTAATCCCCTAATACACGCCGCATGTCAAAGCCGGGTTCTCCATCGTATTTACACTCGGAGTATTTATCAGTCCGATCATTCAATAATGTCATGAAAGGTACATTGGCCTTTGTTGCGGCTTTTGTGTCTAGACGATTATCCTGAATAATTCCTCCTAAATGTTGCGCGGTTTGGGATACCATATTTTGTCTTTCCGATGCTTGGGATGAACTATACAGATATCTATCCAATAAATGAATGGCATAAGCTGCAAATTCGGATAGTATATCCAGCCGCTGCGCGTTGCTTTCGGTGGCAAAACCCTCGTTCTCCATATTCAATAGTGATTCGGTGATAATGCGCCATATATTGGTGCTGATAACACTTGCGGTTTCGCTGTGTGTTCTAGCACCTCTGTCCAAATTCCAATTAGTTTTTAATCTAACAACCATTCTCTGAAAAATAAAGTATTATAAGTTTTCCCCAATATTTAGAAACATGTTTGATGAACACAGAAACATTATATAAACTTTTTATCAATTCTTTATGGAATGATGGATCAATCTATTAGAAATTTACGCGACACCGTGCAGCATAACTGTAATATCTCCGATGCATGTTATGCCGGCACTTATACGATGTGTATCTATCTTATGAAAATGCGGGAATACTTTCGTTGGGAGAAAGGCTATGGTTTCGGGGCATCATTGGATCAATCGGAGTTAGGTGCGTGGCTTTGTAGTCGGGAGACCGAATGGGAATCTATAAAAAACGAAGATTTTCAACCTTTATCTATCAATAGTCAAACATTCAATCCTTTTGATACTGAGGCGATTAACACCCATTTACTCTCTCAAGGTTATATCTATTCGGGCGGCATTGGGTCAAAATCAATACCGCACTTTTTTATTGCCGATTATGAATCTCAAAGCACCTATAAAGATTACCAGGTGCTAATATCTGCAAAGGAATACGCAAGGGATCTCACTGCACCACCCGGTATGTCTTTGGCAAAGACGATCTTTATCAGAAAGGAGTCGCTGAAAAGAGTGATTTGGGAGAAGCTCAACGAATGGTATTGGAATCGTCCCCACAACGCGATGGAGGCGGCACTCTCGTATTATGACTTTGACAATAATCTAGAGGGTGCCCTTGAACGGATGACTGAGGTTGAAACAGAAGCAGTTCTTCTGCACGAAATAGGAGAACTGGAAGCGCACCGTTATCTTCCCGATAGTTGGCATCAGGTATTACACCAATGTGGTGCCTCCAAAATGGAGTTGCTGATCCGGGCGATGAAAGATAATTTAGCCGACAGCGTTGCACTGTTGCCGGCATTAGTCTCACAACAAAAGTCGGCATCTATACATTTTTATATTGCAAACATGAGTGCTATGCGCAAAGCGTTATGTCCAATGTTAATCGATGCCTATCAAAGCTGGACACAAAGCAACGATTTTTCATTGTTGGAGTCTTTATTGTCTCCGGCGAAGAAACATTGGCAAGAGAAGGTGTGCGATCTGTTGGAATTATCAGTAGAGGGAAATAATAAAGACAACCAAAACACCGAAGATTTAATAGCCCGATACGCTTTCTAGTGTCTTAGATCATGTGCAGTCAAAAAACTAGAGTGCCGCTCAAAACAATATCCGAGGTCAAACCCAACTCGTTTATTTTTGAGAAACGGAATGCGCTCTCGGCATCTTTATGCGAACAAATGATCCATCGTTTTGAAGAAAATACTGATGAGCAATTCACCGGACGCATCAGTCAAGTGGCAATGCAAAATTTAGCTGTCAAACGTTCAACTGATCTGTTGATTAGTGGTAAACAACAATGGAAAGATATAGATCAAGCGTTATTTCAATCGCTGGCTTGTGTAATGAGGGAATTTAGAACTACATTCCCGTATTTTTCCGGTAGCTTCAAGGATATGGGGTACGGGATGCAGCGCACCCGACATGACGAGTACTACCATTGGCATATAGACGGAGGTAGTCATGATTTTAGCAATCGCCAACTGGTTGCTATTTGGTACTTAAACGATGTGCCGGGACCTGGCGGTGAGACTGAGTTTTTGGTTCAGCAGGTTTGCATCAAACCTGAGCAGGGCAAATTACTTTTGTTCCCTCCTTTTTGGACCCACGAACATAGAGGTGTGGTTTTGCAGGAGGGTGTAAAATATATTGCTACGACTTGGATCGTGTTTGCCTAAAATCATGTTTACCTAAAAATGCCGAACACGGAATTTCAATCGTAGTCAAGATAACGAACAGATGATTACTGAAAAGAACACATAGATGAGTGACGTACCTAAAACTTCATTAGAAGGTAGCGGATGCGAAGCAAGCGAACCCTTTGCTTTACGCGTTTTGGGAGACAGTATGTCTCCCGAGTTTCCGGATGGTTCTATTATTGTTATAGACCCTGCCAATGAAGCAGAAGATGGCAATTATGTTATTGCCGAAGTGGATGGAGAATTTATCTTCAGGCAGCTTTGCATAGAGGAAGGAAAATATCTCATTAAAGCCTTAAACCCTGGTTATCCTACATTGGATATAACTGACAAGCCGAGCATCAAGGGTATTGTTACGCAACGAGCAGGCACTAGGCGCAAACATAGAAAGCACTATTTCTAAATCATTCCCCCGTAGGTGTAGACTATAAACGCAACTCATTCATCCATATCGGCTGGCGGCACATAAGACGGGTCGTTGGGATTTAGGAAGATGAAATTATATTGCCCTTTTTCCAGCTCCACATAATCTATGGTCATATTCATCATCATACTAAGCATGGCACTGTTCACGACTATATTGACATTATTACTCTGCAACTTGATGTCGTCTTCGTAGTTTTGATCGTCTATACCCATCGCATAATGAAAACTGCCGTCTGCATTGCGCATCACTGCCAATCTCAGATTTACCGTTTTCGCTTCCTCCGGTTTTATAGATTGCTGTATTTGTTTTGCAGCAACGTCGGTGATTTTTATGATGTTGTCGTCTCTACTCATTGTTTGTTCCCTCATCGCTCAAATTGAATGCCGAAATCGTTCTGCTAAGTAACTTTCTTGATGCGGTAATCTCAGTTGGAGTTATGCGCCCAGCTAAAACAGCGATAAACTCGGCACTGGCTCGCTCAAAGTCATCGTTCACAATAGTATAATTGTATTCGTTGAAATGCCCCGCTTCGGAAATCGCCTTTTTCATGCGTGCATCAATTACCTCTATCGTATCTTGTGCGCGCCCCTCCAAACGTTCCCGTAAGGTCGTCAACGAGGGCGGTAAAATAAAGATAGAAAAAGTGTGGTCATAACACGCCCTTATTTGTCTAGCACCCTGCCAATCTATTTCCATGACGACATTGTGTCCTTGAGCCAATGTGTTTTCTATATAGGACTTTGATGTACCATAGTATTTGTCGTATACCAGTGCATATTCAATAAAATCGTTCTGCTTGATCATCTTTCTAAAAGTCTTTTTATCAACAAAGTAATAATCTTGTCCCTCTATTTCATCGGGTCTAGGGTGGCGAGTTGTATGCGATATAGATAGTTTCAGGCTATTTAACTCTTTCAATGCCTTTCTGATTAGGCTGGTTTTACCGCTGCCCGACGGTGCAGATACTACAAAAATGTGGTTATTATCAGGGATTTCCAGTCTCATTACGCTTGCTTTTGAGAAAATTATAGCATAGGGAAACATCATTTGCCTTTTAGGGAATTCCTTAAAATAGGTGTTATACTATCGGCTATAACCCGGATTGATCGGTTGTTCAATCCAATACGAAATAGACTTATCAGGAAGGAAATAAAATGAAATTGAAGCTACTTTTAATCGGTTTATCGGCAATGTTTGCTTTGTCAGGGTGTTCTACTATGTCTAATACCTGGGATTGGTTTTTTGAAGACGACGAGGAAGTTATTGAAATTTCTATGGAAGACGAAATGGACGAAGAATTCGATGAGGAATTTGACGAAGAGTTTGATGAAGCATTTGACGAAGAATTCGCAGACGAATTTGATGAAGAATTTGACGAAGAATTCGACGAGTTTGAAGAAGAGTTCGGTGACGAATTAGAAGACGAATTTGGTGAGGAATATGGCGATGAACCTGTGAGCAGACGGACATCAGGAGCTTCTTTACCACGAGCCATCGTTTATTTTGATTACAAAAGTACTGTAGTCCCGGCAACAAGCCTTAATTTGTTGCAATTACATTCTCAATATCTGATTAACAGCAGAGCTAGCGTGACTTTGGTAGGACATTCCGATGCGATAGCGTCCAGTCGCTATAACAAGGAGCTTGCATCAAAAAGAGCACAAGCTGTTGCAGAGATATTAGTTCAAATGGGAGTTTCGCCTTCCAGTATCAGGACAGAGAGCCGTGGTGAAGACGAACTAGCTGTAGAAGGTGACAGCCCCTACGCGAACGCTATGAATAGACGGGTGGAACTTCGCTACGAGTAACAACAATCAACCAATTATTTTTTCAACAGCCCCACATTACTACTTTGCGCTTACATGTTTGATATAGCGTTATTGATTTGGGTTGTTCCAGGTACAGCAGGCCTTTGAACTTATAACAGATTTACAGCTCGGCAGTACTACCAGTTGGAAGGTTGGGAATATCTTTTTGCAGTGATGTTTTTTGCGACCCCATACTACTTTTTAATGATAATTTTTCCTGAACAAACATTATTTCATGCGTTCCTAAAATTATTTCTCTCTTTTTTTATTCTCTCTCCTGCATTAGGTTTTTTGGCTGCTAAGATCAGAGCCCACGAGCCCTTTGGGCTTAATACTCTAACACATAGCACATTCCATGATTGTTGTTTTTCGTGGTATCGGAAACTTGTATTTGTTACATTAAGCAACCGCAAAGTGTATGTTGGGCTATTGGTTGATTACACAAAAGCTGCAAGAATTGAACCCACGATTAAAATAGTGCCTATTTTTAGCGGATATAGAGATGAGCGTGGGAAAGTCCACTGGACTGACAGATATCCGGTATTCAGTAAAGAATATCTGGAAGAATAACCAGGACTTATTATGCCTTATGACCAAATAATAAATTTTTCTCTATGGAGTCATTCCAAAGCGTACAAAGGCGCGCCTCAGATTAACAAAGAAGGTGATCAAACTACAGAGAAGAATTAGAATGGGGCTGTTGAAAAATAGAACCGCTGTTTGTTGCAACGGCAACAAGTGGCGTGACTTTGTACGAAATCTAAATATTGTGGTCACTAGGAACACTACGTATATCAAAATCAACTGGTGTGACATTGTGCAGAACCACCACAACCACCCCGTCAGGCTTCGCCTGCCACCCCTCCACAGGAGGGGAATGTACTAATGCAGACGCTTTTTCAACAGCCCGATGTTAGCCCTCCCCTACAGGTGGTTATCGTTAATTTAGTGGCGCGTGGCGGTTGAGTTTTTACAATGGCAGTACTTTTTCAACAGCCCCACATTACTACTTGGTGCTTATAATAGAAATATATCGCCTTGCTTTAATCTCTACTAATGGGTAAAATTCAATGCTTTGGATAATCATTTGAGTGGAGAGCAATCATTGCCCGATAAAGTAATTGCAGGCGATACCGCCGAAGATGGCAACTTACCTTGTTTTGAAGATCACGCTAAACAACAGATAAAGCATACAACTTGCTATATGTGTGCCTGCCGTTGCGGGATTAAGGTGACGTTGGAAGATAACAAAATTCGTTTTATACAAGGCACCCGTGAACATCCGGTGAACCGTGGTGTGTTATGTGCTAAAGGCAATGCTGGCATCATGAAGCAGTGCTCACCTGCCAAGCTCAAAAAGCCCATGCTACGCAAATCAACTGCAGACCGAGGTAGCGGAGAGTTTGAAGAAATTAGTTGGCAGAAGGCACTTGATATTCTGACTGAGCGGCTTGATAAAATTAGGAAGAGCGATCCTAAAAAGCTCGCTTATTTCACTGGTCGCGATCAAATGCAGGCACTAACTGGATTATGGGCGCAGCAGTTCGGAACAATCAACTGGGCAGCCCATGGTGGTTTCTGCTCAGTCAATATGGCCGCCGGCGGTTTGTATACGATGGGATATTCGTTTTGGGAATTCGGTGAACCGGACTGGGATCGCACCAAGTATTTCATGCTTTGGGGAGTTGCCGAAGACCATGCCTCCAACCCGATTAAAATTGGTCTAGAGAAACTCAAGCGACGAGGGAGCAAGTTTGTTGCCATCAATCCAGTGCGCACCGGTTATCAAGCCATTGCCGATGAGTGGGTTCCTATCATCCCCGGTAGCGATGCGATGCTAGCCTTATCTATGGTGCATGTGCTATTGAAAAATGAGTTATTTGACTGGGAATTTTTAGTTCGTTATACTAATGCGCCTTATTTGCTAATCAATAATCCGGGTGCTTCCAACGATGGTTTGGTTTATCGCAATGCCAAAGGCAAACCATATATATGGGACCTAAAAACAGAAAGTGTTGCGGAGGCGGCACTGCGCGGCACACAGCCTGCGTTGTTCGGCGAATATCAGAGCGAAGAAGGCATTAAATTGAAAACCGTATTCACAACACTCGCCGAACAGTATCTTGACGAAAAATATGCCCCCGAACACGCCGCCGCCGTTTGTGGTGTCAGTGCCGACACGATAGAGCGTTTGGCACTTGAAATGGCGCATATCGCTTTCCAAGAGACCATAGAAGTGCCATGCCAATGGGTTGATAGTGCGGGAAGAAAACATGATAGCTTTATCGGGCGGCCGGTATCTATGCATGCGATGCGCGGTATTTCGGCGCACTCCAATGGCTTCCAAACTTGCCGAGCGATTCACCTGTTGCAAATTTTACTCGGTGCTATAGATTGCCCCGGTGCACATCGGGCTAAGCCACCCTA
Source organism: uncultured candidatus Poriferisulfidus sp. (assembly GCA_965199685.1). Classification (GTDB taxonomy): domain Bacteria; phylum Pseudomonadota; class Gammaproteobacteria; order Poriferisulfidales; family Oxydemutatoraceae; genus SP5GCR1. The sequence continues at coordinate 2,613,389 of OZ241323.1, forward strand.
TCCTAAGCATATTCCCCCGCCGATCAAACCCGCACAGCAAAGCAAAGCCGGCGAGGCTCTCCCCGCACCTCCGTTGGGGTTCCCTACTTGTCCTGAGGACTTGGTCATTGATGACCAGGGGCAGCCTTTGCGCATAGATAAAGCCTATTCATGGGAGGCACCTTTGGCCAACCACGGGTTGATGCACACCGTGATAACGAATGCTGCCAATGGCGATCCCTATACGATAGATACTCTGATGCTGTTTATGGCAAATATGAGTTGGAATTCAACGATGAATGTGGCCAAGATACAAGACATGTTGAAGGCCAAAGATGCCGATGGAGAATATAAAATCCCGTTTTTGGTCGTTATAGATGCCTTTAACTCGGAGATGGTGCAATTTGCCGATTTGGTTCTACCCGACACGACCTATTTGGAACGCTACGACACCATATCTCTGTTGGATAGACCAATTTCAGATCCCGATGCCATTTGCGACTCTATACGCGCCCCGGTACTAGAACCAGATCGCGACGCAAGACCCTGGCAAGAAGTCATGGTTGAACTGGCATCCCGATTAAAATTCCCGGCATTCCTAAACAAGGACGGCAGTGCCAAATATAAAGACTACAAAGATTTTATAGTCAACTTTGAGAAAGCACCGGGGATTGGTTTTCTAGCGGGCTGGCGTGGGGCGGACGGAAGCAAACACTTGCGAGGCGAGCCCAACCCCCAACAATGGGAAAACTACATTGAAAACAAATGTTTTCTGCATTATGAGTTGCCCGAAAACATGCGCTTTTACCGCTTTGCGAACAAAGACTATCTGGAGTTTGCAAAAGAGGCTGGCTTTAACGGAAGCTCTGAACCCGTTGTGATAGAGCTTTATTCGGAGACTTTGCAAAAATTCCGTTTGGCGGCGATGGGTTTATACGACGGACCACAACCGCCACAGCAAAAGGATCGGGAGCGCATCAAAACCTTCTGCGCTCCTCTGCCTTCACACTACATTCCACTGGAGCAAACACCCCAGGTGCACGACAGTCGCGATTATCCTTTTTATGCGATTACTCAACGACCGATGATGATGTACCACTCGTGGGATTCACAAAACCCATGGCTTAGGCAAATCATTGCAAGAAACTTTCTTTATATGAACCGCAAGCGTGCCGAACAGATGAGTATTGAAGATTTGTCGTGGGTGTGGGTGGAATCGCGCAACGCTAAAATTCGTGTGCAGATAAAATTGATGGAAGGCATCCAAGAAAATACCGTATGGACGTGGAATGCCATAGGCAAGGCGCGTGGCACATGGGGATTATCCGAAGATGCCAACGAAGCCAACGAAGGATTTTTGTTGAACCATTTGATAGATGAATTATTGCCCAAGGATTTGTATGACCGTCCGGTCTCTAATTCCGACCCTATAACCGGGCAAGCGGCATGGTACGATTTATGTGTCAAAATCAGTCCTGCAAACGGAAGCGGCGACGGTGTGCAGCCGCTCTATGAACCGCAGATAAAACCAACACAGCAGGGTGCAGGCACTTCGTTGCGTTACCAATCGCATAAGGCGGTGCACTTAAAACGTTCTTTCAAAGACATCATAACCAGAGGATTCAAATGAAGTTAGGATTAGTAATAGATTTAGATACCTGCGTAGGTTGCAATGCGTGCGCGGTGGCTTGCAAACAATGGAACACTTCGGGTATGACCGGGCCACTCACCGACTATAACCCTTACGGTAAAGACCCTTCTGGTGTATGGTTCAATCGTATCCGAAATTACGAGGTGGGCGATTATCCGGATAGTAAAACAATACATTTTCCGATGTCGTGTATGCACTGCGAGGATGCCGATTGTGTCACAGTCTGTCCTACCGGGGCATCTTATAAACGTCCCGAAGATGGCATTGTATTGGTAGACCAAGAGAAATGTATGGGCTGCAATTACTGTGCGTGGGCATGTCCTTACGGCGCACGGGAGTTGGACCGGGAAGATGGTGTTATGAAAAAATGCACTCTTTGCATAGATCGTATATACGATGAGGCATTACCTGAGGAGGAAAGACAACCTGCTTGTGTCCTAACATGTCCTACCCACGCTCGCTTTTTTGGAGATTTTGACGACCCCGACTCGGAGGTATCCAAAATGACGCGCCAACGCGGCGGGTCACAACTAATGCCGGAGCTCGGCTATAACCCGGTTAACAAATACTTACCGCCACGCGAAGTTAAACCCACACCACAGTATCCAAAAGTAACCTCACGAAATGGTGATAGCAGAGGATTAGTCGGCAAAGTCAAAGACTGGGTCAACCGAGCGATAGACTACTAATCTTAAATCTGCGATGCAACCCGCTCTATCGATTATATTTTTCACCACCGCCTCTGGTGCGGGATTCGGTTTATTCATGGTACTCTCGGCTTATACCCTATTCAATAAGCCCAACGCTACGCTATTTGTGACCCTGTGCGTGGTCGGTTTTATATTGATCATCTTGGGTTTGTTTTCGTCTACCTTGCATTTGGCAAACCCTAAAAATGCGTGGCGGGCATTTAGCCGTTTCAAAACATCGTGGTTGGCACGAGAAGCCGTGATAGCCGTCGCGTTCTTCCCTGTTGCCTTACTTTGGATAGCCGCATGGTGGCTGGGTATTGCCGAGCAATCGTATGCCTTATGGGTGGTCGCTTCTCTATCAACTCTGGGTTTGGCATTGGCTACGGTTTTTTCAACGGCAATGATATATGCCTGCCTGAAAACCATACCACAATGGCACACTGCAATGACACCAATGAATTATATTTTTTTGGCACTGACCACAGGTAGCCTTTTGATACTTGCGATATTGGAAGCGACTGGCACGTATTCTTTAGTTGTTTTAATCCTTGCGCTGACTTTTATCGTGATGTCTGCCATCTCAAAACTTATTTATTACGCATGGATTGGTATTCCCAAAGGTTCCACGATTGCAACTGCAACCGGATTCACACGCGAGCCGGTGCGATTGCTTGATGTAGGGCATACCTCTGGCACCTTTTTAACCGACGAGTTCGGCTATAAGATAACGAAAAACAAGAGTTTGTTGCTACGCACTTCGGTTTTTATGCTGGCATTCGTACTGCCGGCATTGTTATTGATTAGTACAATGACAAAGGTATCTATCGCACCTCCTCTGATGCTTATAGGATTCTTGTCTTCCTTTTTAGGTGTATTGATAGAACGCTGGTTATTTTTCTCGGAAGCTCGGCATGTCGTAAATCTATATCACGGCACCACCAAGGTTTAGGACTATTCGATCGGCATGCCGTATTTCATCTATAAGATAGATAAACAAGCAAATAGTATAGAGCAGTTAGATAGCTTTGTCTCTTTTAAGGAAGCAAAGACCAAAGTTCGCGAAATACGGGCGAGCTTAGAAGACGATGCAATTATTGCAAAAATTATTTTTGCTGACAATCAAGAAGAAGCCGAGGCTAGACTCAAAGAAAAGCGTACGCCGCCGATACTCAAAGAGTGGGAAAAATAGAACCACCACTTGTTGCAGTAGCACAAACGGCGTGACGTTGTGCAGAACCATAACATGCGAGGTAACGCAGACATTACAAAATGCAATAACCACCACTTGTTGCAGTAGCACAAGTGGTGTGACTTTGTGCAGAGCCTCAACGTAGGTATGTAGGTCGGACAAGCTAAGGCTTGTCCTACATGGTGGGTACGAAAAAAACCACCCTATGAAAAGGTTTTACATTTTGTATATATGCTAGGGTTCTGCACAATGTCACGCCGATTGAGCCAGTAGGTCAATCGGCATTTCAATTGTCTGCCCCTGCGGTTCATGGAATGCTTTTTCGACAGCCTCATTTCTATTTATCAAGCAACCGAGGGAATTTCTTCTTTTTTCTTTTTCTTTGTTTGCCTTTCACCTAGAGCAAATAGCCTAAATAATTCACAAGTCTCGCATAGTGTTTCATAATCACCTTCTGCAGCTATTTTTTTATCGTCTAAAACATAAATCTTATCGCACTGTTTAAGTGATTGCACCCGATGTGTCACGATGACAAGCGTTTTCTTACCTCGCATGACAGAAATTTTCTCCATGATCTCAGCCTCAGTTGCTGCATCGATAGCACGGGTAGCTTCATCTAGAAATAATACTGGACGATCTTGATAAATTGCTCTAGCAAGCACTACACGCTGTGCTTGTCCTCCGGAAATTTTCGTTCCTTTCATACCGACTGGGGTGTCTAAACCTTCAGGTAATTGCTCAATTACTTGATCCAGCATAGACAGCTCAAGTGCTCTATTCAAGCGTTCCTTATCTATCTCTTCTTCTTCCAAACCTAAGGTTACATTGTATAAAATAGTTTCCGATATGATATGAGGTCTTTGGATTACATAGTTAATTTGCTGACGCCAGTTCCTACGGTCAGACACTCCCAATTCCTGCTCATCTATTAATATACTACCTCGAGTAGGTATAAGAAGGCCGGCAAACAGATCAAGAATAGTACTTTTCCCTGAACCATTCCTTCCTACTAATCCTACGAATTGACCTTGTTTTATCTTGAAATTTATGTCTTCTAGTATAAATGGAAGTTCCTTCTTTTCCTTCTTTTCCTCTTGTTGTACTAATGCTACGGCTTCGTAATCTTGCTCTTCATCATCTTGTTTATTTTCGTGTCGGAAATATATGTTCTTAAATTCTATGTCTTCTTCGCATACTATCGTATCATCTGTAAAATTTGACTTTGGCTTATGGTACCTCAACAAAGTTTTGTAGTGTAGCTGAAGCACCAAGAGTTTCTGATAAACTGTCGAACTGTCACCGATTATTTGTTGCGCGTGCCCAGTTACTCTTGATGCTAGTAGCATAAAAATCATCACAAAACCTGCTAATTCCTGTTTGGGTAACGAGTATATAGCCAATCCAATACCTACAGCGAGTCCTAAATATCGCATAATTATCTGTACGATACCCAGCATGCCTTGAAGTCTCTCCTTCAGTTCTTGTTGATCCTGTTTCTGTACTTGGCTTTGCAGATAACGATCGAAAAAGAAACGTTCTCTGCCCATCAATTTGATTTCCTTAATGGCACCCATACTATCACCTAATGCTCGTGAGCCTTTGCTTATATCTAAAGCAGCTTGATTAATTAAAAGATTCATTTTAGGTTGAATGACAAAGGCAAATAGAGAAATAGAAATAACGATAACTGTTACACTGGCAATTCCGGATAAGGGATATATATAAATCAAAATAAAAGCCAATAAGAAAAACATACTGGTATTAAAAAAAATTAAAATTGCACTATTCAATACATCTGCCAAAGCACCACATCCAGAGTCTATTTTAGATATAGGATTAGTGTAGCTAAATATATCCGCTTCAAGGTAATTATTAAACAGTTTATTTGCCAATATCGTAGTTTGTTTGTTCACAAAATTAACTGTGTATTTTTTTATATATCTAGTTATCAAAGCTTGAGTACCGAATAGCAATAATGCAGCTACTGCAACAGAAACTATCAATGTAGTCGTGTCTGTGGTTGCTATCAGATTATCCAGGTAATTTGCAAAGTCTTCTGGAAGCAATCTTTTCATCCTCCCGGGCAAACCGTCGCTTTGTTTGTTAGGTCGGGCTATTACTCGTATAAGAGGCATAATAAGCATTAGGGGTATTATCTGAAATAATCCAGAGAATACGAGTGCCCCCGAAAGAGAACCTATCTTAAGTATGACACGCCGTCCTAATAACTGTATGGTTTGAATAATTACCTGTATCAAAATGAATCCCTCGTTCTATAACAATTTTGTTAACCGTCTATTTTACTACAACCGATGGTTTTAAGGGTTTACACTGTCTGAATAATTGGCAATTATATACCTATTTCAACAGTTCCGAATAACCGCCTTCCCTACGGGTGGTTTACGTAAACTAAATGGTAAACGCGTTTATCAGTTCTAAATCTGTGTCCACATTCTAAACAGATTCGTGTATAGCCATTCTAGTTCTTTGCTGTCTTGAGAGTCGAGTGCTTTAGCTTTTATATGGTTTTGCACTTTGCCGAGTCTATATATCAGTTCGCGGTGTAGGGGGTTGGGTATTAGGCTTTGCACCCAAGTGACGGCAACTAGACGACGACCGCTTTTAATGGGTTCAACTCGATGGATAGTTGTTGCGGTGTATAGCACAGCATCCCCGGCAGGATATTTGGCGGTATGCGTGTGGTCATCTTCCAGTGTTCCGATGAGCAGTTCGCCGCCTTCGTATTCGCTCGGGTGATTTAGAAAAATAGTTATTGCGATATCGGAACGATATAGATGCGGTACTTGTCCCATCACTGGGTTATCGGTATGATCACCATAATAATCTCCTTCGCGATACGCAGCATAGTAAGGTTCGGCAATTTTATGCGGCAGCGCGATCGCTTGATACTCGGGATGGTTAATTAGTTTGGGCATAACGATTGCATTGAGTTTTTCTAGGGTAGCATCGGCGTTTGAAACCTCCTGGTTATGTTTATTCGAGCGGGCATGTTTGCCTGCAGACAGGCGACCGTCTACGAAGCGAGCTTGCCTGAGCAGTTCGTTAATCTCGGCTAAATCGTCGGCAGAGAGTAGTGCGTTTATTCGGTACATCATTCTTTGCGGTCAAAGCTCCGCAAGTTATGGCGCAACACGACTTCTATTTGAGCAGCTTTCAATGCGCTGCCTATTGTTTTCGCTTGCTCCAGCTCGCTGTAGGGACCTAGCCACACTCTATGGTATTGTTCGTCGTTGTAGGCAGCTTGAAAAATATGCACATCTTTATGGCCCAAATCAACAATTTTGCGACGTTGTATTTGTGCTTGTAGCGCAGTTGTAAAAGTGCCAGCTTGCAAGATGTAGCGCGTCGGTGATTTGTCTTCATCGTCTTCACTTGTTTGCCCATCAACTTTGTCGTTTCCATCATCTCCGGGAAAATTCTCATCTGTGGTGTTGGGAATAAGTGGAAGATCAGGCTGGTCTTGAGGAGGGCTATCGGCGGTGGGAGTAGGCGGCAATTCAAACTCTTCTAGTTCTTTGTAGAATTGATAATCTATAGATTGATCCTTGGGTTGGCTTTTAGGTGCTTCGGTTGAAGGAGAAGTTTCCGAATGTGCTTTACCATCCGTTGGTTCAGGAGTAGCCGCCTCGCTGTGTTTGCTATCGCCGTCAATAGTTGAATGATAGTAGTTTAGGTATGTTATGAACACCACGCTCGCAACGAGTAAGCCTGAAAAAAAGCCTATCCCGAAAGCAGTCGTTGTCTTCTTGGATGTACTCTCACTGCTTTTGCTTTTCTTCGTGGGTGGCTGCGTAGCAGGTGGTTTTTTCTTGTAGTCTTTTATTGCCATCTGTATAAATGCTTACATACTTTCGGGTGCAGATGCTCCCAGCATAGTCAGTCCGTTGAATAGTATATGCTTTACCGCAGTAATCAATATTAATCGAGCGTTGCGCAGTTGTTCGTCGTCCACTAGAAAGCGGTAGTGATTGTAGTAGCTGTGGAAATCTGTTGCGAGTTCGCGCAAGTATTCCAATAATACTTGTGGTTCTTTGGCCTCGGCAGATGCCGACAATACTGAGGTGTAGCGTAACAGCGATTTCATCAGGATACGTTCCTCGGCTTCTTTTAAGCGGTCAAGTTCGGCGGCAACAACTGTGTGGTGATAGCCTTGTTGTTCCATCTGTCTGAACACGCTGCAAATTCTAGCATGCGCATATTGCAAGTAGTAAAGCGGGTTATCATTGCTTTGAGATTTGGCAAGTTCCACATCAAAGTCTATGTGTTGAGTATATTTGCGCATCATGTAAAACAAGTGCATCGCATCGCTGCCGATTTGTTTTCTAATCGCAGACAGCGGAATGAATTGTCCGCTGCGGGTAGACATTGCGGTCTTTAGACCGCTTTGGTAAAGGTTGACGAATTGCACCAATATGACATGCAGCTTGTCGGCATCCAATCCTAAGGCGACGATTGCAGCGCGCAACCTTGCCACATAACCGTGATGGTCGGCACCCCAGATATTAATAACAAGGTCGTAGCCTCTTTGATATTTATCTAAATGGTATGCGATATCGGCAGCGAAATAAGTGCTTTGTTTGTTGGAGCGCACCAAAACCCGATCTTTTTCATCGCCGAAATCAGTTGAACGAAACCAGCGCGCACCTTCTTTCTCGTACAGCGTGCCGTGTGCCTCCAGTTGGGCAATCGCTTTGTTTATGTGATCTTCGGCGCGCAACGAAGACTCAAAAAACCATCTGTCATAGACGATGCCGAATAGTTTCAGCTCTGCTTTTATAACCTCCATCATCATGTTCAATGCCTCGGCATAGACGGTTGAATAGCGTGTGGTTCCGAGTTCTTGCTTCATACAGCTTACCAAATAATCCAAATGTTTCTCTTGCACTTCATCATCGGCATCATTCGGCATTGCGTATTGCCAGCTTGCAACACAAAATTGTTCACCTTGTTGGCGGTGGAGCTGGGCGGCGATATCCCAGATGTAGTCACCGTGATAGGCTTTTGCCGGAAACTCCACCTTGACACCGCACAGTTCTAGATAGCGTAACCATACCGACAAGCCCAGCATTTCCATCTGTCGTCCGCAATCGTTCACATAATACTCACACTCAACGTGATAACCATTTGCTTTGAGTATGTTGGCAAGGGCAGCACCGAAAGCAGCACCGCGTCCGTGCCCAATGTGCAGAGGACCAGTAGGATTCGCCGATACAAACTCCAGTAATGCACGACCTCGGCTACCAGCCGGCGCACATCCATATTGAGAACCTTGACGAACGATTTCTAAAACTACCTCTGCATAGGCTGTTTCTTTCAAGTGGAAATTGATAAAACCGGGACCCGCAACTGCAACTTGTTCTATAAAATCCGACTCGGGTAATTCGGCTATAATGCGATCGGCTAAATCACGCGCTGTCATCTTTGCCGACGACGCAAGTGTTAGTGCGATATTGCTGGAATAATCACCGTGGGCACTTTCTCGTGTTAGTTGCACCTCAGGTTCAATTACCACAGGCAAAACACCCGTCTTGTGCAGGATTGCTAGACTATCACTGATTGATTGTTTAATTTGAGCGTGCATTGAACGGACATTTTACCAGTTTCTGCAAAATGTTACGCCGATTGATTTTGATATATAGGGCTGTTGAAAAAGTGATATTCCCCTCCTTTGGAGGGGTGGCAGGCGCAGCCTGACGAGGTGGTTTTTTACGTACCCACTATTTAGGACAAGCCTTAGCTTGTCCGACCTACATACCCATGTTATGGTTCTGCACAGCTTTACGCCGTTTGTGCTACTGCAACAAACGGCGGTTCTATTTTTCAACAGTCCCACGTTAATCTATTTCCAGCGGATCGACATCAAAATGCCATCGCATATCTTTTTGCACGGGCAGAGCCTTTACCTTTTTTGTGAGCTTGGCTACATAGCGATTTAGTACGCTGGCATTTGATGCTTCAAACAGCATACATGCGTGGTGATATCCGGCTCTTTTCTCCATCATTGCCGGTATTGGTGGATAAACATGTACTTGCACGCCCTGCGCCAACTGTTTTGCGTGTCGTTCAACACGATGCAGAAACTCGATGCTCAAGTTCGGCTGTTGCGCTTTCACACGAAGCAATGTTAAATGACAATATGGTGGTAATCCCACTTGTTGCCGTTCATGTAACAGGTTTGCCGATAATGCCGAATAGCCTTTGCGTAATAAAGTACGCAATAAAGGGTGGTCGGGATGGTGAGTTTGCAAAACCACATCGCCGACCACATCGCCTCTCCCTGAGCGACCGCCGACCTGCGTAATCAGTTGTGCCAATCGTTCGGTACTGCGGAAATCGGGCGAAAATAATCCCTGATCCATATCAACGACGCAGGTCAATGTAATTCCCGGCAGATGGTGTCCTTTGGTTAATATCTGAGTACCAACGATGATATCCACCTGTTTTGCATGAATTTGTTCAAGCCGTTGCGCGAGTGCATCTTTACGACGGACGACATCAGTATCTATCCTAACGGTGCGCGCATCTGGGAAAAGTGTCTGTATCTTTTCCTCTATTTGCTGAGTGCCGACTCCGATAGGTTCCAACCTATCCGATTGACATTTAGGGCATTGTTGTGGCACCGCAAACCGTGCATCGCAATGATGACAAACCAGTTTGTTGATGTGCTTATGATAGACAAGGTAGGCATCACAATGGGTACAGGTTAACGCCTCGCCGCATTGACGGCACATTATAAGCGGTGCAAATCCTCTGCGATTGATAAACAGTAAAACCTGTTCTTGCTTTTTTATGCGGGCATCAATCATGCGAATGAGTGGTTCGGATAAGCCACCGTCCAGCCATTTCCCGCGCACATCAATGATGTGGAAGTTTGGCATCACCGCATTGCCGGCACGCCGCATAAGCCGTTGGTGTTTATAACGATTATCAAGTGCATTGTGTAAAGTCTCAAGCGCAGGGGTCGCACTGCCCAACAATATCGGCACCCCTTCGAGTTGTGCGCGTTTAACCGACATATCACGCGCATGATAGCGCAACGATTCCATTTGTTTATAGGAGCTATCGTGCTCCTCGTCAACAACGATTAAACCCAGCTGTTTGAACGGCAAAAACGATGCCGAGCGCGTGCCGATGACGATTCGCACCGTGCCGTCCAATGCAAAGCTCCAGATACGCAGACGCTCGCTATCGCTCAGTCCGGAGTGAAAAACCTGCACTGATTGACCGAAGCGTTCTCTAAATCGCGCTACCGTTTGTATCGTCAATGCAATCTCTGGAACCAAAACAAGCACCTGCTTTTTTTGTTTGAGGACAAACTCGCATAGTTCCAGATAGACTTCTGTTTTCCCACTGCCAGTGACCCCCTCTAGCAAGGTACACGAAAAATTATCAAATTCAGCAAGCATCGCTTTCACCACTTTTTGTTGGTCGGCATTGAGTTTGTGACGCGGTGCCGAGCATGGTGCAGTCATATGTTTTTTTATTTTCACTTGTTGCCGCTCAACCCAACCTTTCTGTTCCAGACTTTTAAGCGGGGTGCGCCAGTTCTTAAACTCTATATCGAGTAATGTTTTGTCGGCACCCTCCAGTTTTCCTAGCCATTCAAGCAATGCACGCTGTTTGAATGCGCGCTTAGGAAGCTCAGAGTCTTGCACCCGACCCCGACAAACTCGCCAAACCTCTATCGTGTCGGGCGGCAAAGATTTATCCAAACGAAGCAAACGTGGCAAAGCGACTTTTAGCACACCGCCGAGTGGATAATGGTAATACCATGACACCCATCTCAGCAACGACAACAAGCTGTCGGGAATCACGGCTTTTTTGTCTACCACCCGAATAATCGGCTTTAGCTTTTTGACCGGCACTTCGGTATCCTGCTCTTCGGATATCACGATGCCGATACAATCCTTGCCTCGTAGAGAGATTTTTACTCGCATCCCCGGCTGCACCTTTTGCCCATTGGGCAGATAGTCCAAGCAATCGGGCATCAAGGAAGGTATTGCAATTCGCAGTACAGAAGTCATAACATCGGATTATATAAAAGGGGTATTGTATCGCTATATGATAATCAATAATGATGTATCATAGGACATCAATAGTACTCGTTAGCTAAACCTTAAATAATCGTGGACTCCGTCAAGATATTGAACATAACCATAGGGGAAGACAATTATCCCATCCAAGTTCCCCATTATATGTTAGAGGAAGGCGAAAGTTTTTTTGCCAAAGTGGACTCCGATATGGATCGCGGTTGGCAAATGAGCCGCCGATGGGTGGAAAATCCTGATACCGTTCAGCGGTGCCAAATTCTTGCCGACCGAATGCTCACCGCTATACAAACAAAAAATAATCCAATGGTCGGATTAGCGGCGGCGTATATACTCAGTCGTCTGCCCGGAGTAGAACATATAGACATGGACACCACCGGCGACATCACTCTAACCCGCTTTGAGGTCAACGGTAAATCTATCCCCGACAATTAACCGTATCGTAGACTATTCCCCTCTCAAAAAGGGAGGATAGCCTGCCCTACAGGTGATATAATCCGACTATGCAAATAGAGAATTTCCACACTGACCCTAAACAATCCACAGCCGAAAAAAGACAACAGATAATATTACCCGACCAAGTGGTTTTAGGAGACTGCATGGAATTGCTAAAGTATGTAGAAGACGATTCTATAGATCTAATAGCAACAGACCCACCCTATGAAATCGGCTATTCCAATTACGCATGGGATGCAAAAAACAAATTGAATTGGGATTACTTAGCAAAAGAATTTAAGCGAATTATCAAACCCAACGGTAGTTTAGCTATATTCCAGGGTTGGTCTAATGTTTCCAAAACTATTGACCATCTCTCTAGGTATTTTTATCTAAAAAATTGGATTATTTATGACCGAGTCAAAGGTCGCGGAACAAAAACAGACCTCGTTTCTACTAGAGAAGATATATTATGGTTTATCAATGACCAAGATAACTATACCTATAACAAAATATCGTCAAACATAAAAAAGAAGACTGGCGGAACCATCGGAAGAAAGAACGGCAACGAATACAGAGCGATGTCTAATGTATGGACAGATATTTCCCCCATTGTGCCGTGGAGTAGAGAAAGAGTTAATCATCCAACACAGAAGTCTCTGCAACTGATGGACAGGATATTAGGTATATTTAGTAACGAAGGCAATGTGGTGTTGGATTGTTTTGCCGGAAGCGGTAGCACAATAATATCCGCAATAAACAGCAATAGAAAATATATAGGTTTCGAGAACAATGCAGAGTATTTTCAAACCATGATAAATAGAATAAAGGAAGTTAAAAAAAATTATAAATTATTTTAGATATCTAAAAGCATTCTAATCGTGAGTCAAGCATATCAATCGGCTAAATGTTCTCGTATAGTTCCTCAAAAATTACTTTTATCGGGGCGCGTCTTTTGATTCTGACTTGCGTTGCGGTTGTTAGCAGTCGCAGTTCCCCTTCGTCGTTACGCACGGCAACCAGATAGCGAAACGGATACATGCCGCCTGCCACAAAGCGTAAATCAATCCATTTGACACCTTCGCCATCTTCTTCATAACGATAAAAACCTTTGGAAAAACGAATCAGTTTAGCTAAATCGGAACCTGGTGTGGCAAATGCTTTAAGTTTTTCTCGTTCCGAGTAGGCGACGGTTTGGTTGAACACTATAGGCTTGTTCGGACTCAATATGGAATACCAAGCGTTCAGGTTTGCATCCTCAGTGATCACCACAGCCCTCCAAAGCAGAACATTAAAGGGCGAATTCAAGGTTTCTATTTGTTGATAATCAATCTCCTGTCGATCTAGCGCGGCTTCAAAGCGGTGGTTCGCGTAAGTCTTAAACACCATAGCCATCACTATATATAAAGAGGTCAGTGTGGCTATTGAGATTAAAACATGGCGACGATGCATCACAGGGGTTTTCGATAGAACAAAGTATGCGAGCCCGCCAATCAACGGGAAGGTATAAAAAGGGTCTATGATGAATAAGCTCGCCAACGCATAAGGATAACGGCTTAACGGATAAAAGATTTGTGTGCCGTAAACCGTCAGCAAGTCCAGGATGATATGCGTTGTAAAACACCAAAAGAACAGCCAAAACCATTGTTGGGCAGATAATGCGGTTCGTGGTGCGAGCCGAACGAAAAGTCTAGAAAACAAATAAGCAGCAAAAGGAACGAGGATGAACGAGTGCGTGACACCTCTGTGGGAAACCAGCCTGCCTACATCGTTGGTAAAAAAGCTGTGGATTATATCTAAGTCGGGAAGTGTGCCGGCTAACGTTCCCCAAAGCAATACTTTTTTAGAAGTACGCTTGCCGGCACTAACGCCGGCAACTGTGGCACCTAGTGCCGCTTGTGTGAGTGAGTCCATTAAAAAAAGCTGTGGTTTATATTAAGCGATATAAATAATATCTCTATAGTCAGTCTTAGTGATTACATGAATATTCCATTTCAGATTTACTGATATTTGCCTGATGTATTGCTCTCAAATAATACTCTATAGAAACTTAAATACAAATGATAGAAATTTTTTCAGCCTAGAGCTACCAATGTCAAACAGGAAACAGATCTAAAATCCTTAATATTTTTCATAAAATAACTTTATACTTTGTTATAGTTTATACTATAATCCCTCTCGCAAGATATTCCGAACAACTACAATCTTATATGAATAGCTATGGCTGAGAATCTTTTAATCGTAGAATCCCCCGCCAAGTCCAAGACTATCAAAAAGTATCTTGGACCTAATTTTGAGGTGATGGCATCTTACGGTCATGTTAGGGATCTAGTATCGCAGGAAGGTGCGGTAGACCCGAGCAATAATTTTGCTATGAACTATCAAGTTATTAAAGATAGCGTCAAACATGTACGTAAAATAGAACAAACCTTAAAGAAATCTAAAAATCTTTATTTGGCAACCGACCCAGATCGTGAAGGTGAAGCAATCTCATGGCATCTCTACGAGATATTGAAAGAGAAAGGAATAATCAAAGATAAGGGCGTGTATCGCGTGGTATTCCATGAGATTACACAGCGTGCCGTTTCCGATGCAATTGCAAACCCTCGTCAGCTGTCGGATGATTTAGTTAATGCACAACAGGCACGACGAGCTTTAGACCATCTGGTCGGTTTCAATTTGTCGCCACTTTTATGGCGTAAAGTGCAACAGGGGCTTTCTGCCGGGCGTGTGCAAAGCCCTGCACTTCGTCTATTGGTAGAGCGAGAGGAGGAAATAGAAAAATTTAAGGCACAGGAGTATTGGACTCTAGAGGCACTCTCCGAAAAAGAAAACACACCTTTTAATGCCAAGTTGTTTGAACTGGAAGGTCAGAAGCTCAAGCAGTTTGATATCAACAACGAAAAACAGGCAAACGAAATACGCGACACCATTCTTGAAAAAGCACAAGACCGCTTGAAAGTTACCCGTTGCGAAAAAAAGCAACGTAAAAGATACCCATCGCCACCTTTTATCACCTCCACTCTACAGCAAGAAAGCGTACGCAAATTATATTTTTCGTCGTCGCGCACGATGCGTATAGCGCAACAATTATACGAAGGTATCGATTTAGGTTCCGGACCTATAGGGTTAATCAGTTATATGCGCACCGACTCGGTGACGCTTGCCGAAGAGGCGGTTACCGAACTGCGTGCATACATCAAATCGGAATTCGGTGCCGACAGGTTACCGTCTAAACCTGTAAGATACAAAACCAAATCAAAAAATGCGCAAGAAGCTCACGAAGCCATCCGTCCGACTTCGGTAAAACGCACACCCGAACAAGTCAAAGCCTATCTGAGTGTCGACCAATATAAGTTGTATAACTTGATTTGGAAACGAACGGTTGCTTGTCAAATGATCCATGCAACCTTGGATACTGTGACTGCCGACTTGTCGTGTCAGGAATATTGCATCTTTAGGGCAACTGGTTCTACTATCAAAGATCCGGGATTTATGGCTGTCTACACCGAAGGTAGCGACAAAAGCAGCGATGCAAAAAGCGGCAAAACAGTTTCCGCAACAGAGAAAAAACTTCCGCCGTTGAACGAAGGAGAAGAAGTACCGTTGAAAGAATTAACTGCGTCGCAGCATTTTACTGAACCACCACCCCGCTACAGCGAGGCATCGTTGATAAAAACACTGGAGGAATACGGGATCGGACGTCCTTCTACTTATGCAAGCATTATTTCTACACTACAGTATCGGAAGTATGCAACTTTGGAAAAACGTCGTTTCTATCCTACACCTACAGGACGTATCGTCAGCAAGTTTCTAACCAATCATTTCTCGGATTATGTGGATTACGATTTTACGGCGAAGCTGGAAAATGTTTTGGACGAGATATCACGAGGTGAAAAAACATGGATTCCGGTACTCAAAGAGTTCTGGCAACCCTTCAAGCAATTAGTGGACGAAAAAAGAGATACGGTGTCAAAAGCCGAAGCGGCAAATGAACGTGTTTTGGGGACAGATCCTAAAACCAACAAGCCGGTGAGTGTACGTTATGGGCGGTATGGTCCTTATGTTCAAATAGGCACCAAAGACGACGAGGAAAAGCCGCGTTTTGCATCGCTTAGACAAGGACAAAAAGTGGAGACGATCAATTTTGAAGAGGCGATGGAATTATTCAAACTTCCTCGTGATTTGGGCGAAACTCCGGACGGAGAGCAGGTATCGGCAGGTATCGGGAGATACGGACCGTTCATTAAGTACGGCAAAAAATATGTCTCGCTCAAAGAAGACGATCCGCATGAAATTGATCTTGAACGCGCATTGATTGTAATTGCCGAGAAAAAACAAGCCGACGCAGAAAAAATCATTGCCGACTTTCCTGAACACAAAATACAAGTATTGAAAGGACGCTATGGTCCTTATGTGACCGACGGCTCTAAGAACGCAAAAATACCTAAAGAACAAGAACCGTCCACTTTGACCGCCGAACAATGTCTGGAACTGATAGCCAAGGCACCTGAGAAACGCAAGCGCGCACCGGCAAAGAAAAAAGCCAAAGCCAAAACATAGGTGGCCATTTCAGATCGTTTATTGAAATGGTATGCACACGCCGGACGAACTGATTTGCCTTGGCAACGAAATGTATCGGCTTATCGTGTATGGGTTTCCGAAATCATGCTCCAACAAACACAGGTGCAAACGGTCATACCGTATTATCGTTGTTTCATCAATCGTTTCCCGAGTCTTAAATCGCTAGCCAATGCACCTTTGTCGGAAGTAATCGAACACTGGGCGGGGTTAGGATACTATGCGCGTGCTAGAAATTTACACCGCACGGCGCGCTTGATAAGAGAACAGCACGGTGGTCGTTTTCCTAAAGACAAAAAAACTTTGATGGCATTGCCCGGTATCGGACGTTCTACCGCAGGTGCAATTCTCGCGCTTAGTTATAATCAAAGGCACCCTATTCTGGACGGTAATGTTAAGCGCGTGCTTGCCCGCCACGCCGATATCGCCGGCTGGCCGGGAGAGGCATCAGTGAACCGTGCTTTGTGGGAGCAGGCGGAGAAATACTTGCCGGAACAAAACATAGCACAATATACTCAAGCACTGATGGATTTAGGAGCAATGATATGCACAAAAGCACAACCCCAATGCACACTTTGCCCAATCTCGGCAGATTGCCTTGCTAGAAAAGCTGGGCGTATAGCCGAACGCCCGCAGCCACCACCGACAAAGATAAAACCCCAACGTCATGTATTCATGCTAATGGCAACATACAAAGACCGTGTTTTGCTGGAGCGCAGACCAATGTCGGGGATATGGGGTGGATTATTGAGTTTCCCAGAGATGCGTGGTGAAAAGGAAGCCAAAGCGTGGTGTCAAAGACGACTCGGACATATTCGGAGTACACGATGTCTGCCGTCTTTCAAACATCAATTTACCCATTTTTCGTTGACCATAACACCTTTAGAAGCAAGGCTTTCTAAAATTCATTCGCAAATAAGCGAGGAAAATCATCTCGTTTGGTGTAAACTTTTATCCTCAATCAACGGTGTGCCTGCACCCGTTAAGAAACTGATAACACAACTGCAAAAATTAACAGATAGACGATGACTCGCAAAGTCCAATGTTTGAAACTTGGTAAAGAAGCCGAAGGCTTGGATTATGTACCTTATCCGGGCGAACTGGGACAACGCATTTATGACAATATAAGTGCGCAAGTATGGCAGCAATGGGTCAACCATCAAACGATGTTGATCAACGAGTATCGCCTCACCCCAGTGGAACCTAAAGCGCGCAAATTCCTAGAGGACGAGATGGAAAAATTTCTGTTTGGCGAAGGCTCCGAAAAACCTAAGGAGTTTGTTGACCCAAACGAATAGTCGTTTTGGACGATGATGTTACATACTCGGCAACTATAACGACACGGCCAGATAGCTCAGTCGGTAGAGCAGAGGACTGAAAATCCTCGTGTCGGTGGTTCGATTCCACCTCTGGCCACCATAATTGGATGGATAATTATTTTACTTGTGCAGAACGCGTTTTGTTTGCAAAAATAAAGTAGTACGCCATCCAATTTATGGGAACCAAAACCAAGTGGCGCAAGCGGTTCTGTTCGTGCAGAACGGTACTTTAGGGAGGGCATGTTAGCCCTCCCCTACAGGTGGTTATCGTTAATTTGGTGGTGCAAGCGGTTGAGTTTTTACAATGACAATACTTTTTTAATAGCTCTAAATGACGAAATGGCAACAAAACTAGTACTGGTGGACGGCACCGCTTATCTATATCGTGCGTATCACGCATTGCCACCTTTAACTGGACCTGCAGGACAACCGACTGGGGCAGTCTTTGGTGTAGGGAAAATGTTAAAGGCACTGATTAGGCAAGAGACACCCGATTATTTTGCAGTTGTGCTTGATGCACACGGCAAAACCTTCAGACACGAGCTGTACCCTCCGTATAAAGCACAAAGACCGCCAACACCGGAGGATTTGATTGCCCAATCGGATACTCTGAAACACCTCATCAAAGAGCAGGGTTACCCGTTATTGGAAGTCTCTGGTGTAGAGGCAGACGATGTCATCGGCACGTTAGCTCGTCGCGCTGAAGCAGTAGGTTGGGATGTGCTGATCTCAACTGGTGATAAGGATATGGCACAGTTAATTTCCAAGCGTATCACCTTAGTCGATACGATGAAAAATCAACATATAGACTCCGCTGCGATACAAAAGAAATTCGGTGTGCTACCAGAGCAGATGATTGATTATCTAGCTTTGGCAGGAGATAGTTCAGACAATATCCCCGGAGTTGTCGGTGTGGGACCCAAAACCGCAGCAAAGTGGCTTTGCGAATATCAAAACTTAGACGAGGTTATCGCACACGCAGACTCCATCACCGGCAAAGGTGGCAAAGCATTGCAAGATGCACTACCTAAACTACCTCTTTATAAAGATTTGGTGACCATACGCTGCGATATAACGCTAGACCACACGATCGATCAGTTAAAGATCACTGCCCCCTCGCACGAGCGATTAATCGCTTTCTACCGTGAATACGGATTCACCCAATGGCTCAAAGAGGAGTCCGACGAAGCTGCCAACACGGTTGCCGAGCCAAGCACAGCGACCGAACATCCCCAATATCAACCTAGATATCAACTAATCTTGACGCAAAACACATTGGATCGTTGGCTGGAAAAACTAAAGTCGGCAGACTGCTTTGCGCTTGACATAGAAACTACAAGTCTGGACTATATGCAGGCACAGATTGTCGGATTATCTTTTGCGGTTGCTGCTGGCGAAGCCGCATATCTACCTGTGGCACACGATTATTTTGGTGCACCTAAGCAGTTGTCTTTGGATGCGGTCTTAAAGCAACTGCGTCCGTTATTAGAGGATCAAAAAATCGGCAAGTTAGGACATAACCTTAAATACGATATGGAAGTACTGCTCAACTACGACATTCGCTTGCAAGGTATCAGACACGACTCTATGTTGGAATCGTATGCCTATAATTCGGTTGCAAGCAGGCATAACCTAAAAGAGCTCGCATACAAATACCTGAATGTTCGGATGCAAACATACGAGGATATTGCTGGCAAAGGTGTAAAACAAAGACCTTTTGCACAGATTGCGGTGAGAACTGCCGCAGAATACGCTGCAGCCGATGCTGATTTCAGCTTGCAACTGCATGAATATTTTCATCCGCGGTTGAAAAAAACTTCACCGTTGCTCAAAGTCTACGAAGAAATAGAAATGCCGTTGTTGCCGGTAATCGCCGATATGGAACGCACTGGCGTGTTGATTGATGCCGACCGCTTATCCGAACACAGCCATGAACTGCAAGAAGCAATCTCTCAAACCGAACAACAAATTTATCAACTGGCAGGACACGATTTCAATATCGCCTCACCCAAACAAATACAAACCGTGCTGTTTGACGAAGCGGGATTGGAGGTGATTAGCAAAACTCCCAAAGGTCAAGCCTCTACTTCCGAAGACGTGCTACAACAACTTGCCCACAACCATGAACTCCCCAGATTGATATTGCATCACCGCTCGCTAAGCAAACTAAAATCAACCTATACCGACAAATTGCCGCAGTTGATCAATGCCGAAACTGGACGGGTACATACTTCTTATCACCAAGCGGTTACCTCAACCGGACGCTTATCTTCGTCCGACCCGAACTTGCAAAATATTCCTATCAGAACTGCCGAAGGACGACGCATACGCCAAGCCTTTATTGCCCGCGAGGGTTATTGCCTGATCGCCGCAGACTACTCGCAGATAGAAATGCGCATCATGGCGCATGTGTCTCAGGACCCAGGTCTATTGAATGTATTCCAAAAAGGTATGGATATGCACCGTGCAACCGCAGCCGAGGTCTTCGGTTGCAAACCAGAGGCAGTCGATGACGATCAACGACGCATTGCCAAGGCTATCAACTTCGGACTGATTTATGGAATGTCAGCATTCGGTCTTGGGAAACAACTCAACATAGAAAATAGAGAGGCATCGGATTATGTGAAAACTTATTTTGAACGGTTTGCCGGCGTGCGAGCATATATGGACGACACGCGTGAACAAGCGCACAAACAAGGATATGTGGAAACCATTATCGGTCGGCGGTTGTATTTGCCGGAAATCAATGCCAAAGATGCCCGCCGTAGACGCTACGCCGAGCGCACCGCAATCAACGCACCAATGCAAGGTTCGGCTGCCGATATCATCAAACGAGCGATGATACGAATCGCTGAGCAATTCAAGGATAACCCAAGTGATGCGATGATGATTATGCAGGTGCATGACGAGCTCATCATAGAAGTAGCAGAACCGTATGCCAACGATGTGATGAACAAATGTTGTAAATTGATGGAGTCGGCAATGGAACTTTCGGTGCCGCTAAAAGTCAACGCAAGTATCGGCAATAATTGGGACGAAGCACACTAACATTCGGGGCTGTTGAAAAGGTATTCCATGCACCGTAGGGGAGGGCTAACATGGGACTGTTGAAAAATAGAACCGCCGATTGAGCCAGTAGGTCAATCGGCGTAACATTGTTCAGAACCTTAACAACCACCCCGTCAGGCTTCGCCTGCCACCCCTCCAAAGGAGGGGAATGTACTAATGCAGACACTTTTTCAACAGCCCCACATGCCCTCCCGTAACGCGTTGCGTCTGCACAAACAATCCATTCATCCATTTGATTTATGGCAACCATACAGATGGCACAGAGTAATTGAGATGGTACAAGTATAATACTCTTTCAACAGTCTCATAAGGTATAGTAACCACTTATTAAAAGTACTTCAGGAAAATTTATTTTTATGATAATTTCTCATAAATTGAAAGTCATATTTATACAAACTTACAAGATTAGTGGCATATCATTTAAAATGGCACTAAAACGTTATTGCGGCAAAGGTGATGTAATTGCTAGAAAGCTGGACTATAAATATAAGTTTGTAAACCATTATAACGGCTATGATTTTTTAGACGGCCACATAAGTGCTTCTGAAATAAAGCGTAGGATACCAAAAAATATTTGGGATAATTACCTTAAAGTATCCTTTGTCCGAGATATTTACGACACTATTATTTCTTTATACTTTTATCATCATAATCACGAAGCGTGTAGAGATAGAATTTACGAGGAGAATTTTAATAAATACTTGTTGCAAGTAGGGATTAGACACATAGAGCAAAATTTCTCAATGCTTTGTATTAATCGACGATGCGTAATTGATTTTATTATTAAATATGAAAATATAGATGAGGATATTAAGACTTTGGAAAAGAAAATAGGTCGTCGCGGCTTGCTAAATACCTATAAATCTTTGATAGTTAACAGCGGATGTCGCCCTCCCGGACAAGATGTCTTCAAAGTTTATTCTCAGTACCCGGTAGCAAGAGCACTAATTGACATATATTGTTCCCGAATTATGAACAATAACGAACTTATTCAGAATTACTATCCGCTGTATAAGGAAAGGTTAAGCCAAAAAATTCCAGAACCAGGATATCTTTCTAGAGCAAAAGCAAAACTATTATTTGCTTTACATGATTATTGGTCTACCTCAAAATTGGAGTGGGAAGAAAGACCCGATTCTAATCACACTCTTCTTCCACAGCGCAAAATCAAGTTAGTTTGAGACATTCTTGGATACCATAATCGGGTGGCGCAGAGCAGTTGAAAAATAGAACCACCGTTTGTTGTTATTGCAACAAACGGCGGTATGCGCCATTGGTGATAAAATACGGCACCATATAACATGAAACAACCAAGTTAAACAATGCATTCTGTAGCGATCATAGGCGGTACCGGCTACACGGGGTACGAATTGATGCGTCTTTTGGTGCGTCATCCGCATATTAAACTCACTCAGGTCGTATCTCGTAGCAAGGCCGGGCACGCTATAGCCGAAGTGTTTCCTAAAATGAAGAGGCATACTAATTTGTGTTATACGCAAAGTTTTGACCCCAACCTCAGTGTGGACTTAGTGTTTTTCGCAACACCCAACGGGACGGCCATGAAGCAAGCCGAAGTGTTGCTTGACTTGGGAATACGCATCATAGACTTGGCAGCAGATTTTAGATTGAGCGATGCAGACGAATGGAAGCATTGGTACGGAGAAAGCCATGCCTGTCCACATTTACTAAAAGAAGCAGTCTACGGTCTAAGCGAAATGAACCGCAACCCTATTGCCGATGCGACTTTGGTGGCTAACCCAGGCTGTTATCCGACTTCGGTGATACTCGGCTTAAAGCCTTTGATAGAATCGGGCCATGCCGATATTTCATGTTTGATCGCCGATTCAAAATCCGGTGTAAGCGGAGCAGGTCGTCAAGCAAATGTGGAATTGCTATTCGGAGAGTGTAGCGAAAACTTTAGAGCCTACAAAGCCTCTGCCCACAGACATTGGCCAGAAATCAAGCAACAATTATGTTGCATCGCCGGTGCCGAAGTAGGATTCAGTTTTACACCTCACTTGTTACCGATTTTCCGCGGTCTGCAATCTAGCCTGTATATCAAAGCGACTGCCGAGCAATCGGAGCTTCAGCACTGTTTAGAGCAGGCTTATGCAGAGGAACCTTTCGTGCAGGTCATGCCGCCTGACAGTCATCCGCAGACTCGCGATGTGAGCAACACCAATCTTTGCTTGCTTGCGGTGCATAAACCGCAATACGGTGATGTCGCAGTCGTGTTCTCAGCGATTGACAATCTAATCAAAGGGGCTGCCGGTCAGGCGGTGCAGAATATGAATTTGATGTTCGGCATAGATGAAACAACAGGGCTTGTTGATTTATACTAAAAGTCTATATCGTTCAAAGAGGAATATGTGAAATACCGAACATCTACCAAGAAATCAAAATCTACCGCAAACATTTCGGGATACGACTCCATGTATGTGCGCAAAGGAAGCGGTTTGTTGCTTATCTCCATAGGCTTATATTTTTTGCTCTCAATGTTGAGTTATCAAGCGGACGACCCGTCGTGGGCAAACAATATCAGTATCGACGAGACTCAGAACTTGGGGGGTGTCATCGGCGCATGGGTTGCCTATACTTCTTATTTTCTTTTCGGGGCACCGTCGCTGGTGTTGTTGCCGTTGGCTATTTTCATGAGTGCCCGCCGCTTGTTCAACCCTAATTACACTCAGCGTTCTATATGGAATAGGCATTTAATTATTTGGTTGGCTACATCGCTGGCAATAATCGCCTGTTGCGGATTGGCAACTTTGCATTTTGCTGCACCTGATCTTCCTACCAGTAGCGGCGGTCGTTTGGGCGAATTAGTTATACAAAGTTTTTATCCACTATTTGGCATGGTAGGTTCCACCCTATTACTGCTGGGTCTGATTGTAGCTAGCATCACGGTGATGGTGGATATCGCATGGCTGAAGGTCGCGGATGCGGTTGGTTTGGCATTGTTCTCGGCTGCACAATGGCTAGTAGATACTAAGCAGTGGATACAAAGCCGTCTATTGGTTCACGAACGTTCCGTAGAACGCACCCGAATAGTCTCAAAGCGTAAGAAAAAACTCATTAACAGAACCCCTCCCAAAATAGGGAATATGCTCAACAGCTTGTCGCCAGGTACCAAGACTACCAAAAAACAACAAATCGCATTGCCGATTGAAGGAAAAGAAGAATTACCCCCGTTGAGTCTGCTGGATCGAGAAACAGCATCAGTTTCTAGCTACTCTAAAGACGAACTGGAAAAACTTGCTAGACAACTGGAAATTAAATTAGAAGACTTCGGCATCGGAGCTCAGGTGACCGAAGCACAACCTGGCCCGGTAGTCACCCGTTTTGAAGTCACGCCATCTCCGGGCACTAAAGCGAGTAGTATAAGCAACCTCCAAAAAGACCTTGCACGATCGTTATTGCTGCCCAGTGTGCGAGTGGTGGAAGTGATTCCAGGGAAGTCGTCGATCGGCATAGAGATGCCGAATAGAACGCGGTCGGTTGTAAAATTTGGTGAACTCTTACAATCCGAAGAATACGAGAAACAACATTCAACGTTAACGCTCGCATTAGGCAAGGATGTTGCAGGTCAGGCGATATTTATAGATTTAGAGAAATTACCTCACCTGTTGGTTGCAGGCACTACTGGCTCAGGTAAATCAGTTGCGGTACATTCTATGTTGGCGAGCCTATTATTTCGTAATCTCCCCTCGCAAGTCCGTTTGATTTTAGTAGACCCTAAAATGCTTGAACTTAAATCGTATGAAGATATCCCTCATTTATTGTTACCTTTGATTACCGATATGCAGGAAGCTGCCGGTGCCTTACGATGGGCAGTTGCTGAAATGGAACGGCGTTACCGCCTGATGGCAGCACTCAACGTACGCAACATCACATCGTATAATAATAAAATTTCTAAGGCTAAAAAAAGGAAGGAACCGATTGCCGACCCTCTATTTGAGAGCGAAGACGAATCTGCCACAGCCCCACCACTTGATGAAATACCGTATATCGTAATCGTCATCGATGAATTCGCAGACATGATTATGATGGTGGGCAAAAAAGTAGAAGAACTGATTATCCGGCTTGCTCAAAAGGCACGCGCCGCAGGAATACACTTGGTGCTGGCGACACAAAGACCTTCGGTGGATATCATTACTGGTTTGGTCAAAGCGAATGTACCGGCGAGAATCGCATTTCAAGTCTCCTCAAAGGTGGATTCGCGTACCATATTAGATCAGAACGGTGCTGAGCAACTGCTCGGACAAGGCGATATGCTATGTCTGATGCCGAGCTACGCAACGCCGATGCGCGTACACGGTGCTTTTATATCGGAGGGCGAAGTGCAAGCAGTCGCCGACTTTCTACGCCAGCAGGGAGAACCGTCTTATATAGACAACCTAAACACATCGGACAACGGGATGGTCGGTTTTAATCCTACCGAAACCGAAGACCCGCTCTATAAGCAAGCGGTGGAAATCGTAACCGAATCAGGCAAAGCGTCTATCTCTCATCTACAACGTCGTCTCAAAATAGGTTATAACCGCGCGGCGCGTATGATAGAAGAAATGGAGAGTGCCAAAATAGTTTCCAGCATACAATCAAGCGGATCACGCCAAGTATTGGTCTCGTCGTCTCGGAAATGATGAAGCAATATATTAAGGCGGTTTGCCTGGTTTTTTTGTTTGCTATCTTTGCATCTGCACGCGCCGACACTTTGGTTGCTTTGGATGTTTTTTTCCAATCCGAGACTTTTCGTGCCAATTTTGACCAAGAAGTTTATAGTTCGGAAGGACAAAAAATTGACGAGTCCAAAGGGTTTACTTTGTTTCATAGGCCTGGCCGCTTTCGTTGGGAATATGTGTCCCCAGAACCTTATTTGATTTTAACCGACGGCTTAAGTCTGCTTATCTACGATGTGCCATTAAAACAAGCATATTTACGTCCTACGCTTGGTACATTGGGGAAAGCACCGCTAATGCTCCTTTTGGATAAGCGTACTGCGGTTGACGATTTTTATATAGACACCATAGCCGACAACGCATACGCAGACATCAAGGAGGTGAATTGGTTGAGGTTGGTACCCAAAGTAGACGACACCGACTTTGTTTATTTTGATATAGGGTTCAAAGGAGAACGACTATCGCATTTAGTACTCTACGACCACTTTGACCAACACACCAAAATACATTTCTACGATGTACAAACAAATCCGGAGTTTAAGAGAGACTATTTCCGCATTGAGCTACCAGAAGATGTAGATGTGATTCAGAATTGAAGCCTGCGGAGGAGGGCAAGCACGATGGTTGGGAAAGTGTTTCATATGCCGTAGGGGAGGGTATTGCATTTTATGATGAATACGCTGCCCATCATCTTAGAGTTCTGCACGATGTCACGCCGATTGACCTACTGGTTCAATCGGCGATTCAATATGCCCTCCCGTAACGCGTTGCGTCTGAACAAATAAAGTCGTACACCATCCAACTTATGGGAACCAAAACCAAGTGACGCGTGGCGGTTGCAGTAGTGCAGAACGACACTTTAGGATGGACAACATAAATTGCCGATTGATTTTGATAATATATGTAATATTTCTAACGACCACAATATTTAGATTTCGTACGAAGTTACGCCACTTGTGCTACTGCAACAAGTGGCAGTTTCACTCGGCGATTTTATTTGTATAATAGTGTAATAATTTGATACCCCTCCTTGTATTTTAATAATTAGTGGTGAAAATTAAATGCAAATAAATCTTATGAAATACAGCCTTCTAATATGTTTAGGGTTGCTCATTGTGCAACCAGTATTCGCGCAACAAGACACTCTTACTGATACTGAATGTGCCGACAACGACATAGACAACGATGACGATGGGTTGAGAGAAATATGTTATCTAGAAGATTTGAATGCGATCCGCAATAATTTAACAGGTGAAGGAACTGTACAACAAGGTTGCCCTGATGGCGGTTGCGACGGCTATGAATTGGTAAGA
The DNA here is from genome assembly GCA_965199685.1 of uncultured candidatus Poriferisulfidus sp. Lineage (GTDB taxonomy): Bacteria > Pseudomonadota > Gammaproteobacteria > Poriferisulfidales > Oxydemutatoraceae > SP5GCR1. Next base: position 2,640,365 of record OZ241323.1, read on the forward strand.
GATTTAGACTTCACGACAACACAAAGTTATCAAATGGGTGTAGTGAACAGCAACTGGATACTTAGCGATTCTGATTTTATGGGTACTGCGAAACTAGGCTGGGCTCCTATAGGAGGGACTTTCAGCACCACTTTTGAAGGCAACGGATATAGCATTTCTAATTTGCATATCAATAGAGATGGCAACAATACCGATAATGTAGGTTTATTTGCTGAAAATGCTAGTTCCGGCATCATTCGCAATCTTGGGTTAAGAGAAATAAAAATAGAAGGTAGAGGCAGGGTCAGTGGGCTAGTCGGTCGAAATAACGGTGGGAAGCTAATAAATGTTTATGTAGAGGGAGGCACGGTTAGCGGAGCAGGTGGTACTGCAGGTCTTTTAACCGGTGCAAATAATATAGGTGCGTTAATTATTAACAGTTATGCACGTGGCACTGCCACCGCAGCAGGACGTTTTGCTGGTGGTATTTGTGGTTTCAACTTTGGCACAATCAGAAATAGTTATGCGGATGTTATGGCTACCGCATTAGGGGATGCCGGTGGTTTGGTGGGTGAGAATCAGGGGTCTGTTATCAATAGCTATTCAATGGGTTCTGCTCATATAACCGAGTCCGGACGAAATGACCGAGTTGTGGGAGGTCTTGTTGCTGGATTATTTTCAAGTGAACAGGGAGGCATAGAAGTCGAAGGTAGCATTCACAACAGCTACTCAACTGCCATGGCGACAAGTGTTAGAGGTAATAGTAATGACCGAACTGGTGGTTTAGTTGGAACTAGAGGATCAATCAGCCTGGTTGTGGAAAATAGTTATTGGAATACTGAGGCTAATGACGAGGTCACGACCCCTCCGAACCTTGATGGCATACCCCAGACCACCGATGAATTGCGGATGCCGACTGCACCAGGGACAGTGCAGACTGATGTTTATTACCAATGGAGTACGGACGATTGGGATTTCGGCGACACAATGAATTACCCTGCATTGCGCTATATCAAGGGCGACGATGTTGACAATCCTGCTTGCCACACGGATTTGCCTCCCCTTGATATGGATTCGGCATCCCTACCCGGTTGCGGTGCATTGTTGCCCAGACAATCCGGCAGAGATAACGGTTTGAGTATTTTATACTTTGTATTGGACGGTGAGCAACAGAATAATTCTAGAGTATTTCGCAACCAACCTTTTTCATCCTTGTTGCGTGAATATGATATGAAAATTCCCTATGCCGCTACCGGGATTCAACTAAGACCATACTCTATCAACAGTGCTGATACGATTTCGGTTTTTAGAATGGCAGATAGTCAGGAGACCAACTATTTTGACGGTAAGGAGAGTGGCGAGCCAAGCATTGCCATTCCCGTACAAGCAGATACAAACGAAGTTTTGACTATTAGAGTAGGCAGTGTTACTTATACTCTGAATATACAGGTAGGTCCTGCGGCTAGAGCTAGGATTACAGACTTCAGTAGCACTCTCATGGGCAGTCCCCTCATGTCCGGTAGCCGCGTTGATGAGGGTGCCAATATTGAGCTTATAGCTACTTTTGCCGACGGTAGCGGGAATTATGATTATTCGTTGCAACAAAACGGCGAGATAGTTAGTGAGGGACAAGCTGCAAATGTGACCGAAAATGTTACTATACCCACCGACCACCCACTCATCCCTACAACGCCAAGCATTGTCTATACGATAACGGTTGACGATGGTTTTGATATAGTTTCCGCTGCAATTATGTTCACTGTAAATAAAATTGATAATGGCGGCCCACAACTGGAACTCGTTAGGACCCCCTTGCTAAAGGTAATCTCTACTGAGCCTGATCCAGACGGTGTCGGCACATTTACATATCTATGGCAGAGGCAAATCATGGAAGGTGATAGTTGGACGGACATTTCAGGTGCTAATCTATCTGCTGACCCATCTACGTTTGCGATTAATGAGACTGATAGCACAATCCAATATCGCGTGATAGTGAGACATACCGATGGGCAAGGAAATAGCACAGAAGATATGCTAGATCCGGTTGTTCTAGATGTGGACGATGACGGCGACGGTTTAATAGAGGTGTATTATTTAGAAAGTCTGAATGCAATTCGCCATCAGTTGGATGGCACTGGTTATAGAGAGAGCGGCGCAGCGACTAGAATCACCACAGGTTGCCCTGATGATGGTTGCAAAGGCTATGAATTGGTAGGCGATTTAGACTTTATGACAGCCCGAAGTTATGTATTGGGTGTCGTGAATAGCGACTGGGCACTTAGTGATTTAGATTTCACAAGTAGCATGAAACAAGGCTGGGAGCCTATAGGCGGAACTTTCACAGCCATTTTTGAAGGCAACGGATTTAGCATTTCTAATTTGCATATCAATAGAGTCAGTGCCAATAATATAGGCTTATTTGCCGACAATACTGGTACCATTCGAAATCTTGGGCTGTCGACAATAACAATAAGAGGCAATGACACTGTTAGTGGTTTAGTCGGTCGCAACCAAGGTAATCTAATCAATGTTTATGTGAACGGAGGTAATGTTGAAGGAAGCAGCGACGGGATAGGTCTTTTAATCGGCAGAAACATTGCTGGTGGACTAATTATCAACAGTTATGCGCTTGGCACTGTTTCGTCATCAGGTCGTTTTGTAGGAGGTATCAGTGGCACTAACTTGGACAGAGTTATCAATAGCTATGCAATTGCCGATGTTCGGGCAGCGGGGAACGTAGGAGGGTTAATAGGTGACAATTTAGGGTCTATTAGAAATAGTTATGCGATGGGTTCTGTGCGTTTAACCGCAATGCAAGGCCAAAGTGCAGGTGGTCTTGTTAATGCACTATGGACGGGCGGTACCAACCCAAGCATTACACACAGCTATTCAACCGTTGCGATGACAGCTGATAATCCAGCCGGGAATAATATTGGTCTAGGTGGTCTAATTGCTAGAAGGCATAGTACAAACCCTCCGGTAAACGACAGTTATTGGGATTTTGGTGAGAGCAATCAGGTAACTTCTTCGGCAGGCGGCACCTCCCAAACTACCGTTGCGTTGCAAGCACCAACTAATCAAAATGCCGCAACCGGCATCTATGCGAATTGGAGCACTGACGCTTGGGATTTCGGTGATGCAATGAGCTATCCGGCACTGCGCTATGCCAAGGGGGACGATGCCAATCCCGCCTGTGATATGAAACCGCAAACTCCGCTACCTAATTGTGGTGCCTTGCTACCCAATCAGTCTGGTCGCGATACAGGTTTGAGCATTGTATTTTTCAAGGTGCAAGGTGAGAGAGAGCAACGCGATAACGCTATGGTATTTCGCGATCAGCCTTTTTCACCGCTATCGTTTAACTACGATATAAAAATCCCCCATGCTGCTACCGAAATTCAATTAAGACCATATTCTTTTAACAATAATGCGACGATTTCAGTTGCCAAGGCAGGAGAAAGCATTGAGCGTTTCTCTGGAAAGAGGAGTGGTGATTTGAGTGATATTATCCCATTGCAAGCGGGTGGAAACGAAACGTTGGAGGTTATGGTAGATGGATTGACGTATCGCTTTAGTTTAAGCAGAGGATCACAAACCCCAGTTGAAGTTGTCTCCTTCAACACAATACCCCCTAATGCTAACATTAATGAGGGTGATGATATTACGCTTGAAGCTGCTTTTCGCAACGGTACCGGAGATTATCGTTATTCGTTTCAGCAAGGAGACATGGTACTGGATCGAGGGCAAGGTACAAATACTACTTTTACTACTATCGTTGCCATACCCGATACCTTTGTAGAAGGTAGCCAGCCTATGCAGAGCGTCGTCTACACAATAACAGTTGAAGATGGCTTTGATATAACCTCTACCGAACTTATGCTAACCGTTAACAACATTGATAACGGCGAACCAGAGCTGGCATTGACTGTCAGTCCTACTGTATTAAGAATAAGCCCTACGATACCCGATCCGGACGGTGTAGGAACATTTACATACCAATGGCAAAGCCGGGATGCAGGCGATAATGGCTGGGCAGATCTTGCCACTGTTGATGGTGGGCACACGGTGTCTAGCACTCCTACCAGTACAATCCGCTATCGCGTAATCGTTGATCATACCGACGGTCAAGGACATGAAAGAAGTTATACGGTAGGTCCGTTTCCGATAAACGTGAACGGAAACGACAACAGCTTGATAGATATTTATTATTTGGAAGACTTAAATGTGCTACGCAATCAAGCGGATGGTAGCGGCTATAGAATAAATCCCGGGTCGGATAATATCACCGTCAATAAAATCACCTTAGGTTGTCCTGCCAACACATGCACTGGCTACGAGTTGTTAAGGGACTTGGATTTTAATGCAGACGATAGCTATGTAGACGCGATATCAAATAAAAGCGAGTGGACGGTGGGTGATCCTCCTACAGACCCTATGGATACCGGCTGGTTACCCATAGCAACCTCCGATGCTCCGTTTGCCACGATATTCAACGGCAACAATAACAAGATTTCTAATTTACAGATAAACAGAGATACCGATGACGATGCGTATATCGGGTTATTTGCGGCACTGTCGGCGGCGGCGAGGATAGAGAATGTCGGTCTATTGGATGTTGATATTGAAGGCAGAGGCTATGTAGGTAGCTTGGTTGCGCAAAACAAAGGCACTATCGTCAATAGCTATGTACAAGGCGGCGAGGTTATGGGGACACAGCATAACTTAGGCGGACTAGTTGCGATTAACGATAATTCTGCAACTGGCGTAATCGTCAATAGCTATGCGAATGTGATGGTGATGTCCGCTAATACCCTATTATTGGGTGGTTTGGTCGCTCACAACAAAGGCAAGATTAGAAATAGCTATGCGTTAGGTAATGTAAGTGGTGTTTGCGATGTGGGTGGTTTGGTTGCCGAGAACAGCAGTGGGAGTGACATCATCAATAGCTATACGTCAGGTGCGGTAAGTAGATCCGGAAGCTGCACGGGGGACAGTACAAGGGATCGTGCCGGTGGTTTAGTAGCCAATAACGCAGGATTAATAAGAAATAGTTATGTGCGCGGACTGATTACTGGTGGCGGTGGAATTGTGGGTGGTTTGGTTGCTGTCGAAACAACCGGCACGGTTGTTGAGCTGAGCTATTGGGACAGCACGGTTAATACCGATATCACTACCAATACCGAAGCCAAAACTAGTGATGAGTTGCGAACATCGACTGTACCAGGGACAATGCCGACCGACGTTTATTACCAATGGAGTACTGCCGATTGGGATTTTGGCAACTCAATGCACTATCCAATACTAAGATACAACTCGCCGAGCGACATTCCCACAGTATCGGCATGTGATGATGACCTTGATACCGCACCACCACCATGCGGTGGTTTATTGTTAGCTCAAGGAGACAAAGGATTGAGCAATCTACTATTCTTTGCCAATAGTAATCCTGCGATACTGAATAGACCTTTTTCTTTCTCGATATTATCTAGCTATAGGATAGATTTAATCAATAAAACCATGCTTGAGTTATTGCCATACGGGATTGATCCGCGAGGCGAGTCTATCTCAATCACCCAAGTAGGAGATACAGATAGCACCAACTATTTTATGGGCAAGCGCAGTGGTGAGCGGAGCCTGCCGATTACGCTCGCAGAGGGAGAGTCGATTCTGACAATCAGCGTCGGAACTAACCCTGCTGATACCGACCCGGTCGCCTATAGCGTCACCGTAAACAACGTTATAAGTCCTATAGAAATAACAAGTATAAACGTTGCTCCTGACCCGGTGAATGAAGGACCCATTAGTTTAAGTGCAACAGTCACAGGTGGCGATCCCAGCTTGTATACTTATCAATGGACTTCGGATCCAGAGGCTTTTCTAGATGGGCAACCTGTTACTGATGCTACTTTAAGTTTCAGTATACCTAATGACTTTGTGCCTAGTGGAGATGACAGTCGGGATGTGATAATCACACTGACTGTCGGAGATGTTTTTGTGCAAGATAGTGCGATGACGACTGTGACCATCGTCAGAACTGATAACGGTGGACCGAGCTTTGATCAGACAGTGACCGTATCAGACATAAGCATTACTAGGATTATACCTGGAAGTGACCCCGACGGCGACGGTACTATCACTGGTTATACCTGGCAGAAGCGTGGTGCGGGTACTGATTGGACGACGATTGATGGTGAGACCTCGGCGATGTATAACATACCAACACTAGACAAAGGTGATACCCTTTATCGCGTACGGGTGGCATCTATTGATGGGCAAGGAAACTCTTTTACTAGTGTGTTAGGACCCTATAGGAATAGAATCGATATAGACGATGACGACGACGGGTTCATAGATATCTACTACTTGGAAGATCTAAATGCGGTGCGCTATCAACCTGATGGCAGCGGTTATCAAGTGAGCAGTGGAGTAACTGAAATCACTGCGGGCTGCATGCCAACCTGTATGGGTTATGAACTGCGTAGAGACTTGGATTTCACGATTGACGAAAACTATGTAAATGCGATGACAAATAAAGAGGCATGGACGGTGGATAATTTTGACACCGCTGGCGATACGGGTTGGCAACCGATAGGGTCTGCTGCCGGCAATAGTTGCAGCAGTACGAATTGTTTTAGTAGTACTTTTGAGGGCAACGGACATAGCATTTTCAATTTGCAGATCAACAGAGATGGCACTGATCAAATAGGTATGTTTGGCGGCAATACTGGCATCATTCGCAATCTCGGTCTACGAGAAATAACAGTACAAGGCAATAACAGAGTCGGTGGGTTGGTCGGTCGTAACGAGAGCAATCTAATCAATACCTATGTCGACGAAGGCAGTGTTGAAGGAGAACGTGATGTTGTCGGTGGTTTAGTCGGCGTAAGCGTGTCGGGTGCATTAATTATCAACAGTTATGTGCGTGGCACTGTCACCTCGAAAATGCGTTTTGTCGGTGGTATCTGTGGTTTCAACTTTGGCAGAATTATCAACAGCTATGCGGATGCTATGGTTACCGGATTAAGGGGAGGCGGTGGTTTGGTGGGTGAGAATCACGGGCCTATTGTCAATAGTTATTCAATGGGATCTGCTCATATAACCACTACACAAGCAAACCGAGCTGTGGGAGGTCTTGTTGCTGGATTATTCGGTTCAGGTAGCATTCGCAACAGCTACTCAACTGCTAAAGCGACAAGTGCTGCTTCAGGGGGTCAACAAACCGGTGGTTTAATCGGAAATAGAGGATCAGCCAACCTAGTTGTGGAAAATAGTTATTGGAATAGTACGGTTAATGACGAGGTCTCCGCCTCTACGCGCCTCTACGGCACACCTCAAACTACTGAAGAATTACAAATGTCGACTGCACAAGACTCAACGCCGACCGATGTTTATTACCAATGGACTACTGTTGATTGGGATTTCGGCGATTCAATGAGTTATCCAAAACTGCGGTATGGCGAGATAACTAATGTGGATGCTTGCCGCAACATGAATGAAGCAACAACGTTGCCTCTTTGTGGTAGTTTATTGCCCGGTCAAGGAACTTCGCTACCTGAAGCAAATACTGCACCGACGATTACGATAACACCATCGGCGGCTCAAATGCTACCGCTCAATAGTATGACGAATATCATGGTTTCGGTTGAGGATGCTGGTGACACGATCACATTGACGGCGATGTCGTCAGCCCCAACTATCGTATCGGTCTCGCCTGCAGAGTTTACTGGTATAACCGATAACACGGCTAGAACCTTCACGCTAAACGCCTCGCAAGGTGGCATGGCGACGATCACCTTCATCGCAACCGACCAAGGTGGATTAAGCGACAGTGCGGCTTTGTCGATACGCGTCAATACTCGGCCAACAATTAGCAACATTCCGGGACAACCGGTTACACTGACCGAAGGTGCAAACACCTCTGTAGGCGTGACCATAGACGATGCAGATGCCGACGATACACCTGCCAATTTAATGGTAACCGCACAATCCAATGCACCTGGGGTTGCAAGCGTTATTGTCGGTGGCAGCGGTGTCACCCGTACACTTGAGGTTCGCGGTGTCGGTGCCGGTCGTGCGATGATTACAGTGACGGTGGATGACGGCAGAAGGGTGGCGAACTCAGTGATCACAGCACAATTTACGGTGATGGTAGCAGCAGCAGCAAATACCACACCGACGATTACGATAACACCACCGGTAGCTCAAACGCTACCACTCAATAGTATGACGAATATCATGGTTTCGGTTGAGGATGCTGGTGATACGACCACATTGACGGCAATGTCATCAGTCCCAACTGTCGTGTCGGTGACACCTGCAGAATCCACTGGTATAACTGATAACACGGCTAGAGTCTTTACGCTAAATGCTCGGCAAAGTGGCACGGCAACGATTACCTTCACCGCAACCGATCGAGGTGGATTAAGCGACAATGCGGCTTTGTCGATACGCGTCAATACGCAACCCACGATTAGCGGTATTCCGGGACAACCGGTCAGGCTACTAGAGGGTATGACTAGCAACTTGGAAGTGATGATAGACGATGCCGATGCTGACGATAGCCTCAATGTAAGAATTGATAGTAGCGATAGCACGATTGCAACGGCAACGATTATCGCAACTGAGGGTGCCACCCGCACACTTGAGGTTGGCGGTGTCGGTGCCGGTCGTGCGATGATTACAGTGACGGTGGATGACGGCAGAAGGGTGGCGAACTCAGTGGTTACAGCACGATTTATGGTGACGGTGGCAGCAGCAGCAAATACTACACCGACGATTACAATAACACCGCCGGTAGCTCAAATGCTACCACTTGATAGTACAACCAATATCATGGTTTCGGTTGAAGACGCTGGTGATACGACCACATTGACGGCAATATCATCAGTCCCAAATGTCGTATCAGTGACACCTGCAGAGTTTACAGGTATAACCGATAACACGGCTAGAACCTTTATGCTAGAGGCTTTGCAAGGTGGCACGGCAACGATTACCTTCACCGCAACCGATCGAGGTGGATTAAGCGACAATGCGGCTTTGTCGATACGCGTCAATACGCAACCCACGATTAGCGGTATTCCGGGACAACCGGTCAGGCTACTAGAGGGTATGACTAGCAACTTGGAAGTGATGATAGACGATGCCGATGCTGACGATAGCCTCAATGTAAGAATTGATAGTAGCGATAGCACGATTGCAACGGCAACGATTATCGCAACTGAGGGTGCCACCCGCACACTTGAGGTTGGCGGTGTCGGTGCCGGTCGTGCGATGATTACAGTGACGGTGGATGACGGCAGAAGGGTGGCGAACTCAGTGGTTACAGCACGATTTATGGTGACGGTGGCAGCAGCAGCAAATACTACACCGACGATTACGATAACACCATCGGTAGCTCAAACTCTGCCGCTCAATAGCATGACCGATATCATGGTTTCGGTTGAGGATGCTGGTGATACGACCACATTGACGGCAATGTCATCAGTCCCAACTGTCGTGTCGGTGACACCTGCAGAATCCACTGGTATAACTGATAACACGGCTAGAGTCTTTACGCTAAATGCTCGGCAAAGTGGCACGGCAACGATTACCTTCACCGCAACCGACCAAGGTGGATTAAGCGACAATGCGGCTTTGTCGATACGCGTCAATACGCAACCCACGATTAGCGGTATTCCGGGACAACCGGTCAGGCTACTAGAGGGTATGACTAGCAACTTGGAAGTGATGATAGACGATGCCGATGCTGACGATAGCCTCAATGTAAGAATTGATAGTAGCGATAGCACGATTGCAACGGCAACGATTATCGCAACTGAGGGTGCCACCCGCACACTTGAGGTTGGCGGTGTCGGTGCCGGTCGTGCGATGATTACAGTGACGGTGGATGACGGCAGAAGGGTGGCGAACTCAGTGGTTACAGCACGATTTATGGTGACGGTGGCAGCAGCAGCAAATACTACACCGACGATTACAATAACACCGCCGGTAGCTCAAATGCTACCACTTGATAGTACAACCAATATAATGGTTTCGGTTGAAGACGCTGGTGATACGACCACATTGACGGCAATATCATCAGTCCCAAATGTCGTATCAGTGACACCTGCAGAGTTTACAGGTATAACCGATAACACGGCTAGAACCTTTATGCTAGAGGCTTTGCAAAGTGGCACGGCAACGATTACCTTCACCGCAACCGATCGAGGTGGATTAAGCGACAATGCGGCTTTGTCGATACGCGTCAATACGCAACCCACGATTAGCGGTATTCCGGGACAACCGGTCAGGCTACTAGAGGGTATGACTAGCAACTTGGAAGTGATGATAGACGATGCCGATGCTGACGATAGCCTCAATGTAAGAATTGATAGTAGCGATAGCACGATTGCAACGGCAACGATTATCGCAACTGAGGGTGCCACCCGCACACTTGAGGTTGGCGGTGTCGGTGCCGGTCGTGCGATGATTACAGTGACGGTGGATGACGGCAGAAGGGTGGCGAACTCAGTGGTTACAGCACGATTTATGGTGACGGTGGCAGCAGCAGCAAATACTACACCGACGATTACGATAACACCATCGGTAGCTCAAACTCTGCCGCTCAATAGCATGACCGATATCATGGTTTCGGTTGAGGATGCTGGTGATACGACCACATTGACGGCAATGTCATCAGTCCCAACTGTCGTGTCGGTGACACCTGCAGAATCCACTGGTATAACTGATAACACGGCTAGAGTCTTTACGCTAAATGCTCGGCAAAGTGGCACGGCAACGATTACCTTCACCGCAACCGACCAAGGTGGATTAAGCGACAATGCGGCTTTGTCGATACGCGTCAATACGCAACCCACGATTAGCGGTATTCCGGGACAACCGGTCAGGCTACTAGAGGGTATGACTAGCAACTTGGAAGTGATGATAGACGATGCCGATGCTGACGATAGCCTCAATGTAAGAATTGATAGTAGCGATAGCACGATTGCAACGGCAACGATTATCGCAACTGAGGGTGCCACCCGCACACTTGAGGTTGGCGGTGTCGGTGCCGGTCGTGCGATGATTACAGTGACGGTGGATGACGGCAGAAGGGTGGCGAACTCAGTGGTTACAGCACGATTTATGGTGACGGTGGCAGCAGCAGCAAATACTACACCGACGATTACGATAACACCATCGGTAGCTCAAACTCTGCCGCTCAATAGCATGACCGATATCATGGTTTCGGTTGAGGATGCTGGTGATACGACCACATTGACGGCAATGTCATCAGTCCCAACTGTCGTATCGGTGACACCTGCAGAATCCACTGGTATAACTGATAACACGGCTAGAGTCTTTACGCTAAATGCTCGGCAAAGTGGCACGGCAACGATTACCTTCACAGCAACCGATCGAGGTGGATTAAGCGACAATGCGGCTTTGTCGATACGCGTCAATACGCGACCAACGATTAGCGGTATTCCGGGACAACCAGTCACCTTAACCAAAGGTGTGAATACCTCTGTAGAAGTGACAATAGACGATGCAGATGCCGACGATAGCCTTAATGTAAGAATTGATAGTAGCGATAGCATGATTGCAACGGCAACGATTATCGCAACTGAGGGTGCCACCCGTACACTTGAGATTAGCGGTGTTAGTACAGGTAGCGCAATAATTACGGTCATGGTGGACGATGGTAGAAGGGCAACAAACTCAGTGGTCACAGCACGATTTACAGTGACGGTGGAAGCGAATGCTGCACCAGTGATTACGCTCATACCGTCGATACTTCAGTCGCTGCCGCTCAATAGTACGACTGATGTTATGGTTTCGGTAGCGGATAGTAATTTCAATTTGGATGATATTGCCACATTGACGGCAATGTCATCAGTCCCAACTGTCGTATCGGTGACACCTGCAGAATTTACCGGTATAACCGATAACACGGTTAGAACCTTCATGCTAAACGCCCTGCAAGCTGGCATGGCGACGATCACCTTCATCGCAACCGACCGAGGTGGATCAAGCAACAATGCGGCTTTGTTGATACGCGTCAATACGCGTCCAACAATTAGCGGTATTCCGGGACAACCAGTCACCTTAACCAAAGGTGCGAATACCTCTGTAGAAGTGACCATAGACGATGCAGATGCCGATGATAGCCTTAATGTAAGAATTGATAGTAGCGATAGCATGATTGCAACGGCAACGATTATCGCAACTGAGGGTGCCATCCGCACACTTGAGGTTGGCGGGGTTGGTGTCGGTAGTGCAATGATTACGGTGACGGCGGATGACGGCAGAGGCGTGGCAAACTCAAGGGTCTCGGCAGAATTTGAAGTGCGAGTGGAAGCCAACACAGCACCGACAATTACGCTTATGCCGTCGATACTTCAATCACTGCCGCTCAACAGTACGACTGATGTTATGGTTTCGGTAGCGGATAGTAATTTCAATTTGGATGATATTGCCACATTGACGGCAGTATCATCAGTCCCAACGATTGTATCAGTGACACCTGCAGAATTTACCAATGTAACCAATAACACGGTTAGAACCTTCATGCTAAACGCTCTGCGAGGTGGCATGACGACGATCACCTTCATCGCAACCGACCAAGGTGGATTAAGCGACAGTGAGGTTTTGTCGGTGCGCGTCAATACGCGTCCAACGATTAGCGGTATTCCGGGACAACCGGTCACCCTGACCGAAGGTGCGAACACCTCTGTAGAAGTGACAATAAACGATGCAGATGCCGACGACAGCCTTGATGTAAGAATTGATAGTAGCGATAGCATGATTGCAACGGCAACGATTATCGCAACTGAGGGTGCCACCCGTACACTTGAGATTAGCGGTGTTGGTGTCGGTAGTGCAATGATTACGGTGACAGTGGATGACCGCAGAGGCGTGGCAAACTCAAAGGTCTCGGCAGAATTTGAGGTGCAAGTGGAAGCCAACACAGCACCGACAATTACGCTTATGCCGTCAACGAATCAAACGCTACTAATCAATAGTACGGCTCATATTGTTGTCTCAGTAGCGGATGATAATTTCAATCTGGATGATGTGGTTACATTGGAGGTGATGTCGTCAAGCCCAACGATTGTTTCGGTGACACCGGCACGAGTTGCCGATATAACTACGGATACGATCACTACCTTCACGCTGAGTGCAAAAAGGGCAGGTGTAGCGAAGATTGAAGTGACTGCGACCGACAGTGCAGATTTAATCAGTAGCGGTACTGTGGAAGTAGCTGTCAATACACCTCCAGCACTAAGCGATCGGGTAGCGACGCGCATTGTGGCAACGGTGGGAGAGGCATATGAACTGGAAACCAGTAGCTTTTTTGAGGATGCCGACGGTGATGTATTGACATACAGTATCGCAATAGAGCCGAGTAGTAGCTTAATCGACAGCTTCAATAGCATGACTGGTAGATGGCTATTCACAGCAACGGATGCGGATGTAAGCACGAATATGACAGGATCTACCGTGACTGTGTCGGCAAATGACGGTAGAGGTGGTCTTGAGCAGGCGATCTTCACACTATTGATAGATGCACCCCCCACTGCAGTAAGCATTGCTCCAGTCACAGCAGTCGGCAATGATAGATGGCTACTGCGTGCGACGACGATAACTGATGCCAATGGTATCGAAACCATAAGCTATCGGTGGTTTATGAATGGCAACTTGATAGACCGCGCAACTGAGAATGAATATCGTATACCCAATACCCGAGCGTCACGAACCGCAGATACAACCTATAGACTGGAGGCGGCGGTTATTGATAACATTGAGGAGAGGACGACTTTAGCTGCAGTATATACGGTTCCGAACATCGCACCAATGATTACTCTGGTTGATGTTATGCCATCACCGACACGGGAGGGCGACACGGTGATGATGACTGCCGAGGCACGTGATGAGAATTTTGACGACTTAAGCTATGAGTGGCGTGTTAGCGATATCAACGCTGACGCAGATAATGTGTTTGGACGCTCGGCACTATTAACTATTCAGGACTATTTCGTGACTGATGCGACTGCGACTGCGGCGACTGCGAACTTTGTGGTGATAGTGAATGACGGCACAACCTCTACGATAACGATGATGCCGGTGGTGGTTAACAAAGAAGATAATGGTGTGGTGTCGGTGGCTAATCTCGTTAGATCTCCCACGACTGAGACCCGATTGATCTTTGCCAATATAGACGAGACAACTGAGACCGATGGTGGCGTGAGTGGGGCTGTGACATATCACTGGCAACAATGTCTGGGCAGTCTAGGCAACAATTGTTTGATGGATGCGGGTGAAGGTTCAGGTTGGACGGACATTGCCGGGCAGACTGGCACCTTAGGCGATAGCGATATTTTCTACGATGTTCCGAGCACGTTGTCGTCTCCTTTGAACCATCGAGTGCGTTCAGGCGACAGGTTCCGTGTCAGCATAGCTTATACCGACCGACAAGATCATATGAGGGAGTTATATTCGTCTAATCTGGGTGCCAGGTTAGGACAAAACTCTACGCCGACGATTGTGACTAATGATCCTCAAGCCATCACATTACTGGAGAATGGTCGCATCACGGTGGATGTGATAGTCAGCGATAGAGACAGCAGTGTATTGAATGTAAAAGTTAGTTCCGACGATGATTCGATTGCAAGCGCAATGATTAGCGGTGGCAATGCTACCCGGACGATTGAGATTAGCGCAAAGCGTGTTGGTATGGCAACGATTACCGCAACGGTGGACGACGGCACTGGTGAAGAAAACGCTGAGGCTTCGTTAGAGTTTGATGTGACAGTGGTGGAGAACACGGCCCCGGCGCTATCGGTTGCACCGTCAACGGAGCAAACACTACCAGTCAATAGTACGGCTCATGTTGTTGTCTCAGTAGTGGATGATAATTTCAATTTGGACGATGTTGTCACACTGGAGGCAGTATCGTTAAACCAGACGGTTGTTTCGGTGACACCGGCACGAGTTGCCGATATAACGAGTGATGCAAGTATCACTTTTACGCTCACTGCCGAGCAAAGCGGAACCGCAACGATTATGTTCACCGCAACCGACATCGGAGGGTTAGACGATAGTGTAAAGCTATCGGTGCGTGTGAATACAGCACCGACGCTTCTTGGTATTCCTGAGCAACCCATCAGGCTACTGAAAGGTATGAGTACCAACTTGGAAGTGACGATAGACGATGCCGATGCCGACGATAGCCTTGATGTAAGAATTGATAGTAGCGATAGCATGATTGCAACGGCAACGATTATCGCAACTGAGGGTGCCATCCGCACACTTGAGGTTGGCGGTGTCGGTGCCGGTAGTGCAATGATCACGGTGACGGTGGATGACGGCAGAGGCGTGTCAAACTCAAAGGTCTCGGAAGAATTTGAGGTGCGAGTGGAAGCCAACACAGCACCAACAATTACGCTTACACCGTCAACAGAGCAAACGCTACCAGTCAATAGTACGGCTCATATTGTTGTCTCAGTAGCGGATGATAATTTCAATTTGGATGATGTCGTCACACTGGAGGCGGTGTCGTCAAGCCAGATGGTTGTTTCGGTGACACCGGCACGAGTTGCCGATATAACGACTAATACGAGTATCACTTTTACACTCACTGCCGAGCAAAGCGGAACCGCAACGATTATGTTCACCGCAACCGACATCGAAGGGTTAGACGATAGTGTAAAGCTATCGGTGCGTGTGAATACAGCACCGACGCTTCTTGGTATTCCTGAGCAACCCATCAGGCTACTGAAAGGTATGAGTACCGACTTGGAAGTGACGATAGACGATGCCGATGCCGACGATAGCCTTAATGTAAGAATTGATAGTAGCGATAGCATGATTGCAACGGCAACGATTATCGCAACTGAGGGTGCCACCCGCACACTTGAGGTTGGCGGTGTCGGTGCCGGTAGTGCAATGATTACGGTGACGGTGGATGACGGCAGAGGCGTGTCAAACTCAAAGGTTTCGGAAGAATTTGAAGTGCGAGTGGAAGCCAACACAACACCGACAATTACGCTTACACCGTCAACGGAGCAAACACTACCAGTCAATAGTACGGCTAATATTGTTGTCTTGGTGGCAGATGATAATTTCAATTTAGATGATGTTGTCACACTGGAGGCGAGGTCGTCAAGCCTGACGGTCGTATCATTAACGACATTGACGCAAACCGACAATATAACGACTAATACGAGTATCACCTTCACACTAAATGCCATGCGAAGTGGAGAAGCGACGATTACATTTACCGCAATCGACATCGGAAAGTTAGACGATAGTGAGACCGTGTCGGTGAATGTCGTTGGTGCTATTAGGATACGTGCCAAGGTATTTCTAGAAGGACCCCTTCAATAAAACCTAGGACTGTTGAAAAAGTATTTCATGCGTCGTAGGGGCGGACAATTGAAACACTGATTGACCTACTGGCTCAATCGGTGGTTTTATTTTGCATACCCACCATTGAGGACAAGCCTTAGCTTGTCCGACCCACATACCCATGTTAAGGTTTTGCACAATGTTACGCCGTTTGTTGCAGCGGCAACAAACGGCGATTCTATCTTTGTATGATAGTATAATGGTTTGATACGCCCCCTATCCCTCCCCCACATTTTAATTAGTGGTGAAAATTAAATGATTTGATACCCCCGCCCCCTCGTATTTAATATTAGTGGTAAAAATTAAATGCGAATAAACCTTACGAAATATACCCTTCTAGTATGTTTAGGATTGCTCATTGTGCAACCAGTATTCGCACAAGACACCCTTACCGAAGCCGCCTGTGCCGACAACGACATAGATAACGATGATGATGGGTTGATAGAGATATGTCATTTAGAAGATTTGGATGCGATCCGCCACGTTTTGGATGGCACTGGTTATCAGACAAGTAGTGGGGTAACTATAATCACTACAGGTTGCCCCACTACTCCCACTAATGGTTGCAACGGCTATGAGTTGGTAAGAGATTTAGACTTTACAACAACACAAAGTTATGCATCAGGTGTAGTGAACAACAACTGGGTACTTAGCGATTCTGAATTTACGGGTACTGCGAAACCAGGCTGGGATCCTATAGGCGGAACTTTCACAGCCACTTTTGAAGGCAACGGATTTAGCATTTCTAATTTGCATATCAATAGAAATGGTGCTAATGATGTAGGCTTGTTTGCCCAAAATGCTAGTGTCAGCATCATTCGCAATCTTGGGCTACGAGAAATAACAGTACAAGGTAATGAAAATGTCGGTGGGCTAGTCGGTCGAAATAACGGTGGAAAGCTAATAAATGTTTATGTAGAGGGAGGCACGGTTAGCATCAGGGCAAGTAGCGTTGCAGGTCTTTTGGTCGGTAGAAATGAGCCAGGTGCTTTGATTATCAACAGTTATGCGCATGGCAGTGCCACCGTAGCAGGGCGTTGGGCAGGTAGTATTTGTGGTTTCAACTTTGGCACAATCAGAAATAGTTATGCGGCTGCTATGGTTACCGCATTAAGGGATGCTGGTGGTTTGGTGGGTGAGAATCATGGACCTGTTATCAATAGCTATTCAATGGGGTCGGCTCATATAACTGAGTCCGGACGAGATGACCGAGTTGTGGGAGGTCTTGTTGCTGGATTATTTGGTTCAGGTAGCGTTCGCAACAGTTACTCAACTGCTATGGCGACAAGTGATGCTTCAAATAATCAACGAACTGGTGGTTTAGTTGGAAATAGAGGATCAATCAGCCTGGTTGTAGAAAATAGTTATTGGAATAGTACGGTTAATGACGAGGTCACGACCCCTGCGAACCTTGACGGCACCCCTAAGACCGCTGATGAATTGCGAATGCCGATTGCACCAGGGTTCATGCAGACTGGTGTTTATTACCAATGGAGTACCGACGATTGGGATTTCGGCAATACAATGAATTATCCTGCATTGCGCTACATCAAGGGCGATGATAGTGCCAATCCTGCTTGCGATATGGATTTGGGAACACCCCTGCCTGGTTGTGGTGCATTGCTGCCCAGACAATCCGGTCGAGATAACGGTTTGAGTATTTTATATTTTGTATTGAACGACGAGCAACAGAATAATTCTAGAGTATTCCGCAACCAGCCTTTTTCATCCCTAGTGCGTGAATATAATATAAAAATTCCATATTTTACGAAGTTCCAGCTAAGACCATACTCCATCAACAGTGCCGAGACAATTTCAATTTTTAGAATGGCAGATAGCCAGGAGACTGACTATTTTGACGGTAAAGTGAGCGGCGAACCAAGCATTGCTATTCCCATGCAAGCAAACACGAACGAAGTTCTGACTATTAGAGTAGGCAGTGTTGCTTATACTTTGAATATAGAGGTGGGTCCTGCGGCTAGAGTTAGGATTATGAACTTTGATAGTACTCCTGCGCCCAGTAGTACCGTTGATGAGGGTGCCAGTATTGAGCTTACAGCTACTATTGCCGACGGTAGCGGAAATTATGATTATTCGTTGCAACAGAACGGTGAACTAATTCTTGGAAGGCAAGGTGCAAATGCAACCGAAACTTTTAACGTTGTTGTACCCCCCGACCTTACAAATACAACGCCAAGCATCGTCTATACGCTAACGGTTGACGATGGTTTTGATATGGTTTCCGCCGCAATTATGTTCATGGTAAATAGAGTCGATAACGGCCGCCCACAACTGAAACTCATGAGCGTCCCCTTATTAAGGGTGATCTCTACTGCACCTGACCCAGACGGCGTCGGCACATTTACATATCTATGGCAAAGGCAAATCACAGAGAGTGATGGCTGGACAGATATTCCGAATGCTGATCTATCTACGTATTCAATCAATGCGACTAGTACAATCCAGTATCGCGTAATAGTGAAACATACCGATGGACAAGAATATCTCATGAACTATGAACTAGGTCCGGTTGTTCTAGATGTGGACAGCGACGACGACGGTTTAATAGAGCTGTATTACTTAGAAAATCTGAATGCAATTCGTCATCAGTTGGATGGCACTGGTTATAAAGAGAGCGGCGCAGCGACTAAAATCACCACAGGTTGTCCCACTACTCCCACTATTGGTTGCAATGGCTATGAATTGATAAGCGATTTAGACTTCATGACAACCCAAAGTTATGTATCGGGTGCAGTGAATAACAACTGGGTGCTTAGCGATTCTGACTTTATGGGTACCATCAAACAAGGCTGGGCTCCTATAGGCGGAACTTTCAGCGGTATCTTAGAAGGCAACGGATATGATATTTCTAATTTGCAGATCAACAGAAGGAGTGCCCATGATATAGGCTTGTTTGCCAGCAATAATGGCACCATTCGAAATCTTGGGTTGTCAAAAATCAAAATAAGAGGCAATGACACTGTGGGCGGTTTAGTCGGTCGCAACCAAGGTAATCTAATGAATGTTTATGTGAACGAAGGCGATGTTGAAGGAGACAACGGTGTGATAGGTCTTTTAATCGGCAGAAACAATGCCGGTGGATTAATTATCAACAGTTATGTGCATGGCACTGTTTCCTCATCAGATAGGTTTGTAGGAGGTATCGGTGGCGTAAACTCCGACAGAGTTATCAATAGCTATGCGATTGCTGATATTTCGGGAACAGGAAACTTAGGAGGGTTAATAGGTGATAATGTAGGGTCTATTAGAAATAGTTATGCGATGGGTTCTGTACATTTAACCGCAAATGCGAACAATGGAAGCGCAGGTGGCATTGTTAACGCATTATGGCAAACTAATAATGGTATCAACCCAAGCATTACAAACAGCTATTCAACCGTTGCGGTGACATCTGATAACAATAATATACTAGGTGGTCTAATCGCCAGAAGGCTTACAACAGACCTACCAGTAAACGATAGCTATTGGGATTTTCGTCAGAGCAATCAAATAACTTTTTCGGAAGGCGGCACCTCTCAAACTACTGTTGAATTGCAAACGCCGACTAATGCAAATGTTGCAACGGGCATCTATGCGAATTGGAGTACTGTCGATTGGGATTTCGGTGATGAAAACAGTTATCCGGCACTGCGCTATGCCGAGGGTGATGCCGACAATCCCGCCTGTGATATGAAACCGCAGACTCCATTGCCTAATTGTGGTGCCTTGCTAACCGCTCAGTCTGGTCGTGATACAGGCTTGAGCATTGTATTTTTCCAGATGCAGGGGGAAACTGAGCAACGCGATAACGCTATGGTATTTCGTGATCAGCCTTTTTCACCCTTGTTGTTTAACTACGATATAAAAATTCCCTATACCGTTACTGGGATTCAATTAAGACCATACTCTTTCAGCAGTACTGCGACGATTTCAGTTGTCAAGGTAGGAGAAAGCACTGAGCGTTTTCGCGAAAAGGAGAGCGGCGATTTGAGTGATATTATCTCATTGCAAGCGGGTAGAAACGAAACGTTGGAGGTTATGGTAGATGGGTTGACGTATAATTTCAATCTAGTCAGAGGATCACAAACTCCCGTTGAGGTTGTCTCCTTCAATACAATGCCCCCTAATGCTATCGTTAGAGAGGGTGAAGATATTACGCTTAGGGCCGTTTTTGGCAACGGTAGCGGGGATTATCATTATTGGCTTCAACAAGGAGATATGGTACTTGCTCAAGGACAAGCCACAGCTTTACCTACAACTTTTACTGTCTCTCTCTCCGATACCTTTGTAGAGGACAGGCAGGCGACGCAAAGTATTGTCTACACGATAACGGTTGAAGATGGCTTTGATATAACCTCTGCCACACTGATGCTAACCGTTAACAAAACTGACAGTGGCGGACCACAACTGGAATTGACTGTCAGTCCTACTGTGTTAAGAATAAGCCCTATGATACCTGATCCGGATGGTGCAGGAACATTTACATACCAATGGCAAAGCCGAGATGCGGGTGATGATAGCTGGATGCATCTTTCCACTGTCAATGAATACACGGTGTCGGGCACTACTGCTAGTACAATCCGCTATCGCGTAATCGTCGAGCATACCGACGGGCAAGGACAATTTCAAAGGTATACGACACGTCCATTTCCGATAGACGTGGACGTAGACAATAACGGCTTGATAGATATTTATTATTTGGAAGACTTGAATGTGCTACGCTATCAAGTCGACGGTAGTGGCTATAAAATAAATTCCGAGTCCGACAATATCATTGCAGATAAAATCGCCTTAGGTTGTCGCGCCAATACCTGTGCTGGCTACGAGTTGTTAAGAGACCTGGATTTTGATGCAGACGATAGCTATGTAGATGCGACATCCAATAAAAGCGAGTGGACGGTGGGCGACCCCACGGACCCGATGGATACCGGCTGGTTGCCTGTAGCAACCTCCAGTACCTCGTTTGCCACCCTATTCAACGGCAACAATAACAAGATTTCTAATTTACAGATAAACAGAGATACGGATGACGGTTCGTATATCGGGTTATTTGCGGTGCTGTCGTCGCAAGCGAGGATAGAGAATGTCGGCATATTGGATGTTGATATTGAAGGTAGAGGCTATGTAGGCAGCTTGGTTGCGCAAAACAAAGGTGCTATTGTCAATAGCTATGTATATAGGGGCGAAGTTATGGGGGCACAGCATAACTTAGGTGGACTAGTTGCGATTAACGATAGCGATAACTCTGCAACCGGCGTAATCGTCAACAGCTATGCGGATGTGACGATAATGTCCACCAGTGCGCTATTGGTGGGTGGTTTGGTCGGCAACAACAAAGGCAAGATTAGAAATAGCTATGCGGCGGGTAATGTCAGTGGTGCTTGTGATGTGGGCGGTTTGGTTGCCGAGAACAGCATAGGGAGTGAAATCATCAATGGTTATGCGTCGGGAGCGGTAAGCCGATCCGGGAGCTGTACGGGGGACAGCACACGAGAGCGTGCCGGTGGTTTAGTAGTCAATAACGCAGGATTAATAAGAAATAGTTATGTAAGTGGGCGTATTACTGGTGGCGGTGGAACTGTAGGTGGTTTGATTGCTGTTGAGACAAGCGGCACGGTTGTTGAGTTGAGCTATTGGGATAGCACGATTAATGATGGCATTACTGTCAATACCGAAGCCAAGACTAGTATTGAATTGCAAACGCCGACTGCACCAGGGACAACATCAACCAACGTTTATTACCAATGGACTACTGCCGATTGGGATTTCGGCACCCCAATGCACTATCCAATACTAAGATATAACTCGCCGACGAGCGACGTTTCTACAGTATCGGTATGTGATGATGACCTTGATACTCCACTACCGCCGTGTGGTGGTTTATTGTTGGCCCAAGGAGACAAAGGATTGAGCAATCTACTATTCTTTACCAATAGTAGTCCTGTGACACTGAATAAACCTTTTTCTCTCTCAATATTATCCGGCTACACGATAGATTTAATCAATAAAACCATGCTTGAGTTATTGCCGTACGGGATCAATCCGCGAGGCGAGTTTATCTCAATCACCCTAGTCGGAGATACAGCCAGCACCAACTATTTTATAGACAAGCACAGTGGTGAGCGAAGCCTGCCTATTACGCTCGCAGAGGGAGAGTCAGTTTTGACAGTCAGCGTCGGAACTGACTCTATTGATACTGACCTGGTCGCCTATAGCATCACCGTGAACAACACTGCAAGTCCTGTAAAAATAACCAGTATAAACGTTGTTCCTGACCCAGTGAATGAAGGACCTATTAGTTTAAGTGCAACGGTTGCAGGTGGCGACCCCAGTATTCATAGTTATCATTGGACTTCGGTTCCGGAAGATTTTCTAGCCGGGCAAACTGGAACCAGTGCTACTTTAAGTTTCAATATACCTAATGACTTTGTGCCTAGTGGAGATGCCAGCCGGGATGTGATAATCAAACTGACTGTCGGAGATGTTTTTTCACAAGATAGCGCAGTGACAACCGTGACCATCGTCAGAACCGATAACGGTGAACCGAGCTTTACCGAAACAGAGACTTCATCAACGATAAGCATTGAGGTAGTAGCAGGGAGCGACCCCGACGGCGACGGTACTATTGAGGGTTATACCTGGCAGAGGCGTGGTGCAGGTGATACTGATTGGACGACGATTGACGGCGAGGCCTCGGCAATGTATAACATACCAATACTAGACAAAGGTGATACTCTCTATCGCGTACAAGTGGCATCTGTTGATGGACAAGGAAACTCTTTTACTAGTGTGTTAGGACCCTATAGAAATAGAACCGATATAGATGACGATGACGACGGGTTGATAGATATCTACTACTTGGAAGATCTAAATGCGGTGCGCCATCAACCTGATGGCAGCGGTTATCAAGCGAGCAGTGGGGCAACTGAAATCACTGTGGGTTGCATGCCAGCCTGTATGGGTTATGAACTACGTAGAGATTTGGATTTCACGATTGCCGAAAACTATGCAGATGCGATGACAAATAAAGAGGCATGGACGGTGGATGACTTTGACACCGCTGGTGATACGGGTTGGCAACCTATAGGGTCTGTTGCTGGCAATAGTTGCAGCAGTACAAATAGCAGATGTTTTAGTAGTACTTTTGAGGGCAACGGACACAGCATCTCCAATTTGCAGATCAACAGAGATGGTGTCGATGAAATAGGTATGTTTGCCGGCAATACCGGCACCATCCGCAATTTCGGTCTACGAGAAATAACAGTACAAGGCAATATCAGAGTTGGTGGGCTAGTCGGTCGCAACGAGGGTAATCTAATCAATACTTATGTTAACCAAGGCAATATTGAAGGAGAAAATAACACTATCGGTGGCTTAGTCGGCGTAAGCTTGTCGGGTGCATTAATTATCAACAGTTATGCGCGTGGCACTGTCACCTCAAAAATGCGTTTTGTTGGTGGTATCTGTGGTTTCAACTTTGGCAGAGTCATCAACAGCTATGCGGATGCTATGGTCACCGGAGCAGGGAATGCCGGTGGTTTGGTGGGTGAGAGTCATGGGTCTATTATCAATAGTTATTCAATGGGGTCTGCTCATGTAACCGAAGTTAATGTACTACCCAACCAATCTGTGGGAGGTCTTGTTGCTGGATTATTCGGTGCAGGTAGCATTCGCAACAGCTACTCGACTGCTGAGGCGACAAGTGCTGGTTCAGATAATCAGCGAACTGGTGGTTTAATCGGACGTAGAGGATCAACCAGCCTAGTTATAGAAAATAGTTACTGGAATAGCACGGTTAACGACGAAGTCTCCGCCCCGACGCGCCTTTACGGCACACCTGCGACTACTGAAGAATTGCAAATGTCGACTGCACAAGACTCAACGCCGACTGATGTTTATTACCAATGGACTACTGTTGATTGGGATTTCGGCGATTCAATGAGTTATCCAAAACTGCGGCATAACGAGATAACTGGTGTAGATGCCTGTCGCAGCATGAATGAGACAGCACCGTTGCCTTTTTGTGGTAGTTTGTTGCCCGGTCAAGGAACTTCGCTACCCGAAGCAAACACTCCACCGATGACTACGATTACACCATCGGTAGCTCAAATGTTACCACTCAATGGCATGACCGACATCATGGTTTCGGTTGAAGACACTGGTGATACGGTCACATTGACAGCGATGTCATCAGCTCCAACTGTCGTATCGGTCTCCCCTGCAGAATTTACCAATATAACCGATAACACGGCTAGAACCTTCACACTAAACGCTCTGCAGGGCGGCATGGCGACAGTCACCTTCACTGCAACAGACAGCAGAGGATCAAGTGTTAGTACGGATTTGTCGGTACGCGTCAATACACCACCGCAAGTGTTACCTATACCGACACCGTTTGTAGCAACAGTAGAAGAAGCATTTAGACTAGAAACCAGCAGATACTTTAGCGATGCCGACAACGATAACCTAACATATAGTATTACACCAAATAACTTAAGGGATAACTTAAGCACCACCGGCACATTGACATTCACACCTGCAATGGCAGACGCAAGTCAGACGACAGCCGGTTTCACGATAACCGTATCAGTAGACGATGGCAATGGTGGCACGGCACAGGCGACCTTCACATTATTGATAGATGCGCCACCAACGCCACCAAGTGGTGGTGTAAGCATACAACGCGATTCAGTGAATAGATGGCTACTGCGTTCGACTTCAACAATAATGGATGGCAACGGCATCGCTACAACCGACTATCAATGGTATAGAGACAACATGCCGGTAGGAACCAACATTAGCACCTATCAAATAGATGACGACAATGGACGAAACGCAGGCACAACATATAGATTAGATGTAACAATTGTGGATAACATAGGACGATCGGCGACTCGATCCGGTACGATTACGATTACAAACGAAGCACCTGTTATTGACGGGCCGATTACCGTTTCACCATCCCCAGTGGATGAAGGGCAAGAAGTAACAATTACTATTCGTGTCAGGGATGCAAATAACGACCGCTTGACTTATAGTTGGAGCGTGACCAGTGGGCATAGCGGAATAAATTTATCTGGGAACCCGGCTATATTAAGGATTCCAGCCAACTTAGTAGCTGCTGCATCCACTAGCGCAACGGTGAGCTGGGGAGTAGTGGTGAGCGACGGGGCTGCTTCTGTAACAGGAGCGGTATCAGTAGTGGTGAATAAGGAAGATAATGGTCAAGCAACCGTAGGGTCACTCCGCAGAGCTAGTGATAACGAGAGAATATTAACCTTGACGGGTATAGTCTTAGCGAATGATCCGGATGGAGGTGGGATAAGCAATACTGTGGCATATCAATGGCAACGATGCTGGGGCAGTGTTGACGGAACTGATTGTTTGGTCTCGGCTAATTGGGTGAACATCCCCAGCGCAACCAGCGACTCCTATACGATTCCAACCATGTTATCAGGACATACGATAGCGGAAGGAGACCAGTTTCGCATTGGTGTAACTTATACGGACAGACAGGGATATACGGAGACCGTATATTCCAGTAGCCGAGGTGCTACTCGTAGCACTGAGATTAGAATACGTGCCAAAGTGTTTCTAGAAGGCCCCCTCCAGTAACTCCGCCGATTGTTTTTGATATATGGGGCTGTTGAAAAAGTATTTCATCACCGAACGTAACCGCTTGCGCCATCAAATCTATGGTGACCAACCGTAGGGGAGGGCTAGCATGCCCTCCCTAAAGTACCGTTCTGCACAAACTATACCGCCACGCGCCACTAAATCATGGTTACCGTAAACGAAATGGATAGAATAGATTGCCTGTACGGACACAACGCGTTAGGGAGGGCATGTCGGGCTGTTGAAAAAGTATTGCCATTGTGAAAACTCAACCGCCACGCGCCACTAAATTAATGATAACCACCTGTAGGGGAGGGCTAACATGCCCTCCCTAAAGTAACGTTCTGCACTATTCCAACCGCTATGCGCCACTTGGTTTTGGTTCCCATGAATTGGGTGTGTACGATTTCGTTTGTGCAAGCGCGTCGCGTTTTGGGAGGGCATGTCGGGCTGTTGAAAAAGTGTCTGCATTATTACATTCCCCTCCTTTGGAGGGGTGGCAGGCGAAGCCTGACGGGGTGGTTGTGGTGGTTCTGCACTAGACAATTACCCCCTACGATGCATGACGGTACTTTTTCAACAGCCCCGTATATCAAAATCAATCAGCAGTTATATTTTTTGTATAATAGTGTAATAATATGATACCTCTATTGTATTTTAATAGTTAGTGGTAAAAATTAAATGCAAATAAACCTTATGAAATATAGCCTTTTAATATGTTTAGGGTTGCTCTTCGTGCAACCAGTATTCGCACAACAAGACACGCTTACCGATACCGAATGTACCGACGATGACATAGACCAAGATAACGATGGGTTGAGAGAGATATGTTACATAGAAGATTTGGATGCGATCCGCAATAACTTAACCGGTGGTCAGGGAACTTCGGAACAAGGTTGTCCCAGTAATGTTTGTAACGGCTATGAGTTGGTAAGAGATTTAGACTTCACGAAAGCTCAAAGTTATGCATCGGGTACAGTGAACAGTGTCTGGGTACTTAGCGATTCTGATTTTATGGCTACCACGAGACTGGGCTGGAATCCTATAGGAAACTTTGCTGCCACCGCCACTTTTGAAGGCAACGGATATAGCATTTCTAATTTGCATATCAATAGAGATGGGGCTACCAATGTAGGCTTATTTTCTGAGAATAGCGGAACTATTCAGAATCTTGGATTGTTTGAACCAGAAGTGGAGGGTAATGGAAGGGTTGGTGGACTAGTAGGTATTAATAGGGGTAATCTAATCAATGTTTTTATAGACGGAGGTAGGGTTAGAGGACCAAGAACAGAAGATCTTGATAACCTAACCGGCTTCGACTTAGGTCTTTTAGCTGGCGACAACGTTGCAGACGCATTAATTATAAATAGCTATGTTCGCGGCACTGTTTCAGGTTCGCGTTGGGTAGGCGGTCTCTGTGGCGTGAATATAGGCGAAATCATCAATAGTTATGCGGCTGCCGATGTTGCCGCAGTAAGGGAAGCAGGTGGTTTGGTGGGCGAGAGTCAAGGACCTACCAGCAATAGCTATGCAACAGGATCTATAGATATAACTGCAATGGTGAGAAATGAAGGAAGCGTGGGTGGTCTTCTTGGTGTCTTATGGCAAGGGCAAAATACGAATCCAAGAGTCATAAACAGCTATTCAACCGTCAAAGTGCCAGCCAATGAAATTGTGGGCAACATTGGCGGTCTAATCGGCAATATACACCCAACCAACCCACCAGTGACCGACAGCTATTGGGACTCAGAGACGAGTGGGCAAATAGCCTCTGCGGCTGGCACTTCTAGGACTACCATCGAATTACAGATGCCGACTACTGCAACCGGCATTTACGCGAATTGGAATACGAACGATTGGGATTTCGGTGATACGATGAGTTATCCGATACTACGCCATAGCAACAGCATGAATGCTTGCGACGAGGATACGACAACCCCATTTCCTAGTTGCAATGATGTATTACCAGGCCAGAGAGGTTTGGAGGTGGTGACTTTCGAGATAATTGAGACAAATGGCACGATAAGGGATAACGCTAGAGTGTTTGCTGAGCGACCCTTCTCACCTATCGTATTCGACTACGACATAAAAATCCCACATGCCCTGACTGAGATTAAACTAAGACCCGATGCCATAAACGACAATGCCACAATTTCGGTTATCAAGGTAGGAGAAAATACTGAGCTTTTTCTCAACAAGAGTAGCGGCGATTTGAGTGACATTATCCCATTACAAGCAGGTATAAACGAAACTTTGCGGGTTATGGTAAGTGGAGAGACATATAACTTCAATCTAATAAGAGGGCCACAGAATCCGACTGCAATTGGCTCCTTCGGCACCCCAACTGCTAATGTTGACGAGGGAGAGGATATTACTTTTACAGCCGTTTTGGACAATGTTAGCGGAAGCTATGAATATTCGTTGCGACAGCGGGACACAGTACTGGATGAAGGACAAGACACAACTACGACGCTTGCTATCACCGTCACCATACCCGATACCTCTGTAGATGATGCCAACGTGACAATGCAAGACATCACTTATACTCTAGAAGTGTTTGATGGTTTTGACTCAGTTTCCTCTGAGCTTATGCTAACTGTCACCAAAATTGATAACGGCGTACCTCAATTAGAATTGAGGATTAGTGGTAGTTCACTAACAATAAACTCTACTGCCGATCCAGATGACAATCCAGATAGTCTCGGAACATTCACATACCAATGGCAAAGCCGAAATGAGGGTGATAATAGCTGGACAACTCTCGCCGATACCGATAATATCTACCCAGTGCCGGGGAGTAATGCTAATACATTCCGCTATCGCGTAACCGTCACGCATACCGATGGGCAAGGACATATCACAAACTATGACACGATAGGTCCGTTCCCCGCTGATGTAGACGGAGACAACGACCGCTTGATAGACATTTATTATTTGGAAGATCTGGATGTAGTGCGTTATCAAGCCGACGGTAGCAGTTATCAAATAAATCCCTCATCGGAAAATATCACCGGAAATGAAATTGATACGGGTTGTCCGAACAATGGATGTAGAGGCTACGAGCTGCGAAGAGACTTGGATTTTGATGCAGACGATAGCTATATTGATGCAACATCAAACAAAGATGAATGGACAGTGACCAATGACTCGGATAACGGCTGGCAACCTATAGCGACTGTTGATGACCCATTTAATGCCATATTCAACGGCAACAATTACAGGATTTCTAATTTACAAATAAATAGAGATACAGATGACGATGCGTATATCGGATTATTTGCGGCACTGTCGGGAGATGCAAGGATAGAGAATGTCGGCTTGTTGAATGTTGATATTGAAGGCAGAGGCTATGCGGGTGGCTTGGTTGCCCAGAGCAAGGGTGCTATTGTCAATAGCTATGTGCAAGGCGGTGAAGTTATGGGATCACAGCACAACGTGGGTGGATTAGTTGCGATCAACGATAGTGATGACTCGAATACCGGCGTGATTGTCAGTAGCTATGTAGATGTGATAACGACGTCCACCGATACGCTATTATCGGGTGGGTTGGTTGCCAACAACAAAGGCAGAATCAGAAATAGCTATGCAGCAGGTAGTGTGAGTGGTACTTGCGATGTGGGTGGTTTGGTTGCCGAAAACGGCAGTGGGAGTGAAATCATCAATAGCTATGTGTCCGCTGCAGTAAACAGATCTGGAAGCTGTACAGCGAATCGTGCCGGCGGTTTAGTAGCCAATAACTCAGGTTTGATAAGAAATAGTTATGTGCGCGGGCGTATTACTGCCACCGGCATGGTAGGTGCTTTGGTCGCTGTCAGGACCGCTGGCACGGTTGAGTCCAGCTATTGGGACAGCACGAATACTGGTATTATTGCCGACACTGCCGACACTGAAGCCAAGACACCCAATGAATTGCGAACGCCGACTAATGCTGATGCAAATGATGAAAACAGCATCTATGAGAATTGGAATGTTGCCGATTGGGAGTTCGGTGCCTCAGGTGAATATCCCATACTAAGATATAATTCGCCGAGTGACATTTCTACAGTGTCGGTATGTGATGACGATCTTGATACCGCACTACCGCCGTGCGGAGGTGTATTGCTGGGGCAAGGAGACAGAGGATTGAGCAACCTACTACTCTTTGCCGATGGTAATCCTGCGACATTAAATGAACCTTTTTCTCCTTCAATATTTACTGGCTACACTGTAGATATAGTTAATAAGCGCGAACTTGAATTAGTGCCGTACGCGCTCAATCCGCTAAGTGACTTTATTTCAATCGCAGTAAATACGACACGCACCGACTTTTTTATGGGCAAGCGGAGCGGCGAGCAGAGCCTGCGGATTCCTCTTGAAGTAGGAGAGTTGCGTTTGACTATCAGCGTTGGCCCTGACGACACTAATTTAGATACTTACAGTGTCACTGCGGACATTACTACGAGCACAATAAAAATAACAAGTATAAGTCCTGAGATGATAAATGAAGGAGACTCTGTTAGCTTAAGTGCAGCGGTCACAGGTGGCGATAGCAGCCTTTATGCTTATCGATGGAGTGTGTCACCTGAAGGTCTTATAGCCAGAAGAGACAGAAGAGCTGCTACTCCAAGTCTTAATATGCCTGCTGACTTCGTGCCTCGTGCAGATAACAGTCGGGATGTGAGTATTAGACTGAGTGTCGGAGATGGTTTTGAAAATGCTAGTATGAGCAGAATTGTAACCATCAGTAAAATTGATAACGGCGGACCGGATTTTGTGGTGACGATGACTGAATCAGAAATAAGCATTACTGGGATAGAAGCTGGGAGCGATCCTGACGGCGACGGTACTATCACTGGTTATGTTTGGCAGCAGAGTCCGGATGGTAACAACTGGACAACGATTCCTGGTGAGACCTCGTCAATTTATAGTATACAAAGACAAGACAGTAGTACTGATATCTTTTATCGTGCACAGGTAACTTCTGTTGATGGACAAGGAAGCACGCTTACTAGTGTGGTAGGACCCTATAGAATTAGAGGCGATATAGACGATGATGACGACGGCTTGATTGACATCTATTTCCTAGAGGATCTAAATGCGATCCGCGATAATTTAGCAGGTCAGGGAACTGAACAGCAAGGTTGTCCCAGTAGTGGTTGTAATGGTTATGAGCTGCGTAGAGATTTGGATTTCGCAACCACCTCAAGCTACGTAAATGTAGCGATGAATAGACAGAGATGGACAGTGGATGACTTTGATGACAATAGCGATACTGGTTGGATGCCTATCGGGTCTATTAATAGCCTTGATTGCAGTCTTACGCAGAGCAGATGTTTTGGTGGTATTTTTGAGGGCAACGGATTTAGCATTTCTAATCTGCAGATCAACAGAGACAGCACCAGTGAAATAGGTCTGTTTGTCGGCAATAGCGGCACGATTAGAAATTTTGGTCTACGAAACATAAAAGTTGAAGGTAATACCGGTGTCGGCGGGTTAGTCGGCAACAACCCGAGCAACCTGATCAATGTCTATGTGGAGGGGGATAGCGTTGAGGGGGGGGGTAATAACATAGGTCTTTTAGCTGGTCGCAATCAGTCAAGTGGGCTTATTATCAACAGTTATGTGCGCGGCACTGTCTCCTCAACGGGTCGTTGGGTAGGTGGTATTAGTGGCGCAGCCCGCGGCAGAATTATCAATAGCTATGCGGTTGCTGATGTTTCAGCAGATGGAAATGTAGGGGTTTTAGCAGGTGATGCTCTTGAGGGGGAGATTAGAAATAGTTATGCCATGGGTTCTGCGCTTTTAACTGTAGACGCAGACAGTGACCGGCGCGTAGGTGGTCTTGTTAGTACATTATGGTTTGGTGGCAGTATGGCAAACAGCTATTCAACCGCTGCGGTAGAAGCCACCAACCCAGCTGGGAATGACATAGGTGGTCTTGTTGCCCTCAGACCTGATGATGATAGCATAGAAATAAACGACAGTTATTGGGATACAGACACGAGCGGACAAACGGACTCTCCGGGAGGTGGCACTGCTATGACTACCATTGAATTGCAGATGCAGACTAATGAAACTACTCCAACTGGTATCTATGCGAATTGGAGTCAAGACGATTGGGATTTTGGGGATGAAATGAGTTATCCGACGCTGCTGTATAACGAGATAACTGGTGTGGATGCCTGCCGCGCCATGGATGAGCCACCACCATTGCCTCTTTGTGGTAGCTTATTGCCTGGTCAGGAAAATTTGTTACCCAACGTAAACACCACACCGACAATTAGCGGTATTCCAGGACAACTGGTCAGACTAATCGAAGGCGCGAATACCTCTGTAGAAGTGACTATAGGCGATGCAGATGTCGACGATACACCTGCTAGTTTAATGGTGAACGCACAATCCGATACACCTGGGGTCGCAAATGTTAGTGTCAGCGGCAGCGGTGCCACCCGTACAATCATGATTAGCGGTGTCAGTGCAGGTAGTGCAATGATTACGGTTATGGTGGATGATGGTAATGGCGCAACAAACTCAGTGAGCAGAGCACAATTTATGGTGACGGTAGAAGCGAACACTGCATCAATGATTACGATCACACCATCGGCAGATCAAACGCTATCACCCGATGGTATGATCAATATCATGGTTTCGGTAGAAGACGATAATTTTGATGCAGGTGATAGCGTCACATTGACGGCAATGTCATCGGTTCCAACTGCCGTATCAGTCTCACCAGGTACATCTACCGGTATAACCGATAACATGCCTAGAACCTTCATGCTAACTGCCGGGCAAAGCGGTATGGCGACGATTACATTTACCGCAACCGATAGGCGAGGTGCAAGTGTTAGTACCGACTTGTCGGTGAGAGTCAATACGCGGCCAACGATTAGCAACATTCCGGGACAGGTCAGACTAACCGAAGGTACGGATACTTCTGTAGACGTGACAATAGCCGATGCAGATGCCGCCGATACACCCGCTGATTTTATAGTGAACGCACAATCCGATACACCTAGGGTCGCAAATGTTAGTGTCAGTGGCAGCGGTGCTACCCGTACAATCATGATTAGCGGTGTCAGTGCAGGTAGTGCAATGATTACGGTTATGGTAGATGATCGTAATGGCGCAACAAACTCAGTTGGCACAGCACGATTTACGGTGCGGGTGGAAGCGAACATCGCACCTGTTATTGACGGGCCGATTACCGTCTCACCATCCCCAGTGAATGAAGGACAAAGATTAACAATTACTGTTCCTGGCATGGACGCAAACAACGACCGCTTGACTTATAGTTGGAGCGTGACCAGTGGGCATAGCGGAGTAGACTTATCCGGGAACCGAGTATCCGGGAACCGGGCGACATTAATGGTGCCAGACAACTTAGTAGCTGCTGCATCCACTAGCACAACGGTGAGCTGGAGAGTAATGGTGAGCGACAGGACTGCTTCTGCAACAGGAGCGGTATCAGTGGTAGTAATCAAAAGAGATAATGGTCAAGCAACCGTAGGGTCACTCCGCAGAGCTAGTGGTAACGATAGGATGTTAACCTTGACGGGTATAGTTTTAGCGAATGATCCGGACGGAGGAGGGATGAGCAATACTGTGGCATATCAATGGCAACGATGCTGGGGCAGTATTGACGGAACTAATTGTTCAGTCTCGGGTGATTGGGTGAACATCTCCAGTACAAACAGCGACTCCTATACGATCCCAACTAGCTTATCAGGACATATGATAGCGGAAGGAGACCGGTTTCGCATTGGTGTAACTTATACGGACGGGCAAGGACATATAAACATGCAACCCATATATTCCGGTAGCCTAGATGTTTCTCCTAGCACTGAGGTTAGAATACGTTCCAAAGTGTTTCTGGAAGGTCCCCTCCAGTAAAGCTGATATTCCCCTCCTTTGGAGGGGTGGCAGGCGCGGCCTGACGGGGTGGTTGCATCGTGTCTGCACTGGGCAATTTCCCAACCTCCCGAAACGCGTTGCGTCTGCACAAGTAGAACCGCCAATTGAGCCAGTAGTTCAATCAGCGTGACATTGTGCAGAACCTCAACATGATTTCTTGTCGTACATTGTCCTTCGTACGCCATCCAATTTATGGGAACCAAAACCAAGTGGCGCAAGCGGTTGCAGTTATGCAGAACGGTACTTTAGGGAGGGCATATTGAATCGCCGATTGAACCAGTAGGTCAATCGGCGTGACGCTGTGCAGAACTCTAAGATGTTGGGCAGCGTATTCATTGCAAAATGCAATACCCTCCCCTACGGTTGGTTACCATAAATTTAATGGCACATAGCGGTTATGTTTGAACGATGACGTTGCTTCCTAAACAGCAGCACACCAGTCTATTTATGTAGCGTCTTTTGTAATCTGCGTTTCTCCATGTCCCAACTGCGTTTGCGTTCAGCCATGCGTTTATCGTATTTGTGCTTTCCTTTACCGACCCCTAGTTGAAGTTTGGCGCAGTTATTTTTCCAGTGCAAATCCAGCGGTATTAGGGTGTAGCCTTTGCGTGTGAGCTTTCCTTGCAGGCTACGCAGTTCACGGCGATTGAGTAATAACTTGCGAGTGCGAGTAGGGTTTGCCTGCGGGTTGCTTACGCTCGGCAGCGGACTGATGTGCGCATTGATCAACCACGCCTCGTTATCCTTCAATATCGCATAGCTTTCTTTTAGTTGTATGCGATTAGCTCTTAGGCTTTTAACTTCCCAACCGTCAAGTACAATGCCTGCTTCTATACGCTCGTCTATGAAATAGTCGCGCATCGCTTTAGGGTTATGTGCCGTTTTGTTTCTCTTTGTTTTGTTAGTTTTCATGGTTCTACTATAATATAGCCTCATTTTCAATTTACTGATTCATATTTTATCCAATGCAAGCAAACGATAACCACTACATACATAGCCAATGGGGTTCTCGCTTCGTTTTTATTATGGCAGTAACCGGCTCGGCAGTTGGTTTGGGCAACATATGGCGTTTCCCTTATATCACTGGAGAATACGGTGGCGGTGCTTTCGTGTTGCTTTATATATTCTTTGTATTGGCGATGGGCTTGCCAGTGATGCTGAGCGAAGTCATGCTAGGCCGTTTAGGGAAAAACAACACCATAGATGCTTTTACAAGTTTTCGCTCGAAATACGGAACCAGCCCATTCTGGAAAATAATCGGTTTGATGGGGATTATAACAGGTGTCTTGATTCTATCTTTTTATAGCGTCATCGCCGGGTGGCTCGTGTTTTATATACTCAATTCAGCGCAGGGTGCTTTTGAAA
Organism: uncultured candidatus Poriferisulfidus sp.; assembly: GCA_965199685.1. Classification (GTDB taxonomy): domain Bacteria; phylum Pseudomonadota; class Gammaproteobacteria; order Poriferisulfidales; family Oxydemutatoraceae; genus SP5GCR1. Next base: position 2,675,606 of record OZ241323.1, read on the forward strand.
ATCAATCGGTCGAAGGCATTGCGGGTATTTTCGGCGAACTCATCGCAAATCCTAGTCGCATGATTTTATGGCACAGCTTATTTATGCTCATTACCGCAGTTGTATTTATGCGTAACATCAATGCCGGCATAGGGAAAGTAGTCTCTTATTTTATGCCGTTGTTGCTACTGTTGATAATCGCAATCATCATCTACAATTCTTATAACGCTGAGATGGGAAAAGCCCTGCGCTTTTTATTTGAATTCAGATGGGAGGATATCAGTGCCGAGATGGTTATAGTTGCTTTAGGGCAGGCGTTTTTTTCATTGAGTATCGGCATGGGAGCAGTGATGATTTATGGCTCTTATCTACCGAACCGAGTACCGTTATTAAGCACAACTGCCACCATCGTTGTAGCCGATACTCTGGTTGCTATTCTTGCTGGTTTGATGATTTTTCCTATTTTGTTTTCCTTTAGCCTAGAGCCAGCAGCAGGGCCAGGCCTGATGTTCGAGACTCTCCCTATTGCTTTCGCAAAAATGCCCGGGGGTAATTTAGTAAGCTTCATATTTTTCGTACTGCTTTTTATCGCTGCCTGGACCTCGGCTTTATCATTGCTGGAACCTGCCGTTGCGTGGTTGACAAAAAATACCCGTTGGACACGCGGCCAAGCTGCCGCAATCGTCGCCGGTTCGATTTGGTTGTTGGGCTTTGCGACGGTCTTTTCTTTCAATATATGGCAAGAGGTCAAACTGGGAGGAATGACACCGTTTAATTTGCTGGAGAAATTTACCACCAATATTACGCTACCCTTGGGCGGGCTACTGATTATTTTGTTTGCCGGTTGGTTTTTACCCGCGGCGGCAAGCAAAGAACAATTTGGTCTAAGTTCCGAGTTGTATTATCGGGTCTGGCGATGGAGTGTCCGCTATTTTTGTCCGATCTTGATATTGGCTATTATGATTGCTAATTGGATGAGTTAGGTGGTCAATGAGTCGTATTGCACGCGAGGCCATAGTACCGTATACCTGCCGCCAGATGTATGATTTAGTCACCGATGTGACCAGCTATCCCGAATTCATTTCATGGTGCAACCGAGTTGACTCAGAAGTCTTAGACCAAAATTCAGTTAAAGTGCGGTTGGGAATACTCTATAAGAAAACCGTAGATTTGTCTTTTACGACTATCAATACCAATACACCCGATCAATCCGTAGAAATGAAATTGGCGGATGGTCCTTTTAGCCGTTTGCGCGGCTGTTGGTATTTCAATTCTTTGGGAGAAGACGGTTGTAAAGTCATCTTTCAGTTGGATTATGAATTTAGAAAATCCTTGAAGAACTTACTGGTCAAACGAGTTTTTAACGAAGTGTCGACATCTTTGTTGGATGCTTTTCGTGCGCGTGCAAGGCAAAAATATGGAACCTCCGCCTGAAGGGCAAATAGAGATTGTTTATGCCTCGGCGCACAGCCAAAAGGTGGTACACATTGACTTCAAGCCGGCACTGCGAGTCATAGATGCAATTCATCAATCGGGTTTATTAGAGGACTTTCCGGAAATCAACACAGCACAACCTGCGGTCGGTATCTTCGGTCGCAAAGTGTCTTTAGACGCATTGCTTAACGAAGGTGATCGCGTAGAGATTTATCGTCCCTTGGAGTGTTCTCCACAAGATGCCCGTCGCCGGCGCGCTTTCAAGGATGTCTAATTTCTGTCGGTTTCTCTGGATCTATTTTCAACAAGATTTCTTGTTTTCCGCAAACGTTCTATGCGGTTGCCGTCGAAAAACAATGTCAGACGATAAAGTTCTATCTCTTCGTTTGAGGCATTATTGTAATAAACATAATCCCAACGGTCGTCGTGAAAGACGGTCGGCAACACTGGTTCCCCCAGCAGATAGATCACCTGATTTTTATTCATACCTGCTTTTATTTGCGCAACCTTTGATTGCTCCAACACATTGCCTTGTGTAATCTCGATTCTATAGAGTCTATAAGTGTCGGGGTTGAATAGCCGGGTAAAAAATCCGGTCGATTCCTCAGTCAATTCACTGCCACAAGAACACAGCAATATACTTAAAATTGCGATAATTAGCTTAAAATTTGGTTTGCCCATTGCACAATGATAATATAAACAGCTTAAATTAGTAAGGAATTATGAATCAACAAGATATAAAACGGGCAGGACTTAAGGTTACGGTGCCGCGCATCAAAATACTGGAAATCATGGAAGGAGCAGACTCTCGCCATGTAACCGCCGAGCATATACATCGCAAGTTGACCCTAAAGGGAGAGAATGTCGGTTTGGCAACTATCTACAATGTGCTTGCCCAATTTGAAGCCTCCGGACTGATACTACGTCGCTACCTACAAAAGGGACAAGCCTGTTATGAGATTAACCGAGGTGAACATCACGACCACATGGTTTGTACCCAGTGCGGTAGAATAGTGGAATTCGTTGATCAAACCATAGAAAAACGCCAAGAATCTATTGCCAAAAAACACGGCTTTATACTCAGCGACCATTCCTTGGTGATGTATGTTGACTGCACTGCAAAGAAGTGTAAATATCTGAATAGAACCGCTGATTGAACCAGCGGGTTCAATCGGCATTTTGATTGTCCGCCCTAACGCGTTGCGTCTGCAAAAACAATCCATTCATTTATTTCGTTTATGGAAACCAAAACCAAATGGCGCATAGCGGTTAGGTTTATGCAAGACGGTACTTTAGGGCGGATATGCAAATCCGCCCCTACCGTTATCATAAATTCAATGGCGCGCAGCGGTTAAGATCGTACAATGCCGCCGCTACTGGGTATGCGCTTCGAGCATCTGTTTGGCATGCGCCAACGATTGCTCGCTGATTTTCGTACCTGCTATCATTCTTGCAAGTTCTTGCAACCTCGGCTGTTTGTCCAGTTTGCTCAGTGATACTGATGTGATGTTGTCTTTGGCATTTTTGTGCACATAGAAATGATGATCTGCTTGACTTGCGATTTGAGCTAGATGGGTAATGCAAAACACTTGCGCTTGGGCAGATAACTTCCTCAGTAGGCGACCGACAATTTCCGCAGTAGCACCGCCGACCCCACTATCAACCTCATCGAATATAAGCACTGGCACCATGCGCTGATTAGAAAGGGCGACCTGCAGTGCCAAACTGATACGAGATCGCTCTCCACCTGATGCCGCTTTTGCTAGGCTCTGCAGTTTCTGTCCGGGATTGGCACACAGCATATATTCAATGCGTTCAGTACCGTTCGGGGTAGGGTAGGAGGTATCCAAGGCACTAAAGTTTATTTTGAATTGTGCTTGCGGCATGTTCAGTTGTTTTAGCAATTCCAACACTTCTTTTTCCAGTATTTCTGCAGACTGCTTTCGGGTGTGGCTCACTTTGCCAGCAATTTTTTTATAATCGTCTTCCAGTGCCGATTTTTTGCTTTGGAGTTGCTCTATACTTTGCTCGGGATCATCCAATGCCTTTAACTCGGCGCGTGTTTGTTCTAATTTTTCGGGTAATAGATTCGCACTTGTTTTATATTTGCGGGCAAGTTCGGTCAAGGTGGCAAGACGTTTTTCCAATGCTTCAAAATCGCCTTGTGCCGTATCTATACGGTCTAGATATTGTTCGATCTCATGTGTTGCGTTATTGCTATGTTCAAGGGCGTTGTCAATCAGTCCAACGATTTCTCGTAAATTAGGATCTATTTCGCCTAAAGATTGAAGTTCCCTATGTGCAACACTCAGTAGGCGTATCGCGTTTTGGTGAGATTCGTCATCTAAGGCATGGTGAGCCGTAGAGAGTGCTTGTTTGAGTTTTTCCTTTTGTGAAAGTACGCGATGCTCTTGTTCTATTTGTTCAAACTCACCTGGCTTAACCTCTGCCCGTTCTAATTCTTCACATTGTTGTAGTAGCCATTGATGCCTAATTTCCATCTCTTGCGATTGTTGTTGTTTATCGTTCAATTGATCGGCAATCATTTTCCATCGCTTATAGATAGTTTGCATTTCCGCCAACTGCGGTTCATGGTTGCTGTATAGGTCTAATAAAGCTAAATGGCGCGAACGATCCAATAGCTGTTGCTGATTGTTTTGACCAACCACATCTATCAATAGTGCTGTGAATTCTCTTAGCTGTTCCAGGGTTGAAAGTGCCCCGTTGATGAATGCTTGAGAACGACCATCGGTATTTATAACTCTTCTGATAATACAGTCGTTTCCCTCGCTTTCCATGCTTCGTTCTTCAAGCCATTGGGTTGCAGCCGGCTGTTCAGTGAGGTCCAAACCGATACTTACTGAGAGTTTGCTGGCACCGGGGCGTACCAGATGGCTTTGCGCACGCCTACCTAAAGCAAGTTCTAACGCATCTATGAGTATAGACTTTCCGGTGCCAGTTTCACCGGTCAGAACCGTCATACCGCGTTCAAAATAAACTTCTATTCGTTCTACGATTAAGAAATTCTCTATCGTTAATGCACTTAGCATCAATCTAAGGTTTGGCACTCCACATGAGCTTATTTCTCAACGTGGTGAAATAATCATGCTCCAGTGTTTGTATCAATTTTAGTTTATGAGGAAAGCGTCTGATAGCAATTTTATTGCCAGTTTCAAGATTGCGGGTTATTTGACCATCTATGGCCACGACCGCATCGCTGTGGTATCTTTCGGTTACCGAAACTTCTATAACTTTTCTTGAATCTATGACCAGTGGTCTTTGGCTTAGCGTGTGCGGACAGATAGGCACCAATAGTATTGCTTCCATAGTTGGCTCCAGCAACGGTCCGCCGCTTGCCAAAGCATAGGCGGTTGAACCTGTAGGTGTAGAAATAATAAGCCCGTCTCCGTGTATGGTGTTCAGATAAACTTCGTCTACTTGTGTGTCTAACTCAAGCATACGCACGGTGTTTTTGTTGCGCATTGTAACATCGTTGCAAGCGATAAAGTTCTCAGTACCGCCCTCACTACCGTGTAACATTACTTCAAGCATAATTCTCTCTTCTATGCGATAGTCGCCTGCAAAGATAGCATCCAGTCGGTTGTGAAAATCATCCGGCGATATCTCTACGAGAAACCCCAAGCGTCCCAAGTTGATACCGACAATAGGAATATCGTGCTCGCTACATAGATGACTCGCTTGTAATAAAGTACCGTCGCCACCTATAGAAAAAGCAAGCTCGCACTGTTGTCTGAATTCCTCGCTGGATACAAACCTTATGCCTTCTTTATTGAGCGTGAGGGTTCTGTCTTCCTCTCGCACAACGATAGAATCAAAACGTTGCAACAGATAATCACTCAAACGGTTTGCCACTGCCTGCGTTTTGCTACGCTCGCTATATTTCAGAATCAAGCCGACGCATTTAATATCTTTGATGTTTTTCATTCGTACCCTGGAATTAAGATGAAATAATGTTGCTTATTATAAAGGTATTCAGTTTTTCAAGGCAGTATTATTAAAGTAGTATAAAATTGCTTTATTGATTTGTACACATCACAGTGAGAAGCCGATACCCGTATTATTTATATAACGTACATGAACATCAAATTTACAAAAATGCACGGTTGCGGAAATGATTTTATGCTGATCAACGGCTGCGACTACTCGCCCCAGTTTGCCGTAGATGAAAAGTCCATTCGCCGATGGGCGGATCGTCGCACCGGCATTGGTTTTGACCAACTACTAATAATAGATAATCCTTCGCAGTCAGGTGTTGATTTTGATTATCGCGTCTATAATGCCGACGGTAGCGAATCTGCTCAATGTGGTAACGGCGCGCGGTGTGTGGCTTGCTTTGTTAGCGACAAAGGATTGACTGATAAGAAAACGATACGGGTGCGCACGGTAGAACGCATCATAGAGATCACCGTCCAAGACGATAATAGCATCGCGGTTGATATGGGGGCGGCAGTGTTTGATCCCAAGCGTATTCCGTTTAATCCCACAGGGTTGCTTGCGGTTGGTGAACGGATAGAAAAGAAAATGTATACGGTTAAATCTGCTGCACTAGAAATTTGCTTCGGAGTTGTATCGTTCGGCAATCCTCATGCAGTCATTAAAGTTGACGATATAAACACAGTGCCAATCGCCGAGATAGGTGTAGCTTTACAAACACATAGCTGTTTCCCGGCCAGCGTCAATGTATCCTTTGTGGAAGCACGAGACGATGTTTTGCATGCACAGGTCTACGAACGCGGGGCAGGTGAAACTCCATCATGCGGAAGTGGTGCTTGTGCGGTTGCGGTGATTGCTCATGTCCAAGGGTGGATTCCCCAAACCCTTGATTCGGTACCGGTACAATTAGCCGGAGGGTTGTTGAACATACGATTTGAGAAGGATAGAATTAAACTAGTCGGACCGGCAGAATCGGTTTTTGAAGGTCTTATTAAGATATAACTTATGGTAGCAAAGAATAAAACTACAAATATAGACGAACAACAGGTCATAGACTTTCTAACTCGGCATACTGATTTTTTCAACGAACACCCCGAGTTATTGCTCAAACTATCATTGCCTTACAAAGACGGCAAGGTGTTATCTCTGTCTCAAAAGCAAGCAGAGGTTTTGCGAATGGAAACCACCTCAATACGAAAAAAGTATGCCCAGTTAGAGCAGGAAATCACCACACAAATAGACATCGTCAAGGAAAACGAGAGGCTTAGCATTTGTTTGCATCGTTTGTCGCTAAAATTACTGCATAAAAAAGACATTGAATCCATCGTCTCCGAGACGATAAAAACACTGAGAGCACAATTTCCGTCCAATCAGATTATTATCAGCCTATTGCCGCCATACTCCGAATCATCTAAAACAGCACGCACACTCGATACAAACGACCCGATATTGAAGGCATTGCTTGCATCGGTATTTAAGATCAACAAACCGGATTGTGGTCCGTTCGGCAGTGCGGCTCAAAAAGCATTGTTCGGAAACTTCGCGCAGCGTATACGCTCGTCTGTCGTTATGCCGCTGAGATTCTATAATCAAAAGCTGGGGCTTTTATTGTTCGGCAGTCCTCGCCCAAACGCTTATGTTCCCGGTCAAAGCACAATGCTATTGGTGCAGTACGGTGAGTTGATTGCAGCGGCTATCGCAGCCTGTGCAAAAACCCTAAAGGATTGATGGATCCCATTCAAGCGTGCGAACAGTTTCTTAACGCATTAAAAGCCGAACGAAACTATTCAAATCATACTATCGGCAATTACCGTCGTGACATTCTGCGCCTCCTGAAGTACATCTCGGAAATCGGAGCAGACTGGGACAAACTAGGGCAGATACAGATATTAAACTATCTTTCGTCGCGCCATACTTCTGGTATCAAAGGTAGGACACTCGCTCGCGAGTTATCGTCGTTGCGGCACTTTTTTAGATATTGCATCGCACAAGGCTACAACTGCAGTTATCCGTTTGATGGGATTAAAGCACCTTTAGATCAAAAGAAACTGCCCAACACATTGAGTGTTGACCAAGTCTCGCAATTACTCAGCCGGGATCAAAGTGATTGCTCACCGTTGCTGGCTAGGGATATAGCGATTATGGAATTGATTTATTCATCGGGCTTGCGCTTATCCGAACTGGTTTCGGTAGATTTGGATAGCATTGATATGAGCAACCGAATGATCCGTGTGATGGGAAAAGGCAGCAAGGAAAGGGAGATACCAGTCGGCGGTCGCGCAATTAAAGCGATTGAAAGATGGCTGAAAATACGTCAGACGATAAGTTGTAGCGGCGAGAAGGCTTTGTTTTTGAGTCGCAACGGAAAACGTCTGAGTGCGCGCAATGTGCAGTTGCGCCTGAAGCAATATGCTCAGTCTAAAGGGATGCAACAGCATTTGCACCCCCACAAACTTCGCCATTCTTTCGCAACGCATATTCTCGAATCGTCTGGTGATTTGCGCGCTGTACAAGAACTACTCGGACACGCCGACATCGGCACGACACAAATATATACGCACTTAGATTTCCAACATCTAGCGAAAGTATACGACCAAGCGCACCCTCGAGCGCATAAACGGCGTGCTAAAGACAAAAAGAGCAAAGAATACTAACATCAGTTATGGGACTGTTGAAAAAGTATCTGTATTAGTACATTCCCCTCCTTTGGAGGGGAATGTACTAATACAGATACTTTTTCAATAGCTCCATGTTAGCCCTCCCCTACAGTTGGTTACCATAAGTTTAATGGCGCAAGCGGTTGGCTTCGTTCAATGTCAGTACTTTTTCAACCGCCCTATATGTCTATTTAGGTTTATAACCGTCATGAGCTTCATTGACGGATACTCGTCTGCGTTCAAAAACGATATACTTTTCCTTGATGACTTTCTTAAAATCATCCGATATGTTTTGCCAATCTAAAACATCTACCTTAAAAGGGAGATCCGATTCTTCAAAATCAAATTTGAGCAAATTCATAACCTGCAAAGGTATTTTGCTTTGTGAAACGATAGCCAAGTCAAGATCAGAACTATTGTGTGCAGTCTGCTTCACGCGTGAACCGAACACCCAAACTGTTGCATCAGGAACATGCTTTTCAAGAATATGCCGGACAATTTCTTCGTGGTGAGGACGCAGGTTAATCATTTAATTTTTTGTTCCATTTCTTCAAGGACATATTGAGCCTCTTGTAGAAAATCATCGGTTGCGTCAAAAACTTGATCGGCAATGCACAAGTCGTAGATATGGGAACTATTATCTTTATTATTTTTATAGGTGAACCATTTCTCGGCATCGGATAAAATCCCTATTCTTTGACCGTAACAAAAAATATCCCGAATAGGCATTTGATCAAAGTTTTCATCGTAATATTCTTTCAAGTAGCGAACAAGCATTTTGCGTGCCATTTCATAGCTAACAACAAATGCCTGAATAGCCCCTCTTTTTAGTGTTCGTTCGTGTTTTTCGTCGGTCTCTTTATACTTATTATAAATAGTCAGAGATTCTTCCAATGCTACGATAGTTTTCTTAAAACTACTCAAATCAAGTGCCATAAGTTTCCATTCAATAGTTAAAGATTTCGGAAAACATTTTTGTCTAGAGACCCATTCTACTTCTTTTTCTTTTCAATATGGTCAACCCACTTATCAAAAGGAAGCAATTTTTTCCAGGCAGTTTCTGCTTGTGCTTTTTGCACAAGATCGATTCTAGGAACAGGAATATAATTTGGAATGTCTTTACACCCAGTTGCTCTTCTCAGATCAAAGATTTTTATTAAAGGATTAAAGAATCTAATAAGGTCTGCGAAATCAGAGCCCACAGTATAAATCATTTTGACTTTTGCCAATGTCAAAATGTCAATCAAAGCATCTTGCCTTTGTTGATGTCCTGCATAAGGTTCATGCCGATGTAATGATCGACCATCCTTAGATCGTGTTATATCTCTGCTAACCACTCTACCGGAGAATGCTTCGTGTATCGCATCAATGAAATGCGCATTATCCGAACACGCATAGATCTGATAATGGTCATCTAGTACTTGTTTAAGATAATCAATATAGCTGTCTATGCTAATTATTCTTTTTTCGTTAATACCATCAGTTTGACGATAATGTACTCCTACACATTCTCCCTTAATATGCTCATTGCTCCATTGATCCGCTTGTTGCTTTATTTCCTGCTTGATAGATAGTTTTGAAATTATTTTATATCCGTATTCGCTGGAAGTTCTAAATTTACCGAATAGTTCCCATGGGCTAGGGTATATCTTTTCTCTATAATTTAGGTTGACTAGAGGTTTCTTTAATTGCATAAAATTTTCTGGATGGCATGTTTTTGCATAATTCAAAACAGGATTCTCAAAGAAATTGCTACTACCAGTGATATAAGTATCAGGAAAAGTGAACTTGATGTTAATGCCTAGTTTTTCAGATAGCCAGGCTGCTCCGATTACTCTAGGAAAGGCAGCTCCTAGTGAAGGGCACTCTATTGTCACATAAGCATAATCAGCTAAAGGAGTTTTGCGATTTGCAGTATATTGTTTGAAGAAATACCTATAAAAAAGACCATATACTTCTTTCAAGTTCACATATATATTCTTTATGTCCTTAAATGTTATTTTATGACGAAATCCATTCCTGAGACAAGCAAAAGGGTGCCGTATCAAAAACGAGGTATTCCATCTTAATCGCCTGTAGAATCTCTTAAGTCCATAATCATTGTATACAGCGTATACAGCATGGGCAACTACGATCTTAGTTTTAAGTATGTGAAAGTAATTAGCAATCTTAGAAAACATTTTTTGTTATATAGACTGGTTTTGCATGTTCCACATAGTTTATCGCTTCTTTTTGTTTTCAATATTGGCAACCGTCGTCTCAAATGGAAGTAGTTCTTTCCAAGCGGTATCCGCTTGGGCTTTTTGCACAAGATCCATTCTAGGGACAGGAAGATAATTGGGAAAGTCTTTATACTCAGTTTCACCTCGTCCGTTCAGATCAATGATTTTTATTGCTGGATTAAAGAATCTAATAGCGTCTATCAAAAAAGAGCCCACAGTATAAATCATTTCGCACTTTGCCAATATCAGCATGTCAATCAAGGCATCTTGCCTTTGTTGATGTCCTGCATAAGGTTCATGGCGATGTAATGATCGACCATCCTCAGACCGTGTTATGTCTCTACTAACTACTCTATCGGGAAATGCTTTGTGTATCGCCTCAATGAAAGGTGCATTATCCGAACATGCATAGATCTGATAATGGTCATCTAGTACTTGTTTGAGATAATCAATATAGCTGTCTATTCTAATTATTCTATGTTCTTGGATAACATCAGTTTGACGATAATGTACTCCTACACATGCTCCTTTGATATTTGCATCGCACCATTGATCCGCATGCTGTTGTATTTCCTGCTTGATAGATAGTTTTGAGATTATTTTATATCCGTGTTCACTGGAAATTTTACACTTAGCAAACTCTTCCCATATACTGGGGTATATCCCCTCTCTATAATCTAGGTTCACTAGAGGTTTCTTTAATTGTGTAAAGTTCTCTGGATGACATGTCTTTGCATAATCCAAAACAGAGTTCTCAAAGAAATCGCTACCACTGGTGATATAAGTATCAGGGAAAGTGAACTTGACATTAATACACAGTTTTTCGCATAACCAAGCTACTCCGATTATTCTAGGAAAATAACTTCCTAGCGCAGGACACTCTATTTTTACATAAACATAATCAGCCAAAGGAGTTTTGCGGTGTGCAGTATATTGTCTGAAGAAATCCTTATACAAAAAACTATATGCCTCTTTGAAGTTCACATATGCACCCTTAAACGTTATTTTTGTAGGAAATCCATTTCTGACACAAGCCAAAGGATGCCGTATTAAGAACAAGGTATTTTTAATTAATTGTTCGTAGATTCTTTTATATTGAAAACTGGAACATGGCTCAATAACACAGAGCAAAGCGTAAGCAACTACGATTCTGGCTTTCAGTATGTGAAAGTAATTAGCAATTTTGGAAAACATTTTTATATAACAAGCTGATTTTTGTATAGATACTATTTTATCAGATAGAACTGCCGTTTGAGCCAGTAGGTCAAACGGCGTGACGTTGCACAGAACCTTACGTGGGTATGTAGGTCGGACAAGCTAAGGCTTGTCCTAAATGGTGGGCATGCAAAATAGAACCGCCGATTGAGCCGAGTAAACCCGCCGATTGAGCCAGTAGGTCAAACGGTAGTTCTATTTTTCAATAGCCTCACATTTAATGCTGACAATGTGGACAATAAAAAGTTGACCGTTGTGCAATGCGCATTAGCCGTATGGGTGTTTTACACGATGGACATGGCTCACCGGTTCGTTGATAGACATTGAGTACTTGCTTGAAATAACCGGGCCGCCCATCTTCTGCAACAAAATTGCGTAGAGTGGTGCCACCTTCTTTTATCGCATTTTTCAATGTGACACGGACCGCCTCAACTATAGATTCATAACGCGTGAGTGAGATTCTCCCAGCAGCACGCCGAGGATGTACACCTGCCTTAAAAAGGGCTTCGTTCGCATAGATATTGCCGATGCCGACAACGATATGACTATCCATCAGAAAACTTTTAATGGCAAGTTTGCGCTCTCGTGATGCCCGATATAGATACTCACCGTTGAAGTTTGTGCTTAACGGTTCCGGGCCTAAGTCTCGCAACAACTTGTGTTGCATTGGGTCTTTTGCCGTCCACAAAATCAAACCGAACTTTCTAGGGTCGCAAAAGCGCAACACACGGCTATCATCAATACAAATATCTATATGATCGTGCGGACCTGCAGTAGATGTTTTATCAAGGATACGCAAACTACCCGACATACCCAAATGGCAAATCAGGCAACCAGACTTGAACCTAATTAACAGGTACTTTGCACGCCGCTCTATCGCCTTAATACAAAGTCCTTTAATTTTTTGCTCTAGTCCCCTAGGTATCGGACAACGCAAACGTCTTTGCCGTACGACGACTTTGCGTATACATCTGTCTATTAAATGCAACGACAAACCTCGCCGAACCGTTTCTACTTCGGGAAGCTCAGGCATCACTCACCCACAGGTTTAGATATAGCCATAGCCTCTATTTCTACGAGTAATTCAGGACGGCACATCTGCCCTTCAAACGCTTGTAGTTCAATATCGGAACCTAAATGTCTATCAATCAATGTAGTGATATCTTCCGACACACGCTTGTCCACATAAAGTTTAATATGTTGCAGTTGGGTCAGTGGCATATTGCTATAGCCATGTTCGGTTTTGGCTGCTTCGCTCAGTAGCGAGTTTAGATTATTTACTATCTCGCTTAATTGCGCGTCTGCATCACCATCGTGCAGACTCGTATGACCTACGATTGCAGCGGTACCAGAGATATAAAGATGGCTTTTATCACCCCATTGTTTTAGCGTTGAACGTGCAAACATAGGGGCTGGCTCTCCATAGTGTTTAGGATACAAGTGCGGCAAGGTCTGACGAGGATTGTTGACAGCGATACCCGCTTTGCGAGCCGCAACAAAATAGACTACCCCGTAGTACGACCCTGTTCCGATTACGGTGGCTGCGCAATAAGAATCCTTTTTGTGCGAAGAAAAAGCCTGCGCTCTTGCATCGCAGAACACCTGATAATCGGATGGTTCGGCAAGTTGTGGTAAATAGTGCCAAACCCTCAACAGCGAATAATGCTCCGAGTTTAATAATTGCACCATATCTTTGTATGTCTCCTGCAGATCTTTGGCAATACGCTTTTGCTCAAGTTCGGCATGTCCGAATAAGACAGAATCGTTAAAAGCATAAGATAATTTTCCGCGTTTTCCGAGGCTGACTGGTTGGTCGGCATACCAATTCTCAAAAGGTTGTATTTTCCGCAAAGGTGTCAAGTTTGTTTTTATGATATCTTCGGATGCATCTGCTTTCAGAGCGATGCTGGCGAGACGGCGTGGATGGTCAAACGATAACGGTTTTTTTTCAAGCCGTATATCAAAGGGCATTGGGGTATTGAAAAAGTATCCTTGAGCCGTAGGGGAGGGCTAACATGCCCTCCCGAAACGCGTTGCGTCTGCACAAGTAGAACCGCCGATTGAGCCAGTAGGTCAATCGGCGTGACATTGTGCAGAACTTTAACATGGTTGCTTGTCGTACATTATCCTTCGTACACCATCCAATTTATGGGAACCAAAACCAAGTGGCGCATAGCGGTTGGAATAGTGCAAAACGGTACTTTAGGGAGGGCATGTGGGACTGTTGAAAAATAGAACTGCCGTTTGTTGCAGTAGCACAAACGGCGTGACTTTGTGCAGAACCTTTGCAACCACCCCGTCAGGCTTCGCCTGCCACCCCTCCAAAGGAGGGGAATGTACCAATGCAGACACTTTTTCAACAATCCCATGTTAGCCCTCCCCTACAGGTGGTTATCATAAATTCAATGGTGCAAGCGGTTGGGTTTGGGCGATGACAGTACTTGTTCAGCGACCCCATTTCTTTATGCGAGTCAGGGACAAGGGTTCGGAATTTGGTTATGCGTTTTCTCTATTTCTTTCAGCACATCTTCCGATAATTCAACGTCTATACTGTTGATATTAGTTTCGAGTTGTTCCATCGTCGTTGCACCGATAATGTTGCTGGTCAAAAAAGGACGTGTGTTGACATAAGCAAGTGCCATTTGTGCCGGATCCAATCCTGCCTGTTCGGCAATCTTGCAATAACGCTCAGTTGCGACTATACCCAGGTCATTGCTATAACGACTGAAAAAGTCAAACAAGGTTAAGCGCGCCTTATCGGGTTTTTGACCGCCTAGATATTTGCCGCTTAACACACCAAAACCTAAAGGTGAATATGCCAACAAACCGACCTGTTCTCGATGTGCGATTTCTGCCAGTCCGATTTCAAAGGTACGATTCAATAGGCTGTAAGGATTTTGCACGCTGACTACCCTTGGCCAATCATGTTGTGATGCGAGATTTAAGTACCTCATCGTCCCCCACGGTGTTTCGTTGGAGATCCCTACATAGCGCACCTTGCCTGCTTTCACCAAATCGTTTAATGCCTCTAAGGTCTCGGCGATAGGCGTGGAGTCATCGCTCTCTTCGTGTGTATAACCCAAATCGCCAAAGAAGTTGGTTTTGCGCGATGGCCAGTGAACTTGGTATAGATCAATATAGTCGGTTCCAATACGCTGCAGGCTTTGTTCCAGTGCTTGGATGATATGATCCCGCGTCAATTCCGGCCCGTTTCGTATATAACTTTGCATGCCTGGTCCCGAGACTTTGGTGGCAATAATCAGGCTATCTCTAGCGGAGTAATCGGCAAGCCAACTGCCAAAATAATGCTCGGTCAATCCTTGAGTTTCCGCCTTGGGCGGCACTGGATACATCTCGGCTAAATCTATAAAGTTGACACCTTGCTCAACGGCAAAATCAAGTTGCCGGTGCGCTTCTTGTTCGGTATTTTGTTCCCCCCATGTCATCGTGCCTAGACAAATCACACTGACCTTGACGGAGGTGTTGGAGAGTTGACGATATTCCATTTTTTTAGTTTCAATAAGAAAGTTAGTGTATTTGCTATGTTAGTATAACCTTTTACGATGACAATATGAACCTATATGCTTGATAATTTACCGATCCTAAGAAAAATAAATAAAGTACTACTCGGACTTTATAAAAACATTACGCCTTTTCTAGGCTGGGTCGGCGAATTAAAAAACACCGAAACAATCAAAGCCGATGTGCTTGCCGGTACAACGGTAGCACTCGTGTTAGTACCCCAATCTATGGCGTATGCACAGCTCGCAGGATTGCCACCGTATTACGGTTTGTATGCTTCTTGTCTTCCCGTTGCTATTGCTGCCTTGTTCGGCTCTTCGCGTCAGCTTGCAACTGGACCGGTTGCCGTAGTATCGTTATTAACCGCGTCTGCGATAGAACCGCTTGCGGTGAGCGGTGGTGAGGGTTACTTTATATATGCGGTGATGTTGGCGTTTATGGTCGGCATGGTACAACTTATATTGGGCGTAGTACGTTTGGGAATGATGGTAGACTTTCTCTCTCATCCGGTAGTCACCGGGTTCACCAGTGCCGCAGCGATCATTATTGCAACTTCTCAACTCGACAAGATTTTCGGTGTGGAAGTAGATAGAGCAGAATACCATTATCAAGTCGTCTGGGATACGCTAAGAGCGGCATGGGATAACCCGCATCTGCCGACTTTATTAATCGCAATAGGTTCTCTAGCATTGATGATAGCATTAAAGAGATACCTGCCCAAGATACCTTCTGTTTTGATCGCAGTCATTATAGCTACCCTAGTCTCTTGGTTTTTTGATTTTGAGGAGAACGGCGGTCGCGTTGTAGGCAACATCCCGCGAGGATTGCCGTCTTTTGAACTTCCGATCGTCAGCTGGGCGATAATACAGCAAATGGCAGGAGCTGCGTTGGCAATTGCACTCATCGGTTTTATGGAGGCGATATCAATCGCAAAAGCAATGGCAGTCAAAACAAGGCAACGGCTGGATGCGGATCAGGAACTGATAGGACAAGGCCTATCCAATCTAACTTCCAGTGTATTTCAAGGCTATGCAGTCTCAGGATCCTTTTCGCGGTCGGCAGTCAATATCAATACTGGTGCAGTCACTGGTTTTTCTTCTATCGTGACCACAGTACTAATCGGCTTCACACTACTGTTTCTAACACCTTTGCTATACCACCTGCCACAAGCAACCTTAGCGGCGGTCATCATTCTAGCCGTTGCATCGCTGGTGCGAATCCAGGCATTCAAAAATATATGGCGCATACAGTATCAGGACGGCTTTGTTGCCGTAGTAACCTTTGTGCTTACATTACTCTTTGCCCCTCATCTGGAAAATGGTATTTTAATCGGTGTGGTGTTGTCTTTGGGGCTTTATGTATACCGCACAATGCGTCCCGATATTTCTCTGCTCGGCAGACATGCCGACGGTGGCTTAAGAGATGCCGCTAAATATATCCTCAAAGTATGTCCCCAAATCGCGATTGTGCGCTTCGGTGGACCTTTGTTTTTTGCTAATACAGGTTATTTTCACGACAAGGTATTAGAGCGAGTTAGCAACCAGCCAGAACTGAGATTCATTATCATAGATGCGGTTTCGATGAACGAAATAGATGCAACAGGACAAGAAATGTTATACGAACTGGCGCGCACTTTGGTGGAACAAGATATAGAATTTTTATTCGCCCGCCCGCCTATGGAAGTAATGAACACTTTTGAGCGTAGCGGTTTTGCCAGCGAAGAATGGGCTGATCATTTCTTCAATTCTCGCGACCAAGCCTTGCAATACGCATGGACACAACTCGCTAAACAAAAACGCACATGCTTGGTGGAAGGCTGTGCGGCTAAAGATATGTCGGGTTGTATTTTGAGGAAAGAGCGCCGTACGCCTAGCCAGTTACTAAGAATTATGGGCGGCGGCTTACCCAAACATAGCACCCATTCGTAGAGGTGGCATAAACCCAACCGCTTGCGCCATCAAAGTTATGTTAGCCCTCCCCTACGGTAGGTTACCGTAAACGAGATGGATGAATGGATTGATTGTGCAGACGCAACGCGTTAGGGAGGGCATGTGGGATTGTTGAAAAATAGAACCGCCGTTTGTTGCAGTAGCACAAACGGCGTGACTTTGTGCAGAACCTTTGCAACCACCCCGTCAGGCTTCGCCTGCCACCCCTCCAAAGGAGGGGAATGTACCAATGCAAACACTTTTTCAACAGCCCCATGTTAGCCCTCCCCTACGGTAGGTTACCGTAAACGAAATGAATGAATGTATTGATTGTGCAGATGCAACGCGTTAGGGCAGACATATCAAATTGCCGATTGAACTACTGTCTCAATCGGCGGCTCTATTCTGCCCCTGCGGGTGGTTATCGTAAATTCAATGGCGCAAGCGGTTGGGTTTATGTAGTGACGGTACTTTTTCAATAGTCCTCATGTTAATCCACTCCGGCAGCAAGCACTCTATATTGCATATCATGAATGTGATGATTCAATGCTTTACCCCGTCGCTCAAATCCGGTCATCGGGCGAAGCAGTGGTGTATCCATTTTTTGATAGCGATTGCTTTCGGCAACCGCAGCACGCATCTCTGTAGCGTAATCATCCCAATCCGTAGCTAGATGTAGCACACCGTCCGGACATAGTTTATCGGCTAGCATATCGACAAAACTCGTTTGTATTAATCTACGTTTGTGATGACGCTTTTTAGGCCAAGGGTCTGGAAACAAAATGAAAATTTTGTTCAAGCACTGGTCGGCAAAACATTGCGACACCACCACCGCTGCATCGGCGCGTATCACCCTTATATTGCTCAGTGCTTTGGTTTTAATTCTGTTCAGCAATGCACCAATCCCAGGTGGATATACTTCTATTCCTATAAAATCGGTCTCGGGATTGGTCTCCGCCAAAGCTGCCAATACTTCTCCGTTGCCGAATCCGATTTCCAGAACCCTTGGAGCTTTGCGCTTGAAGATGGCATCTAGATCCAGTAAGCGATTGCGGACATCTATGCCGTAATCTTTCCAGTATGCCTGCAACGCGTATCGTTGCGCTTTTGTGGCACGTCCGCCGCGTAGCACATAGCTGCGTATCGGATATTGCAGCGGCGCAGATTTCAACATTCAGAATATCGTTTTAGGGATTAGAAAAATAATTGTTCGGAAGGCGACGATGCCGATGCAAAACGGCGCTTAGGCATACGCCCGGCGAGCCATGCCATGCGTCCTGATTCTATAGCTTTTTTCATTGCCTTTGCCATCAATACGGGGTCTTCGGCTTCGGCTATCGCAGTATTCATCAACACACCGTCGCAGCCTAGTTCCATCGCGATTGTAGCATCGGAGGCGGTGCCTACACCTGCATCTACGATAATCGGCACTTGCGCATTTTCCACAATGCTTAAGATATTGTAAGGATTGCGTATGCCTAGACCCGACCCTATGGGTGCCGCCAAAGGCATAACGGCAACACAACCGGCTTGCTCAAACTGCTTTGCCGCAATCGGGTCATCGTTGGTATACACCATTACATCAAAGCCTTCTTTGACTAAAACTTCGGTTGCGCGTAAGGTTTCAACAATATTCGGAAACAAGGTTTTGGGATCGCCCAAAACTTCCAACTTCACTAATTGATTACCCTCCAATAATTCGCGTGCAAGTCGGCAAGTGCGTATTGCATCCTCGGCAGTGTAACAACCTGCGGTGTTCGGTAATATCGTGTATCGGTCGGGAGACAATACATCCAATAGATTAGGCTGCCCTTTTTCTTGACCGATATTGGTGCGCCTGATAGCAACTGTTACTATCTCGGTACCTGAGGCTTCTATCGCATCGCGGGTTTCGGGAAAATCACGATACTTGCCAGTTCCGAGTAGCAGGCGAGAACTATAGTCTTTGCCGGCAATATTTAGGGTTTTGTCTGCTCTTTTAGGCATCGGCTATCGCGCAGTATCAGCCGCCGCCGATCGCTTCTATGATTTCAACCCGATCTCCATCGCATAACTGGGTTTGTTCGTGCCGAGATTGCGGCACAATTTCTTGGTTAATTTCAACCGCAATTTTACGTTCGGTTAATGCAAGCATCTGTATTAGGTTGGATACGGTCGTGCCTTTTTGTAAGCTATGCTCGGTACCGTTGACCTGAATTAGGACTTGTGTGTGCATGGTGGCACCGCAATTAGATATTTAAGGCAGCTTCCAATACTTCGTTTACGTGATTAATCACTTTGACTTTGCGCCACTCTTGTCTTAATACGCCTTTTTCATCTATCAGGAAAGTGCTACGCTGAATGCCGCGTACCTTTTTGCCGAACATGCTTTTCTGCTTAATGACATCAAATAGCGTACATAGTTTTTCTTCGTTGTCGGATATAAGGTCAAAGGGAAATTTATACTTATCCTTGAACCTCTCGTGGGAACTTATGCTGTCGCGAGATACACCGAGGATTTTGATATTATGCTTTTCAAAACTACTCGCCTTGCTTTTGAAATCTTTGCTCTCCATCGTACAGCCCGGCGTGTTATCTTTAGGATAGAAATAAATCACAAGTTTAGAACCCTTAAAGTCCGATAAACTAATTTCCTTGCCACCAGTGGCGGACAACTTAAAATTAGGCACCTTTTTGCCAACTACTACTTCAGTCATATCTCCGTGAAATGTTTATTTAATATCAAAGGAAGTATTCTACCCTATTTCACAGCAATATCTGGCAAACGATAACTAGTGCTTCGTCCGCCGCCCGGATTTTGTATGAAAATGCCACGCCCCTTCAGCTCTTGAATATCCCGTAAAGCCGTATCCGTTGAACATTTAGCCAACTTCGCATATTTAGATGTATTGATATAACCTTGGAAATCATACTCAAGCATACGATTTATAACCAAGCGTTGACGCATATTGACCGGCTGTTGATTGATTTTTTCCCAAAGGCGCGCTTTGAATAGCACCGCGTTTAGTTCGTTTTCGGCATTGGCAATCGCACGTTTTAGGCAATCTAAAAACCATCGCATCCAGCCGGTAATGTCTAGAGAACCGCGCTGTTGATTTTCAAGTTGCTGGTAATATTCTTTGCGCTCCGCTTCTATTTGAGTAGAAAGACTATAAAAACGGTCGGGGCTTTTGTCTGCACGGGCCAAAACCATATCGGCGATAGCTCTGGCAATACGACCATTGCCGTCTTCAAAAGGGTGAATAGTCACAAACCAGAAATGAGCCAAGCCTGCTCTCAACACTGCATCAGTGGTATTATCGTGCTTTAGCCAGTTCATAAAATCTTGCATGTCTTTGTTGACTCTGTGCGCCGGTGGTGCTTCAAAATGTATTTTTTCATGTCCGATAGCACCGGAGACAACTTGCATCGGCTCTGATTTCTCCGTACGCCAAGCACCCACTGTGATTTTATGCATACCGCTTCGTCCAGTTGGGAACAAAGCAGCGTACCAATCAAACAATCGGCGTTTGGTTAAAGGTTTAGTGAATTGCCGGGTGGCATCAAGCATTATTTCTACGATGCCTTCAACATCACGACTGGCAGGAACAAGCCCAGCAATATTGACTCCTAAGTGGCGGGCAATAGAGGAACGTACCTCTTCGGGATTCAAGTTTTCCCCCTCAATAGCCGAAGACTTAACAACATCGTGAGTGAGCGTATTAAGATTTGCCTCCAATCTTAAATCAAATCCTAGATTTTTCATTCTACCGAGCAACATTCCTTGACTGTGGCGTAAATCCGCAAGTTGGTAAGCCAAAGCGTCGTTATCCCAAGTGAAATTGGGCCAGTTATCGTGTTCGTATATCCACATAATAATTACCGCATATTCTGCGGTGATTATAGGTTGTAATCACTGCAAAGGCAAGGAGAACCTAAAGCTGTTGTACAAGTATTCCATGAACCGTAGGGGCGGACTAACATGATGCCTGTTGAAAAAGTATTTTAGGCACCGTAAGGGGTAATTGTCTAGTGCAGAACCACTACAACCACCCCGTCAGGCTTCGTCTGAGGGGAATGTACTAATGCAGATACTTTTTCAACAGCCCCGTATGGCTACTTTATGCCCACACCAAAATCAAGGCTATATGACACCACCCGAATATGTTGCATAATAAACCCTTTAATCATTTATAAATCTACGACAATGGCAAAAAACAATTCAAGAGAAACTGAAAACATAGAGGCGCAATTATTCAAAGTAGCTGACAAGCTACGCAAAAACATTGATGCGGCGGAATACAAACACATAGTACTCGGCTTGATATTTCTCAGGTACATATCGGACTCTTTTGAGACACAACATCACAAATTAAAAGAAACCAAAATGGAATTCCCGCCCGACCCTGAGGATCGTGATGAATACATACATAAGAATATCTTTTGGGTGCCCAAAGAAGCTCGTTGGTCTTACTTGCGAGAACGTGCGAAGCTATCAAGTATCGGCAAAGATTTAGACACAGCAATGGAGAAAATAGAGAAGGAGAATCCTAACCTCAAAGGTATTTTGCCTAAAGTCTATGCAAAACCGAACCTTGACAGAGCTGCCCTAGGTGGTCTGATTGATTTAATCAGCGATATTGCTTTGGGTAAAGCAGCGCAGCAATCAAGGGACATTCTAGGCAAAGTCTATGAGTATTTTTTGGGAGAATTTGCTTTGGCAGAAGGCAGAAAAGGCGGTCAATTCTATACACCTAAATCAATTGTTAAGCTCTTGGTTGAGATGATAGAACCTTATCGCGGCAGAGTTTTTGACCCTTGCTGTGGTAGCGGCGGTATGTTTGTGATGAGCGAAAAATTTGTTGAAGAACATCAAGGGCGCATCAAAGACATCTCTATTTACGGACAAGAAAGCAATCAAACAACCCATAGATTATGCCGAATGAACTTGGCAATTCGTAACATTGACGGTTCACAAGTGAAATGGAACAACGAAGGTTCATTTTTGCAAGATGCGCACCCCGACTTGAAAGCCGATTTTATACTTGCCAACCCACCGTTTAATGATAGCGACTGGAGCGGTAGCCTGCTACAAGACGATCCACGCTGGAAATATGGCACGCCGCCAGCAAGTAATGCCAACTTTGCATGGGTGCAACACTTCTTATACCACCTAAGCCCCAAAGGCGTGGCAGGCTTTGTCTTGTCTAAAGGTTCGCTAACTTCTAAAACTTCCGGTGAGGATGTTATACGACAAAACCTAATTGACAGCAATTCTGTGGACTGCGTTGTCAATCTGCCAACAAAATTATTCCTCAACACACAGATTCCCGCGTGCCTTTGGTTCATATCCAATAAACGACACGGCTTTAACGGCGATAGAAGCCGTAGCGGAGAAATGCTGTTTATTGATGCACAGAACTTGGGACATTTAATAAACAGACGCACTCGAGAATTTTCTGACGAAGACATCGGCAAGGTCTCCGATACCTACCACCAATGGAGAAAAACAGACGGTCAATACAAAGATGCTCCGGGTTTTTGTGCATCAGTGCCGATTGAGAAAGTAAAAGAATTGGATTATGTGCTTAGCCCAGGACGTTATGTAGGAACTGTAGAGACAGAGGACGACCATGACTTTGCCGAGCGTTTTGCAGAACTAAAAGCGGAGTTTGAAACACAGGTTAAAGAAGAAGCCGGATTGAACAAACGGATTTTAGAGAACTTAAACAACATTAAATATGAGAAATAAACCGGAACCATCAAGAGGGAACTCATGGATAATGATTTGAGATGGAGGCAACGCTTTCAAAATTTTGAAAAAGCCTTTGAGGCTTTGCAGAGGCGGATAGACGAATACGAGCAACATCCTAATGTCGAAGCCTATCAAATGGCATTGATATCATCTTTTATAATCATGTATGAACTCAGCTGGAAAGTACTTAAAGATTATTTACAAAACGAAGGCGTAGATGTGAGCAATAGTGCTAAAAATGTATTTAGAAACGCATTCCAAAACGAATTGATATTCAAAATAGAACCATGGATGGAGTCAATTGTCAAAAGAAATGATACGGTTCATGCCTACCATGAGGATACCTTGCGAAAAGTCATTCAATTCATTACGGAGACTTTTTATCCTGCTGTTCGGGATCTGTATTTTCAACTCAAAAAAGAACTATGAAATACGGTTTGTCCGACGAACAACTGGCAGAGATTTGCAATATCATCGGTTCATATCCTCAAATAGAAGAAGCAGTTATTTACGGTTCACGGGCTGATGGTGCTTATGAAGAAGCCTCGGATGTAGATATTGCCATCAAAGGAGAAAAAGCCGATGAATCTCTTGCCTCAAAACTAAAATTCTATTTAGAAGAAGAAACCTACTTGCCCTTCTTTTTTGATGTTGTTGCCTACGATACTACTCCCTCTGCCGAGCTAAAAAAACAAATCAAGACCAAAGGCAAAACGATATATCGGAAAGGGTGGCACGAAGTTAAATTGGGGGATGTGGCAGAAATAATAGGCGGAGGAACACCCAGTACTAAAGAACCTAAATATTGGAACGGTGACATTCCCTGGTTAACACCCAAAGACTTATCTAACTTTAAGGATAGATACATAGCCCATGGTGAGAGAAGTATATCCAAATTAGGATTACACAATTCAAACGCAAAATTACTTCCGGCAGGGACAGTGTTGTTAACTACTAGAGCACCAGTTGGTTACTTAGCAATTGCCAAAAACGAAGTTGCCGTCAATCAAGGATTCAAAGGATTGATTGTGAACAAACATATTGATAATGTATTTTTGTATTATCTGCTTAAACGCAATGTTGATTATCTTAAAGCACATTCAAGTGGAACAACTTTTGGTGAGTTATCTAAAGCCTCCCTGACATCTATATCGTTTTGTATTCCCTCACTTCCCGAACAAAAAGCCATTGCCGAAGTTTTGAGTAGCCTTGATGACAAAATAGATCTTCTGCACCGACAAAACAAAACTCTAGAGAACATGGCACAAACCCTATTCCAAAAATGGTTTATTGAAGATGCTGACGAAGCATGGGAAGTGAAAAAATTAGTTGAAATCATAGATATTAATCCTAAATATAACCTGAAAAAAGGAACTCCGGCACCGTATCTTGAAATGAGTAATATGAACGTAAATTCGCATACCCCATTAAATTGGTATAACCGACCTTTCAAGTCCGGAATGCGGTTTCAAAATGGAGATACACTTTTTGCAAGAATTACACCATGCTTAGAAAATGGTAAAACATGCTTTATAGACTTCTTAAAGGAGAATGAAATAGGGTGGGGATCAACCGAGTATATTGTTATGCGCTCAAAACCCAATATGCCGTTGTTTCTATCTTATGTGATTGCAAAAAATAATACTTTCCGTAACTATGCAATCAGTACGATGAGAGGTACGAGTGGAAGACAGAGAGCTCAAGCGAAAGATTTAGAAGAATACCCAATAGATATGCCTCCCCCAACAGTACTGAAAAAATTTAGCAAGCAGTGTGATGATATATCCCTAAGACTTAAAAATAATACTTTACAGCTTCGCGTTCTCAATGCTACACGCAACACGCTTCTTCCGAAACTGATAAACGGTGAGGCACGGCTAAAACAGCAGCTTTAATGTCGGATAAGGAAATACTAAAAAATAAGATGTAAATTTACCTTATCAAAGTATCGTTTAATCTATAATGTGTTTTTTGCCTGTTGCCTTTAGCACTAGATACAATTTCAATATTTGATCGGAAGTTTTTAATATATAGAACAATGAATGATGACAAAAAGGCTCTAGTCAGAATACTCTTTAAGCTAAAAATATACGAGACCGAAGGAAAATCTTTTGAGGATCTATTCGCTCGTATTATGGATTATGCAGAGCCAGATTTTCAACGGATAAAACCATGGGGTAATATTGGTGATCGCAAAAATGATGGTTATATCCCGTCAAAGGGAATATATTTTCAGGTCTATGCCCCAGAAGATATACGTAAATCTCCCGCTAATGCCGTTAAAAAGCTGGAGGCCGATTTTTCCGGGCTTTTAGAAAAATGGGAAGAAGTAAAAGAGTATTACTTTGTTATCAACGATAAATATCATGGCGTGCCACCGCAGCTTTCACAAGCTATAGAGAAAATTGCCCATGATCGCGGGATAAAAGCAGAAGTTTTTGGTACTAATAAATTGGAGGATCTAGTTTTTTCCTTAAATGATGACCAGATATTAACTATTACCGGCCAGTTCCCCAATCCTGAAGAACTGCATTTAGACTATTCTACTTTAAGCGAGGTGATAACCCATCTTATGAAAATAGATATTAGTGATATTCAGGATAGTGACATTAAATACCCAGATTGGGATAAAAAGATCAAATTTAATGGTTTGTCGGAGATAATGAAAAAATACCTAGAGCAAGGTTTTTTATATGTCTACGAACTAGATAAATATCTTGACAGTCGTGATAATTTTTTTGCAGATGATGTAAAAGATCGAATCAGAAAGATTTATATTGATAAAGCGAGGAAATTTTCGGGAGACAGATTATTTATCGGAATAATGAATACCATTAGCCATAAGCAGGAAAAGCGATTCCAATCAGCAGCGATTATAATAATGGCTAAGTATTTTGAAATTTGCGATATTTTTGAGGAACCCAAATGATATTACCTACCAAGAATATTAATTTTTCCAAATCCCTGCTAGGGTTCGGTTCCTATATATTGTCATTGCTTGATAGTTCTCAAAGCATTGATGATTTATGGCAGCAATATCG
Source organism: uncultured candidatus Poriferisulfidus sp. (assembly GCA_965199685.1). Taxonomy (GTDB): domain Bacteria; phylum Pseudomonadota; class Gammaproteobacteria; order Poriferisulfidales; family Oxydemutatoraceae; genus SP5GCR1. The sequence continues at coordinate 2,701,292 of OZ241323.1, forward strand.
CAAGGACTATAAGAAGAAAAAATATCCCGGGAAACATACCTTTGATAATTTGATTATGACGTTAATCTTTTTGTATGTTGCAGGTTGTATTCTTGAACAAGATGGGCTTATAAAAAGATGCGTTTAGTTTCAATATCGGCAAACCAAGATAGCTTTAAAAAGATAGCCTTCAATTCGTCGGGTGCTAGCTTTATTATTGCCGAACAGAAAGACCCCACACAGAGTGATAAGAAGAAAACCTACAATGGTGTCGGTAAATCTCTTTTAGTTGCATTAATTGATTTTTGCCTGGGTGCCAGTGCGGGTAGTAAAATCACAAAAGCATTGATTTCGTGTGATGCCTTGCAAGATTGGAGGTTTACTTTGAAGCTAAGTATAAAGGGTAAGCCCTACATTATTACAAGATCGGTTGATAATCATACATCAATAGAGATAAACGATGAAACTTTGAAATTGACAGAATTTCACCAACGAATGCAAGAACTATGTTTTGATATAGAGGAAGATTTGAAGTATTTAACTTTTCGTTCTTTGTTGCCATTTTTTTTGAGACCGTCAAAAACTTCATATACAAGATATGATGAGCCTCAAAAATTTGGCACACCTTATCAAAAACTACTTTGCAACACTTTTTTATTAGGTTTGGATGCCATTTTGGCCGATAAGAAAAAGGCACTAAAAGATCAGTTGACAGAGCGAAGAAATAACCTGAAAGGCATAGAAAAAGATCCCATCATAAGAGAGTTTTTTGGTCACAATCAAAATGTGAGTGAGGATTACCTATTGCTTCTTACGGATATAGAGGAGAGAATTAAAAAATTGGAAGAAGATCTACAAGATTATAGGGTTGCTAAAGATTATTATCAGCGTCAGGAAGAAGCGGATCAGTTGAAAAAGTTGATTGATGAAAAACAAAAGCAAATTTATTTACATAAAAGTACTATAGGGCGGATTAACCAAAGTCTACGGGTTGAAGTTGATATAGAGCAAAAGGATATTAAAAAGATATACGAAGAATCTAAAAAAGTGTTTCAGGATGCAGTAGAAAAAAGGTTATCAGATTTAGAAAAATTTTATGCTGATTTGAAGACTAATCGGACCAAAAGATTAGCAGAACAAAAACGATCAATTATGGACGAATTAGAAAAGTTAGAAGAGGAAGCGACAAAATTACAAGAACAATTTGATGAAGCCTTAGCATTTCTTGGGTCGCATGGTGCCTTAGATGTTTTTGTTCAAAAAAATAAGCTGTTAAGTGAGCTAAAACAAAAAAGAGAAAAGTTAGTTTCTTATGAAAAATTTCAGAAAAAATATAAAAAAGAAATAAAAAAACTAGAGCAAGGTTTAATCAATGAGAACAGCAAAACAATCGACTATCTGGAGAAAAATAAATCTTTTTTAGAGTCTATTAATAAAGATTTTAGAGCTTTGGCAAAGAAATTTTACCCTGATGAATTAGCTGGTATCACGATTGTGAATAACGAAGGGGAAAATCAAATTAGATATAACATAGAAGCAAAAATACAATCGGATTCTTCCGATGGAATTAATAGTGTCAAATTGTTTTGTTATGACTTGTGTATGCTATTTGGTGGAAACAATCATCATATGAATTTTATTTTTCATGATAGCAGGTTATTCAGCGATATTGATGAAACGCATTGTGAGGTGTTGTTTGATATTGTTCGCAATAAATTTAAGACTAAGCAATATATAGCGAGTATCAACCAGAAGGACTTAAAAACCTTAGCCGAACCAATACAGGATTTTATAAGACAAAACATGGTTTGTGAATTAAACGATGAATCCGAAGAAGGTAAGTTACTAGGTAGACAGGTAGAGTTGGAATACGACTAGTGTTATTTCTTGACCTCTTCGGCAAACATCTTCTAAATACAGTATCAATCTTCACAATCAACAATCATGCTTTCCCTCTACGAATCCGAAGTTGAAGAATGGGTGGTAGAACTCCTGCAAGAGCAGGGTTATACCTATCTTTCACCGGAGGAGCAGAAGCGTGAGCGTGGGGATTTTTCGGAGGTTGTTTTCCGAGAGCGTCTAAAGGATGCCGTCATCCGCCTTAATCCCGATATCCCTGAGAGTGAACTGGAATATGCGCTAAGAGAAGTTTTGGGGTTATCCAGTCAGAGTATGGTTGAGAACAATGCGATTTTCCATGAGTATTTGATTGAGGGTGTTCCTGTGGAATACCAGAAAGAAGGAAACACGGTCGGCGGTAAGGTAATGCTGGTTGATTTTGAAAACCCGCTAAACAACGATCTCATAGTTTGCAATCAGTATACCGTTATAGATAACAGCAGTAAAACTGAGATACGCCCTGATGTTGTTTTGCTAATCAACGGTTTGCCTTTGGTTGTGATTGAACTAAAAAATCCTACTGATGAGAAGGCTACGGTTAAAACAGCATACACCCAATTAAACAATTATAAGGAGGTTGCACCGAGTTTGTTTTACTACAATGGGGTTTTGGTTGCGTCGGATGGTTTGGATGCCAAGGCAGGTTCGCTCACGGCAGGCATGGATCGTTTTATGGCATGGAAAACTGTTGACGGTGTCAGAGAGGATAAAAGCACGACACCACAGGTAGAGACGCTTATTAAGGGAATGCTTCGTCCCGATGTGCTTCTTGACCTCATCAGGCAGTTTACGGTATTTGAAAAACTACGAACCGATACCAGTAAAAAAATTGCAGCATATCATCAGTATCACGCAGTATGCAGGGCGGTGGAGGAAACCATTCGGGCGACTGCTGCCGGAGTTTCCAAAACAGGGAAAGAAGCACATGCGGACTTGAACTTGCCTATGGCGGATGCCCAACCGGCGGGCGATAGAAAAGTCGGTGTGGTTTGGCACACGCAAGGCAGCGGTAAATCGCTTTCTATGGTTTTTTATGCCGGCAGGTTGATGTCAGACGAGCGTATGAAGAATCCGACCTTGCTTGTGCTTACCGATAGAAACGATCTTGACGACCAGTTGTTTGGGGCATTTGCTGCTAGTCGGCAATTGCTAGGAGAAGAACCAGTGCAAGTGCAATCTCGTAATCACCTAAAAGAACTTTTGCAAACAAGCGGCGGTGGAATTGTTTTTACGACAATTCAAAAATTCTCTCCCGAAGAAGATAGAGAGCAGTTTGACTTACTCTCAAAACGTGAGAACATTGTTGTTATTGCCGATGAAGCACATCGCTCCCAATACGGTTTTAAAGCGATAACCAAAGTAAAAGATAATCAAGTATTTGTGGGTTACGGTTTTGCTAAATACCTGAGAGATGCTTTGCCGAACGCTTCTTTTATCGGTTTTACCGGAACGCCGATTGAGAGGGAAGACATTTCAACTCGTGCAATTTTTGGCAATTACATTGACACCTATGATATTCAGCAGTCGGTGGAAGATGGTGCGACTATTCCCATTTATTATGCGTCGCGCCTTGCGCATGTGCATCTGAAGCCGGAGGAAATGCAAAAGTTGGATGACGAGGTTGAAAAGATTACCGAAGATCAGGAGTTCACTGCTACAGAGAAAGCAAAGGCAAAATGGGCGCAAATAGAGGCGATTGTGGGTAATGAGAAACGGCTAAAACTAGTTGCCCAAGACATCGTTAAGCACTTTGAGGAACGGCAAGAAACACTTGAAGGCAAAGGCATTATTGTGGCAATGAGCCGGCGTGTTGCCGTTGCGCTATACGATGAGATTACTAACCTTCGTCGGCATTGGCACGATACCAATCTTGAGAAAGGGCAAATAAAAGTCATTATGACTTCCAATTCAAGCGATCCATCAAGTTATCAACCTCACCGTACCACCAAGAAGCAAAAGAGAGAATTGGGGGATAGGTTTAAGGATCCGACAGATTCTTTGAAGTTGGTTATTGTGCGAGATATGTGGCTGACTGGCTTTGATGCACCGTCTTTGCACACGATGTATATTGACAAGCCGATGCGTGGGCATAATCTTATGCAAGCGATTGCGCGCGTCAACAGGGTCTACAAAGACAAACCCGGCGGACTTGTGGTTGACTACATTGGGATTGCCTACGACTTAAAACAGGCACTTGCGATTTATACGGATAGCGGTGGGCAAGGGACACCCGCATTGGAACAGGAAACTGCGATTGCAACGATGATCGAAAAATACGAAATCGTCGTGCAGTTGTTCAACGGTTTTGACTACAAACGATATTTTGCTGCCGATACTAGAGGAAAACTGACCATCATTTTGGAGGCGCAGGAGCATATACTCGGTTTGGAAGATGGCAAGAAGAGATATATAGAACATGTCTCAGTGCTAGCGAAAACATTCGCGCTTTCTGTGCCTAGCGACAAGGCAGCAGGGATCAGAGAAGAACTAGGCTTTTTTGAAGCGGTGAAAGCTAGACTCATAAAACTTGAGGCATCGGATAGCGGCAAAAGCGATGCCGAAATAGAAACGGCAATTAAACAAATCGTTGATAAAGCGATTGTGCCCGATGAGGTCATTGACATTTTTGATGCAGCGGGAATCAAGAAGCCTGACATTTCCATCCTCTCCGACGAGTTTTTGGAAGAAGTGCGAGGCATGAAACATAAAAATCTAGCTTTAGAACTTCTGAAAAAAATTCTTAACGATGAAATCAGAGCGAGGAGTAAAAGGAATTTTATTCAAAGCAGGAAACTCTCGGAGATGTTGGATGCTGCAATTAAGAAGTACCAGAATAATTTGTTAACTACGGCAGAAATCATTGAAGCACTGATAAGCATTGCCAAAGAGATAAAAGATGCCGATAAACGAGGTGAGAAATACAGGCTTTCGCAAGAGGAGTTGGCGTTTTATGATGCGCTTGCCAATAATGACAGTGCGAAAGAAGAGTTGGGGGATGACAAACTGCGAGATATTGCCAGAATTTTAGTTGCAAAGGTCAAGAGAGAGGCTACTATTGATTGGACTATTAGAGACAACGTGCAAGCGGGGCTTCGCCTCGCCGTGAAACGGGTGCTGCGTAAATACGGGTATCCGCCCGATGAACGAAAGATTGCAATAGACAATGTCTTGGAGCAAGCAAAGAATTTTGCCGACGAATGGACTTCCGATCTGTAGCGTATGGGATGACTATTTCCTTTCTTTGTTTTCGTCTAGTATGGGGTACCACCATTCGGGCCGCTTGAAATAATCCTCGTCTATAATTTTTTCTGTTAATAATTTTTTAATAGCTTTTTCAAAAGTTCCGACATATCGTACATTTAATGGGCGACACACCACTGCTTGCCATATAGTTTCAAAAAACTTCTTTTTTTGCATAATTTTTCTGAGATTACCGTAAGAACCATCTATGTCTATTTTGGCTATAGGCTGCCAAATTAATAGCAGAAAATCAACCAAGTTTCCATATACTATAATGTCTTCCCCAGCTTCATCTGCAATAGCTTTTAATTTTTTATAAGATTCTTCTGAATAAAATGGCGAATCACTATCAGATAAAAAATCATGCTCTATACTCAATTTAAGATATGCCTCTTTTATTCCATTATTTTTGCGGAAGCGATTTAGCAGTTCTTTGGCTAATTCCTTGTAGAGAATATCACGTATTTCTCTTTGGATATTTTCTGTAGTCTTATCACCCGAAGTATTTTCTAATTGTTCGTATAACCACTTGCACATCTCGGAAGCATGTTTTAGATTTTTCTTGACTACTTTAAGTAGCAATGCTTTTTGTCTGTTGTGTAACTTTTCGTAAAGATCATCGGACTCTACAAATCTACCTTGATGTAATAGAGAACCATACCATGCCACAAAAGTTGCTTCGTCAAAAATTGGTTTTTCTACTCGGTACAGTTCATCAATATCTGCAAATAAATCACATATATGTATGATTTCCTTACATTTTTCAATTTGAGGTTTTATCTCATCTTTAGCAGGTAAACCAATCAGGTACTCAAAAATTTTATCTTTATCCTGTAATAGCATTTTCATAAATTCTTGAACTCGCCCAATGCCTTTACTGTCCTTACTATTTGCAATTAATTCTTCTAATTCGTATTTAAGATTTTGATCTTCCAAGGAAAGTAGTTTTTTCTTCAATTCGCAATACCTTTTTTTGGTTATTAATTCAAGGTATTCAATCACGAATAAATGTTTTCTAATATGTTCACGAAAAATGCCAGAGTATACAACACTATGATAGGGACTCATTTTTTCCCGAATTGCTTGATAGATCTCAAAAAATCTCGATACATCAATATCTCCATATTTTTCAAGTTCTTTTTTGATTTTATCTACCCAGTTTGTTTCTGCCGATATGTTTTTACTTTTTAGGTTGTTAGTAAGATCGCTCAACTCTCTGAAAGTAAGGTCATTCATAATTTCATTATCTTGTCTAAGATCTCTGGATATGTCTGGAAATTCTAAATTTAGAAGCTGGCAAAGATAAAGTAACTCCCAGTCTCGTTCTTTATCACCAAGCTGATTTAGGAATGCCTGGTGAAGACCGCCTAAATATCTTACATAATGCTTGAATTTCCTTGGATTTTTGGGAAGAGTGTTGCGAATGTTTAAGATAGTATCTTTTTTGATACCCGATGATTTGATTCTTTCGTATTCCTTGTCCAATAAGATTTCCCAATCAAGAGATGACGGAATAGGTAACTCAAAGGGCCAATTAATGATTTTATCAATAAATTCCTTTGGATTCGTATAGTTTAATTTCTTTGTCAAAACCTCAGAGATAGTTTTGACATCCAAACCGATAATGTAAACGCATTGATCTAAATCAACTATTTCGTTAAGCAACATTAGCATGTCATAAACTATGTCCGGTTCAGAACGATCTAAATCATCAATAAAGATATAGAACCGTTTTTCTTCTCCTAATATTTTTTTGAGTTCTTTATTAACATTTTGCTTACTTTCTGCAAGTTGGTTTTCTAGCGGAGCTAAAACAAGATCACCAATAGCCTTGCCAATATCAGTATTGACGATTTCTGTAATTCGCCGAGCTTTCTCGGATATATTTTTTATGATTCTCTTTTTTTTGAAGATACCGACTGGTAATTTTTTCCCTGATAGTTTTCCCCATGAAGCAAGTGCATTATCTAAACTAGAAACAAACCCTGTCCATGCGTCCTCACGCGAATTAAATTGCCAAGGATGGAAAAAGGCTACTGGACATTTTTTATCTTCGCACTGGTGTTTAATAAAATTTAGAACCGTTGTTTTTCCACTACCCCAAGAACCTAAAATACCGACGCGCAGACTTGTATTAGGTGGGGTGTTGTTGATAAGTGCAAAAATTCTTTCCGCAATTCTCTTACGGTCAAGACAGTCGTCTTTAGGATTTACTAAAGGGCTGTCAACCCTATTTTGCAAGTCGTTCTCCCTTTCAGTAGTGGACATTTTTCACTCCTATTGGTAATTGGTTATTGATGATTTATTGCTGTTATCAAGCCAAACAAACAATATCTGCGCTACCTACTATATCCCAAGAAGCAATTATGCGGAGGTATACAAGATAGTGTTATTTTCCAAATGTTCCAAAAACTCTACAATGGTTTTAGGAGAAATGAACAGATTATCTTGTTGCTTCAGGTAGTCAATCTGGCGTATAGAGTCAATAAAAATACTGGGTGCAACAAAGTAGCACATTGACTCTTTTACTTTTTTGCTAAATTTTTCTAAATGTCTAGCAATCGGCCACACTTCCGCTACAGTTTGTTTTCTACCTTCACACATTGTTACCTCAATTAAGACTCCATTGATATCTTCAAAACATTCAATGTCGCCAGTGTCACCAGCACCTTTTGCGATAGATGTCGGCATACCTTCATCATCAATAGGATAATTTGGTATTACTTGTACATTCGGAAACTTTGATTTCACTGCCAACGCTGTCAAAAACTCAAACCGTGTTGGACCTGATAAATATTTCAAAGTTTCGTGTGTCGTTGATTTCCTGCTTGATAGTTTCAGCATTTCTTTTTTGATTGTCTCCCAAGTATAAACACCAACCCATTTTTTCAAGGCTTCATCCCGCTCGGAAGCTGAAACAGCTTTCGGTTTAGAGGAGATTAAGTTTTTATCGATAGTTGAGATGTACTTAAAATAACTTTCTTCTGTATCGTACTTTTTATACTCGGAATAGTTATTCAAGACATAATTAATTTTTGCTTGTTCATTTTTGTTGATATCAATAAACCTTCCACCACCACGAAAAGAAATAAGGCCAGTCAATCGCATTTTCCGAATAAACTCATCGGGATAATCTACCATGATAGATTTATCATTGCGTTTAATATCTTTGCCTTCCATGATTTCATTCCGACAAATTGCCGTAATTATTTCCCTGCTCGGAGAATATCGAAAGTCTTGTCGTAATCTTTTAATTCTCTGATATAACATCTCTGCATCGTTATTTTTCCAATAAATTACCAGAGGCAATTCTAGTTTTGAAATACCCGTGCTATTGTATTCATCGTCGGCATTTAATTTAGTGATTACTTGAAGCAATAAAACCAAAGGTACATTTTCATTCAGCACCCTCCGAAAAGGGTTATTTGCCTGATATTTTACAAAAGCATTCAAGAATGCTTGTTGTTCAAATTCAGGGTGTTTGCTATCAACAAGTTTTAATCCTATCTTTGAAAATCTTATTTTCTTTCCAGTGCGATAAAACACAAATCCCAGTTCTTTTGCAAATTTGAACCAAGTATCAAAACGAGATGGCCAGCCTTTGCTAAACCCTACTTCTTTATGATTTTGCGGATTGTCTCGTAGTATCTTTTTAATCTCTTTATCGGATAGGCGATTATTTTCTCTCATTTTTTGTTTCATATTTTGGAGTAGCCTGGTTGGCCGATATAAACCAGTTCTGATAATTTCCCCGGCAATTTCTTCTGCCAATTTGTCGTCAAGAATTTTCCCGTTATATGTCTCTAAAACATTGAGAAAGTCTTTCAATCGCTCAGGATTTCTAATCGTTGTTGTAAAAAGTAATGGTCTGTATATGGCTGGTCTTGGCATAGTCTCAATAGTTAGTAATCAGGATTTCTTTAATTTTTTTCTTGGCATTGTTGTGGTAGTTAATGTAATTGCTTTGAATACTATGAACGTTGTATTTTTTCATCCATTTAATCAGTAAATCATTTTCTCTTCCGTTGTAATTAGTAACATTTGATAGAGCAAATTTAATGCCTTTTGTATTTAATGTGTCAATTAGTTCAAGCAAGTTCGTCTCTTCTTTTTGGCTCCATAACTTATTGTATTCGCTAGAAGTGATCAAGTAGGGAGGGTCAAGGTAAACGAAATCATTTTTGGTAAATTCTTTTTTCTCAAAAAACTGTCTAAAGTCTTTAGTTGAAAACTGTATTTCTCTATTTTTCACAAAGTCAAAATAATTATTAAGTGCCTCTACAACATTTTTATTAAAATCAACATTCCCGACCGGCAGGTTGAATGCGCCACCACCATTGAAGCGTAACATTCTATTAAATCCGTATATCAATAGCACATACAAAACAAGAGGATCATTCTTGCGATCTTTGTTGACATCGTTTCTTAATTTTTCATATCCCTCTTTGTTAAACCTAGAATAATAAGTTTTCTTAAACTCTTTTTTAAGGGTATCAGGCACAATATCTCTCTTGTAGGAATGAGATAGTCTGTATTTGAGGATAATTTCTTCAACTTCGTTAAAAAACTTTTCCGAATTTCCCGCATTGGAAATTAGGTATTTATGAATATCCACAAGATGTTTATTTATATCATTCAAAAAATACTTTCCTGCCTTGATATTCAGAAAAACTGTACCACCACCAACAAATAATTCATAAAAGTTTTCTATTTTTTCGGGAAACAAACTTAAAAGTTGCTTCATTAGCCGATGTTTATCTCCAACATAAAAGAGGGGAGATCTTTTTATTTTCTGTTCCATGACGTGGTTTTGGTCACAAACAAATACTCTTTGTGATTATCAAAATTGGTATTTCCAGCGTTAAAATGTCGGTAATCTTTTTCAAATACTTTTGTTTTCCCTTTCTTGTTCAGGGTATTTCTAATTTCTTCGAGTGTAATTTTATTTTGTGATGAATTACTCTTGGGATTGTAGGTGCTGTTATAGGAAACAATTAAATATTTTGCGTTTATGTCATTTATCAATTCTGCAAACTTATCTTTTGCGCTTACTCGGCAATAATCACTCATGTTTTCCGGGGGGGGTTTCAATGCCACGCCGTGCAACTTTGGTTTGTCCCATTTTGTGATTGTTTCAAGTATATGATAGAACCTACTATATTGTCGGGAATTGTAGGGGGGGTCAATATAGACAATGTCTGTTTTAATCCTTTTTGCAAGTAAATTCGCATCTTCGCGAAAAATTGAAATCGTTTTGACTTTAACAGGTTCTATCGGACGCATGAAGAAATTATCCATGATAGATTCCTTTTTGAAGTAAGCATCGTAATGTCCGACTGTATTTGCAATTTTGTCGGTGGAATAAAGCAAAGATGCAACAAGCATGTCGTATTCTCGCTTTGTTAAGTTGTCTCTATTTTCTTCAATATTCTCACGGATAAACCCAATAATCTTTGCCGAATTTTTTGAGAAATATTTCCCACCGAAGTTGAGAGAGAAATAATTTTCATCTAAATCTTCTCCATTGATATTATTGTAATCTTTAACAATAGAATTTATTTTTTTGCGATCCCAGTTTCCGTTTCCAAAGAATGCCTTATAAATTGTTTGATTTGAGAAGAGGAAATCGTTCAGAGTAATCTCGTCAAAATGCTGACCTGCAACTGCGGCAACCACACCAGTTCCGGCAAAAATATCCGTGAATGATTTTCCTTCACACTCTTTATCAAGGACGGAAAAAATCCATTTTATTAGTTTATGTTTGTTACCAATATATCGCCGGTTGTGTAATTGGAAATAATTTCCGCTAATTTCGGGAATGTGAAAATAGGTTTCTTGAATTTTTTCTGCGCTAATTCCATAAGTCGGTTTCTCGATTTCCAATGAGTCAAAAAGTGTTCCTTGGGCTCCTTCTGCCAGATAATCTAGACCGTTGTTTTGTGTTTTAAGTTTTTCATAAAAACTATAATCTCCTCTTTTTGAAATAATCATAAAATCAATAACGCGAATCGCCATTATTTCTCCTGCTTGTGTGATTTTTTTAGCCATTTCAATATCTTTTTTGCTTGGAGTTGAATCACCAGACGGATGATTATGAACAAGAATTACACTTGCGGCGTTGAGTTTTGTAGCCGGATAAAAAATTTCTCTTGGGTGAAACAACGTTTTATCAGCGAGCCCTATACTTACCACTTCTTTTTTTAATAAGACATTTCTTGTGTCAAGATATAAGCAAATAAGGTATTCTTTTTTCTTGCTTCGTAAGTCATAAGTTAGAAAGCCGACATCTTGAGAATTTTTGATGACAATTTTGTTCGTTTCGTTTTCTCTGTGAAATCTTTTGACTAGCGAAATTGCTGCCGTAATTTGTAGTGCTTTTGTCTCTCCAATGCCTGTAGTTTTTTTCAAATCATCAACGGTAATATTTAGAAAATCTTTGCTAAATTTTTTGATAATTTGTTGCGCAAGTTGCTGGACATTCTTGTCCTTGATTCCACTGCCAAGTAAAATCGCTAAAAGGTCACTTTTGGAAAGTGCATCCGGCCCTTTTTTGAGGAACTTTTCACGTGGCCTATCAATTTTTGGAATGTCTTTGATTTTTGCCATACTTAACTCTATTCAATCCTCAGTAGAAATTTTTTGGATGATTTATCTAGAAGCAAACATTTTTCTGCAAATTTAGTAGATTTCTCACAATTTGTTGTGCACATATAGTCAAGCAAAGAATGTCTGCGTTGACTATTATACCAAGCCTTAATCTCTTGGGTGTTATCCACTACAAAATACAAAACCTTCGCAAGCAGTGGTACAATCGGCATAGCACAGTACCGACATCATAGACATAAGGAGATTATTATGGGATTAAAATGGACAGACAGTCGTGACATTGCGATTGCTTTGGACGAGGCGCATCCGGATGTTGACCCGCAAGGGGTGCGTTTTACTGATTTATATCAATGGGTCTGCGAACTTGAGGACTTTGAAGATGATCCTGAACGTTCTGGTGAAAGGATTCTAGAGGCGATTCAAATGGCGTGGATAGAAGAAAAAGACTAGAGGAGAACAACAATGGCAATAGAAAGAACTTTATCTATTATCAAACCCGATGCGGTTGCAGCAAATCATATCGGTGAGATTTACGCTCGCTTTGAGGCTGCGGGCATACGGATTGTGGCAGCGAAGATGATGCATTTATCCGAGTTGCAGGCGATGGGGTTTTATGCGGTGCATAAATCGCGCCCGTTTTTCAAAGACCTAGTGAAATTTATGACATCGGGTCCGGTTATGGTGCAGGTGTTGGAGGGTGAGAATGTTATTGCCCACAACCGCGAGCTTATGGGAGCGACGAATCCACAGGAAGCAGCCGACGGCACTATCCGCAAGGACTTTGCGACTAGTATCGATAACAATGCAGTGCATGGTTCCGATGCACCTGAGACTGCGCAAACTGAGATTGCATTCTTTTTTAATGAAGCGGAGATATGCAAGCGGACTTTTTGAGTAATGAGTAATGATGTTGCTACTTGCACACCAATAAACCCACTGGCATTAGGGCACGAGGAACTAGCTGACTTATGCTCGGCTTTGGGTGAAAAGGCGGCGCACGCAAAATCGCTTATCAAATATATACACCGTTTAGGGGTATGCGATTATGCCAAGATGCACGACCTCAAGGCGGCATTGCGCGACAAGCTCGCCCGTGTGTCGGCTTGGGAGTTCCCGACAATCGTCAACGAGCAACGCGCATCCGACGGCACCTATAAATGGTTGCTCAGACTAAAGGACGGCAACACCATAGAGACTGTGTTAATTCCTGAGAAGCGCAGAAACACGCTATGTATTTCTACTCAAGTTGGTTGCGCCCTAAACTGTGCTTTTTGTGCGACCGCACGACAAGGCTTCAAACGTAATCTAGATTGCGGCGAGATTGTTGCCCAGTTGTGGCTGGTCAATCGTCGCCTGCGTGCGGCGGCTGAAGCCGAGGTTAGCAATGTGGTGTTTATGGGAATGGGTGAGCCGTTATTGAATTTTGATGCAGTCATTCAAGCTGCATCTTTGATGACTGATGACCTTGCTTATGGCATTCCGGCGCGCAGGGTCACCGTAAGCACATCGGGTTATGTCCCCGGCATCCTGCGCTTGAAGGCAGTGCCGAATGTTGCGCTCACGGTTTCTCTGCACGCGTCCACCGACTCGTTGCGCGACCGCCTGGTGCCTATAAACCGCAAGTATCCTATTGCGGTTTTGTTCGATGCGGTGCGTCAGTTCTTGGATGCTCGTGGTTCAAACGCAAGTTTAACTTTCGGATATGTTATGTTGAAAGATGTCAACGACACCGTGTCTTGTGCGTTGGAACTCGCCCGATTGATTGAGGGAATGCCTGCTAAAGTCAACTTAATCCCGTTCAACGACTTCGCACAAAGTGGTTTTGCGTGTTCGGATGCCGAGACACTGTCTCGTTTTCGTAGCATATTATGTGAACATGATATTGTGACCACGGTGCGTCGTTCGCGTGGTTCGGATATAGCGGCTGCGTGCGGGCAGCTAAGCGCATCATACAAAAATGACAACCTGAATGACAATACAAGTGTCAACCAACGGATTTATATGGGATAATACTTAATTAAAGATATACCTCACAGGGATTAACGATATGGACGAAGAACATATAGACGAACCGAAGAAGCCCGGACAATATCTAGCTTACGAGCGAGAGAAGAAGGGCTTTACGATCGAAGATATTGCCGGCAAATTACGCCTGTCGCCGCATGTTATCCGCGCCATAGAAGAAGAGGTGCACGACAAATTACCCGAGATGGTTTATGTGCGCGGTTATATACGCGCGTATTGTCGATTGCTACATATAGACTCGGTTCCTGTGCTTGATATGTACGCCGCTAATCTACCTCAAGAGGAAGACAATTTACTTGAAGACTTGTCGTCGGATTCTCCGCTTAACGAACGCCATCAAAAAAATATAATATTTTGGGGAAGCATCGCCGTGGCATCTATATTTCTGGCATTGATTATCGGTTGGTGGCAAGAGAATCGACCGACACCCTCTCCTTTAAGTGAACAGCCAGTCTCGCTGGAAGATGCGGCACCCACTTTAGTGGACGAACCGCCAGTCTCACCAGAGGATACGGCACCCGCTTTAGTGGACGAACCTGCAGTCTCACCGGAAGATGCAGCACCCGCTTTAGTGGACGAACCGCCAGTCTCGCCGGAAGATGAGGCACCCGCTTTAGTGGACGAACCCCCAGTCTCGCCGGAAGATGCGGCACCCACTTTAGTGGACGAACCGCCAGTCTCGCCGGAAGATGCGGCACCTGCTGTAGCGGACGAACTCCCTGTCTCGCCGGAGGATGCCATTGAGCAATCCGAGACTCCCGGCATTCCACCGCAGCAAGAAACGGCACAATCGCCTTCCGATAGTGAAACCATGAGTGAAAACATAAATGTACCGAATGACGAGATACAACCTGCCGTATCTAACACCGAAGCAGACACCGAATTAAACAATGAACGCCCCAGTGCAATTGATGATACATTGCAGCCAGTAACATTAGTTGTTATGTCTAGCGGTGAAAGCTGGGCGCGTGTGACAGACGGAGGAGGTGATATTTTCATCCATAGGATTTTGTCCAACGGATACAATAAGATTTTCATGGTCAACTTGCCGCTGAAATTTGAATTTGGCAATGCCCACCAAGTGAATATTATGATTGACGGCAAAGACTATGATATGACATCGTATATTAAACCTAATAAAGTAGCTAACTTTGAGGTAACCGAACTACCCTAGAGACCGGCGTGGCAGTTTTAATAAAATCTATCCGCGGCATGCACGATGCTTTAGCCGAGCAGAGTATGCTGTTCCGAACTATAGAAATGTCCAGTATTGCGATACTGCGTTCTTTCGGGTATGCAGGAATACGGCTACCGGTGCTTGAGAAGACTGAGCTTTATGCACGCTCCATAGGCGATCACACCGACATTGTTACTAAGGAGATGTACACATTTGAGGATCGCAACGGCGATTCATTGACTTTAAGACCGGAAGGCACCGCAGGTTGCGTGCGCGCCGCACTGGAGCACGGCTTGGTTTCTACACAACAGCGGTTGTGGTATGCAGGGCCGTTCTTCCGCCACGAGCGTCCGCAAAAGGGGCGTCTCAGACAATTCCATCAGGTTGGAGCGGAAACTTTCATGATTGAAGGTCCCGATATAGATTGTGAGTTGATAACCGTTTGCAGTCGGATATTTGAGGAACTGGGAGTTGATAATTTATGCTTAAAGATTAACTCCTTAGGTGGGTCGGAGGCGAGACAAAGCTATGTGAAGGCATTGGTAGAGTGGCTTGAGCCTCGCGAGGATCAGCTTGACGACGACTCACGCAGGCGGCTGAAAGTCAACCCCTTGCGCATACTTGATAGTAAAAATACCGATACGCAAAAGCTGATGGAGGATGCGCCGCAATTATCCGAATACATAGACGACAGTTCGCGCCTACATTTAGAGACGCTGAAATCAATGCTGGAAGATAAAAATATAGCTTATCAGCATGACCCCTTTTTAGTTCGCGGTCTAGACTATTATAATAAGACGGTGTTTGAGTGGGTTGCCCCGGGCGATGTCGGACAAAACACCGTTTGTGCGGGTGGTCGTTATGACGGTCTCGTCGCCTTGCTAGGCGGCAAGCAGACACCTGCGGCGGGTTTCGCATTGGGCATAGAGCGTCTTGCATTGTTGCTGGAGGATCAGCACGACAACGACGAATTCCTTGATGCCGACATTTATATGGTTGCAGTGGGTGAGGAAGCCGAACGCAAAGCACGCTTTTTTTCAGATAAAATACGCGATCTTTTGCCTACTGAGTTGATGTTTATAGAGAATTGCGGTGGTGGCAGTTTTAAGACACAGCTCAGGCGAGCGGATAAGTCGGGTGCTGGCATGGCGATAATTTTGGGAGAAGACGAAGTAAGCACGGGAACCGTTGTGATTAAAGATTTAAGAGGAGAAGAAGGACAATTTAAGTGCAAAGAAAGCCAATTATTGTCTACTATTCAAAAGTTTTTTCCTTTTTAATAAACGATTTAATAGACTGATTTAGAACAGATAGAGATTGAGACATGGCAAAAAAGAAACCAGGAGAGCAAGCCGGTGTAACACAGAGAACACCAAGCAGAAAACCGAGTAAAACACCGGGCAAAAAACCGAGAGGCCCGAGGGTTCAATCGGGAGATGAAAGCAAGGAGATGCTTTCGGAATGGTGGCACGATAACGGCAAATATTTTATTGCCGGTGCCGTATTGGGTATGATGGCTATCGGTGGTTGGAAAGGTTGGGACTACTATACCGTAACCCAAGAAAGCGAAGCCGCAACGCATTATGAAGAAGTGCTGGACTATATCGCACTGGAGGATGAACAAGATGCAACCCAAGTCTTGAGTACGCTTCGCAACGAATATGCCAACACCACATACAGCGTTTTTGCTTCGCTTGCGATGGCAAAATTCAAAGTTGAGCAAGAACAACTGGAAGAGGCAGCAGCAGACCTAAGATGGGTTGCGGAAAATGCACAATACGAAGAGCTCAGATCTTTGGCGTGGGTTCGCTTGGCACGCGTATTGATGGAAATAGAACAAACCGATGAGGCTAGAGAAATTGTCGTCAACTACATTTTCCCGCGTGGTATAGAAGAACTGGCATCGGAAGTTCACGCCGATTATTTAACCCGTCAAGGTAATTATGAACAAGCTAGAGATGCTTATCAAAGAGCCATCTCTACCTCTATGGTTGATGATTACAATTTTATTATGATGAAGATAGAAGAGATCGGCGGCACCTTAAACCCTCCTGAGGACGAAGAGGAAGACGAAGACGAAGAAAACGAAGCCAGCGAAGCCGAACAATAACACCACCATGGGCTGTTGAAAAAGTACCGTTACTGCACAAACTTAACCGCTTGCGCCATTAAATTTACGGTAACCAACCGTAGGGGAGGGCTAACATGCCCTCCCTAAAGTACCGTTCTGCACGAACAAAACCGCTTGCGCCACTTGGTTTTGGTTCCCATAAACGAAATGGATAGAATGGATTGCCTGTACAAACACAAACGGCTCTGCACAATGTTACGCCGTTTGTACAACTGCAACAAACGGCAGTTCTATTTTTCAACAGTCCCATGAAATCTGATAAATATGGATATATCCCAAGTCTCCTCATTGCATGCTTCTCACTATTACTGAGTGCCTGTTCTACCATCACTGATGTGCTGATGGGCAGAGAAGATCGTTATCTAGATGATGTCCCATCTTTTCTCGTTGTGGATACTCTGTGGTCAACTTCTGCGGTGGGCAGTTTTGAAGACGATTATTTGTTTTTCACTCCGCTATTGGAAGCGGAACGCATTTATGTTTGCGGCCCGAACGGGAAACTCGTAGCGTTTGATCAGAACAGCGGCAAGCGCGTCTGGAGCGCGACTGTGCAGGAGGAATTGGTTGCCGGCGTTGGTGGTGGCAACGGCATATTGCTAATCGGTACGAACAAAGGCGAAGTCATCGCGGTTGCCGAAGCCTCTAAGGAGATATTATGGCGGCGCGGTTTGGGTAGCAAGGCTTTGGTGATTTCTAAGAATCATAAAAACACCGTAATTGTGCGTAGCGAAGACAACACGACTTTTGCTTTTCGTAGCGACGACGGTAAGCCGCTTTGGCGACGTAAAGACCCACCACCGCCGTTAACGATTAGAGGCGCAAGTATCCCAGTGTTCTACGAAGATGTGACCTTTCTAGGTTTGGACGATGGACAGATATTGGTGCTCGCATTGGATGACGGCAAGGTGTTGAACCAAATCCAGCTGGGCGTGAGTTCGGGTGTATCCGATTTGGATCGTATTGTTGATGTGGACGGTCGTATGCTGATATACGACGATATTTTTTTCGCTACCGCGTATCAAGGTCGTACGATTGCTTTAGATCTCAAAGGCAATAGATTGTTGTGGGTAGCAGATGCACCCTCGCATGTAGGACTGGATGTAGGACGCAAGGGTGTTTATGTGACCACACCGGAAAACCAAGTCTTAGCCCACGACCGTCAAACTGGTGAAAAGCTATGGTCTAATAGTCGCTTGTTGGATACTGAGTTGAGTGCGCCATTATCGGTAGGTGCGCTGGTTGCAGTTGGAAGTGACCGCGGCGATATTTACTGGTTGTCATACAAAAGCGGGAAAGTATTGGATATGACTGATATCGGTAGTTCACCGGTTGTATCGCTGATCTCTTTTGCGAATGGAGAACTAATCGCTTTTGACAAAAGCGGTGATTTGACCGTACTTCACGTCAAAGGCTATCGCCAGAGTAGAACCGCTCAATGAAAAAATGTTTCATACACCGTAGGGGCGGACCATTCCCCTCCTTTGGAGGGGTGGCAGGCGCAGCCTGACGGGGTGGTTGTTAAGGTTCTGAACAATGTTACGCCGATTGACCTACTGGCTCAATCGGCGGTTCTATTTTTCAACAGTCTCATTCATTCATTTGATTCATGGAAACGATAATTTGGTGGTGCGATACAGTTCCACTTGTGCAGAACGGTACTTTAGGGAGGGCATATGGGGCTATTGAGAAAATGTTTCATACACCGTAGGGGAGGGTATTGCATTTTGCGATGAATACGCTGCATTACACCTTAGAGTTCTGCACAACGTCACGCCGATTGACCTACTGGATCAATCGGCGATTCAATATGCCCTCCCGAAACGCGTTGCATCTGCACAAACAATCCATTCGGGACTGTTGAAAAAGTGTTTGCATTGGTACATTCCCCTCCTGTGGAGGGGTGGCAGGCGAAGCCTGACGGGGTGGTTGTTAAGGTTCTGAACAATGTTACGCCGATTGACCTACTGGCTCAATCGGCGGTTCTATTTTTCAACAGTCCCATGTTAGCCCTCCCCTACCGTTTTCATAAATTTAATGGCGCGGAGCGGTTGGGGTTTTGCAGAACCACAACGTACGGTTGGTTATCGTTAATTTAATGGCGCAAGCGGTTGGATTTGTGCGATGATATTACTCTTTTAACAACCCGAAATGTGCGATGAAAAAATTAGCTTTGGTAGGATGCCCCAATGTAGGCAAGTCATCTTTATTTAATGCCCTATCTCGTGAACGCGACGCGATTGTAGCAGCCAGTCCCGGCTTAACCAGAGATCGTCAATACGGTGTCGCAGAACACGAAGGCTGCAGTTGCATCATTATAGACACCGGCGGTCTTGCCGACGACAACGAAATGGATCAGCTGATTGCGGAACAAACGCACAGGGCTATAGCAGAAGCCGATTCTGTTGCACTGATTGTGGATGCATCACAAGGTCTAACGCCGCCAGATCAATTCTTGGCAACTCAGATGCGCAAAACGGGCAAAGGCTTATGGTTGGTTGTCAATAAAATAGATAAGCAAAGCGAGGCATACTATCAAAGTGAATTTTCATCGCTGGGCATACAGCCATGCTTTTATACAGCTGCTCACAAAGGTCGCGGGACGCGGATACTGCTGGAGGCAATCACTGCCGAGTTAGGCGAACCTCTGCCGAGGAAAAGCGACCCTAACCGCATACACCTTGCGGTTATCGGTCGTCCCAATGTCGGGAAATCTACGCTTGTCAATGCCCTGATTCACGAGCAGCGTCTATTGACCTCGTCAACACCCGGAACCACTCGCAGTGCAATCAGTGTGCCTTTTTCTTTTAACGGCAAAAACTTTTCTTTGGTGGACACTGCCGGTATCCGGCGGCGAAGCAAACTCAAAGGCGAGGTTGAAAAGTTTAGTGTCGCGCAATCGTTGGAGCATATCTTGATGGGTGATGTCGCATTATTGGTTTGTGATGCCTCAGAAGGTATCACCGACCAAGACGCACATCTTGCAATGCACGCGATAGAGCAGGGTTGTGCACTCGTGATTGCATTAAATAAATATGACTTAGTGAATACCGCCGATAACGCTTATCTTAAGCGTAGTTTGGATACGAGCTTACGCTTTTTGGATTATATAGAACACTATCGCATCTCAGCACTGAAAGGCACTGGCCTGTCAGCGACGATGAAAGCGGTCGCAAGAGCGTATCGCAATGCTTGCGTTAAAATTCCCACTGCCGAATGTAATCGCGTTCTAAAAGCAGCACTTGCCCGACACTCGCCGCCACTGGTGAAAAATCGACAGATCAAACCTCGTTATATTTGCCAAGTTGGTGAATTACCTCCGCGTTTTGTTATTTCGGGCAGTAGGGTAGATTGTCTACCGCAACATTACAAACGTTACCTGGCATCTTATATTCGGCGATGTTTTAAGCTCAAAGGCACACCTATTTTTTTGGAATTTCGCCGAACCCCCAACCCATATGTCTCCGATTAATATGCCCTCCCCTACAGGTGGTTATCATAAATTCAATGGCGCAAGCGGTTGGGTTTGTGCAGTGTCTGTACTTTTTCAACAGCCACTATTTGTGTCAATTCACAACTAAAATATGTTATAATTCTGCCAATATATTCACAATATGCTTAAACCACTAAGGAAAACAAAGGGTACATTTACCTCTCGGCTTATCCCTCAAACAATCTTTTTGTTTGCGTGGTTTTTATTGTCTGGTGTTTGCTATGCGCAAACCAATGCTCAAGTTCAAGTGCGGGTATTCATGGAAGGTCTGCTGATACCTATACCGGAAATGGTGCAGGTAAGAGCAGGGATGTTTAACAAAGGCACTGCGGAATCAGCAGAATCAAACGGCCCGCACAATAGTATTTGGAATAACGGCACGATTGAGACAGTCAATGGTCGAAATCATGAGGGGGCGTGTGAAGGTGCGGCTTGTTCGCAACCACTCATCAATATTTCTCAGCCCTTTGAAGTCGGCAGGTATGAAATAACCCGAGAGCAATTTAAGTTTTTCCTCAATAGTTCGGGAAGGGCATCCCCTGATGATGTGTGGGATGATCCTCAGTATTATGCGCAACAAGCCGACCATCCGGCAACGCATATATCGTGGGATGATGTCCAAGCCTATTTGCAGTGGTTGAATGAGGAAACCGGACAAAATTATCGGTTGTTGAGTGAGTCGGAATGGGAATATGTAGCACGGGCAAGGACAAACTCGCTATATTTTCTCGGTGATACGATTATGCAAGAGCAAGCAAACTTCAATAGCGATGGCACCGTACCGGTAGGCAGTTATTCTGCCAACGGTTTCGGGTTGCACGATGTCCACGGCAATGTGTGGGAATGGGTTCAAGATTGCTTCAATGCAGATTACACAGATTTGGCTACAGACGGTAGTGCTATAGAAGATGAGACAGACTGCGAAGACTTCACATCAGCAATACTTCGCGGTGGTGCTTGGGATAGCGATGCCTCACAACTACGCTCAGCACAACGTGGCAGAGGTTCAAAAAATAGCGGCTTTGATAATGTCGGATTTCGTGTCGCACGAACGCTTAGCCCTCGTTTGACCATAGCCAACCTAACGCCAGATACCAATATTGCATTGTTGCAGGGAGATATCGTAGGTTCTACTCAAGTTGAAGTTGTAATTAACGTCGCCATGCAAAGTCTGGGAACATTGAGTCTGCAGAGCGATGATGAGTCGGTAGTATCTGCATCGATAGACGATGCACAAATCATTCCACTTGCTGGCAGTGCCCAAACGGTAGTGAGGTTTACGCTAACCCCCCAGGGTGTGGGCAACACAATAGTCACCATTTTTGTAGAGGATGACCAAGGAGTCACAAGCGAGGTGAGCATTAGTGTGGAAGTAGCAGCCAGCTATCCGGAAATGATGACAGTGGAAAAAGGAACATATCTGATGGGCTCAACAAGAGCCGAGCAAGAGGGTCCTCAACATCGTGTTGCCATTCCAACCTTTGAAGCTAGTAGGTATGAAGTAACACGAGGACAATTTGCAGCGTTTATCGCTTCTAGTGGACATGATACTCAAGATAATGATTGTGATTGGCAGAATCCTCTAGGCTTAACCCAAGACAATAGTCATCCGGTGGTGTGTGTCTCATGGGATGATGCTCAGGCCTATGTAGCGTGGTTGAATGAAGAAGCTGGTAACCAAGGATATAGGTTATTGAGCGAGTCAGAATGGGAATACGCAACACGAGCAGGGACAACTTCAACATATTATTTCGGTAATACGCTTACCCTAAATGATGCAAACTATAACAGTAATAATGATGGTACTGTCCCAGTAGCTAGCCCCAATTATTCTGCGAATAATTTTGGACTATTTCATGTTCACGGTAATGTAGAGGAATGGGTTCAGGATTGTTGGCATAATGACTATACTGGTGCGCCAAATGATGGCAGTGCTTGGGAGGATAGTTGTGATGATAATGTCGATAACCGTGTAGTACGAGGTGGTTCGTGGGACTCATTGCCTGCTGATATACGCTCTGCATCGCGTGCTTTTGAAAACAAAACAGCGAGTCTTGAAACACTCGGCTTTCGTGTTGCTCGCTCGCCATTGACGATAGCCAGTCCGAGAAACACGAGGATTAGGCTAACACTTGAAGAGTCGCCCACTACGCAGGTTCAAGTTGTGCTTGGCGAGTCTGTTGCAACGGCTCCTGTTATGATGACGTTGCAGCTAGATAGTGGCGGTGAATCAGTGGTGTCTACGACCCCCTCAACACCGATCATTTTCCCTGCCGTCAGCGATGATGGCACACTGAGGACAGCTTCGTTTGAATTGACCGCAAAAGCTGTCGGCGAGACGGTAGTGACCATCGTTGTGGTTGATGAATTGGGACACCAAGATAAGGTACAGATACCCATAGAAGTAGAGGCTATTTATCCCGAGATGGTGCGAGTGCAGAGGGGAGAATATACGATGGGGTCGCCGTCAGGTGATGAGAGGCCACCACACGATGTTGAGGTTCCCGGCTTTGAAGTTAGCAAATATGAAGTGACGCGTGGACAGTTTGCCGAGTTCGCCGCTGAAAGGAATTACACTGCGGATAGTAGTTGTAATTGGGAAAACCCTCCGGGGTTTCCTAGAGGCTTCACTCAAAGCAATAGGCATCCGGTCGTATGTGTCTCACAGGAGGATGCCCGACTGTATGTGGATTGGCTGAGTAAGGAAACCGGGCAGGATTATCGGCTGTTGAGTGAATCGGAATGGGAATATGTTGCACGAGCAGGAACGATGACGATCTATTCTATAAAAACCGAGACTGGTTTCGGCAGTGATACGATTACCACAGATGATGCGAGATATGACCCTAGATTAAGCAGTGATTTTAGTACTGTTGCCGTAGGCAGTTATCCTGCCAACGCTTTCGGGTTGCACGATGTCCATGGCAATGTGTCAGAATGGGTGGAGGATTGCTGGCATGGTGACTATACCCGTGCACCAGATGACGGCAGTGCTTGGACTGAATTGTGCAATTCTGAGTTGGTACAAGCAGGTATCGGGTTGCCACCAGAATTTATAACAGAACCAGGTGTACACCGTGGTGGTGGATGGAGGGATCTTGCTGGTGAATTGCGTTCGGCAAACCGTGATTTCGGATCACCAAGCTTGCGTGCCAATGATATTGGTTTTCGTGTTGCCCGCACGGTTGCACCACCAGAACTGGTCAACTTTGATAATAGCGGTTTGACGCTGTTTCGGGGAGATAGCGAATTAGCTACGATAGAAATCCCGGTCACGATCAACGTAGACCCCGATACCGATCCTATCACGATGGAGCTAACACTAGACAGTGGTGGTGGGTCAGTGGTGTCTGTAGCACCCTCAGGACCTATAACTGTACCTCCCGCTAGCGACGGTGGCACAAGTAGAACAGCAATCTTCACACTAACCGCCGGAACTGTTGCAGGTGAAACCATGCTAACCATCGTTGTGACTGACGGATTGGGGAATACAGCTGAGACAAGTGTAAGCATTGAAACCATCCCTACTCCGCAGATGGTTGAAGTACCGGCAGGAATGTTCACAATGGGTTCACCGTCGGGCAGAGGACTAGAAACTGAGCGACCGCAACGTGAAGTCAATATTCCCGGACCTTTTGAAGTTGGTGTATATGAAGTAACTCGAGAAGAGTTTAAGTATTTCCTTGACAGCCCGACACGGGGGGATCTTGACCCTAATCTTGAACGTGAAGACCCCCCTCACCCTCAATGGGAAGATAGTAATTATTATAATCAAGCCAATTTCCCAGCAGCATACCTCACATGGAACCATGCAAGAAGGTATGCCAGCTGGTTATCAGAAACAACTGGTCGGGCATATAGATTATTGAGCGAAGCCGAATGGGAATATGCTGCTCGAGCGGGGACGACAACCGACTATCATTATGGTAATCCTGCTTCTCTACCCATTCGCTATAATGTCTCAGGGCGAGACTCTGTTATTGCTGTTAATGCTCAGCGCAATGTTTATACTCCGAATAACTTTGGCTTATACCATGTTCACGGTAATGTCTCGGAATGGGTGGAAGATTGCTGGCATGCTAACTATATTGGTGCACCAACAGACGGTAGGGCGTGGAGAGGGAATTGCTCCACTAATCCCGTAAATCATCATGTTTATCGCGGCGGTAGCTGGATAAATTCGCTTGCAGATGTACGTTCTGCGCGCCGTGTCTCTGCGCTTATAGATACTCAGTTCTCTTTTAGGCGGGGTGCAAGGCCCCTTGATAGAGGTTTTCGCATTGCCCGTACGCTCCCAATTACAATAGTCAGCCCATTACCGGGTGAACGCTATCAGATATCAAGTGCAGATGGGTCTAATACTGCGGATACGGAAACCGTGAGGATTGACATCAGAGTACCTAATAGACAAGTTAATGTCTCAATGAGACTACAACTAGATGCCGACGGCGACTCAATAGTGTCTATTACCCCGGCATCCTCCATCGCCTTTCCACCGACTAACAGGAACTATCAACCGAATGGCTACAACATGCGAAGCGCAGAATTCACACTGACTGCAACGGGCACTGATGGCAGCACGACCCTAACGATGGTCATAACCGACAATGCCGGGAATTCGGTGGCAACAAACATACTCGTGGAAGCCTTTCCTATTCCGGCTATGACCAGAGTGTCTGCAGGTTCATTTACGATGGGGGCAAGAAGTGAAGAGGAGACTATAGCAGAAAGGAATTATATTGTAGCAACTGATGATAGAACTGTCGCTGACCGTCCGCGATTCAGATCAGCACTCAGGGCGGCTTTAATGAGGGCAACACCTCGCCACTCAGTTACCATTAATAAAGCTTTTGAAGTTGGCACTTATGAAATCACCAATAGACAATTCAAGGCATACCTGGATGCCACTGGGGAAAAATCAGAAGGTTGTAGTTCTATTGCGTCTGATGATATCGCACTCAGTTGTGTAACGTGGAAGGAGGCGCAAGATTATACAGAATGGTTAGTAGATAAAACTGATCAGAATTATAGATTATTGAGCGAGTCGGAATGGGAATATGTTGCGCGAGCAGGAACGGATACTGCATACTCTATTCAGACCGGCACTGATGCATTTGGCAGTGAAACAATTAACTCCTCTACTCTATCCCCGGATGCATACATTGATAGATTAAACCCTGCGAACCCGTGGGGAGGGTCTACTCCCGGCATAAACAACCTCCGAAGTGTAAATAGTTATAATCCGAATAGATTGGGACTATACAACGTACATGGCAATGCTGCCGAATGGGTAGCGGATTGCTGGCATGAGGACTATGATTTAGATAATAACGGGATCATTGATGCGCCGACGGATGGTAGTGCTTGGACAGAGGACATTTGTACTACGCGCATGACCCGCGGCGGGAGGGCAGCAGACGGAGTAATCATTTATCAAACAAGCAGGTTTGGTAGGAGTGGCCAAAACAGAAGAGTGGATGCCCGTTTTCAAGTCAGTTCATGGCACCGCAGAACTTCAAGTGGGCAAAATGGATTCCGTATCGCCCGCGACCTCCCCTAGCAAGTTGCATCTGCACAACCAAATTTACGATAACCACCCTAACGTACCATTCTGCAAAACCGTAACCGCTTCGCGCCATATAATTTACGAAAATGGTAGGGGCGGATTTATATATCCGCCCTACGGTACCGTCTGCAAAACTGTAACCGCCTTGCGCCACCAAATCATGCAAACCACCATAACGTACCGTTCTGCACAAACAATTCCCCTCCTTTGGAGGGGTGGCAGGCGCAGCCTGACGGGGTGGTTGTGGCGTGTCTGCATAAACTCAACCGCCACGCGCCATCAAATCATTCAAACCACCCAAACGTACCGTCCTGCAAAACCGTAACCGCTTTGCGCCATTTGGGTTTTGGTTCCCATAAACAAAATGGATGAATGGATTGCCTGTACAGACGCGTCGCGTTTCGGGAGGGCATGTTAGCCCTCCCCTACCGTTTGCATAAATTTTATGGATGAATGGATTGATTGTGCAGACGCGTCGCGTTTCGGGAGAGCATGTGGGGCTGTTGAAAAAGTATCTGCATTGGTACATTCCCCTCCTGTGGAGGGGTGGCAGGCGCAGCCTGACGGGGTGGTTGTTAAGGTTCTGAACAATGTTACGCCGATTGACCTACTGGCTCAATCGGCGGTTCTATTTTTCAACAGCCTCATGTTAGCCCTCCCCTACGGTTGGTTGACATGAATTGGGTGGATGAATGGATTGTTGGTGCAGACGCACCCCAATGTCACGCCGATTGACCTTCTGGTTCAATCAGCGAATCTTTGTTAGCTGTCCAATCTCAGCGACTGATAAACCTGTCACTTCGGAAATCAATGAAACATCTAAACCTTTTTGTAACATACTCAAAGCGATCCCTCGTTGCTGTTCTTGCATGCCTTGAACGCGACCTTTTCGTATACCTTCCTCTAACGCATCGCTCTTTGCCAGTTGAATTGCTACCCGATCCTTCTTGCGCGCCATAGCGTCCCAGTACAACTGGTCGTCTTTCGATATCTCCTCTAAATGTTCTAATGCCATCTTCATTCCTCCGTCTTGTGATAAATAGGCTACTGCCTCGGCTGTTAAGTGTGCCGAGTGTTTGATAATATAGCACCACTTCTCCGCCATATCAATTAGCTCATGGTAGCTTTTCTTGAACTTGTTTAATTCCACTGTCACCAGCGTCATCGGTATATTCGCACGATACTCAAGCTCTTTACGATCTACAAACTCAAACACACTGATACAGTTGCGCTTCCTTTTGAATAGTGTGAAATCGGTGAATATCAACGAGTAGGTCGGGTTGAGATTGCTAAACTCATCGCCGCGGTCTATGTCCTGACCATACAGCATCGCCCAATAATATAGTGTTCTAAATGTAAAGCTCTTTTCGTAAGCTGTCTGCATTTCTATGTTGACATTCTCGCCGCTACTTAATTTGAAGTTGAGGTCTAGTATCACCGACCTGCCGCGCGGTTTGTCTGGTGGAATAGAAGTGTCTTTTAGGATAAGTGTATCGCTTGATTGCTGCTGTTGTTTCAAGACTTCTGCGAGGTCGTCCGGCATCCCCACTCTATCCGGGTTGAGGACTGCAACATCCGAGGCGCGCTTGAGGAATGGTAGATAGCTGTTCATCAACAAAAGCGATGATTGCTTATTAGTCGTCAAGTATCGTCTGAAGACTAAGTCATTTGTCAATGGTAAGTGTTTAGGTCGTTGTCTAGCCATAGTAATTTTCCTCTAGGTTTAATTAAGAACCCCTAGTCTGAATCAAGATTCAGGGTGTCGGAGAACATTCCGATGAATGGTAGTAAATATGAGTTGAATGGTAAGAGGTATGCGAAAACAGTATGTTTTAGGCGGTTGTGCGGAGGTGACGCGTTGAGGCGTTGGTGTGAATTGGATGACGCGGGGCGGTTGCATTAGTGCAGGACGGTACCGTAGGGAGGGCATGTGGGGCTGTTGAAAAAGTGTCTGCATTAGTACATTCCCCTCCTTTGGAGGGGTGGCAGGCGCAGCCTGACGGGGTGGTTGTTAAGGTTCTGAACACTGTTACGCCGATTGACCTACTGGCTCAATCGGCGGTTCTATTTTTCAACAGCCTCATGTTAGCCCTCCCCTACGGTTGGTTGACATGAATTGGGTGGATGAATGGGTTGTTGGTGCAGACGCAACGCGTTAGGGTGGTTTGAGTGCGCGTTGTGTCAACACATAATATTGTGTAAGTACGCGGCAAATGGTTATCGTGAATTTGGGGGCGCGGGCGGGTACGGTTGTGCAGGCGCGTCGCGTTAGGGAGGGCATGTTAGCCCTCCCCTACGGTTGGTTGACATGAATTGGGTGGATGAATGGATTGTTGGTGCAGACGCACCACAATGTCACGCCGATCGACCTTCTAGTTCAATCAGCGAATCTTTGTTAGCTGTCCAATCTCAGCGACTGATAAACCTGTCACTTCGGAAATCAATGAAACATCTAAACCTTTTTGTAACATACTCAAAGCGATCCCTCGTTGCTGTTCTTGCATGCCTTGAACGCGACCTTTTCGTATACCTTCCTCTAACGCATCGCTCTTTGCCAGTTGAATTGCTACCCGATCCTTCTTGCGCGCCATAGCGTCCCAGTACAACTGGTCGTCTTTCGATATCTCCTCTAAATGTTCTAATGCCATCTTCATTCCTCCGTCTTGTGATAAATAGGCTACTGCCTCGGCTGTTAAGTGTGCCGAGTGTTTGATAATATAGCACCACTTCTCCGCCATATCAATTAGCTCATGGTAGCTTTTCTTGAACTTGTTTAATTCCACTGTCACCAGCGTCATCGGTATATTCGCACGATACTCAAGCTCTTTACGATCTACAAACTCAAACACACTGATACAGTTGCGCTTCCTTTTGAATAGTGTGAAATTGGTGAATATCAACGAGTAGGTCGGGTTGAGATTGCTAAACTCATCGCCGCGGTCTATGTCCTGACCATACAGCATCGCCCAATAATATAGTGTTCTAAATGTAAAGCTCTTTTCGTAAGCTGTCTGCATTTCTATGTTGACATTCTCGCCGCTACTTAATTTGAAGTTGAGGTCTAGTATCACCGACCTGCCGCGCGGTTTGTCTGGTGGAATAGAAGTGTCTTTTAGGATAAGTGTATCGCTTGATTGCTGCTGTTGTTTCAAGACTTCTGCGAGGTCGTCCGGCATCCCCACTCTATCCGGGTTGAGGACTGCAACATCCGAGGCGTGCTTGAGGAATGGTAGATAGCTGTTCATCAACAAAAGCGATGATTGCTTATTAGTCGTCAAGTATCGTCTGAAGACTAAGTCATTTGTCAATGGTAAGTGTTTAGGTCGTTGTCTAGCCATAGTAATTTTCCTCTAGGTTTAATTAAGAACCCCTAGTCTGAATCAAGATTCAGGGTATCGGAGAACATTCCGACGAATGGTAGCAAATATGTGCTGAACGGTAAGAGGTATGCGAAAACAGTATGTTTTAGGCGGTTGTGCGGAGGTGACGCGTTGGGGCGTTGGTGTGAATTGGATGGCGCGGGGTGGTTGCATTAGTGCAGGACGGTACCGTAGGGAGGGCATGTGGGGCTGTTGAAAAAGTATCTGCATTGGGTACATTCCCCTCCTTTGGAGGGGTGGCAGGCGTAGCCTGACGGGGTGGTTGTGGTGGTTCTGAACAATGTTACGCCGATTGACCTACTGGCTCAATCGGCGGTTCTATTTTTCAACAGTCCCATGTTAGCCCTCCCCTACGGCGCATGAAATACTTTTTCAACAACCCCATGTCACAATAATTGTGCCGTTATAATAAACACAGGATGCCATGTTAGCCTTCCCCTCCAGTCCATTGATTACATTGTGGTTGGACCTCGGCACTTATATTTTTCATGTTACATTTAAGCGACAACCGAACTATTTATCTAACAGCCTGGATTTTATGCTTGCTGGCGTTGGCGATTTCGGTATTTTTTATGGAGGGATACCTCAACCTTGAACCGTGTCCCTTGTGTATCATCAGCCGCTTTATAGTCGCTGCACTCGCATTATTGTTTTTACTGATCGTGTTGCACAACCCCGGTATTCTAGGATACAAAATATATGCAGGGCTATCCATGCTATTGATTGCGGCGGGCATCGCCGTCTCCGCCCGGCATATTTGGTTACAGAGTCTACCACCCGAACTTGTTCCCGGTTGCACTCCCGATATTGCATATCTATTTGACCGCTTCCCGCTGTTTGAGGCACTAACGACGGTTTTCAACAGCACCGGAGAATGTGCCGAGGTTAGTTGGACCTTTCTGGGCTTGACGATACCGCAGCAGACATTATTGTTTTTTATTGTCTTGCTGTTGCTGATATTATTCGCGTTTGTTAAGAACTATAGACAAGTACAATGAGTCGTATACTGTCCATCAATGTATCTAAACCAATGCTGTTGGTTTATAAAGGGCATCGTGTGCAAAGCAGTATTCGTAAGCAACCAGTCACTGGCGCCGTTGCGCTAGGGCGATATGGTTTAGATGGTGATCAGCAAGCGGATCTCTACAACCACGGTGGGCGTGACAAAGGCATTTATATTTATCCGTCCGAGCACTACAAAACTTGGGAGGAGCATCTGAATAAGCGACTGGTGTATGGCACTTTGGGTGAGAACTTAACTGCCGAGGGTTTGTTTGAAACCGAACTTTGTGTCGGCGATCGCCTTGGCATTGCCGATGCCATCATTGAAATAACGCAGCCGCGTATCCCTTGTTATAAGTTGGAAATGAGTGTGCAACAAGACGGGTTTGCCCAAACTTTTGCACAAAGTTGTAAACTAGGTAGCTATGCAAAAATTATCAAAGGTGGCACTTTGACGGCAGGCGAGGACATTGTGTTTGTGCATCGCGCCCCTGAGCGTATTAGCGTGCATCAAATAGCGCACCTTTTTTTTATAGATCAGCAGAATTACGATGCTCTGGAGCAAGCTGTTAAACTCAAAGCGTTGCCGCATTTCATACGGGATGTCTTTGAGAAGCGATTGGCAAACCACAAGATGCAAGGCAACTTGATATGAGAGAAAAATGACTGATGAGAGAACAACACAGATTGCATTAGTCGGCTACGGCAATATCGCGCGCAGTTTGCTAGACGGGCTGCTTGTCGCCGGCTACGAAGCCGGTGATATACACATATCGGATCCGGCTGCTTCTCAATTTTTGGAAATTGGCAAGCAGGGTAAAACGATACACATCCACACCTCCAATGCGTCGGCAGTTGAAGATGCGACGATAGCAATTTTATGCGTCAAACCTGATGTGGTTCCTACGGTGTGTGCAGAGATTAAAGATGCGCTGATAAGGCAGTCTGTGTTGCTGGTTTCGGTTGCTGCCGGCGTGCCGTTGCATCTGTTGCAACGGTGGACTACGAGCGAACAGCCGATTATACGCTGCATGCCGAATACGCCGGTTTCAGTGGGTTGCGGGATGACCGCGCTCTATGCCAATCAGCATGTATCCGATGCGCATAAGAAGATTGGCGAGGATATTTTTGCCACAGTAGGTGCTACCGTTTGGTTGAAGAATGAAGAAGATATGCATGTTGTCACTGCACTTTCGGGTAGCGGTCCTGCTTATTTTTTCAGATTCACCGAAGCCTTTGAGAAGGCTGCAAAGGCATTGGATTGTCCACCAAAGATAGCACAAAAGCTGGCAATACAAACTTTGTATGGTGCTGCGATGCTCGCCTCAGAAAGCGACTGCGAGTTGTCGGTGTTGAGAGAGCGGATTACTTCCAAAGGCGGGACTACCGAAAAAGGCTTGCAAGTTTTAGAGGACATGAACATAGATCGGATAGCACATTCAGTGCTAACTGCAGCAGTCTCACGCTCCAACGAAATATCAGATCAACTAGAGGACTCGTGATGAGTAGCGGGCAGCAGATCGCCTTGTTCTTAGTTGATACGCTGATGACTTTTTATATCCTCTTTCTGATTGCCCGGGCGATATTAGAAGCAAGCGAGGCAGATTTTTACAACCCGATATCGCAAAGCGTTTATACGATAACCCAACCCGTCCTGAGATGGGTCAGGTTTGCGATACCAGTGAAAGGCGTATGGGACATAGGCTGTTGGCTATTGATTTATGTTATGCGAGTAGCCGAACTCTTTTTGATTGCATTGATACAAGGTATTTCTTGGCCTTTGGAGTTGTTGCTGAAGATATCCGCTTTTCAGGTTGTAGAATGGCTGATTCAATTTTATGCGATTGCGATTTTCGTTTTAGCGATTGCGAGCTGGTTTGTAAATCCTGCGACCATGATAAACAACCCTGTTTTGTCGTTGCTCAACCATATTGTCGCACCACTAATAGCACCCGTTAGGCGCATGATGCCTAGCGTCGGCGTGGTAGATTTCAGTCCGATGGTGGTGCTGCTGGCACTGTATATATTGCTCAATATAGTTCGGGCATTGTACTGAACCAAGCATAAATGGGAACTTTGGTTTTAGGCATAGAGACCTCTTGCGACGAAACTGGTATAGGTTTGGTTGACTCGCAGGCGGGTGTAGTGGGAGAAGCTCTTTTTAGTCAGGTTCCTTTGCATCAATCTTACGGCGGAGTCGTTCCCGAACTTGCATCCAGAGATCATGTGCGCAAACTGCTGCCTCTGCTGGAGAAGGCTTTGGGCGATTATCGCTTAGAACAGCTTGATGCGATTGCTTATACCGCAGGTCCCGGTTTGATAGGCGCATTGCTTACTGGTGCGGTGTTCGCTAATAGCTTGGCATGGGCGTTAAAGAAGCCGGCACTGGGCATACATCACTTAGAAGCGCATATACTCGCTTGTATGCTGGAAATGCCGTCGTGGCAACCACCTTATTTGGCATTGTTGGTGTCGGGTGGGCACACGCAGTTGATAGAAGTATTGGGTTTGGGGAAATACCGATTGTTGGGCGACACTTTGGATGATGCCGTAGGAGAAGCCTTTGATAAAGTTGCCAAGATGCTGGGCTTGCCTTACCCCGGCGGACCAGCAATTTCTAAACTTGCCGAGCGCGGTGTGGTCGGGCGTTTTGAGTTCACCAGCCCTATGGTGGATAGACCGGGCTTGGATTTTAGTTTTAGCGGATTGAAAACACAAGTGATGAACCATATCTCAAAATGCACAGATGACGAGCAGACACGCGCCGACATAGCACTTGCTTTTGAGACCGCCGCAATTAACGCACTGATTGTGAAAAGCAAGCGCGCATTAAAGCAAACAGGTTATAAACAATTCGTGGTTGCCGGCGGTGTTGCGGCAAACCGTCGCTTGCGCGAAAGGCTAAAAGAACTGATGGAAGATGCCGTTCAAGTCGTCTACCCTAAACCTGCTTTGTGTATGGATAATGGCGTGATGGTTGCCTATGCTGGCATGGTGCGATTTTTGGCAGGGCAACAAGCGGATCCATCGCCGCAAGTAAAAGCTCGCTGGCAGCTATCCGACTTGTGCCACCCATAGGAGCGGTGATGGGCTGTTGAAAAAGTGTCTGCATTAGTACATTCCCCTCCTGTGGAGGGGTGGCAGGCGAAGCCTGACGGGGTGGTTGTTAAGGTTCTGAACAATGTTACGCCGATTGACCTACTGGCTCAATCGGCGGTTCTATTTTTCAACAGTCCCACATGCCCTTCCTAAAGTACCGTTCTGCACAACCCAACCGCTACGCGCTACTCAATTTACGATAACCAACCGTAGAGGAGGGTATTGCATTTTGTAATGAATACGCTGCCCATCATCTTAGAGTTCTGCACAACGTCACGCCGATTGACCTACTGGTTCAATCGGCGATTCAATATGCCCTCCCTAACGCGTTGCATCTGTACCATCAATCTATTCACTCATTTCGTTTACGGTAACCATGATTTGATGGAGCGTAGCGGTTCCCCTTGTGCAGTTCGTCTATCTTTTTAGTGTTGTTCGTCGGAAATGCCGGAAATCACCATATAACCTGTTCCAAAATCGGATTATGATTAGACAGCCTTGCGATAACGCAGGCTATTTCTTATAATTTAACTAAAGAGGTTAGAAATGGAAAACATAGAAAATATAGAAAACTTAACGGTTGAAACCATTTACGAAATGGTACTTGAAATGAAGTCAAAGCTGGACTTTCTAGAATCGGAAACGCATGTCCTCCAATCGGACAAGACAGGCTCATACATGGAAGGTATAGAACCAAGACTGGGCAACCTTGAAACTGAGGTGACGGTTATGAAAATCGACATTGGAAATATAAAAGCCGATATAAAAGGTATAGAACTGAGACTGGGCAAGGTTGAAGCCGACATCGTAGAAATGAAAGCCGATATAAAAGGTATAGAACTGAGACTGGGCAAGGTTGAAACCGACATTGAGAATATAAAAGATGATATTGTGGATATAAAAGACGACATTTCAGAAATGAGAAAAGAAATTGCAAAAATCTCATCGGATCAATCTAAATTTAGAGATGATGTCTATAAATGGGGTGTTGCGTTAATGATCGGCATGGTTGTTTCGGTGAGTTCTATTATCAGCATGGCCGTGATGCTTGTGAACTAGCTCCTAATCCAATTCCCCTCCTCTGGAGGGATGGTCGTGTCGGTTCTGCACAAGCCAATTCCCTTCCTAGTTCAATCGGCAGTTCTATTTACGATAACCACCCCTTGCAATTCTAAAGATTTAAGGATTTATGGTAAGGTCACGGGCAACTCGGAACCCGAAGTTGTTGCCTCGTCCAGATGCGTCGTTCCTGTCGCGATTTGCGGAGCGCAGCTCCTCTGCTTCAAGGTACCAAGAACCGCCGCGCAGCCCGCGTTTGTTAACATTTTCACATCCGCTTAGCCATGCGCTACCGTCTGTTGGTGCACCAGTGTAATAAAAGTGCCAACAATCCTCCACCCATTCCCATACATTACCGTGCATATCATGTAGCCCAAATGCATTTGCAGGAAAACTACCTACTGCTACAGTTCCTTGGCTTTCATACTGAGCCTGATTACCCAAAAGCATACGACCGAAATGATACGCCGTAGTGGTTTCAGCACGAGCCGCATATTCCCACTCCGCCTCGGTCAATAACCTGTATTCATGTCCAGTCTTCCTTGATAACCAATCAGCGTAAGTTGAAGCATCATACCAAGAAACGCATACCACTGGATGATTATTGGTTTGCTTAAAACCCGGACCATGCCAAGATGCACCTTGTGGATAATAACAATTTGCGGTTTTGTGTTTTGTTTCTCTAACAAACTCCGCATATTGCCCTACGGTTACCTCGTATTTGCCGACCGCAAAAGGTTTAGGAATAGTAACTTGATGCTGAGGCTCCTCAGAGGCATATCTTCCTCTCTCTCCTTTGGGCGAACCCATCATGAACTTTCCTGCCGGCACCACAACCATCTCCGGACAGGTCGCACAATCACGAAAAGCATCCCCCACCTGATATGCATTGACAGATGTTAACGGAGATAGCAATAATAAAAACAACAACACGATAGCAATGCTAATTCCTCTCCTGTGGAAGGGTGGCTTATGCATTTTGTAATGTATGCGTCTAGTAATCATGTTGAGGTTCTGCACAATGTCACGCCGGTTGACCTGCTGGCTCAATCGGCGGTTCTATCTGACGGGGTGGTTGTATCGGGTTCTGCACAAGGCAATTCCCCTCCTCTGGAGGGGTGGCAGGCGAAGCCTGACGGGGTGGTTTTTTGCGTACCCACCATCTTTATATCAACCGCTACGCGCCATTAAATTTATGAAAACGGTAGAGGCGGATTTGCATATCCGCCCTAAAGTACCGCTCGGCACTACTGCAACCGCTTGCGCCACTTGGTTTTGGTTTCCATGAATTGGATGGTGTACGATTTCGTTTGTACAGGCGCGTCGCGTTCCGGGAGGGCATATTGAATCGCCGATAATCGGCGGTTCTATCTGACGGAGTGGTCGCGCCGTGTCTGCAGGCGATAGCTGCCTAGCGTTTTGAGCCAACTTCCTGATGCGCATCCTCCACTATCTCCATCGCGATTTTCATATAATCTTCGCTATAACCATGAAGCTCGGATTGCTCATCGGGAGAAAAATACTCCTGCATTGAGACACCTGTATTTTGCTCTTTTTCAATGAACTTCTTCTGCATCTCTATCAACTGCTTGATTTTCTCTTGCTTAGTCATGTCTTTTACCTATGTTCCAAATTAAAATATTGAGGGGTTAATAATAACAGAAATCAGGGACATTTTCACAGGAAAGTGCTGGTAAAAAATAGAACTGCTTTTGTTGTCATTGCAACAAACGGCAACAATGACGTTCCTTTTTCAACAACCTCGTGCTTTTGTTTAATCACAAAACATTACATATAATAAGCCAATGAATTTAAGTGAACATAGACGTTTTTGTGTGGCACCAATGATGGCTTATACCGACCGCCACTTTCGCTATTTATTACGACTTATAAGTTGCCACGCGATGCTGTATACGGAAATGCTGAGCAGTCATGCAATACTAAATGGCGACCGTAGCCGTCTATTGGATTTTTCCGAGCAAGAACATCCTTTAGCGTTACAAATCGGAGGGAACTGCCCTGAGGATATGGCGCGTTGTGCCGAATACGCCGCACAATACGGTTATGACGAGATTAACATCAATGCCGGATGCCCCAGCCCCAGAGTAGGCAAGGCGCAATTCGGTGCATGTTTGATGAAGACACCGCAGCGCATCGCAGACTGCGTGCGCTTGATGTCGCAAGCGAGTGATTTACCAGTCAGTGTGAAATGCAGAATCGGTGTTGACGACTACGACGGCTACGAGCGATTTTATCGCTTTATAGAATATGTTGCCGATGCCGGTTGCAACACATTCATCGTCCATGCCCGCAAGGCATTGCTGGGAAAATTATCTCCTAAACAAAATAGAGAAATACCGCCGCTTGAATACGAATATGTCTATAGGCTTAAGCAAGAGCGTCCCGACCTCGAAATCATCTTGAACGGTGGCATACAAGATATAGATACGGCGTACCAAAAACTGGACATCGTTGACGGAGTGATGCTGGGACGGGCAGTGCAGAAAAATCCTTTTATTCTGCACGAAGTTGATGCGTTGTTTTATAATCAGCATACGGATTACAAATCCCCGTTGGATATTGCCAGAATGATGTTGCTTTATATAGAATATCAAATCAGCAAAAACACATTCAATACAAAATTGTTACAAGCTGTGCAGAATTTATTTAAGGGACATAGGCACGCTAAAAAATGGCGGCATCTACTGAGCGTAGAGGCGAATAGAATAGAAAAAAACAAATTAGTCGGCTGGCTGGACAAACAACTGGAATTATTTGATAGAGAATTATTGGAAAATACTTAAGATTTAAGGATATGAAATGAGCTTGTGGGTACGGTTTGAACACCAAAATCAAATGAAAATAGGTTGCTTGGAAGGGCACGAAATTAGATTGTGTGATGCCAACGCTAACCATCCTTTTGACACTCCGCCGCTCACCGACCAAACCGCAAGTTTGGATGAGGTTACATTATTAACGCCCTGCACCCCAAGCAAAATGATTGCGTTATGGAATAACTACGCCGCCCTCGCCGATAAAAATGAATTGCCTTATCCCAAGACACCTTTGTATTTATTCAAGCCTGCCAATACTTATGCCGGAACTGGGGCAGTTATTAGGCATCCCAAGTTTTATAACGGCGAGGTTTTTTACGAAGGCGAACTTGGTATCGTTATCGGCAAAGTCGCTTGCGATCTTGAAGACCCTCAAGCCGGCAACGATGCGATATTCGGTTATACCTGCATCAACGATGTGACCGCCTTTGGTTTATTGAAAGAATACGCAGGCTTTGACCAGTGGAGCCGTGCAAAAGGTTTTGACGGCTTCGGCATATTCGGTCCTGCGATTGCAACACAACTTGATTGGCGAGACCTTGAAATCATAACTCGTGTGAACGGCAACGAAGTCCAACATTACCCGGCAAAAGATATGATTTTCAACCCACCCGAAATCGTCGCTGCACTGTCGCGCAATATGACGCTGTATCCGGGGGATATTATTTGCTGCGGTACTTCAATCGGACTGGGACCAATGCCTATGGGTTGCACCGTTGAAGTTGAAATCGCAGGTATCGGCTGTTTGATTAATAGAACTGCAAAGTAACCTATATGTGTAGGGGTGGACCATTCCCCTCCTGTGGAGGGGTGTCAGGCTCCGCCTGACGGGGTGGTTGCGTCGTGTCTGCAAACAGTACATCTACCCCTCTAATTCATGATAACCACCCGAACGCGTTGTCTTTGCAAAATTCCAACCACTTGCGCCATTGAATCTACGAAAACGGTAGGGGCGGACTCGCATGTCCGCCCAAATGCGTTGTGTTAGCATACAATATTGTTTGCCATTTGATTTATGGAAGCCATACATTAAAAACTAACAGAGGTATTTATGAGTGATCTAAAACTTTTCAAATTGAACAACGACAAAGTTGAAGAATTAACAGCAGTATCTTTTACTCTGGAGAAACCTTTGCAGACTTTAGTAGAGCATAACTTGGAAGAGATATTCGGTATTAAATTTTTAGCCACCGAATATTCTACAGGCAGAGAACACAGAGGGCGTATTGATACGCTGGGTGTGGACGAGGATAACTGCCCAGTGATTATTGAATACAAACGCTCGGAATCTGAAAACGTGATCAACCAAGGGCTTTTTTATCTAGACTGGCTGATGGATCATAAGGCTGCATTTGAACTTCTGGTGATGAGACAGCTCGGCAAAGACTATGTCGAGGAAATAGAATGGTCGTCTCCAAGGCTTTTATGTATTGCTAATGATTTCAAGAAATATGACGAGCATGCAGTAAAACAAATAAACCCCAATATAGAGCTGATTAGATATAGAAAATTCAACGAGGGTATGCTTTTGTTTGAGTTGGTTAATTCACAAACCGCAACTGGGCATGTACAAACATATAATAGAAAAAAGAATACGAATCAAAGAGCTTTTAGGGAAACGGATAACAGAGGATTAGTGCATTCTGGCAGGCAGCTCAAGTTTTCAGGTAAAAGAATCTATAAAAAAATTCCCTATAATCCAAGACGGAAAGATACTTTTGGCTATCGTAGCTGGGAGCTTATTGAAGATGGAATGACCTATGAGGAATATCTCAGTGCGGGAGGGAGGCAAAAAGATTTGAAATGGGATTTGGACCGAAAATGGGTGGAACTAGTATAAGAAGAATAAGAGGCTGTCAATTCCCCTCCTTTGGAGGGGTGGCAAGCCTACGCATTTTGTAATGTATGCGTCTAGCAATCATGTTGAGGTTCTGCACAGTGTCACGCCGATTGACCTACTGGCTCAATCGGCAGTTCTATCTGACGGGGTGGTCGTTACATACTTGCACAAACCCAACCACTTGCGCCATTAAATTTAAGAAAACGGTAGGGGCGGACAATTGAAATGCCGATTGACCTACTGACTCAATCGGCGGCTTTATTCTGCCCTAACGCGTTGCGTCTGCAAAACTCCAACCGCTTGCGCCACTAAATTAATGATAACCACCTGTAGGGGAGGGCTAACATGCCCTCCCTAAAGTACCGTTCTGAACAACCTTAACCACTTGCGCCACTTGGTTTTGATTCCTACAGATTGGATGGCGTACGACTTTATTTGTGCAGGCGCAACGCATTAGGGTAGACAAATCAAATTGCCAATTACCCCACCAGTTAATCTTTTCTTTTTTTAGAGTCCTCGTCAAATGTGGATAACACTCTTTCACGGCTAAGGTAAGAAATATTGGTAATACTGATCAGGCACTGAATAAAATTGTAGAGAATGTCTCCTGCGTTGGAGATTTCATCAATTGTAGCAATGAGCTGTCCTTCTATTTCCTTAACACCATATTTCTCCAAAGAGCTTTCTATAATTTCATTACGGGTTCCGTTTTCCAAAGACGATAAGTCTGTATCGTAGCTCATGTGCATATATGTATGTCCTTCGTCCGTTATAATCCAATTACCCAATCCATCTGTCTTTAATATAACAACAAAGTGGTCTCCGTCATCAAAATGAAAAGGAGTAAATATCTGATAGCCATTATCCTCTCTAGGATATAGTTCAACTGACTTGGCGACAGATTCCTTGAAAGATTTCCGTATTGACTCCGTATTCATTAGAACATTTGCGCCACAAGTAAAATCTGTTTCCTTAAATGAGAGGACATTCTGTTACCAATATAGGCAGGACAACAAAGGATTTACCGACCAAAGATTTCAAGTGGAATGGGTTGCAGACGAAACGGCTTCACTTTTTTCGGCTTCGGTTCCGGCTCCTTAGGAAGACTATCAAGTATTTTTTCTATCTCTTGCCACTGCCTAAACAAATCCATATCTACATGCGGATTACTGCGGAAGGCATCCTCAACTTCCTTGATAAAAGGATTCTCATTCTCTCTTTTTTTGCTCATAGTAAACTCCTGGTTGTATTCAAAAGATGTGCTTCTTGAGCATTGTAGCAGAGCCAATAAATATCCGGCTGTTGCAAAAGCACTGTCATTGTAAAAACCCAACCGCTTGCGCCATTGAATTTAAGAAAACGGTAGGGGCGGATTTGCATATCCGCCCTAAAGTTGAGTCCTCGCACAAATTTACCCGCTCTGCGCCACCAAATCATGGTTACCGTGAACGAAAAGGATAGAATGGATTGTCCGTACAGACACAAACGACGGTTCTATTTTTCAACAGTCCCACATGCCCTTCCTAAAGTACCGTTCTGCACAACTGTAACCGCTTGCGCCTCTCGATTATGGAAACCACTATTCCCCTCCTTTGGAGGGGTGGCAGGCCTATGCACTTTGTAATACATGTGTTTAGCAATCATGTTGAGGTTCTGCACAGTGTCACGCCGATTGACCTACTGGCTCAATCGGCGGTTCTATCTGACGGGGTGGTTGTGGCGTGTCTGCATTGAGGTTCTGCACAACGTCACGCCGATTAACCTACCAGCTCAATCGGCGGTTCTACCTTTGAACAGCCCCGATGTTTTCCCCTTGTATGCCGACTTTCTATCGGCGAGCATTTGACATATTAGTTCCTTAGACACCGCTGTTTTGTCTTCTAAGATAGCTTCCTTCACAGCATCGTAGCAGGCTTGCACAATTTCGGCATGGCTTAGATCTTTGGTTTTAGAAACAAGCTCTTCCACTTTCAAGTCACCTAAAAATGAGGCGAGTCTATTTTTGATTAACTTAATCGTCTCTTGCTCAGAGGGAAGGTCGTAATACAGGATGTCGTCAAACCTACGGAATAGTGCTTGATCTAACAAACCCATATTGTTTGTAGCAGCAATAATGATGCTTTCGGAGTCATCGTTTTCTATAAACTGCAAAAATGAATTCAGCACTCGTCGCATCTCGCCCACATCATTATCTCGTCCTCTTTCGGCACCAATAGCATCAAATTCATCAAAGAGAAAAACCCCTATGGACTCACCAATGACATCAAAGACCTGTCTTAACTTGGCACTGGTCTCCCCCATATATTTAGTCACAACCTTATCCATTTGGATACCATGAAGCGGTAAATCAAGCTCCCCGGCGATAACAGAAGCCGTCATTGTTTTTCCTGCCCCAGGAGGACCTGCCAATAAAATTTTCCTTCTGTTAGTCATACCATGTTTTAGTAATTTACGCTTCTGATAATATTCCCTGATCACTTTATCTA
Organism: uncultured candidatus Poriferisulfidus sp.; assembly: GCA_965199685.1. Classification (GTDB taxonomy): domain Bacteria; phylum Pseudomonadota; class Gammaproteobacteria; order Poriferisulfidales; family Oxydemutatoraceae; genus SP5GCR1. The sequence continues at coordinate 2,743,105 of OZ241323.1, forward strand.
TCCTTTTCCTCAAATCAGGCTTTAAGACAATGTCTGCCAACCTATTACTAGGCTGCGACGATATAACGAAATTGCCCAGGTCTTTGTGCAGATTAATGACCTTCAGGTTTGGGCTTCTTTGCTTATCTATGATGTTGCGAATATCTCGGGCAAGGGTGGCATGCCCCTTGTGCGCCTCGGCAGCCGCGACCTGCAAAGCGATAGTTAAGAACTGCTCGTCCTCATTGAGCAGATGAGACCTTATTAAAGATTTGATTTGACTTGCTGTTGCCATTTTATAGCTGATAGGGGGTTCCTTTGGAGGGTATTGTACCAAACCTGCAGCGGAAATGAAGCCCAACCGCTTTGTGCCAGATTATTCCCCTCCTTTGGAGGGGTGGCAGGCGCAGCCTGACGGGGTGGTTGTCAATACGCTTGCACTAGTCAATTCCCCTCCTTTGGAGGGGTGTCAAGCTCCGCCTGATGGGGTGGTTGTCAACACGCCTGCACAAACCCAACTGCTTGCATCTCATCTATGGTTATGATTTCCCGTACTTGATTTTCTCATTTCTCCACTTGCTCATTTCCACCCAAATAACCTATTTTTGATAGCTCTGATGCAATATGAACAAGTACTTTGTGGTTTTTGAGAGACGGATGCCTTTTTGCAGCTAGATTAAACTCTTCAAACGCCCGATCACTGTCTCCTTCTAAATTGTAGGTAATACCACGCATATAATACGCATCTGCATATTCAGGGTTTATTTCCATTGCTTTAGTAAAATCTGCTCTCGCACTAACATAGTCCTTTTTGTTAATGTAAGTATTGCCACGATCATAATGCACTTGTGCATTTTTGGGATCTAGTTCTATTGCTCTGCTAAGTTCTGTTATCGCACGGTCATAATCCTGCTTATTAGTATAGGCAATGCCACGCCCCCAGTATGCATCTACATATTCAGGATTTAGGTCTATTACTTTGTTAAAGTCTGCTATCGCACGATCGTTGTCACCTTCAAAACCGTAGGTAATGCCGCGCTTGAGATACGCATCTGCATATTCAGGATTTAGTTCTATTGCTTTGTTAAAATCCGCTATCGCACTATCATAGTTCCTCTTGCGACTGTAGGTAATGCCACGATTGAGATACGCGTCTGTGTGTTCAGAGTTTAGTTCTATTACTTTGGTAAAGTCTGCTCTTGCATGGTTATGTTCACTCTTACAACGGTAGGCAATACCGCGATTATAGTACGCATCTGTATATTCGGGATTTAGTTCTATTGCCTTAGTAAGGTCTTCAAGTGCATGGTCACAATCCTTCCTGTTCATGTAGGCAGTGCCACGACCATAGTACGCCACCGCTTGATTATGAGGCTCCTCTTCAAGGTAGATAAGGTTAGTGGATACTAGAATTAATTTTCCCCACTTTTCTCCCTCAAGAAGCTGCCTCGCTTCTTTTCTCAGATTTTCTATTTCTTTATCCATAACGAAAACTATTGTAAATCTGTCTTTAGGCTATGACAACTCACACGGCAACCCAATTTTGCAATAGGCTATGACAATTGGACATCTGCGTTTGCTACGAGTAACAAAACATCGCTATAATAAGCGAATGAACTTTGACGATATAATTTTGGTTATCCATGAGGAATTAAAACGCAGGAAAACAACAAAATTTCGAGCAACCATTAAGGCGAATCAATGGAGCTTACATTATTGAATCAATCTGCCGCCTTTGTAGACCGAAACCGCCAACGCCGATATTCCGGGTGCATCTTCGTCATCAGAACAGATGAGATGTTACTCGTGAAATGTCTAGTTAAAGATAGTGACAGAAGCTGGCAGCTAACAAGCGACAATTCAGAGTGGAGAGATACACTCCTACCAAATGACGCTAAAATTGTCGGTGAAGTCAAATGGTTGGGCAGAACTTTTGTTTAAATGATGTTTAACCTAAACATTTTCAACTTCAACCTTCCGCCATTCAATCATTCTGCACCAAAATTGATTGTACGTATCCGTCGGAAACTTTTAAAGTCAAAGGTAGAGAAAGCCTATTACAAGGTTAAAATGGTATGTGAGCCAGAGACATTACATCCTGATTATCCTGGGAATCCAGACTATATGAAATCAGATGCGCGTGATTACATCAATCCGCTAATTAAAAAACTTGAGAAAGCTGATCTAAAACCACCTAACGACTGTAGCACAGACGATGCCTCACTTGAAAAGTGGTTTAATTATCTAGCTAAACTTCGCAAAGATTATTATTAAAAATAGTATATTCATCTATAATCATGCACATAACTTGAGTGCCAGTGACAGGAAATTTGATCCTAAACGCACGATTTAAGACAATTTAATCATGTTCTAATCACGGCTCCAGACCCACTTCTCCACCTTACTAAAATATACAACCAAATTTTTCTATAAACAACAGACAAAGGAGGCTCCAATGACTAAATTTCTAAGCAAAAGGCTACTAAAAAGAATGCTTATTAACAGATATCTTTTGCATGCCACTATGTTAAGTATCTTTTTAGTAGTTATTCAAACAATATTTTGGCTGTACCTAAAACCAACGCCTGAGGAATACATGCAAGTAATATCAGATTTTACGATAGTATGCCTGGGATGGGTTCCTGTAGCAACAGTCATAATGGTCTTATTTGTAACTCAGCATAAAGAGTTTTCAGCTTTGTTGGGTAAAAATTTATTTCGTGAATGTGCAAAAGTAGTTGCAGGTAGCGGCATTGTATCTATATTTATGGTCATGTTTTCTTACGCATATGAAACTCTGCATGACACGCTAAGCATAGAATTACAAAAGTGGTTCCTGCTTGCGATCACCCCCTTTTTTTCAATAGCCATTTTAATGATAATTTTTTCTTTTGCATTACTAGCTAATCTCCTAATGATACAATTTGAGGACTAAATTGCCACTCTAACCCAAGACTCCAAAGCTCCCAAATATGCTACGATAATCCCTTTATATTGATGAGTTTCTTGGAATGAAGGATGCTATAAAAAATTACATATATTGAGAGATTACTAAAACTATATACATTGGCAGCGTGATGACTACTTTGGATAACTGGGCAATTTATGTTTCTTCATTCTTTGGGATAGTTCTTATTTTGTTCATGATTGCATTTTTCTTGCACTCAGGTTTTAGGAGGGATTTATTAGCATCTAAATCTGATAACCAAGTAAAATTGGGTTTTTTTTCACTTAAAGGAACAACATTACTAGTTTTGCTTTTATTACTAATTTTGGGAGTAATACTTCCGCCAGTAGTAAATCTTTATATGAAAGAAGCAGGGAGAGGCCGTAATCTTTCAGAAAATCAAGAAAAGGGGTGGAAGCAACCAGATTTGGAAAAGCTTATAGTTTCAGTGGTGGGGACTGTTAGACAAGGGCAGGCTTTTGTATGCAACAAACATTATGGCAAAACATATGAGCTCCGGGGAGAAGCTCCTAGAAAATCAGTCAAAGTTACAGCAGATGAATATATATGGCGGGATGATAATAAATGCAAAGTCGAGGGTGTGGATATGCAGATTTCTTGCATTGATGCAAAGCAAATTTTCCCAAATCAAATCATAAGATGCAGGAAAATTATGGATATTTATTGTGATGATGAAGCGGAGAATGTTCCAGCTGAGTTTTGTGATAGCAAACGAGATGGAGAAGTAGTAATTAAAGTCCGTCATGAATGTGACGAAGGAAAAAAGTATCTCCCAGATAAGGAGTGCGATGATGACCCGCAATGGATTGGTAATAAAAGGAAATTGGAAGTGTCGGCCAAGCGTATTCTTCAGCAAAAAAGCATACAATAAGTTTTCCTGATTAAATCATCAACCTTCAGGGCGATCACAATGCCTACAACATATCACAAAAAAGACAGGCACTATCGTAGATAAAACAGTAGATGTATCCAAAGAGAGCCAGTCTAAGACAGATAACGCAACCAAAATAAAACAAGGTGCACGCCGCATTTACTTATCAAAATCAGTGAATAATGCCAGATACATATTGGACTCATTAGAACCTAATCTTCCCGCTAAAAAAAGTACTTTTTCTAGCGGCAAAATCCTCACTAAATTAAAATAGCTGATATGAAATATCAACACCTCGGCTATCGTATTAAAGGGTTTTATAAAATAGCCTCTTTTTGTAATAAATGGGAGGCGATGATGGCTACTGATGCTAAACAAAAACTTGAGGCTTTAGAGTTTTGGGAAAAACACGGTTTGATTACGGCACTAGACTTTGCTGAGGTAAGCCGCTCTACCTTATACCTATGGCGAAAGCACTTTGACGAGTGCGGTGTATGTGCATTGCAAGACGCAAGTAAAGCAACACACCAGCGTCGTCGCCGTAATTGGCCTAATCAAATCACCAATGAGATTAGGCGGCTGCGACACAGCTATCCCAATATGAGTGCACCGAAGATTTACTACCTCTTGAAGCCGTGGTGTGAGGAACGAGGGCTGCCCTGTCCGAAGCCTCGCACCATTGCGCGATTGATTGCTGATGCACCTGATAATATGCGCTGTTCACCACCTATCATCTCTGGCAAAACACGCAAACGCAAGGCTTCTAAGCCACGCAATCGGATCGCTAAAGGTGCCAAGGCTCAATTCCCTGGACACTGTGTGGCTATGGATACTATCCATTATTTTGCTAAGAGGACGCGCTATTATCTGTTCACTGCGATTGATCACTACAGCCGTTTCGCCATGGCTATTACCTGCCGACGCGCTAGCAGTAAAAATGCTGCAGCATTTGCTAAGTTGGTGCATACGGTATTCCTCGGCAACATCTCTCAAGTACTGACCGATAACGGAAGTGAGTTTCAAGGAGACTTTGATGCTTATCTACAACAACACAACATTAAACACTGTTATACTTATCCTCGTTGCCCGAAGATGAATGCCATAGACGAGAGATTTAATCGCACTATTCAGGAAGAGTTTGTCGCACATAATGAGGATATTTTAATGGATGATTTGGCACTATTTAACGACTTATTATTTGAATATCTTGGACGGTATAACTTTAGAAGACCGCACTGGGGCTTGGGCTATAAAACACCGGCAAAACAGCTCGCTTCTTTTTGCCTCCATTTGTCCAATATGTCATGGCATCGTACAATCAGTTTGGGAATTATATAGTTAACTTGACAAACTAATGGCTATTTTACTTCCTTAATCGTAGGCTTCCCATTTCTATCTACTCGCATTACAAACTTTTTCTCTAAATCTGCCTTGGTGGGGTTAGCCCTCTCATGCTTTGGCAGTTTGCCTGCGTTTAGTAATGCTTTGACTGCTTTATCTAGTGTCTTTTGTTGCATAAGTGGTCGTTTAATTTATTGTTTATAGTAGCTTGTGATAAAGCCATTATTGCACCAATTTCTTATAGGTTATCCGCTTGCCTGACATCCTGAAAACAAGCTGTCTAACCTGTCCTGCGTGTCTCTCTCACAGTTCCCGTCATTGAGGCGGAATACAACACTCATTTACATATTGCTGGCAATGCTTCATGCTCCAGTTATGGTATGTGCCGTTATAGCTTCTTTTAAGCAAAGCCCATACCGATTCAATGCCGTTAGTGTGCGCCTTGCCATTGACATATTCCTTTGCAGAATGATTGACGACTTTATGCCTTCGGTAGGCTCCCGTGTATGACGGGTTATCATCTGTATATATTGTGCTACCTGCCATAATGTTACCTTTGATAATCGGATGTAAAGTTTGTTTGGTGGTGTCGTCTATCGGCATTGCTTTCACTCTACCGCTGCGCGCCCTGATACCCAATATAGCCTGTTTCCCGCCTGAACCGCCACCCACCTTGAGCCTTTTATTTTCGTGTTTATTCTTTTCTTTACCGCCTATATAGGTTTCGTCTATTTCTACACCACCTCGCAAGGCTTCCAGTTCCTCACCACATACTAGGCGTAGGCGGTGCAACATATACCAAGCTGTAGGATAAGCAACATCTATTTCCTTGCTTAACTGCAATGCCGATATTCCCTTGCGCAAAGTGATTAACAGATAAGAAGCAAACAGCCATTTACGCACATCTACTTTGCTTCGCTCTAGTGGTGTATTAGTGAATACATTAAAGTATGAACGACACGTGCCACACCAATAGTCGCCGTACTTTTTCTGTGGTTTGATTTTTGCATCACCACCACATTTGGAACAAGTAACCTTATTACTCCAACGCAATGATTCAAAGTAGTCTATCGCCTTCTTTTGTGTTGAGAATTGTTTCATTAGCTTAACTAAACTAATTGTTTTTGCTCTACGCTTTGCCATTTTATAACTCCCATAGTTTGATTATTCGTGAAGCATTATTGTATATTATATATATGGAGTATGTCAAGTTTCGTTGCTAATTATTTATGGGCTTGTCAAGTTAAGTATATAATTCCCCTTATAATCAATAGGTCTGAGCCAGTGCTATAATGGCACTACCAAATTTACGAAATGCTGATTTAATAATCCAATATGCCTAATACAAAAACATATAAAGTATCTTATTTCTTCATAGACGAGAAATTGAGAAAGTCCTTTGCTAAAGAATTAAGCGAATGTACACTCAACACTTCCTCGTTTGGTAATGAGGAATCATTTTTCCGTGTGTTGCCACTGACCCAAAAGAAAATAGGCAAGATATATTTTTTCTGCCTCAATAAATATAGAATGGGAAATCTTCCTAAGATAGGCAGCAAACAAAACACCAAAGAGAAAGAACTGCAGCTTGATGAAAATGAGGGATTGATAGAAAAAGCATATTTTGCATTTAATGAAGCAACGGGTGAGATAGCCCTCCAAAATAATAGTGCTACCTGTTATCGAGCATCATTTCCTAAAATAATAAAAAAGATCATGCTGAATAACGCCATAGAGATTATTCAGGTGCAGTCTGATAGAACTCTCCGAGATGACGACCAAGTCGTTGCCTTTGAGATATTAACTGCAACCTCTCAACTAGACAACGAAGAAGCAATCGCAACAGCAAAACGAAGCAATGTTCCATTAAGCAAGGAAATCACCGGGCTGGCACAACTTATGGGATTAGCTAGTTCTCAAAAACTAAGGATTACCTTAACGGCTGGTCGTGATGCAAAAACGCGAGGAAAATTTTTGTTCGGCAAAATAATTAAAAATTTGATGCCGTTTCTAGAAAAGGCTAAAACAACGATTCGGGAGATGGAAGATGGCATTGACCCCAAGTTATTTTTGGTTGATCTTATGGGAACACCTAAAATTGATGATATTAATGTCCAGTTAGAGGGTCACTATCCCATAGAAAGCGAGATAATTAAGGAATTAAAAAGATGTCTCTCTCATTAAGTAGGCAGAGTGGTAGAGTTAGAGACCTCCTAGTTTGTCTTGCCGTCGGGCTTGTTTTCGGGTTTCTCACCCAGCACTATTTTACAATGGACGACGGGACTTATTCACAAAGCTACAAAGACATGTTATCGAATGTATGGCTTGTTTTTGCAGGCTGGGTTCCTATGATGGTGCTGATATTGAGCCTACTAATTTCTAATTCCGAACGAGCACTAATAAAAGTTTTATCGGCAACAGGCGCACTGCCATTTTTTATAAATAACATTGTGATTTGTGGGGGGCTTATTTTAACAGCTGCTGTTTTTTTGTTTGTCCATGAGGTGATAGACAATCCGGGTGCATCATATACATTTATATGCACGACTATCACAGCTACAACTATTTCGTATTTTGTTCTTATTTTTTATTTAATAGCATTGATCGGGAAAAATTTGCACAGAGCTGACAATGCCAAAACTGCGACAACCGCTAGCGCAACTAAACAAACAGATTCAGCACTTTAGCTATCCTTACTTAAATAAGGGTTTGGCAAACTTTTGCTCTTCAAGTGATTCTAAAAATGGGTAACGTCGAAATTATTTCCCTCCTTTGGAGGGGTGTCAGGCATCGCCTGACGGGATGGTTGTAAACGTGCTTGCACTAGTCAATTCCCCTCCTCTGGAGGGGTGTCAAGCTCTGCTTGACGGGGTGGTTGTCAACACGCCTGCACAAACCCAACCTTGCCCTCGTGGGCTATGATTTCCCGTACTTGATTTCTGATTGTTTTATGTCGATACTTTTGTTTTGTTCTCTCGCTTTTTTCCTGAGCCACTGTTCCCATTCCTGATAACGCTCTGTCTTTGGTCCGAGTATCACCTCGTCAAACTCGAAACTTTCCGGAGCTTCTAGATAGAAACGCGGCGGCATATTTTCCACATCAACCTCGATTTGAGACTCTGAAGGTTCATTCGTTTCACCATAACGCCATTGGATAACACGCACTTCATTCTCCTCATAATAGTGACTCTCTTTAAATAGAAAGCGGACACCGTCAAGTAATTCACATACAAGTCGCCGCAATGCATTTTTTATTTCTATTGTAAGAATGGCTTTTTCTAACGCACTTTCTATTTCTTCTGCCTTTACTGTTTCTATAAATTCATTTATATGTTTGAGTTGACCTGCTAGTTTTTCCAAATTTTCTTCTAGTTCTTCGTTTGGCTTCCTGCGGTAATGTATTTTATATAAAGTGAGATCCTCTTGTAAGATATTTGAGTGTTCCTGCATAGAACCAAATGGAAGTTCAGGATATTTCGCAAAGCACTGCTCATTATTGAAAATAAAACAGGCACCAGCTGCTTCTTCATTATCATGCTTCCCATAGGTGCGCCACAGAAACAGCTTGTCTTTGTGTTTGTTTTCTTCTTCAACAATAACAAAACTTCCGATATAAGCAGGTGAGCGATCAGACCTATCTTTATCCTTGTAAAACCACGCTTCTATGTCTGTTTGATATTCTTCGTTCATTATATTGAAAAACACTGATCCTTCTTCTGGGTCATTCATATAATCCGCATGGTAAAACCGAAAGCGACTTTTGGGCTCGGAAAGATTTTTAAGGGTATGTAAAGAAGTGTAATGAGCAACATGAATTTCTTTTTTATAAAGAGATATTTCTTTTATTCCATAGACTACAAGCAATAACTTGTAATACATTTTAAAAGCCTCTCTTTTTTGTTCTTCTCCTAGATCGTTGATTGCTGAAATCTGTGATGCGATATACGTAAATGGATTAAGAAATTTTAGAAGTGGGTTTCTTCTTAAAGCTATATTAAGCTCCTCAAACGCACGCCCAAAGTCTTTTTTTTAATATAGGCATAACTGAGACGAAGGCGTGATCCCGCCTCGTCACAAGCGTCCTGATAGTTTATGAGTTCAGAGATTACTGAAATGAATTCACCTCAATTTTTTTCTTCCCAAAGTTTATCGGCCTTTTTCTCCAGGATTTCTATTTTTTCACTCATTATGCAAACTCCTATAAATTCGTTTTCAAGCTATCACAACCCACATTACCTCATTCTTAGGACCACCTGCATAGCGATAGTTAAAAACTGCTCGTCCTCATTGAGCAGATGAGACCTTATTAAAGATTTAATTTGACTTGCTGTTGCCATTTTATAGCTGATAGAGAGTTCCTTTTGAGGGTATTGTACCAACACCTGCAGTCGGAATAAAGCCCAGCACTTTGGATTATTACACTCCAGTGTATCTGCGAGGATGATAGCGAAAATCTCTCTGTGCGGGAACATAGGAGAGGCTAACTTTTAGAAATGCCCATTTTTATGCTGCGCAGGGACTTGACAAAAAGACATATATCTATTATAGTGCAGTCTTGGCTTTACAGAGTTGAAAAATAAGATATGACATTTGTGTAGATAGTGAAATGCAAAAAGTTAAAGAAATCGCCGATATTTATGTGGGAACGACATTCCGCTCGAAAGTGGTGCCCACAAACAAGGGTAATACTAGAGTTATCCAGGTGAAGGATTTGGGAGAAAATAATAGTAATCGTATTGACGCAAAGGACGCTGTGCATATTGAAGGTGTGGATGACCTGAGAGAACGTCAAGAATTAGAGGTTGGAGATATACTCTTCCGTTCTCGTGGTTTGACGACCACGGCTAGATTGCTGAGCAAAAAAGCAGGAGCAACTATTGTGGCATCACCTATTTTTATAATTAGAGTCAAGTCGGAACTTGCTATACCTAGATACTTGGTCTGGTGGATCAATCAACCTTCCTCGCAAGCATATTTTCGTTCCCATTCCGACGGTTCATTGGTTAGAATGGTGAGCAAAAAAACATTAGCAGATTTAGAGGTTACTCTTCCACCAATAGAGAAGCAAGAGAAAATTGCTGACTTTTATGATTTGGCAATGAAAGAGCAGAGATTACTAACTGAGATTAGGATCAATAGAAAACACTATGCGCACAGAGTAATGAGGCAAATGGTAGCAGATGCTACAGATCATCAGATAATTAAGCATTAACAAATAGTCAGAAGATTAAAGTTTTATTCATAAGATATAGTATGGAGACATGAAAATGGAAAATGAAACGATAAAACAGCAAGACATCAATAATGCAGCGTGGGCTGCTTGCGACACATTTCGTGGTGTGATGGATGCAGCCGATTACAAAAACTATATTTTAACAATCTTGTTTGTTAAATATATTTCCGATGTTTGGCAGGATCACTACGACGAATATCGTAAGCAACACGGCGACGACGAGGCTCGTATCCACAGAAAGCTAAAACGAGAGCGTTTTGTTTTGCCCAAAGGCTCAAGTTTTTATGATTTATATGAAAAACGCAACGAATCTAACATTGGTGATCTAATAAACATAGCACTAGCGGGAATAGAAACCGAAAACAAAACTAAGTTGGAAGGTGTATTCCGAAATATTGACTTTAACTCCGAAGCAAACTTTGGTGCAACAAGGGAGAGAAACCGTCGCTTAAAAATGCTTTTGGAAGATTTTAATAAGCCTCAACTAAATATGCATCCCTCGCGAGTTTCCGAGGATGTTATCGGCAATACTTATATTTATTTAATTGAACGGTTTGCGTCTGATGCCGGGAAAAAAGCAGGAGAATTTTACACACCTCATAAGGTATCCGAACTCGTTGCTAAACTGTGCAAACCTAAAAAAGGTGCACGCATCTGCGATCCCGCCTGTGGGTCGGGTGGATTGCTTATTGAAGCAGCCAAAGTTGTCGGCAATCGCGACCATGCGCTTTATGGAATGGAAGTCAACGGCGGTACTTGGGCATTGTGTCGTATGAATATGTTCCTACATAACAAAGACTCCGCAGAGATTAAATGGTGCAACACGCTCACAGACCCTCAGTTAGTCGAGAAAAATTGCCTAAAGAAGTTTGACAATATCGTCGCAAATCCACCCTTTTCTCTTAAAAAATGGGGTGCCAAAGAGGTAGGAAACGATCCCTATAACCGCTTTTGGCGCGGTGTGCCACCTGAGTCAAAAGGAGACTATGCGTTTATCAGCCACATGGTAGAGGCCGCTGTAGAGAAAAAAGGACGGGTTGCAGTTGTTGTGCCTCACGGCGTTTTATTTCGCAGTGCATCTGAGGGACGTATCCGCACAAAACTCATAGAGGATAATCTACTAGATGCAGTGATTGGTTTGCCGGGCAATTTATTTCAGACTACATCTATTCCGGTAGCAATTATTATCTTTGACAGGTCAAGAGAAAAAGAGGGTTCAAATCAAAATCGCAAAGAAATTCTGTTCATTGATGCAAGCCGTGAATATCAATCAGGTAAAAATCAAAATGTTCTATTGGACAAACACATTGACAAAATCTTGAAAACCTACGAAGACCGACTGGAAGTTGAGAAATATGCCCATTTAGCCAGTTTTGATGAAATCAAGGAAAACGACTTTAACCTGAATATCCCTCGCTATGTAGATACTTATGAAAAAGAAGAGGAGATTGATATTGAGGTTGTGCAACATGAAATCGAAAAACTGGAGAACGAACTGACTAACGTGCAAGAAAAAATGTCTAAATTTTTGGAAAAGGCGAAACTAAATATTACTAAAGAAAGAGATGCAAAATGATAGCTAACTGGGCAAGGTTGGAATTTGGTTCTATAGCAAAATTATCTAAAAATAGATTTCATCCTAAAAAGAGTAGTGAAGATAAAAAATGCATAGAGTTGGAACATATACAAAAGAAGACAGGGTGCCTTTTAGGTTTTATTTCCTCTAGAGACCAATTAAGTACAAAAAATATATTTAGTAAAGGCAATATACTTTTTGGAAAATTACGTCCTAACCTCCGTAAATACTTTTATTGTGATTTTGACGGTGTATGTTCCTCAGAAATATGGGTATTAATTCCTCAAAAAGAAGTTTATCCGAAGTACCTTTTTTACCTTGTTCAACAAGAGAAATTTATCCAGACAGCTTGTGTTACTAGTGGTTCAAAGATGCCTAGGGCTGATTGGCAACATGTATCTCAAACACCTTTTAATATGCCTTCTGTACCGAAGCAAAAAGCTATAGCATCTTTGTTAGAAAAATGGGACATAGCAATTGAAAAAACCGAAGCCTTAATCGCTGCTAAACAAAAACAGTTCAGGTGGCTTGTCAAGACGTTAATACAACAAAAACAATACATAAATGGATGGCAGGAAGTCAAATTGGGAGAAGTTGGAAATTTCTCCAAAGGACATGGGGTTTCAAAAAGTGAACTTGTAAAAAATGGCGTTCCATGTATTCATTATGGAGAACTTTACACAAAGCATGATATAAAAGTTAAAGAATTTTATTCCTTTATAGAGAATAAAAATTTAGATAACTATACAAGGATTAAAAACAATTCTCTTCTTTTTGCTAGTGCGAGTAATACAAGAAAAAGAATAGGTGACTGTGCATCTTTTAATCATGATATAGAAGTATATGCTGGAGATGCCGTAATAATCCTTTCTATAGACCCTGCAAACTTGAACGCAGAATTTGCCTCTTTTTATTTAAATACTGTCAAAAGCAAAAAGGAAATTAATAGATTAGGACAAGGAAGTCCTATTATGAATATATACAGCCGATTTTTACAAAATATAAAAATCCCATGCCCTCCCATATCTGAGCAAAATGCTATAGTCAAAATTCTCAATACGGCTGAACGAGAAATCATTTTGCTTGAACAATTAGCAGAGCGATACCAAGTGCAAAAGCGCGGTTTGATGAACAAACTATTAACAGGTGAGTGGAGGATATCAGCATGAGTGACATAAAGGAAGATAAAGGGAGGCAATAATAAGGCTATGAGACTAATTTACTTTGACGAAACCAAGTTTAGCGAAGATAACCCTTATTTTTTTATCGGAGGTATTTTGCTTGAAGAGGAATGTGTTACTAATTTGGATCGTGAATTAATGAAGGTTCAGCAAGACTTCTTTGGTACTAACAGTCTAGATAAAAAAACTGAGTTGCATGGTCTGTATATTTATCAAGGTAAAGGTTCTTACAAGAACAGGACTATACCTGACCGGATTGATCTATTTCAAAGAATAGGAGAACTTCTTATTCAATATAAAATTCCTATTCGCGTTGTAAGCATTGACATGAACACATGCAAGCAGCAGTATATTTCCCCTTTGCCTCCATATAAGTACGGATTAATGCTTTTACTTGAACAATTCTGTAAATTTCTTGATCGTGAAAACGATATTGGTATTGCATTTGGGGATTATGAAAAAGATGAAATCACACAATCTATACGTGATTTCTCCGAATACAAAAAGCAAACGCCTACGCACTATGGACATTCTATTAAGAGATTAATAGATACCATATATTTTACCCATTCACATCATAGTCGTTTTTTACAAGTAGCTGATATGGTTATGTATATGGTAAACCGCTATAGAAGCGAAGACTACAAGCCACAGAAATGGCACGATATTGAATTACATAAAATATGGAAAAATATAAAAGAAAAAACAGACCTTGAAATAAAAAGATGGCCGATATAGAAGTGAAAAAAGGAGCGACCAGCCTCAAATGAGGGAATCATTGAATGGAACGATCACACTGGTCACCAGACTGCTCATATTACAAGATAATATGATTTTGTCAAGCATCCATGGTTCACTTCTATATGGGTGTTCAACATACGAGGCAACATAATGCGAGACCAATTAAAAATTAATGAGCGGATATCATCTCAGATACCTGCTTTGCGATTATTGGCAAAGTTGGGTTACCAGACTCTGTCACCTGCTCAAGCACTCAAAGCACGAGATAATAACTTCGGCAATGTTTTGCTGGAGGATATTCTGAGGGAGCAATTAAACAGGATTAATCGCATCCATCATAAAGGTCAGGAGTATCTTTTTTCCGAAGCGAATATCCAAGAGGCAATCCAAAAGCTGAAGCATGTCAAATACGAGAGGCGGTTAAAAACTCATGAAGCCATTTATGACCTTCTTACATTGCCGATTTCCTTAAAACAAACATTGGAGGGGCACTCTAGAAGTTTTGATCTCCATTATATTGATTGGGAAAACATAGAAAACAATGTTTTTCATGCTGTTCCAGAGTTTGAAGTGGAGCGCACCAATCTGGAAAATATGGCTAAACCTGATATTGTTTTATTTGTTAATGGTATCCCTTTGTGTGTGATTGAATGTAAGTCTCCCAACGATGGAGTAGAGGACGCGATTTCTCAAAATATACGTAATCAGAGCGGGGATTACATTCCCAAATTGTTCTCGTATGTTCAGCTTATTCTAGGGACGAATAAAAATGCTGTTAGATATGCAACCACAGATACCAAAAAGAATTTTTGGAGTAGATGGCAGGAGCATGAAGACAAAGAAGAGGATGTTCAAGCGTTGATTAATAAACCATTGTCTGCCGAACAAGAAGATGCTGTGTTTTGTGATGAGTTTGCGCAATATCATCAAGTTTTTGCCAGCCCCAATAATCAGGATGGCGGTCTAATTACCGAACAAGACAAGGCTATTTACAGTTTATGCCGACCTGAGCGACTTTTGGATTTAACCCATCGTTTTATTATTTTTGAACATAGTATAAAGAAGATTGCTCGTTATCAACAATTTTTTGTGGTGCGTAATGCACTAAAACGAAGCAAGCAATATCGTGATAACAAACGCAAAGGCGGTATCATTTGGCATACTCAAGGATCAGGGAAATCCTTAACTATGGTGATGCTTGCCCGAGCATTGTTGCTAGATAAAGAGATTCCTAATCCGCGTATCTTGCTAGTAACCGATAGAACAGATTTGGATGAACAATTAGGAAATACATTCAAGGCATGTGGTTTGGAAGAAACAAAGAAGGCGACATCAGGTAGAGATCTTATAGAACATCTCAAAGGAGAGGCAAGCATTATTACTACCTTAATTCATAAGTTTGACAAAGCCTTAAATGCAGAGAACTATATAAACGACTCTGCTAATATATTTGCTTTGGTTGATGAGAGCCATCGTACAAATTACGATCTTTTCGCTACACGGATGCGCAAGATGTTGCTTAATGCTTGCTATATTGGTTTCACCGGCACTCCACTTCTAAAAGAGGAAAGGAATAGCCTTGCCAGATTCGGTGGTTTGATTAAACCAAATTACTCTACTAGGCAAGCAGTAGATGACAAAGCCATTCTACCGCTACTTTATGAGGGACGACTTGCAGACATTAAACAGGATAAAAAGGCAATTGACAAGTGGTTTGAAAGACATACCAGGGATTTAACAGACGAACAAAAAGCCGATCTAAAAAGAAAATATGCTCGTGCTAATGTGCTCAATGAAAGCGATCAAGTTATCTATATGCGTGCTTATGATATTAGCAAGCATTTTAGAAAAAATTGGCAAGGCACAGGTTTCAAAGCACAACTGGTGGCTCCGGGTAAGTTAGCAGCAATTAAATATCACGAATGTCTACAAGATATAGGATATGTAACTTCCGAGGTAGTCATCTCGTCGCCGGATACACGCAGGGGTTATGAGGGAGTTGATGACGACCCAACCGATAGAGTAGTTAGATTTTGGAACAGGATGATGAAACTTTACGGTTCGGGAAAAGAATACGAGCAACAGATTATCGGGCAGTTCAAGGATGGGGAAGAACCCGAAATTATTATCGTGGTAGACAAACTTCTGACAGGCTTCGATGCACCTAGAAATACGGTATTATATCTGTGTAAAAAATTACGAGAACATACCCTACTACAAGCTGTTGCTCGGGTAAACCGTCTTTATGAAGATAAAGAATTTGGTTATGTTATAGATTACGACAATGTATTGGAAGAACTCGATACAGCGTTAACGATGTATGATGTTTTTAAGGAGTTTGACGAGGTAGACTTAGCCGAGGCGTTAAAAGCTGCTAGTGAAGAAGTAGACAAATTACCACAAAAACATTCCGATTTATGGGCTACTTTCAGGGGAATAGATAAGAACGACCAAGAGGCTATGGAAAGATTCCTTGCTGATAAAGAAAAGCGTGACGAATTTTACGAATGTTTAACCGCTTATGGCAATACGCTTGCGATTGCTTTATCAAACGATAAGTTTCTTCGTGAGGTCAGCAATGAAGAGTTGAACAGATACAGGGATGATCTTAAAAATTTCTTAAAGTTGCGGAAATCCGTTCAATTACGCTATGCCGAGATAGTAGATTTTGGTATCTACGAAAAGAGAATAGAGAAGCTTTTGGATGCCCATATTCACGCAGACGATGTTCTTCAATTGAATGAGCCTATCAATATACTAGATAGGCAGTCGGTTGCTTCTATATTAGAGGATAGTCCCTACGGTTCACTGATGTCAACTGCGGCTAAAGCCGATGCCATTGCGCATGCGACACAAAAAACCATTAATGAAAAAATGGACGAAGATCCGGCTTTTTATCAGAAATTCTCAAAGCTCATTCAAAAAGCGATTGATGATTTCAAGAAACAGAGAATTTCCGACAATGCCTATTTATATACGGTTAAGGATGCAAAAGATAGAGTTGCCTCTAATGTTCGTGATGATGTCCCCGACAGCATAAAAGAAAACGGTGATGCCTGTGCTTATTATGGTGTGATAAAACCTCAATTTGAAAAATCTGTTGAGAATGAACTTGCCGAGAAGGTTGCAGCGGAGATATCTTTGTTTATACAAGACGCTTTGGACAAGAGGGAAAAAGTGGATTTTTGGCACGACACTGATTCACAAAAATCGGTTGAAAATGACATTGACGATTACCTTCACGATGAAGTCAAAGCAAAATTTGATATAGCGTTGGATGGTGACCAAATGGACGAAATTATTTCCAAAGTAATGGATATTGCTAGAAGTAGGAGCCATGCTTGATGAAAACTATTGCTTGTACCATCAACTACGGGAAGTCCATTATTGATTATGATTTACTGATAATGGATAGGAAATCGCTGGAGATAACGGTGTATCCCGATAAAAAAGTTATTGTTAAAGCACCTGCCAGTGCTTCTGTGGATGCAATAAAGAAATATATCGAAAAGCGTGTTCGTTGGATTAAAAAACAACTTATCTATTTCAGCCAGTTTGAACCCAGAACACCTCCGCGACAATATGTAGGTGGGGAAAGTCATCTTTATTTGGGGAGGAAATATCGTCTAAAGATTTTAATTGCGGATAGAGATCAGGTTTTATTAAAGAGCGGCTACTTCCATATCCAATGTGTAAGGCAAGATCCGACTTATATCTCTAAGCTCATGGAAGCATGGTATCGGCGGCGTGCTTTTGTATATTTCACAAATTTGCTAGACGACTGTTGGAATGATTTCAGTAAAATCGGCTATGCTAAACCCCACCTGAAAATTCGGCAATTAAAAACAAGATGGGGTAGCCTTTCTACAAGAGGGTGCCTTACATTGAATCTGGATTTAATCAAAACACCGAAGGAGTGTATTGAATATGTAATCATGCATGAACTGTGTCACCTTAAACATCATAATCACGGAAACGAGTTTTATAAATTGTTAGCGGGAGTAATGCCCGATTGGCTAGACCGTAAGCACAAGCTGGAAATGGTATTGGCTTAAGATACCTTATGGGGCTGTTGAAAAAGTATTTCTTGCACCCGTAAGGGGTAATTGTCTAGTGCAGAACCACCACAACCACCCCGTCAGGCTTCGCCTGCCACCCCTCCAAAGGAGGGGAATGTACTAATGCAGACACTTTTTCAACAGCTCCGAATGGGTCATCATTCTAATGACGCGCCATTAATGTCATATCCGTTTGCAAGGGCAGCGGCGGGCATGGGTTTGCCGCCGGCTAATTGCACTTGTAAAAGTTCCAAGGCACCGTTTCTGCATCCTGCGTAGACTTTTTGCTTGGTGGTTTTGAGCCGTGCCGTTTCTATATCAGTTTTCATCTCGCTTTCGCAGGCACGTGCCGACCATATTCTCAATACTCGTTTGTCTAAATAGGTTTGTGCAATAGGCCATGGGTTGTAGGCACGGATTTTGTATGCGATGTGTTGTGCCGAGTCGTTCCAATCGATCCATGCTTCTTGTTTTTCAAGTTTAGGGGCATAAGTGATGTCTGTTTCGGGTTGCGTGCGGGCTTGTGTTATCAGCTCATGTATATCGTCATCGTTATGGTTCAGCAAGTCGGCGATTTTCTCGGCACCTAATGCGGCAAGTTTTCTTTCCATGCTATGGGTTGTGTCGTCCTCGCTAATGGAACACTGATGCTGATTGATGATGGGTCCTGCATCAAGCTCAAGGATTGTGCGCATGAGGCTGATCCCGGTTTCGGTATCCCCGGCTTCAATCGCTCGGGCGATGGGTGCGGCACCGCGCCAGCGCGGCAGCAGCGAGGTGTGAATGTTGACACACCCTATGGGCAGGTTTGCAAGGATTTCATCGGGCAATAGCATGCCGTAGCTCATCGTAATCATCAGGTCTGCTTGCAGGGCGGTGATGTCATCTATGGTCTGCGGTGTGTAGGTTTCGGGTTGCATAACTGGCAAGCCGTGCGTTAGGGCTTCTTGTTTGACAGGGCTTTGGCGTTGTTTCAAGCCTCTGCCGGCAGGTCGATCTGGTTGGGTAAGAATTGCGGCGATGTCGTGTTCAGACGATATAACGGCGTGCAATACAGGCAGTATAAATTCGGGTGTTCCGGCAAAGATAATTCTCACGGGGTATGCTGGTTTGATGTAACACCTCAGCGTCAATCAAGCGCATAAGGAATTTTGTCTCGTTTGGGTATTTTGCCGGTGCGTTTCATTTCTCTGACTTTTTGCAAAACCAGTCTGCGTTTTTCGGCAGAGAGGTAATCAACGAAGAGCTTGCCTTGCAGGTGGTCCATTTCGTGTTGTATGCAGACGGCGAGCAAGCCATCGGCTTCAATGCGTATTGGTTCTCCTAACTCGTTTTGTGCTTCAACGACAATTTGTTCGGAGCGTTGTATGTCGGCGAAGATGCCGGGCACTGAGAGGCAGCCTTCGTTCATTAATTCTTGTCCGTTTGTTTCAGTGATTTTTGGATTGACCAAGCAGAGTGGTTTGTTTTGAGCTTCTGAGGTATCTGCGACCAGTATAGATTTTTGGATATCAACTTGTGTTGCCGACAAACCGACACCTTCGGCATCATACATCGTTTCCAGCATGTCGTTTTTGATGCGTATGATTTCCTCATCAAAGACCTCAACGGGCGCGCCTTTTTTACGAAGGCGTGGGTCAGGATAGGTAATTATCGTTAGCTTAGCCATGAAAGCAATTATACATTATTTGAGCGTCGTACAGGGGGTTTGGGTACGCGTTGTATCAATCGCAATATCGTGCAAGTACCCGCGTAAATGGTTTGCGTGATTGGGTGGCGCGTGGCTGTTGTAGTGGTTCGGAACGGTACGTTTGGGTACGTGTTGTGTCAACACACAATATTGTGCAAGTATCCGCGTAAATGGTTTGTGTGATTTGGTGGCGCGTGGCGGTTGGGTTCGTGCAAGGACAACGCGTTCGGGTGGTTATCATAAATTTGGTGGCGCGTGGCGGTTGGGTTTGTGCAAGGACGGTACTTTAGGGAGGGCATGTGGGACTGTTGAAAAAGTATTTCATGCACTCGTGAGGGGTAATTGTCTAGTGCAGAACCACCACAATCACCCCGTCGGGCTACGCCCGCCACCCCTCCAGAGGAGGGGAATGTACTAATGAAGATACTTTTTCAACAACCCCATGTTAGCCCTCCCCTACCGTTTTCGTAAATTCAATGGCGCAAGCGGTTGGAGTTGTGCAAGGATAACGCGTTCGGGTGGTTTTCATAAATTTGATGGCGATGGCGATAGCACCGGAAAGTGGCGAAATATCTAGTGTTATTACCTTTTGTCGGATAGTAGCTACCATTCGTCGGAATGCCCGGAAATCGTTATATAGGTTGGGATACCCTGTTTGCATGAGTAATTTCAAACTGCACAGGAGTATCAATATGAGCAACTATATTAAATATGTATTCACCTTTATCGTGTTGGGCGCACATTCCGTCAACGCGAATGTCAACACTAAAACCGATGTGTTTTCCGATATTGCCGTTTGTATCGCAACCGCAGCGCATCAGTACGAATTAGATCCGTTATTGTTGTTAGCAGTTAAATATGTAGAGACTGCCGATAGAACCGACACACCGATTCGCTACAACAAAAACGGTTCGTGGGATATCGGCTTGATGCAAATCAACTCAGTGTGGAAGGACACGCTCAATCGGCACGGCATTAGTTCTGACGACTTGAAAGTGCCCTGCAAAAACATTGCCGTAGGTGCGTGGATATTGGCAGACAAAATCAAACACAAAGGCATCTGGGAGGGAGTAGGTTCGTATCATTCAAACACACCGCATTTGTCTCAGAGATATAGAGACAAGGTCAAAGCGGTTTGGGAAGAATTAAATCAGCTCAAGTGGTCTTTGCATCAAAGGCAAGACAGCCCAAGCGCACGATGAAGCAGACCAATTTTATGCAAACGGGATAGTGTAGTGAATATCGGAATCATAACACCTGGGTCACAGCCTATCTCAAAAGCCAAGATGGCTTTGGGCGGTGCACTCGTTATTTTTGTGGTGGCAACCGTTGCTATTTTCATCGGCTTTCAATCTGAGCCTCGACCACCTATCGTCAGCAA
The DNA here is from genome assembly GCA_965199685.1 of uncultured candidatus Poriferisulfidus sp. Classification (GTDB taxonomy): domain Bacteria; phylum Pseudomonadota; class Gammaproteobacteria; order Poriferisulfidales; family Oxydemutatoraceae; genus SP5GCR1. The sequence goes on from OZ241323.1 coordinate 2,764,124, forward strand.
TACCGAGATCGGATTTGAGACTAATCCCGAGGCACCGACGGTTTATCCGTACGACAGCTTTGATAGAAGTGCCGACATAGAGACTGATAACACGGTCAGCGTTTCCGATTTCGGCAGTCGCTTGGATGCCGCAGACCAGCGTTTGAGTGCAATGGAGCAATCGGTATCACAAATGCAGTCGGAGTTATCGCATGATAGAGACCGCGAAGCGGAGACATTGCAGGGTTTATATTCGGAAGTGCAAGCCTTAAAAGGTCGGGTTGCGGAGTTAGCAAGTGCGGACAACACTTTAGGTGACTCCTTGAAACAGATGCAAGCCACGATGCAAGAGATGCAAAAACTGCAAGTAGACCAGCGTCAGGATTCCCGAAACGAATTGCCGGTTGCTGGATTGAAGTTACTAAGCGTTTCTATTTGGGACGACGGTGCGGTGGCAATCGTGTCTCTAGGCAACAGAAAAACTGGTTTATCGATCGGTAATTTTTTCGCCGGTCTAAAAGTTGAAGACATCTCAGTTGCCGAGCAATCGCTCACCTTATACCAACCTTCCACCGACAGGCTCTACACGCTATATGCTGATGCAATCGTTTATAGGGAGGTTCACGCACAATGAAAATAAGAATGAAAATGAAACGGCGCACCAACAAGCTATATTTAATCGTCGGACTATCTGTTGCCGGCATGTTGCTCTTTATGTTCGGCGCATCAAGTAGTACCGTCAATTTCCGCAGTCTGGAATTGAGTCCGTTGCAGAGAAACCAGATGCATCATCTAGGCTTGCAAGAATCCGAGATGCGCGAGTTTCTGCTCAAGCGAGAGATATACAAGGGTTATATGGACACCGACAGATTGTCACCCCACGAAGTGTTGGGGATTCTATCCGAGGACGATGCCAAACGCCGGCACTATGCCCGTGCTGCAGCGCGCATCCGTTCGCAGCTGATAGACAGCACCAGAAGTTTTGAGACACTTTATTTACAAGAAGTGTCACGTTTATCAACCCCGGGCTAACCGGGCATAACTTAGAGGAGGCTATTATGTTTTCAAAATTAAATTTATACATCGTTGCTTTGTGTTCTTTTTTGATGACGGCACCAGTATGGTCGCAATCCGTTCAGGATTCCACCGACTTGCCGAAGATGCAAGAAAGTGACTTCAAGGCGGTGGAATCTGCAAGGCCTGTGACTATCCTGACGAAAGGAAATATTAAGGATACTTTCAAAGGCTTAAAAACCACAATAGATAACAGTGGTGATTACAGCGTCTATGACGAAGATTTGCGATATGAGGTGATAGAACATTCAGGTAATCTGGCAATCCGAAGATATACTCCGCTCAAGACATGCAATAAATACCTAAATCAAAGGGGTAAGGATATATGTGAGAATAATAATAAAACTCTAGCACGACGGACTTCTATCGCGTGTGTTATTCCCGAAGGAACTAAGTCGTGTAAGAGCTCTGACGGTGGGCGTTACGAACTGACATTGAGTGGTTTATTAGCTTCGGAAGGTTATGTCAAATGTTACTATGTTCCAATAAGTCCGGGCACTGTTAACCTGGCTTGCAGTTATGAGCCATATCCGCAAAAGGTTTATATGTGGAACACATTGGTTTCAGGGCAATGAGACGGCATTGTGCTCCGTTATTTTACCGGCGAATGTTGGTAGTGCGTTCCGGCTTGGGCTTTAGAAATAGGAATCGTTTTTATGCGTTGCGCACCGTGGCATCACCTAAGAGGCTTTGTAAGGAGAACAACGGCAGGTATTCGCACTCATCTCGTTCTGTTGCTGATACTACTGATACCGATACTACTCGTCGGTTGCTACCCGCATCACGGCATGTCCTTTGAACAAGATAGACCGATGAACACAAGCGCAGAACAAGATTTTTTTCAGCAGCCGTTGGTGCCGCAACGGGCGGCGATGCAGTCGCAGTCCGATCGCATTTTGCATGCGGATCACACCGAAGAGGAAAGCTACCTAAATAATATCGTGGAGCTATTGGAGCAAACCAAAATGCTGTCGGCGAATGCCGAGCGGCAAGTACAGCCGCAGCAACGCAAGGTGTTTAACTATGGTGCTTTTGAAATAGACATAGATACCGTCATCTTTGCGATCAAACGTTATCTTGCGGCAGACGATTATACGCCGCGCGGCTTTCAGGCACTGCCGCCGGCTCGGTTAAAGGGAAGCTACTCCGATGTTGAATAGCAATTATAACGGCGACGCTTTTGCATCTGCCAGTGGCATTGCTATGGGTGACTTGGAGTTGTTGTTCTCTACGGTGTTGAGCATTTTACTTTTTATGTGGTTCGTTGCTAGGTTGATGGGGTTGCGCAGAGGACTGCAAAACGGCGTGTTGTCTGAGGCCGGTTTTTTGTTCGGTGTGTTGCGGACGTTGACCTTAATCATTTTGATTATGGCTTTTGTTTATTATTTGGTTTGAACTTAACTAGGAGTGTTTTTATGTCAAAGATTAGATTATTACTTCAAACCACGCTTGCCACGATAGCTCTGGTATTGATATGGTCGGTGGCGCAGGCGCAACTGCCGACACCGCCGAGTTTCGGTGGTGGCAGTAGCGGTGATTTTTGGGATTATTTCAGGAATGCGCTCATAGCCATTTTCACGGTTGCTGCGGTGGCTATGCTGATTATTGCGGTGCTGGGCGCGAGCGGTGGGTTATTGAATGCGCTGAAAAAAGGACGCGAGCAGGGCGAGTGGGGGCATTTTGCGGTCACAGTGATTGCGACGATTTTGGTTTTGGTGCTGATCATCTTCGGCACAGTGCAGATTATTCAGTACATAAACGAGATATAAAACATGGATATGAGGTTGCCGAAAAATAGAACCGCCGTTTGTTGCGGTTGCACAAACGGCGTGACGCTGGTAGGGGCGGACCATTCCCCTCCTGTGGAGGGGTGTCAGGCTCCGCCTGACGGGGTGGTTGTGGCGCATCTGCACATACCCAATCGCCTACACTATATAATTATGCAACCCATTTGCTGGGTACTTGCACGATACTGGGTGTTGATACAACGCGTACCCAAACCCCTACACATGTTGGGTACTTGTGTAATCTCAACCGCTGTGCACCACCAAATTATGTTTTCCATAAATCAAATGGCACAAACGGTTTTCCATAATGTTGTGCCGTTTGTTGCCGTTGCACAAACGGTGGTCATCTTCTTTAACAGCTCCATATCAGTGTGGAGATTAATATGAAGCCTGCCGATTTCTTAGACGACGAACCGTTGATGTTAAAGGGTTGCACAGGTTCAGAACTGAGCTTTGTGATAGTGGTTGCCGTCATCGTATGGCTATTGCTGTCAGCTCTCGTGAGCTTCACTTTTTGGAACATATTTGCCGGGCTGATTGTATTCATGGTTATGACACCGTTCACGGTATGGTTGGTTGCCGTTTGGTATAGCCATCTCAAGCGTAGCCGTCCTAGACGCTGGCATTTGCAATACTTGGCAGACCGCCTTTATTGGACCGGCTATTTTCATCAATGCCGACATGTCGGCAATTTCAGAGCCGGCGGATCTTAGGCAGATGAATCGTTATCATTCGGCAGAAGCCAATTTAGTTGCACACATTAAGACCTTAAGGCTCATAGCTACCGGTTTGTTCGCTTTATGTCTGTTGCTTCTCGCAGCAGTATTCTGGGTTGCAAGAGAGCATCGTTTATCGTTGCCTCCGGAGTTGCGTTTCGGTTCCAAGCTCACCACCGGCACGATAGAACCGCACGAGATTTATTTGTTCGCTGGTTCGGTTTATCAGCAAATTTATTTGTGGTTGGAAGACGGCAACAAAGATTTTGTTAGCAACATACAAAGACTTCGTTATTTGATAACCGATGATTTTCACCGTTTCCTAATACAGAAAAACAACGATTTGGCTAAGCGTGGAGAACTCAAGGGACGCAGACGCAGTTTGCAACCAGCAGGCATCTATAAGCACAGCTTGGTTCGGCAGACTGCTCGGAACACATGGCTTGTGCAGTTGGATTTGATATTGAACGAGAGCTTGAACGGCATCAAAATCAAAGATGGCATCACCATTCGTGAGCATATCCCAGTAGTCTACAAAGACATCAATTCGGCATATAACCCGTGGGGCTTGTTGCTCGATGCGCCGGCAGAGCCATTGATTCGTATTCCTGCTGGTGATGCCGAACAGATACAACAAACTCAAGGAGGCAAGTGATGATGTTGAAAAAGTACCGTCATTGCATGAACTCAACCGCTTGCGCCACCAAATTTATGCAAACCAACCGTAGGGGAGGGCTAACATGCCCTCCCTACGGTACCGTCCTGCACAACTGTAACCGCTTGCGCCATTTGGTTTTGGTTCCCATGAATTGGATGGCGTACGAAGGATAATGTACGGATTTAGCAATCAAGTTAAAGTTCTGCACAATGTCACGCCGATTGACCTACTGGCTCAATCGGCGGTTCTACTTGTGCAGACACAACGCGTTTGGGAGGGCATGTGGGACTGTTGAAGAAGTGTCTGTATCGGTACATTCCCCTCCTTTGGAGGGGTGGCAGGCGCAGCCTGACGGGGTGGTTGTGGTGGTTCTGCACTAGACAATTACCCCCTACGGTGTATGAAATATTTTTTTAACGGAGGCAAATGACGATGCGCGAAAACTTCTTTATCTTTCTGATGTTGTTGGCAAACAATTATCTGCATGCTGGTGAAGCACTGCAAATTGTTTATAGAGATGAACCTATTCAAGTGCAGCTACGGGTCGGGAGCGAGCGACGTTTTATGCTGAAGTCGGCAGCTTCGATTAAGGTCGGTATCCCCGAATCGTTGCGCAACAAATTAGCGGTAACCACGATAGGCTCGCAAGTTTGGTTGCGTGCCAATCAAGATTTTGAAGATCAAAAAATCATTTTCCAAATATCCGATTTTAAGATGGCTGACGCTAAGATGCCCGACTCCAATATGCTTGAAACCAAGATGGTGCTGATACTCAGTGCCAGCTATGATGATCCGCCGGGCGCACCTGTTTTGCTGAGCACTGATCCAGGCATCGCCGCCACATCTCAAGTCTCAGTTGCCGATTCAAACTGCGATATCGGCATGGTTGCACTTGCTCGCTATGCTTTGCAATGGGCTTATGCACCGCGCCGTTTATTAACCGGCAATCCGTGTATTACCGCAACCGATTATCCTGCAGACCTCATAGATATTATGCGTTGCTTGAGGGTCAACGAACCTACTTGCGGCGGTGGTGTGCTTGCCCGACCTATCGCAGCGTGGCGCACTACAGAACTCTATGCGACTTTGTTGGAACTTAAAAACACCTTGCAGACTACTGTTGACTTAGACCCTCGTGCAATTGCCGGAAACTTCAAGGCGGCAGCACTCGCACATTCCAGACTGCAACCTGCGAATACTGCAAAGTCGGTGACCGCGTTAGTCGTCATTGGCGATAAACCGTTGCGCCGCTCCATCCCTGAATCGCGCTGGCTTGATAAAACATCAGCTGATGCGCGCGCACCTGAACTTTGAGGACACGATGAAAGCGAATCCTTTAGTCTATGTTCTGATTGCGGTCATTGGTGTAGTCGCACTACTCATGTTATTGGCAAACGACAGAGACGATGATTTTTCAGACTTGCAAAATACCTCGTCCGAGCCGTCGCGATCGCCAGGCTATTTAGCAGAAGATAGAGACAGCCCTTCGGAAGCCGTTAAGGCAGTGGGTTCCCAAATCAATGAATTGCGTGAGGAGCAGTCGGCTTTTAAGGAGCAGATTAATCAAACGGTGAACCAAATTCATAGCGAGTTGCAAACGCTACAGGGTGAGATTAGAAAACTTGCAAACCAGCAGAACAGCACTACCCGTCGGAGCAATGTGCAGCAAACAAATATACCTGAGCATGTTGACAACCAGCAACCAAATATTGCAAAACCAGGAGATGAACCGATCGCACCGTACTTTGAGGAGATACCCAACACGCTACCTGATTATTCGCCGTCAAGTGTTCCGACCCAACCTCGTTGGTTATGGATAGATGATGTGAGTGTAAAAAAATCCGACACCAATGGGTCGGAACATCTTGGCGGCACCCTGTCAGAATATTTGGATATAGATACGATATCGGCGATCGCGGCATCCGATGACGAGACGGCGGTGGCACATACCATTCCGCCTGCTACCGTCATACAGGGTGTCACGCTCACCGCTGCGATAGGACGCCTGCCAGTGCGCGGGCAGTTGAACGAGCCTTGGCCGATCAAAGTTATCAGCACTATGGAGGGTTATGCACCCAATGGTTATGCCGTTGATACCGCACAAATGATTTGGGACGGCAAGACATTCGGCGACGCTAATTTTGAATGTGCGCGGGTTGTCTTGACGCGGGTCACGGCAGTTTTGCCGGGCAAGGTGGTTAGTTTTGTGGAAGCCTCCGACAGCGAAAAAGGTTTGGGGTATTTGAGTGATGCTTATGGTCATCCGTGCCTCAAGGGCAAGCTCGTCAGTAACGCTGCAAAGCAACTGACTGCCGAGGCGATTTTGGGTATTGCGCAAGGCATCGGCGAGGGTTATGCCGACACCCAGCGCACTCGCACGGTCAGCCCGGAAGGCAACACCATAGAAAGTATCACCGGCGAGGAAGTGCGGGTGCTTATCGGTCAGGGCTTTTCGCGATCAGTCGGCAATGTCAGAAATTATTTGGCATCTAGATACGATGTATGGGATGCGATTTATGTGCCTCCCGAACAGGATGTAGTAATCAATGTAGATCAACCGTTGGAGTTTATTTATGACAGTAATAAAAAGTTATACGATGTTTCAGCCTTTGCTTTTAAGGTCGGTAGCGATAGTGGCACTCGTCTTGATTGAGGCGTGCAGTTCCAAATTGCCGGGACACGATAGCGATCGCCGACCCATGTTGGAATTATATAGAGCGCAGATTGCGAGTGCCGACGGTATCGGCGGAAAGTTGCGTCACGGTTCAGCCGATTTAACGGCTTATACCAGAGACGCAAACAACGAATTGGAAGTGCTCTTTCCTTTGTTGCCCAACCCCAAGATTGTTTTATTCGTGTTTCCACATATCGCTGAAGGCGTGCCGGTGCCCGGTTATGCAACCGGCTTCAGCCTGTACGAGAAAGACCATTACGCACTACCTACGGAGTATTTTTGATGTCCATTTTTGACCTGTGGGAAAAGCATTTTGGTCTTTATAGAGGCGATAGGGAAGAGATGCCCGCTTACGTTCCTAAAGATTTTACCTCTTATCTTTATTGGGGCGGGAGCGGGCAATCTCATCTCAAGCAACGAGATTTTTTGAAGGTTGCCGACCCCGGTTGGAAGTGCTCTTTCCGTTATTGCCCAACCCCAAGATCGTTTTATTCGTGTTTCCCCATATCGCTGAAGGCGTGCCGGTACCAGGTTATGCAACCGGCTTCAGCCTGTATGAGAAAGACCATTATGCACTACCCATGGAGTATTTTTAATGTCCATTTTTAACCTCTGGGAAAAGCATTTTGGTCTTTTTAGAGGCGATAGGGAAGAGATGCCCGCTTACGTTCCTAAAAATATCACTCCTTATTTTTATTGGGACGGGAGCGGGCAATCTCATCTCAAGCAACGAGATTTTCTGAGGGTTGCCGACCCCGGGCAAAAAAGCCGATGTCTTTATTCGGCACCAGGGTTTTTGGATTATCTAGGTCCGCGTGCCGACTTAAACGGTTGCGATGTTTTGCTGAGAAACCTCAGCAATGTAGGGCGATTTTTTGAACTGATACCGGCAGGTGTAGAAGGGCAATCGGATGCCTATGTGAAGGCGTTATTCAATAAGGCGGTGCCGGCTTTCTCCAATGTGATACCGGAGAACGAAAAACATCTATGGTTTTTGCAGTTCTTTTTGGAAGACGAAGCTTCGCTTGATTCGGTTCACGAACATCTACAGGCTTATGCCGGCAAGCGGTTGTCGGAGGGATTGTCAGGAAATAGGTTTACGCAGAGTTGGTTGGAGCAGTTGCGCGCCCATCTGGAGCAAGCGAGTCAACCGCAAGGTTTGTTCTTTGACCAACAGGTTTCTGGAGGTGTGTGGCGCGCCCGCATCCGCCGAGTGCGTCTTTGCCTGTGGCGAGACGGCGATGACGGCAAAGAAGGCGATGCGATAGCCGAAGTATCCGAGAAATTGAAAAATGCTTTGGCACAAGCGAACATCAAGTTGATTGCCGATACGCCGACAGGTTTGTGTCGTTGGCTGACGCAATGGTTTGCTCCATCATCTGCGGGTGATGTTCAGCCTTCGCTTTCGCGAGGGCAGACGGCGCAAGTCGGATTCGGTTTGCTTGACGACGACATGGGGGATTTGGTGAAACGCGCATGCCAGGGAGTTTATCCGGGTAGCGATGCAAACGGCAACTGGTATTTTCGCAAGCAGGCGACGCGCTTCGTTTGCTTTGACGGCTTGGTTGACGAGCCTGCCATCGGTGTGTTGACTGCCGAGCAGAAGGTCGGGATGCAACGGCGCGTGTTGTGGGACAATATGCCGCCCGGCACCACCTTGTCTTTGACGATACAGTTTTGCTCTCAAACAGAAATCTCTGAGCATATACAACAGCTGATGCAAAACTCCAGAGGGGGTTCGGCAGAAGCCAATGCCAAATACGAAATGGCACATCGCGCACAAGAATATATGGCAGCTGGTCATAAACTTTATAGGGTCTACGGCGGTGTCTTCGTGCGTGGTGAAGATTTGGAACGATTGAAATCCAATGCAATACAAGCTGCATCTATTTTGAATGCGCACGGCTTGCGTGTGGTGGCACCGCAATACGATCTGATTGCCCAGGATTGTTTTTTGCGTGCTTTGCCTTTTTCTTACGACCGCAACCACGACCGTAGACCTTATATACGTCGTAGCCGACTTTGGTATAGCGATCATATCCAGCGCACCGCGCCAGTTTGGGGGCGTAGCACCGGCACTGGCAACCCTGGATTTTTGTTTTGGAATAGAGGTGCGCAACCGCTCACTTTTGATGTTTTGAACCCTGAGGATAGAAAGCGTAATGCCCACTTATTAATGTTAGGACCTACTGGTTCGGGCAAAACAGCAACGCTGATCTACATGTTGCTCCAGTTGATTGCGATGCACCGTCCGCGGCTTTTTGTCATTACTTCGTTGCCTGCATTTGGCTTGTTCGCTCAATATCTAGAAAGTCTGGATGTGAGCGTGAACTATGTGCGTATCGGCGAGGCGGATGTGAGCTTGCCGCCGTTTGCGGATGCACATAAATTATTGTCTTCACACGACGATAACAGTTCCAATGACGATTCCGGCAAACCCGATGAAGACGATGTGTCGCGCGATCGTCTAGCCGAAATGGAAAGCATTGCCAAGCTGATGATCACTGGTGGTGATGCACGCGAGGAGGCAGATTTGAGACGTGCTGATATGAACATGATTAGGCGCGCAATCATCATCGCTGCCGAGACTACCCAACGCCAAAATCGGCAAACCAAAACCTCCGATGTGGTTGCTGCGATGCGCACTTTGGCAAGCAACAAGCAGAGCAGTGATGAGATCTTGCTAGACGCTTCGTCTGCGAACAAGCTCATCGCGTATGCCAATGCGATGGATTTGTTTTGTCAAGGCATGACTGGGCAGATTTTCAATCGTGAAGGTAGCTTGTGGCCTGATGCCGATGTTACGGTGATAGAGTTGGGATGCTTTGCCAAAAAGGATTATCAAGCACAGCTATCGGTTGCGATTTTGAGCTTGCTCAACCAAATCAACGAGACTGCTGAAAGCAGTCAATACGAAGACCGACAGCTGCTCACCGTGATAGACGAAGCGCATATACTGCTCAAGAACCCATTGGTTGCTCCGATGCTAAACAACATCATGGCAATGTGGCGGACTTTCGGAGCTTGGCTGTGGCTGGCAACGCAGACATTGGCACAATTTCCGGAGAATGCTCGGGAAATGTTGAACCAACCAGAATGGTTGATTGCGCTCTCTATGGATCAAGGTGAAGTTGAGCAGGTTGCTCGCTTTAAGCATTTATCCGAAGACCAGAGGTCGCTGCTGTTGTCGGCGAAAAAAGCATCGGGCGATTATGTGGAGGGTGTGGTCATCTCCGATGTGCTGCTGACTTTGTTTAGGAGTGTAGTGCCTGCTTTGTCGTTGGCATTGGCACAAACCGAAAAATCCGAAAAGGCGGTGCGCGCCGAGATAATGAAGCAACATCATTGTAGTGAGTTGGATGCGGTTTATCGAATCGCAGAGGCTATTAAACAAAAACGTGCCAAGGGAGGTGTACGATGAAAGCGAGTATTTTAAGAAAGTTTGTTTGTGGGGTTTTTGTGTTGTTGCTGTTTGCAACTGCCGACGGAAACTCACAAAACAACTTGATTGACAACCTCAAGGATTATATAGAGTTTAGTGCAAACCGATCGCCGCCAGCACCGCCTAGAGAAAGCAGCCTCTATGTGGGTGCTGAACTTAATTTGGATGCACGGCTTATGTGTAGCAAATTTGACCCCAAGCTGTCGGTAGATTATGCGCTCACCGGACTTAAAGAAACGATGAGCACCATAGAGTCCATACCCAAAACAGTGATCTCGTCTTTGCCGGGTGTGGTGTTTTGCCGCGCTTTGCCAGGTGTTTGTGAACTGGCGCAAGAATATACCGCACGTTATGAAAATCGTTTCAACCTTGCGGTCAAGAGTTGCGAGCAGATGATTGCCGATGCAACACAAGGACGCAACCCGTATCAAGATATCATCGATGTGACCGTTGAAAATGCTTGGACTCAAGGGTCGTCACAAAACAAAACACCGTCTCAAGTGCAAAAGGATATGTCTGATTTTAAGGATAAGGGTGTTACTTGGGTAGGCAATGAGAAACACGGCGGGCGCGGGCAACGTCAAATTAGACCAGTGAGGCACACCATCGCTGCCGGCTGGTGCATCGCCAATGGAGAGAGTCGCACTGATTGCGAGACCTCAACGGCACAAAACGAATATACCGAAACTTGGCGTACGGTTGCTGAATTGAAACAATGGATTACTGATGTCGCAGGCGATATCGGCTTTTGGATTTATGAGGGTGCACCGGCACCGCAAAGTTATCCGGGTTTGGGTCTCAATGCCAAAGTCAGCGAACGCGAACCACTCATCAAGGCAAAATTGGAACAACTGATGCAAACACCAGCAGATCAAATTTACGATATAGACCCGGAGGATTTGGAGTTCCTGAGTTCTAGTTCGCAACAGATGTTACCGCGGATAATAGCAACTTTGCAGGTTGATCCAAATAAGCAATGGTTATTGGAACGGCTTGCGAACGAAATTGCATCTGCACAGGTTTTGGACCAGGCCTTGCTCGCCCGGCGATTATTTCTAATAGGTTCTAAAGAGCCCAATCTCTACACACATAAGAAATTTATCTTCAACGAAGTGGGTCAAGCAATAAAACGTTTGAACGATGAGATTGATCAGTTGCTGATGGAAGCCGAAGCTCGTGGCAAAGTCGTCTCGGATTTTGTAATCCGTATTCTGGAGAGAGCCGAACGAAGACAACGCGCACGCAACAATGTTTCGCCCGATGTGCCACGCACACCCATACAGCCGTGATAGGTTTGATGTGCAATGAATGTCAGTCTGTCAGTGTTTTCGGAATGGGAGCGAGCCTTCACACTGTACGGTTGGCTACTCAACAACTTTTTCACCGACATTTTGTTTTCGTCAGGCATCGTGTTGGCAGTTATGATTTTTGCGCTGTTCTCGGCTTGGTTCACAACGGCGAGTGCAGGCGATGGAGATAAAGATACAAATCGCTCGCTGGAGATGCGCACGGTTATCATCGTGCTTGTCTTGCTGTTCGCTTTTTTTCCAATCTTTAGAATTGATGCAGTACAGGTTTTGGATTTGTCGGGTGGCTGTCAAGAATATGGCAAGCGTGTGGCGTTTGAAGAGATGACCGTCTTTGATGACTTAAAACAAGAATTGATTGCCGAGACCGACGATGTCAAAATCCCTCTGTTCTGGGCATTGATCCACAAAGTAGGTGCTGGCATCTATTATCAAATACTTGATGGTTTGGATTGCTTCACCGACTGGCGTGCGGTGGAGACCATCATCAGAACAAACAAAATACAAGACCCGGCGATATTGAACGAGCACCATCAATTCGCATCCAAATGCTACGGGCAGGCGCGCTATCAATATCAGACTATAGGTTATGAAGGCGGCGGTGTGCCACCTTCGGCAGATGACCTTGCCTATTTGGGTAGCCGTTATTATCTAGATACACCAGGTTATTACGATGCTTTTTTGTTGCCGACCCGGCTGCAACGGTGGCAACCCAATTTGGTGAGAAGCTGTTTGGCATGGTGGCTGGGAGACGCTACGAACAAAGGGTTGAGGGAGATTTTGCTGGAGCAGGCAACGGCACAGCTGCCTCCAGTAGAGGCAGCGAGTATTTTAGGATCAGGTTCGCAGGATGTGGAAGATCGTATTATCAAGGCGATGCTCAAATCAAATCCGCTGGAGCTTGCCCACTCAGGAGCGATGCATTCTGCTACTGCCAACTCGGCTCAATCCTCAAGTGGGGTTTTACATGCCGGCGGTGTGGCTTATATGTCGGGTTCGGGTTTGGCAGGTTTGTCCGAGCAGGTGTCCGCAGCTTTTAACCATACATATTTACTCAAGCGTATTGCTTCGTATGCACAACCAATTATTTTGCTGGCAATGTACTTTTTTATCCCGGTGTTTTTGCTTGCGACCGGCTTAAGGTTGATAGGTGTTTTGTATTATGCAGCGTGGGTTTTGGGCATCCAAGCGATGCCGATGATCTATGTTTTGGTGGCAGCATTGGATGCCAAAGTGACCGAAAGCCTTTATCAAGGAATCGGCCTGTTCAATGTCAATATGGACCGCTTGATTATCGCCTATGTCTTTTCATATTTGCCATTGATTTTTTCTGCTGCCTATTTTGTAATACTGGTTTTGGCAGTCAAAAAGGGCTCGGCACTTATAGCACGTCATTGGGCAATCACGGCAACCGCTCGGCACGCAGGGACAAGAAATTGATCATAAAGCTCAAACGCAATAAGTATGCGATCTTTTCGATGGGTACTGGTTATACATTGGCTGCGCTGATGCTGTGCTTGACCACTGCCGGCGATGCAGGTTTCATCTTAGTGCAGGACACTACCGCGTCATCGGCAGCTGTTCGTATCTATAGCGTAAAGCCGGATGAAATTTTGGGTATTTCGCGATTAAAGCAGGAACCAGAAATCTCCGATGTGCGGGTTATAGATCTTTCCATGATCCCTGAGATGGAGGCTATGTTAGGCGCGCACGTAGGCAGTGATATCAACAGCACATCTGTCGCTGAGCTTAAAGCCTTGGTTGCACGATTGCCGCGCTCACAGCTACAAGCACTAGCCAAAGCGCAAATGAAACTCTTTGATTTGCAAAGTCGCTACGATGTTGAGATTGACGACCTTCCTGTGGTTGTTTTTGAACAAAACAAAACCCTCTATTTATACAAAGGCAACGATGTCTATCAAGGATTTCTACGATGGCAACAATCAAAAAAATAAGCAAATATATGTTAATCGTCGGTGTATGGTTGTGCTGTGCATTGCCCCAGCAGAGCCTAGCGGGTTTTAATACTGCGCAGTTGATGTATAGATCCATACAAGTCAAATGTTTGGATTGGCAAATCATCGGCTTGTGCTTTTGGTTGAAGTGTAGCCCAAAATGTTCGATCAAAACAACCCCTAAAATATCGCACTATCTGCCTGACTTCACGGTTACTAATAGTGCCGGTCAATGTCCTTGGACGGAAGCGACATTGCTGTCGCTGAAGGAACCAGTGAACATCGTGTCTCAACTTGCTACCAAAGCAGTCGGTGGCAACCCCGGACAAGGCGGTCGGTTGGGTCGCTATGCGATGAAATTCAAAGACGCTATGGTGATAGGCAACCCCACTGCTGTATTAGGTTCCAAATTTAAAGTGCGCTTTTTGTGCAAAAGCCAAAGCAAACCAATGCATATCTATTTTAATTCCAGACGAGGGCTGAATGCGCTGACATGGCGAGGCATTGATTTAAGTTCATGGCAAGGCATAGGCGGCACCGACTTAGATAGGATAGAAAGCTGGAAGCCTGGCAGTCGTATGATTGGCAGAAGTGAGCTGTTGAATGGTAAAGTCACCGACGATATATCAATACTTGATAACGGTTGGGGGAGCATCTATCCGAGACGAGGCACCGTATTAAACCCTAACGATGTCAAAGCGGGGGCAGTGATTGCTCAACGCGCAATTGAAATCGTCGTTCGCAACCCCGACAGCTATCAAAATGTTACCACCGCAGAAGTTGACGACGACGAACAATGGGAGATGTGGGGAGACTCCGATGCAACAAGCTATGAACAATGTCACGCCTCAGGCGGGAAATGGCAACAAGAGATGCACAGTACATCATTGGCAGTTACCGGCCGATGCCTGCAACAACGCTCAGTGCAACAACTCGATGTCGGCGACGAAGCCAGCGACCGCTGGCAAATGATCTATCCTTATGTGGAAAACGAATGTAGCTCGTTTGACGAGCGCGCCCAACAAAAAGGCGACTGGTCGGCAGGCAAAGCCTCTGTAGACGCAGCCTACGGCTATAACTTCTGGCAAAAATATAAATGCTGCATCCCCCGAAGCGGTTTCTACCTGTTCAGCATAGAGTGGTAGACATTAGGCTGTTGAAAAAGTACCGCTATTGCATAAACCCAACCGCTTGCGCCACCAAATTTATGTAAATGGTAGGGGCGGACTAACATGTCCGCCCTACGGTACCGTCCTGCACAAGCCTAACCGCTTCGCGCCACCTGGTTTTGGTCTCCATAAACGAAATGAATGGAGCTGTTGAAAAAGTACCGCTATTGCATAAACCCAACCGCTTGCGCCACCAAATTTATGTAAACGGTAGGGGCGGACTAACATGTCCGCCCTACGGTACCGTCCTGCACTACTGCAACCGCCACGCGCCATCAAATTATGGTTCCCATGAATTGGGTGGTGTACGATTTCCTGATTTTACTCCAAAAAGTAGACCAAAAAAGTCAGCGGGCGTATATTGAATTCCTTTGCACCTTTGAAGCAACGTACATCTTTCATTAAGAATTTATTAATTTTTAGCATTCTTATAAACCCTTTGCTCACAATATCTCATTTATTTATGACATATAGAAATCACTATAAGACTCAGGTGGTTCAGGTACGAAGTCTGCTTTTTTATTGAAGCCTAGGTTATGGACTTCTACGCAGGTGCCTTTTTTTTCTAAGTAAATTAGCGAGATGTCTTCGGGACTAAAACGACGGTCTAAGATTTCGCCTCGCACTCGCTCAATTAGACTGTTGCTATGTGTTTCTATGATGAAATTATTATTGTTAATTTTTGAGAATGCCGTCAACATGCTTACGAGAGAGACTTGAGCTTTAGGATATAAGTAGACTTCCGGATGTTGCAATAGAAAAGTACAATCTCTATATGAAATTGCGGTTGCGAGTAAAGGTAGAACCTGGCTTATACCATAACCGACATCCGCTATGTTTGTAGCCTGTGTTTTTCCAATCTTGAATTCCAATTGAAATGGATCTTTCGATGACTTTCCGAGAATTTTCAGTTCAATGGCAGTGAATAGATCGGCAAACTGGCCGAAATTATCCAGTTGTTCTTTAAGGTATCCCCAGGTTTCCTTATCATTAGCAATAATATCCCTCAGTTGCTCAGGAATATCATAACCATATGCGTCTCTTGTAATATCCTGCGTCTTGTAGGTTCGTTGGGGAGCGGCGCGTGAAGGTGCGAAGCTACAATATTCAAAATCTAAAAAACTTGACCGGGTCAAGTTAGTGTTGTTATAGACATCGTATTCATCATCCTTGTGAAAGTTTCTCTCACCAACAAATTTAAGAAGTTCCCTTTCCTGGTAGCTGGACTCGGTATCGTCTCCCACAACTCTGAGATGGTGGGAGAGTTCGCCGTCGGGAGAGAGTATCAATTTGAAGTACTGATACAGTCCTGTAAAAAACATAAGGACTTGTTCTTCTTTTCGTGATACGACAGTGAAATGCTTTTTAGAACCAGTTTCCTTCAAATCAATTTGAGGTTTCCTAAATGGTTCCCTGGGTTCGCTAAAAATAAATCTAATATCACCGTCTCTGAAAGAGAGAAGCATTTCTTTTATGGCCGGATTATTTGCATCAGGCTTCTCACCGAATGTAAATTGTAAATAAAAATTTGATATAGTTTTATCTTCAGGTTTAATCTCAAACCCCAGCTTGAATTCGGTGTTTTTAGGTTTTGCCCTTCTAACGATATTCGTAAAATCACCCATATCGTAAGGTTCTCTATTGAAGTTTATAGTACGTCTTTCATTTGTCGGGCCGTATCCGGATAGAAAACGTGCCATCGCTTGGAAACAACCTAAAATAGTGGATTTGCCGGTGCTATTTGCTCCGACTAAAAAAGTCAAAGGTCGTATGTTTAATGTATTTTCGCCTTTGAAGCAACGGACATCATCCAGTATAAATTTATTAACCTTGAGTTTTGCCATCGTTTTAGTTTGTTTGGTTTATATTCATCCTGCGCTTGCCACACTAAAAGTATACGACAATGAAAATAGGCATTGAAATTGTAGGGGCATTAGGGGCATTGATTGCTATCAAGTAGCTTTGTCTGTGTTTTATATTGATAGATACTGCCACCAATAATGCCAGGATTCTTAAAATCTTTCATTAATGGTTTGTCGTGTGTTACCAGTAATTTAGTATTGGATGCCTTAGCCAAAGCTAGAATGGAAAAGTCTTCTTCATTGGACTTGAAATCAATCTCGCTATTATTTAGCTCCTCTTTGGCTTGTTCTAATTTTTCAGAGGGTATTATTTTCATGATATTTCTATTTCTATATCTTATTAAGAGTCGAGTAAAATCACGGTTTTCTGTGTACTCACCCCAAAAATTGTTATTTTCAGGCGGAGAGATTAATTTTATTTTTTTGTTCTCTATACGTTGCCTTAGTGGTCTCATATCCTCAGTCTCGTTAATATAATTTACGATCATATTAGTGTCTATGATTACGCACATGGTTAATCTTTCCAGCCCAATAATTTATGACTCTCGGATAAGAAGAAATCATCATAACTATCGGGTGGGTCGTCCTTAAAGTCGCCCTGTTTGTCAAAACATAGATTGTGAACTTCTACATCTTTACCTTGCGCTTCCAAATAGATCAACGAGACATCTTCCGGCTTTATGTTACCTTTCATAATATCAATACGCACCCGGTTAACCATGTAATCGCTATGTGTTTCTATGATAAAAGTATTATTTTTTTGTTGTGCCAGTTCTGCCAACAGTGATGTGAAAGCTGCCTGAGCTTTAGGATGCAAATGCACCTCTGGCTGCTGCATTAAAAAAACATGCTCTTTCTGAGACCTTTGAAAATGTAATGTTGTTTGATGTTTTGAAAAAACATATTCTTCTTTTGTAATCATGCGCACAAGCAGAGGCAATATCTGACTGACACCATAACCTACATCTATCAGATTTGTGCCCAACCCCTTTCTGATTTTAAGTTCTAATTGAAATGAGGCACCTAATGAACCACCGGGATGTTTTATCTTAATATCAGTGAATAAGCCGGATGTTGTGCCGAAATCTTTAAGTTTTTCATATAATTGTTTCCAATGTTCAGGATTTTTAACGCTTAGATTCCTGAGTATTAAAGGAATTTTGTTATCGCTTGAGGTTTTAGTATCGCTCAAAGGATCGTAGGTTCTTTGGGGTTCGAAACGGGTTGGTGCGGAACCATAACATTCAAAATGGAAACGTAATGATCTATCTACACTCTTATCTTTAATAAATTCAACGAATTGTTTTTCTTCGGAACTAAGTTGTTCTTTTATTTTTCTAAGATGAAAATATTTGTAATAATCAGTATAGCTAGATATCACATACATTGAAAACAATGAGTCGT
Source organism: uncultured candidatus Poriferisulfidus sp. (assembly GCA_965199685.1). Taxonomy (GTDB): domain Bacteria; phylum Pseudomonadota; class Gammaproteobacteria; order Poriferisulfidales; family Oxydemutatoraceae; genus SP5GCR1. The sequence goes on from OZ241323.1 coordinate 2,782,151, forward strand.
ACTGGTCTTCTATCAATAAGATAGTAAAAATTTTCTTAGAATTTCGCTTGTCAATTTTGATTTCGGATTTTTCGTTGTCTTTGATGATTTTAGCAGCACGGAATATTATCTCGCCATCGTCAAAAATAAAGCGGACTTTTTTTGTTATAGGATTTGCGCTATTAACCTGGTCTCCGAAAGTAACCAGCAATTGAAATTTTGATGCATTATTTTTTTCTAGAGTGAGTTCAAAACCCAATTCAAATTCCTTGTTTTTGGGACCTGGTTTTCGCGCAATATTTTCAAAGCTCCCCATTTGGAAGGGGTCTGAGTTGAAGTCTATTGGAGATTCACCATTAGAAAGCAGAACATTTTCCGTGATATAGCGTGTCATCGCCTGAAAACAACCTAAGACAGTTGATTTGCCGGTGCTATTTTCTCCAACCAAAAAAGTCAGCGGTCGTATGTTGAATTCCTTGATGCCTTTGAAACAACGTACATCGTTGAGTATCAATTTATTAACTTTGAGTTTTGCCATCGTTTTAGTTTGTTTGGTTTAGATTGAAAATAATGTGAGTTGATTGTCAAGTTATTGTCTGTTAAGTATAAGGCTTATACGATAAGTGCGCAAATGGGGCTGTTGGAAAAGTGATATTCCTCTCCTTTGGAGGGGTGGCAGGCGAAGCTTGACGGGGTAGCCTATGCGTTTTGTAATGCATGTGTTTAACAATAATGTTGAGGTTCTGTATAACGTTACGCCGATTGACCTACTGGCTCAATCGGCGGTTCTATTTTTCAGTAGCCCCACATTGAAATTTTTGTAGGGGCATTAAGAGCATTTATTGCTATCAAGCATCTTTCTCTCGTTTTTTGTTTTATGTTTATAAACTTTTCCACCAATAATTTTCTTAAAATCAGTGCCTAACTTTTCATCTGCCGACACTAGTAGTTTAGTGTTGGATGCTTCAGCCAAAACCAAAATGGGAAAATCATTGGATTTGATTTTAATATCGTACTTTTTTTTCTTGAGCTTTAGTTCATGCTCGGCTCTTTTTAAGTTTTCAGAAGGTATTGTTTTTATAAACCCTTGAGAGCTGTATTCGGTTAAAAATTCATTGGTGTCATTTATTTTTTTGTACTGAATCGATAAGGTACTGCCTTTAGGTGGAAAAATTAGTTTTATTTTTCTCTTTTTAATATATCGTCTCAATAGTTCCATGGCCTCGTACTGTTTCAATATTTCCATGTCATTGGTTGGCTTGGGCTTAATATACTTTTTGATCATATCAGTATCTATAATCACGCACATGGTCAATCTTCCCAGCCTAGTAATCTATGAGTTTCGGTTAAGAAGAAACTGCGATAGCCATCGGGTGGGTCGTTCTTAAAGTTACCTTGCTTATCAAAACATAGATTGTGAACTTCTACATCTTTACCTTGCGCTTTCAAATAGATTAAAGAGACATCTTCTGGCTTTGTGCTACCTTCCATGATATCAATACGCGCCCGATTAACCATGTAATCGCTATGTGTTTCTATAATAAAAGTATTATTTTTCTGTTTTGCCAATGTTGCCAATAATGATGCAAAGGCCGCCTGGGCTTGGGGATGCAGATGTACTTCCGGCTCCTCCATTAAGAAAGTATGTTTTTTCTGTGTTAATACATACATAAGCAGAGGCAATATCTGACTGACACCAAAGCCTACATCTCTCAGATTTGTAGATGCCCCCTCTCTGATTTTAAGTTCTAATTGAAACGGGTCACCCAGTGAATTACCAAGATTTTTAACCTTAATATCGGTGAATAAGTCGGATTTTTTGCCAAAATCTTTAAGGTCTTCATATAGTTCTTTCCAATGTTCAGTTTTTTCAAAATCTCTAAGTCTTACAGGAATCTCGCTACCGCTTACGGTTTTGGTATTGTTCAAAGGATCATAGGTTCTTTGGGGTTCATAACGGATAGGGCCGAAACTAAAACACCTAAAGTAAAAATTTAAAAATCCATCTAAATTATTATCCCTAATAAATTTAATAAATTGTTTTTCTTCGGAAGTTAATTTTTCTTTATAACTAGAATCTCCGTAATAGTGAGCTATTAGGAATGTTATTTTATGAAAAAGTGAGTAATCCTGGTGTTTTTTTAATAAGATAGCAAAAATTTTTCTGGAGTTTTGCTTTTCAGTTTTAATTTCCCATGTTGTATCGTCTTGGGTGGTACTGACATTAAGGAATATTATCTCTCCATTGTCAAAAACGAAGCGGACTTTTTCTATTATAGGATTTGCACTATTGGCTTGTTCTCTGAGAGTAACCAGCAATTCAAATTTTGATGCATTATTTCTGCTGTCAATGAATTCAAGACCCAATTCAAATTCCTTGTTTTTTGGTCTAGCTCTTCTTGCAATATTTTCAAAGCTTCCCATTTGAAAAGGTTCTGAGTTAAAGTTTATTGAAGATTTACCTCCAGATAAGCTAATGCTTTCCATAAGATGTTGTACCATCGCGTCGAAACAGCCCAAGACAGTCGATTTACCAGTGCTATTTTCTCCAACCAAAAAAGTCAGCGGCCGAATATTGAATTCCTTCGCACCCTTGAAGCAACGTACATCTTTCAGCAGGAATTTATTAATTCTGAACATTTTATGAACCTCTGTTCACAATATCCCACTCATTTATAACATATAGAAATCATCGTAAGACTCAGGTGGCTCGGGTACGAAGTCTGCTTTTTCATCAAAGCCTAGATTATGAACTTCTACGCTGGCACCTTTTCTTTCTAAGTAAATTAATGAGACATCTTCAGGTCTCAAGGCCTTGTCTAAGATTTCACCACGCACCCGTGCAATTAGGGATGTGTTATGTGTTTCTATGATGAAGTTATTATTTCTAACCGTTGAGAGTATTGACAACATACTTAGCAGGGAAGCCTGAGCTTTAGGATATAAGTAGGCCTCCGGATGTTGCAATAGCAAAGTACAATCCGTAAATGACATTGCGGTTACGAGTATGGGCAGAACTTGACTTATACCATAACCGGCATCGGCTATGTTTGTAGCCTGTGTTTCTCCGATCTTACATTCCAATTGAAACGGATCTTTCGGTGACTTTCCGAGAAGCTTCGGCTTAATGGCAGTGAATAAATCGGAAAATGCACCGAAAGTATTCAGTTGGTTTTCAAGATGCTTCCAAGATTCCTTATCATTAGTAATAAAATGCCTCAGCTGTTCGGGAATATCATAACCGTATGCATCTAGTGTGACATCTTGCGTTTCGTAGGTTCTTTGGGGAGCGGCACGCGCAGGTGCTAAGCTAAAATATTCAAAACCTAAAAAATTTGACGGGGGCGCATTATCGTCATCATAGCTGGCAATGTTTTTGTCGTCATCCTTGTGAAAGTTTTTTTCTCTGAGGAAGCTAAGAAACTCCTCATCATCATTGCTGAAGTCGGTATCGTTTCCTACAACTCTAAGATGATGTGAGGGTTTGCCGTCAGGGTATATAGTCATATTGAAATACTGATACGGCCCCATGAGAAATATGAGGGCTTGTTCTCCTTCTCGTAGCACGACGGTGAAATGCTTTTTAGCACCAGTTTCCTTCAAATCAATTTGAGGTTTCTTAAATGGATCTGCAGGTTCGCTAAAGATAAATCTAATATCACCGTCTTTGAAAGAAAGAAACATTTCTTTTATGATCGGATTATCTGTATTGCGTTCCTCAGCGAATGTAAATTGCAAATCAAAATTTGATATTGCTTTATCGTAGGGTTCAATCTCAAGACCCAGCTTGAACTCAGTGTTTTTAGGTTTCGCCTTTCTAACGATATTCGTAAAATCGCCCATATTGTAAGGTTCTCTGTTGAAGTCTATAGGACATTTTTCATTCAACGTGATATTTCCGGATATAAAATATGCCATCGCTTGGAGGCAGCCTAGAATAGTTGATTTGCCGGTGTTGTTTGCTCCGACCAAAAAAGTAAACGGTCGTATGTTGAATTCTTTGGTTCCCTTGAAGCAGCGTACATCGTTGAGTATTAATTTATTAACTTTGAGTTTTGCCATCGTTTTAGTTTGTTTGGTTTAGATTGAAAATAATTTCGGTTGATTGGTAAGTTAGTGGTTGTTAAGTATAAGGTTTATACAATAAGTATGCAAATTCAATCGTCATGTTTGTATCCCATATCCGTGCCACAACGCGATATAATACCCGAATGCTCGGGGTATAGCGCAGTCTGGTAGCGCGCCTGCTTTGGGAGCAGGAAGTCAGAGGTTCAAATCCTCTTACCCCGACCATTCATATGTAATGATTGAAATCTGTATGTGCGCCTGTAGCTCATCTGGATAGAGCATCGGCCTTCTAAGCCGAGGGTAGCAGGTTCGAATCCTGCCAGGCGCGCCATAGAAAATTGCTGTCGTTTATGCGAGCGACTACGATGGCGTAAATTATAATGACTTTAGACATGGTGGGCGTAGCTCAGTCGGTAGAGCGCAGGATTGTGGCTCCTGAGGTCGTGGGTTCAATCCCCATCGTCCACCCCATGTCGGCACCGGTTATTGCAATTAAGAACTTGTTGAAAATAGAACCGCCGATTGAGCCAGTAGGTCAATCGGCATGACATTGTGTAGAATCTCAGCATGGTTGCTTGTCGTACATTATCCTTCGTACGCCATTCAATTTATGGGAACCAAAACCCAAGTGGCGCAAGCGGTTCTGTTCGTGCAGAACGGTACTTTAGGGAGGGCATGTTAGCCCTCCCCTACAGGTGGTTATCATAAATTCAATGGCGCAAGCGGTTACACTCAAGCGATGACGGTACTTTTTCAACAGCCCCAAGTGATCTTCTGCACGGGCTGAAATTGATGGAGAAAATGGCTCCTCGGGACGGGCTCGAACCGCCGACCTAGTGGTTAACAGCCACCCGCTCTACCAACTGAGCTACCGAGGAATGCCGGATGTGGGTATTCTAACATGTACCCGTTATCCTTTTGTTCTTTGTTTCTATATTCTTAGACGATCTTTAAGATCTATAAAAGCGTTTATTGATTTCAATATAATGTATATGACGGAAGCTAATAAACCCATTAAACCAAGTCCGGTAATGATAATCGAAAGAATTGGATGTTCTAACGATGAACCAAATAGTGTTGTTAGCATGGCGAATCCTCCTAGTATTATTAACAGTACTAGCTCGGCTAGATTGTCAGTTTCTCTCATACAAATTCCCCGATTCTCTCAACGGCTTTTTGTAGTTCTTCAAGGCTAACTGCAAGGGAAAGTCGCAAGTGGTCTTCTATGCCGAAGGCGATGCCGGGCACGGTACTAACATAGCTTTGATTGAGCAGTCGCTCGGCAAGTTCTAGGTCGTCCGACACATCGGGATGGCGAGCAATGGCTGCCGAGAAATCGGCAAAGGCATAAAAACTGCCTGCAGGTGTAGGCACTGTAACCCCATCCATGTTATTCAATTCGGAGACTAAGTAGTTGCGTCGCTCGGCGAAGGCATCTCGCATCGTATAGACATCTTCCAAAGATCCCTCCAGTGCTACTTGGGATGCCGCTTGCGAAATAGAGCAGGGGTTGGAGGTGCTTTGCGATTGTATTTTTTTCATTGCCGCAATCAATTCGGCAGGACCGGCAGTCCATCCGATTCGCCAGCCGGTCATGGAGTAGGCTTTGGAGACACCGTTGACGACGACACATTGAGGATATAGTTCGGGGCATACATTCAGAATATTGCAAAAGGCTTGATTGTCAAACACAAAATGTTCGTAGATATCGTCGCTACAAATAAGCACTTGCGGATGCTTGATTAACACTTCGGCGAGTGCACTTAAATCCTCTGCATCGTAGACACTACCCGAAGGATTATTCGGGCTGTTTAAGATGAGCATTCGCGTGCGCTCGTTGATGTGTTGTTCTAATTGCTCGGCGGTGATTTTGAAGCCTCGTTCCACAGTGGTTTTAACACTCACCGGCACGCCATCGGCAAGTTTGATAATGTCGGGGTAGCTAATCCAGAACGGCGCAGGCATTATAACTTCGTCGCCTTTATTCAAAGTAGCCTGACATAGGTTGTAGAGGCTGTGTTTGGCTCCGCACGAGACGATGATTTGATTACTTTCATAATCCAATTTGTTGTCGCGTTTTGTCTTATTTACAATCGCCTCTTTGAGTTCGGCAACACCGTCGACGGCGGTGTAGCCGGTCTTATTTTGCGCAATCGCTTCGCATGCAGCTTGTTTGATATGTTCGGGTGTAGGAAAGTCGGGCTGACCTACGGCCAGATTGGCGATGTCTTTGCCCTGCGCACGCAATTTATTGGAAAGCGCAGAGATACTAAGGGTTTTAGAAGGACTAATTTTTGAACTTCGTTCCGAAATGATTTGCATAGATACCATGTTTAGTTGTGTGGGAAAGTGTAAAGTATAAGCTATTTTAATATCAAATAGTTATTAGTTGGCTGAAAAAATAGCATCATAATGAGTGTTGCTTAAAATAAAAACCGTAGCTTCAACCGCCATACATGTATATCTCGCCCGGCATCTCCTCTGAGTGCGAAGGCTCTTGACGGGTTGATAGCATTGCCGTTCGGATCTAAGCCGATATCGTTCAAAGGATTACCGTCGTCTGCACGATGTTCGGTATCGCTAAACAAGTTAAAATCCAAATCATCCATTAGCGTGATGTATTCGTAGCCTGCCAAAAATTCTATATGGTCGGAAATGCGTTTTTTAGAGCCTATATAAAAGGAGGCTGCTTTCTCAAAGTTGCCGGTAAATATTGGTGTGCGGTCGCCGGCCACGATGTCGCGTATAAAAGCACTTGTGCCTCCTGCGCCGTCGGTATCTAAGTAAGAGAGTCGCGAACTGATACTCCAGTCATGTGGCAATCTACGAGTCCAGCTTAGATTAGCCCCCAATGCCTGTGATGAGCTGGTGCGCGCAGACCGTTCTATAGCCCGATTCACATCTATAAAATTACCTACTTGTATCTTTCCGTGTTTGGTGTGACTTGCAAAAAATTCCGCACTCCAAGTGGAGTTTTCGGTGTTATAGATAAAGTATGGATTGAACGCGTGCAAGGGTTCATAGTTTCTTTCTTCTATCGGGAAATAGGCAAGGCCATAGCGCAAATAAGACATATTAATGCCGAGCCGCCACCATTGATCCTGTCGGGTGTCGGTGCTGTAGCTAATGCCACCGAAAATGTTAGGACCTTGTGGTCTGCTATAACTACTGCGGTAACTAAAGAAAGGGTTGTACGGGTCGCGTGTATAAGCAAGGTGGTAAGAGAACGAACCCGTGTTGTTTTTCAGACCATCGCCGTACCAATAAATCCCATGCCTGCGAGTGCCTATACCCAAGGGGTTACAGATGTAACCTGTCAGTCGTCCGCCGGCTCGATCCCAATAGGTATAGCCGTTAAAATAATAAGTTGCAATAGACCGCTCAACCACCGGCAGTGTATCTAACGCAGCAATTTTTTCTATACCGAAAGGTGCTTTGTCATACCCTACTCTTAAAGTTCCGTATTGAAACTTGGATTCTATAAAAAGCCTATCCACATATTCAAGACGATGGCCGTATCTATTATTACGGCGCACTAAATCACTTCCCCATCCTAAACTCAGTTTTGTATTGTCGGTCATAGGCCAGTCTAGCGATAATCGCCCTCTGGGAATATGAAAACGCTCGCTGTCGGTAGCAGGTGTCGGACGACTAAATACGCTGGTTGCATCTTCGCCAGCAATAAACGCTCGGTTGTCGTGTCCTTGAAAAAAGTCCGCTTGTGCCTCCATAGAACCTTTGAGTATAAAATTACCCCCTCCGAGTTCTATGCCTCGTCCACCGCCATGAGTAGGTTTTGATGTTGCGTGCAATGGCATTAGGTTATTCGATTGGGCATAGACCCAGTTGTTGTGGACCGATAAATATATCAAAGCAAATGATATAACGGTAGATGATAAAATCTTGAACTTAAACATGTACCCCCTCCTTTATGTTTATAGTGAAAATTTACCATAAACATAAAGATATGACAAAAATCAGGCTATCATATACATCTCTTGCTAATCACTTTGGGAAAATACAATGGAAAAACTTAAATGCGCTGCGCTGCAAATGAACAGCAGTGCGGACTTGTCGGATAACTTAAAACGCTGTGCGAGCTTAATCAGACAAGCGATGGATCAAGGTGCGCGTTTAATCGTGCTACCCGAGACTTTCGCCTTTATGGGCAAATCCATGAAAGAACAGTTGGATATAGCCGAGGCAGAAGGGCAGGGCAAAATACAGGATTTTCTCTCTCACCAAGCGGCACAGCATCAAGTGTATCTAGTGGGCGGCACGGTGCCTACGCTGATAGACGAAGAGGCGCGTGTTCATGCGGTATGTCCGCTTTATGACGACAAAGGCGAGTGCATAGCAAGCTACAAAAAAATACATTTGTTTGATGTGGATTTACCTGAGAAAAATGAAAGCTATAGAGAGTCGTCTGTCTTCAAGCCTGGTGCGGAGGCGGTAGTTGTGCCGACACCATTGGGTCGTATTGGGCTTGCGGTGTGTTACGATTTAAGGTTCCCTGAGTTGTTTAGACTACTGCTATCAGAGGGTGCCGAAATTATTGCATTTCCTTCCGCGTTCACCAAGCATACCGGCAAAGCGCATTGGCATTTGTTGCTACGCTCCAGAGCGGTGGAGAACCAAGCGTGGGTTATTGGTGCGAATCAAGTAGGCAGGCATGCAAATGACCGCAGTACTTATGGACATAGCGCGATTGTAGAACCATGGGGACATATAGTAGCCGACGCTAAGGAGGATACCGAACAGGTGGTAATCGCCGAGATAGATCTTGAGCAACAAGCAAGACTGCGGCAAAGTTTTCCTTGCTCGCAACATCGTAGCATCAAAGTATTTTTATGATATCAGCAAGCACTATTGATAAATCTCCGCGCTAAACTTAACCGCTTGCGCCACCGAATCATGCAAACCACCCTAACGGTCGCGATTCTGCACCAATAACCCATTCATCTCATCGAATTTATGATAACGGTAGGGGAGGGCTAACATGCCCTCCCTAAAGTACCGTTCTGCACAAACTCAACCGCCACGCGCCACCGAATCATGGTTACCGTAAGCGAGATGGATGAATGGATTGACTGTGCAGACGCAACGCGTTAGGGAGGGCATGTTAGCCCTCCCCTACGGTAGGTAACCATAAACGAGATGGATGAATGGATTGGTGGTGCAGACGCAACGCGTTTCGGGAGGGCATGCGGGGCTGTTGAAAAAGTGTCTGCATTGGTACATTCCCCTCCTGTGGAGGGGTGGCAGGCGAAGCCTGACGGGGTGGTTGCAAAGGTTCTGCACAAAGTCACGCCGTTTGTGCTACCGCAACAAACGGCGGTTCTATTTTTCAACAGCCCCACATGCCCTCCCTAAAGTATTGTACTTGTATCATCTTAATCGCTATGCGCCACCGAATCATGGTTACCATAAACGAGATGCATGAATGGACTGACTGTGCAGACGCAACGCGTTAGGGAGGGCATATTGAATCGCCGATTGAACCAGTAGGTCAATCGGCGTGACGTTGTGCAGAACTCTAAGATGGTGGGCAGCGTATTCATTGCAAAATGCAATACCCTCCCCTACAGTTCAAGGATACTATTAGAATAGTTCCTTTTGCAGTGATGATACTTCATTAGCAGTGCTGTTGATAAATCTTCGCGCTAAATTGAAATCCATCCTGCGACGATAGCGTCCGTCCTCTCGTATGCCCTTAAAAGGGGTGAGAAAAATATCCTCCGTATTGCGCCTGAATGACTCTATCGAATCGTTTAATTTTTCAATCAACACTGACAAGTTCTCGCCGAAGTCTCCGCTGATGCGCGTGATGAATCTGGACGAGTGTTTAATCTGATAGCTTTTTATGTCCTCGGCATTGCAAAACCTGATGCTGGGTTCTTTGATATTGTCAAAAGATATAAATCCCAATTCGCCATTTGGATCGTTAAAACGTACTCGCCGATCCATTTTGGGTTTGGGTAATTGCTCTTCAAGCGCGTTCAGCATCCCTATAGGTTTATTGCCGTAATAGACTGAGACATCATCGCTTGTCTCAGCGTTAAACAGTGCAAGACATACGGGGTTTTCAGTATCAACGAAAATCGTGTCGTGCAAAAGTATATAGCTACTTAGCCGTTTTCTAAACAGTCCACTCTGCAAATAGCTGGCAGGGATTAGCACGGCTACATGTTTGCAGTTAATTAGACATAATTCTAAGCAGTGTTTATAGAGGTCGTCGTGTTTTGTTTCGGGGTAAGGCAAGCCTCTGCGGGTTGCCGAGTTTCGTGCCAGCCATGGCGGATTAGTGATACAGACATCGTATCCTTCCGGAAAACAGTCTATCGTATTTCTCCTGTCAACCTTTTCGTCGTTCGGCTTGATGTCGTAGGAGATAAATTCTCCGCACAACCCTAAATCAACCAGCGTATGTATTATGTTATTGGCACCAGCAAACGGTTCTAATATACAAGCCTCGGATATGCTTGCCTGCTCTGCCCATTGCCTAAATGGCTCTAGTACAAAAGGATTGCCTAATGTATAAAACCTGCCTTGTGCTCGTTTTGAATCCATGTTTTTAGATGATCGTATAATCGGGTATTGTGGCGATAGAAAAATACAATATCAAATACCAATGGCTTTCATGTCTATGAAAGCGGTAGTCCTTTGCCGCGATTCAATATATGGTCGGGGTCTAGCACGGCACTGAGTTGTCGCATGAGTTCTATGGTATGGGGATCTAGTTCCTGCTTGATGAGGTCGCGTTTACTCAAACCGATACCGTGTTCGCCGGATAGGCTGCCGTTGAGTTTTAGCGTCAGTGAAAATAGTTCGGCAAGTGCCTGTTGTGCGTTTTTTTCTTGCTCAGTATCGTAGAGGATATTGACATGCAGGTTGCCGTTGCCGGCGTGTCCGAAGTTGACGATGTCTATGCGGTTTTGCTCGGCGATCATATCCAGTCCGCGCACTAAGTCGGGCAATGCGGATATCGGCACCACGATGTCCTCGTTGATTTTGCATGGCTTATAATTTCTCAACACTGGCGATAATTTTTTTCTGGTTTCCCATAGTGCTTTGCTTTGTTGGGGATTGCTTGCGTGCAATGTGGCATGTAAGCCTTCGTTTGCTGCCGCTTTATGTATCGCTGCGATCGCGTGTTCCACGGTGGCTTCGCCGCCATCGGCTTCAACGATCAACATTGCCTGCACTTCGGTTGCGATATCAAGGTCGGTATGATTTTTCAATAACTCCAGGCATTTATGATCCATTAACTCCAGTGCGCACGGCGTTTCGTGTTGTGCCATGATTTCGCATACCGCCTGCAAGGCAGTTTCCACTGAGCGATAGTCCAAGCGCATGCAATGTTTATGCGGAGCCAACTTGCTTAGTTTTAAGATTGCTTCGGTGATAATCGCAAGCGTGCCTTCGGAGCCAATCAGTAATCTAGTTAGGTCAAGTCCGACGACGCTTTTGCTGGTGATCGAACCGCTCCACAAAGTCTCCCCAGCACCCGTGACCGCTTTAAGTTTTAGGGTGTTTTCGCGTGTTGTGCCGTATTTCACCGCTCTAGGTCCCGCTGCATTGCAAGCCAAGTTTCCGCCTAGTGTGCAGAACTCGGCACTGCTCGGATCCGGAGGCCAGAATAATTGTTCGGTTGCGCAATAATCTTGTATTGCTTGATTACTAACACCAGTTTGTGCGTGTAAGGTACGATTGATGGTGTCTATTTCTAAAATGCGATTCATACGCTCCATGCACACTACAACACCGCCGTATATAGGTACCGTAGCACCGGTTGTATTCGTGCCGCGCCCGCGCGGTGTGATAGGCAAACGGTGCGCTCTACACAAGCGGACAATTTCCACGACTTCATCGTGTGTTTGCGGCAAGACCACTGCTGCCGGTTGTGCGTATTGTTTGCTGTTATCGCATCCATAAGGCAGACAATCGGCAGCCTTATGAAGCACCTGTCCGTGTTGTGGGCAAATTGTCTCTAGTTGTGATATGTGCTGGTCGTCTAAAGCGACGGGAGAGTCGGGTTGTGATAGTTTTTCGTTGGGTACGTTCATCTCTTTTCTCTTATTGTTAGATTATAAATAAACATCTTGCCAAAGCAAAGTGGCAGATGGAGAATGTTAATTGGTGCAGACACGCCACGACCACCCCGTCAGATAGAACCGCCGATTGACCTACTGGCTTAACCAGCGATTTTATGTTGTATCCACCGTTTAGGACAAGCCTTAGCTTGTCCGACCTACATACCCATGTTAAGTTTCTGCACAACGTTACGCCGTTTGTGCAACTGCAACAAACGGCGGTTCTACTGCGCGATTGTCAACACGACGCTTGCCAAGAACACGCCGATGATTGAAGTCATCGCGACGATGCTCCCGATGAATAATGCAACCCCCCATTTACTAATGTCTGCACGAAGTTCCGATTGGGCAGTTTTTATCTCCGCTATATCAGATCTTATTTCAGCCTTAAACTCTGCTATCTCGGATCTTACCTCAGCCTTAAAGTCTGACATGTCAGATTTTACTTCAGCCTTAAACTCCACTATCATCTCGTATAGTTTTTCGTTGGTTATATTCATTTCTTTCTCCTACAGTTAGATTATAAATAAACATCTTGCTAAAGCAAGATGCTGCTATAGGAAAACATTATTATCCGGTGTCTAATAGCACGATTCGGCAAATTGACCAACGGTAGGGAAAAACCGACGAACGGCAATATCTGCCCCTACGGTGGTTTTCATAATTTGGTGGCGCAAGCGGTTAGTTTAATCTAGGAGTCCCTCAAGAAGTACTCTAACTTGCACTTGTATAGTAACCCCATTAGATGCACTAGCTAATTGAGGTCTGACATAGTCTCCACTAGGTTCAAGGTATAGATTCTCGTTTATCACAGACAAGGGATTGTCTATGAAACCTATGTGATTACCATCGTCATCGTATCTGTTCAGACACTCAAGAGATAGCATTCCTAAGCCATGTTCAGGATCAGGACCGGGGTCCCCCATATCCACTGTACAGCTCTTGACTATAGCAACTGATGTCACTGCAGCTTGAAGATCTGTTAATGGTTCTTGCCACTGATATTCAGGATAGTGTCTTATAAAATAGGCAACTGCCCATATAACACCACCAATATACGCAGTAGCCAGTGAAGTCCCTTCACTTGCTCCTTGGGGAACTTGGTAGGGACCAAGTAAACAGAGATTTTGTGCTTGAGTTCCACAGAAGTTGGAGCCTCTATTAGTACTTAAACCAAATCGTTCAGCAGGACAAGTTCCATTAACTCTATATATCCCACAATCACCAAATTGATTACAATCTGATACCCATTGTATATACTCAAACCCACCAGCCCCTATAGGATAGGGGAGATTTCTGTAGTCATGGTTTTCTCCTACAAGACCTCCTAGTGTATTAATATTATCTTCAACATTTCTATTTCCTGTTCCTGTAACAACAACAGCTTGAATATTTTCAAAGTCAAAAGGGGTAACTGAATCACGGTTCAAAAAATTTCCACTATCAGCCACAGTAGCAATAGCCCCAGGGTATAGGTTGTCATATACATCTCTTCTGCTTGTTGCTGTATATTGAAAAACTTCACCATCGACAAGAGAGTTTAATATACTCCTTTGTGATGCTGCATGCCCATCTATACCACCACTTTCAAGAGAGAACATGGTTGTAGTAGTTTCACCATAGACAGGGAAATTGACTTCAATCCATTCAAGAATTGCATAAATCCCTGTAAGGCGATTTAGACATATAGAACTTTTTTCTGTAGTAGTAACATCTGAGCAGTAATCATCAAACCAGTATTCCTTAGGACCACAAGAACATCTATAATCTTCATAGAACTCATTATCAGGATTGCAGGCCTCATCACTTTGCCCCAAAACTTCTCCGCAGGTACAAACCAGCAGAGAAAACAATAAGAGTATTTTCTTTACCATGAGTTTATTATTTTGGGAACTATGCACATTAGTTTGATAGGAGTTGGGGATTAATTGCCGATTATAAACCAAGTGTGTTCAAACCACCCAAACGCCCCGTTTTGCACAATATCATACCGTTCAGCACTTATTTGCTACCATTCGTCGGAATGTTCTCCGACACCCTGAATCTTGATTCAGACTAGGGGTTCTTAATTAAACCTAGAGGAAAATTACTATGGCTAGACAACGACCTAAACACTTACCATTGACAAATGACTTAGTCTTCAGACGATACTTGACGACTAATAAGCAATCATCGCTTTTGTTGATGAACAGCTATCTACCATTCCTCAAGCACGCCTCGGATGTTGCAGTCCTCAACCCGGATAGAGTGGGGATGCCGGACGACCTCGCAGAAGTCTTGAAACAACAGCAGCAATCAAGCGATACACTTATCCTAAAAGACACTTCTATTCCACCAGACAAACCGCGCGGCAGGTCGGTGATACTAGACCTCAACTTCAAATTAAGTAGCGGAGAAAATGTCAACATAGAAATGCAGACAGCTTACGAAAAGAGCTTTACATTTAGAACACTATATTATTGGGCGATGCTGTATGGTCAGGACATAGACCGCGGCGATGAGTTTAGCAATCTCAACCCGACCTACTCGTTGATATTCACCAATTTCACACTATTCAAAAGGAAGCGCAACTGTATCAGTGTATTTGAGTTTGTAGATCGTAAAGAGCTTGAGTATCGTGCGAATATACTGATAGGGCTGACGATAGTGGAATTAAATAAGTTCAAGAAAAGCTATCATGAGCTAATTGATATGGCGGAGAAGTGGTGCTATATTATCAAACACTCGGCACACTTAACAGCCGAGGCAGTAGCCTATTTATCACAAGACGGAGGAATGAAGATGGCATTAGAACATTTAGAGGAGATATCGAAAGACGACCAGTTGTACTGGGACGCTATGGCGCGCAAGAAGGATCGGGTAGCAATTCAACTGGGAAAGAGCGATGCGTTAGAGGAAGGTATGCGAAAAGGTATGAAAGCGGGTCGCATTCAAGGCATGCAAGAAGGCGAAGTAAACAAAGCTCGAGGAATTGCTTTGAGTATGTTGCAAAAAGGTTTAGATGTTTCATTGATTTCCGAAGTGACAGGTTTACCAGTCGCTGAGATTGGACAGCTAACAAAGATTCGCTGATTGAACTAGAAGGTCGATCGGCGTGACATTGGGGTGCGTCTGCACTAACAATCCATTCATCCACCCAATTCATGTCAACCAACCGTAGGGGGAGGGCTAACATGATGCCTTATTTAAAATCAAGTCATTTTACTCTCTTTTTTATCTCCTTTTCTGAATATCTATTTAGGCCGCAGCCGGACACTCATGATGCGGATCAAACGGCTTGTTGTGCTTGAGTACTCCATGAATAATACGGGTGAGCTTATGTGCACAAGCGACAATGATTTCCTTTTTGCTTAACTCCGGGCGTCGGCGTTGCAAGCGGTTGGCAAAGTCGCGGATAATGGGGTTATGAAGCCGTGCCGAGAGTGCTGCCATAAACAAAGCGGTGCGTAGGCAGCGATTGCCAATTTTAGAGATATGACCCCGTGCTTCGCAGTTGCCGGATTGTCTGCGCATTGGTGCGATGCCGATAAAAGCAGCGAGTTGCTTGGGATGCTCAAACGTATTATCATCTAATACTGCACACAGGGTGGCTGCGATTTGCATACCGATACCGGGTATCGAACACAATAATTTGCAGGTCTGTGCGAGTTGTTCATTTTCGGCAATGAGCCTTTCGATTGAAGCATCAATCTGATCAATGCGTTGCTCAAGGTGTCTCAAGTCTGCAGCCGCACTGCGCTTTTGTCCTGCGGTGCGCAAGGTCTTTTCACTATTCCTTAACATCGTCTTCGCTAATATCAGTTTGTATCTGCGTTTGAGAGCATCCTTCAAGGTCTGGATAGCTTTTGATGAACTGGTCCACCGATAATTAGGGTTTGACACTGCGAAGCGTGCAATTAAGCGCGCATCATCGCCATCAGTTTTATTACGCATATTAAGACTTTTGCGAAAATAGGCAACTTGAGCCGGGGGTGCCACCTGTATCGGATGTTTAGCCCGGTAAGCTCGCTCGCAAAGGTTTGTCTCCAAGCCACCAGTGGCTTCAACGCAGATCGGGCAGTGCTTTGCGCCCTGTTTGGCAAGCCAAGCTAACAGCTGTTTAATACCTTTGGTATTATTGCTAAATTGTGCTTCCGAGAAACTCTCGTCAACGAATAATAATGCCACCTCTAAAGTGTTTTTAGAGACATCAATGCCGATTGTGGCAGGTTGTTTGTGTTTCACCATAATTTCCTCCATAATAGTTATTTAGTGAATGAATTACTAGGTATCAAGCAGAGTTTAGGAAAGTATGACTACGCCGCCCAAACAGGTAAATACGAGATCTAAAGTCCCAAGCTGCCTTACGAGCTCTATAGTCATAACGCCGGAGGAGTGCTTATCATGTTAACAGGCTTTAATGCCTAATCCTCTCTTGAGCGTGTCTCCTCCGACTTCCTAGGCACTGCATCTACCTAAGCGTTTATCTTATATCAAATAAGCCATAGTTAAATATACCTGCCCTCCCTAACGCGACGCGCCTGCACAACCGTAGCGCCCCCAAATTCACGATAACCATTTGCCGCGTACTTACACAATATTATGTGTTGACACAACGCGCACTCAAACCACCCTAACGCGTTGCGTCTGCACCAACAACCCATTCATCCCCCCAATTCATGTCAACCAACCGTAGGGGAGGGCTAACATGGGACTGTTGAAAAATAGAACCGCCGATTGAGCCAGTAGGTCAATCGGCGTAACATTGTTCAGAACCTTAACAACCACCCCGTCAGGCTTCGCCTGCCACCCCTCCACAGGAGGGGAATGTACTAATGCAAACACTTTTTCAACAACCCCACATGCCCTCCCTACGGTACCGTCCTGCACTAATGCAACCACCCCGCGCCATCCAATTCACACCAACGCCCCAACGCGTCACCTCCGCACAACCGCCTAAAACATACTGTTTTCGCATACCTCTTACCATTCAGCACATATTTACTACCATTCGTCGGAATGTTCTCCGACACCCTGAATCTTGATTCAGACTAGGGGTTCTTAATTAAACCTAGAGGAAAATTACTATGGCTAGACAACGACCTAAACACTTACCATTGACAAATGACTTAGTCTTCAGACGATACTTGACGACTAATAAGCAATCATCGCTTTTGTTGATGAACAGCTATCTACCATTCCTCAAGCACGCCTCGGATGTTGCAGTCCTCAACCCGGATAGAGTGGGGATGCCGGACGACCTCGCAGAAGTCTTGAAACAACAGCAACAATCAAGCGATACACTTATCCTAAAAGACACTTCTATTCCACCAGACAAACCGCGCGGCAGGTCGGTGATACTAGACCTCAACTTCAAATTAAGTAGCGGAGAGAACGTCAACATAGAAATGCAGACAGCTTACGAAAAGAGCTTTACATTTAGAACACTATATTATTGGGCGATGCTGTATGGTCAGGACATAGACCGCGGCGATGAGTTTAGCAATCTCAACCCGACCTACTCGTTGATATTCACCGATTTCACACTATTCAAAAGGAAGCGCAACTGTATCAGTGTGTTTGAGTTTGTAGATCGTAAAGAGCTTGAGTATCGTGCGAATATACCGATGACGCTGGTGACAGTGGAATTAAATAAGTTCAAGAAAAGCTACCATGAGCTAATTGATATGGCGGAGAAGTGGTGCTATATTATCAAACACTCGGCACACTTAACAGCCGAGGCAGTAGCCTATTTATCACAAGACGGAGGAATGAAGATGGCATTAGAACATTTAGAGGAGATATCGAAAGACGACCAGTTATACTGGGACGCTATGGCGCGCAAGAAGGATCGGGTAGCAATTCAACTGGCAAAGAGCGATGCGTTAGAGGAAGGTATACGAAAAGGTCGCGTTCAAGGCATGCAAGAAGGCGAAGTAAACAAAGCTCGAGGAATTGCTTTGAGTATGTTGCAAAGAGGCTATGAAGTTTCGGAGATTTCCGAAGTGACAGGTTTATCAGTCGCTGAGATTGGACAGCTAACAAAGATTCGCTGATTGAACCAGAAGGTCGATCGGCGTGACATTGGGGTGCGTCTGCACCAACAACCCATTCATCCATCCAATTCATGTCAACCAACCGTAGGGGAGGGCTAACATGGGGCTGTTGAAAAATAGAACCGCCGATTGAGCCAGTAGGTCAATCGGCGTAACATTGTTCAGAACCTTAACAACCACCCCGTCAGGCTTCGCCTGCCACCCCTCCACAGGAGGGGAATGTACCAATGCAGATACTTTTTCAACAACCCCACATGCCCTCCCGAAAAGCGTTGCGTTTGCACAATCAATCCATTCATCCATCTCGTTTACGGTAACCTACCGTAGGGGAGGGCTAACATGGGGCTGTTGAAAAATAGAACCGCCGATTGAGCCAGTAGGTCAATCGGCGTAACATTGTTCAGAACCTTAACAACCACCCCGTCAGATAGAACCGCCGATTGTTGCAGTTGCACAATCGGCGTGACTTTGTGCAGAACCTTAGCATGATTGCTAGAAGCGTACATTACAAAATGCATAGGCCTGCCACCCCTCCACAGGAGGGGAATGTACCAATGCAGATACTTTTTCAACAACCCCACATGCCCTCCCTAACGCGATGCGCCTGCACAACCGTACCCGCCCCCGTCCCAAATCTACGGTACCCACCCCACCAGTGCATGAAATACTTTTTCAACAGCCCCAAATATCTCGGAATATTTTAAACTTTACACACTGGAGTAAATAGAAATGACTGAAATTGCACTATACGACACATTAAGAAAGATACCTGATGTATCCCATACTGAAGCAAGGGAGGCGGTTGCGAATATTGCTAGCTCACAGGAAGTGGCAACAAAGTCGGATATCAAAGATATGGCAACCAAAGCTGATATAGCAGAGGTAAAGACTGAGATAGCAGAATTAGAGACAAGACTAGTAAAGCAGATGTATAGGGCTGTAGCAATAATCCTTGCAGGTGTCGGATTGATGATAAGGTTTTTATAACAAGGCAAGACTATCATTTTCTCGACTGTCATTATTTGAGCTAGTAGGTCAATCGGTGTGACATTTTGCAGAACCTCAACATGGTTGCTTGTCGTACATTATCCTTCGCACACCATCCAATTTATGGAAATCAAAACCAAGTGACGCAAGCGGTTAGGTTTGTGCGAATGCTCAGAAAATGGTTTGCATGATTTGGTGGCGCAAGCGGTTACAGTTTTGCAGAATGGTACTTTAGGGAGGGCATGTTAGCCCTCCCCTACGGAGGTTTCCGTAAACGAAATGGATGAATGGATTGTTTTTGCAGACGCAACGCGTTAGGGTGGTTTGCATGATTTGGTGGCGCAAGCGGTTACGTTTGGGCGATGACGGTACTTTTTCAACAGCCCCGAAGTTCTACTGCGCGATTGTCAACACGACGCTTGCCAAGAACACGCCGATGATTGAAGTCATCGCGACGATGCTCCCGATGAATAATGCAACCCCCCATTTACTAATGTCTGCACGAAGTTCCGATTGGGCAGTTTTTATTTCCGCTATATCAGATCTTATTTCAGCCTTAAACTCTGCTATCTCGGATCTTATTTCAGTCTTAAACTCCGACATATCAGATCTTATTTCAACTATCATTTCGTATAGTTTTTCGTTGGTTATATTCATTTCTTTCTCCTAAGGTTAAATTATAAATAAACATCTTGCTAAAGCAAGATGCTGCTATAGGAAAACATTATGATTCAGTGTTTAATAGCACGATTCGGTAAATTGACCAACGGTAGCTAAAAACCGACGAATGGCATAACACAGCGTATTCTATGGCTCCCAGGGTTATTCAAATGCCCCGACAATCCATTGGGGTTTTGTTTTGCCTTGAATGGCAACGATATCAAAACGACACGGACCATCCCACGGATGTGCTTGCAAATAGTTCTCGGCGGTATTCGCAATGCGAGATTGTTTATGACGATCAACACTTTCTACAGCACCACCATAATCATCGCTTTTGCGATATCGCACTTCAACGAATACCAGAGTGTCTTTATCTTGCATAATTAAATCTATCTCGCCGTGCCGAGAATAATAATTACGCATCAGCAGTTTAAGCCCACGTCGTTTTAAGTATTTGAGCGCAAGATCCTCGGAGTAGTGCCGTCGTCCGTCCGCCTTCGTCTTATTGCTCGTGAACCAGCGCAAAGGGTTTTCCTTTATTAAATTTTGCCCAGTTCAAGCGTCTGTGTAGGCGGCGATTTTCATCTGCCGAAATATAGCCGGTTGCACCATAAAGTTCGGTATTATTAATCTCAATCTGTCGTATCGTGTTGATCAATCGGTATGCATCTTTACCCAGCGCATACAGTCTAGGAAGTTTTTTGACCTTATCGCTATCTGGATAGCGTACGCGGTCGACGATAAAAGGAATATCGTTATAGACTAAGCCGTCAAGTTCGCGTAGCAATTTGTCGTTGCCCGGTTCGTAGGCGTGCGACGATGCATAAACCGGAAGTTCGTCGGCATAATAAAACTTCATCAAAGGATAGATAAGCGTTGCATTTTGATAGTTAGCGAATAAGACTGCGGCGTTAATATCGTCTCGTATGCGCGGTCTGAAATCCAATTTTTTCCCTACCACCTTTTCTATGTCGGTATATCGTTGTATGCTTTGATTTAATTGGAACAGCGTTTGCACGCTAGGCGCATAATCTTCAAACTCAGTATCGTAATAATAGATATCCTGTATCGTGCCTTCAAGCCGAAGGTAGACATCGGAGAACCGGCTTACCATACGCTCGCCCCACTCGTTATTGGCGGCCATGACTACAACTGAGTTATATTCTTCATCCGATAATTTTTCGGCAATTTGTTCGGCTTCGTCTTCCGGATAAAGTCCGAATTGAAAAACTTCACCTTTCGCGACTTTTTCTGCATCGCTTGCATAATTGAGTGTGATGGCAGGTGTCGGTAGCGGACTATGCTGTAACAATGCATCAACATTCTTTTTGAGCAACGGCCCGATGACCATATCTGCCCCTTTACGGGTAGCTTCCTGATAAAGTTCAACGATATTCTGCTTTTGGTTTGAGTCGTAGATATCAATCTGCATTTCTTTTTGCGAGACGGTTGGTGAAGTGTTCTGAGCCTCCTTTTGTGCAGCCAGAAAACCGTCTCTGATAGTTCGGCCTATGCCTGCATAGTCACCAGTTAAAGGCAGGATTAGGGCAATTTTTTCGGGATGAAAATCAAAATATGCCCAGCGTGAGAGTAGTTCCTCAAAGGCATAATCCGGCACCTCCAAGAGGTTATGTTCGTCAACCCAGCGTTGATAATCCTGCTCCAGTTGCGTTGTGTCCATCCGTACCGGGGTTGCTAGCAGTGCTAGCTCAAGCCACGCTTTCAGTTCTTCGTTTGCTTCTTCACTTGCCTCTTCACTTGCCAGCCGTTCACGGGCATCTTCGGGATCTATAGCAATCACGGTTTGCCATATTTTGTCGGTGTTCAGCGAGTATTCGTCTTCACTTAAGAATTTCTTGACATCAATATAAGTAGCTAAACTTTCTATGTATCTATGAGTATTTTTCAAGCCGTCGGCGCGCAACATCAATGCCTCTTTTTTAAGCGCATCGTCGCCTTCGTCTATTAGTGCTTCTGGCAATTCCGAGACTACCTTTTCTGGTTGTTTGACTTCTCTGTAGAAAGTGGCAGTCAAAATTCTTTTATCAAGTACGGCTTGAGGTTCTAGCACTTCTTCGTTTATTGCGATTAATCGCTGATGAGCATTCAGTAAATGTTGTCCTTTGATCAACATTCGGGCACTCTCCAGTTGTATTTTTTCTTTCTGCGGTGAAGGCAGGTTTGCTGAAGCTTCCCATAACACTTCGGCTGCTTGTAGATATTGAGCCTCAGCTGCTAAGTTTTCTGCTTGAGCATAGGCATAATTCAACTTAATTTCATCTATAGGGTTGAGGCCGTGCAACTGCATACCGGCGCAACCGCTGAGGAGCAGTCCGATTAAAATAATGACAAAGTGTTTCTTATATTGCATCTATATATACCTTAGAGAAAGAGAATTTATTTTAGCCGATTGCTGTTATTCTACTATACATGAAAGCCGTGGATGCCAAAGGCACATTGTATATCGTCGCAACGCCCATAGGCAATCTAGCTGATCTTAGCTTTAGGGCTGTGGAAGTGTTGCGAGAAGCTGATTGTGTGTTATGCGAGGATACCCGTACCAGCTCCGTTTTATTGGCACATTATCAAATCAGCACCCGCAAATTGAGTTTGTATGCGCATAACGAAGCCCAGAGATGTAATGCTCTGATTAAAAGGTTAAAAAAAGGACAACGGCTTGCCATGATAAGCGATGCCGGCACCCCGTTGTTTAGCGATGCCGGGCATTTGCTTGTCACTGCTTGCCATCGCGAGCAGATACCAGTGGTGCCTATTCCGGGTGCCAACGCGGTTGCCGCTGCACTGTCGTGTGCGGGTTTTAAGTGTGATCGCTTTGTCTTTGAGGGTTTTTTGCCGGCAAGACGGGTGGCGCGCGTCAAACACTTGCATACTCTGAAAGGGGAAAATCGCATCATGGTTTTCTTTGAAGCACCGCATCGGATTACTGCGACCATCAACGATATGATAGAGGTTTTTGGTGCAGAACGCACCGCTTGTTTGGTTAAGGAGCTTAGCAAAATCCACGAACATATAATTCGTGGCAGTCTGTCCGACATCAAACGCTGGTTTTCTGAGTCCGAAAGACACGGCAAGGGTGAGTTTGTTATACTATTGGATGCTTGTGTATCAAAGCCCGAAGCCGAGATCACCATAAAGGTTGAGGATTTAGTGCGGATCTTATCCGAGCATTTGTCGCCCAGCACAGTAGCTAAAGTCGCAGCAACGCTAAGTGGCATGCCTCGCAAGCATTTATATCGTAAGGAATAGTTATTTAGGAACACAAAATGAACGATAAAAGAACTTGGTATTTTAGATTTTCCAAATCTTTGCACAACCTACAAAATGGTCTCGGACTTCGGCTATTCTCGTTGTTGGCTTTATTTTTAATGCACCAGAGCATCGTTGCTGAACAGTCCGAACCTCATCCTATTATTGATAAACCAGTACCGGGTTATACGAGATCCGAGCAACTCTCCGAGATGACGCTTGAGCAACTGCTAAAACTCAGAGACGAGTATGCGGCGGAAATGAAAACCTTGAACAACATAGTTACGAACACGCACAAGAACGACCAATATCTAATTGACAAGCTCCTTGCTTACGACCGCGAACGGATGCGTATCATAGAAGTTATTCCGGTGTTGATTGAAGACTACGACATACAATCGCCCTACAGCGAGTCTTTGCTCCGTTATGCAGAAACTTTTGCAAAGCTGGACAAGCAGTATAAAGGCAAACTCAAAACACTAGAAGATTATCGCTCTTATGATTTTCGTTTGGGGATGGCATATATGTCAATGATGGCATCTTTACAGGAGCAGGCGGATTTATACCAAAGCCTGCACGCCGACATGGAAGACGAAGATACCGCGATTGGTGCGTATGTCAAACAACTTAATATCGCTTATGCAGAAGTGGAAAAAGCAAGCGACGATATAGGTGAGTTCAATACCATACGCCATTTAAGCCGAGAACTTGAGCGTATAGAACAAGAACTGAGAAGCCGCCGTTAATCAATCAATTCCTCTCCTTTGGAGAGCGCAGCCTGACGAGGTGGTCGTGGCGGTTCTGCACCAACCCAACCGCTTGCGCCATTGAATTTATGATAACCACCTGTAGGGGAGGGTACTGCATTTTGCGATGAATACGCTGCCCAACATTCTAGAGTTCTGCACAATGTCACGCCGATTGACCTACTGGTTCAATCGGCGATTCAATATGCCCTCCCTAAAGTACCGTTTTGCACAAACAGAACCGCTTGCGCCACTTGGTTTTGGTTCCCATAAATTGGATGGTGGGTACGCAAAAAACCACCCTGTCAGGCTGCGCCTGCCACCCCTCCAAAGGAGGGGAATGTACTAATGCAGACACTTTTTCAACAGTCCCACGTTTGAGCGATGACGGTACTTTTTCAACAGTCATCCATGTCTGCACCAATCAATTCCCTCCTGTGTCAATTTATTTTAGAAGTGCAGTTGCACGGTTGTAGATTTCTTCGCTATCCAAAACCAATTCGTTATGTTCAAACAAAGCTGCCACACATGCGCGTTGTAGTTTGAGTTTCAATGCACCAACCGCAAGCCCTCCGAAGATGGCGCAGCGGTCGTGGTACAGCACATTAGAGTCCATCATGTTTATTCCTTGTATGCCCAACGGTGGTTGCGTATTGACATCTACCATCGCCTCTAAAGTCGGATGATTTTGCCACTGCGCTGCCTCTAGCAGTTGTACACCAGTTTTGCCAGCGCAGAATACGATGTGCGCACCGTCCAGTGCGGCATCAACGCTCTGATTATCGTTACATTCGTAAGGTTGTAATTCAACATGGTATTGTTTGTCGGCAAGTTCGCAGGCTTGCTCGGCACGAACCAGTTTGCGTGAAGTGAGACGCACCACTTTGGCACCTGCTTGAGCCAACATGATCGCCGCCCGTTGTCCGACTGGTCCGGTACCTGCCAACACCGTCACAATTTTTCCTGAGAGCGTATGATGTTCCGTCAGCAATGCAACACCGGCTGCCGCGGTAGTATTGCAACCGCAGCTATCCAACATAACAGAGACTCGAAATCTATCAAAGAATTGCCTGCATACGGCTTCTTTTAACGATTCGCCTTTGTCTAAATCGCTGCCGCCAATCATAATCGCAGTGTTATGCTTATGTTTAGGTGGGCGCGTGTAGATGGCACCTTCTACGATGGAGGAACATTTATCGGCTGTAATGTCGGCATAAGAAATCACATTGTCAACACCGGCATCGTAGGCGACTACGGAATCAAAGGTACTAGCGATTGGGTCAGTATCTAAGTAAATTAGTATTTTCTTCATATCGGTTATCCAAGAACAACCTATTTTAGACCATAAGCGGTATGTGAAAAAGTAGAACCGCCGTTTGTTGCAGTAGCACAAACGGCGTGACGTTGTGCAGAACTTTAACATGGGTATGTAGGTCGGACAAGCTAAGGCTTGTCCTAAATGGTGGGTACGCCATAAAACCACCGTTTGTCTCGGTTGTACCAACAGCATAATATTGCGCAGAACCACAACGTAAACTATATGTGTAGGGGAGGGCTAACATGCCCTCCCAAACGCGTTGCGTCTGCAAAAACAATCCATTCGTCCACCCAATTTACGGTCACCTACCGTAGGGGAGGGCTAACATGCCCTCCCTAGCGCGTTGCGTCTGCACAAATAATCCATTCATTCATTTCGTTTATGGAAACCATACAGATGGCGCGGGTGGTTGGAATCGTGCAGATACGACACGCTCGGATGGTTTTCATGATTATGTGGCGCAGAGCGGTTGAGACGGTGCAAGTACAATACTTTAGGGAGGGCATGTTAGCCCTCCCCTACAGGTGGTTATCGTTAATTTAGTGGCGCAAGCGGTTAAGTTTGTGCGATGACATTATTTTTTCAACAGTCCCATATGCCCTCTCTAGCGCGTTGCGTCTGCACAAGTAGAACTGCCGATTGAGCCAGTAGGTCAATCGGCGTGACATTGTGCAGAACCTCAGCATGGTTGCTTGTCGTACATTATCCTTCGTACGCCATCCAATTTATGGAAACCAAAACCAAGTGGCGCGTAGCGGTTGGGTTTGTGCAGGACGGTACCGTAGGGCGGACATACGAGTCCGCCTCTACACATGCAGGTTACATTATGCAGACACGACACAACCACCCCGTCAGGCTGCGCCTGCCACCCCTCCACAGGAGGGGAATGAATTTCCCACTCCCACTTAAATTTATAACTATTTTTAGGCTATGAATAATGCCAGATACATATTGGACTCTTTAGAACCTAATCTTCCCGCTAGAAAAAGTACTTTTTCTAGCGGGAAAATCCCCCCAAAATTAAGGTAGATAACATGAAATATCAACACCTCGGCTATCGCATTAAAGGATTTTATAAAATAGCCTCTTTTTCTAATAAGTGGGAGGCTATGATGGCTACTGATGCTAAACAAAAACTTGAGGCTTTAGAACTCTGGGAAAAACACGGTTTAATTGCGACGCTAGACTTTTATAAGGTGAGCCGTGCGACCCTATATCTGTGGAGAAAGCACTTTAATGAGTGCGGCGTATCGGCTTTGCAGGATGCAAGTAAAGCACCTCACCAGCGTCGCCGTCGTAATTGGTCTACTCAAATCACTGGCGAGATTAGGCGACTGCGACACAGCTATCCCAATATGGGTGCACCGAAGATTTATTACTTCTTAAAGCCGTGGTGTGAGCAACGAGAACTGAAGTGTCCGAAGCCTCGTACCATCGCACGATTGATTGCCGATGCACCCGATAAAATGCGCTGCTCACCGCCGACCATCTCTGGCAGAACACGCAAAAGCAAGGCTGCTACACCACGCGCTCGTATCGCCAAAGGTGCTAAAGCCGAATTCCCCGGAGACTGCATGGCTATGGACACCATCCATTATTTCGTTGGTCAAACCCGCTATTATCTGTTTACTGCGATCGATCACTACAGCCGTTTCGCCATTGCCATCGCGTGCCCACGCGCCAATAGTAAAAATGCTGCGGCATTTGCCAAGTTGGTGCATGCGGTATTCCCTGGCAACATCTCTCAAGTGCTGACCGATAACGGCAGCGAGTTTCAGGGAGACTTTGATGCGTATCTACAACAACACAACATTAAACACTGTTATACTTATCCTCGTTGCCCTAAAATGAATGCCATAGACGAGAGATTTAACCGTACTATTCAAGAGGAGTTTGTGGCACATCATGTGGATATTCTGGAGGAAGATTTAGTGCTTTTTAATGACGTATTATTTGAATATCTTGGGCGGTATAACTTCAGAAGGCCGCACCAAAGCCTAGACTATAAAACACCGGTAAAACAGCTTGCTTCTTTTTGCCCCTATTTGTCTAATATGTCATGGCATCGTACAGGCTATTGACTTATGCTAAAAAATATGTAGACTAATAAAAAACACATTAGTGTATAACTAATCAATAAAGGAGGGGAAAATGAACGAACAAAACTTAAACGATCAGATCAAGGAGGGGCAAGCCTTAGTCGCACAAGCCTCAAAGTTGGTCGCAGAGCATAATTCACTTTACGAAAAGGCTGGTATTGGCGACAATTTTATTGACCAGATTCTAGCTAGCAATGACTTTAATTCTGAGTTCAAGGATAAAATCAGAGAAGAACATGCTAAAGCTACCTCAAAAATGGAATCGCAAGCTAAACCAGACCAATCTGGAAAAAATAAAATTGCTTCTCGTAGTGGTGTTACTAAGATATAACATCACTAGTTGAATTATCAAACAAAGGAGGGGAATATGCCAACACAAAATGTAGGACCCAGTCAACAAGGGGTCAACTTAAATAGTTTCGATATAGGGATTACGGAAACCGCAAGTAGTAAGCAAACGAATATAGATTTGGCGGTTCAGCTGGTATTTCTAGAAGATAACAAACTGATGAATTTGCGCACGCAAGACAAATTGAATGAGGTCAAAGCGACCTTGGATGAGATGAATGCGTGTCGTGATATGTATAGTCGGATGAAGGAGTTACAGCAGCAGGCCAAACAGAACGGCACCTCAACGATGCCTCAAGATATGGTGGACTTTATCAATGCTCGTGGCATTAAATACGACACAACTGGTAATGACAACGTACATAATCACGATGAGTGGGATGTGAATATGCAGTATCTCGATTCGTATATGCAGAAAATAAGTGGGCAGAATAAAACGCAAATGTTGGAGTTGAACCAATTCGTGGAGGCCGGCAACAATGCGTTGCGGGAAGTCTCTACCGTATTTTCCAAGTTCTCGGAAATAATTCAGTCCATCATTCAAACCATTAATAGATAAATACTATAAGTTTAATCATTAAACAGGAGGGAAATATGACAACACAAAATGTAGGACCCAGTCAACAAGGGGTCAACTTAAATAGTTTCGATATAGGGATTACGGAAACCGCAAGTAGTAAGCAAACGAATATAGATTTGGCGGTTCAGCTGGTATTTCTAGAAGATAACAAACTGATGAATTTGCGCACGCAAGACAAATTGAATGAGGTCAAAGCGACCTTGGATGAGATGAATGCGTGTCGTGATATGTATAGTCGGATGAAGGAGTTGCAGACGCAAGCCAAGACCAGTGGCAAGAATGTTGAGATGCCTCAAGATATGTTGGACTTTATCAATGCCCGTGGCATCAAACACGATACCACCGCTAACGACAACTTACATAATGCAGATCAGTGGGATGTCAACATGCAGTATCTCGATTCGTATATGCAGAAAATAAGTGGTCAAAATAAAACACAAATGTTGGAGTTGAACCAATTCGTGGAGGCCGGCAACAATGCGTTGCGGGAAGTCTCTACCGTATTTTCCAAGTTCTCGGAAATAATTCAGTCCATCATTCAGACTATTAACAGATAAATATCTCAGATTTTAGGGGGGGTGATTTTATGGATAGCGTAAAAGCCGTAGAGTCAATAACACAAACGATGTCCGATTATGCCGACAAAGTCTTACAAGGCAAAAAGACCGTTTATGAGGCTAGAGGCATAGATCAGCAGGCAATGGATAGTTTGTATATGGTTGCTCAACGTTTCTATGAAAATGGAAAATTTGAGGATGCAATGAGAATTTTCCGCCAGCTGTGTTTTTATGATCATAACAATGTCCATTACTGGCTTGGTTTGGGGTATAGCCAAAAGATGTTAAAAGACTACAGAGATGCGATGACCACTTTGAGTTTTGTATTAGCTTATCTAGATGGCGGCGATAAAAATGCGGAAGTGTATTTGCATCTTGCCGAGTGTTGCAGTTTTTTAGGTAGAAATGAGGAAGCTGAGGAATATGCTATTGCGGCAATGAACCGCGGTGACCAGTCCATAAAAGATCACGCCAGCGTGTTAATAGAGGCGGTTAATCATCGTCAAATTACTTAAAATCACTTAAGGAGGGAATAGAAATGGCAAATGATGATATTAGTTTGAATACGGCAACTGCGCCGCCGATACAGGGCACGACATCGCCCGGCGATGCGAATGTATCTTCGGTATCGCAACCCAAGAGTCCACGAGTGGATGCAGGTGATAGCGGCACAAATCCGGTGTACGGAGGTCAGACGACCAACGACGGACCGGTTCTTAGTCTACCGAATACGATGCCAGCGAGTGTGATGACTGAGTTGTTGATGTCGTTGCAGCAAAAAGTGTCGTCGGAGCGTATAAAAGATGCAAAGGAGGAGATTAAAGCACAAACCACGAAAGCACAGCAAAAAGACCAAAAAAGAATAGATGATATAAAAAAAGCGATGAAGGCAAGGGAGAAAGCTAAACATCATAGCAAACTAGGGAAGATATTCGGATGGATCGGTGTTGCCTTAACCTATGTTGCGGCGGCGGTTGTGACTGTAGCATCGGGTGGTGCAGCAGCAGCTCCTGTGCTTGCGGCGGCAGTATTGATGACCGGATTGATGATTGCGCAAGAAACCGGCGGCATGGATAAACTTGCAAAAGCTATGCACCTTGGCAAAAAAGGAGAAATGGGTCTGATGATAGGTTTGACCGCAGCAATTTTGGTAGTCAGTTTGGTCGGTGTGGTGGCAAGCGGTGGTACTGCGGCTGTGAGCATGGTGTCTTCACTTGCCAGTGCGGTGTCGCGGGCGACTGCAACCGGTGCCGAAATAGGTGCTAGTGCTGCAGATATGACCGCAGCAGGTGCAGAAACTGGCAGTGCCGTCGCCGACATTAGTGCCGAAGCCACCGAAGGGGCTACCGAAAGCATTGAGATGAGTGCCAATGCTGGGGAGATTGCATCGTCGGCTTCGGATGCCGGTGATGCAGTTGAAGAGACGAGTTTTAGCACGAGTGAAGCCGAATCCGAAGTAAGCGAGGCCAGTTCAGAGGCAAGCGAAGCTAGTTCGGAGACAAGCGATGCAAGTGAAGAAGTGTCCGATGCCGATAAAGGACAAGAAATAGTAGAAAAGTCTGCAACCAGAACGCAAAGAGTTGCGGCGCGGGTCGGAAATATGGTCAATGTTTCATCGGCAGGTACTTCGGTGGGTGGTGGTATTGAGGGTGTGCAAACGGCAGAAGCCGAACACGATGCCTCAATGGCCGATGCCGATGCCACTGATCAACAAGCCTTTTTAGCACAGATACAAGCTCTACAAGCTGCGACGATTAGCAAGCTAAAAAAGATTCTTGAAGATATGCAAGCTAACGCAAGCACTATATTTTCTATCGCCTCTTCGGCGAACAAACTCACCGAAGAGATAACCAAGGGTTCTTCGGCCTGATTCATCTATAAATAATGGGGGGATATAAAAATGAATAATTTGCATGCTCGGCTTGCGGAAATATCGGCGTTGCCGGAAAGCGATGCTAAATGGCAAAAAATAGAAGATTTGGCAACCAATCTATTTGAAGAGGGCGTATCGCTCGGTACCATCAAGGGTTTCACGGTAGACGAGATAGAGGCTGCCTATCACATGGCTTATGGTCTTTATCAGCAAAGGCGTTTTTCTGAGGCAGTGAAATTATTTCAATACTTCGCTATACACGAGCATACCGACAGACGTTTTTGGATGGGTTGGGCTGCCTGTTTGCAAAAACTTAAAAAATACGAGCCGGCAATCAAGGCATATAGTGTTGCGACTATGCTTGATGTAGGACAACCCGATGGCCCCTTCCACGCTGCCGAATGTTATATCGCAATGAAAGATTGGGATAATGCAAAACAATCTTTGGAAACGGTGCTAACCGTTGCCGAAGGAGAGGATGCGCACGCAGCTTATGCTGAGCGCGCAGTTAATCTTATAGAGCTAGTTAGCAATAATCAAAAGGAGGGATAATCATGTCATACAGAGAAGACTTTACGAACATACTCAAACATTTTGGTTCGAGTATCAATTTGCCTGATCTGAACTTGGACGAGGATAACCGATGCAACCTTTTCTTCGATGAGGTGCCGGTGAGTATAGAGGTGAGTCCTAATGAGCAATACGTTTATATGTATTCTTATTTGGGCGATGTGCCGGTAGCCAGTTCCGAGAGTATGGGGAATAAATTACTGGAGGCTAATTACATATACGGGGAGACTGAGAGATGTACATTGGGCATTCAGAATATCTCACGGAAAGTTGCGTTGATTTGCAACGAGAGGATCAAGGGAATGGACTTATCAGATTTTGAGCAGTCTTTGGAGAATTTTATCAATGTAGCGGAATACTGGATGAAGAATCTAAGTGCCCCCCAAGCGCAAAGCGATAAAACGACCGACGAAGATGTAGATCCAAGTGTGATGAAAGTTTAATTTTTATCACAATCGGAGATTAAGCAATGAGGAGGGGGTCTCATGGCAAACGAAAGATTAGAATTTTCTTTAGAAGAAAAACTTAAAGCTGATGATCAAGGAGAGTTAAAGCAAAAAATACACACTCGATTAAACAATCAGATTGTGGAGATAGACAAAACCTTAAGTGGTGGTGTCGCTCCAGAAGAATACACTGCGCTCAATCAGGTCAGAATAGGTCTGCAGAGCGCACTGGTGGTGCTTGAAAAAGTTTGGCAACAACTTCATAAAGACAAGGCTTAAACAGCCATGACTATTTGTTGGAGGAGGAAGGATGAGAAATGCCGGTTGATATTAGCCAATACAGAAGGCTTGCAGATCAAAGTGGTCGTATAAAAACTGCTGGGAACACCGTACATTTATCTAAAACAGGAGACCTAGTATTAGGCGGTAATAAATTTTTCAGCAGGGTGGTCTCTTGGTTCAAGGGTTTTAGAACACGGCAACATATCGCAACCCGAAATCATTTCATAGAGGCACTGAACGATCATTACGGTCAGTTTATAACATCTCAAGCAACCCAAGGCTGGGTGCGTCAAAACTCAAAAAAACCCATGACTACGCGAGAGGTTTTCATCGCATTTCAGATGGTTGATAATCTGAAATCGGAGAACAAGAGAAACAATGAAGAACTTGCCTCCCGTTACGATGTTGTGGCAGCGGAGGGTCATCACACTGAACCGCAACCTACGAGTCGCTTAAAATCTGCATTATCCGATACCGTGACGGGAATGTTTGCGGATTCTCAATCAACAGATGCCCAACAGCTACAAGAGCGTATGGACATTGCCAATGTAGGAGAGAAAATAAAAACTAAAATACTGGAAAAAGGCGATAACGGTAAACTGAGTGTTAGCAAAAAGGAGGCAGACAATATTGCCAAGCAAGTTATTCAAGATGAAGCTGCAAAGGTTTATAAGCAGAGCCTTGCCAATGAGCATTTTATTTTCAATAATAGTTCTTTGTCTCTGAGTCAAAGAACCGTTGACCATCTAAACGGCACGATAGAAGGCGATATTATGGCAGAAATATATAAAGCAGGTGCCGAAAATCCTAAATTCCCAAGCCGAGCGCGGGTTGCCGAAATAGCTCAGAATACTTGGGGTGAATTGCCGAAATTCGTCGATGCCGAAAGACTGGTTCAATCTCTGAATATCTCTGATGAAGAATTAAGAACCGAAGTTATAGCTTTGGTGGCAAAAAGTGAACTATCTGAATCTCAAATGAAGACGGCGTGGGAGGCAGGGTTGCAGATGCGACCACACCTGAAAATAATCGCCGATGCGAGTTCAACCGAAAAACAATTAGAAAAAGCAATCAACGAATGTACTAATGCGGTTACCGAGTTAGAGACAGGAGAGTCTATTCAAGATATTAAAGACCGGGGTGTGCAATTTCACGAACAGCGTAGCACGCTGATGATGATGGCACAGGGTGGAGATTGGCGTGCAACAATGGAAAATATGCACCAACGAATCACCACACCAGGTGCTTTGAACTCGTATGTGAGAGCGACGAACCATTACCGGCTGTCTTTCCCTGAAAGCGATGCCTATAAGAGTCAGGAAGCAAAGCAGCCCGATTTTTATAGACCGAGTCTGAGAAGAGCCGACACATTCTCTATATGGATGGAGTCGTTGGGTTTTGCATCGGCGAAGATGCTGGATAAGCCGGGTGGAGAAGCGGAAGTCGTCTCTCAAAGCGCACCGTTGGAGTCATCGTCTGAGATAGGAGATAGAACGCTTAATTTGATGCGAAACACCGGTATTAAGATGCCGACCCCGGATCGGGTTGAAAAGAGTGGGGAAGGGGCTTTTAGCAACGCAGCAGTTAAATATGTAGAAGAGCAAATGGCTGATGGCAAACCAGGTCCCTTGAACGAAGATGATATTGCCAAGCAATATTTAATAGATATAGGTGTTCGTTCAACCGCTTATTTTAACGGCATGCCAGCCTCAAAGGATGAAGCAAAAGTGATAGCACAACTTAAAGAATTTTGCACTACCAACGGAGAGCTAAATAAGGATATGATGTTTGCTGTCTCGCAGTTTCATCAAGGTGCTTTAGGGGCTGTGTTTCAGGTTTTCAAGAGGGAACAAATAGCACCGGTACATGGTCTTTTTGCAAGTGAAGGTAGTGATAAAAATATACAAGAATATCATTTTAATAAAAACAATGACGGTTCCGTTTCTGCAAAAATAATATATGAGAATAGTGAACCTAAAATATTCACGCCGATTTATGTTGATACTTCGGTTGCCAATCCACGTTATCAAGTCATGTTGGATAGCGATGCGAGTGGATTAAGATTAGATACGGAATTCCTATTAACACCAGATCAATTTAGTGCCGCTAGGGATAAATTCCCTCCACCCAAGGTCACAAATCTAAGTTACCGTTATGGCTTGTATGAGGATGAAGAGTGAGGGAAGGAAATTGATATGCCATGAGAATATTGATATTTGCGCTTTTGCTCCTCGCCATGAGCTTGGCACATTCACAATCCTCACAGCCTGATTGGGTTGATTCTCGCTACGGATATTTTGCCCAAGACAAAGCACTGCAAGAAGTTATTTCCGATTTTGCTGCGGAATTGAAATTGCCGGTGATGATTAGCCCTGCTGTTGCAGGTGTGGTCAACGGTGATTTTCCAGATATGAAGGCGATAGACTTTTTGTCCACGCTCGCCCGCGTCTACCGCTTGATGTGGTTTTACGATGGTAGCGTCCTGCATATCTACAGCACCAGAGAGGTTAGAGAAGAGATTATCCCGTTGGCTGCCGATCGGATGACCGATATTGAAGCTACATTTAAGGAACTCAATGTGATAGGAACGCACTATCACTGGAAGACCATTCCCAACCGCAATCGCATGGAACTCTCCGGACCGCCTAGATTTATAGAACTCATGGAATCGGTGATAGGTTCTGTTGAGGAGAAGCCATCGGAAATCATTAGCACGCTGCCGCCGTTGGACGATCATGTGGTCAAGATATTCAAACTTAAATACATTTATGCATCAGGTGACAGCCAACGTAAGACGCTTGATGTCGCACAACTGCTTGGCCGTATTATGAATGTGGGCTATTACGTAACCGAAGGCGGCGGTGATGCGGTAAAAAAACCACACGATGTTCAGAAACTGTTGGGCAGTGGTCTGTCTCCCAGCTACGGAGCAAAGGCTAATGATGATAAAGAACAGCCTGCGTCTGAACCTGAAAGTTCAGCCGCACAACCCCCAAAGTCTGATGATGCATACATCATTGTGGATACCAGATTGAACATGGTCATCGTACGAGACCAAGCCAAACGTATACCCTTATACGAAGCGTTGATAAATCAACTAGATAAACCGCTCGATCAAATAGAAATAGAAGTTCTCATTCTGGACATCAACGACGATGCGACGAACACCTTAGGCATAGAATGGAATTATGAATCCGGAGATTTTGCTTATTCTCAAGGTGGCATTTCAATCACTGAGATGAGTGCTGCGCAAAGCCGTCAGTTCAGGATTGAGTTGGAAGCTCTAGAGACTCAAGGGAAAGCGAATATATCTGCCCGTCCCTCAGTGTTGACTTTGGATAACCACGAAGCCGAGTTTTCTAATCAGCAAACTTTTTATGTCAAGTTAGGCGCACAAAGTGCCGAAAGTCAAGCGGTGGATTTAGTGCCTATTACTTACGGGGCTACGCTCAAAGTCAAACCCCATGTCATCTATCGCGATAAAGAAGCGCATCAGATACTTTTAACTCTGGATATACAAGACGGCAGACAAGCCTCCGACGATCAAAGGGTTGATGGTGTGCCGGCGATTACCAACAGCACCATTAAAACCCAAGCGATGGTCAGCAACGGTAAAAGCCTGCTTATCGGAGGTTATAAGGTTAATCACGAATCGGCAGGCTATAGGGGTGTGCCGGTCTTGGGTTTTTTACCGGTTGTCGGATTATTATTTAGAGTTCAGAACAAGGTGAGTCTGGATACCCGTCGCTACTTTTTAATCAGCCCTAGGCTGGTTGACTCGGAAGTAGTCTTTAAGTCCGATGTAGACGCAGCGGAGATATTAAAACGCGACGATAAAAGTTATCAAGATAGATATCAACAGCAGCCGAAACAGCAACAAACACCCCGCCCGAATAATCAACCGCCACAAAACTCAAATAGATACGAGCGCACCCATTCAGGACCGCCTTGATAGCCCTTTTTGATGACGGATAGCGTAGCGATGGATGGAGACAAAGGTTGGGTTCTGAAGATTTTAACCGGACCGCATGTGGGTTCTGAGGCGGCATTATCATCCGGCGTTTATCTATTGGGTAGTGGTGAGGATTGCGATATTATTTTGCACGATACCAGCTTGGCAGAGCAACATTTTCAACTAAAGTTGGATACTGACTCAATTGGTTTAAGTATTCTTGCCGAAGATCATCCGTGTTATGTTGATGGCAAGGAAATAGACTCCAATGCGGTTGACATCAAGCCCTATCAAGTTATTTCTACAGGCACTTTTTTCTTTACTCTAGGTTCGGTACAAGAAGCGTGGCCACCTATAGAATTGTTGGGTGTAGGGCGAAACTTTAAGCAAGCCGAAGATAAAGCAAGCGAAGAGATACCGAAAGACGACAACCCACAGCCATCGTCGATTTCGGTTGCCTGGCAACGGCTGTGGGGTGGCGACCGTCCGGCAAATCGCATTTATTTATCGGTGGGCATCGCGTTGGTCGGCATAGGGTTGAGTTTGCTATTCATCGTATTAACAACGGCAGATATCCCTAGGGAAAATTTAGAAACTCGTAGCGTAGAAATCAATCGGATCATAGAAGACTATGTTGTTGATGCAACGGTGCGTAGTATCTCTCATGACGGTGAAAAAATGCTACATATACAAGGCTATACCGATACCGATGCACGACGCGAGGCTTTTATGGAAGCATTGGGTAAGGCTAAAATTACCGCGCAAACACAAATATATTCTTCCGAGAGATTGAAACTTGCGGTATCGGTTATATTAGGTCAATTCCTGAATCCTCAAACTGACAAGGTTGAAGTGAACGGTGTGCCGGGTTTTCCGGGCAAAGTTGTGTTGTCGGGTTATGTTGAACAAAGTGAAGTATTGGAACGCGCATTGGATGTGATAAAGCAAGATGTTCAGGGTTTGCAAAACTACGACAACCAAGTGCGCACTATGGACGCTGCCGTGCATGAACTAAACCAAATGTTGGCAGCTCAAGGACTCTCGGACAAAGTAGAAGTTAATATAAATGACCATACAATTTATTTAATCTGGCAAACATTAAGCGACGACGAACAGAAACGATTGGCGACACTATCACAAGAGTTCAGAGAAAAATTTAATAATCAACCGCCATTGGCGGATGCAAAACAGGTAAAACCTGAAATGAATAAATTTGAACTTGATGTAAAAATACAGTCTGTCAGTTTTGGTCAATCACCCTATATAGAGACGCACGACAACAAACGCTACATAATCGGAGCTACCTTAGGCGAATATACCATCAAAGAAATCACCCGAGAGTTTATCCTGTTATCAAAAGACGGCGAGTTGGGACGCTACTACTTCAACAAGGAATGAACCACCACTTGTTGCAGTAGCACAAGTGGTGTTACGTTG
This sequence comes from uncultured candidatus Poriferisulfidus sp., assembly GCA_965199685.1. Taxonomy (GTDB): domain Bacteria; phylum Pseudomonadota; class Gammaproteobacteria; order Poriferisulfidales; family Oxydemutatoraceae; genus SP5GCR1. The sequence goes on from OZ241323.1 coordinate 2,819,451, forward strand.
TGCAGAACTTTAGAATGGGTATGTAGGTCGGACAAGCTAAGGCTTGTCCTAAATGGTGGTTGTGGTGGTTCTGCACCAGTCAATTCCCCTCCTCTGGAGGGGTGGCAGGCGTAGCCTGTCGGGGTGGTTGCATCGTATCTGCAGAGAGTTACGTCGCTGCACCTACTGCCCGCCAATCCATACTGTGCCGATTCCTCTAGGATCGGAAGCCGCATCCAATTTATTTTGCCGGTAATCCCAAATTACAACCTGCATATTGCCGTAGGTTCCGTCATAGGGTTTCAGATGATGGCCCAAAGAGGTCAAGGTGCGTTGCGTATCTAAGGAGAATGCACCGTCCTCAAAGCTCACCACATCTGGTAAATACTGATGATGGTAACGGGCAGCCGATACGATTTCCGAAGCACTATCGTTTTCTAAAAAATTCATAATTGCCGACATCACCATCGTGATAATACGGCTACCGCCGGGTGTGCCTAAAACTGCAAGCCTTTTGCCGTCGTCTACGAAGGTCGGCGACATACTCGACAGCATACGTTTGCCGGGGGCTATTTTGTTCGCCTCAGAACCCACCAAGCCGTATAGGTTGGGCACCCCTGGTTTTGCAACAAAATCATCCATTTCGTCATTCAATAAGATACCCGTATTCGGCACTACAAATCCTGAACCGAAGGCGTAGTTGATGGAGAGTGTTGCAGCAACGCGATTACCGTCGGCATCTATGATTGAATAGTGCGTTGTGTTATCGGACTCTAAAACACTCTGACCAGTATCTGATAACTCCGCACTAGGCGTTGCTTTTGACGCTGAAATAGTTTGGGCAAGTTCGCTCGCATAAGAGGTACTTAACAGGCGGTCAACCGGCACATCAACAAAGTCGGTATCACCCAAATAAAGGGCGCGGTCGTGGTAAGCACGCCGCATTGCTTCTATGGTGTAGTGGATCTTTGTTTCGGGATTGGCTTCTTGGTTATCCAACTGGGTTAGCGTGTTGAAAATGATGCCCAGCACGATGCCTCCCGAAGAGGGCGGTGCCGCACTGAGGACGCTCGCGTCACGGTAGTTGAATCGTATAGGTTCTCTCTCTACGATTTGATATTGTGCGAGGTCTGCCTTGCTCCATATCCCGCCGCTGTCGCGCACGCCTTTGACCAATTTGTCTGCCATCGTTCCTTCGTAGAAACCGGCAGCACCTTTTTGTGCCAAAAGTTCCAAAGTTTCTGCGAGATCGTTCTGTATAATTCGCTGTCCTAAATCAGGCACTTGATTATCTTTCAAGAAAATGGCTGTAGCAGCTTCCGATGCCTGCAAGGCATCCAGCCGTAGCTTTGTCATTCTCTGATATATTTTGTCGACCGTAAATCCGTCTCGTGCCACTTTAATCGCTGGCATCAATGACTGTGAAAGTTTAAGGCGACCATAATTTTCAGAGATATAGGCGAGTCCCGCCGGTTCTCCTGGGATGCCTGCTGCCAAAGGTCCGTCTACAGATGCGTTTTCAATTAATTGTCCCTGCTCGTCTAGGTAAAGTTCTGCGTGTGCTGCCAGCGGTGCTTTTTCTCGGGCATCTATCATCAGTGCTTTGCCGTCGCTTTGTTGTAGTAGCCAAAAGCCGCCGCCACCCAAGCCCGAAGAATAAGGTTCTACGACCGCCAGCATGGCGGCAGCTGCCACTGCAGCATCGTAAGCATTACCGCCTTGTTCTAGTATTTGTTGTGCTGCTTCGGTAGCCAACGGATGGGCAGTCGCAACCGCAGCGGCACCCGGGCGTGCATCCGCCGCTGCCGTTGCTGACACGGCACAAATAATAACTAAAGCAATGGCTCTAAACATACTTATAAGGTTGTCGAAGATGTATCATCATTGCACAAATTGAACCGCCATGCGCCATTAAACTTATGATAACCACCTGTAGGGGCAGACTCATATGTCTGCCCTACGGTACCGTCCTGCACAAACCTAGCCGCTACGCGCCACCGAATTATGGTTTGCATAAATTTGATGGATGAATGTATAAATCGTGCAGATGCAACGCGTTTAGGAGGGCATGTAGGGCTGTTGAAAAAGTATCTGCATTGGTACATTCCCCTCCTGTGGAGGGGTGGCAGGCGAAGCCTGACGGGGTGGTTGTGGTGGTTCTGCACTAGACAATTACCCCCTACGGGTGCATGACAGTACTTTTTCAACAGCCCCACATATCCTCCCGAAATGCGGCGCGCTTGCACAAGTAGAACCGCCGATTGAGCCAGTAGGTCAATCGGCGTGACATTGTGCAGAACTTTAACTTGATTGCTAAATTCGCACATTATACTTCGTACACCATCCAATTTATGGGAACCAAAACCAGGTGGCGCAAGCGGTTGCAGTTGTGCAGAACGGTACTTTAGGGAGGGCATGTTAGCCCTCCCCTACGGAGGTTTCCATAAACGAGATGGATGAATGGATTAATTGTGCAAACGCAACGCGTTTGGGAGGGCATATTGAACCGCCGATTGAACCAGTAGGTCAATCGGCGTGACCTTGTGCAAAACTCTAAGATGGTGAGCAGCGTATTCATCGCAAAATGCAGTATCCTCCCCTACGGTGCATGAGATACTTATTCAACATATAAGAATACGGTATTTAGCTTGCAAATCCTCATTGCTTTCTATATGTTCTGGATCCTGAATGATGCAATCAACCGGACAGACTGCAACACACTGCGGTTTGTTGTGATAACCCACACATTCGGTACAACGAGACGGTGCGATAATGTAAATTTCTTCACCTTCTGATATTGCAGTGGTAGGACAAACTGGTGCGCATAAATCACAATTGATACATTCGTCGGTAATCACCAAAGCCATAATCAAGTTTCGGTTCTTGCCAGCATCGCCCGTGCAACTTGTGGTGCAACGAAAGCAGAAATATCGCCCCCTAGCGAGGCGACTTGACGCACTAGGCTTGAAGATAAGAAGGCATATTTTTCTGAAGGTGTCATGAACACCGACTCTAGTTCCGGGGCAAGGGTGCGGTTCATTCCTGCTAATTGAAACTCGTATTCAAAATCCGACATTGCACGCAAGCCGCGTAAAATCACTTTGGCATCGCACTCCCGAGCGAAGTTCACCAACAAACCGTCAAAAGCCAAAACTTGCACGCGACCGTGATCGGCCAGTACTTCTTTAGCGAGATTAACTCGCTCTTCTACGGAGAAAAAGGCTTCTTTGCCCGATACCACCGCTATGCCGACGATGATTTTTTCAAACAACTGTTCGGCGCGCCGAATCAGGTCGGTGTGTCCGTTTGTTAAAGGGTCAAAAGTACCCGGATATACGGCAATCAAAATTTATCCACACTGGTTAGGCAAAAGTACCGATTCCCATCGTAGTCAAATACATCAGAAGCAATACTGACAACGCAATGTTGGAAAACATAACCGAACTGGGTTTGGGCTTTCTAACAAAACCCAAACCGACTATCAAGCCAAGCACACACAAACTGAAGGATACCCAATAGATGTTCTGCACGCAATCCGTTTGGCAAGTGCGCGTCTCAAAATTGCCAGACAGCAACTGCATGACCAATACGACGGCAAGCGACCAGGCGGCAACCGCAGATAACAAAGATAGTATTTTCATCTTGATAGACTCCTTTTGAGAATTGTATGCTTAATTTATCAGTGCATATGTTAGCATTGTTTCGCCATACTATCCCCACATCTTCGGCTATTTCCTTTGAACGACGACAATTCTATTCGTCAGCGTCCCTGATTTATTGTTGCTAATTCCCCAGCAATTAGAAGTTTTAGTGAACTCTTGTTGGTTGATGAGCACCTCCACAAGATCAAAAGGCAAACCTGTTATTGATTTCAGCACTTCCTCATCCAATAGCACTTTCCCGTTGCGCACTTCTCCCACTTCAAAAGCGACATAGCCACAGGGCATCACAACTCGGGCAAACTCTACGAAGACTCGCCGCACAAACTCTCGCCACTTTTCTACGGTGCTATGGCAATCTATGCTCACTTTATCAGGGTCTATACCGGCGAACCAACATCGCAGCCAATTATCTTTTGCGTAGTCCACTATGTCTAGGAATGGCGGCGATGTTACCACCAGTTTAACCTCGTCGGTTTTGATATAGTTCAAATCATCGGCATGGCAGCATCTTAATTTATGTTTGTCGCCGGCCGGCCGATACCCCGACCTTAATAACGATATGCTTTTTCTCATCACGATGCTGAGTAAATCTTTGGGTTCTGGGGTGCGGTTATATTTTTTGTTTATCTGTGCCTGTTTCTCTAAGGAAACTGCCTGATTGGGTGGCATGGTTTTTACTGATAAAAATCCTGATGAATGTCCGCTGAGCCTATTCAATATAACCATCCGTATCCAATGGTCTGTGTTCGTCATCGTGTTGTTCATCTCTTTTTCTGCAAACCAATTTTTTATCGCTATTAAATGGCTCAATGTTTGAGGATGAAAAAAAGTTAGCAACTTGCGGTATTCGTCAGGGATGTCTGCAACCTGTGGCATTGCCTTGAGTGTTTTTTCTAAATCGTATGAATTGGGTGGATTTAATCTGGGTGCGACAAGAATAGTAGACAGTGGATTGATGTCGCTACCGTAAGCAATGCGCCTTACTAAAGATGCCTGCAATGCCGTTGTGCCTCTGCCCATAAAAGGATCGAGCACGATATCGCCGACTGATGTATATCTATCTATAAAGTAAGACGGCAACTGAGGCTTGAAACACGCCCTATAACTGATTTCGTGAAGGCTGTGTCCTTGTCGTTGCTTTGCCGTCCAGAAACTCCCGACCTTATAATATTGTTTAGCTAATGTAAGGGACATGAAACTATTGAGGTGTGGAGCTATTGAAAAAGTATCCTTGAACCGTAGGGGGTAATTGTCTAGTGCAGAACCACCACAACCACCCCGTCAGGCTTCGCCTGCCACCCCTCCAAAGGAGGGGAATGTACCAATGCAGACACTTTTTCAACAGTCCCACATGCCCTCCCGAAACGCGACGCGCCTGTATAAATAAAATCGTACACCATCCAATTTATGGGAACCAAAACCAAGTGGCGCAAGCGGTTGCAGTTGTGCAGAACGGTACTTTAGGGAGGGCATGCTAGCCCTCCCCTACAATGGTTTTCATAAATTCAATGGCGCAAGCGGTTAGGTTCATGCAATGACGGTACTTTTTCAACAGCCTCATATTAGCCCTCCCCTACGGGTGGTTTATATGTGTGCTGTATCAACACACAATATCGTGCAAGTATCTGGTACATAATTTGCATCATTATATAGTGCATAGTGGATATTGCATTTTGTAATGTACGAATTCAGCAATCAAGTTAAAATTCTGTAAAGTTAAGCCGATTGACCTACTGGCTCAATCGGCGGTTCTACCTATGTGATTTCCAGTTTTTTCACAAAACTGAGTGTCGCTGGTGCATCGGAAACCCATATTTACCTATAATGTGGTAAAATCATTTACCTTGCATCTTAAGTTATTGCAGGAGGAGCAATCTATGAGTAGTTTCGTAATACCATCGTCGGGGTTGAGTTTGCCGACAGCAAGCATTAATAAGGTTTTGGCTCGTGTTATTGTGTGGATTTTGGTGCCGGTATGCACTTTTTTATTATCGGATATTTTCTGGAAAATCTATTATCCCGATACGATCTCGCTGGAGAAGAGCGGCGATATCAGCAAGCAGTTGGCAGTTCGCGGTCAAGCTGGTAATTCGTCGACATCGTGGGAGTGGTTTGAGCTACGTGAGCCGCCCAAGCCTAAGCCGGTTCAGGTTGCTCGCATCCAAGCCACGCTGGTCGGTATTGTAGGGTTGGGTGAGAGTGGCTCAGCCATGATTAATGTAGAAAACAAAGGTCCAAAACTTTATGGAATCGGTGCCGAGATTAAGGAAGGCATATTTCTATCTCGCTTGGGACGCGACCATGTTATTTTGTTAAGAGGAGAGACTGAGGAAAAATTGGCATTCAAGAAAATGGATAATTTGTTCACCGACCCCCAGCCTGAACTGGCAACTCAAGAGACCCAAGCACCCGAAAGAATCGCATCCGTTGGAGAGGAAAGACGCACGGATAATGTTGTTTCGGTAATTAAGGAAAATCCGCTTAAAATAGGGGAAATGGTTAAATTTGAAAAAGTTGATACGGGGCGCTATGGTGAAGGCATTAAGGTTGGATATGGGACGAATACTGAGTACGATTTATTAGCTAAACTCAACTTGAATCCGGGCGATATAGTTTTGGGGATTGCTCAAAAGCGGGTTACTGATATTATGAGTGATCCGATGTCTTTCAGAAAGATACTAGATGAAAAACAAATTAGGATTCAGTATATGAGAGATGGAAAACTGGAGAGTGCCGTTGTTAGAATGGATGAATAAATTATTTGCGAGGCTATACAAAGCCACTCGTTTCTCCGGAGCAAGCGGCAGCGTATTATCTCCCCTTAAAAGGCCATACGCTATTATGTTGGGACTGGTGTTGATAGTCCCGTCTTTATCAACCGCAGCGACAATCAACTTCAGGGATGTTGAGATCAGACAGTTCATTGAAAGCATGTCCGAATTAACCGGGCGTAATTTTTTAATAGATTCTAGGGTCAGAGGCAAAACGACGATTATAGCCAACTCCGAAGTGCCAGACGATTCACTTTACGACATTATGTTGACGGTATTGGCGATGCAAGGGTTCAGAGCAGTGGACAGAGAAAACGGTTTGACGAGCATCTTACCTGCCAATCTCGCACCGCGCTATTCACCGTTGGATGTTGAAAGTACCCTGCAAACCGAAATCATACCCATCAGGCATTTAGATGTGGGTTCCGTTATTCCGATTATCCGACCGTTGATGACTGGTGAGGCGCAAGTCGTTCCCTTCAAACGTCTTAACTCGTTGATTGTCACTGAACTCAAAACCAACATAGAGCGTGTTAAACAAATCATCAAGGCGGTTGATCGAAAGTCCCTAGACGATTATGAGATTATTGAACTTAAACATATTGGAGCCGACGATTTAGCCAGAATCATAGAAAAAGCCCGCAACCCTGCCGTCAAACAGTTGGCCAAAATCGTCACCGATAAAAAGAATGACCGCATTATCCTGACCGGCGAACCGCAGGATCGCCTACCGCTGCGCGTCCTAATCGCCGAACTGGATACACCTCCAACGACTTCGGATCAGCGCGGTGTAGTGCGCGTGATACCGTTGAATTACGCCAATGCCGATGACATGAAAAGCACACTCAAAGGCTTATTGACCAAGCAATTTTTGGAATTAGCCAGAGAAGGCGACATTATGGATGATAGGGACACACCACAAGCTGAACAAACCGACGACACAGAGGAAGAGGATAGAGAGGACGACGATAAAAAGGATGACGACGACGAAGATACTACACAAACTAGAAGGACTGAGACCTTAAAAGGCAGTGGTTATACCGTGCAAGCCGATCCCGACACCAATGTATTGATCGTTAGCGGAGCGGCTAATTTGGTGCAGGCGATTGCCGATGTGGTTGAACGGCTTGATGTGCCGCGACCGCAGGTGCTGATAGAAGCGATTATCGCCGAGTTATCCTTGAATCGTTCGGCAAATGTGAGCACTCGATTGAGCGGCAGCAAAGATGGTGCCGACTTGCCAGGAGGAGGAAGAAACCAAGGAAACAGAAATCCGGTAACTAGCTTACGTGGTTTGTTTGCCGCCTTCCAACTCACTACGGATAACCCGTCTTTCAACACTTTTGTAGGCGGACGGACGGACGGTCTCAACTTAGGTTTATTTATACAAGCACTCAATACAGATCGAAATACCAATATTCTTGCTACCCCGTCGGTGATGACATTAAACAACGAGAAAGCGACGATCAAAGTGGGCGAAGAGAGGAGCATTGACGCGGGTGCTGTGAGCGCAGAAGGTACTGTTCGACAAAACATAGAACGTTTGGATGTAGATACCGAACTAGAAGTGACACCCCAAATAACCAAAGGCGATGCAGTGAGTCTCAAAATAAAACAGAAGGTGAAGCGAGTCGCTAGCGGAGGGAACACTGCTCGTCCGGTTACTTCCGATAGAGAAATCCAAACCCATGTTGTTGTGGACGACGGCAAAATCGTGGTGTTAGGTGGTTTGGTTGAAGAACGGCGCGAGGATGCCAAAAATCGAGTTCCGTTATTAAGCAACATACCAATTCTTGGTAGCCTATTCAAAGGGCGCGATAGTAATAACGACAAAACCAATCTGATGGTTTTCATTCGCCCGACTATTTTCCGAACCACAGAAGAGGCATACCAAGATGCATCCAGCCGCTATGTGCAATTACGCTTGGAACAACTGGAACATCTAAAAAGAACCGACACCCTACTGGATGACGAGACTGAAACAATGCTATTGCCTCCACTTAAAACAGACCGCAAAACTCCAACCACCAGAAAACGCCCCACATCATCGGCTACGCCTAGGTCTAGCCCTAGTTCCCGTTCTCGTACTTCCGACGGGCGCACTTAGGTCATCGCGATAGCACCCTATATATAATGTACGAACGCTATTTCAATCTCAGCGAAAACCCATTTACGATTGCGCCGAATCCTCGTTATTTCTATCTGAGCGAGCAACACCGCGAAGCACTTGCCCATCTGCAATATGGCTTGAACGAAAACGGCGGTTTTATATTACTCACCGGCGAGGTCGGCACCGGCAAGACGACTGCGTGGCGGTGTTTGGTTGAGAACCTGCCGACTGATGTGGATCTTGCCATCGTGCTAAACCCACGCATCAACGAAATAGAGTTGTTAGAGACGATATGCGACGAATTGGGCATCGTCTATGAGCAGAACAGTGGCATCAAACAACTGACCGACGTATTAAACCGCCATCTATTAGAGACCTATGCTCGCCGTCGGCGCACCATAGTCATCGTTGAAGAAGCACAAAATCTCAATACCGAAGTGCTTGAACAACTGCGCCTATTGACTAACTTGGAGACCAACGAAAGCAAGCTACTGCAAATTATTTTGATAGGGCAGCCTGAACTGCTGGAAAAACTATCAGACTCGCGACTGCGCCAATTACGCCAACGCATCATCGCCCACTTTCACCTGAAACCTTTCAACCTGAAGGATGTGCGAGCCTATGTTCATCATCGCTTGTCGGTGGTGGGTGCGCCGTCGCGTCTATTCTCCGACTCTGCGATACGCAAGTTGACCAAACTCAGTCAGGGTATTCCGCGTCTCATCAATCTGATATGCGACCGTGCATTGCTCGGATGTTTTTCCGAAGAGCGCGGTTATGTGGATACTCGCACGATTTCTCGTGCAGCGCACGAGGTATTCGGCACACACCGATTCTCAAAACGACAAAACTCATTGTCTGTTGCTATGCCTAATTCTCAACAAACTGATAAACGCAGGAACTACGCGCGCCCTGTCGCTTGGTTTGCGACAGCAGCAACGATAGCTGCCGTTGCTGTTGCAGTTAATATGGCACCACCTCATTTGCCGATTTTGTTTAACAACAACGACCTGTCCGGCAAGATGGTCACGCACACTTTGGATTTGGCAGAGACAAACGATGCCGAAATTGCCGATAGCGATGCAGGAGTGTCCGATAGCGATGTAGGAGTGTTCGATAGCGATGCCGATGCAGGATTGGATTACTTAAACACTCTAACGCAAGAAGACACAAGCAGTACTGAAATTGCCGACAGCGATAGTGATGCAGGAATGGATTATATATCTGCCCTAACACACCAAAACACAAGCGAGCCTGATGTCATGCTAAACGTAATACCACAAAAGATTGAGCCCGCCGTCGTGCTTTGGCAAAATCGTTTAGCAGAGGCATCGCGCAAGCAAGACCCGCACCGCACACTGTTTAACCTTTGGGGTGTTGAATTGCCGGAAGTGCTGGAGCAATCACCGTGTGAGTATGCTTTGAGCCATCAACTGGACTGCTGGCATCGTCGTGGTGGCATCGACAGTATCAAACGCGTAAACCGTCCGGTACTGCTCAAAATGATCTCAACTGAAGGACAACTTTTTTATTCGGTGCTGAAAACCATAGACAAGTCTAATCGCCTGCGTCTCGTTGCGGCGGATCAGACCGTTGATATCACCGAAGACAAACTGGAGAATGTATGGACGGGTGAATACACCTTATTGTGGAAGCGACCCGAAAACTACCGAGATACGATTTACCCCGGCGACACTAATCAAACGGTGGGTTGGCTGAGCGAACAGCTGGCAAGCCTGACCGATTACAATCCGCCGATAAAAGAATCTTTGTCTTACGACTACGATATGGAAAACCGCATCAGGCTATTACAGAAACGCTGCGGAATTTTTGTTGACGGCTTGGTTGGCAGGGAGACATTGATAAAAATTAATACTTTGACTGGGAAGCCGCCCAAATTACAACAAGGCGAAGGCTGTTCGGGAGTTAGCTAAATGTCTTTCATTTTATCGGCACTCAAAAAAGTAGAAAACAAGCGCAATCTAGGTTCGGTGCCAGAACTGTCATCTATACAGGTGCAGAGTTTTGACAATTTGGACAGCCGCCGGAACCGTCTCGGCACCGTGTTAGCAGCCGTCGGCATCGTTTCAGTGGCAGTTTTTGCGGCACTCTGGTTTTATAAACCACTAACCGAACAAGGTACTGCCGAGCAGAAGGTGCAATCAGTTGTGATTAAGACCCCAGTGATTGACGGTGCGATATCGCAACCGCCAGGGGTACAAACACCGCCACCAACGCAAACAAGTGTTGTTCCCGCCGTTGTGGTGTCGCCCAATGGCATGCCTTCCGTCGCGCCTTATGTTACTCCCAATAACCCTTCACCCACTTACTACCCTCCTCAACCACAAACTCCCAATAGTAATGTTGCTGCCCAATCGCCGACCTATATACCACCAGTATCGCCGCAGCTATATCAAAACCCTGTTGACGCACCCAAGTGGGAGCCAATGCCAGTAGGTATCGTCAATTATGAAGACCTACCTAGTGGGCTAAGGCAACGCATCCCCAATATCAAATTATCTGCGCATATCCATTCGGATCTACGCCCGCAAGCACGCAAAGTCATTATTAATGGTGTTGCACTGCGCGAAAGACAAAGACTCAGCGACGATCTCTCGGTTCACCAAATCAATTCCGACGGTGTCATAATGGATTACCAAGGCACCCTCTTTCTACTCAGCAAGACCAACATATTCAACTAAACCTCTACCATTCCCCTCCTGTGGAGAGCGAAGCCTGACGAGGTGGTTGCCGCGCATCTGTACAAACCCAACCGCTTGCGCCATATAATTTACGCAAACGGTAGGGGCGGATTTGCATATCCGCCCTAAAGTTGAGTCCTCGCACAAATCTACCCGCTCCGCGCCATCAAATCATGGTTACCATAAATAAAATGGATGAATGTATAAATCGTGCAAGTACGTTGCGTTAGGGCGGATAATTGAAATGCCGATTGAACTACTGTCTCAATCAGCGGCTTTATTCTGCCCCTATGGCATATGAAATACTTTTTCAACAGCCCCAAATAAGTTATACTTGAAGTCGTGAGATGAGATTTTTAATTAAAGAGTACTAAACAATGTCCGAAATAGCTTTATATGAATCATTAAGAAAGATAGACGGCGTTTCCCCTGAGGAAGCAAAAGAAGCAGCCGACAGCGTAGCAAGTGCAAAAGAAGTAGCCACTAAAGCTGATTTGGCAAACTTAAAAGCAGAGATATTTAAGCAGTTGTATGTAGTTACCGGAATAATAATAGCCGGTGTTAGTTTACTAAACGCAATTGTTGCTTTAGCGATAAAGTATCTATGAGAAACCACCCATAGGAGCAGAATAGAGTCGCCGATTGAAGAGGAACCATTATGACTGAGATAGCCCTTTACGAAGCCCTAAAGAAAATTCCTGCCTTATCCGATAGTGAGGCTAAGGAAGCCGTAGCTGATATTGCAAATGCAAAGGATGTAGCGACTAAGGCGGATGTAGCTATGCTTAAAGGTGAGATAGCGAAGATAGAGACGGAGCTTAAGTACATGCGGTGGGTGTTAGGTCTAATCTTCGTTATGAATGTCGCTATATTGATAAAATTGTTTTTTTTAGTTTCTATTTTAGAGTTCAAAACTTTGACTAATTAATGGACGCACGACTACCTTTCTCATTTGCCCAACGACACGGCATATTCGTCGGACCGACGACCGACCAAGAAATCGTACTCTACTGCAGAGCCGACACCCAACCACAAGCACTACAAGAAGCTCGCCGACTATACAAACGAGAATTTTCTATACGGATTTTAGAAACCGGAGAGTTTGACCAACAATTACAAAAAACCTATGCCAATCAATCCGGCAGTTTGTCCATCATGGACGATGTGCAGGAAAGCGTGATGGGCATGGACGAAGTTGCCGCAGCGTTTGAAGAACCCGAAGACCTATTGAGCACTGAAGACGATGCCCCGGTAATCAAAATGCTTAATGCGATTTTCTTTGAAGCGATTCGTGAGAAAGCCTCCGATATACATATAGAACCCTACGAGCGAGAACTCCATATACGCTTCCGCTTGAACGGCGTGTTGCGAACCATACTGACTTCATCTGCTAAACTTGCGCCGCTGTTGGTCTCGCGCATCAAAGTGCTGGCGCGTCTGGATATCGCCGAAAAACGCCTGCCTCAAGATGGACGCATCACCGTGCGCTTGGGAGGACGCAATGTTGACCTGCGGGTATCCACATTGCCGTCCAGCTATGGTGAACGCGTGGTCTTGCGGGTATTGGACAAGCAAAGCGAGCATATCAGCTTGGACGAACTTGGCATGGAGAAAGAACTCAAAGCCTATTTCAAAAGTTTAATCAACCGACCGCACGGAATCGTTTTGGTCACCGGTCCTACTGGTTCCGGGAAAACCACAACCCTATACGCAGCCCTTGCCGAAGTCGATCGTCACCAGCGCAACATCATGACCATAGAAGATCCTATTGAATATAACTTTGAAGGAATCAGCCAGACCCAAGTCAACACCAAAGCCGACATGACTTTTGCTCGCGGCTTGCGCGCCATTCTCAGACAAGACCCGGATGTCGTACTAATCGGAGAGATCAGAGACAGTGAAACCGCAACCATCGCAACCCAAGCAAGTCTGACTGGACACCTCGTGTTGTCCACGCTACACACCAACACTGCCATCGGCGCAATCACCCGTCTGGGTGATATGGGTGTGGAACCGTTTCTACTAACCGCAACCCTGCAAGGCATCCTCGCGCAACGTCTAGTTCGCCGCCTGTGTCCGGATTGCAAAGAAGCCTATGTACCCGATCCTGAAGAACTTCGTTTTTCGGGATTGAACCCAGAACTATTTGAAGGCAAAACCGTCTATAGACCCAAGGGCTGCGAAGCATGCAACCACACCGGCTACACTGGTCGCTTTGGATTGTTTGATTTGGTCACCATAGACGATATGCTCAAACAAATGGTGCACGACGGCGCAAGCGAAATAGAAATGAAACGCTACGTCTACGAAACCAACAAAGACCTCCGCACAATTGGTTGCGAGTATGCCCTCAGAGGCGACACCACCCTAGACGAAGTCATTGCCGTCACCCTAGAATAAGCCCAAATCATTCCCCTCCTTTGGAGGGGTGGCAGGCGTATGCATTTTGTAATGCATGCGTTTAACAATCATGCTGAGGTTCTGCATAATGTCACGCCGATTGATTTTGGTATATGTGATGTTTTTAACGAATACAGCATTTAGATTTTGCACAAAGTTACGCCACTTGACCTACTGGCTCAATCGGCGGTTCTATTTTTCAACAGTCCCACATGCCCTCCCTAAAGTACCGTTCTGCAAAACTGTAACCGCTCCGCGCCATATAATCATGTAAACCACCTGCCGAGTACTTGCACAATATTATGTTTTGATACAACGCTCACTTAAACCACCCGTAGGGGAGGGCTAACATGCCCTCCCTAAAGTACCGTCCTGCACGACTGTAACCGCCATGCGCCACAAGATTATGGTTTGCATAAATTTGATGGATGAATGTATTGATTGTGTAGACGCAACGCGTTCAGGCAGACATGCAAGTCTGCCCCTACACATGAGTTTCCATTGTGGTTCTGCACAACGTCACGCCGATTAACCACCGACTCAATCAACAGTTTTATTCGTACACAATACTCCAAAAAATGATATAGTTACCACTCTGAATTGAATTACAAATTTAAAAAGATATTTAAATGCCTACATTGAAAAAAAGTATTAAGGATTTTTTAGAAGAAGCCATGAACAATGTTGTAGCGTTGGACATAGATGATGCAAAAAAAATAGTTGCAGATGACGATGTGCAATTTGTCGATGTTCGCGACCCGAATGAATGGACAAGCAGCGGAGTTATAAAAAACGCAGTGGGCGCATCAAGGGGCATGCTTGAGTTTATGGCAGACCCCGACAGCCCGTACTACAACAAAGCTTTTGACCAAAACAAACGTCTAGTTTTATATTGTGCAAAGGGACCTCGCTCGGCATTAGCAGCATGGCGTCTTAAGCAAATGGGCTTTGATAATGTTTGCTATCTCAATGGCGGATTGAACGCATGGTTGGGTTCCGGCGAAGAAACAACCCATTATGCAGACACCTCCGAATCATGAGAAATATGCAATTCATCAACCATACCAAACTCCGATATAAACGGAATACTGCTTGCCTTGTCGGAATAAAAGGCAGTTTTATTGACAGTTTCAAAGGAGTATGGTATTATTGCTGGAAATATAGTAATGAAAAAAACCACTTTTTTACATATTGATTATTGCACAAAAAGGATATAATAACGACATGGTGACCCCAAGTAGTAATACATATAATCCCTTAAATAGCGAAACAGCTTGGAGAAAGTTGCGAGGGCAATCCATAGGTATAATCCTTCATACATTAACAAATAAACAGGAGCGGTAATATGCAAAGATTAAAATTGATTCCTTCGTTGTGCCTGCTATCAGCTTTGATAGGGGGGATGTCACTGAGTATTGCAACTGCACAAACGCAAAGAGTACCTATGTCAAATAGTATATCAACAATTTTACCTACTACAGATCCATATTGTACTCCTAGAGAAGGCGTGTACGAAAATTTGTCTTCCACTGCGCTCTCAACAGATAGGTTTAATGATAGCCCGGAATTGTGTACTCGCGTATCTGTAGCCTCAATTCCTACAGGAGTTACAGATTGGGTATTGGTTGAGTTGCGAGTAGCAGTACGCTCAGGAACTCAGCCTGATTCACGTGATGCAAATAATTCGGCTAGTGGTAGAGTGATAGCTAGGAAACCTGCCTTCTTATTAAATAACGGTAGAATTGTAGATGCAGCAGGATATGTCGCACTAGACAGCCATGACCCGACCTCTTGCAATGAAACTGGACAAGTGGTAGCTGACTTAGGCGAGAATGCCAACTGCCCTGATCTCGTGTTTGATGAGGGAAATATAGCTGATGCTCTTGATGCCAATGATGATGGCACTGATGATGATATATATTTGGTGATTCGGCATAGAAACCATTTAGATATTATGTCCAGCACCCCACTGAGTGAGACTTCAGGAGCATATACTTATGATTTCACTAGCAATGTGTCTAATGCTAGATCAGGTGGTGGTGGAATCAAAGCAGCGGCTGGTCCTCCTAGCAGGACTAGAATAGCGATGTTTGGTGGTGATGCAGATTTGAATGGTAGTATTAACGTGGGTGATTTTAGTGGCAGCATATTTAGAAGTATAGGTGCAACAGACTACAACCGAGGAGACACAAACTTAGGTGGAAGTGTTAACGTGGGTGATTTTAGCGATGTCATATTTAGAAATATAGGTAATACATCTGCAGTGTCAAATATAGAACAGACGTTTTGATTGAAACTTTAACAAGGAAAAAGGGATGAACAAGTTTTTATTTATAATATTATTACTACTATCTTTTAGTATTAGTGCTCAACAATTGCCACGGGATAGATTCGGAGGTGATCTTCTTAGCGGTTGTAATAATTGTAACCTGGCTCAAGATGGAATTGTTCATCTTCAGTTTGATCCTGACACAGCCGAAATTGTCACAGAAAATATTAATGGAACATCAACAGAACGATTCAAAGTCACTGTTAGGGTGAAGGCGGCTAGTTCTAGTGCTCCATTTGCTTATGTAAGTGGGAATGCAAGAATTCGTTATAATAATTCAGCATTTGGCGCGTTGGTACGTGACAGGTTATGTGATTTTGACCGCTCAAGTATATTTACGGCTTTCAGTAGTGATTTTTCAAGGAGATACTCCTTAGGCAGGACTCAAAATGATCCTGATAGAATAACTCTTACAGAAACAACTGCACTTTCTAGTGCAGGTGACCCCTTTGATGACTCCGTATTGCAAAGCATAGACATTTCCAATTATGCGGAATTGACGAATGATTATCAGCCACTTATAACAATGAGGTGCACGATTAATAACGAGGAAATGGACGCAGGCTTTGTGTTTGATGGGCAGGCTGCTGGAGAGCAAAATATTCGTAACTTTGTTGCTGAAGCGTCAACTACTGGACTTCTTCCTAGTACTCCTATGCTTGCTCTAGCTGACAATGACTTTCGCGGTTTTCGTTTAGACGGTAAGACATGGGTTAAGGATTACGCTCGCTATGGCGATGGTAAAGGTGTGCGTCTTGAGTTTTCCAAAAATATTATGACTCCGCTGGCCGTAGGTCATTTTAGCTTAGATAATACAGATGATAGTCGAATAAGTACAGTAACACATATGGTAGGCACCCCTTATGCCGAGATTGAATTTAGTGGTGAGGCTATAGCAAATGACATCTTAAGGATCAGTACCGGAACTACTGTTATGGACGTGGATCGATTAGCCAATGATAATTTTGCCGCTTCTCTATTTTATGACGAGGGTGCTCCTAGGATTGATACCCGCCCTACTCAAGATGGTAACGCATTCACACTGACTTTTAGTAGCCCAATCAGCCCAATCCATCTCAGTCCAAGCGATTTATGCGTAACCGAACCAAACGGGATATGTCAAGCAAACGAAAGTAGTCGAACAGTGCCCGTTCTTAGTGTGACAACGCATGGTGAGATGCCGACCACACTCACGATGGTTGTTGATCCAGCTGCTGGCGCAAAAACAGGTGGCATGCGATCTATAGAGTTCAGACGCAATGCTGTTCTTTTAGCGAACAACACTCCTGGTCAAGGAGACTTAAAAGTAGTAGAAGACTACCAACCAAGATTGAGAGAGGCATTGGAGTTGCAAGACATGATTGGTGCGCAGATCACAGTGGCTAGAACAGATATAAGGGGTGACAGTATCTCCAGTGATCTTGTCCCAATAGGTGGCAGGTATGTTATATACTTCAGAGTAACCGCCGATGAAGACGTAGGAGATCTAGATCAACTAAGTTCTTATCAATTACAAGACAATGGAAGAAATCCAATTAGTTTCGACCCAGCCTCAGCAATTACTCCTGTAACGTCACAAAGTAGACAAAGAGACGTAATAATTACATACTTCGTTCCAGTTAGCAATCAGCGTGTCAGTGGTGCAGAGTTCTTCAGGTTAGTTCGTAGTGGTGCGACAAGTCTGCGAGATGGAGCAAACAGGGATCCGATTCGCGATAATGACAACCCATCAACGACAAGAATAGCCAATGGTGCAGAGATAACCCCTAACGCTTCGGCACGGGCACCAAGAGATACGACTGGACCTAGCATTACAGTAACCGCAACTAGAGCAATACCGAATCCTGACAATGGTAATCGGTACACCATGAGCTTCACAGTTACGAACAGCGAACACGGCGACCCTATGAATAACCCTATCAGCGACCTTGCTGATTTGGATTCTTATACGTTACTGAGGCGTTCTGGAGGTAGCAATAGTTCGTCTGGTTTTACTATAGTGCCATATGACCCAAACGACAACGACAGTTCAACTAGTAGCATTGATATTAGCGGTGGTGAGGCAACAGCAACACTAGAGTTTGTGGTTACCATGCCCACTCAAACAATTACCGAAGCAACAGAAGGCTTTTTGCTGGCGCGTGCCGACAATGACAATGCATTATTGGATAGTAACAGAAATGCACCTAGATTTGGCGGTAATAACATTGTTAGAGGTACGGTAATAGACGCTTCAGCCATAGCGGAGCGAGATACAACTAGACCAAATCTGACGGTAATGGCAAGTGAGCCTGAATTAACAACTACTATGACCTATAATTTCTCATTTAAAGTAACAGCTAGCGAACCTGTTCGTGGTTTGGATAATGCTAGTTCTTATTCCTTATTAGTTGCAGAAGAGGAGGATGATATAACGGACGGTGGTTTGGTGGCGGCAACTAACCCTACTCCTATAGTGAGTTTTTCTGCAGATAGACCTACTACTGCCACAGTGAGTTACATGAACGTACATGTAATAAATGACCTACCCAATACTACATTTCCTTATGGTTTGATGCTAGGTCGTGCAAACGACGGCTTGCTAGACTTGGCAAACAATGACCCACTTCAGACTAATGCAGACGGAACTAGACCGGCTAACACACCAGGTAACGAAGTAAGTAATGATGAACCACTGCAAGCAGCAGATCCGGATGCAGGTGAACGAGGTGCAGTGGTATTACTAGACAGCACGCCTCCAAGAATCACGGTGACAGCAAACAGCATTGTAGCAGACCCCGCCACTTCTGGCCGATACACGATACAATTTACAATAAGTGCAGACGAAGCTGTGCGTAATATAGGGACGGCAGCTTCCTATATACTAAAGCGTATACAAGGAACAAATAATTTTAGTCAAAATGTATCAGACATTGCAACAGTAACTCCAGTGGTTGCCGATGGCACTTCATTAGACGGAAATCGAGCAGTGATTAACTACACAGTCACTTTCACGGGAAATATTGAAACTAGACTTACAAATATAAGAGGGACACAAGGGTTCACGCTGGCACTTGTCAGTGGAACAGGCCAAATAAATTTACAGGATATTGCGACCAACCTACCTGTTAAAAGAGACGGAAGTCCTATATACAATAATGCAGGAACAGGCTTTATTGAAACGAACGGGATAATTGCCCCAATAACAGGCGGAATAATTGATGCTCGTGCAGTAGCAGCAAGAGACACAACAGGCCCTGATTTAACGGTGATGGCAGTAGCTGGTGGGGCTAGTCCAGGTGCAACCCCTACGACATTCACAGGAAGTTTCAATGTGACGGCAACGGAAAATATACGAGATATACACACAACAAGATCTTATGTCTTGCTTCGTATACCACTCAGTAGTGGTGGCACTGCTAACAATGCAGGTGCGGTAGTAGAAACTGATGCGAGTCTCATACCGATAAGCGGAACTAATTTAAGTCAGGCCGCAACAATCGGCTTTACCGCTACACTTGATAATGTGGAACAGGCCCGGAGCACCTTTGGATTCACATTGGCGAGAGGACCTATAACCAGTGGTGGATTACGAGATGTGTGGGACAATGCAGTTACTGCAAATTCAGCCCAAGCAGATAGGCTAACAGCCGGCAACTCTGCGGTGGCGACGATAGAAAAAGTTCCACCACAAATTAATGTGGTGGCTTTCGGTAGTGAACCAAAGGCAGTTCCCGTAGCTGGTAGCAATGGAAGGCAATATACCGTGACGTTTGATGTTAATGTTGAGAACAATGAAGAAGTTAGAGGGATAGGCAATACAAGTTCCTATAACGTAATACGTATGGAAGGTTCATCAGAAATCACGTTTACCGCAATAAGAGGTACTCCCAATGCTGGTAATACAAGGGCAAGGCTAGTTTATACAGTAACAGTAGACGGTTCCCCAATAGGCATAACCGGTTTCAACTTAGCAGGAACTAATAATGCAGAGGCACTAAGAGACAACTCAGGTAATTTCGCTGTTCCAGTTGGTAGCACAACACCTATAGCGAATAATATGCGCATAGATGGCGGCAATGATGCAATCGCCACTAGAGATAATACACCTCCGATAATCAGTATAGTTGACAATTCACCAATGGCACTAGCAAAACCATTTGATGATGATGATGATACGTTTGGTGGAGATAGTATTCGCAACTATGAGGTTGCTTTCATGGTAAATGTGGAAGAAGATGGCGGAGATGTTGCTACTTTAGGACTTCCAACATCGTATCAGCTATACCGAATAACAACACCGACAATGATGCCAACGACAGACGGCTTTGATGCAACTATCGGTGGTGGACCTAATTTAATGCGTATGGATGCTGCAGTATCCATTTTATATGATGTGAAGTTTGTTAATGACGAAGATGTAAGGAATACACACAGCTTTGGTTTGTACCGAGCGAATGATGTCAATGCGTTGATAGATGACTCTGGCAATTTACCAATCAGGAATCGTGGCCGCTTGCCCAATGATCCATCCGATGATGACAGGATAGATCCAAATACAGAGATAGACTCAACTCTGCGAGCTAGCAGAGAGCGTGCAAACGCTATGGAATGTGCGGCATTTTATCCTAATATAGGCCAAACCGAATTATTCTTTAATGTGGTGAGTGAATATGAAGTTGATAATCCTCCAGAAGAAAATTTAGAAATAACACAACAAGGATCGACTTCAACTATTTCTTTGGCTATTTCTAGCCTTGAGCAGGACGGGATAATCCTGAACGATGGGCGCTCAATACTTAAGGCGACGCTAGATGAAGAAATCAGAAGCAGAATAGAGATGGATGCCATAGATGCTACATATACTCATACCACATCTACATCGCAGCTTAATGTAGCTTCAATTCGCGCAGATTGTAGTAGAGACTTAACGGAAGATGCAGATAGTGATGGTGATGGTCTTATTGATGTAGCTGATAACAGCCCATTTGACGGTAGTGCAAGTACTGAAACTACTTCTTTTAATGACTTAGACGGCAATGCAGCAAATCCAAATACTGCAGCACCGTTGGACGACCGTGCCGACCCACCTGTAGAAGTACTTGATGATGCGTACTATAGCCGTGAAGCAGTAGTACGGAGTTTACTAAGAGGTGAAGAATTTACTTATATACATACAGATGGAAGCCGTCAAACATTCACCGAAATGGATGCACTGGATCGGGAGCAATACTTTGGTATAGAAGAAAATGCTAACACTCAAATATTCAGAATTGAAAGTGATTCAGAATGTGATCTTGTGTTAGATGCCGCTAGAATGAATAATCTAATAAAAGTAAGGATAAATGAGTTTTGTGGCAATGACAGAGTAACCGCCTTTAGTGCTGAACCAGTTACTTCCGGGCAAGAGTATAAATGGGCTGAAGTTGGTAGTGATGGGCTATTGGTGCCAAGTGAAGTGTCAGGTGAGAATGACTATTTTTCTTATACTCTCAGAATATTACCAGAGATAAATTTCTTAGGACAATCCTCATATATATTTCCTACTACCGGAACCCAAACTGTCCTTATTTCAGCTTATACTGGTGATGATAGTAGAACCATAGATTCCTTGGAAATAAACAATAATCGTGGTTCTTCTGATATAGAAGAAGAGTTAGTGTATGACTCTCAGACAAAAACAATTAGTAATGATGATGATCCTTATAATATAGCTACTAATGCACTCCCGATTCCAGGAGAAACTATAACTCATTGGTTAGTTGGCGGAAGTAGAATATGGCGACCCACCACCCGCACAGTTGCAAGATTAGGTGTCGAAGGTGAAACTGATCCCCTTGCGAACATTGACTATGCGATAGGCCCCAATAACAATGTTGATGTTAGAGTAGCAGGTGATGATGAAACAGTTACTCGCATACGTCAGATATTGCTATATGATATTGACAACAACATGAGAGTTAGTTCTGTGGTGGCAAATAGAAGATACTATGTGATAGCTGATTATGATACAAACGCTGAAATGGCAGATGATGTAGGAATGATTAATGCAGCCCTAATAGCTAACTATAGAGACTTTCCAACTACGCCTGCTGAAGTTGAGATGGAAATTAATACGATAGTAGAAAGCTTGCGCATGAGCAATAATCTTAAAGGAGAGTACGAGACGGTTCTAGGAATCACAGCAAATGATAATATCACCACTGACACAATGAGCAGAATTAACACAATTAGTGTCGGTTGGAATAATATTGTTGATATAATGGGCGTACAAGCAACCTATAAAATATCACCTAATCAACCACTAACCTATGAGGTAGTGGATGGAACAGCAAGCATTCGTGGTAGTCAACTTGGAACAACAACTGCCTTACCTGTGGATATCTTAAATAATGCAGACCAAACTAATGATGTTTTAAGAGCCCATGATGGACAAGACGATTTGCCAGTATTCTTTACACACACGGGCCTTATAATAGCAGCAAACAGAGGTGGGAATATGCGCAATGATTATTCAGCAGCCAATATAGACTATACCGACGAAGATAGAGATATTGAAAGACTGACTGGACTCACAGGAGGCATAAATGCTGGAATAATTTCAATTGCGACATTTGGTGTTTCTGATGTTCCATATGGTTTCAGTTCAAATGCAGATGGCATTACTACTACTACTAATGTAATAGGAGGTACTGCTTATATTACATTCCCAATACAAGTTGACGATGACTTAGTTGGTGATTCCTTATATGTTGGGAAATATACTGATAGCTGGAGGCCTTTTGAAAGAGGTCTTGAAACAGGAGACACTTGGTTTGCGATACAACGTAGAGATCGCACGCAATCTAGAGATCGCATGCTAATTGGAAGTTCCACCGCACCATGTCCGACTAGTCCTGAGGTATACATGAATGAGCATACCGGAACCAGAAATGAGCGCGGAACTGATAATATGGACTTCATAGCAAGTAAAAATAACTGCATCATGCTAGTTATAACTGATGGCAATCTTTATGATGTCAGCAGTCAAGACGGTAGAATAATTGATCCGGTTGGCATATCAACTATACAGTTAAGCGATGGAACAGAGCAGCCTCGCAGAGGTGGCGGCGGTGGTGCTGTCGGTATTAGCGATGCCATCCTATTAATAGGAGGGATAGCACTGCTACTAGTTGCAACAGCTAGAAATCGTCGTCGCAAGCAAACCACTGCAACTTCCTAAACCACTTGCTCTTGTGTAGGGGCGGACTTATATGTCCGCCCTAACGTACCGTTCAGTACCATTCTAACCGCCATGTGCCATATAATTTATGGTGACCACCCGTAGGGGAGGGCTAACATGCCCTCCCTAACGCGACGTACTTGCACGATTTATACATTCATCTATCAAATTTACGAAAACCATACAGGTGGCGCAGGGCAGTTAGATGGTACAAGTACAATACTCTAGGGAGGGCATGTTAGCCCTCTCCTACAGCTCATGAAATACTTTTTCAGCAACCCTAGTTTCTATTATGCGGCTTTAGTGATTCTTGCTGCCCTGATCTGCACCTACTATCAAGAACTCTTCATATATCAAAGACAGCTATTGGAGCAAGGACAATTATGGCGTTTATTTAGTGGCCATTTTGTACACCTAAACGATAAACATTTAATACTCAACTTGATTGCCTGGATCATTATTTTCTTTTTAGGTCTCAATTATCTATTACTTCTGAGATGGGTTGTTTTATTGTTTATATTGACATTATCAATCTCAGCAGGTTTATATTATTTTGTTCCTGAAATCTTATATTACGGTGGATTATCGGGTGTTTTACACGGTTACTTTGCTTATATCTTAGTGGAATGGATCAAAAACAAACAAAGGCTTGCGTGGATTATTTTGCTATTGTTAATAGCAAAAACATTAATAGAAAACTTCTCAGATATAGGTTCGTCTACAGCCGAATATCTAGATCTTCGGGTGGTCACGGAGGTACATCTAATAGGCGTTGTCATTGGTATTCTCTTTGCATTATTAACTTCATATCGGGAGCATAATTCAAATACTAAGTAATATTTAGTAATTCTTGGCATAATGCTTCCAAAAACAGGGAATATACAAGTATTTCATTCACTTGCGTTATATCTGATATTTTTGATAAACACCACTTTTGACTATAAAACAGGTATAATACCCTCTTGTAATTTATTAGGAGGACTTAATAATGGCAACTATCTCTTTACAAGGTAACGAAATACGCACGAGTGGCAAGATACCCGCAGTCGGCACACAGGCACCGGATTTCTTGTTGGTGAATAAGGATTTAGAAGATATTTCTCTTTCTAGCTTTAAGGGCAAGAAAAAACTGATATCCATAGTTCCTAGCTTGGATACGCCGGTCTGTGCTACTTCTACTAAGAAATTTAACCAAGCTGTGGGCGAACTCGAAGACAGTGTTTGCATAGTTGTGTCTGCCGACCTGCCTTTTGCAATGTCACGGTTCTGCAGTGCCGAGTCACAAGCGAATATTATGCCGCTTTCTATGATGCGTTCTAGAAATTTTGCTAAAGATTACGGCGTTCTAATTGAAGACGGTCCCTTAGCCGGCATTACGGCGCGGGCAGTCATAGTTCTGGATAAGGCGGATATAGTGCAACATGCAGAATTAGTTGATGAAATCAGCGACGAACCCGACTACGACAAAGCACTACAAGCCCTAAAAGCAGATTCCTAACGCAAACCATTCCCCTCCAAAGGAGGGGAATGATCCTTCCCCTACGGGTGGTTTCCTAGCTGATACTTCCTGCTCGGCGTAGGAAAAAATTCTTTAATGTCGGCATTTGGTTGACTAATCGCAATCCGCTTGTTCGCACATAGGTGCATAGAGGCGAGTAATCGGAAAATATCCATAGCAGGCTCTCCAACCCGATTTTCATGCACTGATTATTACCTTTGACCATGCGTTCATAGCGACGCAATAAAGGATAGTTTAGCTTCATAGAAGGGCTACTATCCAATAAACCCAACAGCACATTCAAATCTGCAAAGCCTAGGTTTGCACCTTGCCCTGCTAAAGGATGAATGTTATGCGCTGCATCCCCTATCAACAACATACCTGGTGCAACATACCGATCAACATAACCGCCACGAAGTTCAAAGGCACAGATTTCGCTCATTGCCGATAATTCCCCGAAGCGTTCCTCCATTTCTCGACTCGTCCTACTCATCAATTCTTCGGTGTCTAGTTCTGCGATTTGGCGGGCTAGCGCATTTGGGCATGACCACACGACAGCGCAGACCCGATCCGCTAACGGTAAAAATGCCAGCACCCCGTTACTAGAGAAACGTTGCCATCCAGTAAACCGATGATTTTCGGTGGTTCGCACTATATAAGCAAAAGCGGTTTGTTGATAATCCTGCACCGACCATCGTACATTCATCAGTTGGCGTATTTGTGACTGCACTCCGTCTGCACCAATTATCAATGAAAACTGCCGATGTTCATCACCATCACCATTTAATTTCGTATCTAATACGCCGTCTTTTGATATATGTGCCGAGACTATCTGCATACTGCCGTGTTGAATAGAATTAAGCTGCTCTATGCGTTGCCACAAGGCATTTATCAAGTATTTATGTTCGACGATGATACCCAAGCGTGTGGCACCAATGTCGCTGGCATCAAAATGTATGCGCCCGCCGCCGGTATCCCATACTTCTAGGGCTTCAAAATTTGAGTAGCGTGTAATAAGCGGCATCACTTGTGCTGCTTCTAAGAGAGCGACCGAGGCTTGACTTAGCGCATAAGTACGTGCGTCGTAATGTTGTGTGTCTAAATCAGATGCTTCGGGTTGCTTTGCACATAGTTGTACTTTGATATTACGTTGTGCTAAACAGATAGCACAGCTTAAGCCAATAACGCCGCCGCCGATTACGGCAACGGACTGATCAAATTTTTGCATTGTGTGAACTCAGCGTGGTTCCACTTGCGAGGCGTGGCCAGGGCGGCGACAAGCCTAAGGTTTTACGTACTAAAATGCGTCTTATGAACGGCAGCATATCCAGCATAGTTAAACTTACTCCCAGCAAAGGCGCGAACGGTTGCTTTAATCCGACACACAGTTTGGCAAGCGAATGGGTGAAATACATCACTTTGCGTACATCGCTAGCTCTCTCTTGACTATAGCTTTGGAGCAAATCCGCTGCACTTGCATCGGGCGAATCGTGCAGATGTTCCACTAAAAAAGCGATGTCGCGCAATGCAAGATTCAACCCTTGACCACCGACGGGGTGAATAGTTTGTGCGCTGTCGCCGAGTAATACTGTCCGTCCTATAGCAATGCGCTTGGCGTAGAATAAAATCAACGGATAGATAATACGTTTTCCTATTTCATATATTTTGCCGATGCGTTGCCCTAAGTCTTGCTGCAATTTGTTTATGAAGTCGGCATCGGATAGATCCATTGCTTGCGCTCCTGTCTCCCCTACATAAACTCTGCCGATAATACGTTCTCCAGCAGGTTGATGGGGTAATACTGCGATTAACCCGTCATTGGTGAAACGCTCGTAAGCCACATGTCGTTCAAGTGATTCACTATGTATACGGGCGACGATAGCCGACTGTTGATAGTCCTTTTGTCTAAAAGAGAATCCCAGAGCTTTGCTAATATCATTTTGTTTCCCGGATGCTATTATCAGCAAACGTGTTTTGATAGTGTGCTGTTTGTCTTTTTGCTTGAGCGACAAAGCTATGTGTGTGCCGTGATCCTTTGCAGACTCCACTAAAGTGGACGAGTATATCTTTAGGTTGTCTAATTCAAGTAGCGTTTGATGCAAACCAGCCAATAAATCTGCGGCACGGATAACACAACCTAAAGCGTCTATGCCTTCGTCCTCGGCACGGATACGGGTTGTGCCGAAAGCATCCTTGCGCGACACCCTAATCTCCTGCACCGCACAAGTATCGCTTTTAATGGTGTCCCATACATTGATATTTTGTAATATTCTACGGCTACCATCCGAGAGTGCAATTCCGCGTAGCGGTATTTTGTTTGCAGCATTCTTGATGTCGTGTACATCTATGATAGCGATAGAACCTACATGCTTATGCAACGCAACTGCAGCAGCAGCTCCGGTGAGTCCCGCCCCTATAATAGCGATATCGTATTCCTTTTGAAAAAGTGCCGTCATTGCTACTCAACCGCTTGCGCCATTGAATTTACGATAACCATCCGTAGGGGAGGGCTAACATGGGGCTGTTGAAAAATAGAACCGCCGTTTGTTGCAGTAGCACAAACGGCGTGACTTTGTGCAGAACCTTTGCAACCACCCCGTCAGGCTTCGCCTGCCACCCTCCACAGGAGGGGAATGTACCAATGCAAACACTTTTTCAATAGCCTCGTATTGCATTATTTATTCCGCCTCAGACATTAGCGATTCAATGTCATCTACATTTTTAACTAAATCTTTGCTGAGCACTTCGGGTCCTCGGGTTGTTACCAGCACATCGTCTTCTATACGAATTCCGGTATTGCGGAATTGCTTAGCGACATTGTTTCTATTGTCTATATATAAACCCGGTTCTACGGTTAGCACCATGCCTGTCTCAAAACATTGAGGTTCACCCGATTTCCCTTTGCTATAAGCCATTGTATCGTGCACATCCAATCCTAGCCAGTGTCCGATTCCGTGCATATAAAAATCTCTGTAGGCAGAACGTTTGAGCAAAGCGGTCAAAGAACCTTTTAATAAGCCTGTGTCAATCAAGCCTTGGGTTAAGGCGCGCACCGCAGCGTTATTGACATCAAGCCAGTTGTTACCCAATTGCACTTTGGCGATAGCTTTTGATTGTGCTTCCAAGACGACTTCGTAGAGTTCTTTTTGATGGCTATTAAAACGTTTATTAATAGGAATAGTACGGGTTATATCGCTGGCATACATTTGGTGTTCGGCTCCGGCATCTACAAGTAGCAGGTCTCCGGATTTTAGGCGGCTTTTATTATCGGTATAGTGCAGTACACATGCGTTGACACCAGCGGCTACTATTGAGGGGTAGGCGGGGCGTGCATGATGTTGGTGGAATACCTTCATGAACTCCGCATCAATTTCGTACTCGTATAGTCCCGGACGACACATTTGCATCATTTGCCGATGTGCGATAGAGGTGATATCAACCGCTTGTTGCATCGTCTCAATTTCTAGCTTGGATTTTTTTAGGCGTAGTTTGTCTAACAATATGCTTATATCCGCATAATAGCTAGCTATGGCGTGGTTTCTCCGATTACGGCGAGTTTGTTGGCATAGTGCGGCGAGTTGTGGAAATTTATCAGTGTCGGAAGTATCGCAGTATAGATATCGTCTGTTGTCAATCAGCAGAGGAAAGATTTCGGTGAATGCATCTATAGGAAAAACTTTGTCTGCACCAAGCATGCGTTTTGCACGGCTAAGACCCATGCGCGCACCTTCCCACACTATAGTATGTTCATCGTTCGGGGTACAGAACAAAATATAATCACCCAAGGGATGCCCGGGTGCCAACACCATAATCATTTGATCTTCAACACTTCCATTTAGGTAGTAGAAGTTACTATCTTGGCGATACGGATACTGAACATCGTTTGAATAGTTCTTTTGTTGCGCGGCAAACATGCACACGATAGCATCGGGTCCTGCCGATCTTAAAACGCGTTTTCTACGACTTTCCAACTCTTTGGAAAAAATATTTTTTTTAGTCAAATTTCTTTACCTGTAAAATTGTTCAAACTCAAAACATCTATTATAGTGTCTAGATACAATCTCACACCACTTTTGTATGCCGCATAAAGAATTTAGGTCGGCAGTCAATAGCATGGTTAAACTATTGATAAATAGTATTATTTTGTCGTTTTTCTTTTGTTTATACATGTCGCTACATTCGTAATAACACTGTGCATTTTATAAAATGTTTTTGAGTCGTAGTTGTATAACACCGTACTTTTATACTTCAAAATTGAAAATCATCGTCCGCCTAACAAAGAAAAAAAACTTGACGTAGAAAAAAAAAGTTATATTATCAATACCTAATATGGATGAATTGATTTCTAACGAAGGTAATTTGAATTCTATATCAGAACTTGAAGCGCAAGTTTCAAGATTGCTTGATAGTCACGATAAACTAAAAGAAGAAAACAAATTGCTTCATCAACAAAACAAAGCTCTAGTTTCTGAGAACTCGGCATTAGCCGAAAAAAGCAGACAAGTAAAAAGCAAGATAGAATCTCTTCTAGATCGTCTTAAGAATATGGAAGAGGAAGTTCCTTATGAATGACGATAAGCGGAAAGTGGAAGTAAGTATTATGGGCAAACTTTATTCCGTCGTGTGTCCAGTGCAGCAACAAGAAGAGCTAAAGGAAGCAGTCTCATTCCTAAACAATCAAGCAGAAGATCTCAAGCATAGAGCCCAAGGCACGAAATCTTCGGAAGTGGCTTGGAACCGAGACAATCTGCTGGCGGTAATCGCCCTAAATTTAAGCTATGAGCTAATAAAGCTCAATACCAAGGTTTCTGGCAAAGCAATGGAGGCTGAAAAGCTGATTGAGCGCATTAAGAACAGTTTTGCGCAATCAGATGTCGACGATGCGATGCATAAGATTTCTGAGATATCCCTGTGATGTGCGTTAATCATTCATATAATCCTTTCCCGTATTTAATACTTAAGGTGTGTTGCGATGATGCCGGTGTGCATGCTCAAACTATTGAGAAGCCTAAAGGTATTAGACGCGGCACCATTCCTATATCTGAGGGTCTAGGATTGCGGGTGAAAACGGCATTGTCGGGGATGTCTCGCTTACTAAGAGCGGCGACTGCACGTGTTGTGTATTGAAACATATATGGCAAGGCGGTTTAGCCGATTCACATTTCTACACAACTTAAAAGGGGGTAGACAATGGCTACCAAACGTAGAACTATAAAAAGGCTAGTGAAGAAAAAGTCGAGTGCTACTAAAAAGCAGTCGGTGCTAGCTAAACGTAAAGCGGCGAGTGCCGCTCTGAAGAAGAAGGCTGCTTCTAAGAAGAAGTCTACGACTAAGAAGAAGGCTGCTCCTAAGAAGAAGTCTACGACTAAGAAGAAGGCTGCTCCTAAGAAGAAGTCTACGACTAAGAAGAAGGCTGCTCCTAAGAAGAAGTCTACGACCAAGAAGAAGGCTGCTCCTAAGAAGAAGTCTACGGCTAAGAAGAAGGCTGCTCCTAAGAAGAAGTCTACGGCTAAGAAGAAGGCTGCTCCTAAGAAGAAGTCTACGGCCAAGAAGAAGGTTGCTCCTAAGAAGAAGTCCACGACCAAGAAGAGATAATATCTCTTTTGTAACAAGCCCTGACTTATATCAGGGCTTGTTATATATCCTTTGGAGGGGTGCTAGGCGAAGCCTGAGTACTTGCGCAAATCTAACCACTATGCGCCATTGAATTTATGATAACCACCGTAGGGGAGGGCTAACATGGGGCTGTTGAAAAAGTATCTGCATTAGTACATTCCCCTCCTTTGGAGGGGTGGCAGCCGAATGCATTTTGTAATGCATGCGTTTAACAATCATGCTGAGGTTCTGCATAATGTCACGCCGATTGACCTACTGGCTCAATCGGCGGCTTTATTTTGCCCCTACAATTCTATCTAAAACGTTGCCTGCCAGCCCAAGGTATAAGCATAGTCAACCTCAAGCTGAGGTCCGTCTAAATGCTGGTAAAAAGGTAGCACAAATTCTGCTGCCAGGCGATGACCTTTGAACATCCCATCTGGTTTTATAAAGTTAATTCCGATACCAAGTTCGGCACGCTCGCCACCGCGTAAATCCGCACGCGCAGTCGGAACCATTGCCGGATTCAATCTTCTATCTCGCCCTGATATATCGTTCCAAGACTTGCCGTTTATCCGCACCGAAGCACTCAAATAATCGGAATGTCGATATGCTGCCCAGGTGCTCGCCATGTATTCATCACCCAAACGATAGCCTTCATTATTCTTGCCTAGTCGCTGTGTGGTTTTTAATTGCAACCCCCACGACCATTGTGGATGATGGTTAGTATAAGTTATGCCTAACATCGGATCGTATGTGCCAGAACCAAGTTGCATCGGATAAGGCAAGCGTATGTTTCCAATTGGTGTATCATCCTTTTTGTTGGTATCGCCGGTGGGCAGACTCAAGCCCAAACCTATACCCAAATCATGCGAAGATTCCTCACTGGATTTTTTATGATAGAGTTTGTGCAATGCCATTAATTTGATATCGCCTAAACCTCTAGCACGAGTTGTGAACCTTCTACCCATACGATTTACCAAATCCATGGATTTATCCACATAAGGCACCATTGCCATCAGGGTTAGGTTATTGCCGAGACCGTACATAGCACCGAACATGTGCATTTCCATAGTCATTTCCAGCGGCGACACCGGGAATGACCTTAATACTTGGGCAGTGCTTATATTGCTTGAACCCGAACGATTGCCATCCATTTCCATACGTCCATAACGATAAGACAACATCAACTCTCCCTTTTTATGTCCATGATCTCCCATGACCCCAATGGGTGCATGACCATCAGGACGCATCATCGGGTTATTCATCGGGGTGTTTGCATAAACTATCTGTCCTGTGCATATAGCAAGCAGGAATGCAGTAAAAAATATCTTCATTAAATAATCTCCTTTTTTGTTTTGCGGGGGGAACGCTCTATAGATAGTCTGCTATTATACACAACAATGGAATTTAGTAGTGCTTTGTATGAGTCCTTATTGCGTTTGGTGAGCCTGGATCCCGACCTGCTAGAAATTATTTTGTTATCGTTGCGCGTCAGCCTAACTTCGGTGTTTATTGCCGCCTTAATCGGTTGCCCATTGGGTGCGTTGCTTGCCGTTGCTCGTTTCCCGACGCAACACTTCTGGGTTAATTTGATAAACGCGTTTATGGGTCTTCCGCCGGTTGTTGTCGGCTTGGTTGTCTATTTACTATTGTCTCGTTCTGGCGCATTGGGAATGTTGGAGCTGATATATACGCCGGCGGCGATGATAATTGCCCAGACACTTTTGATATTGCCTATTATTACTGCATTGGTGCGCCAAACCATAGATGATTTGTGGAGGCTCTATAGGGATCAATTACTATCGTTGGGCAGCACCACAATGGCTTCTATTCGTACCTTATTATGGGAGGCGCGTTTTAGCTTAATAACCGCGGTGTTGGCAGGTTTCGGGCGTGGTATAGCCGAAGTCGGCGCAGTACTCATAGTTGGCGGCAACATCAACCACTCTACCCGAGTCATGACGACCACAATCGCACTGGAGACCAGCAAGGGCAATTTATCGTTGGCATTGGCGTTGGGGATAATTTTGATAGCCTTATCGCTGTTGATTACTTCGATTGCACAGATCGTTAAGCGTTTTGAACCAATGTATCGTTAATAATCAATAAGGACGATGGAACTTCAACTGCGCCATATCAGTTACAATATCGGCAATCGCCGCTTAATCAGTGATGTTGATCTGCATAGTGCCACGCAACATTGCACTGCTTTATTGGGTGAGAATGGTTCGGGCAAGACCTTGCTACTTTATTTATGCCACGGCTTGCTTGAGCCTAGTGGTGGAGAGGTTTTATGGGATATGCGTCCGCCAAATGCTTGGCGAGGTGCAATTACGATGGTGTTCCAAAAACCAGTTTTGCTGCGGCGCAGTGCTTATAACAATGTAGACCATGCTTTGTATTTACAAGGGTTAGCCAAAGC
Source organism: uncultured candidatus Poriferisulfidus sp. (assembly GCA_965199685.1). GTDB lineage: Bacteria > Pseudomonadota > Gammaproteobacteria > Poriferisulfidales > Oxydemutatoraceae > SP5GCR1. Next base: position 2,852,123 of record OZ241323.1, read on the forward strand.
GACGCGCACCACACGCGTACTGGAAGCTCTAGAGCAGGTCGGCATGACCGAATACAAGGAATGTCAGGCGCATGTGTTATCGGGTGGACAGCAACGACGTCTTGCTATCGCCCGCGCTTGGGCATTGCGCCCATCAGTGATCCTGATGGACGAGCCGACTACTGACCTTGATATACATTCGGCAACGGCAGTGGAAGGTATCATCAAAAGTATGCAGCGTAGCGGCATAAAGATAATGATTGCAACGCATAATTTGGCACAAGTAAAACGATTGTGCGACGAGGTCGTATTTATGGATCAAGGGAAACTGTTGTGTCACTCGGCTAAAGATGATTTTTTTGCAAAAGCAACCGAGCAGAAGATATGTACGTTCATCAAATCACAAGAATTTTAGTCGTTGTTTTAGTACTGAGTGTTTTCGCACCAGCCGAAGCGCGTCGCGTCATTTTGGCTTCTACAACATCCACCGACAATTCTGGCTTGTATGAGTATTTGCTTCCTGAGTTCACTGCCGAGACTGGTGTCAAAGTGGATGTGGTTGCGGTCGGCACTGGTCGCGCAATCAAAATTGCCGAGCAAGGCGATGCCGATTTGCTCATCGTACACGACGAACAATCGGAGTTAGCTTTCGTAGACTCTGGCTACGGCATAGATCGGCACACCTTTATGTATAACGACTACATACTCGTAGGTCCCAAGCCAGACACCATAGGAATAAGGCGTAGTGAGACGACTCGCATTGCACAGGCGATGCAAATGATCGCTGGCAACGCTGCACCTTTTATCTCGCGAGGCGACGACAGCGGCACTCATAAAAAAGAACTGTCTCTGTGGGCTTTATCGGGTGTCGACCTGAGCGCACCCGGCCGATGGTATCGAGAAGTTGGTGCCGGTATGGGCGCAACATTGAACATCGCGAACGAGTTATCGGCTTACACTTTGGCAGATCGCTCTACATGGATCAGCTTCAACAATCGCGACAATCTAGTCATCGTTAAGGAAAATGATCCGTTGTTGTATAACTTTTATAGCATCATATTGGTTAGTCCCGAACGGTGGCCGGAAATCAACTCCCAAGACGCGCGCCGTTTTTACAAATGGTTGCTTTCACCGCGAGGTTTGGCATTGATAGCATCCTTTCGTGTTAAAGGAAAACAGCTTTTTTATCCGATAAAATAGTCCGTTCATCGGAATTTTTGACAGCAGAGATGAAACGAATATATAGTTAGCCTAAGCAAACCGCTTTAATAAATTATATAATTTATTGTTTAGGGTTTAGATATGATAAACTTTACTATTTTAGAACCCACCGAAGATTGTATATGAGAGCTGAGTAATGAGTGACTTTTTGAAAAACCTAGTTTTGTGGATTATCATCTCTGCCGTCATGATGGCAGTATTTAATACCTTTGTTGCTAAAAGAGATCCGATATCGGATATCTCTTACTCAAGGTTTATTGCAGATGTAGAAAACCAGCAAGTGCGTAGTGCAGAGATTGACCCCGACAACCGAACGATTACCGGATATTATGTAGACAACCGACGTTTTGTCACATATATGCCGCAAGACCCTGAACTCGTAACCCAATTATTGGAGAACAATGTAGAGGTTATGACCAAACCTATAGAGAAGCCGTCTTTATTGGTTGAGATTTTGATCAGCTGGTTCCCGATGTTGCTCCTCATTGGGGTGTGGATTTTCTTTATGCGTCAAATGCAGGGCAGTATCGGACGCGGTGGTGCAATGTCTTTTGGAAAAAGCCGTGCGCGTTTGATGGAGGAGGATCAGATCAAGGTCACATTTAAGGATGTCGCCGGTGTGGAGGAAGCCAAAGAAGAGGTTCTGGAATTAGTGGATTTCTTGAAAGACCCCGATAAGTTCCAGAAACTAGGCGGTCGTATTCCTAGAGGTGTGATGATGGTGGGGTCGCCTGGCACCGGCAAAACGCTGTTAGCAAGGGCTATCGCAGGAGAAGCTAAGGTTCCGTATTTTTCCATCTCAGGTTCGGATTTTGTAGAGATGTTTGTAGGTGTGGGTGCCTCTAGAGTTAGAGATATGTTTGCGCAGGCGAAAAAACAAGCACCGTGCATTATATTCATAGACGAGATCGATGCGGTTGGTCGTCATCGCGGAACAGGTTTGGGCGGTGGACACGACGAGCGTGAACAAACCCTCAATCAGTTGCTGGTTGAGATGGATGGCTTTGAAGGTAACGAAGGCATTATCGTTATCGCTGCCACAAACCGTCCCGATGTATTGGATCCGGCTTTGCTGAGGCCGGGACGTTTTGATAGACAAGTCGTAGTGCCGTTGCCCGATGTGCGCGGTCGTGAGCAGATTCTAAAAGTACACATGCGCAAAGTGCCGGTGGCAGATGATGTAAAGTCAGATTACTTGGCACGTGGCACGCCAGGCTTTTCGGGTGCCGATCTTGCCAACCTAGTCAACGAAGCCTCTCTATTTGCTGCTCGTTATGATAAGGAATATGTTGAGATGGAAGATTTTGAGCGCGCCAAAGATAAAATCATGATGGGGGCAGAGCGTAAGTCTATGGTGATGAGCGAGGAAGAAAAGAAATTAACCGCCTACCATGAGTCGGGGCATGCCATCGTAGGCCGCTTGGTTCCGTCGCACGACCCAGTATATAAGGTGACGATTATTCCTAGAGGTAGAGCCTTAGGTGTGACGATGTTTCTACCCAAAGAAGATCGCTACAGCCACACCCGTCAGCGTCTCAATAGCCAAATATCCAGCTTATTCGGCGGCCGGGTTGCCGAAGAATTGATTTTCGGTACTGAATCGGTGACTACTGGTGCTTCCAACGATATAGAACGGGCAACTGATATTGCGCGCAATATGGTTACCAGATGGGGCTTATCCGATCGCATGGGACCCTTAAACTATGGTGAGGAAGAAGGGCATCCGTTTTTAGGAAACAGAATGGCGCAGCAACCAAAAATGTTCTCAGATCAAACCGCAAAAAATATAGACGAGGAGGTTTCGCGTATCATCTCTGAGAACTACGAGCGCACCAGAACCATTCTTGAAGAGAATATGGACAAGTTGCACTTGATGGCAGAAGCACTGATGAAGTACGAGACCATAGACAGCAATCAAATTGACGATATCATGGAGGGCAAGGTGCCGCGTCCACCGGCAGGATGGTCGGACGACGGTGATATAGACAGAACGCCCCGTAGAAAAGCACGACCAAAAAATCAGCGAAGCGAGGGTAAAATAGGAGGGCCAGCAAGTTCTCATTAAGAACGGCTTTTTTACACCTAAGGTTTATATGTTTATACGTTGATGGGCGAGGTGCATGGCTTCGGCAACTAGGTTTTTTGGTACCGACGGCATTCGCGGGCGCGTAGGTCAGCCACCAATGGATCCCAACACCGTACTTAAATTAGGTTGGGCAATCGGCAAGACTTTAGGTGCCGAGCATAACGCAAAAATATTGGTGGGTAAGGACACCCGCATTTCCGGTTATATGTTTGAATCTGCGTTAGAAGCAGGCTTGTCGTCTGCCGGTGCCGATATCGGCTTGCTAGGTCCGTTCCCGACACCCGGCATCGCATACTTAACTCAAGCACTAAAAGCCTGCGCAAGCATTGTCATCAGTGCATCACATAACCCATATCACGATAATGGTATAAAAATATTTTCCAATCGGGCGACCAAACTTTCCGATGCTCAGGAGCGTGAAATAGAGCAATGTTTGAAGCAGCCACTCAAAGATATAGATATATCAAGTTTAGGAAAAGCCTTTCGTGTTTCGGACGCGGAAGATCTCTATGTAGATTTTTGTAAGCGTGCGTTGTCATCTAAAGTGAACTTGAATGGCATCAAAATAGTTCTTGACTGTGCCCACGGTGCAAGCTATCACATTGCCCCTAGAATTTATTCCGAGTTGGGTGCCGATGTGGAAGTGATAGGTGCAAAACCTAACGGCTTTAATATCAACGACGGTGTGGGAACTATGCACCCACAAATGTTGCAACATCAAGTTGTAGAAAATGAAGCTGATTTGGGTATCGCGTTTGACGGCGACGGTGACCGTTTGTTGATGGTAGATGCTTCGGGTAATCTTATAGATGGCGATCAACTACTGTTTGTACTCGCCAAGCACACATACCGAAAGAATCATCCAAACGGCGGGGTGGTGGGTACTAAAATGAGCAATTTGGGGCTGGAACTTGCGTTAGCCGAATGTCACATTCCATTCGCTCGCGCCGAGGTGGGCGACCGACATGTGCTGCAAATGCTAAAGCAAAAACAGTGGTCTTTGGGTGGAGAGACCTCGGGTCATATCTTATGTTTGGATAAGATGACTACCGGTGATGCGATTATCGCCTCACTACTTGTACTGCAAGCATTGATATTGGACGATTGTACTCTTGCCGATGCAACTGCACCTATGGAAAAATATCCGCAAGCACTGATTAATATATCAATTGATAAACCCCACAACGGTGATACGCCGAAAATCGCTCCGCAGATTGAGCGTGTTATTGATCAGGCGTGCAAAGCTTTGGATAAAGAAGGACGGGTACTGATTAGACCATCAGGCACCGAACCAGTGCTACGTATTATGGTTGAATCGCATACCGAAGATACGAGCCGATTATGGGCTAATCGTATTGCCGACGCTGCGCGCCAGCATTTGCCAAGCAGCCCCTAATGCAATCGGCGGTTAAGCCTATAGCGATTGCTAATTGGAAATCGCACGGTAGCCTCAAAGAGAATCAGATATGGGCAGAGCGGTTTTGTTCTAGTCGGTTGCCGGAAAACATACATCTGGTCGTTTGTCCGCCGTTTTCTTACATCCCGCAGCTGCTTAGGCTGTGCGAAAAAACGCAAGTTGCGGTAGGTGCGCAGAACCTAAGTGCCTATGAATCTGGTGCCTATACCGGTGAAGTTTCGGCACAGATGCTTAGGGATTTGGGCTGTGAATATGTTATTATCGGACATTCCGAACGGCGCACTCTGTACGCAGAAGACGATTTACAGCTTGTTAAGAAGCTACAAAGGGCTGTTGATTGTGGGTTGATACCTATATTTTGTGTGGGAGAGACCTTGCAACAACGCGAGAGCTCGCAGACTGAAACGGTGTTGAGCCAACAGTTATCGGCTGTTGCATCGGCCCTCAAAAACACGTCGTTTGTGCTGGCATACGAGCCGGTTTGGGCGATAGGCACGGGAAAGAATGCCACACCTGAGCAGGCGCAGCAAACGCATAATTTTTTGCGCAGGCAATTGACTGATTGCTTGGGTGAGGCGGCGGACGGTATTAGGATTATATACGGCGGTAGCGTCAATTCGGATAATGCAAAGGCACTATTTGCGGAGCGCGATATAGACGGAGGATTGGTCGGTGGTGCATCGCTTAAAGCCGAAGATTTTTTACAAATATGCAAAGTTTTAGAAGAAACAAAGGAGCAGACTGACTAGGTGTATCTATGTTATACAATTTTTTACTCGGATTAGAGACCATACTTGCAATTATCATCGTGGTATTGATTTTGCTACATCGCGGGCGAGGTTCCGAAGCGGGTGCCGTTTTCACTGGCAGCACTTCTGCCACTATGTCCGGTTCCAGAAGTTCTACTTCCTTTTTGACCAAGTTGATAGCGTCGCTTTCATTCGTATTTATACTAAATAGCCTCAGTTTGGCTTATATTGCCAATCGTGACTTTGGAAGCGGTAGCGTGATACAGGAGGAAGTAACCGAAATGGAAGATCCAGCTATAGATGATCTTTTTATTGATGGCGAGGATGACTTACCTGTAGATGACGAGGCATTCGTTGATGAATTGATAGACGATATACCCGAAGAGATTATAGAAACGGAACCTGAGGGTGATGCTTCCGACATCCCTACTTTGGAGGAACCCGTCGAAGGAACGGAAGCCGAAACCGAACCGCCATCGGATATACCAACTGGCGAGACACCTTGATGTTTTCAAGACCACGATGCAAGCTATGAATTCAACAACCCTATTTTTAGTATCAAACAAACGATGCCGATGTGGTGGAACTGGTAGACACGCTGTCTTGAGGGGGCAGTGGCGATAGCCGTGCCGGTTCGAGTCCGGCCATCGGCACCATAGAACGGAAACCACCCCTACGGGTGGTTATCGTAAATCTGATGGCGCAAGCGGTTACGTTTGAGCGAGGACGGCATTTTTTCAACAGCCCCGTATATCAAAATCAATTGGCAGTTCTATCCCTCAAAGTCTGAGCCTAAATAAATATCACGAACCGTTTCGTTTTTCAGGATATCGTCTGGCACGCCTTGGGTTAGCACTTCACCGGAGTGGATGATATAGGCACGGTCACAAATCTTTAATGTTTCTCGCACATTGTGATCAGTAATCAACAAGCCGATCCCTTGCTCCTTGAATTGCAAGACTAGTTTTTGTACTTCGCTGATGGATATAGGGTCTATGCCAGCGAAGGGTTCATCCAGCAACATAAAAGTGGGTTTTATCGCAAGCAAGCGTGCGATCTCCACACGCCGTCGTTCCCCTCCTGATAGCGATATTGCTGCCTGCTTGCGTACCGCATGCAGCTGCAATTCGTCTATCAATTTTTCGACTCTATTCGTTTTTTCGAGATGACTTAAATGCGGCTGAATTTCTATGGCTGCCATGATGTTTTCTTCTACGCTTAATTTTCTAAACACTGAGGCAGCTTGTGGCAAATAGCCTATACCCAACTGGGCACGCTTATGTACCGGCAATTCGGAGATATCCGATCCATTTAATTTAATACGACCGCTGTCTGCCTTAAGCAACCCTACGATGACATGAAAAGTAGTTGTTTTGCCTGAGCCGTTAGGTCCGAGTAGACCTACTATTTCTCGGCTGTGAAGTTCTAATGAAACTGATTTGACTGCTTGCAGGTGCTTGTATTTTTTAGCTAAATTTATTAACTCCAGTCGGTCGCTATTGTTCGCAAGACTCATGTTGGAGAGAATGACGCTGCCCGTCTAGGGTGTTTTTGTTTTGGGTTGGATGATGAGTCTGACTCGATTTTCCTTTTTTTCCATATCAACGGTCTTCTTTCGGATGTCGTATGTCGCATGATCCCCAGTTAGCAATTTGCCGGCTTCCCTGATTTTAACTTTACCCAAAAAATCGACGATACCCTCTGCCATTTTGTATTCAATGCGTTGTGCCTCAGCTTCTATCGCGTGTTGTTCATCTTGGCGTATCAATCGGCTTGGGTTGGCAGTGGCAATCAGTTTGCTAACCTCGTCGTCTACGGTATGCACTTCAACCACATCGCCTCTCAGTACGATATTGCCTTGAGAAATTTTAACGTTGCCTTGATAGATCGCAACACCAGTTTTGTTGTCGTAGCTCGCACTATCGGCTTCAAGTTCCAATGCATCGTCGGCACGGCTAATATCCCCGGCGGACACCAACATCAAGCACAGCATTGCTAAGATGATATTCTTTGTCATTGTCGCTTTGAGTCTAGGGAACATTTAGCACCTTGATATTGGATTTGAGCTTAACCGTTTGTGTTTCTAAGTTCACTACCATTCCGGTGCCTTCGGTTATTCTGTTGTGTCTGCGGAAAGTCGCTTTGTTGTCGGTGTATGCTTTCTTTTGATTAAGATCAACCGTTGCGTCGTCGGTGTTTAGATATTCAGGCATGTTGTTATCCGGGTTAATGTGGAAAAGATTGACATCTCCAAGCAATTCAATAAGTGCGGAATTATTTTCCATATATCCTTTTGCTGCCGAAAGCTGCAACGGTACCTTTGCCGAAGTTTGATAGCTAACCTTGGGCTGTTCAAACTCAAAGCCTGTGCTTTGGCGATAATATATTATCGGACTACTCAGGCGGTAGAGTAAGTTCGTTGTGTCGTCGTAGGCATTAATTGTGGCATCTTCAAATTGACCGTTGTTTTGATTTCCGGATATAGCTCTTTCGTCTATCTTAAAGTCGGATCGCAAGGAGGCAGCAGACATAGCAATCAGGCTCAACAAAGCACAATATGCAATAAATGACAGTTGTTTATACAATGTTTTTATGCGCTGATTCATAGTTCACGGTTTCATAGTTCGCAGGAAAACGATATGGGATTAACCTAATGTCGGTGAGACCAGCGTGTCGTAAGAATTGAAGATCCTGCAGAATATATCTGCGGTAACTTGTGCATCGTAAAGTGCCGAATGTGCCGCATCGGAGTCCCATTGATAACCGGCCGCTTCTGCGATCCTTGATAATACGGTGTTTTGATATGCGAGAGCACCCAGAGTGGCCGTGTCTAGACTACTGAATTTGTGAAAAGGGTTGTTCCTAATTTTGCAGCGACTGATTGCCTCGTTCATAAATTTGAGGTCAAAGAAAGAGTTATGACCGACGAGAATTGCTCGTGTGCATTTATAATTCTCAAGAGATTCTCGTATTTTCTTAAAAGTTGCATTTAGCACTTCGCACTCGTCGAGAGCCAAGCGCAAAGCACTATAGGGATTGATGCCGTTAACCTTCAAGGCTTCATTATCTATATTGGCTCCTTCAAACGGCTTTATATGATAATGTATGGTTTTATCTTTATATAGATTAAAGTTTTGATCAACGCCGATAACGATAGCTGCAAGTTCCAATAGGGCATCAGTCTTTTCGTTGCAGCCGCCAGTTTCTATATCAATTACCACTGGTAAAAAAGAACGAAATCTTTCCTGTAGCCAATTGATTTGCTCAATACGCTTGGTGTCTACGTCGACCTTTACCAAAATTGGATTATCCATTCTTGATAACCCATTCCAGTTTTTGTCCTGCCAACATGGGAACGATTTCTTCGTCGCCGATAGTTTTGGCAACGCGCTCCGTTTTCTTGACCAGTTTAATTTGCTTTGTATTAGTCGGTAGCTTATAAAACCGCGGTCCGTTGATACAAGCAAACTGCTCCAATTTATTCAGTTTTTGATTTTCCTCGAATATTGACGCGTAAACCCCCATTGCGACTGGTGCGTTGAATACCCCTGCACAACCACAGCTACTTTCTTTTTCCGAGCGTGCGTGCGGTGCGCTATCGGTGCCTAAGAAGAAGCATTTTTGACCGCTACATGCAGCCTGTATTAAGGTTGCGCGATGTCTCTCGCGTTGTGGAAGTGGCAAGCAATAACGATGCGGTCGCAACCCGCCTTCAAATAGATCACTGCGTGTGTACAGTAAATGATGCGGTGTAATCGTTGCCGCCATGTATGCATCGTTGTCTTCTACATACTGTACGGCATCACTAGTCGTGATGTGTTCAAATACGATTCTCAATTCGGGGAATCGTTTTCTTATAGGCATAAAACTATGTTCTATAAAATGTTTTTCGCGATCAAATACATCCAAAGATTTATCTATACTTTCTCCATGCACCAACAACGGCATATCAAATTGCTGCATCGCTTCTAAAACATGATATATCGTCTCAACCGATGTAACACCTTGATCGGAATTTGTTGTTATCCCTTGAGGGTATAGTTTGACACCATGAATGAAATCACAAGTTGCGGCTTCCTTAATCGTTTGAGCCGACAGCTCGTCGGTCATATAGAGTGTCATCAAAGGCTCAAAGTCGGGTACTGCTTCTATAATTCTATTTCTATAGGCTCGGCACTGCTCAACCGTCGTGATGGGTGGCACTAGATTAGGCATGATAATCGCCCGCTTGAATATCTCGGCACTAATCGGCGCAACCGTTTGCATCGTGCGCCCATCTCTTAAATGCAGATGCCAATCGTCTGGCTGCAGAATCGTTAATTCAGATAATTTTTGAGTAACCATGGTTACATTATATAAGTACGGCTTATAATACGCAGATTGAAATTAACTTAATCGCTTTCTACAAAGAATTTTTAGCAACACGCATGACAGATATATCTAAGATAGTATTGGCTTATTCCGGTGGTTTGGATACGTCCATCATACTCAAATGGTTACAGGAGGAATATCGTGCCGAAGTTTATGCCTTCATCGCTGATGTAGGGCAAGGCGAGGAACTTGAACCTGCAGTACAAAAAGCAAAGATGTTGGGAGCCGCCGATGTTTTTGTAGAAGACTTAAGGGAAATTTTCGTACGGGATTTTGTGTTCCCTATGTTTCGGGCAAATACGGTCTACGAGGGCGAGTACCTACTGGGAACTTCTATTGCACGTCCGCTGATTGCACAATATTTGGTTAAAGCGGCGGATGCGGTCGGTGCAGACGCTATCGCCCACGGGGCAACAGGCAAAGGCAACGATCAAGTGCGCTTTGAGTTGGCCGCCTATGCACTGAAACCTGATATTCGGATTATTGCACCTTGGCGGCAATGGCAACTTAACTCACGCAGTGCCCTACTTGATTACGCTACGCAACACGGCATTGCCGTAGACAAAGATGCGAGCGGTGAACCGCCCTATTCCATGGATGCTAACTTGCTACACACCTCTTACGAGGGAGGTATATTGGAAGATCCATGGTGCGAACCTCGGCAGACAATGTGGCAAAGAACCGTTAGTCCACAGAACGCTCCCGATACACCGCAGACTATCGTCTTAGATTTTGAAAAGGGCGACCCGTGTGCAATAGACGGTGAGACACTGGCTCCGGCGGAGATGCTGATGCGTCTAAACGAATTAGCAGGCAAGCACGGCATAGGCAGAACCGACTTGGTGGAAAATCGCTATGTAGGTATGAAATCCAGAGGCTGTTATGAAACACCCGGCGGCACGCTATTGTTGAAAGCACATAGAGCAATGGAATCGCTCACCTTGGATAGAGAACTGGCGCACTTAAAAGATGAACTGATGCCTCGTTATGCCAAGCTGATTTATAACGGTTATTGGTGGAGTGAAGAACGCAGAGCGTTGCAACAGCTGATTGATTACAGCCAGTCTAATGTAAGCGGCAAGGTGCAGATGAGACTCTACAAGGCTAATCTAGAGGTCACCGGCAGACAGGCACCGAATAGTTTGTTTGACAGTGTGGTTGCGAGCTTTGAAGATGACCAAGGTGCGTATGACCCGCGCGACGCAGAAGGTTTTATTAAACTCAACGCACTACGCCTCCGCACTTCGGGTCCTATTAAGTCTTAGTTGTGAACCATTCCCTTCCTGTGGAGAAAATATGAGGCTGTTGAAAGAAGAACCGCCGATTGAGCCGAGTGAACCCGCCACTTGAGCCAGTAGGTCAAGTGGCGTGACTTTGTGCAAAATCTAAATACTGTGATCATTAGAAATATTACGTATATCAAAATCAATCGGCGTGACGTTGTGCAGAACCTCAACGCAACTATTAAGTACATACATTGCAAAATGCAATACTGAATAATGCCAGATACATATTGGACTCTTTAGAACCTAATCTTCCCGCTAGAAAAAGTACTTTTTCTAGCGGGAAAATCCCCAAAAAATCAAGCTAGACGACATGAAATATCAGCACCTCGGCTATCGCATTAAAGGATTTTATAAAATAGCCTCTTTTTCTAATAAGTGGGAGGCTATGATGGCTACTGATGCTAAACAAAAACTTGAGGCTTTAGAGCTCTGGGAAAAACACGGTTTAATTGCGACGCTAGACTTTTATAAGGTGAGCCGTGCGACCCTATATCTGTGGAGAAAGCACTTTAATGAGTGCGGCGTATCGGCTTTGCAGGATGCAAGTAGAGCACCTCACCAGCGTCGCCGTCGTAATTGGTCTACTCAAATCACTGACGAGATTAGGCGACTGCGACACAGCTATCCCAATATGGGTGCACCGAAGATTTATTACTTCTTAAAGCCGTGGTGTGATGAACGAGGATTGAAGTGTCCGAAGCCTCGCACCATCGCACGATTGATTGCCGATGCACCCGATAACATGCGCTGCTCACCGCCGACCATCTCTGGCAGAACACGCAAAAGCAAGGCTGCTACACCACGCGCTCGTATCGCCAAAGGTGCTAAAGCCGAATTCCCCGGAGACTGCATGGCTATGGACACCATCCATTATTTCGTTGGTCAAACCCGCTATTATCTGTTTACTGCGATCGATCACTACAGCCGTTTCGCCATTGCCATCGCGTGCCCACGCGCCAATAGTAAAAATGCTGCGGCATTTGCCAAGTTGGTGCATGCGGTATTCCCTGGCAACATCTCTCAAGTACTGACCGATAACGGCAGTGAGTTTCAAGGAGACTTTGATGCGTATCTACAACAACACAACATTAAACACTGTTATACTTATCCTCGTTGCCCTAAAATGAATGCCATAGACGAGAGATTTAACCGTACTATTCAAGAGGAGTTTGTGGCACATCATGTGGATATTCTGGAGGAAGATTTGGCACTGTTTAATGACGTATTATTTGAATATCTTGGGCGGTATAACTTCAGAAGGCCGCACCAAAGCCTAGACTATAAAACACCGGTAAAACAGCTTGCTTCTTTTTGCCCCTATTTGTCTAATATGTCATGGCATCGTACAAATACTCGCTGATTATCGTCGAATGGTATATAATTCCCATTTAATATATAATCCTTTTAGTGGTGCTATTGATGAATAAAACGAAACACTTTTTATGTTTATGTCTCGCTGTTTTGTTGAGCGGTTGTGCGGCGCAATCAAATAGTCTTAATGAAACATCGAGCATTGTGGACCCATGGGAAGGGTATAACCGTTCGGTTTTTGCATTCAACGAAGGTGTAGACAAGGTGGTGCTCAAACCTGTTAGTACTGCTTATACTAATTTGGTGCCTTCTTTTATACGTACTCGCGTAACCAGTTTTTTTGCAAACATTGAGGATGTTCCGATTGCTGCAAATAATTTCCTGCAAGGCAATGCCGGTGCAGGGTTGAGTGATTTAATGAGAGTATTGGTGAATTCCACGATTGGGCTTGCAGGTTTATTTGATGTGGCATCCAAGGTAGATGGGCTTGAAAAACACAATGAAGATTTTGGGCAAACACTGGCTGTATGGGGTGTGGAATCTGGACCCTATGTGATGATTCCTATATTAGGTCCTAGTACCGCCCGTGATTTTCCGTCTCGTCTAGTAGATATGCTTATGAATCCGCTGACTCATGTAGAGGATGACGGCTGGCGAAATAATCTGTTGATAACGGATGTCGTGGATACCCGTGCTAACTTTATACCTTTGGAAGATACCGTGAAAGCTATGTCCCCCGATTATTATGTTGCCCTCAGGGATTTCTACTTGAAACGCCGTCAGAATCTGATTGAAAATAACGAAGGGGACGGAGGTTCTGATAAACTCTATGATCGACTTTTCTCGGAGTCCGAGTAAGAAAGTTTTGCAAAGTGCCCAGATTTTGATTGCACAAGTTAATTATTAGGAGAACCATTATGACAAATAAACTTGAAAAACATCTACACCCTATAGCTACCGACAAGTCGAAAGATAGCCGGGGCCGTATCATTGAATTGGTTGGCGAATTGTTGACGGAACTGGGTGAGGATGTTGAGCGCGAAGGCTTGGTTAAAACCCCACAACGCGTTGCCGACTCATTAAGATTTTTAGTCACTGGCTATGATGAGGATGTTCAATCAACGATACATGACGCTTTATTTCGAGTGGAATGTAACGAGATGGTAATCGTTAAAGACATTGAGTTTTACTCTTTGTGCGAACACCACTTGTTGCCCATCACTGGTAAGGCACATATCGGTTATTTACCTAACGGTCAAGTCATTGGTCTTAGTAAGATGGCAAGGGTTGTGGATATTTTTGCGCGTCGTTTGCAAGTACAAGAGCGTATGACGAACCAAATCGCCGACAGCCTAATGAAACATCTCAATGCGACTGGTGTCGGTGTCGTGGTAGAAGCCGTTCACTATTGCATGGTGATGCGCGGCGTACAGAAACAGAACAGTAAGACGGTGACCAGCGCGATGCTTGGTTCTTTTAGAGAAGACCCGCGTACCCGAACTGAGTTTATGGAGCTCATTAAAAAATCTTTATAAGTTGGATGTCACGGCAGTTATACAATAAGTATGAATGTATAGCCCTAAATCAAGCTACCAAGCGTTATTTAGACCGAATATTTATGTTTCTAGGTGTAGTTTGTATATTGACTAAACATCAATAATCATATATTATGCACATATAAATGACTAACCACATAAGCCCCTATACAGTTGGTAGCACATGAAACGTGAAAATAACCGTGAATTATAAGCACGATAAAATATCCATTACTTTATGAATGTGGAGGAAAATGAATATATGGAGATAAGAAAAATATCAATAAATATTTTGCTCGCGTTAGTGCTACTAGTGCCGGCGATTAATGTCGCACAAACACTACAAAGTAAAACTTTCAACATTATTGGTACCACTGATCCTTATTGCGGTACTGATGGCTATCTTGAAGCTGCGCTTGGTCTCGAAGCAGACAAAGCAAAATGTAGTAGTATTACTATTACGGACACGAATATCAATAATAACGTCTCTGATTGGGTATTGCTTGAGTTGCGGGCTGTGGATAGTGGTAATCAGGTAGGGTCTGCAACAACAGGAACGGTGGTCGCTCGTAAGCCTGCTTTCTTGCTAAGTAATGGCTATGTTGTAGATGCAGAAGAATATGGTGGTACAGATGTATGCAATAATTTTGATCGAAATGACCCAACCAACTGTCCTCCCGTAGAATTTGACTTTGCCGATAATAACGAGATATTGGGCAAGGATTTATATGTAGTCGTACGCCATCTAAATCATCTAGATGTCATTTCCAATGAGAGAATGTCAACACAAACTACAACGATAGGGACGCGTTATTCGTACGATTTCACACCGCTTACGGAGGGAGAAACAAATGCCGCCAGAGGAGGAAATCTTGGTTTGAAAATAGAAAACGGAATGGCGACAATGTATGTCGGTGATGTGAATAGTGATGCAAACATAAATGCTGCTGATTATCTACAAATATATCGTGACATCGATACGGGAATAACCTCTAAGGAGTCTGACATTGATTTCAGTGGCGCGGTGGATGCCGATGATGTATCTTCCCAATTGGGTGAGAATTTAGGTCGAACAACGCAGTTACCATAGAACGATGATTGCGAAACAGAGAAACCCAATGAGAAAGATTTTTACGATATTATTGTTGCTATTAGTCGGCAGTGCATTTGCACAAACCCCATTTGTCCAGAGTCGGTTTTCAGGTATGCCCTCGGCTGAATATCCGATAGCCGGCGAATGTAATGACTGTCAACCAAGCATAGACGGCGTATTGGAATATAGACTCGCTGATGAGGAACTAGAAAGCGGTGGTGCTAGCACTACTGCCACTTATACCGTTCAGATGAGGATAATTGGAGGGGACACAACCACTAAAGGTAGAACCAGGTTGGCATTTGCGTCGGCTAGATTAACATATAACACTGATGCGTTAAGCAACTGCGCCTATGATGTTGCCGGTCCTTTTGCGGAGGAGGGGAAAGTGTATGTCTATACATTTAATGACACTACTGATGACAGTTTCACCATTACTGCCCGCCCTCCTAGTCAAACAACCACGGCATCTAGTTTAGTACAGCTTAGTGATACATTTCAGGATTTTGTGAAAGTCACGTGTAGTGTTACAAATAGTAATCAAGATGCAGGTATTGCAATCAGTGGAACCGACATCACAGGAAACGCAATATATGTCTACAGTGATACGACTGTTAGGCGTAACATATTCCCGTTGGTTCACAATAGTCTTAATGATTTTCGTTTGGACGGAAAGACTCGGGTTCAGAATTACTTACGATATGGAAATGGTCGTGGAGTGCGTATTGAATTTTCCAAAGGCATTGCTACGCAACTAACTGTAGCTAATTTCACTCTCGATGCAACCGATGATTCAGTGATAAGCAACGTGAATCACGAGGCTGGCAGTACTTATACCGAAGTTGTGTTTAGTCAGGCTATAGAAGATGATATCTTAAGGCTAGTCAGTACTAGTACTAACATAGTTGAAGATGTGGATGGTGATCAATTAGCTGACCGTAGTTTTGCTGCGGCTTTGTTTTATGACCGGGATGCACCTAGAGTTACTGAGAGTGATCAAAACGATGACTTCAGCGGACCGTCAAGTCATGCGGAATGGACACTGACTTTCAGTAGCGCGATTAGTCCTAGAACCGTCAATACAGATGCTTTGTGTGTAACCGAAGAGAATGGAAGATGTGTAGCAGAAGGAACGACCTCGACGATACCGGTCATCAGTGTAGCAACCGAAGGAGATTCTCCGACCACACTCACAATGGTTGTAGATCAGACCAACGACTTAATAACAGGTGGTCCGCAGCGGTCCATAGAATTTAGGCGCAATGCCGTTCAAGGTGCAGACAACTTCAAAGTCGTTGAAGATTATCAGCCGGCATTAAGAGACGTAATGGAGATAGCGCGAGACGATGATGGTGCAATGATTACGGTTGCTAGAGTAGCCTCGGATGGCATCCCGGCATCTGGCAATCTTGTCCCGACAGTCGTTAACGACGTTAACAGCTATGTCATGTACTTTGCGGTGTCTGCCGATGAAGATGTAGAGAGTTTAGACGATATAAATTCTTATCAATTGCAGAGTGTATCCGGGATTACTACTGCAAGTGTTGCTAGTGCCACTGGTTCAATACATAGTGGTGAAGGGTCAAACACAAGCGTAATACTTGAGTACATCGTCCCAGTTAGCAGTGCCTTAGCTAGTGTAGATTATTTCACATTGGCACGTAGTAATGTTCCAGAAAGTTTATGGGACGTGGCAGATAATGTGCCAGTTAATAACGACGGCCCAATAATGGCTGGTGGCATCATAACCGATGATACTAGTGCACAGGCACCAAGAGATATGACTACTGTGCCAAGCATCACCGTAGTGGCAAGCGTCATGCCAAGCAGTAGCGGTTTAACATATGACGTAACATTTGGGATATCTGCAACCGAAGCTATTCCGACTATAGCAGATGTTAGTGCTTACACGGTGACACGAAACGACACTCCATTGGATGGTAGAATAAGAGTCATAGGCCTGTCCGCAGTTTCCTCTAACAATAATATGAATGCTACGATAACTTATAGAGCGGAGTTTTCAGATTATCGTGATGTGCGCGCTACTACAGGTTGGACATTAGGGCTTGAGCCCAGTGCCTTAAGGGACCTTGACTCAAATCTACCCACAATCACCAGTGACGAAGCAGCAAGAACAGCAAGTAGAGACAGAATAGCACCAATAATCACGATAGTTGGTACTCCAGGATTAACCTTAAGCGGCAATACCTTTGATGTGACTTTTGTAGTGAACGCTGACGGTCAGCCTGTAGAAACTTTGGATGAGACGGCATCGTATGCACTATATCGATTTGGTACGGACACGGCAGCAGATGGCGACCTTGTAACAACAAGTACCTATGAAATTAGTGGGAACAATACACAAATAACCTTGACTGCCTCTGTAGAACTTAGTCAAGCCCAAATCACTTCAACAACTGAGTTTCGTTTGCACCGAGCTGATGACGACACCAAGTTGCTGGATGCTTCTGGTAATTTACCAGTTAGTAGTCGTGGTGGCAGCGACACTGACCCATCCGATGATGATGTGATAGGTGCAAATGCAGAGATAGACCCAAGCAGGCGAGCGGTTAAGCCAAGCGAGGGTGCGAGGCTTACGGTGGTTGTAGTGGACAACGTTGCTGGGGATCCCGTTGTTGAAGCCATGCCGAATGCTGACGATGGTAATCAGTACACCATAGGCTTCACGGTCACCAACACTGAGCATGGAGATAAGCCTATTGGCGACCTTTCTACTACGAGTTCGTATACGATACTGCGTAGAGTTGGACAAAGGGACTTGGATACCAGCATAGAAGTGGTGAGTGCTAATGGTAGCGATAATGGTTCAGGTGTAGCAACACTACAGTTTGTGGTTAGCATAGCCAATCAAGCAGCGACCACGATGACAAGCGGCTTTGTGTTGGCGCGTGCTAATGATGCCGATGCGTTGGTGGATGATTTTCTTAATCCACCCATGCTTGGTGCCGACACCATTGATGTAGGCGAGGCAATTGATGCTTCAGTTATAGCACGCCGAGATACCACAGCCCCAACATTAGATGTTACTGGAAATGCTACCGAAACCGAAGGTAGATATACGATAGTGTTTGAGGTTGAAGCAAGTGAATCGATATCAAGCCTAGGCACGACTAATTCCTATGTATTATTACAAAGGGATAGTGAAGGTGTTCGTCCATTCACAAGCACGGCAATAAACGACAGCATGTTGAGGGTAAATAATGATAATACGACAGCAACGATTACTTATACGGTGACATTGGCAGACCCGATGAACATATTGAGTTTTGCCTTAGGTCGAGGAATGGATAGTCTGCGAGATGCATCAAACAACGACCCGGTAGATCCAGAGACTGGAGAAACAGTAGAAAACGGTGAAGCACTGGATTCTAGAACTAACGCGGCTGCGGTGATTGCAACGCCGAATCCGAGGCTTGCGGTGGAAGCCCGGGGACCTGAAGGTATGGAAGCAATGCCGTCGGTAGATACGCCTCGCCAATATACACTGAGCTTTAGTGTGCAAGCAACGAATGCAGAGGGTAGAGAAATAGTTGTTCCCAGCCTGTCTAACACAAACTCTTACATCTTAATACGCGTAGATAGGAACGGCGACCCGATGGATGAAGAAGACATAACATCAGGTTTCACAGTGAATGTATCGGTTAATGATATGGATAGTCCGACGACAGCGATAGTGGAGTACACGGTCACCTTGGATAGTGCAGCAACAGAGCTAGCGACGTTTGGTTTCACATTAGGTCGTGCATCCGGTAGTCTATTAGACGGGGATAATAATCCGCCGGTCAGAGCAGCTGATGAGAGTGCCATAGGCGATGGTGAGCGTATAGATAATAGAGCAGATGCAGTTGCTAGAAGAGATACAGATGCGCCGCAAATCAATGTGGTTGCTGATGGTGGTGCAGTGCCGGTCGCTGGTAGCAACGGCACGCAATATATGGTTGCATTTGATGTGGATGTGCAAAACGATGAGCCAGTGAGAGGACTAGGTGCGCCTGGTTCGTATAATGTCATTGGTGTTGGCGGTTCAGGTAGTATCACAGCTACCGCAGTACGCAATGCTTCTAATGTTGCGAATACAACGGCAACGCTGGTATATAGTGTGACCGTAGATACCCCGGTTGGGATAACTGGTTTCACCTTAGCAGGCAGTAATAATCCATTGACAGACAACTCGGGTAATGTTGCCGTTCGAGGCAGTGACAACACCGACATAACGGATGGTGTGCGCATAGATGACGATGCTAATGCAGTTGCGACTAGAGATAATACCTCCCCGACGATTACGGTGGTAGCCAGTAGTGATGCAGTTTTACAAGAAGGTGAAGCAAATACCTACGAGATGATGTTCACGGTAGAAGTTGCAGGTGAAGATAATGGTAATGTGCCGAGCCTGAACACCACATCGTCGTATCAATTAGTGCGTGTATTCAAGGATGGTGAAGCACCGCAAGTAATTAGTAATGCGATAGTTTCTGGCACTGCCAATGTATTCACCTACACGGCGACGCTAACGACGGATATTGAGGATACGGCAGGGTTTACACTGGCGCGTGGCAGCGATGCGAATAGCTTATTGGATGCATCGGGTAATCTGCCAATTAAGAGCGATGGGGCACCAATAGCTACTGGAGATGTGATTGCGGTGATAACTGACGGACAAATTGATGCAGATGCGATAGCAGAAACGCCAGCGAGTATGGATGCGTCGTTGATTAGCTTAGAGTTAACGCAAAACGACACTGCGATAATGCTTGACAAAGTGTTTGCTGCGGCGCAGACGACTTATACAGGAAGTGTATTGTTTGATGTTAATGAGGTGGTGGTAGGAGCGACGGCACGCAGTAATTATGCGACGATCAGATTAGTCAATAATAATGCCAATCTAGCCAGTGGTAGTACTGCGAGTGTTGTATTAAACGGAGCCGGCATGACCACCGAAATAGAACTTGTCGTGACTGCCGAAGATGATGAGACGGTCACGACTTATACCGTAGCTATCATGCGAGAAGCAGCACCGCCGGTTGCTATTGCAGGAGCGAGGCTTGCGGTAGAAGCCCAGAGCATGGCGATGCCGTCGTTAGATACGCCAAGCCAATATACGTTCAGCTTCCATGTGCAAGCAACGGATGCAGAGGGTAGAGAAATAGTTGTTCCCAGCCTGTCTAACACAAACTCTTACATCTTAATACGCGTAGATAGGAACGGCGACCCGATGGATGAAGAAGACATAACATCAGGTTTCACAGTGAATGTATCGGTTAATGATATGGATAGTCCGACGACAGCGGTAGTGGAGTACACGGTCACCTTGGATAGTGCAGCAACAGAGCTAGCGACGTTTGGTTTCACATTAGGTCGTGCATCCGGTAGTCTATTAGACGGGGATAATAATCCGCCGGTCAGAGCAGCTGATGAGAGTGCCATAGGCGATGGTGAGCGTATAGATAATAGAGCAGATGCAGTTGCTAGAAGAGATACAGATGCGCCGCAAATCAATGTGGTTGCTGATGGTGGTGCAGTGCCGGTCGCTGGTAGCAACGGCACGCAATATATGGTTGCATTTGATGTGGATGTGCAAAACGATGAGCCAGTGAGAGGACTAGGTGCGCCTGGTTCGTATAATGTCATTGGTGTTGGCGGTTCAGGTAGTATCACAGCTACCGCAGTACGCAATGCTTCTAATGTTGCGAATACAACGGCAACGCTGGTATATAGTGTGACCGTAGATACCCCGGTTGGGATAACTGGTTTCACCTTAGCAGGCAGTAATAATCCATTGACAGACAACTCGGGTAATGTTGCCGTTCGAGGCAGTGACAACACCGACATAACGGATGGTGTGCGCATAGATGACGATGCTAATGCAGTTGCGACTAGAGATAATACCCCACCGACGATTACGGTGGTAGCCAGTAGTGATGCAGTTTTACAAGAAGGTGAAGCAAATACCTACGAGATGATGTTCACGGTAGAAGTTGCAGGTGAAGATAATGGTAATGTGCCGAGCCTGAACACCACATCGTCGTATCAATTAGTGCGTGTATTCAAGGATGGTGAAGCACCGCAAGTAATTAGTAATGCGATAGTTTCTGGCACTGCCAATGTATTCACCTACACGGCGACGCTAACGACGGATATTGAGGATACAGCAGGGTTTACACTGGCGCGTGGCAGCGATGCGAATAGCTTATTGGATGCATCGGGTAATCTGCCAATTAAGAGCGATGGGGCACCAATAGCTACTGGAGATGTGATTGCGGTGATAACTGACGGACAAATTGATGCAGATGCGATAGCAGAAACGCCAGCGAGTATGGATGCGTCGTTGATTAGCTTAGAGTTAACGCAAAACGACACTGCGATAATGCTTGACAAAGTGTTTGCTGCGGCGCAGACGACTTATACAGGAAGTGTATTGTTTGATGTTAATGAGGTGGTGGTAGGAGCGACGGCACGCAGTAATTATGCGACGATCAGATTAGTCAATAATAATGCCAATCTAGCCAGTGGTAGTACTGCGAGTGTTGTATTAAACAGAGCCGGCATGACCACCGAAATAGAACTTGTCGTGACTGCCGAAGATGATGAGACGGTTACGACTTATACCGTAGCTATCATGCGAGAAGCAGCACCGCCGGTTGCTATTGCAGGAGCGAGGCTTGCGGTAGAAGCCCAGAGCATGGCGATGCCGTCGTTAGATACGCCAAGCCAATATACGTTCAGCTTTAGTGTGCAAGCAACGGATGCAGAGGGTAGAGAAATAGTTGTTCCCAGCCTGTCTAACACAAACTCTTACATCTTAATACGCGTAGATAGGAACGGCGACCCGATGGATGAAGAAGACATAACATCAGGTTTCACAGTGAATGTATCGGTTAATGATATGGATAGTCCGACGACAGCGGTAGTGGAGTACATGGTCACCTTGGATAGTGCAGCAACAGAGCTAGCGACGTTTGGTTTCACATTAGGTCGTGCATCCGGTAGTCTATTAGACGGGGATAATAATCCGCCGGTCAGAGCAGCTGATGAGAGTGCCATAGGCGATGGTGAGCGTATAGATAATAGAGCAGATGCAGTTGCTAGAAGAGATACCACAGCACCGCAAATCAATGTGGTTGCTGATGGTGGTGCAGTGCCGGTCGCTGGTAGCAACGGCACGCAATATATGGTTGCATTTGATGTGGATGTGCAAAACGATGAGCCAGTGAGAGGACTAGGTGCGCCTGGTTCGTATAATGTCATTGGTGTTGGCGGTTCAGGTAGTATCACAGCTACCGCAGTACGCAATGCTTCTAATGTTGCGAATACAACGGCAACGCTGGTATATAGTGTGACCGTAGATACCCCGGTTGGGATAACTGGTTTCACCTTAGCAGGCAGTAATAATCCATTGACAGACAACTCGGGTAATGTTGCCGTTCGAGGCAGTGACAACACCGACATAACGGATGGTGTGCGCATAGATGACGATGCTAATGCAGTTGCGACTAGAGATAATACCCCACCGACGATTACGGTGGTAGCCAGTAGTGATGCAGTTTTACAAGAAGGTGAAGCAAATACCTACGAGATGATGTTCACGGTAGAAGTTGCAGGTGAAGATAATGGTAATGTGCCGAGCCTGAACACCACATCGTCGTATCAATTAGTGCGTGTATTCAAGGATGGTGAAGCACCGCAAGTAATTAGTAATGCGATAGTTTCTGGCACTGCCAATGTATTCACCTACACGGCGACGCTAACGACGGATATAGAAGATACAGCAGGGTTTACACTGGCGCGTGGCAGCGATGCGAATAGCTTATTGGATGCATCGGGTAATCTGCCAATTAAGAGCGATGGGGCACCAATAGCTACTGGAGATGTGATTGCGGTGATAACTGACGGACAAATTGATGCAGATGCGATAGCAGAAACGCCAGCGAGTATGGATGCGTCGTTGATTAGCTTAGAGTTAACGCAAAACGACACTGCGATAATGCTTGACAAAGTGTTTGCTGCGGCGCAGACGACTTATACAGGAAGTGTATTGTTTGATGTTAATGAGGTGGTGGTAGGAGCGACGGCACGCAGTAATTATGCGACGATCAGATTAGTCAATAATAATGCCAATCTAGCCAGTGGTAGTACTGCGAGTGTTGTATTAAACAGAGCCGGCATGACCACCGAAATAGAACTTGTCGTGACTGCCGAAGATGATGAGACGGTTACGACTTATACCGTAGCTATCATGCGAGAAGCAGCACCGCCGGTTGCTATTGCAGGAGCGAGGCTTGCGGTAGAAGCCCAGAGCATGGCGATGCCGTCGTTAGATACGCCAAGCCAATATACGTTCAGCTTTAGTGTGCAAGCAACGGATGCAGAGGGTAGAGAAATAGTTGTTCCCAGCCTGTCTAACACAAACTCTTACATCTTAATACGCGTAGATAGGAACGGCGACCCGATGGATGAAGAAGACATAACATCAGGTTTCACAGTGAATGTATCGGTTAATGATATGGATAGTCCGACGACAGCGGTAGTGGAGTACATGGTCACCTTGGATAGTGCAGCAACAGAGCTAGCGACGTTTGGTTTCACATTAGGTCGTGCATCCGGTAGTCTATTAGACGGGGATAATAATCCGCCGGTCAGAGCAGCTGATGAGAGTGCCATAGGCGATGGTGAGCGTATAGATAATAGAGCAGATGCAGTTGCTAGAAGAGATACCACAGCACCGCAAATCAATGTGGTTGCTGATGGTGGTGCAGTGCCGGTCGCTGGTAGCAACGGCACGCAATATATGGTTGCATTTGATGTGGATGTGCAAAACGATGAGCCAGTGAGAGGACTAGGTGCGCCTGGTTCGTATAATGTCATTGGTGTTGGTGGTTCAGGTAGTATCACAGCTACCGCAGTACGCAATGCTTCTAATGTTGCGAATACAACGGCAACGCTGGTATATAGTGTGACCGTAGATACCCCGGTTGGGATAACTGGTTTCACCTTAGCAGGCAGTAATAATCCATTGACAGACAACTCGGGTAATGTTGCCGTTCGAGGCAGTGACAACACCGACATAACGGATGGTGTGCGCATAGATGACGATGCTAATGCAGTTGCGACTAGAGATAATACCCCACCGACGATTACGGTGGTAGCCAGTAGTGATGCAGTTTTACAAGAAGGTGAAGCAAATACCTACGAGATGATGTTCACGGTAGAAGTTGCAGGTGAAGATAATGGTAATGTGCCGAGCCTGAACACCACATCGTCGTATCAATTAGTGCGTGTATTCAAGGATGGTGAAGCACCGCAAGTAATTAGTAATGCGATAGTTTCTGGCACTGCCAATGTATTCACCTACACGGCGACGCTAACGACGGATATAGAAGATACAGCAGGGTTTACACTGGCGCGTGGCAGCGATGCGAATAGCTTATTGGATGCATCGGGTAATCTGCCAATTAAGAGCGATGGGGCACCAATAGCTACTGGAGATGTGATTGCGGTGATAACTGACGGACAAATTGATGCAGATGCGATAGCAGAAACGCCAGCGAGTATGGATGCGTCGTTGATTAGCTTAGAGTTAACGCAAAACGACACTGCGATAATGCTTGACAAAGTGTTTGCTGCGGCGCAGACGACTTATACAGGAAGTGTATTGTTTGATGTTAATGAGGTGGTGGTAGGAGCGACGGCACGCAGTAATTATGCGACGATCAGATTAGTCAATAATAATGCCAATCTAGCCAGTGGTAGTACTGCGAGTGTTGTATTAAACAGAGCCGGCATGACCACCGAAATAGAACTTGTCGTGACTGCCGAAGATGATGAGACGGTTACGACTTATACCGTAGCTATCATGCGAGAAGCAGCACCGCCGGTTGCTATTGCAGGAGCGAGGCTTGCGGTAGAAGCCCAGAGCATGGCGATGCCGTCGTTAGATACGCCAAGCCAATATACGTTCAGCTTTAGTGTGCAAGCAACGGATGCAGAGGGTAGAGAAATAGTTGTTCCCAGCCTGTCTAACACAAACTCTTACATCTTAATACGCGTAGATAGGAACGGCGACCCGATGGATGAAGAAGACATAACATCAGGTTTCACAGTGAATGTATCGGTTAATGATATGGATAGTCCGACGACAGCGGTAGTGGAGTACATGGTCACCTTGGATAGTGCAGCAACAGAGCTAGCGACGTTTGGTTTCACATTAGGTCGTGCATCCGGTAGTCTATTAGACGGGGATAATAATCCGCCGGTCAGAGCAGCTGATGAGAGTGCCATAGGCGATGGTGAGCGTATAGATAATAGAGCAGATGCAGTTGCTAGAAGAGATACAGATGCGCCGCAAATCAATGTGGTTGCTGATGGTGGTGCAGTGCCGGTCGCTGGTAGCAACGGCACGCAATATATGGTTGCATTTGATGTGGATGTGCAAAACGATGAGCCAGTGAGAGGACTAGGTGCGCCTGGTTCGTATAATGTCATTGGTGTTGGCGGTTCAGGTAGTATCACAGCTACCGCAGTACGCAATGCTTCTAATGTTGCGAATACAACGGCAACGCTGGTATATAGTGTGACCGTAGATACCCCGGTTGGGATAACTGGTTTCACCTTAGCAGGCAGTAATAATCCATTGACAGACAACTCGGGTAATGTTGCCGTTCGAGGCAGTGACAACACCGACATAACGGATGGTGTGCGCATAGATGACGATGCTAATGCAGTTGCGACTAGAGATAATACCCCACCGACGATTACGGTGGTAGCCAGTAGTGATGCAGTTTTACAAGAAGGTGAAGCAAATACCTACGAGATGATGTTCACGGTAGAAGTTGCAGGTGAAGATAATGGTAATGTGCCGAGCCTGAACACCACATCGTCGTATCAATTAGTGCGTGTATTCAAGGATGGTGAAGCACCGCAAGTAATTAGTAATGCGATAGTTTCTGGCACTGCCAATGTATTCACCTACACGGCGACGCTAACGACGGATATAGAAGATACAGCAGGGTTTACACTGGCGCGTGGCAGCGATGCGAATAGCTTATTGGA